>JAHLKV010000001.1 GCA_020444475.1 bacterium
TCAGATCATCGTAGGGCGGGTCCGTCTTCGAACCCGCCATGCACCGTGTCGTCAGATCATCGTAGGGCGGGTCCGTCTTCGAACCCGCCATGCACCGTGTCGTCAGGCATCTGTGGCCCACCCAAGGTCGCCGCTTTTGCGGGGACGGCGGGTGGGATCATCAACGGTGTACAGAGCACCGTGTCGTCAGGCATCTGTGGCCCACCCAAGGTCGCCGCTTTTGCGGGGACGGCGGGTGGGATCATCAACGGTGTACAGAGCACCGTGTCGTCAGGCGACCCCGCCTGACGACAACCATTGGCTGTTGCGTCACATGCTAGCCCGCCGCAGGCGGACGACATGTGACGCGGAACGTCGCCCTGAGCCCCTCACACCGTCACCCTGAGCTTGTCGAAGGGTGATAAACGAAACGGTTCGGACATCTATCGGGAGGATGACACAATTTTACCATCAACTTACAGGCGTTCACAACACCATCCGCCTTTTATAGAGAACAAACACATCGTGCGACACGGCTTCGCACCCAAAAAAGGAACCGGGATTTTTGGATCCTTAAAAATAACAAAACGAACCCATTTCGCTGTAACTCGTACGAAGACAAACTTGTACAATGACTTTTTGCTTTTGACGGATATGCGACGCACGATGACGATTCAAAAAACGGCATTGGACAACAACGACTTGCATCACACGCCGATGTTGTGGCCCACCCAAAGTCGCCGCTTTTGCGGGGACGGCGGGTGGGATCATCAACTGTCTCGTCAGCACTGTAGGGCAGAACCCGAGACGCGCCGAGGCGCGTCGAAGCGGTTCTGCCGATTCTGTTGCGTCACATGCTAGCCCGCCGCAGGCGGACGACATGTGACGCGCGACATCGGGAACAACTCTACGTAGTCCTGAGGCTCAACACCGTCACCCTGAGCGGAGTCGAAGGGTGAGCGGAACAATGTAGCACCCGTAGCGGGTCCGTCTTCGAACCCGCCATTGAAACTGGGGGGAGGAGGTAGCGCACCATGTAATGACCGACACGCCACCATATATCGAGCTGCACTGCCACTCCAACTTCTCGTTCCTCGACGGCGCTGATCATCCCGAAGCGCTGATCGTCCAGGCCGCCCGGCTCGGCTATCCGGCTCTCGCCCTGACCGATCACAACGGGCTGTACGGTGTGGTGCGGTTTCACCAGGCGGCGAAAGCGGCCGGAATCAAAGCGATTATCGGCTCGGAGTTGACGCTCGAAAACGACCGTCACCTGATTGTCCTGGTCGAAAATGAACAGGGCTATGCCAACCTGTCGCAGATGTTGAGCGAAGCCCAGTTGGCCGGGAAAAAAGGAGAGGCGAAAATCTCGTATGCGATGCTCGAACGCTATCACACCGGTCTGATCGCTCTCTCCGGTTGTGTGAACGGTGAGATACCCAGCCTGGTGATACACGGACGGCGAGGCGAAGCGGCAGCGCGGGCGCGATACTATCAAAATCTGTTCGGCCGGGAGCGGTTTTATCTCGAGTTGCAGCACCACAACCTTCCGGTGCACGAGTTCCTGTGCACGCGCCTGGCTGAACTCGGCCAAGAGCTGGACATTCCGCTGGTCGCAACCAACGACGTCCACTACGCCGTGCCCGATGGTCGTCGTCTGGGCGATGTGCTGGCCTGTATCAAGTACCACACCACGCTCGACGAAGCGGGCGAGATACTGTATCCCAACGCCGAGCGGTATCTCAAGTCGGCCGACGTGATGATCCGGAAGTTCGAGCGCTTTCCCGGAGCGATTGCCAATACGGTACGGATCGCCGAACGGTGTGCGTTTTCGATGGATAGTCTTCAGCCCGACCTGCCGGATTTCGAAGTGCCGTCGGGGGAGACCGTTTTCAGCTACCTTCGCAAGTTGACCTACGCCGGCGCCCGCAGTCGCTACGCCCGGCTCAACGACAAGGTCGTGCGACAGCTCCAGCACGAGCTTCGCATCATCAGGAAGCTCGACTTCGCAGGCTACTTCCTGATCGTCTGGGACATCGCCCGCTTCTGCCGCGAGAACGGTATCCTGTCGCAGGGCAGAGGCTCAGCGGCGAACTCGGCGGTCTGCTATTGTCTTGGCATTACGGCGGTTGACCCGATCAGGTTGGAGTTGCTCTTTGAGCGCTTCCTCTCCGAGCATCGCCGCGAGCCACCCGATATCGATATCGATATCGCCAACAACCGCCGCGAGGAAGTGATCCAGTACGTCTACAACAAGTACGGGCGGCGGCACGCCTCGATGGTGTGCGAAGTCATCTCATATCGCGGACGCTCGGCGGTGCGCGATGTCGGTAAGGCGCTCGGCTTCTCACCCTCGGAAGTCAACCGCCTGTCCAAACATCTCGACAGCTACTCACCCGCTGACGAGATCAAGGGGCGGCTGCAGGAAGCAGGCATCAACCTCAACGACCGCCGGGTCGGGCTGCTGATCGAGCTGTGTGCCCAGATCAGGAAATTCCCGCGCCATCTGGGAATTCATGTCGGCGGGATGATCATCACCAAAACACCCCTCTCGCAGCTCGTCCCGGTCGAAAACGCCACCATGCCCGACCGGAGTGTGATCCAGTGGGACAAGGACGACGCCGAGGATATGGGGCTGGTCAAGATCGACCTGCTCGGGTTGGGGATGTTGTCGCTGATCGATCTGGCCTTTCGGCTGATCGAGAAGCACCACGGCCTGACGATCGACCCGGCGAAACTGACGTACGATGATCCGAAAGTGTACGAGCTGCTGTGCACGGCGGATACGGTCGGGGTCTTTCAGGTCGAATCACGGGCGCAGATGAACACGCTGCCGCGTCACCGTCCGGATTGCTTCTACGACCTGGTGGTTGAGGTCGCCCTGATCCGGCCGGGACCGATTCAGGGGGATATGGTGCATCCGTATTTGCGCCGACGCAACGGCGAGGAGCCGGTGACCTATCCGCATCCGAAGCTGAAGAAGATCCTGGAGCGGACGCTCGGAGTGCCGCTCTTTCAAGAGCAGGGGATGCAGGTGGCGGTGGCGGCGGCCGGGTTTACGCCGAGTCAGGCCGATGAACTTCGCCGCGCCATGGGACACAAACGCTCCCGCGAGCGGATGGAAGATTTGTCGACAAAGCTGATTGCAGGCATGGTGGCGCGGGGGATCGACGAAGAGTCCGCCTGGCGGATTTTCCATCAACTGGCGGCGTTCGCCGATTTCGGATTCACCGAGTCGCACGCCGCATCGTTTGCCCTGCTGGTCTATGTCTCGGCGTATTTGAAAGTCTATTTTCCGGCGGAGTTTTACTGCTCGCTGCTGAACGCCCAGCCGATGGGGTTCTACACACCGTCGACAATCGTATACGAGGCCCAGCGGCGGGGTGTGGAGATATTAGGTGTCGATGTCTCCCGTAGTGTGTGGGACTGCACGATCGAAAACGGTGCGGTACGGCTCGGCTTCCGCTATGTCAAATCACTGGGACCGGCGGCGCAGGAGATTATCGAAGAAGCGCTGGAGGCGGGGGCGTTTCGGTCGATCGAAGATTTCGTCTTTCGCACCGAACTGGATCGCGATGCCCTGGAGCAGATCGCCATGATCGGTGGCTTTGACTGCTTTGGCACGACCCGCCGTCAGGCGCTGTGGAAAGTGCTGTCGCTGATCAACCGCTCAGCCGAGGAGCTGCAGATATCGTTTATTGAGGACGGGGATCGGAGACTGTCGCCGATGGAGACGCTCGAGCGGCTGGCAGCCGATTTCAAGGGGATGAGTCTTTCGAATGGGCCGCACCCGATGACGCTGATCCGCGACCGCCTTCGCCGGAAACGTGTTTTCTCAGCCGGTGAGCTGAGCGGACTGCCGAACAACAAGCTGACGATCGTCGCCGGAGTGGTCGTGATCCGGCAGCGGCCGATGACCGCCAAGGGATTTGTGTTTATCACCCTCGAAGACGAAACCGGGTTCTCCAATATTGTCGTCAAACCAAACGTGATGAAGCGCTTCCGACGGATCATCATTTTCTCGCGCGCCCTGATCGTGCGGGGAACACTGGAGAAAAAGGATGGCGTCATCAACGTGATCGGGCATCAATTCTACCCGCTGGAGTTCGAGCGACGCGAGGTGCAGGTCAAGTCGAGGGACTTTCGATGATCCGGAGCAACTTGCAAAATCGACCCGCCGGGCCTACCTTCGCTTCGGAGTACACACCCGAGCAAAGGAATACCGGTATGACACGCGAAGAGAGAATGAAAAACTCCGTTACGCACGTCTGCAAGGCGATCTTCCCCAACACCACCAACCACTACGACACCCTGTTTGGCGGACAGGCACTGGGCTGGATGGACGAAGTGGCGTTTATCACCGCCGCGAGGTTCTGTCGCTGCGATGTGGTGACGGTTTCGATGGACCGGACGGATTTCAAGAAGCCGATCCCGGCCGGGAAGATAGTCGAGATGATCGGGCGCATCGTGAGAATCGGACGAACGAGTATTCAGATCGAAGTCGACCTGTTCATGGAAGACATGTTTTCGGATAAGCGGGAGAGTGCTATCAAGGGGACGTTTACAATGGTGGCGGTCGACGACAACCGCCGGCCGAAACCTATCACGTACTAGACGATCGGCTCGATGATTCACCGCCGGGTCGCACATCGATCTCTTCCGAGATGACCCGCTCCAGTTCGCGAAGCTGGGGAGAACCGGGGACGAACATGCGGCGGGCGACCTTGCGAAGGTCCTGGATCTGGCGGTAGTCGCGCGAGCGATGCAGGAAATCGCGCACCTGGCTGTCGTCCCGGGAGAAGTCCGTGAGCGCTTCGAAGATGCGACCGGCTTCGATAAGCCCCTCCCCGAGCGCCCAGAGCAAACGGGTGATGGACATGGCGACGAGGGAGACGATGATCGGTGAGATGATGTTGAGATGGAGGACGTAGACCGAAGCGAGGAAGAACAGTACCGAGGCGACGGTCATGACTTTGCCGGAGCGCAGGCAGGTTCCGTTGCTGCAGGAGACGACGGAATCTTCGAAGAAGACGAAGTAGACAAGGCCACCGATCATGAGGCCAGCGGCACAGCCGGAGAGAACGGATATGATTCGAAGAATGATTGGCCAGAAGTCTGCGAACATCAAGTCACCATTCCCATCGTGTTGGATGCGGCGTTGGTGCACTCCGGGATGGACTGCCAAACGGCCGATCACGGTGCTCTCAGCCCCACCTGCAAGATAGGGTTGAATGCACCGGTGTCAACAAAATGCACCGGCGTTCGACAGCTTCGTGGCGGCTCAGCTCTCGCGGCGGGCGAGGATGAATACGCCCAACGTGAAGCAAACCAGGCCGGTCCCGACCAGGATGCCGAGGGGCGTGGCCATCTGGGCCGGGGTAAAGCCGCGCCAGATGGCCCCTTCGAGGGCCGTAATACTCCACCGGATGGGGCTGAAAGCTCCGACAGCAAGCATCCAGTTGGGCATCATCAGGAGCGGAACCATGCCGCCGCCGGTCATGGCCATGATCAGGAAGATGGCCCAGCCGGCACCGCCGACGGACTGCTCGGTTTCGCCGATGACGCTTATCAGCATCATGATGCCGGTGAAGCAGATACCGGCGGACAGAATCGCCAGCACCAGTCCGAGGGGCCATTCCACCCGGACGCCAAACACGAAAATCCCGATCATCATGAGGACGGTGCAGACGGTCACTGACGCCAGGAAGCAGGCCAGGCCTTTGCCTGCCAGAATGTGAGCGCGGCTGATCGGGGCCAGCCGGAGTCTCAAGTACGTTCCCCGGGTGCGTTCGATAACCAGCGACACGGCGAACGCCGCCGCCACGCCGACCAGCCCCCACTGGACGGATTGGGGGAAGGTGATTTCCCAGCTGGTGCGAGGTCCCTTGCTGGTCACGGTCGCCTCCTCGAAGTTGACCGTCGGCGGCCGGAAGGGGGAGTAGTCTTCGCTATCGGTATTCCCTTCACTGCCGGCGACACCTGCGGTGTCGTTCCTGGCGTCGAAGGCCGAATCGGTGGCCTGGATGGAGCCCAGGAACTCATTAAATTCGGTCAGCATCGACTTCGTCCGCAAACGCTCGTCGGGTGTGAGCAGTGACGACGTGTCTATAGTTGCGATCTGCGTCTTCAGCGATGCTTGCATATTCGTGACATCCATCATCCTCGACTGCACGACGGTGAAGTACGCTTGATTGATGAGTCCGTTAAGATAGCCGGCTTCGGCCTTGCGGGTCGGGTCGATCCAGACGTCGATGGCCGGGCGCGTCCCACCGAAGAAACTTAGCGAAGCGTCGCTGGTGTCAGTGTATTTGACGAAGGCGACCATTTTGCCTGCTGAGACGAGGGCGCGCGCGGAGTCGGTGGGCATGCTGGATATCTGCAGCACATCGGCTTTAGAGAGCTGATCGTAGAATGCTTTTTCTGCCGAGGTCTGTTCGATCGGGATGGCGATTTTCATTCCTTTCGAGCGTCCGCTTCCGGAGCCGCCAAAGATGGCGCCAAACAACAGGGCCATGATGAGAGGGAAGATAAGAACGAAGAACATGCCGCCGAAGTCTCGTGACAGGATGCGGATATCCTTGATGGCAATGGCGATAATGCGTGACATCAGTCTCTCAGCCTCCGTCCCGTAAGGTTGAGGAAGACGCTTTCGAGGTCGGGCTGGTCGATACTGAGAGTGCGAAAGTCCAGACCGGAGCGGGCCAGTGTGGCGATGTCTTCCATTGGCCGGTTGGTTTCAAATCGAAGATGGTCGCCATCAAGCGGCGCCGGAAGAGCGGACGAGTCTTCGGGGATGGCGTTGAGATCGGCGGCAACGACGGCCTTGCCGCCGTGCTGCGCGATAAGCGCCTTGACGGAGTCGAGGGCAAGGATCCTGCCGTGATCGATAATGGCCACGCGGTCGCACAGGCGCTGCGCTTCCTCCATGTAGTGAGTCGTATAGATAATGGTGCGCCCCCGTTTCTTGAGCTGCTCGATTTTCTCGAAAATGAGATTGCGGGATTGCGGATCGACACCGACGGTCGGCTCATCGAAGAGCAACAGTGGTGGGTCATGGATAATAGCGCAGCCGAGATTCAGGCGTCGTTGCATGCCGCCCGAAAACGTCTTCACGCGATCTTTGCGTCGCTCGGTAAGGCCGATAGTTTCCAGCACGGAGTCGACTTGTTCGCTCAATCGACTTCCGGAGAGATTATAGAGCTTGCCGAAAAAACGCAGGTTTTCTTCGGCGGTGAGATCATCATATATGGCGAGGGCCTGAGGGGCATTGCCGATTCTGTAGCGCAAGGCAGGTCGAGTGGGGTCGTCAACACCGTCGATCGTGACGGTACCCGAATCGGGGGAGAGCGTGCCGACAATCATGCTGATGGTGGTAGTTTTGCCGGCGCCGTTGGGGCCGAGGAGTCCGAACGCCTCGCCGTCCTGGATTTCGAGTGAAACATCATCGACCGCGACGAGGTCGCCAAAGTGCTTTCGGAGGTTTCTGACCTGGATCATTGGTGACTCTCCATAATATCAGCTTTGCCGGGATGGAGGGTGAGACGGTTCCGCCGGTTTCGTGTCATAGCCCGTCGAGCCGGATGTTGACAGGCGTCCGGGGAGGGGTTGTTCATGGAGATGATAAGTAAGTTCTTGTCTTCCAAGACCGTGTTCTGAATCGTCATAGTGTCTCGTTTCGCCATCGATAATCAAAAAGTCGTTGTACAAGTGTGTCCCGGTGTACCTTACAAGGAAATGGGTTTGTTTTACTATTTTTAAGGATCCGAAAAACACCGTTTCCTTGTTTTCGTGTGAATTCGGGTCGCACGTTTCTTCTTGCTCTTTACAAAGGCGGGCAGTTTCACGATTGCCAGGGAATTGGTGGTGAAACCGCGTGGGTCGTGTCCGGCGTCACATGTCGGTCGTTTCGGGGGACTAGCATATGACGCAACGATCATTTGTTTCCAGTTGGCAGAACCGGTTTGGGTTCTGCCCTCTAATCTGTCCTCACCCTTCGACTCCGCTCAGGGTGACGTTCTGCTGTTGCCTGACGACACGGGCGTGGCGGGTTCGAAGACGGACCCGCCCTACTTGATGCAAGAGCTATGTTCTGTCCTCACCCTTCGACTCCGCTCAGGGTGACGTTCTGTCTCTGCCTGACGACACGGGCGTGGCGGGTTCGAAGACGGACCCGCCCTACTTGATGCAAGAGCTGGCGGGTTCGAGGACGGACCCGCCCTACGGCTTTATCGACGACGGGCTGTCTATGGTGTAACGACTTTCTTATAGTTCAGCATCGCCTCGACGGTCTCGCGCATATTCGAGGGTTGACCGATGATGAGCTTGTCCCGGCGATTGAAATAGTCCAGGCAGGTACCACAAGACAGTATGGCGGTACCCTGTGACTGCATCGACTCCAATATATCTTCGACAGGAGAACCTTCGGTAGTGAGATAGACGCCGCTGTTCATACATATGATGCGCGAAGGGATCTCGTTCATCTCAAGGAGCATCGAGAGAAAGGAGCGCATCAGTTTGTTGCCGAGGTCGATCTCGCCGTCGCCAATGCCGGATGATTTAAGGACGAGCAGGAAGCTGTTGTCGATTGTCATGTACGGACCTTTCCCGGGATCGATGATATTAGTGACATACGTCGATGATTACAGATTTGTTGCGCTCGAGTGAAGCCGCAGTTCGCACAAAAAGCGATTGCATGGTACAAAAACGGAGTCCGTGAGGCAAGTGTAATCGGCGCGAAAAAAAAGACAGACCGCTGTGTTGCGGCCTGTCCTTATTCGTAACGGTGTACTAACAATGCTACGTGCTACTTCAGCAGGAGCATCTTGCGCGAGGCAATGAACGTGCCGGCGTCGATGCGATAGAGGTAGACGCCGCTTGCTACCGGCGCGCCGCTCTGGTCGCGTCCGTCCCATATGATCGAGTGATAGCCGGCAGGCAGATATGATGTCACCAGTGACCTCACGCGTCGTCCCATGATATTGTAGACCTCGATGGAGACATGGGCGGCTTCGGGCATCGCGAACTCGATAGTCGTAGTCGGGTTGAACGGATTGGGGTAGTTCTGCTCGAGCGCGAAGTGTTCGGGGAGGTTGGACGTAGGATCGCCGACATCGGTGGGGGTGTCAAAGACGCACTGGATGGCACGTCCCGAGAAGTTGGCCGCTTCGACCGAGCGAATGGTTGCACAGTCGCCGGTGACGCGGACCAGGTTGCCGGATGCTCCGGTTCCGACGGTATCGTAGGTGTAAATGAGGGCGATGGTCGAGTCGCCGTCGGTTCGCCAGGCGAGATCCATGGAAGCAAGCTCATCTTCGACCTGGCATGTGCCATCGAAAACGATGCGCACGGCGCCGAGGTTGTACGGTCCGGCGAATGAGAGCACTCCTTCCGGGGACAGCACGAATGACACCGGGTCGGGCAGCGGTCCTGTGTAAGGAGGCAGGGGGAAGGGTCCGCTGTTCATAGTTCGCACGAGCAGCACGAAATCTTCGATAGTAAGGAATCGACTATCGATGTTCATGTCCGAAGCAAATTGAATCCAAAGGAAGGGAATTTCGTCCGGCACCGCGGAAAACGCATCTCGTCCCCACAGGAAGTAGTTGGCGAAGATAACACCGTCGGCAACGGTGAATGGGAAGCCATCGAAATTGAGATCGCCGAGGGTGATGGTCGTTTCGGATTTGACGTAGATGCCTCCGCCGATGAACTCAATGAGGCTGGCAGGTTCCGGTCGGTTCGGATCGGGATTGATTGTGCATTGGGCCTGGGCCCCGGTGTAGGTCGGGAAGCCGGCAAGATAGTCGGTGACATCCTGCCATGAAGACTCGTCGTCAGGATTCTGCCATGAATACGATGTCCGTCGCAGAACGCGATTGGACATGAGCAGGGTGTCGCCTATCCAATTGCTCATTGTGTTGTCGGTGCAGTCGACCCAGAAGAAGTCGATTGGCGACCAGCGTTCGTAAGCAACATGTGCCGACACCAGGAACTCGAGTGTGAATATGGTCGGGTTGTCGAATTCGGCGAGATTGCATATCTCGGGATGGTGCGGTCCGTCGTTGGTTTCGGCGATACCGGTAACCGAGACCAGTCCGCTGGGGCAATCTCCTTCGCAGTTGCCGTTGGCGCCGGTGCGGAAGGTGAAGTATTCCCAGGCGCATTCGGTGTAGAGGGGAGAGGAGTCAATCTCGGCCCCGGCGAAGGAAAGCTGAGAGGCGTCGTACGCCATAAGCAAACTGAAGGCACCGATTGGTGCGAGGGCGTTCGTGAGCTTGACATCGACGTGCTGGAAGGTGCCGGGGGTGACGCCGGTTGAGTCGGGTCCGGCTTCGGTTTCGATGACGATCTGATATGGTGACGGTCCTACGGATATCATCACCGGCATGCGAACGCCGGCGCAGGTTGAGGCCTGAATCTCGAGCAGCGTTCCGCCGGTGTATTCAAACAGCACGCCGTCTTCAAGGAAGTAGTCGTAGTTGGTCGCTTTGTCGGGGATGATCACCGGCAGGTTGGCGAGGGCATAGGTTTTATTGCCGTCGTTCCAGATGTGGAAGTATTCGTAGGCCATAAACGGAAACTCAACGATGCCATCGAAGACTGCAAAGAAGCCACAGATGGAGTCGGTGTTGGCGATGTGGATTTGATGAGTCAGGGTGTCATCGAAGATGGTGACTACCTGATCCGACAGAGTGGGCACAGGTGTTTCCGGATCGCGCGAGTAGTGGACGACGTTGAACATGAACCAGTAATCGGAGATGTGGTTTGGGACGCTGTCGAGGTTCGGATCGGCGCAGCCGCAGTAGGCTGTCGGACAGCCGCCATAGAAGTAGCCGCCGAGGTAGGAAAGGTCTTCGAGTGTCCAGGCGATGCCGTCCATGTTGCAGTCGCCGCGGAGTGGGATGAAATTGGAATCAACCAGCTGCAGTCGGCCCTGCCGGAATGTGACTACATGGGCGGTGTATGGAGAGATACCGCAGTCTGTCGGCAAACCGTCAAAGCTGGGTAACTCGAGAGGACGAGGCCGCAGGTCGCCGTCGGCGTCACGCACAGCCGAGGCAAGGAGGGTCTTGTTAGAGGTACTGTACGTTCTGTTGGCAAAGCAACTGGGCCAGTAGAATCTGACGTCGGTCGTCGCTTCGATATCGCTGTTATCGGCGATTACATCAAAGCGGAGGCGCAACAGCCTGGTTGGGAGGACGTCTGGCGCCAGACAGGTTGGCTCTCCGTCGATATACGGGATATCAGCTGCCAGGCGAACGAATATGCCTGCAAGGGAAGAGGGTTCGCCGGGGAGAAGCGGAATACGGTATGGCCACCAGTCCAGAAGCTCCCAACCGCATGACTGGAGAAAGTCATCTTCGAGCACGTCTTCGAGGTGCAATAGGCTGCTGTCATAGGCAATGAGCAATTCGATACGGTCAAACTCATACCCGTTAGTGTCGATCCACACCGGGACATCCACGGTAGAGCCGAGCGGGACGAATTCGACACTTGCTATTCTGAAGCTCAAGTTCTCGGCAACAGGGGCAGTGCCGACCTCGACCGTCACGCCGGCCGTGGAGCCGCCGCTAAGGCCATCGCCAACGTGTATGTAAAACTCGAAGCGTCGGTTGTTATCGGAGGCCTCGGGTGTGAAGTGGAAGAGCCCGGTGTTACTGTCGAGACTGAAACTGCCAACCGGAAATGGTTCGACATCGTAGAGGTAGTACGTAACGGTGTCACATTCGTCCGAGTCGTACGCGGTAAACTGGGCGATCGCTTCCTGGCCAACTTCGGTGCGAACATACTGGTAGCGCTGAGCGTCCATCTCCGGCGGGTTGTTCTCGGCGGACACATAGAACCGACAGTTCTGATCGCCGGTGGTCATGGTGTCATGGGCCGAGGCGGAGATTTCGACCTGGTAATTCTGATATACATCGGATGGTTCGGGGTGCCAGACCCAGAGGCCGGTTTTGGTGTTGATTTCGCCCGGACCGGAGACCAGGTGGTAGCGGACATTGCGGCTATAGCCGGGTTGGGCGGCGTTGGGGTCAATAGCGACTACAGAGTAGAGCAAGGAGTCGCAGTGATTTCCGGTCACCATGTCCGGGCAGCCGGTGAAGATCGGTGGCTGGGGTGGATTGGCGGCCAGCGAGCCGGCAAGGCACAGCACGAGTGTATAGAGAAGATATGGACGACGCATGAGAAAATTCCCCCGCTGATTTGTTTAGAGTAACAATGAAATATACCGCAATCTCCACGTTTGTCAATCGCAAGGGATAATCGATTGTCGGTCAAGGCCATAGAAAAGGCGACCGGAGGGTCCGATCGCCTTTGGTCTTGATCCGTGTGCCTTGTCTGCTTACAGGCAAGGGGGGAGATCAGCGGGAGGCTGGAACAGATGGCTGACCAGGGCCATGAGATCGCTGAGATCGATGCGCCCCTGCGGGTCGGCGTCGATATTCGCCTCTGCCTCACAACAGATCTGGCCGTTCAGAAACAGGTAGCCGACGAGCACGACGAGGTCGGTCAAGTCAACATCGTCATCGGGATCGCAGTCGACGTTTCCGACGATTCCGCTGCAGACCTGCATGGGCGCCCGGCGGGAGATGACATTCGACATCTCCGACCAGTTGCGGGATTCATCGGCGGCCTTGATAGCGAAGTAGTATCGTACTCCCGGTTCCAGTCCGGAGACGAGCCACTCTTCCCGGGCGCCTGACGGCTTGGGATGGGGAACCACCCGGGCCGGGGTTGCCATCGCCCAGTTGTCTTCGGTGATGACACTGCGGGAGAACCTAATATCATAGTATGACGCCGTCCCCACGACGCCGTCGTCCCCTGTCGCAGTCCAGGACAGGGTGACACACGCAGACTGAACCTGCGGTCCAAGCAGGCACAGCCCCACCGTCAGCAAGACGGCAAGCCGCACTGCAGTCATTACACCTCCGTTGTAGATGTCGTGCAAGGAAGTCTGGCATCTTCCCGTTGCATAACCGGCCAACATTACTCTTGAATGGTATTGAAGGCAACATATTTGATTGCAGGAAACCGTCGGACGCAAACTTTACGTCGAGGGCAGCATTGGCATGACACTTTTGAGGCTGATTCTCGTATGTGAATAGGGTATATACGAGTGTATCTTCAACTGGAAAGGTTCGCACGGCAATGGTCAGGGTACTACTTAATCGGCATTCACTTGTTCTCCTCGTATTCGCCCTGTTTCTCTCAGGAGGGACGGTGGCGGCTCAGGATCAGATCGAGGATCCCCAGGAGGTGCTTCGTCGCCATTATCAGGCCTCGGGCGGGTTGGAGCGGCTCCGGGCAATCAAAACGACCTATACCGAAGGATCGATGGAGCTGATCGGCACCGGTCTTGAGGGAACGTTCACACGCTGGAGCAGCGGATTGACGAAGTATCGTACCGAGGTCGATCTGGGTGCGATACGCCAGATCGATGGGGACAACGGGTCCTTCCGGTGGCTGGTGGACCACAACAACAAGCTCCAGATGAGACGGGACTCGGTGACGCTCCGGGAGCGATTCCTGGATAGTCTGGCTGCGGTGCACGAGGAGCTTGATCCCAACTCACCGTGGCTTGAGGTGAGTCTTACCGGGATGGAAGATGTCGGGACGGCGGCGTGCTATGTCCTGAAAACTACCAATACAGTCAACAAAACGGTAACCTACGATTACATCGATAAATCGACTTTCTACCTGCTGAAACGGGTCGCGATCACGCCGGACGATACTACCACGACATTGTTCAGCGACTATCGTCCGGTCGGCGATTTCGTGCGGCCGTTCCGTCAGGAGTCAACCACTAATCCGCCGGGCATGACCCAGGTGATCGTGTTCGATCGAGTTGAGTTTGATGTGCCGACGGCGGCTACTCTCTTTGAGCCGCCGGATAGTGATGTCAGGGATTTCGTGTTTGACAACGGGGTGTCGGCGGAGGATGTGCCGTTTGAGTACATCGAAAACCACATCTACCTGCCGGTGGTGGTCGAGGGAGACACGGGGCTGTGGATACTCGATTCCGGGGCCGGTTCGACGGTGCTGGATCGCGGGTATGCGGAGGGACTGGGGATCGAACTCGAGGGTACGATCAAGGGCCAGGGGGCAGGGAATACGGTTGATGTTACGTTCGGCAGAATGCCGGCGTACAGCCTGCCGGGCGTGCAGTTCGCCTCGCAACGGGTGGCGGTGATCGATTTGAAGGGTGTGATCGGCAAGCTGCTCGGGTTTGATGTGGCCGGTATTCTCGGCTACGACTTCCTGTCCCGGGTGGTCACGAAGGTTGACTATGCCAACCGGAAACTGTCGTTTTACGATCCGGACGACTTCGTGTACAGAGGAGAGGGCGTGATCCTGGACGCGCCGGTGTCGCAGGAGAACATCTTTCTGGTGCCCCTGACGGTAGATGGTGTGACTGACGGGGTATGGAGTCTGGATCTGGGGGCGACGAACACCAGTTTCAATCATCCGACGGCAAGAAAGCTGGGCTATCTGGACAGAGAGGGGATCGACGGTATGGCGTTTGGCGCCGGGGGTGGGTTTGCGACGCGCTACATCAAGGTCGATTCGCTCAGTTTCGCCGGCTTTCCGGTGAATGAGACAACTATGTCATTCCCCGTACATACCAATGCCGGAGCGCTTGCGGGAGGCGAGCAGACCGGCAATATAGGCAACACGCTGCTGCGTCATTTCGTTTTGTACCTGGACTACGCCGAACAGCGTTTGATAGTTGAGAAGGGGGACGACTACGGGAAGGTGCTTCCGCCAAAGTACCTGACCGGGCTTCAGCTGATTCTCGACGACAGCGGTCGCGTCATCGTGCACAATGTTATGGAGAACACGTCCGGTGATGAGGCGGGGATGCTCGCCGGGGATGAGATCGTGGCAGTTGACGGGAAATCGGTGGAGCTGCTGGGTGGTCTAATCGCCACTCGTGAGGCATTCCAGGGGGAACTCGGAGAGAAGCGATCGGTTGATCTGGTACGCGATGGCAAGAAGAAGCGGGTAAAATTCGAATTGTTCGATCCTTTTGCCCGCCTGCACAGTAGCACGCAGTAACCGGAGAACCATGCACATACATATTCGTCAGGGCTTCGATTCGGACTGGATCGAGGCCCTTCGTCCGTCACTTCATCCCGATATCACGCTCACGTGCGGCAAGCACGGCGATGTCCCTTCGACGTGCGAGCTGTTGGTCGCGGGGCGACCGTCGTCGGAAGACCTGTCGGCGAGTGAGCACTTAAAGGCGGTCATTGTCCCCTGGGCAGGCATCCCGAAAGTGACCGGTGAGCTTCTGGCCGCAAGACCCCACCTCAGCCTCCACAATCTTCACCACAATGCCGCACCCACGGCGGAGCTGGCGATAGCGCTGATGCTGACCGCGATGAAGCGGGTGCCGTTGCTCGATCGGGCACTGCGCAGGGGAGACTGGCGGGAGCGGTTTGAGGACGATTCCAGACTGTTGCTGGTCGAAGGACGGACGGCCGTGGTGCTGGGATATGGCGCTATCGGGCAGCGCGTAGCGCGTGCCTGTACGGGGCTGGGAATGAAAGTTCAGGCGGTGCGGCGGGGTGTCGATCAGGATGGGGATGCGTGGGCGACGATACACAGCTCCGAGGAGCTCCCTGCGCTGTTGCCGTTTGCCGACGTTCTCATGATCTGTGTCCCACTCACTGTTGATACCGAGGGGTTGCTGGACAGTGCACGATTGGCTATGCTGCCGGACAACGCGGTTATAGTAAACGTGTCTCGCGGTTCGGTGATTGATGAGGAAAGTCTGTACCGCGAGTTGTTGTCGGGAAGATTACGGGCGGGGCTGGATGTCTGGTACACCTATCCTGAGAGCGAGGCAGTTGCTGCCGATACGGCGCCGTCGCGATTTCCCTTTCATGAACTGGAAAATGTGGTGATGACGCCGCATCTGGGAGGTAACTCGGACAGGACGGAGTTACTTCGCCGCAAAGAGCTGGCGCGTTTGCTCAACGCTGCTGCCGAGGGGAGAGAGGTCCCCAATCGGGTTGATCTTACTCGCGGGTATTAACAGCAAATCTCTCTAACCGTTGTTGACATTGGCATTTCATACTACTACTTACGACGTATGGATACGAGTAGACTATTTCAGCCGCTGAAGTCTGGCGACACGCTGACCCTGCCTAATCGGCTGGTGATGGCTCCGATGACCACCACGGCGGGAGAGCCCGATGGCTCATTTTCCGCACAGGAGATCAGCTATCTGGCCCGGCGAGCCCGATCCGGTATAGGGCTGATCATGACGCCAGCCTGCTATTGCCACAAGTCGGGTCATGCGTTCGAGCGGCAGGTGGGATGTGATCGGGATGAGCTGCATGGCAGTCTCTCCAGGTGTGCGGAAGCGATCAACCAAGCCGGCGCGGCGTCGTTTCTGCAGATTCACCACGGAGGGAATGCAGTGAAGGCGCATCTGAGCGGCGAGCGGCCGTGGGCGCCGTCGGCGGTGCACAACCGCCGAGGGACCTCGGAGCTGCCGCGCGAGATGACTGAGACCGAGATATGGCTGATTGTGGAATCATTTGCGAAAGCCGCCGGGCGTGCGAAGCGAGCCGGATTCACCGGGATCGAGCTGCACGGCGCCAACACGTATCTCTTTCAGCAGTTCTTTTCTCCATTCACCAATAAGCGCGAGGATCGCTGGGGAGCGGTGGAGTGGGAAAACCGCGTGCGGTTTGCGACTGAAGTCGTGAAGGCAGTCCGAACAGAAGTTGGCGCGGCGTATCCGATCTCGTACAGAATCTCGCCTGAAGAGCCGGAGCCGGATGGCTATTCCACTCATGACGCTGTCAGGTTGTTGGAGATGATTGTTCCGTTGGGGGTCGATATCGTTCACGTGTCCAGCTGGGAATACGGCGTCGGTGTGAGGAATGATTGGCCGGAAGGGTCTCATCCGACAAAGATGATCCGCGATGCGATGCCATCCGAGATGCCGGTTATCGGCGTTGGAGGGGTACGGACACCGGAACAGGCGCTTCGAGTCCTTGACGACGGTGTCGAACTTGTGGCGATGGGGCAGGAGCTGTTGCTGGATGCGGACTGGCCGAAGAAGGTACAAGAGGGGACATTCGATCAGATCAGGACCTCAGTGCAGACGCGTGAAGAGCTTGAGGGGCTTGAGATCCCCGAACTGATGAGGCCGTATGTGGCTCGGTTCTTTCTCCCTGAGCAGTAATTGACCTTCCAGATAGCATCAATAAGAACGGCCGGATGGTGCAAGACCATCCGGCCGTGATTCGTTTAGTGGTCTACCTAGTCACCTCAGAGGCAGGCTGCAGGCGCCGCTCCTCCGTTAAAGAGGAAATTCACCAGCTGGATGAGATCCGAGAGATCCACCGTACCACCGGCGTCGCCATTGATGTTGGCTTCGGCCATGCATACGGGGGCGGCCGCACCGTTAAACAGATAGTTGACCAGATAGATCAGGTCGGACAGGTCGGTGCCGTCTTCGGCGTCACCGTTGGTGTTGCCAGTCAGCCCGGTGCAGCAACTGACGGTCAGGTAGACCGGGATGCTGCCTTCGGCGTGCATGTTGTCGTTCGTGGTGTACTGGAGGGACCCTTCGTAGCTGGCTTTCTCCATACCCAGGCAGTTCACCATCACCGGGAACAGGAGACTGTCACCGGGGGCGATGATGTTGGCTGAGGAGGAGCAGGACAACCAGGTGTCACTCGTGGTGAAGGTGATACGAAGGGATGCTTCACCGACGTTGCGAACGAGCAGATGGTGCTCTTCCTGTGTTTCGGGGGCCACCGTGACGGACATCTCTTCGGCGCCAAACTCGCACAACGGCTGAGCCGCGTTGCCGTAGGCCTTGATTTCGATGTCGTCGATATTCCAGCCACAATAGGTGACTGACACATCGGTGCTGCCCATGCCGAAACGAATCTGGAACAGCGGGTTGCCGTCGGCATACGGGCTCAGGTCGAAGGACTGCTCGGACCACGAAGTCTCTTCGAATGAAGCGTCCGGGTTGGAGTACAACTCGACCCAGTCGGTACCGTCAAAGACTTCGAATGAAGCATGGTCGTACTGGCTGCGCTCGACGCCGAGCCAGCGGTAGAACGTCATGATGGTACCGGTCATGGCGCTGCAGTCGATGATGGGCGAGGTGACCCACTCGGTGGAGTCGATATAGTTCTCGTACTCGCCATCGGCGCTCAGATCATTACCGAGGACGTAGTTATCACCGCTCGTGGAGTGGTCGGTTGCCGGGTCGCCGCCAATTCCGGCGCACGGCCCCATTTCCCATTCCGCTTCGCCGAGACCGAGGCCGGTCCAGCCCTGATCGTAGGAGAAGTCGTCGAAGAAGATCACGACGCGATCACCGACAATGATGTTGCACGGCAGGGTTACGCTGTAGCCGCCGTCGGCCGAGATATCGATTTCCATCGAAACCTCATGTCCCATCGGACAGGCAGCATCGGCAGAGACCGTGAAGACATCGGCGGTGTTGTTGGCCGTGCCGCCATCGGCGGCGATCAGGCCAAACGAAGACCAGGTGTCATCTCCCGATACGTAGGCATCGTTCGTGTACAGGTAGCCTTCAGTAGAGACAGCCTGCCCGGAGCCGGTGTTGTTGATATAGACGATCACATCGGCTGTTTCGCCGGGATCGAGGATGCCGTTGGCGTTTCCGCCGGCATCGTTGATGGCCACCGACACGAAGTTGACGACGGGCGCGTGGACCTGGACGCGGAAGGTACCGGTCCATGTCTCGCGAGCGGTGCCGCTTACCTCGAGGTCGAACGTGATAAAGTGGCCATCGGGGGTGTCACCGGAAACCGAGAAGGCGAAGCCGTCGGCCACATAGCCGGTTCCGTTGTCGCCGGCCACCGTGCCGTATGCCTCGGTGTTGTCGGTGATCGTGACATACTGGTCGGTGCTCGAGATGGTGGCGGTGACGTTGAGGGCGTCATCGGGTCCGACATTGATGAGCTGAACGCCCATCAGGATGTCTTCGCCGAGGTCCACCACGCCATTGTTATTACCCAACTGGTCGTTGATCGTAGAGTAGTCGAATACCACGTACGGTCCGCTGGGTGTGATAACCGTGACGCTCGCCACATAGGCGGCGGCGTTGAAGGCGGTAATGGTCAGCGTCATGTCTTCGCCAACCGGGAGGGCATCGCTGAACGGAATGACCGCTACACCACCGGCATCGGTGTAGGCAGAACCGTAGAGCTGGCCATTGTAGGCAATGGCACACAGGGCGCCTTCCACACCGTCGACCGTCACCTGGAATTCGGTGTCGCTAATGAGCATGACCGGGTCGTGGGTGACGGACAGGGTCGTGGGGAGGTCGGTGCGGACCTGGACCGAGGGGTCACCGAAAATGTGCCAGGTGTTGTACATGGAGACACCACCGCTGCCGTTGATGTCGATCATTTTGCAGGAGCCGTTGTAGCAGATGCCTCCGAAGGTTGTTTTCTCTTCGGCTACCAGCAGGTCGTTCACCTCATCCTGTGCATCCATCGGCGGATCCCAGGACTGGTTGATTGAGGACATGTAGGCGGCGATGGCGCCGGTCGGATTTCCCGAACCGTCGGTGGCGCGCAGCCAGGCCTCACCGAAGCAGGTGTAGCCGTCGAATTCACCGTTGACGCAGGCCACGCTGACGATAAACGGCAGCATGCCGGCGTTGGTGAGCTGGTTGACGTTGGTGTTGCTGAATCCGCTGGTCGACCAGGCGGTTGTTGAGCCGTGGCCGGTGTAGTTGACGATGCTTCGACCCGCATTCAAGGCGCTGGCGACGCCGCTGGCACTGGCGGCAGAGCCATAGAAGCCATCGACGGCGGTGTAGGTGAAGGCGAGGAGATCATCGCGGATATAGCCCATGTGCTCGTTGTCATATTCGTTGAAGTGCCCCGGGCCTTCGGTGGAGGCGAGGCCCATCCCGGTGTGGAGCCAGCTACCGGACACTGGATTGACCTCGTAGTCGATCGTGCGTTCGACCTGTGTTTCGACATCGGCAATCGATTCAGCGGAGAAGCGGCCGATGAAGATATCGGGGTAGTCGTCGGCACCCGCGACCTTGGCGTAGGACGGATCGGAGGCTCCGCCGGATACCTGGGGAGTGGCGACGTGGTTATGGTCGCCGACAAGAATCACCCACGCCAGGTTGGTGGTATCGTAGAAGTTCTGGATGTAGGTGTCGATGGCGGTGCTGGTGTTCCCGATGGCGGAGACGTTGACGAGGGTGGTTTTGATACCCTTTTGAATCTTCCAGTCCACCAGGGGCTGCATCGCAGAGGCATAGCTGTCATAGGCGATGATCAGCATGTCACCGGATTCCATCACGGGCGTGTATTTGGCCTGATTGCTGTAGTTCAGGAAATGCCGTTTGTACAGCAGTTCGAAATCGGGGACGGCGGCGGCTGATTTGCGGTCGAGCAGTGGATTGACGCCGCCGGAGCCATCGGTGCGGACTTCGACCGTCACCGAGGTATAGACACGGAGTGTCTGCGACTGGGGATCGTACTGGAAGGGCTGGAGATCGATCACCGTACCGCGATAGTCACGCAGAATGTACGGGGCTCGCAGAGAAGCCAGTTCTTCCGGGTAGAATCCGGATTTGTTGTATTCGGGTCCGAAGGTATAGGGGACCGTTTTCGGGTCGACCGTTCTCAGCAGATTGCCCTTGGACGGGGCAACTGGTGTGTTTTTCAAGTCGACATATTCGGCATCGACAACACGCAGTTCGGCGCCAGCCTCGTCCGGAATGATAATACTCCGGCTGACGCGCGGCAATGCGGGAGCTCCTTCGATGAGGAAGTTGCCTTCGCCGATCAAGTCGATCAGATTCCAGGTTTCGCCGTTGATAACCGTCCCCGAACGGTCAAAGGCGTTGATTTCGAATCGGACGACCGTCCGTGAGTCGTTCGATTGTTCGACGATGACCTCAACATCGTCGCCCCCAGTGCCCAGCTCAATTCGTTCCGCGGCAACGAACGAGGCAGCGAAAAGAACCAGGAAGACAGCCGTTAGCACACTTCTTCGCATACAGGGCCTTTCTTGTGTGGATTTGAAAAATGATGCTCTTCGATCTGTGGATACACGAGAGCCGCCAATCGCTAAGGTAGTATTATGTACCGAATTGTCCCTTTAATATAATGTGCGAAGTCGGATTCCCAACAAAAAAAGCGTTCCTTCGAGAAGAAAGCGGACAAAATAGGGCGCGGAATGTTCCGGCCTGAATCTCAGTTTCCCATCAGTAATGAGGGCTGCCGTTTGGCGCCATTCACGGCGCGCTGCTATATCTGAGGCCGTCTGTCCGAGGGGTGCAAGTGAGACTTCAAGTGGTATTTATAACCGACCAAATTGTAGATCTTTACGGGTGTGAGGCCACCCCATCGGGTGGCCTCACACGCACTGTCAGGATCAGGTGCCTGCCTCTTCTATTGGCAGTGTGCGGGCGGAGGACCGGAGAGGAAGAGATAGTTGACGAAAGCAATCAGGTCCGAAAGGTCGACGACCCCGAAAGGATCTCCGTTGATGTTTGCTTCTTCGAGGCACCATGGGACGGGGCCGCCGAGGAAGAGATAGTTCACGAGATAGATCAGATCGGAGAGATCGACCTCGGGTCCTGAGTTGTTGACATTGCCGGTGAGATCGCGACAACAGGTGAGTGTCGGATTCACGCACGTGCACTGCACCGGAGCAGAACCCGTGTCATTCACGTAAGAGTCCAGGAGAGCTATGTCGGTGTAATCGATGTCGCAGTCGCCATCTGGATCGGCATTGGCCGGGACAGGTGGCGCAGGACCACCCGAGTCGATGTAGGCGGCGAGATAGTGAATGTCGTTGTTGTCGATGACTCCGTTGTTGTCGACATCGCCCGGGTACTGATTGGCGCAGGTATCGAGCGGACAAATGATCAGGGCATAGTCGATCAAGGTGTGTATTTCGCCGCCCTGATAGGGGATCGGGGGTGTGCTCCACTCGACTGGATTCAGCTCAAAGAAGTTGCCCACGTCACCAGCCTGATCCGGGTAGTCCACTATCTCTACGAGTGGCGGGTACTGCGGACAGACTTGCTGCATAAAGAGATTGTACGGATCGTGTTGAATCTGGCCGTGGGGTCCCGATATGAAGGCCGCATCGTTGTGTACGGCTGAACCGTGAGCACTGCCCGCCGGCGGCTCACCCTCGTTGGCATCGAAATACGGGTCGGAGATGCAGATGCGATCGTTGTCTATACAGACGCCTGCCACGGTGACGTAGTGGCCGCCGAGTCGGATGCAATCGCCACCGGTTGGCGGGATTTCATAGAAGCCCAGAAGGAGTATGACGTCCTGCGAGCGCATGACTTCGTCGCGAATCAGCTCGACAGGAGGTCCCGGAAAGAGGGTGACGGTGTAGCTCTCGAGGAGTCCCTGCTGCGCCAGCCAGGCCTGTGCGCCGTTGGCGAGATCCAGTATAAACGTGCCAATACCGCCAGGGAAACAGCTGGTATAGCGGGCCAGCGAATCGACGAGCGGTATGACGTTGGATGGATCGTGATCATCCCAGGGGCCGTATGCGGACACCAGTGGGTAGCCATCGCTTATGATCGGAGGCGGCACCGGAACCGGCTCGAACTTGGAATCGAACCACCAGAGGCAATTGGCGAGGGCCACCGGCCCGCAGAAGGACCAGCCGCCTATCGGGCCGCCGATCCAGCCGTTTTGCTTTTGATCGAAATCGGGCATGCCATACGGCGCATAGTCCTCGTACGGTGCCTTGTAGTATTCGCAGGTGTCAGTTTGCGGCATCTGGGGTTCACCGGGGCAAATCATGACGGCGTACTCCACTTCGGCGTGGTACGGGAAGGTCGCGGGATCGGGGTTGGCCAGTGTCAAGTCGCGGAACTCGGTGGGGCAGTTGGCGCCGGTCGGAGAGAAGCCGCGAGGGAAGCCCGGTAGCCACCAGGAGCCACCCGGTGAGGGTGAGTCCAGCAGGACGGGGTAGCTGTCGTGCGAAACCGGGTAGTCGAAGCTTCCCAGTGTGACGGGGGTCCAGTGCGTCGCATCCCGGGGATCGTGTACCACACCCGCATGGGCGGGTGGGCGCACGCGGCCAGTACCGCCGGCTTCGGCATTATCGGTCTCCGGATCAGAGAGGGCAACCATCATGGCAGCGGTATCAACGCCGGCCATAGTGACATATCGACCGCCGTCGCGCCACCACTGTTCACCATCGAACCACCAGTTACCGATGAGGAGGATTACGTCCTGACAGACCATGAGGGACTCGGCCATCTCTCGGAAGTCGGGCATCTGGTAGGTGGTCTCGTAGAATTGCCACTTGGGATCAGGATCCCAGAAGAACTGTGTCAATCCCTGCTCCATAACGTGGACATCGGTGCCTCCCCAGGGGTCGAAGATGGTATCGGAGTGGAAGTACGAGAAGAGCTCGTCTTTGAGTTCCCATGCTCCTGTGAATTGGTAGTAATCCATCGCGCCGTACCACCAGAGGCAGTTGGTGACCGCCGTGGGGCCGCTGTGGCAGGGCAGCTGGCTCGGGAAATCGGGCATGCCGGTCTGCGCGTAGGTAGTGTCGGGCTTCCAGTACCAGGTGTCGGGTGTTTCGCGAGGGCAGATGACTTCAGCAAACTCGATGACTGCATAGATCGGCCCCGGCAAGCCGGGTCCCGGACAGGTGGTGCCGCCGTTCTGATCGAAGAATTCGTAGGCAATGGGGTCAGCCGGGTAATCAGGCAGAAACAGGCACCCGGGGACTGCCACGCACATTCCGGGGTCTATCATGCCGACGGCATATAGGTCGTGGGATACGACCGCGGCATCGTTGTGCGATGGTGGAGGTGGGTTTGCAAGATCGAGAAACGGATCGGAGAGCGCGATCAGGGCGTTGGCCGAATCCACGCCGGCCACGGTAACGTAGTGACCGCCGATGCGGCAGCATTCCTGGGGGTTTCCGCCCAGAGCAATATAGAAGCCCAGCAGCAAGATCACATCCTGGCTTCGTTTCACTTCCCCGGCGATGAAGTCCCAGGTGAAATCAACGCAGGGATACAGATTGACGTCGTAGTCGTCGAGCAGGCCTCGAGAGGCGAGCCAGTCACGCACGCCGGCATCGAGGTCCACAATATTTGTGCCGGGGGCGAGCAAGTTCGTATTGAGCGAAGTTGCCAGAGCCCCGATCAACGATGTGACATTGCTCGAATCATGGTCGTCGAAAGCGGCGTGATACGACCCGACAAGCGGGTAGTTATCGCTGATGCCCGGTGGTACCACCGGCAGGGGTTCGAACTTGGAATCAAACCACCAGAAGCAGTTGGCCAACGCAACCGGCCCGCAGTAGCCGGGGTCGATGGTCCCATCGGGTGGCCAGGTGAAGTCCTGGACCTGACTGAAGTCGGGCATGCCGGCGGGGCAGTAGTCCGGATAGCCCGATTTGTAGTAGAATTCCCTTTCACTGTCTGCTGACTGAACCGAATAGGCGCTCGCTGCGATGTATGTGGTTTGATGAAGCTCGTCCGAAATCGCCGATAGTCCGATCAGTAGCAAAAGAACCATGAAAAGAGAAGTACTTTGGTACCACTTGATCATGGGATCTCCTTTCTGGAAACGACGGTATAGAGACTATAGGTAACGGGACCCGAACGAAGGGACGTTTCCATTCGGGCTGCCGTGTGTGGTCCTGTTCAAGAGTGGCGATGAGATTAGTGATGGATGAGTCTATATAAAATATAGACAGGAGCAATGTGGATGTCAAGCTCCGTGTTAGAGGGTGGCGTGTGGCGCGGAAGGCGATTCATAAACGAAGAGCCACCCCCGATTTCGGGGGTGGCTCAACTTCAAGTCAGCGCGTTGACAGAAACTACTGGCACGGAGCCGGAGCCGCACCGGAGATGAAGAGGTAATTCACCAGATAGATAAGATCGGACAGATCGGTAATACCGCTGCCGTCACCATTGGTGTTTGCCTCAGCCACACAGGCCGGAGCGGGGCCGCTGTTGAACAAGTAGTTGACGAAGTACATAAGGTCGGAGAGATCAACAGTGTCTTCGCTGTCGTTGTTCACATTGCCCGTATTGCCGACACAGCAACCGACATTCAGCGTCACCGGAATGACCCCGGTCGGATGGCCGGCGTCGTTGCTGGTGTAGGTGAGGCTGCCGGTGTGCTCACCGAGCGGCAGTCCGCCGCAGTCGATGTCAACCTGGAATTCCGTGCTGTCTCCGGCAGCGATGACCAGCTGATCGCCGGAGCAGGTGAGCCAGCCGTAGGTCGACGCGAACGCGATGCGGAGGGTGCCGTCGCCGATATTGCGGACGGTGATATGTTCCGTCGTCGAGTTGCCGGGCTGCAGTGTGACCGACAGTGAGCTGTCGGGAATCTCGCAGACGGCCGAGGCGGCGTTGCCGTAGCCCTTCAGCTCTATGTCGTCGATGTTCCAGCCGCAATACGTGACCGAAACGTCGGTGGTACCCATACCGAAGCGGAGCTGGAAGAGCGGATTGTGGTCGGCGTACTCGCTAACGTCGTAGAACTCTTCGGTCCAGGCGGTTTCTTCAAACGAGGCATCCGGATTGGTGTAGAGCTGAACCCAGTCGGTACCGTCGTAGACCTCGAAGTAGACATGGTCGTACTGGCTGCGTTCGACGCCAAGCCAGCGGTAGAACTTCAGCTGCACGCCCGTCATGTTGCTGCAGTCGATGATGGGCGAGGTGGCGTAGTCGGTCGGATCGACATAGTTCTCGTACTCGCCGTCGCCGGAGAGATCGTTTCCGAGTACGTAGTTGTCGGCAGTCGGCGTGTGGTCGCTGGTCGGGTCACCGCCAAGACCGGCCGCCGGACCCATTTCCCACTCGCCTTCGCCGCCGTCGAATGTCCAGCCCTGATCGTAGGAGAAGTCGTCGAAATAGAAGGCGACCCGGTCGCCGACCGTGACGTCGAACGTCAGGGTGGTGGCGAAGCCGTTGTCGGCGGTGACGTCAAGCTGGACGGTCACACCGTAGCCCATGGGGCAGGCAGCGTCGACTGAGACCTCGAAGGGATCGCCATTGTTGACGACCATGGCACCGGCGGAATCGATCAAGCCGTAGTATCCGAAGCCATCGGTGATGGTCACGTAGCTGTCGGTGACATACAGGGCTCCCTGGGCATTGCCGGCCTGTCCGGAACCATCGTTCTGGATCGTAACGGTAATGGAGGCGGTTTCACCCGGATCGATGATGCCGTTGTTGTTTCCACCGTCGTCGATGGCCACCGAGATCACGGACAGATCGGGGGCATGGACGGGGATCCGGAAGGAGCCGTTCCAGGTGTCGCGGGCGGTGCCGGTGACTTCCAGATCGAAGGTAATCTGGTGATTGTCCGGGCAATCGCCGTCGACGGTGAAGGCGAAGCCATCAGCCACATACGCAGTGCCGTTGTCGCCGGCGATGTTGCCGTAGGCCTCGGTGTTGTCTGTGATGGTGACATACGGGTCGATAGTGGTGACGGTCGCACTGACGTCAAAGGCTTCGTCGGGACCGACGTTGATCAGCTGGATGCCCATAAGGACAGACTCGCCGGCATCGACCACACCGTTACCGTTGCCGGCCGCGTCGTTGAGCGTAGCTTCGTCAAACACGACGTACGGACCGGAAGGAGTGATCACCTGAATGGTGCCGATGTACGGCTCGCGATTCTGGCAGGTGATGACGATATCGGCTACGCCCGGGGTAGCGAAACCGGCCAGGTCGATCGTCGCCGAGCCGGAGGCGTCGACATAGCCCGCACCCTGAAGCACGCCGTTGAACGAGATACCGACATACGAGCCGGGATCGGCTGCCACGGTCATGCTCGTGGTCGAGAGGACGATGGCTGCGTCGTGAGTGACATTATTTTCAGCGGGAACGCCGAGATAGGTCATGACCGACGGGTCACCCATGAGGTGGTAGATTTCCCAGTAGTAGGTCTCGCGGCTCGAGCCGGATTCGGTCACGGCCATGTTGCCGGCGAAGATGATGGCATCATTGGTAACGTAATGCTGCGTGGTCGGTTCGCCGTGGTCATGGAAGATACCGTCGTAGGCGCCGATACCGGTCGCCGAGTAGTCGGCGCCGGAGGAGACGATGGGACCATAGCCGACGCCCCACCAGTAGTCTTCATCCCAGTAGGTGGAGTTGGAACCGCCGATATAGCCGATACCACCGGCGTCTTCAAGCTGCAGGAAGGCCTCGCCGAAACACGGCGTGGAGTAACTGGTGCCAAAGGTATTCGAGAGACAGCAGTTGCCGATACCGAGCAGGTACTTGTGATAGTTGGTCAGGCCCGGAACATCACTGGTCGTGAATGACGGATCGGCGTGACCCTCGTGCGAACAATGAGCGGTGTAGTTGTAGAAGCCGACACCGTCATCGATCGTTTGAATAATCGCGGCCGGGGCACCAGCGCCATCGGAGGCGGGGTAGAGCCAGACGTTGGGGCTGATACCGTGGGCGGCGTTGAAATACAGGTTCGTGCCGTAGTTGAGCTGGCCGTTACCGTGGGTAGGGGCAAAGGAGCCGTCGACACCGGCTACGAGCGTTACGTATTCCAGGTAGGACGGATCCGGCATTTCATAGCGCTCGTATTCCAGCGTCTTGTCGATCTGCGGCTGGAGTTGCGCGGTGTTCTGCGCCGAGAAACGACCGTAGTAGATTTCCGGGAAGTTATCACCGGTGAATTCGCAGAATCTCAGGTCGGTGATATGCGAGCCGGCCGAACCGCTGAAGGGAGCGATCTGCTGGGCGTCACCCACGAAAAGCACAAACGAGGGGGCCGGATCGGAGGGCGTACCCGCTGCATAAAGACTCTGAATATAGGCTTTTATGGTAGTGTTGGCCGTGCCAATCACATCGGTGTACGCGGTGACGACTTCGAATCCCTTCTGTGTTTTCCATTCGATAAACGGCTGCAACTGGGCTTCGAACATACGGTCGGAAATGATCAGGTACTTCACCGGATACTTCACCAGATCGTCCTTGTAGGTAGCGACCTGATCTTCGAAATTTATCACCCGATTGTAGGCCGGTTCGAAGTAGGGGGAGTAGCCCTTGCGCCAGTTGGCTTCGGTTTCCGCCCAGTCCGGATGCTCGAAATTGACCCGGATAGTGAGTTTGTTGTATACGCGGATCCGGTTATTGATCGGGTCGTACTCGATGGGAGCGACCTTGACCATGCCGAGTCGGACCGAGCGCATAACACCCTTCACCTCAGTTGTCACGAGCGGCAGGGAGTAGTAACCCGGCTGCTGGTACAGGGCTTCGTTTATTTCGAACGGGACGGACATCGGATCGTCCGATTTCGAAAGCGACGGCTGTACCGGCATGAGCGGATTAGTCAGGCCGAGATCGGTCAGCGAGTATTCCTCAAAGTCGCTGGCGATGACGTTGGCTGACAGGTCGCATCCGAACGGAATGGAGATCAGGCGGTTTGCCATCGGCACTGACGGCTCGCCAACCTGCTGTGAACGGGTGAGATCGGACCCCGACATGAGCGTAAACACGCCCTGCTGGGTAACGACTTCTTCAAACATGAGATCGCCGACTTCGACACTAATCGTGATGCCGGCGTTGTCCTGCGACAGCAGACGGACGGAATTGTCCGCATCGCTGACCTGCAGGGTGGTGGCGGCGTAGCCCGCTCCGGCCCACACCAGGCAGGCAACGAGGACAAGACCCAGACCAATAGCCCTTTGTGCCAAAATGACCTCCGATTTCGTTTAATCGCTAAGGGTTACAATCATGTGTTATCTTTCCGGGAAAGAGGGGGGATACTACGACGTAGACCAATGTGGAGTGCGGACGTTCTGCGGCGTGGCACCTGCTATCTCCCGCAATGCTCAAGAAGACCAATAGTGGTAGTAACGTATAAGCTCCGACGCACCAAAAATATATAGAATATGGAGTAATTTGTCAATCCCTCGTCGTCAACTAAAATCGAGTCATTTACCCTTATTTCGTTTCCTGATGGTGTCGGCGTCAGTACGCGTGTGCCGATCGAGGTTGGACCTGGTCGTCGCTCGGGTTCCTCTGGGTGGAACTAATGGTTTGTGCATCAACGGGATAGCGCCTTAAGGAAATCACTCGACCTGTCGATTACATAAGTAACAGATGACGGGACGGGCGGTCGAGGTTGCCATCGCCTCGGGGTTTTCTGAGGGGCGCGATCAGCTCTCCCTGATTTGCGACATTCACTTTGCGTCGAAGTGCGCACAGCCATGGGGTTCCATGTCTTGAAGCCGGCAGCATCCGGGAATACTACGGCATACGAGCAGCTGTTCGAGTCCCTCCCTCACCCTTTGTTAGAGCTGGACTTGAGCGTTCTGCGCCAATCCATTGTCGCGCCGGGGAATTCGGACAGGACGCCTCATGTCCCGGGGGATGTGTACGAGCGACCGGATATGTACATTCGTCTGCTGCGGGTGAACAACGCGGCAAAACATCTTCTCAATATCCATCCCGACCAAACGGAAGCTATGACTGCCGAGATGATCGCCGACTGCGTTATCGACGCTACGGCGGTTGTGCTGTCAGGCGGAACAGGGAAGATACCGACACGCATTGCGGCTCCGGACGGCAACTGGATAGAGACTGAAGCGCAACTGATTGTGCCGTCCGGCGCTCCCGAGACCTGGGAGAAGGTGTTCGTCATGCTTTCGGCACCGTCCCCGGCTTCAGGTACATACGCCGAGAACAGCGAAATGGACCGTCTGCGCTCCGTCATCGATGTTGCTCCGGTTGGCTATCAATCGCTTGGCGCGGATGGACGTATTCTCGAGGTCAACCAGACCTGGCTTGACATACTCGGCTACCGCGAGGAGCACGTAATTGGTGCGCGCTTTCAGGATTTTCTCTTTCCAAATCAACAAGAGGAGTTTCGTGAGCGCTTCGCGCGATTCAAGGAGCGCGGATCTGTGTCAGATGTCGAGTTCGAGATGCGACGCCAGGATGGGCAAATGCTCAAAGTGCTCTTCAACGGCCGGATCGTGTACAACGGCGACGGGACGGTAGCGCGCACGATCTGTATTCTGCAGAATATATCGGAGCGCAACAGGATTGAGGAAGAACTTCGGGAGAGCAAGGAGCGGTTCGAACAGCTTGCGGAAAGCGTGAGCGAGATCTTCTGGCTTCGGACCGAGAAGAAAGTCCTCTATATAAGTCCGGCGTATGAGCGCATTTTCGGGCGCTCCTGCCAGTCGCTCTACGACGATCCGTCGTCGTTTCTTGAGTGCGTGCACGAATCCGACCGCGACTATCTGCGAAGCGCCCATGAGCGCGAGTGGGAGTCCGGGGTACCGATTGATCTGGAACTGCGAGTAGTTCGCGAAGACGGTTCGGTGCGCTGGATATCGATTCGATCGTTCCCTATTCAAGACGAAGAGGGTGAGACCGTCCGCTCGGCCGGGATAGCTCAGGATATTACCGATCAGAAGTACGCCGAGGAAGCCCTTCACGAGAGCATTGCCCGGTTCCGCAACATCGTCGAGGCGGCCGCAGCCGGGTATTTCTTCGTCGATCTCGAGGGCCGCTACGGCTATGTCAACAATGCCTGGCTTCGCATGCACAAGTTATCGTCGCCGGGGGAGATCATCGGCCGCCCGTTCAGTGTCACATTTCCGGATGAGGACACTGATTTGGCGCCCATGAGCCTGGAACAGATGCTCACCTCGGACAACGGCTTCCAGTGTGAGTGCGCGCGTCTGTGCAAGGATGGATCCATCGGCTATCACCTTTTCTCGGGGAACCCGGTGATCGTCCATGGGAAGCAGATCGGGATCGAAGGCTTTCTCATAGACATCACCGACCGCAAGAAGACGGAACAGGCGCTGATGGAATCGGAGGAGCGATTCCGCGCCGCCTTCCAGACGAGCCCCGATTCGATCACCATCAGCCGGGAGTTCGATGGTGGCTGGGTGGATGTCAACGAGGGATTCGAGCGCATTTCCGGGTATCGGCGCGAAGAGGTCATCGGCTCGACCTCGATCGACATCGACCTTTGGGTCGATCCGTCGGATCGTCTTCGATTAGTCGAAGAGCTGCGCGAAAAGGGGCTGGCGGATAACTTTGTCGCCCGGATTCGGTGCAAAGACGGGCGCATCATTATTGGCTCAATGAGTGCTCGCACGATCATGCTGTCGGGGCTTCGTCATCTCCTCACGATTACGAGAGATATCACCGAGCAGTGCGCAAACGAGCGGGTTCTTGCGATGCGCGACCGCATCCTGTCAGCGGTGTCCACTTCGGCGGACATCCTGCTTCGTCAGGGGAGCCTGGAAGAAGGACTTCGGAGAGTGTTGCGCGAGGTGGGGTCAGCGGCGGGAGTGAGTCGGGCGTATGTATTCCGCAATGATCCGGAGCCATCGGAAGCGGGATTTACGTGTACGCAGATCGCCGAATGGGCCGACGAGGGGATAACGCCCGAGGTCGACAATCCGGTAACGCAGCGGCTTTCTTATCGGGAGGCGGGGATCGAGCACTGGATAGACATTCTCGGAAACAACGAGGCTCTTCACGGCCTGACAGAGTCATTTGAGGGGCCGATCCGGAAGATTTTCGAAGATCAGGAGATCCAGTCGATCGCACTGGTGCCGATTTTCGCGCGGCACGCGTGGTGGGGTTTCCTGGGATTCGACGAGTGCCGGGAGCCGCGGAACTGGACGAAAACGGAGTTGGATGCTCTTCGGTCGGCGGCGGGTATCGTTGGGGCACGAGTCGAGCGGCAGCTGGCCGAAGCAGAGCTTCGCGACAGCGAGACCAAGTTCCGTGAGATAACCGAGATGCTTCCGGAGGCGGTCTATGAATGCGATGTGAACGGTGTAGTCACGTACGCAAACTACAAAGCCGCGGAGTATTTCGGGTACGAACCGGGATATTACCTGACGGAAGGTCTGCGGCTGACAGATGTAATAGTACCGGAAGAGACAGAACGGGCGATGCGATTCCACGAGTACGCGCTGAAACACGGCCATCACGATGCTGCCGAGTATACCGCCGTGAGGCAAGACGGCTCCCGTTTTCCCATAACGGTGCGGGCCAACCGTATCGTTCGAAACGGAGAGGCGGTTGGTGTGAGGGGGATCGTGATAGACGTGTCCAGTCAGAAGGCACTCGAACAGGAACAGCTTCGTGCCCAGAAACTGGAGTCGCTGGGTATACTTGCAGGGGGGCTCGCCCACGATTTCAACAACCTGTTGACCGGAGTGCTGGGGAACATCGCCATGGTCAGAGGTTCCGGGCAATTGCATCCCGATCTGGAAAGCGGGCTCGACGCCGCGGAGCGGGCAGCTCTTCGGGCCCGCGACCTAACCCGCCAGCTCCTGACCTTCTCGAAAGGTGGAGAGCCGGTCAAGAAGGTAATCTCCGTGTCGACAGTGGTCGCGGATTCCGTTTCCTTTGCGCTTCGGGGCTCGAATGTCAAGTCGAGTGTGTACATTTCGCCGAACCTCAGGTGTGTCAACGGCGATGCGGGGCAGATAGGTCAGGTGATCCACAATCTGGCGATAAACGCGGTGCAGGCGATGCCCGACGGCGGTACGCTGTCGATCATTGCAGACAACAGGCGGATTGCACCGGGCTCCCACACCGATCTCCGGGCGGGCGACTACGTGGTGATCTCGGTGACCGACGAGGGGACGGGTATTCCCGAACAGGTTCTTCCGCGCATTTTTGACCCGTACTTCACTACCAAGGAGACCGGGAGCGGGCTCGGCCTTGCGACCAGCTATTCGATCGTTCGCAAGCACGCGGGGCGTATTGAGGTGGACTCGGAACAGAACAAGGGAACGACGTTCACGGTTTACCTGCCGGCTGCAGTCGCCGAGGAGTGCGGAGGTGAGACGGTTGTGGAGCGGGATATTCGAGGCTACGGACGGATCCTGCTGATGGACGACGAGTCCTACATCCGAGACCTCGCTTCGCGTGTGCTGACGAAGCACGGTTTCGAGGTGGATACGGTTGCGGACGGCGCGGAGGCGCTGGAGCATTTCGAAGCAGCAAGAGCCGCCGGTCGACCGTATGACCTGGTCGTCCTCGACCTGACCATTCCCGGCGGCATGGGGGGAAAAGAGACTATCGAGCGTCTTCGGGCGATCGATTCATCCGTCAAGGCGATCGTGTGCAGCGGGTACTCCAACGATCCAGTCATGGCCAGACATGACGAATTCGGGTTTGCCTCGGTGGTAGTCAAGCCGTATCGGCCGGCGGATCTGGCGGAAGCTGTGGCGACGGTACTTCAGTCGACATCCAATCCCGACTCCGGGCGGTAAGTCCCGGAACTCCCGTAGAGCAATCTTGGTCTTGCCGATTTCGCGTAATCGTATATCTTATCCATAATCGAGTTGACATCGCCGGCGTCGGGCGATCCGCCGACTCTCCACATACTACCAGCCTGGAGTGCCGCTATGACTATGCGTCTGTTTGTCCTGGGAGTCAGTCTGTTGCTAACTGCGCTTGCTCTGCCCTCGGCCGTACCCGCCGCGGATACCGAAGAGTTTCTGCCGATCGGTCTCACCGAAGAGGAGAAGGGGAGACTGAGCGAGATCGGCAAGAACCATCAGGCAACCAATGCTCCTTCCGGGGAGATACGCAATCCCGCGGAGTGGGAGCCGTCGACCGGCGTTATCATTCGTTGGCCACTGGGCATCTCGGTCAGCCTGATTGCTGAGATGTCGGAGGACCTGATGGTGACGACAATCGTCGCCAGCGCATCGGAGCAGGCTTCGGCGACCTCGGCCTATCAGTCCGGCGGAGTGACCATGGCGAACACGCAGTTCCTGATTGCCTCCACCAACAGCATATGGACTCGCGACTACGGCCCCTGGTTCATATTTGCGGACGAGCAGCTTGGCATCGTCGATCACATCTACAACCGACCGCGTCCACTGGACGATCTCATTCCGCAGATTCTGGGGTCGAACTGGGGACTGCCTGTCTACGGAATGGATCTCATCACGACGGGCGGCAATCATATGTCGGACGGCCTGGGTATGTCCATGTCGACCAGACTCGTTTACAATGAGAATCCCGGAAAGACGCAGGCCGAAGTCGACTCGATTATGCTGGCCTATCTGGGTAACGATTACACCGTGCTGGACTATATCGAGAGCGGCGGCATTCACCATATCGACTGTTGGGCGAAATTTCTCAACCCGACCACCATCCTCGTGAAGGACGTGCCGACCTCCAGCTCAAGCTACGCCCTTCTGAATCAACGGGCGGAGTATCTTTCTCAGCAGATCTCGGCCTGGGGACAGCCGTACACGATTGTGCGCGTGTACTGTCCGACCGGAACCGCCTACACGAATTCGATAATTCTGAACGACAAGGTGTTGGTTCCGATCTTTTCGAGCAGCTGGGATGCGGTCGCACTTCAGACCTATCGCGACGCCATGCCGGGCTATGAGGTGATCGGCTTCACCGGTTCCTGGCTTGACGATGACGCCATCCACTGCCGTACGATGGGCGTGCCGGATCAGTTCATGCTCAGAATTCATCACATCCCGTTGGTGAAAGTTGCCGACTCGTTGTCGGGTTACTCTGTCGAGGCGCTTGTCGATGCCTACTCGGGCGCCGACTTGATCGGGGATTCACTCCAGATTGTCTACAAAGTGGACGACGGCGCGTGGAACAGCGTTTTGCTCAGCGCCGGCGGTGGAGCGGATATGTTCACCGAGGAGATCCCCGGCCAGAGCGGTGGAGCGGAGATTGCGTACTATATCAAAGCGGCTGATCTGTCCGGTCGGGTAGAGACGCATCCGTTTATCGGCGCTCCGTGGGCGCACCGGTTCTCCGTGAATGTTACGCCACAGATTGTTGCCGACTCGAGCATCCTGTGTGGAGGGAACTCGGAGATCGCGTTTTGTCCGGACGTAGTTGACAGCGATGACTCCGTCCACACGGTCAGTTACTCGAACTTCCCTGCCTGGCTGGCCGTTTCCGGTGATAGTCTGGTTGGTACGGTTCCCGCAGGGCTGTCGGCAGCAGACTCATTTGACGTGGCTGTCACGGACGGTTACAATACCGCGAGCCTGACGGTGGTGCTGAACGTCATCCTCTGCGGCGATATCAACGGCGATTCGATCGGACCCGATCTCTCGGATCTCATTTATCTGGTCAACTACCTGTTCCTCGGAGGTCCTGCGCCGTTCTCCACCCTGATCTCCGACTTGTCCGGTGAAGGGGATATCGATCTCAGCGATCTTATTTTCCTGGTGAATTATCTGTTCAGCGGAGGTCCCGCGCCGACCTGCGGATTGTAGACTCCTATCCCGATTATCTAAATGCGCTGCACGCCCTGATGGCGTGCAGCGCGTTTTCGCTTGTCCGTCTCTCCCACGCCCGTTACCATTGTGGAACAATGGCGTGTGACAATCGTATCTTCGAACATAGCAAATAGCCGTGAGGAGGAATGTTAATGGCTGGAAAGAGTCTTGCTGCCGCACGAGTCGTGCTGTGTCTTGCGCTGGTGATGCTGGTGTCATCGGTGGCAATGGGGCAGGGGAACGATACCAAAATCGGTTATCAGATGCCCCCAGAGGAAATCGCCTCGCTGATCGACGCTCCCTGGACACCGTCGGTATACGTGAGCCCCTATCGCGATTGGATGCTGCTGGCGTCGTGGCCGGGTCTGCCGCCCATGGCGGAAGTCGCGCAACCGGAGTTGCGTCTGGCGGGTCTTCGTATCAATCCCCGCACGAACGGGCCGTCGAGAGGCTGGAATGCGTCGGGCCTGACCTTCAAGCGGATGTCCGACGGTGAAGAGTTCGCGGTGACTGGACTTCCCGAGGAACCGCGTATCACGAACATCACCTGGGCGCCGGACGGAGAACAGGTGGCATTTGCGCTGACCACCGACGACCATATTGAGTTGTGGGTGACGGATACCAAGAGCCGTGTCGCGCGTCGCGTCAGTGATCTGCACTTGAACGCCATCTATGGTAGTCCGTTTGAGTGGGTGTCGGACAACACGTCGCTGCTGGTTCGGTCGATACCGACTGACCGGGGCGATCCGCCGCCAGACCAACTGGTTCCCGATGGACCGGTGATTCAGCAGAACCTGGGCCGGGTTGCTCCGGCGCGAACATACCAGGATCTGCTGGAGAACGCCCACGACGAAGCGCTGTTCGAGTACTATGCGACATCGCAGATTGTCAGAGTGACGCTCGACGGTAAGGTGTCGAAGCTGGGGGCGCCGGGAATTCACGCGTATGTGGGCCCGTCGCCGGATGGCAAGTTCATTCTGGTTGAGACGATTCATCGCCCCTTCTCCTATACGGTACCGGCCAGCCGTTTCCCGCTGCGGTCCGTCATCTGGGATATGAAAGGCAATGATGTATACGAGGTGGCGGACCTGCCGCTCGCCGAAGAGATTCCTATTGCGTTTGGATCCGTCCGCGAGGGACGTCGGTCGATAGCCTGGCGAGCCGACGCCGATGCGACGGTTTACTGGGTCGAGGCACAGGATGGCGGAAACGCGGGGATTGAGGCCGACGCTCGCGACCGCGTATTCATGCTGGAAGCGCCGTTTACCGGTGAGCCGACTACGCTGTTTACACTTGCCGATGTCCGCTACTCAGGGGTCACGTGGGGAGATGATGACCTGGCGTTTGTGAGCGGCTGGTGGTGGTCCAACCGAAACGTGAAAGTCTGGCGGGTATGGCCGGGCAAGCCTGACAAGGAAGCGGTCGTGGTGCAGGATCGTTCGTTCGAGGATCGGTATAGTGATCCCGGGACGCCGGTCACGAGCTACACCAGGCAGGGCACTCGCGTGATGATGACGGCGGACGATGGTCGCACCATATTCCTGTCCGGTGAGGGGGCATCGCCGGAGGGCAACCGGCCGTTCCTCGATGCCTACAATCTGGAGACGAAGGAAACGGAGCGCCTGTTCCGATCCGAGGCGCCGTACTACGAGGACGTGGTGACTCTGATTGATGCCGAGAAACGCCTCCTCATGACGCGTCGGGAATCCGTCACCGAGCCGCCAAACTACTTTGTTCGTGATCTCATCAACGACGAGTTAACGAAGAAGACTGACTTCCCGCATCCAACTCCCGAGCTGGCGGATGTGCAGAAGGAACTGATTCGCTATGAACGGGCGGATGGAGTTCAACTTACGGCTACGCTGTACACGCCTCCCGGCTACGACGCGGAGAAGGACGGACCACTGCCGATGTTGATGTGGGCCTACCCGCAGGAATACAAGAGCGCGGATGCGGCCGGGCAGGTGACGGACTCACCGTATCGCTTCATTCGTGTCGCCTGGTATTCGCCGCTGTTGTGGCTGGTGCGCGGCTATGCGGTACTGGACGATCCGAGCATGCCGATAATCGGCGAAGGTGACGAGGAGCCGAACGACACCTATGTAGAGCAGCTGGTGTCTTCGGCACAGGCCGCTGCCGATGAGGTTGTCCGACGCGGGGTCGCCGACCCAGACCGGCTTGCCATCGGCGGGCACTCTTATGGTGCGTTCATGACCGCCAATCTGCTGGCGCATTCGGACATCTATCGGGCGGGTATCGCTCGCAGCGGCGCCTACAACCGGACGTTGACGCCATTCGGATTCCAGTCTGAAGAACGAAACTTCTGGGAGGCGCCGGAGGTCTATTTCACGATGTCGCCGTTTATGCAGGCCGACCAGATCAATGAACCGATTCTGCTGATCCACGGTGAGGCGGACAACAATTCCGGGACGTATCCATTGCAGAGCGAGCGATTTTTCGGTGCGTTGAAGGGCCTGGGCGCCACCGCACGCCTGGTCATGCTACCGCACGAAAGCCACGGGTACAGGGCGAGAGAGTCGGTTATGCACGTGATGTGGGAGATGTCTGAATGGCTTGACCAGTACGTCAAAGAGGCCGCACCGATGTCGCTGAAGAGCAATGAAGTCGCACCGGCGGCGACCAACTGAGGGCGGCATCAGATTATAACTCGTGATGTTGTCGGGACGGAGGCACCGTTCCGACAACTCTGTTTCTCTTGCGCTCCGTATGGGATTTGGCTATCCTGAGAGCGTCATACAGATGCGAGCGACGATAGTTGACTGCAGCATGTGTCCGGGGTAGGCTGGACAGCGCTTTGTCCCAGTCAGGACTGGTTCTGGAATCGACGGTGTTGCTCGAATTAATCGGCGGGGAATCGATCGGGGTCGATCTCCAATTTCCGGGGTATAGGCTGTGATCAGTGACCACCAGCAGGCGGGGAAGAGTGCGACCGGCCAGTTGCCGTCGGTCGGAGAAACGGTTCTCCATTTCTGTCTGCTTCAACCCCTTGATGACGATCCGGATCAGGCCGCGTTTATCGCGGAGGACGTCGACCTGAAACGCCGGGTGTGTCTTCGCTTTCTTCCCACCCCATACTGGCGGAGCAAGGACCTGGTGCGGCGTTTCCGGGAGGACGCCCGCAAGCTGGCGTCGCTTCGCAGTCCACACATAGTAGCACTGCACGAGCTGGGCACGTATCATGACCGGCCGTTTGCGGTGTTCGATTGTTATGGTGGCCTTAACCTTCGTGATATCATTCCGGAGGTATCCCGTCGTCCGGTTTTGGAGCTGGGGGAGATTCTCCTGCAGGCAGGACGAGGGCTGCAGGCCGCGCACGATACCGGCCTGGCTCACTATCAGCTTACGCCGTCCCGGGTAGTTCTCGATCCCCAACACCGGGCTGCCGTCACGGGTTTTCTTCTCGGTGGCCCCTACGAGAAGAGCCTGGGCGATGCGCCGCAGGATGTGTCACGCTCTTATGAGTATGCTTCACCTGAGCAGTTGGAGGGGAGTCGCCAGGACTATCGAAGCGATATCTTCTCGCTCGGGGTCGTCATGTACGAGACGCTCACGGGCGTGCAACCGTTTCGCGCCGAGTCGCGCACGGCAACGGTCAATGCGATTCTTCACGCCAGCCCCAGACCCGTCACCGAACTCCGGCCGGGACTCCCCGAACAGGTAGCCGACGTCGTTTCCCGTGCAATCGAGAAAAACCCGAACGAACGTTTTCAGCGCGTCGACCATTTGCTGGCCGCCTTCTCGCACGCCCTCGCCGAGGTTCGGCTGGAGGACTCCCGGGAGTTTCTGATCAACGTAATCAACGGACTCGACGATCCGCTTTTCGTGAAGGATGAAAACCATCGATGGGTCATTCTCAACGATACGATGTGCAGTCTGATAGGGCGTCCGCGGGAAGAGTTGATAGGCAAGAGCGACTATGAGATATTCCCGAAGGAACAGGCAGATGTGTTTTGGTCGTACGACTCGCTTGTTTTGAAGACGGGGAGAACGAGTGTCAACGAAGAGGAGATTACGGCACAGGGGGTGACACGCACGATCTCCACCAAGAAGTCGATCCTCCGCGAGCCACTCTCCGGCCGGCGGTTTATCGTCGGAACCATTCGCGATATCTCCGACCAGAAAGCGCTGGCGAGACAACTGAAGGAGCGGCACCAGCGCTATGAGCTGGCGGCGGCGGGCGGGAATGTCGGGGTGTGGGATTGGGATTTGCTTACCGATCACCTGTTCGTCGATCCACATATCAAGGGCCTTCTCGGCTATGAGGACGATGAGATCGAGAACAGGCTTGATGCCTGGCTCGAACACGTTCATCCCGATGATCGGGATAGTCTGGTGTCGTCGGTTCGACGCTATCTCAACGGTGACTCGGAGGAGTATGAGGTAGAGCATCGCATGCTGCATCGGGACGGCGGTCTCCGCTGGATAGTGATGCGCGGTTCTATCGTTCGCAACGAGAGCGGTGATGCCGTCCGTATGATCGGCACGCAGAGCGACATGACCAGATACAAGGAGACGGTGTCGGCGCTTCAGGAGAGCGAAGAGAAGTACCGCAGCGTCGTTGAGCGGGCGAATGATGGTATCTGTATCGTGTTTGACAAGAAGCTCGTATACGTGAATCGACGGCTGGGTGAACTGCTGGGCTTTGACCGGCGGGAGCTGCTCGGTACGAATTACACCGACTACATTCATCCCGGGGAGATATCCAAGGTAGCGCAGATGTATGGGGCACGGATGGCCGGACAGGAGGTTCCGGAGCGGTACGAGACGATACTGCTGACCTCTTCGGGTGAGAGCCTGCATGTCGAGTTTAACTCGGCGGCTATCACCTACAACGGTCGTCGGGCGGCTCTGGCGATCATCCGCGACATTACGGAACGTCGCCGGGCGGAATCGGCTATTCGCGAGAGTGAACGAACCGCTCGCGCTCTTCTCAATGCGCCTACGGACGACGTGGTGGTGCTTCTCAGCACCGAGGGCGAGATCATTGATGCCAACGAGCAGCTGGCGAGGCGTTTCGGCCTGACGGTGAGCGAAATCGTCGGCAAGAGCGCGTGGGAGCTTTTTCCGGCAGATGTTACCGAACATCGGATGGAGCAGCTCCGGAAGGTGCTCGAGAGCAAGAAACCGGTTCGGTTCGAGGATGAACGACTGGGGCGTTGGTACGACCATATCTTGTATCCGGTGTTGAATCGTCGGGGAGAGGTGGGCAAGGTTGCCGCCATAGCCCGCGACGTGACGGAGCGTCGCATTGCCGACCGGGCCCTGCGCGAAAGCGAACGGTCGCTGGAGGAGGCGCAGCGGATCGCTCACGTCGGCAGCTTTCGCTTGTCCGCTGACGGGGACACGGCCAGTTGCACGGATGAGATGTATCGCATCCTGGGTCTGGAGCCGGGAAGTGTGGCCCCCACTCTGACGGTGTTCATGTCGTTCGTTCATCCTGATGATCGCGCCGAAGTGGAGTCGAGGTTGCAGCATTCACGTGCCACCGGCGAACGGTACGACCTGAAACATCGGATAGTGAGACCCGACGGCAGCGTCCGATATCTCCATGGCAGAGCGGAGGCGCGCCTTGATTCGGACGGCAAGCCCGGCGAACTGCTCGGCACCGTGCAGGATGTCTCCGATCTCGTTCGAACGGAGCAGGCGCTCCGGGCTCGTGACGAGGAATACCGGGCGGTTGTAGAGCTGCACACCGAGTTTATAAGCCGCTTCAGCCCGGATGGGATTTTGACGTTCGTCAACGAAGCCTACTGCCGGTATTTCGGAAAGACCCGTGAGGAGCTTATCGGGGCGAACTCTATCGAGATGATCCCCGAGGCGGAGCGAGGGAATATCCGCGAGTTCCTGGCCGGGTTTTCCGTCGATCGTCCGGTTGCCTCTGTCGAGCACCGGGTCGTTCTCCCGGGCGGGGAGGTTCGCTGGCAGCAATGGACTGACCACGCGATATTCGACGACAAGGGGGGAATCATCGGATTCCAGAGTGTGGGCCGCGACGTGACCGAACGGCGACAGGCGGAGGAGGCGCTCCGTGAAAGCGAGGAGCGGTTCCGTACGCTGGCCGAGTTGTCTCCCGATGGGTTGTTTGTCTATGTCCAGAGAGAGATCGTATTCGTAAATCAGGCCGCGGTGCGACTGGTCGGTGCGTCGGGACCGGAGGAGCTGCTAGGGCGAGATCCGCTCTCCCTGGTCCATGCAGACTACCATCACCTGGTGGAAGATAGGATGCGAACGGTACTTGACAAGGGGGAAGCGACGCCTCCGGTTTATCAGCGACTGGTGCGAATCGACGGGTCGTCAGTCGACGTCGAGGCGGCTTCGTCGCCGCTGACCTTTAAGGGACGTCCGGCGGTGCAGGTTGTTCTCAGAGACGTGACGGAAAGGAATCGCGCCGAACAGGCCCTTCGGGAGTCGGAAGAGAAGTACCGTCTCCTTGTCGAGCACCAGACAGACCTGGTAGTCCGATTCGATCTGGAGGGACGTTTCACGTTCGTCAGTCCGAGTTTCTGCGAGACGTTCGGTATGAGTTCCGAAGAGCTCCTTGGCGCAAGTATGTTGACGCTCGTTCATGACGAGCATCAAGCCGCGACCCGCGAGGCGATTACGCGGATTAAGCAGCCTCCTCATGAGCGTTATCTTGAGCAACTGGCCCGGACGAGAGACGGCTGGCGATGGTTTGCGTGGGCCAATAAGGCTGTGCTGGACGAGCGTCAGAGAGTAACCGCGATTGTGGCGGTCGGCAGAGACATCACCGAACGTCGAGAAGCCGAGGATCTTCTACGGAGAACGTCAGAGGCGCTTGAGGCCGAGCGAGCTGCCTTGATGGAGAAAAACATCACACTGAAACAGGTGCTGGAGCATATAGAGAACGAGCGGCAAGACTTCAGAATAGAGACCTATCGCGCCGTGGAGGACGCGATCGAGCCGGTTATCGGAAAGCTACGCAATCTGGTTGACGAAAAGGGACAGGCCGAGATCGATGGCTTGGAGCTAAATGTTAAGTCTATTATCAACAAAGACATAGACGAGTTTCAAGCACGCTTTGCGCGCCTGACCAGCCGGGAAGCAGAGATATGCGCGTTGATTAGGGCGGGATTGTCTTCTAAAGAAGTGTCGGATCGGCTGAATTTGTCACTTTTGACAGTTCACAAGCACCGGGAACGTATTCGTCGGAAGCTCGAATTGACGTCAAAGGACGTCGACTTAGCGACTTACCTCAAACTGCATTAGATTACGTAATCAAATACGCAATCTAGTCGCATTGACGTTTTTCACAAAAAACTTACACTACCTCTATGAAGTTCAGGGGGCGTTCGCGCCAGAGGCATCTGGAACTGACAACTTCGCCCCTTGACCAAAAGTACCTGTCGGGTGCATGCCCCGTATTCCCGATGGGTTTCAAAACGGCATGTTAGTATGACGACATGCCGGTCCGGATCGCAGATCCGGACGCCCCCTATGCCCCTACGTCAAGGCAGCCCGGGTGGTGGATGTGCCCCCAAATGCCGCCGGGCTCCTTGGCGACCTTTTTTTCTCCGGTAGTCTTACAAGCTGATCAATTGTTGCGGTTGGCTTCTTCGGTAACTCTCCACTAGACACGGGCTGCGAAATCGTACTCTTCGATTCCGGTTTGTGTTGACAGGGAATCGTGGAGAGCAATATCTTCGAATGCATCTTCGAACATAAAGTCCGTAGAGGTGGTTGCTGCCAACCTCGGTGTTATCGACAGCCGGCGGGCAGCGCCGAATTGCCATGCAGGTCTTCGCCAAGAAGAAGACGGTAGTATTCCCCGAGTACCTGCCGTTTGATGAACAACACTACCGTGAACTGCGACGTCGCACGACGGTCCGTCTCCTGCTGTTGTATCTGGCGCCGGTGGTTCTCCTCGCGGCGTACTTCTACTTCCAGTACGGCTCCATCGTTTCGGAGAGCCACCGCCTGCATCTTCGGGCCATCGCGGAGAGCCAGGCGAAGACGCTCGACCTTTTTCTGTCCGAGCGGCTCGTGAATCTCTCGAACGTGGTTGATGATCCCCGTCTGACGTTTCCTCCCTCGCAGGCGGTGATGGAGGCGAGTCTTCAGAAACTGCAGCGCAACAGCGATGCGTTTGTGGATGTGGGCTTTTTCGATTCAGCCGGCGTGCTGGTCTCGTATGCCGGTCCGTACCCGTCGCTCGAGATGCGCAGCTATCGGTCGGAGAGCTGGTACCGCACCCTTCGAGAATCCGAAAACTCATATATATTTACGGACATTTACCTGGGGTTTCGCAACCGGCCGCATTTCACGATGGCGATCAGCCGGACGATAGCCGGGCAGGTGGTGGTGTTCCGTGCCACGCTTGATCCGGAGCGCATCTATGACTATATCAGTTCGACCGGGGACGGGCAGGATGTGAGCACGTCGATCATAAACCGGTCCGGCCACTTTCAGCTGGTGGCCCCGCGACTGGGCAAGCCTCTCGAATCAAGCGGCATATTGCCGGAGCGGGAACCGTCGCTCGGCTTCATGAAAGCGAATCTGGGCAGTGGTGGACGCGTGTCGCTGGCCTATTCATGGCTTCGCACGGCAGACTGGGCCCTGCTTGTTCAGGAAGCCCGCAATGACGGCAGTGATTTCTCTACCGGGTACCGCTTCCGTATCGCGGGCATCGCGGCGGTTATGATCTTCGTCGGGCTGATTATCATTATCGTCCGTGCCAGAAGACAGGTCGAATTGCAGATCGAGACCGATCGGACGCGGGCCCAGTTGGAGCACGCCGCCAAACTGGCTTCGGTGGGCGAGCTGGCAGCCGGTATCGCCCACGAGATCAACAACCCGCTGGCGTCCATTAACGAGGAAGCCGGCCTCGTGTTGGACTTGACTGATCCTGAATACGGCGAAGCGATGTCCACCGATGAGCTTCGCGCGCACCTCAAGTCGATTCAGGCACTCGTTTTTCGCTGCCGGGATATCACGCACAAGCTGCTGGGGTTCGTTCGCAAGACCGAGATGGACCTTCGCGAACACAATGTTCACATGCTGATTGACGGCGTCGTGGACGGGCTGCTTGGACCCGAAGTGGCGGTTTCCAACGTCCAGATAAAACGGCACTACACGCCGGAACCGGTCATCATCATGACCGACGGAAACCAACTGCAGCAGGTGATCCTCAATATCGTCAATAACGGTATCGATGCGACCGCCGGGCACGGCGGCAGAATCGTCATCACGACGCGAACTGAAGAGAAGCGCGTGTTTGTGTCCATTGCCGACAATGGCAAGGGGATGACGCCGGATCAGCTGGAGAAGATCTTTATTCCGTTTTACACGACCAAGGAAGTCGGCAAGGGGACAGGGCTTGGGTTGTCGGTTAGTTATGGAATCGTGAAGAACCTCGGGGGGGAGATTCAGGTGGAGAGTATTCCCGGGAAAGGGAGCACGTTTACACTGGTGCTGCCGACGCGGCAGTAGGTATGCTGTCGGCGGTGCAGGAGAAGATGATGAAGCAGGAGACGGTTGCAGATCTGATGATACCACTCGACGCCTATCCGGCCGTGGCCGATGATGCGACGATGGCTGCAGTGGTTTCGGCGATGCGGGATGCCGCCCGGGAGCTGGGGGCAGGCAAGCACCCGGCGCGCGCGGTTCTGGTGCGAAACGCCGGTGGTGCGATTGTCGGCCAGATCGGTCATCTGGATGTGATCCGCGGCCTGGAGTTGCGGGCGCACCTTCAAGAGAATCTCGGCACACTCTCGATGGCCGGAGTCAGTGGCGAGGTGCTGGACTCGCTGGAGGACAACCTGAATCTGCTGGACGAGCGATTCGAGGATGTCTGCAGGCGTGCGGCGTTGATTCCGGCAGGCCGGATCATGCGGCCGATCGGTGAGAGCATCGACGAAAACAGCACGCTTTCGGAGGCGATGCACAGGCTGGTGCGATGGCAGACACCTCGCATACTGGTGGTGCGATCCGGCGTCGTGGTGGGCGTCCTGCGGCTGGCGGATGTGATTGACCGCCTGGCTTGTGCGATAAACGAATAGTGTGTGACAAGAGCAACGAGTCATAAGTTGTGCGAGGATCGGAAGCGATGAACAAAACGCGGGTTCGAGAACTGATGGTGCCTCTGGACGACTACGCAGTGGTTCCGGAGACGGCGACGCTGCGGGATGCCGCGCTGGCCCTGCAGGCGGCTCAGGAGCGTCTCGAAGCCGGTCGTCAGCCGCACCGGGCGGTACTGGTGGCGGACGCCTCCGGACGAATAGTCGGCAAGATCGGTCAGCTCGCTTTTCTCAAGGGGCTGGAGCCGAAGTATAATATGCTGGGAGACCTCAACACGCTGGCGCGAGCCGGCGTCAGTGATGTCCTGATTGCCACCATGCGCGATCACTATCGGTACTTCGAAGATTCCTTCGAGGATACCTGTCGGCGGGGTGAGTCGATTCCGGTTCGGGAGGTTATGCATCCCGTGCGGGAAGGCATCAGCGAGGACGCAACGCTGGGTGAGGCGCTGCATCTGCTCGTGGTGTGGCAGCAGCTCTCCCTGCTGGTGAATCGCGACGGCAGATCGGTCGGACTGATTCGCCTGTCCGACCTTTTCGAAGAGATCATGCAACACATGACTGCGCCTCGGGCCTGAGACGGCGCACCTGGGAGTATTTGGTATGGCAAAAGTTCTACTCGTCGACGATGAAGAGAAGTTTCGTACCTCGCTTGCTCGGCGCATGAATCTTCGGGGGTATGAGACGGTCGAAGTCGACAACGGGGAAGATGCCGTCAAGCAGATCCGAGCCGACGGAGAGATCGATATCGTTCTGCTCGACCGCAAAATGCCGGGCATGACCGGCGAGCAGGCACTCAAGGAGATGAAAAGCTTCCGGCCCGAGCTGCAGGTTATCATGCTGACGGGTCAGTCGACACTGGAGTCGGCGATGGAGACCGGTCGTTTGGAGGCGTACTCATACCTGCGGAAGCCGTACGAGCTGGATGAGCTGCTGGCGGTGGTCGATCAGGCACGATCCGATAAGGTGCATGCCATGGCCCGGCATGAGATTCCGCATGTCGAGCGGGGCTCGCTTTGGAAGTGGCTGGTCGGTTCACACAACTCGCGGCCGCTCATCATTCTGATCGGGATTCTGCTGTTCTGCGCGATCGTGTTTATGCCGACATCCGACCGCATGATGACTCTTCTGTCAACCCCCAAGACGGGTGAGATGACCGATGCCAACTTCGGCTACGCCGGGTATCGCTCGATGACTCCCGGACAGACGATCGCCGATGCGTACAGCAAGGATGGCAAGGTCGCCAAGGTTCACTACGACGAGTCCGGAAAGAAGGTTTCGGTGCCGCTGAGTCCGGGAGAGACCGCAACGAAGGCCAAGATTATGCTGGCGGTTCTGCTCATTGCGGCCCTTTTCTGGGCGAGTGGCGCCGTACCGGTCGGTATTACGGCGCTCATCGTGGGTCTCGCCATGTATTTCGGCGGCGTGATGCCGCCCGATTACATTGCGCAGTCGTTCGCCAAGGACTCAGTTATCTTCATTTTCGGCGTGCTGGCGATCGCGTCAGCCATCAGCAAGACGGGATTGGATCGCAGAATCGGACTGCTCTTACTCGGTCCGGCCACGAATCTACCCAAGCTCCTGTTCATTTTCCTGCCGTTGTTGGCGGTTGCCTGTTCGTTTGTCTCCGAGCACGCGTTAATCGCTTTTCTGATGCCGCTTTTCATGATGGTATATACATCGTCGATCAAGACGGCGGGAATACGGAAGGATCGTGCGCTGGCGGTCATGTTCGTGCTCTCGATGAGTTATGTAGCCAACTCCGGGGGACCGGGATCGCCGGCGGCGGGGGGACGCAACGCGGTCATGCTGGGCATCCTCAGTGACTATGGTCTCGCACCGACGTTCGGGGAATGGGTCATGTACGGTCTTCCGTTCGTTCCGGTGATGGCGCTCGTTATCGCGACGTACTTCTACATTGCGTTCCGCCGTCGTCTGAAGGTAACGGGGCTGGATGTTTCCCGGATGGTACGCCAGGCCTCGGAGAAGATCGGTCCGATGAACTCCAAGGAGTACATCACGGCGGTGGTTCTGGTTGTACTGATCGCCCTGTGGGTGCTGACCAGTGACACGTTTGGAATGGGTGGACCGGTCATTCTTGCCATTGTGGCACTGAACATTTTCCGTATTTTGAGATGGCGAGATATTGCGGGTATCCCGTGGGATGTGGTGGCATTGTATGCCAGCGCGACAGCCATGGGCAAGGGACTGGCGGTAACAGGCGCGGCGTTGTATCTTGCCGATGCGTTCGTTTCAATCCTGCCGGAGGTACTGCGCACGGGGGAGGGGCTGGCGATAGCCGCGAGTCTGTTTACGGGATTGACGACGAACTTCATGAGTGACGGTGCGACGGTATCGGCGATTGGTCCGATCACGATTCCTATGGCGAAGATAGCCGGTACCAGTCCGGTAATGGTGGGTCTGGCCACCGCCTTTGCGTCGTCATTCGCCCATATGCTGATTATCGGCACGCCGAACAATGCAATTTGCTATGCGCTGGCGAAGGATCCGTATACGGGCGAGCAACTGGTCACCCTGGGGGACTTCTTCAAGCACGGTGCGATCGTTCTCGTGCTTTCGTTCATGGTGCTGTGGCTGTGGACCTTCCTCGGTTATTGGCGCTGGATCGGCTTCTAGGCTGTAAGGAGAAACAGTATGTCGGATACTATCAAGCTGCTGATTGTCGACGACGAAGTCAAATTCCTTGAATCCATCGCCAAACGACTGGAGCTTCGGGGACTCGATGTAACCACCGCCACCAGCGGTATGGACGCCGTGAGAATCGCACAATCGCAGAAGTTCGACCTGGCGCTTTTGGATCTTAAGATGCCGGGAATGGACGGCAAACAGGTGCTGGAGATTCTCAAGCGGGAGCACAAGTTCATCGAGGTTGTCATTCTCACCGGGCACGGGTCGGTCGATTCGGCGGTCGAATGCACGAAACTCGGCGCCTTCAGTTACTTGCCGAAGCCGTACGAACTTGACGATCTGATCGAGGTGCTTCGACAGGCTTATGAAGCTCGTCTGAAGAAGAAGTTCCAATCGGACGTGGAACGCATGGACAGACTTGCATCGCTGGCTGCCGGCACCAGTGCATTGGGTATCCTTCGTGCCATGCGGGAGCTTGACGACGAGGAACGTTGATCAGGGGGATCGAGCAAAATAGAAGGGCGGGACAGTTGTCCCGCCCTTTTTCTGTGGCGTGGTAGGGAATCGGCTACACCACAGGACTTGGTTTCCAGGTAGTCCGGTCAGTCGCAGGCCGAGACGCACGGCAGTGGCGCCGGTCCTCCCAGGAAGAGGCGATTGACCAGGAAGATCAAATCAGTAAGATCGATATCGCAGTCAACGTCACCGTTGGTGTTGGCTTCGCCACGGCATTCCGGAGCCGGCCCGCCAAGGAACAGATAGTTCACGAGATAGATCAAGTCTGACAGGTCCACCTGATCCAGCGCGTCGGCGTTTATGTTTCCTGCGAGACCCTCACAACAGCTCGCCGGGCTCCATATGTACTGCCACCAGGCGGAACAGGTGTCGACATTGGAGTTCCCCGCTTCGTCCACAATACGGAAGTAGAGTGTGTGCGGACCGGGAGCGGTCTGGGGGGCCTGCCATCCGACAGCCAGGTCGTGTCCCGACAGGTTGAAGAGCCACATCGGCATCCACGGCCCAACGCAGGAATCAACGCGGTAGTATCCGTGTGCCAATTCCACATCATCGGCAATCCTGAATGTCAGGATAGGCGGGTACTCAGAGTAGGTACCTCCCGATGCCGGCGACTGGACCGTGATACTGGGCGGCGTGCAATCCACCTGCAGAGCACAGCCCTGAACATCGTGTGGCAGGGGATCGAGAATCTCATCGAGCAATGCACTGTGTGCAAAGTCGATCTCGGTCTGTGACGTTTCTCCAATGCAGTCAACAACCACCCCGAGGATCACCACGGGCGAGGGTGCAAACTGTCCCGACGTAACCTCAAACTGAACAGTGATCGAGTCCGCATAGGCGGTCGATGTCAGTGTATAGTTGCCCGCACCGATCGAATCGAGGGCGGGTCCGGGAATGGCGGTCAGGGGTTGGAGATAGGCCGATTCAACCCCCAGCGTGAACACGCCGCCGCGTACGATAGTCGAATCAAAGTCCATCTGAAGCCAGAGGGTGTCCGACGAGCCGCATCGGGCCAGCGGACGGTCCGGCGTGAGGCTCAACAACGCCTCCGGCAGCGGCTGAACGACGATCATATTCGACACGTATGTTGATCCGGGCGTGGTCGCGTTAAACGGCGTGACATGCGCCTCCCAGGTGTCGTAAGCAGATGTCTCGGTGTATTTGATTGTATTCATGCCATCGGAATACAGCGACGCTATCTGCTCGGGTGTCAGGGCATGGTTGTACACCGCGGGCTCGTCGATAGTGCCGAACCAGGGGTACACCGTGCCATACACGCCGACCATGAGGGAGGGATCGGTGACATCAACAACCGGCGAGATTGCCGACGACACCTGGACGCCGTTCTTGTAGAGTACAAGTTCTCCGGTATCGTAGTCGAATGTGAGCGCCACGAAATACCAGGTGTCAGGAGAGAGCGGGTTGGTATCCTGAACCGTATACCACGCCCCGTTGTGACCGGCTGATAACCGATAACCCTGAGACGACGGCGCCCAGAAAGCGTGACTTCCCGTGTTTGGCGACACACCGGAAATGATGTTACCACTGTTAGATCCGCCGTCATTCGTGCGATAGACCCAGGCGGTTTTCGTGTACGATGACGTGGTCGGGAAGTTCGCGCCGGCATTGAGCCAGCTGGTTCCATCGAACTGCAAGGCCCCGAAGCCGTCATGCCCCGCCGAGGCACTCCAGACGGGAGATCCGACCGCGGTCACGGTCGCCCCGTTGCCGGAGTAGTCGGTCAAGGCATTTTCGCTGCCACCCTCCATGGGCAGGAAGAGCGACATGGTGGGCAGGCCGTCTTTGTAGAAGACGGTCGCGGAAGTCGTGGCGTCGGCGACCAGCGTAAATGAACAGATCAGATCGTCGGTGATCAGGTTCTCCGGGGAGGTCGCGGCCAACTGCAGGTTGGCCAAATCCACAACCGGCAGTGAGTTGATCGTGACGGCGTTGGAGGTCTCGGTATCTCCGATGCCGGCCGCCGAGAACGGTGTCACGTGGGCTTCCCATTCCTCGCCGACGGCAGTCATTTCGGGTACGACAAGGTTCTGTCCCGATGTATATGTCGCGGCGATCTGCTCCGGAGGCATCGCGAAAGCGTATACTTTCGCGTCATCGATAGTACCGAACCACGGGAATACCGTGCCATAGACACCAACCGAAAGGGTGGGATCGGTGACATCCTTGACCGCGACAACCGCGTTGTCGACCTCGACTCCGTTTTTGTAGAGCCGGATGATGCCGGTATCGTAGTCAAAGGTCACGGCGACATGGTACCAGGTATCGGGATCGAGAGGGACCGGATCCTGAACTGTCGTCCAGGCGCCGTTATGGCCGGCCGAAAGCCGGTAGCTCTGATTGCTCGGCGCCCAGAAGGCGTGACTGCCGGTATTGGGCGCGGTTCCGGATATGATGTTGCCACTGCTGGCGCCCCCATCGGCGGTTCTATACACCCAGGCCATTTTGGTGTACGAGGACTGGGTTGGGAAGGCGGTGGGGTTGACCAGCCAGCCGGCCCCGCTGAACTGATAGGCCCCGAAACCGTCGTGCCCGGCCGTCGCGCTCCAGTTGAGCGTGCCGCTGATGGTCAAATCGTTGGCGTTGCCGGAAATGTCGACGTTGGCGGCACCGCCGCCTTCGAACGGATACAAGGCTACAGCCAGCGGTGATCCATCAACATACCAGGCGGTCGCGGCTGTTGTGGCGTCAGCCACCAGCGAGTACGTACAGAACAGCGAGTCGGTGAGATAGACGTAGGGTGATGACGCCGTTATGGCGACATTGGTCACCTCTATCTGTTCGACGATTTCCAGGTCGTTCGAGACATAGGTCGGACCGGCTTCGGTGGCGGAGAACGGTGTCACATGGGCCGACCAGATGTCAGCGACATTCGTTTCCGACGCCGTGATTACTTGTTCCCCTCCAGCCGCGTACATGGCGGCTATCTGATCGGAAGTAAGAGCACGACTGTACAGACGAGCATCATCGATACTGCCGGTCCACCAGTAGGCGCTGTTATAAGCACCAATCTGAACGGTAGCGTCGGTAACATCGACTGAAGCAGCAGTCCCCGTATCGACCACGACACCATCTTTGTAGAGTGTCATCAAGCGGGTCGCCTGTTCGTAGGTCACAGCTACGAAGTACCATGTGTCAAGCTCAAGCGGAACCGCATCCTGAACGACCGTCCACGTGCCGTTGTGGCCGGCAGAGAGGCGGTACGACGCCGAGGCGTGCGCCAGGAAGGCATGACCGCCGGTGGGCGTGTCGCCGGACATGATATTTAGACCAGTGCCCGTGCGATAGACCCAGGCGGTCTTAGTATACGACGATGCTGTGGGCATGATCTCACCGGCGACTAGGAAGTCATCGCCATCGAAGACCAGGCCGCCGTTGCCATCGTGTCCGCCGGTGGAGTCATATGCCGGATCGCCGGAGGCGGTGGCATGGTTGCCGTTGCCGGAGTAGTCTCGCAAAGCAGCCGTGTCTCCCTCAAACGGATAGTAGCCGACCATTACCGGGTTGCCGTCCAGGTACCAGGCGGTGGCAGCCGTCGTGGCAGCATCGAGCAGATCGAAGGCTACGGTAAGATCGTCAGCGGTGAAGTTGTTTCCGGAAGAGCTGCTCAAGAGGAGGTTTTCGAGTTCCACCGTGGGCAGCGGGTTAATCGTAAGGGTATTCGAGGCAACGCCGGTACCCATGACCGAAGCGGAGTACGGTGTTACTTCGGCATACCACTCGTCGCCGACTTCAGTCTCGGCAGCCTCGATTACGTCACCTCCCGAGGTATACATGGCGGCAATCTGATCGCCGGAGAGCACGAAGTCGTACACTCGCGCGTCGTCCATCAGTCCGAACCACGGATAGACGTTGCCGTAGGCCCCAATCTGAAGTGTTGAGTCGGTGACATTGGGCGCTGCAACAGTTCCGGTGTCAATGAGGACGCCGTTCTTGTACAGCGACATCAGACCGGTTGAGTAGTCGAATGTCAGGGCGACGAAATACCAGGTGTCGAGCGCCAGGGCCTCGACGTCAGCAACCGTCGCAGTCGCACTCCAGGCGCCGTTGTGACCGGCTCGCAGGATGTGGCCGACACTGCTGGGAGCCCAGAAAGCGTGGCTGCCGGCGGTGGGGTAGTCACCGGAAATGATGTTGCCGCTCTGAGCGCCGCCGTCATCGGTGCGATATACCCAGGCTGTTTTGGTATAGGAAGACAGCGTGGGGAAGCATTCGCCCGCCGAGACGTATCCGGCGCCGCCGAATGACAGAGCTCCGGAACCGTCCGGTCCGCCGCCATCGCTCCAGGTTGGCGGCGTGTCGAGTGCCGTCACCGTCCGTCCTGAACCGGAAAGATCGGTCAGCGCATTGTCCGCGCCAGCTTCGAACGGAAGGAAAATCGTCATGAGTGGCGAGCCGTTGCGATACCAGGCCGTCGCACTACCAAGGGCGTAGGCCCCGAGGCTGTAAGTAACTGACAGATCGTCGGTCACCAGCTCCTGGGGTGAACTCGCGGCCAGCACGACATCGGACACATCCGGCATGTAATCATTGACGGTAAGAACATTGGACGCGACACCGGTGCCGGCAGCGGTAGCAGAGAAGGGTGTCACAGTGGCCTGCCACTCGTCACCGATTTCCGTTTCCGACGACGCGATCACATCGCGTCCCTGCGCATACAGGGCCTGGATCTGGTCCGCGGACAAGGCCTGGTCATAGACGCGAATGTCATCCATGCTGCCATGCCACGGAAAGACAGTACCGTAAATGCCGATATTGAGCGCCGCGTTGGTTACATCAGGAGTCGTCGGATTGCCGCGGTCAACTTCGACACCGTCGCGATAGAGTATCATCTCATTGGCTGCATAGTCGAAAGTCAGGGCAACGCAAATCCACGTGTTGAGATCGAGGGAATCCGGATCATAGACGGTCGTCCAGGTGGAGTTGTGGCCGGCGGCGAGATGGTAGCCGTTGTTGCTGGGCGCCCAGAACGCGTGTGAGCCACTGGTGGCGCCGCCGGAAATGATGTTTCCGTAGTTGCCGACCCCGGCCGCCGTACGATATACCCACGCGAACTTGGTATAGGAGGAGTTGGTCGGGAAGTAATTACCGACATTCATCCAGTCGTTGCCATCGAAGTCGTAGCAGCCGAATCCGTCCGGATCGCCTGTAGCGTTCCAGGTGGCATCCCCGGCAACTGTGGCATTGAGACCGTTGCCCGAATAGTCAAGCAGGGAGGCCGTCTGCCCGCCCTCAAACGGGAAGTACGCCACCATCGTGGGGCCGCCGTTTCTGGACCAGGCGGTGGCGGCAGTGATGGCATCACCACTCAGGGTGTAGGTGCAGGTAAGATCATCATCGGTGTAGTTGTTGGGTGATGAAGCCGAGACGACTACGTCTTCGACGACAGCATCGCTGGCATCATAGATGGTAAGCGTATTCGACTTGACCGAAGCTCCTGCCTCAGTAGCGGAGAACGGCGTCACCCAGGCTGCCCAATCGTCGCCGATCTCGGTCTCCGTGTAGCGCAGAGTGTCCGCACCGCCCGACTGATAGAGTGTGGCTATCTGTTCCGGGGAGAGAGCGAGATTATAGACGCGGGCGTCATCGATGGAGCCGGTCCACTGATTGCCGGTGCCGAAAGCGCCCACCATGAGCGTGTTATCAGTGACGCTGAGGTCGGCCGCATCAACAGTGGCGCTGTCAACCTGAACGCCATTCTTGTACAGCACCATCGCTCCCGTCGAATAGTCAAAGGTAACGGCAACGAAGTACCACGTGTTGAGGGCCAGCGGCGTTGCATCCTGCACCGTGGTCCAGTGGCTGTTGTGACCGGCTGCGAGGGCGTGGGATGTGGTGACCGGCGCCCAGAACGCGTGTCCGTTGGCGCCAATGTCACCGGAGAGGATGTTATTGTTCGTAGTCCCCGTGCGATACACCCAGGCCGTCTTGGTGTAGGAGGAATTGACCGGGAAGTTCTCGCCGGCGATGACATGGTCGTCGCCATCGAATACCATGGCTCCGAACCCGTCGTGGCCGCCCGACGCCGCCCAGGTGGGATCTCCCACGGCGCCGACGGTAACCGATTTCCCGGAGAAATCCGCAAGGGCGTTGCCGGCGCCCCCTTCGAACGGGAGGTATAACGACATGATGGGCAGGTCGTTTTTCAACCAGGCCACGGCTGCCGTGGTGGCGCCACCTTCGAGCGTGTAGGTGACAATCAAGTCGTCATCGTTACCATTTTCCGGAGTCGATGCGCTCATCTGAACATCGCTCAGGTAGACCGACTTGACCGTGATGGAGTTTGAGAACGCCGGGGCGCCCTGGGCAGTATCGGAGAACGGTGTTACCCGGGCATACCAGGAATCACCCACCGATGTTTCTGCCGCGTCCACGAAATTCTCACCCTCCGTATACATGGCGCTGATTTGATCAGGGGAGAGGACGTGATCGAAGAGTCGTACGTCATCAATGACGCCTTCGAATTCGAAAGAGCCCTGATAGGCTCCGATCTGCAACGTGGCATCGGTGCAAGGATCGGCAGTACCGTTGTCCACTTCAGCACCGTCGCGGTACAGGGTCATGGTCCCTGTCGAGTTATCGTAACTCAGGGCGACGAAGTACCACGTATTGAGACTGAGCGCTGAAGGATCCTGCACCACTGTCCAGTTGCCGTTATGACCGGCGATGAGGTGGTTGGAACTGGATGCCGGGCAGCGCAGAATGTGGCCGCCGGCGCTGACATCGCCGCAGAGTATATTGTTCCAATCGTCGGCCTGACGATTAATCCACGCGGTAATCGTGTAAGAGGCGTTGGTCGGGAAGGTCTCCCCACCGGACAGGTAGGCATTGTTGTCGAACTGAAACGCCCCCGTGCCGTTGTGACCGATACTGCTCGACCAGACTGGCGAGCGAACCGCAACCAGACTGTTGCCGAGACCGGAAACATCGTGCAGGGCATTGGTGTCGCCGCCCTCGAACGGATAGACCATGTCCGCCATCGGTGTTCCATTGCGGTACCACGAGGTGGCAGCAGTCGTCGCTTCACCGTCGAGCGCATAGGTGCAAGTCAGATCGTCGTCGTCGAGCTCAAACGGCGAGGTTGCCGTAACGACAAGATCTGTCACGCCGACATCATTTGGCGCGTAGGAACTCGCGCCGAGGATGGAATCAAGTGAAGAGAACCAGACATCACCCATCTTGCCGTAGCCGACATCATTCGGATGTACCGCGTCGGCAAGATCGACCGGATAGGTCAGCGCGTAGAACATATCGACGATGGCGATGTCATCGCCTTCGCTGATTCGCTGCTGGGCTACTGCCAGCACCCCGTCGTTGAAAAGCTGCGTCGTCGGGTCGTAGCCGCCGTCACGTGAGATAATGGCAGCGAGGACGACTTTGATGGGGGTACCGTAGTCGTTTTCATAGCGGTCGATCTCATCGAGTATGCGATCCACCTCGGCGGGATCCTGGTCGCCCCCCGAGATATCGTTGGTGCCGATGTGCAGCAGGACGATATCAGCGGGATTCAGAATCAGCCAGGCGTAGACGTTGTCGGCAATCTGATTGGCATGCCAGCCGCCGTGCCCTTCGTGATTGCGATCGAAATCGAGAGGTATGCCCCGGGTTTGAGTGCCGACAAAATCGACGGAGTACCCCATGGTTGTTAACTGGAGATAGAGTGACCGGCGATAGCCGGTGTCGTCCGAACTACCGACTGCCCCGTCGGTAATAGAATCGCCTAACGGCATAATCCGTACCGTAGCCGGCTGCGACCAGACCGCACCGGCCGATACTGAGATCAGCAACAATGTGAACAGAACCGAGATTACCTGAGAGTACCGATAGGCAGAACTGCGCTTCGTTACAGAAGCCTCCATATGCGCCCCCGCATCTTCTTGGATATAAGTGTCGTTTATGAACCTGGCGGGTCAGAAACAGATGCAACTGCAGGCAGGATGTCAGGCTGCGGAGATGCGTCAGCCCCCGGATGAAGCTCGGCATGACAGCGCCCATGTCACAAGCCGATTAAAACGATTGTGGCGTTAACGTTGCTTCGCTACAAGCCCCCAGATTCGCTTCTTTTGTTTTCCTGTCTCGTTCTTGTCGCGTCAAACGAGTTCTAGTACAAGACCGATGGATGGATGAATCGGAGGGTGTGCAATCGAAGGATACTCCACCGGAACGGATATCGTCCAAAGTAATGACGTGGACTGCAAAGTCCACGAACTACCTGTATTTTCAGTATAGTCATTTCACTATACTAGTCAAGAATATTCTGGACTCTCAGGTCAATTCTAACAATTAGGGAATAATAGTGATGCGACAAATGGTGTCGTTTCAGCCCACGAGCATGTCTGCGTCGGAAGAGGAAACTACTGAGCCGGGGTGGCCGAGGAGTTTTCGCAGCCAACAAGCAATTCGGGCCCGCCGAGGAACAGCATATTGACATAGTGGATCAAATCGGATAGATCCACTGAACAATCTGCGGTTACATCTCCTACGAAGGCAGGTTGGATCGCGGGACCACCGAGAAAGAGGTAGTTGACGAGATAGATCAAATCAGAGAGGTCGGAAGAATGATTGTGGGTGACATCTCCAAGCAGCCAGGTCCAGAACACGAGAGTGTCACTTGATGTCGTCCTGTTTCCGGTGAGATCAAAGGATTCAACGTACCACGAGTAGCGCCGTCCAAACTGCACAGAATCGACCACCGGGAAGACAGTATCTGTCAGAGAATCGGCGATAGTGACAAAGTCTGGTATGTTGTCAGTGGAGAGGATGAGAGAATAGCGCACCGTATCGTAGGGATCACCGTCAACCGAGGTGCTCCACCGGAACTGCGGCAGCAGGTCGTACAGAATCTTGTTTGAGTCTGCACCTGACGGGGGACTCAGGCAGGTGAACGCACCGGGTGCATTCGGTTCTCGGTCGAGCGTGAAGGAAAGGCTGTCGCACCAATCCCCGTACTCGTAGCCATCGAACGCCCGCGTTCGCCACCAGAGGGTTGCATTTTCGGGCAGATCCTGTTCGACAGTCCAGCCTGTGGAATCGCCCTGTTCGAAGATGGCGGCAGTATCGGCGATCAACTCCAGCAGCGCCGCGTCCGCATACATCTCGAAGTCATACCAGAGGGAGTCGTCTTGTTCATCGATTGTCTGGAGCACATAGAGAGAGGGCGTCGCCGCGCTAACAATCTCACCGTTGGTTGGACTGCGGGGAATCGGCGGCTGGGGCGGAGTATTCACCCGGAAAGGGGTTTCCCACCATGCGGACCACGAGAAGCCGTTGAAGGACCGCACCCGCACGAAGTACAGGCCGCCATCGACAAGGGGCGTGCCGCCGTAGACGACAGCGGTATCCGATGATTCGAGCGAGTCAGGGTTCCACAGCTCGGCAATCGACCAGTCCGCGTCGTCGCCAAACTCTATCTCGAAGTAAACCTGAGCATGATTGGCTGTATCGAAGTACTCCCAGGCTGCGACCGGCGTCGCGCTAAGCACGTGCAGGTTGGCGGCTACGCCGTCGACGGTAACCCGTCGCACTTCGGGCAGGCGAGACAGCACCGTCATTGTGATATCCATGGTGTCGGCGTAGACAGTGTCCTCGGCGATAAACCGCACCGAATACGTTCCTGTGTCGCCGTAGGCGATAATCCACGACAACAGCCCAGATCCGTTGGCGCTGTCTTCGAACGCGGAGCCGGCGGGCAGGTTCTCGGCAAAAAGCGAAGGAAAGGGGCCGTCAGGATCATCAGCAATTATGCGAAGAGCGAGGGTGTCTCCCTCAAAGGCGAGTACCGGCTCCAACGAATCGATAAGAGGGGGGACCTCGATATCAGCGACCGACACGAAAAGCGATTGGGTGTCCGCAGCCAGAGAATCGTCCGTGACGAAGAAAAGTAGTTCGTAACTTCCGTGCTGTGAATAACCCGGTATCCAATCGAGGGAAGCCGCGCCGTTACCCGAGTCGACAAACGTCGCACCAGTTGGCAGGCCATCCGCAGAAATTGATACTGAAGAACTGTCGGGGTCGGCCGCGAGGACAGCCAGTGAGATCGTGTCACCCTCGAAAACCGCGAGACTGTCCAGTGGGAAGAGAACCGGCGCGCGGTTGACATTCAGAACGAAGATGGAGACCATTTGGGTATCGGCTGTCAGGGAATCATCGACCGCAATGAAGAACACGTTGTACTCCCCCTGCGAGTCATAACCGGGCGACCAGGAGAAGTGTCCTATTCCTGATGAGTCAATTTCGAAGGTGGCGCTGTCCGGGAGGGAGTCGACCGACAGCACCGGTGCTGTGCTGTCGGGATCAGCGGCCGTCACAACGAAAAAAAGGGAGTCTCCTTCTAGGATCGCCGTGTCGGAGATAGTCGCGACTTCCGGCGCCGCATTTCGGTTGATGACGGTGATGGCGACGATCATCGTATCGACGGCGCTGGAATCATCGGTTGCACGAAAGTACACCTCATACTGTCCGGCCTGCCAGTACTCGGGCCCCCATCGAAAGCGCCCGAACCCGTTTCCGCTGTCGGCAAACGCGGCGCCATAGGGAAGGGAATCCGCCGCCAGCGTCGGCACCGGACTATCGGGATCCGACGCCTGGATGGCGAAGACAAGAGAATCACCTTCCAAGACATCTTTGGGCGCCACCTGATTCAGTTGCGGCGGATCGTTGGTAGCAACAATCAGGATCACAATACGCGCGCTATCATCCAGGAATCCGTCGGAGACAATCACGGTGAACGACGTGTCGACATCGTCAGATCCGGGAGTACCGTACAGACTGTCACCATCGGCGGTGAGCCAGGCCGGGATGCTGTCGTACGATACGGCCGTGTCCGGCGCGAAGGAGTCGGCAAATGAAATGCGGAATACAAACGGCTGGTTCTCGAAGGCTTCGACCGTATCGGCGGAGTTGATCACCGGCGCTTCGTTGATGCAGCCGATACCAAAAGCGCCGACAAATGCGCCGCAGGGACTGAGCGAATCTGCACACGAGGAGACATCATACAGCGAGAAGTTGTCGGCGTCGGCATCGCAGTAATACGGATTCACTTCAAAGTTGAAGTTGTTTCCGGCCAGCGACGCGAGACCGTCAATCCAGTCACCGTCGGCGTTGCCAAAGATGTTCGAGCAGGAGACGGACGGCAGACTGACAGAATCCTGGGCATAGACGCCCGCTCCCTGTACACTAAATGATATGATCGATGTATCTATGGTCACCGCGCTGCCTGCGGCGTAGAGGCCACCGCCGAGTCCGGTTTCGCCGAATCCCGATGGCGCCGCACGATTGTGACTGATGGTGACGCGAGAGAGGAGAAGAGAACAGCTTTCGACAGCCAGGCCACCGCCGCGGGCGGCCTCGTCTTCGGTCTGCTCTTCGGCCGTATTGTGGGCGATCAGAGAGTTGGACACGACGGCTGTCGACCGACTGAAGTACACACCACCGCCCTGGGTGGCAGAGTTTGCAACAAACGAGCTGGCGTGGATGGCGATTACCGATGAATCGGCAAGTATCGCACCACCACGATAATAGTTGTCAACTTCGTTCGCCTCGAACGTGCAGGAGTCGATGGTCAGGTGCGAGGAGTCGTCTACATAGACGGCGCCGCCGCCGCCGGTTGCGCGGTTCGAGGTGAAGGAACTACGCGCGATAGCCAAGTCGGCGTCGAATCCCGCTATGGCGCCACCGAAGGGAGTCGCTCCGCCAACACCGCCGTCGGAGGCGATGTTGCCGCTAAACGACGAACTGTCGATTTGTAGCCGCGAGTTTTTCACCGAAATCGCCCCCCCGGCTCCCTCGGCATCCGAGAGATTGTTGTCGAACTCGCAGTTGATGATAGAAATGTTCGAGCTGTTCCGGACTTTGAGCGCTCCGGCCACAAAGGTGGGAAGTTTGGCGCGCTCCTCGGGGCTTTTGCAGGCGGAGCAGCCGACAATATTGTCGGTGAATAGACAGTTTGCGAAAACTGCTCCGGAACTATCGCAGAGGACGGCTGTCCCCTGGCCATCAAAATAGTAATCGCGAAAGACACAGTTCTCGATCCTGGGTGAGGCGCCCTGCAGATGGACCAGTCCGTACTGGGAGCCGCCGTTGGCGAAGGTAATGCCGGATATCACGGTAGCAGAGTCTTCGGCGCTGTGAAGAAACAGCGCTCGAACAACGGCCTGTTGGCAATCGATGATTGTAGAATCCGGACCGGTCGAGGACCTGAGGACGAGTTGTTTGCCCGCGAAGTCGACGTCAACGTTTCCGGCGCCGGTGTATGTCCCCGGGGCGAGGAGAATGGTGTCGCCGGCCTGGGCGCTGTCGATCGCGCTCTGGATGGTGGGGAAGGGGTCGGGAACGGCCAGCTCGGCCCCGAAGGCGACCTGACAGGTCAGCAATACAACAAGAAATAAGGCGCCCCATCGTGAACTAGTTTTCATGCACATCCCTATGCCGTAGAATGTCGAGGCCCTCGGATTGGGGCCGCATTCGATCCACCAGTACGTCTCCAATGTGCCGGGCGCCGCCCCCGGTGTCAAATACTAAACCGTTGTCGATACCATTCTTATAATCGGTCATTGAGAAAGCCCATTTCACCTTTACAGAGACGTCTGTATCATTTAAACGCTGCCGACGTTTCCTCGGTTGCAGGAACCGGTTTCAATTGACGGCGGGGTTGTGTTCACCCTTTTTGTGGGACCAGCGATGTTTTCCGGCAAACCGAGGTACTGGCGTGAGCTTCCTGTTCCTAGCGATTCTGTGTTCGTCCTCTATCGCTCTGATCTTTAAGTACAGCGAAAGCAGGGGGCTCAACCGCTATGCCGTCACCAGCGTCAACTACCTGGCGGCCTGTTTGACAAGCGGTTTGCTGATCTGGAACCGAGGTGGCCTGGTCTCGACCAAACCGGCAGTGGGAAGCAGCCTGGAGGGGATTATCGAGACACTGATGTCCGGGAAACCTATCGAGGACCCATCGTCGGGACTCGTCTGGGCAGTAATCTGCGGACTGGCGGCGGGTGCGATTTTCTTCCTGGCGTTTGTCTTCTACCAGAAAAGCGTCAAGGAGGAAGGTGTCGGACTATCAGGAGCCTTTGCGAAACTGGGGATACTGGTTCCGATGGCGCTCTCGCTGGCTTTGTGGCGGGAATATCCGACCGGACTGCAATGGCTGGGGATGGCGATCGCGGTGTTCTCAATCTTTCTGGTAAACTGGCCCACTCGCCGCAACCGCTGGCAGGGCCTCAGAACGTCGCTGATCCTGTTGTTCGTTTTTGCAGGATTGGCTGAGTTCAGCAACAAGGTTTTCCAAAAGTACGGAATTGTCGACCTCAAGGACGCCTTCCTGCTGACCACGTTTTTCGTGGCGTTGCTTCTGAGCCTGATGGTCACGGTTCGACGGCGCCAGGTGGTCACCGGAAAGGACTGGCTGACCGGTCTGGCGGTGGGGATTCCAAACTACTTCTCTTCGTACTTCCTCATTTTGGCACTGGAAGGGATACCGGCGGCGGTGGCCTTTCCGGTCTTTGGCGCCGGCACTATCCTGACTATCAATGTCGGTGGAGCACTGATTTTTCGAGAAACACTTCGACCGAAAGACATCGCGGTCATAGTTCTCGTAGTGCTTTCACTAATCCTCGTAAGTATTTGATGATTTGTTAGTTGGCACGATCCCGGCGCATCGACAGACCGATTCGCTTGCGGGGGATATCTACCGTGAGCACGGTCACCGTGACCTTTTGCTGGGGTTTCACGATCTCACCCGGATCTTTGACGAAGCGATCCGCCAGTTCGCTGATATGGACCAGACCGTCCTGGTGAACGCCGATATCGACAAATGCGCCGAACGCCGTGACATTGGTGACGACACCCGGGAGGACCATTCCGACTTTCACGTCTTCCATAGAACTGACCGAATCATCAAAAGTGAAGGACTCGTACTCAGCCCGGGGATCTCTGCCGGGACGGGCTAACTCGGCCATTATGTCCTGAAGGGTCGGCATGCCGACTTTCTCGGTGACGTAGTTCTTGAGGTTAATCTTGCTTCGAAGTTGCTCGTCCTGCATGAGCTGGGTGACGGTACAGCCCAGGTCGGCAGCCATCTTTTCGACCACCGGGTAGCTTTCGGGGTGAACAGCGCTTCGGTCAAGCGGGTGCTTGCTTTCGGCAATTCGGAGGAATCCGGCCGCCTGCTCAAACGCTTTTGGACCGAGTCTTGGGACCTTTTTCAGTTCGGTGCGTGTCGAGAATGGACCGTTGGTCTCCCGGTAGGTGACGATGTTGGAAGCGAGCGACGGTCCGAGACCCGAAACATAGGTCAGCAGCTCGGAGCTGGCGGTGTTGATCTCGACCCCGACCGAGTTGACGCAGCTCATTACAGTGTCATCAAGTCCCTGACGAAGTTGCCCCTGGTCGACATCGTGCTGATACTGACCGACTCCGATCGACTTGGGATCGATTTTGACCAATTCGGCGAGGGGATCGAGCAGGCGCCTGCCGATCGAGACGGCGCCGCGGACGGTGACGTCGTGGCTCGGGAACTCCCTGCGAGCCACTTCGGAGGCGGAGTAGATCGACGCGCCGGATTCGTTTACCATCTCTATCGATATGTGATCCGGCAGGTTAATCTCTTTCAGGAAAGCGATGGTTTCACGACTGGCGGTGCCGTTACCGACGGCGATAACGTTGGTCTTGAATCGTTCGCAGAGAGCCTTGATTTCGACCGCGGCTTCCCGGCGACTCTTCTCGCCGGTGTGGGGGAAAATGGCGGTGTGGTGTTCGAGTTTGCCTTGTCGGTCGAGACAAACGACCTTGCAACCGGTGCGGAATCCGGGGTCAATGGCCAGCAGGCGCTTGCGTCCCAGGGGCGGAGACATGAGCAACTCCCGGAGGTTCTCGGCAAACACCCGGATAGCTTCTTCGTCCGCGCGTAATTTGGTTTCGGACCGGATTTCTGTCTCCATGGCGGGCGCCATGAGTCGTTTGTAGCCATCCACAACGGCCGAATGTACCTGTTCCGAATCGGCGCCGGCACCAGTGACAAACATCTCCCGGAGTATGTCCAACGCTATCTGCTCGGGAGGAGCGATCTTGAGACTCAGGAAGCCCTCAGTCTCGCCTCGTCGCATAGCGAGAATTCGATGGGAGGGGACAGTTGCAACAGGCTCCTCCCAGTCGAAGTAATCCGCGTACTTGGCCCCTTCCTGTTCCTTGCCGGAGAGAACTTTCGAATACAGAATGCCCTGGGAAGCGAAGAGGCTTCGCAGCTTCCCTCGAGCCTCGGCATTTTCGTTGACCCACTCGGCGATAATGTCACGCGCTCCGGACAACGCGTCATCGACCGTCTCTACGCCCTTTTCGATATCAACGAATGCGCGGGCCTCCTGGAACGGATCCACACCGTCCTGAGCGAAGAGCGCCTCCGCCAGCGGTTCAAGGCCCTTTTCTCGGGCGATGGTCGCTCTGGTGCGGCGTTTGGGACGATAGGGGAGGTAAATGTCCTCTAACGCAGCCATCGTAGCGGCAGCGGCTATTTTCGCGCGGAGGTCGTCGGTCAACAGCTCCCGTTCTTCGAGGGACTCCAGTATGGCTGTGCGGCGCTTCTCCAGTTCCCGAAGCTGAGTAATTCGGTCGCGGATAGCGGTGATTGCGACCTCATCGAGGCTGCCGGTCATCTCTTTGCGGTAACGGGCGATAAACGGCACGGTAGCGTCATCGTCGAGCAGTCGCACGACTGCAGTGACCTGCCGGGGGGCGATAGCAAGTTCTTGTGCGATACGTTCGGCAAACACGGTTTCCATCGAGTCCTCTTGCGATGCGGGTAGGTTCGGAGCCAAAATACGAAAAATCGCGCGCGGCGCAACCGGGAGGTGGTCCAGAATCCACATTTAGGTCTGTACAGACTGCTTATGGTACCGTATTATTGCTTCGGGCAAACAGTTAAGGGCGCCGTGCAGGCTCCTGCCCGGAAAAGAGGATATTGAATCGCCGACTACAACTTCAGGAGGGGCAATCCCAAACGTGACAGCCGACGGACAACACATCATTGAACCCCAGGACAGACTTCCCGAGACTTGCTTAGACGAGCTTTCTTCGCGTATGAAGGAAGCGGCGGCCCGCGCCGGGTGGTCCGAACTCATGCCGGTGCAGGCGCGCGCTATTCCTTACGTGCTCCACAAGCGAGATCTCATGTGTCAGTCGAGAACCGGCAGCGGCAAGACCGGTGCGTTTGTACTGCCTATCATTGAGCGGATCGACGCTTCGAACATCGCGACGCAGGCGCTGGTCCTCGTTCCGACGCGGGAACTGGCATCGCAGGTAAGCTCGGATGCAAAGACGCTGGCGGGGAATTCCGGCGTGCGGGTGGCGTCGGTGTACGGCGGGGTCGGGTACGGCCCCCAGCTGAAAGCCTTCCAGGAGGGGGCTCAGATCGTAGTTGGTACGCCCGGGCGTATACTCGATCATCTCATTCGGAGGACGCTCTCTCTGAATGGGCTCAAGATTCTGGTGTTTGACGAGGCCGACCGGATGCTTTCGATGGGCTTCTATCCGGATATGAAACGGATTCAGGAGTTCCTACCCGATCGGCACAAGATAAACGGATACATGTTCTCAGCGACCTTCCCGTCGCAGGTACTAAGACTGGCGCGGCAGTTCCTGAGCAAGCCCGAACTGCTGAGTCTGAGCAAAGACCACGTGCATGTCGCGGAAACGGAACACAGCTACTATATCACACCGCCGATGGAGAAGGATCGCTGTCTGGTGCGGATAATCGAACTCGTCAATCCGGCGTCGGCCATCATCTTCTGCAACACCAAGGCGCAAGTCCATTATGTCAATACCGTCCTCCAGCGATTCGGCTATGATGCGGATGAGCTTTCGGCAGACCTGAAGCAGCGTTCCAGAGAAAAGCTGCTGGAGCGGCTTCGCAAAGGTCAGCTTCGTTTTCTCGTTGCCACCGATCTGGCGGCCCGGGGAATCGATATTCATGAGTTGTCTCACGTCATTCAGTATGAGCCGCCCGAGGATCCGGAATCGTACATTCATCGGGCAGGGCGAACGGGCCGCGCCGGTGCGACCGGCGAGGCGATCACGCTGGTCTCGGGGCAGGAGCAGTCAGAGCTGATGAGAATCGGTCGACGCTTCTCGATTGATTTGCAGCAACGGGAGTTGCCGGCCGATGAGGATGTGGAGCGGGTGGTCGCGGAGCGCCTGACGGCCCTGCTGGAATCTCGCCTTCGTGATCGAGACAAACTCCAGGCCGAACGGATGCGACGGTTCCTGCCTCTCACCCGATTCCTGCACGAGTCCGACGAGGGTCAGGCACTGCTGGCGATGATGCTCGACGACTACTATCAGCAGACACTGCACGCTCCTCCCGTACCTCCCGAAGAGCCCGTTCCGCCGGAAAAGGGACCGACGGAGAGTGACGACAGACCGATGCAATCCGGGCGGCCGCGTCGCCGGCGTGGTAAACCGAAACAGAACAGATAAGTGATCTCTCGAGCCACGAGAAACGGGGATCTGCTAAAAGCAGAATCCCCGTTTCGTTTTATCGACGCCCTATATCTGTCTATTCACAGCTTGGGTTACACGGAGCCGGAGCCGGTCCACTGAGGAAGAGGTAGTTGACCAGATAGATGAGATCCGACAGGTCAACGATGCAGTCGGAGCTGCCGTTGGTGTTACAGGCGGCCAGACATGGGGGCTCGGCGCCGAAGTTAAACAGCCAATCCACGTAAGCAATGAGATCGGACAGATCAACAGCGCCACCAGGATCGTTGTTGATGTTTCCGGTGAAACCGATACAGCACGGACAGGGATCCGGATCGCACGGTACGTCGTCACCCGCATAGAGGCCACCCTGGGCCTGGCAGTCCGCTTCGGTCATCTGTGAGCATCCACCGAGCGGGAAGCAGCAGGCGCCGATCGGCTCGCCCATAGATCCGAGCAGGCAGAGAGAGAGGTCACCGGCCTCAACAGACAGCCCGTCGGTGGAAAGCAGCAGATGAGCGCCGTCCAAACCATAGCCGCTCATCCACAGGAACCAGCACGTTGAGGCATCGGTCCCCTGAATCGATACCCAGCCGTCCGTTAGTGTAACGGGAGTCGTGAGATCGACTCGGTATTCGTCCAGAGTAAATCCGGAGAAGAGGAAAGAAGTCGGGGTGCCCGATACGGTAACGTCGAACGTGGCAACATCGGTACCCGGTGCGCCGGCGTCGTCCTCGTAGAAGATGATCTGGAGGTCGCGCGGGGTCTCGTCGCACTCGGACCAGTTCACCCCGTCGTTGTAGGCGCTGAGAGCCCAGAAGTGAAGGCCTTCAATATCAGCAGCCAGTCCCGAGAAGTTCTCATATCGAAGCAAGGGACCGCTGTTAAAACCGACGTCACTCACACCGGCCGACCATCCCGCGAACTCGGGAACATGCGTAGACTGGCCAAAGATGGTCGTGTCGACCGGACAGTAATCCGGCGGGGGATCGCCCGCTGCGATGTCAAGGAAGTAGGTTCCGGATTCAGTGCCGTAGCCGTCGACCACGATGTAGTACGTATTGCCCGGTGAGACGAAGATACCGGTCAGCTGGGATTTGTAACCATCGGAACCGCAGGCATCGTCATTACAGGCGTACGGCGAGCCTGCCGTGACAGTGTTTTCGTAGATGTACAGCTTGGTGTCGTACAGCGATTGGCAGAGCGAGAGGTCGATCCACTCCGCCGTTGCCGGGCTGTACGAATAGACGACATCCGGTGCGGTCGAGCCGGTGTACGTACAGACCTCATCGTAGTCGTTGGTGTAACCGGTTGTCGTACCGGTGCCGGAAAACGGGAGCGAGGTGATCGCCACGGCATCGTTCACCGTGTCGCCGCCCTGTTTGGTTACTCCCTGATCCGCCGGTGCGGCTTCGCCGGACGGTGGTGCTTTCTGGTCGATGGTCGAAGAAGTCGCCGTCATCGTTCTCTCGACGGCGAAGCCGGCGGCGGTGAGAAGCATACCAACCGCAAGCGCAATGCAGAGAATACGCAGATACGCCCTGATCATATGAACCTCCAATGAAGACGTGAATCAATGCTTGTCTTGCTATCGGAAATCAGGACCGGTTGTCCTGAATCAGTTGTTCTAAACGATCTGGGTGCTCGGGAGGGTAATCGCCAAGAATGAAGAGCCAGTGCAATCGCCCTGTGAATTGTCCACGCCCAAAAACCTCAGTGCTAAAATATACAACATAGTCCGCATTTGTCAACGAGTAGGATATTGGACAAGAAAGACGGGGACGACCAATTGAGGTCGTCCCCGTCGCAGCTTAAGCTAACGGACGTGCTTATTCGCAGTTCGGATCGCAGGCTGTCGGCGCCGGTCCACCCAGGAAGAGATAGTTGACCAGGTAGACGAGGTCCGACAAATCGACTTCACAGCCGATATCACCGTTGGTATTGGCTTCCGCCGTACATACCGGCGCCGGTCCACCCAGGAAGAGATAGTTAACCAGGTAGATAAGATCGGACAGATCTACCGTGTCTCCTACATCTCCATTGGTGTTTCCGGTAGAGCCGACACAGCAGCCCAGACCGGTGACGACCGCACCGGCGATATCCGCCGGCTCGAAGCTGCCGGCTTCGACCTCGATCAGCGGGAAGTGATCCGGGAGATAGCCACCGACATCGATCGGGTTGCTGCCCGACGGCGCACCTGGCGGTATCTTGAAATAGACCGTGAACACAGGACCGTCACCGACCGGCAACATCCCGTCGGGTTCCTTCGTGACCATATCGATAAAATACGTTGCCCGATAGTGACCGCCATCCCAATGAATCCACTGCTGGTAGGTGCAGTCATCCGTACGACATCCGGCCGTGCTGAAGGAATCGATAGACAGGTTCAAATCACCCGCCCAGTTGATCGGGATAGTCAGGGATCTCACCGGGATGTGGTTGGCCAGGACGAAGTCTACCCGGACCGACTGACCGGGAACGCCGGAGACTTCGGTTGCGGAGAGCGTGTCAGCAAAGGCCATGACGATGCTCTCACCAAAGCTCGAGTATTCTTCGCCCCCCATGGTCACGGTCATGGTGACATCGTAGGCGCCGGCCTCGGTATAGGTGTGAGTCGGGGACTGCTGATCCGATGAGCCACCGTCACCGAAATCCCAGTACCAGGATTCGGCGGATCCAAACGCAGCGCCGTCAAACTGCACTTCCAATGGGACGGGACCGAAGTTGTTGGTGGCGTCCATTGAGCACATTTCGTCGGCGAGACCTTTGATGCAGAAATTGGCCGTGGAGTTGAACGTGGTCAGATCGACCCATTCCGTGCCCCAGCGGTAGAAGCTCTCGCCCGGGTTAGCGGATGATTCCACGATGGTGCGATACTTGGCGCCGAGGAGAACGGGGACATCGGACGTCCGGTCAAAGGGGTGACCGCCCTTGGAAAGTGAGACATAGATATAGAAATCGTCGCCGCCGGTCAGATGGACCGCGGGATCGAGGTCGATGGTGTGAAAACCGGTGAACTCGATCATCCCGGAGGTGGAGCCGATTTCATTCTCCAATTCGCCGTCCACGAAGTCGTTGTAGATCCTCACGATGTAGTCAACGCTGTCGGCCGCCGTGAAGAAGCTCACCGCACTGAGCTTCTCGCCGTTGTCGGCGACGAAGGCGTTGAAGGCTTCGACGGCATCGACCTTCGTGTCGCGCCAGCCGTGGTAGTCATGGTAGTACACTTTGTCCCATGCGAACGGCTCGACATCCTGGAACGAGATGGCTCCCATTTCAGGATCATGGCCGGCGTGTTTGTCGTAGTAGGAGATCCAGAAGTAGCCACTCAATCCCCAGGAACTGCCCCAGCTGTTCTTGCAGAGCCAGGCGCCGTTCTGAGAGGCCTGCGTGTCCTTGTTGTCATCCCAGCCCACAATCGCGATCGCATGATTCGGGTCAAGAGTGCTGCTTGGCGGCTGGTAATGGACGTAGTTGTAGTTGATGAAGGAGCCATCGTAGCACATGCAGGTCCCCATGACGCCTTCATCCATGACCTTTTGCTTGATTAGATTGATCCGTTCCAGGTTGCTGCCGACGGTGTACCACTCGATGTTTCGAGCGTAGTAATAGTGGTAGCTGGTGTCGGTCCGATCGGGGGCCGAGAAGTAGCTCTGGCCGTCGATATCCCTGACCGCGCCTTCGCCCCGGCTCAGGTAGGCCGAGGTGACCCGGTAGTCGCCGCCCTGATGGACCTCGAGACCGGCACCGTCGGGTGGATCTATATCATCATTGTTATGATCGTTGAAGCCATTCCACCAGTCGAGATGATACTCTGCCAGATTAGGCTCTCCGGATTCGCCCGCGGCCGCCCAGAGACCGGTCATGAGCAGATTGCCTTCCATGGCGGCCATTGCGCCGTGGGTCCAGCAGGTCCCGCCGGACTGGGATTTCACCGATGTTACGTAGTTGTGGCCGTTGTAGTTACGAAGATCGAACGTAGTAGGCGGGGTCTGCCCGCTCGACCACGCGGCGCAGCATAGGGTGAGGACGAGAAGAATGCAGTAGATACGACTCATAGCCAAGTACTCCCGTGTGACGCACGACTTGGGGTTTATGGAGCTAGTTGTCAATAATATACGGCATACCGGCAGGAATCCAAGACGATTATCCTCTGTGACGGCGCATCGCAAACTTTACGAAAACGGGGATTGCCGGACGGCAATCCCCATTCAAATCGACGGGCTCAGGACGTTTTGTTCTAACTCTCACAGTCCCCGATACAGGCGGCGGGGGGCGGGCCGCCGAGGAACAGGTAGTTGACGAGATAGATCAGATCCGAGAGATCAACGGTGCACTCCAGGTCGCCATTGACATTGGCGGCAGCCCAGCATACAGGCTGGGGACCGCCAAGGAACAGGTAGTTGACTCCGTAGATGAGATCGGAGAGATCAACCTCGCCGCTGGCATCGTTGTCTAAATTCCCGGTGTTTCCGAGGCAGCAACCTCCGGTCCACAGAAGCGTGGCCACAGATCTGGGATTGTACTGCAGGTCCTTCCATCGGAACAGGGGGAGATGAGTCGTATACCCACCCAGATTAACCGTGGTAGACTGCCCAAGGTCCGCATCGGATGGGATAGAGAAGTAGAGTCGAATCAGTAATCCCTCTCCGGCCGGCAGGAAATTGACCGGGTTGTTGTCGATCGCCTGGACGACCACGGTCTTGCGGTAGTGTCCCGGATCCCAGTGGAGCCATGCGGGGCCTGACATGTGCTCCGCCCGTGTCCCGACCAACGTGGCTGAGTCAAACACCGCGCCCAGGGTACCGGTGTACTCGACCGGAACCTCGAAATAGTTCACGGGGACCGTATTCCGGGCATAGACGTCTACACCGACGGTCGTACCGCCGGACACATTCAGAAGGGCCGGACCAAGCATGGAATCAGCCAGGGCGACGATATAGTTCGGTTTCGCCAATTCGCGCGTGGCGTCGCCGGTGCTTACCTGCATGGCGACGGTATATAGCCCGGGGTCAGTGTACTCATGTGCCGGTGATTGCACCCAGGCCGAGTCACCATCCCCGAACGACCACGCCCACGACTGGGCATCGAACTGGGTACTGCCGCTGAAGTTTACATCGAACGGTACCCAGCCGACGTTCACATCAGACGAGAACGACATCCATCCGGCCTGTTCGCTGACGTAATAGGCGGTGGCGGCGCAGGCCTGGGTCATGCGATGGAAATAGTCGAAATTGATGTAGCTGGTGCTGTCGTACGGTGAGTGATACACGGAAGAGAAGTTGTACTCGGCGACAAACGTCACCTCCCAGCCTTCGAGCTGGAAGGGATAATGGTCTGAATAGGCCGATGATCCGGCCAGCTCACCGGAGATACCCACCAGGGAATCGGCCAGACCGATCCATAGTTCACAGAAATCGGTAAGTGGACCGTGATAGAGGTTAGCCTGATTAGAATTCTGGTAGTGGCCGATCATGTCCATGTTGAGCATATAAACGACGGTATCACCTCGCGCCGCCGCCTGGGCGGCATAGTATTCCGAGCCGTACAGCCCAAACTCCTCGGCATCAAACAGAGCGAATATCATGGTCATCTCGGTCGGCACGTCGGCGAGCGCCCGCGCGATCTCAAGGACGGCCATCGCGCCGGTGCCGTTGTCATCGGCGCCCGGCGAGCCGGGGACGGCATCAAGGTGAGCCCCGACGATTACGTAGTGATTCGGGAAGGTCGTTCCGACCTTGGTTGCGATGACGTTATAACAGGCGGTCGGCGTACCGTAGATGCTGGCCGTGAATGGCTGGAAGAAAAGCGAATCATACCCATAGTTGTTGAACTGGTTGTAGGCCCACCAGCGCGCCGTATAGAAACCGGAGGAGCCGGCCACGCGTCTGAGACTTTCCAAATAGTGCAGGTGGGCGTTGAGCGTATCCTCAGAGATGCGGCCGATCAGACTGTCCAACGAGAGGGTCATCGAGCGAGGCGACTTGAGGGTGGGAATCGAACCGAAACGATTGCGGTCGATGTAGCGAATCTCAATCCGCGCCGGGTTCGGCCGCCTGAGTTCGATGAACTTCCCGGCCAATGAAGGATCATCGAGATTGACCCGGTAGAGACGAATGCCGTCAACTTCACAGATGAGCGGGTACTTTTCGGTATTAACTCGATCTCTCCGCATGTCCAGCGCCAGATTTTCCAGTGTGAAGCCGACACCGAGCAGTTGTGTCTCCAGGCCGCTTTGGCTGAGGGCCCGAGAGGCGTCCTGATCGGCCAGCACGAGGTAACCGTCGGTAAGCGCGGCGAGCGGCTGCACCCCGATGGCGTTCAGATCCTTGGCGTCGCTGTCACTGGAGACATAGACGCGATAGATGTCATCGGCGATAAGCGCCGGGGAGAAAACGAGTAGACAACAGGCGAGTATAAGTAGCTGTTTCACCGATAGACCCTCCATAAGCCATGATACCGACACAATCGACGAGATGGGTGGCATCCGGCGATGCCGTACTATATCCCCTCGCCATACACACTAGTGACGCACGTCGCCCGCTCGCCGTGCAATCAAGATAATATAGCTAAAAGACCCCATTATCCAAGGAAAACAGAGATGAAGGGTGGGGTTTGTCGACGGCCTTACCCGGCAACAAGCTTGCGATAGCGGTTACGCCGGTTCTCGAACGGACTGCCGCCGAATTCCTTGACCCGCCAGGCTTCGTATTGTCCGAAGTTGCCCTCAAACCAGCGCACGGCGCCTTCTCCTTCGAAGACGAGCAGGTGTGTACAGATTCTGTCGAGGAAGAAGCGGTCGTGACTAATTACCAGCGCGCAGCCGGCAAAATTAAGGATGGCTTCTTCGAGCATCCGGAGGGTGTTGACATCCAGGTCATTGGTGGGCTCGTCCATGAGCAGGACGTTGCCGCCGACCTTCAGAATCTTGGCGAGATTACAGCGGTTCATTTCGCCGCCGGAGAGCATACCAACGGTTTTCTGTTGATCGGGACCGCGGAAACCGAACTGGGACATGTACTGTCGAAGGGGTATGGTTCGTTTGCCGAAATGAAGCTCTTCGAGACCTTCACCGATTTCTTCGATCAGCGGCCGCTGGGGATTGAGTGATGCCCGTTCCTGATCGACATAGGAAAGGGAAACGGAGGAACCCAGCGTGACGGTTCCGGTATCGGGTTTTTCCTGGCCGGTGATGAGGCGAAGCATGGTCGTTTTGCCGGTGCCGTTGGGGCCGATCAAACCGACCACCGCGGAACGAGGCACTTTAAACGAAACGTCGGTGAAAAGGGGAGACCCACCAAACGATTTGGAGACGCCTTCGAAATCGATGACCTGAGCGCCGAGCTCCGGTCCGGGAGCGATCTGGATCACCGACGCAGCGTCTTTTCCGGCGGTCTCTTTCGCCACCAGCTTTTCGTAGTCGGCCATGCGGGCACGGGTGAGGTCGTGGCGATCCTTGTTGGACATCTTGATAAACGCCAGTTCGCGCGACAGCTGCTTGCCACGGGGACTATCTTTCTTCTCCTGCTGGGCGAGCACGGAGAGTTTTTGCTCGAGCCAGGAGCTGTAGTTGCCTTCCCAGGGTATGCCGTAACAGTTTTCCAGTTCCAGGATCCAGCGCGTTATGTTGTCGAGGAAGTAGCGGTCGTGCGTGACGACAATGACGGTTCCCGGATAATCGCGCAGTTGCTCTTCGAGCCATTCGATCGTCTCCGCATCGAGATGGTTGGTGGGCTCGTCGAGCAGAAGCAGATCCGGTTGTTCAAGGAGGATTTTGCACAGTGCGACGCGCCGCTTTTCACCGCCCGACAGAGTAGATACGACCTGGTCGTCACCGGGCAGACAGAGCGCATCGGAAGCGATTTCGAGAGTGCGATCCAATTCCCAGGCATTAGTGGCATCAAGTTTGTCCTGAAGCTCGCCCATGCGATCCATGGCCGCCTGCATCTCGTCGTCGGACATCGGCTCGGCCATACGGGCCGTGATGTCGTTATATTCGTCCAGCAGCTTCTTGGTGTCGGAGAAGGCCTGTTCGATAGTCTGACGGACGGTGAGGGTTTCGTCGAGTTCCGGATCCTGTTTGACCATACCGGCCTTGTAGCCGGGTGTGATTACCGCGTGTCCCTGAAATTCATCGTCTAGTCCGGCCATGATGCGAAGCACGGTCGATTTTCCGGCTCCGTTTTCGCCCACGATGCCGATCTTGGCGCCGGGGAAGAAGCTCAGATTGATCTCTTTGAGGACCTGTTTCTGGCCATAGAACTTGTTGAGCCGCAACATGGTGAAGATGAACTTGTCGGCCATACGCGAGAATCCTTTCGATCGGAAGTGATAGATATCTGGTCAATGTCGCATTTGTGTGTCCGTCGGGCCGGAATAACGAGTTTTCCATCGTCAACAACAAGCAGAATCTGCGTCGTCCCGGCGAGCGACAGTGGCGGCAACGTCATTACATGAAACTAACTGATGGTCCGGTGCGTAGATAGCAAAAGTATTGTGCGGGGACGTTCAGCGTCGTCTCACGTCCCGGGATTGATAGCTCCGCAACAAGAGGAAGGGTCATCTATGCGTAACCTTCGCCAACGTTCAATCGTTCAATCGTTCATTCTTGCGCTCGCTCTTGTGCTTTTCGGGTCGAGCGTGCTCTTCGCCGGTCCGTATGGTCTGGACCGGGATTCTATCCCTGATAAATACAAATGGGATTTCACCGATATCTACGCATCCTGGGATGAATGGCGCGCCGGGATGGCACAGCTCGAGCAACTGATGGATCAGTATGCCGCGCTCGAAGGTACCCTGGCACAGGGTCCGGATCAGATACTGAAAGCCTACAAGCTGGGCGACGAGCTCGGCATACTGCTCTATCGTGTCTATCGCTATCCGCAACTGATGCGCGACACGGATACGCGCAACAATGAGATTTCAGCGAAACTGCAGGAGGTGCAGATCCTGCTGGCCAAGTTCAATTCCGCTACCTCGTGGTTCAACCCTGAACTGTTGTCGATCTCGTGGGATACGATGAAGGGGTGGCTGAACAAGACTCCTGAGCTGGCGCCGTACGCGTTCGGCATCGAAGATCTCTACCGTTCACAGGAGCACGTCCTTCCTCCGGAGCAGGAGAAACTGCTCTCGTACTTCAGCCGCTTCAGCAGTACGCCCGGCAATATCCATGATGAGCTTTCGACCTCAGATATCGAGTTCCCCGAGGTCACGCTCTCCAGCGGTGAGACGGTGACCATGACGCCGGGCAACTACTACAACATTCTCTCGACCAATCGCAATCAGGAAGATCGTCGCAAGGCGTTCGAGGCGCACTATGGAGTGTACAACGCCAATATCAACACGTATGCGTCGATCTACAACGGCATCGTGCAGCGTGACTGGGCGATGGCGCAGGCGCGCAATTATGAATCGACGCTCGATGCGGCGCTGTTCGGTGACAACGTACCCGCGGAGGTATTCGAAAACCTGATGAGTACGGTGAAGGCAGGCACGGCGCCGGTGCGACGCTATATGAAGCTTCGCAAGGAGAAGCTCGGTCTTGACACCTACCACCTGTACGACGGCTCCATCCCGCTGGTGGATATCGACAAGACCTACAATTACGACGACATCACCGACGACATCATTGCCTCGGTCGCACCGCTGGGCAAGGAGTATCAGGCGAAGATGAAGAAGATCTTCACTGACCGGTGGATCGATGTCTACGAGAACGAAGGGAAGTCGAGTGGTGCGTATTCGGCCGGCGTCTACGGTGTCCATCCGTACCTCCTGCTGAATTTCAATGGAACGCTCGATAATGTGTTTACGGTGGCTCACGAGGTCGGCCATTGTATGCATACGCAGCTGTCCGATGAGTCGCAGCCGTTTGCCACGGCGAGCTACACGATTTTCGTCGCCGAAGTGGCATCGACGCTTAATGAAGCCCTCTTTCTCGACTATATGATGGAGCGGACGACCGATCCGAAGGAGCGTGTCGCGCTGCTGCAGCACTCGATCGAGAATATTCTGGGTACGTTCTATACCCAGGTAATGTTCGCCGACTTCGAATGGCAGGCGCACAAGATGGCCGAAGAGGGCAGGCCAATCACGGCCGAGGCGCTCAAGCAGCTCTACTTCTCGCTGCTGACGGAGTACTATGGCGACGCTGTCGAGCTCGATGACCTCTACGGCGCGACCTGGTCCCGGATCTCACATTTCTACGGTTCACCGTACTACGTGTACAAGTATGCGACCTGTTTCGCGTCGTCGGCGAAGCTGGTCAAGGAGATCCAGTCATCCGACAAGGATGTTCGTGAAGCGGCGGTAAAGCGCTATCTGGCGCTGTTACGGTCGGGTGGGAGCGACTACCCGATGAATCAGCTTCAGGCGGCCGGTGTTGATCTCTCCAGGAGGGAGACGATTCAGGCGGTCGTATCGCAACTGGATGAATTGGTGAGTCAGTTCGAGACTGAGCTTCAGAAGATCTAAAAAGACCCTTCCCGGGAATCCTCGCACAGAGGATTGGGGCCGGCTGAGCAATCAGCCGGCCCTCTCTTTTGCGCGGGAGACCTGCTTAGCAGCGAGGGTCGCACCTGGCAGGCGCAGGGCCACCGCTGAACAAGTAGTTGACCAGATAGATCAGGTCGGAGAGATCGACGCCACCCGTCCCATTGATGTTTGCCGACGACGGACAGGGAGGCGGCGGACCGCCTCCAAAGAGGTAGTTCACCAGATAGATCAGATCGGACAAATCGATGCCACCGACGCCGTTGACGTTTCCTGCCAGTCCCTTGCAGCAGTTCGTATGGCTTCCCATGTAAACGGTCTGGTCAGCATTCTGCCGGGCGTCGTTCCAGACATAGGCGGGTCCCTGTGCAGCGGTCTGGTCGACCGAGACATAATCGCCCACGTGCACGGCGGTGGGGAAGGGGGTGTTGGAGATGCTCGGAGTAGGCCCCTGATCCGACAGCAGGCAATCGGTCCAGGTCAGGCCGCAGTCATTGGAGTGTGAAGCCCACACTTCGATATCGGTGTTGCCGGGATTATTGCGCCGGTCGTAGTACGCCACGATGATCTCGCTCGAGTACTCATCGACCCGCATGTGCGGAGCCCACTGATCGAGGCCGTTGCCGATGGGATCCTGATTGACGCGCACCGGCAGACTCCAGGTGCGGCCGCCGTCGAAACTCGATGCGAACATAATGTCGATGTCGCCATTGATCATATCGGTCCAGGCGAGATACACGGCACCCGGGCACGGGCTGTTCGGGGCGTTGTCGCACGCTATGGTCACGGTGTTGGTGCCGGTAATTCCCGGCGCGATCGTGGGCGGAACCGGAATGTAGCCAAGCACCGCGAGCGGCCCGGCTCCCGCAGTCAACGCTCCCCAGGGACCTCCGGCTCCGGGCGTGGGGGAGGCGTCGACGAGAATCGCGCCTCCGAGGACGTCCAGCCAGGCTACGTAAGCTCCCCCGGGCGGCAACAGAGGATTGTTGGGACCGGCGATGTCAATCGCGGGTCGGTGTGAGACCATCGAGCCGGCATAGACCGGCAATGCAATGACGTGCGAGAATGGAACAGTCGTCCCAGGGTAGGGCGGCGCAGTACCCGAGCCGATAGCTGTGGAAGCCGAATTGATGGTGTACACGTCGCCTAAATCATCGAATGGATTGCCGTTACCGTCGGCGTCGCCGCCGGTGGCATCGGTGTACTCGACCCAGGCGAACAAGGCGTCACCGAACGCCGGACTGGCCGGGTTGTCATCGACTTCGACGACCGGGTAGTCAAGCCAGGTGAGGCCCGGATTGTTGGTTGAAAGAGGTGTAGGATTACCGAACGGAGCCCCGCCGCCCGTCGAGATATTGGCCACAATGGCGCAGTTACCGGGTCCGAAGGGTCCGGAGTCGCGCTGCGAACTGACCATGACGAATCCGCCAAAAGCGGGATTAGTCGCCGATAGCCAGGCATTCCATTCCTCGTTGAACGCGAAGTCGGGAGCCTTTAGGGCGGTTGACCATGTCCCGGTGAGGCCACCCGACGAGGACCAGCCCCAACCAACCTGCGACGGCCCCGCAGCTCCGGCGACGAGAAACTCGGTAAAAACCGCATACAGCTCTCCCGGCACACGCTCATGAATAGCAATTGCCGGATTCGTGGCATCGACAAACGGCCCGGCGGCCGTTGGAATCTCGGCGTTCGGTTCCGGTCCGGAGGAGTGGTCGATGAGGACTGTCCCAACCATGCCGGCATGGAAGATACAGTGGTAGGGAAAGGGACCGGGACCATCCATCGGCGTGAAGACGACGTCGTATGTGTGTCCTGGAGCGTTAAGTGTGCCGGAATCCCAGAACCGTCGAGAAGCAATGTCCGAGGTCGACGTATGGACGCCGTTGATTAGTGTCCAGCGGACCGTGTCTCCGTAACTTACGGTTACACTGGCGGGAGAGAAGAAATTGTTATCTACGGAGACGTTGTGGATGGTAGCTCGTGCGTCGTGTGATCCGGCCAGCACACACGCAGCGACCAGCACCAGTCGAACTGCGAATACCTTCATGGAAAAACCTCCTGATACGATTGCGTATTGAAAAGCGATCCCTGCTGACGCGCCATGAAAGATGCCGCCGATGAGTGATTCGATGGAGGTTTACCGGAAGCGGCCCTCGGAGATGCCCTGGAAGGACTATGACGACTGTAATATAGTATTCGTGGGGCGTTGTTGTCAACGATAAAGCGCCACGACAACGAAACGGGGCGAGCCAGTCGGCTCGCCCCGTCGGGCTGAATCGAGTTCCCTGATCAGCAACCCGGAACGCAGTTCGCGGGCGCCGTTCCGCCAAGGAACAGGTAGTTGACCAGATAGATGAGATCCGAGAGATCGACGGCGCACAGCGCATCGCCGTTGGTGTTCGCTTCGGCCGGACAGGCAGGCGCCGGTCCGCCAAGGAACAGGTAGTTGACGAGATAAATCAAGTCCGACAGGTCGACGTTGTCCGCGGGATCGTTGTTGATGTTGCCGGTCGGGTTGGTGCAGCAGACCGCGGTCTCGCACGAATCTCCGATACCGTTGTGATTGGTGTCTTCCTGGAGTGGATTGAATGCGGTCGGGCAATTGTCGCACGGCGTGCCCCATCCGTCGCCATCCGGATCCGGGAAGGGATCGTCACTGATGCCGTTGCAGTCATCGTCAACCCCGTTGCAGATATCGGTCGCCCCGGGGTTCACGGCGTTATTGGAGTCGTCGCAGTCACCGTTGTTCGCGACCGTGCTGCCGGAACAGACACCCGCCGCGGTGTAGATACCGGGATCGAGAATGTCACCATACATATCCATATCGAGGTCGGCGTAGCAGACGACAGCATCGACGCCATTGCAGTCCTGGTCGACACCATCGAACGGTACGTCAAAGGCAGCCGGATTGATTCCGTTGATGGCGTCATTGCAGTCGAGGTTGTTGGGCGATGAGGCCGGTCCGCAGATGCCGCTGGTGTCGATCGTGCCGGGATCAAGCATGTCACCAAACGTATCGCCGTCAAGATCGCGGTAGCACAGCACCGCGTCGACGCCATTGCAATCCTGATCGATACCGTCGTTCGGAATCTCCGGCGCCCCGGGATAGATAGCATTGTTGGCATCGTTGCAGTCACAGGCTGCGCCGAAGAGATCGCCGTCGCCGTCAACCTGACCCGGGTTGAAGACAAGCGGGCAGTTGTCGACGTCGTCGGGAATGCCATCGCCATCGGTGTCCAGACGGAACAGACCGCTGAAGAAGATGTCCTGGTCCGCACCGTTGCGACCATCATTCCAGGCAAACGCCGGTCCCTGCGCCGGATGCATGTCGGTACCGAGGTAGTCCCCGATGTACGGGGCGAGGGGCATGGGCGTCAGTGATACCGGCGGGAACGGCCCCGGGTCGGAAACGAGGGCATCGGTCCAGGTGACACCGCAGTCGGACGAAACCGACGCCCACACTTCGATCAGCGCATTGCCGGCAGGGTCGTTGCGACGATCGAAGTAGGTGATGATGATCTGTCCGGTATTGGGATCGGTGCGCATGTGAGGCGCCCACTGATCGAGCCCATTACCGATAGGATCCTGATTCACACGCACTGGTGCGCCCCAGGTCAAACCGCCGTCGAAACTCGACGAGAAGAAGATATCGGCGTCGGCACCGGTGGGCATATCCCAGGCGATAAACACGGCGCCGGGACAGACCGGATGAATCTGTGTGGCGATCGTCACATTGTTGGAGGCCGTAATACCCGGCAAGATTACATTCGGGATAGGCGGCGCCGGAACCGCTATGATCGGTCCGCCTCCGCCGATAGCGCCCCAGAGGCCGCCGGCTCCGGGAGCAGGGTTGGCATCGACCAGCACTACGCCGCCGATCAGATCACGGAACGCGACATAGACCGCTCCGGGGGCAAACAGCATGTTGGGGGCATCGAGAACGTCGACCGCCCCGCGGTGTGATCCCATTGAGTTGGGAAAGACAGGCAGTCCCATAATGATGGGAAATGGCGCCGAGAAAGCGGGGTAGACTGGTGAGGCGCCGGGCAGACCGAGTGTATTCGTCGATGCGGTCCATAAAGACCATGTATCACCCGGATCATCGTACGGGTTGCCGTTGCCGTCGGAGTCACCACCGCTGGCGTCGGTATACTCCGTCCAGATTGCGTGTGTCTCACCTGGAATCGGTACGAGCGCGATGTCGTCAACTTCGATGACCGGGTAGTCAAGCCAGGTGAAGCCCGGGGCATTGGTCATGATAGGGGCGCCAACACCGAACCCGGCCCCTCCGCCGACCGACATGTTTGCCACGATCGCGTTGGGTACCGGCGCCCACGGCGGACCTGCGCGTTGTGATCCAACCATGATGTACGAACTGGTCGGAGGTGCGACTGCCGAGATCCAGGAATTCCATTCTTCACTGAATCCCGCATCGGGTGGTTTGATTGCATTGGTCCAGGTTCCGATTGCTCCGCCGCTTGGCGACCAGCTCCAGCCTATTGCGGAAGGATTGTTCGCCAGCGGTACGACGAATTCGGTATAGGTTGAATAGACCTCCCCCGGAACGGTCTCACTGATGGCTATCGAAGCATTATTCTGATCCGTGCCAACTCCAAACAGTGGGTTTACAAGGCTGTTTGGATACGGTGTCAGGACAAAGATCGTGTCGACCATCGACGGATGAAAAGTGCAGTGATATGGGAACGGACCGGGTCCGTCAAGCGGTGTAATGACGATCGTGTAGGTGGCGCCGATGGTGCTCATCGTCCCGGAATCCCAGTACTTCCGCGAGGTCGCATCGGAGGTCGTCGTATGAGTGCCGCCCACCAGTGTCCATTGTACGGTATCACCGTAGTTCACGACGGTACCGGTTGGCGAGTAGAAGAAGTTGCCGATGTTGATGTTGTGGACCGTCGCATGAACAAGCGGGGACAGGGTGAACAGAATCAGCAATACCACACCTAGTGCCCTTAAGCGTGGGACCATGGTACATCCTCCAGAAAAAGGTGATTCGACTACAACGCTTTTTCAGGTTGATGTCGGAGAATGTACCAGTAGTGTGTCGCCCCGGATGTCGCCCGCTACCAACCGAATGCGCTGAAACTGACTATGTGTAAGAACTACAAAAGAAGAGAATTCGCCTACCCTTGAAACATACACCTCGGTGCGGTTATTGTCAAGCTCTTAGTCCATGTTTGAACGGGTTGCCTCCAGGTAAAACTGACATCACCCGGGCAAGCGAGTTCACTTCCGGTACGGGACGTCATCTTGTGTGGGGGGGGCAAGAAAAAGAGCGGAGCTATAAGCTCCGCTCTCACTGTGGACATCTGTTCCGGCTCTGCGTTATTCGCAGCTCACGTCACAAGCGGCCGGCGCCGGACCACCAAGGAACAGGTAGTTCACGAGGTAGATGAGGTCCGACAAGTCGATCGCACAGCCGACATCACCGTTAATGTTTGCTCCGGCATCGCACAGCGGTGCAGGACCACCGAGGAAGAGGTAGTTCACCAGATAGATAAGGTCGGACAGATCGACCGCACCGCCGGCGTCGCCGTTGGTATTGCCGGTGAATCCGATACAGCAGCGGACCTCGACGGCCAGGGTCGGCGACCAGTCAGTGATCTCGCCGTAGCGGTCGTTGACGCGGAACGTGATTTCGTAGTTGCCGGCGGCCTGATACGTGTGAGCCATAATGGCATCGCCGCCCGAAGCATAAGGTCCCAGCCAATCGGTCACGCCGCCGTCGCCGAAGTCGAACTGAATTAGAAGACTGTCGGCATCGGGTTCGGCGAGGGCTGCGGTGAAGTTCTGCGGCTGATTAGGCGCGAAGGTGGTCGGACCCGTCGGCGCCGATGGCACCGGTGGGGCGGTGTTGGCGGGTACACCGTTACCGATCTTGACGCGGACCTTCATCTTGCGATTGCCGAGCCAATCGGTGGCCACGATCATGTCGAGGGGATCGACGGCGCGGGCGCCACAAGCATTGATGGCATTGCGAACCGGCGTCGCGGTCGAGGGACCGCCGACGAACACTTCGTCGCCACCGTCAAGAAACATGCTCGGGTAACCTGCAAAGTTGTAGTCCTGATCCATGCGGTCGTAGGCCTTGCTGACCTTGTCACAGACCATGGAGACAAAATTGACATTATGATTGTAGTGGAAGTAGGCACTGTCCAGCGCACGGCTGGCATAAGGGCAGCCCGGTCACCAGGTTGCCGAGCCTTGCTCCACGAAGACCGTGTGTGTATAGCCACCGTCAGTAGTGTTGCGACCGATCTCACCCGGCGCCGCCGCCGCCGAAGCGTCGGCGTCGTGAGCCGTGAACCAGTAGCCATTCGGAGGGTAGGCATCGGCCGTGTAGCCGCTGCTCTTGAAGATGGCGACCGTCGCCTGAATGTTCGATTCACCGACGCTGGACCATCCGGCGGCAGTCGCATCCCACAAGACGTCGCGTCGCCACACGCCGTTGTCGGGCACCGTGATTGCTTCAACCAGTCCCCAGTCAAGGAAGCCGAACTTGTAGTAGACGGCGGCGTAGTCCCACCACCGCGAGTCCGGTTCTACGATGTAGATTCTGATGGTACCGAGGTAATCGGCGCGCTCTACCTCATTGAGCGTCGCACCATCGGTGGCCACGGCCGGATCGAATTGTCGAGGCTGGCGGATGACATCGACGTCGGCCGCCAACGCCGCGCCTGCCCAGAGCACGAACAGAAGACAGACGGCGCACCATCGGATCGTTTTCTGTGGATTCATGTACTATCTCCCAGGCAACTAAAGGGTTGTCTTCGTTGTCGGATTCAATACCTCATATTCGAAAAGAGAGCCCCAGAGAAATCGAGAAATCGTGATAGTCATACACGTCGATGGTCGACGAGTTGTACGTGTAGGCCAGATGGAGGGACGGTTCGATCATGTAGCCTGCGTGTGACGTAAAGGGTCGCTGGATTTTGAAGTACACGCGCCTGAGCTGATCGCTGCGTTCCTGAGCGAAGACGGTCGACACGATCTTTACCAGGTCGCCGGTGAAGAGGTCAACCCGCCAGACGCCCTCGACGGTGGTGAGATAGTCACGGTCCCAGTAGCCAGCGCCGGCCGTCAGGATGAAGCTCGGCAGGATATAAGACTTGGCGCTGAACACCATTCCGTCACCCTCGTAGCTGGAGACCCAGGGTGAGAGGATATTTGTCGAATGGCCATAGACAACGGCGCTATCCGGCTTCTCGGTGAAGGCCCGGTGTGAAGCGGTGAGAGAGAGTCCGAACAGGCGCCCGAACTGACGCGACAGTCTCGGTGAGATATAAAACAGATTCAGATCGCCCTGTTCGAGCACTTCGTATGATCTGTCCGGTCGGATGCCGCCGGTCCGCTGCGGAACGTAGTCGAGATTGCCGAGCACGACGCCCGATTCGATATCGAGTGCCAGGCGACCGGGAAGAGAGACATTAAGTCCTCCGAAAAGATCGTACGTCTTGCGGTCGCGGACGTCATCGAGTCCATACGAAGTGGCGTTGTAAGACACTCCGGAACGCAGGCGAAGCGACTGTGAGACAGTCCAGGCCACCGATGCGGTGGCATCGTATTCGCCGCTGGAGAATTCGGCCGAGGTGACATCCGACAGTTGGTCGCGATACTCTCTGTCGCGATAGTGTCCGGTGAGGTAGACCTGGATGGGGGACTGCTCGCTGAGCGGTATCAACGCGCCGCCGACACCGTACACGAGGTTGTCGAGAGCCGGTACCTGGCCGTACAGGGTCCGTTGGACGTTGGCCTGCAGTTTCAGCCAGGAAAAGGCGTTCATGCCGAGGTCGACGCCGGTCGAGGCCTTTGAGGTCTCAAGATTGGTGTTGTCCCTGATCAGATTGCCTGTATTGCCACCGGAGAGACTCACTTGAACATCAAGCGGTCCCAGTTCGGCGAGCACAGAGCCTGTGAGCAGGAATGAGAACAGCATCACGAAGGCGGTAAAGATCGCGTGTCGCATTAGAAGCAGATCCCTCCCACACAATTGCCGCCGCCCCCGGTGAGATTGGCGCCCGGTTCACCCGAATCGTCAAACGTTCGAACGAGATCGGAGCGACAGGACGTGATATCTCGCACGGCGTTTTCGCGAAGTTTGAACTGCTGTGCGACCGACAGATGAGCTTCAATGGCCGCTTCGGCCGTCAGTTCGGAAAAAAAAGCGGCCCCCGGCTCGGCCACGGCGATGATCTTCGGTCTCGGCGCCGTTTCGACCGCATCGGGGATTCCGTCGCTGTCGGTGTCATCGGCAGTATCATCGAATCCGTCGCCGTCCAGATCGACAAACGCGGGTGTGGCATGCTGAGCCGCATGGAGCTGCGCACTCATGATAGGGGAGAGTGAGAAAAGGATCAGACAGATTACGACACAAATCGGAGATAGCAGAGATTTCATATCCATAGTCCCAACGCACAAAGAATGGACAAAAGACCCTATGACACAAAGTATACAATACAAATAAAGTATTGCAAGCCATTTTTTGGGTAAATGGGGCTATTTAGCGATGATGGGTGACCGCGAGATCGGACGATTGAGAGAGAAGAAAAATGCCGGAGGTCGGACTCGAACCGACACGATGTTGCCATCGGGGGATTTTGAGTCCCCTGCGTCTACCAGTTTCACCACTCCGGCATTACTGTGGTAGGCTGACAATACTATATCAGAGCGGGGGAGTTGTCAATATTGTTCTGAGAAGTCACCCTTCGACGAGCTCAGGGTGACACAGGGGAAGCTCAGGGTGACGGTATGAGGCTCAGGGCGACGTTTGTAGCGTGAATTCCTTCTCAGAAATGCGTGCGCTCGTCGGTGGTGTCCTCGGGGACAAGATCATCGGCCCGTTGGCGGGGGACATAGAGCCCCTTCGAGGGGTGCAGATGACAGGTCGTGGTCGGCTGATTGTCGACGGTGAAGATTTCGTCGCGGACGTTGATGCAGCGATCGGTCGCCAGTTCACCCGATTCGAGACAGACGTCGTGGTGGACGATACCTTCTGGTTCCTCGAAGTCGAGTATCGGCAGGGAATCATGGGCCGCCATCATGAACTGGGTCCAGACCGGCACGCCGTTTTTGGCGCCGTCCTGGTTGCGGCCGATTGAGGTACGATCATCGAACCCAATCCACACACCGGCGGTGATCTGCGGCGTGTAGCCGACAAACCAGTTGTCGCAGAAGCTCTGAGAGGTCCCGGTCTTGCCACCGGCCGGGCGAGTGAATCCCCGCCAGCGGGCGCCGCGGCCGGTGCCGCCATCGACCACCGACTGCATCAGGCTGACCATGACGTACGCGGTCTGCGCCGAGAGGACTTCTTCTTTGCGGACAGCCGAGTTGTCTTCGAGGACCCGGCCATAGCGATCCACGATCTTGTAGATATACCGGTAGGGGATATGAATGCCCTTATTCGGGAAGGTCGTATACGCCGAGACGAGTTCCACCGGGCGTACATCGCTCACCCCCAGCGCCAGCGAGGGGACCGGCTCCAGCGGGGTGGTGATGCCCATGCGGCGCGCGTAGAAGATAGGCTCTTCGGGGTTGATCCGAAGCATCAGGCGGATTGCAATCAGGTTGCGCGACATCCGGATACCATCGCGAATCGTAATCGGCCCCATGAATTTGCCGTCGTAATTGTGCGGCCGCCACTGCTTGGCGCCGGGGATGTCCAGCACGATCGGGTTGTCATCGATAATCTCGGTCGTACGGAAACCATTGTCGATGGCGGCGGTGTAGATGAACGGCTTAAACGCCGAGCCCGCCGGGCGTCCCGATCCCTGGACGGCACGATTGTACTTGGTGGTCTCCCATGAGCGGCCACCGATCAAGGCGAGGATATCACCGTTGCTGTTGTCAATCGCGACAAACGCCCCCTGAATCTGCTTGAAGGCGCGGATTGGATCACCAAACTGATCGGTCGTATCGGGAAGCACTTCGGTATACGCCGTGTTGTTGATGACGTAGCGGTCTTCGATTCGCTCCTGGATGGCTGCCAGCTGCGGCTCCAGGGCCGCTTCGGCCTCCTGCTGCAAACCGGCATCGAGGGTCGTGTATACCTTCAGGCCGCCCGAGTAAAGCACATCTTCACCATACTTCTCGAGAATATGCTGCCGCACCCACTCGGTGAAATAGGGCGCGGTACCGACTTCTTCTTCCGGCGTGGCGATGACGAGCGGCTCAGCCTTGAGGGAGTCGTAGGCGGTTTTGTCGATCCCGCCGTTGGTGTAGTACGAGTGCAGTACCCGATTGCGTGCCTTGAGAGCCTTGTCGGGATTGTTGAGCGGCGAGTTGATATTGGGTCCCTTGAGCAGACCTATTACAATTGCGCAATCATTGACGTTCATCTCGGCCGGGCGTTTGTCGAAGAACAGTTTGGCCGCGGCAGCGATGCCGTACGCTCCCCGGCTGAAGTAGTACTGATTGAGATACATCTCGAGTATCTCGTCTTTGGAGTACGTCCGCTCCAGCTTGATAGCCGTCAGCGCTTCCTTGATCTTTCGTTCCATCGTCTGGCGTCGGGTCAGGAACAGCATGCGGGAGAGCTGCTGGGTGACAGTCGATGCGCCCGCTTCGATCTCCATCTTGAGCAGGTTGTTGGCGGCGACAATCACCAATCGGCGAAGGTTGATGCCCCAGTGGTCGTAGAATTCGCGATCCTCGGTGGCAATCAACATATCGATCAGCGGCTTCGGCATCTCCGAAAACGGTGTCAGGGCCCGGTTTTCGGAATAGAATTCTTTGAGCAGTTGGCCGTCGCGACCGAATATCTTCGTCTTCAGGTTCGGTTCGATATTGTGGAGCTGCTCGAAGGACGGGAGTTCGGACTGATAGATGTGGTAGGTGCGATATCCGAGTACGAAGCAGAAGACGAGTATCAGAATCGTGAGCACAAGAATTGAGTTACGCACTCGAGCGCGATCGTACTTTCGTGGCGGCTTGTTCTTCTTAAAAAATGGCATGGCGCTTATTTACCCCGAACGGCCCGCCCAAGTCAACTTAAAAGAGCGCGGTGGCTATCTATCGTTGCTTTTTGGCCTTCGTTCACGTATTGTCCGGTTTTCCCGCCGTCTGGAGCGGCGGCAATTAATCTCCTTAGTTATATGCCGATAGTGTCAAAAAGATGAGGCGAGGATAATGACTGCGGACCTGACGCTTGATGCCGGACAACAGAAGGAATTCGGCCGCCAGTGGGCTGAAATCAGTCGCGGAACGGTTGCTCTGCTCCCCGAAGAGGAGTTCAAGGAAAAGCTTCGGCAATCAATCGTTTCCGGCACTCCTCTACGGGTCAAGCAGGGCTTTGACCCGACTTCACCGGACATCCATATCGGGCATACGGTGGGTCTTCGCAAACTGAAACAGTTTCAGGACTTAGGACACCAGATCGTTCTCATAGTCGGTGATTATACCGCCCTGGTCGGGGACCCATCGGAGCGCTCGTCCACCCGGCCCATGATCTCCTACGATGAGATCATGAAAAACGCCGAGACCTATCAGGATCAGTTTTTCCGCGTGCTGGACCGCTCCAAGACTGAAGTGCGATCCAACGGCGAATGGTTTAAGGGCATGGGCTTCCATGATGTCATGCAGCTGGCCGGCAAGTTCACCGTCGCTCGGCTCCTTGAGCGCGATGACTTCACCAAGCGTATGAAAGCCGGAACGCCGATCTCTATTCACGAGCTGTTTTACCCGCTGATGCAGGCGTATGATTCGGTTGCTATCCGGGCTGATATCGAGATCGGCGCCACGGAACAGACCTTCAACCTGCTGGCGGGGCGAACAATCCAGGAAGCGTACGGTGTTCCTCCGCAGGTCGTCCTGACGCTGCCGATACTGATAGGTTTGGACGGGGTCAAGAAGATGTCCAAGTCGCTGGGGAATTACATCGGCATCGAGGAACCGCCGCGGGAGATATTCGGGAAGGTGATGTCGATACCAGACGAATTGATATACAGCTACTTCGAGCTGGCAACTGATGTATCACTTGAAGAACTGGCTGAGATTAAGAGGACGCTCGACAACTCGTCGGCAAACCCCATGGAGACCAAGAAGCAGCTTGGCGTGCGACTTGTCGATATGTACCACGCGGCCGGGAGCGGCGCCGAGGCACGTGCCGAGTTTGAGAGAATATTCTCCAAGGGACAGCTTCCCGATGACATGCCCGAAATGAGTTCGTCCCAGATTGCTGAGCTGGGCTTGGATCCAGAGAAGCTCTACCTGGTTGGTTTCATGACGAAAGCGGGGCTTTCGAAGTCGAACGGCGAAGCACGGAAGCTAATCGCCGGGGGAGGAGTCTCTATCGATGGAGAGAAAGTCTCCGACGCCGATTTCGAATTCGCGGTCTCCGGTGAGATGATTCTGAAGGTCGGGAAACGCCGCTTCCTCAAGCTTCTCGGCGACTGACCTGCAACTTTCTCGGCATCCGGGCATTATTAGGAGTACAATGATATGTGCTCTTCGACCGATTGGAAACATATGGCCCGCAGCTTCTCGATTACAGCATTAGCGTTGATTCTCCTGGCCCTGGTTGGATGCTCATCGGGGTCTCGTTCAGTTCGATCCTTTGGGGAGGAGTCCGGACGGACTGCTTCCAAACAATCTGAACAAACTGCCGGCGAGAATGGCTCTGAGGTAAAAACCGAGCCCCAGAAACCCATCAGTTCCAAGGCGTTCGGGCTCTACGTTGAGGGCGTTCTCCGCGAGCAGGTTGGCCGGCTCGACAGCGCGGCGTTGTTTTATCGCTATGCCTGGCAGTACTTCCCGGAATCGTACGAGATCGGATACTCGCTGGCCCGCGTGTTGTATCAGCTTGGAGAGCCGCAGCTGGCGCTTCAGGTGGCAGGGAAGACGGTTCCGAAGACAGCCGAGCTCTGGGAGCTATCGGCGGCAGCCCACTACGAGTTAAGAGACAATGATTCGGTACTGTTCGCCTATCGCAACGTGGTGCGCCTGAATCCCGAACATGCCACGGCATTCAATTTCCTGGCTGGAACATACAGACTGCGCAACCAGCTCGACTCCGCGGCCTGGGCCTACCGGAATCTGGCCCGGCTGGTGCCGGACAATTTCCGGCCCTGGCAGGAACTGGGCCGCATTCACCAGCAGCGTGGCGACCTGGAGGCGGCCCGGGACGCCTTTCACCATTCCGTGGCGCTGGACTCGAGTCGCGCCAATATTCCTTCTTTGGCCGGCCTCGGGGAGATCTTCGCCCAGACAGGACCGTCGGACTCCGCCCGCTTCTACTATTTGAAGGCTCTTGAGGCGGATCCTTCCAACGAACTCGTTCACATGCTGCTGGTGACATACTATATCGAGCAGGATTCGCTACCGGCAGCCCTGCAATATTCGGAACGACTAGCGGAGCTGGCGCCGGACAATATGTATGTGCGTCGTCGGCTGGGACTGATTTATCTCGATCTCGATTCCCTGCAGAAAGCAGAGAATGTCTTCTCCGATCTGATCAAATCCGGTGATCGCGCCTGGTTTAATTACTCCTATCTCGGCGAAATCGACCTTCGAAACGACCGCTTCGAATCGGCCATTAACAACTTTCAGTCGGCCGCCAGCCGGAATGATACGGTGGCGGGGAACTGGCTGAATCTCGGGCTGGCCCATCGCAAACTCAAAGAAAACGATGCGGCTATCGACGCCTACGTGTCGGGGCTTCGCTCGGTTCGTGATCCGCGCGGTCGGGCAGCGCTTTACTTCGGACTGGCGGTGGCATATGAGCAGGAGGGGCTTGTCGACTCCGCGATTACGACCTTTGAGGAATTGCTGAAACTTGATCCCAATAACGCACAGGCGCTCAACTACCTTGGTTACATGCTGGCCGATCGGAATATTCGCCTGGAATATGCTCGCGACCTGATTGCGCGGGCCGTCGATCAGGATCCCCGGAATGCAGCGTTCCTGGACAGCTACGGTTGGGTCTACTATCGACTGGGCGATTTCGACAAGGCAGTCGATTATCTCTCGCAGGCGGTGGCGCTTGACAGCGATCCCGTTATTTTCGATCATTTGGGCGATGCCTACCACGCCGTGGGGGATACAGACTCCGCACGCGAGTGGTGGCAGCGGGCGCTGGAGTTATCGCCCGACAATGAATCGATCAGGGAGAAACTGACCCGTTGAACGGACACACCGGGCGTAAGGCCCTCCTGCTTCTGTCCTTTCTTGCAGTGATCTTCGTCGGCTGTGCCGAGGTTGGCTCGCCACCCGGCGGTGAGATTGACCGTACGCCGCCCGTCCTGCTTTCGAGTGTGCCGGCCGATGGCGCGCTTGCGGTACCACCGGACAACAAGATCACCCTCATCTTTTCCGAGCGAATCGTGAAACCGACCTCCGGCGATCCGGTGTTCGTTTCGCCCCGTCCGGAGATCCCTCCGGAAGTGGACTGGAAATCGGACCGGATCATCGTTACGCTGGCCGACAGCTTCAGAACAAACCAGACCTACCTGGTGTCGGTGGCGTCGACCGTCACTGATCTTCGCAAGAACAAACTCGACAGCACGCTGACGATTGCGTTCACGACGGGCCTGTCGCTCGACTCCGGTCGCATTTCCGGACATGTCAGGCAGAAAGACAAGGGGGTATCGGCAGCGCTGGTGGGGTTGTTCCCGCGAGGGATCCTGTCCGATACGGCGGCGCTGGATTCGCTGGTGCCCGAATATATGACGGTGGCCAACAACGAAGGCTACTTCTCGTTTTCGTACCTGTCGCCGGACTCGTTCCTGATGGTGGCGTGGAAAGATCAGAATCGAGACAACGTGTTTGCCCCCAACTCCGAACCGTACGCCATTCCCGATCGACCGGTGGCGGTGAGTGACGACCTGCCGAGAATCGACGGCCTCACCCTTCCCCTGAACGAATCCGTTTATCCATTGCCGTGGAAAGACACTGTCGTGGCCGGAATCATCTCGGCCTTATACACGGAGAACAAGCTCGTCCGCGTGCGACTGTCACAACCGGTACCGACGTCGTTGTTGAGCAAACAACCGGGCAATGCCCTGCTCCGAAAGCCCGACGACTCCCTTCGCGTTTTTCCGGCGAAGGGTGTGCTGGAGTCCGACGATGAGGAGACAACTGCCCTGAGTTTCTTTTTCGGAGATATTGAAGCCGGGGCGTATGACCTTCAGGTCTCCTACGACGGCAAACACAAACCGATGATGTACGACAGCCTGACGATTGAGGCGCGCGAGGATAAGACACCGCCCAAAATTGAATCGACCAGGCCGGATGACCCGAAAGTCTTTTTCCGGGACGCTCAGATGGCGATCACGTTCACTGAACCGCTCATCCACGACAGCATCTCCAGTGAAACGTTCGCACTGTGGGAGAACGACAGCATCCCCGTGCCGGTGGCGCATCGGTGGATGGATCCGTTTCGAATCGGGTTCACGGCGCAGTTGAGACCGGGCAGGAACTATCGGCTGGATGCGACGGAGTTCGACCTGATGGATCTCGCGGGCAACCTGCTCGGTGACTCGTTGTTCAGTCACTCGTTTGGCATCTTTGACTCGGACTCGCTTGGGTCTGTTACGGGGAGCATCGCCCTGGGTCCGACACACACGGTGGGTGACAATGTCGTGATTTCGTTTGACAAAGTGGGACGCAATGAAGGGTACACGGTGACGGCTCGCGGCAATACGTATCGAATCGATCTGCCGGCCGGACGGTATCTGATCTCGGCGTTTCTCGACGCGAATCTCGACGGTAAGTTGACTGATGGCCGACTCGTACCCTACCAGCCGTCAGAGAGCCGCACTATGCTCGCCGATACCGTCGCCGTACGCGCCCGTTTCGAGACGGCAGGCGTGGACATCACATTCGACTGACGACGCCCGCAAATCTCACGTCACAAAAAAAGGCGGGACCGAGTCCCGCCTTTCGCATTTTGATCGGCAGACGATTTAGTTGGCGCCGAGATTGCCCCAGACCGTCAGGGTGACACGACGGTTTTTCGAGTGGGCGTTCTTTTCATCGGGCATGGCCACGGGCTTGTCCTGACCGAACGAAACCGTGAACATCCGATAGAGGGAGATGCCGAACCGTTCGGCCAGATACTTTTTCGCGGCCATGGCGCGCATTTCGCCGAGCGCCATGTTGTAGCGCGCATTGCCCGTCTTGTCGGTGTAACCGGCGATCTCAATCACCGAACCGGGATAACTCTCCATCTTGGTACCGGCTTCGTCAAGAATACCCGCAGCCACGTCGTTGACGGCGTACTGATCAAAATCGAAATTGATCGTGCCTTCCCAGATAATCTGGTAATTCTCGAAGCCTGATGCCTTGTTGATGGCCATGTCGGCCTTCTTGTCGAGCTGTGCGGCCAGGGACTTGAGTTTCTCGACTTCCGCCGCGTTGGCATCGGTCTTGTCAGACACGCTGTTGATCCGTGAGCCCATGCGGGCTTCGGACTGTGCGATCTGCTCGCTGACGTAGTCCTTGTTGACGCCGCAACCGACGACCATCAACATCAAGGCGAGTGACAATACGATAAGTGTTTTCATAACTACCTTTGCCTTCCTCCAGTTTCCATTACCTGTGTTTCGATAGAATCCTTTATCTTATTGCGCGACAGCGCCCCACGCAAGCAAAAAGTGCGCGCCGGAGCCCGGGTCCGCGGTCGCATCTGAAGGGAAAATGTTTCCTACTGCTTGATCCCTCCGGCTGTTATACCCGAAACCACCTGTCGCTGCATCACAAAAAAGAGGACCAGGACAGGCAGGACGGCGACTGTCGAGCCGGCCATCAGATGCTGCCAGTCGATGGCCTGATGACCCTGCAGCAGGGCCAGTGCGACCGGAAGAGTGCGGAGATCCTCGCTCGAGGTGAGGATGAAAGGAAAGAGAAAGGAGTTCCAGTTGGTGATAAATGCCAGCACCGCCAGCACGGCAATCGCCGGCTTGCACAGTGGCATGACGATGCGGAAGAGTATGCGAAGTTCCGAAGCACCGTCGACTCGTGCCGCCTCTTCCATAGAGGGCGGGATCGACTCGATATACTGCTTGGCAAGGAATATCCCGACCGGATTGATCAGAAAGGGCAGGATCAGCGCCCAGTATGTGTCATAGATGCCCCCCTTCAGGCAGATAAGGTAGAGCGGGATGATGACGATGTGCACCGGGATCATCATGACGATCACGACGGTCGCAAAGAGGATTCGAGAAGGCCAGGTTTGCCGGCGGGCCAGCACATAGCCTACCATCACACAGAACAGGATGTTGCCGAGCGTCACGACAGAAGCCACAAATGCCGAGTTGAACAGGTACCGGGCAAGGTCACTCTGCGCGAAGAGATCCGTGAAGTTAGCGACTGTAATGCTCGCGCTCAGCAGATTCTGCGCGGTCAGCGACACCGTCTTGTCCAGCAGCGATACCCGCAGCATCCACACCAGCGGACCAACCATCACCGCCAGAACGACGATCAGCAAACCGTAGTGGAGCACTTGACCGAAGAGGGTGCGACGTCTCACCATGCTGCCTGTCTCCTTCGCATCAGCGCGAACTGAAGGATCGAGAAAACCCCGATAATGACAAAAAGCACATAGGCCGCGGCCGAAGCATAGCCGAATTTAAACTGCGTTTGCAGCCCGGTTTCATAGATGAAGTAAACGACGGTGGAGGTGTCGAACTTCCCCTTGGTCATCACGAAGATTTCGACAAAGACCTGAAAGGACTTGATAGAGTTGATCACCAGAATGAACAGCGCCACCGGCCGAAGCATCGGCAGGGTGATCGACGTAAACTGTCGCCACGAGGACGCCCCGGCTATCTCGGCCGCTTCGTACAACTCATCCGGTATCGCTTTCAGACCGGCCAGAAAGATCAGCATGTAGTAGCCGACCGCCATCCAAATGTCCATCGCCATGATCGCATAGAGCGCCGTCCCACGGTCGTAGAGGAATCCGTTGACAGGCGGCTCGAATCCGACCATCTGAGCAAGCATGGCGACATAGCCACCGCGCTCAAACAGGTTGGTGAAGATCAGCGCCACGACGACCATCGAGGTCACCCAGGGCAGGAAGTAGGCGGATCGGAAGAACCCTCGCCCCCTGAACTCTCGATTGACGAGCAGCGCGAGGACAAGTGACACGACGGTCGTGACGGGGATGGTCCCGCCCACGAATATGAATGTGTTTTTGAGCGACGCGATGAAGTCCCGGTCGCCGAGCAGCGCGCGATAGTTATCGAATCCAACGAACTGCGGAGCGTGACGACTCAGAAGCTGATAGTCCGTAAACCCCATCCAGAACGAATAGAGCAGGGGGAAGGTCCAGAAGAGGATGAAGCTCACCGTCCACGGCGAAGCAAACAAGGCGGCGGTGAGCGAACGTGACTTCATTCTTCCTTGATCTTGGTAATTCGAATCTGAGCTTCGTGCAGCGCGGTGGCCGGCAGTCCCTGGCCGAACAGGGCGTCTTCGACGGCGCGCTCTATCTCATCTTCGATATACACCCAGTCAGGATCGACCGGTGGGTGCTTGGCGAGTTTGATTTGCTTGATGAAGGTCAGGCGATTGATGTCCTCGGAGAAAAACGGATCTGCCTGAGCTTCGAGACTCGACGGATTCGAAGACCGATTGGCCTTGCAGAAACGGATCTGGTTTTTCGGACTCGTCATGAACCGGATAAACTTCAGCGCCTCTTCGCGGTGATCGGTGTTTTCGTTGACGGCGAGGAACTCGCCGCCCATGAACGACCGCCCCGGGTAGCCGGGACCGGGAAAGAGGGTGGTCGCGAAATTGATCTTTCGCTTCTCGATTTCGATTCTTTTGAGCAGCCAGTCACCCGACAAAATAACTCCGATTCTTCCGTCCAGAAAGGCGTCTTCGATCCCCCGCTGGTTTGCTACATAACCGTAGTCGTCGCTGATCCACTTATAGTCTTTCAGCGCATCGACGGCTTTGGTCGACGAGATCACGCAGTACTCGCCATCATCGGTAAACAGCTGTGCCCCGTAGGTCCAGAAGAACGGCATGTACTTCTTATAGAGGCGGTGTTTCTCGGCGGTATTGGATCCCCAGCCATAGATACCGTCGGGCCGTCCCAGAGAATCGATCCTCGCGATCGCTTCATAGAATTGCGGCAGGCTGACCGGAAGCCACGAGGTGTCGTATCCGGCCTGGGTGAGAAGGTCCCGATTTATGAACAGCACGCGCGTGCCCAGAATCCACGGCGCGGCGTAGACTCGCCCCTCGTAGGTGGACATTCCCCACCCCTGAAACGCGGCCGAATCTTCTGCGACGTCCTCTGAGATATCAGCGATGTGACCGTTGGCCGCAAACTGGGCGATCCAGTCGGATCCCAGTTCGACCACATCGGGACCACTCCCGGAGGCAAAGCCGATCACGATCTTCTCATGTCCGTTGGCCCAGGTAAGGTTGGTGACTTTGACGTCAATATCCGGGTTTTGTTGCTCGAACTCCCTTACCAGAGAATCTATCGTTGGTGCGATCGCCGGATCGGTCCAGAATTGCCACCATTCGATAGTCGTTTTGGAATGGGCCGCGGCCGCGATCGTACAGAGAGAGAGCGTCAGGATGAGAAGTTTGGTATACCGGGTCATAGTCGTATTCCGCATATGTATAGCTCGGGTTTTCTTGTTTGCAGGTTTGTAATTAAGGTGACGACGCGCGGAGCGTCAAACAAAAATCTTTTAGTTGCATTCGACCGGTATGTGGGATTGAATTCAAAACGATGCCCTTTTATCCCGTACAACTCGTCCTTCTCAACACCGGCGGCGCCTGGTTTGACTTGTCGACTCTGCCGGTCTTTATCGCCGCCCTCATAGCGATTGGTATCGTCCTCTTCACGACGTACCACAAGAAAAGCCGCGAGCGCTTCACGCTCCGCAAGATCGCCGGACTGGATGCGGTCGAAGAGGCCATCGGCCGGGCGACAGAGATGGCGCGTCCTCTTCTGTATACGCCCGGATGGGGTGGAGATATCCAGCGTCCGACCACTATAGCCTCCATGAATATTCTCAGCCATGTGGCCGCCAGGGCTGCCCGGTATGATTGTCAGTTGGTCTACCCGACTCACGACCCCGTCATCATGAGCGTGGCACAGGAGGTCGTGCGGGAGAGCTATGTACAGGAGGGCTACCCGGATCGCTTCAACGAAGACAACATCCGGTATGTCTCTTCCTCGCAATTTGGCTATGCAGCGGCGGTCGAGGGCCAGATCACCCGTCTGAAGCCGGCGTCGATTTTTCTTCTGGGGACGTTTGAGGCGGAGTCGCTGATTCTGGCCGAGACCGGTAACTTTGTCGGCGCCATCCAGATAGCAGGCACCGACTCGACTATCCAGCTGTCGTTCTTCATTGTCGCCTGCGATTACACGCTGATCGGTGAGGAGCTGTTTGCGGCGTCGGGCTACCTCTCGGGCGACCAGTCCATTCTGGCATCGGTGCGGGCCCAGGACCTGATGAAGCTGGTCATTATGGCTCTCCTCATTATAGGTGTGATCTGGGCGTCGATCAACCCCGACTCAACCTGGTGGCGGTTCTAATGCGGCGGCGGATTCCACAGCTGGTGTGCGGCCTGTTTGGTCTGGTGACCTTTCTGTGCTACTTCTCCTCACATCCGATTGCGCGCAAGATCTACCTGACAGTCACGCTCGACTACTGGCAGATTATTTTCGCCTTCACGCTCATTGTCGGAGCGCTCTCATTCGTGCGCGTGAATCTGCGGGCGGTGGAGAGGGGAGAGGACCGTCCGTACAAGATCGTGTCGCTTATCGGGGTAGTCCTGATGCCGATACTTGCCCTGATCTGGGGAATCAGGGGCGGCAGTCCCTTCATGTGGGTTTTCGAGAATATTCAAGTCCCGATGCAGGCGACCGTTTTCTCGCTGCTGGCATTTTTCGTGGCATCGGCGTCATATAGAGGTTTCCGTGCCCGCTCACTGCAGGCGGCAATCCTGCTTGGGGCGGCACTGCTAATCCTGATCAGCCGGTCTTCGATCGGCGATCTGATATGGGACCGTATTCCGGAAGCAGCGGAGTGGGTCCGCTCGAATCCTGCCATGTCGGCTCGGCGTGCTATCTTGATTGGCATCGGTCTTGGCTCGCTGACCACTTCGGTCCGCGTGCTGGTCGGAATCGAAAGGACCTGGCTGGGGGGTGAGAAATGAAACGCTTGGAGTCCCGACACTGGGTTTTTATTGGTTTGTTTCTTGTCGTGCTGCTTTCGATGCTGCTTCAGGTCGACCTCGGAGTGGAGGTGTCCAGCGACACGACGCGACTTTTCGACTACATCGAGAACCTTCCGCCCGGCTCGACCATCATGATTTCCTTTGATCACGAAGCTTCGTCGCTTCCGGAGATTCGCCCTCTCGCACTTGCCGTCTTGCGTCATGCGTTCGCGCGCAATCAGCGTCTGGTCGGGGTGGCACTGCTCGCCGAGGGGACGGGAATCGGATACCGCCTGATGGAACAGGTCGGGAAAGAGTACGGTAAAGTCTATGGTGAAGACTATGTCTTCCTTGGATTCAAGCCGCAATACATCGCGGCCATGCTTTCGATGGGTGAGTCGATTCGGCAGACTTTTCCCGAGGATTATCTGGGTCGAAGCTACGATTCTCTGCCGATGCTTCAGGGAGTGAGGAACTACGACCAGATTGCCGGAGTGATTTCCATCGCCGATGGCTCCCTGACTACGCACTGGATCGAATACGCCGGCAACCAGTACGGCGTGCGGGTCTCCGCCGCGGTGGCGGCGGCTATGGTTACGACCTATGATCCGTATCTCGCCTCGGGTCAGCTTCACGCCATGATCGGCGGTTTGCGCGGCGCAGCTGAATACGAGCAGCTGATTCACCAGGGAGGAAGCGGCCTCCGCGGGATGTTGGCACAGACGACCGCGCATATGTACGTGATTCTGATGATCCTGATTGGCAACGTGGTCTATTTTCGGGGTCGGCGAAAACGGGGGGAAGGCTGATGGATGTAGGGACTCTGGTTGCCGGACTGCTGACACTTGCGATACTGACGTTCCTCTATCGCGATAATCCGATCTACAAGATGGCGGAGTCTTTGTTGATTGGAGTAGCGATCGGCTATGTTCTGGTCGTCACCTGGACCAACTCGCTCATGGCGCTTTTATTCACGCCGCTGTTCAGCAGGGGAGAGCTGTGGCTGATTGTCCCGTTCGCGCTGGGATTCCTGATGTTTGGTCGGCTGCACCGGAGGACGGCGATCCTCTCTCGCATCCCGATCGGTGTCTTGATCGGCTCCGGCGCCGGGGTGGCCATTCCGGCCATGCTCGAGGCCCGGACGCTTCGTCAGTTGTCGGCAACCGTTGGACCGGTTTTTGCCGACGGTACTGTCGACATCTCAATGGTAGTCGTTCTGCTCGGGGTGTTGAGCACCCTGATCTACTTCTATTTCAGTCGCGAGCAGGTCGGCTGGTGGGGACGTACGGCCCGGCTGGGGACATGGTTCCTGATGATCTTCTTCGGGACGACGTTCGGCTACACCGTGATGTCCCGCATGTCGACTTTCATCGGCCGGATGGAGTTCCTCCTTTCGGACTTCCTGAGAATCATCTCCTAGTGATCGACGTTAATGGAGTATGACCTGCCCTCGCTGCAAGACGGCTATGGAAGAGCTGAAGCGGTCCTTCCACAAACAGCGCAAATGGGTTTGTCCCAAATGCGGTTACGTTCGATTTCAGAAGCTCAAAAAGTGATTTCGATCCGGTCTTACAGCCGCCATCATAGAAGCTGAAACATCTGTGAATTCTCGTTCGTATCCGAAGTAACACCTCTGTGCGACGGGTTACAAACAACTGGAATCTATGAAACAGCTCCGAATAGGAACATCCGGCTATAGTTTCGACGACTGGCGGGGTCCGTTCTATCCAGAGAAGATCGAGAAAGGGAAGATGCTCGACCATTATGTGCAGCACTTCCCAACCGTCGAGATCAACTCGACCTATTACCGGATTCCCCATCCGGCGGTGATGGCCCGTATCGCTGAGAAGGCCCCCGAAGGCTTCGATTTCATGGTCAAAGTTCCGCAGTCATTTACGCACCGTCGACGGGACCTGGAGGCGGACATCGGGGCCTACCGGGAGGCCCTGCAACCGATGGCCGAGTCCGGTAAGCTCTCCGGGGTCCTGGCGCAATTCCCGTATTCGTTCAAGTTCACACCTGAGTCTCTTGACTACCTCGCGCGCTGTCGTGACTGGGTGGCGCCGCATCCGCTGTATGTCGAGTTCCGGCACAACAGCTGGGTCAACCGGGTCATGTACGACCGTCTGCGGACGGAGCAGATCGGCTATGTGTGTGTCGACGAGCCGGATCTGCCCAACCTGCTGGCCCCTGACGCATTTGCGACCACGGACACCGCCTATATTCGATTACACGGCCGCAACGCGGACAAGTGGTGGAATGGAGGGGCGCTCAGGTATGACTACCGCTATTCGACCGAGCAGCTCGAGGAGTGGCGGGAGAAGATCCGTAAGCTTGTCAAGAAGGTCAAGCAGGCCTACGTCTATTTCAACAACTGCCACGAAGGACAAGCGGTCGAGAACGCGAAACAGTTCGCGGAGATGATGGCGACCGAATAGAAAGTGCTTTTTAGTTGACGGTGTGTGATCCAAACTGGAAATTAGCCAATCGTGTGAGGGATATAACTATATGTACCTGGTACTGGACAAAGTCCGCAAAGAGTTCGACAACAAGGTAGCGGTCGACGACCTGTCGCTGGAGGTCCCGCAGGGTGTCATCTATGGCATCATCGGACCAAACGGCGCCGGCAAAACGACCACTATCCGCATGATCATGAACATCATCGCGCCCGACTCCGGACGGGTGTTGTTCGAGAATCGAGAGGCCGACGGCCGGTTCACTGACCGGGTCGGCTATCTTCCCGAAGAGCGCGGCCTCTATAAGAAGATGCTCGTCAAGGATGTCATGATTTACCTGGCGGAGTTGAAGGGGAAAAAAGCCGCCGAGGTTCTGCCGCAGATCGATCGCTGGCTGACCAGAATGGAGTTGATTGACTATCGTGACCGGAAGGTCGAAGACCTCAGTAAGGGAATGGCGCAGAAACTCCAGTTTCTGACGACGATCCTGCATGATCCCGATGTCATCATTCTGGATGAACTGTTCTCAGGACTCGACCCGATCAATATGGAGCTGCTCAAGGACGTGCTGCTGGACTTGAAGCGGGCCGGGAAGACGATTCTCTTTTCGACCCACGTTATGGAGCAGGCCGAGAAGCTGTGCGACCACATTTGCATGATCTCGTCGGGAAGAAAAGTGCTCGACGGCAAGATGTCCGACGTGAAAGCGCAGTTCGGCAAGAACTCCATTCAGGTCGAAATGGAAGGTGATGGCGCTTTCGTCCGGTCTCTGCCGGGTGTAGCCGCTATGACCAACTTCAACAACTACCTCGAACTTCGCCTGGACAAGGGCGCCAATCCGAGCGCCATCCTTCGCCAGATTGTCGACAAGGTCGAGGTGAAGCGGTTCCAGGTGGTGGAACCGTCGCTGTACGACATCTTCATTGACACCGCCAAGGTCTCCCGCACGAAGCTGATGGGAGAGGGAGAGGAGGCGCGCCGTGTCTAAATTCTGGGTGATCTTCAAGCGCGAATACACGCAGGTCGTAAAGAAGAAATCTTTCCTGGTTGGCATATTCCTCACGCCGATTCTGATGGCGGCCTTCATGGTGCTGCCCGCTCTGCTGGCCGGTTCGGAGCAGACCGCTTCGGAACACATGGCTGTTGTCGATCAAAGCGGCCTGAGCATAGGTACTCGATTCGAGGAAGCCTTGCAGAAGTATACAGTAGGCGAAGACAGTCTTCCCGCCTACGTGTTTGATCAAGTGTTTGAAGTATCTGTTGATGACAATGCCCGAAGGATTTCGCTGGTCGATTCACTTTCGGCGGCGATTCAGGCGAAGCAAATCAAATATCTGCTCGTCGTGATGCCTCATCCTGAGCTGTCGGACAACAATCTGGCTCTGGTCACGAACTCCGATGACTTCAGAGCTATCCGGCGTTTCGAGCAAAGTCTGACGGATATTATCTCCGCAATTCGGCTGGAGCACTCCGATGTCAACTTGCCGGTAGACTCGGTACTGAGCCTGACTCGGAGTGTCGATCTGCCTCTCCGGGACTCGCAGGGTGAGGCGATTCCGTTTGAGGTGAAGTACTTCGCTGCCCTGATTCTGGTGATGTTGATTTATGGCATGATTGTCACCTACGGCACTATGTTGATGCGGTCGGTGATCGAAGAGAAAAGCAGCCGCATCATGGAAGTGATGGTTTCGTCGGTCAGCCCGTTCCAGTTGATGCTCGGCAAAGTGATGGGTCTGGGCGCCGCAGCCTTTACGACCGTCCTGGTGTGGGTTTTGCTCGGCGCCGGATTCATGTTGTTCGGCGGGACGGCTGGGGCGTCTATGATGGGTGATGCCATCAGCCGGATGATCTTCAATCCGGTTATCGTCGTGTTTTTCGTACTGTTCCTGATATCCGGCTACCTGCTTTACTCGACTATTTTCGCCCTTATTGGCTCGATTCTCAACAGTGAAAAGGAATCGCAGAATTACATATTCCCGATCGTCATGATCCTGATTCTGCCGGTAATGGTCGGGATCGGCGTTGTTCGCGATCCGTACGTTATGTGGGCTCAGATAATGTCATATATACCCTTATTTGCGCCGACATTGATGGTAATGAGGATAATGTTCATTGCGCCGACTCAGATGGAGTATTCACTCTTCTCAGGAATCGTGGCGGAAGGGACGATATCTTTGTTGTTGGTTGTAGCAGCCACAATCGGTATGATCTGGCTGACCGGACGGGTTTTCCGGGTCGGCATCCTGATGTACGGCAAGCGGCCGACCCTGCCGGAACTGGCGAGGTGGATTCGTCATCGCTAAGGCTTTGGGATAAACAGGGACGTTCAGGACTTATGATTCGACAGGCAAGTCTTCCAAAAGTGCTCCTGCTGTTGGCGGCGTTTGTCTTCTTCTCGGCAAACACGGTGTACTTCGTCGAGGGGGGAGACAAACCGGGGCTCCGCGCCCAGTTGGGCGATCCGAGACCGGTCTATCATTTCGAATACGACCATGTTCGCGACAAAGGACCGTACCTGAACGCGCGGTCGGCTATCGCCGTCAACTACTCGAACGGCGACGTGCTTTACACCAAAAACGCCGATACGCCTCGCCCGATAGCTTCGATCTCCAAACTAGTCGCTGCCATGGTGCTGATCGATCAGGAGGTCAACTGGGATTCGACCCAGACTATTACGAAGGAAGATGCTTACCGGTCATCGAAGTCGAGACTTCGCGTGGGCTACGAGTTGACCCTTCGGGATCTGCTCTATTGCGCACTCATGAATTCCGACAATCGGGCTACCCGGGCTTTGGCCCGGGCCTGCTCCGGGACTATTGAAGCGTTTGCTGAAGAAATGAACCGTAAGGCGTTGTCACTGGGGCTCAAACAGACGTCGTTTGTCGAGCCCACCGGCCTCTCCAGCAACAACGTTTCGACGGCATCGGAAGTGGCGAAGATACTCCACTACGCCCATGACTACGAGATGATCGCACGGATAACCGCGATGCGCAGCCAGAAAGTGAAGGTCGTCAACCGCAAGGGGCGCACCCTTCAGATGGCCAATACCAACCTCATGATCTATTCGCCCTACAAAGTTCTATCCGGGAAAACGGGCTACATTCGGGCCGCCGACTATTGTCTGACCACTCTGCTCAAGAACAGCGACGGTGATATGGTTACCCTGGTCGTGCTGGGGGTGCCTGGAGACCGACTGCGGTTCCGGCAGTGTCGCAAGCTTGCCAATTGGGCCTTCGAGGAGCTCAAAGAAGAGCGCTCTGAGGCCCTTGCCAGTCGCTGATTTCGTGATCAACCGCATACATCACATCGAGATAACCGTTCCCACCGACAGGGAAGAGGCCGCTCGAGAGTTCTACCTTCGTTCCCTCGGCCTGAATGAGATTCCCAAGCCTGACTCCCTCAGATACCGCGGCGGCTTCTGGGTTAGACTGGATAACGTCGACCTGCATGTCGGCCTTGAGGATGGCTATGATCGTTCGGGAATGAAAGTGCATGTCGCGTATCAGGTCGGTGATCTGAAACGCTGGCGCAAGATAATCACTGAGCTCGGACTGACAATAAGAGAGTCGATCCCGATCCCCGGATATGATCGCTTTGAGTTTCGAGATCCTTTTGGCAATCGTATCGAGCTCATCCAGGCAATTGAGTAGCTTGTTCAGAGGGGAGTACGAGGCCCTTGGTATCTCATGGGAATGTCCTATAATATATATTATGTTAATATATACAGCCGGCAGAAACCGCTTTGGGGCTCCGACGATCCCAAAGCGGCTCCCGACGAACGGCCTCTATCCCTTTACGACTATGTTCAACAGCCGACCCGGGACATATATCTTCTTGATGACCTGCCTGCCATCGGTGTGACCCTTCACGCGCTCCGAGTCAAACGCCACCTGCTCGACAGCGTCCTGCGAGGAATCCGCGGGTACATTAATAGAGTCTCTGAGCTTGCCGTTGACCTGAACCGCGATTTCGATCATATCGCCGACAATCGCGTCCGGATCGAACTGCGGCCAGCCGGACCGGAACACCGAACCATCCATGCCAGACAGCGACCAGAGCTCTTCGGCGGTATGCGGGGCCAGTGGTGCGATCAACTGAATCGCCTTAAGGACGACAGAATCGTTGAGCTGGTCACTTGAGATCTTGTCCGGATCGTAGTCCCGAATGAGCTCCATGACTGCTGATATGGCCGTATTAAACTGCAGTCTCTCAAACGATTCACTGCATTTTTTAACCGTTTGGTTGAGCTTTACGTAGATATTGCGGTCAAATCCCGTCAGATCGTTGAGGTTGAAGTATTGCTTCAAGTCCGGCATGCTGGACCGATAGCTCTCAAGCAGCGGCAGCAGTTTGTTAATGAGGAACTTCTCGACCCCGGTAATGCCGTCCTCGCTCCACATGACTTCTTTGTCCGAGGGGGCCGTGAAAAACATAGCCAACCGGGCGACATCAATGCCGCGCTCTTCCATAACCGCGACAGGCGAGACGACATTCCCCTTGGATTTAGACATCACCTCACCGTGAGCGTCCATCACCATGCCGTGGTTGAACAGCCGGCGGGCCGGCTCATCGAAATCGATCCAGCCGATATCCCGAAGGAACTTCGTAAAAAACCGGAAATAGATCAGGTGCCCGGTGGCGTGGGTGATCCCGCCGACATAGAGGTCGATCGGCATCCAGGCGTTGGCTTTCTCTCGGCTGAAGGGCTCTTTCTCGTTGTGCGGATCGACATACCGGAGCTGGTACCAGGACGAGCAGACGAAGGTGTCCATGGTATCCGGATCCCGTTCGGCCTTTCCCCCGCATTCGGGACAGGTGACATTCATGAACTCCGGGACATCGGCCAGCGGCGAGCGTCCCTTGGGGAGGTAATTCTCGACTTTGGGCAGGGTAACCGGCAGCTGATCGTCGGGGACAGCCACGGGTCCGCATTTCTCGCAATGAACAATCGGAATCGGGCAGCCCCAGTAGCGCTGACGCGAAATCGACCAGTCTTTCAGCTTGTAGTTGGTCACCTTGCGGCCGATAGATTCTTTCTCAGCGAAATCGCTGACGGCGGCGATTGCTTCGGCGCCGGACAGACCGTTGAATCTGTCGGAGTTCATCATCGGACCGTATTCGACGAATGCTTCGTCCAGTAAGGCGCCGTCAGTGACCGAATCGCCCCCGGACTGAATGACGACTCTGATCGGCAGTTTGTATTTGCGGGCGAACGCAAAATCTCGAGTGTCGTGGGCCGGGACCGCCATGACTGCGCCGGTGCCATAGCCAGCCAGGACATAGTCGGCCACCCAGAGCTGAACTCGCTCGTTGGTGAACGGATTGATGGCGTACTTGCCCGTGAAGACGCCGTCCTTCTCGCCGGTGGCGGCGGCGCGATCGATTTCAGATCGGGCGAGTGCTGTCTGACGGTAGTCCGCCACCATCTTGGCATGTTCTCCATCGAGCTTCAGGCGATCAATCAGATCGGACTCGGGGGCGATGGCCATATACGTCACACCGTAGATCGTATCGGGGCGGGTGGTGAAAATGGGCAGCTTCTCCCCCGTCTCTTCGATCACGAAGTCGACCTCCAGCCCGTGGGAGCGGCCGATCCACTCGCGCTGCATGGCCTTGACATTGTCCGGCCATTCGGGGAGTTTGTCGAGGTCATCGATCAACTGGTCGGCGTAGTCGGTGATCTTGAAGTACCAGCCGACCAGTTCTTTCTTTTCGACTTTGGCGCCGGAGCGCTCTGCGAACCCGTCTTTGACCTGTTCGTTGGCCAGAACCGTCTTGTCGACGGGATCCCAATTCACCCAGCTTTTCTTGCGGACCGCGAGGCCGCGCTTAAACATCTGAATGAACATCCACTGCGTCCACTTGTAGTAGTCCGGCAGGCAGGATGCTATTTCGCGGCTCCAGTCAAACGATATACCGACTTTCTGGAGGGTCCGCTTGGAAACTTCGATATTCGACAGGGTCCATTCTTCGGGGTGAATTCCGCGCTGGATAGCGGCCCGCTCCGCCGGTAGTCCAAAGGCGTCCCAACCGAACGGGTGCAGTACGTTTTTGCCCATCATCATCTGCTGACGGGCGACAGCGTCGCCGATAATGTAGTTGCGAAAATGTCCCATGTGGATGTCGCCCGACGGGTAGGCGAACATCACGAGCATATAGAACTTGTTGTCCTTGTCGGGCAGATCAGCCGTGCGATACAGCTCGTCTTCGGCCCAGCGCTGCTGCCACTTGCTTTCGATCTGCTTGAAGTCTATGCGTTTCTTTTCGGCCATGGGAAACTCCGGCTACGCGGTACCATACTCGGATAATTGGCGCGCATAATAACAAAATCGGATTCCACTGGCAAGGCTTTACTCCCGGACAGGCAGACCGAGTCACATACCCCGCAGTCGGTTAAGCAGAATGGTCCCACCTGAGAGGGCGTGCGTGAGTTTGGCCGTGACGACCGCGACTCGGCGGCCCCGGATTCGGCGAACGACGGCCCCGGGGCTATCGAATCCATAGACCGGCACACGCCCGGTTCGGAGGGGAGGATCCGAAGCAGCAGGTAACTTCATGGTGTAGCCGGTGGTATAGCCCGTCTGCCGCGCGAATTGCTCCACGCGTTCGTCGACGCGACCGAACGGATAGGATAGGTCGGTCACCCTCTCCCCCGTCGCCTGTTCGAGCTCAGCCTTGGATTCCTGCAGCTCTCTTTTCAACTCACTCTCGGAGAGGCCTGTCATATCGCAATGGCTGTGACCATGAGAGCCAAACCGTACACCTATGCCTGCCAACTGACGGATCTGTGCTCGACTGAGATGCGGTGTGTTCTGCATCAGGTGGCTGTAGTCCCAGCGGTTGGGCAGGCCGAGCCAGGCTGTCGGTACGAATACCAGAGGCGTGAGTCTGAAACGCTCCATCAGAGGCGGCAGACTGTCCGCGAGATGGGCGTAGCCATCGTCGAAAGTAAGCAACAGCCGTGGCCCTTCCGTGGCGCGCGACTCGTCAGCAAAAGAAAACCCCTGATCCGCCAGTCGGGTCAGGAGTTTGTACATCCGTCCGGGGCTGTAGTTGGTAGCGCCGAAACTGAATTTCGACATCACCTTGTGGAAGGCTAGAACAATCGGTCGCTTGTCAGACAACATCCTTCAACACGTCTTTTTTGACGGGTCCCAGAACGGATACCGCCATCTGCTCGTCATCGAGGACTTCGTTGGCCATGCGCAGAACATCGGACGCAGTCACCTGATCGATCGCCTTGAGCGTTTCCTGCAAGGAGACGTATCGTCCGTGCATCAGCTCCAGCCGGGCGATGCGACTCATCCGGCTGTAGGTGGATTCCATCCCGAGAATCATCTGCCCCTTGATCTGCTCTTTGACCTGCTCGACGCGAACTTTCGGCAGACGGTTTTTTCGCACCTTCGAGAATTCACGGCGAATGATCTCCATCGCTTTCGGCAGATACTTGCCGTCGGTGGCAAGATACGTCCCGAACACTCCGGAGTCGCGATAGAAGTCGTGGAAGCAATAGACGGTGTAAGCCAGTCCGCGCTCTTCACGAATCTTCTGGAACAGCACCGACGACATCCCACCGCCGAGATATGCAGTCAGCGTCGTCAACGGCATGCGGTCCAGCGAGCCGTACGGAACACCGGGAAAGCCGACCAGAACGTGGGTCTGGGTGCCCTTGTCTCGGACGACATCAACTCTCTTTCGGACGGCACGCTGAGCGGCGGCCGGTTCCGGAGAGACGCCCTCGCCGAAGACGAAGCGCTCCCTGGCAAGCTTCACCAGCTTGCGATGAGAGACCGCACCGCTGGCCGCAACCACCACCGAGCCGGTCTGATAGTTCCGCCGGTAATAGTCGAGCATACGCTTGCGGGACATGCCGGAGATGGTCGCCTCGTTCCCCATGATGGGATTCCCCAGCGGATGCACCCCCCAGTAGGTGCGGGAGAACTGGTCGAAGATCTTATCGACCGGATTGTCGAGCGATTCCTTGATCTCTTCGACGATCACCGTCTTCTCGCGCTTGAGGTTGTGCGCGGTCATGCTGGGATTGCAGGCGAGATCAGCGAGCACATCCACCGCCACCGGCAGGTGTTCGTCGAGAATGCGCGCCGTATAGCAGGTCTGCTCCCGCGACGTCCAGCCATTGAGGCTTCCTCCCACCGATTCGAGGGATGATGCTATCTGACGGGCGGTACGACGTTTCGTTCCTTTGAACACCATGTGTTCGATCAGGTGGGAGACGCCGTTCTCGGGATCGGACTCGTTGCGCGAGCCGACATCGATCCATACGCCCAGCGAGACAGACCGAACGGCCGGCAGGGTCTCGGTGATCACCCGCAGGCCGTTCGAAAGTGTCGTCTTGCTGAATTCGCTTTTGGTTGTCTGTCTAAGTGCCATTAACCTCTCATTCCGGGGGCTGTGCCTTAATCGCGCCGGCTGGTGCTGGGCTGGTTGCTGCCCTGCAGCAGCGCCTTGCGCGACAGGCGAATCTTGCCGTCCCGGTCGATATTGATGACCTTCACTTCCATACGATCGCCGACACGACAGATATCTTCGACCTTGTTCACGCGCTGCGTGTCAAGCTCGGAGATATGCACCAGGCCGTCCGTACCCGGAAGGATCTCGACAAAGGCGCCAAAGTCGGTGACGCGGCGGACGATGCCGTTGTAGACCCGGTCAAGTTCGGCCTCTTCGGTCAGCGCCTTCACGCGCGCCAGTGCGGCCTGTCCGGCGGCCCCGTCAACACTCGCGATCAACACCGTACCGTCATCGTTGATGTCGATCTTGGCGCCGGTTTCTTCGACAATGCTGCGAATAACCTTGCCGCCGGGACCGATAACATCGCCGATTTTCGACGGATTGATCTTGATCGTGATAATGCGCGGTGCGAACTCGGAGAGCTGCTCGCGGTGCTTGGAGATGGTAGCGTTCATTTTGTCGAGAATGAACAGCCGCGCCCTGCGGGCTTTGTCCAGCGCCATGCGCATGGTGTCGATATCGAGGCCGGTGATCTTGATATCCATCTGGATGGCGTTGACGCCATCCTTCGTGCCGGCCACCTTGAAGTCCATGTCCCCGAAATGATCCTCGTCGCCGAGGATATCGGTCAGCACGACCGTCTTGTTGTCCGACTTGATCAGGCCCATGGCGATACCGGCGACGGCCGTCTTGATCGGCACGCCGGCGTCCATGAGCGAGAGCGAACCGCCGCAGACCGAAGCCATCGAAGACGATCCGTTGGACTCCATGATATCGGAGACAACCCGCACCGTGTACGGAAAGGCCTCTTCGTTTGGAATGACCGGAACAAGGGACCGCTCAGCGAGGTTACCGTGACCGATCTCACGACGGGAGGTGCCGCGAATCGGTTTGGTCTCGCCGGTCGAGAAGGGCGGGAAGTTGTAATGGAGCATGTAGCTCTTGGTCGACTCCCCTTCGAGTTCGTCGAGCCGCTGCTCGTCGTACTTGGTGCCCAGGGTGGTCGCGACCAGCGCCTGGGTCTGGCCGCGCGTAAACAACGCCGAACCATGGGCACGCGGCAGGACGCCAACTTCGCAGGTAATCTCACGAATATCGTCCGGACCGCGACCGTCGATTCGCTTCTCCTCGGTGAGGATCATTTTGCGGGCCGACGCGCTGTCGAGATCGTGCAGGATGTTCTTGATGTCGCCATCGCTGTCTTCGAATTCTTCCGCCAGCGCTTCGAGAACTTCCTTCTCGATTTCTTTCTTGCGCTTGCGGCGGTCTTCCTTGACGACGATATGGTTCGCTTCGTCGAACTTGTCGCCAGCCAGTTCGGTCACGCGTTCGATCAGCGGCTGCTCTATGGCGACCGGCGTGTATTCGAACCTCTCCTTGCCGCACATGCCTTTGAGCTCTTCGATCTTCTCGACGATCGCCTTGATGTGATCGTGGCCGAAGGTCAAAGCGCCGATCAGGTCCTCTTCGCTGACTTCACGACCGCCGCCCTCGACCATCGTGATGGCGTCGGCAGACCCGGCCATGACGATCGTCAGGTCACTCTCTTCGAGCTGCTCGACCGTCGGGAAGACGACGTACTGCCCGTCGACTCTGCCCACGCGCACGCCGGCAACCGTCTTGGAAATTGGGACGTCGGAGATGGCGATGGCCGCAGCCGTGCCGGTCAGGGCAAGGACGTCGGTATCGTTTTGCTGGTCGTGGGAGATGACAAAATTAATACACTGGGTCTCTCCACGGAAGTCATCCGGGAAGAGGGGGCGAATCGGACGGTCGATGATACGCGCCGAGAGAATCTCTTTTTCCGAAGGCCGTCCTTCGCGCTTGAAAAAGCCGCCGGGGATTTTGCCCGCCGAGTAGGCTTTCTCCCGATACTCCACCGTCAGCGGGAAAAAGTCAAATCCCTGCCTCGGTTCGGTATCGGCGCAGACGGTCGATATCACCATCGAGTCGGCCAGTCTGACGGTGACAGCGCCGTTGGCCTGTTTGGCCATTTTACCGCTCTCGATGGTCAACGTGCGACCACCGATTTCTAACTCAACTGAATATACCATGCAAATGTTTCCTTACCGCCGCAGGCCGAGTCTCGAGATGACGTCGCGATAGCTTTCGATGTCGCGATCGGCCAGATAATCGAGAAGGCGTCGACGCTGCCCGACCAGCTTCAACAGGCCATGCCGGGTGTGAAAATCCTTCTTGTGCATCTTAAGATGATCCGTCAGGTACGCGATCCGCTCGGTCAGCAGAGCGATCTGTACCTCGGGCGAACCCGTGTCACTGTCGTGCAGCTTGTGCTTGTCGACAATCTCTGCCTTTTGCTCCTTGTTCAAAGGCATTTCCGTTCTCCTTCAGATAATATGTTCAGTACTTGCGTTTTATCTTTTTCTATCTGCTCCACCAGCGCGCGGGTGGAGTCGTACTTTCGGTTCTCCCGAATATAGCGCGAGGGATACACGATGATTTCTTCATCGTAGATGTCCCTGTCGAACTCGAAAATGTTCGCCTCGACCGTCACCCGGGCATTCGGGTTGAAATGATTCTGCCCGATAAACATCATGCCGCAGTGTGACTCGCCGCCGACTTCGACCCAGCACGCATACACGCCGTCGGTCGGCAGCAGCTTTCTATCCGAATACTTCACGTTGGCGGTCGGATAGCCGAGCTTTCGCCCCAGACCGATACCGCGCTCTACCGTTCCGTATATCGCATATTCGTGGCCGAGAAGCTTCACCGCTTCGTTGAATCGGCCCTCAATCAACGCCCGTCGAATCCGCGAGGACGAGACAGCCTGTCCATCGACAATGACCGGCGGCACGACGTCGACATCGAATCCGAACTGTTCGCCCATGGAGCCCAGCGAGTCGATCGTTCCGGCCCGGTCGCGGCCGAACTGGTGATCGTAACCGACAATCACGCGCTTGACACCGACGGTTTCGACCAACACTCGCTTGACGAACTCCTCGGCCGACCAGCTTCGCAGTTCATCGTTGAACTCCAGCACCAATGCGTGACCGTCGAGGAAATCCGGTATGAATCTGATCTTCTCCTCGATGGTCGTCAGGAGCATGGGCGGATCGTTCGGTGTCACGACCACGCGCGGATGCGGATGGAAGGTCACCAGAACCGGTTCCAGGTCGTGCCGCATCGCGTAATCGCGTACCCGACAGAGAATCTCCTGGTGACCCCGATGAATACCGTCGAACGTCCCCAGTGTCGCCACCGCCCCGCGATCGTTGCTTCTCGTATAATTGTCGAGTCCGCGAATGAAGCTGGTGGTCAATTCAGAACTCTGTCGTAACTAAAAAGTTCACTATTGTCCGGACCGTCACACGCATCGGAAGCTATCACCGCGCGTCCCACAGCCAGACAATCGCCATTTCTGTTTCTCAGTATCACCGTCTCGCCGGCGTCAAATGTGCCGTCGATACGGACAACGTCCGATCGCCGTACCGGCGGTCCCTGAACCAGCCGCACGGCGAGATCGTCCGATATCTCGATTGCCGGGAACGGGAGGACCCGTCCGATCGGCAGTAAGTGCTTTTCTAACTCAGAGTTAGAGTGCAATCGGTTAATATCATCCAAAGTCAGGGAATCGTCAAGAGAGAATATCCCGAGTTTCGTTCTTTTCAAACCGGCCAGATATGCCCCGCAGCCGAGTGCCTGCCCCAAGTCGTGGGCCAGGCTCCTGATGTATGTCCCTTTGCCACAACGAATTGTAACCTTCAGGTCGGGCGAGCACCAACTCTGCAGTTCAATCTCATGAATAGTGACTTTCCGAACCGGCAGCTGCTCTATCTCACGACCTTTCCGGGCGTCCTTGTAGAGTCTCCGTCCGTTGACCTGAACTGCCGAAAACGGCGGCACGGTCTGGTCTATCTCTCCCCTGAATCGGGCGAGCGCCTCGGTAAGCTGCTCTTCCGACAAATCCTCGGAAAGCGCCGAAACGGCGTCTGGATCAACTCCCTCGGAGTCGTACGTGGATGACGTAAAACCAAGCCGGATGGTGGCTTCGTATGTCTTTTCCTCAACCGCGAGGTAACGGGAGATCTTGGTAGCCCGTCCGAGGCAGATGACCAGGAGCCCCTCAGCCAACGGATCAAGTGTCCCGGTGTGGCCGCCCCCTTTCTGGCCGATCATCCGACGAACAGCATAGATGGCGTCGTGGCTGGACATCCCCACCGGCTTGTTCAGCAGCAACACCCCATGCAGCCGGTCATCGGTCATCAATCGCCTTCTCCAGGAGGGTCAGCAGGGTCGCCTTAGCCTCCTTCATCGGCTGCTCGATCATGCAGCCGGCCGCCGCGAAGTGCCCCCCACCCCCGAACTGCCGGGCGATTTCCCCGACATTCACACCGTTCTTGGACCGCAGTGACACTTTGGTCGCGCTCTCTCCCGCCTCCTTAAGAAACGCTCCGGCCAGCACACCCCGTCCGTACAGAGTGAAGTCGACGACACCTTCGGCTTCGGATATCCCGGCGCCGGTCTCGTTGAGCATCTCGGACGACATGGAAAGCAGACACACGCGATTGTCGAGATGGAACTCGACGGTATTGAGGATGCGACCCATCAGCGCCACGGTCGACGGGCGCATATCGTAATAGACTTTGTCACAGATTCGTCGCGGATCGGCGCCGGCCTCGATTAATGCTCCGCCGATTTCCATGGTGCGGCGGGTAGTCGACGGATACCGGAACCGGCCGGTGTCAGTCATGATCGCCGTATACAGTGCGGTCGCCATCTCTTTCGAGATCGGTTGGTCGACAGCCTGGAGATACTCGAAGATCATCTCCCCTACCGATGACATCTCCGTCTCGATCCAATTGATAGTGCCGAGTTCAAGCGCATCGGGGTGATGATCGATATTGATGATTTCCACTCCGTTCGTCAGGAATTTCGCGGAGGATCCGGCCCGATGGAGACTGGGGCACTCGAGCAGAACCGCCGTATCGACGGCGAAATCCTCGGGGAGTTCTTCGGCCCTTCGTATGTTCTCGACACCGGGGAGGAAGGCATACTTCTCGGGGACCTCGGAATCTCGGAGGAGATATACTTCCTTGCCTATTTTCCCAAGATATTCCCCGAGAGCCAGCTGCGAGCCGAGCGCATCGCCATCCGGGTCCAGGTGGGACACCACAAAAATCTTGTGCGCCGCTTCGAGGCGCGAGCGGATCCGCCGGAAGATGTCGCGGCGCTTGTCAGTCAGAGTCGTCGTCTTTGCGTTCACGGTTGAGTTCGTTTAGGAGCCTCTCGATACGAATACTGTCTTCGATCGACTTGTCGAAGACGAATCGAAACTCGGGAATATGTCGCATGCGCAGTCCCTTGCCGATTCGCGCCCTGATATGAGGGGCTTCGCGCAGGAAGTATTCGGCCAAATGCGCTCGTTCCTCGTCGGTTCCGAAGCAGGAATAATAGACCTTCGCATAGCGAAGATCGGTGGTCAGGTCGACCCGGGTAAAGGTCAGCATGCCGGGGATCGGTGGCTGCAGTTCGGACTCGAAGAGCTGCGAGATATCGCGCAGTATCTGGCCGCTAAGGCGGTCGGAGCGTTTGTACTGTCGCATGTCCGCTTGTCTAACTCTGCAGCGTACGCGCCGTCTCTACCAGTTCGTACGCCTCGATCAGATCACCGAGTTTGAGGTCCTGGAAGTTCTCGATTCCGATACCACACTCGTAACCTTCGCGGACCTCACGCGCATCTTCCTTGAAGCGGCGGAGCGAGCCGATACTGCCGGAGTAGACGATCTTGCCGTCGCGAACGAGCTTGATCTTGTCCTTGCGCGTGATTCGGCCCTCCTTTACGAAACAACCGGCGATGACGCCGATCTTGGGGACCCGGAAGGTATTGCGTACTTCGGCCACACCGACAAGGTTCTCGGAAACTTCCGGCGAGAGCAGTCCCTCCAGCGCCTTGCGGACATCATTTTCGGCCTCGTAGATGACCGAGTACTGGCGGACGTCGACCTTCTCCGTGCGAGCCAATTCACGCGCTCTGGTGTCGGGCGAGACCTGAAAGCCGATGATGACCGCGTCGGACGCGGCAGCCAGCAGCACATCGGATTCGGTCACGGCGCCAACGCCGCTGCGGATGATGTGCGTCTTAACCTCGTCGGTCGCAATCTTGCCCAGCGTATCGGACAGCACTTCGACCGAACCATCAACATCGCCCTTGATGATCAGGCGAAGCTCCTTGATCTGGCCTTCGCGAATCTGATCGAACACTTTCTCGAGCGTAACGGCGCCCTGCGGGCGGCGGTGCTCGTACTCGCGCTTGATCTGGCTGCGCTTAATCGTGATTTCACGGGCTTCCTGATCGTCGTGCACGACAAGGAAACTGTCACCGGCTTGCGGAACACCGGACAGACCGGTGATCTGGGCCGGGGTCGAAGGGCCGATAGAGTCCATTTTTTCATCTCGGTCGTTGACCAGTGTCCGGATGCGGCCGGAGTACATGCCGGCGACAATCGGATCGCCGATACTGCACGTACCGCGCTGAATGAGCACCGTCGCAACCGGACCGCGGCCACGCTCGAGACGGGAATCCACGATAACGCCCTGACCGCGAATGACGGGATCGGCTTTGAGCTCGAGCAATTCAGCCTGAAGCAGAATCATGTCGAGGAGTTTGTCGATGCCCACACCGGATTTCGCTGAGACTTCGACCATAATCGTCTTACCGCCCCACCCTTCGTCGAGCAGATTGTGGTGGGATAGCTGAGTGCGGACGGCGTCGGGGTTGGCGTTGGGCTTGTCTATCTTGTTAATGGCGACGATAATCGGCACATTGGCGGCACGGGCGTGGTCGATGGCCTCGAGGGTCTGCGGCATCACCGATTCATCGGCGGCCACGACCAGAATGACGATATCCGTAATCTGTGTCCCACGGGCGCGCATGGCCGTAAACGCCTCGTGACCCGGAGTATCCAGAAACACGATTCGCTCACCGTTGTGATGGACTTCGTACGCGCCGATATGCTGCGTGATGGCGCCGGCTTCGCCGGCGACCACGTTGGTATGGCGAATATAGTCGAGCAGCGACGTCTTGCCATGGTCGACATGACCCATGACAGTAACCACGGGCGCGCGAAGTTCCAGCTGATCTTCCTGCTCTTCCTCGCGAGCCTCGTCGCCGATATCGCCGATTTCCTTCGTTTCGAAACCGAATTCGCTGGCCACCATCTGGATGGTGTCGAGGTCGAGCCGCTGGTTAATGGTCGCCATGGCGCCCATGCCCATCAGCTTGCCGATCACATCGACCGGTTTCACGTCCATGAGCCGGGCGAGCTCCGCGACCGACATGTATTCGTTGATCTCGATGACGTTGCTGTCGAGGCCGTTGCCTTCTTCGGAGTCGGGACCGCCCCGGCGATACTTGCGACGCTGCTTACCGCCGCTTATGCCGGCCATGGTGGCTTTGAAGGAACGAGCGACTTCGGCCTTGTCGACTTCACGACGGCCCTTTTTGCGACGACGCTCTTTTTTCTTTTTCTTTTTCTCGATCCGGCGCAGCACACTAGACAGCTTATCGGTGGAGTCCTTGACCTTGATACCGCCGCTGCTGGTTACGACCGGAGCATCCGGCGCCCCGGCAGCAGGCGCGCTGTCCGGCTGTGGCGTCGGGGTCGACGCGGGCGTTTTTGATTTCGCCTGGGTCTTTTGCTTCATGTCCTTTTTGGCTTCCTGCTTCTCGGCGGCGAATTTCTTCTCGACCGCCTGTACCATATCAGGTGTAGCCACGGACATGTGTGATTTGGGTTTGAACTTCAGTTCTTCCAGTATACTGAGCATGGCGTTCGAGGAAATCTTATATTCCTTTGCCAGCTCATAAATGCGTTTCGACTTGCCTGGCATTTATAACCTCCTCGAATAATCGCCCGTACGTTCGCTTATCCAACCGCGAGTCCTGGTCACTCAGGCAGACTCCTTGTCTTCCTCGGTTTCTTCGGCGACTTGCTCGCCGGACTCTTCTTCGTCTTCTCCGTCCTCGGCGACCGAATCTTCCTCGACCGCTTCCGGAACTTCGTCTTCTTCGGTGACGGCATCGTCATCGTTGGTGAAGACATCATCGACACCAAGCGGCGCGTCCGCGGAGTCGCCGGCGGTACCGGCCTCTTGCTCGGCCTTCTGCGCCGCATCATATTCTGCTTCCAGCTTGCGGACATATTCTTTGGCCCGCTCGATCAACGTCTCGGCGGTCTTCTGGCCAAGACCTTCGATCTTGGTCAGAGTCTCCGCAGACGCTTCCGCCAGGCGCTGGACCGAACTGATATCAGCCTCGACCAGGCGGTTGCGAATCTTCTCGCCGACACCTTCCAGCTGTCCGACCGGGACGAGCATCTCCGCCTCACGGCGACGCGACTCGTTGTACTCGGTCTCGGACATGATGTTGACCTTCCAGCCGGTCAATTTCGATGCCAGTCGGGCGTTCTGGCCGTTGCGACCGATCGCCAGCGACAGCTTCTCGTCCTCGACCGCGACTGTCATCTTCTGCTCGAGGATGAACATGTCGATATTGGTCACCTTGGCCGGCGCCAGGGCGCGCGTCACGAACAACTCGGGGTTTGAAGCCCACGGGACGATGTCGATACGTTCGTTGTTCAACTCGCGGACGATACTCTGGACGCGCACGCCTTTGATGCCGACACAGGCGCCGACCGGATCGATACGCTCATCCGAGGAATAGACCGCTACTTTGGCGCGTTCCCCGGGTTCGCGGGCGATCGCTTTGATCTCGATCACGCGCTCGTAGATCTCCGGGACTTCGAGTGCAAACAGCGCCCGCAGGAATTCGTCGTTCACGCGAGAGAGCAGGATCACCGGTCCACGTGGTGACTGCTGAACATCAAGTATGTACGCCCGGACGCGGTCGCCCTGACGGAACTTCTCGCGCGGGATCTGTTCGCGGACCGGGAGGATTCCCTCGCCGCGACCCAGGTTTACGATGACGTTTCCCTTGTCGATCTGCTGTACGATACCCGAAACGAGCGTGCCCACCTTCGAGATAAACTCGCCGTAAATGCGTTCGTGTTCGACGTCGCGAATCTTCTGGATAAGGATCTGCTTGGCCGACGCGATCGCATTGCGCCCGAACTCATGCTCGTAATCGAGATAGATATCGATCTCATCGCCGATCTCGGCGCTGGAGTCGATTTCCCGAGCATCCTCGACCTTGATCTCGACGGTCGGATCGGCCACCGTCTCCACCACCTTCTTGGTGGCGATCATGAACAACTCGTTCGTTTTCTTCTCGTACGTGAACGAGATGTTGTCGGTGTACTCGTATTTCTTCTTGGCGGCCGCCAACAGGCTGGCCTCGAGTGTCTCGACAACCGCATCAAAGTCGATGTTTTTCTCGCGGGCAATTAGCGTCATCGCATCTAAAATGTCGAATGCCATCCAAGCACTCCCTCATCAAAAAACAATGGTCGCCTTCTTGATCTCCGTAACCGGGACCGAGGTCGTTTCGGAATCGTCCGCAAACGTTACCTCGCCGTTCTCCACGGAGACAATCTCGGCTGTTATCTTCTTACGTTTCGGGTCGATAAACAGCACTCTCACCGTCTCACCGACCCGGTACCGAAAGTCCTGTTCGGTAGTCAGGGGCCGGTCGAGTCCGGGCGACGACACCTCGAGGGTGTAGCCGTGCTCAAACCAGTCAGTGCCGTCGATCAACTCGCCGGCCGCGCGCGATATGCGAGCGCACCGATCCAGATCAACGCCCTCTTTGCCGTATACAAACAGCTTGAGCGTAACACTGCTCTTGTAGCGCGACAGCACCACATCGGCCAGCTCGCACTGCTCCGCGGCAAGCGGCTCCCGGACCATCTCCGAGATCCGATCTTTCAATTCCTGATCGCGTTTCATCGACCGTCAACGTATCACGCCGGGGTAAACCCGGCGTAACTGGTAAGTATAAACCTTATCTTGTTAGCGCGCAACCTATTTGTGGCTCACTTGAGCCGCTCGGCCAGTTTCCGGACCGCCGGGACCACCTCGTCGAGCGGCACCAGCGCAATCTCGCTTTCGGCGCGCGCTTTCATTTCCACTTTGTTTTCTTTCAGCGACTTATCGCCGATCGTAAGGCGAATCGGTATCCCGACCAGATCGGCGTCATTAAACTTCACGCCGGGTCGCTCGTCCCGATCATCCCATAACACGTCAATCCCGGCATCGTTCAGGGCATCATACACTTTTTGGGCCGCCGCAACGTGGTTTTCGTTCTCCATGCTGATCGGGATCAACTCCACCAGGTACGGCGCGATGCTTTTCGGCCAGATAATCCCCTTCTCGTCGTGATAGCGCTCCAGCGCCGCCTGCGGGGTCCGGGTGATGCCGATACCGTACGAGCCCATGATGCACGGATGCTCCTTGCCGTCGGCGTCGAGAAAGGTCGCTCCCAGCGTGGTCGAGTACTTGGTACCGAGCATGAAGGTGTTGCCGACTTCGATGCCGCTCTTGGCGATCAGTTTGGAGTCGTGATGCGGCGCCAGGTCGCCGGCGCAGGCTTCGGTTATATCGACAACCCGGGTGGCCTTGAAATCGCGGCCGAGATTGACATTGAGAATGTGCTTCTCTTTCTGATTGGCGCCGGTAATGAAGTTGGTCAGTTTTTCGACCAGCGGATCGACGATAATCGGGATGTTCTTCAAACCGATCGGTCCGGCGAACCCCACCGGGGCAGAAGTGATGTCGAGGACCTGGGCTTCATTGGCCATCTCAAGTTCATTGCACTTGAGGGCGTTTTTGAGTTTCACGTCACTGAGTTCGCGATCGCCGCGCACCAGGGCGGCCACCGGTTTACCGTCGGCCATATACAGGAGTGTCTTCACCAACCGCGTGGGCTGGACCCGAAGAAACGCGCTGACCTCTTCGATGGTCGCGGCGCCGGGAGTATCAACTACTTCCGTGTCTCTCAGGTCCGGTTCAACTTCAATAAAGGCCGTGTCGCGGAACTCCGCCTTCTCGACATTGGCGGCGTACTTGCCATCCTCGCTGACTATAATGGTCTCTTCGCCGGCGTCGGTATCGACCAGCAGCATAAACTCATGGGCCGCCTTACCGCCCATCACGCCGGTGTCCGATTCGACTTTGATGACATCGAGTCCGGCGCGGTTGAAGACCGCAAAGTAGGCATCAACCATCTTCTGGTAGGTAACCGCAAACGACTCTTCGTCGGCGTCGAACGTATACGCATCTTTCATGATGAACTCACGGCCGCGCATGAGACCGAACCGCGGCCGGATTTCATCGCGGAACTTCACCTGAATCTGATACAGGTTCAGGGGCAGCTGGCGGTAGGAACGGACTTCTCCCGCGATCAGATCGGTGACCGTTTCTTCGTGTGTACCGCATAGAACCATGTCCTGCTCATGACGGTCCTTGAGGCGCATCTGCTCTTTGCCGACCGTGTCATAGCGGCCCGACTTCTGCCAGAGCGTCGCCGGGCAGAGCACCGACATGGTGATCTCCAAACCGCCGGCGCGGTTCATCTCTTCGCGGACGATCCGGGAGAACTTCTCGATCACCCGCTGCATGAGCGGCAGGTAGAGATAGATCCCCGCCCCGAGCTTTCTGATATAGCCCCCGCGAAGGAGAAGCTGATGGGAGACCAACTCCGCATCGGACTGATCTTCGCGCAGGGTCGGAATATATGTCTGGCTCCAGCGCATGCTGTTATTCCTTATCTGACAATACATTACGCGCCGCCGACAAGCGGTTGGCGCCAATCGCTCGAAAGTAAAGAATCACTAAGATAGGCAATCATTATGTCAAAGCAACGGAAAAGTTTACGGCGGTTGGAGGGGCCGGCGGGCGTGGCCTGCTTCATTTTCTAGTTGCATGTGACGGGCGGTACGTATATCCTGAAACGCCTGAGCGAGACAGCTCAGGGTCTTTCAGACTGCCCCCGTGGTGTAACGGATAACGCGTCGGCCTCCGGAGCCGGAAATTCAGGTTCGATTCCTGACGGGGGTATTTTCTTGCGCCTTCTCCCCCTCTGCAGAACACGCAAAAACTAAGGGCCGGCAACATCGCTGTCACCGGCCCCGGTCAATGAAGGGATACTAAGATACAGTGAGGCGCTTTGCTATCGCTTGTCCGACAGCGTGATGGTCACACCCCAGTTCATGGGGTCACGCGGCGGAGAGGAATTCCAATTGTTGAACGAATGTGAATCGTCGGTCTCGTACACAACTTCATAGGTGCCCTTCGGCAACATAATGGTGTCGTCGACCCGACGGTTCTTGCTGGCGCCGCCGGCGTGGTCCGTCTTACGCCAGGTCATTTCCCAGACATCCCGACCGGTTTCGGTGTCGATGATATACGCGTAGTCGTACATGCGTCCACCGGTCCCTTCGCCGAGCGCATAGATATGCACCCAGGAATCTTTATCGAGGCTGAAGCGCTCCCGACGACGTTCACTGTCGCGGACCCGGGTCACCCGGGCGAGCACATTACTTTCCTTGTCGAGTTCATCGGAGGATATCAGCTTGATCGCCGAGGCGGCGTCTTTTGAGGCGGGATAGATGGCCATACCGTAGCTGTCGGCGTCGTACGGAGCGGAGGTGTTCCAATCACGATAGGCATGGGAGTCATCGGTAGAATAGTAGGCATAGTAGACGCCCGGTTCGAGGGTGATGGTACCATCAAACATGCGGTTCTTCTCACCGCCGCCGGCGTGGGTCGTATTGCGATAATCCATCTCCCAGATGGTGCGACCGCTGTTGGCGTCCTGAATGGCGCCGAAATCGGCGAAATCACCCTTCCCCCCCGCGTATTCGCCTAACGCATAAACCCTGACTTTGGTCTCTTTGGTAACTTTGAATGCTTGCTCGAAGAAGTCGTTGTCACGGGCGCGGGTGAAGTCAATAATCGGCTGCCCGGTCTCCTCGAGATCGATCAGGTGGAATGCGCCCTTGTCGAAGTCGCGTCCCGGCGAGATCGTCACACCCCAGTTCATCGGATCATACGGCGGGGCGGTGTTGAAGTCTTCGTAGGAGTGGGAATCATCGGTGACGACGTACAGCGTGTACTCGCCTTTGGGGAGGCTGACGTTATCATCGTAGTACTGGTTCTTGCGGCCACCTCCGGCGTAGTCGGCATCCCAGCGCGAAATCTCCCACACGCGCTCGCGGGTGGCATTGTCGACAATCCAGGACTGGTCAACCGGCTCGCGATAGCCGCTGGGGTATTCTATCACGGCATATATGCGCAGATCCATTTCCTTATCGAGGCGGAAGGCGGTGCGGATGTATTCTGAATCGCGGAGTTTATTGTGGCGAATCAGCGCATTCGGGAAACCACCGTCGGGCGTAAAGGACTTGATCTGGTTCGCAGAAAGACCCTCCGAAGAGATCGTCACATGACAATCCCGGAGTTCGTCGAGGTCCTCATCGTCCCAATCGTCGGAGAAGACTTCTCCAAGAAAGTTTTTGAAATTGAAGGAGTTGTTGTCCCAGGACCAGAAGCGTCCGGCATACATGTAGAGTTCATACTTGCCGGCGGAAAGCATTTCGGAGTCTTTGGCGCTCCTCAGCACACGGCTCCCGCGGATCCGATCGGTACCCGCTGCCTGCATGATCCAGACCGGTCGACGGGTATCGGAATCGAGTATCCAGGCGTAGACCGTCATCTGGTCGGCATCGCGGGGACGCATACCGACGGCATCGATTGAGACCTCCGCGTCCCTGGTCAGCTCAAACCCGATCGCCTGCAAGTCTCCCGGTCGGAACTCATCGAGTTTGGCTATCTCAACTGCCCCGGCGCTCCCGATGGCGAAAACAGTAAGCACAGCAGACAGCCCGAGTTTGTGTAGTATTCGCACTCCCGATCTCCTTCTATCCGTAACACGTTGTAAACAAAGCAAGGCACAGTAGTAACTACGAAACGGGTCCCCATAAGTTTCGCGGGGAAGGCACCTTACGAGGTCCGAATGCTCCGGCATCGAACGAAAACAGGTCACCGCGCCACGGATGCCACCTGCTGTTGGACATAGAGTTACAGGCGCCGGCGTAAGTACTGGTTCAGGGTGCAGCGAGGTTACTGGAAAAAGGAGCGCAGGACCGTCGTTACGGCGAAGACCTTGCGCGGATCGCCGGTATCGGAGACGAAGTCCTTAAACCGGCTTTGGAGGAGCGGGCTGGACTGGATGCGCCAGGAGACGAAGTCGTTCAGCCAGGGTCGGGAGAGCCATTTCTCGGCAAAGAAGTACCCCCGGTACTTGGGGCGAAGCTCGGCCTTTAGTCGTTCGGGATACCGATCGAGAAGTGAAAAGTCACCTGACTTCAGCGCCTCAATCGCGGCCTGTGCGGCCAGCTCGCCGGTCTCCATAGCCTTGCCTATCCCCTCCCCCGTAAACGGAAAGGTGGCGCCCACCGTCTCCCCGGTGGCCAGCAGGTGACGTGATTGGTGTACCGGGTGCGATCCTGACAGGCCGCACCGAAGCGCGGCGCCGCCCAATCTCGACGATGACTCGCTCTTCTCCACGAGCAAGCGGCCTTCGGGGAACTCCTCCAGAAAGGTGGCCAGGACCCGCTTCAGTCCGCCGTACGATTCCCCATCGCGATAGTAGCAGCCGCAACCCACGTTATACTGATCGTCGCCCATAGGAATGATCCAGGCATAGCCGGGGATGAGCGACCGGTCATAGGAGAGGATCATATTCTCTATGCGGTGCGAGGACTTGATGTACTTTCTCACCGCGACCGCGCTTGGCTCCTCGCGGACGACCAGGCCGGTTTTGCCGGCCAGGCGCACTTGTGCCCCTGTCGCCACGATCGCCAGCCGGCATCCAATCACTCTGTCGGAGCCGGTTATCGAGAGGGCAACTACTCCATCGGACGATACCGCGACATCACAGATATCCGCCTCAGCGAAATGCGCTCCGCGGCGGGCCGCGCCAAACGCCAGGACCGCGTCAAAGGTCCGGCGTCTGATCGTCCAGTAGATTCCGGGAACATCAAAATGGTATCTTCGCGGGCTGTAGATAGTCGCACGCGGAAGCTGATGGGCTCGGCGAGTGACTTCGTCGTACAATCCCGCCCGTCGCAGGGACTCCATCGTGTCGAACAGCAGGCAATCCCCGCAGACTTTTTCCCGGGGAAACCGGTCACGGTCGACCATAAGCACATCAAGACCGGCATCGGCGAGATGGAGCGACGTGATAGCCCCGGCAGGGCCGGCGCCGATCACCACCACATCGAACACCCGGTCGTCAATTTCGCCCACCCGCCGCTGCAGTTCTGACGTCGCCGTGTTCCTGTTGCTTCGTGAAGTCATATGATGTGCTCGGACGCTCTCAGAATGATGTCAAACAGAACGGTGGTTCCTCGGTGGTGAACAGAGCCGTTACGAGCGGGATCAGCTCCGGCTTATCTATCGAAGCCAGTCCGTATTCGCACAGTCTGGCGAATGGCACCGCTCCCATGAACAGCGACGAAAACTCCGCGATCGGCATCGCTATCTCAGCGTCGGGAGACGCCTCCGGCGTCACTGCTCCGCGTCCCTCTCGGAACGATACCACCCATCGACCGTTCATCTCCGGCAGGAAGCTGTCCTTGATAGTGATGCCGAGCGTTAGGCCCCGGCCTTCGAAGGCAGGCGTGGTCAGCTGAGACAGAAGGGCGTCCAGATCGAGCACCCGAAACATTATCCCCACCCCCGCCGTGTTGGTCTGGTGAAAGACCGGTCGGTCGATCACGTCGCTGTCGTCGCGCGGGTCGGACAGCATGTACTGGAAGGCATCATCGGGCGACGTTATTCTGATCCGCCGCACCTGATCGAACTGACTGTGAAAGAACCCCAGCATCCCTGACAGCGCGCGCGGCGTCAGGTAGAGCATGAAGTGCACCCGAAGGTCGTATTTTACGAAATTGCGTGGATCGAAGTTGCCGAACAGGATTTGTGCGTATCCCTCAAGCCTGCCGTCACGTTCGTAGCCCAGTAACTTCACGTTCGCCTCAGGGCGTAGTACTTTGCGGAAGGTGTGTTCGTTTTCTTCCGCCATACCGTGACGATGCATAGCTAACGCATTGTGCATCTGCACCAGATCGGGGATGTCGTCGGCTGCGAGAAACCGACAGTGATGGCGTTCTTCCGAGGCGGGCAGTGAATCGGGGGTGGCGTTGTACACGTACATCTTGGCGCCCGTACCAAAACCCATCTTGTGGTAGAAGTCGGGCCGGAACGGCCACAAGAGTGCCAGCGAAGTGCCATTGTCACGATAGTGGGAGAGATATCGCTGCATCATCGACTTGGCCACCCCCTGCTTCTTGTGGAGCAGGTCGACCGCTATTCCGCCAACACCGCCGCCGGCAATGACCGTCCCGCGGCAATTGAGCTTCAGATCGTGATACCGCATGAAACCCACCATTCTGCCCTCACGGAACAGCCCCCAGTAGCTGAGCCGCGGATCCTCGAGCGCGCGCTTCATGAGTTCTTTCACCCGTTCCTGGCTGGCTCCGGTCGCTCGAACGTCACCGGGGTACGCATCGCAGGTTAACCTGACGGCATCGTCGAAACTTGAGTCGTCTATTGCTCGCAGCTCTTCCATGATTCCATCCCCTTGCTATGCAGCGATCTCATCGGCTTGAATCCGAAATCTCGCCCGGATCAGTTCCGGGTGATTCGATAATAGGACGAGGCAGGTGATCGGGGCAACCGCTTTTGCGCCCCCTCCGGAAGCCGGTATGCAACTTCTTTCGCTGGTCGATGCACAAGTCTCTCCCAGAACCGGCAGGGCCCGGTAATTAGTCCTTTATCAGACAACAGCTTAGAAGGCTCTCAGGATTCGAGGATGGAATGGCACACGGTTTACTGGAGATAGGGTGAGAGGACCAATGCAATGGAACAGGATGTACTCCAAATCTTCAGTCAGGGCTCGTACCTGATTCTGCTCGGCACCGTCACCGCGGCAGTATTTTTTGCAATGACTGCCCTGCATGAACTGCAGTCACGCCATCTGGATGGCCTGGTCTATCTGGTTCTGGCCGTCTTTTTCGTGGCCGCCCATTTCATCTACCTGGCAGAGCTGCCGAGCAAGACCATGGCGCTTCTCAGTGATCAGCCGATGAGCGTCTGGCTGTGGCTCAGTCTCTTTTTTGCTCCAGCGCTGATTTGTCTATTCATCCTGTTTGGAGTGTTCCGACTGATGTTCAGCTCGACTCAGGCAGGGCTGGTCAAGATCTTCATGGGATTAACCCTGCTCTGCTACCTGTACATGCTTGGACCGAACTGGCCAGTCGATGTCAAGGGGATCCTCACCCTTGTCTATTCCGGCGTCTGGTTTGATATCGGTTTGAAAACGGCAGTTTAGATCGAGCGAGCGAGAAGCCGGCCGAGCTACCGGCCGTGGACCGGAGGCGTCTGCCGAAACTCCTTCGTATTCCCGACAATCGCAGCGCCGATAGAGTCTCCCCAAACATTCACCGTCGTGCGGCATCGATCGAGGAACCAGTCGATCGCCCATATGAAGCCGATTCCCTCCAGCGGTAGTTCCACCGCCTTTAGCACCAGCACCATCATAACGGTACCGGCGTGCGGGATACCGGCGGCGCCGATCGACGCCAGCGTAGCGGTCAGGAAGATGACGATCTGCTGACCGAGAGACAGATCAATACCATACACCTGGGCGATGAACAAGGCGGCGACCGCTTCATACAGCGCGGTGCCGTCCATGTTGATGGTTGCTCCCAACGGCAGCACGAATGACGCCGCCCGGCTGTCGACTTTGTTGCGCTGCTCCACCAGCTCCATCGTCAGGGGGAGTGTGGCCGACGACGACGCAGTAGAAAAGGCGGTGGCGAGCGCCTGCCCCATATTGGTGAAATAGGAAAGGGCGCTCCGTTTTGCGAATATCCGAAGCAGTATCGGCAGCGTGATCACGGCATGGATCAGAAGCGCAATGACAACCGTAAGTGTATACATCCCCAGCCGGGAGAGCAGGTCCTGTACCGAGTCGCGCTCACGGGCGACGATCTCACCGATGATCGCCAGGACACCGATCGGTGCGAAGTAGATCACCAGCGTCACGAGCTTCATGATCGCGAGGTTCAGCGATTCGAAAAACTCGATCACCGGTCTTCCCTTCTTACCCAGCGACGTGAGAATACCGCCAAAGAGAAGTGAGAAGAAGATTAGCGGAAGAATGTCTCCCTCGGCCGCCGCTTTCACCACATTCGACGGTATGAGCCCGACAATCACGTCAACCAGCGTCTTTCCTTCCCCCTTGGCGACGATATCCGAAACGTCGGATCCAAGTTGCTCGACACCGGTTCCGGGCTGAAGAAGATTGACCATGACCAGTCCGACAATCACCGAAAGTGCGGTGGTGGTCAGATAGTACAGGAACGTATACCCCGCCGTGCGTCCCAGCTTGCGAACATCGCCGAGCGACGCCACGCCAACTATCATCGAAGCGACAATCAGCGGGACGACGATCATCTTGAGGGCGTTCAGGAAGATGGTGCCGAGGAAGCTTATCGAAGTGAAGAAGCCGGGCAGGTAGTACCCGCCGAAGGCGCCGATAACAGCGCCCGCTATCATGCCGAAGAGAATGAAATTGCCGGATCGTTTGGTCATGTGCGAGTCGGTTGACGTTAGGGTGATTCTCGTTGAGCTTCAGTATACGATTCCTCGACGGCATTTACAACGACAATTCGTCCTCCGGCTGTCGGCGCGGCCCGCACGAGTGAGGTGATAATTGATTGACACCTGTGTACTCATTGGGTACATTGACGGCGACAAACCTGATTCTTCCCTCACTTTCGTCACACGAACACTGAATAAGAACGCGTCCTCGGTCGATCATTGTAAGTAACGATCAGGAGACCTCATGAAGAAACTTATGGCGCTGGCAGGGGTAGTCGTATTGGCACTGGGCATCTACTGGCTTCAGTACGACCGCCCGCACTACATCACCGACGACTACCCAATCAAGGAACATCTCGCGCAGGGTGAACGACCTCCCAAACCGCCCGGCAAGCGACCGAGCGACTGGTTCAGTTTCCAGCGCGCCTGGCCGCACGATACGCTGTCGGTCGAGAAGCAGGTCAGGGCAACCGAATTCAGCCGTAACGCCAACGCTGCACTGGCACTTAAGGCAGGCAACGCATTGGTTTGGCAGCAGGCTGGTCCGACCAACATACCCGGTCGTATCACCGCGATTGACGTCCATCCCAGCGACATAGCGACCGTGTACGCCGGATCGGCCGCCGGCGGTATATTCAAATCGACTGATTCCGGTGTGACCTGGACGCCCATCTTCGATGACGTAGGCAGTCCGGCGATAGGCGCCATTGCCATCGATCCCAACAACGCCAATATCATTTACGTCGGTACCGGCGAAGCAAACCAGGGAGCCGACAATTACCCCGGCACCGGCATCTACAAGTCAACCGATGCCGGCGCTACGTGGACATATGTCGGACTGGCGGAGTCTCGTCATATCGCTCGAATAGTGATCGACCCCATCAACTCGCAGCGGGTGTTCGTGGCCGCCGGAGGTCGACATTTTGGCGATGGCAACTCCGTGCGCGGTGTCTATCGCTCCGACGACGGCGGCGCCACCTGGGTGCAGAAGCTCTACATCTCGGATATCACGAGCTGCATTGACCTGGTGTACAATCACAACACCGGCACGGTGCTGGCGGCCATGTGGGATAAGGTTCGCTATCTCAGCCAGCCTACCATCCTCGGTGGTCCCAACACCGGCTTGTACCGCTCCACCGATCTCGGTGAGAACTGGACCATTGCCGGCGGCGGTATTCCCGCACCGTCGGACACGCTGGGGCGTATCGGTCTTACGATGGCTCCTGCGTCGAACACGACCTACGCGATGTTTGCGAACCGCAACGGAGAGTTCGTCAGCATGTGGCGGAGCAACAACGGCGGCGTGTCCTGGACTCGCTTGAACGACGGCGATCTGATCGCCGCTCCGCTCAACGGCTCCTGGGCCGGCGGGTGGTATTTCGGACAGGTTCGGTGCGCGCCGTCCAACCCGAATATAATCTACGCCCTGGGACTGGACATCTGGCGAAGCAGTGACGGCGGCAACACCTGGAACTATTTCTCGAACGGGGTTCATGTCGACCAGCACGCCATGTGGATCAATCCCAACGACCCGACCCAGATATATTCCGGCTGCGACGGTGGCGTGAACTACACCACAAACAGCGGACTGAGCTGGACGGTGCGGATCAACCAACCGAGCACCCAGTTCTACGCCATCTCAATAGACCCGCATACACCGATTCGTCTCTACGGCGGTACGCAGGATAACGGAACGATGCGAACCATCTCAGGAAATCCCGGCGACTGGGCGAGAATAATCGGCGGAGACGGCTTCTATGTTCGGGTCGATCCGGTTGACCAGAACGTTATTTATGGTGAAGCGCAAAACGGTTACCTGTACAAGTCGACCGACGGTGGCTTCAACTTCAGCTGGGCGCTGAGTTCCATCGACTACAACGACTACCGCCACAACTGGAATACGCCGATCGACATCGATCCCAACGATCACAATACGATCTACTACGGCACCAATATCCTCCTGCGCAGTATCGATGCCACGGGGACCTTCGTGGAGGTCAGTCCCGATCTGACGAATGGTCCGCATCCCCGAGGGAACTTCGGCACCATTACCACGATTGCGGTGGCTCCGAGCAACAGCAGCGTGGTTTATGTGGGCACGGATGACGGCAATGTCTGGGTGTGCCAGAACATGGGGTCGGGTAACACCTGGACGCAGCTCGATGCAGGGCTTCCTGACCGCTGGGTCACGCGCGTCAATGTCGACCCGCACCATGCCAATATCGCCTACGTCACCTTCTCCGGTTTCTGGGACGGTGAACCGCAGCCCCACATTTTCAGGACCGAGAACTTCGGAACGACCTGGACCGATATCGGCACCGGGCTCCCGGACTCGCCGATCAATGATGTCATCCCCGATCCTGATGACTCCCTCACCCTCTTTATCGGGACGGATTACGGCGTACTGACGACCGCTGATTTGGGCGCAACCTGGACTCCCCTGGGAACGGGGCTGCCGGTCATTCCCGTACACGATCTGGACTTTCACGCACCCACCCGGCTGCTTGCCGCCGGCACGCACGGGCGCTCGATTTTCACGGTTACGGTGGACAACAGCTGTTGCACGGGTCAGTCCGGTAATATCAACGACGATAGCGGAGGAAGTGTCGACCTGTCCGACCTGATCTACCTGGTCAACTACCTGTTCAGTGGTGGTCCGGCCCCGGTCTGTTTGGCCTCCGCCAATGTGAACGGGGATCTCGGCTGTGCCGTTGATCTGTCCGACCTGATCTATCTGGTGAACTATCTGTTCCTTGGCGGTCCGGCTCCGAGCCAGTGCCTGACCGGGTGTTGAACCCGTTACAGACCTGATACGATTACGCCAATACGACGGCCGTCCATTAAGATGAGCGGCCGTCTCTATTGTCAGGTATGCTTGATGATCAGACGAACGTCTTGGCGTCGCCCGATCGGAACAACGTGTACTCGATGATCGGTGGGCCAAGTGTTTCGTAGATCAGCACCGTCGCGAGAATGATGGGTGCGAGGAGCGCTCCGACACTCGTATCGGTGCGGTTCACATAGTCGATCAGGCCGATCGCCACGCCCGCCTGCGCGACCATCCCCAACCCAAGATAGTTGTTGATGCTCGACGGGAGTTTCTGCCATCTGCCGACTACCCACGATCCGACAACTTTGCCGGCCAGCCGCATGGTAAGGTAAACCGCGCCGGCCACACCCAAACCGGGAAGCAAATCGAGATGGAGCGAGGCGCCGGCGAGAACGAAGAAGGCGATATACAGGGGCTGCTCGATCTGCCGAAACTCGGCATATACCAACCGGTGCATCATCGAGAGATTCGTCGTCACACCGCCGAGTATCAGGGTCGCAAACAACGGCTGTAAATTGAGGGTGAGGGCCAGTCCCACGGTGAGAACGATCCCGGCCAGCAGAATCATCAGCAACTCCGCCTGATCTTCGACATGCTCCTCCCACCGCGAAATGATATAGCCGACAACCAGCCCAATAACGAGCGATCCCCCCAGTTCGTAGAAGGGAGTAATCAAAGCTTTCTTGAAGTCCACACCCTGGGTGATACTGCCCAGTGAGAAAGTAAACTCGAACAACAGAATACACACCATATTCGATGTCGCCGTGACCGTGATGAGTGAATCGGTAAACTCGCCGTTGGCCGAGAACTCCCGGATCACCAGCAGCGTGGCCGCCGGCGCCGTGGCAATAGCTACCATGCCGAGAAGCAGCGATGGATAGAAGTCCATTCCCACGAAATACAGTCCGCCGGTAACGAAGATGATCACGGCTGCGGTCTGCCCTACGGTAAGCCAGAGAATGCGCCGTCCGACCGCTTTGAGATGGTGCACCTCGAACACACCCCCGATCGCAAACATAATCATGCCGAGCGCGATGTCGTTGACGAGCCGCAGCCCCTCCACGATCTCCGTGCTGATCAGCCCCAGCACAGACGGACCGATGAGAATTCCGGTGATGATGTAGCCACTGACCTTCGGCAAATGCGCCCAGCGAGCAAGTTTACCGCCCAGCAGACCGAGCAGCATGACGGCGCCGACCGGGGCCAGATCGTGGAGTGTGAGATCGAACAGGAAGCTACCTCCTCTTTGTTTGAAGATAGCTACCCGTTCTTTCCCACGCCAAACAAAATATCCGTGGGGGCTCCGAGTCGGTGGCAGGAAACAACAAACGGCCGGATATCGCGTTCATCGACATCCGGCCGCACGGGAATTTGGGTATATCGACGAGTTTACATCGCCATCGTAAGATCCTGACGCTTGAGGTGCAGCTGCTCGAAGCTGTCCGCCGAAATCACGTAGTACCAGTCGGCGAAACGGCTATTCAACTGCTCGGTAAGTGTCCGGCCGCGTTCCACCCGGCCCTTCCACTGATCGTGCTTCAGTGCCAGATCCTTATTGCGACGATCCGCATCGGTCAGAAGCGAATCCGGCTTCCCACGAAAATCTTCATTCGACGGTCGCTCCGGCTCCTTGAACGCGGACTCATCGAATGCAGCGGACACGAACAGGTAGCGGCTTTCCTGTTCCTTACCACCGGTCGATCCACCGGCATCATTGCCCGCCGTCAGTGCCGAACCGGCCCCGACCAGCACCTCTCCGAAACGAAGCGTGTACACGACACCATCGTCGGTGTGGGCCTTCATCTCTCCCTCATTGGAAAGGAGTTGACCGTTCTGACTGATGTAGTAGCCCTTGCTCTGGAGAGACAGGACATCGCTCTGTGCAATCTGCGCCGCATCGGAGGTCGTCAGCGATTTTGACAGGCCCTCAGGCTTTGGCCGCACCCCGACTATCGAGAGGCTGTCGAGGGCGTTGAGCAGATTGTCTACCGCCACGGTGTCGAGCGCCCGGTTCTTGCCGAGCCGATTGATAGACCACTTCCCATCATCCATACGGGTGAGATTGATCCGGTCTCGCTCATCGACCGAACGGGTTCGCTCGTTGATGGAGTAGTCGTTGATCTCAACCCGATTGATCCTGCCGCGAGACACATCTAGCAGATCGGTCTTGATCCAGTCTCCGAATCGCCCGCTCAGATCGACATCGGAGCGCACTGCATAGACACGCTTCTGATCCGGCAACCGAACGAACTTCATCCCCTGACGGCCGGGCACGTCGCGCCCGACGATCAGGTCCGCAAGCACAACATCGTTTTGCCCGCGGACTGTCACACGGGTGCCCCGTCCTGACAGTGAAGGGTTCGTTTCGTCGAGCGGATCGACCACGCCGAGCGTATCGAAGTCGGCCGGGCTGTCGGTGCGGAAGTCATCCTTCTTCAGCTCGATGATCGATGCCGCTGTTTCTGCCAGACGATCTCGCGCATCAGCCGGATAATCATGATGTGACGGGATGGTCCAACGACCATCCTTGAAATGTACCTTGAATGGTCTGGCGGAGCCGGTCTCCGAATCGAAACTGATGATTTCCAGACTGGTGGCGCTGTTGGGATCAGTGAACTCCGGGAAAAATGGTTGTCCCTGATCGAGAAACGCCTCGGGTGTGATACGTGACGGCGCTGCGACCCAGGCGATGACACCGAGTACCGCCGCCACCGCAACGTAGATGAGTGTCTTCTTGGTATTATCCATGAGTTAGCTCCTCATCCTGCGGGCCGTACGAGCGCCTTCGACTTCGCGCTTTCGCCGCCTGAAGAAAATGAACGTCCCCAGTAGCAGCGCCGGAATCGGCGGCAGAAGAACCGCCATGGTCTTGATCCGGCTCTCAATGGCGCGGATCGACGCTTCCATCTCTTCTTTGCTGGCCTGAATCTGTGCCGCTTTCTGAGACTCGATAGTGGCCCGAACCGTTTCAAACCGCCGGTTTTCGACTTCCTGCAGATTCCGCATCATAATTTGCTTCGTCTGATCATCGAGGTCCGTCCTCGTCTGCACTTCGGCCACCCGTTCATTCAGTCGCTGCTGTGCTTCATTCAGCGCTTTCTGAGCGTTTTGCTCCGCCTGCTGCTCCTCGTCGAAGCGACGCTGTACGAAGTCCCGTGTCTGGTCTTCGACCGCCGTCAGGGTACGATGTTTCACGCGCTTTTTGCGAAGCTCTATAAACGACGAGTCGCCCACCAACAGGTCCATGCAATTAAGCACGAACGGGATATTGTCGAAATTCAGGGCCGCTATCCCCTGCTGGCGGAGCGTGAAGAACTGTTCGCCGATGACGTCCGTATCGGCGATGACAATAGCGTTTACCCGCTTCGTACCGGAGTTTGCGTCGGTCGTATCGGCGCCGGCAATCTGTCCTTTGACCCGGGCCGCCAGTATGAACGACTCCGGACTCGACACCCGCCGTACGTTGCGGCTGAGCTGCATTCCGAAAAAACCTCGCTGCACCAACTGCTGAAACTGCGACTTGCCGGATATCCGACCGGTTCTCAGCAGTGGTGTGAACTCGAGGGGCGAATCAATCGCGTTAAACAGGTAGCCGGGGTAAATCAGCACCACTTCCTGCAGATCAGCAGTCGCCATGTCCGATTCGTTAAAGGCGTCCCCACTCTGGTTTCCTTCGCCGATAAACACAACCTCGGGCTGCACCTGCGAGAGCTCCGGATGCGGATTGTAGTTGTCCCACACGATCTCGGCCGGATTCCATTTCACACCGATCGACGTGAGCAAACCGTCGATATTCCCCTTCGGTTTGGGCGCCGGCCCCTGGTTCTGCTGGAATGGATTGCGCTGCGCATCGGCCGGAAGGATCGGCGACATGGCGATATCCGACATAGGCATCGGATCAACCATCAACAGCACCGGATGCCCGTTCATCAGGTACGACTGCAGGTTGTCCATCTGCTCTTGTGAAAGCGAGGACGGCAGTATCACCAACAACCCATCAAGATTCTCGGTGATCGGCTCATCGGCAGATATCTGCACGACCTCGTATTGCTTGCGGAGTTCCTCCACGATCGACCACGCCGGTTTATTTCGCATGGTCTGAAAATCGAAACCACCGAACAGATCGACGGCGGTATTCAACACACCAATCTTTTTGCGAGCCGTCTGCGCGACAGTGCGGATCGAGCGGGTGAGCTCGTATTCGACCGGCAGACCGCGATCGAAAAATGGTATCACCTCTTCCCCGGCGCCACTGGTGAAGGCAAGCCCCGCAAAAACGGCTTCATCGGTCGTCCGTCCACCGCCGCCCACCACCATAGTGCGAGGGGTGATCCCGAATTTCTCACGGGCATCGCGGGCAGCATCCGAGTACGGTTCGGTATCGTGAATCAGTACCTGTACCCGATCGCCGCCGATGGCACCGATCTCCTGGAGCGTGCTGAGCAGGTTCGCGCGCGTCTGGACATACGCCTGAGGAACATCGGGAGAAACATACGCTTGGATCAGAACCGGACGATCATCGGGGACGTCGGCAATGAGTTCCTCGTTCTCATCTGACAGTGAGTGAAGTCCTTCGGCCGTCACATCGACACGGAGCCCGGCGCGACCGAGGATCACGTTTATGCTGATCAGTGCGACGACCAGCGCGACGGTCCGAATGACCTGGTGCTGCCAGTACCCTGCCCCGCTGGTCTGTTTCGACCAGTGACGTCGGCCGAGAATGAGCACGTTCAGGTAGATCATCAGACCGGCCAGCGACGCAAAGTAGAGAACCCCTGACAGAGATATCACACCCCGAGCGAAATCATTGAAGTAGTCGAAAACGCCCAGCGGAGCGAGCCAGTCCTGCAGGGTCTGGTTCACGACCCACTGTCTCGATGTAACGAAAATCAGTACCGAGCACATCGCTGCGCCAAGCACAAAGGCTACGGTCGCGTTCCGCGTCAACAGTGAGGCCAGCATGCCGACCGAAATCATCGCACAGCCGAGCAGCCAGTAACCGACGTAGTTGCCGAACATCAGGCCGATATCGGGAGAGCCCAGCCAACCGAGGACGATCACGTGGCTCACCGACAGAATCAGCGAGCCGGTGTAGACGCCTGCGACGGCCAGGTACTTACCGAGCGCGACTTCCAGATCCGTGCCGGGCAGGGTCAGCAGTAGCTCATCGGTCCCGCGCTTGCGCTCCTCGGCCCACACCCCCATGGTCAGGGCCGGAACGAAAAACAGCAGGATGTACGGGAAGTAGGTGTTGAGTTGGTCGAGGTTGGCGAGATTATATGCGAAGAAACGTTCCTGCCAGAAGGCTGCCGCTGCGCTGAGGAAAATAAACAGCGTAACGAAGACGTATCCGGTCGGGCTGCTGAAGTAGGAACGAAGATCTCGCTTGGCGACGGCGATGATGAATTGCCGGTTGAGCTTCATACACCCCTCCCTTCTGCGGGAGCCGCGCCGGGGGCATGACCGTAGTCAGTCAGGCGATAGAAGGTCTCTTCGAGCGATCCTGACTCCTTCAACTCTTCCGGCGAGCCGTCGAATACCAATCGTCCGTTGTGAACCAGCAGGACACGATCGGCGACCGCCTCGACTTCCTGAAGGATGTGTGTGGAGATGAGGATCGTCTTGTCGCGACCCAGCTCTCTGATGTCCTTTCGGAAGTCTCGGATCTGGTTGGGGTCGAGACCCGCCGTGGGCTCATCCATAATGAGCACCTCCGGATCGTGGAGCAGCGCCTGCGCGAGACCGGCGCGTTGGCGATAGCCGCGCGAGAGCTTGCCGATCGGCTTTTCAAACACCAGCTCTAGCGCGCACTGGTCCGATACGCGCTTGATGCGGTCGCGTAATGCGGCGCCCGTTAAACCGCGCGCTTCGCCGAAAAAGCGCAAGAGTTCGTGCGGCGTCATATCGTCGTAGAGCGGTCCGTTCTCCGGCAGATAACCGATCTTACGGGCCGCCTCGAGTCGGTTGGCACCGACATCCACGCCGCCGATCGTAACCTGACCACGGCTCGGCGCCAGGTAACCGGTCAGGATCTTCATGGTTGTGGTCTTGCCTGCCCCGTTGGGACCGAGGAAGGCGACCACTTCCCCCCGGGGAATCGCGAACGAAACGTCCTCGATCGCGACAAAGGAGCCGTAGTACTTGCTGAGCGACTCCGCTCGGATCATTACCTCGTAATCGTCGTGGCTCACAGCTTACCTCGATTGTTTGCGTACGCCCGGCGAGTGCCTTCCCCCCGAGCGACATCTGTTCATGCCATGATATTACGGATGAAACGAAACGAACATAGACCCGATCGACGCATCTGTCAAGCGGGCTGCTCGTTCGAAGTTACAGGGAATTATAGTGCCGTCAGGTGCGCGAGGTTCCAGTCGAAGATACCCCCATCTCAGAGAATCTTCGAAAGAACACGATCGAACTCCCGATAAGAATCAGGATCGCCCCCGCCCACACCAGATTAATCAGCGGCTTGCGGGAGACATCGAGCACCAGCCTCTCCGGTGAGCCGGACTTCACCAGTCCCGGTACGTCCAGTTCGATAGTTCCCTGATCGACCTGCAAACCGGAGATCGTCACGAGCACCGTATCGCCGGTGTGCGTGCGCATTATCCCGGGTTCATCAATGAGGTGGTTGTGTCCGGCATCATCAATCATTTGTATGACCGCCGGCGCGATCGTGTCGCGGTGTTCGGCACTCACGACCTCAATCAGCGCAGTCGCCCGGAGCCCTTTCGACATGTCCGCCGAATGATCCGAAACGCTGAATCCGAGGAACGTGAAGGTATAGCCGCCGACTTCTTTCGGCGTCTCGCGAGTCAGTGAGAGACCGCCCGAAGCCTGTGCTTCGAGGATTTGCTCCGGAGCCATGTATAGGTCGGCGAGAAACGTTCGGACGATCGCAGGCTTCTTGAACAGCCCGTCCATACGACGCGAGTAGTACAATTCCGGCCCCAGTCGCTCGGTCTTCTCACCGGTTTTCATGGAGAGGATCAACCGATTGTGCGGCTCCATGATGTCCGACTCCATGCCGAGATAGGTTATCGTGCGGCCGAACGCCTCCCCTGACTCATTGCGGGGAAGGATGAGCTTCTGGCTGGTGCTGAACGCCGACGAGGCAAGAATGCCGATCAGCATGAGCGTAAAGCCGGAGTGGGCGATGTGACCTCCGGTGAGACGCCAGTTGCGGGCTATCTGCGGAACGAGTATCACGACGTTCGAGGCGATCCCCATTGCTGCTGTCGCAATGAAAAGTATATAGAGATAATCGGTGACACCGGCTATCGCCGACGCGATTGCGGCTACTGTCAGCGCAACCAGGGCCGGAACCACGCGATTGATTCCCGCCGGGTTTAGTACGAACATCACCACACTGCCCAGTACCACCGTAAACAGCAGGGCGAATTCCACACTCGCTCCGAGGACCGCGAGAAACAGACCAAACCCGAGCACCGCCCCGACCAGGTACCCGATCAATATCGGCCGCGTCGCGATCCGGGCGCCGGCGCCGGCATAGGTTGAGAACGGCGAGTACATAAGAACGAGTGAGAACAGTATGGCGAACGGTAATGCGAAATTATTGTAGGTGGCGATTTCGGCGGCGCGCGGCTCGATACCGAGTATCGATGTTGTCACCGGGAGTGAACTCCAGAAGAGCACCACGACGCCGGTCGCAAACAGGAGCACCATCGCCGCAAACAGCGAGAACTCCCGGCCGTAGGGATTGTAGTTCAACTGCTCGCTGGGCACTTTGGCGGCCCGCCAGATGAAAATGCCCAGCGCGAGGACGAAAAAGAGCGCCATGAAGCCGACCAGGTAGACATTGACCCCCAGGTCGACAAAGCTGTGTACCGAAAAGTCGGAGAGCACTCCCGAACGGGTCAGGAAGGTCCCGTACACGACCAGCAGGAACAAGAACGCCGACATCAGCAGGTTGATTCTTCGAAGTGCTCCGGTGCGGCGCTCGATGATCAGCCCGTGGAGCAGGGCCAGCGAAATCATCCAAGGGACAAACGAAGAATTTTCCACCGGGTCCCATCCCCAGTAACCGCCCCAGCCGAGGGTCTTGTAGGCCCAGAAACCGCCCAGGATGTTTCCGGCGCCCAGCATCACGGCGGTTAGCGCAGCCCAGGGGAAGGCCAGCTTGAGCCAGCCGGAGTAGTCATTTCGAATCAGGGCCGCCATCGCAATCACGAACGGAATCGCCGCCAGCGCATAGCCGACAAACATGATGGGCGGATGAACCACCATCCACGGGTCCGTAAGCAACGGATTGAGCCCGGCGCCGTCGGGCGCGTAGAACGGCAGGTAGGCGAACGGCGAGAGTTTGGTCATGACTAACAGGAAAAAGAGATTTGCCAGGCAGTAAACGGCCATCGCCGGACCGGTGTATTGACCGCCGCGCCGGACAATAATGAATCCAAACAGGGCCATGAGAAGCAGCCAGAGCAGGTAGGTTCCCTCCTGCCCCCCCCAGAACGCGGAAAGGACATAGAAGAATGGCTGGCTTTTCTGCGAGTACTCGTAGACGTACTTAAACGCGTAGTTGTGCGTGAAAAAGAGATAGTAGAGCAGTGCCGAAGCCAGCACGGCTGCGACCGCAAACAGGTTATAGGAAGTCCTGGCCAGAGATTCAAGTGCTCTGTTGCCTCGCCCCACCTGCCAAAACGAGACACCGGAGACTACATTCAGAGCCAGGGCGGCCAGTATCAACAACTCCCCAAACGCTTGCAGCGACATATCTTACACCTCCAGGGCCGCTCTTCATCGAGTGACCAACAATCCTCATAAGACAGACAGTATGCACCGAGGTCGGGCAAAAGGCAAGAAAATAGATACGGTATGTCGTCACTCTCCACGCTCGGCGGGACCTTGACAGATGTCACCCCGAATTGTATTTTTCAATAAAGGTGGCGCCTAACCCCTCCTCCCCGAGTCATCAGCTACATGTCTTGTCGCTTCACCAGTACGCGGCGCCCTGTCTCTATGCCGAAAGCCCAACCAACGTGTTTGCAAGAGTTGTTCAAATCGAAGAGGATGCGCTCTACCTCGAGATAGAGTCGCAAATCCGCTTCCTTGCCCAGTGCCGACCGTCTCCCCTGTTGCGTCGCCTGAGCCCCGACGACCGGATCGAATTCCACATCGAATGTCGTGGCCACACTCCCCGCATAGCGCTGGACGCAGTGATTCCCTCCGGCGGACTGCGGCCCGTCAGGCGTCGCCACTAGTCTCTGCCTGCACGCTCAGTTGACGTGGGGACGGACACACTGTATTTTATCCCGCACATTCAGATACGAAGGGCATGATCAGGAAAGGTACGGACATGATCAAACGAATCGGGCTTATCACCAGTGGCGGTGACTGCGGGGGCCTCAATGGCGTAGTCAAGGGGGCGGCGCAAATGGCAACCCGCAAGAACGTCCAGGCGCTTGCTATTCCGAACGGCTACGCCGGTCTCTACAACCTCGTCGATATGGACTCACTGGTCGAACTCACTCCCTCTCGGGTCGACACCTTCAGCATCGGCCTCGCGGGATCCGAGGCCGGTCACTCACGGGTGAAGATTTCCAAGATAGATGACCCCGACAAGTACAACCGAATCAAAACCGGTCTGGCGAAGTTTGATATCGGCGGGCTGGTCATTTCCGGCGGCGACGATACCGGTTCCGTGATAGTCGATCTCGACCACAACGGCATCCAGTGCGTGCACGCCCCGAAGACCATGGACCTCGATCTCCAGCCCTACTCGGTCGGCGGTGACTCTACCATCAACCGGATCGCCGAAATCTGCCGAGACCTCAAGACGACCGGCCGAAGCCACAATCGCATTATGGTCCTTGAGGTGTTCGGTCGCTATGCCGGACATACTGCCTTCCGGGGCGGAGTCGCGGGCGAAGCCGACGCTATCCTGATTCCGGAGATTCCGGTCGATTTCGACGAACTGTACCGCCACCTGAAAAAAGTCTACATGAAGCGTGTTATTGAGAGCGACGTCAACGCCGGGACGTACACTATCGTCGTCGCCGAGGGCCTCAAGGATGCCTCGGGCAAGGAGATCTACGATGATTCGGTGCCGCCCGATGCATTCGGGCACCGAAAACTGGCCGGCGCCGGAAAGTACCTGGTCCAGGAGCTCAAGAAGCTTCTCAAGGCTGACGATGAGATCAAGTCGTTCATGTCCCGACAGGGGATGTTTGTGAAGGGACACTATGAGATCCCCGAGGTTCGCGCTATCACACCGGGACATATCGTTCGATCCGGGTTCACCTCCGCCTACGACGCCAATTTCGGGATGGAAGCGGGCGCGAGCGCCGTTATGCTTCTGCTCGACGGTCTTTCCGGCGTCACCGTGACCCGGTTCAAGAACGGAAAGATCCACTATATGAAGGTCCAGGAAGCGATCAAGCAGCGCTATGTCGATCTCGATCAGGTTAATCTCTACGAGCAGCTGGGATTCACCTTCGGCCGTGTCCGGCAGGAGTTCTCGCCGGGACGCCAGGAGGTCACCGAGAGAATCGACCGGATTTACTAGTATCCTGATCCGCGATAACCCAATTAGGCGGCCCCTGAGGGCCGCCTTTTTTCATCCGCCAACTCGTCCCTTGTCAAATGGGAAATTTCGGCTATATTGTGGCGATACCCGCAGTTCGGTCGTCTATACAAAATACGACTGTACTTGCAGTTACAACATGAACTGGAAGTAGTGCTTGGGCTATGACCGGGGGCTTAGCGAACCCCGGCATCTTCACGCGTCCATGAGAACAAACAGATTCGCAGGACAGACGTTATTGGCCGCCTGTATGGTGGCCTTTCTGGCGCTCGCGCCTCAGGTCTCGGCGCAGATCGATCCGGGAATAGCGGACACCATCAGGGTTGATTCACTCACGGGCATTCTTGGGCCCCATTCAGCCCTGGATATCTTTCTGTTCAACGATGAGGCGCTCTCTGCCCTGGAGGTGACCATAGTCGGTTCCGACACGCTGGCAACCGTGGATTCCGTCTCGTTTGTCGACTCCCGAATCGACTATGTCTTTACCAAGGGATGGGTCATCAATGATTCCACCGGCGCTGCAACTTTCTATTGCTATCCGTCCGACGAGTTGCTGATTCAGCCCGGCAGTGGCCTTCTCGCGACCGTGCATTTCGCGCATCCAGACGTTCCGAGCTTTCCACACGACGTGATCGTGGACACGATCACCATCGAGATCGACCTGATCACCCGAAGTACACTGCTTCGCGACAGTATCGGTACTGTCTTCGCACCTCAGGTCAGACCGGGTTTGCTCAGAATCGAGGGACTCAACTGCTGTCCGGGATCGACGGGCAACGTGAACGGCGATGCGGGCGGCTCGGTGGATCTGTCAGATTTGATTTACCTGGTGAACTATCTGTTCCTTGGTGGACCGGATCCGGAATGTCCGGCGGCGGCTAACATCAACGGCGACGAACAGTGTGCGGTTGACCTCTCCGATCTCATCTACTTCGTCAACTACCTCTTCCTGGGCGGACCGGACCCATCGGCCTGCCTGACGGCCTGTCTTTGAAGCAATCTGATTGAGAACCGGATGGGTGGCGGGCAAAAAAAGAGCCACCGCGCAGATTCGAACTGCGGACCTGCTGATTACGAATCAGCTGCTCTACCAACTGAGCTACGGTGGCTGGTCTGACTATATTCGGTAGTGCGTGAAGGTTAGTGATCCGCAGAGCATCATGCCTGCACGCAAAACGAGAATCTACTGATTCTCATCGGCTTGTCAACTGAAATCATGACCGCCTGAGACAGATCAGCCGAGGCGACGAAGCAGCCCCACGACTTTGCCTGCGATTCGAAAGTCACCGGAGTTTTTCTCAACCTCAATCGGCTGGTAGTTGTCGTTGGCAGGCTGGAGAATGACTTTCGATCTTTGCGGGAGATACCGTTTCACGGTCGCTTCGCCGTTGATAAGCGCGACCACGATATCACCTTTCACTGCTGTCTCCTGTTTCTTTACAACCACCACGTCACCGTCGAGAATCCCCGCGTTCTTCATCGAATCCCCGGTCACCTTGAGTGAAAAGGAATCTCCACTCGGCAGGAAACTGAAATCGACTGCGATCTCCCCCTCGATATTTTCTATAGCATCAATGGGCGATCCGGCCGGCACCGACCCGACCAGGGGCACCCGACCGACCTGACCGGCCAGTGGACGGGCCAGCTCAAGACCGCGCGAGATAAATCCCTGCTTTTTGAGCAGCCCTTTCCTGATGAGCGCCGTTAGGTGAGTCCGGACTCCGTTGGTAGACCGAATCCCAAACGCCTCGCCGATTTCACGAATGGTCGGCGCGTGGCCCCGAGAGACGATTAAATCCTGAATATACTCGAAAATGGCGCGCTGCTTCTCGGTCAGCTTCGCTTTGGCCATACTACATCCTTGTGCATCTGATTCATCCTCCCTTCACATTACTGCCCACCTGTTCACCTGTCAATGACATTTTTGGCTATTGTCGACAATCGGGGACAAAAAAAAGGCGGCTCGGTTGCGAGCCGCCTCCTGAGATCCGGGATAAATCGATTACTACCCTTCGGCCTCTTTCTCGGCCTGGGCCTCAGCGATAATCTTCTGCGCCGCATCGTGCGGGACTTCTTCATAATGCGAGAATTCCATCGTGTAGAAGCCCTGCCCCTGCGTCATCGAACGCAAGTCCACAGAGTACTGATAGAGTTCGGCCTGCGGAACGGAAGCGCGAATACGCTGGCTCTTCCCTTCCGGGTCCATACCGGCGATCTTGCCGCGGCGAGACGAGAGATCTCCCATCACGTCACCCGTGAAATCCTCCGGCACGAGGATTTCCACATTGTAAATCGGCTCGAGAATGACCGGTTTGCACTTCATGTAGCCCTCTTTGAAGGCCATCGAGCCGGCGATCTTGAACGCCATATCCGAGGAGTCGACATCGTGGAACGAGCCGAAGTACAAGGCCACTTTCACGTCCACCACCGGTGCGCGGCACAGTCCGCCGTGATCAAGAGATTCGACGATGCCCTTCTCGACCGCGGGGACGTACTTGCTGGGAATCACGCCGCCGGTGATTTCATCGGCGAACTCGAACCCGCCACCGCGTTCGTTCGGTTCGATCCGGATATACACGTCCCCGTACTGGCCGCGGCCGCCACTCTGTTTCTTGTGCTTATATTGTTGCTCAGTCTTCCCTTTGATTGTCTCACGATACGGTATTTTGGGTTTGACCAGCTCGACTTCGACGCCGAAACGCTTCTTGAGCTTTTCAACCAGAAGTTCGATATGGGTGGAACCCTGTCCCCAGAGCACCTGCTGACGCAACGCCGCATCGGGTACTAGCCTGAAGGTCGGGTCCTCTTCATGCAGCTTGGCCAGACCGGTCGCAATCTTCTCTTCGTCGCCTTTGTTCTTTGACTTCACGGCAACGTCCATAATCGGATTGGGATAAACCACCGGTTTCACGCTGACGCTGAAGTCTTTATCGGAGAGCGTGTTGCCGGCATGGGTGTTTTTCAGTTTCACCAGCACGCCGATATCCCCGGCGGCTACCGACGGGACCTCAACTCGATTCTTGCCCTGGAACGTGTAGAGCTGACCGATGCGCTCGGAAGTCGAAGTCTGCTGATTGTACAGCTCCAGCCCCTGACTCATGGTGCCGGAAATCGCCTTGAAGTAGGTCATGTCTCCCAGGTGTCCCTCGGAGATCACTTTGTATATAAAGGCAACGTGCTTACCGTTGGGGTCCAGTTTCACATCAACCTTATCTTCCTTGCCGGTTTTGAAGACATCGGTCGGCGCCATCTGGTTCGGCGACGGCAGATACTCGGCGAGGAAATCCAGCAGCACCTTGATGCCAAAGTTCGCCGACGCTGAGCCAAACAGCACCGGATACAGGGTTCCCGCCTGGATACCCTTACGAAGTCCAACCAGGACGTCTTCGTCCGGCAGGGTGCCGTTCTCGAAAAACTTCTCCAGCAGAGCGTCATCGGACTCGGCCGCCACCTCGATCAGGGCCTCACGAGCCGCCTCGGCGTCCGTCTTCAAGTCGGCCGGGATGTCAATGTCCTTTCGGGTGTCGCCTTCGAAGGTGTACGCCTTCATATGGAGCAGGTCTACGAGGCCGTGGAATTTCTCGGCTTCGCCGATCGGGATCTGCACCGCAACGGCCTGTTTGCCGAACGCCGCGTTGATGGAATCAACATTCTGCTTCCAGTGGGCGTTTTCCTTCTCGATTTTGTTGACGAAGAAGAAGCGGGCCAGGTTGGCGTTTTCGAGCATCTTCCACTGAAGAGTCGTCCCCACTTCCACGCCGGCCGTCGCGTCAAGGACGAAACCGACCGAATCGGCCACTTTGGCGGCGGCCAGCAGCTCGCCGACGAAATCGGCGTGTCCGGGGCAATCCATCAGGTTGATTTTGGTGTTGTTCCACTCACACGCGAGAAGCTTGGAGGTGACCGATGTCTTGCGTGAAATCTCAGCCTCGGTATAGTCAAGCAGCGAACTGCCGTCGTCGACACGGCCGATACGGTTGTTGACACCGGTGTGGAATGCGATCGCATCGGCAACCGACGTCTTCCCGGAGCCGCGCTGACCGGCCAGACAGATGTTGCGAATCTTATCGGTACTATACTGCTTCACCAGCAAACCTCCTGCGCATAATCAATAAGAGCGGTTGTCCCGGAAAAACGGGTCCAAAACAAGAATGGAAGAATATAACATCCCCCCAGCCTTGTCAATCGGTTTTGCCCCCATTCGGCTGCCGGACAAGGCGCTTGCAGGGAGATGCGCGCCCGTCCGCCGAGGATCCGGGCGCGCTGTTCGGCTACATGCGAATTCGAGAGAGCGAGCGACGGCTCAGTTGGCGGCCTTGCTCATGCTGCCGGGAAGCTCCGACGGAAGTTCCACCTGGTCAACATAGGCGGACAGGAACTGGCTCGCTTCGCTTTGCGATGAAAGCAAAAATTCCATAAACGAAAGCAGTTTCCCGGTGGTTTCCATACTCAACAAGTGCTCGACCTTGCAGGCATCTTCCTGAGCCAGATTCCCGTCAACCAGCAGCACCTTGCGGAAGAATCGCTCTATCGTGCGGCGACGGTTCAGGACCGAGTTGACGGCGTCCACCCCTTTCACCGTCAGCCGGTAAAACTTGTTATTGTCCTCCGTGAGATAGCCCTTGGTCTTCAGCTTGCTCAAGGTGACGGAAACCGATCCGCGCGTGATGTCGAGATGTCGCGCGATGTCAATGCCCCGAGCGTAGCCGTGTTCCTTGTGCAGTTCATGCACGGCCATCAGATGGTGGTAGCAGCTGTGACTGAGTTCAGTTTCTTCAAACTTTTTCCAGATCTCGTCCATTGTATCAGCCCATCATTGCAGTGCTTTATAGCCCAAACTTATGTTTATATCATAGCGAACTTGTGAATAATATAACAAGCGTCGCCGTTCGTCAAGAAAATCCTGCAGGAATAGCGAAGAAATCATCGGGCCCTCTCCGTAGTTCATACTACGAATCTAACCTATTGCTAATAGAGCTATTAAGAGAATTCGCCAAAAATACTGCGGATCGCACCGAGGAGACTGCGGGGTGCCGTCACGGCGAGCCCTGGGATTTCGCTTCTGGACGAAGGATATGCATTGTTCAAACACTCGAGTTCCAGCGCAAGTTCTGTTTGTCACAAAGGGGGACAAAAAAACCCGCCCGAAGGCGGGTTCGAGATCACCAGGCGCGGGTTGCTAGCCCTCTTTCGCCATTACCGTTTGGAGATTGAACGATATCTCGACGTCGTTGCTGACAACCAATCCACCGGCATCGAGGCTCTTGCTCCAGGAAACGCCGAAGTCCTGACGGTTGATCGTCGTCTCGGCAGAGAATCCAGCCCGCGTATTGCCCCAGCCATCCTCAATGGCGCCGTTGAACGTGCAGTCAAATGTAACTTCTTTGGTCACCCCGCGCATGGTGAGGTCACCGACCAGCTTAAACTGGTTGCCCTCCCCGGGAATGACCTTGCCGGATACAAACGACAGTTCCGGGTGCTCCTCCACGGCGAAGAAATCCGACGACTTGAGATGATCGTCGCGCTTCTCGTTGTTGGTGCTGATTGAGGCAGCTTTCGCGGTCACGGAAACGGATGCATCGGCCAGATTTTTGCCGTCGAAATTGGTAACGGTCCCCTCAAACTCGGTAAACTGGCCGCCCACGGTAGAGATCACCATGTGCTTGACCTCAAACTCCAGGTCGCTGTGGACCGCATCGATCTTCCAGTCGGCCGCCTGAACTGAGGCCGTGAGAGTGGCCGCGATTGCGGCGGCGCCAATTGCGTGTTTCAACATACTTTTACTCCTGTATATACGGGTGCTTCGAGATGGTTTGGTCGATTAACCGTGCATCTGTCAGGATTGTTCCCGGCCAAACGATCGGGAAGGCTTACCGCGTGATCGCCCGCTGCCTGACCGCCTCATACAGACAGATTCCGGCGGCCACCGATACATTGAGGCTCTCGACGGCGCCCAGCATGGGCAACGAGGCGAGAAAATCACAGCTTTCTCTGGTCAATCGCCGGATCCCCGGTCCCTCGGCTCCCAGAACCAGGGCGGTCGGACCGGCCAGATCGCAGTCGTAAATCGTCCGATCCCCGTCAACCACCAGGCCGACAATCCACACCCCGGCATCCTGCAGCTTCTTCAGCGTTCGCGCCAGATTGGTGACCTGCACCAGCGGGATATGCTCGGCGGCCCCGCACGAGACCGTCCGGACGGTTGGCGTCATGGCAACAGCCCGGTCTTTTGGGACGACAACCGCGTGGGCGCCGGCGCCGTCGGCAGCGCGAAGACAGGCTCCCAGGTTGTGCGGGTCGGTAACGCCGTCCAGGATCAACAGGAGCGCCGGGACCTCGAGCTTCGCCACCAGCGAGAGCAGGTCATCATCACTCAGCACTTCCACACGGGCGTTGAGGTCGGTGTGACGGTTTACTCTCGGCATCGGTTGCCGGTTCGCATTTCTCTTTGGCACAATTAGTCCTTTCCGGAGTGTAATGAACAGGACTTCCGCCACCGCCGCAACGTCTTTCTGTTGTAGCGACCCGGCGCAAGTTCCTGTATACTGATCGCAGCTTGACTGAGAAGGGAGTACATGAACAAAACACTCGCGATAACAATATCAACTTTGGCGATCGGAGTCTTCGGGTGCACCTCGCCGGACAGCCACTCCCGGTTTCTCGAAGGGGATATTCTGTTTCAGGATTTTCCTTCCCCGCAAAGCGACGCCATAAAAATCGCTACCGGTTCGGAATACAGTCACTGTGGCGTACTCTTCTATGAGGATGGGGAGCCAATGGTGTACGAGGCCGTCCAGCCGGTGCGAGTGACTCCCCTTAACCAGTGGATCGGTCGTGACGCCGACAGCCACTTTGTCGCTCTGCGTCTCAAAGATCGAGATCACCTCCTGTCCCCCGAGCGCCTTGCAGCCATGCGGTCGTATGGTAGCCAGTTTATGGGCAGGAACTACGATCCGCTCTTTGAGTGGGGCGATGAGCGGCTCTACTGCTCGGAGCTGGTGTGGAAAATCTATGCCAACGGCGCCTCAATCGAGCTCTGCCGGCCCCGTGCATTGAGAGAATACTCGCTCGATCATCCGATCGTTCTCGAAAAGCTGGCGGAACGCTACGGGGATGACGTCCCACTTGACCAATACGTCGTCGCGCCGTCGGATCTGTTTAGTTCGGACCGGCTCTCGGTCGTCGAGCAACGTTAATCGGTTCTATTCTTCTTCAACCGGATCGACTATACTGATCACCGTATCGCCCGGTTTTGGTGTCAACTTCGACTCCATTGAAAACAACTGCAGCGATCCGGACTCCGTGACGAGAAACAACGGTATCACCGAATCACCATATCGCGACCGCAGCCGCTCGAGATTGAACTCTTCGGTGATGGAAGTTCTCTTGACGATCGCACCACGCTGGAAACGGTTCGTCAGCGCCGCGTAGGTCGCGTCCTTTGCGAACAGATACCGACCCCGGAGATGCATCGGCAGCTCCTTGCGCTTTTCGTTTTTCGCGGTGGCTCCGCCCGGTATTTGATAGACATCTCCCCTGCCGAAAATATCCACGAAATGCAAAGCCGCCAGCGAGTTTACCTCGTCGTTGGGCGTCAGCGCCACCAGCCGACCGATCCCATCGAGCTGCAGTTCGTTAAGCACATCTTCGGAGAGGATACTGCCATAATATCCGCGAAGTCCCAGGTTGCGTGCGGTCGTAACATTCGACCAGTTGGAGTCTACCATCGCGACCTGGAAACCGAGATCCGAAAGCGCCTTCGCCATCTCCCGCGCCCATACGTGGGCGCCGGCGAAGAGCACCCCCTGCGGATTTGGTTTGGATAGCTTGAGCTTGCGCGCCACCGGACCGGCGGTGAGGCCGTAGACCGCTACCGTGCCCACGATCACCTGGAAGATCAGGGGCACCAGCGGCTCGAACTGCACGTAACCGGCCTCGCTAAGGCGAAGCACGAACACGGAGGTCACCGCGGCGGCGACTATTCCTCTCGGGGCCATCCAGGCAACGAACAACTTTTCGTTGAGACTGATTTTAGATCGAAACGTCGCGATGAAAACGGAAAGTGGTCGCACCAGAACTATCAGCACAATTACGAATATCCAGTTAGACACACTGTCCAGAGCCATCTCACTTATCGGGAGTCTCGCCGAGAGGATCACGAACAGGCTCGCGATGAGCAGCACGCGGAGATTCTCCTTGAACTCGAGGATATGGCGAATCGATACGAACTTCTGATTCGCAAGCGCGATTCCCATGACCGTTACCGCCAGCAGTCCGGACTCGGTCTGGATGTGATTGGCCCCGAGGAATACAATCAAGACCATCATGAGTGCGACCGGATTCTGCAGGAAATCGGGCACGAGATACCGTCTGAGTAGAAGAACGATCGCTCCGGCGCCAGCCAGACCTATCAGCCCGCCGAGAAACAGGGACTTGAGGACAGCCGGGATGACAATTCCCATCCCCTGTTTCAGACCGCCCTCGAGGATCACCTCGAAGACGATAACGGCAATGATGGCGCCGATCGGATCATTGACGATTCCCTCCCACTTCACGATCGACCCGATTCGCCCCATCGGTCGCACCTGCCGCAGCAGCGGGATAATCACGGTCGGACCGGTCACCACCAGCACGGCGCCGATCAGCAGCGACGGTCCGCTGGGGAGACCGACGATCCACGAGGCGGCCATCGAAGAAAGCACCCACGTTACGAGGGCTCCAACGGTGATGAGACTCGTGATTACACCGCCGATCTTCCGCACCTCCTGGAAGCGCAGGCTCAGACCGCCTTCGAACAGAATAATCGCAACCGATACCGACACGAGCGGAAAGAGAATATCGCCGAACAATTCGTCCGGGTGGAGGATACCGGTTACCGGACCGGCGATGAAACCGCTCAACAGGAGGAGCAAAATCGCCGGCAGGTGCAGCCTCCAGGCCAGCCACTGGGCGAGGATGCCCAGCACGATAATCGCTCCCAATCCGATCAGCAGATGTTCAGACATGCCATTCTCTTTCGATTCAATCCTGGATGTGCCACAAGGTACGCACGACAGCCGACGATGCAATTAAAAGCCGCTTGCCGTTTGCGGTACCCTCTGCCTACCTTCCGATCAAGTCTCGTCCCACCAGAACACGAGTTAGCCCGGGGAGGTGCCCATGTCGCGATCCGTCCACGCAACGCCGCTTCCTGTTGCAATGCTTTTGACCCTGCTCGTCACGATCCTCTGTTCCTGTTCGGACGATGATCCTACCGGGCCGGATGTTGATCCGAATGCGCCGATCATCGACTCGATCGTACCCGCCGACGGGACGATCGGCGACACGGTTGTTGTGTACGGGTCCAGATTCTCGATGGTTCCGGACTCCAATATTGTTGTGTTCGGGCGTGGATCTTCGCGTCCCTTTGCCGGTGATCACATCGAACTTCAGGTTGTCGTCCCGCCGGGCGCGACAACGGACAAACCGGTCGTGCGATCCGGAGCTCGGACCGGCATGGCAGGTCAGGATTTCACGGTTTACTGGAAGCTCGTAGCAGCCCCGGCAGCATCGCGCCTGCATGACATAATCTACACCGACAGTCGTTTCGTCATTTTCGGGAACGAAGGGTTGACCATGTCTTCCGCGGACGGAACAGGGTGGTCAAATCACAGCTCCGGAACATCTCCCTTCTACACCGCGGTGGCCGGACAGGGACGAATCGTGGCCGCACAAGGGACTTCCGGTGTTCGCGCATTCGAACTGGAGGGACCGCTGGACCAGTCAGTAAACTTCGGCGTGGCGTCATCCGGGGGCTACCTGCTGGCGGCGTCCAACGCGATCTTCGTCGCGGCGCCTCGCCAGGGAGGAGAGATTCGATACTCCGCCGACGGGGTCATCTGGACGACGGCGGCGCTGAACCCCGCCCTCCCGCTCTCTGCGGTTGTGTACACGGACCACTTTGTCGCGTACTCCGAGGGGGCCGATATCTGGACGTCGAGCGATGGCGTCACGTGGTCTCACACCTACTGCAACCTGATCGCCCCGGCGCCGAGCGCGTTCGCCTGGACCGGAACACTGCTCATGGCAACCAAGCCGTCGACGCTTTATTATTCGTTTAACGGCTCGAACTTCATCGACGGGACTCCCGGCGCCTATGAAAACGAGGGTTTCTCGCATGTGGAGTGGACGGGCGAAGTCATTTTAGTGCAGGCGGGCGACGGCCTCATCTGGTCGGAGGGCGCGGTGCAGTGGAGGCGACATGCGCTGTTTCCGGTGACTCCGACTTCGCCGCCGAAGATCGCCTGCAGTGATACTGTTTGTATTGCGGTGGGTGGGTTTTACGGTCTTCTCGCCTGGCGGCAGTAGTATCGGGCAGTGCTTATTGTATGACAAGCAGAAAGCCCCTCCGGCGAACCGAAGGGGCTTTTCTTTATTTAACCCGGCAGCGTTCTACTCTCCCACACAGTCTCCCATGCAGTACCATCGACGTTAGCGGGCTTAACTTCTGTGTTCGGAATGGGAACAGGTGTGGCCCCGCCACTATCACTACCGGAATATCTTCATAGTTTCTGCTGTGATGTGGTTTGACATCACCCAACAGGTGCGCAGGCCATTTTCTCTACGGCTTACTCTTAGAAGAGCAGTGATCGTAATTTTTACGATTAAGCCGCACGGTAATTAGTATCGCTCGACTGAACACATTGCTGTGCGTACATCTGCGACCTATCAACCTGGTCATCTTCCAGGAACCTTCAGAGACTTGCGTCTGGGAAACCTAATCTTGAGGTGGGCTTGGTACTTAGATGCTTTCAGCACTTATCCCTTCCCGACGTAGCTACCCTGCGATGCAACTGGCGTCACAACAGGTGCACTAGCGGTCGGTCCAACTCGGTCCTCTCGTACTAGAGTCAGCTCCTCTCAAGTTTCCTGCGCCCGTATCAGATAGGGACCGAACTGTCTTGCGACGTTCTAAACCCAGCTCACGTACCACTTTAATTGGCGAACAGCCAAACCCTTGGGACCTTCTCCAGCCCCAGGATGTGATGAGCCGACATCGAGGTGCCAAACCCCCTCGTCGATATGAACTCTCAGAGGAGATCAGCCTGTTATCCCCGGAGTACCTTTTATCCGTTGAGCGACGGCATTTCCATGCACAACCGCCGGATCACTAAGACCTGGTTTCCCACCTGCTCGACTCGTCAGTCTCGCAGTTAAGCTCCCTTGTGCCTTTACACTCTACAGCCGATTACCACCCGGCTTGAGGGAACCATTGCGCGCCTCCGTTACATTTTTGGAGGCAACCGCCCCAGTTAAACTACCCACCTGACACTGTTCCTAAGCCTGGTTCAAGGCTCAAGGTTAGACGTTCGATAACATGAGGGTGGTATTTCACCGGCGGCTCCACCGATCCTAGCGGACCAGCTTCAAAGCCTCCCACCTATGCTACACACACAATACCCAACGCCAATGTCAGGCTGTAGTAAAGGTTCACGGGGTCTTTCCGTCCCGATACGGGTAAACGGCATCTTCACCGCTGCTACAGTTTCACCGGGCCTCATGTTGAGACAGTACCGCAGTTGTTATACCATTCGTGCAGGTCGGAACTTACCCGACAAGGAATTTCGCTACCTTAGGACCGTTATAGTTACGGCCGCCGTTTACTGGGGCTTCAATTCAATGCTTCACCCGAGGGTTGACATCTCCTTTTAACCTTCCAGCACCGGGCAGGTATCAGTCCCTATACGTCGTCTTTTGAGACTTAGCAGAGACATGTGTTTTTAGTAAACAGTCACCGCGATCGATTCTCTGCGGCCACGTTCAGCTCAATACGAGAAGTACATCACCTACTAATGGCACCCCTTATCCCGAAGTTACGGGGTCAATTTGCCGAGTTCCTTAACATGAGTTCACCCGAGCACCTGAGGATACTCTCCTCGCCTACCTGTGGCGGATTACGGTACGGACTGCGGAGCAACTAGCATAGAGGTTTTTCTTGGCAGCCTGATTAGGGTCACTTGGGGACTAGGTCCCCTGCCATCACCTCTCGGCGTTAGAAGCGTGGATTTACCTGCGCTTCCCGCCTACGGGCTTAGACCGGCACAACCATTCGCCGACTGACCTTTCACTTCTGCGTCACCCCATAGCTTAAAACGCGACTCCACAGGTACAGGAATTTTAGCCTGTTTTCCATCGACTACGCCTTTCGACCTCGTCTTAGGATCCGACTAACCCTGGGAGGTTTAACCTTGCCCAGGAAACCTTAGGCTTTCGGTGAGCAAGTTTCTAGTCTTGCTTTATCGCTACTCGTCCCGACATAATCTCTTGTCTGGTGTCCAGAGAGCCTTACGACTCACCTTCAACCTCCAGACAATGCTCCCCTACCGCTTGCACAAAGTGCAAACCCGTGGCTTCGGTGCCATGCATAGTCCCAAAAATTATCGGCGCGGATTCACTAGACTAGTGATCTGTTACGAACTCTTTAAATGATGGCTGCTTCTAAGCCAACATCCTAGCTGTTTAAGTAAATCCACATCCTTTACCACTTAGCATGACTTGGGGACCTTAGCCGACGGTCTGGGTTGTTTCCCTTTTGGCAATGAAGCTTATCCCACACTGCCTCACTCCCGGGTAGCATGTAACGGCATTCGGAGTTTGATTGGGGTTGGTAACCTTGTGGGGCCCCTAGCCCATTCAGTGCTCTACCTCCGTCACACTCATACCCGAGGCTGTTCCTAAAAACATTTCGGGGAGAACCAGCTATTTCCAAGTTTGATTGGCCTTTCACCCCTATGCACAGCTCATCACCCAGCTTTTCAACACTGGTGTGTTCGGACCTCCAGTCCGTGTTACCGGACGTTCATCCTGGCCATGCATAGATCACCTGGTTTCGGGTCTACCTCCTGCCACTCAATCGCCCTGTTCAGACTTGCTTTCGCTACGATTGCGCGAGAGTTTCGCTTAACCTTGCGACAGAAGAGTAACTCGCCGGGTCATTATTCAATAGGCACGCCGTCAGTCAGACGCATCCGAAGATACGACTTTCCTCCGACAGCTTGTAGGCACACGGTTTCAGGTACTATTTCACTCCCCGCTAGGGGTACTTTTAACCTTTCCCTCACGGTACTAGTTCACTATCGGTCACAGAGTAGTATTTAGCCTTACCAGATGGTCCTGGCAGATTCGAACAGGATTCCACGTGTCCCGCCCTACTTGGGAAATTCAACGAGAGCCACATGCATTTCGGCTACGGGGCTATCACCCGCTATGGCGGAGCTTTCCAGAACCTTCGCCTATACATGCGGTTTGTAACTCTCTGGGTGATCAGGCGCTCACCCGGTCGACTCCCACGACCCCGGAAGCACAACGCCGCCTGGCTTTGACGTGCAATCCGGTTTAGGCTGTTCCCCGTTCGCTCGCCGCTACTGAGGGAATCACTATTGTTGTCTGTTCCTGCAGGTACTTAGATGTTTCAGTTCCCTGCGTTCGCTTCATACACCTATGTATTCAGTGCATGATGGCCGGGCATGACCCCGGTCGGGTTTCCCCATTCGGACATCTCCGCTTCAACGCTTGTTTGCAGCTACACGGAGCTTTTCGCAGCTTACCACGTCCTTCATCGCCTCTCTGTGCCAAGGCATCCACCGCGTGCCCTTAGTAGCTTAATCGATAACTCACCTAAGAGCATACCTATAGATGCAACGATCCTGCGCAACCTGTTGGAAGATGCGCAAACCGTTTATTACAGCAGAAACTATGTAGTTGTCAAAGAACAGTCGCTCGCCCTGCGGCGAACTATATCACAAGCGAACTTGCGTTCGATTTCTCTCATGGAGATGACCGGGATCGAACCGGTGACCTGTGGCTTGCAAAGCCACCGCTCTCCCAACTGAGCTACATCCCCGAAACGTACCAAAATGGTGGGCCTAAATGGAGTTGAACCATTGACCTCGCGCTTATCAGGCGCGCGCTCTAACCAACTGAGCTATAGGCCCGTCCATCAGGCCACCGCCTCACGGCGATAACGTAATTTATATCTAAACAGCCAGCTAAAGACAGGGCGACATTTGATCGCCCGAGATGCATGTCGAGAGGCTCGACCATCGATGTTGTGGCCGGTCCGTGAGACCGACCTAGCACACCGTGCTCCTTAGAAAGGAGGTGATCCAGCCACAGCTTCCGCTACGGCTACCTTGTTACGACTTAGCCCCAGTCGTCAGTATCACCTTCGGCGCCGCCCTCCTTGCGGTTAGGCAAGCGACTTCGGGTGCTCCCAACTTCCGTGGCTTGACGGGCGGTGTGTACAAGGCCCGGGAACGTATTCACCGCTGCCTGCTGATCAGCGATTACTAGCGATTCCTACTTCATGGAGTCGAGTTGCAGACTCCAATCTGAACTGAGGCCGGCTTTGGGGATTGGCTCCACCTCGCGGTCTTGCAACCTTCTGTACCGGCCATTGTAGTACGTGTGTAGCCCTGGGTGTAAGGGCCATGAGGACTTGACGTCATCCCCACCTTCCTCCGGCTTGTCACCGGCAGTCTCCATAGAGTCCCCAGCATAACCTGATGGCAACTATGGACGAGGGTTGCGCTCGTTGCGGGACTTAACCCAACACCTCACGGCACGAGCTGACGACAGCCATGCAGCACCTGTGCAAAGGTCCCCGAAGGGAAAACCGGCTTTCACCGGGTGTCCTAAGCATGTCAAACCCAGGTAAGGTTCTGCGCGTTGCTTCGAATTAAACCACATACTCCACCGCTTGTGCGGGCCCCCGTCAATTCCTTTGAGTTTCAATCTTGCGATCGTACTCCCCAGGCGGGGTACTTAGTGCGTTAGCTGCGGCACCGAGGGGGTCGAGACCCCCGACACCTAGTACCCATCGTTTACCGCTTGGACTACCAGGGTATCTAATCCTGTTTGCTCCCCAAGCCTTCGCGCTTTAGCGTCAGTATCAGTCCAGAAAGCCGCCTTCGCTACTGGTGTTCTTCCAGATATCTACGCATTCCACCGCTACACCTGGAATTCCACTTTCCTCTCCTGTACTCAAGACCAACAGTATCGAGTGCAAGCTGCCGGTTAAGCCGTCAGTTTTCACACCCGACTTGAAGGTCCGCCTACGCGCCCTTTACGCCCAGTGAATCCGAACAACGCTAGTCCCCCCCGTATTACCGCGGCTGCTGGCACGGAGTTAGCCGGGACTTCCTCTGAGGGTACCGTCAGGTGCAAGGCAGTGACTCCTCACACGTTTCTTCCCCTCTGACAGGGTTTTACACACCAAAATGCTTCATCACCCACGCGGCGTTGCTGCGTCAGACTTTCGTCCATTGCGCAATATTCCCTACTGCTGCCTCCCGTAGGAGTCTGGGCCGTATCTCAGTCCCAGTGTGGCCGATCACCCTCTCAGGCCGGCTATCCATCGTAGCCTTGGTGGGCCGTTACCCCGCCAACAAGCTAATGGACCGCGGACCTATCCCTGGACGGCAGATTGCTCCGCCTTTGATCTCCCGACGATGCCGTCAGGAGATGTTATCCGGTATTAGACCCCCTTTCGAGGGATTATCCCAGATCCAAGGGCAAGTTATCCACGTGTTACTCACCCGTTCGCCACTTTACTCTTCCAACCGAAGCCGGAATTTCTCGTTCGACTTGCATGTATTAAGCACGCCGCCAGCGTTCGTTCTGAGCCAGGATCAAACTCTCCGTAAATATTTCGAATTGTTTGAATTCGACTCTTTGATCGAACGTGTCATTTGTTGAACACATTCACTATAAGAATACACAAAATCAAAGGATTTTGCGAAAGACCTCACAACATGCGAGCGTTCGCATGTGCCCGTCTTTAGCATGGCTATTTAGTTGTCAAAGAACTTGTTCGGTCGAAAAAAAACCTGCTCGACGTTTCCGTCGGCAGATGCCCATGATACTCGGGCCGGAGTGATCTGTCAAGATCTTTTTTTCGACTTTTTCATCCGATCCGATCCGAACTCGACCTTTCGGCCTTCTCGTCGGATCTCGTGCACCAACCCCTGCTCCGGGCTTCCGCTCGCGATCATGAGCCGTGTTTTTTGATCGGCCGACAAGACTAATACTTTAGCCCAACCTTGTCAAGCCCTTTCGTTAATATTTTGTAAGCCTCCCAGTCGAAAGTCGTTACCGCCGTGGTCACACGCCACCAAAAGCCGCCCCGGAAGCAGGTTTTGCGACCGTCGACCACCTGCAAAAAAGTGTCACCAAACCCACCCCAAACTCCCCAAAAGCGATCCCAATGTCGCCTTCCGCCTCCATGCAACAGCTGCCTGACCCCGAAAAACTCCCTGCCGTGAACCGCTGACAGAAACTGCCAGAAAGCTCAAATGGACCGCAATCAATGCCCTGCCTCCCCGCACAACCCCTCCCCCGACTTCCAGACAAAGGGCGCACCGGCTCGCACTTTTTTGACTTTTGTCAAGTCACCCCCGACATTTTGTATTATATTCCCCAAGCGAACACGTAACTAACAAGGGTGTAACGACTATGCTGGCTGTATCCGACAAGGCATGTGAAGAGCTTCACAAGTTCTTCGATTCCGACCAGGGCAAAGAAGCACATCTCATTATTTACTTTCAGGGCATGGCCTGCTCCGGACCATCGCTGGGACTGACTGTCGACAAAAAGATCGATGAGCTGGAGAAGATCGAAGCGAATGGTATCGAAGCGTATATCGACCCGAAACTTCGCGAGTTCCTCTCTCAGTTCAAAGGTATCAATATCGACTACGTGACGATGAACGACCAGTCGGGCTTCACGATCAAGGTCGAAGGGGCTGGCGGCTGCGCCTCCTGCGGCGACAAAAGCGAGCACTGCGAGTAAGTTGGTTTCAGGGAAACAATCCTGGCTGTCCGGTGGTTGAAAAAAGGAATATCATGTCTCGGTTTGAATCAAATCGACCGAAACGGAATCCAATAAGCGATGCCGAGAAAGCAACTTTGAGAGGCGGACCATACCTATGCTGAATGTTTCCGACAAAGCCAGCCAGGAGCTGAGAACTTTCCTGGCCTCTGACAAAGGACAGGGCAGCCACCTTGTCATCTACTTCCAGGGCATGGGCTGAGGCGGCCCCAGTTTGGGGTTGGCTCTGGATGAGTCAGTGGATGGATTGGAAAAGCTCGAACATAATGGTATCGAGACCTATATCGAGCCCGGACTGAAAGAGTTTCTCACCCAGTTCGAGGCGATCTCTATCGACCACGTGACGATCGGCGGACGGTCCGGATTCGTGGTCAAGGCCGGCGCCGGCTGTGACAGCGGCAGCTGTTCCTCGGGCACCTGCGGGTGAAACTCGCTACAGAATATCGAACGAAGGCCGGTCGCGTGATCGGCCTTTTTCTTTGTCGCCAATCAGAATGCCGCCTCGCCGAGATTCTGCCGGCCGATGACAGTCGGTTGCCGTGCACATGGATACCGGGAAGCATCACGCGCCTGATCGGTCCTCGGTAAACCGGCCAACCGACGAAATGTTGACTTGACTTGGATTGCTTTTCTATTACTTTGGCGCAGGTACGCCGGGGTAGCTCAGTTGGTTAGAGCACCAGATTGTGGATCTGGGGGTCGAGCGTTCGAGCCGCTCCCCCGGTACCAAATTCCTTCGGACAGCCCGGTGGCCGCGAACCGGCCCCCCTTCTCGATTCCCCCGAAACTAAAAAAGGGCCCGACTGTTGAGCCGTACCCTTGAGGACTATCGCCTGCATTCGGAACGCGATTAGACGCCGGACTGCTCGCTGTTGTCGTCGGAGCGATTGAAGCGCTCGTCAAACACTCTCCCCTTGCGTAGCCCCTCCAAACGGGCCTTCTGGCGAGCCTCGCGCAACGGCTGGTTCGGTCTCAGCGGCAGGTCGCACAGAGTCTGGAGCGCCATCACCTGCTCCCGCTCGTTGGCCCGGCGCCGGAAGTAAATGATGTTGAACTCCAGGTCAGGCAGATCGTCTTCTTCTTCAGGAAGAAAAACAGACCACAACTCCTCCGGAATACCATCCAACATCATCTGGATATTATCGTAGTGGTAGAGTGCTTTCTCGACGTCGTACTTCATTCTGCAATCACCGTCCTTTATCGGACTTTGTCGGTCGGATAAGGGTTTGATGAATCCCCGTTATCCATTTTCATGGTAAAACAATAAGTGACGCCCCGATGTTCCGGGCTTCACCTCTTGGCCCATATTATAACATAGGCCCATGCAGTCCAAGATAAAAATGGTGCGGTACTCGGGCGGCACCGGATGGGGTGGCTCAGGTCGACCTGGGCGCCTTCCCCGAAGGCGCGTTGTCCTCTTCGGGGACCAGGCGGCAGTACAACCGGTGGTCCTGCTCGGCCATGGCCGTGATATGGAAGCCGGTCTCGTACCAGTCGGCCTTGGCGTTGTGGCGGGTCCAACGACTTTCGGCGTCGAAGAAGATCTCGGTCACACCGTTGACGGGATGCGGCAGCAACAGACGGCAGAACAGGACCTGCGGGACTTTGATAGGCTCGGCGCTCATCAGCAAAAGACCGGTATCGGAGAAGTTCAGGACGCGACCGAGCGGTTCGTTGGAATCACGATCAAAAACGACGAAATAGTCGCTGGTCCATCGACGCGGATTGTGCTGTTCCTCTGCCATGACTGTCACCGTTTCGAGTGTCAGATTTCCAAGCCTTATGGCTAGTTATCGGTTCGGAGAGGATGCAAATTGAGACCTACCGAGCCGCTGCGGAGGTCCTGGGGCGGGCAATATGGACAGATTCAGACATATCAGCCCGGTGGTTGCAGCGAGCGAGCCATTACGATGGTCTCCCGCCTGTAGGGCAGGGGGCCGATTACCGATGGGTCGACGTAGTCAAAACCACAGGACAGGTATAGCCGGTTGGCTGCCTCGAGGACCCTGCTGGTAGCCAGGACGAGGTTCTCGGCTCCCAGGCTGCGGGCCCGTTGCACCGAAGCTTCGATCAGCTTCCTCCCCACTCCCCTCCCGCGACTCGACTCGTCGACCGCCATCTTCGCCAGCTCGTACTTCTTCTCGGTGTGCTTGAGCAAGGCACAGGTGCCGACCACCTCTCCCTGGATGCGGGCGAACATGACGCAGCCGCCGTGCCGAATGATCTGGTTTTGCGGATCGCCGAGAACAATACGATCGTACGGCTCAATCTCGAAATAGCGCTCCAGCCAGGCATAGTTCAGATCGCGAAAGTACTTCGCGAAACGGGGGCGGAAGTCGATGATTTCGATCGCCGATTCTTGTCCGAGTCGGTCCTGCACATCTGCCTCGATTGAAATGAGATAGTCTTTCTACAGGCGAACGTGATGATAGTTCACACGCTGACGATATACAATCGCATTTTGCCTGTCGGCGGCGGCCTGTCCGGTCGAACGAAAAAGCCGAAGCGCCCCCTCCGGGCGCTCCGGCATCGTGACCGTTCGGTCTGGTACGAGACTCGTGCTCGACGGCGCTTAGCCTTCTTCGATAATGTGCGCCAGCTTCAGGAACTTCGAGCTGATCTTCAAACTGGCATCCTTCACCTTCGTCAGGTTGACCTCGAATTTCTCTTTTTTCTTGGCGTCGACATCGCGAATGAAGTTGACCATCACCCCGGCCTCACCGAACCCCTCGGCGTCACCGATCGTCAGGATCGACTCACTTGCGGCTTTGCCGAGTATGGTCGCCAGCGTGGCTTCATCATCGGTCGTGATAAACATCACGTGCGTGCCGGTATATTCGTCGTCCTCAGCCAGATGCTGGACTTTCGGTTTGGGCTCGAGGGCCGAGAAGTTGGCTATCTTGGCGAGTTCATCGTAGACCTTCGAATCACCAACCACCGAGATAACGATCGGCTCTCCGTCCGCAGGTCCCTGTCCTTCGGGCCAACTCACGTATTCCACTAATTTGATCAGGAGGGCTGCTTTGTATGCGGCCACTGCCTGCTCGTCTTGCTGGGCGTAGCCGGAACCGATCAGCAGTACCGCAACCATCAAGATCGCTGCCACCGTTTTCATCATGACATCCCTTCCGCCGCCGCCGGGCGGCGACCATTAAACAGCCTGCCTTCTACCGTGAACGAACTCCTCCCCCGATGCGGAGTCAGGACCGTTCTTGCCAAGTAATCGTCAGGGGATACGATCTGGTTAACGCCGCAGGAGCCAGGGGTTCCATCTCTGTCCATTATTTGCGCATGAACGGGCCCAGAGAGGGCAATTGACTGACGATGTCCCGGACCGGCTTCTCAATCGGTTAAGCGTCTCGCTCCGGTGTTCGATAACTACCCTAAGACACACATATATACATATACGAATTCAGTTTGCCGTGGGCGGGCATACGGAGGTTCTATCGATGCGCTTGAGAGACTTCTCAATCGGATTTCGACTCGCGGTCGGGATTGTTGCCGCCATTACCGTTCTCCTGATCCTCACCTCGATGGTGTACTATATCTTTCAGAAGCAGAACGTCACGGACAACATGAAAGAAGAGTTCCGGCTGCTGGCAGATGTTCTTGCCGACAACAGCCGTTCAGCAGTAGAGTTCGATGACACCGAGAGTGCGACTGAGATCCTGCAGGCCCTGGCCAGAGACGAAAACGTGACGTGGGCGGCCATTACCCTCCCGGATAACTCCGTGTTTGCATCGTATCTCAGCCCGGCCGCTGCCTCCCTGCCGCCCTTACCGCAGGAGGCGCTGACCGCACCGTACATGGATGATCGCTCCCTGACAGTCTCCAAGGGCCTGGAAAGCGGCGACAAGGAAATCGCCCGAATCTGGATTGAGACCAATCTTAACGACCTGCAGCATCGAAGTCAGGTGACCCTGATGCTCGCGATAGTGGTATCAGTGGTCGGATCGCTCATCGGGTTGTTCGTCGCCTGGCTGTCGCAGCGGACTATCACCCGACCGATCAAGATGCTCCGGGGAGCAGGAGCTTCGCTGTCACAGGGGGATATCTCGTTCGAGATCGCTTATCGGGGCAAGGACGAAGTCGGCGGACTTGCGGACGCCTTCCGGGACTTTCAGGACTATCTTCGCGAGTTGTCGCACGCCGCCCGACGGATCGCCGACAACGACCTGACGGTTCGGGTCAAACCGCGCTCGGACAAGGACGTGCTGGGCTTGTCGTTTTCGATGATGGCGTTGAATCTCTCCGGAATGGTCCGCCAGCTCGGCGACAACGCTTCGCAACTGGTCTCCGCGGCCAACCAGATTTCGTCCTCCTCCGAGGAAATGTCGCGAGGTGCCCAGATGCAGACCGAGCAGGTGACACAGGTAACTTCGGCCATCGAGGAGATGAGTCAGACCATCATGGAATCTTCGCAGAACGCCGGCGAAGCGACCAATGCTTCGGAGAACGCCTCGGAAGTGGCCCGCCAGGGCGGCGAGATTGTCAGTGAGACGATCCAGGAAATGCAGCAGGTCACGGCCGTGGTAAGTGCCTCCGCCGAGTCGATCCGCAAACTCGCCTCTTCCGTCAACGAAATCGGTGAGATCGTCAACGTCATCGATGAAATCTCGGATCAGACCAACCTGCTCGCGCTCAATGCCGCGATCGAGGCTGCCCGTGCCGGTGAGCAGGGCCGGGGCTTCGCAGTGGTCGCCGATGAGGTCAGAAAGCTGGCCGAGCGGACCGGCAAGGCGACCGACGAAATCGCCGCCAAGATCAAGACCATCCAATCGGAGACTGCCGACGCGGTGTCCTCCATGGAAGCGGGCATCAACGAAGTCTCCAAGGGGCAGCAGCTCGTCGATCAGGCCGGCGACAGCCTCACCGAAATCGTCGATATCTCAAGGCGGGTGATGGAAATGGTGCGGCACATCGCGCACGCGTCGCAGGTCCAATCGAATTCCGCCGAACAGATATCTTCAAACATCCAGACCGTGACTAACATCGCCCGCGAAACCAGCTCGGGAGCCAACCAATCGGCCGCGGCCGCCGAGGAGCTGCACCGTCAGGCTGAAGGACTGCAGCAGATGGTCGCCAGGTTCAAGGTTGTCGAGGAATAGCTCACGCTACGACGATCGCTGACAAGCGGCGGCGCCTTCGGGCAGCCGCCGTTTCTCTTGCCCCACTGACCGCTGCTCGCCGATCTACTACGTACTTGCGACTAACCGAATTTTAACAGACCTTAAACAAAACGATGTGTATCTTACGCCCCTTGAAAAGATAACAATGTGATATATATGGAGTCAGCTATGCGTACCGTATTGCCGAGTCTGGTCCTGGTCCTCGTGTTCGTGCTCGCGGTGGGGTGTTCACAAGATGAGGGAATTCAATCCGATATACACGATGGTCGCGTCAACCGTGACTGGCGGTCCCTGGTCGGGATAGACTCGATGCAGGTGTATGCTTCGGTTCACATCCTGGGGCAGGACATGGCCTCGGCCGGCGCCGGAATCGAGGATCAGCTCACACAGCGGCTGGACACCGCCGGTATCGGTATCACGCGCACCCCGTTCGTCTTTAACGCCGGCTACGTGAGTGTCTGGATTGACGGCTATCCTGCGACCGTCGGAGGTGACACCGCGAACCCCCACGTTTTCTTCAGCGCTATCATGCAACTTGACCGATATACGCAGATTCGGCATACGAAAGAGCTCCAAGACGAAGAACCGAAGCTGTCGCTGTCTACCACATGGAAGAAGTTTGGGGCGGGATCCTGCCCACTGGATTCGTTCGAAGTATACGCCGGTCGCCTGGTGGATATCTGGACGGACACGCTGCTGACGGAGCACGTCAAAGCCCAGAAATAGCCGGTTACGGTTCGATGGCGACCAATTCCACCTTGATGCGGTCGGGGTCTTCGAAGTACACGGCGTAATGATCCGGACCACCCGCATACGGATGGCGATCTTCGTACAAGACGGTGGCACCGCGTTTGTTCAGCTGCTGCGTGAATTCGTCGACCGCTTTGCGCGATGCCACGTAGAAGGCGAGGTGATTCAGACCGACATGGCAGCGATTGTACGAGTGTCCCTGATACTTCTCATCGATCTGTACGAAAACGAGGTAGGTCTCGCCGAGTCGGTAGCTGAACCCGCGTTCCCACTGCTGATAGAGTGAGTATCCCAGTCGCAGCAGCAGCCAGCGCCAGAATTCCTGGCTGCGTTCAATATCGCTGACATATATCTCCAGATGGTGGAGCTGGCCAATCTTCGGCCTGCGACTTCCGCCGACAATCCTCCCCACTCGCCTGTCGTCATGTTCCAGACTCACAGAAAACCGCCTTCATCACCCGTACCCAGTTGTCCACCGCTATTCGCCGGCAGTCCGCACCGCTCACGCCCCGACTGCGCAGCCTTGTAAATAGTATCGGCAGGCCGCGAACATCGTTCATCTCGGCTGGAATCGTAGCCCCGTCGAAATCAGAACCGAGCGCCACGTGTTCGGCACCGACACGGTCGGCAATATAAACGAGATGATCCACGATTCTGTCAATCGGTGTCTGCGGATTGAGAGCGCCGTCGGACCGAAGATCGGCCACATGAAAGGTAACACCGATCAAACCACCGGATTTGGCAACAGCATCAATCTGCTTATCGGTCAGATTCCTTGCCGACGGGCAAAGGGTATGGACCGCTGAATGGGAGATGACCAGGGGCCTTTGACTGAGTCGGGCGACATCCCAAAACCCCCGCTCGGTGAGGTGGCTGAGGTCGATCATGATCCCCATTTCCTCACATTCCCGGACCAGCCTCTCCCCGGCGCTTGTCAGTCCCGGACCGGTGTCGGGTGTCGATGGGAAGACAAACGGGACCCCGTGACCGAACACATTCGGACGACTCCAGACGGGACCTACTGACCGGAGTCCCAAATCGTACAGGGCGCGAAGATTGGAGAGATTCCCGGCCACCGGCTCTGCGCCTTCGAGATGAACGACAGCACGAAAGGTGTCGTCACTCCCGATGGAGTCGAGATCCTGGCGGTTCCTAACGACCCGGAAGCGTCCTCCCGATTCAACCTCCAGAGCAAGAATGTCTTTCACCGCCCGGAGTCCGAATTCCATGGCGAACGCAGAATCAAGCGGCGGCGGCAGAGGTACTTCGTACCCCCCTTCCCGGCGGATGATCCGTTTCTCGGTGTCCCCAAACCCCTGTGGTGTCGGGGGCGTGCAAATGGCGCATATACCGCCGACCATGCCACCCCGGCGAGCCCGTGCTAAATCTACATGCTTTGAGGCCTGCTCCGAAAGAAACGGCGACATCGAGCCGGTTCCCTCAAAATACCAGTTGAAGAGGCTGTCGTTGTGACCGTCGAAGACCGGGAATTCGACTTTTTGCATCTGTTTCCGCACTCCGCAATCAGGGTTGGCCCAACATCGGTGAAAAGCCAACAAAGCGCAATTGACTTCCGTAAGTTAGTTATTCCTAACACATTTACCGCCTTGATTGACGCCGAACATGGGCACGAAGCACTCCGCTTGGGGCGCTTATGCGGAAAAGTACACCTTCTCGTATTTCTTTTATTGACAAGACGTTGCCTAAAGTTAACAGGCACTTCGCCCGACCATATCAAAAGCACATGAAATCGCTCTTTTTGGTCTATAAAGTGAAAAAATTCACTTGCGCGAAGATAACACAACATTTATCTTCGTGTCCAGATTAGCGAAAACCTGTCTTCGATCCGGCGATGAGCCGCCGATGATTGAGGCGCTTTTGTTGGGAGACGCAGCATGCACGGTCTGAATGAATCTCGCCGTCCAACCTCCACGGCCGGACATCGGCGCGGGTGGCTGCTATGTTCGGCAGTTTTCATGCTCATTATGGTCCTCCTTCTTTCCGCATCGCCGCTGGTGGCCCAGGAAGAAGATCCCGGCATTTCCGACAATTGTCTGATGTGCCACGACGGGGCCGTTAGACAGGACGAGGGCCCCGTCATGGAGGCTCATCGCGGCTCGGTGCACGAAGGTCTGGAGTGTGTAGACTGTCACGCATCGATCGAAGAGCTGCCGCACGACGAAGACCTTCCACCGGTCCAATGCGGTGACTGCCACGATGATGCTTCCGATGAATACAAGCGCCACGGCCGGCTCTCGTTCCCCGGCGGCGAAGACATCCCTGACTGTGCCGCCTGCCACGGCGCCCACGATATCCTCTCGTCAACCGACAAGGCCTCCCGTGTCAACCCGGTGAATCTGCCTGCCACCTGCGGTGTCTGTCACGAAGACATCGATCTCACCCAGAAGCACGAGATCCTGTTCGGTAAGGCCGTTGACCTTTACAAGAGCTCAGTCCATGGCACGGCCTCGCTGGGCGGTGTCTATCTCGCAGCGACCTGTAATGACTGCCACTCGACTGGTGGGACGGCCCACAAGATTTATTCACCGGACCACCCGGAATCATCGATCAATCACTTCAATATTCCCAGCACCTGCGGCAAGTGCCACCATAACGTCGAACTCGACTTCTGGGAGGGCATCCACGGCAAGCTTGTTAAACGAGGTGAGACCGACGCTCCGGTGTGCACCGACTGCCACGGTGAGCACGGCATCGTCTCACCGGACAATCCGGAGTCTCGCGTCAGCCCGACCCGAGTCGCCGAAGCGACCTGCGCCCCCTGCCACGAATCGGCCCGCCTGAACGAGAAGTACGGTACCCCGGTCGGCCGGATACAGTCGTGGGTGGATTCTTATCACGGTCTCAAGAGCCGCGCCGGTGACCTCACTGTCGCCAACTGCGCCTCCTGCCACGGGGCGCACCGGATTCTCCCCCACACCGACCCGACCTCGTCGATCTATCCGGGCAACCTTAAAGAAACCTGCGGCCAGTGCCATGCCGGTATGACGGCCGAGATGGCCGCTGCGACACAGATTCACGGACAGCCCGGGGTCTCGCAGACCGAAATGGCCAACATAGTCAAGAGTATCTACATCGTCATCATCGTGATAGTCATCGGAGTCATGATCCTCCACTGGCTGATAGACCTGCTCAAGCAGATTCGGGCCGTCAACAAACTTCCGCAGATCCGGCGAATGACCGCCAACGAAGTCTGGCAGCACACCTTCCTTATGGTGACGTTTATCGTGCTGGTGATCTCCGGCTTCTCCCTTCGATTCTACGAAGCCTGGTGGTCGCAGTGGCTGTTCGGTTGGGAAGGCGGCGCCGAACTTCGAGGTGTCATACACCGAGTCGCCGCGGTCATCTTCATGCTGACGACACTCTGGCACGTCGTCTATCTGGCCGGAAAACGTGGACGGCAGTTCGTCGCGGACATGCTCCCCGGCAAGCACGACGTGACCCAGTTCATCGAGATGATCCTCTACAATATGGGACTCAGGAAGGAACATCCGCGCTTCCGGCGCTTCAGCTACGTTGAGAAAGCCGAGTACTGGGCGCTGGTGTGGGGAACGATCGTCATGGCGCTGACCGGCATCGCGCTCTGGTACGACAACCTCGTCGTGGCCTTCCTCCCCAAAGGTGCGTTGGACGTTATACTCGTGGTTCACTACTACGAAGCCTGGCTGGCCACACTTGCGATTCTCGTCTGGCATATGTACTCGACGGTTTTCAATCCGAAGGTCTATCCTATGAATCCGTCGTGGTACACGGGCCAAATGCCGATCGACATGCTCAAGAGCGAACATCCGGAAGATCCGGCTATACTCGAGCTCGAGGGCCGACTCCCCAGGCAGGATACGGTGAAACCGGCAGCCCCGAACCAAACCGACAAGCAGAGCAACGATACGAAGTAGTAGTCAGAATTGACGACGGGACAACCGAACGGTTGTCCCGTTGTCTGCATAGAGAGGATAATGCGGACCGCAATTAGACAATTGAGCAGCACCTTCGTGAATCGATTCACGATATTTTGCTTGACGGGTAGAGCGACGCGGGCCACATTATCGCCGTTAGTAGCCACTAACTTCTGAATCGCGGGAAAGGGTGTATGGGCGTTTCAAGAGACTACGGCTCCGGGAAAACCGCACGCGCAGGGACGCTGGCAGCCTTTCTGCTGCTCACGGTCCTCCTTGCTTTGCCACTGACGTCGTTCGCACAGGAAAACGATGAGTGCCTGATGTGTCACGGCGACCCCGACCTCTCCGCGGAGCGGGACGGTCTCGAACTCTCCCTGTTCGTCGATGAGGACACCTTCGGCAAATCGGTTCACGCTCCCCTGGAGTGTATCGACTGCCACCAGGATCTGGCGGGCGCCGAAATGCCCCACGATGAGATGGTCGCCGACGTTGACTGCGGCATGTGCCATGATGATGTCGCCGAGATATACGGCCACAGCGTCCACGGCCAGCAGGTGGCGAAGGGTGAGAAACTCGCCCCCCAATGCTGGGACTGTCACGGCAAACACGACATCCTTCCCAGGACCGATCCGAACTCCCAGGTCACGAAGTTCAACATTCCCGTCATGTGCGCCACCTGTCACCGTGAAGGAACGGCGGTCACCCGGAAGTACGACATCCCGGCCGATTCGGTGTTTCACTATTATTCGCAGTCCATTCACGGAGCGGGCCTCTTCCAGCAGGGCCTGACGGTCACGGCCGTCTGCTCGGACTGCCATACGGCTCACAACGTGCTGCCCCATGATGACCCCAAGTCGAGTATCAACCGCGCTAATGTCGCCAACACCTGCCAGAACTGCCACGGACGAATCGAGCAGGTTCACAAAAAAGTCGTCCGCGGTGAGCTATGGGAGAAGGAACCGAATAAGGTCCCGGCCTGCGTCGACTGCCACCGTCCGCACGAAATTCGTCGTTTGTACTATGACGAAGGGATCGCCGACGCAGAGTGCATGACCTGTCACGGCAAGACCGATCTGTTCGCGATGCGCGACGGGGAGCAGGTGTCGATGTATGTCGACACCGGCGAAGTTCAGCATTCGATCCATCGCTCCATCCAGTGCGCCCAGTGTCACACCGGCGCGACTCCGCAACGTGCCTCCCGACCGTGCGTCACGGTCATCCAGAAGGTCGACTGTTCCATTTGCCACTCGGAAGTCGTTGCAACGTACACGACCAGCACGCACGGAAAGCTGGCCGAGCGGGGCGATCCCGATGCTCCCGTCTGCGAAACCTGCCACGGCACGCACACCATCCAGAACCGACAGAACTCGAAATCTCCCACCTTCCCGACCAATGTCCCGGATCTGTGTTCCAAGTGCCACGGCGAAGGTGGTGTCGCCACCGCGCGCTATGCCGATGGTCAGCGCAACGTCGTCGAGGAATACAAGCACGGTACCCACGGCGTGGGTCTGCTCGCCAGTGGACTGGTGGTGACCGCGATGTGTACGGACTGCCACACGCCACACCATGAACTGCCGCCGGAGGACCCGCAATCGACCGTCCACCACGACAATATCCCCGCGACCTGCGCCAAGTGCCACAACGGCATCTACGAGCAGTACAGCATGAGCATTCATTCGCCGCTCGTTAATGATACCGACAAGAAGTTGCCGATCTGCTCCGACTGCCACCAGTCACATAATATCACCGAGTCGAATCTCTCCGGCTTCCGACTGGAGATCATGCAGCAGTGCGGTGATTGTCATGAGGATGTTACCGCAACCTATTTCGAAACCTTCCACGGCAAAGTGTCGCAGCTCGGTTCGTCGGCTGCCGCCATGTGCTATGACTGCCACGGCGCCCACGACATTCTCCCGCCGGATGAGCCGGCTTCGCACCTGTCACGACAAAACGTCGTCGAGACGTGCGGCAAGTGCCACGAAGGCTCGCACCTGCAGTTTGCAGGCTATCTGAGCCACGCGACGCACCACGATCGGACCAAGTATCCGATCCTGTTTTATACTTTCTGGTTTATGACCACGCTGCTGGTCGGTACCCTTATTGTTGCCGGCACACACACCCTGCTGTGGCTGCCACGCTCGTTCCAGGCCATGAAAGCTGCCCAGGCGATCCGTCAGGCTACCCGCGGTCAGCTCGAATACCAGCGCTTCAAACCCCTCCATCGCCGTTTGCACATAATGGTCGTGATCAGCTTCCTCGGCCTGGCGATCACCGGTATGACGTTGAAGTTCTCGTACCTCGGCTGGGCACAGTGGCTCGCCGAGCTGCTCGGTGGACCGGCGTCGGCCGGCTTCATTCACCGTGTTTGCGCGGTCATAACATTCGCCTATTTCGCGATTCACATCTACGACCTGATTAGCGAAAAACGCAAGGCGGGGCGTTCGTGGAAGTCGTACCTGATTGGCCAGGACTCGATGCTGCCCAACAAAAACGACTGGATCGATCTCAAGGCGACGATAAAGTGGTTCATCGGCATGGGGCCCCGCCCCGAGTACGGCCGCTGGACCTACTGGGAGAAGTTCGACTATTTCGCGGTATTCTGGGGTGTGACGGTGATCGGCGCCACCGGCCTCGTGCTGTGGTTCCCCGAGTTCTTCACGATATTCCTGCCCGGGTGGATCATCAACGTCGCGACCATCGTCCACTCGGACGAGGCGCTGCTGGCGGTGGCTTTCATTTTCACCGTTCACTTCTTCAACACCCACTTCCGTCCGGACAAATTCCCCATGGATACGGTGATCTTCACCGGACGCATGCCGGTCGAGGAGTTGAAGCACGACCGTCCGCGTGAATACCGGGAGCTGATCAATTCACGGCAAATCCGAAAACACCTCGTAGAGCCGCTGCCGCCGTATGTGGTCAGGGGTTTGAAGGTATTCGGGACCGTCGCACTCCTAATTGGCCTTGCGTTGATCCTGTTGATTATCTATGCTGAGGTGTTCGGATACAAGTAGTGGATCAGCCGATGCGGACCAGACATCCTTTCCGGGAGTCGACCTGATCGGCTCCCGGTTTCGTTTGAGTCCGATCGAATCGAGTGTGCCTGCTGCCCGAATGAGCTATTGTAAGGAGGTTGCGTGGAGAAGCCCATTCAGAAAAGAACCGTGTTTCGCCATCCCCTGGCCGCGCTTGGTGGCGCGCTTTTCCTTGCCGGCGGGTTCCTCTTCCTGATCCTGCTGTTTTTCGATTTCACGTCCAACAACGAAAACCCCTATCGCGCGCTGGTGACATGGGTGGGCGTCCCGTTTGTCATTACGCTCGGTTTCGTGCTCTTCCTCTGGGCGATTCGCCAGCAGGTGAAACAGGCTCGGAAAGAAGGACGGCGGGTTCGATTCAATCTCTCAATCGATCCCAGCGATCCGGTCTACATGCGCAACCTGTGGCTCTTCCTCGGACTCTGCGCGGTCTTGCTGCTGCTGGTGGTTTACAGCGGCACCCAGGCGTACGAAGCTACCGACTCGGTAGCCTTCTGCGGAGAAACCTGCCACACCGTGATGGAACCACAAGCGGTGACCTACCACAACTCGGCCCACGCCCGTGTGCCCTGCGTGGAGTGCCATATCGGTCCCGGCGCTTCGTTTTATGTCCGCTCAAAGGTGGACGGTATCCGCCAGCTCTGGGCGACTGCGCTCGACACCTATTCGCGTCCGATCGAAACCCCCGTCGCAAACCTGCGACCGTCCCGAGAAACCTGCGAGAACTGTCACTGGCCCCAGCAGTTCTATGGCGAGAAGCTGGTTACCCGGACCTATTACAAGACCGACGAACAAAACTCTCCCTGGACCATCAATCTTCTTCTCAAGATCGGCGGCGGTAACCCCCGAACCGGGATCAACGAGGGAATTCACTGGCATATGGTGACCGCCAGCGACATCCGCTATGTCGCCTCCGATCCCAAACGCAACGACATTGTCTGGGTGGAACTGGTAGATAAGCAGACCGGGGACACGACCATCTACACCAAACAGGGAGCCGACCTTCCCGACCTGGAGAGTCCCGAGACGGAGATTCGGAGATTCGACTGCATGGACTGCCACAACCGACCGTCACACAAATTCCTCGCTCCCGCGACATCGCTCAACCTGGCCATGTCGACCGGTCAGATTTCTCCCCGCATCCCCTACATCAGGCAGGAAGGACTGGACGTGCTCAATGCGGAGTATGAGAATCGGGAAGAAGCGCAGGAGAAGATTCGCAGTGGGATCCAATCCTACTATGAAGAGAAGTATCCCGGATTCACCGACTCGAATCGAACGCTGATCGAACAGGCCACGACGAAAATCCTTGATATATACAACAACAACTTCTTCCCCGAAATGAAGACGGACTATCGAGACCGCGAGAACCACCTCAGCCATTTCGTAAACGATGGTTGCTTCCGGTGCCATAACACCGACATGCAGGACGCCGAAGGCAACGCAGTGAAGAGCGACTGCAACAGCTGTCATCTGATCCTCGCTCAGGGCCCGTCGGAGTCGGTGGACAGCTTAGAGAGCAATCTTGCGGGCCTGACCTTCCAGCATCCGGAAGACATCGGCGGCATGTGGCAGGACTCAAAGTGCACGGATTGTCACACTCCCGAACAGGGTTACTAAGTTAGACAACCGCTCGCCAGGTAGACGTCAGGAGACGAACGGCTCAGCCTGCCGATTCGTCTCCACTCCCTTTTGAGATAGAGCAAATAACTGTCTGTCAGACCGTTACGAGACCCGCCCGTCGTCTTCGGCCGGCTTGCCTGGTGCCGATGCCACGCCGGAGCTGCAGTCGCAGATTTTGCATTTCCGTGAACTCCCCCACCCCATTTGCGTTATAGATTTCGAATTCTCTTTGCAAAATGGACTAGTATAGTATATTCTCGGTTGGGTAACCCCTTGTACCTTACCGCCCTTTTGACTCAACATCTGATAGGAACAGGAAGGAAGATGTCATGGGACGTTCCGTATCACGCGTCGCGTCTGACAGCACGCTCGTCCGTCTGACTCTGGCTCTGATCGTGGCCGCAGCGATGCTGCTGGTGGCCGGCTCTGTGCGGGGTGATGAGAATCCGCCCGAACAGAATCTGATGAGTGAAACCGGCAGCCTTTTCGGCAGTCCGGGTGGCGCCGAACACTGCTGGACGCAGATCAAGTACAATCAGAAGTATGCCACCAAAGATGCGCAGGCTTGTACGCCGCAGGGACCGTGCGACCTGCCTGCCACACGCGATTCCTGGATACCCGATGAAAACGTCCCCATCACCTACATCAAGCTTTTCTTCCACATTTTGCGTAACGACGATGGGTCGAATGCCGCGACCACGCCTGAGATGGTCGGCCTGCAGGTGGCCCACCTCAACGAGGACTATCTGCCGTTTCGAATTCAGTTCGAGTACGACTGGGACTTCGTCAACAGCTCGGCCTATCGTTATCTCGACGATAATGAAATGAACCCGATGAAGGCAGCTTATGCGATAGCCCCGGACTCTCAGTTGAACGTATTCGTCTCGTACGTCAATGAGTCGTATTCCTACGGCACCTTCCCCTGGGATAACGACGCGCAGACCGTTTTCGGTGGCATTGTCATGACCACCGGCCACTTTTCGTCCGTTCAGTCAGTTCTGGCTCACGAGATAGGCCACTGCCTGGGACTCTGGCATACGCACCACGGGGTATCCGAAGTCAGCACGTGCGGTTCCTGTTACGAGCGCGCCGGAGCTGCCGACCGGGACTACACCGGCGACCTCTGCTCCGATACCGATCCCACGCCGGTGAACTACTCTTGCAGTGGACCGGGGGGCGTCGACGGCTGCTCGGGCAACAACTGGGGCCAGACCGACACGCAGAACTTCATGGGCTACGGCCCAGACTTCTGTATCACCGAATTCTCCCCGCAGCAGGCAGGACGTATGCACTGCTGGATTGACGACGAGCTGTCGAGCTGGGTCGAAGGCGTTCGCTTCGCTGCCTCGAACACGTTTGGTCCGGTCCCGCTGGATGTCAGCTTTGAGGGGATCACCAGCAAGAGTGTCAACGAATGGAACTGGGAGTTCGGCGATGGATCTACGGCTGATATAGCCTCTCCGGATCACACCTATACCCTGCCCGGCAACTACACGGTCGACGTATCGATCAACGCAACTGATGGTGTGTTCGCGGCACAGCAGAAGTACCTCGTGTTCGCGTACGCCGATACGATGCTCGCCACCGACGCCACCGGACAGGCGGGCCAGCAGGTTCGCGTGGATATCAACGCCGTGAACTACATCCCGCTTACCAGGATTGAGATTCCTTTCTCGTGGGCCGGTGACTTCAATATGACGTTTGATTCGCTGAGCACTGCCGGTCTGCGTACCGATTTTGTCAGTCAAAAGACATTTATAAATTATGGCGCCGCCGCACGGCGAGCTGCTTACCACTTCGATATGGCGGCGGCTGCGCAGACTTTGGAGCCGGGGAGCGGGCCGATACTCAGCCTGTACTTCCGTATTCCGCCGGGCGCCACGGGGATCTCGAACCCCATTACGATCGCTCCTTACTCGTCGTACACCATCGAGTTCGAGTGTACGGAAGGAACCTACGAGCCGGTCTTCTACTCCGGCGTCGTATCGCTCGATGCCTGCCTGGCCGGCGATGTCAATGCCGACGGCCAGGGGCCGGATCTTTCCGACCTTATCTTCTTGGTGAACTACCTCTTCAGTGGTGGTCCGTCGCCGGTCGATTCCCGCCAGGCCAACGCCAATGGCTCCGGGGATATCGATCTCTCGGACCTCATCTATCTGGTGAATTACTTGTTTAACGGCGGGCCCGATCCGATCTGCCCCGCTTCATAGATCATTGACGAATGCGCAAGGGCGGGTATCTTACGGGTATCCGCCCTTCTTTTTGATCTTCTGAAAGTGAGCACGTGGATACGGCACACCGTCACAACATCAGTCATCGCCTGACTCACGGACCACGGCCCGTGATTGCCGATGGCGCCGTTGGTTCGATGCTGCTCAAACGCCTCCCACCGGATCACCCGTCATGGGGCGGACATTTCCCATGTTGCGAGATACTCAACCGGACCGCCGCCGATGTCGTCCGCGACTTGCACTCGGCATACGTCCGGGCCGGCGCTGAGATCATCACCACCAATACCTTCTGTGCCACACCGATTATGCTTGATCGATTCGGACTGGATAGAGAGGCTGCCTCCTTAAATGCCCGGGCCGTCGAGCTAGCTCGACAGGCCATCAGCCCGGTTGATTTGCATCGAAAGGTGTTTGTGGCCGGATCGGTTGGTCCCATCGTGATCGGGGAGCGGAGTGTCACGGACAATGACCTGGCCGGGACTTATGAAGTGCAGATCCGCTCCCTCGCCGACGCAGGTATCGACCTCCTTCTGATAGAAACGGTCGTCTCCCTGCGCCAGCTGCGCGCAGTGCTGACCGCCGCGACGCGCGCACATGTCAACCCCGTTTGGGTCTCCCTGGCACCGCTGGAGGGGCAACTCTTCCCGATCGACGGCACGGTCGAGCAGGCGGTTTCGACGTTCGCGGAGTTCGGTGTCTCGATTGTGGGAGCAAATTGCGGCGAAGGGCCCCGAAGTCTCGAATCGACTCTTCGCCAGTTGTCCTCACGGTTCGACGGCTCCCTCTACTGCGCCCCGTCGGCCGGACTTCCCGACACCACCGCTGAACCGGTACGATATCCGATCGACTCGGAGAGTTTTTTTTCAGAAGTTGGCTCTCTTCTGGAATCATATGATATATTGGTACTGGGAGGCTGCTGCGGCACCACCCCGGAGCACATCGCCCGTCTTCAGGCGCTTGCAGTAGATAAGAGCGACTGAAGCAATAAGTGACTGGACGAAAAATACCCGAGGTTCGTCTTACCTGCACACGGACTTCGGACCGAGATGCAAAACGCTGATATGTTCAATAGAAACGCCACCACATTCAAGCTCTTCCGTGCCGCTCTCTTCGTCGCACTGTTCCTGAGCCCGACCCTCACCATGTCAGCTCAACGCTCCGGACCCGTTCCCGGACGGTTCATCATCAAGCTGCAGCCCCGGGTGGACGCCGCAACGGTGGCTCAGTCACTTGACGACCAGACTGTCTTCCGGCAGCTCACTCCCGGCGCTGCCCTGAAGACCACCGCAGCGAGCGAACTCGATCGCTACTACCTGTATGTCACCCCGGATACAACAGCGAGGAGCACGGATGCAATTGCCGCGATCGGCGCCGATCGTATCGCCCACATAGAGCCGGACTACTACCTCGAGCTCTTTGATCTCCCCTCCGATGGTTTGTTCTCGAATCAATGGGGACTGTACAACGATGGTCAGGGGTATCTCGGCATCGTGCGCCTTCCGGGTGTCGGTGACGATACCCTCGCTCTCAAGTCCGGCATCGCCGGCAAGGACATGAACCTTCGGCCTTTTTATCAGAGCCCCCCGAGCGAGACAACCTCGGTGGTGGTCGGCGTGATTGACTCCGGAACCGATCTCCATCATCCCGAACTGGCCGGTCGTCTCTTCCACAATGAGGATGAGATACCCGGCAACGGCCTCGACGACGACCACAACGGCTTCATAGACGACACCCTGGGGTTCGATATGTCCGGTGACATAGAGACTATTACCGACATTGTTCCCGACAATGACCCTACCGATGAGCACGGGCACGGCACTCACATCGCCGGTATCGTCGCTGCAAACAACGACGCTCAGGGCGTGGTTGGTGTGGCGCCGTGGGTCAAAATTCTGCCGGTCAAGATTCTGCCGAACGCCACCACCGCCGTCGGCGTCTCGGGAATCATCTACGCCGTCAACGCCGGAGCAAAGATCCTTAATCTGAGCTGGGGCTCGCCGTACGAATCGTTGCTGCTGCAGGAAGCCATTGCCTATGCCCGTTCCAACGGTGTCATCGTGATGGCCGCATCGGGCAACTCCGGACAACGAGAGTTCTTCTACCCGGCCAACACGCCGGGCTCGTTTACGGTCGGCGCCGGTAACTCGAGCGGCGATGTCACCTATTTCTCGACCTATGGAGAACACATAGACCTGATTGCGCCGGGCGAAGACATTCTCTCGCTGCGCGCGGCCGGCACCGACATGTACGCCGGACTCGGCGAGCCGGGTGTGCGGATCGTTGGTCCGGATTCTCTGTACTATCTCTCTGACGGTACGTCTATGGCCACACCGATGGCGGTCGGAGCCGCGGCGCTCCTCTGGTCATATCGACCGGATCTGTCCGCCGACGAACTGGAAGAGATCCTCCGGCTCGGCGCCACCGACCTGATCGATCCCCTGCAGGCGGGAGACACCCTGGTCGGCCCGGATTCGATCTCCGGCTGGGGGTATCTGAATGTCACCGCCTCCTACTCGCTCCTCGACGAAGGGGGCTTGTATCTCGTCGACCCACAGCCTCGAAGCAGATACACGGACGACGTCGCCATCAGGATCGCACCGGTCGCCGACTATCTCGGTGGCTGGCGGCTCGACTACTCAGTTGGAATCGGGTCCACCGACTGGCAACCACTCGACTCAGGTCTCATTCTCCCGGTCGACTCCATTGCCCATATCTTCAGCAGCACTGATATCGCGGGCTTCATTAACCTCCGCCTCACCGATGACAACGACCGCCAACGCACAGTGACCTTCATCTACTCAGGCTTCAACCGTCTCGACATAGTCGCGCCGACGGACGGCGAGCAGATGCAGTACGCCGTGCCGGTGTTCGGTTCGGCCTTCGGCCCCAACTACGACTCACTTCGCATCGAGTACCGCGGAATCGAGCCGAGCGCGAACCGCCTGTACACCTCCTCGGCGGAGTATTTCGACAGTTTGATTTTCACCTGGAATCTCTCGGGAATCGAGGCGGGAGATTATACGGTACTCCTGCGCGGTTACTATGGAGCAGAGGTCCGATCCGACAGCGTCGATGTGACCATCCTGAACTCCTTCGCTGCCGGCTGGCCGCGCCAAATGCCGGGCAAAGGGGCGCAGAGTCCCGTCTCCGCCGATCTGGACAACGATGGAGTCAACGAGTTGATCGTCGGTACTTCGTATGGACTGATGGTCTACAACGCCGATGGGACGCTCTTTAGTGGTTTCCCTGCTTTGTCCGGGACCGACATGAGATCAATGCCGGCCGTTTACGATGTCGACCGCGACGGCTATGACGACATCATCTGCACCAACGCTGACGGACTGCATGTGTTTAATCGGTTTGGCGAATACGTCGACGGCTGGCCGATCGAATGCACCACCGGCCAGCTGCAATTCGGCTATCCTATCCCGTCGGTGGTACAGCTCGGAGGCTCGGTGCCTGATACCGCAATCGTGCTGATAAACAACCGAGGGCAGATACTCGCCTTCGACCTGCAAGGCGATTCCTATTTCTACTCCCTCGACGGCTGGTTTGCGGATTTCGGCCCCAGTCCGAGCGCGTCGTTTTTCTACGGTGGTAACTCCGTCGCGTCAACCGATCTCAATGGGGACGGTCTGCCCGAGCTCGTCGCGACATACTCCAACAATCTCCCCTATGCCGGCAATGCCATTCTTGACGCTCGCACGGGCCAGACAGCGTGGGACATGGTGAGCCCGCTCACGATGCCGGCCAGGGCGGTGTACGGTTCGGTCATGGCGGATCTCAATCACGACGGGCTGCCGGAGATCATAACTACCGGATACACTGACAACAGCTCCCGGACGATCTGGGCAAAAACGCTCGGTGTCGTTGATCTCCCCGGCTGGCCCATCGAGCTGCCCGAACTGGGAGGTTGGATCGGGAATATCCCGACCGTGGCGGATCTCGACTTGGACGGCAGTCCGGAAGTGCTCGTGACCTTCTTTGAGTTCGACATCGGCGGTCTCTTCATATATAGAGCCGACGGCACTCCGTATTCGCAGTTGAGCGGCCAACCCTACGGCGAGGCGTTTTACTACCCCGCCACCTTCGGCCCCCCGATCGTTGCAGATCTGCTCAACGATGAAGCCCCGGAAATCGCCATCCGCGGTGGCTACATCCTGCCCGGCACCGGTACCGAAAAATTGTTCGTGCTCGACAATGCCGCATCACTCATCCCCGGCTGGCCGATCGCCACACCCAATCGCCCAAACACGGTATTCTCGACCGCTTACGCACCGATGGTTGATGATATCGATTCCGACGGCCTGGTGGAACTGGCTCTTTTCGGCGACGATAACCAGCTCTATGTCTGGGATTTCACGGCCTCTTCACGAGCGGGGAGAAATAGCGGAAGACTGTTTGTCGATAAGCTTAACTCGGGGCTGATGCCTCAGGACGACATTCCTACCGACGTCGGCGACCTGCCAAACGCCTTGCCGTTGTCATTCGAACTGCAACAGAACTACCCAAACCCGTTCAATCCGTCCACCGTGATCGAGTTCGCCCTGCCCGAGCAGGCGGAGACCAGACTCGACGTGTTCAACGTGCTCGGTCAGCGTGTGACGACTCTGGTCGACCGGACTCTTCCGGCCGGCAGACATCGTGTTCGGTTCGATGGCGCAGGTCTGGCCTCGGGTGTCTATCTCTATCGCCTCAAAACCGACGACCGGGAGACGTCGAGAAAGATGATGCTCGTCAAATGAAGAGGCTCTCTTTCATACTCGTGATCTTGCTGACTGCGGTTGTGTCGGCGCAGGCGGTCGTTCCGGGTGAACCGGACTATACCATCCTGTGGAACAACTTCAACGCAGTCTCGATGGTCGACGGCTTCGCCGTAACCTCTTCACCGAATGGTCTGGCTGTTCTTGCACCGGATTCCGTGACCGGTTACTATCGACAAGTGGCACAGCATTTCCTGCCCACCGAACCTCTTGCCCACAAACGATACGACTCGGTGCTCGCCGTGCAAACCGAAGCCGACCTGATATACTTCATCGATCTAAACGACCTGCCGCAGATTACCATCCTCGGCTACGCCGATCTCCCGGGACCGTTCGCCGACTTCGCTGTCGTCGATCAGCATCTGTACGTCGCCATGGAGTTCGAAGGACTCTGGCAGTATCGGCTTACCAACTTCAATAATGCGCAGTTCGTCGACTCGAGCATGCTCGGGATTCACTACACGAAAGTGGACGCCTTTGGTCAGGAGTTGCTGGCGCTCGACGACTACAACGGCGTACTGCGATACGATATTCGCTCGGACGGTTTTGCGGAGTTCCGGGACTACCTTTTCATCCCCTTCCGGGCCACGGCTTTCCGGCGGGCCGACTCACTTTTGCTGGTTACGTTGTCGGACGCCAGGCTTCTGGTGAGCGATCTCTCCGCGGAGCCACCGACTATCACTGACACCATTCCCCTGCTCTTTCCAGCCGCTCGGATATTCGCGAACGACTCCCTCGCAGCAGTGTTGAACTCCAGCGCTCCGACGATGGAAGTGTTCACTCTTAATGACAGAAACCCATATGTACGTCAACTCGCCATCGCCCCCTCGTCCACACTAAACGGCGATGTGTTTGCGGATACATCACTCCTGATGCTTCCCACCTCCGGCGGCGGCTTAGCTTCATACTGCATGGCCACGGGCCTTGTTGATCCGGTGGGTCGGTCCGTCCTCGAACGCCCGGGGCCGATCGAGGATGTTGTCGTCCGGAACGAAGGGATCTACACCGGCGGAGTGCAGAATCCTCTCGAGCTGTATTCGCTTAAGTCGGATACCGCCCTGACCCGGGATACGACCTTCTATCCCGGCCTGCGTGGTGTCGGTGCGGTTGCGTTTAATGGTGACACCATGCTGGTCATGTACCAGAGCCTCGCTCGCATTTTCATGATCGACCTGACAAACGACACTCTTCCGTTCCTCGGGTCGGCCAGCCCGGGTTTGACCGGCATCAAAGAGCTGGTGATGACCAATAGACCGGTCGACACACTGGCGGCGTTTTTTGCCGTTGGCGGTAACGGGGTTGAGTTGTTTTCTATCTCCGACTCGGCAGGAATCTCGTCTCAGGGGATTCTCTACTCAATAGACGGCGTTACCGGTGCGGCCTATCTCGATTCTCTGCTGTTTGTCGCATCGCCCAAAACCGGCGTTCGGATCTATCGCCTTTACAACGACTTCTCGGTCGAATACCGAACCAGTATCTCATTCGGCGTTCAACCCTCGCATATCACTGTTCACGACGGGCGCCTCTTTGCATTCGCAGGGCGCGATCTGCAGATATTCTCCGTTACGAATCCGCTCACACCACACCTCGATACTACGGTGCACCTCCCGCGGGGAGTCACCGATGTCTCTATCGACGGCAGCCTGATGTACACCACCGGTCCTGAGGGCATTCTTGTTTTCGGTCTGGGAGGCGGCTACCCGCAATTGATTGACGAAGGTGGCCGGGCAGGAAGAATAATCTCCGTTCGCAACGGCATCGCTGCACTCTCCGACGGCAACTCACTTGATGTCTATCGTTTGCTTGGTACACCGACCGGGATTGAGGACGAGGAGCTGCTCCTTCCGGTAGCGGCACGGCTGGAACAGAACTATCCCAATCCGTTCAATCCCAGTACGACGATACGCTTTTCGCTGGCGGCGCAGTCACAGGTCCAGTTGACGGTCCACAATGTGCTCGGGCAGACGGTCGATGTGCTTGTCGATGACCGGCGCCCGGCGGGTGACTACGAAATCGTCTGGGACGGTCGAAATGCGAGCGGCACGACAGTTGCCAGTGGTGTCTACTTCTATCGCCTTGTCACCCCTGGCGCGGTTGAGTCTCGCAAGATGATTCTGATGAAATGAGTAGTCCCACCATGCTAAAACCTCGCATGCAAGCCGTCGTCCTGGTCATGTGCCTGGCAGTGCTGATCACCGCCGCACCCCCGGCAACAGCGGCATTGTATTCGGTGACTTCCGGAGAGGATCTTCCCGACACCAATCCCGGCGACGGCATCTGCGAATCCGGCTTCGGATGCACATTTCGCGCAGCCGTACAGGAAGCCAATGCGATCGCCGGGCCTGATACTATCATCGTCACGAACTCAGCATCTCCCTGTCAACTGACATTTGGGCCGGTGGCGCTCACCGACAACAGTACCCATGTGTTCGGTGACGGCTCGCTGCCGCAGATCGACGGCCTGAATAACTTCTTTGAGGCGGCTTCCCTGGTCGTCTCAGCGGACGGCTGCCGTATCAGCGGCCTGTGGTTTCGCCGATCCAGAGGCGACGCGGTGAGGATAGAGGGAAGTAACAACGTCATTGGCGGGCCTGCAACCGCTGACAGAGTCGTTTTCACTGCCAACGGCCTCGACAGAAACACCTCGGCGGCAGTCCACCTCTCGGGCGGTGACGCACACCTCAACCAGATCCACAACTGCTTCGTCGGAGTGTACGGCAATGGTATGACCACCGACGGCAATGCTCTCGGCGTAGTGGTATCCGGTGGCGCCTACAACAATCTCATCGGCGACACCCTCACCGGTCCCGGCTGCATCATCTCGGGCAACAGCGGCTTCGGCGTCTGGATCACCGACGGAGCGTACGGCACGATCATCAGCAACTGCCTGATCGGCGTGCGTGCCGACGGCGTCTCTCCTGCCGGAAACGGCTCTGATGGCGTCAGGATCGACGACGGCGCCCGAAAGAACCGTGTTGGCAGCGATGATCCGTCGGTGCGAAATGTCATCTCCTGCAATGCTGGAAGCGGTGTAACCATCGAAGGTGTGCTCGCCGAGCAGAACCGCATTCTGGGATGCTACATCGGACTCGACATTACCGGCCTCGTTACGCTCGGCAATCGTGGGAACGGCGTCGCAATCGCGGGCGCGAGCGGCAATATCGTCGGTGGCGACGCGTCGTATCAGCGGAATCTGATCTCCGCCAACGATGCATCCGGGGTGCTTATTTCCGGGGCGTACGCCCGGGACAACATTGTCACAGGAAATTACATCGGCCTCGACCCCGACGGTCGACGTTCGTTCGGCAACGGCAGAGTCTCGGGGCACGGCGTCATGATAACAAACGGCGCCTCGCACAACACCATCGGCAGCGGAGTACTGGGAAACACGATCTCCGGACAGCCGTCGTTTGGCGTTCTGATCGAAAACGCCCACTTCAATGACGTGATTGGCAACCAAATCGGATGCAACCCGGCGGCGACCTACTCCATCCCGAACGGCGCCGGCGTCGTTCTCCGAGGCGGTTCATCCGGCAATATTATCGGAGGCAACTCCCCCGACGAACGGAATATCATTTCCGGCAACTGGGGTGACATCTTCCCGCTTGGCTGCGGCGTCATTCTTCTCGATGCGGGAACAACCGAAAACGCGATTCAGGGAAACTTCATCGGGACCGACAGCAGCGGCGCCCGCTCCGTACCAAATCGTGAATCGGGGGTGCTGATCGGCGCCGGAGCGTCACACAACCTCATCGGCGGATCTCTCCCCGGTCAGGGCAACGTCATCTCCGGAAACGGCTTCGGCACTCTGCTCCCCGATCTCGGACGGGGCATTCACGTGTTCGGCCCCGGCACACTCTCCAACCGAATTGAAGGCAATATCATCGGGGCGTCAGCCGACACCACCATCGTCGTCCGGAACTACGGCCATGGAGTATCAATCCTGGCCGGCGCCGAAGGAACCCGTGTCGGAGGAGATTCGCCCAACCACGGCAATATCATTGCAGGTAACATACGTCAAGCTATCTATATCAAGGACCAGCCGACCCGGTTTACAACTTTTCGGTTCAACAGAATGAGTAACAATGATCCACCCGGCATAACAATTCTCGATGAAGCACAGGAAGGAATTGAACCGCCGCGCCTCATCGCCGCCACGCTGACCACCGTCGAGGGTGAGCTTGGACCGCCCGGGGGAGTGGTTGATTTCTATACGTCCAACATACCCGACGAGGAGAAGGCCGAGGGCATTGCCAATCGCTATGTTGGCACTGCCGAAGTTGACCTGACCGGACAATTCACAGGCGAGCTGTTTGGTGTCGTGTTTGGTGATACTATTACCGCTATCGCGACCGATCACCGAGGGAACTCTTCGATGTTCGCGGCGCCGATAAGCATCGGTACCCTCACCGAGGTCGGCGACGATCTTCCTGAACTTCCGACAGCGTTTACGCTGAGCCAGAACTACCCGAATCCGTTTAATCCTGCGACCACGATTCAATACTCCCTGCCGACCACAAGCATCGTTCGGTTGGAGATACTGAATGTGCTCGGGCATCGCGTGCGAACTCTCGTCAACACCAGACAGTCGGCGGGCTCTTATTCTGTTGATTGGGATGGCCGCACCGAAGACGGTCACCGTGCCGCCAGCGGTGTCTACTTCTACCAACTCAGCACCGAGTCTCAGACTGCGACCCGCAAGATGATCCTCCTGCAGTAGGCAACAGAGAGATCACTCGTACTGCTTCATGAGTTTCCGGACGATCTTCCACTCTTCGGGACTGACCGGCTGCACCGACAGCCTGCTCCCCCGCTGAACGACCATCATCCCTTCAAGACCCGGAGTCTCTTTCAGCACCTTCAACGGCAACGTTTCCCGAAGCTTCGACTTAAACGTAACATCGACCATATACCAGACAGGGTTGTCGGGACTTGCTTTGGGATCGAAGTGATTCGATTCAGGATCCCAGGCGGTGTGGTCCGGATAACCCGCCCTGGTGATTGTGCACAGTCCCGCGATGCCGGTCGGATCAGCGCTACTGTGATAAAACAGCGCTTCATCTCCAACTTTCATGTCGTCTCGCAAGATATTGCGGGCCTGATAATTACGAACACCGTCCCAGTGCTCGGTATGATTCGGGGCCGCCTCTAAATCGTCGATCGAGAAGCAGTCAGGCTCGGACTTGAGCAGCCAATATCGTTTCGGCATTTCGTGTATCCTCGTTTAAGTTCCGTCTAAACCGGTAGTGTATCAATTTATGGACAACCCAATCGGGGTGTCAACGGTTCAGATAATCCCAAATCCACCAACAAGATGCCCGTTGACAAGGAGTCGAGATCGCGTATATTTATGACGACCGATTAAGTCGATAATACCGCCGTACCCAGAACCCACCTTTCTCACCAAAGGAAAGGATAACGATGCTCACACGTCTTCGCGCCGTGCTGACGGTCGCAATCGTCGTGCTCGTGGCTGCCGCTTCGACCTACGCCGAATTCGACTACACCTTGAAACTCCGTACCGGCGAATTCACGCCCCAACAATCGAGACTGTCCAAGTCGGCTGCTGCCGCCCTTGAGGACAAACACGTCTTCATTCAGTTCGATCAACCCCTGACCGATTCAGAGCGCGATCGCCTGGCATCCCGCGGCATCGTGCTGCTGGACTACGTCCCCAATATGGCATATACCGCCCGACTGGAAAGCGCTCCTGATCAATCGACACTCGATGAGTTCGGGATCCGCTGGCTCGACCAGATCAAGCCGAACCAGAAAGTGTCCCCCGTGATCACTGATTACGGCATATTCGACTGGGCACGGCGGGGCGGCGACCGGGTGCAGTTCGTGGTCGTGATTCATCGCGACGAAGACGCGCGGGCATGGGCGGATCGTCTCGAGCAGGACTACGACGCGGAGATAATCGGAATTGAACCGACCACCAACTCGATCGACCTGATTCTCCCCGAGCAAGCCTACTTACGCCTCCCGGAACTCGATGGGATCGTGTGGATAGAGCAGGGATACCCCTACCCCGAGGAACACAACAATGGAGCCCGGGCAAACACCGGCGCCGATGTCCTGCAGGCATCGCCGTGGAACCTCACCGGTTCTGGTGTGGTCGTCAGTGAATGGGACGGCGGTTCGGTCTACGATACTCACCCCGACCTGATCGGTCGCGTGCAGAAGATGGACTTTTCTTCGGACTCTGAACACGCCACCCACGTCGCCGGAACAATCGTCGGCGACGGCACCGCCAGCGGCGGCCTGTACGCCGGCATGGCCCCGCAGGCTTCGCTGAAGTCCTACCTGTGGTGGAACAGCGGTTCCGAGGCGCAAACCGAATACAGCTATGTCATCTCCAACTACAACGCTCGCATTGCAAGCAACTCGTGGGGCTACGGAGTCGGTGATCCGGCCACCCAGGCGGCGTGCGAAGCGACTATGGGCAACTACTTCACGGTATGCGCAACGATCGACAATATCGTCCGCGGCTCGTCCGGCGCCCCGATTGCGATCGGCTGGTCGGCCGGCAATCAGCGCGGCACCTCCAGCAAGTACTGCGGCTCCATCGGCTGGTCGTACAATACGGTCACGCCCCTGCCCACGAGCAAGAACGTTATCGCAGTCGGCTCGATAAACTCCAACAACGATGTCATCTCCTCTTTCTCGTCGTTCGGTCCGACCGATGATGGCCGTGTCAAGCCCGACGTCGTCGGACCCGGCTGTGAATCCGGCGGCGGCATTACCTCGACATTCCCCAACGGCGGATACTACTCCATGTGCGGAACGTCGATGTCTTGTCCGGCAGTCACCGGCACCATGGCGCTCATTTTCGAACGCTGGGATCAGGCGGTAGGCACCGGCACGCCCCTCTCCTCGACTATCAAAGGAATCCTGATCAACACCGCCCAGGATCTTGGCGCCGTGGGTCCGGACTATGCCTACGGTCACGGCAAGGTTGACGGTGTAGCGGCGGTTGAAAAGATCGGCTTCGGCGAAGGCTCGTATGTCGAGAGCGATATATCTACCGGGACCTCACACCTGTACGATCTCACCATCCCCGGTGGTACCCCCAAGTTGAAAGTCACCGTGGTTTGGGATGATCCGGGAGGCACGGTTAGCTCCTCTCAGAACCTGATCAATGACATCGACCTCGTACTGATAGATCCGTTCAACGGCGAAGAGTATCCGTGGGTACTGGACCCGCAAAATCCGAGTGCTCCGGCAACTCGCAGCGACGATCACCTCAACAACGTGGAAACGGTGGAGGTGGACAATCCGACTCCCGGCCTGTGGAAAGCGCGCGTTTCGGGATTCAATATCCCCAACGGACCGCAGAGCTACTCGATCATCTTCTCCCCGGACGACATCAACACGCCGGGCAACCTCGCTGCTCTCGCCGTCTTCGACCAGGGCACTATCGTAGAACAGCCCGGTCAGCCCGTGACAGTCGATTTCTACGTAACCAACATCGGCGCCAACCCGGACTCGGTGACAGTGTCGATCGACGGACTGAACGGCTGGCTCAGCGGCAGTATTATCGATTCCGTGGTCACCCTGGCCCCCTGGGACTCGGCCCTCTTCAGTTTGACGGCCAACGTCCCGCCGGCGTCTCTCGCCGGAGAATACGACCTTGTTTCCTGCACCGCCGTCTCGCTGACCAGTGCCCAGGTCACGGCCCAGCGTGAAACGAGAGTCGAAGCCGGAGCCTACTACGGCGTGGACCTGACGCCTCCGCCGATCGATACTACGGCCTCTCCCGACACGGTTCTCTTTACTCTGTCCGTGCTGAACACCGGCAACGACACCGACTACGTCACGGTTATTCCGACCAACGACTCGGGCTGGACGATCATCCCGGAAATCCGGCAGACACCGCTGAATCCCGCCGCAAGCACCAACCTGTCGTTCTCCGTGATCATCCCGGCTGAGGTTACTGATGGGGCTGAGACGCCTATCGACTTCGAAGTCACTTCCGACGGCGGTGTGTTCGAGCAGGATAGCTTCATCCTGTACACCAGCAATCCTAATCAGCCCCCGGCACTAGTGCTGCCGGATGATCGCACCTATACGCAGAACGGACGGGTCGATTTCGAGTGGGCCGGTCCGGCGGACAGCTTCACCTTGTATGTCGCCGAAGATTCGCTGATGAACACCATCGTCCGCGAATACCCGGGACTCACCCAGACATCGTTCACCGTGCCGTCGGTAGACTCATTGGGCGATGGCGGCTACTATTGGGCGGTCCGGCTCTTTACCGGAGCCGACTCATCCTCGCTGCAGCGCCACTCACGACTGGTCGTAGTCGACAACATCCCCCCGAACGACCTGATTCCGGTGACTCCGGCCAACAATTCCTACACCAAGCAGCAGTATGTGCACTTTGGCTTCCAAATCGCGCCGGACAAGGACCCCGATGACACCTCACCCGAAGTCCGTCTGATTCAGGTAGCCTCGGATTCCGGGTTCTCACAGGATCTGATGACACTGGGACCAATTTCCGGACAGGGATATGATCTGACGGCGCCACAACCCACCGGACGCTGGTACTGGCGAGCCTTTGCAATCGATTCCGCCGGCAATGTTTCGGATACGTCTCAGTTCAGCACTTTCCTGATCGATACCGAAACACCGCCGGTGCCGACCCCGCTGCGCCCCGCCGACGGCGGATCGGTGAGCGGTGATACGCTGGCGTTCGCCTGGACCCTGTCACCCGATCCCAGCTATGAGACCGCCCCGGAGTACTTCTACGTCCACATCTCCGTGCTGCCGAATTTCGCGGACTTCAGCACCTTCAACCAGTACGTCTACAGCGACAGCCTGGTGCTGCCGTCCTCGGTGCTGACGCTGGGTGAGACATACTACTGGCGTGTAAAGGCCCATGACTCGGCCGGCTGGTACTCCGACTATTCGGTGGCCAAGTCGTTTACGTACCAGAACTACGTGTGCGGCGACGTCAACCAGTCCAACCAGGCGCCGGACTTGAGCGACCTGATCTATCTGGTCAATTACCTCTTCCTCGGTGGACCGGCGCCGACCAATCCGAGCGCCGCCGATGTCAACTGCGACGGAGGAGTTGATTTGAGCGACGTTATCACGCTCGTCAACTATCTGTTCCTCGGTTCCGGGGAATTGTGCTGTCTCTGATGAGACTAAACTGACTACACCAGCAAAGGCCGGTCGATCTGACCGGCCTTTCTTCTTTCATACGGTCACCGAAATTCGTATTCTCGTGCGAGGAAAGGAGAACAGGTTAGCATGCACGGGCCGCCTCAGGAAGCACAGTTCGCCGCCCTGCGCAACGAGATGGTTGAGCGACAGATCATCGATCGCGATGTCAGAGACCCACGCGTCCTGGCCGCCATGCGTTCGGTTAAGCGTCACCTGTTCGTACCGGAACGGTTCAGGAAGGACGCCTACGCGGACACACCGCTTCTTATCGGATACGAGCAGACGATATCACAGCCATATGTCGTCGCGTCGATGACCGAGCATCTCGCCCTCACGCCGGAATCGCGAGTCCTCGAGATCGGAACCGGTTGCGGCTACCAAACCGCCGTACTCGCGGAAATCGCACGCGAAGTATACTCCATCGAGCGAATTCCCGAACTGCTGGAACCTGCCAGAGAAAGACTGACCGAACTGGGGTATAAAAACATCGTCTGTCGAACCGGTGATGGTTCCCGTGGCTGGCCGGAGCGGGCGCCGTACGATGCCATAATCGTCACAGCCGCGGCCGCGCGCATACCCGAATTACTATTGAGCCAGCTAAAGCTGAATGGGAAAATGGTCATACCGCTCGCCTCAGGTACCGGCCAGCAGTTGGTGAAACTAACCCGCACGGAGCGTGGTGTTGAACAGGACTATCTTTACGCCGTCCGCTTCGTTCCGTTGATTGAAGAAGACGCCGACTAGATCGTTGATACGATTCGACACAACTGCGCCGCCACCCAGGCAGCGTAGTTGCCTATCGCATACCCCACCATCGCCATCAGAATCGAAACCGGCACCAAAGTCGGCTTGTGGTAGGCGGCCACGATCGGCGCCGAGGCGGCGCCGCCGATGTTCGCGGCCGACGAGATAGCCGCCGTGTGCACATCGACCCTGAATATCCGAGCCGCCGCCAGCAGGAAGGCGCCATGAATGAAGATCCAGATATAAGCGCCGAGCAGGAACCAGAAAACCGACATCGACAGATTCGACAGGTCGGCCCTCGCCCCCATGCGTGCTACAAACAGATAGATAAGCGCCATAGCGAAAATATGTGAGCCCGGAATCCGGCTGGCCCTGGTGAACGATAGCCCGATCCCGATAAGGGTCACGATAAAGACGGTATACGTGCTGGTGGACAGATACGGCTGCACTTCCGGGATATGCCCGGCCAGCCATTTGGCCGCCGCCGCTCCCGCAAACCCGAGAAATATCAGGTACAGCAAATGCCGCATCTCAACCGGTCCCTTGTCCTTCGTCAGACGTTCCGCGGCCGCCTCCATATTTTTCAAACGGTTCGGGTCAACCTTGGTGAAACGGTGAAACTTCTCGGCGAAGTTCTTCGAACCGAGCATGATCGGCAGCCAGATCAGATAGACCATATTGTCGGCGATCACACCATAGCCGAACGCCAGCGACGAATCACTCAGGTTTATGCTTTGCGCGACTGCCGCCATGTTCGCCGTCCCGCCGATCCAGCTGCCGGCCAGCGCCCCGAATCCCTTCCACATTTCCGGCTCCAAACCGCTCTTTACGATGAAATAGGCAATCGGCGCCCCGATCACGACCCCGAGCGTACCCAGCAGCATCACGAACAGCCCCTTCCCCATCACCCGAATAGTCGCCAGCAGATCCACCTCCAATAACATCACCACCAGAAACACGGGTAGGATGTTGTCACCCATGAAGTCGTACACCCCGGATTTCTGAGGAATCACGCCGGTGTTCGAGAGGATGACCGGGACGACGTAAATGAAAATGAGAGGTGGAAGGAAGTTGAACAGCTTCCATTGAGTTTTCTTCTCGAGTAGGAAGAAGAAGGCTGCGACGGCGGCGAGTGCTGCGACGACACCCGCCGGTGACGTTACCAAAGCGTCCATGAAGCTCCTCGGGTAAATGTGGAATGCGAAAAGATATCCCGTTCACCCGCAAAAATCAACCAGATTGTGCCCCGGCTCTTTCCCTCCGCCCGGTTCCTATGTATATTCCGCCGTGTCCGATAGAATTCCACTCAAAGAGCCGTACGTACTCGCGAACTGCTGTCAGCCGATGCCCGGCGAAGAGATCGTAGGCTACTACAGCCACGACAACGTGTTGAAGGTCCATCGCGCCGGCTGCAGTAATCTGGCCAGGGCCGAAAGTTCCCGACTCGTCACCTTGTCGTGGGACGATATCAGGGCCGAACAGCCGTACGAACCCGGCTATGACTACGCCGATCTCGACGAGATCGACTTCCGCATGCTCGACCACCACGACCGCCTCGGCATCGACTACTCGCTGAAAGTGGCACGGGTCCTGACGGTCGAGCGCGAAACGGCTTTCGACCGTCACCGTAAGCTCCGCGAAATGAACCTGCTCGATCGCGTTGAGCCTACCATAGTGCAGTATCGCAAAGGGGTCGTTGACAACAAGTGGATCAAACACCGGAATCACACCTACTATGACCTGACCGACAAGGGCCGGGCTTACCTCGCATATCATCGGAAATCCCGAAAATGAGAGAGCACTCCCCCGACATTTCCAGTGCAACAAACACACCCGTGCGGCGTTTCTACATGTAAGGAACTACCACACCAACATTGGCATAAGGAATCGATCACATGCGCACCAGACTGATCATCGCTCTGACTCTGGCACTTGCCGTGATGCTGGCCCTGCCGACACCGAGTTCGGCAGCCAAATTGAAGCGGACTCTCACCGGCCTCCAGAAGAGCTCGCCGGGTCAGGCGACTTCGACACCCAAAGACCCCAAGGCTCCCAAGCCGTATGCGACAGTCATCAAGGACAAGGTCAAGATCGAAGGGCTCTTCACCTTCTATCGCGACACCGCCGACAACAGCGTGCTCATGTCCGTCACTCCCGAACAGCTTGACAAGATCTACCTGTGTGGTGAGACGGTCTCAAAGTCATCGGGCGTTTTTTCCGATAACGGCCGCATGTACAGCACCTTCCCGTTCTATCTGACGAGGAACGGAGAAAACGTGCTGTTCATGGAGAAGAACCTGCGACTGAGAGCCGACAGCTCCTCCACTCTGCGCCGCGCTGTCGAGTCCGGTATCGCCGATGCGCTGCTCGCCGCAGCGCCGATCAAGTCGCAACCCGAGGATTCTACCGGCGCTATCATCATCGACCCGGCCGAGTTCTTCATTACCGACGCCACCAACCTGTCATATTTCGGCGGCAAACTCGCCAAGACCGGCTTCGCATTCGACAAAAAGAACAGCTATGTCGAGAACATCGACGGCTTCCCGTTCAACAGCGAGATCGACGTTCGCCTGCACTACCAGGGGAGCCAGCCGCTCAACGCGACGACGATGCAGAATCCGTACTCGGTATTCCAGACAATTCGCTACTCCTTCACCGCGCTCCCCGAAAGCGACTATCGGCCGCGCTTCGGTGACGAACGCATGGGCAACTTCATGACCGTCTATCAGGACTATTCCAGCCCGGCCACGGAGACACCGTATGTTCGGTATGTCGAACGCTGGCACCTGAAGAAGAAAGACCCTGCAGCCGAGCTCTCCGAACCGGTCGTCCCGATCGTCTACTGGGTCGAAAATACCGTCCCCGAGGAATACCGCCAGTGGGTGGCTGAAGGGATCGAATTCTGGAACCCGGCCTTCGAGAAAATCGGCTTCAAAAACGCCGTCGTTGCCAAGCAGATGCCGGATACGGCTTCGTGGGACCCGGCCGACATTCGATACTCCACCGTGCGCTGGATCGTCCCCGGCTCCGGACCGGCGGTCGGCCCGAGCCGCGCCAATCCGTTCACCGGTGAGATCTTCGACGCCGACGTTCGCATTCCGGCCGACTTCATCCGTCATATGTTCAACACCGCTGGGCAGTACGTCCGGCCGCTGGCATTTGATGGTACCGAGCCGGAATCTTCCGACCCGACTGACCTGCTCGAACAGTGGAAGCATTCCGACGGCACCCACAACGGACCGGTCTGCAACTACGCGCAGGAGTCGTTCGAGAACGCTTCGCTCGGTTTTGCCATGATCGAATCGTTGCCGAGTGATTTCAACGGCCGTGACTCCCTCCAGAAGGAGTACATTCGCCAGTACATTATTCAGTTGGTCGCCCACGAAGTTGGTCACACCCTGGGTTTCCGACACAACTTCAAAGCCTCGACCATTTTTGGCTTCGACCAGATCAACGATCCCGACTTCACCGCGAAGTTCGGCAACCTCGGCACGGTCATGGACTATCCCTCGGTGCACGTCGCGGGCGCCGATATGGGCGCTCAGGGTGATTTCTACAGCACCGTTCCCGGTCCGTGGGATGAATGGGTCGTGGAGTACGCCTACGCCGACTTCGGCGATCTCAACCCCGAAGAAGAACTGCCCAAACTCGAAGCAATAGCGTCCCGCGCCGGTGATCCGATGCTTGCGTACGGCACCGACGAGGACGGCTTCGGGTACAGCACCAAGTCGCCGGACCCGATGTGCAACCTGTTTGATCTGGGCAACGACCCGCTCGCTTTCAATGAGCACCAGATCGGTCTGACCAGAAACCTCTGGCGAGAGGCGATCGCCAAGTTCGCCACCGACGGTGCCCGTTATCCGAAGCTCTACAACGTCTTCCGGCGCGGCTGGACGGCCTACCGTCAGGCCGCCGTCATCTCGACTAAATACATCGGCGGGCTTCACCGCTACCGGAGTCGCGTGGGTGACCCCGAAGCCAACCCGCCCTTCGTACCGGTCTCGGCCGATCAACAACGTCGTGCCATGGCGTTCCTGCGCGACTACATCTTCGCCGCCGATGCGTTCGACTTCCCGGCCGATCTGCTCAACAGGCTCCAGTACGAGCAGCTTCCGGATTTTGAGTGGTCGATGTACAGTGTCCCCCAGACTGATTTCCCAATTCACCAGAGCGTCCTCAGTGTCCAGCAGCTGGCTCTCTCGCGGCTGTACAGCCCGGCAGTTATCGGCCGCCTGCTCAACAACACCGAACGCATGCAGCCCGGCGACGACGTCTACACGATGTTCGACATGTTCAATGACACCCGCCGTGCGATCTGGGGCGAGGTGGTTGCACCAAACAGCGTCAACAGCTTCCGTCGTCAGTTGCAGATGGCTCACCTGGGACACGTCATTGACATCTATCTGAGTCCCTCGGTGCTCTATCCGACCGATGCCCGCACACTGGCTGCCAACGACCTCGACATCCTCGAGAAGGCTGCTCGCGGTGCTATCCAGTCATCGAGAATCGACGAGATGACACGTGCCCATTTCAAAGAGGTGCTTCGCCAGATCACGTCGACCAAAGAAGCCCGACGCGACTACAGCGGCCTGTCTATCAAACAGTAAGTTCATTGGCCGACCGGCTCGCGTTAGCTATATTGAAGGCCGGACCATCAGGGTCCGGCCTTTACTTTGGAGGAGTTGACGGCAAATGGATACGGAGAACCCCATTCTCACTTTTCTCAACGGTCATGCTTCGGCACGCCAGTTCACGGATCAGACTATCAATGAAGATGACGAACGGACAATCGTAACCACCGCCCAGCGCTCACCGACCTCGTCGAATGTCCAGGCCTATTCGATAATCTCAGTTCGAGATCGATTAAAAAAAGCGAGGCTCGCGGAACTGTGCGGTAATCAGGCTCACGTGGCGAGCTGCCCGCTCTTCCTGGTCTTCTGTGCGGACCTGTACCGCCTTTCGCGTCTGAACGAAACGCGCGGCTACGATTTCTACGGAGAGTACACGGAGCCCTTCATAATCGCCACGGTCGACTGTGCCCTCGCCGCCGGTCGGGCTCTGCAGGCTGCTCAGGCACTCGGCATGGGCGGTGTAATGGTCGGCGGCATCCGTAACAATCCGCAGGAAATCGCTGATTTGCTGGAGTTACCCGACCTGGTCTACGCCGTCATGGGCATGTCGCTGGGCTACCCCGGCAGGCAACCGGCGATCAAGCCGAGATTGCCCCGGGCGGCACTCCACTTCCACGAAACATACGACGTCTCTTCCATCGACACCGCGGTCGCGGAGTATGACGAGACGATTGACGAGGTCGGTTATTTGAGAGGCCGCGAAGTGGAGCCCGAGCGCTACCCCGACTTCAATGGGCTATATTCCTGGTCCGAGCACACTGCACGCCGGATGGCAAGCACGAGAAAGGGGACTCTACGTCCCCATCTCTTGTCGTTCCTTCAGAAGCGAGGTCTGCTCAAAAAGTAGTCGGTTCGACCCCGTTCGCGCGGTCGCTTGCGGCCTGTTCCTCCCAGAAGTACTTGATATACTTCCAGGCCTCTTCCGCCTTGTCGCAGTACACGAACAGGTTGAGGTCTTCCTCGTCGATTGTCCCCTGCTCGACCAGATAGTCGAGATTGATCAGCCCGCGCCAGTACTTCTCGCTAAACAGCACGATCGGCAGCGGCCGCACTTTCTTTGTCTGCACCAGGGTCAGCGCTTCGAATAACTCATCGAGCGTGCCATAACCGCCGGGGAATGCCACCAACGCCTTGGCCCGGAGCATGAAATGCATCTTGCGAATGGCAAAATAGTGAAACTGCAGGCAGAGCTCCGGCGTGATGTACGGATTGGGCTCCTGCTCCAGCGGCAGCGTTATGTTGAGGCCGATCGACTTGGCGTCGACATCGTGCGCCCCGCGATTGGCCGCTTCCATGATGCCCGGTCCGCCGCCGGTCACGATCACAAACTCCCGACCGTTGTGGTTCTGCCCCTCGGTAGAGACAATCTGCCCGAATTTGCGGGCTTCTTCATAATACGGCGATTTGGCAAGTACTGATTTGGCGATCCGCAGCTGCTTCTTCAGGATTTTGTCGTCCGGCCTGCTTCGCAGCGTGCGCTCTATCTTTGCCACCCGACGGGCGGCCTCCTTCTCCTCCATTATCCGCGTGCCACCGAACACGACGATGGTGGAGAATATCTTGTGGTGGCGAAAGGTATACTCCGGCTTCATCAGCTCCGTCTGGATTCTGATAGGCCGGGCATAGCTGTGATCGAGGAAGTCCGGGTCGCGATACGCAATTCGGTAGGCTTCAGACCGCTTCAGACGCGCAGTCAGTTTTTCAAGTTCTTTCTTGTTCATACACTCCGTGGTGTCAATAGGTCACTGTCGGTGAGGTCTAATCCTGCTTCGCCGCCCGCTTCGCCCTGCTCTCATTCTCGTGTCTTGCCGTCTCGAGGTACTCTTTGAGATCGACGCCGTCCGGTGTCCCCAGACTCAGGCCGATTGAGTTCACCGCCTGCACCCATTCATGGTCGGGCGTCACAATGCGCGTTTTCCCCGCAACCTCTGAGATCGGCACCGAGGTCATGTGGTTGCCGCGAAGGGCCACCATCCGACCGGTCTCGCCGCGATTGACCATCCGGACCGCCTCGACACCGAAACCGGTGGCGAGCATCCGATCCCGAGCCGTCGGCGAGCCACCCCGAAGCAGGTGCCCGAGTATCGTCACCCGACACTCAACCTCGATCAGCCCCTCAATCTGCGCTGCGATACGATTCGACACACCACCCAAACGGATCGCATCGGGAGAATTCTCCACCGTCCGGCTGACTGTCATCTCGCCGCCGACCGGCTTCGCCCCTTCACCCACGACGATAATCGAGAACTTCTTGCCGCGGGAATTGCGGAGTTTGATGTGGTCGCACACCGCACTGATATCGTACGGGAACTCGGGAATCAGTATGATGTCGCCGCCACCCGCCATGCCCGAGCCAAGCGCCAGCCACCCGGCGTATCTGCCCATCACCTCGATTATCATCACCCGGTGATGCGACTGCGCGGTGGTATGGATTCGGTCGATAGCATCGGTTGCCGTCTGCAGGGCGGTGTCGAATCCGAACGTAACGTCGGTACCTTCGAGATCGTTGTCGATCGTCTTTGGAACGCCGACAATCGGGATCCCCATATCCATGAGTCCGCCCGACGCCGCCATCGTTCCGTCGCCGCCGATCGCAATCAGGGCGCTCAAACCGAGCGCATCAAAATTCCTGACGCATTGGTTGCTCCGGTCGATATAGACGTACTCCTCACCCTGAAGAACGGGGTAGTTGAACGGATCGGCGCGGTTGGAACTGCCGAGAATCGTGCCCCCGCGGGTCAAAATCCCGGAAACGTCTTCATCGTCGAGGTTCTCATAGCGATTCTGGACGAGACCGTCGTAGCCGTCGAAAAAGCCCACGACCTCCATCCCGCACTCGTTGTTAGCAGTCTTCGTGACCGCTCTGATCACGGCGTTGAGTCCGGGGCAGTCGCCGCCGCCGGTCAGCACACCAATACGCTTTTTTTGTTTTCCCATAGGTCCAAACTTACTACATTCATTTAGGCAACAAAAGGATAAATCGGCTGGGCCCGTCTTCACATTCCGTTACATCACTATCGGCACGATGGGCCGAAAGGTTGATCGGCGGCCCTCGGGTTTGTATCCGCGATAGCCTGTCGCATATCAACTTACAGCGTCAGGTGCCGATATACCAAAGGTAGCCCGTGTAGAGTACGGAGTGTTCTACAGTCTAAACACAGGATGGTTCATGCGCGTCAAACAACTACTGGTTCTCCCCCGCCTCCCTGAGCGAATCAAAAAGCTGCAGGAGTTGGCCAACAACCTCTGGTACTCCTGGAATTGGGACCTGGTGAAGCTCTTCATCCGGCTCGACTCCGATATGTGGGAACGGACCTATCAGAATCCGGTCGAAATGCTGACCCGCCTCCCCCAGCACGTCCTCCAGCGTGCGGCCGATGATGAGGCGTTTGTGGTTACCCTCGACCGCGTCTACGACAAATACCAGAACTATCTGCGACAGAAGAAGTGGTTTGGGTATAAGTACGGTGATCTTAAACAGAACACCATAGCCTACTTCTCTCTCGAATACGGCCTCGATACCGGCCTGCCCGTCTATTCAGGTGGCCTGGGTGTCCTCTCAGGCGATACCCTCAAGGCTGCCTCCGATCTGGGCCTGCCGATGGTCGCCATGGGACTGCTCTATCGCTATGGCTATTTCCGTCAGACCCTGTCAAAGGACGGCTGGCAGCAGGAGCGATATGAAGAGAATGACTGGTACCATATGCCCGTCACACTCGTCAAGGATGACGAGGACCGCCCCCTGCGTGTCTCGATCAACCTCGAGGACGTCCCCGTCCAGATCCAGATCTGGAAAGTGATGGTAGGCGAGATCCCGCTCTACCTGCTCGATACGAATATGCCGGAGAACTCTTCCAAAGCGCGCGAGATAACCTCGGTGCTGTACGGCGGCGACAAGAATATGCGCATCCGCCAGGAGATCGTCCTCGGCATAGGTGGTGTCAAGGCCCTGCGCGCGCTTGGCATCAAGCCGGTGATGTACCACTCCAACGAGGGACACTCATGGTTCCTCACCCTGGAGCGGCTGCGAAACCTCATGCAGCAGGACGGACTGTCCTTCCGCGAGGCGGCCGCCTACGTCTGGTCGACCACTGTCTTTACGACTCACACGCCGGTACCGGCGGGCAACGAGCAGTTCGATCCCGTACTAGTCCATCGCTATCTCGGACGTATCGTCGGCCAGCTGGGGATCAGCTGGCAAGAGTTCCTCTCGATCGGGCGAGTCAATCCGGATGACGAACGCGAAGCGTTTGGCATGACGGTCGCCGCCCTCAAGTTCTCGGCCTTCTGCAACGGCGTATCCGAGCTGCACGGCTCGGTGTCGCGGGAAATGTGGCACAATATCTGGCCCAACCTGCCCAAAGAAGAGATCCCGATCAAATCGATAACCAACGGCGTACATTATCCGTCGTGGATATCCCATGACATGATTGACCTCTATGAATCGTACTTCGGCCCGCAATTCACGGAACGCCCCGGCTCTCCGGAGATATGGGAGAAGGTCAGTACGATTCCCGATGTCGAGCTCTGGCGCGTTCACAATCGCCGCCGCGAACGTCTCGTATTCTTCGCGCGCAAGAGGCTCAAACAGCAGTTCATCCGGCGCGGGGCCAGCCACATGGACATCCAGCAGGCCGAACAACTGCTCAACCCGGCCACGCTGACGATCGGTTTCGCACGCCGCTTCAGCACCTACAAACGCGGCAACCTGCTCTTCTACGATGTCGAGCGACTGGCCGCGATGCTCAACGATCATGACTACCCGGTCCAGGTGATCATCTCCGGTAAGGCACACCCGCTCGACACGCCGGGCAAAGAGATCATCAAGGACATTATTCAACGCGCCGGCGAAGAACGGTTCCGCAACCGAGTCATTTTCCTCGAAGACTACGACATCAACGTCGGTCGCTACCTCGTCCAGGGTGCCGATATCTGGCTGAACAACCCGCGCCGCCCCCAGGAAGCATCCGGTACCTCTGGCATGAAGGCCGCCCTTAACGGCGTGCTGAATGTCTCGGTCCTCGACGGCTGGTGGGACGAAGGGTTCTCCGACGATGCCGGCTTTAAAATCGGTAACGGCGAAGACTATGAATCGGTCGAAACCCAGGACCGCATGGACGCCGAAGCCATGTATAATGTGCTCGAGCGCGAAGTCATTCCGATCTTCTACGATCGCGATGACAACGGCGTCCCCCGCGAGTGGGTTGCCAAAATGAAGGGCTCGATCTTCATGGCCGGTCAGCGCTTCTCGGCGCACCGCATGCTCATGGACTACACCAACCATTTCTACGTCCCGGCCATCCACGCCTCCACGAAACTCGCCGGCGACAATTTTGCGCTCTGCCGCGACGTCACCTCGTGGGAGGAGCGGGTGAGCAGGAGCTGGAACGACATCCATATTTCGGATATCGAACTGCCCGAACTCGGTTCAACCGTCTACGTCGGGCAGCGCATCCCCATCAAGATGCACGTCCACCTGGGGGCGATTACACCCGACGACGTTCGGGTCGAGATCGTCGCCGGACGGATCAATTCTCAGGACGAACTACTCAACTACACTCCGACCGGAGCAACTATCGACGGTACCTCACCGGCCGCCGGCAACGGCACCTACGTCTATCAGGGCGAAGTGGAATGCCTTGAGTCCGGCCGATTCGGCCTTACGGCTCGCGTTATTCCCAAGAATGAGAACCTGGTACACACCCGAAAGCCGAAACTGATAAGCTGGTGGTAGCGTCCCGCAAAGCGGTATAGAGAAAGGGCGGAAGATTGCTTCCGCCCTTTTTTTGGAGGTCACTCAGCCGGCACAGTCATCGCCGCGAGTGATAGGAGTTCAACTCACCTGTCCGCTGAATCAGATCCAGCAGCTCATTGGTCTGTTCCGACGGCATCTCTTCGTTGAGCGCCGACGCGTACTCGTACAGTTCGCCGTAGCTCAGATCGCGCACGTAAGGAGTGTCTTTCAACTTCTCGGCGAACTTGGCCGAAACCAGCGCCAGCCGGAGAGCAGGCGAGCACTCGTACCGATGCTTCTCAGTGGCGATGCGAATCGGCTGGTTCAGCTCTGAGACTTCCCGACCATCATCGTCTTTCCAACGAAGGGCAATTGTTCCCAGATCGCCGCGAGTACCCCGCTTGTGAAGCACCAGCTCGTACACTGCGGTCACTTCGTGTCCCGCGCCGATCTCACCGCCGTCCCGTTCGTTGTCGCGAAAACGGTTGTCCTCGACGTCCCGGTTCTCGTACCCCAGCAGACGGTAGGCCTTGACCGCCCGCGCATCAAACTCGACCTGAATCTTCACATCGCGTGCCAGTAACTCCATGTTGCTCACGAACTCGGTGACCATCTGTTCGTAGGCTTCGCTCCGATTATTGATATAGGAGTAACGCCCGTTCCCCTGCTGCGCCAGCTTCTCCAGCAGAACGTCATTATAGTTGCCCATGCCGACACCAAACGAGTGGAGCGTGATACCGTCGCGGGCGCAGCTCTGAATCGTCTCCATCAGATCCTCGGCCCGCGTCAGACCAACATTCGCCACCCCGTCACTGCACAGGATAATGTGGTTGTTGTGACCCGGAACATATTGCCGCTGCGCCATCGCATACCCAAGCGTGAGGCCCGCTTCGGCGTTGGTGGAACCACCCGGACGCAGTCGATCGATCCGGTTCATGATCTCACGTTTGCGATCAGCCGGAATAGGATCGAGCACGCGCGAGGCGCCGCTGCCGTACGTCACGATACCGATCCGGTCTTCCCGCCCCAGCTGCGAGACGAGTTCGTGCAAGGCATACTTGACCAGCTCGAGCCGGTTGTCGTACCCCATCGACCCGGAGACATCGATCACAAACGTCAGGTTGAGCGGCTTGCGTTCACGACGATCGATCTCTCGTCCCTTAATGCCAATCGACAGTATCGTCGTCGAATCATCGAACGGAGAACGAATCGCATCAGTGACGACCCGAAACTTGCTGTACGACGGCTGCTCGTAGTTGTAATCGAAATGATTCACGAACTCCTCGATACGCACGGCGTCGCGCGGCGGGACATTCCCATCCTGCAGATACCGGCGGACCAGCGTGTACGAAGCATCGTCGACATCAGCGGCGAAGGTCGACAGGTTGTCGCGCCTGGTATCGACAAAACGATTCGTGCCGTAGTTCCGGAAGTACATGTCGAACGGAGGCAAATCGTCGCAGTAGTCATCCGAGGGCGGGACATACTTCGGCATGGGCGAAGGAACCTCTTTCGGGTGACCGGATCTGGACTTGCGATCGAGTCCCAGGGCGGCCGGCGAAAAGGTCTGCGGAGAAGAGGCTCCCTCATCGGCATTCTGACCGGATGACTGCGCCTCGCGCTCCGCCGGCTCGGCGGTGACCCTAATCTGATCCAGGTAGCCCAGTACCTTCTTGACTTCCTCGCGGGCGGTGGTGTCCAGGTCCTTCACACCGTTGCGGCGGTTGATGCGAATCGTGCAGCGCAGCTCCTGCCCCGCGACCACTTCCTGATTGTTGAGCATCATCGGCTCAAACGCCGCGTGAGATGTCTCCAGCATGTACACTCCCGGTGCAACGGAAGGAAACTCGAAACGCCCCGACGCATCGGTTCGCACCGAGTCACCCGACGGAAAGAGATATATCATCGCTCCCGCCACGGCATTCCCGCTTTCTCTTTCCACTACTGTACCGGAGATTGAGCCGACCGCGGCCGATACGGGCGCCGCGAGGCCAAGCGCCAGGGTCAGCGCGAAGCCGATAACCGTTGATGCAACTGCTCGCTTCATGATAGACTCCTTGTGAGAATTGACCATTGCCTGGCAGTAGTACCGTTCGGAAGCAAACTTCTTCCCGCAGATTTTTGAAAACCTTGCCGGATCTCTGTCGTATACAATACTGGTCAATGACTTACCGGGAAGACTCGCGAATGTACACAGATCCAATGTTGATTGTGCGGCGGCCATCGGGGAGGCGCCGACGCACCTATCCGATTATCCGCTTGACACTTACGTCGCCCACTCGTTAATTCGCACAAGATCAAATCACCACTACATATAGGAAATGCATGGAGGATGCAATGAAACGGAAAGCAACCGGGCTGATGTTGGCCGCACTTGCCCTGGCCCTGACGGTCGTCCCGTCAGTTTCCGCGTTTGACTTCACCGAGGTCGAAAACCAGGTGGTCGAACATACCCTGAACAATGGCCTCAAAGTCCTGATTGTACCGCGCCACGAGGCGCCAGTAGCCTCGTTCGTCACCTGGTCGAACGTCGGGTCGGTCGATGATCCCAAAGGCTACACTGGGCTGGCCCACATGTTTGAGCACATGGCTTTCAAGGGTACTACCACCCTCGGCACCAAAGACATCGACGCCGAGTTGAAGGCTATCGCTCTCGAGGATTCGCTCTTCATGAAGCTGCGGGCCGAGCGCAACAAGGGGATGCTGGCGGATTCTGCCAGGGTCGCGGAACTCGAAGAGCAATACAACGCCGCGCGCGAAGCTTCGTATGAACTAGTGGTCCCGAACGAATTCGGAAACGTGGTTGACCGCGAAGGCGGCGTCGGCCTGAACGCCTTCACGTCCTCCGATCAGACCGTTTATTTCTTCAGTCTCCCGTCCAACAAGGTCGAGCTGTGGATGGCTCTGGAATCGGAGCGCTTCCTCAACCCGGTCCTCCGTGAGATGTACAAAGAGCGTGATGTGGTCGCCGAAGAGCGTCGTATGCGCACCGAATCGAACCCAATCGGCAAGGCAATCGAGGAATTCCTCGCCCTCTCCTTCAAGGCGCATCCGTACGGTGTCCCGGGTATCGGCCACATGTCCGACATCATGTACTACTCCCGCTTGGAGGCCAAGGCCTTCTTCGAGAAATACTACGGCCCGTCTAACCTGACCATCGCCGTCGTCGGCGACGTCAACCCGAAGGACGTCATCAAGCTGGCCGAAAAGTACTGGGGCCGCATCCCCTATCGTCCCGCGCCGGAGCGCATCGCCACCGTCGAACCGAAGCAGATCGGGGAGCGCCGCATGGTGATGGAAGATCCGGCGCAGCCGGTCTACCTCGCCGGCTGGCACATCCCTGAGATTACGCATCCCGACCGCACCGCGGTCGACATGCTGATGCAGTATCTGGGTCAGGGCCGTACGTCGAAACTGTACGAGTCGATGATCAAGGAAAAGAAGATCGCGATCCAGGTCGGCGCCTTCTCCGGTTTCCCCGGTGACAAGTACGCGACGATGTGCCTGATGTATGCCATGCCGTCGCAGGGACACGACAACTACGAGTGCGAAGAAGAGATCTTCGCGGCTGTCGAAAAAGCCAAAAGCGAACTCGTCACCCCGGAAGACCTCGACAAGATGCGCGCCCGCGCCAAGGCCTCCTTCATCAACAGCATCGCTTCCAATAACGGCCTGGCGATGCAGCTCTGTCAGGCGCAGCAGTACTACGGCGACTGGCGAGAGATGTTCAAGCAGCTGGATGACATCAACGCGGTTACCGCCGAAGATATCCAGCGCGTCGCCAACGAGTACCTGACCAAGGATAATCGCGTCGTGGTCATGATGAACACGGCCAAGAGCTGATGGGAGCCGGTGTAATGAAACGTATAACGACTGTTCTGATGGTTTGCGCCATGCTCCTTATGATCGGGGCAGCGGCGCTGCACGCTCAGGATGTTGACAAGCTCAACTATCCGAAACTCAACCCGATTCAGATTCCCGATGTAGAGAAAGTGACCCTGCCCAACGGCATGCGGCTGTACATTCTCGAGGACCACATGCTGCCGGTATTCAACGCCTCCGTGCGCATCAATGTCGGCGGATATCTCGAACCTGCCGATATGATCGGTCTCGCCGAGATGACCGGTGAAGTCCTCCGCACCGGCGGCACCGAGAAGTGGACCGGCGACGAGATCGATGAGATGCTCGAAGGGGTCGGCGGCTCGGTCGAAACCTCGATCGATCGCCTCTCCGGAAACGCCCGAGTGAACGTGCTCAGCGAATACACCGACCTGGGACTCGAAGTCCTGGCGGAGATTCTGCGCAACCCGACCTTCGATGCCGACAAGATCGACCTCGCCAAAGTCAATCAGCGTTCCGGTATCTCGCGCCGCAACGACGACCCCCAGCAGCTCGCGATCCGTGAGTTCCTCAAGGTCATCTACGGCCCGGAATCCGTGTACGCTCGACACGCCGAGTACAAGACGATCAACGCCGTCACCCGCGAGGACATGGTCGCATTCCACGATCAATGGTTCCATCCCGAGAACATCCAGATTGCCGTCTGGGGTGACTTCAAGAGCGACGAGATCATCGAAAAGATCAAACAGTATTTCGGCGACTGGGAAAAAGGGAATGTCACCGTTCCGGAACCGCCGCAGGTCGACTACGACTACGATCAGCACGTCTACTACGCTGAGAAGGCCGACGTCAACCAGTCGAACGTTCTGGTCGGCCACCTCGGCGGCCTGGTGACCGATCCTGACTATGCCGACCGCATCGTCATGAACTCCATCTTCGGCGGCAGCTTCGGCAGCCGGATGTTCAACAACGTCCGGTCGAAAGAGGGTCTGGCCTACGCCACCTTTGGCTCCTACACCGCCAACATCTCCTATCCCGGCGTCTTTATCGGTTTCGCCTCCACCAAGTCGGAGACGACCGGCAAGGCTGTTAAGGAGATTGTGAAGCAGGTCGAAGGGATGCAGAACAACCCGCCGACTGAAGATGAGATGCGGATGGGCAAAGACGGCTACCTGAACTCCTTCGTGTTCAATTTCGACAACCGTGCCGAAGTCGTCAACCGCATGATGAACTACGACTTCTATGACTTCCCCGAGGACTTCCTCGCACAGGAAAAAGAGAAAGTCGAGAAGGTCACGCCCGAAGCCGTAGTCGCAGCCGCCAAGCGAAACCTGCACCCGGATAAACTCCGTGTCCTGGTCGTCGGCAACAAGGCCGACTTCGAAATGCCGCTCGATTCTCTCAACATGGGACCGGTGACCGAGATCGATATCACCATCCCCTCCGGCGAAGAGAAGAACGAACTTGCGATCACGCCGGAGAACCTCGCCAGGGGCGCCGAGCTGATCGAAGCTGCCGCCGTTGCCCACGGCGGTACCGCCAATTTCGCGGCGGTCAAGACCATGAACGTCAAGGCCCAGGTCACCGTCTCGACCCCGCAGGGCGAGTTCCCCTTCCCGATCGAGTCGACCGACGTTCTTCCGGACAAGTCCTGCACCATCGCCAACATGATGGGGACGAAGATCTACGACATCCGTGACGGATCAAAAGGGTGGAAGACCATCGCTCCCGGCCAGATCGGTGAGAAGACCGAAGAGGACATTCTCGATGAGAAGAAAGCCCAGCTGCGTGATCTCGTGTGGGTTTTCTCTCACCTGAAGTCCGATCCGTACTTCCAGGCCGTCTACGAAGGTCCCGGTCAGCTCGACAACAAAGCGGTTGAATGGGTTACTCTGGTCGACATGCAGAGCGAGACCATCTGCCGCCTCGCCTTCGACCCGGCCACCAAAATGGTTGTCGGACGGAGCTACTGGGGCTCCGGCATGATGGGCGGCGAAGGCACTATCACCGAATCATTTGAGACCTACACCGAGGCCGGCGGCATCAAGCTGCCCGGTAAGGTAGTCAGGAATATGGACGGCCAGAAGATGGCTGTCATGGAAATCCAGGAGATGACCGTAAACGGCGACGTCTCCCCCGACCTCTTTAACGAGCCGACCCTCTAAGTCGGCGCCGCTATTCGAACAAGCGGCCGGTTCCGCACCAGTGGAACCGGCCGCTTTATTGTTCTTGACGAATTCTCGGTTTCCCCTATCTTTCGATAGCTTCATAAAGGATACCTATCGACTAGTGGCTAACGGTAACAATCCGAACTGATGACCGCCTTCGGGGATTCTCTACGATCCGGAGCCGGCTGTGCCTCACTATGGAAGGATGCCGTATGCTGCAGTTCTCAGATATAATCAGGTTGATTTCAGTGCTCCTGGTGGCGCTTGGCCTCTCCTCCACCGCCGTCGCCTCCTCCACCGCCGTCGAAGTTCGAGTGACCGACACGGCTCTGGTCGCCGGCAGCCAGACATCCTTCATTTCCATCCGGCTCGACAATTACGTCGACACCGTCGCCGGCATCGCCTTATGGCTCAAGTCCGAACGTCCGGATTTGCTGACCTTCAATTTCAGCGGTCTGGGATTCGATAGCGCCGGCACCAGGATTTCCGGCTGGGAATACGTCGCTGTCGGCGATTCTCTCAACAACGGCGTCATCTGGCAGTTTGCGGCCGCCGCCGATTTCTATGCCGACGCCGTGCATCCTGCTCCCATCCCCCCCCAGTCGAACGGGCTGATCGTCCGCATTCCGGTCAGCATCCCCCCCAACCTGGACACGACGCAGATCCACGAGGCGCCCATTTCCTTCGTCAATCGCCAGGAATTCTCCACCCCGGGGGGCAGACTTATCGGTGTCGTCACCAACATGATTATCGACACCAGCTACTTTGCCTGCCGTAACTGGCTTGGTGACTCGTGCACACTCTGGATCGAAGTGAACCCCAACATCGAGCCTTACGACTCCGCAGTCGTCGATACGTCTCTTTCCGGATACATTGACACCACGGTCGTCGTCGCCTTCGATGGCTCCATAATAATCCTCCCCACCCGACGCTGCGACTTCAACTCCGACACCGAACTTGACCTCTCCGATCTCATCTGTCTGGTTGGCCACCTCTTCCTGGGACAGAGCGACCCGGTCTGTGCCAACTTCAACCTGTGCGATTCCGACTCGAGCGGAGCCGCCGACCTGAGCGATCTGATCGCGCTCGTAAACTATCTCTTCCTGGGCGGTCCCCCTCCTATCTGATCCACCAGCCGCCTGTTTGCCCTTGACAGAGCGCAATTCAAAGCGAATCTTTCCTTCGGCGCTTGTGGGGCGCCACGATTTCGATTCTTGTCTCGGAAGGAACATTACTCTGAATCAGCGAACTCTCCTCTGTTGGCTGGCGGTGCTCGTTCTTGGAACGTCATCGATCGCCTCGGCGCGCGCCATGCGCCTGTCTGACGACAACGGCCCCGACGACCCGTATATTGCAACCGCCGCTCCGGCCTATTGCGCAGCCAATCACACGGTCGGCAAACTCGTCCTCTCGGTGACCAATTACGGCGTCTTTGCAGCCGAGGCCGATGCCCTCATTACCATTGCCGACTGCTTTACCGGAAACCGGGTCCTGGCCTGCGAGTACCCGAAACGATCCGGCACCCAGTATGCCTACTCCGGCGCTTTCTGGATCGGCGCCGTGGTCGGTCGTGACACCCTTGTCTCGGTCGGCGCCGACGGCTGGCAGCGAGCCCATGAGATGTTCCCCGATGAATCCCCGTTCGGCGAGATGACCCGACGCTCCATTATCGACCCCTCATCGTCCGAATACGAAGGCGCTGTCTCCGAACAGGACTTCATCAGTGTCTACACCGACACCTATACCTCTGGCGCCTCCGGGCTGAGCAATGACTACTTCGGACGGCCCCACATCCCGCTCAATGTCCAGGTCACCCAGCGATCGTATGCCTGGTCCTATCCCTACGCCGATGATTTCGTCCTGTTTGACTACTCCATTCGCAATATCGGTGTCGAGCGCATCACCAAAGTTTACATGGGCATCTACCTCGATGCCGACTGCGCCCCCGGCGGCGGACTCGCCGATGCCACCCCCGGCGATCTCGGCGCCGGATCGGAGTTCCAGGACGACATCTGCGGCTTCCGCGAGACCAGCATTGAAACACTTCGTGTCGGCAACACTGATGTCGCCTACGTCGACACCGTCAATATCGCCTGGATTGCCGACGTCTCCGGCGACCTGAACGATATCGGTCAGACCGCCCTGCCCTCGGTGACCGCCTGTCGCATTGTCCGCACACCTGCAGAACAACTCGATGTTTCCTTCAACTGGTGGGTCAGTCATGGCGATGCCAGCCAGGACTTCGGCCCGCAGGCGATCAACTCATACCGAAACTACACCACCGGTGGAACCGGAACACCCGAGGGCGACGTCAATAAGTACCACGTGCTGAGAAACCGTGAATTTGACTACGACCAGATATACACGGCGAGCATCCGCCCCGGCGATGACACCTGGCTCGTGCCCCCCGGTGATTGGGCACAGGAATTCGCCAACGGCTACGACACTCGCTTCCTGCTCTCGTTTGGACCGTTTACCATCGACCCGGGACAGACCCTGCCGATCTCATTCGCTTATGTCGCCGGTGAGAACTTCCACGTCGACCCGACCAATGCCATCGACAATCTCGGCAACGACTACCGACCCGACGCCTACTACCAGAATCTCAATTTCGATAATCTTTCCACCAACTCGCGCTGGGCTTCCTGGGTCTACGACAACCCCGGCGTCGACTCCGACACCGACGGCTACTTCGGCAAGTCGATCGTCCTCTGCGACGACACCACCGGCTATGTACTCGACACCACCGTCATCGGCGGCGACACCCTGATCGACACCATCGGTGTCACCGGTGTTCGCTGCGACACCGCCTATTACGAAGGTGACGGCGTCCCCGATTTCCGCGGCGCCTCCCCGCCTCCCGCGCCCGATATGTGGCTCATCCCCGAGCTGGGACAGATCCGGGTACGCTTCAACGGCCGCCGGTCGGAAACGACACGCGATGTGTTCTCGCGCGATCTCGATTTCGAAGCGTACAACGTCTATCTCGCCCGCGACGACCGCGAGCCCAGCTACGTTCTTCTGGCCGCCTACGATCAGGAGAACTACAACAAGTACGTCTACCAGGCCCTGATCAACGAGTACAAGCTGTTTGATACACCGTACTCACTTGACTCCCTGCGCACGCTCTACGGCAACGGCGATCCGGACTGGGATCCGCTTGTCTACACCCGGACCCGACCGTACCTCGGGGTGCCTGACTCAGCCTTTGCCTTCGAGGCTCAGGGTTACAACCAGGCCGAGTTTGGCGTCACCACCCCGATCCGCAAGACCTATGAGGATTGGCGCGACCTGAACCCGGCCGATTATGGCATCAGCAGCCCGGACTCCGTCCCCGACAGCCTGCAGTTCCTCCTGACCGAAGACAACTACTTCAAGTACTACGAATACGAGTACGTGATCACCGATCTCCTGCCGACCGTCCCGTACTACGTCAATGTCACCGCCGCCGACTACGGCTCCCCCGCCTCGGGTCTGCCGTCGCTGGAAACGTCAAAAACGGTCAACGCCAAAAGTGCCTTCGCGCTCGACTCCTATGCCGCCGACCCGAACGCGTCGCTCGATGTCTACGTCTGGCCGAATCCGTATCGCATTGATGCGACCTATCTCGAACGTGGCTTCGAAGGCCGCTTCAGTCCCTACTCGCAGCCGATTCCGGACCGCGAACGACGGATTCACTTTGCCAACCTTCCACCGAAATGCACGATCAAGATTTTCACTCTTGACGGCGACCTGGTGCGCGAGTTTGAACACGACATGGACCCGAGTGATCCGAGAGCCATGCATGATGAGTGGGATCTGATAACCCGCAACACGCAGATGATCGTGACCGGCATTTACTACTACACGGTCGAGGAACCGAACGGCCGCACGCAAATCGGCAAGATCGTTATTATTATGTAGGCATCAGCGCGATCACCAGGTGCCCGGATTCCCTCTCGAGAGCGGCTCGACGGACTCGCCCAACGCACTGAACAGTAGATACTTGCACATATTGGCGCTCCTTTGTCCGATTCTGAAGAACCTGAACAAACCTCTTTTCCTTTTGGACAATTTCCCCAATCCCGCAGTCTATATTTCAATCGTGCGTCTGCAGTCGGACAGGCTCCGCCCCGGTCTCAGCAGCCCGTTCGCAAGTGGTTCCCGGCGATAGACTTGATTCGCAGCGCACACCCTAACCACTTGCGGCATTTGTGCCTTGACAGGCGACCGGACAGCCCGCATATTTCGACCTTTAGGTTTGGGAAATATTTCATAGTCTATAGAGACAAAAGGAAGATACTGTGAGAAATCGGGTAACGAAGTTCTGGCTTCTTGCGCTGATCGTCCTGTTGCCGGCCTCACTCTTGGCCCGCACCAAACTTGTGGAGGACGATCACTCCTACGATGACCCCTACATCTCAATGGCGGCCCCCGCCTACTGTGCCACCAACCACAATGTCGGCAAGATAGTCCTGGCGGTGACCAACTACGGCGTTTTCGCTGCCGAGGGAGATGCCTTGATCACCGAGTCGGACTGCTTCACCGGCAATCGAGTCTCCGCCTGCGAATATCCGAAACGCTCCGGTACGCAATATTCCTACTCCGGTGCTTTCTGGATTGGCGCCGTAGTCGGCCGCGATACACTGGTCTCCGTGGGCGCCGACGGCTGGCAGCGGACCAACGAGATGTTCCCCGATGAGGCCCCGTTCGGCAACATGATTCGCCGTTCGATCATCGACCCCGAAGACCCCGAATATGAAGGCGCGGTTTCCGAGCAGGACTTCATCGCCGTTTACACCGATACGTATACGTCCGGCGTCTCCGGCCTCGAGAACGACTTCTTCGGACGGCCGCATATTCCGATTAATATCGAAGTAACCCAGCGTTCGTATTCATGGTCATACCCGTACGCCGATGACTTCGTCCTCTTCGACTATTCCATCAGGAATATCGGCGTCGAGCGATTGACCAAGGTGTACATGGGTATCTACGTGGATGCCGACGTCGGCCCAGGAGGTGAACAGCTCGGTCAGGGCGGTGGTGACCTTGGAGCAGATAATGAGTTCGCCGATGACATCTGCGGATTCCGCGAGACCAACCCCGAAACGCTTCGGGTAGGCAATACCGACGTTGAGTATATTGATACCGTCAACATCGCGTGGATCGCCGATGTTACCGGTGACCTCGATGATATCGGCGGTACTCCGGTGCCGGCGGTAACGGCCACTCGTATCGTTCGAACCCCATCCGAGGAACTTGACGTCTCGTTCAATTGGTGGATCAGTCGCGGTGATGCGGCACTAGACTTCGGCCCCCAGGCTATCAGGTCATACCGCAACTACACCACGGGCGGAACGGGCACTCCTGAAGGCGATGTCAACAAGTACCATGTCCTCCGTAACCGCGAGTTTGACTACGATCAGATATACACCGCCAACATTCCACCCAACGACTCGGTCTGGCTCACACCGCCTTCCAACCTGGGGCAGGACTTCGCCAACGGCTTCGATACGCGATATCTGCTGTCGTTCGGTCCGTTTACAATCGACCCGGGACAGACCCTGCCGATTTCCTTCGCCTATGTCGCCGGCGAGAATTTCCACACCGACGCGACCAACGGCCAACGAAATCTGGGTGACAGCTACAATCCTGACCTCTACTACGAAAACCTGAATTTCGATAACCTCGGCACTAACTCGCGCTGGGCGTCCTGGGTCTATGACAATCCAGGCGTGGACTCTGATACCGACGGCTACGCCGGACAGTTTATCGAGGTCTGCGGTGATTCTATCGGCGTTTCGATCGACACCACCCGTGACACCACCGGCGTCATCATCTCGATCGATACCAACACGATCTATCAGAACGGCTGCGACACCTCGTACTTCGCCGGTGACGGCGTACCGGATTTCCGGGGCGCTTCCCCGCCGCCCGCGCCGGCCATCTGGCTCATCCCCGAAGTGGGCGCCATTCGTGTACGCTTCAACGGTCAGCGTTCCGAGACGACACGCGACGTGTTCTCGCGGGATCTCGACTTCGAAGGTTACAAAGTGTACATCGGCCGAGACGACCGCGAGGCAAGCTATTCCCTCGTCGCCGCGTATGACAGACAGAACTACAATAAGCTCGTCTACGACTACGTAGCCGATGAGTTTAAGCTCATCGACATCCCGTACACCCTGGATTCCCTCCGCGCTCTCTATGGCGGCGGCAACCCGGACTGGGATCCGGCAACATATACCAGAAACAACCCGTACCGAGGCGCCGACGACTCCGCGTTTGCCTTCGAAGCTCAGGGCTTCAACCGCTCCGAATTCGGAGTTACAACCCCGATTGAGAAGGTGTACGACGACTGGGAAGACCTCTTCCCGGGCGACTACGGCATCAGCAGCCCCGACTCGGTACCTGACAGTCTTTCGTTTCTCGTGACCGATGACGGGTACTTCAAGTATTACGATTACGAGATTACCATCGAGAATCTCCTCCCCACCGTCCCGTGGTATGTCAACGTGACGTCCTCGGACTACGGCTCTCCGGCTTCCGGTCTTCCGGCCCTTGAGACGTCGAAGACAGTGGGAGCCAAAAACACGTACGCCCTCGCCTCCAGCGACCAGATCGCACAGGGTGACGGCAAAATCTATGTCTGGCCGAATCCTTACCGAATCGACGGGAATTACCTGTCTGGGGGCTTCGAGGGACGCTTCAGCCGTTTCTCGTCGCCAATCCCCGATCGCGAGCGCCGCATCCACTTCGCAAATCTTCCGCCGAAGTGCACCATCAAGATATTCACCCTCGATGGTGACCTGGTGCGGGAGATCCAGCACGATGTGCCCTTGAGCGATCCCAACTACATCCACGAAGAATGGGATATGATCACCCGCAACACGCAGTTGGTCGTAACGGGAATTTACTACTGGACGGTTGAGATTCCGGACGCCGAGACACAGATCGGTAAGCTCGTAATCATCATGTAAACAGGCCTGTATTCTGATACGGAAAAAGCCGTCGACGAAAGCGATCGTCGGCGGCTTTTTCGATACCTCAACGACAGAACACCTTCGACTATCACAGTGGAAAGTGCATCCATGACCGGGATCGTGACAAAACTGACCGTCTCACTCTCGCTGATACTTGGTCTCGTGGCGACCGCCGTCGCCCGCCCCGGCCTGCCGCAGTCGAAACAGGAAGCCCTCGACCGATACCTGGAACAGGTTTCCACCGCCAAACCTGTGGTGCTGTATACGGCCCACAATCGCGGCAATATGCAGCTGGCCATCGCTAACAACGGCACCTTCGGCACCTACGGTCAGGACATTCCGGACCCGTTCACCGGCGAGCGAATACCCTCCTGCGTCTATCCCAAGAACAGTGACCACGTCTATCTGTGGGTTGGCGCCTTCTGGATCGGCGCAGTGGTCAACCGAGACACCCTCGTTTCGGTGGGAACCGAGGACTTCTATGTCACACAGGAGCTCTGGCCAGACCCTCCACCGTTTGGCGGCTTCGAATACAAGTCAATCGACGCCAACAGCCAGTTCTTCGACCCCGATGCCTACTCGGAACAGGACATTTTCTGTACCTACACGGACACCGTCACCGATCCCTCTCTCGTCTCGTCTGACCCGCTTACAGCTATCCCGCATCGGCCCCTCGGCATTCAGGTGGACCAGCGTTCTATGGCCTGGAGCTATGAATACGCCGACGATTTCATCCTCTTCGACTATCAACTCCGCAACATCAGCAGGGAACGACTCAGCAAAGTGTACATGGGAATCTGGGTCGACGGCGATGTCTGGCACACCTCTCGCAACGGTCCCGAAGGCTGGAACGATGACATCGTCGGCTTCCTCCGCGATTTCCCGGCACCCGAGGGCTGCGGATTCCGCGACACCGTCAACATCGCCTACACCGCCGACAACGACGGCGACCCGGACGGGTCAAGCTGGGACTACCGCTCGCCGCGCGGTGTGGTCGGCGCCCGGGTCGTGCGAACCCCCTCGGATTCGCTTTCCTACTCCTACAACTGGTGGATCATCAATTATTCCGATCCCAGCCGCGATTTCGGACCGCGCCTGTTGAGCACTCCCAACGACCCCTACTTCGACTTCGGAACCGGGCGACTGGGCACACCGGAGGGGGATGTGAACAAATACTATGTCCTCAGCCACCGGGAGTTCGACTACGATCTGATTACCACCGCGGTCAATCACGAAGACGACGGCTACCGTCCCCCACCGCCAAACGCCGAAGAATACGCGCGCGGGTATGACACGCGATATATCCTTTCGTTCGGTCCGTTTACCATCGACCCCGGCCAGACCCTTCCCATCTCATTTGCCTGGGTGGCCGGAGAGTACCTCCATCGGCAGCCACAGGACTTCGAGGATCTCTTCGACCCTGACAATCCGGAGCGCTTCTATGAAGCACTCGACTTTTCGAACCTCGCGCTGAATTCGCGCTGGGCATCCTGGGTCTACGACAATCCCGGACGCGACACTGACGACGACGGCTACGCCGGAAAATTCCGTGTCTGCGCATACGACTCACTCATCGACCGCATCGACACCATCACATCCGGCGGCGGCACCATCATCGACACGATCTACCGCTATACCAACGCAGACACGGCCTACTACGAGGGCGACGGCGTCCCTGACTTCGAAGGCGCCGGGCCGCCTCCCGCCCCACGAATCCGCGTCATACCGGAAAACGGCAAGCTGACCATCCGCTGGAACGGCTACCGATCGGAAACCACCAGGGACGTCTTCCTGGGCGAGATCGACTTCGAAGGCTATCGCGTGTATGTCGCCCTCGACGACCGCCGCACCAGCTTCTCGCTGCTGCAATCGTACGACCGCGAAGACTACAACCGCTACCGCTATGGCACGCTCCCCAGCGGCCGCGATGGCTGGGTACTCGAAGAGGTCCCGTTTACGCTCGACTCACTGCGCATCCTGTTTGCCGATCCGGATTTCGAGCCTCTCGTATACAGCGAAGCACGCCCCTTTTACTGGGATGGTGAGTACTACTACTTCACCCGCCAGGACTTCAACCAGTCCGATCTAACTTCGCCGGACGGCATCCGGAAGGTCTATCCCGATGCGCTCCCGCTCGACCCGGACAGCTCATCCTGGCCCGACGACGAGGTCGTGCTGGAATACGGGACGCCACTCCCGAAATACTACGAGTACGAGTACACCCTCGATAATCTCCTGCCGACTATCCCGTACTATGTCGCGGTGACCGCCTTCGACTTCGGTTCACCGGCATCGGGCCTGCCCGCACTGGAGACCAACCCAACCAACAACATGATTCTCGAGTACCCGCAGACGCCGGCCGATACGGTCGAGAAGTACGGACTCGATGCCTACGTCTATCCGAATCCCTACATCGGCGACGGCGAGTACGCGAGGATCGGTTTTGAGAACCGCGACCGCAGCCGGGCGCCGGAACGAGCGCGACTGATCCATTTCGCGAATCTCCCCCGCGTCTGCACCATCTCCATCTACTCGCTGGATGGCGATCTCATCCGAAGGATCGAGCACGACTACCCATCGGGCGGCCCCGAATCGCAGCACGAGACGTGGGATCTGATTACCCGCAACACGCAGGCGGTTGTCTCGGGGATCTACTACTGGGTGGTGGAGTCGGCCGATCGGACGCAGATGGGCAAGCTAGTTATTGTCAAGTGAGGCCTGCGCCTCGTTTACGTTCTTGGGCAGCCGACTTCCCAGCCATCGGAATCCGAACGCAGCCACGATCGCAAGCGATGAGATCACCCACCAGGCATGCATCCAGTCGTGCTTGAAGCCGTCGAGGATCGCCCCTCCGTACAGCGGTCCGAGCGACCAGCCCAGTGTCACGAAAAATCCGTACACTCCCATGTAGCGCCCGGTACGCCCTTCGGGCGCCAGACGTGAGGTCAGGGTCATGGTCGGCGGCGAGATCAACAGCTCACCGATCGTCACGATGAAAATCAGCGCCATGAACCACCAGAAGCCTATCAGCGTGCCCATCAGCGCGTAGCCTATGAAATAGATCACAGCACCCATGGCAAGCAGCGTGGTGAGCCGGAAGCGGTCGGTCAGGCGCGTTATCGGAATCTGCAGCAGAACCACCATCGCACCGTTCAGCGTGAGTAGATGACCGAGGGACGCTTCGGTAAGCCCCACCATCTCGACGACGTAGACTGACAGCGGCATGACAAGCTGGGCTACCACCAGGTACAGACAGAGCGTCAGCACCGCATGCCAGGCGAACGACGGGTCCTTACGAAGGGCGAGCAAGTCGGCGAACCGGAAGCGGTCGGTCGGGGCAACCACGGGGGGCACCTTCAGAAAGAACAGGAAGACCAGTCCGCCGATCAGAGTTGCGGCGGCCGAGAAGTAGAACAGCTCGGAGTATGACGACGCCGCGAGGTAGCCGCCGATCGCCGGACCGATCGCCCACCCGGCATTGCCCGCCGAGCGGCTGATCGCAAACCCATCGAGCCGCTTGGCGTGTGGCACGATATCGGACACCATCGCCATGATCGCCGTGATGAAGATCGAGCCGGCGATGAAGTTGAACAGCAGAATCACCGCAATCGGCCAGAAGCCCCACTCATAGCGGACGGCCAGGGCGAGCGCCACGAAAGTCGCCACCCGCAGCCAGGGCAGGTGAATCAAGAGCGGCCGTCGTCCGACCCGATCGGAGATCTCGCCGCCGGCCGCCTGGAACACTGCGCGCACGATCGCCATGACGGCAAAAAACATCCCGATCTCGGTGGTCGACATGCCGAGGCGGGCGTGGAAATAGATCGAGATAAACGGGATCGAGGACGCGAAGCCGAGCGAGGCGATCAGCCAGCCGAGCGACAATATCCACAGCCCCCGGTCGAACTGATTGATGTACCCGCGCAGCCTGCCCAGTCGTGACATAGTTCCGGACTATAGACAACGAGTGGCGCAGCCGCCACTACTTTTTATGTCACTCCCCGATCTCGTGGCCTCCAAACTCCAGATAAAGCCACTCGGCGATCTTGTCGAAGCCATCGATACCGTACCCTCCCCACCCCCGCTCGGCCATCTGCCTGAGGTGTCCGGTCTCGCGAAGGCCGAGTACGTACGAGCCAAACTGGTCAGCGGCCGACTCGCTTCCGACCACCAAACCGACTCCCAGGCCGACCAGCAGGTCGCGGTTGAGCGGCGCAAACGGCCCGATACACGGCTCGACCATGAACAGCGGCAGCCCCAGCCCCACCGCCCAGTTGGAGCGTTCGTGAGAGGGGCCGACGAAATAGTCGAGCGACGGAAAGAGCCGGGCGCTGAGCGCGTTTTCTTCGCGCCGGCTGTCAAACTCCACAATCACCGCCGCCGGCAGCTCCTGGTGCAGGATATTGGTCCGATCGATCACCGCGAACTCCCGTCGCGAGAGATGCATGGCGTGCATGGCCGCCCGGGCCAGCTTGCCGCCCTGCCGGGCGAACACGATCACCCGATGGTTGTTGCGCAGCGCCGAGAGAGCCGTATCGACCAGGGTATCGATATGCGGCGACGGTTCGGCCCCGGACGAGAAAAACGCGCCGGTGAGCGGGCGGTCGGACGCCAGTCGTTCCGTACGCGCCGCAAACGAGTCCGAGGCCTGTCGGACGATGGCCGGTTCGACACACAGGCCGGTGACCACGACCGACGATCGATCATAGCCGGCCGCCAGAAACCGCAGAGCGACATCTTCGGTCGGCGCCAGGACTTTCGAGGCGCCCCGGACCAGCGACTCGCCGGGGGCGACCAGCTCACCGTGCTGGTAGATCAGGTTCGGCCGCCCGGCCAGCATACCGACCAGACTGGGGTGGGCGATGATCAGGGGTTGGTCGCTGTCGGCGAAGGTGCGTCGAATGTCGCGCGCCAGGATCGAGCTGAGCAGACCCTGCTTGTTGTAGTCGCCGTTGCGCCGGAGGCGATCGTAGATCACGCCGATCAGGCCGCCCGACGATCCTTTACGATACAGCCATCGGGCGGTCCGCCAGGCGGTGCGGGACAAACCGCGCGAGATATCAAAAACATCGCGCTCCTGTCGCACGAGGGCGATTCGCCCGCGGCGGATCAACGCTTCGGCGATACCATCGAGATAAAACGGATGTCCCCGTCCGATGTTGGTGTAGAGCAGGTCGATCCGGGGCTGCGCAACAGGTTGTGGGTCTTGCATATAGTGGAACATAGGGGCCGGGGCGGGCGGTGTCAATGGAGCCGATGGTGTCACCGTCCGCCGCCCCCAAACTTCGTCGTACAAGCGTGCGTCCGTGTGCGTTACAGCGAAATGGCTTTGTTTTGTCATTTTTAGGGGTCCCAAAACCTTTCCGTTTCCCGAACGACGGTGTGTCAGCGCTGACGATCTATTGAAATGCGATTTGACGTTGTGGGCATGCTACGCTCCTCTCTTTACAAAGGGCGCTGCTTTCGGGATCGCCGTTGATTTGGAGGAGAAATTGTGTGGGCGGTCGTCCGTAGTCGACATGCTTAGAGCGATGGAGACGAGCGGATTCGCGCTGATCGATTAGGGTGTCAGGAACTCATAGCAGCTGTGGGCGACCAGTCCGATAGCTCACGATGAGGGCGACCCTCTCCGTCTTGGGTGGCCCACCATTTATGGTGGATAAATCGATAACCGTGCCCACCGCAAGCGGTGGGGTACCCCCGCACCCGCACCTGTACCCGCACCTGTACCCGTTTTACAGTCGCATGGTGCACGGGGACGTACACAACGCAGATCACGGCAATTCCTGGGTGGCCCACCATTTATGGTGGGTAACTCGATAACCGTGCCCACCGCAAGCGGTGGGGTACCCCCGCACCCGCACCCGCACCCACACCCGTACCCGTCGTACGGTCGCATGATGCACGGGGACGTACACCACGCACATTACGGTAATTCCTGGGTGGGCCACAAACGAGCCCAGGCACTAGCGAAAAGTCCTTGAATAATCGTCTCTTGGGAAAGTAGATTGGGCAAACCGCGGCCGGGGCGAATCGCCATATCGCCGCAGCGACCGAAAAAGCAGCATGGAATACTATCAGAGAACTCAGTACGGTTTTGCACTCCTCACCCCCACCCTGCTGGTGGCGGTCCCGTTTATCGTGATCGGTCTGCTTGCCGAGCAGCCCGGATTTGTCGGATTTGGCGTCTTTTTCCTGTTCCTTTGCAGCCTGTTCTATCGCCTGGTCGTGACGGTGCGGGAAGATGTTGTGGAGATCAAGTTTGGGGTCGGGTTGATCAAGAAAAGGATCAAGCTGGCCGAGGTGGTGGCGGTACGGCCGGTGCGCAATCGCTGGTGGTACGGCTGGGGGATCCGCTATTTTCCCGGCGGCTATCTGTACAATATCTGGGGGCTCGATGCGGTGGAGCTTCAGATGAAATCCAACCCGCGCTACCGGATCGGCACCTCGGACCCGGTCGGGCTGACCGGCGCGGTGCAGGCGCGGATAGCCGACCGCTACTAGCGGGTAGCAAAAAGGCCGGTCGAGGACCGGCCCAGTTGCGTAACAGCGTTTCGACGCTCACCAAAACGCATATCTTATACCAGCGAAGCAACCTCGCCGACATCGATAACTTTCGACAGATCGAGGAAAATCAAGAGGCGGTCTTCGAGCTTGGCGACGCCCTTGATGTATTCCGAGTTGATCCCGGTGACCAGTTCCGGCGGCGGCTCGATCGTGTCGCTCGGCAGGCGCAGGACCTCGGAGACGGCATCGACGATCATACCCATGATATTGCCGCCGATATCGACGACCACGATCCGGGTGTTTTTATCGTGTGCCTTGATTTCGAGACTGAACCGTTTCCGAAGGTCGATGATCGGGATGACTTTGCCGCGAAGGTTGATAACGCCTTCGACGTAGTGCGGCGCCTGCGGCACTTTGGTGATTTCAACCATGCGGTTGATTTCCTGAACCTTCAGAATGTCGACCCCGAACTCTTCGGAGCCGATATTAAACGACACCAACTGCAGCAGTTCGGTCGATCCATCGCTGCTCATTTCGCCCTTCTTGAGAACTTCCGTATTCATTTTTTCAACCACCTCTCCGCGTGATAGTTACTTTGCTTGCTTCGCCATACACCAAATCGGCTGTGCCCCGGTCTCATCAAACGCTCCCCTGACCAGGGCGAGAGAAGGGCGCGCCTCGGACATGAATACGCCGGGACACGCTTTTCCCTGTATCTTCTCTATCTATCGGCCTTTGCGGCGGACTCTTTAGAGTCGAAGAGCCGTGCTGGAGGTGTTGTCGGGCAACGAGTTAGCAGGCGACTAGGACGGCGATTCGGCGATGAGCTCGGCGAGTCGTCGGGCGGTGGTCGGTGAGTGGCCGGTGTAGTGGTTGTTGACGTAGATGAAGATATCGGTCCCCTGCTGGGCCGCTCCCGTGATCACCTCGCGCCAGTACCGCAGGTCCTCTTCGCGCTCATCGCGCACCCAGCTGTAGTCGGACTCAATCTTCTTGTGATCGCCCAGCAGGCGGACGTACTGAAACGGTCCGGTCTGGACTTTGAGGCGGGGCATCCAGGGATGATCGATCAGGCAGAGCGGTATACTTCGCCCCTTGAGCAGATTGTATAGGTCGTCGGTGAGCCAATTCTTATTGCGAAGTTCGACGCTGACCGAAAGCCCTTCGGGAACGACCGCAATCAGTTTCTCGAGCAGTCCGAACTGCTCCGGCTTGAAGCTATAGGCGAACTGCAGCAGAAGCGGTCCCAGCTTGTCTCCCAGCCCGCGCATGACTTCGATGAAGCGGCCGGCATCGTCGATTCGCTGCGCCTCTTCTCCCTCGTGCGTGACGGTCCGGGGGAACTTGGCGGCGAAGACGAACTTGTCGGGGGTGGTATCGGCCCACTTGCGGACGGTGCTTTCGGAGGGAATGCGATAGAAAGTGGAGTCGATTTCGACGGTGTCGAACTGGGATGAGTAGAAACGCAGGAAATCCCGGTCGGGGCAGAAACCGGGATAGAAGTTCCCCAGCCAGTCTTTGTAGGCGAAGCCGGAGGTGCCGATTCTGATGCGTTGACTTTCCACGCCTGTTCTAACACCGGGTGAGAGCGGTTTGTTCGGCCCCTTCCGGCCACCGATGGGCGGTGCCGATTCGATTCGGGTTCGGTTGCCAAGGAGGGCGGTTTCGTGTATCTTGGACCCACTGAACGATACACCGATTGATATGGAGTCATCATGAAGGATAAGAGAAACGAGGTTCTCGCCCGCCAGTTGCTGGACTATTCGGTTGGACTGAAGAAGGGCGAGGTGCTGTATTTGGAGATCAAGGGCAAAGAAACGCTCGAACTGGGCAAACAGATCATCCGATTGGCCAGCGAGCGTGGCGCGACGACATTCTGGTACTATAACGACGAATCGCTGCTTCGCCAGTTCACGCGCAGCGCGACCGATGATCAGTTCAAGTCGCTGGCTTCGCTGCACCTTCCGCTGATGCAGCGGGCGGACGCCTATATCGGCCTTCGCGGCTCGGACAATCCGTTCGACATGGCCGATATCGACCAGTCCCAGATCGACAAGCAGAACTCGCTGTTCTACAAGCCGGTGCATCTCGAAGAGCGCGTCAAGCGCACCCGCTGGGTGGTCCTTCGCTTCCCCAACAACGCCATGGCGCAACTGGCGGAGACCTCGCAGGAGGCGTTCGAGGATTTCTATTACGACGTCTGCTGCGCCGATTATGCGAAGATGTCGAAAGCGCAGGATCGGTTGTTTGCGCTGATGGATGCCACCGACAAGGTAGAGATCAAGGCGCCGGGGACGGATCTGTCGTTCTCGATCAAGGGGATCTCGTGTGTCAAGTGTGACGGCAAGCGGAATATCCCGGACGGTGAGGTCTACACCGCGCCGGTACGCGACTCGATCAACGGAACGATTACGTACAACTGCCCGTCGCTGTATCAGGGGACACTCTACAACAACATTTCGTTTACGTTCGAGAACGGCAAAATCGTCAAGGCGACCTGCAGCGGCGATGACAGCAAGTTGAACAAGATCCTCGACACCGACGACGGCGCCCGATATGTGGGCGAATTTGCGATCGGTGTCAATCCGTTTATTCTGCATCCCATGCGGGACACGCTGTTCGATGAGAAGATCGCCGGTTCGTTCCATTTCACGCCGGGGCAGTGCTATGATGAGGCGCCGAATGGAAACCAGTCGTCGATTCACTGGGATCTGGTACTGATCCAGCGTCCGGACTACGGCGGCGGTGAGATCTGGTTCGACGGCACGTTGATTCGCAAGGACGGGGTGTTCACCGACGCCCAGCTCGAGAAGGACTTCTCGAAAGAGAACCTTCGTCGGGCGGATATGGAATAAGAGAGTGTAGCAGACGAACGTGATTCTGAGGATAGATAGTTATGGACAATATCTTTGAATTTGCAATGCAGATGGAGCTGGACGGCCGGGAGTTTTATCTCAAGGGGGCCGAACAGACCACCAACGCCGGCTTGAAGAAAATATTCAAGCAGCTCGCCGACGAAGAACACCGTCACTACCACGTGTTCAAGCGGCTGGCCGAGGGTGAAGTCACCGATGTCGCTGAAGAGACGAAGACGTCGAAAGCCGGCCTGACGCTGACCAAGTCGCTGTTCCGTGAAATGGCGGAGCAGGGCAAGACGACTCTTCCGGGCGACGCCGAGCGCGAGGTGTGGAACGAAGCGCGGGTGATCGAGGAGAAGTCGGTGCAGATGTACGCCGAGGAAGCCGGGCGTCAGAGCGATGCGAAGCGCAAGGCGCTGTTGAACCAGCTGGCGGACGAAGAGCGGACGCATGTGCATTTGATAGACAACATTCTGGCGTTTCTGTCTGATCCTTCGGGGTTCCAGGAGAGCCAGAATTATCGGAATTTCATGTCCTGGGAGGGGCATGATAAGGGTGGATGGTGAGAACTCTAAGCTTGTAGTGCGCGACCAGGTTTATAGTATCTTATGATCGTGGGAGGATGAGTATGGGTGTATCGCGATCGATTGTCGTGGTGGCGGTGATCTCTGGTCTGGTGCTTGGGTGTTCTTCGGGAGCATTGATTCACACTGCCTCGCGAGTGGATGAAGCGTACACGTTTACAAAGTCGGAGCCGATCATCGTGGCACTTCCCGATCGCCCGACTGAAGATGATGAGTTGTTCGTTGACAACATTGAAGTAGGTTTTTCGGACGCCGGGTTCACACTGGTTGACGACGTGGCGGAGGCATCCCGCATTCTCACGTTTCGCTTCTCGAAAGAGGGAACAGCGAACGCCTGGCATGAGAAGACCGTCCACACGGGTTCGATTCGGACCTCATGGGGCGACATCGAGCGCTACCAGCCGCAGAAGGTCACCTGGACGGACAGCGGGCTTACCCTGATCTATGCGCAGATGATTGACATCACCGACCGTCAGCGATCAGAGATGCCCGTGATCTGGGAGGCATGGATCAGCGTAAAGCGCGATGAATACGAGAAGCAACCGGCGCTGGCGATGAAGTTCCTGACCGATCTCTATGGCAAGAACGAAGTCAGGGATCTGAAGTTCAAGCCGCCGTTCCAGAGCAAGGACAAGAAGAAAAAGCAGAACTGATACAGGGCTAGGTCTCCGAGAGGACCACGCCCGACATGACGATGAGGCCGCCGACCACGAAGGCGGCCCCTATTGCTTCGCCCAGAAAGAAATACGCCGTGATCGAGGCTGCGATCGGCTGAATGTTCTGGAAGACCGCCGCGCGGGACGCATCCATATACTTCAACAGCCAGTACCAGATCAGGTAGACAATCACCGACAGCCCGACCGCCAGATAGCCGACCGACAGCCATGCGGCGTAGGTGACGCCGCTGTAGTCGAATGAAATAGCCCGGTAGAGACCAAAAGGAAAGTATAACAAGGCGCCGCTGGAGAGGGCGTAGCCAGTGATACGGAGAGCGCCGTACTTGCGGACGAGGTCTTTGCCGAGAATCGAGTAGTAGGCCCAGGCCAGAACAGCGATGACGATGATGATATCGCCGAGCAGATACTCCTTCCCCGCCGTTTGCAGTCCGCTCCACATGATGACTATCACACCCGCGAGGCCGAGCAAAATCCCGGTCAGGCGACGCGCTGTTGTCTTCTCTTTCAGGTGAATACGGGCCAGCAAGAATATCCAGAGCGGTGTGGTGGCGAACAGGAAGGCGCCGTGGCCGGCGGCGGTCATCGCCTGCCCCACCAGGAACAGCGTCTGGTTGAGCGGGATGATCAGGATGCCGAGCAGGACAATGCGCGGGTAGTCTTTGCGCTCGATCGTAAGGGCGTATGAGCGGGACCGGACAATTGCCAAAAGGACAATCGAGGCGATCGTAAATCGAAAGAACGCAAACGTAAACGCCTCCATCTCGGCGAGTCCGACCTTGGCGACCGGATAGACAAGCGAGGCGATCAACTGCTGGATCAGAATCGCCGAAAGCAGATGCGGGCGAGTGGGTGTCTGGCTGATAGTGCCCTTCCCGTTCTACAGCAGTGAGCGGTGCAGACCGCCATCGACCGGGATCGACGCACCCGTGATGTAGGCCGCTTTGTCGCTGGCGAGGAAAGCAACCAGGGCGCCGAGCTCTTCGGGGCGTCCCACTCTCGCAGCGGGGATCATGCGCGCGAACTCCTCGATCACATCCTCGCGGGTCTTCCCCATCTCGTTGGCACGCGTGGTGGCCAGCTTGACCAGCCGTTCGGTCGCGGTGTATCCCGGACAGACGCAGTTGGCAGTGATACGGTGGTGCGCATAGTTGTTAGAGATCGTCTTGCACATGGCGGTCACGCCGGCGCGGAAGGCGTTGGAGAGAATCAAATCGTCGACCGGTTGCAGGACACCGACCGAAGTAATGTAGATCAGTCTTCCCCACGCTCGCTCAACCATCCCCGGAAGGACCATGCGGGTCAGCGCCGAGGCCGACTCGAGCACCAGCCTTCCGGCCTCTTCCCACTTCCCGGCATCGTGATCGAGGAACTGCCCGGGTGGTGGCCCACCGCCGTTGGAGACGAGGATATCTACGGTCTCGTTGGCGATGGCTTTCTGTATCGCCTTCAGCCCTTTACTCGTCGAGATATCGGCGGCGACTATGTTGGGGCGCACGCCGGTTTCATGCTCAAGCCGGTCGGCCGCTTCGGTCAGACGCTTTTCGTCCCGGGAGTTGATGACAACCCGGGCGCCTTCGGCAGCGAGAGCCGCCGCGGAGGCGGCTCCCAGTCCCGATGATGCGCCGGTTACCAGTGCCGTTTTGCCGGTCAGCGCGAGGTCCATCAGCCCTTCACCGAGGCCAATTCGAATGGCAGATACGTGGCGGTTCTACAGCCGCGTTCGAAATCGGTCACACGGAAACGTTCATTCGGTGAGTGGATGTTGTCATCGTTCTGACCGAATCCGATGAGCAGGGTGTCGAGACCGAGGACTTCCTTGAAGTCGACCACGATCGGGATCGAGCCGCCTTCTTTCATAAAGACCGGCTTCTTGCCGAAACCTTTTTCGATAGCCCGGCCGGCAGCTTCCAGCCAGGGACCATCGGCCGGGACAACAACGCCCTTGGCGCCGCCGCCTTTGTCGACTTTGATCCGGACCGATTTCGGGGCCAGCTTCTTCAGGTGCTTCTCGAGCTTGTTGCAGATATCGTTCGGGTCCTGACCCGGCACGAGGCGCATGGTAATCTTGCAGGAAGCAAATGACGGAATAATCGTCTTGGCGCCCTCACCCTGATAACCACCTTTGATGCCGTTGCAGTCGAGCGTCGGCCGATCCCACATCCGTTCGTACGTGCTGAAACCTTTCTCACCGTGCATGGCGGGGATGTTCAGCTCCTTCAAAAAGGCCTTCTCACGGTTGGGAAGCTTCTTGTACTGGCTCTTGAGCCACTTGCTGACGGGCTTCACACCGGAATAGAATCCGGGAATGGTGATGTGGCCGTTTTTGTCGTGAAGTTGACCGACCATCTGACAGAGGATATTGATCGGGTTGGCGATCGCCCCGCCGAATGTCCCGGAGTGGACATCGCGAGTCGGACCATACACGAACAACTCCGCGACAGCGATACCGCGCAGGCCAAAGGTCACCGCCGGGAGATCCTTGGAGAACTGTGCCGTATCAGAGACGACGACGATATCGGCATCCAGTTTCTTCTTCTCTTTGCGAATGAAGGCCGGCAGGTTCACCGAATGACTTTCTTCTTCGCCCTCGATGAGCATCTTGACGTTGACCGGCAGTTTCCCCTCGGTCTTGAGAACCGCTTCGAGTCCCTTGATATGCGCGAAGGTCTGGCCTTTGTCGTCACAGGCGCCGCGGGCATAGATAGCGCCGCCACGGATCTCGGCCTTAAACGGATTCGACTTCCACAACTCCATCGGTTCCGGCGGCTGGACGTCGTAGTGGCCGTAGTACATAATGGTCGGCAGGTTCTTGCCGGCTTTGTATTCGGCGTATACCAGCGGGTGCCCTTTGGTTTTCACCAGTCTGGTCTTAAAGCCGATGCCCTTGAGGTGATCGGTGAGCCACTGGGCACAGGCGACGAGATCTTTCTTGTGTTCGGATTTGGCAGAAACCGATGGGAATGAGAGAAAGGTGAACAACTCGCTGAGGCGTTTCTTCTCTGTTTTCTTGAGGTACTGAACGGGCGTCATTCGAGGATCTCCTTATCGTAAACAACAGGTAATCTGGCGGAATATAGAAAGCGCTCTCGCGCCTGTAAAGCGGAGAGCGCCTCAAATTCTCGATTGAAAAAAGAAAGGGGCTGGGAACAGCGCCCCGGTGTCACTTCCTATTATTCGGTTCCTGGAAGAAACTGGCCGGATCCTTCACGAATTTCACGCATGATTCGAGCAGTCTGGCGTGACGTTCCTCTTCGCGAATCAGCCACAGGTAGAAGTCGCGGATCGCGGGCTTGGTTGCTTTTTCGGCCTGCTCGGCGTAGAATTCCTCGGCGCCGTTTTCGAACTGCAGGGCGGTTTGGTAGGCTTCGAGATCCGACGCATCGGCCGTGATGGAGCTCTTGAGCTTGTCCAGCCGTTTGTGCAGCGCCGAGAACCGATCGTCGGTAGCGGAATCGTCGGTCCGGGGAGCGACCGCATCGGGAGAGTCTACCAGAGACTTATAGAATTGCTCGATATGTTCGATATGCTTGTCTTCTTCGGCCGCCAGAAACTCGAATGTCTGCCGGGGGAGTTTCCCTTCGCAGCGTTGGGCCGCTTCCTGGAAGAACTTCCTGCCTTCGTGTTCCAACCGAAGGGCGATCTTCAGCGGCTCGAGTATATCCTGTTTGTCTGGTGCGTCGTTCATTGGCTATGAAACCCTTCGTTGATCCGGGCAGTTCCTGGCTGATCAGTAATCCTTGCGTCGAAAGAACCAGAGTGACGCGGCGTACATGACGAGTGCGAACAGAAGCGTACTCCACAGCGGCATCCAGTCGGCGACCTCTTTTGAGCGCGCCAGCTGCGCGAACAGGTCGCTGACCTGGCTGGGTTTGGGCAGCACGTAGTAGAGGATGTCGAGAGTGGTGGTGAGGACCTTGCTGTTTACGATCTGCGCTAGTCCTTCGCGCAGCGGCAGCAGTGACTGGGCTATCCAGACGAGAAATGCGGCAGTCACTGCGAAGGCGTACGATCCCGAAATCACTCCAATCAGCCCGGTAATTGAAAACCAGACCGCCAGGGCCACCAGTGAGTCGACCAACATCCAGAGCACGCCGATCTTGAACAGATCGTAGGACAGCACCATGACTCCCAGGCACACCAGTCCGGCGACGACTGTCAGCCCTCCGTAGACGGCCCACATACCAACCAGTTTATTCAGGAGCAGGCCGGTGCGTGAGATCGGTTTGGACATATAGAACTCAGCCCGTCCCCTGCTCAACATCGACGGTATCAGTCCGGCCGTCCCCATCACCGCCAGAAATACGAGAATCGAGAGGAACTTGCCCAGTCCGTTGATCAGGTACGCGTCGACAAGATCGCCGATACCCTTGGCCACTTCGGGGGGCGCTTCACCCGCCTTGAGCGTCTTGACGGTTGAGGCCGACAGCAGCACGATAAGGATGGTCAGTACGGTCACGGCCACGAAGACCCAGAACAGCTTGCGGTCGATCATCTCGTTGCAGGTATCGCGAGTCAGGCCCTTCATGATGCCCCTCCTCCCGACTGCTGACCGCCCGGTGTCGCCTGATCCTTGATGAGTTCGATAAACGACTGTTCAAGAGACATCTTGACCGGCGTGACGGCGTAGATATTGATCCGCCGCTGACGAAGCATATCGATGATGTGAGTGACACCTTCGCGACTCTTCAACTCCACCCGCATGCCGTTAGCGGTAACGGCAACCTGTTTGCCGATTTCCGGCGGGATATCGAGGAAACGGTCGCCGATCTCGGCTTCGAATTCGTACTCGAGCTGCCGGCTGGTAAGGTGCTTGACGGTGTCGACACGTCGCACCCGTCCTTTGGAGAGGATGGCGACCCGATCGGCGACAGACTCGACTTCGGAGAGTAGATGCGAATTCAGCAGGACCGATTTCCCCTGCTCTTTTATGCGCTGCAGAACCTCGCGGATTTCAATTTTGCCGACCGGATCAACGCCGTCGGTTGGCTCGTCGAGACAGACGAGGTCGGGGTCGTTTATGAGTGCCTGGGCCAGTCCGATGCGCTGGGCCATACCTTTGGAGTACTTTCGGATCTTGGTGTGGGCCCACTTATCCATGCCGACCAAGGGCAGGAGTTCATCAGCTCTGGTCTTGATTTCCGCATTCGACATACCGCACATGCGTCCAGCCAGCTCCAGCAAGCCGATGCCGGTAAGATGGTTGGGGAACCGGTGGTTTTCCGGCAGATAGCCAACCTTCTCGCGAGAGCCGGCGTCGGCCGGCGACAGCCCCATCACCGTTACACCGCCTGAGGTAGCCCGGGTGATGCCGAGCAGGACTTTCATGAGCGTGGTTTTGCCGGCGCCGTTAGGTCCGAGCAGGCCGAAAATCTCGGCCTGGTCGATACTGAGGCTGACCTCGTTGAGGGCCGTGATATTCCCCCGCTTCATGCCGGTATGGTAGATTTTGACGACGTTTTCGACACTGACTATATTCATGTCGTTTCGTGTACCCCTGTAGTCTCCTTTTCGCGTCCCCAAATAGTGGCTATAATTAAGAACAGGCGGCAGGTGGAAACAAGCAAAAAGACCACCCTCTCCCTTGACTAAGGGATGTATTTGTAATAAGTTACAAAATTGTGGAACATAATCCTGACTATCGGTTATATTAGGTGTAATGAAGTCACTCATCCTGTTTCTGTTTACCATAATCGTTGCTGTTCCGATCGTCGCGGCAGCCCCTATTCTCGAGGCCAGTGTCGACGAATATGATTTCGGGACGGTGATCGGGCGAACGACGCTGTATCACACGTTCTGGTTCAAGTCGACCGGGACAGACACGGTTCGAATCGACGATATCAAGATTGGCTGTGATTGCGCGATGCTGCCTTTGACGACCAACAAGATCGCCCCCGGGGACAGCGTGGAGATGAAGTTTACGTGGACCACTCAGCGTTCCAACGGACTCGACCGTCGTTTCCCGCGAATCTTCACGAATATGGGCCCGGATCCGGTCCGTCTCAGGTACTACGCATCGTGTGTGACGGTGCCAGATTCGGCGCGGCCGATGTCGATAAAGCCGTATCGATTTGAATTCGCGCAGATCGGCGCGATCAAGCGGGATTCGCTGACTTTTACGCTGACCAACCACTCCGATCTCGGTTATGCGGTCCATGTGGTAAGCCCGACGACAGATCGTCTTGAGGTCGTGTTTCCCGACAGCCTCCCGCCGAATTCTTCGGCAAGCGGTCGGATTCGGGTGGTCCCGGCGTACGGCGATCAGGAATTCGAGGAAACGTTGACCTTCCAGTTTGACAGTCGCGGAATCGATCCGTCGCGGATTTCGATCCCGGTTCGGAAACAGGACCTGGGGGGATCGGGCAAACGAAGTGAACGATAAGTTCGTAGTGACGATAGACAGAGAAACAGAAGTAACGCTCAAATAAATGGAGACGGCAGACCACATGCGACGAATACTTGCGCTGACTTCGGGGATATTCCTGATGCTCTTTGCAGTCGGATCGCTGACGGCGGCGCCGCGTCTCGAGATTCCGGATGAGACGTTCAATTTCGGGTTTGTCCCGCAGCACGCCTCCATCGCCCATGATTTCTGGCTTCATTCGACGGGCGATGAAGAACTTCGGATTCTCAAAGTGGTGCCTGGCTGAGGATGCACCAAGGCACCTCTTGAAAAAGACGTGCTTGCTGTCGGTGACAGCACTCGACTTGAGATCATCTTCGATACCAAACAGTATCGCAGCCGTATGGAGAAACGACCGCGGATTCAGACCAACGAAGGCCCGCCGGACAAGACGGTTCGGATTATCGCGACGATAGTCGATCGGCCCGATTCGACTTACCCGGTGATAATCAAGCCGTACAAGCTCGATTTGTCACAGTTCGGCGACGACGTTCGTGACCAGGTGAAGTTTACGATCAGCAACGTATCCGAGGAGGACCTCGCGGTCACGTTGCAGTCGTCCAAGAAGGATTACTTCACGGTTGATTTGCCCAAGGTCGTCAAGGCCGGCCAGACTGCTGAAGGCACGCTGACATTGACGGACATGGGGACGAAGATTTCGTTCGCGAAGTCGTTCACGTTTCAGCTGTCCGATATGACCGGATCGCGTTTCACCGTGCCGGTGAAGCGTACGATGCGCACTCCGGGTGTGCAGGCGACACCAGCGAAAGGTTACGGCGATCAGGGCAAGCACTGATCGACCTTCCCGATGACCCGCACGGGCCGCCTGCGCATGAAGCAGGCGGCCCTTTTCTTTGGCCGGATCAGGCCGCCTCAAAGAAGAAAACAGACACCTGTAATCTGCAAGCTCAGGTAAACGAGAAGGAGCAGTATCCATGTTTTCACGAACCACCTTTGTGGCGGCAGCGGCTCTCTGTCTGATGATCGCAGCGACCGACTTGTCGGCGGCACCGAAACTGTCAGTTGCAGAAGACCTCTTTAACTTCGGCTACGCGCCCCAGAATGCCAAAATCGGGCACGATTTCTGGTTGCATTCGGTCGGCGATGACACGCTGAAGATCCTCAAAGTCATCCCCGGTTGCGGTTGCACCAAGGCGCCGTTGGAGAAAGACGCCATCGCGGCCGGAGACAGCACGCGGATGGAGATTCTTTTCAATACGGGACATTATCGGAATCGCGTGGAGAAACATCCGCGGGTGCAGACGAACGAAGGTGAAGGTAATCGCGTCCTCACGATCATTGCGACCGTGGTGGACCGGCCGGACTCGACCTATCCGGTGATTATTTCGCCGTACAAGATTGATCTGTCACAGTTCGGTGAAAAACGGGTGGACAAAGCGACCATTTCAGTCACCAACGTGTCTGAGGACGATCTGGATTTGACGATGGTGTGGGTGAAATCTGATTACTTCACGGTCAAGTTGCCGGGGAGCATCGGGCCCGGCGAAACCGCCCAGGGGACAATCGCGTTGACCGAAAGGGGCAAGACGATTTCGTTCGAGAATTCCTTTACGCTGCAGTTGTCGGATATGGCGGGGAGCAGGTTTACGGTTCCGGTGAAGCGGTCGATGCGGGAGGCGGCGGTGAAAGTGGCTCCGGCCAAGGGGTATGCGGGCGGCGACAAGTAAGCCTCCCCCCTTCTACGGTTACAAGAACGGGTCACCCGACTTTTCGGATGACCCGTTTGTTATCACATGGACGCCCGGACTATATGTCGTGGTTGATTTCCATGAAGGCGCCTTCTTTGAGGCGGGAGTCCCAGACGGAGTTGAAAATCTCACCGTCGGCGTTGGAGTGCACGAGCTCGAAATCGCCGTAGCCGTGCTGGTCCTCAAAGACGTAGACCGTACCCTCTCTCAGGTTGCGGTAGTACCAGACAAGATAGGGGTATCCGACTACCGGGGCGTACTTGGCGGCGATCTCGGTCGGTTCGCCGTGGCGCATATAGACTCTCCCCCGGTCCGAGAGCCAGCCGTTGTCGTGTGCCTCGTTGGTGGAGAATTTCTCGTTGACGAAGGCGAATCGACCAAGGAGTTCATTGCGAATCTCGTTGGTGCGAGTCGCCGGGGTTTCATCGCGGTCCTGCCAGTACTGACGGAGATAGTTTTCCTTGCCTTCATCAGTGAGCGACATCAATGTCTGCCGCTGATCCGGCGTCAGCTCGTAGCGAACCAGATCAATCTTCTGGTTGAGGGGCAGCTTGTCGTAGGGATCTGAGGCCGCCGTACGAGCGGCCACCATGCTATTGACTTCCGACTCGGACATGATACGGAAGGGCAAAGTCACGGTGTCGGCGGCCATCGCGGCCGGATCGGTCGCTACCAGTTCGAGTGAGTAAAAGCCGGTCTGCCATCCGTCAATAGCGAACGATTGGGCCAGGACCGCGGTCGGACCGGGTTTCGGTCGCGAAATGGTCCCCAGTTCGTGAACGGGAAGGCCGTTCTTGTCGAGGACGCGGAATTGCACCCGGTATTTCTCCTGTGAGCCGGGCGGAACCGACAGATTGTACAACTCGGCATACACAAAGAGGGCTGAGTCGTCGGCATCAACCAGCCCCACCGGATTGGTGAGAACCTCAAGACCGTTTTTCAGCATACGCTGATTGACGCCCGGCGTCGTGGAGTCGACCGGTCGAATACGGTGCGCCAGTCGGGCGCCCCCGATGGTGAGGGACTTGGTCGGGGGATCGACGACGACGCGGTCGTAGAAGATCGAGTTCTGCCTCTTGCTGACGGCATCAATAACCGTCAGGCGGGCCGTATACACGCCCGGGGCTACCGGCAGGCTGAGCTGGTTGAGCAGCTTCATGTCGGTGCTGGCGGCTTCGTCGGGATCAGCCGCTTTGACGGTGAAATAGGTGTTGGCGGAATCGATCTCGTGGCCGTCGATATTGATCAGGTTGACCTGTGCAAATATCTTCGCATACCAGTTCAGGTCCGAGCTATCGGGGCGGTAGAACTCGTATTGATTGCGGTTGAGAAGAAACGGGAACTCGACCAGCGCCACGCTGTCGAAAGCGGGGTTGTTCGAGACCGCGAGCCCGCCCTGTATCGACAGGTCACCGGTGGTCTGCGCCGAGACGGGTGCTGTCGCACACAGGATCGGAACAAGCATGATAGTCGCCGCGATGCTTTTCCAGTTGACCATAATGCATCCCTTAGAAATCTGGACGGAAACCGAGACCGTCATACGGGAAGACCAGCCTGTAGTCGCCGTCATAGTTCTCATCGACGAAAGTAAACCGTCGATACAGAGCCTCTTGTTGGTAGTAGTGCCAGACCTGGTACGGCGGATAGCTCGGCGACATGGGAACGTCGTCGATCTGATCCGGCTGACCGCGCTGGATATAGACCCGTCCGCGGTCGGTCCGCCATCCCTCCCGGCGCAGCGCTTCGAAATGTCGATTGGCGTACGCTACGCGGCGATTGAACTCGCGCTGCCATTCGTTTTCGAGAGTGCCCGGGGTAGGGTCGTTCTTAGTCCAAAACTCATCGTATGCTTTTTGTCGCCCCTCAGGGGTAGTGGCCGCCTTGATGGCGTCGAGTTCATCGCCCGAGGTGATCAGCTCCAGCTGCTGGATGGCGGTCTTGGCATCGTGTTGAATCAGCGTCCCTTCGTCCCAATGCACGAAAAACTCAGCCCGGGTATCATCAAGCTCTTTGCCGCGACGACCGAGCAGTTTGATCTCCAGGGCGTACGGTCCCGGTTTGAACTGGGCGAGTGAAATCTCCCGAAGCTGGCGCTTGATCGGCTGGTCCAGCTCCGCAGTCAGGGTGTCGCGGTATACCATGTCGCCCAGCCGGTCATGACGAATCCTCGTCTCAACCACCACCTTATCCGTTTCTTCGGTACCTTCGTAGATTTCCAGATAGTACAGCAGTCGTGAGTCGGTGTCGCTGCCGTAGTCACGAGAAACCGATGGCACGATGCGCAGGTTGCTGCCCCTGTCAAACGGGTTCGGCTCGTCTCCCTGCGAGCCGGCCGACATCGCAAACAACACGTTGGACAGCCGGGGAACGACGTATTCATAGTCGCGAAGCCTGACTTCGAACTGCGTGCGGCTCTCGGCCTCGCCGTTTTGGTCGGTCAGATAACAGGTGACGAGGTAGTATCCCGGCGCCAGCGTGAAGTTGGTCAGACCGGTGCGAAAGTCGATCAGCGAATTCGTTTTCTCTTCGGTCGGAACGGTGATGGAGCGCTCGCGCTGCCATCGACCGATCTGCACCCGCTTCTCGTTCTCGACCGTCACCAGCAGGCGGTAGTCGGCGACAAAGCCACTGTCCGTCTCGTCGTACTCGAATCCGAAATTGTAGATTTTGTAATAAATCTCGAGATTGACGCTGTCAGCCGATGACGAGGCCAGGAAGGTTGAGTGGTCGATTTCCATGACCAGATTGCCCTTCTTCTGGCTGACTTCCGGGGCAATCGACTCCTGCGAGGGGGCCGAACAACCGGCCACCATGATCCCTGCCGCAAGTGCCACTAGTGTGATGATAAGAGATTTCATACCAATGTTTTCAACCGGGCCGCACAGGACCCGGTTCCAATAATAAAGGACGAATTGCTCTGGACAATATAAAAGAAAAAGGCGGCCCGGGGAGGAGTTTATTCGTAGCGGAGCGCCTCGATCGGGTCCAGCCAGGCCGCTTTGACGGCCGGGTACACACCCGAAATGAGTCCGACTGACACCGCCACGACAAAACCAAGTACCATCCAGAAGACTGAGATCGTCAGCGGAAAGCCCGCAATCGAATTGATGAGCAGTCCCAGTCCTACTCCGATGGCAATACCGACCAGTCCCCCGGCCCCGGAAAGCGTCATCGCCTCGGTAAGAAACTGCAGGATGATATTGGATCGTTTGGCGCCGATCGCTTTTCGCACACCGATCTCCCTCGTCCGTTCGGTTACCGATACCAGCATGATATTCATCACGCCGATGCCGCCGACCATCAAACCAACCGACGTGATAATCAGTCCGGCCAGGTAGATATACTTGGTGATGTTATTGATCTGCTCCTTGAACTGCTCCTGGGTCGAGAGATCGAAGTTGTTGTCTTCGCCGAACGGCACTTTGCGATACTGGCGAAGCACCGAAGTCATTTCTTCTTTCGCCTGCTCGATCTGCTCGTAACTGGCAGCCTTGACGTCCAGACCCAACTCTTCCTCCCACGGATGCAGCTTTGCGAAGGTTGACAGGGGCATGATAACGACCTGGTTCTCGAAGCTGCCTCCGAAGTTCGACTCCTGGCGCTCCAGCACCCCGATAACTTCGAAGCGCACGCCGTTGACGCGGATTTCCTTGCCGACGGCGGGTTCCTGTTCGAAGAGCGTATTGGCGACATCATAGCCGATTACGGCCACATTGAGACGGAACTGCTCGTCGACATCGCTCAGGAATCTTCCCTGCTGCACGTTGCGGTCTCTGACCTCGACATAGTCGGGCCAGGTTCCCATGAGGCGCGGATTGTTGGCCTGTTTGCCGGAGTACTTGACTATATTGCCGCCGGGCTTGAAGTAGTAGTTCTGCGGGGCCACGCCGTCGACCGATGGGCAGTTATCCAGAATCGCGCGCGCTTCACCGACCGTGATCGGCTTGCGATTGCGCTCCGCATCGGTAAGATCATCCCAGTCGGTATCCGGCGCCCATTTCGAAACGTGAATGATGTTGGAGCCGCGCCGATCAACTTCTTCCTTGGCCGCCGAATCCAGCCCGTTGATAACCGACGCCATCCCTATCACGGCGGCCACACCAACCATCACGCCGACAATAGTCATGATCGAGCGAAAGATATTCGACCGCAGGGAATCAAGCGCCATGCGGACCGCTTCGCGTATTTCCACCCAGGTAATCAGCATAGATCCTACTCGTAACTGAGGGCCTTCACCGGATCAAGCCGCGACGCTTTCATGGCCGGATAGATACCGAAAATCAACCCCGTGCCAGTCGAGATGAACAGCCCGGAGAAGATTGCCAGAGCCGACGGCGATATCTCCATATCAATCATGCCGACCAGCGACTTGGCGATTATGAAGCCGAGGACAATTCCGATTATTCCCCCGCCCAGCGTCAACAGGAGTGACTCGTACAGGAACTGCAACAGAATGTGACTGCGGCGAGCGCCGAGCGAACGCCTGATACCGATCTCGCGCCTTCGTTCAGTAACGGACACCATCATGATATTCATAACCACGATGCCGCCGACCACGAGGGAAATCGACGAGATGCCGATCAGCGTCATGCGGAACAACTTGGTGATCTGGTTGAACATGTCGAGGGCGCTCTCGGCTGTCATCATGTCGAAATCGTCCGGCTTGTCATAGGCCACATTGCGACGGGTCCGGAGGATCATGCGTACTTCGTCCATGGCGTAATCCAGATTGGCGACCGAGTTCGCTTTGATAACCATATTCAGGCCCCGCTGGCGGGCACCGTACTGGTTATAGAAAGTGGACAGCGGCACGATCACAAATTTGTCCTGGCTCTCGCCAAATGTCGAGCCCTGGGCCTTGGCGACGCCGATCACCGTGTACCGCCGTCCGTCGATTTTCATTTCCTTCCCCAGTGGATCAACGCCGGAGAAGAACTCCTCGCGCACATCATCGCCGATGAAGACTACTCTTCGCCGGTAAAAGTCGTCCTCGGAGGAATGGAATCTCCCCTGGGCCACGGAAAAGTCGACGATGTCGATGAAGCTGTGGGTACCGCCCATCACACCGACATCGCGCATTTTATTGGCGCCGTACTTGAGCTCGGCCGATGTAAAGGTACGGGGGGAAACCTTATCGCATGTTTCACACTGGTCCTCAATCGCCTCATAGTCGGCCATCTCGATCGGCTTGCGCCTGATCTTCTCCATGAACTCCTCGTGCGACATAGCGATCATCATCTTGCCGACCATGAAGGTGGACGGTCCGAGGGCGTTGAGTTCCTCTTCGATGGCGCCGGTCATGCCTTCAAGGGCGGAGATGATGGTCATCACCGAGGTGACGCCGAAAATCACCCCCAGGAGGGTGAGTCCGGAGCGAAGCTTGTTCGCCCGGAGGGCGTCGTAGGCGATCTTCAGGACCGAGAGGCCGATCATTGGTCAGTGCACTCCGTTTCGTTCGGTCTCAGACACGTTCTCGTCGCTGGCAATGACGCCGTCGCGGATCGAGAGTACGCGGTGGGCGTGCCGGGCGACTTCCGGCTCGTGGGTGACGAGAATGATCGTGTTTCCCTGCCGATGCAGGCTGTCGAACAACCGCATGATCTCCTCGGATGTTTTGCTGTCGAGGTTGCCGGTCGGCTCATCGGCCAGCAGCAGTGACGGGTCGTTGACCAGGGCTCGAGCGATCGCTACGCGCTGGCGTTGTCCGCCGGACAATTCGCTGGGCTTGTGCATCATGCGGTCGGCCAGATCGACCTTGGTCAGGGCGCCTCGGGCGCGCTCACCCCGGTCGTGCGATCCGGTGCCGTTGTAAATAAGCGGCAGCTCCACATTGTGCAAGGCGGTCGCGCGCGGCAGCAGGTTGAACGTCTGGAAGACAAATCCGATTTCGCGATTGCGGATGGCTGCCAGCTCGTTGTCGTCCATCTCCGAGACCCGCTTGTTGTTCAGGACGTACTCCCCTTTGGAGGGAGTGTCGAGACAGCCGATCAGGTTCATGAGAGTCGACTTGCCCGAGCCCGACGGTCCCATGATAGCGACGTACTCACCTTTTTCGATGGTGATGGAAACGCCGCGCAGGGCGTGGACCTTTTCCGATCCCATCTGGTATGTCTTCCAAAGCTCATCGGTCTTGATAAGAGTCATTACTACATGTCTCCGCCGCCGAGGTTGTCCTTTTCCGGTATCACCGGATCGCCGTCGTTCACCGATCGAAGCACCCGGTAGGGACCCGAGACGACCGAGTCGCCGGGTTCGAGGCCGCTGGTAACTTCGATATACCGCTGGTCGGCGATGCCGGTCTCAACCGGTATGAATCTCGCTTTCCCGTCGCGGATCACAAACACACCCTTGATATCTTCGCGCTCTTTCTCTTCGTCATCGGTCGCTCTCGCACTGTCGCCTGCCTCGGCGGCGTGCACGACGTTGGTCGATTCTTCAGCGGTGTCCTCGTTGGCGCGGGCCTGCTCGAGCGAATCGAGATCGAGCGAACGCATGACGATCGAGGCAAACGGCACGGTGGCGACCTGGTCGCGTTTGGCGGTGGTGATATCGACGGTCGCAGACATCCCCGGACGAATCTTCGCCCGCGTCTCCTCGAATATTACTTTTACCCGGAAGTTGGTCGATTGATCGGTGCTGCTCGTCAGACTGGTAATCGCCGTATTCCCGATCTCCACGACTTTGCCGATGAACACCGTATCCGGAAAAGCGTCAACTTCGATATTGGCATCCTGCCCCAGTTCGACCTTGGCGATCTCCGTCTCGTCGACTTCGACTTCCACCTCAAAGACATCGAGATTGGCGATCGTCATGAGGACCTTGCCCGCTGTAAACCCGGTCTGGGCGGCGGCGATCTCACCGACCTCAGCATCGAGATAGGTGATCACACCCGACATCGGAGCCGTGATCTTGCACTTGCTGAGATTGTCGAGCTGTTTCTCGTAGAGCGATTCGGCTTGCATCGAGCTGGCCTTCAGTGCTTCGAACGTCGCCTTCGCGTTTTGGAACGCATACAGAGAATTCTTGTAGGCGGTTTCCGAGGTCAGGTTGGCTTCGTACAAACGCTGCTGGCGTTCGTACTCTTCCTGCGCCTGATCGAGCGACGCTTTGGCGCCATCGAGTCGGGCGCTGATCTCGTTCACCGAATACCGAGCCTGGTTGACATCGGACTTCACCTGCACCGTGTCCAGAACGACCAGCAGTTGTCCGCGCTCCACCCGGTCACCTTCGCGGACCATCAGCGCGATAATCTCGTTAGTGATCTGGGCGGTGATGTCGACCTTGGTCTGCGGCTGGATACGCCCCGAGGCCGAGACGAGCTCGACCAGCTCCCGGTTGGTGACTTCGGCCGCCCGCACTTTCGTGCCGGACTCGCCCTTGTTCGTGAAATTGAGGATCACCAGGACGATGACGACAATCACCGCACCGATAATCAGTAGTGTTTTCTTCTTCATCCTATCCGTTCCCCTTACACCCAGCCTACCGTTTACCCAGGGCGGCCTCGAGTTTCGCAATAGCCAGATTCAAATCGAAATCAGCCTGGATCAGCCCAACCTGGGCCTCTTTCAGCGAAACCTGCGCATCGAGCAGGTCCAGAATGGTAGCCGCACCCAGATTGTATTTTTCCTGTGTTATCTTCAAGTCTTCTTCGGCCGCGTCGACGTTCTCCTGCGAGACCTGCTTCTGCTGCTTCAGCTGCTCGATATCGAGGTAGGCCGTCTTAATATTGCTGACGGTCGCATTGCGTGCGTCGGCGAGATCGGCCCGCGCGTTGTTTCGAGAGACTTTCGCCGAGGTCAGCGAATACTCCCGGTTAAAACCGTCGAATATGTTCCAACCGATCGAGAAGCCGTACGAATAGGAGTTCGAAGAATAGTCGAACGCCACCGGGTACGCCTGCGTCCCGTTGAACTTCTGATAGTTGGCGTTTAGACTCAAGGTCGGAAGGTAATTAGCCCAGGCCGCCTTCACACCGCTGGAAGCGGATGACAACGATTGCTCTGCGGCAAGCAGGCCCGGATTATTTTCGAGTCCGAAGGTGATGGCATCATTCAGGGATCCGTCATAGGCACGAACCGAATAATCCTGCGAGAAGTTGTGTTCCTTCTGCGGGTCAAGCCCGATGGTATAGGCGAGGTCGGCCTTGGTGTTGGTGACGCTGTTCTGTGCCCTCAACAGACCGAGCCGGTCATTGCCGTACTGCACCTTCTGCTTCAGCACGTCGGAAAGGGACGCCGAGCCGAGATCGAATCGGGACTGGATGAGCTTAAGCTGTTCTTCGGCCCGCTTCACCGCCTCTTCCTGCACGGTCAGGTTCTCGACGGTGGCGAGGTAGGCGTAGTAAGAGGTCTTGACGGAGTAGATCATGTCCTGCTCCGAGGCCATGACATCGAGTTCCGCCCGGGCGCGGTTGGCGGCAGCGGAGGCGTAGTTGAACCAGTTCGAGACATCGATCAGGGCCATGTCGCCGGAGATCGACCAGCGCTTGCTGGGTCCGATATCCTGTTCATCGATCACTTCGCCGTTGATCGTATCAGCCGGCTCGATACTGGTCTCTTTGCCCTTGGAGTAGCTGTAGGACGCCCGAACCGTCGGCAGGAAGGCGCCCAGTGCGCTTAATTTGCCGGCGGCGGCAATCTGTTCGGCGCCGCGGGCGCGAATGATGGCGGCGCGGTTGGCCAGGGCCAGTTCGATACAATCGTCAAGTGTCATCCCTGACTGCTGGGCCGCTGCCGGGCCGCTTCCCATGAGGATCAGCAGGGCCGATGAAACAAGTAAGGTGAAGGCTTTGGTCATGCACTATACTCCTGAAAGTTATCTGCTCACGAAAACGCTTTACCGAGTGCGGTCGTAATAATGTGAATGATTGACATTATTCCTACCGATAGGACCGCCAACAGGTAGCCTTTGTTGCGGGAAAATCCATATACTATGGACAATCCAATCCCGACAGCGATTAATTCCCAAATGTGAAATACGGAGATTTTGGACAAGGCAACGTACAGAAGGCTGTCCACCGGTTCGTTGGGGACAAGTGCGGCGAGTGACAGCGACGCCTTGAGGCTTCCTTTGGCGAGTGCCATACCCGACTGAATCAGCCCGCCGACTGAGAATATCCACAGGCCATAAAGATGAACCGAGAGTAGCTGTTTGAAGCTGGCTTTGCCGCCGAAGATGAAATTGCCCCAGAACAGCGCGAGTGCGGCCGTAATCAACGGCAGAAATGAGAACAAGACGGCGCCAAGCATCATCCACGGTTTGATCTGCTCGACACTCGGAACCGCTCCGGCCGGCATATTCGGCCGCTGCCGGATGGCATCGATCTGAAGTTGGGCCAAGAAATCCGACAGCAAATACACTGCGACCGCCGTGGCAGCGACGACCAGCAGATAGGCCAGCAAAACTCGTGGGTGATCCTTGATTTGCCTGAAGAACTCAGCCGGTTGAAAGAAAACCTCCCAGAGACCACGAATCGAAAGCCCGGACGGTGCGGGGGCCGGAACGGCCGGCTCCGCCATGATTGGTTGTTCCATGTTTCTATCTCTCCCTTATGGCTTGACTAAACGTAACTTGCGAGCAAAAGTTTCATGGCGTGCTGTTTCGCAGGTTTTCTAACATACCACCGGGTGTGGGTGATATTCAAATGAAAAAGCGGGCCGGTTCACCCGACCCGCTTTTCGACGTTATCTGCAATCGCCGCTTACGCGAACAAAGCCGCGCCAACCACGAGCGATACAATTGCCATAAGCTTGATAAGAATGTTCATCGCCGGACCGGACGTATCCTTGAAAGGATCACCGACCGTGTCACCGACAACCGCCGCCTTGTGGGCAGGAGAACCCTTGCCGCCGTGGGCGCCGCTTTCGATGTACTTCTTGGCGTTGTCCCAGGCGCCGCCGGCGTTGGCCATCATGAGGGCCATCATCACACCGGACATCGTGGAACCGGCCAGCATACCGCCCAAACCGGTCTTACCGAGGACGTAACCGACAATAATCGGGGCCAGAACTGCGACCAGACCCGGAGCAACCATCTGGCGAAGGGCGCCGGTGGTCGCGATATCGACACAGCGGCCGGTATCCGGTTTGGCTTTGCCTTCCATGAGACCCTTGATCTCACGGAACTGACGGCGAACTTCTTCAACCATTGCGGCGGCAGCTTTGCCGACTGCCGTCATGGTCATGGCGGCCACCACGAACGGCAGCACGCCGCCGATGAAGAAGCCGATCACGACGTTCGGTTCGAGGATGTTGATCATCTCCAGATTCACGGCCGAGGCGTACGCGGAGAACAGCGCCAGTGCGGTCAGGGCCGCCGAACCGATCGCGAAGCCTTTACCGATAGCGGCCGTCGTATTGCCGAGCGCATCCAGACGATCGGTGATGGCACGGACTTCTTTGCCGAGACCGGCCATTTCGGAGATACCACCGGCGTTGTCGGCGATCGGACCGTAAGCATCGACCGACATCGTCACACCGATAGTCGCCAGCATACCGACACCGGCAATACCGATACCGTACAGACCGGCAAAATGGAAGCCGGTGTAGATGGCGATACAGATCACGATGATCGGGAAGAGCACGGATTCCATGCCGACGGCGAGGCCGCTGATGATATTGGTCGCGGCGCCGGTTTCGGAGGCTTTGGCTATATCGCGAATCGGCTTGGCGGCCGTGTAGTACTCTGTCAGCAAACCGAGGACAATACCCGCGACGTTACCTGCCAGAATCGCAAAGAAAATGTTGTTCGGCAGATCCAGTTTATCAATGATGACATAGGCTGTGCCCAGCATGATGACCGCGCCAACATAGGTCACCAGTCGAAGCGTCGCGGCCGGGTTCATCTTGGCGAACAGATGCACCGAGAAGACACCGAGAATCGACGCCAGAGCGCCAAACGCGACGATCAGCAACGGCAGGGTCATGTAGTTCTGGCGGATGGCATCGTTCAACACGGCGCCGTCGCCGAGACCGAGATTGGCCGCGGTGGCGGTGGCGCCGATGGCGATGGTCGCGATCACGGAACCGACATAGGACTCAAACAGGTCGGCGCCCATACCGGCGGTATCGCCGACATTGTCACCGACGTTGTCCGCGATCACGGCGGGGTTACGAGGATCATCCTCGGGGATTCCGGCTTCGACCTTACCGACCAGGTCAGCGCCGACATCGGCCGCCTTGGTGTAGATACCGCCGCCGACACGGGCGAAGAGTGCGATCGACGAGGCGCCCATCGCAAAGCCATTGATGACGGCCGAGTGGGCGGGGTTGTCACCGAAGAAGTAGAAAACTACGCCGACACCGATCAGACCGAGCGAGGCGACCGTCATACCCATGACAGCGCCGCCGGAGAAGGCGACCGACAGGGCCGCCGGCTGACCTTTGTCCTTGGCAGCCGCGGTCGTGCGCACGTTGGCCCGGGTCGCGGCCTGCATACCGATAAACCCGGCAAGCATCGAGCAACCAGCCCCACCCAGGAAAGCATACCCATTCTGCAATCCGATTTTCCAGGCGAGCAGGGCAAAAACAATGATGATAAACACCACCAGGATGCTGTATTCCCGTTTCAGGAAGACCATGGCACCGTGGTGAATCTGATCAGCGATCTCACGCATCAGGTCGGTTCCTGTCGGGCGGCTTTTAATCCACGCGAACAGACCGAGCGTAATGAGAATCCCGACCACACCTATTCCAGCTGATAATAGGCCCCAGTTCATTGACCGCGACTCCTGTTAAAGTTATAAGTGTTAATAGATTACAATCCTGTTCCCACAATAATGGGAGCCAATATATACCCGCTCCTAATAATAGGCAAGTGAAATTTGTCACTATTGTAGACACGCCCCACCACGATAAAAAAAGCCCCGGCACTGCCGGGGCTTTTTGTTTAGTAGCTGGGATGTAATTACTTAACTAACACGGTTGGCGTGCTTGTCCTCAAGCTCTTCGATATACTTCTCGGCCGCCACGGCCGCAACTGTACCATCACCAACCGCGTTAGTTACCTGCCGAACGAACTGCTGCCGGACGTCGCCTACAGCGAAAATACCGGGGATGTTCGTCTCCATCTTGTAGTTGGTGAGGATATACCCTTCGTCGTCGACTGTCAGTTTCTCCCGCACATAGCTCGCGTTGGGGTAGAAACCGATAAACGGGAAGATAGCCCCGCATTTCAGTTCCGATTTTTCGCCGGTCTTGACGTTTTTGACCGTCAGGTGCGTGACCTGCTTTTCGCTGCCATGGATCTCTTCGACCACCGTGTCCCAGAGGAACTCGATCTTCTTGTTTTCGAACGCCCGCTGCTGGATGATCTTCTGGGCGCGAAGCTGGTCGCGGCGATGAATGATGATGACTTTCGACGCGAACTTGGTCAGGAAGGCACCCTCTTCGACCGCCGCATCTCCCCCGCCGACGACCGCGATGATCTGATCTCTGAAGAAGGCCCCGTCGCAGATCGCGCAGTATGAGACCCCGCGACCGTTGTATTCCTTTTCACCGGGGACATTGAGGTAGACGGGCGAGCCGCCGGTAGCGAGAATGACGGCTTTGGCGCGGTAGACATTCCCCGACGCACATCGGGCAACGCGGTCTTCGCCGTCGACATACACCTCCTCGACTTCTTCCATTTCGATCTCAAGACCGAACTTGACGGCATGGTCGCGGAACTTCATGCCTAATTCGGCTCCCTGAATCAGTTCGAACCCGAGGTAGTCTTCGACCTCCCCGGTATTGGCGATCTGACCGCCGGGAATGTACTTCTCCAGACAGACCACTTTCCGTCGGGCGCGCGCGGCATACAGACCGGCGCACAAACCGCCGGGACCGGCTCCGACTATCACGATGTCATAACGTTTCTCTTCAGCCATCGAACTTCTTCCTATTCTATCTCACATACTCACGTTCATGTCAGGCGCCGCCGTAAGATCGCATACTGACGGCGGAGGGCAAGCGAGAAGTGCCCTGACACTACCAGTCTATCCCCTTCTGGGCCAGAATTCCCTGCTGGTAGGGATGCTTGATCTCGGTCATCTCCGTCACCAGATCAGCCGCGTCCATGACCCAATCGGCGGCCGAGCGTCCGGTCAGCACCAGGTGCTGCTTCTCCGAACGCGCGTCGAGTATCTTCTTGACGTCCTCGTCGGTGACCAGCCCTAGATCGAGCGCCACGTTTAACTCATCAAGGATCACCAGCGGGTACTCGCCGGAACTGATTTTCTCGATCGCGAGTTCCACCCCTTTCCGGGCGGCTTCCTCGTGTTCTTCGATCGGTTTGTCATCGTCGACAATACCGACAAACCCGGTCCCGATCACGTGCAGCTCGACATTCGGCTCCAGTCGCTTGATGCCTTTCAGCTCGCCGTATTTCCACGAGCCTTTGACAAACTGGATAACGCAGACTTTCCAATCATAGCCGACCGCCCGGACGCACATCCCCAGCGCGGCGGTGGTTTTCCCCTTGCCGTCGCCGGTGTATACGATCAAAAGCCCTTTCGATTCCTGCTTCATATGCCTGTCCTTACGGTATGGAATTGACAATTTACAATAGTACAAAATACCGTGGCTGAAAAAAAGTTCAAAAGTTGTTGCGGCACAAGCTGTCCGCACGACGGGAAATTAGAGCATAAGAACCATCATTTTTATTGACTTTTGGGTCTATATTTCTTAGTTTGCAACCGAAGAAAAGACTTAAAGGTAGATGTTGTTCCAATTCCGGGCGCATTCTCTACCTGGTGCCTGTTAGAGTTTCACATCTGCGAGGCGCAGGAGGGTGTTATGCAGTTTACGAAAGCCGAAGAGTACGGCATGTTTGGCGTGCTGTATCTTGCCGAACAGGATCCCAACAAGGTGGTCCCGCTCTCCGAGATATCAGAAGCCCAGAACATTCCGGAGAAATTCCTGGCCAAAATCTTCCAGTCGTTGTCCAAATCCGGCATTATCCGCTCTCACCGCGGTGTTCGGGGTGGTTTCACACTGGCTCGGGACCCCAAAGCAATCTCGGTCAAAGACGTTCTCGAGACGATCCAGGGTCCGTACCATTTGATGAAGTGCACCGAGGATCAGCGCAACTGCGGCGACAACAAAGGTGAAGATTTCTGTGCCCTTCGGGAGTTGATTCTCGAGGCTGAACGACGTCTGGTTGAGGTCTTCGAGCAGCACACGCTCGCCGACCTGGTAGCGTGGCAAAAAGCCAAGGCGGTACCGATCCAGGCGTAAGGCCGAGCGCGTCCGCGGGGCGGATTTATCGTTTGCGTTCTGGCGTATAAGGACTATCTTCGAGGTCTGGCATCGCAACGTTGGAGGAGCAAACGACGTGTCTGTCAAATCGGATCGCTGGATCAGAGAAACGGCCGAACAACACGGTCTGATCTCCCCTTTTTCTCCCGATCAGATCCGAACTGGCATCAGTTTCGGCGTCTCGTCGTATGGCTATGATTTCAGCCTTTCCGACGAGTTTAAGCTCTTCCGTCCCGACAAGACCGACGAAATCGACCCCAAAAAAGACGCCTCCGAATACTTCGAAGACGTGAAGGCCGAATCCGTCCTGGTCCCGGCCAATTCCTTCATTCTCGCCCGCTCCAAAGAGTACTTCAAGATCCCCCGGGACATACTGGTGCTCTGTCAGGGCAAGTCGACATACGCCCGTTGTGGACTGATTGTCAATGTCACGCCGTTCGAGCCGGAATGGGAAGGCTATGCCACCATTTCCCTGGCCAATACGGCGCCGCGTCCGGTGCGGGTGTATGCCAATGAAGGGGTCGGGCAACTTATCTTCCTACAAGCAGACGAAATTTGTCGTATTTCATATAAGGATAAGAAAGGAAAGTATCAGGGGCAGAAACGGATTACCCTGTCCAAATCTGGATAAGTCTGCCGATAGAGGTGGAAAAAAGAAGGAATTAACCTGTTGGGAGGTGGAGTATGCCGCAAGAAGCCTTGCATCCGGCGGCGACCACTAAGAACAAATCCGGCGCCCGTCGTATGGTCACAATTGACGGGAACACCGCTGCTGCTTACGTGGCGCATGCAACCAATGAAGTCATAGCTATATATCCGATCACGCCGTCCTCGAATATGGGCGAGATTGCCGACGCCAAGTCAGCGGCGGGCAAGCGCAACATCTGGGGGACGATTCCGAAAGTGGTCGAAATGCAGTCCGAAGGCGGCGCATCGGGCGCTGTTCACGGTGCCCTTTCGACCGGCGCCCTGACGACGACCTTTACGGCCTCGCAGGGTCTGCTCCTGATGATTCCGAACATGTTCAAGATCGCCGGCGAGATGACGCCGACCGTCTTCCATGTCTCGGCCCGCGCTGTCGCAACCCACGCCCTGTCGATATTCGGCGATCATTCCGACGTCATGGCGACCCGCTCGACCGGATTCGGCCTGCTGGCCTCCGGCTCGGTGCAAGAAGTTATGGATATGGCGCTGATCTCGCAGGCCTCGGCGCTGGGAAGCCGGGTGCCGTTCGTGCACTTCTTCGACGGTTTCCGGACCTCGCACGAGGTTGCCAAGATCGAAGAGATCACCTTTGATGATATGGCTGCTCTGCTCCCGCACGAGCTGATCGCCAAACATCGCGAGCGCGCCCTCTCCCCCGATCATCCGACGATCAAGGGCACCTCGCAGAACCCGGATGTATTCTTCCAGGGTCGTGAGACGGTAAACAAGTATTACAATGCCGCTCCGGCTATCGTGCAGAAGGCGATGGATGACTTCCACAAGCAGGTCGGCCGCCGCTACAATCTGTTCGACTACTACGGCCATCCCGAAGCCGAGCGGGTCGTCATTATCATGGGCACGGGCGCCGAAGTGGTCCACGAGACTGTGGATCACCTGGTCGAAGCCGGCGAAAAGGTCGGACTCATCAAGGTCCGTCTGTTCCGGCCGTTCGATATCAGTGCGTTCGTCAATGCGCTGCCGAAGACGGTCAAGAAGATCTGCGTCATGGATCGCACCAAGGAAGCCGGCGCGGTCGGCGAGCCGATGTACACCGACGTCCAGTCGGCTATCGCCGAAGCGCTCGAAAACGGCACGGCGCCGTTCGCCAAGCACCCGGTGATTGTCGGTGGTCGGTATGGTCTCGGCTCGGCCGAGTTCAACCCGCCGATGGTCAAGGCGATATTCACGAACCTCGAAGCGGCCCGTCCGAAAAACCACTTCACGGTCGGCATTGTCGACGACGTGACCGGGACCTCGCTCGATGTCGACTATTCGTTTGATATCGAGGGGAAGAACTTCCGCGGTCTGTTTTTCGGACTGGGTGCCGACGGTACAGTTGGCGCCAACAAGAACTCGATCAAGATCATCGGTGAAAACACCGACTATTTCGCGCAGGGCTATTTCGTGTACGACTCGAAAAAGGCCGGCGCGGTGACTGTCTCGCACGTGCGGTTCGGCAAAAACCTGATCCAGAAGCCGTACCTGATCCGCAACGCCAATTTCGTCGCCTGCCACAATCCCTCGTTCCTCGAACGATATGACATGGTCGGCAAACTGGTCAAGGGCGGGACGTTTCTTCTGAACACGATGGAACCGCCGGACAAGGTGTGGGACAGCCTGCCGAAGGAAGTTCAGCAGCAGATGCTGGACAGGGACGCGAAGCTGTGGGTGATCGACGCCGTCTCACTGGCCAAGGAGCTTGGCCTCGGGGCGCGTATCAACATGATCATGCAGACCGCCTTCTTTCTCATTTCCGACATTCTGCCGAAGGACGAAGCGATCAAGGCAATCAAAGACGCCATCGTCAAGACCTACGGCGCGAAGGGTGAGAAGGTCGTCAATATGAACTTCTCGGCGGTCGACGGCGCGCAGGCCCACCTGCACGAGGTTGCCTATCCGAAGAAGATCACCAGCAGCACGGTCATGCCGGCTATCGTTCCGGATTTCGCCCCCACCTTCGTCAAGTCCGTCACGGCGGAGATGATCGCCGGTCGCGGCGAGGGCCTTCCGGTCTCGGCGTTCCCGGACGACGGCACGTATCCGACTGCCACCACCAAGTGGGAGAAACGAAACATCGCTGTCGAAATCCCGGTCTGGGAGACGGACATCTGCATTCAGTGCAATATATGTTCGTTGGTGTGCCCGCACGCGGCGATTCGGCCGAAGCTGTTCACCGAGGAATGGATTCCCAAGCTGCCGGAGACCTTCAGATATACCAAGGCGATGACCAAGCCGTACGAAGGCATGTATTATGCCCTGCAGGTCGCGCCGGAAGACTGTACCGGCTGTGAAGTTTGTGTCAACGCCTGCCCGGCGGTCAAGAAAGACGCCGACGGCAACAAGACCGACTTCAAGGCTATCAATATGGCGCCGCAGGCGCCGATCCGCGAGCAGGAGCGGGAAAACTTCCGCTTCTTCGTGGACGAGCTGCCAGAGACCGATCCGAGCATTTACAAACCGACCACGCCCAAGGGCTCGCAGTTCGTTCGTCCGCTGTTTGAGTTCTCCGGCGCCTGCGCCGGCTGCGGTGAGACACCGTACATCAAGCTGATGACCCAGTTGTTTGGCGACCGTGCCCTGTGCGCCAACGCCACCGGCTGCAGCTCCATCTACGGCGGCAACCTGCCCACCACTCCCTACTGTCAGCGTTCCGACGGTCGCGGGCCGGCCTGGTCCAACTCGCTGTTCGAAGACAACGCTGAGTTCGGGTTTGGTATGCGTCTGACGGCCGACAAGCTCACCGAATACGCTCGCGAACTGGTCAAGGAACTGGTTCCGGACATGTACGATGAGATCGTCAACGCCGACATGACCGAGCAGGCCGGGATTGAGAAACAGCGCGAACGCGTTACGATTCTGAAGAAGAAACTGGAATCGATGAACGGCAACGAGAAGGTAGCGGCACTCAAGAGCGTCGCCGACTTCCTCGTCCGCAAGTCGGTCTGGATTATCGGCGGTGACGGCTGGGCCTACGATATCGGTTTCGGCGGTCTGGACCACGTGCTGGCTTCGGGCATGGACGTCAACGTCCTGGTGCTCGACACCGAGGTCTACTCCAATACCGGCGGCCAGATGTCGAAAGCCACCCCGCGTGGTTCCACGGCGCAGTTTGCCGCTGCCGGCAAGCCGCTGGGTAAAAAGGACCTGGGCCTGATGATGATGTCCTACGGCAACGTCTATGTCGCCCAGATCGCGATTGGCTCCAGCCATAACCAGGCGGTGAAGGCGATGGCGGAAGCGGAGGCGTATCCGGGACCGTCGCTGCTGATCTGCTACGGTCACTGTATCGCTCACGGTATCGACATGTCAAAGGGTATGGCCCATGAGGACCTGGCGGTCAAGAGCGGACACTGGCTGCTCTATCGCTACAACCCGGCGCTTATCGATCAGGGCAAAAACCCGCTGATTCTCGACAGCAAGGAGCCCTCGATCCCGCTCGAGGAGTACGTCTACGCCGAGAACCGGTTCCGGACCCTCAAGGCCCAGGATCCGGAAAGAGCCGGGATGCTGCTCGAACTGGGCAAGCAGGACTGCAAACGCCGCTGGAATCTCTACAGCCAGCTGGCGGGCATGGACTACACGAAACTTGCCGGCAAGTAACCGGTAGTCTCAGCTACTCTTACGCACCTTCCACGGGGCGGGCTTTCCCGCCCCGTTTTTTTGTGGAGATCGGGCCCAATTTCCCGTCAAGCGAGCCCGCCGGAATTCCGATAAACCTATAGAACAAGGGCAAAAAACATCTCCGAGGAGGAAATATGCGTTTCGCGAAGTTGTTTCTCGTCAGCGCGCTGATTCTGGCTATAGCCGCGCCGGTTGTCTATTCTCAGGAAACCGAGCAGGATATTATCAACCGCTACCTGCAGAAGACCGAAAAGAAGCACGTATCCAAGCTGGGTTGGGCGTCGCTGCACTTCACCGGTAACCGGATTAATCGCCACAACGACTACAATGATTTCGCCACCAACATCTCGACCTCGCTCGAGGGCGGCGAAGTTGCCTGGCTGGATCAGGCCTTCTCGTTCGGCGCCGATTTCGGTGTCGTTTTCAAGAACAAGTACGCCTGGTTCCTGGGCGGCGAGTATTGGCTGAAACAGGGTACGAGCCTGTCCGGTGATTTCACCTATACACCGGCCGGCGGCACCCCGACAATAATCACCGATCCGACCAGTGAAGTCACGGTCTACGGCGCCTACACCGGGTTCCAGTACTACCTGATGAATCCGCCGACGACGGAAAACCTGTTGACCAAGCTTTGTGTCCGCGTGAACGCATCGGTCGGATTCTACGGCGTCTCCTGGGATCTCTTCCCGGAATACCAGAATCTGAACCTGTCGACCTCGACGTCGGTGCAGGGCAATGAGAAGTTCGCCGGGACGGCTCCCGCCTTCTCGATCGGCGCCGGTGTTGATTATCCGGTCAACTTCTGGAACATGGCGGTCGGTATCGACATGAGCTATCTCTACCTGAACTTCAACAATGTTGCGTGGTATAATGCTCAGGACGAAGAAATCGTCGCCACCTACGACAACACCGAGGATGGTCGGGTCGATCTGGCGCTGTCGGGTATCCGCGGCAAGATCGAATTGAAGCGCTATTTCAGCTGGTAGCAGATGCGCATACTTCACCGTCCGATCCTTGACCGGGCGACATCAATCGAATATCTTGGCGGAAATCACTGACGCCAACAACGGAGAAGTATTGTGCGCATAACGAGACACACTCGGCTTACGATTCGTATTGCCCTTGTTCTGACATTGGTATTTGCCTCGACGGGAGTGATCTCCGCCCAGGAGACCCTCCCCGCCGAGCTGGCCGGGAAGATCGGCCAGCCGACCGGTCAGATTGCCTTCAACCGGGGAGGCAATGTCTGGGTAATGAACGCCGACGGCTCCCAGCAGCAGATGGTGAGCGAAGTCACCAACGCTGACGGGCGCATGAGCTTCTCCCCCGACAACCGCAAAATCGTATTCACTCGAAGCGGTCAGGTCGACCTCAAGGGCCCCGATATGCTCGGCGGCCGCCACAAGGTGTACGATCTGTTTCTGGCGTATCTTGACTCGGTTGACAACGGCAACCGGATGTGGTGGCTTCGACTTACCGACGGTCTCGGCAGCCGGGACCCGGAATGGCAGCCCGACGGATCGATCATCTACACCAAGGACATGAACGCCAACCGGGTCGATGCGGATATGCCGAACTACCAGGTCGCTATCTGCGATGAGGACGGCGGTAACGTGCAGGTGCTCCGCAAGGACTGGCAGAACATGTCGGAGTTCCTGATGAACCCCAGCATGAACTCCAAGACCGGCGACATCGCGTTCGTCCACTTCTTCGACCTCAAGCCGCAGGGACTCGCCGTGCTCAACCGCGACGGATTCATGGTGTCACTGGACAGCGTACGAGTGCTGTCGAGCAGCAACATGAGACGCGTCGCGCCGTCCTTTGCTCCCGACGGTAAGTGGCTGGCATATGTATTGAACGACATGACCAATCCAGGGATTTATATTGCAACTTCCGACCTGAGCAAGCACTACCTCGTCTGGTCACCGCCGGTCAATGTCTACCCCCATGCACTGGCGCCAAGCTTCTCCCCCGATTCCAAGTGGCTGACATTCGCGACCACCGATGGTTCGGTGTGGATCTGCGATATCACCGGGAATCAGGCTCGTCGGATCACCGTCCCCGGCAACGATCGCGCGCCGGCCTGGTCCAACGCGCCGAAAAAGTGATAGCACACCTACAGCGATAGATAAGAAAAGACCGGCCACGCACGTGGCCGGTCTTCTTGTGTTCGTTAGATTGGGACATGGTAGTCAGTAGGGCAGGTCTGTCTTCAGACCTGCCGGAAGAGAATCACCACCCCATAGCCCGCCCGTCCATACGCCCTGTAGCCCACCCGTCTCGGGTGGGGGCCGAATACCGTGTGCCGGGCGAACCCGCAGGGCTGGTCCGCATTCGAACTCGCCGGACGATGGCAGGTCTGAAGACAGACCTGCCCTACGGCCTTACACCTTCTTCCAATTCGACAGCAACTCGGTCAGGAGCCGGACACCGAACCCCGAGGCCCCCTTGGGGGTGTAGGCCGTTCCCTTTGGTTCGAGGTCCATATAGGCGATGTCGATATGCGCCCAGGGCCAGTCGCCGATAAAGTTTTCGAGAAACGCCGAAGCGGTCAGTGTCCCGGCCGGGCGGCCGCCCGAGTTCTGGAGGTCGGCGATATCGGACTTCATGGCATCGCGGAAGTCATCCCAGAGCGGCATCTCCCAGACTCGTTCGGCGGTGGAGTCAGAGGCGCCGCGAATGAGATTCATCAGATTGGCATTGTTGCCGACGATCGGCGCTCCGGCATAGCCGAGAATGAACAGGCAGGCGCCGGTCAGCGTGGCGATATCGATCACCGCCTGCGGTTCAAAGTTGTTGGCATAATCGAGCGCATCGGCGAGAATCAGACGCCCTTCGGCGTCGGTGTTGATGATCTCGACCGTCTTGCCCTTGCGCATGGTGATGATATCACCCGGCTTGACGGCGGTACCCGAGGGCAGGTTTTCGGTCATTGGAATCAAACCGACGATGTTGCGGGCGATTCCCAGTCTGGCCGCCGTGGCGATTGTCGCCACCACTACCGCTGACCCGGTCATGTCCTGCTTCATCTCGTGCATGTTGGCGGCAGGCTTCAGCGAGATACCTCCGGCGTCGAAGGTCACGCCCTTGCCGACCAGTACGATCGGCTTCTGCTTATCCGAACGGCCCTTGTGCTCGAGAACCAGAAAGCGCGGCGGCTCGGCCGAGCCCTGAGAGACAGCCAGCAGCCCACCCATCTTCTCTTTGGCGATGGCCTTTTCGTCGAGCACCTTGCACTCGAATCCGAATTCCTTCGCCAGCCGTCTGGCTTCTTCAGCGTATTTTTTCGGCGTGAGGTCGTTGGCCGGAGTGGCGGACAGACGGCGAGCCAGAATCTGTCCCTCGGCGATCACCCGTCCACGCTCAGCGGCGCCCTGGAGTTTCTTCACCGACTGCTTCTGGTCGGTGAGAATCGTAAGCGACTGCAGCTTCAGATCAGCGACGTTTTCCTCGCCGGTCTTGTAGTTCAGCATCTTAAACGAGCCCAGCAGGTAGCCCTCCGCAATCGCTCCGGCGTTGGCGCTGTCGACATACGGCTTTTCGAGATAGACGGCCGCCGTCTCAACCGAGCGGATAGCTTTCATGCGCGAGGCACGTCCCATAGCACGCCGGAATGAATCGGCGTTGATTTCTTTGGCCGCACCCAGACCGAGACAAATGACCCGACGGGCGACGAATCCCGACGGCCGGAAAAGAGCGACGCTTTCGCCCTCTTTGCCGCGGAACTCCTCGATATCGTACAACGATGTCAGGGTACCGTCGGTCGCGGCATCCAGGGCCTGCAGGGTCTTGTGGGTGATTTCCTCGAACGAAGGGACAAGAAGTACCAGAGTGTCAACCGCTGCTTCCTGTGGAGCACCGGCAGCAACCAGCAAGTTCATAGCTGCTCCTTATGTTGTAACACGAATCTGTAAGCTGTTACAACGTAGGCAGGAAGACATAACGATGCAACTAATTTTGCCGAAGGGCCAGCGGTGCGAAAAGATCAGTACTCGGTATCGAGGAACGACCGGTAGTTGCGTTCGATCTCGGCCAGATTGTCCGACCCGAATTTCGACAGGAACTCATCGGCCAGCTCAATCGCGGTGACCGCTTCGCCGATAACCCCAACCGCCGGCACCACACAGTTGTCGGTGCGCTCCACCATCGCCTCAGCCGGCTCCTTGCTGACGACATCAACGGTTCGAAGAGGCCGGTTCAGTGTCGAGATAGGCTTGACCGCGACCCGAAGGATCAGCGCTTCACCGGTCGTGATGCCTCCCTCGATTCCGCCCGCCCGGTTGGTTTTGCGTACGAAGCGTTTCTTTTTCGGATCACCGTCGGGATGGTAGAACAACTCGTCGTGGACCTCGGAGCCGAGCATAGACGCCGCTTCGAATCCGATTCCTATCTCAGCAGCTTTCGCCGACGGAATCGACATAAGGGCGCCGACCAATCGGGAGTCGAGGCGGTGCTTTCCCTGCGAGTAGCCGCCGAGACCAACGGGGAGGCCGACCACGATTACCTCGGCAATGCCGCCGAGCGAATCGCGGCTCTTTTTTGCCGCGCGGATAGCCTCGATCATCTTCGCTTCAACATCAGGGACGACACAACGCACCTCGGAGGCTTCGGATAACTCGACGATCCTCTCGATGTTGTCGAGCGAGTAGGCGGCGCGGTCGAGTTTCACGGATCCGATCTGCACCACATGCGACGCGAACCGAATATCGAAGTGCTCCAGCAACTGCCGACAGATCGAGCCGACCGCGACACGGGCCGCGGTTTCTCTGGCCGAGGCGCGTTCGAGCACGTTTCGCAGATCGTGGTGATCGTATTTGATACCGCCAGAGAGGTCGGCGTGGCCGGGGCGAGGGCGGGTTGTCTGGTGCGCGAGTTTCTGTTCGCGAAGATGCAGTTCATCGGGGAGCTTCTTGAACGGGTCCATGATGTTGACCCAGTTCTCCCAGTCGCGATTCTTGATGATCAGCGTTACGGGGCTGCCCAGGGTCCTGCCGTGGCGGACGCCGGAGACGACCTCGACCGCATCGGTCTCGATCTTCATCCGTCCTCCCCGGCCATACCCCTTCTGGCGGCGCGCCATCTGAAAGGCGAGATGTTCCGGGTCTATCGGCAGCCCGGCCGGGAGACCGTCGATAATCGCGGTCAACTGCGGACCGTGGGATTCTCCCGACGTCAGGTAGGTAATCATGATGCGATGGTACGGAAATGCCTGCCTTCGCGCAAGCCGGAGTGTCACACGGTGTGGACGTCGGCCGCTTCCTCCGGCAGCACGAGATCGGACTCCTCGTCCATTTTCGCCATTCTCCTGGCTATCCGTTCATCGAGATTCATCGCCTGCGACATGTCGTAGAATTTGACCTCGTCGATAGGCGATATCTCCTTGATCTCCAGCAGTACCGCTTTGATCTTCCGGACGGCATTTTCGATCACATCGAGGGTGAGCGGCATTTTGTCCAGCAGCTTGTCGTTGTCGCCGCTTTCCAGCCACTTGCGCATGATCTGCGCGCGGCCGTAGACGGCCATGGTGGCGTTGTTCAAGTAGTGAGACATGGTGGCGATGGCGATGTTCTTGGACAGAATGGCGCCTCTCGCCCGCTCCTCGTGAAGCAGTTTCGCCGAGAGCTCCTGCCGCTCCTTGAAGAGATTCTCGACCATCAGATACGTACGCCAGATTTCCTTGTTGGCCCGGGTAATGACTTCTTCGATCGATCCGATGTCGATCGCAAGGTACTCGGCGATGCGAAGGGTGTCGCTCATGAGTGACGATGATATCTCGTCAACCGTTTCCTTCTCCAGTTCCAAAGCGTCGGCCACCACATTCACCCGGGTGATACGATCCTCCATGTCAGCCTCGAAGGTCGAGACCGCATCGGGGGCCAGGAGACTGGCCAGTCGAAGGCAATTCTGGAGGACTCCGCCGCCGGCGACATTGCTGAACGAATGGTGATCGCGTACCGCTTGGATCATCTCCCTGGGAAGGTTCCAACGAGTGCAGAGCTGAAATCCGATCTCGGTGTGATCAATCCCGAACACTTCCTGTTCGGCGTCCAGCAGATTTACGGCCTTGACCTGATGCTTGATGATCCGACGGTATTCACCGGGATAATGATGAATGAAGAACAGGATCCCCACATGGTGGAGCAGTCCGGAGATGAACGCAACATCGGGCGCTTTGTAGCCGACTTCCTTGGCGATCTTCTCCGCCCCGGCCGCGACCGTCAGGACCGACGAAAAGAAATTTTTGACATTGAGTCCCGATGACTTTTCGAGTATCGACGGATTGAGAATCGATGACGACAGGGCGAGGCATTTCACCGTAGTGGAACCGAGCACCTGGATCGCCTGGCCTACGTTTCTGATATCGGTGAGTCGGTGATAGAACGGCGAGTTTGCCAGCTGCAGGATTCGAGCGGTCAGGGAGGAATCCTTGAGGATGATCCTGGCCAGCGCATCGTTTGAGAAATCCGGTTTGTCCATCTCCCCCAGAATCTCTGAAATGGCCTGCGGCATCGAGAGCAGGTCCTGACTCTTCTGAATCTGGTCTAAAATTGTCAACTTATCCATATGAACCCCATCCTTGTCGCTTATATCGAATTGTCGGCGGATGGGGAGAAATGCCTTACGGAAGTGTGGCCGGATTTTGTCGATAATCAGTTTTTTTGTGCCGCAATTGACTGAATAATATCGGTCAGCTGCTCCATGCGGAACGGCTTGGAGAGGACAAACGAAATGCCGGCCCTGTCCAGGTCAGCTTGGTCGACCGACGCCTGCCAGCCCGTAACAAGAACCACGGGTAGACCGGGATAAAGCGCCTGCAGCTCGCGACCGACATCCAGCCCGGAAAGACCGGGCATGGCCAGATCGGTGAGAACCAGGTCGAACCGTCGGTTCCGGGCCAGGGTGAGACCTTCTTCGCCGGAACGAGCGGTGGCGGCCTCATATCCCAGCGACTGGCACATGGCGGCAACCAGATCGAGGATTATCGACTCGTCGTCGATGGCCAGCACGGAAAACGTCCCCGGGTTCTGCACTGTCGGTGCAGCGGACGATGGAGGGCGTGTCGCGGCAAGCGGGAATTTGAATGACAGAAAAGCAGGCGTATCGCTGTGCCGGTCGAGGGCGTAGAAGCACGGCTCATCCTTGACCTTATCGAGAAACACGTCTCCCGGACGCTCTCGGAGGGCCTGCGAGGCCGGTCGGTATTCACCGAACCGTGCCACCTGCTTCACCGGTGGAAAGTTGCTGGGATGGCGGGAGAGGTCGAGATAGACGTAGTCTCCCTCCTGGTAAACCGCCACCGAGATGGTCTCATCGTCTTTCGACATGGTGGCAAAACGATTCACAGCGCCTTCGAAAAGCCCCCGGATATCCGAGGCGGCCAGCGAAGTACTGGCGGTCGTCTCAAGCTGGAGATCGATTTCTCGCGGTCGCCCCCCGGCCATGTAGACGTTTCCGGAGATGCGGGTTTCGTCGAGAACCTGATTGATCTGCTCGGACAGGCCACCCCCCGGCTCTTCTACGCTGCTCTCCGACTCAACTTTCGACGTCAGCCCGGAGAAAGCCCGTTTGACCAGCGTCGCCAGCTGCTCCGTCTCGGCCACGATGCTCTTGACCTGTCGCCGGGCGTCGCCCGGCAGATCGTCGCGGGCAGCGGTCAACTCGGCCGAGGCCATAATCGCCGACAGGAAATTGTTGACCCGGTTGACCAGATCCCCCGGAGCACCCTTCCCGATACGCTGCGCTTCGACCGCCAATGATCGCCGCTGTACTGATAGGACACCGAGTCTCAGCGAGAACAGTCCGGTCGCAAGCGTAACCAGGCGCTGCAGTTCACTCAGTTGGTCGGCTGCCACATCGTAAAAGAAGAACCCGACCACACCCAGTGGCCCTTCGAGCTGACTGATCGGACACACTGCCAGGAGATCCGGCACCCCGCGCTCTCCCCCGATCGAGGCCAGCGCCGTCTGGACATCGGAACGATAACTCGAATACTCAGCCGTTATCTTGCGCGCCCCACCTACAAACAGCGGACGTCCTTCGGCTATGCTCCGACCGAACGATCCCTCCCCCGGCTGGATTTCAATCTCAGCACCGGAGAGGTCGCATCGAATGGAGCGATCGGAGCGAAGCAGTCCGCGCTCTTCACGCACCATCGTAACGGCGAGCGTGTTTTTCGGGATGATGTCGGCCACCTGACGGGCGAAGTACGCCAGTGCTTCCGCGGGCGTGTCGCCGGTTTCTTCGGTAGTAAGCAGATGCAGGACCTTGTCGAATCCGATGCGACGGGCGAGATCGAGACGGCGGTTGTCGGTGCGTTTTAACGCGAGCGACGCCAACCGCGAGAAGAGATCAAGCCGCTTCAGCGCAGAGTCGTCGATGACAAACGGGGGCGCCTCTTTGCGCAGCAGAAGCGCGTCGCGTCCCTCGCTCTCGGGCACGGGATAGACCAGAGTCGACGATACGATGTGCGAGCCACCCGACTCATCGACCGCTTCCTGATTCAGAATGAGCGGCTTGCGGCGATCGAGCGCACCCACCAGGGCGGTGCGGAAGTTGTCCGAGAGTTCGCGAAGCGGTTCACTGCCGCCGTGGATCGCGAGATTCCCGTGTCGAATGCCGCACAGATGCACCGACTGGCTGTCTGCCAACCCTACCAGGGCCCGGCAAAACGCCGAGACCGGCTCATCGGCGCCGAGAGCCTGCGAGGCGGTGGAAAGACGTCCGGTCAAATCCGAGGCTATCGCCTGACTCTCTTCGAGAGAATGTCGCACCCCCGAGAGCTCGCGACTCAGTCGCGCCGACCGGGCCCGTTCGGCCAGCCATCCCGCGACCGGGGCGAGAATCTTGATGTCGTTGCGGCTGAATAACCGGTCCTCTTCGGAAAGAAGCAGGATGCCGCCCAGCTTCTCCATTCCGGAGACAAGCGGCAGCACCAGCGAAGACTTGAAGCGCGACGGGACGCTCTTGCCGTTTCTGTCGACGAACGTGAAGGAGCCGCCGATCACCGGACGGCCATCGTCAAGCGCTTCGGCGACAGCGTTCCTTCGGAGCGGCAGGTACTCCATCAGCGCCGTTTCCTGTTTGTCGAGGCGCGAAGAATCGATCAGGACGAATTGCCGCCGCTCGCGATGCACCAGGAAGACCACACCGGAGCACTCCGACCATTGCAGCAGGATTTCGCGAAGGCCCATCGAAAGCAGGTCGATCACCTGATAGGGCTGGCGGGCGTCTTCCTGAAGCTGCTCGAGGATACTGAGTTTCCCCTGCTGTTCGACAATCGCTTCGCGATCGGTCTGCCAAAAATCGTGATACAGGGCCAGTGCCGCCGCGATGAGGACAACGCCCAGAGCCAGCGCGAGAATCTGACTGATATCTATGTAACCGTAGGCGGCCGGAATAAACCAAGACTCGTACTGGTCACTGAGCTTGACGGTCTGCCAGAAGGCCGAGGCGATCACCAGCACGCCGCCGAACACGAACAAATAGCGACCGTCGGGATGATCATCGGAAAAAAAACGCAGTCGTATCAGTATAAACACGACTGCGACGATTGCGATGGTCGGCGCCAGAAGCGCGGACAGAATTTCAGGCATCAATGCACCTCGGCAATTTCTCCATGAAGCGTGAAAGCGTCGGCGGCGGTGATGCGAATCGGCACCACGCTCCCCGGGCTGATGTCACCCGCCGGGAACAGAACCGTCTTGTTGCCCTCCGTGCGCGCGCGCATCCGATCTTTACTGCGGCGCGAGTGTCCTTCAACCAGCCCCCACCGAACCTCGCCGATTTCCCGCTGATTGCGCTCGTAGGAGATCTCCTGCTGCAAAGCGATCAGCTTGTTGAGGCGGCGAATCTTGTCCTCCTCGGGGACGTCATCGGCATAGCGGGCTGCGGTCGTGCCCGGCCGTACGGAATACCGGAACATGAACGCTGAGTCGTAGCCCACCTGTTTCACGGCGGCCAGCGTGGCTTCATATTCCTCTTCGGTTTCCGACGGGAAGCCGACAATAAGATCGGTGGTGATTGCCACATACGGCAGGGCCGCGCGAATATGATCAATAATCTTCAGATAGTGCTCGATCGTGTATATCCGTCCCATGCGATTGAGAATCCGGTTGGCGCCCGACTGCAACGGCAGGTGGATGTGCGGCATGATTTTCGGTTCCTCGGCCATGACCTGTACCAGCTTCCTCGACAGATCCTTCGGATGTGAGGTCATGTAGCGAAGGCGCGGGATGCCCGACTCGCGGGCAACTCGCCGCAGCAGATCCGGAAAGTCGGTCTCTTCGTACTTGTAGCTGTTGACGTTTTGCCCGAGCAGGGTCAACTCAACAACACCTTCGTCGGCCATCTTGCGAGCGGCGTCGACGATATAGTCCGCCGAATGCTCCCGCTCCCGCCCGCGGACGAACGGCACGATGCAGTACGTGCAGTAGTTGTCGCAACCACGCGATATCGTGATGAAGCCCGACCACGGCTTCTCTTTGATCGGTTCGATCCCATCCATGTTTTCATGGCCGAAAGCGGTCATGATCGCCGAAGTACCTTCGCGACCCTCGAGAACGTCCGGAAGTTCGAAAACCCGATCGGTGCCAAGCACGTAGTCGACATGCGGAACGCGATCCACGAGATCCTGGCCGAGCCGTTGTGCCATACAGCCGACAACGGCGACTTTGAGATGGGGCTTCTGTTTCTTGAACTTGTAGATCTCCCCCAACCGACCGTAAACCCGGTCCTCGGCTTTCTCGCGCACCGAGCAGGTATTCAGAATGATCAGGTCGGCATCGGACTCATCGGCAACTCTCCGATAGCCTCGTGTGGTGAGGGTCGAAGCCAGCGTCGAAGAGTCCGCCAGGTTCATCTGACAGCCGTAAGTCGATATATGAAAAGTACGTACTCTGTTTTCCTGACGCATTACATGATCTCGTCGAGAGGTAAACGATGAGCCCGGGCTAACGGCGATATGATACCCGATTCCCCCCTAAATGCAACCAAAAAACAACCGCTGCTACGCCCGCCAGATCTCCCCGTCGACCCCCAAAAGAAGGCGCCGCCCCGTTGGCGGACGGGGCGGCGCTAAAGAAACACTCAACTATGCGACACTATTTGAACGGGTTCCCACAAGGAGCCGGTCCCTGGAGAAAGAGGTGGTTGGCCAGGTAGACGATATCGGAGAGGTCGACCTGGTTGTCGCAGTTGACGTCGCCCACTATGAACTCCGGAAGCGGCCACGGCCCTCCCTGGAAGAGGTACTTGACCAGATAGAACAGATCGGAAAGGTCAAGCTGACCGTCCCAGTTGACGTCGCCATTGCGATCCCACACCCGCAAGATCATTCGGACCAGCTGCGGTTCGTTCGAAGCGCCGTCGGCATAGACGTAGATCGTATCCTGATACTCGCCGCGCGGGAAACCGGTCGGGTCAAAGACCAGTTCAACACGCTCACCCACCTCACCGGACGTATCGCTCGGGAACGCCCACGGGCAATCTTCCTGCAGGTACCAGTCCATGCACCCGTTGGCGAGGTTGGTCACTTCGAATCCGGAAATCGACACCGGCCCGGCATCCTTCTTGATCGGTTCGATGAACAACGTCTTGCTCAGGCGGATGATCGGCGGTTCGGTACCTTCGAGGAGGTTATACACGATGAAGATCGTGTCCGGGCTGTTGATAGCCTTTTGCGCACCGACCAGAATGGTGTCGAGATAGGTACCGGCCGGCTGGTTGATGATGCTCGGCGTCACCGTAAACGAGCCGGGAGCAACGACCGTGTCCCGATTGACCGTAAAGAGATCGGACTCGTACACCAGGAACGCAATCATCGGGTTGTCGCCACCGCCGTTGATCACGTTGAAGTTCTGCGCCATAGTGGAGATCTGACCAGCCGACGTGCACTCGTAGACGTTGAACGTCAGGGTCCCGGGAGTTGCAACCACGCGCGCCGGGACATCGATGAAGTGGAACTGGAAGACGATCGGGAAGGGTGAGTTGATCGCCTCCGGTGACGACACCCACAGCGTGTCGTAGATATTCTGACCGTTGGTTCCTTCGCCAACCACATCGAAGCTCGCCGTGATCGTAAACGGCGCCGTCCCTGCCGTATCGGACAAGGTTATGCGGGAAGAGCTGTTGACAATCGTGAAGGTCATCGCTCCCGCACCATCGTTGAAGATGGTGAAGTCTCGCGACGGGGGTGTGGCTTCGGGGAGATCGACGACGATGTAGTTAAACGCGGAGTCGGCCGCCAAGATCGGAAGGTCCGAGCCAACCGTCAGGGTCACCGGAACGCGACGCGGGGAGTTGGTCGCATTGGGATCACTCACGACAATCGTATCGTAGTACGTATTAAACGTGAGACCGGTTATGTCAACCGAAACGGTGACGTCGCCGTCACCCACACCCGAGCCGGGAATCAACTGCAACCAGGCCTGGCTGTTGGTGGCGGTCCAGTCCAACGTCGAACCGCCCGTGTTCGCGATATGCAGGTTCTGAGTCGGAGGGTTGCTCCCACCCGCGACGGCGTTGAAAATGAACGACGTCGGATTGACCGACAACACCGGCGGCGGTTGCTGCAGGTCGAGCTGAACATACACGAACTGCGGCGAGTTACCGGCCGCGGCGGACTGAACCTCGATCGAATCAAAGTAGATTCCCGCCGGCAGTGCAGTCGTATTGATAGATACATTCACTGTCTGTGGCGTGGTCCCCGACGACGGTGACTTGATGATCCACGGCGCATTCTCAACGAGCGTGAAGGCCAGCGGAGCGTTGTCGGACGTCACGTCAAACGTCTGCGCGGTCGGAAACGGGCCGCCTTCTTCCGCGGCGTAAAACAACGTGTCTTCGGACAGAACCAGATTCGACGGCAGCGCGGTATCGCGAACAATCTCCGGACCGGTCCAGTACGGCTTGTATGTCGAAGCGTCGACATTACCGAACTGATACGTCACCGACTGCGAGTACGTGTTGGTGTCGAGCACAATGGAGTCGGCGAGATTCCAGCTCGACAGGGTGAAGTAATACGATGCCCACCGCCGGCGGTTAGGATCGGGCAAAATGCCCGGATTGCCGAACGACCGCGTGCCTGCCAGATTGAACTGCTGATCGTTATTCGTCGTCGTCAGGTTGTTGTTCTTATAGACGGTGAGGACCAGCGTGAAGGCGTCCTTGACCAGCTGCGATGCGGACGCACTGTCCATCTGCAGGTTGCTGTTATCCCACCCGAAGCCCATGGTCGCGCCGACAACCTCGTTGCTGTCGTTGAACGCCCACAGGTCGAACTGCACCTTCAGCTGATTGGTGGTTGCATCGGGAGCAACCGAAAGCACCATATCCAGAGTGTCTGCAACGCCAAAATCATCGTCATCCTGAACAAACTGCGCCTGCGCTGAAATTGCCGTAAGCATCAGCAGACACACTACTACTGTGAACAACCTCTTTCTCATCCTTGCCTCCATGCCTGTATGACTGACCGTGTGGATTTGCAGTTACCCCCGGTGCGGAACTATGCGCCGTCGTCCGGCGCCGCACCATGAATCGGAAAATGTCTGTTTGACGTACTTCGTTTCGGACACTCTCAGGTAAGTTGTCACGCTTTAGAATCGTCGTCGATCTCGGACAGTGTGATGTAATGCGCTGGAACCGTAGGACCAGTATCCACTCGCAAAATATCCGGCATGTCGGGATGTGTCAAGCGGTTAATAGAGGTCTAGTCAGAAGCTAATGGGGCGACGTGCGTGTGAGGGTGGTGGTCCGATACGGACTACTTGGATCGACGTTTCGATTTGGCGGCCGCGGCCGGGGTCTTTCGGGCGGTGGTTTTCTTCTTCTTGCGCTTGGCACGAGCGATTTCTTCGGCGAAAATCTTCTCGAGTGTGAAACTCGACGGGGTGAAATCAAGCAGGCAGAGTTCAAACAGCTCGTCGACGCGTTCGATATAGTAGAATTTGGTTTTGCGGAGAATCTCTCTCGGTAAGTCCTTGATGTCCTTGGCGTTCTCTTTGGGCATGGCGACGTGAAGGATACCCGCCCGGTAGGCTGCAGATACTTTCTCCTTGATCCCCCCCACCGGCAGAACGCGACCGCGAAGGGTGACTTCACCGGTCATCGCCATGTCGTTGCGAATCGGCCGCTCGGACATCACCGATGCAATTACCAGCGAAACCGTGGCGCCCGCCGAGGGACCGTCTTTGGGAATGGCGCCCGACGGGAAGTGGACGTGAATATCGAAATCGTTGAAGTCGCTGAAGTCTATACCGAGCATGTCCGCTTTGGAACGGACGTAGGAGTGTGCGGCGATAATCGACTCGCGCATCACTTCACCGAGCGAACCGGTCGTGATGATCTGCCCCTCCCCCTTCATCTTCAGCGCTTCGATGAACATCAACTCGCCGCCGGAGCCGGTCCAGGCCAGGCCGGTGGCAATACCAATCTCCGGCATATTCTCGGCCTTCTCCGGAATGAACAGGGTGGTTCCGAGATACGAATCGATGCTTTTCTCGTTAATGACCCACGATGTCTTTTTGGACTCGGCCTTCTCAAGCGCGACCTTGCGGCAAATCTTCTCTATCTGCTGCGAGAAGCCGAGCAGACCGGCCTCCTGCGTGTAGCCGGTAATGATCCGTGAGAGCATCTTATCCGCTACTTTGACCTCGGACTTCAACAGACCGTGCCGTTTGAGCACTTTCGGGATGATGTACTTCTTGGCGATAACGATCTTCTCGCGCTCGATATATCCCGGCAGATCCAGAATCTCCAGGCGAGGCACAAACTGCTCAGGAATCTCTTCGTAGGAGCGGACCGAACAGATGAACAGCACTTTGCTGAGATCGAAAGGAACACCGATGTAGTGATCGAGGAAACGCGAGTTGCGTCGGGAGTCGATCACCTCCAGCAGCGCCATATTGATGGTGGCGTCGTTCTCGAGGTTGAAATAGTCGATATCTTCGATCAGTACCAGCGGATCACAGGTGCTGGCTTCGCGGAGCATTCGCACGATACGACCAGGGTAAGCGCCGAGGAATGTCCGCGGGTGGCCGCGCAGTTCGGCGACATCGTCGATTCCCCCGACCGAAATCCGTATGAATTCCTTGCCCAGCGCCTTGGCGATAGCCTTGGACAACGAAGCCTTCCCCGTTCCCGGCGCACCAACCAGACACAAAGTCGGGCCTTCGTCGTTGCCGCCGAGCAGCTTGCGCACCGACAGTCGTTGCATGATCTGCTCTTTGAGGCTGACCGGGCCGTAGTAGTCGGTGGTCAGGACGCGCTCGACTTCTTTCATGTCGATCTGCGACGGACGGGTGATATTCCAGGGCAGGTTCAGAAGCCAGTCGAGATAGTTACGCGTGACACCGTATTCGGCCGAGGCCGGTGAGAGCTGCCCGAGGCGATCGATCTCGATCGTTGCCCGCGAGACAACTTCGGCCGGCAGATTCGGCGAGTCTTTGACAGCCTGACGGAAGCGGGATGCTTCGCGCTCCTCCGCGAAATCCTCCCCCAGCTGCCGTTTGATCTCGTGCAGCTGCTGGCGAAGGAAGTAGCGCTGCTGTTCTTCCTTGATCCGCTGTTTGACGTTTTCATTGATATTCAGCAGTGTCGTGACACGAGCCAGCTCGGTGTTCAGATGATAGAGCAAGCGGTCGTAGCGAAGCTCGAGAGCGACCGCTTCGAGAATCTCCTGCTTGGCGGCGAGCGAGAAATGGAAGGCCGAAGCCACCCGGTCGGCCAGCATGGCCGGATCTTCGACATTCATCTTGACGACATTGGACAACTCCGGCGAGTAAGTCGGGTCGAGATGGGTGATCTTGCTGACCACCGCAATGACCTCTTCCATGCGCTGCCGGATGACCTTTTCCAGAAAGGCGGGCGCTTCGATTTGCCGGGCAACCGCGGTGACGTACGGCGTGGTCTGGGCAATCTCTTTGAGGTAGGCGCGGCTGCGACCTTCGAGCGTGACGATCTTGCTGCCGCCGGGCGCGTCGCTGCAGTCCCGGATGACCGCAAAAACGCCGATCTCGTGCATCGGTGGCTCGGTGGCGGTCTCTACTTCGGAGCGGGCATAGGTCGCCACAAACTCCCGCTTCGACGAACCGAGCTCCTTGACCAGCGTCAGGTTGTCGGTGCGGCCGATCTGAATGGTCAGCACGGTCCCCGGAAAGAGCACGCCGGTCATGAGCGGCAGGACCGGGAAGGTGCTTTCGGGGCCGGTTTTGAGGCCCGATGTGCGGTTGTGGCTCGGTATCAGCATAGTGTTGTCGCCGTATCTACTACTGTATCGGCTGTTTGGACGTTATGTCCATATACTAAAACAGTCAATAGCAGTCAGAGGCTCCAGAAATCGATGACGCGACAACCGGTCCCAGCCCGGAAACCGTCCGCCGGCCGAAGCCGGACCGACCTTTAGTGGGTCAGTCCGGCCGAAGCCGAGTCGGAAGCATCGCCGGCCATCTCGAACAGAGAACGAACCTCCCAGTCCGGATGCTCTTTCAGGGCGCTGCGATTGAAACGGATTTTCGACGGGTCAACATCAAGCCGATAATACCCCAGCCGGTTGTTCTCGACCACCGGCCAGTCCGTACCCAGCCCGGCGTTGACTTCGTTCTTCATCCGATACAGGTACCGCGCCTGGTTAAACCCGGCTTCGATATCTTCCTTGTACATCCAGCCCGATTCGGCATTTTGCCGCGACCAGGCCAGCTTGGCGAAATACTTAAACGACTTCCCGGTCAACCGCACCGGCTGACCATTGATCCGCACTACAAACCGCTCCCGGTCCTGACTGCCGTCGATCTCGATCACTTCAGGTTCGCCGAGAACCACCGGCGTGGTTTCAAATGTTACGGGCTTCATCTGAACCTCCTCTTTATACTTTCTCGTCTTGTTATTGATTTCCATACGCTTATCATGATTCTTGACCGCCTGACGAAGGTCGCTGTCGGACAGCGACACGAGGTCGGCGGGAGTCTCCACTCCGAGATTACGAAGCCCCGCAAACTCCGCCCGACCAAGCAAACGCCCGAATCGCTGATACAGCCTCTGCATCGAACCGGGAAGGCCGGTACGCAGACTGAAGGCGTGAGTGCGGAGCCGCTCGATCACCGGGGCATTGCGATCGGTCGCGGCTACCAGAGAGGCCAGTGAGCTGACCAGATGCGCGACCGTCTCCCCCAGGCTCATGATCTGCCCGAGATGAATCTGGAAGCGCTCCTCGAGTCGCTGGGCCGGAACGAGCCGTGTCCACTCGTCGAGCAAAAGCAGCGCCTTCAGCGCTGCCGCCTGATGATACGAAAGTGGTTCCTGTCGGTGGTTTTCGGGGAGCAGACAGGACGCTTCGACCACCGCATGGTCATAGCGCTGATAGAGCGTCCGAAGCGGTGTCTGGTCGGCCAGTTCAGCGCGAGAGAGCATCCCCGGCGGACGCCGCCAGTCGCGCCCGGACAGCGCCAGCGCCGTCCAGCCGAACATCGTCTCCGGGTAACCGGCCTCGAGCCGCTGCATATAGCCGATACCATCGGCAACCGACAGCCCGGTCCCGGCCAGCGCCCGCCCGGCAGCGGTGGTTTCGAAATGTCCCGACGGTTCCGATTCGAGAATCAATCCGGCGGCGCACAACTGGCTGAGCGCTGCGGACCAGACCGGCGTGAACTCCGGTTCGAGACGACCGCGAAGCGTCTGTTCGTAGATCGCGCCAAGCTCCGACTCGGAGCGCGCCAGACGCGACGCGACCAGATTAAGCGCCCAGTCCGCGGGCGGCATGCTGCCCAGCTGCGAGCACAAGCAATCCGCCTGCGGCGGCGCGATATAGCTCTCCCACAAGACTTCGCGATCAAACTCGGAGTCGGCCAGCACGATCGCCCGGCCGACTGCTTCCCCGGCATGCCCGAGCCGACCGGCCCGACCGGTCATGTTGTCGAATTCGGCCCGCGAGATCGGTACCAGCGCCGGACGACCGTCGTACATCCCCGATGCATACTTGACCGTTTCGAGATAGACCGTGTCGGCCGGGAGGTTGACGCCCATAGCTAAAGTAGTGGTTGAGAATACTACCCTAACCTTTTTCTGCAAAAAGGCATCCTCAACCACTTCACGTTGTTTCGGCGTCAGGTCGGCATTGTGAAAGGCAACTCCCCGTCGAAGGGCCTGGATCAGCGAGCGGCTCAGAAACGAAGGCTCTTCGGTCTCCAGCGCAGCTACCGCCTCGGCCGCCGGCGGCCAGTTGACCGCCGCCGCCAGGCGGAACGCCAGGGCCATCGTGTCCTGACGTGACTTGAGAAAAACGAGTGTCGAGCCGCCTTCCCGGTGCAGGTGATCGAGAAAGATCTCAATCTGGTCCTGCCCCGGCTCCGGTTTCAAAAACGGTTCCGAACCATCGGCCCCGGAGTTGAAACTCCGATACCGAAACGACCCGTCGGCGGCCACCCCGCGATACAAATCGAGCGGGCGGGCGTTTTCCTGGACCAGCTCGGCCCGTAACCAGTCGGCCAGCTGCCGGGCGGCATGGTCGCTGATCGAGGCTGACAGGCCGATCAGCCGCGGCTGATAATGTCCGACCAGGAGCTTGGTCAGAAGACGCTCCAGGACGGCCCCACGGCCCGGCTCAGCCAACATCTGGAGCTCATCGACTATGCACAGCCCCACCCCGGCCAGACGGTCCATCTCGACCGTCGCCAGCAAATCCAGCTTCTCGTAAATCGCCACGGCGATCTGATAATCCCCTTCGGCGAACGCCCGGTCGTTCTCATGATGGTCCCCGGTAACGATCAGCGTCCGGATGCCGAGCGGCTTATAGCGGCTTTCCAGATGCCGCCCGATCTGCTCGGCCAGTGACTTGAGCGGCACCAGCCAGATCGCCCGATGCCGCTCGGTCAGACATTTGAGGGCCGCCATCTCGGCGCAGAATGATTTCCCCGAAGAAGTCGGTGCGGTGATCACCAGATTCTCCGCACCTCGATCGGACAAACCGATCCCGCGCACCAGACCGGCGCGCACCGCCCGGCTCTGCACCGGCAGTAGTGACTCCCCCTGATCCACCCGCCAGAGCTCGACGACCCGGCGCGGTATCCCCTCTCTTTCGAGATCACGTATCTGCATCAGATTCTCCTGCTCAGATTCCTCTACTCTTCGTCAATCAACTTTCAATCGCCCGTCATTCCCCGCAGGACTGATAGCCGCAGGACGGACAGCTGAAACAGCTCCCCAGCCGGACCATCGCCCCGGTGCAGTCCGGGCAGGTCCCGGCGTTGGGATAACAGCATTCATCGAACCGCGAACGCCCGATCTGCACAAACGCCGCTTCGTCGAACATTCCCGGTTCGACGGCAAATCCCCCCTGCCCGGCAGCATCAAACGAGAGATAGCTCTCCCTGTCTATCTGTGCCATATCCGCATCTCCTCTGGGTGTGATAGTGTTCTTATCGGTGGCAAATCCAGAATACTGCACATTTGTGCCCCTGTCAAGCAAAAAAAGGACGACCGCCACCGGTCGCCGGATCTCCCCCGCTAAGCTCTTGTCGGACAAATACCGCTGGCCACAGAAAAACGGTGATGCGGGTATTCACCACCCGCACCACCGTTCAAAATCGAAGCGGCTAAGGACGAGAATCAGCTGGTCAGCTTGAAATCGTAGTTAAACGTCACCCAGCAGGCCACCGGCTGGCCGTTCTGAATACCGGGTTTGAAGCGGCACTTTTTGGCCGCCTCAACAGCGGCCTCGTCCAGCGAAGCGGTCCCGGAGGACTTCGCCACCAGGGCATCACGAGCCGAACCACTCTTGTCGACCAGCACCTTGACCCAGACGGTTCCTTCGATACCCGCCTGTTTAGCCAGACGCGGATACTCCGGTTTTTCCTGATAAATCATCTCGGGATAAATCTCAACCGGGACGAATTCCGAAGGCGCCGGGAGATAATCTTCTTCCTGAATGTCGACCACGATATCGCCGCCGTCGCCGACCGCAGAGGTGACATCGGGAGCGATAATCTCGGCCATTTCTTCACGGGTCGCCAGCACGACATCATCATCGAGCACTTCTTCATCGGCCACCGGAGTCGGAATACCGACTTTCGGGGCGGCGACGTTGGGCTGGTTCACCTTGACCTGCGGCGGCTTTTTGGCGATCGCCGGCGGCGGGCCGAGATCGGCTACCGTCTTAATGACAGTCGCCGCCTCAAACACGACCTCGTCGTCCTTGCCGATATTGGCAATCAGCCAGGCCGTGCCCAGAATCAGCAGGACAAACGCCAGCGTGCTCAGCGTACCCAGGCCGAAATTGCGCTGATACTTGGCTTTCAGCTCGTAGGCACCGTACGGCGAATACAGAGCATTGTATGTGTTGTTGGCCATTGACGTATACCTCGTCTAAACTTTGCCGCTTCTACTATTATAACATACCAGCGGGTACAGTCGTTTCTTCCAATCTTACGTTCCGTCGATTCATCGGGTCAGCCGGAAATCGACCTGATACGCCGCCCAGACCGGAATCGGCCGGCCGTTCTGGATAGCCGGACTAAACCGGTTCGAATAGGCCGCCTCCAGCGCCGCCTGATCCAGAATCGCGGACTCGGAAGACTTCACAACTACCGCGTCCCTGACGCTTCCGTCGATATCGACCAGTACCTTGATCCACACCTTCCCTTCGAGCCCGGCCTCTTTGGCCAGACGCGGATACTCCGGCTGGACCTCGTAGACCATTCTCGGCTGAATCTCAACCGAGACGAAAGAATCGATCGGCGGATAAAACACCGGCAGACTGGTCTCTCCCAATCCTCTCGATGTTCCTTCGTCCGAGTCCCACGGTGCTTCGCGGCCGTCTATGAGACCACGAAGCTGGTCCTGATCGGCTATGACCTCGTTGGCGTCGAGGTTCAAGTCATCAATCACAGGAGTGAGATTCCAACCAACTTTGCCGTCGATGACCGGTTTTGCCGGTCCTCCTCTCATCGTGGCGACCGGTTCATCCGGTATCACCCTGTAATCTCGGCTCAGATCGACAACAGTCTCGACCGGAAGCCTCGGTACAAGCGGTCCGTCAACCGGACCGGCCTTGTTTCTGCTCGTCAGCAGTGAGGGGACTGCGACGGCTGCGATCACGAACAGGATTGTCAGTCCGTTCGCTATCAGGAGATTTCGTTGGTAGTGCCTCTTTAGCTCCCAAGCGCCGTACGGTGAATACGTACGGCACATGACCATGACTTACAGCTCTCCTCTCTCCATTGCGCCACGAATGGCGAACTCCAGGATTCTATCATCGCGGTCCTCCCACTCGCCGATTGCATAGCGGTAGGAGAACTTGCCCTGCTCTTTGGTCAGTTCATCAACCTTGATACCAAGCTGATCGGCCGTGTACTTGTTGAACGAACGCTCGATCAGATCGATTTCGTCCAGCAGGTTCACCATGTCCGAGTAGTTGGCTTCGCGGTCAAGCAACAGCAGCGTATTCAATCGCTCGTTGGCCCGGTTTTCGTTGACCAGGATAGACCGAAGCGTATCCGGCCAGAAAACGTAACCGAGTGAGTCCGGAGCCTCCGGGTCCGACGGCAGCAACATGGGAAGATTCTCCGGTGTCGCCGTCTTCAGATGCCACCAGTAGCGGCCCTCGTTGTCGACACGAACGGTCAGGAGATTGGACTCCTTGACTTCGACCTGCTGGTCTTGTTCATCCGCGGGCGGGAGGTTGATTTCCATCGCCTGCGGCATCGCAAACACTGTCGACACCATATAGAAAATGAGCAACAGGAATGCGATATCGACCATCGGCGTCATATCGATGCGGATGGCGATACGGCGTTTCGGCCGCCTGAGGCCTTTTTTACCGCCCTTTGCTGCCCGTTCTACAACATCGCCGGCCATACCGTCATCACTCTCCTTTCAAACAGGAACTGCTGCATGGATTACACCTCGGTTTCATGATCGGTAATGATCAGGAAGCGTTCCATGTAGTTCAACTGCATCTCTTTCATGACGTCCTGCATCACCCCGAAACTGGCTCGTCGGTCGGCTTTGACCACCACCAACGCTCTCGGGTTGCGGGTTCTGACGCGGATGATATCGGAGGCCACCGTCTCCGGACTGGCGGTCCGGACGATTCGGGCGCTGGTCTGCACCGTCTGGCCGTCGATATTGACATCGACCTTCTCTATATAATCGACGTAGATCGAGTCCAATTTGGTTACCGTTACGTAAATGACGTCTTTATCCGGCAGCTCGATCTGTGAATGCGACATGGGCAGTTCCACCGCTTTGGCCTCCGGTGGTTTGAACTGCGTGGTCGCCATATAGAAGATCAGCAGCAGAAAGGCGATATCCACCATCGGCGTCATGTCGATACGGATGGCTACCCGCCGTTTCTTCTTAATCGACATCGCTTACTTTCCTTCTTTCTCTTTGAGAAGCTGCATCACTTCGAAGGTGGCCTCGTCGGTGGTGTAGTTGAAGGAGTCGACCTTGTTGACAAAGAAGTTATAGAAGAAGATGCCGAGAATACCGGACAGCAGACCGCCGGCCGTATTCACGAGCGCTTCGGAGATACCGACGGCGAGCTGCTGGGCGTCGATGACGCCGCCTTCGACGTTACCGGTGGCCGCGAAGGCGCGGATCATACCGATGGTCGTGCCGAGCAGACCGACCATGGTGGCGATCGACGCGATCGTCGACAGGGCGATCAGGTTGCGCTCGAGCAGCGGTCCCTCGAGAGCGTTGGCTTCTTCGATGGCCGACTGGGTCATCTGGATGCGCTTTTCGCTGTCGATCGAGGAGTCGCCCTTGATCTGACGATAACGCTCGATACCGGCGCGAAGCACGTTGGCAGTGGTGCCGCGCTGCTTGTCGCAGGCCGCCAGGGCGCCATCCAAATCATCCTGCTGCAGCAGGGTGATGAGCTTCTTGAAGAAGACCTGGACGGAGCTCTTGCCCTTGGCATTGCCGTAGAGCGAGATGTAGCGCTCGATAACGAAGACCATACACATGATGAAGATCATGATAAGCAACACGACCAGCGGACCGCCCTGATAGACGGAGTGCACGATCGGGTTTGTCGACGTGCGAAAGACGCCGTACCAGAGTCCGAATCCGATACCGAACGCGATGATGGCGTTCAGCGTTACAAAGAGTGTCTGTTTAACCACCTGAGATTAACCTCCAATTACGTACGCAATCACTATATCTCAATACCTTTTGCCGCAACCATGACGAACATCGCAAGAGAGACGAACACACCCCAGGAAAGTGCATTGGCAAGTGCCCCGACTCCGTACGACGTTCCCAGACTGTCGAACATCGACGCCGCATCAAACGAGTACGTGCCGCCGAAGAACGACAAGACGAACACCACCATGAACAGGATCACCGGGATCCAGTTCAGCTTGAGGGTCCTTTTCAGTTTCAAGGCCAGTAGGTCGCCCTTCTCTTTCGACCCGAACAGCAGATACAGCGTGAACACCGGCAGTGCGATCGCCAGCAACTGATACAGCAGCATCAGCACACCGCTGAGGGCCAGCATACCCGATGAGAACACGTAGCCGCCGACCGATCCCAGGGCGCCGAGCGCTCCAAACCAGGTCAGCGAACTGACATCCTTGACGACCTTCTTACGGGCCACCGCACTGTGGATGACCTGCTCGCCGCCGATGGCGCTTCCCGGATCGGCCTGCTCACCGGCCGCCGCCACGCTGTCTGAAAATGCCGCATCGGCCAGAGCAGCCGAATCAATAGCTTCGGCGACTGAGTCGGCCAGACCCGCAACCACCTCGGCACTGTCGGCCATGCCAACAGGCGTTTGCTCGGCCGCCGCCGGGGCTGTCTGGCCGGGCTTCGTTTCTGTCACGGTCTCGGTATAGGCCGAGTACCAGGGAAGGAATAACGATCCAATGATAATCAGGCAGGCGACGGCGAGGACGAGGCGTTCACCGAACGAGATGCGCTCTTCGAGCAGCGTATTGTGGTCGCGAATGATCTCGCCCTTTTCCCGCTTCTCCTTCAGCTGCTCAACCAGCTTCTGGCGCTCGGCATCCGACTTGAAGAGGTCCCGGGGCTTGCCCGGAAACACCTCAAAGCCGATATACCGGAACCGATGCGCATCATCGATGCGGTTTTGAGAACCGGACTGTCCGCCGTGAGACCCCGAAACCTGCTGTGACTCCGACTTCTTCTCTTTGTCCGCCATTGAGACTCCTGGACAGATATACCGTCTGTGTATGCGGTCGGCTTAGAACTCGAACTGGGTGTCGTTTTTGCCCTTCTGGGCGTCCGTATTACCCGGCTCACACTTGAGCACCTTGCCGTACCATTCAAATGCATTCTTATAATCTGCTTTGTCTTTGCTGACTTCGGCCGCCCGGAGATGGTACGCCTGGGCAATATACAGCGCCAGGGTGACATCGGAGCAGGCGTCGCCGCCGGCCGATATCTGGCACTGGTAGGCATCGGTCAGGTACGAAATGGCCTTGTTGTAGTTTTTCGTGCACAGCCCGCCGAAGTATGCGAATCCGAGCGAACGCTTCGCCACGCAACTCTTCGGATTCACCGTCAGCAGCCGCTCGAACAGCGCCACCCCCCGGTTGCAGTCGGCCAGCTGAAAGAGAACGGTCGACGACGCCAGTTCCAGAATGCGCTCGTCGTTGGGCTCGTACTCGAGATAGGAGACAAAATAGTCGGCGGCCTTCTGATAATAGTTGATCGTATCCGCCGCCGGCTCGACCCCCATATCCTCTTCGAGCATCATGTCATCTTCGCCCGAAGCTTCGTTATTGGCGATATTCAGCGCGCATGACCCGGCGTTTTTGTACACACCCGAGGTAGTCGAGTCGATGCCCATCGCGATTCGCATGTCGTAGTATTCCAGAGCATCGCGATAGCGACGAAGCTGATGGCTGGCCACACCGACGTTGTACACGATTCGTTTCTGGTCCGGGTTGTCCGCCAGCGACTTTTTGTACCAGCGAATGGCGGTCGAGAAATCATTCGGCTTCCGATAGTAGAAGCAATCACCCATCAACTGGTTGAATTCGACATCGGAGTAGGTCTGATGGTATTCGTCGTTCTGTTCCGCCTGCCAGTCGAGCTGCTTCTGAAGCATCTCGGCGCCGCGATCGTATTCTTTGATACCCCACAGCGCCTTGCCGTAATGGAAATAGATGTCGCGAGGGACATACGGGATAGCGAGCACCTTGTCGAAGTACTCGACAGCATCTTCGAAGCCGAAGATTTCCGAGTACGCCATGGCGGTCTCAAAGTAAGGCCGGATGCTCGAAGAATCGGGCTGGGTGCCGGAGAGTTCGAAATACCGCCGGTACGATCCGATCGCATCGCGATAGCGATCAATCCGATCCTGGCGCGTACGACTGGAACGAGCGGCGCGGAAGTAGATGTGACCGGCACGATTCCAAGCCGGCGCATAGGTGGAGTCCTTGGTCAACACTACCCGAAGCTTTTCGATCGCGCAGGTGTAGTCCTTCATATCGAGGCACGCTTCGGCCCAGTGGTAATAGACTTCCTTGCCCGCGGTGTCCAACTCCAGCGCACGTTCGTACTCGATCGCGGCCAGCGACGGAATCCCCTGGCGGAAGTTGGCATCGCCAAGATTGATATGATACTCGGCGTTGTTGTCTTCTTCGACCAGCGCCCGGCGGAAGGCGGCGTCGGCCTCCTGATACCGCTCGAGTCCCATGAGGGCCAAACCGGAGACGTTTTCCCAGCGGGCGGAGTTTTTCTTGTCGCGCTTCAGGCCGCGTTCAGCTTCCTTGAGTACCTCTTCATACTTCTCCTGCTCGATCTGGCAGCGGCTCAGCAGATAGAGGGACTCCCAGTGCTTGTCTTTCTTGTCGAGGGCCCGCTCGAATTGCGTAGCGGCCCGGTCGAAGTCACCGCGCTGGTAAAAAATGTAACCAAGAGCGTAGTAATTCAGGTGGTAGTTCGGATCGGTCTCGATGTCTTTTTTGATGAGATCGATCGCCAGGGTGGTGTCGCCCGAATTGAGAGCGCTCTGCGCGGCGTCACTCACCTTGAACTCATCCTGTACGGAGTCGGCGGTCAGGCTCTGGGCGCTGAGAGCCAGCGCAGCGAACAGAATCAGGCTGTAAATTCTACGTTTCAACGTGTTAACCCTCATACTTCTCCCAAAAGTCAAACGAAAATACGAGATAGAAACCCGATGTCAAGCGAATATATTTCGCCCTCTTTTCACTCGCTAGGCTTTTGGGCACTTACAGTTGCAGCTATCCGACAGTACCCGAATCCGTACCCGGCTGCACCTGCAACCAGAGTTAGTTTCACGGTCGATGACAGCAGATGAGAGAAGGTGATTGCCAGATACGCTGCTGTCAACATCAACATGACCACCGCGAACACGTTCAAGAGCCGAGTTGCTTTCGGTAGCATTGTGTTGTACCTCTCCTTATACACGGCGGTCGCGCACATCTTCCCATTGCAGGAAAGCAACTGCCGAGGGGTTCACCGTTCATCCCGGGAGAGATCAACCTTTGTGCCGGAAAATGAACACCCCCGAACGATCTATCCCTAAGCTCCCACTCACCAGTTAGTTACTGGAATGAATTCGATGCCGGGAGAGCCACCGGTTTACCACGTGGCGCAGTAAATGCGCCCCCTGTTTGTGAGTAGTACTTGTGCGCTTGCGGTAAGCTATTGATAGTCAGAGAGATAGTTGACCAGCGCCGGATTCTGCCAGAACAGCCACAAAAACCGAATTCGTACGTCTGCACTACCCACAAAGCGCGCCTCAAGCGGACCGGCAAACATCACCGGCGTCTGATCGATCGTTATGGCGGGATAGAAGTGAAGCTGGTTCACCAGCGTGCGGAATCGTCGAACGGTCGCCTCGTAGCTGCTTCCCACCCGCAGACCCCGGGCATGGCCGAGCGTATCGACTTCGGTCAGGACCGTCGCACTGGAAAACGACGCGCCGGGGACTTCGGTGAGCGTGAACTTCTCAGTATAGGCGTTTCTCGGTATCGGCTTGGCCAGCAGGCAGAGAGTATCGGGACGAACACTCACCGACATCTTTGCCTGGACCATCAGCGAATCACCGGGGGGCCTGGTCCACGGCAGTGAAGGATACGACAGCTCCGGGAAGAAGGAGATCATGACGTAGACTTCCGCACTCACCGCGCTATCGTGCACGCGGGCCGGGTCAAACTCCGCCCAGTTGCACGCGGTCAGGGTCTGGTGGGTAAATCCGGGCAGCGTGTTGCGAACGGCAGTGATCTCGGTCGCCCGGCCGCGCTCGTCGAGCACGAGGCGAACAAGCGCATAGTCGTAGAAGGAACTGGTATCGGGTTCTCTGACGACAGCCCGCAGTCCCGGAAACCAGTTGAGTGTGGGAGGATGAATGTCGTTTAGCGACAGGGCGAGTGAGTAGAGATCGTAGTCGAGCACCCGAGCGTTTTCATCGACTACGAACTGCAGGTTCGGGATGATTCCCTCCGGCCGAAATCGCACCACCACCGGGATCCGCGACTCCACCGCCTCACCGCGGAAACGCGCCGGCTCGAACTCGAAATCCTTCAAGTACGAGAAGAGACTCGTGACAAAGACCAGGTCTCCCTCATCATGATCCTTCGGGAGCTGCACCGACACGTGCCTGCCGTCGGCGGAGATCCCCAGCGTCATCACGCGAATCGAATCGAACTCGATCGGCAGGTCGGCGAATCCCGTCGCAGTCGGAGCGGCCGCCTTTGGGTACGGCAGTTCGAACCCGAGATAGACAGGTCTCTCGGCCGCCGTCGACGGCAGAGCCGCAACAAAGACGAGCAGACAGAACAAGCCCGCCTTTCGAAGGGTCGGTAGTATCTCGATGAGAAACTTAGATGTTGCCGTCATATGTGATCAAAGGTATACTGCCGCATAATCTCAGACAAAAGGTTTTTTCCATGCCAGGCCCGACCGGACGATTGCTCACCAATGTCTTTTCTTCATGGGCCGGGTTTGCCATCCGAATTCTCATCGCCTTCTTCTTCGTGCCGTATATCACCTCGGTACTGGGCGACGCCCGATACGGCGTGTGGATACTCGTCTTCCAGATCGTCAACTACTTCTTCCTGTTCGATGTCGGACTCGAACGCGCCCTGTCCCGATTCCTGCCGCGCTATCTCGGTCTCGACGATCACGACTCGTTCAACAAAGTCCTGAACAGCGCCACCGCGATCTACGGCGCCATCGCCCTTGTCACACTCATTGCTGCTGCCGTCGTCGCGCAATTCATCTTCCCCGTCTTCTCCGTCTCCGATCCATCGCTTCTCTCCGAAGGACAGACCGCCCTGTTCCTTATAGGCGTTTTCGTGGCGATGCGATTCGTGTTTTTTCCCTTCGGCGGCTCGCTCGGTGCGATCCATCGGTTCGATATCGCCAAGTCGCTGGAGGTGGCCGAAGAGATCGGCAAGACACTTGTCTACGTCGTCTTACTTTCGCAGGGCTACGGCCTGATTGCACTGGCGGTGACGATGGTCGCATTCAGCCTGGCGCGCAATGTCGCCGGCATGCTCTGGCTGAAGAAGCTCCATCCCGAAGTTCGAATAGGCGCCCGCTTCGTCAACCGCTCGACTATCCGAATGCTCTTCAAGTACTCCCGCATCTCATTCGGCGTGGCGATCGCCTGGATGATCCTGTTCAACTCCGACTCGATTCTGCTCGGCCTGTTGGCCTCAACAGCGACCGTCGGCATCTACGCCCCCGGCGCCCAGTTGATGCTTTATGTCCGCCACCTGATCAACGCCGTCGGCGGACCGCTCACCCCGGTCATCGCCCACGTCGAAGCCACCGATTCCATCGAGAAGGTCCAGTCGGTATACTTGAAGTCCCTGACCTACGTCGCCTATCTCGGCGTCTTCCTCTGCGTCGGGATCATTGCCTACTCGAACCGCTTTGTGACGCTGTGGCTGGCTCCAGAGTTCCACGATGCCTATCTCGTCATGTTCATACTGGCGATCAGCGGCTGTGTGTTTCTTCCGCAGATTGTCGGCAACGCCGTCCTGTTCGGGATCGAGAAGCACGGCTACCTGCTGTGGATCCTCGTTCTCGAGATTGTCATGAAAGTCGGACTCGCCGTCGTGTTACTCCTTGGCGCCAGATACGTCGAGAGCGGCATAGTCACAGTCGAGGGGGCCAGTCCACCAATCGTGCTCATGGCGTCGGCCTCGGCCTTCCCGCAGGCCTTCCTCTCTCTCACGTTGTATCCGATTCTTATGGCGCGCGCGCTCAAGCTCCGCATTCGCACTATCTGGCATACGACCCTTGTCCCGGGAGGACTGGCCGCCGCCGTCACCGGACCGACCGCCCACGTCTGCCTCCGAATCTGGCCGGAGACCAACTGGTGGGCGCTTGCAGCCAACATCGTTGTCTGTTCGCTGGCAGCCTTCACCGCTTTCTATCTGCTCGTGCTGGAGCCTGAAGATCGTTGGCGACTTCGCGCCTGGCTCACGGTCTGGAAAAAGGCCTGATTCCCGCATCTCCCCAAAGAAAAACCGTCGTCCCCGAAAGAACGACGGCTGGTAGCATACCAGATTCGGACTAGTACTTCTCGTGCAGCTCCTCGACCGCCGCCGCGATCTTGTCGACCGTCGGCAGACACGACATGTCACCGTCCATGCCATACGCCACGCGAGCATCGATCGCCGTCACCAGCTTGACGGGAGCTTCGAGATGGAACAGCCCCTCACCGCCGGTGATCACCGATGCTATAGTCGCTGCGGCGCCGCCGGGGAAACGATCCTCGGTTACCACCAGCACCTTACCGCACTCTTTGGCCGTCTGCAGGATGGCCTCTTCGTCCATAGGCTTGAGCGTGCGAAGGTCGACCACGCGGACGTGAATCCCCTTCTCCTTGAGCACCTCGGCCGCCTTGCGCGCCATCTGGAACGTCGCACCGTAGGTGATGATGCCCACGTCGGTGTGCTCTTCGTAGTAGGTTCTGGCGACACCAAACGGGATCAGCTCGTCGAGCGGCGGGATACCGGTCTCCATCGGGACACCTTCCCAATCGCGGCGGTTGTACAGCGCGACTGACTCGCAGAAGAGCACGGTGTCATCCGATGCCCAGGCGGTTTTGAGCAGACCGGCCGCATCGTAGGCATTTGACGGTACCGCGATCAGCAAACCGGGGATGTTCATCCACGTGCCGAGGTTACCCTCGGAATGCCAGAAGGCGCCAGCCCCCTGCTTGTAGCCGCCATAAGTGGTGCGGATCACCATTGGTAACTTGAATAGCTTGCCCGATCGCTGATTGATGGTCGCGATGCGATCTTTGAGCATCTGGTAGGCTGGTGACATGTAGTCGAGGAACTGGATTTCGGGAATCACCCGCCGCCCCTGCTGACAGTGTCCGGCGGCTCGGCCGAGAATACCCGCTTCGTCGAGCGGAGTGTTGAAACAGCGGTCGTTTCCGAACTCACGCTGAAGATTCCTGGAGACGAGGAATACACCCCCCTTCCCCTTCAGCGTGGTCTGCTTCTCTTCTTCATTGATCATATGACCGGAGAAATCCGCCACGTCCTGACCGAACAGCAGAACATCGGAGGTCATCTCGAACAAGTCGAACAAGGTGTAGTTGATCGCGTGCCGCATCGTCATCGGTCCGATGTCCTCGGGGAGATCCGGCGATGTGAAGTAGCCTTTCTCGTGCCACTCTTTGTAGCGGGCGGCCCGTTCGCCTTTGTACGCCTCGCGGTACCGCCGCCAGATCCTGTTGACCTCGTGAAAATCATACGTATACACGAGCCGTTCGATCATCTCGCGGGTCTTGAAACCAAATGAAGACACGACCTCACGCGAGACCCCGCTCACTTCGGAATCGAGTGCATCCCACATGGCGATGATCTCTTTGGAATCTATCACGCCATCATCGATAAGCGTCCGGCAGGTCTTGCAGACCGGATCGTTGTACGTGTGCCAGTCGACCTGCACCGGGTCCATATACCACGACTGATCGTCGGAGCCGGAATGCGATCCCTCTCGCGTCACTTTGATATCCATCAGTACCGGACCGTCGCCGGAGCGGGCGTAGGTAACTGCGGCATCGACCGCCGCAAGTGCGTCTTTAATTTCGGTGCCGTCGACGCGCATGATTTTGAGACCGTGTGGGACGTACCCCAGGAACGGAACGGCCAGATCACCGCCGACGAACTGCTCGGCGCTGCTGACCGAAATAGCCCACCCGCAGTTGTAGATGGCGAAAATCGCCGGCGACTTGAAGAAGACCGCGTTGAATACGGCCCGGCCGAATTCGGCTTCCGATGTTGCCCCTTCACCCATGGCACAGACCACGACCGAATCCGAAGGCCACGTGCCGCCCGGCTTGAACGATTGCGCCGATATCGGGACGGGGTGCTTGATCGCTTCGGCCACCCCGGCCGCCTCAAGCGCGTGCGCCCCGGTACAGGAAACTTGCGGCAAAATGCTGAGTTCGGGATAGCCGACATGATTCTGAAGCTGCCCTTTGTTGAGCGCCCGGGTATCACCCAGCGCTTCGTACAGCTTGTCACGGACCGACGCCCCCCGGCCCAGCTCGAAAGCCTTGTTGCGATAGTAACCCACAAACGGATCGGTCAAGCGAAGTGTGTGGGCGAGAACGGTATCGATCAGTTCCTTCCCGCTGGAACCGATAAAGAACCGGTTGTGCCCCTTGCGGAGCAGCAACTTCTCCTCCTGCTCGACCCGGCGTGACCGCAGCATGGCTTCGACGAGCTGCCGAAGCTGCTCGGGCGTGCGGTTGGCATACTCGGCCAGGGGGCTATTGTCTTGCCTGACCCTGTTGCCCGGTCGGTCTTCACGAAGCTGATTTATGAACGAAGTGACTTCCATGACCTGCTAGTTTGTTTGTGTGCTGTTACTGCCCCGTACAACCGACCATACATTAGCGACAACATCGAGCTATGTTGTACATTATTGCAGAGAGTGTGCCGCCCGTTGCTCTTCGCTGCAGCCACACTGCACCCGTAGTTGCCTGTATTGCACGAAGATGACTGGCGGACCTACTGGAGAATGCAAATCCGCTGCCAACAAGAAGCCACCCGTACCCAAAAGCCACTTGCCGGCACCGTGATAGTCCGATGTAGGGAAGCAAGAGAAACGGCGGAAGCCTGAGCTTCCGCCATTATCTAAGTCCGATTGCCTGAAACGCGCTAGTAGTTCTCGTGCAGCTCCTCGACCGCCGCCGCGATCTTATCGACCGTCGGCAGACACGACATGTCACCGTCCATGCCATACGCCACGCGAGCATCGATCGCCGTCACCAGCTTGACGGGAGCTTCGAGATGGAACAGCCCCTCACCGCCGGTGATCACCGATGCTATAGTCGCTGCGGCGCCGCCGGGGAAACGATCCTCGGTTACCACCAGCACCTTACCGCACTCTTTGGCCGTCTGCAGGATGGCCTCTTCGTCCATAGGCTTGAGCGTGCGAAGGTCGACCACGCGGACGTGAATCCCCTTCTCCTTGAGCACCTCGGCCGCCTTGCGCGCCATCTGGAACGTCGCACCGTAGGTGATGATGCCCACGTCGGTGTGCTCTTCGTAGTAGGTTCTGGCGACACCAAACGGGATCAGCTCGTCGAGCGGCGGGATACCGGTCTCCATCGGGACACCTTCCCAGTCGCGGCGGTTGTACAGCGCGACCGACTCGCAGAAGAGCACGGTGTCATCCGATGCCCAGGCGGTCTTGAGCAGACCGGCCGCGTCGTAGGCATTTGACGGTACCGCGATCAGCAGGCCGGGGATGTTCATCCACGTGCCGAGGTTACCCTCGGAATGCCAGAAGGCGCCGGCCCCCTGCTTGTAGCCACCATACGTGGTGCGGATCGTCATCGGCATCTTATAGACACCGCCCGAGCGCTGGTAGGTCGTGCAGATACGATCCTTCAGCACCTGGTAGGCAGGTGACATGTAGTCGAGGAACTGGATTTCGGGGATCACGCGTCGGCCCTGATAGACATGCCCGGCGGCGCGACCCAGAATACCCGCTTCGTCGAGCGGAGTGTTGAAACAGCGGTCGTTGCCGAACTCACGCTGCAAGTTCTTGGAGACGAGAAACACGCCCCCCTTCCCTTTCAGCTTGGCCTGCTTCTCCTTGTCCTCAGCCATATGACCCGAAAAGTCCGCGACGTCTTCGCCGAACAGCAGGACATCGCCTGACAGCTCGAACAAATCGAAGAGGGTGTAGTTGATCGCGAACCGCATCGTCATGGGACCGACGTCCTCCGGGAGATCCGGCGACGTGAAGTAGCCTTTTTCGTGCCACTCTTTGTAGCGGGCCTTGCGATCACCCTTGTAGCCGTCACGGTAATGCTGCCACGTCTTTTTCACTTCGTCAAAGTCATAGGTGTAGACGAGGTCTTTGATAAACTCGGTTGTCTTCGGCTGGAAGCCTTCGAGCGCCTTGGCCGACTCCGCCGAGACTTCCTTATCGAGATCGTCCCACATCTGGCCGATCTCTTCGGGCGTCATAATGCCGTCCTCGATAAACAGGTTCGCGGTCTTCAGGATGCAATCGTTGTACGTGTGCCAATCCTGCTCGACCGGGTCCATGTAGAACGACTGGTCATCGGAACCGGAGTGCGAACCCTCGCGGGTCACGCGGATATTCATCAGCACCGGACGCTTCTCTTCGCGGGCGTAGCTGATGGCTTCGCGGGCCGCCTTGAGCATCTCCTTGATATCGGTCCCGTCGACCTGCATGATCTTCAAACCGAACTGCTCATAGCCGCGATACGGACTGGTCGGATCGCCGCCCGGGAACTGCTCGGCGACCGATACGGAGATCGCCCAGCCGCAGTTGTAGATGCCGAAAACGGCCGGAGCCTTGAAAAAGACCGTATTGAAGACGGCACGTCCGAACTCGGACTCCGAGGTCGAACCCTCGCCGATACAACACAACGTGACGGCATCGGTCGGGTAGCGCCCACCCGGCGTCCAGGACTGATCGGAGATAGGCGTCGGATGAACTATCGCCTCGGCGACACCGGCCGCCTCCAGCGCATGACCACCGGTCGGTGACGACTGGGTGATGATACTCAGGTGCGGATACCCCGGATGAGCCGGTATCTGCTGGCCCTTGTTGATCGAGCGCGGATCGCCGATCGCCTCCAGCATCTTGTCCCACAGGGTGGAACCGCGATGAATGTCGAACGCCTTGTTGCGGTAGTAACCGACAAAGGGATCGGTTGGCTGCAACTCGTCGGCGAAACAAACATCGGCCAGCTCCTTGCCGCCACAGCCGATGAAAAACCGGTTGTAGCCTTTGCGAAGCAGCAGCTTTTCTTCACGCTCCACCCGACGGGCGGTCAGCATGGTCTTCATCATCGCTTTGAGCTGAGCGGGCGTCTTTCCGGAGTATTGCTCCAGCGCCTGATTCTCTTTGATCTTCGACGGCCGCTTGCCGTCGTACTTACGAACTTTGTCGATGAGGGCGACAACCTCCAAAGGGAAACCTCCTTCGGCTCTATCTATCTACACACTATATGTTTGTCGATTGATGTCTTTTTGCCTACAACAGCCGGATGGGCCAAAAGCTCCCGATATCATACCTTTTTCAGCCCAAAAGACAAAACAATTCTGCCGCCCAATAAGGGCTCTTCGGCCCCCGAAGGCAAGCCAAATCGGGGACTTCATGGGGCTATTTTTACCCCCCGATTTGAGCTTGAGCCCGGCGCCGCCAGGCCGTACTTTGGTCCGAACGAGTACAGTGGACAGGTGAAAGGATCACACGTATGAAGAAATCGACCCGCCGCAGCAGCCCCAAAAAGCCGTTCATCTCCGCCGATGACCTCTACGCGCTCCGGCTCCCGACCGCCGTCAAGATCTCCCCCGACGAATCGAGAGTCGCCTACACGGTGGAACGGATGGATGAAAAGAAAAAGACCTACTTCTCGAACATCCACATCTACGACATCGCCGCCGGCGAATCGAAGCAGTTTACGTTCGGCGACCACAGCGACCGGGCGGTGGCCTGGTCTCCCGACGGCCGCTTCATGGCCTTCGTCTCCACCCGCGACAAAAAGACCGGGATCTACGTCATGCCGGTACAGGGCGGAGCCGAACGCCAGCTGCTCGAACTCGACGGCGCCGTGTCCGGACTGCAGTACACGCCCGACGGGGCGCACCTGGTCTTCGCCCTTCGCTACAACGACTCGAATTTCATCAAGGACGAAGAAGAGAAGAAAAAAGCCCCGGTCTTCCGTCATATTACCCGCCTCGAATACAAGGGCGACGCCCAGGGCTTTTTGCCCAAAGACCGGTTTCAGGTCTACGCACTGAACATAGCAGACTCAGGACTGCGGCAGATTACCCGCGGCAAACGGGACAACCTGCACCCCTGTATCTCTCCCGACGGCAAACTGCTCGCCTTTGTCTCCAACCGTTCCAAAGATCCGGACATCGAAGGACTGAAGTTCGACCTGTTTGTCGTCCCATTTAAGGGCGGCAGGGAGAAGCTGATTCGCACTCCGGCCGGACCGGTCTTCGCCCCGGCCTTCTCTCCCGACGGCAAGACTATCGCCTACCTCGGCCATGACAATCCAAACGACGCCTGGGGAGTAACCAACACGCATGTGTGGATAGTCGGGGTGAACGGCTCCCCCAGAGCGCGCGACCTCATGCCGACCTGGGACCGCATGGCGATCGACCAGTCGATTTCGGACATGGGTGAGATGGGCGAAGGTGGTTCGCTGTCGTGGTCCTCCGACGGCCGTCGCATCTATTTCACGGGCTCCGATACGGGTGCAACCAACCTGTTCTACATCACGCGTTCCGACGGCAAACCGACCCGGGTCTATCGCGGCCCGTGCCATATCAAGGCCTATTCGATTGCCGGCAAGACCAAAACGGTCGCCTGTGTGTACTCCGATCTCACCACGCCCGGTGAAGTTCACATGTGTCCGGCCGCGTTTGGCGGTGAGAAAAAAGCGAAAGCAATCACCGATCTCAATCGCATTATCCGCACCAACCGGAAGCTGGGTCGCACCCGGGAACTCATGTTCAGGTCGTTCGATGGCACCAGGGTGCAGGGATTCCTGGTCACCCCGCCCGACTTCAAATCGACCCGGAAGTATCCGGCAATCCTGCAGATTCACGGCGGTCCCCGCGCCCAGTACGCCTTCTCCTTCTTCCACGAGATGCAGTACCTCGCGGCAAAGGGGTATGTGGTGTTTTACACCAATCCGCGCGGCGGCTCGGGCCGGGGTGAAACCTGGGCCGATGCTATCGCCGGCGGCTGGGGCGATCTCGACTACAAAGACTGCATGGCCGCCGCCGACTGGCTGGAGAGCCAGAAGTATGTCGACAGCAAGCGGATCGGTGTTACCGGCGGCTCCTACGGAGGCTACATGACCAACTGGATGATCGGCCACACCAATCGATTCCGAGCCGCCGTCACGCAACGCTCGGTCGTGAACCTTCGCTCCATGTACGGTTCATCGGATATCGGCTGGGAATTGGCCCGGGAGTTTAATGGTCACCCGTGGAACAACTTCGAGAACTACGAACACTGCTCTCCCCTGCCGTATATGAAAAACGTCAAGACGCCGGTCCTGATCATCCACAGCGAGCAGGACCTGCGCTGCCCGATCGAGCAGGCCGAACAGATGTTCGTCACCCTCAAAGTGATGGGCAAAACGGTTGAGATGGTGCGTTTCCCCGAGGAGCCCCACGGCTTGTCGCGGCACGGGCGTCCCGACCGACGGGTGGCGCGACTGGAGTGGATCCGTAAGTGGTTTGATCGGTACATGAAACGGAAATAGCGAAACGTGCAATAGTCTCAGAAGTGAAGCCCGCTGCAACGGCGGGCTTCCTCTTTTTGCGGACTAAGACTTTTTCTGCAGCCAGTTCTCCCTCAGGAACTGCTCCGCTTCGACCATCGTCCGGAACGTGTGTGAGACGTCCCGAGTCGCCCCCGACGAAAACATCTTGATCAACTGCCGAAAAGTACTCGGGTTGTTCAGGACGTTGATCGAAAGCGCCAGGTTATGCTTCATACACCAGGCGAGGTGCTTACCGATCAGTTCGATCACGTCCGGGTACGATGTCTTCCAATTGGTCAAATCCACCAGCTTCGCCCACGGCCGCCCGATCAGCGGTTGCACTTCCGCCATGAAACCCTGGTGATACGATTCGGCCGTCTTCGCCTGCCAGACGCCGTGTATTTTCTCATAGATGACGGCGCCTTCTAAGTCGACCTCGAACGAGTAATGGAGGCTCCAACCAACCATGTCCAGGCCCTCATTCTATGATTGTAGATTAAGCTGGTCGCTGTAACAATACGGACTGCGTCAGTGCTGACGCACGAACAAAAGATAGACACACGGGACCACTTTATCAAGTTAAAAGCGGTCGCAAGGGACAAACGGTCGGACTCATGTCTCCGGGTGCCAGTTCTCGGCCAGATACTTCTCAGCCTCGGCCATCGTCTTAAACACCTGCGCTTCCTGCGCGGTGCCACCGCGCGTAATCATCTCGCGCAGCTGCCGGAAAGTACTCGGGTTGTTCACGACATAAATAGACAGCACATTGTCGTGTTTGTGGCACCAGTGCATGTGCTCTGCGACGCGCTGAGTGGTCTCCGGGTACGACGTCTTCCACCCCGTCAAATCAACCAGTTTCGCCCACGGTTTCCCGAACAGGACACGAGCCTTTTCCTCGAACTCCCGGTGATAGGCGTCGGCGTGGGAGCCTTTCCAAATGCCATAGATACGCACCTGCACGAGACGGCGCGGCTGATCGATCTCAATGGAAAACTCCAGGCTCCAGCCGGTCATGGTGATACTCGATTCATCAGATAACTCACTCAGCGCCGCGACGTGCGGCTTGACGAAAGGTAATCTATAATGTCTTGATTTTCGGCGCAATCAAAAAGTTAGTTCGTACTAGCCTCGACGCGCCGCAGCATCGGTATGTTTCGAAAAAAACGGCCGGTGGAAAAACCACCGACCTGATCACATCTTATTTGTCTGAACTGCAATCGCCCGCAGCGCCGTTCGCCCCCTTACAGCCCGGCCTGCGCGTTGCCCACCGCCTCGTTGTGCTTCTCCATATCCTGGTACTCGCCCTCTTCCCCCTGGTATTTCGAAGGACACTTGACCAGCATCTGCTCCGCCACGAAACGACCGTCCTCGCCCCCCTTGCCTTTCAGCACCACTGAGGTTGCCTGATCGAAATTCCCCGGCACCACGCCGTAATACACGACATCAAGCCGGGAATGCGCATCGGCGGGACTTGCGGCCTCGGCATCATATATGGCGAATTCCAGCCGGGTGTTGTCGGCATCGTATCTGACCTTGTCAAAATCGATCTTGCCCATCACCTGAACCGTCCGGCTGGCCACCGCCGCCTGCTCGATCGGCACGTACTGCACGGTGGTGGTCAGAAACGCGGTCGTGCCCCAGATGACGAACACCAGAATGATCGCACCGCCGATGATGTACTTGGCCTTCATTTCGATGTCTCCTCCAGCTTGCGAATCCGTTTGTGAAGCCCGCGGAGAAACAAAAACAAGCCCAGCCAGACGACCAGCGTGACAGCAAGGGCTACGTAGTTTCCATCCATTCTAATCATCCTCCCGGCGCGCTCGCTCCATCTTATACACGCGAGCGGCAAGGTTAAACATCCAGATATATAATACGGTGAAGAGGACCAAAGATCCAAACAAAATCGAGGCAACATCGGTCGTCATTGCGAATTTCATGTTCTTATCGACAATTGTATCAGAGGGATGCAGCGACGGGGTCAATCTGGGAAAGACAAACATCAGGAAAACCGCCGGCGGAAAAGCGAATATCGAGTACACCGCCGACATCGCCGCCCGCCGCTCATCGCCGGTAACCGCTCCCCGCAAGGAGAAATAGGCGCCGTAGATCAGCAGCAGAACGAAAATCGAGGTCTGCCGGGGATCCCAGTTCCAATACGTTCCCCAGGTAACTTTGGCGAACATCGCCCCGGTAACGGTCGCCAGGATCGCAAATACCAGACCGAGGGCATTGGCGATCGCCGCCCGATCATCCAGCGACGCCTCCCGACGCTTGAGATAGCGAATCGAGTAGATCATCGAGGTGGCAAACGCCACCACGGCCAGCCAGGCCTGCGGAATATGGTAATAGAATATCCGGCTCGACTCACCGATCTGCTGCTGCGGCGCCGGCGTGATAAACGACATCACGATCAAAACGCCCATCGCCACAAAAAGAACCCACTGCCAGATCATGTCCCTGTCTTCGTACTCCTTCCCTGTATGCAGCGCACGCGCTTATCGCGAGAAGACAACAATTTGGATCAACATTCTATTATACACCGCTTACTCCCGCCAGACAAATCGAAAGAGCATCAGCGACGCGGTTATCATCACCACAGAATAAGCAAACAGCCCCTGAAGTTCCATCAGAATGCCCCCAAACGACTGCCCGTCGAGCACCCGGGCGGTGGCCGCTACCAGCATCAGCAGCAGCGTGATCAGAATCGGGAACGAGAGCACCGAGAACAACGCTCCCTTGACGGCGGCTTTCGAGATGATCGCCCCCACTAACGTCGTCGCCGCACACAGGCCGATCACGCCCAACAGCAACACCACGACAAACGCCCCGATCTGGTCGGTGGCGGCATCGGTCATGACGAAAAACAGCGGCGTTACCACCACCGTGACCAGCGACAGCAGAGTCAGATTGAACAGCAGTTTGCCCAGATAGACGGCGGTCGGGTCGGCCTTGAGACGAAGGGCCAGCGCCGTGCCCGATTCTTCTTCGCGCACGAACGCCGCCGACAAACCGGCCATCGCCGAGAAAAACAAGGCAATCCAGAACAGCGCCGCCAGCAGCCGAGGGGCCAGACTCCCCTGCCCGATCGAGAACGATATCATCGCCAGCGTTGTAATCGCAAACATCAGCACCACACTGGTCGCATACCGATTGCGAAACTCCAGCCGGACATCTTTGGCATAGACGGCGATTGTTTTAGCTACCAAGCCGGCAGAATTGACTGGCAAAACGCTGGTCCTCCTGTTCGTTGGTAGCTATCACCACGACCGCTTTCTCGCGGTACTCTTCGACAATATCATACACGATCTTTTTCCCCGACTCATCGAGGTTCGACGTCGGCTCGTCGAGAAACAAGTACTGCGGCTCGTTCATCAGCGCCAGCGCGTATTTGAGTCGCTGTTTCATCCCCGAAGAATAGGCGCGTACCAGATCGGGGCCTCGTCCCTCCAGCCCCACCCGCTCCAGCAGCGCGTTGACTTCCTTACCGGTGATCTGTGCCCCGGCCACCTGCGAGAAGAATACCAGGTTCTCTTCTCCGCTGAGGCTGTCATACAGATTGAGATACGGTGAAACGAGTGAGGTCGTGCGCTGCACGTCCGCTTCAGTCAGCACGCCCCGGTCATCGGCGAAGACGACCGTCCCCTTGCTGGGGCGAAGCTCGCCGAGGATAGTCATGAGCAGGGTCGACTTCCCCGAACCGTTCGGACCGACGATCGCCAGTACTTCGCCGGTCATGACATCAAACGTTATTCCGGAGAACACTTTGCGGGAGCCAAACCGTTTGGTCAACTCCGATGCTGATAAACGATACATGGTGGCAATGTATACACGATGGGTCGACGAAACACCAGCCAAAAAAAGACCTCCCCGACTGGAGAGGTCCATTTCCAGGCTTACGCGCAGAAAAACTATTTGGATCCGACCTGCGACATGTCCGTCTTGATTCTCACGACTCGTTTGACCGGCACGGTGTAGCGCGAGCCCGCTTCATCGTCGATCTGAAACGTCACCGACTGCTCGAACGGAAGTTCGACCAGATCTTCTTTCACCAGTACGGTCGCTTCGACCGTCTCCCCCGCCTTGATTTTGCCGGGCAGCTCGATATCGAAATTGTTGAACGCATCATCCACCAGCTGCAGCTTGAGCTCCCGGTCACTCAGGTTGGTGACCTGAAACTTGGCCCGCCTGCGGGGCGCCTGCGTAAACTGGGAGACATCGACCTCGGTGGGTGTGATCACCAGTGGACGCATCATGTCGCCGTCGACGCTCAAATCGGCGGTAATCTTCAGGTAATTTCGCTCGGCGCCGGCGTTGGTCTCGAAAAACGGGCGTTTGGCCACCAGCCCGCGAAAACGCTTGGTGGAAAAAACGATCTCAATCCGGGTGCTGTCTCCGGGGGCCAGCACGGAGTCGGTCACCGGGGCTTTGGTGCAGCCGCAGCCGGGGACGATCCGCGTGATGCGAAGGGTATCGTCGCCGACGGAATGGATCCAAAACGAGTGCGAGACCGTAACGTTCTGCACGACCTTGCCGAAATCAAAGGTCGAATCAGGCACGTGTACCTTCGGACCGGCAAAAGCCGACGACACCGCCAGGACTATAATGAGCACGAATATGCGAGACGACAGTTTCATAGTATCTCCTCCAGCTCGATCGCGTTCGAATCGGCCTGCACCAGCATCCATTCGACCGAATATCGTTTATACACGAATCGGCAGGATAGGTTTACGCTTTAGACCGGCTCAGTGAACCACTGAAAAGAGCTTGTCCCAGCGCACCTTCTGAAAGAAGTGAATCGTATTATACACGAACAGACGCGGCACGGACAGAGGATCGGTAACGGAGACATCGGGCGACGGATGCTCCGACTCGTCCCACGACCAATGGATGACCATCGCCTGACCGAGAATCAGTTGCTCGGGCACCGGTCCCCAGTACCGGGAGTCGTACGAGTTGTCCCGATTGTCTCCCATCATAAAGTAGCTGTGGCTGGGTACGATGTACGGACCGTAGTTGTCCCGGCTTTTTCGTCCCCCAATCCCCCGGGACTGGATCACCTGTTCACCACTGTCGGTGGTGTCCACGAACTTCGACAGGGGCGGGTTGGGGAATTCTTTGCCGTTTACGTAGAGAACCTTGTCTTTGATCTGAATCGTATCCCCCGGTATGCCGACACAGCGCTTGATGTATTTCGTAACACCGTCGCCGGGAAAAATGAAAATAACCACGTCACCACGCTCCGGCTCCGAGATCGCCGGCAGCTTCCAACTCGTCAACGGCACCTGCGCGCCGTAGACGAACTTGTTGGCCAGCAGGAAATCGCCGACCAGCAGCGTGTCTTCCATCGAGGCGGTTGGAATCTTGTACGCTTCGACTATTGAAGTTTTGATTATCAGTGCAAGAACAACAGCGATGAGTATCTGCTTTATGTTGTCCCAGATGCTGGCGACGGTATCGTTTTTCCTGGCGGTCATTGCTACCTCGTGTCTCTATTCTCTCGCCGGTGCGGCAGTCTTCCGATTACTGCTTGTACGTCTATCTCTAACCCGCTGTTTCAAAGCTCGGGCTACAAGTTGCGCATGACGTCGTTGTAGGTTACGAAGATGATCAGCGAGAGCAGCACAATCAAGCCAATTTGCTGCGCCACACCGCGCGCCTTGACCGAGAGGGGCTTGCCCTTGACGGCTTCGATCGCCAGAAAGACCAGATGACCGCCGTCAAGCACCGGAATCGGCAGCACGTTCAAAACCGCCAGGTTCACCGACAGCAGCGCCATAAACCAGAAGAGATTCGACGCCCCCTGTTCGGCCTGCTTGCCGGACATCTGGGCGATGAAGATCGGTCCGCCGATAAGCTTGCTCGACACCTGGCCGCTGACGAGCTTGTAGACGAACAAAATCGTCTGGCCCACCATCGCATGCGTCTGGTGGATACCGGCGGTTACCGCTTCGGCGAATCCGATATTCTCGTAGGCCAGGATCTGCTGCGATATACCGATCACGCCGATCGTATCGGTCGTCCCGTCTTCAGTGGGCAAAAGACTCGTCTCGGTAGTCATCGTACCGCTCATCGTATCGGCGCCGCGGATCCAGGTGATCTCGATCGGCTCCTCGACCTTCACCATGATCAGCTTGCGCATCGATTCGAACGAGGTTACCGGCTGTCCGTCGACCGCGATAATATGGTCGCCGGTCACCATGCCGGCTTCCATAGCCGGACCGTTTTCGGCGACTTCACCGACAATGCTCACCGAGTCATCGTAGACCGGACGGCCACTGAGATAGAAGACCCCTATTATAAGGAAGACCGCCAGGACGTAGTTCATGAAGGGACCCGCGAAGATAACCGCAGCCCGCTGCCCGACCGATTTCGACATAAACTCGTCTTTGGCGCCGGTCGACTCCTCATCGGGGTTCTCCCCCTTCATCTTAACGAACCCGCCGAGCGGGATCAGGCCGATGCTGTACGCCGTGCCGCCCCGTCGCCAGTTGAAGATATACGGCGGGAAGCCGACCGAAAAGCGCTCGACACCGATTCCGACCCACTTGGCGACCGCAAAATGGCCCAGCTCGTGGATGAAAATCAAGACACCCAGCGTGAAAACAAAAGCGAGGATTGTCGTTATCATAAAGCAATGGTCTCCATTGTCTGTTGTGCCAGTCTCCGCGCCCGGCGATCGGCGTCAAGCACGACCTCCAGCGTCAGGTCAGTCTCCGGACTCATCCGGTCGACCACCCGGGCCACCGTCTGCCCAATCTCTGTAAATCGGATTCTCCTATCCAGAAACGCTGCCACCGCCTCTTCGTTCGCGGCATTATACACTGCCGGTAAAGTTCCGCCCGCCGAAGCGACTTCAAAAGCCAGTTTCAGGGCCGGGAACTTGCCGAAATCCGGCTCTTCAAATGTCAGCGATCCCATTTTGGCCCAATCGATTCGGCCATAGGCAGACTCGGATCGCTCGGGCCAGAACAGCGCGTATGTAATCGGCAAACGCATATCCGGCTCGGATAGTTGCGCGATTACCGAAGAATCCCGGAATTCCACCATTGAGTGTATTATCGACTGGGGATGGACAACTACTGTGATTTTTTCCGCCGGTACCTCAAAGAGCTGAACCGCTTCGATCACCTCCAGCCCCTTGTTGGCCAGCGTCGCCGAGTCAATCGTTATTTTGGCCCCCATGTTCCAGGTCGGATGATCCAGCGCCTGCTCGACGGTGATCGAGTCGAACTGACTCAGCTCCAGCGACCGGAACGGGCCGCCCGAGGCGGTCAGCAGAATTCTTCGGACCTCCTCCTTCTGACCGCATTGCAGTACCTGCCAGATGGCGGAATGCTCGGAGTCGATCGGGAGGATCCGGGATTTGGTCCTGGCGATGATCGGCGCGAACAGCGGCCCGCCCGCCACCAGTGACTCCTTATTGGCGAGCGCCAGGTCTTTGCCTTCTTCGACCGCCCGAAGCGAGACCCGAAGTCCGGCCGCCCCAACGACGGCGTTGACCACCATGTCGGGACCGCGCAACGCCGCCATTTCAACCAACTCCGCTTCTCCACAGAGGATCTCGACATCCTCTCCCTTGAGCAGCGACTCGAGTCTCGCGCGTTTCGTCTGATCGACGATACAGAGATACTTGGGACGAAAGGTGCGATACTGCTCGGCCAGCACCTCGACATTGCCGAACGCGGCCAGCGCACGCACTTCAAACGCGCCGGGGTGCGCTTTCACAACATCGAGTGTCGATCGTCCGATCGATCCAGTTGAACCGAGTATGGTAAGTATTCGCGGATTCATGGCATCGACTTCCACATTCTGCCGATCGGACGTGCACTCGCATGTAACACCTGCCCGACACGACAACGGTCCGGAGTCTATCGTCCGGACCGTCATCACAGCCGAATTATCTGGTCTGCTAGTGCTCTTTCCCGTCGGCAGTCGACGGATACGCTTTGATCAGCTTGACCTGCTCGAGCGGAGCGGACTTCTCGCCGGTCGGCGAAGGACCCACCGCCGTCTGTTCCAGCGAATCGAGCGTCGCATATCCGTTTACGACATGACCAAATACCGTATACTGGCCGTCGAGATGCGGAGCGTCACCAAAACAGATGAAAAACTGGCAGGAGGCCGAGTTGGGGTCACGACTCCGAGCCATCGACAGCGTCCCGCGGTCATGCTTCAAATCCGAAAACTCTGCGTTCAATCGATAGCCTGCGTCACCCATCCCGGTCCCGGTCGGGTCGCCGCCCTGAATCATGAAGCCCTTGATGATGCGGTGGAAAACCGTCCCATTGTAGAACCCCTCTGCGGAGCGGGCAAGGAAGGAATCCGCATGCGCCGGGGCCACATCGTTGTACAGCTCCAAAGTCAAACTGCCAGCGCTGGTCTCCAGCGTGACGAATTTGTTGCTGCTGTTTCTAATCGGAGTCTCGGTCTCAGGACCGCAGCCGGATTGTGCCATGAGTGCCACTCCCAGTATCGCAAGTAAGGCCAACTTCTTCATATAATACCCTCGTTCTCCGGTTGTCGGGAAAGCATTCTGGACGGGTATATACGCTCTGACGGCGGGCCTGTCAATGTTTCAACACTGGACAAAAAAACGCCCCGAAGCGCACTATCGAGTGTGAAAGGCCCGGTATCCGCGCGCCGGCCGATCAGCCGCATCGGCTCCGCCCGGCCCGAGAAGTGAATTCGCAGCCTTGCTTGTCGCCGCCTCAACGAAAAACGTCAGGCCCTCGGCCCAATAAAAGTAGATATCCGCCGCCGGCGCCGTGCCGTCGAAACCGACCGAATCCGGCGCCCCGTAAGCCGCCACCATCTGGTCGTAGGTTGAGCCAAGCCCAATCCCCTCCGGGAACCTCTCGGGGTAACCGGCGGTGAGTATGATCCCCACAACACCTTCATACTGGTCGGCGATCAGGTTCTGGTTGGTGTCGGCCATGATCGTCACGACCTGTTGGTCGGTTTCGTACACCACGTAGTGCAAATAGACGCCGTTTCGCGGATCGCGGTCGATACTCTCCGGCGTCCCATTGAAACCCAGCACTGAATGCAGCGAATCCGTGAATCGTATGTGCTGCCCCTGACCATCGACGCCATAGCGGAGCACATTCCCTCGGATCTGCATATTGACCGGCAGGGTGTCGTCGGCATCGGAGATCGCCCGGATCACCGCATACGGCAGGGCACCATCCATCGTGTAGGAAATCGTGGTGCGTCCTTCGCTGTCGGTGATATTGGAGTCGGCCGACAGATGACCGTCCCCTTCAACTATCTCAAACCGCACATAGCCGCCATCGACATGGGTATCGGTCGAGTCGCTGTACACGACCGCCATCTCTTTATTGAGCGAATCGGTCCCCATCACTACGGTGTAATACGGCCCGCCGGGATTGACGAGTCCAATCGTCTTGGCATCGGCCGAGACCGAGTTCGGCAGCGCCTTGGAGGTCCGCACCTCTTCGCTCATATGAATCTCGATCACCGGGCGATTGTCCCCCTTCTTGTCGTCGTCGTCATCACCGCCGCCGCAACCGGCACAGGCCAATACAAAAAGAACCGCCGACGCCGCAAGCAGCCGGGCGGAAGTCTGGAGAGAAATCATCATCTGGTTGATCTTCCGTTCTGAAAGCGAATATAGTGAGTCTTGTCAACGTCGGTCAGGCGACCCGAAGTCGCCCGACCGATTCCAAGATAATCGACTGTTACCAGCCTTTGAAGTAATATTTGAGCCCGCCGCCGATATTGAGGTACTTCGGCCGGTCGTCGGTCGACACGAACTCATAGGAGTTCACCGACGAGATCGCCCAGTACCCGCTTTTGGTTGGCTGGGTCAGACGAAGGTCGGCGCCGAAATTCACGGCGAGAGCCATATTGGCACTCTGCTCATCCTCGAACAGGCTATAGTCCGCATTGGTAATACCACCACGAAAGCCCATGCCGATGTACGGCGCCAGCGCCGATTCATTGACATCGAGGATAAAGAAGTTCAGGTTCAGTTCCAGGTCGAACTGATGCAGATCCGGTTCATCCTGCAGCTCAATCCCGTAGCCATCGGGCATGAACCACGGCGACGGTTTCAACTCATGCTTCGAATACCGGAAACCAAACGAGTAGGCGATATGCCCGGCCTGCACCTGCCCGATATTCAGACCGATCGACCAGGCGGTTTTGTACAGATCGTCGGCCTCGAATTCAAATGCCCGCAGACGATCGAAATCGTCATAGTAAGTCCCGAAATCGCCCAATGTCGGCAGACCCTCGTAGTCGCCGTGGGCGGTCCCCATGCTGAAATGAATCTCCGAGAATGTCCAGCGGGGGCTGACCCGAACGATCGCATCGGCCGAAGCGGCTGCGACGGTCACCGTCGCGAGGGCCAGCAGGAAGAGGTTTCTAATCCTTTTCATGCTCTCTCCACACAGTTAGCTCACGTGAACGCGTATATATATCGGTCGGCGGGCAAAGTCAACGACGGCAAGACCTTGACCCGCTCTGATTTCTTATACAGCCCGGCGAGTGGACAGACGATCTCGGCTGGCAACAATTCGCCGAAAGTTGCTTCAAATTCGCTTGCCGAACCCGATAGAATGACTATAATGACGGCAAATTTGCCGATGATTTTTTGTCGGCGTATGAATCGGAAGAGGAGCGATATGCCTGGTAGAGAAGTAGTTATAGTCGTCGGCGCCGGCCTCATGGGGCAGGGACTCGCCGAAGCGATAGCCAGCAAAGGCAACGAAGTCATCCTGGTCGACAAGACCACCAAGCTGGCCCACCGCGGCATCAAGGGAATTGCCGAATCGATCGACCGGGAAATCGGCCGATGGGGACTTACCGAGTCCGACAAAAAGGCCATCCTCGCCCGCATCCATCCCTCGGCGGATCTTTCCGAAGCCGAAGATGCGGAAGTGGTGTTCGAAGCCATTCCTGAAGACCTCACGCTCAAACGCGAGCTGCTGCAGGAACTCGATGATATCTGTCCCGAGGATACCATCCTCGTCACCAACACCAGCACTCTGTCGGTCTCCGAGGTTGCCAGCTTCACCAAGCGCCCGCGCAAGGTGATCGGCATGCACTTTCTCAACCCGGTCTCGCGGATTCCGCTGGTCGAGATCATCAAGGGGCTGCGCACCGACGAAGAAACCTTCCAGCGCGCGGTCGAGTTCGCCGAATCCCTCGACAAGAAATGGATCACCGTTAACGAATACCCCGGCTATGTGACGACTCGCATTATCGTGCCCTTCCTCAACGAAGCCATGCACGTCCTTATGGAAGGCGTCGCATCGGCGGAAGACATCGACGAAGCCATGAAACTCGGGTTCGGCTTCAATGTCGGTCCGCTGGCGCTGGCCGACCAGATGGGGCTGGATGTCGTCATGACCTGGATGGACAACCTGCTTCGGGAACTTTCCGAGCATAAGTACAACCCCTGTCCCCTGCTTCGCAAACTCGTCCGCGCCGGCCACCTCGGGGTCAAGACCGGACGGGGCTTCTTCCGGTATGACGAAGAAGGCAATCGTATCGAAAGCGCGGCTCCGGTTGTAGGAGGCGCAATCAAATGAAGATCCTCGTTATCAACTGCGGTTCCTCTTCGGTTAAGTACCAGTTTGTCGACACCAAGTCCGAACTGGCGCTCGCCAAGGGGAATGTTTCACGAATCGGCATGACCGCCTCGGTAATCACGCACAAGCCGCACGACAAACCGGAGATCACCGTCTCGGCCGAAATCCTCGATCATATCGCGGCGATCGAGTACGTCGTCTCCCTGCTGCTGTCCAAGAATCACGGCGTGATTCAGGACAAGAAGGAGATCGATGCGGTCGGGCACCGGGTCGTGCACGGCGGTGAAGAATTCCAGGACTCGGCGTTGATCACCCAGGAACTGATGACGACTCTCCGTCATCTTATCGAACTCGCCCCGTTGCACAACCCGCACAACATTCGCGGTATCAAGGCGTGCGAGCAGACTCTGCCTGGCATTCCGCAGGTAGCGGTGTTTGACACGGCCTTTCACTCCAACATGCCGCCGCATGCGTACATCTATGGCATCCCGTATGTGTTCTACAAACGCTACGGCATTCGTCGCTATGGTTTCCACGGCACCTCGCACAAGTATGTCAGCGAGCGGGCCTCGAAAATGCTCAACAAACCGCTTGCGGAGATGAAAGTTATCACCTGCCATCTCGGCAGCGGCAACTCGGCGGCGGCAATCGATCACGGCAAGTCGATCGACACTTCGATGGGTTTTACGCCCCTCGAAGGGCTCCTCATGGGTACCCGTTCGGGCGATCTGGACCCGGCCATCATCATGCATATCATGGCCCGCGAAGAGCTGACCCTCAACGAGGGCAACACCCTCTTGAACAAGCACTCCGGACTGGCCGGCATCTCGGGGGTTTCGTCGGACATGGCCGAGATTATCGAGCAGTCGCGCGAAGGGCACGAAGGCGCTTCGCTCGCTCTCAATGTCTATTGCTACCGCCTGAAGAAATACATCGGCGCCTATGCGGCGGCGATGGGCGGACTTGACGTGCTCGTGTTCACGGCCGGGGTCGGCGAGAACGCACCGGTAGTGCGCAAGCTGACTACCGACGGTCTGGAATTTCTTGGCGTCAAAATCGATTCCAAGAAAAACAACACGGCGATCCGCAAGGAGACCGATATCTCGGCTTCCGATGCGAAGGTTCACACGCTGGTGGTCCCGACCAACGAAGAGCTGGTGATCGCCCGCGACACCGAACGCATCGTAGCCGGGAAGTAGGCCGACTGGGCTGCGCCCCAGTTTTGTCATACCCGTGAAAACGGGTATCCATCTTCGATTTCCAAGTGGTGTCAGGCGAGTCGCCTGACACCACTTTCTGTTTGTGGCCCACCTAAAGTCCCCGCGAGGCGGGGACGGCAGGTGGGGATCACACATCCGTGCGTGGCGTACGTCCCTGTGCGCCACGCTAACCTGACCCCAACCGCCTTTAGGTCAGGTCCCGCCCAGAGACGTCGATGTTGTCCGTATCATGTCGAATCGGAATCGAACCGTCGTCACAAACGGACCAGCCGAGGACCTGATCATACCAGCCGTCGATGCACACGCAGGTCCTAGCGAGGCAACTTCGAACCGATGGTCCCTTGTTGGATGGCCTGTCGCTATCGACCGATCCGGTTGTGGACGGGACCTGCGCTACAGGGATGGCGGGCGGGGTTTGAAACAACGGGTTATGGCAACCCGGTCTCAGCCATTTCTCGCACATTCGCCACCAACTCGCAGGCAATCCCGCCCTCTCCCCTGTTTATAAAGGCGGCGGTAGTCCGTCCCGGTGGGTTCGAATCGCGAGTGAGGAGACGAGACAAAAACGCATAATAGGAAAACGAACAAACGAACCTATTTCGCTGTAACTCGCACGGTCGCAGACTTGTACGATGACTTTTTGCGTTTTTGATGGGGAGTTGATGGTGCGGACTTCGCGCCCACCTGGGATGGATGGGCTACGGGTTATCCGGGGAGAGGTTCGGCATTGTAGGTCAGCTCCGGTCGCGGTTACAGCACAGGTCGGATTGCAGAAGACGATCGAGCGACCGGTGCTGACGCCGCCACCGCCCATCCGATGTTAGCACCGTGTGCGTGTGAACTCGGCGTCGACTCACCTGGAACGCGATTTCGCACACGGAGCTGACCTACAAGGCCTGTTGGCGTCGCCTGGGTGGCCCACCATTTATGGTGGGTGAATCGACAACCGTGCCCACCGCAAGCGGTGGGGTACCCGTTGTACGGTAGCGTGGCGCACGAGGACGTACACAACGCACATTACGGCACCTCCTGCGTGGCCCACCATTTATGGTGGGAAATCCGATAGCCGTGCCCACCGCAAGCGGTGGGGTACCCGTTGTACGGTCGCGTAGTGCACGGGGACGTACACAACGCACGGGTTGTGGTGTCAGGCGAGGTCGCCTGACACCACAACAGCAAGGCACCACACCGACCGTTCCGTCGGGTGCTAGATTGCCGCAGGCAATCGACACCCGACGGGCATGAGGCATTAGTGGATTCCCGATCGGAGTCGGGAATGACAAGGAAGTGGCAAGAATGAAAAGGAAGGTGACACCTGACGGTCACAAGAAAAGGCCCCGGCGCAGAGGGGGCGCACCGGGGCCTACGATGTCAAACCAAAGATGGCTAGCGCATGTTCTTGATGATATGCGTCGCGTACTGCGACGTGCTCACCTTCTTGGCGCCCTTCATCTGGCGCTCCAAGTCGTACGTAACCGTCTTCTTCTTGATGGTCGTTTCGATCGCCTTCTCGATCATCACGGCGGCTTTGTCCCAGCCGAGATAGTCGAGCATCATGACGGCCGACAGGATCAGCGAACCGGGGTTGACCATGTCCTTATCGGCATACTTCGGCGCGGTGCCGTGAGTCGCCTCGAACAGGCCGACATAGTCGCCGATATTGGCGCCCGGGGCCATGCCCAGACCACCAACCTGCGCCGCGCAGGCATCGGACAGATAGTCACCGTTCAGGTTCGGTGTGGCCAGCACGGAGTATTCGTCCGGGCGGGTCAGTACCTGCTGAAAGATCGAGTCCGCGATGCGGTCATTGATGAGGATTTTGCCCTTGGGCATCTTCCCTTTGTACTTGCCCCAGAGTTCGTCCTCGGTCACGACATGCGAACGGAACTCTTTAGTGGCGACCTGGTAACCGATATCGCGGAAGAAGCCTTCGGTGAACTTCATGATGTTGCCCTTGTGGACAAGGGTCACCGACGGCAGCTTGCGGGTGATGGCGTGCAGGATGGCCTTCCGGACGAGACGCCTGGTGCCGGTGACGGAGATCGGCTTGACGCCGATACCGGAGTCGGTCCGGATGTTGGTCTTCATGGTCTTGTTGAGCCACGAGATGACCTTCTTGCAGTCGGCGGAGCCTTTCTTCCACTCGATACCGGCGTAGACATCCTCGGTGTTCTCACGGAAGATGACGACGTTCAGTTTCTCGGGATGGACAACCGGCGAGCCGACGCCCTGGAAATAGCGAACCGGTCGCACGCAGGCGTAAAGGTTGAGCACCTGGCGAAGGGTGACGTTGAGCGAGCGGAAGCCGCCGCCGATCGGAGTAGTAAGCGGGCCCTTGAGCGCCACGATATACTTCTGTATGGCGTCGAACGTCTCCTGCGGCATCCACTCCTTGTAGAGCCGGTTGGCGTTTTCGCCGGCGTAGACGTCCATCCAGGCGATCTTCTTCTTGCCCTTGTAGGCTTTTTCGACTGCGGCATCGACCACCCGGCGGGTGGCTTTCATGATGTCGCGGCCGATACCGTCACCCTCGATCACGGGAATGATCGGGTTGTCCGGAACCATCAGTTTTTTGTTTTTGACTTTGATCGGGGCGCCGTCTTTCGGCACTTCGATGTGTTTGTAACGAGCCATTGTAATCCTCTGCGTACTCTTAGTAGCCCATGATCTTGAGGTGTTCTTTGTACGTGGCGGCTGACTTCTGCAGCGAACCGAGCTCGGCCTTGCTGAGTTTCAGCTCGAGGATCTTCTCGACACCGCCCGCGCCGAGCACGACCGGGACGCCGATGTAGATATCCTTGATGCCGTACTGGCCGGTGAGATGGGCCGAGGCCGCCAGGACCTTCTTCTCATCGCAGAAGATGGAGCGGCACATATCGACCGACGCGGCCGCCGGCGCGTAGAAGGCCGAACCGGTCTTGAGCAGCTTGACGATTTCGCCACCGCCGCCCGCGGTGCGCTCGGAGATCGCTTTGATGCGGTCTTTCTCGATCAGTTCGCCGATCGGAATGCCGCCGACCGTCGTATAGCGCGGCAGCGGGACCATGGTGTCACCGTGGCCACCGAGCACCATCGCCTGAACGTCAGTCATCGCGACGCCAAGTTCCATGGCGACGAAGGCGCGGAAACGGGTCGAGTCGAGCACGCCGGCCTGACCGAGGACGCGCTTAGGCTCGAAACCGGTTTCTTTCTGCATGTGGTAGGTCATGAGGTCGAGCGGGTTCGAGACGACGATGACGTAGGCCTTGGGGGCGTGCTTCTTGATCTCGCGAGCGACGGAGCCGACGATGTCGGCGTTTTTGTTCAGGAGATCTTCGCGGGTCATCCCCGGCTTGCGGGGCAGACCGGCGGTCATGATGACGATGTCGGCGCCCTTGATGTCTTTCATGTTGTTGGAGCCGGTCACCATGCAGTTGTAGCCGCGGACCGGACCAGCCTGGGTCAGGTCGAGGGCTTTGCCCTGCGGGATACCTTCGAGAATGTCAACCAACACGATATCGGCCAGATTGGCCTCGGCCAAGTACATGGCGCAGGTAGCGCCGACGTTTCCAGCCCCGATTACGGCAATTTTTTTGTTCATTGCCTCCTCCCGGATGTTATAGCAGTTTTGACGTTTGGTTATCGTTCACGGTCAATACCGTATGGCCGGCGTCATACACTACCGCCAGCCGATCCAGATCATGCGAGGCTCTCCTCTCTTGCAGATAAGTGGTTAAGTCGTCTATTGGTTCGTAAAATACTTGTCGAATGTCCTGGGCCGGAAGCTCCGAGTGCAACAGCACGTCGATTCGCTCGGTCATGGCGTTCACGCGCGAGAGCTTGTGTGAGCCGAAGCGGAGGATGCCGTCCTCCGGTCGATTGCGGTTGCGATCCCAGGTGAGCGCCTGATTGAAAAAGTGTTCTGAGCCGACCCCTTCCGCACACGCCGAGACAAGGATTGCAGCGCCTCCGGCACGCACTGCGGTCTGGCAGTTCTCCAGACCCTTCTGCAGCTGGTAGAGGTTGTTGTCAAGCGGTGGGCGCATCTCGCACAGCACGACATCATATGGCTCGTCGACCGCGTGCGCATAGATCCCGGCGGCGACGGCTACGGCGTCGGCGAAAGCTGACGTGAGTTCGCCGCAGGTGATTCCGCGAATGACGTGCTCGGCGTCCATCACGATCTGTACCGAATGGAATGTGCGCGTCTCCACGAACTGCATCAACTCCTCGAAATGTTCCGCAACCGGGTTGCCGCGCAGGCGCAGTGGCTGGGCGTCGAGCGAATTGGCGAGATTGTGGTTGCGCTCGGTCGTGGCGAGGTCGCACGCCCCCGGAAAGAGTGCCTTGCGTCCGCCGGTGTAGCCGGCGAAGTAATGTGGTTCGACCGAACCGATGATCAGCACGCGCTCGCTGTTGAGAACGGTCTTGTTGAGAAGCACTTGCCCACCGAAACGGTCGATACCGACACGCGCCATTGATGACCGGTCGCGGCAGTCGTGCACGACAATACGGTTGCGGACTCGGTCGTACAGGCTGCCGAAGATGGTCTTGAACTGCTGTTCGGTCGGCGCCGGGTGGGTGCCGGTGGCGATGAGATAGGTGGCCTGATCGAGCCGGTCAGCGTACTCCGAGTCGAGCCATGCGAGGATGCGAGCCGTGGGAGTATGGCGGTAGCCGTCGTTGACAATAATAAGCGGTGACGGTGCGTCCAGAACACGATCACACCCGGTCTCCCGGAAATGAGCGAGAAATGTCTCGCGTGCGATCGGCTCCCTGTCATCGCGGGAGCCGAAGGAGTCGATCTGAACGCCGTCGGGTACTGTCACAGTCAGCGTTGCCTTCCCATATGCAAGCGTGATGTCCATGCAGCGGGAGCTTATCTCCCGTATCCTCCTGGACTGCCGATCTCCGTCCGATGGATCGGCGACTATGTCAACGCGGACTGGACGACCGATAGTCGTCCGGTCGCGCGGGGTTCATTCAGATAGCGTCGGGGCCGAAAAAGAAGCCGATCTCGGTGGCCGCGTTTTCGTCGGAATCGGAGGCGTGCACCGAGTTTTTCTCGATGTCGCGTCCGATTTCATCGCGGATGGTACCGCAGGCCGCCTTCTCGGGATTCGTGGCGCCGATGAGGGCGCGGAGGTCCTCAACGGCGTTGTCCTTCTCCAGAAGCATCGGCACCACCCGGCCCGACGTCATGAAAGCCACGAGGCTGTCGAGAAACGGTTTTCCCTCGTGCACGGCGTAGAATTTCCGGGCCTGTTGATCGGTCAGATGGACCATGCGGATATCGGCGACGGTGAACCGGGCCTTTTCGAGTCGGTTGATGACGTGGCCGATGAGATTGCGTTCGGTCGCATCCGGCTTGATAATCAATAGTGTCTTGCTCATGGATTCGGGCGTTCCTTCTGTTTTACTTTTTCAGCTTCTCAGCTTCGCGGAAGCCGATTTCGACCGCTTTGCGGTTTTTCTCTTCGGTGCCGCGCGGGGCTCTGGCCAGCACGGCATTGATAAGCGTCTCTTTGTCGACGACACCGGTGAGTGCGGCGATAGCGCCGAGCGCGATGACGTTGGCGACCATCACGTGGCCGGCCTCTTCGCGCGCCAGGCGCGTGAACGGCAGGCCGTAGTAGTTGTCGGTCGGGATGTCGGTAACGAGGACGTTATCGATGATCAGCGTCCCGCCGTCTTTCAGATCCTTGTAGTACGAGTCGAGCGATTCCTGTGTCATGGCGAGCAGGAGATCGAGCTTCATCGCTTTCGGATAGAAGATTTGGTTTGGGGAGACGACGACGTCGGATTTCGATGCTCCGCCGCGCGCTTCCGGTCCGTACGACTGGGTCTGCGACACGTTCTTGGTTCCGTCGCCGCCGATCGCTTCGGAGAGGATCACGGCGCCGAGAATCATACCCTGCCCGCCGGAGCCGGAGAGCCGGATTTCAAAACGGTCCTGAGGGACCGCAATCTTGTCAAGCAGTGCTCCCATGATTACCTCCCTCCTTTGGCTACGCGGTCGACCAGTTTCTGATACTCTTCGCAGAACTCGGACTTCTCGGTGCTTTCGTAGAGGGTGCCAATAACCCACTTGTCCTTCAGCTCTTCTTCGGTCATCTCTTTCGCCTTGGCGGTCGTCACGGAACGTTCTTTGAACATGTTCAGCATGGCGACGGCGTCGCCCTGACGGTTGAGGCGTCCGAAGTAGGTATGGCAGTTGGCGATCGCCTCGACCAGCGCGAAGCCGCGATGTTCGAGAGCGGTTGCGATCTGCTTCTCGAGCTGCGGGGCGTGGTAGACGGTCGACCGTCCGACATAGGTGGCGCCGGCAGCCTTCGCCAGATCGCAGACATCAAAGTGCTTCTCGGCGTTGCCGTACGGCGTGGTGGTCGAGAAGGCCGCATCGGGTGTGGTCGGCGAACCCTGTCCGCCGGTCATGCCGTAGATGTTGTTGTTAATCAGTACGGCGGTAATATCGATGTTGCGACGGCAGGCATGGATGAAGTGGTTGCCGCCGATGGCGAGCGCATCACCGTCGCCGGTAACGACGATCACCTTCATGTGCGGCTGTGCGAACTTGACGCCGGTAGCAAAGGCCAGCGCCCGCCCATGCGTCGTGTGCAGCGCGGAAAAGTCGAGATAGATCGGCATGCGGCTGGAACAGCCGATACCGGAAACCATCACCACTTCGTCCTTGCTGTAGCCGAGCTTGTCGACGGCGCGGATGATGGCGCTCATCACCGTACCGTTGCCGCATCCCGGGCACCAGACCGAAGGGAACTTCTTGCCGGGTCGGAGATAATCCAGAACGACATCGGACTTCTGTTTCACTACGGTAGCCATTACATCACCTCGTCCACTTTCTCCAACACCTGGAGGGGTGTCAGGATCTCACCATCGTAGCGCAGCACGGAGTGGACATCGATATCGCCCGGCAGCACCCGCCGCACTTCGTGCACGAGCTGGCCCATGTTCAATTCGGCGACAATGACCTTCTTCGTCTTGGCGCACAAATCGAGCAGGGGTTTCTCGGGGAAGGGCCAAATGGTGTAGAGCTGAATCACCCCGACTTTGACGCCGGCCTCGCGTGCGATCTGGGCCGCCTGCAGAGAGGCGCGAGCGGCGGAACCGTACGCGACGAGGATAATGTCGGCGTCGTCTGTCCACCGGGCTTCCTGCTTGTAGATCTCTTCTTCGTAGCGAGTGATCTTGTTGCGAAGCTTCTCCAGCTTGACGACGGTCTCATCGGCCCGGTTGGTCGTAAAGCCGTGCTGGTCGTGCGTCAGACCGGTCACGATGAAGCGGTAACCGTCACCGTAGGACGCCATGGGTGAGACGAAGTTTTCGGTCACTTCAAACGGCATGAAGTCCCTGCCCGCGGGCTTGGTCGGCTTGATGCGATCGACAATCGGGAAATCGCCTTCCTGCGGAATCTCAACCATCGAGCGGGAATGCGCGATGACCTCGTCGAGCAGGATCGTCACCGGCGTGCGAAACCGTTCGGCGAGATTAAAGGCGCGGATGGTCTCGACGACGGTGTCGGCGACGGTCGACGGAGCGACTGCGATGGCGTTGTAGTCGCCGTGCGTACCCCAGCGGGCCTGCATGGTGTCGGACTGGCTGACCTTGGTTGGCAGGCCGGTCGAGGGACCGCCGCGCTGGACGTTGACAATAACGACCGGTGTTTCGGTCATGTACGCATAGCCGATGTTTTCAACCATGAGCGAATAGCCCGGACCGGAGGTGGCCGTCATCGCCTTCTTCCCCGAAACCGAGGCGCCGATGATAGCCGCAATCGAACCGATCTCGTCTTCCATCTGAATGAACCGCCCACCGATTCTGGGCAGTTCGCGCGAGCACCCTTCGGCCACCTCCGTGGAGGGTGTGATCGGATAGCCGGCGTAGAATCGCATACCGGCGTAGATCGCTCCAACCACACAGGCCTGGTTGCCCTGCAGTAGTTTCCGTTCTCTTTCTGCCATTGCCCGAGCCTTCCTACTTGTAATTCGACGTTATGGCCAGATCGGGGCAGTGAATCCAGCAGAGAGTACACTGCGTGCAGTACTCCTGGCGGGCCAGCACCGGTTTCCCATCGCGATCCGGCTCAAAAACCTGGGTCGGGCACAGGGCGATACAAATGTTACACGCCTTGCACCAGGACATATTGATAGTGACCGGCGGCGGGCCGGCGGAATAGTCGTATTTCGTCTGCGGCGGTTTCCGCCTGGCCTGGTCGGTACTGTTCGCGTCGCTCATGTTAGCTCCCTGAGAAGCCTCTCCCAGCTTCTGCATTCTGTAGCCGTCTTGTTGACACGTTGCTTATACTTATTTGGCCTTCTTAGTGGCCTTTTTCTTTGATGTCGGCTTCTTCGTTTTGGATGCAGACTTTTTGGCGCCCTTTTTCACGGCTTTTTTCGCCGTCTTTTTGGCAGCCTTCTTCGGCGTTTTCTTGGCGCTCTTCTTGACGGCCTTCTTCGCCGTCTTCTTCACGCTCTTGGCGCCGGTCTTTTTCGCGGTCTTTTTGGCCGGCGCCTTCTTGCCCTTGAGCTTTTTGATCTGCTCCTTGAGCAGTTCAGGGAGTTCGGTCGGCGATCCAGCGACCGGAATACCGGCCTTGTTCAGGGCGGCAATCTTGTCCGCTGCGGTCCCGCTGCCGCCGGAGATGATGGCTCCGGCGTGTCCCATGCGCTTGCCGGGAGGGGCCGCCTGACCGGCGATAAAGGCCACCACCGGCTTGGTCATGTTTTTCTTGATGAAAGCGGCAGCATTTTCTTCGTCGGAGCCGCCGATCTCACCGATCATCACGACCGCTTTTGTCGCCGGGTCTTTCTCGAAAGCGTCGAGCGTATCAATGAAGTTGGTGCCGATGACCTGGTCGCCGCCGATACCGATGCAGGTCGTCTGGCCCATACCGGCGAGCGTCAGCGCCCAGATAGCTTCGTAGGTCAGCGTGCCGGAGCGGGAGACCACACCGACGCCGCCGTTTTTGACGATCGTGCCCGGGAGGATACCGACCTTGGCTTTGCCGGGCGAGATCAGTCCCGGGCAGTTCGGACCGATGAGGCGGGCGCCGCGCGCCTTAACGAACGGGACGGCCTTCATCATGTCGTTGGCCGGGACACCTTCGGTGATACAGACGATCAGCTTGATGCCGGCTTCGGCTGCTTCGTAGATGGCGTCGGCCGCAAACGGCGGCGGGACGTAGATCACGGAAGTGTTGGCTTTGGTCGCTTCGACCGCCTCGGCCACGGTGTTGAATACGGGGATACCGGCGATTTTGGTGCCGCCTTTACCGGGGGTTACACCGCCGACGACATTGGTACCGTACTTCTTCATCTGCTCGGCGTGGAAGGAACCATCGCGACCGGTAATTCCCTGCACCAGCAGTCTGGTCTTTTTGTCTATGAAAATCGACATGGCGTCTTTTCCTTCTCTCTCCGGTTAGGCCGGAACCTCGGCCATTGCAATCGCCTTCTTGACCACTTTGTCGAGGGTCTCGGCGGTGGGCAGGTTCATAGCGGCCAGAATCTTCTCCGCTTCCTTTTCGTTGGTTCCGGTGAGTCTGACGACGACCGGCACCGACGGGTTGAGTTCCTTGTAGGCTTCGACGATCCCGGTGGCGACATCGTCACAGCGGGTGATGCCGCCGAAGATATTAATCAGGATCGCCTTGACGTTGGGATCGGAGAGGATGATCGACATGGCGGCAACCACCTTGCGGGGGTTCGAACTGCCGCCGATATCGAGGAAGTTGGCCGGCTCACCGCCGTAGCGCTTGACGAGGTCCATGGTGGCCATGGCCAGTCCGGCGCCGTTGACGATGCAGCCGATGTTGCCGTCGAGCTTGACGAACGACAGGTCAGCCTCACGGGCCTTGACCTCGGACGGCTCTTCGGCGTCGATATCGCGCATGGCGGCGATGTCGGATTGACGATCGAGAGCGTTGTCATCGATGTTCATCTTGGCGTCGAGGGCGACGACCTTGCCCCCCGGAATGGTGACCAGCGGATTGATCTCGACCAGGGAGGCGTCACATTCCCAGTAGACGTTGTAGAGCTTCATGATGATATCAGCCGCCTGGCGGACCTGGCTGATGTCACGGTAGAGCTTGTAGGCAAGATCGCGCGCCTGGAACGATTTGAGACCGACAACCGGATCGACCGCCAGCTTGAAGATCTTTTCGGGAGTCTTGGCAGCGACTTCTTCGATATCGATTCCACCGGCCGACGAGACCATGATGACCGGACGCTGGGTGGCGCGGTCGAGCACGATACCGACGTAGGCTTCGGAGAGGATGTCCTCGGCGACGGTGACCAGCACTTTCTTGACTTCGAGTCCCTTGATGTCCATTCCGATGATTTTGGTGGCCAGGACGCGCGCTGCTTCGGCGTTCTCCGCGTACTTCACGCCGCCGGCTTTACCGCGCCCCCCGGCGTGGACCTGTGCCTTAACCATGACCGGCTTGTTGTACTGCTCGGCAATCGTGAAGGCTTCGGCGGGATTGGTGGCGACCTCTCCCGGCGGCACCGGTATGCCGGCTTTAGCAAACAGCTGCTTTGCCTGATACTCGTGCACGTTCATCAGTTCGTTCCTTCATTCTTTTCGCTATCGTTGACGTCCATTGTATTTTCGTGATAGTCTCGAGCGAATTCTATGAGCTTCTCGCGGGTGTTGTCTTCCGGGTTGTCGAGCACCCGTTCCATCAAGTGGTTGAGAATCTGTCCCACCCGCGGCGACGGTCTGAGGCCGAACAACTTCATGATGTCGGCGCCGTTGAGGGCGAGGTCACTGAAACCGAACGGGGGTTTGCGGTCGAGTTCGTCGCGGATGTCGCGCTCGAACTCGTCGACATCGTCGGTGGTACCGCCCATCCCCTGTCCGACGACATCGGCGCGGCGAAGATCGAGCAGATCGAAGATGAGTTCCTGACCGACACGTCGCACCAGGCGGCGCATGCCCTTGTCGGTGACGGCGGTAGTAAACATGTGGCGCTCGACCAGCATGGCGACATCGCGGGCGAAGTCTCTAGGGTAACGCAGTCGCTTGAGGACGCGCAACGCCGTCTTGGACCCGCTGGTTTCGTGACCGTAAAACGTCGCGCCGGTGTCGGTGAGTCGACGATGCTGCGGTTTATTGATATCGTGAAAGAGGGCTGCCATGCGCAGGTGCAGAACCGGCGGGCAGGCATCGATCACGCGCAGTGTATGCTCAAACACATCGTAGCGGTGATAGCCGCCGGGCTGTTCAACGCCGACGCAGTCCTCGAGCTCGGGGAGGACCTCGGCCAGCAGCCCGGTCTCATGCATGAGCTGGAAGCCACCGGACGGTTTCTCGGCTTTCTCCAGCAACTTGTTCAATTCCTCGGCGATACGCTCGGCGGAGACGGTGCGGATCAACTCATGGTGCCGCTTCATCGCTTCGAGGGTAGTCGGTTCAATGTCGAAGTTGAAGCGGGCGGAAAACTGGACGGCGCGCAGCATGCGGAGCGGGTCTTCCAGAAATGAGTTCTCGGAGGTCATCCGCAGCGTGCGGTTCTTGAGATCGATCATACCGTCGAGCGGGTCGATCAGTTCCTGCCCGGGCAAGGCGAGCGCCATGGCGTTGATGGTGAAGTCGCGGCGGACGAGGTCGGCCTCGACGGGGAGGTCGGGGTCGAAATCGACCGCGAAATCCTTGTGTCCGGCGCCGGTGGAGTATTCGCGACGCGGGAGGGCGATGTCGAAGGTGATAGGTTTGTCGTCGTGGAACTGCGTGAACTTGATCACGCCGAACGAACGGCCGACCAGGTCGACTCTGCCGAAGCGGCGCAGGATACCGCTGAGGGTATCGTAGGGGATACCCGTCACGAGGTAGTCGCGGTCTTTGACGGTACGGTTGTCGAGGAAACGATCCCGTACGGCGCCGCCTACCTCGTAGATGCGCCCCGTCTGGAGAATCTGTTCAATCGCGTCCGTCGACAATTGACACATACCTATCCCGGAATAATCCGTGTGCCCGCCTTTCCGAATACTGCCTGGGCGGCGTTGGCGAATGATGTAATCGTCACCAGGTTGCCGCCGTTTTCGATGAAGCTGATGGCGGCCTGGATTTTCGGTCCCATGGACCCGGCCGGAAACTGCCCGGCCTTGATATGTTCTTTGAGTTCACTGACGGTCAGCTCGTCGAGATCGACCTGGTTCGGCTGACCGAAATTCAGGGCGACTTTGTCGACCGAAGTCAGAATCGAGAGAATGCCGGCGCCGATCTCGTTGCCGATCACGGCCGAGGCGAGGTCTTTGTCGATGACGGCATCGATGCCTTCGAAGTTGCCCTTATCGTCGACATAGACCGGAATGCCGCCGCCACCGCCGGCGATAACGATAGTGCCATCGGCGACAAGCTTCTTGATCGTGTCTCCTGCAACCGCCTTGTAGGGCGCAGGCGATGGAACGACTCTTCGCCAGCCCCGGTTGGCGTCTTTCTTCATCTGCCAGCCGCGGGTTTCTGCGAAAACGGTAGATTCGACTTCGTTGTAGAACTGGCCGACGTACTTGGTCGGATTGAGGATCGCCGGATCATCGCGGTTGACCAGCATCTGGGTGATGATGGTGACGACGGGGCGATCGATTCCTTCGATGCGCAGGCGGTTTTGCAGGGACTGCTCGATCATGTAGCCCATGCCGCCTTCGGTGTCGGCGACCAAAACGCCGAGCGGGAGCTCCGGGGCGCGTCCGCGGGCCAGTTCGACCCGAAGCAGGGCGTTGCCGACCTGCGGACCGTTGCCGTGCGTGACGACGAGGTTATAGCCGCTGCGCGCGAGTTCGACGATTCCGGCCAGCGAGTTGCGCGTGTTGGCGAACTGGTTGGCGATGGTGTCTTCCTGCCCCGGCAGGGTAATGGCGTTGCCGCCCAGCGCGACGATGGCTGTTTTGTTTTTATCGAGGCCGATCATTCAGTCTGTGTCTACCCCAAATGGGAAGGGCAGGCGCGGTAACGCCTGCCCGTGATTCCCGGTTTTACTTCTTTGTCCTGGCGGCCTTTTTGGCCTTTTTCGCCCCGAAGGTGTCTTCGAGTATCATCGCCAGGGTCGGCGTGCCGATCTCCTGCAGGTTGTAGTGAACCCGGGCGGTCGGCTTCTTGATCTTGATAATGCGCGTCAGGTCGATCGGGGTGGCGATAATCACCGCGTCACAGTCGACCTTGTTGATGGTGGTCTCAAGGTCCTTGACCTGCTTGTCACCGTATCCCATAGCCGGCAGCAGGGTGCCGATGCCGGGGTACTTCTGGAAGGTCTCGGTAATCGACTTGACGGTATACGGACGCGGATCGACCAGTTCGCGGGCGCCGTACTTGACAGCGGCCACCACGCCGGCGCCGTATTCCATCTCACCGTGGGTCAGGGTCGGGCCGTCTTCGACGACCAGCACGCGGGCGCCACGGATCTTTTCGAAGTTCTCAACCTCGAGCGGCGAAGCAGCGTCGACCACGATCGCATTCGGATTGTAGTCGGCGATATTGGCGCGCACCTCGGCGACGTCATCGGGATCGGCGGAGTCGATCTTGTTGATGACGATCACGTCCGCGAGCAACAGGTTGTTCTGGCCGGGATAGTAGCTCAGCTCGTGGCCGGGACGATGCGGGTCGACGACGGTTATCTGGAGATCCGGCTTGTAGAACGACATGTCGTTGTTACCGCCGTCCCAGAGGATCACGTCGGCTTCCTTCTCGGCTTCGCGAACGATCGCTTCGTAGTCGACACCGGCGTAGACGACGACCCCGCGCATGATGTGCGGTTCGTATTCTTCGCGTTCTTCGATGGTGCATTTGTGCTTGTCGAGATCGGCGAGCTTGGCGAAGCGCTGGACGCGCTGTTTGGCGAGGTCACCGTAGGGCATGGGGTGGCGAATCGCGACGACCTTCTTGCCCATCGCCTGAAGCGCTTCGGCAACGCGGCGGGTAGTCTGCGACTTGCCGCAGCCGGTGCGGATAGCGCAGACGGCGACAACCGGTTTGGTCGACTTGATCATGGTCGGCGCGCCGCCTTCAACGGCAAACCGGGCGCCCGCAGCCATCACGTGCGCGGCTTTTTCCATCACGTACTGATACGGAACATCGGAGTACGAGAAGATGACTTCATCGACGCCGTGTTTTTTGATCAGGTCGAGGAGTTCGGATTCCGGGTGAATCGGGATCCCTTTCGGATAGTTCTTTCCGGCGAGGACGGCCGGGTACTTGCGGCCTTCGATATCCGGAATCTGGGTGGCGGTAAAGGCGACCACCTCGACGTCGTTATTGTCGCGATACAGGACGTTGAAGTTATGGAAATCGCGCCCGGCGGCTCCCATGATGATGACTTTCTTCTTGGCTGCCATGTATCTGATCCTTTCTTGTTCGTTCATAGTTCGTTATGCAGTCACACGCGACTGCGGGGCCGGTGTCGATCGATCCCTATATCGACGAAGCCATCCACATGAACAGGATCAGGTAGACAAGGCGAAAGGCGCTGCCTTCGGCAAACGCACCGCCGGTTTTCCTGATTATGAACTTACACTGCGCCATTCAGACTTCCACACTCGTTTGGAGCAGATCCTTCTACTGGTTGTCGATCTGGGCCCGCTGGATCTTGCCGGAGAAGTCGACATAAACCGACTTCCACTCGCTGTACACTTCGAGCGTCGCCGCCGCCGCTTCGCGGTGACCGTTACCGGTGTTTTTCGTACCGCCAAACGGCAGGTGCGTCTCGGCGCCGATAGTCGGCGCGTTGACATAGAAGATACCGGTGTAGACATCGCGCATGGCGCGGTAGGCGTTATTGATATCCTGCGTGTAGATCGACGCAGACAGGCCGTATTCGGTGTCGTTGGCCATTTCGATAGCCTGATCGAAGTTGTCGAAGACGCCGATCGAGAGGACCGGTCCAAAGATCTCCTCTTTCCAGAGACGCATGCTCTGGGTGACATCGGCGAAGATGCTCGGTTTGACGAAGAAGCCCTTGTCGTAGTCGCCGCCGGTGAGACGCTCGCCGCCCGCGACGAGTTTGGCGCCTTCCTTCTTGCCGATCTCGACATAGCTCAGAACGGTGTCGAGCTGGCTTTGATTGACGCACGGTCCCATCTGGACGGACGGGTCGAGACCGTTGCCGACCTTCAGCGCGTTGGCCTTGGCAACCATCATGTCGACCATCTTCTTGTAGACGTCCTTGTGGACGATCAGACGGCTGGTGGCGGTGCAGCGCTGGCCGGTGGTACCGAATGCACCCCAGAGAGCGCCTTCAACTGCGAGCTCCAGGTTGGCGTCATTCATGACGATCTGGACGTTCTTGCCACCCATCTCGAGACAGGAGTGCTTGAACTTCGGAGCGCAGCCTTCCGAGACTTTGCGACCTACTTCGGTGGAGCCGGTGAAGGAGACGACCCGCACGCGATCGTCGTTGATGATCGGCTGACCGACTTTGCTGCCGGCGCCGGTGACCATGTTGACGACACCCGCCGGGATGCCTTCTTCGTGACAGACCTTCACAAGATTGACGACGGAGAGCGGGGTGTCGGTGGCGGGCTTGATAACGACCGTGTTGCCGCAGATCAGAGCGGGCATCATCTTCCACGACGGGATGGCCATCGGGAAGTTCCAGGGGGTAATGAAGCCGCAGACACCGAGGGGCTGACGGATGGCCATGTTGAACTTGTTCTGCATTTCCGACGGCGTGGTGAAACCAAACAAGCGACGGCCTTCGCCGGCCATATAGAAGGTCATGTCGATCGCTTCCTGCGTATCACCGCGGGTCTCGGCGATGATCTTCCCCATCTCGCGGGTCATGTCTTTCGACAGGCTTTCCTTGTCGTTGAGCAGGCGCTGTGCGACTTTGTAGAGGATCTCTCCGCGTTTGGGAGCGGGTACGAGGCGCCATTTCTTGTAGGCCTCGGCAGCCGCTGAGATGGCATCGTTGACATCATCAGCGGTTGATTTCTGAAAGAGACCGACAACCTCGTCGGTGTTGGCGGGGTTGCGGTTCTCAAAGGTTTCGCCTGACTTTGATGCGACCCATTCGCCGTTTATGAAGTTCTTAAACACTGTCGGGGTAGCCATAATCGACTCCATCACAATAAGATATTCGTCTTTTTCGCTTCTAAGTGGATGGCTTGCTATAATGTAGCAGGCCCCATCTCGCACAATAAGCGGTTAATATAGGTTTTCCAGTTTGTTTGTCAACCGGTTTCGCCGGCCGATTTGGGGCATTTTCGGTATACCAGACAACAATTTAGCGCGTGCGACGAGCGCTGCCTCAATGAGCTGATTTGTTACAAAATTCACGTCCTGCCGGCAATCCGGATAGAGACGACCGTCTTTTCGCGAGCAGAGAAAATTTTACGGTCGTATAGGCGGTCTAATCGTTTATATTGTAACTTCTTATAGGAGAGTTTATGTACGGATTGCTACTCGCCGGCTGGCTCTGCCTGCCGATTGCACCTTTGAATCCCGTCGTTCAGGATACCCTCGACAACATGGCCCTGCATGTCACGGTAGGCGCCAACACCTCCAACGGCATCGTCGGCACCGGCCCCGATGTCACCCTCAAATACGAGATCCTGGCCCACCACCCGATCGTTCTCCGGGGCGGGTTTGATGGTCGATTCGGTGAGATTCGATCACTTACCTATCCCGATGGTGAGTTTTACCAGGGGATTCTGATTCTCGAGACCGTCTACTACCGGGGGACCAATCGTCTGACCGGCTATCTCGGTCTGGGCATGGCCTGGGGATTTGGACATTTCGTCCCCACGGCAGGCACACGCGAAGCTCTCTACCGGGAAGATTTTACGACCGATGTCGATGTCGCTACCGACCTGGGTTATCGCATCACGCTGGGTATGCGATTTCGCGAGCGCTATTCGCTGGAGATTGCCATTACGGAACTGAAGCCCGGGTTCGTCTACCATCGGTCACTGCCGGGCGGCCTGGACCAGGTGTACACGGACACCTTCCGGAACAACTCGTTCCGGCTCTCGCTGGGTTATGTGTTCACGCTGCTGAAATAGCGGGCCAGGAAATCCTTCCGAAACTGCGCAAACTCTCCCTTCTCGATCGATGCGCGGATGCCGCGCATTAGCTCCTGATAGAAGTAGATCGAATGATAGCTCGCCAGCACCATACCGGTGATTTCCGACTGATTGTAGAGATGCCGGATGTAGGCGCGGCTGTAACGCTGACAAACGCGGCAGGTGCAGTTCTCATCGAGCGGGCGCTCATCGCGGGCGTTTTCGGCGTTGCGATAAACGAGCGGTCCGGTCGAGGTGAAGACCTGTCCGGTGCGGGCGTTGCGAGTCGGCAGGACGCAGTCGAACATGTCGACGCCATGTGAGACAGCCATGAGGATGTCTTCGGGATAGCCGACACCCATGAGGTAGCGAGGTTTCTCTTTGGGAAGCAGCTCGATGGTGTGCGCAAGCGAGTCTTCCATCTCGTCTTTGGTCTCCCCTACCGACAGACCGCCAATGGCGTTGCCGGGGAAATCGAGCGACACTATCTGCTCTGCCGACACGGTGCGAAGGTTGTTGTAGGTCGAACCCTGCACGATACCAAACAAAAGACGGCGGTGACTGTCTTCGGTCCTAGATAGCTCGGTATGTCGCTCCAGCGAGCGCTTGGCCCAGTCGTAGGTGCGGCGAACGGCATCGGCAGCATCGGACTCAGTCGCGGGATAGGCAACACAGTGATCGAAAGCCATGATGATGTCGGCGCCGAGAGCGTGTTCGATCTCCATCACCCGCTCCGGCGTAAACATATGGCGGGAGCCGTCGATGTGTGACGAAAACTCGACGCCGTCATCGGAGAGTTTGGTGCGATCTTTGAGCGAGAAGACCTGATAGCCGCCGGAGTCGGTGAGGGTTGGTCTGTTCCAGCCGTTGAATTTGGCGAGACCGCCGAGGGCGGCGACTGTTTCATGTCCGGGCCGAAGGTACAAATGATAGGTATTGCCGAGAATGATTTCCGCACCGGCCGATTCGAGATCTTGGGCGGTCATCGCTTTCACGGCGCCCGATGTTCCTACCGGCATGAAGGCCGGCGTCTGGAAGACGCCGTGGTCGGTGCGCACTTCGCCGCGCCGGGCGGCGCCGTCGGTGGTTTTGGGGGTGTAGATCGATGCACCATTCCACTTGGAGCTCACGGATGATACCTCTTGTCGGTTTTCTGCTTGCGGAGATAGGGTGACTCGAGGTGTAAAAGAAACTCCTCGTGGCTGATCGCCCTGCCTGCCATACTGGCAAGCCTAGATTCATCAAAGAGCACTCTAAATCGGCGATCATCGGTCACTATGTAGTCGCACAGATCAAGGTACACTACCTTCTGAATGTCAAAGAAATCGCTGGGCTGTACCTGCTTCTGGTCGAACAGTCTCTTCAACAATAAAGAGTAGAACACTGAGGAGAACTGCTTCAGCGATGGCAGTGCATTGTCTACGCTCTCCGCGGTAGCACTATCAACACAGTCATTCAGACTGAATCTGCTCAGCGCATCTCGATAGAATAGCCTGAAGAACGCCTCGTCATCCCGGGTGGATATCATACGCTTTCGGGTGTTCTTAGGAATGCCATCAATCTCCGTGTTTAGGACTCGAGTCGACGCACAAGAACTTTCGTAGATAGCACCGATGTTCTTTGCGATGAAACTCGCACGTTCGTCAAACGCCGTCTTGAAAGCACCAATACTAGGGAGATCAACAAAAAACTTGATTTCTCGTATTAGATTGCTGCCTTTTCGCTGCACCTCACTTCTGTCATAGATGCCTAGAGCCACTCTCAGGTGCTCATCGGGGTAAAGGAGCAGATGCCCCTTTCCACAGAGGTCGTAGGCATTTCGTGTTACCGCTTTTAGCCTCTCAAAGTTCTGCTGGTTTACACCTTTTATCAACTCCAGAAACGATACTTCGCTATAGTAAGCCCTGATATCTCCAAGCGCATCTAAGGCGAGGATTCTATCCTTGAGTTCATCGTAGTCTTGTCTACTCTGAATGTGCTCAATGGCATCGTTGTCCCAGACGAACCTGATCATATGGTCAGCCAAGGATGCGGTCCAGTGCGCTTTGGAGGTCGGCAACACCAATGAGCTCCATCGGCGTCTGCCCCACCTGTGAAACATTGCTTTTTGGAATGACGGCGGTTGTGTAGCCGAGCTTGGCAGCTTCGGCGATGCGCCGTTCGATCATCGTGATACCCCGCATCTCACCCGACAGACCAACCTCGCCGAGCACGAGCATGCCCGATCCGATCGGCCGGTTTTCCAGCGAAGAGACAATCGCCGCCATGACGGCGAGATCGAGCGACGGTTCGGTCAGGCGCAGACCGCCGGCAACCGAGACAAATACGTCGTGCGTGCCCATCGGATAGCCACAGCGCTTTTCGAGAATGGCGAGCAGCAGGGCGAGGCGTTTGCTGTCGATGCCGCCGGCCACACGCTGCGGGTTGCCGTAGGCGGCCGAAGAGACAAGCGCCTGGATTTCGACGAGGAGCGGACGGTTGCCTTCGCAGATACCCGTAACGGCGGCGCCGGTGCGAGTGGGTTGGTCGTTGTCGGTGAGGAAAAACGACGACGGATTGGCGACCTCGACAAGGCCCTCGGAGGTCATCTGGAAGAGGCCGATCTCGGCGACGGAGCCGAAGCGGTTTTTGGTGACGCGCAGGATACGGTAGAGATGCGCGGAATCACCTTCGAAGTAGATGACCGTATCGACCATGTGTTCGAGAACTTTCGGGCCGGCAATCATGCCTTCCTTGGTGATGTGGCCGACCAGATACAGAGCGCAGCTTTCGGTTTTGGCGGCGCGGATGAGTTGAGCGGCACATTCACGGATTTGTCCGACCGTGCCGGGCGGAGAGTCAAACTGCTCGGAGGCGACAGTTTGGATCGAGTCGATCAGCACAACGGCATAGTCACCGGTGGTGACCAGTGAGAGGATCTCATTTAGATCAGTGCTGTTGACGACGGTCACACGTTCGCCGGAGACATTGAGGCGTTCAGAGCGAATCTTGATTTGTGGCAGGGATTCTTCGCCGGTGACATACAGCACCGGCAGACCCGCGCGAGAGTACGCATCGGCGGCCTGCAGCAGCAGGGTCGACTTGCCGATCCCCGGTTCACCCCCGAGCAGAACGGTCATGCCGGGCAGGATGCGACCACCGAGGACGCGGTCGAGTTCGGGGATGCCACTGACGAAGCCATCGCGGGATTCCGGCTGGATGTCGGTGATCTTGGTTGGTCGTGAGACGGCGGGTCGGGAGGCAGCGGCTTTGTGCACGGGGGTGCGTTCTTCGATCAGGCTGTTCCACTCGCCGCATTCACGGCATTGCCCCTGCCATTTGGGATGTTCCGCTCCGCACTGTGAGCAGAAGTACGCTGTCTTGATCTTCCGTTTCAAGGCCATCAGCGAACCTGTATCGGGCCGGTGGCGCGGCCGTGAATGAACTGCTGGACGACGGGATTGTCGGTTGAGCGGATGTCGTCGGGAGTACCATCGAACTGCACCTTCCCCTGATAGAGCATGACGATGCGGCTGGCAATCTTGTAGGCGGAGGTCATGTCGTGGGTGACGGTGATCGAGGTTACCTTGAGTCGGTCATTGAGTTCGACGATGAGGTCGTTGATGACATCGGCCGTGATCGGATCGAGCCCGGTGGTTGGTTCGTCGTAGAGCAGAATTTCCGGGTCGGCGGCGATGGCGCGAGCCATACCGACACGTTTACGCATGCCGCCGGAGAGCTGGCTGGGGTGTTTGTCGGCGGCCGAGGCCAACCCCACCATGTCAAGTTTCTCCATCACGATTTCGTGAATTTCATTCGCCCGATAGTGGCGCGACTCCTTGAGCCCGAGGCCGACGTTCTCTTCGACCGAGAGTGAATCGAACAGCGCCGCGGACTGGAAGAGCATACCGAAGCGGTGGCGGATCGGCAGGAGTTCTTCGAATGTAAGGTCGGTGATGTCTTCGCCGTCGATCAGGACTCGGCCGGAGTCGGGCGCGAGCAGGCGGATGAGGTGTTTGAGCAGGACCGATTTGCCGGTGCCGGACTGACCGATGATGACGACTGAGTCTCCGGAGTTGATAGTCAGGTCGAGTTGGTCGAGGACGACCTGTTCGCCGAAACGCTTGGAGAGTTGCTGGACCTCGATGAGGTTGTGCGTGGCATCGTCGTTCATATCACAACCTGAAAAGAATCATCGCGAAAATGAAGTTGAAGACGAGGATCAGCACCGACGAGGTCACGACCGAGGTGGTGGTGGCAAGCCCGACTCCCTGCGCCCCGCCGCGGGTGCGAAAACCTTCATAGCAGCCGACCAGGCCGATCAGCAGCCCGAATACGGCGGCTTTGGTGAGACCGGCGAGGAAGTCGGTCAACTTGAACGAATCGCGGAAACCAAACAGGAAGGTCTCCGACGAGACATTGACACCGATGATGGAGACGACGAGGCCGCCCATGATCGAGATGAAATTGGCGAACGTGACCAGCAGCGGCACCATGAACAGGCAGGCCAGGATGCGCGGCATCACCAGATAGCGAACGGGGTTGATACCGAGCGATTCGAGGGCGTCGATTTGCTCGGTGACTTTCATGGTGCCCAGCTCGGCGGTGATGCCGGCGCCGACCCGCCCGGCGAACACGAGCGCCGACAGGACGGGAGCGAGCTCGATGACGGTGGCTTTGCCGACTGCCTGTCCGAGGAAACGCAGGGGGGCGCCGATGAACTTAAACTGGTAGGCGGCCTGCCAGGCCGAGACAGCGCCGACAAAAACCGAGATGATGAGGATCAGCGGTAGCGAGCGCACGCCGACCTGATACATCTGCTCGACAAAAAGCGGCATCGATCGGGGAAGTTTGCGCAGGGCATAGAAAAACTCGCCGAGCATGATGGTCATGCCGCCGAAACGGCTGACCGTGCGAACGCCGAAACTTCCCAGTCCGCTGATCGGTCGTATCAAGGCGCCTCCTAAAAGGGTGTGATGTCGCCGCCCGGCTCGGGGTCTCCGCGGTCAACCGGGATAGCGCCCGGTGGGAGTTCGCGGTGGCCGCGTTCGAGGTTTTCGAATCGGGCCAGCTCTTTTATGAAGGTGAGCTGGGCGATGCCGGTCGGGCCGTTGCGCTGTTTGGCGACGATGATTTCGGCTCTCCCTTCGACCTCCATGTATTTAGGGTCGGTCTTCTCCAGATGGGAAAGATAAAACTCCGGCCGATACACGAACATCACAACATCAGCATCCTGCTCGATCGCGCCCGATTCGCGCAGGTCGGCAAGTTGGGGGCGCTTGTCGCCGCCGCGCTGCTCAACCATGCGGGAGAGCTGTGAAATGGCGATCACCGGGATGTTGAGTTCCTTGGCAAGTGATTTCATGGAGCGGGAGATCTGGGCGATTTCCTGCTGGCGGTTTTCGAGCCGACCGGAGGCATGCATCATCTGGATATAGTCGACAATGATCAGGCCGAGATTCTCCTGGTTGGCCTTGAGCCGTCGGGCCTTGGCGCGCATTTCCAGCGATGAGAGGATCGGGGAATCGTCGATGAAGATCGGCGCGTTTGACAGGCGGGCGGCAGCGTTGGCCAGCCGGCGGGTCTCGGCGTCGTTGATCCGATGGTTACGGACCTTCTGCTGATTCACCTTCGCCATGCCGCAGAGCATACGTGTGACGAGCTGCTCTTTGGACATTTCGATCGAGAAGATACCCACGCCGCGTTTCTGCTCCAAAGCAATCTTCTCCGCTATATTCAACGAGAAGGCGGTCTTCCCCATCGACGGCCGCCCGGCGATGACAACAAGGTCGCCGTTGCGGAGGCCGTCGGTAAGCGAGTCGACTTCGGTAAAGGTCGTTTTGAGTGACTCGCCGGCCAGTTCGGGATTCTCGACATGTCGCCAGACTTCCTTGACGGTACCTTCGATGAGAATGAAGCCCTTCTTGAGGCGGCTTTCGGAGATCGTAAAGACGTTGGCCTCGGCCTGGTCGAGCACTTCGTCGACCAGTTTCTCCTGTTCGTAGCATTCGCGGAGAATGTCGTTGGAGGTATCAATCAGTCTTCGAAGGACCGCTTTCTCCTGAATGATATCGGCGTGGTGAGCGACGTTGCCGGTGGAGACAATACCTTCGACCAGCTCGACAAGGTACACGCGCCCGCCGGCGGCTTCGAGGGTGTCGGAACGGGTCAACTGGTTGGAGACGGTAGTGATATCGGCCGGTTCGTTGCGGTCGTAGAGTTCGGTGATCGCCTTGAAGATGAGCTGATGTCGACGCGAGTAGAAGATCTCCGGATCGCGGATCACCTCGAACACGCGATGAATGGCCTCGGGGTCTTTCAGAATGGCGCCGAGTACCGCCTGCTCGGCATCAAGCGATTGCGGCGGCTGCAGGCGTCGGATGTCCTGATCGGAGTGTGCACGGGTGGCCATAACCGGAGTGCTTTCTTACGAGTTGTTACTCATGCGGGCCATGATGATCTGCATATCGGCCCAGGTGTCTTTTTTGTACTGCGGGAAGCGAAGCAGCGCCGCCGGATGATAGGTTACCAGCAGCGGGATCGACTCGAACTGGTGCCAGGTGCCGCGAAGCCGCCCGAGGGGTGTGGTGGTATTGAGCAGCGCCTGGGCTGCGATGCGACCGAGGGCGCAGATCATTTTCGGTTTGATGATCCGGATTTGCTCCCGAAGGTACGGCATACACTGATTCATCTCTTCGGGCTGCGGATCGCGGTTGTTTGGCGGTCGGCATTTAACGACGTTGGCGATATAGACCTTACTTCGGTCGAGCTGCATGGCGGCGAGAATCTTGTCGAGCAGCTGCCCTGCCCGACCGACAAACGGTTCACCGCGACGGTCTTCCTCGGCCCCGGGACCCTCGCCGACAAACATCACCTCAGCATTCGGATTCCCGACGCCGTAGACGAACTTGTTGCGGGTCTTGCCGAGCGGGCACAACTGACAGGTGCAGATGGCCGCGTTGTGAGATTCGAGTGAGTCGTAGGCCGGTTCAATGGTCATTTCAATGGTCGCCTGCATTCCCTGCGGTGTGCTGCTGTCGCCGGCGATAGCTTCAGCCGCCGATATCTTCCGGGTCTGAATCGCCGAAAGGAGTTTCGATGGTGACAGGTCGGTTTTCGATGATCCGATCACCATCTCCCCCATGCCGAGGTCGATCTGGGCGGCGAGAGCCTGCCGCAGCAGCATGTACAGATTAATCTGGTTTTCGCTCATAGTCCCCTCATACGGATAGCCTGTATGTTACACAAGTTGAGCGATGTGATCAAGGATTACTGCCGCCACAGAGGTCTTTCGTGCGAGCGGAAGTTCTTCCGGCTTCTTGGTTGGGACGATCAGTGTCACTTTGTTGGTATCGTGGTCGAATGCGGAGTTGGGATCGGACGGGGAGTTGAGCACGATCATATCGAGGTTTTTGGCTTTGAGCTTGGCGCGGGCATTAACCAGGCCGTTGTCGGTCTCCAGTGCGAAGCCGATAAGCAACTGTCCCTTACGCTTGCGCTTCCCCATCTCCTTCAGGATATCCACAGTCGGGGTGAGCGACAGCGAGAGATCGTCGGTTTTCTTTTTGAGTTTCGACCGGGCGGCTTCGACCGGGCGATAGTCGGCCGGGGCGGCCGCCATGATGAGGCAGTCGCAGGCGCCGAATTCGGCTGTGACAGCATCAAACATCTCCTGTGTCGTTTCTACCGAGAGGAGTTTCACTCCGGACGGCGCAGACAGGCTGGTCGGACCGGCGATCAGGGTGACCTCGGCGCCGATATCGGCCGCGGCCTGCGCGAGCGCGTAGCCCATTTTGCCCGATGATCGATTGGAGATGAAGCGGACCGGATCGATAGCCTCACGGCAGGGTCCGGCGGTGACGACTACTTTTTTGCCCGCGAGCGGGTGGGGCGTTTCAGCGGCTTTTTTTTTTGGGCCTTCCCTGCCAGGAAGGTCTTGACCCGGTCGAATATCTGATCCGGTTCGGCCATGCGACCAACGCCGACATGATCGCACGCCATGTCCCCTTCGTCGGGATCGACAAAGCGATAGCCGATCTCCCTGAGATACGACAGGTTTTTCTGCGTAACCGGGTTATTCCACATCTGCGGATTCATCGCCGGGGCAATCATCACCGGTCGCGGGGAAGCACAGATGATAGTCGTCAGAAGATCGTCGGAAATGCCGGAAGCCACCTTGCCAAGGAAGTTGGCGGTCGCCGGAGCCACCACAATCAGGTCCGGCCATTCAGCCATGTCGATATGGCGGGTGGAGACATACTCCCCCTCGGGAAACAGCTTCACCGCCACCGGCCGATTGGAAACCGACTCGAGCGTCAGCGGCGTGATGAACCTGGTGGCCGCTTCGGTCATGACAACCTGAATCTCTGCGTTGGCCTTGTGAAGGAAACGGACGAGATACGGGATTTTGTAACAGGCAATGCCGCCGGTCAGACCGACCAGCACTTTCTTACCGGTCAGGGGCATGTCAATGGACCTGAAGAGGGGTCTCGTCGGAGTCGATCCAGGGCATGTTGTCCAGATCGCCGGTATCGCCAAACACGAACGAGGTGGCGATCAGCTTCACCTGGTCGAGCGTCACGGGCTTGGGACCGATCATCGCTCCGCGATCGAGAACCATCTCGAATTGCTCATCATCGATAAGACCCAGATTGAGCAGCTTGAGCATGAAACCGTGAGCATCGGTGCTGAACTGGAACCGTTCGGCGTGGGTCAGGATGCGCGAGGAGAAGTGCTCATCCGGAAAATCAGAATAGTAGACCGAATCGCCGGAGCCGTAGCGGTCCATAACCCAGCAGTAAGCGGAGGAAATCTCGTTGTCGGTATAGCCCATGCTCCGGAGATCGGAGGACACATCGTCCATATTGGACAAACGCCCCTGGTTCTCGCGGATATGATCAATGAGATAGACGACTATCTCAAGAATTTTGCTTTCGACGTATCTTGCTTCGCGTTCTTCCATATGGCGTAAAATACCTCTGGTTGAATCGCGATGCAAGGATGAAACGATGAGAATCCTGTTATTCAGCGGGATTCAACCCACTTCGGGAGGGTGATTTCAATCCGCTCGCGATTCGTTTTCGCCTGAAACAGCAGTTCCACCTCGATCGTTTCCGCGAGCTTGAGAAATAAGGCTTTGGGCCTCTTAATCTTATAATCTTCGAGGTTTATCTCGAAGCTGACTCGCGCATTGATCACGGCGGCGCCGTTCGCTACCGCAGTATATCGGAAGCGGAGATCGGCCTCCAGAGGTCGATTTTCGCCATGGATGATAAACCGGCCAAAAACAGACCCCTCGGTCGGCAATTCGGCTTCGGAATTTTCGCCGGTAACGCGAATGGAGTCTGCTTCGAAATACGCGAACGGATACTGCTCGGTTTCCAGGTGGCGATCCCGCATGTGTTCGTCACGCAATTCAATGCCTGTTTTCAAAGTGCGAAGATCGACTCGGAAGGCGCCTGTAATGTCGGAAGTTGGCGAGGTTGGATCGTATTCGAATCCGCCCTCGATTCGAGTCGTCCTGCCTTCAATGAACTCCAGGCTGGCCGTCGAGCGGAAGAACACCGTGTCGGTGGCGGCAGCCGAATCGAGATCAAATCTGGCCGCGTCCGAAGACGCGGCCAGTGCTGCACCAAGCAACAGGGTAGAGACAAGGGGGGCAAACGTGATGGCGTTTCGCATGTTAGTTGTCCTGGGCGCCCTGGTTGATCCAGTCGCGGATTTGGTTTTGCTGAGCGGTCGACAGGTAGGGACCGCCAAACGGCATTCTCGCTCCAAACGGCGGCGTGTCGGTGGTCTTCCGGTACAGGTTACTGGACGCGGCCTGTCCGATGGAGATGATCGCTCCGTTACTGCCTGCGGCGGCACGAAGACCGGCGGCGGTGGGACCGGCCCCCATGTTCAAGCCTCCATTAGTCGTACTGATATGACAGGCGCCGCACCAGGTACTGACGAGCGACTGCACCGTACCGGAGAAACTGATATCGGCGCCGCCGTCGCTGGGGGTGATACGCCCCAGCGCTTCGCCGTCGGCAATAGTGGCATTGGTCGGTGCGCTTATCACCAGCCGGAATACCTCCGAAGCCTCGGCAACGACATCATTGGCGATCGTTACGTCTACAGTGGTCGACGAGTTCCCCGCCGACAGGGTGCCGCTCGCACTCCCGAGGGTGTAGTCCGACGCCCCGGCGCTCAAAGCAGTGATCGACGCTGTGAAAGTGACATCGGAAGTCGGCGCCGCGCTAGCGGTGACGGTGAAGGACATGGTCGCGCCTTCGTCCGCGACCGCGTCGGCGACCGACAGGGCCGGGGTGTTTCCTCCGGACCCGCCGGAACCGGTCGGATTGTCATCGCCGCTGTCGGAACAACCGGCCACCAGTAGGAGGGGCAAGAGCAGACCAAGGGGTAGAGTGAGTTTCTTCATGAGCATATCCTCTCATTCCTGCATGTGTCGAAGTGTGGCGCCGGTTCAGTAGCCGACGTGGAACTGGATGAAGAAGTCGTTTTCATCTTTCCGGGGACCGTCCGTATAGCGCGTGTACGATGGCCTCAGGAGAACGAATGGAATAGGGTACAACTCGACGGAGGTGCGGATGAACTCCTCAGTACCGTCGGCGCGGTTTCGGTCACCGTCGAAGAAGTTGTACTCCCCGACAAGGTAGAGGCCGTAGGCGATCCGGGTTGTCAGATTGCCGTAGACGACGAGCGTGTCGTTCCCCTTCCCAACGAGGTCAACCTCACCCATCAGCGTGAAGCGATCCAGCGACAACCCCCCAAACGCAGCCTTCGCATGGGACAAACTGCCGCCCGGAACCTCTACCTCTTCTGTCACCCGGAGTGAAACTCCCGCGAATAGACTGACGGTCTCGAGGGCAAACGGTCGGTAGGCGTGCAGGCCGTAGATCCCCTGACCGGTGCGATCAAATGCTTCCAGAGAAAGTCGCGTTTCGGCGACGGTCGTCCCAAGCGACAGCCCGTCAAGATACAGAAGCGACGGATTGCCGGTCCGGCTTCGGATGAAAGCTGTATGATCGGCTGGTCGGAGTCCATAAGCGGGAGAGAATCGTCCGGCTTTGACATAGTGGTGACCATCGTCTATCCGGAGGAGGGCGTAGTTTTCGGAGATGCCGCTCTCCCCTACCCTGACCTGGTAAGTCAAATCGTCGAATGGTTCAACCGCGAGATAGAAATCGGTCTGCATGCGGAAGACGGAGCCATCATCGAAGAACAGGTGCCGCGTATCGAAACCAAGTGTGACGCCCTCCGCCAGACGCGGGGACCGGTAACGGTCGTCGAGAAGCTTCCTGGTAGACTGAAGAGTCAGTTCCTGATAGGCAACTGAGTAATTGCCGAATTCGGTGCGCATGCCGGCGCCGGTGGGATTAACGTGGCAGCTGTCGCACGAAGCGGCGTATTCCACAGCCAGCCTCGGCAGCGACAAGGCGGACGCGGCGAGAATAAGCAGAGGAATGGCGAGAGCCAGCGATCTTTTCATGGAGCCGATCTCCTGCGCTTACGTGTTGTAACACGCGTCAGGGTGTCAGGTGCGGACGGATCAGCCGACTGGCTGATCCGTCGTCATGTCTGACTAACTGAGATCGGGGGGCCGCAATTCGTGCAGGGAAAAGACCTATTTAGTGTTTGAAATGTCGAATGCCGGTAAAGACCATGGCGGCGTTGGCCTTATCCGCGGCGGCGATAGCGTCGTCATCGCCCTTGGAACCGCCCGGCTGAATGATTGCCGTGACGCCCGCGTCGGTGCCGACTTCGACACCGTCGGGCATCGGGTAGAATGCGTCGGAGGCCATCACGGCGCCTTTGGCCCGCTCGCCGGCGCGTTTGACCGCGAGGAAGCCGGCGTCGACTCGCGAAGTCTGCCCCATGCCGATACCGACCGTGGCGCCGTCTTTGGCCAGGACAATCGCGTTTGACTTGGTGTGTTTGACCACCTTCCAGGCAAACAGAAGATCGGCGAGTTCCTTCTCGCTGGGGGCGCGTTTGGTGACGGTCTTCAGATCGGCCTTCGCAACTTCCTTTTCGTCGGCATCCTGCACGAGCAGCCCGCCAAGGATGTGCTTGTAAATGAGATCGTTGGCAAGACGGCCCTTCGCGATTTTGGGAAGCCGCAACAGTCGGCGCGCTTTCTTCTTCTTCAGCATCTTGACCGCTTCGAGGTCGTAGTCGGGCGCGATAATACACTCCACGAAATGGGTTTCGTGAAGCAACGCGGCGCAATCCATATCGACCGGTTTGTTGAGACCGATGATCGACCCGAAAGCCGAAAGCGGATCGGATTCATAGGCCGCTTTGTATGCGTCGGCAATAGTCTTCCCCACCGCCGCGCCGCACGGGTTGGCGTGCTTGAGGACGCAGGCGAACGGCTCGGAGAAATCGAGCAGCATGTCGAGGCAGGCATTGAGATCATTGTAGTTGTTGTACGATAGCTCTTTGCCGCTGAGAATCTCAGCATCGAGCAGAGTCGCGCCCCGATAGCCCGGCTGCGAATAGACGGCGGCGTCCTGATGGGGATTCTCACCGTAGCGAAGACCGGAAAGATAGTGCCAGGTCTGTGAAAGCAAACTCGGGAAACGCGAATTTTCTTCCTTCGTGTCGGGTTTGGCAACATTAAAGTAGGCCGAAATGGCGGTGTCGTAGCGCGAGGTCAGCCCAAAGGCTTTGGTTGCACAGAGGCGACGGAAGTCCAGCGTGGTGGCGCCGTCGTGCGCCTCGAGTTCGTCGAGCAATGACTTATAGTCGGCCGGGTCGACCACGACCGTCACGTCATTGAAATTCTTCGCCGCCGAGCGAAGCATCGACGGGCCACCGATATCTATGTTCTCGATTGCTTCCGGTTCGGTAACGTCCGGGCGGGCGACGGTCTTCTCGAACGGATAGAGATTCACGACGACGAGGTCGATCCCTTTGCTCTCGAGCTGGGCGAGTTGCTCGCAGTCATCTTCGTTCTCGCGACGGTAGAGAATGCCGGCGTGGATTTTCGGGTGCAGCGTTTTTACGCGGCCGTCCATGACTTCGGGCGAGCCGGTGAAACTGCGGACCGAGACCGCCGGAATGCCGGCTTCCTTGATCTTCTCGAGGGTCCCGCCGGTGGAGATGATTTCGATTCCCCGGTCGTTGAGGGCCTTGGCGAGATCAATGACGCCGGTTTTGTCGGACACTGAAACCAGTGCCCGCTTCACTTTCGCTTCGTTCATGGGATCTACTACTTGCCTGTTAGGAGTTTCTGGGCTTCGCGATAACGACGCGCCGTGGCCTCGACGACATCGTCGGGCAGCATCGGCGCCGGCGGCTTTTTGTTCCAGTCGAGCCCGTCGAGCCAGTCACGAAGCGGCTGCTTGTCAAACGACGGCTGACTTCGTCCGGGCTCGTAGGAGCTGACCGGCCAGAAGCGACTGGAATCCGGCGAGAGGACTTCATCGATCAAAATGAAGCGGCCGTCCTTGAAACCGAATTCAAACTTGGTGTCGGCAATGATGATTCCCCTGGTGCGGGCGTATTCGGAGGCTTTCAGGTAGATCGCCAGGGAAGCTGTGCGGCATTTCTCGGCGGTCTCTTTGCCGATCAGGTCAACCAACTGCTCGTAGCTGATGTTTTCGTCGTGACCGTCATCGTTCTTGGACGACGGGGTAAACAGCGGCTCGGGCAGTTTGTCGGACTCCCGGATTTCGGGAGCGAATTCAATGCCGTGGACGATATTCGACCCTTTGGCACGAGCGGCCTTGAGTTCCTTCCACATCGAGCCGGAAATGTAACCGCGGACGATGCACTCGGCGTCGATCCGGTCAGCCTTGGTGACGATCATTGACCGACCTTCGAGCTGGTCACGGTACTTCTTAAGCGGCTCGGGATACTCGTCGATATTGGCCGTGATGAGGTGGTTTTCGACCACGTCTTTCAGGAAATCGAACCAGAAGAGCGAGGTCTCGGTGAGCACGCGGCCTTTGCCGGGGATACCGTTGGGCATGACGACATCAAAGGCCGACATGCGGTCGGAAGCGACAAAGAGGAGCGAATCCCCGAGATCGTAGATATCGCGGACCTTGCCGCGGCGCATCAGGGGGAATTCCTTGATATCGGTTTGGAGTACTACGTTAGTCATGGTGTTGATTGTATTCTCCCTTTATGAGCTTGTCCAGCACTTTCGGATAGAGTCGATGCTCCGCTTCGAGCACGCGGGCCGCCAGCGTTTCCGGCGTATCGTCTTTATGGACAGACACTTTGGCCTGTTCAAGGATTCGCCCGTTGTCATAGATTTCGTCTACCAGATGGACGGTCGGGCCGGATTCGGTGTCGCCTGAGGCAAGGACGGCTTCGTGCACATGATGCCCGTACATTCCCTTGCCACCGTACTTGGGCAGAAGAGCCGGGTGAATATTGACAATGCGGCCGCGCCAGGCCCGCACGACAATGGATGGCAGCAGCTTAAGGTAGCCGGCAAGAGCAATATACTCAATCTGCCGCTCCTTTAGGTTTGCCAGCAGGTCCGCTCCGGCCTGCTCCTCGGATTCGTACTTGTTGAGTCGAAACACGAAGGTCTCGATACCGGCATCGGAGGCGCGGGTCAATCCATACGCCTTCTTCGTGTTCGAAACGACCCAAACGATCTCGCCTGACAGGCGACCGTCGCGGGAAGCGTCGATCAGCGACTGAAGGTCGGTCCCCGACCCGGAGATGAAGACGGCGATTCTGGCCCGGTGATCGTTCATTGTCTCATCCGTCGAGTTTCTTTTTCAGCAGCTCGTTTACCATTGTCGGATTGGCCTGCCCTCGAGTCTCTTTCATAACCTGTCCGACAAAGAAGCCGAAGACGTTGGTTTTGCCCGAACGGTATTTCGCAACATTGTCGGGGTTGGCATCGAGCAGGCGCTCTATAATAGGTTCCAGAACGGAGTTATCGCTGATCTGTTCCAGACCTTTCTTTTTGATAATACTAGCGGGGGCATCCCCTGACACAACCATCTCGGCGAAGACGTCTTTGGCGATTTTGCCGGAAATCTGGCCGGATTTCACTCGTTTGAGCAGGTCGGCGATGTGGTTCGGTTTGACGTGGTAGTCGCCGATCTCGACGCCGGCGTCTTTGACGGCGGCCAGTAGTTCGGTGCCGATCCAGTTGGCGGCCGCCTGGCCGTCGTCGAACTCAGACATGACCGACTCGAAGTAGTCCGCCAGCGAACGGGTGTCTGTCAGGACCGCAGCATCGTACTCGCGGATGCCGTACTGCGAGACGAACCGCGTGGCCCGAGCCTCGGCGAGTTCGGGCAGGTCGGCGCGGACCCGTGCGATCCAATCGTTGTCGACCTGCAGGGTAACCAGGTCCGGCTCAGGGAAATACCGGTAGTCGTGGGATTCTTCTTTGGAGCGCATCATCTCGGCGGTTTGGGATTTCTCATTCCAGAGCAGCGTTGTCTGCTCGACCGCGCCGCCGGATTTGATCAGGTTGATTTGGCGGTTGATCTCGTACTCGAGTGCTTTCTCGACATGCTTGAAGGAGTTGAGATTCTTTAACTCGGTGCGGGTGCCGAAAGTCTCGGAGCCGATCGGTCGGACGGAGACGTTGGCGTCGCAGCGAAGGTGCCCCTTCTCCATGTCCCCGGTGCAGACGTCGAGGTATTGAAGTGTTTGTTTAAGCTTCACAAGATAAGCATATGCTTCCCGAGGGGATCGAATATCAGGGTGCGACACGATCTCGATCAACGGCGTGCCGCACCGGTTGAGATCGACCTGCGTGTAAGGCTCGCCGGACTCGGGATGCAGGGACTTGCCGGCGTCTTCCTCCAGATGAATTCGGATCAGTCCGACCGATTTGCGATGATCGTCAAGCGTGAACTCGATGGCTCCACCTTCGCCGACCGGCTTGTCAAACTGAGATATCTGGTAGCCCTTGGGAAGGTCCGGGTAGAAGTAATTCTTCCGAGCAAAGACCGACTCGTTTCGGACAGAGCCGCCGATCGCCAGGATCATCCTCATGGCGTATTCCACCGCCTTTTTGTTCAGGACCGGGAGGGCTCCCGGCAGGCCGAGACAAACCGGGCAGGTCAGGCTGTTGGGTTCGGCGCCGTACTGCACCCGGCAGCCGCAGAAGATCTTGCTGTTGGTTTGAAGTTGAGCGTGGACTTCGAGTCCGATTACCGGTTCGAAGCCGTCGTATTCGGCCACCATCGGCTCCCTGCCGATCACCTGGTCGGCTGTTCCAAAACGAGTAACGGCGTGCCGAACTAAAACTGGGGATACGCACGCCGAGAATACTAGCTATCTGTCTATGGGCGGGAAATATAGGCTACAGGGCGAGAATGTCAAACCTAATCAGGTCGAACAGCCCGGACCACTTGATCAGGACGGCGAAGAAGGCGAGTTGGACAACCAGTCGAAGCAGGCGGGCCGAGGTCAGCTTCTCGGCTCTCTCCGTGTCGTAGCCGGCTGAGCGCAAGATCATAAACGGGAGGTCGGCCAACAGAGCACCGAACTGATAGAGCCAGAAGAGCGGATTGAGCAGGTTGATCTGCTGCTTCCAGAGTCGAGACTTATAGGAGGCAATTCCCCGATCGAGCAGGGTGAGGACTTCGTTGTCGCGAACATCGAAGCGCCGCACGACATGATCGCGGAAGATGGCTTTGATGAGATTGATCCGGACTTTGCGACCACCGCGCGACTCGGCGTCACGGGTAACCATCGATCCCAGCCCGACCCGTCTCAGCGAGTCGATCGCCAGGACGGCCATCGGCTCCATCTTCGTGCGAACCGCCTGGGCGGGGACATTCGTCTCACGGTTCGTGAAGGAGATGTATTCCTTGTAGAGAGCGCGAAGTTCTTCGAGATTCGCCAGCCGGTTTCTGATTTCGAAGTAATTCATCATGCCGACAGCCCTCCGGACAGGAAGGCCATGAGGTCCCGGTTGAATCTCTCCGGCTGTTCGAGATTGAGCATGTGCCCGGCGCCGTCGTAGATTCGAAGGATGCTCCCCTGAACGCGTTTGTGGAGCTGTTGGGCAAGCGGCACAAAGACCCGGTCGAGTTCACCGGCGACTATCAGGGTCGGCGTCGTGATCGTGTGAACCCGCTCAAGGTCATTTTCTTTCGGATATTTGCCGCGCATCTTGTCTTTCCAAACCGCTCCCGAGTAACCGTGCATCATCGCTTCCATCAACGGACGAATCGTCGTCCTCTCCCCCTGTGTGTACCAGGCCAGTGACCAGCGCATCCACTGCTCTTTGGCCGCTTCCGGGCCGTCCTTCCGGCCGACATCGTCGAGCCGCGCGAACTTCTTTCCCGGGCTGTAGCCTGCGGCGCCGGTGCTGACCAGAGTCAGCGTGCGCAGCCGGTCGGCGTGGTTCATAGCGAAACCGATGGCGGTCGAACCGCCCATTGACAGGCCAACCAGGTCAAACCGCTCTATTTTCAGGGTATCGGCAAATCTAAGGAGGTCGTTTACCCGGTCGGCGCGGCTGTAAGCATCAGGGGGAGCGTCGGAGAGGCCGTGTCCTTTGGCGTCGGGGAGAATGACGCGATACTTCGTCTCAAAGGCCGGCACCTGCGGTAACCACATCCGCCGATCGATACTGAACCCGTGCAGGAAGATGACCGGGTCACCCGCGCCGTGTTCTTCGAAATAGAGGCGGAAACCGCCGAGATCTGCAAACGGCATGATTACTTGTTGTTCAGGAGGGTTGCGGCAATCCGGAAGAGAGTGCGCTCGTCGAAATGCTTCGCGATAAACTGGATGCCGATCGGCAGGCCGGAAGTCGATCTGGCGAGCGGCAATGAGATCGCAGGCACACCGGCCAGCGAAGCCGGCGCGGTGTAGACGTCGGAGAGATACATCGCCAGCGGGTCGGACACCTTCTCCCCTAACCTGAACGCCGGAGTCGGCGCGGTGGGTGACAGAATGAGGTCGATGTGCTTAAAGCTTTCCTCGAACTCACGTCGCATAAGTTCTCTCACCTGAGCCGCTTTAATGTAGTAGGCATCGTAATATCCGGCCGACAACGCGTACGTTCCCAGCATAATCCGGCGCTTAACTTCGGGGCCAAAACCGCTCGCCCGGGTGTCGGAGTACATCTCTTCGAGCGACCTGTCACGGCTCTCGCGAAGGCCATACCGGACGCCATCGAAACGGGCGAGGTTGGCCGATGCTTCGGCCGATGCGATTACGTAGTAGGTTGGGATCGCTTTGTCGGTCAGCGGCAGGGAGATGTCGACACAGCGGTGGCCGAGCTCTTCAAGCCGCTTTCTGGTATGATCGAGCGCCGCGGCGACTTCCGGGTCAAGCCCCTCTCCCCTGTACTCTTTCGGTAGACCGATCGTCAGGGAGCGAGAAAGAGCAAGATCTGCAGTGTAGTTTGGGTGGTCGAAAGCGACGCTGGTTGAATCGCGTTCGTCGCGCCCCGCGGTCGCCTGGTAGATCAGGACCAGATCCTCGGCGGTGCGAGCGAACGGTGAGATCTGGTCGGTCGATGACGCAAAAGCGGTCAGACCGTAGCGCGACAGGGCGCCGTAGGTTGGTTTTAGACCCAAAACACCGCAAAAGGCAGCCGGTTGGCGGACTGAGCCGCCGGTCTCGGATCCAAAGGCGAGCGGCACGATCCCGGCGGCAACCGCGGCGGCCGAGCCGCCCGATGAGCCTCCCGGAGCGCGTTCCGGATCGACCGGGTTTTTGACCGGTCCAAAGTAGGAGTTCTCGTTTGACGAGCCCATAGCAAACTCGTCCATGTTGGTCTTCCCGATGATGACCGCGCCGGATGCTATCAGGCGGGTCACCACAGTCGCGTCGTACGGCGGGATGTAGCCGTCGAGAATATGCGACCCGCAGGTCATGGGATAGTCGGTGTAGCTGATATTGTCTTTTAGCGCGACCGGGACTCCGGCAAGCGGCAGGCGGGATTTCTGCTCCGGCGACATGGCATCGATGGCTTCGGCCTGTTTCAGCGCTTTGCCTTCGCACAGGGTAATAAAAGCGTTGAGTTCGCTGCCCACAGTCGAAGCGAGCGCGAGCGCCCGGCCGGTGATTTCGACCGCCGAAATCTCCCCCTTGCGAGTACGGTCCGCGATTTCTGCTGCGCTGAGAGTACGATAGTCCGACATGGGGGCGAATATAGGAAATGATCGGCCGCTTGCCAACAAGAGGTCCGAGCGTTTTCTGCCGATTAGGTTTGACAAAAGGCACTATTTGGCTATTTTGCCAAATAACGAAATGGGAGATGAATTGATGGATGCCCGGACACAGGCGCTGTTTGAGGCGCGCGCAAAGATTATCAAGGCGATGGCTCACCCGACGAGGCTGTTTATAGTCGACCAGCTCTCCAAAACTGAACGATGCGTGGCCGATTTGACCGACGCGATTGGAGTCGATATGTCGACGGTGTCGAAGCACCTCTCAGTCCTCAAAGAGGCGGGCATTATCGAAGATCGGAAGCAGGGCGTACAGGTGTACTACCGACTTCGGACTCCCTGCGTGCTGAACTTCTTCACTTGTGTGGAGTCGGTGCTTCGCGGCGAGATTCAAGAGTCGATAGAGCCACTAAAGAAGTCGTGATTTTTTTTAGTTCATATTTGGCCCTTTGGCCAATTAAGTGATTGGATGATCAGCAGGACGCAATGGCACGAGTAAACTGGAAGAAAGAATGGAAGCCGCTGGCGGTGATCGCGGGATTGTTTGCGGCGTTTTTCTACTTGCCGGTGAATCTTCCTCGATTTGAGGGCGCGGTGTTCGAGGCGTTGGCGCTGACGCGCTGGTACGCCCGTGAGCACGTGCTGCTCTGCCTCATTCCGGCGTTTTTCATCGCCGGCGCCATAGCCGTATTTGTCAGCCAGGCGTCGGTGATGAAGTACCTGGGTGCGAAAGCCAACAAGGTGCTTGCTTACGGGGTGGCGTCGGTATCCGGCTCGATTCTCGCGGTCTGCTCCTGTACGGTTCTCCCCCTGTTTGCGGGTATTTACCGCATGGGTGCAGGGCTTGGTCCGGCATCGGCTTTTCTCTATGCCGGTCCGGCGATCAATGTCCTGGCCGTCATCCTGACCGCGAGGGTGCTTGGTCTGGAGCTGGGAATCGCTCGGGCGGTGGGAGCAGTCTTGTTCAGCATCATTATCGGGCTGCTCATGCACTTGCTTTTCCGCCATGAAGAAGACGACCGGGCGGCGACAGCCATTGCAATGCCGGCAGAGTCGACTGACGGGCGACCACTGTGGAAGACGGCCGTGTACTTTGGTTCGATGGTGGCCATTCTCGTGTTTGCGAACTGGGGAAAGCCGGACGAAACGACCGGTGTCTGGCATTGGCTGTGGACGCATAAGTGGCTTCTGACGGCGGTATCGTCGGCGGGTCTGGGGTTGATGCTTGCGCTCTGGTTTGGCGTATCTCGCTGGCACCTGCTGGCAGTGGGGCTGGTCAGCGCCACACTCGGGTTTGTCTTCCCTGAGGAACCGCTTCTTGCGTTTTCGGCGGCCGTGATCGGGCTGTCACTCATCATCGGTCGTAAAGACGATGAATCAGGTGAGTGGTTCGAACAGACGTGGGGATTCGCGAAGCAGATCCTTCCCCTCTTGCTGATCGGGGTCCTGATCGCGGGTTTCCTTCTTGGTCGTCCGGGTCAGGAAGGAATGATCCCGTCGGAATGGATTAGTGCGGCGGTGGGCGGCAATTCAATCGGCGCCAATCTGTTCGCATCGGTGGCAGGTGCGTTTATGTATTTCGCAACCTTGACCGAAGTGCCGATCCTTCAGGGATTGATCGGCAACGGCATGGGCAAAGGCCCCGCGCTGGCGCTGCTGCTGGCAGGCCCGGCCCTCTCGCTGCCGAACATGCTGGTCATTCGGAGCGTGATGGGGACGAAGAAAACTATCGTTTTTGTGCTGTTGGTCGTAACGATGGCGGCCGTTTCGGGCATTATCTACGGCACGTTCTTCTGAGGAGTGAGGTCAAATGAAACGAATCGAGATTCTGGGCACCGGGTGCGCCAAGTGTGAGAAGCTCGCCGCAACCGCAAAAGAGGCGGTCGCTGAGTTGGGCATTGAGTGTGAAGTTGAGAAGGTGACGGATATCCAGAAGATCATGGCGTATGGCATTATGATGACGCCGGGCCTGGTGATCGATGGAGAGGTGAAGGCGGTCGGCAAGGTGCCTTCGGTGGCCGAAATCAAAGAAATGCTGGGATAACATCAGTTGGTCAGGATAGGACTACGGTGAGGGTGTATGAAAGCGAAAACAGTTCTGACAGTTGTATTGCTGCTGTTCGTGGCGGCAAGTGTAGTGTGGCTGGTGGCCAAAGGCGGGAACAGCCCGGCGGCTTCCGAGAATGAATCCATGGCTCCGGTATCGAGCGAGAACGACCCGGCTCCGGAGCATCAGGTGATCGTGTACTATTTTCACGGGACGAATCGTTGCCAGACCTGTCTGAAGATCGAAGCGCTGGCGGACCAGGCCGTGCAGAGCGGATTCGAAACAGAGTTGGCCGGCGGCAGCGTGGTCTGGCGGGTCGTAAATTTCGATCTTCCGGAGAACAAGAGTTTCGTCGATGAGTACGGACTCTATTCGCAGGCGTTGATCGTCGTGGATAAGCGCGACGGCAAGCGGACCGACTGGAAAAACCTGGCGGATATCTGGGAGTTGGTCGGCAATGAGCCGGAGTTCACGGCCTATGTTCAGCGCGAAGTGAGCAGCTATCTCGGGGCGAGCTGATGGGTGAATCTCTGGCGGCGGCGCTTACGGCCGCATGGTTGGGAATCCTGACATCCATCTCGCCCTGCCCGCTGGCGACCAACATCGCGGCGATTTCGTTCGTCGGTAAGCGGGTCGACAGTGCGCGAGCAGTGTTTGCGGCGGGGACGCTGTACACCTTCGGGCGGGCGCTCACGTACATGGTGCTGGGTGGTCTGATCGTGGGAAGCCTGTTGGAACTGTCTTCCACATCCCTGTGGCTGCAGCGCCATATGAATCAGATCCTGGGACCGCTTTTGATACTGGTCGGGATGGTATTGCTTGGAATGTTGAAGATACCAACCGGCAGCGGCAGCCTCGGCGCCCGTCTTCAGGGACGGGCCGAGTCGTACGGGGTGTGGGGCGCCGGTGCGCTGGGGGTTGTTTTCGCCCTCTCCTTCTGCCCGGTGTCGGCGGCTCTTTTTTTTGGGAGTCTGATTCCGCTGGCGACCGACGCCGGTTCGGCGCTGGTGCTGCCGGTTGTATATGGCGTTGGAACGGCGCTCCCGGTGTTTGTCTTTGCGTTGCTGCTGGCGTTTGGCGCGAAGTCGGTCGCGCGTAGTTTCGAGAAACTTGTCAGATTCGAAACATGGGCGCGGCGCGTCACCGGGGCGGTGTTTGTCGGGATCGGCCTCTACCTTTCGCTGCGGTTTATTTTCCGAATCCTGTAGAACGAAGAAAGCGCCGGCGCGGGCCGACGCTTTCCTGGTTGTCCTCGAGTCTCCGACTATAGCATCGAAAGGTATTTGTCGATCTCGTATTCCGAGACGTGGATACGATACATATCCCATTCAAGCTTCTTGTTCTCGATTAGCTTATCGAAGACGTGATCGCCGAGGACTTCTTTGAGCAAGACGGACCGTTCGGCCTCGCGGATGGCGTCATCGAGCGAACCCGGAAGAGTAACGAATTTCTGGCGATCCTTCTCCGACATGGCGAAGATGTTGTTCTCGGTCGGTCTCTCGAGTTCGTACTTGCCTTCAATCCCCTTCAGGCCGGCGGCCAGCATACAGGCGAACGCGAGGTACGGATTGGCCGAGGGGTCGGGCGAGCGCAGTTCCACTCGAGTGGCGCGTTCTTTCCCCACACGGTACATCGGCACCCGAACCAGCGACGAGCGGTTGCGGCGTCCCCAGCTGACATAAACCGGCGCTTCATAGCCGGGAACCAATCGTTTGTAGGAGTTCACCCACTGGTTGTTGATGAGGGTGATTTCGCGAATATGCTTCAGGATTCCGGCGATGAAATGCCGGGCCATGGCGGAAAGATTGTACTCGCCGTTGGCGTCGAAAAAGAGGTTTTTCTCACCTTCGAAAATCGACATGTGGACGTGCATACCAGAACCGTTCTCGCCAAACAACGGCTTGGGCATAAAAGTCGCATAGAGGTCGTTCTCCTGCGCGATTTCTTTGACCACAAACTTGTAGACCTGCACGAAGTCAGCCATGACGAGCGCTTCCTGGTATTTCAGATCGATCTCGTGCTGGCTGGGAGCCACTTCGTGGTGGGCGCACTCGACCGGAATATCAAGCAACTCAAGGGCGTTGACGGTCTTCTTGCGAAGCTGGGTACCGATATCAACCGAACCATAATCGAAATAACCTGCCTGGTCGAGAATACCCGGTTCCTGACCGTTCTCGAAATAGAAGTACTCGCATTCCGGACCGACATAGTAGGTCCATTTCTTCTTCTCGAGCTTGGAGAGGGTGCGACGAAGGACGTGGCGCGGATCTCCGGCATATGGTGAGCCGTCGGGGTTGGTGATGTCGCAGAAGAGCTGAGCAACGCGTTCACCGGCGATCTCCCACGGGATAAGGCGGAACGTAACCGGATCGGGCATCGCCATAAGATCGGATTCATCGATGCGCGCAAATCCTTCGATCGAAGAGCCGTCAAAACCCTGGCCCTCTTCGAGTACCTGCTCGATTTCGGCTCGGGTGATCGTCATCCCCTTGATACGTCCCAGAATGTCAGTGAAACAGAGGCGAATGTAGCGGACTTCCGCCTCATCTATTAATCTCAGTACGTCCTCGCGTGTTCTCGTCACGGCTGGTACTCCTAAGGAATATGGGGTGATTGGTGGCTCGAAAGTTCAAATCTGTGTCGGTTGGGTCCATTTTGCAATGAAAAACTGTATCCGTCCCTCCGGGAAAACTAGTGTAACGGGGAAAAGTCGGAAATGTTCGCGAGTTTAGACCCGAAGCGCAAGAAATAGTGTGGAAAAGTCCAGTTTTTGGACCGTAGAGCAATCTCAGTTGGAATCCTCGGGCGTTTCCAGCGACAGTTCGATCCGGACTGTCTGGGGGCGAAGTTGACGGCAGACCACTCCGGCGGCTTCAAGGATCCGGCGCGAGGCGATAAACATATCCTGTTCCCGATACTTGTCACTCAGGAACACGACCTCCTTGATACCGACCTGGACGATGAGTTTGGCGCACTCGTTGCAGGGAAACAGGGAGACGTAGATCGACGCGCCTTCGAGGTCGGCCTTGTTGGACGAATTGGTAATGGCGTTCATTTCCGCGTGGCAGACATAGGGATACTTGGTATCCAGATAGTCGCCGTCGCGCCCCCAGGGGGCGTTGTCATCGGAAAGCCCCATCGGGAAGCCGTTGTAGCCGATCCCGATAATGCGCCGTTTGATATTGACGATACACGCGCCGACCTGGGTGTTGGGGTCTTTGGAGCGCTGGGCAGAAAGCTCGGCGACCGCCATGAAGTAGTCGTCCCAGCTCAGGTAGTCTTTGCGTTTTTCGGTCATGGGGCGAGTATAGGGAGTTGGCGGATAGAGGTAAAGTGGTTTGTTACAATGGCTGTCGGGCGAGGACGCCCGACAGCCCGGCAGATTTATCTTAGCCCCGGTTGATCTGGTCGGTTTTGGCTTTCATGTAGTCTCCAAACAGGCTGAGCAAGTCGATCGGCACGGGGAAGATAGTCGTCGAATTCTTCTCGGCCGATACCTCGACCAGCGTCTGTAAGAATCGAAGCTGCATGGCATTGGGAGCGCTGGAGATAACGCGCGCGGCACCGGCCAGTTTCTCCGAAGCCTGAAGTTCACCTTCGGCGTGGATGACTTTAGCGCGGCGCTCACGTTCGGCCTCGGCCTGGCGGGCGATGGCACGCTGCATCTCGGGCGGGAGATCAACGTTTTTCACTTCGACGACCGAGACTTTGACTCCCCACGGTTCCGTCTGATCATCGATAATGCGCTGGAGTTCGGCGTTGATCGTCTCACGGTCGGCAAGCAGATTGTCGAGTTCCTGCTGTCCGAGGACGGATCGAAGGGTAGTCTGAGCGATCTGTGAAGTCGCCTCGAAGAAGTTGGCAACCGAGACGATCGCCTTGTTGGCATCGGTGATCTGGAAATAGACCACCGCGTTGACTTTCACCGAGACGTTGTCGCGGGTGATGACGTCCTGAGCCGGAATGTCGTAGGTGATGACACGAAGATCGACCCGGACCATCTTATCGATCATGGGGATCAGGATGATCAGGCCGGGCCCTTTGGCGCCGATCAGGCGACCGAGTCGGAAAATCACGCCGCGTTCGTACTCTTTGAGCACCTTGATCATATTGAAGATCAGAAGGAGCCCGAAGATTACGACGACGGTCAGTATGGTCGGGAATGGTGACATGAGCTAATCCTTTATCTTATGCCTTATGTGTCTGACTTTTTCACTTTGAGCGTGAGGCCGTCGACCGCGACGATCTCCACCTTCTCGCCGGTCTGGAACTGATCAGGCGGGTCGATCCGCCAGAGGGCACCCTCGATATAGACAAATCCCGGTTTGCGGACGGCCGCCGTGCGACCGACCAAAGCCGAATCGCCGGAGAACGGTCTGTTCTTCTGGGCGCGCACAACCAGACGGGCGATGAGGGCGAAGGATAGTCCTATCAGCACGACGATCGTAATGAGCGCGGTCTTGGATACCTGCATGGCGGGATCTACCGAGTCCACGAGCAACAACCCTCCAAAGAAGAGCGAGATAATTCCGCCGACTGTCAGCAGACCCGCGCTGGGGACTTTGATCTCGGCGATGAACATGATAAGCGCCAGGAAGATCAGCAGCACCCCCGCGTAGTTGATCGGCAGCAGGTTGAGCGAGTAGGCACCGAGCAAGAGGCTGATACCGCCCACCACGCCGGGGAGGATAGCACCCGGATTGTACAGCTCCAGGATAACGCCGAGACCGCCGATTGAAAGCAGGGCGAAGGCGACGGTGGGTGACGACAGGATGCTGAGGATTTGATCCTTGAAGCTCATGTCGATGGTGCGGACTGTGTAATCGTCGAGCTTCATGATCTTCTCGGAGTCATCGGGCATTTTCGCGCTGCGGCCGTCGAGTTGTTTCATCAGGTCGCTGAGCGACTTGGCGCGGATGTCGATGACGTTCATTTCCAGCGCCTCTCGGTCGGTGATGGAAACGGATTCACGGACCGCTCTTTCGGCCCACTCGGCATTACGTCCCCGACGGTCGGCGGCGGCCTTGATCTGGGCGACCGCATCGTTGGTGACCTTCTCGTTCATAACCGAGTCGATCTGCTGCCCCTGTCCGCCGACCGGATGGGCGGCGCCGATATTGGTCGAAGGGGCCATAGCGGCGAAGTGCGAGGCGTAGGTGATGTATACCCCGGCCGAACCGGCGCGGGAGCCGGACGGATAGATAAACGTGCAGATCGGGATTTCGCTGCCCAGCAGCATTTTGGTGATACCCTGGGTGGCGTCCATGAAACCGCCCGGCGTATCCATTTCGATGACCAGCAACTCGGCGTCGTTTTCGACGCACAGGGCGATGGCCTCACGGATGCGGTCTTCGGTGACGATGCCAATCGCACCGTCGACCGTCATGACGTAGACAATCGAGGGTTCGGACTCGGAATCTTGTCCGGGTGCGGTGACTGAATCAGCCGGCAGGCTGTCCTCGGCGACGGCACGAAGCGTGTAGGAGAGGCCCGGCGCCAGCAGAATGAACCCGATCAGGACCAGTAATATTTTGTGTCTCATTGTGACTTTCCCCTTGCTCCGTTTGTAATATCGACGTCTCAGACCGGGCTGTCAACGTAATAGCAAAACAGCCGACGGCGCCGATTGGGTTCATCTTTTTCCGAAACGTTCCTCTCCCCTGCCCTCGAACATACGCTCTAAAGGGGCGAAGATTCAGAGGAAAAGACGAGTTTGCCATCGAGCACGGTCGCGAGGACCTTCGTGGAGTCGATTTTCGAAGCGGCCACTCTTGTGATATCCCGGTCGAGTACTGCGAAATCGGCGGGATAGCCGGGGAGCAGATAGCCGCGGCAGTGCTCCTGTCCGGCGGCCCTGGCCGGGCCGACCGTGAAGTTGTAGAGCGCTTCGGCGGCGGTGATACGCTGCTCGGGATAGAAGGCGTCGCGTTTGCCGGGCCGGGCACGACGGACAGCGGCCGCGATTCCCGCGATCGGATCGAGCGGCTCGATCGGGCAGTCGGAGCCGAACGCAAGCGGGATACCCTTGTCGATCAGAGTGCGAAAAATGTAAGCGTTGGCGCCGCGCTTGCCCCAGTAGGCGCGGACCATTTCGATATCCGACGGGCAGTGCGACGGCTGCATGGAGGCGGTCACGCCGAGCCGCTTCAGGCGCGGCAGGTCCGAACGACGGATGAGCTGCAGGTGTTCGATGCGATGGCGAGCGCCGAAATCAAGCCGCGGCGCTGACTCGAAGGCGTCGAGAACATTCGACACAGCCCTGTCTCCAATGGCGTGGATTGCGGCCGGCAGGTTCAGCCTGGCGGCCTGTTTGATCAGTTTCTTCATCTCGGGCACCGTCCGTACTTCGATGCCGTAGTTGTCTTCTGAACCGATGTACTTGTTGAAACAATGGGCGGTCTGTGATCCGAGTGAACCATCGGAGAAGATTTTCACACCCGCAATGCGGAAGAAGTCGGTGCCGGTGCCATAGTATATCTTCTCTTTCAGAAGATACGGGAGCAGATCGGCTGAAGGGTAGTACGTCACACGAAGCCCGACTTTGCTCTGCTCGGCAAGCTGCATGTAGAACCGCATCGCTTCGGGACCGTCCATCGAGTGCACGCCGGTGACGCCCTTGCTGTAGGCATGTTTCAGCGCAAGTCGATAGCGACGCATCATTTCTTTTGGGCCCGGCATCGGAACGCGCTCGAAAACCATGCCGATTGCCGGACCTTCCCGCAGGATGCCGGTCGGATGGCCGTCGCTGTCACGCTCGATTCTGCCGCCTGACGGATCTTTGGTCTTTCTTGTAATTCCGGCGATCTCCAGCGCTCGCGAGTTCACCCAGCAGGAATGCTGATCTTTGGAGAACAGGAAGGCCGGGCGGCCGCCCGTCACACGGTCCAGTATCTCGGCGGTTGGCTCGACACGTTTCTTCCAGCGGTCGGGAGCGTAACCCTCGCCGATTACCCATTCGTTCTTCCCCAGCTTCGATGCGAACTTCTTCACTTTCGTGAGACAGGTTTCGATGCTGTCGAGATCGTGCAAACTGACCTGCCCCAGCGTAACGGCGAAATATGCAAGGTGTGTATGCGCATCGACCAGCCCCGGGACGATTGTCCGTCCTTTGCAGTCGGTTTTTTGCCAGGCGCCGAAGTCCGGATCGTGCTGAAGGTTTCGACCAACCGCGATTATGCGGTTACGATGGAGGGCCATGGAGTCGGCAACCAATCCGTCGGCCTGGGTGTAGATGCGGGCGTTATAGATCAGCGATCGCGTTTTCAAAGCGCTCTCCCTTCACTCTGACGTCGCCGGCCCGCCTGGTGAACTGCAGCCGGTCGGTCTCTTCGAGAATCGGAATGACGAATTTGCGGGTGAAGCCGAACCGCTCACGCAGCTCAGCGACAGTCAGTTCACCACGTGCAGTCAGGGCGTCGGCAATGAATGTCACAACCTCTTTCCACACCTCACGAATGAACAGGAAGTCGGCTCCGCACTTGGCGGCCTCACCGGTATCGAGAATGTACTTGATGGCCTGCTGGTAGACCTTCCCTTTCGAGGTGAAGGTCGAGAGCGTCGGTGGGGCGTACGGTTCAGCCTCAAGCGCGGCAATGATCTCGTCGTGGGCCTGCTTTATGACGCCCTTGAGCGAAGCGGTGCGACCGGCCAGATTGTAGTATTCGCCGTCGCGGGTGATGATCTTCCTGTCCAGAAGATAGTCAACCAGCACCGTGACGGTCGGCCGCCCCAGCGGGAGCAGCGAGTGAAGCTCTTCGACCAGCAATCCCTTCACGTGGGACTGCCTCTGCAAATGCTTCTCCAGACTTCTGCGACATTGCTCGGCGACTGCTTCGAGGGTCTGTTTGAGATAGTAGTGATCATTGAACCGGTCGGCCGCGCCCTCCTTGATGACACTTCGCATCCCGTCTTCGATTTGTGCTGCGGAATAGTCGGCACTGTCGAGGAATCCCCGTACCGGCGCCAGCACAAGCTTCTCGAGTTCCGAGACAACCAACGACTGAAGATCGCCGACCGCCCGGTGCGATAAATAGGCGAGTCTCGGCAGATCACGTCGGCGGGGAAACCGCGCAAGATGGTCGATCAGCCGCCCCCCACCGAGCGTCACCATCGGCGTAGGGAGGCGCAGGATGCACGAGTCACCAACCAGTCCGTACACGGGATCATCGGGCAACACAAACACCAGCCCGGATTGTCCGGGCTTGAGGGCATCGGTATCGAACATCCGAACCTCGGCCTCACTCTCCGTGGTCCCGAGCAGCAGGACCACCCGACGACCGTCGTCGAGCGGCACCGGTGCTTCCTTCAGCAACTCCGCCGCTACGACCAGCACGGGGTGGTCGGAGAAATACGACAAGTCGGTGCGATCGGTGACGCAGCCACCTCGAACGAGGTCCTCTTTTTCGACACCAGTGAACGAAACGGCCGTACGGTGGCCCGGATCGACCGTCTGGAGGTCGTGATTCTGTGACTGCAGCGTCCGCACCCGGCCGGTCTTCCGCGACGGCCACACGGCGACCGTCTGGCCAACCGAAAGAGAGCCGCCCCGCAGCGTGCCGGTGACGACACCGCCGATACCGGGGCGCACGAATGACCGGTCGATATACAACCGCGCCTTTCCGATTCCCTTGCGCGCTTCGACATCGCGCGTAAGGTGCTGCAGGTGTTCCTGCAGTCGCTCGAATCCTGCGCCGGTAGACGCGGACACGCGGACGATGGGCGCATCGGACAGGAAGGAGCCATCCGTCTTCTCAGCGATTTCTGCTTCGAGCAGGTCGAGCCAGTCCTTTTCAACCAGATCACACTTGTTGATGACGACCAGCCCGTGCTTGACGCCGAGGAGCCGTACGATCTGGAAGTGCTCCTGTGTCTGGGGCATCCAACCATCGTCGGCGGCGATAACGAGCATCACGGCATCGATCCCACCCGCGCCGGCGATCATGTTCTTGACGAATCGCTCGTGCCCCGGAACATCAACGAACGCCACGGCGTCGTTGTCCGGTGTGTTATAGAAGGCAAAGCCGAGGTCAATCGTCATGCCTCGCGCTTTCTCTTCGGGGAGGCGGTCGGGATCGGACCCGGTCAACCGTCGCACGATTGACGACTTCCCGTGATCGATATGGCCGGCTGTACCTATGACAATCATGTGCGGGTGCTGTTGCCTACGTGATGACCGATCGAATAGCTTCGGTCACGATCTCCAGATCCGACTCCTCGACCGCTTTCAGGTCGAGCAGGAACCGGTCATTCTCGATTCGACCGATGATCGGTGGCGTGTATTCACGAAAACGTCTGAGCAGTTCGTTCGGTTTCTGATCGGTTGCGAACGTCACGGCGACCGACGGGATTTCCGATTGCGGCAGGGCGCCGCCCCCGATATACACTCGTGTCGCCTCGATTGCGAGTCCCGATGGGTTGCCGAGCGCGGCGAGGATGCTCTTACCACGTTTGTAGAGCGCTGCCTCCGGTATCGAGAGAATACGCCAGAGTGCGATGTCTTCAGTGTGGGTACTGTTCAGGTAGATGGTGAGCATCTTCTCCATGATTGAGAAAGTGATTTTATCGACGCGCATTGTGCGGAAGATAGGGTTCTTTCTGATCTTGTTGATCAGATCGGCCCGTCCCACCAGAAGCCCGGCCTGCGAACCGCCAAGCATCTTGTCTCCTGAGAAACTGGTCAGATCGGCGCCGGCCGCGACCGACTGCTGCACGGTCGGCTCGGCATAGCCGAGCAACTCACGGGTATTGATGAAGACGCCACTGCCGAGATCGTTGAAGACCGGTATGTTGTGCTTCTTCCCCAGTTCGACCAGGTCTTTGAGCGGCACTTCTTCGGTGAAGCCTGCCTGCACGAAATTGCTCTTGTGGACCTTGAGTATCAAACCGGTGTTGTCGTCGATAGCCTCTTCGTAGTCGGCGATAGTGGTGATATTGGTGCTTCCGACTTCACGCAGTTTCCCACCGGACTTGCGCAGGATGTCGGGGATCCGGAATCCTCCGCCGATCTGCACCAGCTCACCGCGGGAGATGATCACCCCCCTGCGATTGGCCAGGGTGTTGAGGGCAAGGAAGAGTCCGGCGGCACAGTTGTTGACGACCGTACCTGCTTCGGCGCCGGAGAGCAACGCGAGGTAGCTCTCGCAGGCCACACCGCGTTTGCCCCGCACGCCTCTGGCGAGTTCGAACTCGATGTTCCCGTAGCCGGTGACGGTCTTCTTGATGGCGTCGAAGATCGTATCGGATAGCGGCGCGCGTCCGAGATTGGTGTGAACCACGATTCCCGTAGCGTTGATGACCTTGCTGATCTCCAGTTGTGCGGCGGCCATGATTCGTCTCGCGATGAGCTTCTCGATCGAGGATACAGTCACGGCCTTGCCGTCCTGACGGAACTTCTCCTTGCCTTCCGCGACTACGTCGCGAACGATCTGGACGGCAGTCGGCCGCGGAACGAGCGTGACAGCATCGGCCAGCGCCTTCGACTGCGCCAGTTCTTCGACCGACGGGAAGTCCCTTAGAGTTGTGATGGCTTTTCCGGCCATAGGCTCCTGTTATAGATAATGCGCGCGAGCACCGCGCCGACATTGGCGAGCGCCTCCGGTGAGCATTTGTCCGGCGTATCGTTCTCGGTATGCCAGTATGGGTAGTCAAAATCGATAAGCAACACGGTCGGCACGCCGGCGGTCGAAAGCGGCAGGTGATCGTCGATCACGCGGTACTTCGTCATATCAATGAAGGTCGTTCTGCCGAGCGCGACAGCCTCTCTCCAGATCATGTCGTTGAGCGGTTTGTAGAACTGCTCCGAGTACATCTCGCGATATATTTGCTGGTCGGCATCGCCGATCATGTCGACGACGATCCCGAATTTGTACTTGCCTCTGATTCCCTGTCGCGCGAAGTGTTTCGAGCCGAGTAGATAGTAGTCTATATCCCTCGGCTTCCCCCAGTCTTCGCCGTCGAACAGGACAAGGTCGATATTGACGCCGGGCGCCTGCTGTGCGACGAGCGCCGCCAGTTCCATCAAGACCGCCACACCGGAAGCGCCGTCGTTAGCACCGTCGATCGGCTCGTCGATCCTGGTCGAGTCCGAGTGGAAGTCGGTCCTCGGTCGGGAGTCCCAGTGGGCCCCGAGCAGAATCGGCGGAGCATCCTCGTCGCCCGAGCGATGACGAGCGATGACGTTTACCAGGGGGACATCGGCGCGGGAATACGGATCATAGAAGTGGAACGACTGAGAGTCGACCGCCAGCCCGAGAGAATCGAAAAAGTGATAGTAGTAGCTTCGGCACTGACGCCAGGCTTCGGTGCCCGGCATGCGGGGCCCGAACGAGACCTGCTTTTTCAGGTATTCATAGGCTCGGTTACCGTCGAACTCCGGCGGCTCAGTGGGCGCGGAAGTGCAACTACCGAGAGCGAAAAGGAGGCTGAGAAACGCGGTTCGGAAGGTCATGCGGGTAATGTTGATCGGCGAGGGCGGCAAGTCAACCCAAAAGATCAGAAGCGGATTTCCGCCCAGATTTGCAGCTCGCGGACATGGCTTTTCTTGCTCAGCTTGGAGTCATTGGTGTCCTGCCACTTTGCGGAGACGCCGCCCTTGATCTGCTGTGAGAAGGCGTACGAAATGTTGGGGGCGATTGTCAGGTCGGACTTGTCGGCGGTGATGACGAACGGCCGGCCGTCCTGGGAGTTCTTGGTGAGCTCTTTGTTGAAGCGGACATTCAGGTCAATCGACACCGTCGAGTTGAACTTCATCTTCCCGAACAGCGGGATAGCGATCCCCCCGGGCGCGGAGAAGGAGTAGCGCGATGAAAACGCGATCGAACTGCGATCCGACGTCGATTCGTTGTCGAGCTCGCCGTTCTGACGATTGTAGCGTTCCGACTCCACCTCGGTCACCGTATAGGAGCCGGAGAGCGACAGCGTGCGGAAGAGTCGGAAGTTGACCGAGAGGAGCGGCGAGAAACTGGTAGTGACCGACTTGTCGAGCAGGAAGTCGCCGTCGAGGTCCTGCGTCTCCTTCGTGTCGCGCGAGAAACCGGTGCGTGGCTGGAAAACCGTAATGAATTTGTTAATCAGTCCCTTGATAAGCGGGAAGCTGGAGAACGTCGAGATTCGGACCTGAAGGTCGGGCCATTTGATCGAACGATTCTCATAGCGGGTACCGGTCTTCACCAGATCGCGCGTCACACCAACCGCATAGCGAACATCGGTATCGATGCCGCCAAACAACTTGAAACCGGACGACAGGTCATAGTTCTCTCCCTCACTCGAGAACGGGGTGCGGGTCTCAGTGATGCGATCGACGTCGGTCGTCTCATCGATACCGAACCGGAATCCGAGCGAGGGTCGGTTGAGCAGACCCGGCAGCGAATTGTTGTAGGACTGCCCGTACTTGTATGAAATCGGCTCGATCCATCCGGTCAGGAATCGAAGGACAGCGAGTGGCGGATCGTAGAAGGGGCGATCGACGGAAGAGCTGGTGCGTCCCCGGGGCCGGCTGCTGCCGCCACCGCCGCTTCCGATACTGAACAACTCAAGGTGTTTGAACTGACCTCCCACGCTCCAGTTGCGCGACATGTCGGCCTTGCGCGACTCGTTCGAACGCTCCCAGGAATCCCGGTAGCTCGACGTGTAGTTCCATTTGTTGCTGAGGAAACCGATCAGTTTCGGGTCGTAGTCGGCCGAGAAACTCTGACTGTAGTTGGTCTCGAGGCCGAGTTTGAAATCCTTCGGGTTAGTCGTGATATTGATCAGGTCGGGATCGGCCAGGTCGCGTTTGGTATTGTATCTCAACGTGGTGCGGAGGTTTTCGAACACCTGGTAGGTCAGATCCATGCTGCCGTCAAACGTCTTGGACAGAGATGAAACGCGACGGAAATCGGAATCCTCGGAAATGGACAGGTTGCGACTGAGCGACCCGTTCCACCGCCAGGTCGACGGATATATCCCCAGTCGGCTGTTGGAGGCTTTCTTCGCGATCGGGATGTACTTCGTCCAGAAGAAAATGGGGATAGTCGGCATCTCCGTGATCCCGGCGTTGTAGCTTCCCTGAACGTTGATATTCTCGCCAAGATAGAACGGTCGGTTGACCGAGGCCTGCCTCGAACGCTGGTAGGAGAAACTCAGTGACTGCCGGTTGAGCAAAACCGTAAAAAGCGGATTGCGGCTCTTTTTGTTGAACTGCTCGGATATTCTGAACGAACGGGAATCCGAGGTAGACCGTTCTTCGACTCGGAGTTCTTCGGGAAGTACGATATCGGAGTTGTTTCTCAGCAGCGGTGTCAGGGTCGTCTTATTGTAGCTGAAACTGACCGGCAGGCGGGCGCCCCACGAGCGTGGGAAGAACTTGTCGAGGTTGAGCGTGCTGCTCCAGACGATGTTGTTTTCGGTCTGGCCACTGCCGAGGTTGTTCGAAGAACCGCCGCGCGTAGCCGCGGAGATACCGCGGAAGTAGGGATCTTTCGTCAGGTAGGAGAAACTGTAGGTAAATAGGTCCGCGGCGTTTCCGGCGACCGAGACGCGGGCAGCGGTACCGACATCGCGGCGCACTGATGTTACGCGAAGTTCGTCCACCCATACGTCACCCGTCACTGCCGACAGCGAATCCTGCGACGTGTTGGTCACACCCAGTGCGAAATATTTGACCTGATTGATATTGGGAGTGCCCTTGACACGGTATTCATCGCGGGTTATATCCACCTTCTCGCCGCTCTCCAGATTACGGAGGGCTTCGTCTTTGAGCCCGGTGATATCCTGGAAGTTGATATTGACGAAGTTGCGCTCGTCCCAGCGGGGATACAGGGGCGCGGTCGTGTGCCACTCGTAGAAGTTGACGGAGTCGGTGCCGAGACGGATGAAGAAGCTGACCGAGTCGTAGTCGATGTTGGTCAGCGAGTCGCCCCACACGTACATCTTCATCTCTTCGTACCCGGAGTACGCCTCGGATTGAATGAGCACCCGGCTGGCGATCGCCGTGTCGCCCGGCCGGAGGTTCTCGTAGCTCAGGGCCAGGCCGCGCTGCGCCTCTTCGACACCGTCGGTCGGATCCTCATACGCCTCGACGTTCGGCGGCGGCGTGAACGTACCGTCATCGGTGGAGACCGAGGCGACCACGAACCGCACGTCGTCGTCGACCGGCGCCCCGGCCCGATGAATCAGCGTGTCCTGCCAGTTGGACTGGACGAAATACCAGTCGGCAATCTCGAGCGTGTCTTCTTCAGTGTCGATCTCGTCGGACTCGAACCAGACCCTGATGTGCTGAATCTTATCCCACGTCGGATTGCCGCCTTCGTCGACGATCGTGTCGAGGGCGAGACTGTCCCGGATCGGGATACGATAGGTGGCCCAGCCGTTTCTTTCCGAGCCCTCTACCTTGAAGGAGTCCGCATAGTTGTCGAGATCGATGACGAACGAGAAATAGGAATTGGTTTGGCTGAAGCTGCCGGTGAGTTTCTCTTCATCCGGCAGGCCCTGGGTGGTGGCGTCACGGCGGTTGCCCTCGGTCCCATTGAGAAACTCATAGTACAACGGGTCATTCGGGTCCTCCATTCTCGCCTGAAAGTCCGCACTGTTGCAGATATTCGACGGGAAGGGACACTTGCCTTCATTGCGGAAGTACCAGTTGTCGCCATTCGGATCCACGAGTGTATCGGCGCTGTAGCCCGGTTCCTGCTGGTCCGCCAGTCCGTCGAGTCCGACATCTTCTTCATCGCTCACCGTGCCCGACTGGTCACCGCCGCTGGAGACATCATCTTCACCGAAAGCTTTGCCGTCACCGTTGACGTCCTCATTGATGAAGCCCATGTCGATATGGATCCGTCCGCCGGTGCCCCGGGCGCGCATCTCGAACAACTGCGCGCGCTCGGCGTCGACGCGGCTGTCATACGCCCGCACGATGCCTGCCCAGGAGCGGACGAGGCTCGTATCTGAACCCAGAAATGTCGTATCGACGATGACGGTTTCTGAATCGACAACCGTGGTGTCGAATTGATAGTTGTTCGTGATCTCCAGGTTGTTGGGGCGGTAGATCAGGCGAAGCGTCTTGACTTCTCCTTCACCCTGACGAACCTCGCCGACATACACATCCTCGCGAAGCGGCAGGTAGTACGGCAGGTGCCAGAGCATCTTGCCCCGCTGCCAGTCACCGACGAGCTGCAGCGGTCGCGACGCTTTCGACCAGTTGGTGCGGCTCATCCCTAAACCGAGCTGATCCAGAGCGGACTCGAAGTCGTCGACGTATGCTTCATCGTCAACGTTTGGATTCGGGTAGGACTGGGCAATCTCGGCCGACACCGACATAACCGACTGCTGATCAGTTTGAATACCCGGCAGCGCATCGACCGCCTTCGTCATGAACCCCGGATATATCTTGAAGTCCATGTCGAAATCCAGCACCATCATCTTGGCGGTTTCCTGGCCGACGCGCGGCTTGCGATCCTGCGCCTTGTCCGACTTGTACAGCCAGGTCGTTCCGAAACGAAGGTCCTTGCTCCACTCGTACTCCGCCCGAACGCCAAACAGCGTCTTTTTCTGGAGGGTGAGGAACGGAGCGTATTCATAGTCGATCGAGACCTGCGCATTCGGATCGATCGCTTCCTCATCGATGAGCGTAATAGAGCCAAACGAGTAGTCGATGTTATAATCGACGCCGCGCTGGAGCTGTCGGCCGTTCACCTTGACGACATCGGAGCCTTCGATGATATTCACGCGATTGAGACGAATGATCGAACTGCGCGACTTGGAGACGTACTGTATATAGTACTTGCTCGCCTTGGTCTGCTGCGACGAGGATGTGTAGTAGTAAAGCGAGGAATCGGTTTCGCGGAGCGGCGCGGTTGATCCTGCCAGGTTGTCAAATGTCGTATCGGAAAAAAACGGCGTTCGCGATGGGAAGATGAGCAGGCCCCAGTCCGACCGGAACACTTCCTGGCGTTCGTCCACCTTGTTATCGGGTCGGTTCTGCCCTGTTCGGGTGAACTGGTCAAGACCGAGAATCTCGAGATAGTATCCTTCAGACGCCTCGGCGTCGTCCTTCTGATACTCGAAACTGGTGGATTGCCCTTCCTGTCCGGCGGTACCCTTGAATACTTTGATATCGATGTCGTCAACCGAAACCCCTTTCGGGATATCGTAGGCGTTTCGCCACATGAGATCCCACGCCGGATGCGAAGGTCCATACTGACCGTCGGAACCACCTCGCAGTACTCGCAGCTGGAGGGTGTCGCTCGTGATACTGCCGTATTGCGTAGTCGATTCGACCGGCCCCCCGGCGGAGCTTCGGTGCTCTACTTCGAAGTAGATAGCGATTGCTCTGTTATCGTAGCGTCGGTTGTTGAAGACTACATAGTGCAGGTTGCGTTCCTGATCGTCGACCCAGATATACTGGTCTTCCTCCACCTGATACATTTTCTGGATCTCGGTGTAGTTGGATTCGAAGTTGGGGTCGCGCGGATCGATCATCAGCTGACCATACCGGAAGTCGGCCTCGGTGGCGCTTTTCTCCTCCTCGTAGACATACAACTTTGTCACTTTGTCGAACCTGCCAAGCTCGCCGGAATACGCTACGTCGAAGATGCGGTTGGTCTCGTACTGGTAGTCGCGAATGTACTCGGCGTTGGCTTCGCCGGCAGCGTCGACCGAGGCTTTCTCCGAGGAGCCCTTCTCCTGCGACGCGATTGCGGTCAGGGTCAGGTTGCCGACCTGCGCTTCAGCCTTGATACCAAACAGCCCCTGAATGCGCGAGGAATAGCCCACGAATCGGGTGTTGGGCAGACTCAGGTTGGTGTTGCCGGCCTCAATGCTCTTGAGGATATCGTCATCGTCGCCCTTGTATCGAATCTGGAGGCGGTTGGAGAGCGGGATATCGGTCTGGTTGTCCTGGGAGACCGAGACGGTAATCTTCGAACCGATCGTACCGGTGATGTCAAACCGGGAGATCTGTTCCATATTGAGCGAGGGGAACTTGCTCTGGCGGAAGAGATCGGATTCGGCGCCGTCGGTCCAGGTCGATCTCCCCGAGAAGGTGATACGCCGGTAGCCGGTGATCTTGAGATTGGCCCCACCTTCGCCGAAGATCTTGTCGAAGCGGCGTGGAAGCTGGCTGAATCCGATATTGAGTCCTTCGCGGCGATCTCCCCTCTGGGCGGCGCTGAGTGACTTACTGAATGATTCCTGGAACTTATCCCGCTCCATTTTCCGGGCGCGGTAGTGGTAGTATTCGGTCGCCCCGACCGTTACGGGAACAAGGTCGAGGTCGTTGGTGATCTGGGTATTGAAGGTGATGGTGTTATCGGCAAAACTGCCACGGATAACGCGCGGTTCGAATATCAGTCGGCGGGAGATCGGCGGATAGCTTTGCGGCTGCATGGCGGCCGAGAAAGAATAGTCGGGCGGCTCGAACCGGGAGACCAGACTGGTGGAGTCAGCCAGGGTCGCCTGGAAGCCGATCTGGGCATACGCCTGCGAGCCCGTCACCAGAGCGGTGAGTGCTGCAATCGAAAGAACTACGAGTAATAAACCGCGCAAAAGCAACAACTCAGCAAGAACGTGAACGCGTTACATCGTTAGCTACAGCTCGATAGCATTCCTCCGGCTTCGGCTAGAACGGGCCAACCTGTATGACTTCCTCTTCCAGATCGATCTGGAATTTCTCTTTAACCTTCTGTTTCATCTTATCGGCCAGGGCGCGAATATCCTTCGAAGTCGCTCCACCGGTATTGACGATGATATTGGCGTGCTTTTCAAAGACTTTCGCCTTGCCGACCTGAAGTTGTTTGGCGCCGGCTTCCTCGAGCAGTTTGCCCGCAGCCAGTTTTCCGAAGGGCTGCGAGGGGTCAGGAATGTTCTTGAAGAAACATCCCGCGGACATGCCCGTATTCGGGTGCTTTCCGTCCCGCAGCTGCAGTATTTCCTCTACCCGGGACTTTATAACAGCCCGCTCGCCCGGCTGCAACTGAAATGTCGCCTTCGTCACAACTTCGTGCGTCTTCTTAAGGTACGAATCCCGATAGGCGAACTGGCAGTACTCCGGACCCACCGTCCGGACCGCACCGTCGCCGCTCACCAGCGTGATCTCCCTGACGACCGAGCCGATCTCTCCCCCGAACGCGCCGGCGTTGCCATAGAGGGCGCCGCCAACCGAACCCCAGATTCCGGCGGCGAATTCCATGCCGGTCAGGGCGCTGTCGGTAGCAAAGTTCACCAGGGCCATGAGCTCTTCCCCGGCGCCGCTTTCTATAGTGAGCTGGTCGAGCAAGCGCAGTCCCCGGACATCCATCTTGATGATGAGACCATCAAACCCGTCATCGGAGACCAGCAGGTTCGAGCCGCCGCCGATCAGGAAGTATGAAAGTCCCAATCGCCTGGCCGAAGCTACGACCCGCGCGATTTCTTCTGCGGAGCCGGCCGCCAGAAAGTACTTCGCCGCGCCTCCCGTCTTGTAGCTCGTGAGGGGAGCCAGCGGGAAGTTGCACTTCAGCGTCGGACCAAACGCGGCGGTAAGTTCCGAAGGCGGAAGGATCGGGCTAACTGCGGAATTATCAACCATTTCGGACACAATATAGGCTATCGAATGTCAAAATTCAACTTCAATCGCGGTTGGTATGCAATGGGGGGACACCCTCACCCGTCCGTACCCTTATACATTCACGACAGTGTCTGAGTCGCCCCGGTGGACAAAAAACATCGGCTCACTAGTCCGTCTTGTTCGGCTCCGAATCGTCGGTTCGGTCTGGCGATGAGTTCTCGGTCGATTCCTTCGGGGTATCTTCGGAGGTCGTTTCGGTGTCGCCCTTTTTGGACTCATCGACAAAGTTCATTCTAAGCTCGTAGAGAACATGCTCCAGCAGCTTCGCCTCGTCGTCGGACAGATTCCCCGCGGTCTTTCTTTTTAGCATATCGACCATGTCGATGGTGGTGCGAGCCGCTGCCAGGTTTCGCTCCACTTTCCCGGTAAACGGCGACGCTACCTTGCCCATTTGCTGCATGGCGCCGGCATGTAGAGACAAAATAAGTTGGTACAACTGGGGATCAAGCTGGGGTGCGTTATCGGTCATCGTATTCTTCATCCTCCTCCGAGGTTAACCTCACGGCGGCCGGCCGCCCGTTCAAGGAACGAATACAATTCGCGATGAGCAGTGTCAAGATCATTGTGCTGCTCGAACAGGCGGGTGACGAGGGCCCGCGCGCTTTCGAGCAGATCACGATCCTTCGAGAGGTCGGCGATGCGAAGCTCCGGCATCCCCGACTGCCGGGTTCCGAACAGTTCCCCGGGTCCGCGGAGTTCGAGATCGGCCTCCGCGACCTCGAAACCATCGACATGAGCCGCGAAATACTCTAATCGCCGGCGGGCCATTTCACCGAGATGGTCATCGGCCAGCGCGACGACGGTCGCCGGTTGGGCGCCTCGCCCAACGCGGCCGCGAAGCTGATGCAGCTGCGCCAGACCGAACCGCTCGGCCTGTTCAATTACAAGCAGGGTGGCGTTCGGGTTGTCCAGTCCGACTTCGATCACCGTCGTCGCCATGAGTATCTTAACTGTGCCCTCGCGAAAAGCGGCCAGCACGCTGTCACGCTCCTTCGCCTTCAGGCGACCGTGCACGAGACCGACCTCTACCCCGGCGAAGACGGTCCCACGAAGCTCTTCCCAGGCGTCTTCGACATTGCGCAACTCCATCTGGTCAGACTTCTCTATCAGCGGATAGACAACGTATGCCTGCCCGCCCTTCTCCACCTCGTCGCGCAGCCACTGCATAACTTTGAGACGGGTGCTGTCGGTGCGCCAGACCGTCCGGACCGGCTTGCGGCCGGGAGGCAATCCGCGGATGGTGGAAATATCAAGATCGCCGTAAAGGGTGAGCGCCAGCGTACGTGGTATTGGCGTGGCGGTCATGACCAACAGGTCGGGGTTCTCCCCCTTGGCGTAGAGCAGCCCCCGCTGACGGACACCGAAACGATGCTGCTCATCGATCACAACCAACCCAAGCCGCTCGAATGAGACGTAGTCATAGACGAGAGCGTGAGTACCGAAAAGGATGTCGGTCTTGCCTTCGGCGGCCCGCTGGGCGCGTTTTTTTCGTTCGGCGGCGGAGAGACCCGAGGTGATCAGGTCGGCTGTGATCCCAATCGCCGCCAATGGTTCCGCCCAGTTGCGGAAGTGCTGCTCGGCGAGGATTTCTGTCGGCGCCATGAAGGCGGTCTGGAATTTGTTCTCGGCGGCGAACACCGCCGCGGCCACCGCCACCACTGTCTTACCGCAACCGACGTCCCCCTGCAGAAGTCGGGACATCGGCTGCTCTCGCTGAAGGTCGTCGAATATCTCGCGTACGGCCGTTTTCTGACCGTCAGTGAGCGTAAAGGGTAACGCCTCGCGGAAGGCCGCCATTGTCTCCGCCGGCATGGCGTAGCGATGCGGCTTGGTGACGGTCGACTTGAGCCCCTTGTTGCGATAGACGAAAAAGGAAAGGCCAAGTAACTCGTCGAAGGCCAGTCTTCTTCGTGCTGACTCGATCGACTCTCGCTCCGGAGGATAATGCGTCGTTGCGACGGCGTCGTGCAGCGGGATCAGATATTCTTCCCGTCGTACTCTCTCGGGGAGGGCATCGGGAAGGCGTTCTTTCAGGTTCTCGAAAATGATTGTGGTGAGCGTTCGAATGCCCTTGCTGGACAGCCCAACCTTCGAAAGTTCGGCCGTCTGCGGATAGACCGGAATGATCCGTCCGGCGTGGACCATCTCATCGGATTCGGTGTCAAGGCGCTCAAGATCGGGGTGGATGATCTGCAAACCCTGAAAGAAGGTAACCCGGCCGGTGGCCGCAAATACCTGTCCTTTCTTGAAAAGCCTCTGCCAGTAGCGGACACCCTGAAAGAAGGTGAGGCTCACTGCGGCGGTGTCATCCTGGAGGATGACTTCATAACGGGTTTTGCGGCCGCGCAAAATACCGTGCGCCTTGACCTCGCCGACAATCGTCGCCGTCTGGTTAACCTGCAGGCGATTGATGGGCGTGATGTTGGAGCGGTCAAGATAGCGCCGCGGGAAGTAGAATAGCAGATCGCGCACGGTCTCCATCCCCTGCTGGTGCAGAACGGCGGCTTTGCGGGGCCCGACGCCTTTAAGATATTGCAGCGGCGATGACAGTTTGATCTCAGGCATGAAGGCAAGGAATGTGGCTTGTCGGGTTGCGTCAATTACTAATCCGGCAGCGCCTCTCCTGCTCTTTACAATTTCGTGTCAATCGAGTATCATGGGCCCGGAAGAGGATGTCGTCTGGTGGCGGCCCCGGCCTTCAAAGCCGTGAGGGGGGCGGAAGTCCCGTCCTCGGTGGGTTCGATTCCCACCCCTTCCGCCAATAATGGACAGCACTATCTCCTTCGTCACACGCAAAATGCCTTGACAAAAACGTCGATTGCGGTTGATTAAATATAGACGCACAATGCTGCGGACGCTCTTTCACAAATCACTTCGCACGACAGCCACGAGATGCATGATAGTCCGCAGGAATGCTGCGGACGGACTCCCTGTTTGCACGACGGGGTTTCGCCCGATGAGGGGGCGACGCCGGTCCGGTATGGACTCGTGCCGGACCGGCGACAACAAGATTGTTGCAGGCGTCTCCTGTGTATAGACGCCGCGCCTCTCAGTTGAACCGGAGGCGCAGAGCGCGGCCGCATACGGCTCAGAGAGGAGGAATATCCGAGCCTTTGAGGGCGGTCGCATTATCCTCCCACCCACCCATTGCAAAGGCCCGACGGGTTTCAACCCGCCGGGCCTCAGTATGTGCACCGAATAGGATCCTATTATTCGGCGTATTTGGTCTCTTCGACCGACCGCATGAAGATATCGACAAACCGTTTCAGGCGGTGGGTGAAGGTGAATTCGTTGGGATCGCGGAACTGAATCAGGTTCTTCACCAGGAAGTTGAAGCACTGTCCGGTACGCGACGCACCGTACTTGCTGCTGTATAGGAAATGGTCGAGTTCGGCCTCGCGGACGCGATCCGGATCCTTGGTGACGACACCGAGGAAATGCAGGTTGAGCGAGAACTCCTTGTCACCGCGAATATTCGCTTTGGCGACCGTGTTCATCTTCTCGAACAGCTCCTTGGCGGTGTCGAAATCCGGCACCTGGTTCAGCACGATAAACGGCCGAAGGGTGGTCTGCATCTTGTAGTGCGGATCACGCTCCTTGAGTCCCCGCTCCAGCTGCTGGAAGCGATAGAACATCGCTTTGAGACAGGAATAGCCGGCGACGATATCCTGCGGGGTGGTGACCACTACCTGGAAGTCCTGGGCCAGCGCGAAATCGATCGTCGTCTGCTGAATACCGGCGCTCAGATCGTACAGCACGTAGTCGTAGTCGCTGCCAATCTCCTTGAGGGCGCGGATGAAGCGCTTGCGCTGGGCGGCATTCAGGTTGGCAAGGCGGAAGTTGCCGGACTCACCGCCGATCAGATCGAATCCGAGCGGGGTGTTGTAGACCAGCTGGTTGAGGGTGCGCTTGCCGTTAAGCAGGTCCATAATCGTGGTGTCACAATAGTAGCCGAGCTTGTTGGTGACATCGGAGTTGCCGAGATCGAGGTCGATCAGCAGCGCCTGCTTGCTGTTACGGGCCAGATAAAAAGACATGTTGGTTGAGATGTGGGTCTTGCCCACGCCGCCCTTGTTCGACAGAAACGCGATCGAACGAACTTCGTGACTGCGTTTCAATTCGAGACGGACGGTCCGGCCGATCAGCGAGCTCATCTCATGCGAGCGTGACGATGGAATGCCGCGACTGCGTTCAACGGGCCTGGCTGTCGGCTCGGCGATCCGCTTCCCTTTTTCATCGAGCACGGGTCGATTCATGTCGGGTGCGGCAGTGACGTTTTCATCGTCATACATAACGCCATCCTTGGTTAGCCGGTGGGGCCGATTCGATTTGGAACTCTCCGAGTCTGCGGACTCGGTGCTCAGCCGAGATCCGAGGGCTGTCATTTCTGCCCGTTCGGATTCCGACAAGTCGGTCTTTTCGGGTCTGGTGGTAGTCTGCTCCGTCATCAGACCTCCCCTTCCTTGGTTAGATAGAACTCACTCCTACTCAGGAGTATCGGCAGGGAGGGACAAAAGTTTACGGGGTGGCACGCATTCTGCACCCCGACGGACAGAAAGTGAGTGAAGCAGTCGGGCGAGTGAGTGAGTGGCGCTAAATCGACTTGACCGGCATACTGAGCGGATCGTCGATCAGAATCTGCTCCTTGACCGTGTAGGCCTCCGCATACCGCACGCCGACCATCTGGCCAAGCGCCCGGGAACGGGTAAGCATCAGATCGTAGATGATCACACCGGGGTGGAAAATGTCGGTTCGCTCGCGCTGTGAGCGGGCGTGAAGCTCGTCCGCACCCATCTTCAGCAGATCATCGATTGACAGCGTCGAACCGAACTGAGACGTATATGCCGCAACAGCTTCCAGCTTCTGTCGCATCTCATCGGAGATATCAACAAGGAAGCTGTAGTCGGTATTCCGGAAATAGGAGACGTAAAAAATCTTCTTAGGCCGATGCGGATCGCCCGCAAGCGGAGCCTTTTTCAATCCTGCCAAAAAGCAGGCGTCGTAACCGAGCCGGCTGCACGCCAGATGGTCCGGGTGACGTTGCACCCAGTGCGGAAGGATGACCAGTTCGGGGCGCGTGTCGCGGATGGCCTGCGCGATCAGGTACTTATTCTCCTGAGTGAATTCAACCGCCGAATCCGGCATCTCCAGATTGTGTCGGTAGGCCAGCCCCATAATCTCCGCCGCTTTTGCCAGCTCCCGCTGCCGGTCGTGCTCATCCCCTTTGGTCCCCATCTCCCCTCTGGTCAGATCGAGCGCCCCGGTCTTTTTCCCCAATCGGGCATATTTAATGAGAAGGCCTCCGCAGGTGATTTCGATATCGTCGGGATGGGCAGCGATCGCCAGTATGTCGAGCTTCGGCGTATCAGACATGGGCTATCTCTCTATAATACTGCTCGTATTCGTCGACAATCTTCTTCTGACTGAAACGTTTCCGGGAAACATCGGCGGCGGCGGACTTGAATTTCAGGAGCTTCTGTCGATCGCTCAGCAGCTCGATCGCGGCCCCGGCCATGGCATTGGTGTCGCCGATCGGGAACAGGAAACCGTCGATCCCGTCGTCGATAACTTCCACCAGGCCCGTTCCCTGGGTACCGATAACCGGCAGTCCGCAGGCGAGCGCTTCGAGCGCCGCAAGTCCGAACGATTCCTCCTGCGACGGCAGCAGGAACAGATCGGCGCATGGCAGGACCGCTTCGACCCGGCTCTGGTTGCCGAGGAAGATCACCCTTTCGGTGAGTCCGCGTTTCTTGATCATCCGGCGGGCGAGCACGGTGTCGGGCCCTTCACCAATCAGAATGAGCTTGGCCGGCATGGCCGCCGAGACCTTCTCGAAGATCTCGATAACATCCAGAGTCCGCTTGACCGGACGGAAGTTCGAGACATGAGCCAGCAGCATTTCATCTTCGGTGGCGAATTCGCACCGCGAACACTCGCCGCCGATATTCGGCAGGAAGCGGGAATCGTCGAAGAAGTTGTGGATGACCCGTATCTCCCGGGTGACACCAAACACCTCCGCCGTCTCATCGGCGAGGTGCTGCGATACGGCTGTCAGACCATCCGAGGTATTTATCGAAAAGCGCGTGATGTCGAAGTACGAAGGGTCAGATCCGACCAGCGTGATATCCGTTCCATGCAGGGTCGTGATGATCCTGGGAAGCCGATCGCCCGAAGCCGCCAGCATCTGGTTGGCGAGATAAGCGCACGTGGCATGCGGAATGGCATAGTGCATATGGACGATATCGAGATTGTAGTTACGGGACACATCGGCAAGTTTCGACGACAGGGCCAGCGTATACGGCGGGTACTTGAACAGGGGATACGCGGTCGTCTCAACGCCGTGAAACATCAGATTGGTCTGATACTTGTCGAGCCGGAACGGAAGCGCGTACGAAATGAAATGGACTTCGTGTCCACGCGACGCCAGTTCCTGTCCGAGTTCGGTGGCGATGATCCCCGAACCACCCACGACCGGATAGCACGTAATGCCGATTTTCATTTACAGGTCAGCCTCTGAAAGATGGAAGAGTTGGTGCGCGGTTTCTTCGCTGTCCATGTGGTCGTGCAGCAGGTCGACGAAACCCATGCCGTAACGGGCGATGAAGTAGGCGACATTGATCGTTCGCTCCTGAAAACCGCGATTCGGGTAGACGGCGTGCCACAGACGATAGATACGGTCCCGCGACTGCTTTGATTTCTTCTTATGCGATGAAAAGACCTTGCTTTCGAAGCTCTTCAGCGTGTAGTCGATCTTCCCATACGAATGCTCGCCAACCTGCTTGAGGTTCGGATCGAATTCGAGTGACTCGTCCAGAAAGGCCTTGAAACGGCGATCAACATCATCGCGGAGTTTCGCGAAGTGCTGCTCCAGGTCCTGCGGGAAGGTCTTCTGCAGAACACGATTAACCACCTGCTCGATATCACCGGTGAGCTCTTCGAACGTGATATCGTGCTCCTTCATCAGTTTCTCGAATCGGCTCTCAATAACCGTCACGGTCGCCCGTGCTTTGTGGACCGGGGCAGGCACGTCGAACAGGTTGAAGATCGGGTTGATCTGGGCGAGATAGGCAATCTCGGCCGGGCCACCCTTCTGACTGACGGTCGGGAACAGATATGACTGCAAAATCGGCCGCGTGATGACATCGGGCGAGAATCTCTCCGGGTGCTTCTCGATCGCTTCCAGCAGCTCGTCGCGGCTGAAGCGAGTGTTACCGACGACAAACTGGTCTCCATCGCGCAGGACCGGGGTTCGACCGTCTAAATTGTAGAACAGGTGGGCGGCGTTGTCCTTCTTTTCGACCTGGATGTGATAGCCAGACTGGATGATCTCGTTGTTCGTCCGTACCAGGATCTCGTGCATCTGGTCCTGTTGCCTGACGATTCGCTTGAAGAACGGCGCGGCAAGTCTCTTGACCTCCGGGTCCCCGGGACAAAACAGCACCAATCCCGTGTTAGCCGTCAGGCCCGCCATGAGCTTGCCGAAGGCACTGCACATCGAGTCGTGCGGCGTGTAGGCGCGTTCGATCAGATCGTAGAGTTCGGGCGTGAAGTCGGTATCGCCGAGCGCCGCTTTGAGGGCCTCCTTGGCGCGAGCCAGTTCCTCGGCATCGCTGAACTGAATCTCGGCGGTGGAAACTTCGTGCTCAGGCGGGGTACCGTAGGTAATGGTCACCGGTTCGCCTGCGCGGTCCAGCACCGTTACGTGATTGACCTCTTCGAAATCGTGATCGTCACCGGCGATCCAGAAGACGGGAACGACCGGACGGCCCAGCTTCTCCCGATACCGCCTGGCGGCTTTGACGGTGGCGACGGCCTTGATAATCGTGTACATCGGTCCGCCGAAAAAGCCCGCCTGCTGTCCTGAGAAAACGCACACGGCATCGGGTGCGGTAAGCTCGCGGATGGCCTCGAACGTGGCGCCTGATGCCTGATAAACGGTGTTTTGATTTTTGAGGATATCGGCCAGACGCTTGCGGTCGTAGTTGACTCGATCGAGCTTGGCGGCCGTATCTTCGAGGTTTGCGGCAAGATAAAAGTGAGCGGACGGTTCCCGTCCGCTCACAAAGTCGAGATATATATCGCTGTAGCCAAGCGCCTTACTTGGCGGTACCAGGCTGCTGGTCAAGGGCTATATCCTCTCTCTTCTCGCGCTGCGAGATTCTCAGCTTCTTCGAGACCCACACCACGGCGTCGTCGATCAGGGTGTATACAACCGGCACGACCACGAGAGTCAGGAGGGTCGACGAGATCATGCCGCCGATAACCGCCCGCGCCATGGGGGACCGCATTTCGGCTCCGGGTCCGAGCTCCAGCGCCAGCGGCAGCATACCAAAGACGGTGGCAAGCGCCGTCATCAGAATCGGCCGCAGGCGGATCGGGCCGGCGGCCAGAACCGCTTCAGTTCTATCAACACCCTCCCTTCGCCGTTGTTTCACGAAATCTATCAGCAGGATAGCGTTCTTGGTCACCAATCCCATGAGCATCACAATGCCGATCTGCGACATGATGTTCAGAGTCGAGCCAAAGGCCAGCAGCCCCAGCACGGCCCCGATCAGCGAGAGCGGCAGCGAGAGCATGATCGACAACGGATCGAAGAACGACTCGTACTGCGACGCCAGTACCAGATAGATGAAGATAATCGAGAGAATCAACGCCCGGGCGATATTGGTCGACGATTCTTCGCGGATCTCCTCCTGCCCCACCGCGCCGACCGAATAGCCGGGAGCAAACTGAATCGTTGTATCAACGATCAATTGCAGTGTCTGGGCGATGGTACCGGACGCCGCACCACTGGCGGCGTTGGCGTTGACCCGCACTTCCGCCAGCCGGTCGTAGCGGCGAAGTTCGCCGATGGCGGTCGACTTGTGGATATCCGCCACCCGGTTCAACGGAACCAGGAAGGTGTTGAGTCCGGGAATCTCCTTGGTGCTCGCCACCAGGACCCGGCCGACATCTTCGGCCGAAGAGCGGAAGCGTTCCTGCAGGCGGAGACGAACGTCGTACTCCTCGTCGCCTTCCTTGTAGCGGGTGATGTTGTCGCCCTCTACCAGCAATCGCATGGTGCGGGAAATCGACGCCACATCCACACCGAGATCATCGGCCAGACGACGGTCGACCGAAACCTGGAGCTCCGGTTTGCCCTCCTGAAGCGTATTGTCGACATCAACGGCACCCGGAATAGTGTCCAGAATCCGCTGCACTTGATGCGTGAGGCGGGTGAGTTCCTGTCGATCATCGCCGCGTATCGACAGCTCTATGGGTTTCGAAGAGCCACCTTCGGCCGGTTCCGTCGCCAGCGATGCCTTGATGCCGGGCACGGCCCTGATCAGCTGTCGCACGGAGTCGACCAGTTGGACGGCGGAGATGTCGCGCGTCTCAGCATCCGTCAGAAGTACCAGCAGATTGCCTTCGGTCACCTCATTGTTACCCGAACCGATGGTGATATACGTCCCGCTGACTTCGGGCAAAGCCGTAACAATGTCCTCGACTTTCCGGATCCGATCGTAGGTGTGGTCGAGATCGGTACCGGGAGGAGTTTCTATAGAGATGTACATCTTACCCTGGTCGCTGGCAGTCATCCACTCGACCGGGAGTTTGGTCGCGGCGTAAATTGACAGGACGAAGATCAACGTCGCAGCCACCATCACCAGCCAGCGATGGCGCAGTGACGCCGCCAGCAGGTTCTTGTAGACGGGCCGGAGGGCATCAAACGCCCGGTCCCACAAGCTCAGCGGTCGGCGTATTCGAAGCCACAGGCGCCAGAGTCCTTTGGCGTTGTTCGGATCGAGCGATTCCGGGTCTTCTTTGGGTGCCCTGGTCCGGGAGGCCAGCATCGGGACCAGCGTGAAGGCCACAAACAGCGAGATAAGGACCGCGATCGAGACCGTCATACCAAACTGGTAGAAGAAGCGCCCGACGATACCGGACATAAAGGCCACCGGCAGGAACACCACCATGATGGTGAAAGTCGTCGCGGCAACGGCCAGACCGATCTCATCGGTACCGGTAAACGCCGCCCGCCAGGGAGACTCCCCCTCCTCCACTTTTCGGTAGATGTTTTCCACTACCACAATGGAGTCGTCGATGAGAATACCCACCGCCAGCGAGAGCGCCAGCAGGGTCATGAAGTTGGTCGTAAAGCCGAGGAACTTCATGGCCGTAAAGGAGGCGATGATCGAGATCGGAATCGACAGGCCGGTGATGATGGTCGGCCGAAGGTCCAGCAGGAAGAGGAAAATCACCAGCACCGCCAGTGCCGTACCGAACTGGATGTTGAACAGAATCTCGTGAATCGACTCGTTAATCCACACGGAGTTGTCGTTGACAATAGTCACGACAATATCCGGTGGCAGCTCGGCGTCGAGATCCTTCAGGACCTTGCGAACATCAGCCGCAAGATCGACCACATTGGCGCCGGACTGCTTGACGATATCGAGCGCCACTGCCGGCTTGCCGTTGTAAGTCGAAAGCGAGCGCTGCTCGGCGATCGTATCTTTGACCAGCGCGACATCGGAAAGCAGAATCGGCGTTCCCTGCTCGTTCTTCACGACAATGGAGCGGAAGTCATCGACCGAGGTCAGTCGGCCTTTCACGCGCACGAGATACTCGCGGTTCGATTCGTTGACCCGACCGCCCGGGATCTCCATATTGGCCGCCATCACCGCATTGGCGATGTCGTCAACCGAGATCTGCTTGGCTTCCATCTGGTCGGGGTTGAGCAGGATCTGTACCTCGCGCTCATGACCGCCGATCAGGCGGACCGAACCGACCCCGCTGACCGACTCGAGACGGGGTTTGATCTTGTCCTTGACTAGTTGCGTCACTTCGCGCTGCGGACGGCTGCCGGAAATCGTGACTGACATGATTGCCTGAGCATCGGGGTCGTACTGTGAGACGATCGGCTCTTCGATATCATCCGGCAGATCGCCCCGAACCGTAGCGACCTTCTCACGCACGTCCTGGGTCGCCACCGCGCCGTCGATCTCAAGCTCGAACTCGACGACAATCAGCGAGTACCCCTCATGCGACTCGGATTGAATGTGTCGCACGCCGGAGATCTCGTTGACGACATCCTCGACCTTTTTGGTAACGTCGGTCTCTATCGATTCGGCCGAAGCTCCGGGGTAGACGGTCTGCACGACCACAAACGGGAAGTCCACCTTTGGAAACAGCTCGATCGGCATGTCGGTGTATGAGAACCAGCCCAGCACCATCAGGGCGGTAATCATCATGGTCGCGAAAACCGGGCGTTTTATCGATACTTCAGAAAGTTTCATCGGGTATTACTCACCAAGTTCGCTGATCTTCACTTTGACGCTGTCCTCGAGATAGTCCTGCCCCAGCGTAACGAGCGTGTCCCCCACCGAGAGACCCTCACTGACGATCACGAGTCCGTCGATCTCAGAACCGAGCGTGACACGCCGTCGGTCGGCGCGCCCGTCAACCACCGCGAACACGGTGGGGGTGTTGTCGAGTTGGATGACAGCGCGTCTCGGGACCGCTATCACATCCGTCAGGTGATCACGGATATACCGGGCACGAACGAACATCCCCGGCCGGTAGACGCCGTTGGCATTGTCCACGGTCGCTTCCACCTGAAAGGTGCGGGTGACCGGGTCAGCCGAGCTTGCCACGGTCGTGATCGTTCCATTGACGGTGTCGGCGACACCATCGGCGTTGACCTTGATCGGTGCGCCAATCGTAAAGAACCCGATCTCTTCGGGGTTGACACCGAACCGGACGCGAAGCGTCTTCGTTGTCGCCACCGTCGCCAGCCGCGTGCCGACATTGACCTGCTCACCGGGACGGACGTCGATTGCCGTGACGATCCCGGCGATCGGCGACTCAATCTCGACAAGCTGCTTGACGGCGTCGAAATCCGCCCTGGCGACATCGTATCCCAGTTCGGCGTTGTCGAACTCGACTTCCGAGATAGCTCCCTGTTCGTAAAGGAACTTCATCTTCTTATAGGTTTTCTCGGCGTTTTCGAAGGTCGAGCGGGCTTCACGGAACTTCGATGACGGCCCGGTCTCGTCGAGCGACAGAATGATCTGTCCGGCCTTGACCCGGTCGTCCTCTTTCACCCACAGGCTGTCGACCGTCTCGGCCAGTTTGGAGTACAGGACCGCCTGACGCTCACCCTCGAGCGAACCGGTATAAGTCAGCCCCAATTCGAGATCGCGGGCCTGGAGAACGTCGGCTCGTACCGCCAGGACACGTTCTGCGGTTGCTTCTTCTTTGTTGGCGCCACACCCGCCGATCAGGAGTACCAGACCGACCAGCGCGAGTATCTGTAGGAGTCGATTTCGTGACATGCTTACTGTTCCGTACCTATACCGATAGTTGTAGCTTTCTTCAATCCGGCGCGGGCCGCTCTGAACGAATAGATCGCCTCAGCCTGCAGCCGACGCGCTTCGGTAAGAGCGGTCTGGGCCGAGAGCACCTCGAGCTGCGTTCCAACGCCCGATTCATACCTGAGTTTGGCAATCTTCAGCCCCTCTTTGGCGGCCGCGATCGTCGCCCCCTGAATATCCACCGCCTGTTTTGCCTGACGCAAGCGATCGTACGCGTCCTCGACTTCCAGCGCGATATCGTCTTTGGTCTGCTTCAGGCTCAAGCGCGCCTGTGCAAACTGCGCTTTCCGTTCCCGGACATCGCCGCTGCGACGGAAGCCGTCGAATATGGGGAAGCTCAGCCGAAGGCCGGCCGTCCAGGAGTTGCTATTGTTCTTCGAGAGCGTGAAGTCATCCGAGGCCGACTGCCAGTCCCAGGCCGCGACCGCCTCGAGCGCCGGCCAATACTCCGCCTGTGCGATCTTGATCCCGCGGCTTGAGATCCCGACCAGCTCGCTGGCCTGTTCGATCTCCGGACGGGCGACCTGAGCCGTATCGGTCAGCATCTGCAGTTCGGGGAGCCCGGTGAGCGACGTGTCGGTTTCTGGATCGACCAGCTCGACCGGCTCGGTGAGGTCGACACCGATGAACGACTTCAGCTGCTTGCGAGCCAGCCGGAGATTGGACTGGGCACTGAGAATCTGCGGCAGCAGGTTCTGTTTCTCGACCGTCGCCCGCAGGACCTCGTATTCCGACACCAGCCCCTGGTCAAACTTTTGCTTCGTGACCTCCAGGTTGGCGGTATTCGACGCCAGCGCTTCGCTGAGGACGTCCAGCTGCGACTCCGCCAGAATCGCTCCGTAGAACAGCAGGTCGGCCTGATATACGATCTCCGCCCTGACCTGCTCGGCGGTCGCCTCGGCATAGCGCTTATAGCGACGGGCGATGTCAATCGCCGTAAATACCTTGCCGCCCTGCCAGAGTGTCTGGGAGAGAGCGACCTGCGCTCCATAGGCGTTTTTGAATCCGGTCTGCAGCTCGGTCGTCTCGCCGTTGACGACAAAAAACACACTCGGTACGCGGAAACTCCGGTTGTACGTTCCGGTGAAGTTGAGCTGCGGGAAGGCATCGGCGCGGGCCCGTATCACCTCGGACTGCGCTATCTTCACATCTTCCTGTGCCGACAGGTAATGGCGGTTGAACTCCAGCGCCCGCCGGCGGACCTCCTCGGCAGTTAACGTGGTCTGGGCGGCAAGCATCGACGGCAGCGCCGTCAGGCAGGCGACCAGAATCAATCGTGCCGGCCACCGGCGTGCGTGTTGTTGGGTAATCCTGATTTCTCTTCTACTCATCACTCTATTTCTTCTTAGTACGCCGTTTTTCTGATTCCACCGTTCGCGCGAACAGCCTGATTTGCGTCTCCACGTCGGCCGACTTCGGATCGAGTGCCAGCCGCGTCGCCAGGCCGTCGACGAAAGCGAAAGTATGTATGGCCAGCTGCTCGCGATCGGCCCGGTTCCGGCCGTAGGCCCGGTCGACATGCTCGCTGAAGAAGTCCTGGGCCATCCGGTAGTGCGAAATGAAGAACTTCCGAATCCGCGGAATCCTTAGGGCCTGCACCCATAAGTCCACCAGGGTGCGGAACTCCGCGTAGTTGTCCTTCGCCTGCGCCTCGAACAAGACCCTGACAAATTCCTGGGGAGCGAACTTCGTCCCGGCCAGCGGCGTGACCGCCAAATCAAAGCGCGCCATCATGTCGGCCAGAATGCCGAGCAGGATATCTTCCTTGCTCTTAAAATGATGGTACAACGCTCCCTTGGTCAGCTTGGCGGCTCGTGCTATCTGCTCGGTAGTGGTTCCCCGATAGCCCTTCCTGACAAACAGCCTGGTCGCCGCGTCCAGCAGCTGACGGCGGCGCTTTTCGGGCGGCAGTTTCGGGCTCTGTTTTATCTTCGCCACGACGCTCCTGTGGTTTTGTCTCTCTTGTACCTACCGGTCAGTAGGTGTCGTCTTACCTACCGGCGGGTAGGTAAACGTATTCGTTTAACACGTATACGCAAGTGAAAAGTTTCACTTTTTTCAGGTTAGTTTTCCGTTAGGGACAACAGGGCTGCCCGAACGGGCGTCAGAACCACTTTTTGAGGCGGAAGACGACGATCATCCCGATCATCGACAACAGGATAACACCGATTGAAACGTAGTACCCGTACTCCCAGTCGAGCTCGGGCATGTGGTGAAAGTTCATCCCCCAGAGACCGACCAGAAAGGTCGGTGGAATGAAAATGGCGGTAAGGATCGTCAGCACCTTGATAATCTCGTTCGTCTTGGTCGACACCGATGAGTAGTAGACTTCCAATGACGAGATCAGGTTTTCACGATAGGCGTCGGAGATATCGTTGATTCGAACCAGGTGATCGTAAATATCGGAGAAATAAACCGCCAGTTTCTGTGAGACCAGGGGCGTATCGCCCCGGGAAAGCTGGTACAACAATTCCTTCTGCGGCATCACGATGCGCTTGAGCTGGATAATGTCACGGCGGAGGGTGAAGATCGACCGAAGCGTGTCTTCGTCGGACTCGCCCAGCACATCCTCTTCGACCTGGTCGACTTCATACTCGAACGTATCGAGAATGGCGTTATAGTTGTCGACCGCCGTATCGACCAGCGTATGGAAGAGGAAATCCGCCCCCCGGGAGAGCAGGCGCTCATCGCGTTCCGCCCGATGATACAGATAATCGAATATCCGGTGTTCGTCGAAATGGACGCTGACCAGTACGTTTTTGGTCAGGAAGATGTCCAGCTCACTGGCTTTCAGCCCCTCTTCCCGGCCGACATAGTCAACCACCTGAAAGACCACAAACAGGTACCGCTCGTAGTCATCGAGCTTGGTTCTGGGGCGCTCCGAGATGACGTCCTCGATCGCCAGCGGGTGGAACTTGAAATCATGGGTGAGAACAAACGACTCGTCATCGGTCGGCGTCATCATATCGACCCAGAGCATGGCGCCCGGTTCGGCCGCCAATTTGTCGAAATCGGCGATTCCCTCGATCACTTGAACCCCTTTGTCAGGCAGGTAGTGGAACGAGCGAATCATACCTTTTCCTCTTCGATCAGCGTGCCGTCCTCGGAGATATGGTCAAACAAGGCCGCTTCCTCTTGCGCCCGGAACTCCTTGATCGATATCCGCTGGTAGTGCAGATAGCTCAAACCCAGAATGAAGATAGGCAGAAGATCGATCAGATGAAGAGCCAGCGCAAATAAAACTGCGTCCGATCTCCCGACCGCAAACGCCGCCAGCACGGTCGAGACCGCCACTTCGAATGTTCCGGCGTTTCCGGGCGTGATCGGAATCATGAGGACAATGCTGTTGATGATCATCACCGCGGCGGCAACCGCGAAGTCGAGATCAATACCAAACGACTTAAACAGGAAATAGACTACCAGCACGTGAAAAAACCACGAGGACAGCGAATACGCCAGTGTCCCGGCCATATGCTGGCTCGATTTCAGCAGTTCGATTCCCTTGGTGAACGAACGAAGGAACTTCTTCAGGGTGATGTAGAACCCGGGCCAGCGCCCCCGGAACCACCTGGTCCCGAGTTCCTCGAGTGACTCGCGATACTGCAGGATCAGGTAAAGGAGGATCAGCAGCATTCCGGTGACACCGACGATGACGTACGAGACCGACCGGTAGTCGTCGGGGAATGCAAACGCCAGCGAGGTGATAAGCAGGAAGACGATCAGGCTGACCGCATCAAACAGCACTTCGAGCACAATGTTCGAGAAGATGAAGGTCTTGCGAAGGCCGGTCTTGCGGGCGAACAGAATCATGCGACCGACCTGTCCGGTGAGGACCGGCATAATCGTGTTGAGGACCTGCCCCGCCGCGTAGAGCGACGCTCCCTGAATGATCCGGATTGGTGTCTGGTGAGAGATCATGAGGCGCCAGCGAAGGCCCCGGAGAATCTGGAACAGGAACGAAGACAGCAGCGCCGGGATGACGTACCAGAAGTTCAGGCGTTGTGAGAGAGCCTGGATTTCGCTGATGCGGACATCCTTCACGCAATAGCCCAGCAGCGCGATCGCGATGAGCGCGCCCCAGAACTGCTTTTTTTTCAGAACTGTCAGCATACGAGTCCAATCCCGGAATTACTCCATCCAAGCAAGATAGACCTACTCTGAATAAGTGTCAATGAAATAAACTTGGGACGGGGAGCGTAAGTTGTTATACTTCAGCGACTAAGTCTCGCCTGATCCAACCGCGGCGTTTGTTCTCGAACAGCACGTTGTACCATTCGCCGGATTGATCGACTATTTCCACCACCAGACCGGGGGCACCCTGCAGCTCGATATCAAGATCCTCTGAGGGACCGATATAAACCGGGCACTGGTCGCAGGTCAGCACCGCCCAGCGGGTGAGAAAATCGTGGCGATACTTGAAGGTCGTGAAGACGGCGGCGACGACCAGCAGTACGAGCACCAGGACGATAGTCCGACGCAGCCAGTTTTCACGCCAGCCAAGACCGAAACGGAGAGACAGCAGGACAAACAGTCCGATGAAAAAGAGCGCCGATATCCAGGCCAGTGTCGAAAGACGAAATCCCGAAACGGCCGACTCCATAATACTGCTGATCGGGTTGAGCCGTACCCCCTCCATCTGCACACGGGTGTAGCCCCTGGCAAATGACAGGTTGGCCTCGATATCGCCGTCGCCGGGATCGAGCCGACGCGCGCGGAGGTAGTTGAGGACGGCGTGGCCGAGATCGCCCTGCTTGAAATAGGCGTTACCGAGATTGAAATAGAGCGCCGGTGACTCGACCGAATCAGCGAGGATCTTTTCGTAAAGGACGATCGCACTATCGTACTGGCGGTTCTGATAGAGCTGGTTGGCGGTTTCGAAGGCTTCACGCCGGGTAGCGGCCTCGGACATACCAACTCCGATCACGACGAGAGCAAGACACGTCAAAAGAAGCGGTCGGATGTTACGCAAACCGTACACTCTCCATTCGGACAATCAACCTCTCCCCCCGCTCCAGCGACGAGCGGATATCATCGATACTGATGGTCGCGGGCGCAAAGCGGGCGAAATCGCACCGGCGAAGGAGTTCTTTCGTTTCCGCGACAAGATCGTCGTCGGCGCCACGCTGCGCAAGCAGAGTCGCTATTTTGTCGCTGGTCAAACCATGCGGCGACATGTTGAGCTTGTCCGCTATGTACGATGTGACGGCCCGAGACAACTCCGCATAAAACTCCTCGGTCTTGTCGGCGCTCGCCATGCTTCCGGCGGTGGCCAGACGCTTCCGCGCCACTTTCGACGCCGACCGGGAGCGCGCATATCCGATATCCTTCGAGAGCCGCTCCCTGCGAAGGCGAACCACCACCAGACCGATCAGTACCAGGACCGGAATCCCGTTGACCGCCATGTAGACCGGGCTGAGCAGAATCAGGCTTCCGCGATGCTGCAGGCCACCGAGTTCCTGCTTAATGAAGCGAATGTCACGCGCCTGCGATCCGATACTCACACCGGGGGTACTGTACGGAACGTCGCTGCCGGCAACATAGGTCTCGGAGCCGACCACGTTCAGCTTGATCGGGTGTGTTCGTTTCGTCTCATACCGCGATGTCCTGGGATTGAAGAAAGTGAATTTCAGTGACGGTATCGTCAATTCACCGGGACGGCGCGGGATGAACACCTCTTCGAAGGTCTTCGTGCCGCCGATCTGGTCGTCGACTTTGGTAACATTCTCGTTGCTTGAAGCGCGATAGACGCGGAAGTCGGCCAGATCACCGATCTCCGGTTCGGCGACCGACTTGACGTTGCCGATTCCGGTGATTGCCACGGATACCGTGACCGGCTGGTTCACCTCGACCTCGGTCTTGTCCGGCGTGGCACTGATCTGAAAGCGGCCTATCGTCCCGGAGAAATCATCGGGGCGATCTTTGGTCGGAAGCGGCCGGACGTTGACTGTAAGCGGCTTGGACCGCACCGTTATCTCCTGCCCGCGATTGAAGAAATCGTCGAACACGCTTCGACGCTTGGTGCGGCTGGGCGCCGCAACCGTCGTACGAATCAGCGCCCGACCGATCGACAACTCGCCCGTTTGAGTCGGGAACAGCGCGTACTTAACCTCGAGCACCTGGTAATTGCGGCCGTTCAGCTTCTGAAAATACGGCGCCCGATTCCCCAGGATCTCGGTCCAGAAACCGGTCGTCGGCGGCTGCGTCAGTTCGGGCGTATTGTAGTACTGGACGGCAATGTAGAACTTCAGCGTCAGCGTGACCTGCTCGTTGACATACGGATTGTCGTTGTCGATCTCCGCGTCGAGGAAGTAGTCACGCGACTTGCCGGTGGGATCAACCGACTTGTCCTCGAGCTGAGGTGACGCGGCCGTCCCCTTGTCCAATACGGTCAGCTCGAGCGGTTCGGCGGTATATCGCTTGTTCTTGTACACAACCGAGATGTTGGTAATCGGGAATACACCCGGCTGTTTCGGCAGAAGCATATAGCGATAGGTCATCGAGACATTCATCTGGTTGTTGATAATCTGGATATTGCTCGAGCGTCCCTGACTGTAGACCTCGAAACGCGGCAGAGTCGGAAGCTGCGGCGCGGGAAGATCCTGGTCGGTTCCGGCAACCACGATCTGCAGAATAGCCTGCTCATCCAGCCCGATCGAGTCGCGATCGAGAGTAGCCTTCACGGTAACGGCCGTCGCGTTGGTCACCTGGGCAAAGGTCTCCGCGCCGGTGAACAGCGCCGCCAGGACGCACAGGCATAGTATGTATGCTCGAGACAGCGTCATCGCGGCTTACCAGTCCTTCCCCAAATAGGAGTTTGCCTTGACATTGCGACGGACCTTCTTCTGGACATCCTGCTCGTCGTCTTCGAGCGCATTCAAAATGCGCTCAGCATCTTCTTTCGACATCGGCTTGTCCTGCATCTGCTCCTGCTGCTGCTGGTCGTCCTGATTCTGCTGTTGCTGATCCTGCTGGTCCTGCTGCTGTTGCTGTTGCTGCTGATCTTCCTGATCCTGCTGCTGGTCCTGCTGTTGCTGTTCCTGCTTCTCCTGCTGCTCCTGCTGTTGCTGCTCGTTCTGCTGCTGTTGTTCCTGCTGCGTCTGCTCCTTAAGCAACTTGCGGGAGAGTTCGAGATTGTACTTGGCGTCCATGTCCTCGGGGTTGATTTCTAGCGCCTTTTTGTACGACTCGATCGCTTCGGGGTAGCTTCCGGCCTTGAAATGGGCGTTTCCGGCGTTGTAGTTGGCCCGGAATTGCTGGGCGATATCGTCAGTCTTAAGCGCTTTCTCGTAGCGCTCCAGCGCCGTCTTGTAGTCTCCCTGTTCGTATTGGACGTTGCCGATGTTGTAGTCGATCTCCGGGGATTCCGGAAGCTCGGTCTCGGCGATCGAATACTGCTCCAGAGCCGACTTGTAGTCTTTGTTCAGGAATGCCTCATTGCCCTTTTTCACCGGCTCGACCGGGTTCCTGGCTGACACCGACGAGCCAGCCGCCATGACAAATAGCACGGCCAGTGCACTGGTGATGTATCTACGCATGCTGTACGCTCCCGTTCGGTCTCTTTCGCTCCGGGACGAAAAACTCAGCGACAATCAACAGCAAAGCTATCAACAGCGGCCACTGGAAGCGGTCGTCGTAGCGTGTGACCAATGAGCCTTCCAGTTCCTTTTTCTCCAGGCTGTCGATCTCGTCCAGAATTTTATCTAACTCCATTTCGCCCGGCGTTGCCAGATAATATTTTCCCCCGGTCGCCAGGGAGATCTTCTGGAGGGTCTGCTCATCGAGTCTCGAGACGACCACTTCGCCGTTTTCGTCCTTCTTGAACCCTACTTGCTTACCTGTACGGTCGACAATCGGAATAGGTTCCCCGGCCGGACTGCCGATCCCGACGGTATAGATCCGAATCCCCATCTCCCGGGCTTCTTCGGCCACGTCGAGCGCCGTTTTGTCGTGGGTTTCGCCGTCGGTCAGAAGCAACAGGACCTTATACTTGCGCTCCTTTTGGTCGAATGACTTGACGGCGGTCTTGATCGCTTCGGCTATCGACGTACCCTGGATCGACACCGACTTGTCATTCATAGCCGAGAGCAGCATCTGGGCCGCCGGATAGTCTACGGTCAGCGGGCACTGCACAAACGCTTCCCCGGCAAACGCAAGCAGCCCGATCCGATCTCCCTGCAGGCGATCGATAATCGTCCGCACCTGCTGCTTGGCGCGCTCCAGGCGGTTCGGCTGCATATCGCGCGCCAGCATCGAGGTGGACACGTCAACGGCGACTATGAGATCGATCCCCTGACGTTTTACCCGCTCCATATGCGTACCGAACTGCAGCCGTGCCAGCGCCAGCGTCACAAAGACCAGCGCGACAATAAGCAGAATCGCTTTGGTCCGTTGCCGTGCAAACGAGATGTACGGCGCGTTTTTCATCACCAGCGGAATATCGCCGAATCGTTGAAGAAGGGCCTTCTTACGAGCCACCACCCAGAAGGCGAATATCGCCAGCAGGGCGATTCCGATCAGGATCATGAAGTTGGTCGGTTCGGCGAATCTCATATGTCAATCGTCCGTGTCATACCGTTCTCTAGGGCAGCTTGCGGAAGTAGCTGTTTGCCAGGACCATTTCCAGCACGAGGAAGATCAAGCCGGCATAGGCGAAGTACTCGAACAGCTCTTTGTACTGCATGTGCGAGGAAGTCTTGATCTCCGTTTTCTCGAGCGTATCTATCTCGTCGTATATCTGCTCCAGCTCTTCGCCCGATCGCGCCCGGAAGTACTGCCCGTGCGTACGATCGGCAATCTCCTTCAGCGTCTCCTCGTCGATCCGGGTCGGGCTGTAGATATACCGCTTGCCGAAAATCGGGTCGTCGTAGGGCACCATCGCGTTTCCGGGCTTCCCGGCGCCGATGGTGTAGATTTTGATATCGAATGTCGCAGCGATGTTGGCCGCCGTCAGCGGATCAATCTCTCCGGAGTTATTCACGCCGTCGGTAAGCAGCACCATCACCTTCGACTTGGCGTCGGACTCGCGAAGCCGATTGACCCCGTTGGCGATCGCCATCCCTATCGCAGTCCCGTCATCGAGCACCCCGAAGTCGACCATATCGACAAACTGCAGGAGGACGCCGTGATCGACCGTCAACGGGCACTGGGTGAACGAATTGCGCGCAAACACTACCAGCCCGATTCGGTCGTGCGGCCGTCGCTCGATGAACTTCTTGATCTCTTCCTTGGCGACGTACAGACGGTTGTGCGGCTTGAAGTCTTCGGCCTGCATCGACGACGACACGTCGAGCGCGACCATAATGTCGATTCCCTCTGAGTTCTCTTCGATAATCTCCGTCCCCGCACGCGGCCGCGCTACGGCCACGATGAGAAGCGCCAGGGCCAGCACACGAAGCAGGAACAGCACCGGACGGAACCGCTGGCGGCCGGAGCGTGCAGCCCGCTTGACTATGCGAAGATCGGAGTACTTGATGGTCGCCGAAACCGTCCGGCGCTTGCGCAGCCGGAAAAAGAACATCAGCGCGATAACCAGTCCTCCGACAATGAAAATCAATGTCGCCGGGATCGTGATATCGGCCTTGTCGAACAGGCTCATGCTGAGTCCGGCGAATTCAAGCTGACTCATGCCGCCTTCTCCTCACGGGCGCTGCGCCCCCGGGCTTTTCTCACGCGCTCCTCTTCTTCGATTTGTCGGAGTCGCTCGTCGCGGATATCGGCCACCATGTCGTGCACCAGCGACAGGTCAGCTTCGGGACGCCCGCTCTCCGGGGTCATACGAGCAAACTTGACCAGATCGGCATGCCGGAAAAAGTCCAGCAGGCGGCTGTACCAGTCGTTCGGGAGGGGAATCGCCACAAACGCGTTGCGATACTCCGTGGTCGTCATCTCCAGGACATCCAGCCTGTACATCCTGCCGAGAAAGGCCCGTGCGATATCAGTCAGTTCGAAATAGTACTGCTTGTGGGCGCCGTCCGCCAGGTAGCTCTTTTGCTGCAGCACGGCGAGATCCTCGAAGGCAATCTCCCACGCTGTGCGTCGGTCCACCGGCTCGAGAAGACCCTTTTTCTTTCTAAAGATCAGCCACAAAACGAGCGGCAGGAGGATGAGCAGAAGCGATGCGCCGCCCCAATAGTACCACGCAGGGATCTCGGGCTCAAACTCGTACTGCGCTTTGAGCGGCTTGACATCGAGCGAATCCGGATTATCCCCCAGCAACGACTTCACCGAAATCGGCATTCCGTCGGTCATGATCAAGCGGCTGCCGCTGTCAGGCATGCGGAAAATCACCGGCAGCGGCGGAATGACATACTCACCGGTCGTGAAGGTCGATATCCTGAAGGTCGTCTCGGATTTGATGCGACCATCGTCGAGCTTCGTCTCGACATCCGGCTCATAGTCCTTCACCTCGAAGGCGCCGAGATTGGCTCCGAGCGGCGGTGGAATCAGATCAATCGTTGAGTCATAGGTTATCGTTACCGTATACGTCACCGTATCGCCGACATAGATGTCTCCCCGGCTCACCGAGGTCTCCACCGTGACACCCGGCAGTGAACTCACCGTGTCCGGCGGCGCTTCCTGTGCAGCCGCCGATACGGCCAGGATCAAAGCAATACCAAAGATAATATGCGCAATCGCCGTATGTTTCATGTGTCGTGACTCATCCATCAGCGAATGTTCTTTTCATACAGTTGAAACTGCTCCGCCCGAGCCAGCTTCTGCAGGTACTCGTTGTACGCGACCTCGGCCTTGTCGTTCTGGTAGTCCATGAAAACCTGGGCCCGGACCGAATCATACGGCCGGCCGTCATACCGGTCGTCCCGGTGCGCCTGATAATATGTGCGTACGTCGACACTATCCACTTTCATGTCGTTCATCACTTTGTCCGCCAGGAACCGGTCCACGATCACCGAACGCTCGTAGTCGTCCATTGCCTTCCGAATGTCGGTCTTCTGATCGTACCCCTCCCGGACCGCCGCCCGATAGAGCAATTCCACTCCGGCCAGCTGGCGCACGAAATTGACCCGCGAGGCGCGGTCGGCCAGCTGCTTCTGCATGCTCGGAGGAAGGGACTGAATACGGTCCTCGATCTCGGCCATGTAAAACTTTCTGTCCCCGACCTGCGCTACCAGCACGTCACCCGGTTTGCTTTCGACCGAATCGATGTTTGTTGCTCCCCGAAGCTCCCGGGCCGCATCGATGGTCTGTCCGATCTTCTCCAGCGAAGCGACCAGATTGCGCGACGCTTCTTCGACGTACGACCCGTTCGGATCGATCGTCCTCGCCCGTATATAATACGCCGCCGCACTGTTGTAGTCCTGGATATCCTCGAAATAGATTTTGGCAATCAGGTAGTTGATATTGCCCCGCTGCTGACGGTCGAGCGAGGTGACGTCGAGGATGTCTTTGTACTCGTCGATCGCCGCAGCGTACAGCTTGTTGTTCCGAAGTTCCCCGGCGATTTTCTTTTTGCCGTCGATATCCACTGTCGGCTGTGTTGAGCAGCCCACAACAATGGAGAGGGCGAGCGTACAAAGGCACAAAAGGAATGACAGCCGTCGCATCACTTCCGCCGCTCCCGCATCTTGAAGAAGTTGATCAGCGGCACGATATACGAGCGGTCGGTTCGGATATTGATAAAATCCATGTTGATCAGACCAAAATCGCGCTTGAGATTGTCGAGATCTTCCGATGCGCGAGCCTCGAACTCCCGACGGAACTCTTTGGACGATGTGTCGACCATGAACACTTCCCCGGTCTCGACATCCTCCAACTCGAGCAGGCCGAAATTCTCGAACGTGCTTTCGCGCGGGTCGGTGATCTTCATGGCGATGATATCATGCTTGTTGTTGGCGATCCGAAGCGGCTTCTGGTAGCCTTCCGAGAGGAAATCCGAGACGAGGAACACCACCGATTTTCGCTTGATAACCCGACTGAGATACTCGAGCGCCCCGGCGATGTCGGTGCCGATGCCCTGCGGCTCGAAGGCAAGCACTTCGCGGATCAAGCGAAGGACATGTCCCCGGCCTTTCTGCGGGGGGACAAACTTCTCGATCGTATCGGTGAAGATGATCAGACCGACCTTGTCGTTGTTTTTGATTGCGGAGAAAGCCAGCAGGGCGCACAGCTCGGCGGCGGTTTCCGACTTGAACCGCTCGCGCGTCCCGAACCGGCCGGACGACGACGCGTCGACCAGCAGCACCACCGACAGCTCGCGTTCTTCCCGAAACTTCTTCACGTGCGGGAATCCCGTTCGAGCGGTGACGTTCCAGTCTATCAGGCGGATATCATCACCGGCCATGTACTCGCGTACTTCCTCGAACTCCATTCCCTGGCCCTTGAACGTGGAATGGTACTCGCCCGAAAAGAGGTCGTTGACCAGCCGTTTGGTGCGAATCTCGATCCGCCGGACCTTGCGCAGGATTTCTTTCGGAATCATCGCCACGGCTTATGGCACCTCGACGGCATCGAAGATCTTCTGGACGATATCGTCCGCGGTGACCTCTTCGGCCTCCGCTTCGTACGTCAGCAGGATACGGTGACGGAGCACGTCGGCGCCGATCGCCTTGATATCTTCGGGCGTGATGTAGCCGCGACCACGAAGGAAGGCATGCGCCTTCGCGGCCAGGTTGAGGTTAATCGTCGCGCGCGGCGAAGCACCGTACGAAATCAGGTCGGCCAACGACTGCAAACCGTACTTCTCCGGCTCGCGTGAGGCGAAGATGATGTTGACGATATACTCCTTGACCTTGTCATCGACATAGATCGAACGGATCACCTGGCGCGCCCGCACGATATCTTCGGCACGAATGACCTTCTCGATCGAAACCTTCGACGTGCCGGTGTTGCGCTCCATGATCTCGCGCTCTTCGGCCGGCGACGGGTACCCGATCCTGAGCTTCAGCATGAAACGGTCCACCTGCGCTTCAGGAAGCGGGTAGGTGCCTTCCTGCTCGATTGGATTCTGGGTCGCCAGAACCAGAAACGGTTCGTCGAGGGGAAAGGTGGTTTCGCTGATCGTCACCTGCCGCTCCTGCATCGCCTCAAGCAGCGCCGACTGCACCTTGGCGGGAGCGCGGTTGATCTCATCGGCGAGAATGATATTGGCGAAAATCGGCCCCTTCTTGACCAGAAACTCCGACTTCTGCGGATTGTAAATCATGGTACCGATCAAATCGGCGGGGAGCAGGTCCGGCGTGAACTGCAGGCGCTGGAACTTGACCGAGATGGCGTCCGACAGCGTCTTCACGGACAATGTCTTGGCCAACCCGGGGACGCCTTCGATCAAGATATGCCCGTTGGCGAGAATCCCGATCAGTAGTCGGTCGATCAAATAGTGCTGTCCAACAATGACGGAACTGATCTGTCCGGTGAGCTTATCGACAAACGCCGACTCGCGCTCAACAACGGACTGGATCTCTTGAATGTCAGTCTGCATGCGGCCTCCGCTTTATCTCAACTTACATCTTTTCGAAAAACAACTTCACTTCGTTGGCCAGACGTATTGTCTTGCCGGGCGCAGCCTGAATCGGCTGATACTTCTCGCGCTCGGCGCGCTCCAGCCACTCGGCGACCTGCAGTCGCTGCGACTCGGTCAGCGCCGTGCGATTGAGTGCCTCGGCGATCTCCTCGGCACTCCTGCCCGCCAACGGCAGCTCGAACCGTCGTTCGAGATACTCCACAATAATCGGAAACAGCCCGGTTTGGAATCGCTTGAGATCGGACCCGACCTCTTTCTGCAGTTCGGCTAACCGCTCGAGCAGGCGTTCCGAAGGCGTTTTGTCGGGACGCAACGCCTGCGACCGCTTGCGGACGGTGATGACCGCGGCCACGCCTCCCCCTATAAGACAGACCGCCACCAGAACAAGTAACCAGATCGGGAGATCATTCGATTTGGGCGGTTCGGGAATCGGCGCCGCTATCTGAACCGTGACCGGCTCGGTCACCAGCTCGCCCGGAATCGAATCCGGCCATGAGACATACTCGACCCTCATCGGCTCGACCCGGCCCAGACCGGCCTCGGTCGGAATCAGCTCGTAATGGAACCTCTTGGTGGTGATTTCGTCGCCGCCGGCGCCGACCGAGGAGACCGTCGTGCTGAACTTGCCGACTCGCAGTTTCTGAAGAACCGGCTGGAGCGGGCGATCGAATCGGTAGGCGGACTGCGGACCCGGCCAGGTCAGAACGATTTCGAGGGTTGCAGTCTCGTCGTATGCTACCTGCGGACGGTCGAGCGATTGGCTGAGACTGATACTCTCAGCCGCGCCCGGTCGACCGGCAAGGACTACTAGTATGAGAAACGTTAGCAGCGGTCGTATAGACATTCCCATGTTACCGATTGCGACATGTTTCCGAGGCTCGAGCGGCATTCCATTCATCCTGCCAAGTCACTGTTAAGTTAATAGTTAACACCGGGTTTCGAGCCTTGATAGGATTATACTCGCCCGCCCGGCGATTGTTTCAAATTTGTTGTCCACCCAGCACGAGCGCCACCAACCCGAGCAACATGCCGATCTTCAGCGCTGTCGAACCGATCCGAAGCAGTCTCGGGGTCGGGTTCCCCCACACGAAGATAAGCAGCGCCATCAGCGGAAGATCGACGACATACACGGTAATGATCTCGTACATCCGCCCGAACCAGCCAAAATAGATAGGAACGAGTGTCAGCAGCACCAGCAACAGGTAGATCGACAGCGCCAGCGCCAGCGTGGGCGACTTGCCGATTCTCTGCGGCAGCGTCCGCACGCCGGCCTGCCGGTCCCCTTCCATATCTTCCACATCCTTAATCATCTCCCGTACGAAATGAAACAGCAAAGCATACGCGGCCGGAACCAGCGGGCCGGGCAGCCGGGCGAGCAAGTACGGATCTACCGCCATCCCGCCCACAACGAACGTCAACGCGGACAGCAGTGCAATAACCATATTGCCGGCGACTGGAATGTGCTTCAGCTTCAGATTGTACCAGAAGAGCAGAACCACGGAGAGAAAGACTACCCCGCTGACCATCAGCGATACAAACAGCGAGACAAGGATCGCCCCCAGATTGATCGCCACTACCAGCAGTTTGGCCCGCGGCACTGTTACCATCTGCCGCACAAGAGCGCGATTCGGCCGATTGATGCGGTCGATTTCAATATCGACGACATCGTTCAGGATATTCCCGGCCGCACAGACCAGGAACGCTGCAATCGAAGTCAGCGCCACCGGCAGGATCGGGAACGCCTGGGTGACCAGCCAGGCGCCCACCCAGACGGCGGCGGCGGCAATCACGCAGTTGGCGGCTCGGATCAGGGACAGATAATCTCGAATGACTCGCACGCCGGAGGATATCGGCCCGCACCGGTCGTCGTCAACCATTATATATCGGCCGAGAACTCCACTGACAGGTGCGGCTCGTCAATCGCAGCCCCTTCTCCCCAGCCGAACGACACCCGAACCAGCCGCTCCGCGGAAAGAAGCGCTAGCCCAAGCCCATAACCCGAGCGATACTTCTCATCGGTTGCCAAATCGGTGACCCCTTCCACCGTCCGATTGAGGTACGCCGCATCGTAAAAGAGAAACAGGTTTCCGCCGTCGAATCGCACCCTCGGCTCGATAGTCCCGTATGCTGCCCGCTGCGCCGGGAACTGATCGGTTCGGTAACCCCGAATCGTTCCCGGTCCCCCGATCAGAAACAACTCAGCCGGCGGCGGCAGACTCTGCCCGGTCTCGAATCCGCGATAGTGCCCACCCACGTGGACAAGGAACGGACCGCGAACGGACAGGTACGACTCGATATCCACGGTCGTGCGGGTTTCATTAAACGAGGAATCCCCGGCCATACCGAGCGAATCCGCTGAGTAGCGTCGGTTGAGATAGGCCAGCGAGGTGTGCAGGCGGAGTCCTCTCGAAGGATTTATCGGATTGTCGAGACTGGACCTTTCGAGGCCAAACACGGTCGAATAAGCCGAATACCCGGCGACATTGTCGGAAGGTTCCACACGGCGGAAGCCAAGGCCCAATGACAGGTCGAGCGCATCGGATACGCTCGACGTATAAGTGGGGCTGATGGCAAACTCGTAGAAGCTGTCGCGATAGTCCCTCGTCGCAACCATCACGTCTCCCCGGTCCCGACCCAGCCAGAACAGTGGCTGACGATACCTGATCTGCAGCTCAGTCCGTCCTTTGTCCGGCCTCGCCGACCGCACACTCGCCTGCCGCCCACCTCCGAAAAGATTGTTCAGCGCGAGCTGCGCACTCCACACCAGTCCGGCTTCGTCATCCGGGGTGTATCCTCCACCACCAAAGAAGCTCATCTGCCGCTTCTCCATAAAGGTCACCACCAGGTCGGCTTCGGTATACCCGGCCAGCACCCGTACGCCGATCGGGGATACGAAATCAATGAACCCTATCGCTTCGGCCTGGGCGCGAATTCGGTCGAGTGTGGCCATAGTCAGCCTCTCGCCATCGTACGATGCAAAGAACCGCCCCAAGCTTTCCGGATCAGTCCGCTCCAGCCCCTCGAAAGCCACTCTTCGAATCCGCACCACCGGTCCGGGATTGATCGCCAGCTCCAGAGTCGCATCCGACTCACCGCTCACCTCCAGTCTCACGATACGAGCGCGTGCGAAATAGTGACCATTGTCCTGGTACGGCTGCAGCACCGAAGCCATCAATCGCGCCGCAGCGACTGAATCGAGTTGAACCGGCCGATCCAGCACGACCACTGAATCGCCGATACGAACTGCGACGACCGTAACGTCTTCGGTAACCGCGGCCACGTCCGAAGTCGACAGCGTCACCAACAATGTCACCAATAGAAAGAATCGCATACCGCGGCTAAAAGCCTGCCACCACCTCCCCGCGTCCGTACACCCGCGCGGTGCGATTGTCGGCGTGTCGGCCCGACAGATTGAGGCTGACCCGAAGTCCTTCCCGCACCCCATAGTTAAGAATCACCGACCAGACTGCCCCCCGGTCGCCGGGCCGATTGTCGGTCAGTTGATAGGAACTCCCCGCGACATCTCCCCGGAGCGTCTGTCTGTACAGCTCCAGCGATGTGCGCAGCTCACCGCGTTCGACCACCCGCAGCCGCGAGCCGGCGATTGCGGAGTAAATCTTCGACCGGGCCCGATCGCCGTCATCTGCTTTCCTATACGCGCCACCGATCGAGACCTCACCGAGTACAATCCTCTGCGTGACGGCTACCGCCAAGTCATACCCGGTCACATCTCCCGCGCCACTGTAGTATTCATCTCGCTCGTACGAGAAAACACTGACCGACTGCTCCAAAAACGTCTGCCGCACCCGCTGGCGGAAACTCACTGAGCCCTGCCGATCGCGTCGTTCCCGGCCTTCATCGACAATCCGCCGCCGCTCCAACTGCTCCGAGTAGTCGAGCACAATCACGTGAAAACCGACCAATGGGAACAGCCGCACGTCAGCCGCATAGCGACGTTCAAAAAAGAGATAGGCCTGATCCGGATCGGAGTAGAACGGCAGCGCCCACAACGCGCTCCGCTCACCCTCGGGAAGCAGTTCTTCCTTGATGTCGGACGTAAGTCGCACCGATCCGAAGTCGAACGCCCGGGACAGGTAGAAGCTCTTCTCCCCGCGCCGCACCCGATCGACCGACGACAGCAACTCCTCCACCCGGATGAAGTTGCCGTCGGGATCGGGAATGTACTGCCCGTCTTCGAAAATATAATCCCCCAGACCCTGATCAACTTCGAGATAGGAAATGCCCCGCGCGTTCCGGACTTCTTCGGACACGAGATACGATGACGATACGGTGAGCCCACTTCGCGGACTGTCGTAGCGGAGATTCACCCTGCCGAGGAAGTTGGTCTCATCGGCCGTCTGCCCGGACAGCCACTGATACGTGGCGGTAGCGTCGTACGTCAGATCACCGAACCGCCGACTCGATCCCGCCGTTAAACGGTTGCGATCTAGCACGCCGTTCCAATCCGAAGTCAGGCTGTCCTCGGCGTAGTACTCCCAGCGAAGGAAGTCGTCGAATCGTCTCGTCTCGACCCGCACGCGGTTGAAGCTGGTCCCGCGCGCATCGTCATAGTAGCGATTCCGTCGTCTGTCAAACTCGTACGATCCACCGAGTGTAATGTCCCCGACCAGAGCCAGCGATGCGGTCGCATTGGCATTGTCAACCGACCCCTTGCCGTCGAGCGCAGTATCGTCCAGTTTCGAACTCAGGTGGACGTACGACACGCCGGTGCGAAGTCGCCTGGTGGGAGACATGTCGATCGTTGCTCCGACACGCCTCGACACGAATCTCTCACGATAGCGCAACTCCCCGCCATTCGCGCCCAGCGTCACACCCGAGACCGGTGTGACCAGCGCCGACCCCTCGTGCAGCAACTCGGTGGTGTTTCGCTCGAACTCAGGCGGACGGTACCAGGTTCTCTCGAAATCGGGATCATCGATCCGCTCCCGTGCGACGAAGTCCGGTTCTCGAACTCGCCGATGTGCGGAGATCTTGTTTGGCGTACGAAACGCCTGCCACTGCCGAGTGAAGCTGAGATCGAGCAGATGCGCCGCATTGTCAGCGTCGTCGATCGAAGAATACAGATTGCGATCGAGGTCACTTGTCCGCAGGTCGGCCGTGAGCGTTCCCACATTCGCAAGTTGCGAACCTGCCAGCACCCGGTACTCGTTGGTACGCTCCGGCGGTGTTAGCTCGACCACCGGCTCATAATCCCCGGAACCGCCACCGACGAACCGATAGACGCCGGACCCGATAAACTCATAGCTGCCTTCGCCGGCCCCGACATAGGTGAATGTCACGGCTAAATCTCCCGCGCCCTCTCCGACGTACTGATACACACTGTCCGGCAGACTGTCGATGACAAGCGAGTAGTTCCCCGATGTATCCGGTATCACTCCCGATCGGAAGACCGCACTATCGCCTGCCGCTTCGAGCAGGGCCAGCTCTCCGGACGAGAACTCACCCGTTTCGGGCGCCTCAGAGTCGTCCCCTTCGCGCAATGCGCCGACCGAGAAAAACAGCACTGAGTCGGTCGTGTGAGCGCCGCCGCCAAACGCAAACAACTCCTGCTTGTAGGCTGTCGTAAGCGGTTCATAGTCGATCTCGATTCGGCTACGCAAGTCAATCGGCCGGGACACGGAAAACGTGATCCGCCCGGTCGGGTAATCCATCGTGTAGTCCTTGTTCACCCCCCGCTCCATCGGTTCACCGTCGAGCCACACCGACTCCGAACCCGGGACGATCGCCTGTCCTGTGTTGCCGGTCACCTGATACGGCCCCTGGAATCCATCCGATCCGTAGAAACGCGCACTCTCGAACCGTCCGCGCGGGCGCGCCGCGGCCGCTTCGACATGCCAGCTCGGAAAGGTCACCACTGTCGATGCTCCTGAGACCTGCTTCTGGGCTAGACCGGTCGTCATACCGGAAAGCGTGATATCGCCCAACTGCGCGTGAACTCGCTTCGATCGGAGCTGGATATTGACCTTGTCGAGATCGGACAGGCGGCTGTTGAGCGTACCGTAGGTTGGATCGAATCCCCGGTCGGTAATGGCGCCGCTGATTTCCACTCCCGGGGCAAGCTCACCCCCGATCGTCATGTTGAGCGACTGACTGAACTCCGACGTACCCGCCGAGCGCGCCGCAAACCGAAAGCTCTTGGCCCCGTTGATGGAAACTCCCCGTCCGCCGCCGAGCTCGCGCGATGGTGAGTCATCGACGATCACCGGAGCCACCCGGCTATCCGATACGCCCGCCTCCGGAATCGTTCGCCCGAACCACTGACCGGCCCACGCAGGAAGCTTCCGATAACTGACGACCAGCGTGTCGCTGCCCGCAAATGCGGTATCGTTCAGGGAAAGTTCGAACGCGCCGGCCGAAGCGACATATCGGTAGTCGGTGGTGCGGTCCAGCAGGCGAGTGTTAAGGTAGAGCGAATCGGAGTCGGTGATCAGCACCGAACCCTGGGTGGAAATCGTTCGGGGTATCTCGGGACCGGGAAAGACGCGACGTATGGTCTCTATGGACCCGGCCTCGGACACAGCGGCGAGTGCAAGAAAACAATTAAGGAGGACAGCGACCCGTGCGAGCATCGCCGACCTGCCTATTCGTCGATAGTAAGAACACGGGCAATCACCAGGCTGCCCAGTCGGGAGTCACTGAGAATAAGTCGGCCGTCGCTGAGGACGGCGATATCGTTCATGGATGCAAACGAGTGATCAAGCCCGGTCATGGATCCCCGGTTCTCGAACAGTAGTTTACCCCGACGATCGAAACAAAACAAACCGGGGATCTCGTGATCGATAACCCACACCCGCAGGCTTTGGTCAACCGTCGCAGCGATCGGACGAACCAGCACGTCCTCCCCAATCGCGCCGCTGAAACTACCAAACCGGTCGAACCGCAAGACCCGGCCGTTGCCGGCATCACAAATCAGAAAACCGCCACGACCGTCGCGTGCTATCTTCTGCGGATCCGATACCATCCCGCCGGAATACCCGAACTCGGCAATGAATCTGTCGAATCGATCGGTGTTGTCGAACAGCGCCACTCGATCCTTGTCGGAGTCCGCCATCCAGGTCTCACCGAAGTCGTTTATGGCCACACCCGAGGGCTGCCCGAACCGGGCGAGATCTTCGGCATCAAGCAGGTCGATCTCGTCCACAAATTCAAGGCGGGAGTTGTAGCGACAGAGACGAGTGTTGCCGCGGTCGGCGACAATCACGGTCAGACCATTGTCCACCGAAATGAAGCCCGGCCGATTCAACAGCCCGGGAGTTCCTCCCTGGCCGCCGGCAACATAGCGTTGCTCCAGTTGCGGACTGAAAGCGACCAGGCGGTGACTACCTTCATCGGAAACATATAGCGACCCACGAAAGTCCACTGCCAGCCCGTACGGCTTGAAGAATGTTTCGTCGCGACTGATATCTGAGATGAAAGAGTCGGCCACCACTGCCACCGGGGCCGCCGCGTCGATCGATTCTTCAGGAATACCGCGCGAACCACCCCCGCATGCCCCCACCACCGCTGTCAGCAAAGCGGCGCCCATCAGCATGCCACGGTACCGAGTCATTATCGGAAGTCGGTGTAGAAGGTGAGCGAAATCTGCGTCTTCGATGAGAAGGGATTGATGCTGAGCTTCATGTCCGGCCGATCACGCATCGAAAACGACTCGGCTGTCAATTGCTTGTTCAAACGCTGGCCGTCGCGGATGGCGTCGATTACCGATATGATACGACCGACCACCGCTACCCCCAACATGAAGTCCGACCGACGGTCGGCCTCGCGTGCCCGGTTCTTGAGATGTCTATACGTCTCCTGGTCCTGCTGATTCTGCCATCGCCAGTGGTTGTCCGGTGTATCGGTCAGATAAGGTCGCTCCGGATCGAATACCCGTCCGAAGGAGTTGTACTCATCGATACTCGTGTAGAAACCGACCAGATCCCGGAACTCATCGTCTTTGTCCGCCAGTTGGGCGTTGGCATTCGCCTGCGCGAACCGGATATAGTCATCTTCCTTCCAGTTGCCGTAGACCTTGAAGGAGAGATAGCCGACCCACGTCAGCGCTTCGGCCGCAAAGAAGTACCGTGCTTTCTTCTTGTTACCCAGGTAGTATTCCCCGGCGCCGGGAACCAGCGCCGACAGCAGAGCCGCCTTGACCGTAGATTTGCGACGAGGCTCTTCGAATGAATCTCCCTCCTGCTGCTTGTTGGCGGGCTCAGTCGGCTTGTCATCATCGAACTCGTCCGCCCAGCCGTCACTAGCGAGGCTGAACGTCATCGCGTCCTGTATCGGCGTCGACTGGAGTTCGACGGCATGCGCCGCACACGCCGCGATGAGCATCAGTGCGAATATCGGTAATAACTTATACATACGAATCAACGGCTCCCCCTAAAAGTGCCACGCCACATGAAGGAATGGTGTATCACGACGGGAATTGTACGATTCCAGCGAAGCCCGAACCTCGATCTTCGGATCGGCTGCACCAAACGCCTGCAGTGAATTGTTGTGTCGCTTGGCGCCGAAGTATGCTTCGAGCCCGGACACGATGCGATTGAAAATCGAAACCATGACCATCTTCCGTGCATCTTCCAGCTTGCTGTTGGCGTCGGCGCGCATCGTCTCGTATTCCTCGCGAAGCGTCGATTGCGGCGTAAGCGAGACTCCGGTGATGGCCGGCATCGGGTTGTCAACGCTGTAATCATCGATAGTATTGCCGTCGTACACGGCGTCCGCCCAGCCCCAGGCAAACTGATTGTACTTGCCTGTCATCTCATAATACTGCTGCGTACGGGTATCCGGCAAGTGGTGAGACACCTCGCCGTAGACCGGCCCCTGCAGTTCGTCATCGTCGGTCACCCCATACACCCAGTACAGATACTTCTCTTCGTAGCTTTCGCGACTCCAGTACTGCCGGTTGAAGGCCTCGAATTCATCCTCCATGTCGACCCCGTCGCCGTGCCACTTGAACTGCAGGCCCCAGGCGGCAACGTCGACCGCAAAGAACAAGAGCGCCTTCGTTTTGCTGCCGTAGTACCACTGCCCTGCGCCTGGCACCACCATCGAGAGGGCGAAGGCCTTAAAAGGCGACTTCGTACCCGGCGGTTTCGTTGAACCGTCGCGGAAGTCACCGGCTTCATCCTCCCCCTGCCAGGTGTTGCCGGACTGCTCTTCCTGCAGGGCGGCTACGCCGTTGTCGAAACGAAGGTTCGTTAACTCGGTCGATAACGTCGTCGGCGTCACCAGCGAACGGGCGCCGTCGCTCCTGCCGCTGGCGTGTGCCATAACCGTCGGAAATGCACCCGCACACAGCAGGGCTACCACCAGAATCCACGCTGTCCTGTTTCTCTTGGTCATGTCATGCTCCGTCCATTCCGGTGGTTATCGAATCACCGCTACATCGGTGAAGGCCGTCTTCTCATCCCCGCCGTAGTCGATACGGATGATGCACCGGTAGACACCCGGCGTCACGTTCTCGCAGTTCCAGTCGATTTCGTTGTCGACTCCCGCCTGCCGTGGTCCGTCGAGCGAGGCAATCTCCTCTCCGGTCAGATCGTATACCGTCAACGTGACGTTGTCCGGCGCCTGGCCGAGATAGTATCGAAAGGTCGTCTGTCCCGACAACACGGGGTTCGGGTAGTTGTAAAACCGGTCGCCGTCAAACTCGCTGCCCGGCGTAGCCACGCCGGCCAGCTTCGATTCATCAAGAGCCAAAGACCCCGACGGGTCCGCGCCATACATCGGCCAGAAGTTCCGCGCCGTGTCGGCATTGACATCCCAGGCATAGAACCACCCGTCGGCGCCCAGATATCCCAGATACCCCCCGCTTGAGTCGCTGAATACCACCGGTGAACCTATCCCGAGTTCCCCACCGGAAACCGGGAATCCGTATGTTTCGCTTTCACCGAATGAGTAGATGTTGCCGATTTCGGTCGGGAACACCGACTCCGGCATCCCCCCCTCCTCGATATCTGACACGACCGGCGGCGCGAAGACTCGGTCATCGGGGTAGCGATCGTTGATCTCGAGCGGATACTCCGTCACCAGCGTCAGGTTCCGATTGAAGGCGTACATGGTTCCCGTCCCACCGATCAGCAGTTCGGGATAACGGTCATCGTTGATGTCCGCCGCCACCGGGTTCACGCCAAACGTATAGTCTGTCTCACGGGTATCGAGAACGCTGAACGAGGGGGTTGCACCCGAAGTGTCGACCGAGATCAGCATGATCATCCCGTCGTGCGAACAGACCGCGATCTCCGGCGTCCCGTCGCGATCAATATCGACCGTGATAGGTCCAAACTCGTAGTAAGCGCCGAGATCGTAGGTCGCAGTGGAATCGGTCGCCGGCCCGTTCGGGGTGAAGATCTTGAGACCGGTCGATGTCGAGTCGCCGTACATGAGCAGCATCGACTCACCAACCTTGCATATACCGTGGTAGAGACGCGGCGTCGGAAACGAGTTCTGCACCACCACTCCCTCGACGGTCAGGCTGTCCTTGCGATAAATAGCACCGGTGTTGGTCAATGTCCACAAACGATCACCAAAGATGAGAGCAATCGGCGCGCCCAGTCCGGTGTTCATTATTCCCGCCAGATCCGCCTGACCGTTGTTGCCCAGATCAGTCGGCTCGTACAAATAGACCCGCCCTGTCGTCCCGCTGGTCGGGGTGCCGACCGCCACCAGCTTGTCGGCGGTTTCATCGCCAAAATCACCCGTGACCGGACCGCAGAAGATGCTGTCGGACAGGAGCGCGTACAGCGGCACGGGATATTGTACCCCTGAATTAATACTCGCCGTCACCGTGTTGTAGTAGTTGACACACGGGTCACACCCTGATTCCCGATGAATGAAATTCTCTCCTTCAGTGGTGAAGACAAAAACCGCGTCGGCAGAGACGACAATCACTTCCGACGTGCCGTCCCGATCGATGTCATCGACGATCGGCGAGATACCCAGCGAAGGGAACTGACAGCGCACGGGGAAACCGCTCGAGAGCATGTCGGTCTCAACACTGAACACGAACACCGAATCGAGCACCAGGCTCGCCGGTACCCCGGCGCTGTCCCGCCGAATATCCGTCACATAGACGTGGGTGTTGTTGCCGGTGTTGTCGAATGCCGGTGGATTGGTGTTTGGCGTGAATGAGTTGTTGCGGTCCTCGCGGAACAGATCGGCGTCGCTGCCATAGCCGCGACGATAGAAGCCGCCGAAATCAACCAGTCCGTCGGCCTCGACCAGTGTAATGAACCGCTGATCGTATATCCACTGCAGCTGGTTGGCATCGAACCGCGTCTGGACATCGGTCGGAAACTGCGGATTATTGGTGCTGCCAACCGCCGGTAGTCCGGCCACACTTTCGTCGACATGCCAGATGGCCAGACCGTTTCCGGCCACCAGCGCATCGTACTCCCCGGTAAACGCCAGCCCGGTATCAGTCACCTCCACCGGACCGAGAAACACGTTCGACGCGGAATCAAGTCGCACCGGCTGCTCGAAGGTCGGCGGAGGATTCGGCGCGAAATCATCCAGTCGCACCTCGACAAGGTAGTACTCGCTTTCGGAAATCGGTATGCGCGCAATCTTCGCGCTGTCGCTCTGCGCGGCGGCAGCCACCAGGCGAACATCCGTTCCCGCGCGATAGTCCGTTACGGGATCGAATCCGAGAAAGGCCCGCGACCACGCCATCGGCATCAGCGGGATCACTCCGAACACCTGTCCGGTGGCATAGCCGAAATCTACCCCGGTACCGAATCCGTTGTTGTCCATCAATGCGAAATCACCAAGCTGTGAGAGGAAATTCCTCGTGTCATACAAATCGACCAGGCCGATCTGATGACCGAACTCATGCGCCAGAACCGCGTTAAGCGCGGTCGCACGATTGTCCTGCGACGCCGTCTCCGGCATCATCAGAGCCTCACCGACCACCTGAGCACCGTCGTCTACGGTTACGGCCAGATTCGGATCGATCTTGATAAACCCGGTGAACAGATCCGAACAGGTAGTTGGAAAGCCGATATCGTTCTGCCGGTCCGATCCCGCATGAAACAGGAAGATCGCTCCATACTGCGAAAAGTCGATGTCAGGGTACTTGCTCGGATTGATCAGGTGGGCGGTATCCGCGAGCGTGATGCAGTCGATGAAGTACTTCTCCAGACCCGCGATGATATCACCGCCGAGATTGCTGCAGATACCGTACTCGCTCATCTCTCCGGGAAGCTGGTACGTCGAGGTGTCCCCATACGGGAAGATATCCCATTCGAGGTTGAGCGCACCGTGCGAGACTGAGCTCCAATAGAGATCGAGCGCCCGAAGGTGGGCGTGGAAGTATGCCGAGTCATGCGGCGGCGGGTCGACCCAGTGGCCGACCGAATCATAATACGCCGCCGAGTCCTGCGGGGTGGCCAGCGGCCGCGCCACGTTCATCAAGCCGTTACCGGTCGTGTTCGGATCGTCGTCCTGCTGGAAGTTGAACCGAAGCACCAGGCACCTGATCGTGGTGTCGTTCGGCGCCATGGTTGACGACGGCAGACTCCAGCGATCGGCCCGATCGACCAATCCGTTGATCGGGTCGTTCACCGACAGGTGAAACTCACTGGTCAGGCATCGATGACGGACCACGTTCTCGCCCGTGGCAGAGTCAGTGACCTTCTTCCCGACCAGAACTTTGTCGGCGGCGGCCGCTCCGGCCGCCACCGCAAGTACTATCAGACAGGCCGCTGCTCGGCGCGCCCACTCCCGTATTGTCAATCTCTTCTCCTCCTCGAACCGAGCCCTGCTACAGGGTCATGGTGAACGACGTGCGAAGCGTATTCGCCAGCGCGACGTCGTCGCTGCTCGGGATGTACGCGAAATCTACCCGGACCCATTCGAGCGGAGAAACACCGAACCCGAGGGTCATCGTCTTGATCTTGCCTTCCTCGTCATAGATATACCCGGCGCGGGCGGCGAGAAGGTTCATGTACTTGAACTCCATTCCGCCGTTGAAGACGGTCTGCTTCAGCTCTTCGCTGAACCCGTCACCGAGTCCAACCAGCAGTTTGTTGGCTTCGGCAGTAATAAGCAAGCGATTATATTCCGAGTGAATCAGATCGTACTTGAAGCCGAACGCCAGGTTGCGCGGCAGTTCGTCCGACTGCGCGGCGTCGATGTATGCCATACGCGGTCCGATGTTGGTGATCGCCAGACCCCAGTTCAGGCGTGGGGTCATCTGGTAGAGCAGGCCGAAGTCAAGCGCGAAACCGGTCGAGGTGCCCTTACCCTTTTCATTGCCGGCGCCCTGATCGGCCAGCTTCGAGTAGATGATCTTCGCCGACACACCTCCCTTGAGACTCGAAGTCAGCGACGTGCCGAACGAGGTTGTCACCGCGAAATCATACGAGTCAAACGTCCCTATCTCGTCCGGGCTGTTTTCACCGGTGCGGACGAACGAGCCGTAGTACAGCAGCGTAGCGTTCATACCGAACGTGCCCCAGCCTTCCACGCCGCTGGTAAATGTCATAAAGGAGTAGTGGAGGTCATCGGAAAGCTCCGGCAGCCACTTGGCATACATCAGGTTGACCTCGGAGCGCCCCCGCGCGAGCACGACGATCTTGTCGCGACCGACAAACCAGACTTCGTTGTCCAGGGTGTGTATACCGCGCGCCGTCGAGCCGCCGAGCCCCTTGAGGTCGGCACGACCCCACGAGCTGCCGTCAGTCTCCAGCAGACCGTCGTCGGTCGCTACGAATATCCGGAACTCCCACGAGTTGATCTGGTGCACCGATGATGCGCGCGGATCACGGTAGACATGCAGTACGCTGCCGACTTCCGGCTCACCCTCGGGCAGGTCGTTGACCATCCGAAGGACCTGCTCGTAATCATCACGCGTCACCGAACCGCGGTACTCGCGCATGTCCAACACCGTTTCCAGCGACTCCCCTTCGCCGAGCGTATAGTCACGATACCCGAGCAGCGACCAGTCGTTGCCGTTGAACGCCAGGATACCATGATCGGTACCGATCCAGATCCGCATGCCGGCGCCGACATAGATGTCGCGAGCCTCGCCGCGAATACCGACCGTCAGCGGGGCGATGATCGTCTCTCCGGCGGCCAGGTCCGACGACGCTTCGATCCCCGGATTGAAAGCGGTCAGTTGATCGATAAGCATGTCACGCTCGCCGCCGTTGCCGTAGATCGACAGGCGCTCGGCGATGCGGTTGAGGTTCTCATCGAGCGAAACCGTGTACTCGAACGTATTGGACCACGACGTACCGTCATAGTGCCAAAGCTGGTTGTCGACGACCGCGAATACCTTGTTCATGCCCGCCTGACCGACCGCCGTGACGGCGCCGGTCGGCGAGGGCGTCGTGGACTTCAGGGTGTCAATCAGCAAACCGTTGAAGATTACCAGACCGGCATCGGTGCCGACCAGCGCACCGCGGTCCGTCTCCTTGATGCAATTGACCTTGCTCGAGGGCAGACCGTTCTCGGTAGTCAGGACCTGCCAACGCGTACCGTTGAAGAAAAACAGCCCTTCGTCGCTGCCGACCAGTATACCCCTGTTGATCGGCGCAATAGCGGTCGGGGTACCGGTCATGACCGCACGGTACGGGATCTTGAGATCTTCGGGCAGGAAGCGGTTGCGAGCCCGTTCCAAAGAATAGTTGACCCGATCGCACTCAGTCTCAGACATCTCGCCGTCGCGCATGCCACGCTCGAGGTTCTCGCGCACCTCATCCATCCGCTCCCAGTTCAGACGACAGTGCCAGTACAGGGCGCGAGCCGAATCGACCCCCTCCTGTATCTGGGAATAGCGGCTGTAACTCTCGGGAATGCCGTCCACAATCTGCTGCAACAGGCTGTCGAGAAACTCGAAGCTCTCTTTGTTATTTGCAATCGCCACCCGCTTCGCGGCGGCATCGAGATACTCCTGATCGACCGCTCCGAAGTAACCGGCGACTTTCTGCCCAACCGCTTCATCGGAACTGGTCCCGAAGATTTCGAAGGAACTCCAGCGACGATTGTCCCAGCGGATAAGTCCGTTTTCGGAGATGGCCCACAAGTCGTAGGCACGATAGTTCTCGCGTCCACCCGTCTTCATGGCGGCGACAGCGCGCAGCGGCCGATGCTCGGGCGGGATGGTGGCGTCGATCCAGGTATCGGCCAGCGGGTGTGCTCCTAGTCCGGCCGGATTCCAGTGCGTGGCGGTAGCATCATCGGCAACCGCAACGAACGCTTCGCCCATACCGGCAGCACGGGCGCCGGCGGCGATCCGCAGGAAAAGCACGGCCGCATTTGAAATGTCGGCCAGCGCGTTTGAGGCGGTCCCCAACGCAAGCATCACCACCATCAACGCGAGAATGGGTTTCTTGATCGTCATCTGTGTTCTCCAGTGTATCAGTTCACTACTACTAATTTGCCGAATGATTCCACGTCGTCCCCGCCCTGCGCGGAAACCGCCGTAGCCTTATAGATGTAGACGCCGGTGGCCGGACGATCACCGTCCGCATCCCGTCCGTCCCAATACAATTCATGACTGCCGACCGGCATGTTGTAGCGACGAAGCGATTGAATTCGCCGCCCGGCCAGCGTGAAAATCTCAAGATTGAAGGCACTGACCGGCTGGGTCAGTTCGAAGAAAAAGGTCGTATTCTCTGCCATCGGATTCGGGTAGTTCAGCAACTGCTGTATGGTCAGGCGGGCCGACGTCACCACATCGATCGTGAACGAGACCGACGACGCGTTGTTGGCGTTGTCCCACGCCTTGACCCGCACCGTGTGCATCCCGGCCTCTACCCCGGACAGGGCATAGCTGAGTTCACCCGATGTATAGTCATCCTGATTGTAGCTGAACAGGCTGGTGATATTGGTCATTTGTTCCGGATCGTTGTCCAGCTCGAAGGTGATACCGTGACCAAGCTCGGTGGCGAGGTTCACACCCGATGAATCGGAGATCCGTATTGTCAATACATCGTTCACGGAGACCACATCACCGTCGCGAAAATCATCTCGTCCTGCCACACCGATTGTAATGACCGGCCCGGTCGAGTCGGTAGTCTCAGCGACGACATCGGAGACCGGCAGCGAGTCGACAATACCCGAGGCATCGGAGTTCCCGACTGTCGCGTAGGTCGTGATATGCGCTGAGTTACCGCCGAATCCGATATCCAGCGGGGTAACGAACTCAAACGAGAACTCGCCGCCGCTCAGCGCTGCCGACCCGCGATAAATCATCGGACCGGGGACGCTGTAGTTCACGATCGAACCGCCACCGATTTGAAGCTCGTAGGCGCGGGCACGGGCGGCGTCGAATATGGCGACATCCACCGAACCGCCATCCATGATGGGCGAACCCAGGCTGTCGACCACCCGGCCCGAGACTCTTGAACGTGCGAGCGCCACCAGCGAATCCGGATGCTCCGTAAACTCGATTGTGTGGCGAGGTGTCCCCAACCGGAGGAGAGGATCACCAAAAAACACGTACGCCCGATCGTTGGTCAGCGGAATCGGGTAGTCCCGGTTGCCGTACTGCTTGATGACCTTCGCGAGGTATACCGATTCGCACATGGTCAATGAATCACCGCCCAGCATTACGCTGTACACCTCGCGATTAAACAGTGCATTGTCCTGCGAGTATACCAGGCGCGTAGCCGAAAGAACGCCGATCGCTCCGCCCGACGACATCGAGAGCAGCGCTTCACCCATGCCCTCACGAGTGGGATCATCGAAAAAGCCGATAGCACACGAAGCGGCGAAGACCAGCGGCAGCCGGTCTCGGTTGGTCAGCCGCGGAAGATCCGTCTGGCGGGTAAAAACACGCTCGTGCGCCCAGACATCCGGGTTGCCGTGACCGACGTAGTTGACGATCAACGCCCCGTTGTTGAAGGCATCGACAATCGCCTCGTTGCAGACCGGCTTCAGCCCTCCACCAAACGGGAACTCCCAGAGATAGATCTTGCGGCGCTCGTAGTGCGCGGGCGTATAGAAGCGGGAAAGGGTTTCGGTCTGCGTGACATGGAACGGTTCGGGGATATTATCATACGTACCGAACTCATCGTCGGCCACGAACGTAATCCGGTTCCGCCAGGGGGCGAGATCCGAGGCCTCCTCGTAGCGCTTGATCTTGTCGACGATCACGTCGATCTGTGCACCGCTCGACACCGGCCACCGGGCCGTCATCATGTCATACCCGCGATCAGGAGTTATGAAACTGGTATCGGAATCCAGAATGCCATAGTCGCCGAAGTAGACGTAGTTGTCATCACTATAGGCTCGGTCTTCACTCTTCAAAAGACTGTGAATGTACGAAGGCACGTAGTTCGGCTGACCGGTCCCCAGCGCGTTGAGATAATCGTAGGTCGCGTCGCCGGCAAACAACACCGCGCTCGGAGCGGGCGCCGGCCAGGTTTCGTAAGCATACTTCAGGAAGTCACGGATCGCCGTCGGATCGTACATCCCCCAGCCGAAGTTGTCCATGATATCTTCGACGGCAACAACACGAATCGACGTGCCCGATGCTTCGCGATAATCAACATACTCGTCCATCCGAGCCACGAAAGCACGGGGCGTGATGATTATCAGGTCGGTCGGTGTGCCGTCGACCCGGAGGTCGGTCGGCGTCACGAGAGTAATCGAAGACGGCGACTCCGCCGCCGCAGTAGTCGAGAGATAGAAGCGATTCGGACTGCCGATTTCGAAAGGCGTATCAAACTGTAACAGGCCGCCGCCGCGGACATAATTGACGAGCCTCACCGGCTGTGATGGATCACTCAGGTCCAGTGCGATCGGATCGGCTGCGAAATTATCAATGACTTGTACGCGACCGACCCCGTCGAAACCGCCTAACGTGATATCAATCCGACCCGCCGAGGGCGTCATCGTGCTCTGATAGCGAATGTCAACATAGTCAAAATACGGCGGCGTTCTGGAGTCGATCGGATCCATGTCGAAGCGGAGACTATCAAGTCCGCCGGTGAAAGCGGTCGTCTGGAAAATGCAGTTGAGCGAATTGCAGTTTTTCACGTCGGCGACATGACCGTTGACGCTGAGATCGACATAGCCGATGGTCGACGTCGAGCCACCGGTTCGCGCTGAAACCGTCAGATAAGCAGTGTCTCCCACCACTGCCCCGACTGTCGGCACGAAAAACGACAGCGTGGTCTCGTCGGTCCAGAACCAGTCATAGTAACTGTCGATATGGCCGTCGGACTCCTTCAGCAGCAGGTTGTCCTGCTCGGCGCGAAGCCGGCGGGTGAAATTCGTAATGGTGGTGTCGGCCGTGCCGAGTGCCCCGTCGGTCGTCGTCATGCGGGCGGGCGCACCGGTGAAGCTGCCGCCGATCGCCACCCAGTAGATGTTGCGATTGGTGTAGATGTTGTTGTTGAAGAACACGACCGAGCCGGCCTCATAAATGAACCGGTCAACCGACTCGCCGAAGAAGTACAGCGCATCATTCGCCCCGAAAGAACCATCACCGCCGTCTTCTATTATAACCGGAATCTCTTCAAACGCCGGGCGCGGCGCCGAGTTGTACACCGGCAGCGGTCGGCCACCCGAATTGAACAAGCGAATCGAATTCGAACTCAAACTTGTCAGGCTGATCCCCGCCGCCGCCAACTGCGCGCCGGTCACCCGGTAGAGCCCCGTGTTGGCAACCGCGAGCTTGCACCAGGTCGCCCCTTCGCCAAATATTCCGTTAGCGGCAAGTACACTCGAAGCGGCGTTGTTGGCTTTTCGGTTCGGGAAGCTTCTCGCCTGCTCGAGATTTACGATCTCCGAGCCAATCGTTCGCTCGAAGAACGGATCGGGCGCGGTGGTCATCGACGTTGTCGATGAGGCCCGGCCGTCAAACGACACCTCAATCTCGATAGTGCGGTAGACCGATCCACCCGTCACCGGACTTACAATCACCGGCTGGAGTTGACGTCCACGGACTATAATCGGCCTGCCCAGCGACACCAGCGGCAGGCTCCCGGAGACAGTTGCGAGCAAATCCTGTGACTTTGCGCTCACCGCCGCCTGCGTCCCGGGCTCCACCGCTACCAGCCGCGCGGTCGTACCGAGCGGCATGGCAACAAGATGCGTCTCGGCCAGCGCCATCGTTGTGTCAGAAGTCGGCACGAGCGACAGCCCGGAGAGGTCGACATCGTATGCCACAACAAAGCGGCAAGCGCGCTCCGAAGACGAAACGACCTGGCTCTCTCGTGATTCAACGGGAATCGCTGCCAGGCAGATTGCCAGCAGCAGGCTGAGAGGTAAAACGAAAAATGGCTTATACAAAGGTATGTTCATGTCCACCGGGTGAAGCACCCGGCCCGGAACCGAAAATAAGTTATAGCCTCGGTTGTTGGGCCGATAAAATCAATGCCTATAGTGTTCTGTCGTTAGCAGAATACAATAGTTAACCGTCGGGCTATAAACTTACCTCCACCTTTATATAAACCGTTTGAATATATAAAGTTCCTGTGATCTTGTCAATGCCGCAAAGCTAGCCGAGATCAAACGAAGCAAGATCGTGGCCAGCCGGCCCGGACGGCCAGTCACCAACTTGTAATCTATTGTATTTCAATCACTTTTTTCGTTCGTGCCCGAAACAGGGGCCGTGTCGTCCCAATTCTCCCGTGATCATCAACCGACCACTTCCGTGAAACTCAGTGCACAATCTGCACTCGGACCATCCCAAATACTCGGCGCCGAATCACTGGTACCGCGCCAAGTCCTGATCGAGCTCCCGGAGTCGATCCTCTACCAACGACCGTTTCTGTCCCACCGCATATTCGTAGTCTTCGACACTTCCGTTAGGAATAAATACCGCTGAATACAGCTCATAGTAGGCTGAAATGGATTGCCTGATGACGTCTTCCGTTTGCTCATCCAATGCGCGCGACTCCTTGATCCGCGAGTACGCATATTCCACCATGTCGTCGTTGGCCGAAAGGATCGGCTTCTCCGTCGAAATCCAGCCGTTGACGAAATTCCTCATCTCGGAGTCAGGGATCGGCGTCCCGCGCCCGTCATTCCCCTCCCGCCACTTGTCGGCAACACTCCGCGAATACGCGACATAGCGGGACGTGATGGCATCGATCTGCGCCGCCAGCAACATCGCCGCCTCTTTCGGCGAAGCATCCTGCAAGCGCCGCCCCCAGTCGGAGCGAAGCGACGCGGCGGTCTGTTCTGATGACTGCGTGCGCTGCTCGGTTCCGCCACTCGATGTCTGGACGCTCATGCAGCCCGTAACACACAACAGACCTACAGCCAGAATCGGCACACCGAAAAACCTTCGTCCACGCATAGCACTCCCTCCCTACGACAGGACTTCCTGATTGCTCGCCACCGCCAGATCACACGTGAAATGGCGAAGGAAGCGCGGCTGCTTCACAACTTTGTATCCGGGAATCGATGCTTTCTGCGCGGTGATCCGCTCTGCCGTCTCGGCGATATAGTCCAGATGCGAGTTGGTATAGACACGTCTCGGCAGGGCCAGGCGGACCAGCTCCTGGCGCGCAGGCGTTATCTCTCCCGTCTCCGGGTCTTCTTCACCGAACATGAGCGTACCGATCTCGACGGACCGAATACACCCCTCAAGATAAAAGGCAATGGTCAGCCCCTGCGCCGGGAATTGCTCAGGGGCTATATTGGGCAGGAAGCGGCCGGCATCGATAAACAACGCGTGCCCGCCGGTCGGCTCCACAATTGGCATCCCGGCCTGTTTGATAATCTCCCCGAAATACCGCACCTGCTCGACGCGAAAATCGAGGTAGTCGTAGTCCATAACTTCCTGCAAACCAACTGCCAGCGCCTCCAAGTCACGCCCGGCCAATCCGCCATAGGTCTTAAACCCCTCGATCATGATCAACAACTCACAGAAACGATTGTACAGCTCTTCGTCGTTGACCGCGATGAACCCGCCGATATTCGCCAGACCGTCCTTCTTGGCCGACATCATCGCCCCGTCGCAGCAGGCAAACATCTCATGCACGATCTCCTGGATCGACTTGTCGCCATAGCCCGCTTCATCCCGCTTGATGAAATAGGCGTTCTCCGCAAACCGCGCACAGTCGAAAAAGAATGGGATGCCGTATCGATGGCAGATCTCCGAAGTCTCATGGATGTTAGCCATCGACACCGGCTGACCGCCTGAAGAGTTGTTGGTAATCGTCATGATCACCATCGGGATCGCGTCAACACCTTCCTCCTTAATGAACGCCTCCAGCGCCTCGGTATCCATATTGCCCTTGAACGGACGAGCTTCGATCTCCGAAGCGTCCGGCGACGGTAGATCGACCGGGTTTCCGCCCTTGTGGAGGCAGTTACCACGGGTGGTATCAAAATGGGTATTGTTTGGCACGTACTGTCCGGCTTTCAGAAGTGTGGAGAAGGCGATATTCTCGGCCACCCTGCCCTGGTGACAGGGTACCACGAACTTCTTGCAGGTAATGTCTTTGACGACCGCCTCGAACTTGCGGAACGATTGCGCTCCGGCATAAGTCTCGTCACCGAGCATGAGCGCCGCCCACTGGGCGTTGGACATGGCGCCCGTGCCGGAGTCGGTCAACAGATCGATATAGATATCGACCGCATCGAGCTTGAATACGTTATAGTGCGCCCTGACGATGCGCTCCTCGCGCTCGCGACGGCTGAGCAGCTTGATCGGCTCGACTGCTTTGATGCGATATGGTTCAGCGGGCTGGCGAATCTTCTTCATCTCTGGCCTCCTTGACTGGTTTGATAGAACACGGTGCCCCTGCACAACTCTACCAAACCTGCTCAGGTCGCCGCTTTGATCCGACGGCGCCGATAGCTCAGGCCGAGATGATCGAAATGGTCGTAGTCACACCACATTTACACTAGTTCGCCTGTTTCAATGTAAACTCCGGGGCGATGTAACCCGTGAGAATCTTACGATAGTTGCGTACTTCCGGTCGCACATATGACTGCAAAAAAGGCAAATCCACCGGACTCTGCAGGACTCCCAGCTGTCGAAGGACCTCTATCGAAATCGGATCGCGCGCCCGCACGCCACCATCGAGCACCTTGACGGCAATACCGATCGGCGGGTCGGCCAGTCCGATTCCCTGCACCGCTTCGGCGCCAACCTTGCACACGATGTTGTTCGGCAGCGACCTCGCCAGATCGTAGTCCAGCCGTCTCTCGCCGGAGATCATGATCGGATGCGCCCACATGGCGTTTCTGATTCGCAAGGCCGCGGACCGCTCGGAGTCGCTCCGGCCCATCGCCGACGCCAACTTCTGGAAACCGATCGCCAGATTGATCAACGGCATCGTGAACACCGGCGCCGAACAACCGTCGATCGCGACTCCGAGTTGATCAGGCGGGTACTCGCAGTAGTTGCCGACGGCTTCCCGCACCATCCGCTGGGTCGGTGAGTCGGGGTCAAGGTACTTGTCCAGATCACCGCCAAGCTGCCGGGTCAGGGCAAGAAAACCGCTGTGCTTGCCGGAGCAGTTGTGCCGAAGCGGGTCCTTGTCTTCACCATGTTCAGGGTAATGATTGAACAGCTTCATCTGGAGCGGCCAGTGGGTGCCACACCGCAGATTCTCCGGCGAATTGCCGGCGGCCTCCAGAACCGACATCACCGTCGCCCGGTGATCGTCGGAGCCGTTATGCGAAGAACACACCACCGCCAGCTGCTTTTCGCTTAGACCAAGCTTATCGGCCGTCCCGCTCATCACGAGCGGCAGGGCCTGAAACGGCTTCACCGAGCTGCGCGTAGCCGTCATCATGTACGGATCACCGAGATAATGCGTCAACACGCCCTCGGGGCCCACCACGGCAACCGCCGCATAATGCACCGATTCGGCCGTATCACCGCGGTAGACGACAGCTCCCACTTCGGTAGCCGAGCCTTGATCCGCGTGTCGCTGTAAGTCAGGTTTACACATACCGGCAGCAATGTACGAAAAACCGCCTCGACCGCAAATATCTTTCAGCGAAGGTCCATTCTGACCGGCTGGAAGACATCGATCAGGCGACAATCCGTCAGCGCCCGACCCGAGTGCGGTTCATTGGGATCGATCACCGCCGTCTCCCCCGGCTTCATCTGCCGTGTCTCACCACTGATGGTCAGTTCGAAGGTTCCGTCGACCACGTTCGCCACCTGTTCGTGGGGATGTGAGTGCTCCGGCATAACCGATCCGGCGGCCACCTCCCAGAAGACCACGGTCATTGACGATCCGTGCACCACCCGGCCCTTAAACCCGGGCACCGGCTCGATCGGTTTTATACTGCTCGTATCCAAAAACGTCATATTGAAACTCCCTTCCGGCTACCAGCCCCTGGCTTCTCTTAGACCAGTGATATGGCCGAGATGCTTGTTACAGTGCCCTGCATAGACCCGAATCCAGTCGTCGATGCTGACCTCGCCGTTCTCCGGGTGATGCATGGTCCGATCGAACTGCTCGTCATCGAGAGACTCAAACAGGATTACCAACCTTTGATGCAGACCACGGATGATCGCCAGCGATGGTTCGATTGGTGCACGTCGGGCATCGTACAATCTGGACCATTCGTCCTGATCATAGGCCTTCACCGCCGGCGTTTCCTCGGCCAGCGCCCATCGTACACGCGCCGCGCCGTTGGCGTGGGAGTCGGCCAGATGGTGAACGAGCTGGCGGATCGTCCATTTTCCCGGGCCATACGGCGTGTCGAGTTGCTCGTCATTGAGTCCCGCCACCGCCTGTTCGAGAGTCGTGGGGAAGGCGCGAAGGGTCTCGATATGTGTCTTCCGCTGGTCATGTGGCATTGCAGCAGCTCCTGTTATTGCCGGTGTTGGAGGACGGTCGGATTCTCTGTATATTCAAATGGGACTGCACAAAGCAACCGCTTTGTTGTCTCTAGTACACTAACGACGGAGGGATTGTTGCACGTGAAGTTGTTCCGACCCGGAAAACTCGGACTGGTTCAGGCTGCGCTGGTCGCGGCGCTGGGGCTTTGCGGCGCAGGATGTGACCGAAGCAGTGATCCGGTCGAGGAGTACCATTTCCTCGGTATCACGACCACCGACGGTACCGGCGCGGTGATCGGCAGTCCCGACCCCGATGACTGGTGCGTCTCGACTGTCGGTCCGGGCAACATCCCCTACCAGCACGCCCTCTGGCCGGCCTTTGCCAACCCAACTTCGAGCAGTATCGTCATCAAGTTCGGGCTTCCCGAAGAAGACTCGGTTGAGATATACATTCTGGCCTGGCCGGACGTCAAAGTACGGGAGATCGTCAATGGTGTGCGGATCCCCGGAACGTACGAACTGACCTGGAACCTTCGCAAAGACAACGACTCACTGCTGGCACCGGACATCTATCGCTGTGTGATGAAGACCGATGACTTCATCTGTCACGGTGACATCCAGATAATCTCTGCACCGTAGCGTTGCTAACAACAGTCTCCACTGTGCCCCACCCGAAGTGAGAGCGCCGAAGACTGTCGAGCGGCGGGTGGGGCGACCCCACGTCAGGCCCAGCCAAACCAATTCAGTCTGTGCCCCACCCGAAGCGACACCGCCGAAGACTGTCGAGCGGCGGGTGGGATCACACTACGTCAGGCTGAGCCGAACCAAGTCAGGCTGTGCCCCACCCGAAGTGAGACGGCCGAAGACTGTCGAGCGGCGGGTGGGATCACACTACGTCAGGCTGAGCCGAACCAAGTCAGGCTGTGCCCCACCCGAAGTGAGACCGCCGAAGACTGTCGAGCGGCGGGTGGGATCACACTACGTTAGGCTGAGCCTGTCGAAGCCTGACCGCCATGCGAGGGGTCTCACCCTCCCTCCATCTCCGTCACCCGGCGGACATCCTCGCGGCTGAAATAGTACGGAAGCGGCGTGTCGACTCCGCGACTCTTCGTCACGACCAGATACGCCGAAGACTCAAAGATCGCCAGGACTTCTTCGACCGGTGCATCGATCTCCAGATGGGCGCACCGCTTGCCGACTTCGATATGCAGCGGCGGCTGCCAGTGCTGCGACGAGTTGACGTCGATCGACTTGATCCGTTTCGCCTTGATCGGCGCCTTAACCGTCTCGGCTAACTTCGCGCGAATCGCCTCTCGTTGGTCCGACGTCAACATGTTCAATCCGTAAAGAAAACTGTTGGGCCCAGTGTTTCGTCGGGTGCCAAACGGCCGGAGGCGGTCGACACCCAATGAATCCAATTCCAGTTCCGTCGGGTGCCAGACAGCCGGAGGCCGTCGACACCCAGCAAATCCAATGATAGTTCCGTCGGGTGCTAGACAGCCGGAGGCCGTCGACACCCAGCAAATCCAATGATAGTTCCGTCGGGTGCTAGACGGCCGGAGGCCGTCGACACCCGACGGAATCACCTTCACACTTTACCGCGCCGCCCGGATCACATCCAGCAGCGTTCCGTCGCGCCACTCGATCACATGTACGACTTCGCCCTCGGCTTTCGGTACTTCCGGTACCGCACCAAACGACTCCGCCTTTTTCTGAGACTTTGCGCGAAGCTCCTCGATCGACACCAGCTGCACTCCGAACTCTTTCCCGCGTTCGGCGATAGCATCCTTATACGAACTCTTACTCGCCGGGTTGATTGCAGCGTACTCTTCCGTGACGACGACGTCGATCACCTCACCCGGCGTCGTGCGGGTGAACACCCGGTCGACCACTTTCGGGAAGCCCTTGGCGTTTTTGCCGGTGGCCAGCGGCATGAAGATGATCGTCAGGTCGGCCCCGGCGGCGACATCCTGCCCGCCGCCGATGCCGCCGATAATACGCCCGCCCGCACAGACCGTGTTGAGATTAAACTCAAGATCGATCTCCAGCGTCGAGAGCACCGCCAGATCAAGCATATTGACCGCCGCTTCTTTGTTTGCCACCGAGGCGTAGTACGCGGTCGTGATCTCGTGGTGGTTCGGGTTGGACCGCATCGACTCGATCACTTTCGGGCTCGGCTCAAACAACTGGCCATGCATCAAGTGCGCCAGCGTGCCCTCGTCGAGCATGTCGACATGCATCGAGGTTACCCCACCGATCGCAAAATTGGCCCGAATCTTCGACTCCTTGAGCATGGTGCGGATGTTGTCCAGAATCAGCAGACCGGCCCCGCTGCCGACCTGAAACGCGAAATTATCCTGTACCACTCCCGAGGCTTTGATCACTTTGGTGACATTCTCCGCCACTTCGGCGTTAAACGGATTGGCCCTGGCGTGAGCCAGATCAAGCGTACCGGAGCCGATCCCCGAGGCCAACCCCGGATCATCGACCTTCACGACGAAATCAACCTGCTCCATCGACAGCGGTGTCGGCATGATCAACCGTTCACTCACCGTCCCCACCAGCAGGCAGACATACTCGGCGTACGAAGCGTCAGCTTCGAACAACCCTACCGGTCCGCACAAGTGCTCGTCTTTACCGTACAGACCGTTGGCGTTGCCGTAAACGTCGGCCATCGGCACCGGGCCAAACGCCACCCGAACATCGACTTCCCCGGTCTGCAGCTTCCGCACCCGATTACCGTGCGAGACACCGACCGACCGCCACGGAAGCAGCGCCCCCGATGTTATCTGCGCGCCGAGCGCCCGGTACGGGTTGCCGTAGATACCGGTGATTATCCCGTCACGGATCGCGTCAAACAGCCACGGGTCGACATGATCGAAAAAAGCGTTGCCGTATATACTGATATCCCGCTTGCCGTGCGCGCGAAGTTTCTCCACCACCATCTGCAGGCCTCTATCACCTGTCCGGTAATAATGGGGATAGGAAATCGTGTCGCCATCGCGGATGACATCCATCACGGCATCAAGCGTCACGACCTTGTCCTTCCGGTGCGGGATCTGTCGAACGTGCGTTCGGCCGAGCAGACGGCCGGTATACTGACGGTCGCTGAAAGCGCCGTCGAAAGGCTGATACTCTTTCCCGTTGAATTCCATACCAAACTCCCAGCGCAAGTGATTCGCGACAAGGTACGCAATCCGCGACCGGAGTCAAGACCCGGAGATACTGAGCAAGGAGCCCGAGATGGGAGTAGGCCGAGGCTGCTTGCAGCCCGGCTTCGCCACAGTCTGTGCCCCACCCGTAGTGAGACCGCGACGGCGGTCGAACGGCGGGTGGGTCTTCGCCAATCAAATTGAGAAACCTGCGATCCCGGACCAGCCGGGACCGCAGGCGGCAGCGAGTCTCATCGCACCAAACGCGGTAGCTCGAACGAGCCGTAGTCCCCGCAATTCAGCGCGATCTTGACCCTGAGGTCTTTCCAGAGCTTCTCGTATATGGTGATCTATCCGTTACGCGCAGAAGCCGCCCGGAAGTGCTAACGGTTTTTGAGAGAATCTGCGGGATTGTGCGTGGTGTGCGTCCTCGTGCACCACGCCGGAACCTTCGTGGCCGTGACTGCTTGGAGCCCGGCACATTAGCTGGGTAGCCCACGCGTCTCGCGTGGGACGTGGTGACAGCCGCTAGGGGCGCCGGGCGATAATATGGCTGTAGGTGTGCTGGTGCGGTGTGCCCCCTCGACGGCAGTTTACCACCTCGTCCTGGTAAAACAGCACTTCCCAGTCATCGTAGAAGCCGAGCAGTTCACCCCCCTGGAACGGATAGACATAGGCATCGAGATCAGACGGTCTCGGCTGCGAAGGGTCATGTACGAGCACCGTAAAGGCGTTCAGGCCGTCGGGCGAGGTGTGCTCCATCAGGTGACTGACCATCGAAGCCCGCTTCCACTCTGGGATATAGTGTAGCTTGCAGCAGAAGACGACATCGTAGTGCCAGCGAAGCTTGTGGCTGGCAATACTCTCGTTAATCGTGCTCAGCTCCACCCCCATGCGTTTCGCTCTTTCTCCGAGATCATTCAGCGCCGCCGCCGAAACATCGACCGCTGTCACATCGAATCCCCGGCTGGCGAAATAGAGTGTATCCTGACCATCGGAGCAGCCCAAATCGATCAGGTTGAGTTTGCGCCGCCCGCCGGGCTGAGCGATTATGTTCACCCGGTCGCACAGCGGGGAGCGCCCCCGCCCGAAATAGAACTCCCGCCCGGCGTAAGAGTGTTCGTGGGGATCATCGATCATGTGCGCAAAGTAGCCCGATTGTGCCGGACGAGGCAAGTAGAAGATTGCTGCGATCTACTCGGGGTGGTGAGACTATCCACACACCGGCCACGCGCCTCTGATGTCCTCCGAATGCTAGTCGCGTACGAACAGCCACTTCACGCCGCCGAAGGCCTTTCCGAATAGCCACGCCACCGGCCCCGGTTTGATTCCTTCAGATGTCCGCACCGTTATCGACGCGTACGTGAAGCGGTTGGAGACTTGCTGCAGCCGACCTTTCAGGCTTTCAATCAATCCATTGATGCGCTCTAACTCGCGCTCCAGCGTGAGCATTTCATTGATACTCTCGGCTTTGTCGAGCAAAGCGAGATATCGGTCACGAGTCTTCTCGGCGTTGTTGAGGCGCGTCTCGAGATCGACATAGGTATCCGTAACGTCGGTTCCAGTCACCTCGCGCAAGACGACTTCGCCGAGCGCCTCGATTCGATCAAGAGCCGGCTGCAGTTTGTCTGATGGTATCCGTACCGTAGTCGAACGGTCGTCGGAGTCCACCACGTAGCCATCTAGTTCAACCGCCAAAGCCAACACCTGTCGATGGATGCTGTCCGGCGCCAGTGTTTGGATCGTGAGCGTGACTTCCGTGGCAATCAACCGACCAGATTCGGCTGCCACGCCAGCGGTGCGGTCAACATCACGACTCTGCGCTGAATGCCCGGGGCTGGATTCTGTGGCCGGTTCGAAGTACGTCGCCGGTGCCGCGCCGCATCCCGTCAGCAGTGCGCACGCGATCAGACTTGCCGTGATCAGAGATTTCATGATCCCTCCCGTAAAGCAGATAATAGATGGGACGTTGCCGTACCGCATTGTCAATCACGGGCGGCCGCGCCAGCATGTTGTCCGTTATACACGGAAGTTAGCGATGCCGTCCAAGAAACGGCAACGTGGCGACGGCCGTAAGTGCTTCCGGGGGCAACGTCACATCCCGCTATCCGACCGCAAGGCTCTACTTACTTTCCAACCCCTGCCTGATCCACTCCTCGCGGGTCATGAAGGACTGGCTGTCGATTGCTCGGTCGGTGGACAGGATGCCGTCGAGATGGTCGATCTCGTGCTGAAGCAGTTCGGCAAAATCCCCCTGCGCCGAAAGCGACTGGACCGCACCGTCGACATCATGATACTCGACCAGGATCTCTTTGGCCCGCGTCAGGCGCACCAGCAGGTTCGGAAAGCTGAAGCAGTCGTCCCACATTTCGATCCGCTCTTCGCTCTCACGCACGATCCACGGGTTGATCATCGGGCCGGCAAATCCGCCTGGATGCATGCGCACGAATATCGCGCGTCTCGCAATGCCGATCTGCGGCGCGGCGATTCCCCGGCCGAAACCGTTGCGCTTGCGAAAGTCGGCGAGGGTGTGATCGAGGTCTTCGATCAACGACCGAGTCCGATCGGAATCGAAATCGCTGATCAGGTCACACACCTGCCAGAGGATCGGATCACCGAGTTGGAGGATGCGTTTGACGGGCATGGAGTTTCTCCGAATCCTATCGGTCGCCCTTCGACTCCGCTCAGGACGACGTTCAATGCTATCTGGTGCTGAACCCACAGCAGGCTGTAGGCGACTCTTCCGATTGTCCGAACCGCAGGGGTTCGGACCTACGAGTGCATCATGTCACAACCAAAAACGTAAAAAGTCATTGTACAAGCTTGGTCCCGTGCGAGTTACAGCGAAATGGGTTCGTTTTGTCGTTTTTTAAGGTTCTCGCGCCCATCTCCCCTGTGTGAAGAAGACCCGCCCGAGACGGGCGGGCTGCCGAGTCTGAACAGGAACGGGCATGACTTCGAGACGTACAGCGACCCTGCAACATCAATTCGCTAAGAGAACCTGCAAAGCTATGTACGCTCATCAAACACCATCCTTCAATTCGCCTGCTCTTTATTAATGGCGCCGGTTTTCCGATTGCCTGCGAAGTTGTAGCGAAAACGCGTGTCAGGTCGCAAGCGACCTGACCTACTCGTGTCGAGTTGACAGGTCGACGTGCTTCACTGCTCCAGCGCCGTTGCGAATTAGCTCGTCCACATATTCTCCCAGTCGGGCCGGGCAAATAGTCTCGCTGGTTGACTGAAGCTCAGCCACCGTCCACCAGCGATATTTCTGAAACATCGATCTTTCAAGATCGGTCAGATTCTTCCCTTTGGACTCCAGAGATCTGGCGCGCACCAGAAAAAAGAACTCGCGGAAGAGCGTGGTCTCTCCTTTCCAGATGAGCGTCTGCTCGCCATACCAGATATTCGGACCGCAATCGACATCGGTTAGGCCAGTCTCTTCGGCGATTTCGCGTCGCACGGCATCTTCGGGCGTCTCGCCGTCTTCGATTCCACCGCCTGGCGTGATCCAAAAAGGATGATCAATCACGTTCTCCGGATCGACCAAATCACCGCCTTCGACCTGAATCATAAGGACGCGATCGTCGGGATCGAGGAGAATGACGCGGACGGTGTCGCGAACATCCGGCCTCAGAGGAGAGATTTCGCCAAGATTAGGCCCCTGCATCAGGACATTCTCCTCCCTACAGCCGTCAGACCACTCCACGCGAAAGGTACAGACCCGAAATGTCCCTAACGTGGAGACATGTCTTCTATGTCATCCGGGGAGTATGTTTGAGGATTCTCCGCGGCGAGCTTCGTATTGATAACTTCCACTCGTTGTCTGAAGTCGTCAAGCACGTTGTCGGCAAGTGCCCCCCTCTGAATCTCCCCTGACAGCGCATCCCTAACCACTTTCATAGTGAATCTATCCTCCTTGTTCACGACACTCTCTGACAGCTCAAGCGCCTCCAAAAATCTCCCTCTCTCTATCTCCAGTCTGCATCTCAGATTGGTGCGAATATTGAACTTCGTTCTCCCAGCCATGGCGTCAAGTTTGTCTATCAGTTTCTCAGCAACAGCGTGATTTCCTAGAGCCATCTCACAGTAGGAAAGGGTTGCCACCACTTCGAAAGGAGGATTCTCTGTTGTCTCATACGCTTGGCGTGCCGCATCTCGCGCGCCCTTCAAGTTTCCGAACGCGAACTCCACCCTTGACAGCCGGTGATAGTAGTAGACGGGCTCCGCAACCTCCTGGAGGTCGCCCAGTGCGGACATCGCGCTCTCACGATCTCCCATGGCTGCAGCGAATTTGACCTTTAAGTCAAGCACATAAGGATCATCATAGTGCTTGGTCAGGTATTCATCAATGCAACGCATCGCGTTCTTGTAGTCGCCCTTATGGTAGTAACACAGCCCGAGCTCGCGATGAAGAGCGGGTCCCCCACGCCCCATCTTCTGGGATAGCAGGTATTCCTTCATTGCTGCGTCTATGTCTCCTCGGCGACGGTTCAAGAACCCCTTATAATAGTGGACATCTCGTGGTGAACCGTGCGACTTCAGTTTCTCGATTTGGTCATGAGCCTCTTTCCAACGCTCTAACTGGATAAGGGCTCTGATGAGAAACGCCCGAGCTGACTGGCTTCTTGGCCGTTGCTCCAGAGCCATCTTGGCGTAGGTCGCGGCACGATCAAACTCCCGGTTGTGATACATGGTTTCAGTGAGTCTGATCAAGTCATCAACTAGCCCGATAGCTGTCTCAATCGCATGAGCGTCTCCCGCGATATTCGCCGCTCTGAACTGAATCCTTAGCAACTCAAGCTGTGGTGAACCATTTTCAACCAAGTCAGTATAGCTGGCTAAATGTCGAGCTACTTCCTGATGATGTTTCGGCTCCAATGGGCCGTATATATTGCGAACTGTGTCTCTTATGGGCTCGGAAATCCTGTAGTGTCCCTCCCGCGTCACCCTCACGAAGAGTTGATCGACCAGAGTCGCCATAGAGGAGATAGCGACTCCCATATCAACGATCCCCAGGGCCGCGCCAATCGTTGGAAGTGGCAGCGGGCTATAGGTCGCAAGCAACCGCAGGATCTCGCCTCCGGGAGCAATGATCTTTCGGTTTCTTATGTGTCCAAGGAACACTCCCGATTTGAACTGACGCAACCTATCCATATCGGAGCGGACCAAGTCCATCCCGTAGTCTCTGACTTGTTGAACCGCAAAATATGCTGCCGGGGGATAACCATCCGCATATCGCGCGAGTTCCTCAAGACTAGTCAAAGGTATGGCTAGGCTCAGTCTAGCTGCGTAGGTTGACATTAATCGAACTGTTTCGTCTGGAGAGAGAGAATCGATCCTTACCACCGGGAATCGCATGTCGTCTCCCAATCGCGGTCGTCTGTCAGTGACGAGCACGGCATATACTTCGTCATTCGGCTGGATTTCGCGAAGTACCCTCAAGACGGTATCGTTCAAAAAGCCGTCGTTATCAAGGAGTCCACCATCGTCGTATAGTATGGGTAATTCGCCGCTCCTCACAAGCATGCGAAGGTTCTTGAGCGACCGACTGAGCGCCTCTTCCTCAGTTAGCCCGTCAATGAGCTTGGCCAGATTCTTTAGAGCTTCACGACTAGTGTAAGGTTCTATTCTGTCGGCAAGTTTGAGACAGACATCATTGACGGTATCCCCTTCATCAATCCTAATCTCGACGTCCTTGTAAAAGCCAAGCAGCTTTGGGGCGGCACTTCTGATGAGTGACCGCCGCCCGATACCCGGTAGGCCGATGACCACAATCCAACGAGGAGGTGGAGAACCGTCTACCGGTTGAAACGCTTCTTCCATCTCACCAACCGACCTGTTTCTGCCTACAAACAACTGATACTGCTGCCGCTGCTTGAGAACGTCTAGATGGTGTCGAATGTCCCGGGCTATCAGCTGCGCAGAGACATCCTGTCGAATCTTCGCGCGTACTAGCCAAGACGGGATGTCCTGCAACCGAACGGAAGGGTCAATCACGTAGACTAGCGAACGAGCTATGTTTTCGCTGAGCTTCTGATACCACGCCTCTTCGATTTCGTAAGTAACCCACATTGAGTCCAATGCGTGTTTGCTAGCAAAGAGAACAAAGAGAGAAGACTCATCAAGACCGCGGACAATCGACTCCCTAAACTCAACCCCCGAATCAAATGAGTGTTCATCGAAGTGACAGTACTGGCGACCCAATTCATTGGCGACCGCTCGTACCAACTGCTGGTCCTTGGAGCTGTGGGACAAGAAAGCTTTCATAGAACCCTCCCTTTTTGATTTAGGTCTGTTTGACGGCAGCCGTTCCCCGAGTTGTTGGTCTATCTGGTGCTCATAGTTCATTCTCTTCCAGCGTCGGAGTCAATTGAGAATTACCCGACTCACACTCCCAGCTTCTTCAGCGTCTCCGGGATATCCCTGAATGTCTTGCAGGCGTGGGCGCCCGATGAGGCCAGCATCTCCAGCTTCTCTTTCGCGGTCCCCATCTTGCCCTCGACAATCGCGCCGGCGTGCCCCATCCGCTTGCCGGGAGGCGCAAACACGCCACCAACCATCGCCAGCACCGGCGTCTTCATTTTCGATATAGCTTCGGTTGCTTTCTCTTCGTACACCCCGCCGATTTCACCGCACATCACGACCGCCTTGGTCTTGGGGTCGTCTTCGAACTTGAGAAGGATCTCAGCGAATGTCGACCCCAGCACCGGGTCACCGCCCAGACCAACACAGGTCGTCTGGCCGTAGCCGGTGCGAGTGAGCGTGTCGGCAACATAGTACGTGATCGAGCCCGAGCGGGAGACAGTCCCCACGCGTCCCGGCTGAAAAGCGATATCGGGCATGATACCGAGGTTGGCTTCGCCCGGCGTGATAATCCCCGCCGTGTTGCCGCCGATCACGGTCGTACCGTGCTTGACCGCTTCTTCGCGGACATGGAGCATATCGTGGATCGGGATATGTTCGGGGATGACGACCAGGAATCGAATCCCGGCCCGGATAGCTTCGATAGCGGCTTCTTTGACGAAATGCGCCGGAAGGAAGATGACGGAGACATCGGCGCCGGTCTTCTCGATACACTCTTCGACCGTATCAAACACCGGTCGGTCGCAGACCATCTGCCCGCCCTTGCCGGGTGTGACGCCGCCGACGATATTGGTACCGTAGGCGATCATGCGCTCGGCGTGGAACGACCCTGCCCCGCCGGTAATCCCCTGCACGAGGACCTTGCTGTTTTTGTCAACGAGGATTGCCATTACCTGCCTCCTTCCGAGGCCAGTTCGACCGCGCGTTTGGAGATTTCTTCGATCTCCGTCTCGATCCCGTGAAACTCGATATGCTCGAACAGTTCGGGGCTTTCGGCTTTCGCTTCTTCGAACAGCCGCACCCCTTCCTGCCACATGTTGCCGGTCATCCGCATGACCATCGGCTTGGAAAGACCGTGATCTTTCAGAAACATGATCACACCTTTGGCGAAATCATCGCAGCGGCTGATACCGCCGAACCGGGCGCCGAAAATCGCCTTCACATTCGGGTTCTCGTCGAGCAGCACCAGCATCTTGGCGATGCGCTCCGGCGAAGGACCGCCGCCCGAATCCATAAAATTGGCCGGGGCGCCGCCGTAGTAGTGAATAAAATCGTTGCCCATAATGCCGAACCCGGCGCCGCCGGGAAACATGCCGATATTGCCGGAGAGGTCGAGATACGGGATGCCCCACTCGGTCGCCTGCTGCTCGCGGGGCGTCATCTCCCCTTCCTCGTGACGCTTCTCGATCCCAAGCTCTTTCAGCTCGGCGTGGCGGAATACCGCGTCGTCGTCGAGCGACACCCGGCTGTCGGCCGCAATCAGTTTGTCCTCGGCCGTCAGAACGAGCGGGTTAATCTCAACCAGCTTGGCGTCGTATTTCTTGAAGAGGTTGTAGAGCCTGACAATAATGCCCGCGCCGTCTTTCAGCAGCGGGTGCGGGATACCAATCTTCCTGGCGATCCCCATAGCATCAAACATGTACAGTGGCTCGTTAATGGAGAACGCCTTGCGGACGATCTTCTCGGGCGTTTTGGCGGCAGTCTCTTCGATATCCACACCCCCTTCGCCCGATGCAATCACGACCAGCTTGTAGTTGGCGCGGTCGATGGTGACGCCGATATAGTATTCCTGCTTGATCGCCAGTTTCGGTTCTATCAGTACGCGCTCCACCGGGAAGCCCTTGATCTTCAGTTTGAACAGCTCCTCGGCTTCGGTGCGCGCTTCGTTGGCCCCGTCGGCCAACCGAATCCCGCCGGCTTTGCCGCGTCCGCCGGTGAGCACCTGCGACTTAACTGCTACCGGCTGATCCATCTCGGCCACACAGTCGAATACTTCCTGTGGCGAGGCAGCCAGCCGGCCCTCGGGGACAGGAATCTTCGCCTGGCTAAATAGCTGTTTACCTTCGTATTCGTACAGTCGCATAAAGCAATCCTTTATCAAAAAAAGCGGCCGGGGGCGGCCGTTTGGATGTTTGAGACAAAATACGCCCCGGCGTTCCAATGTCAACACTAATCAAGCGCATACAACTCGCTGTCAGGCAGGCGCTTGGCAATGTCGATGGAATTCTCTGCGTTGTTTGATTGTTAAAACTTTACAATTGATGTCCGCCGGGAGTCTTTATAGGAAACTCGAGGGACTTGCCTATGGCAAAAGTGCTCACGGCGATTTCTGTTTTTTTCTTCATAGCTTCGATATCTGCAGTGGCCGGCTCCTACGATCTGGAATATCAGAACGTGTGGTCCGGTTCGACGCTTGCGCATGTCTCCCCCCTGATCGGGGCTGATGGAGAACTCGACGGGTTCGTGTATGCGGATTCCGCCGCACGCGAAGTCGTGCTCGATCGCTGGAGCAGCGGGCCGCTGATCATCCCTCAGGCCGAGAGACCTATCTGCACGGCGCACCGTATCGATCCCACCGACAGTTCTCTCCTTCTCTATGTACTGCGTATCGCCGACAAGGGCGCCGATCAGGAGATCCGCCTCTACCGCGTGACGCGAGGTGAAGTGGCCCTGGAAATCGCCGTCCCGCTCGAGTTTCTATCGCTGGCTGCCACTTCGATTCGCAGTTCCTCGCTTTCCATCGTACCGATAGACGAGACTCGAAACGGCGTGCTTGTCGAGACGGTTGTCAGCGAGATTATCGACGAGAAGATCGGGTGGTCCGAGCAGCACCTCCCCTACTGCGCCCTGCTGAGCGGCGACCTTCGCGAGGAGGTCCTCCGCCGCAATGTCTCGCGGCTGGTGGTCGGGGATCTGGTCGATGACGACGAGCTGGAGATGGCGTGGGTCGACGACCACCTTTCCTCCTGGCAGTACAGCGTATCAGCCGTCAACAGCACGGGCGCCGAGAAGTGGCAGCAGTTTGGGATATCGACGGTCGATGGTCGCACGTTGGCCGATATCAAAAGCGATGGGGGCGTGGTGAGCGCGATGCTGATCGCCGACTTTCTCCCCTGGATGCCGAACGATGAGGTCCTGTGCGCCGGTGACATGGAAGATCTGGCCGGGCTCTATCCCGGGCGGCGACCGCATGTCGGCTGCTATGATCTGTCGAGCGGCCGGCCGCGCGAAGTATGGTATCGGGAGATGCCGGCGTGTGAGTTTACTCTTGTCTCACAGAACAGGCATTTCGTTGCCGGCATGATCGCTGATCAGTCCGTGATCATTCTTGACAGCTGGACCGGAGAACTCATCGACTCCCTGGCATTCGACCAGCCGATCGCATCGTGGACACTGTTCGAGACCAACCAGCACCAACCAGAGATACATCTGATCGGTTTCATCTCCGACACCATGGTGGTCTACCGCTTCGACCTGGCGTTTGCAGAAAGAAGCGCACACGCCGGAGCCGAACCGGAGCTGCCGCCGACGTTCATGCTGCATCAGAACTACCCCAACCCGTTCAACGGCTCAACCCAGATACGGTTTACCAGCCTCGAAAGCCAACGTCTGAGTCTCAAGATATTCAACGTTCTCGGTCAGGAGATTGCATGGCTGGCAGAGTCTAATTTTGGAGTGGGAGATTTCGAGTATCATTGGGACGGCGCCGATGATTTTGGCAGCCCGCAGGCAAGTGGAATCTATTTCGCGCAACTGCGCTCCGCGACCCAGTCACAGATAATCAAGCTGATATACTTGAAGTAGCCCGACTATTCCGACTCGCTCGTGGCGGTATCACTCACGGCCGAGCTGTCAGCGGTCCCCTCAGTCCCGATCAATGTGAATTCCACTCCACCGTTGTGGAAGTCAACCACGCGAAGCGGGTGGTTGCGCTTGGTCATGTCGATACACTGGCGCGGCGAACCGGTCCTCGACGGAAACCCTTCCTCTGGCTCCATCGCTGAGCCGTAGTAGTTGAACACCTGGTGCGACATGAGGGCTTTAAGCGCTTTTTTGTCGGAGATGACATTGTCCCGGCATTCCTCCCAGTAGAAAAACAGCGAGACCGACGTGTCCAGCGTAAACGCCTCTGCATCGTACGCTACCACGATATCGACCAGGCCGGCCTTGCGATCGAATCCGAGACACTCCGGCTTTTCGGGACCGGGGCTTGCTTTTGCAAGGCCGATCACTTTCCAGAGCGAGAACGGTTGAAGCGGGTCGTACTGATCATACAGGTCCCGCGCGTCGAAATACTCCCACCGGCACGAGTCCGGGATTTCACCCGGCAGAATCTCGAGTATACTCACCAGCCTGCTGTCACATCCGATCTTGAGATCGAAACCGGCCACTTCGGACGAGCCAGCCTGCACGCTGAGCGTGAGGGTGTCTACGACCTGGTCCGCTGTCGCCACGACTCGTGGCAGGTACAGAGCAATTCGCGGCTGCGCCTGATCCACACCGGTCGAGTCGGCGGCGAAAGCGCCTGCCGTCGAAACCGCAAGCAGCGCGAAGATCACGAGTGTCGTGTGCATTCTCATAGAACAAAAAAAAGCCCGCCGTCCGGCGGGCTTTGTATCTATCCGTACTACTTAACGACCTTGAAGGTATACGGTCCGCCCCAGGCAGCCTTCTCTTCGTTGCCGTATTTCCAATAGCCACCCGGCGGGAAGAATGAGCTGTCAACAACGAGTGTCCCTTCGCCCATAACTTTCGCACTCCATGAAATGACTTTCTGCGAATCATGCGGCTCGTACATGGTACGGACGGTCACACCGCCGAATCCAACCGTGTCCGGCAGTTTGCCGTCCCAGCTGCGCTCCGAGACCCACACGCCGCCGAGATCAAAAACCGACTTATCCTCAAAACCGTTGAAGCCTTTGACGTCGCCCGCCTTGTTGATTCCGTTGCCGGAGTCTGCGAGATGAACGATCTGTGCGATGTCATTCGAGAAGATCTTGAATCCGGCCGAGAAGCCGCGGCGGTCTTTATCGTTGGAGAAGTACAGGTCGAAGTTCACCGGCTCGCCGGCCTTGATCGTGCCGGCATCAACCGCGCCCGGTCCGGAGATTTTCAGTTCGATGGCGGGCGCTTCAAGTTTCGGTTTCGCCGCCTTCTCCTGAGCAACGGCAAACGCCGCAATCATCAGACATACGGCGACGGCGAGGATGATCGTTTTCTGTGGACGCATGAAGGACTCCTGTTATTGCAGAAAATAGTAGTCGTTAATTTCCAGCCGCGACACAATTAGAAGTGAAGAACAGTTATAATACGAAACGGATCGGCAGGTGTCAATCCCTGCCGCACTCCGTCTCCGGTGTTATACGCCTCGGACATACCGTTGGAGCCACGGTTTTTTTCATCGAAACACTCATCTTACCGGACACCTATACGGGCCTGTCCGACCGACATTTTCGCCATTCCAGTCGCCGGGCCCGGCCCCGCTCGTTCGGGCCTAAGTAGTTGCTACATTTTTCGTTTGACTGCCCAAACAGGACGCTATATAATCGCCTATTATCAACCAAGAGGGATATGTTTATGAGCACTGTTGCGACGTCTCGATCTTCTACGGTTGTCCACGCCCTCACCAAAACTTCCCTGGGACAGAAGTATCTTATGGCCGTTTCCGGGCTTGTTGCCCTGTTGTTTGTGATCGGCCATATGGTGGGCAACCTGCAGATTTTTCTGGGACAGGACCAAATCAACCATTACGCCGAAACACTTCAAAATCTCGGACCGCTCCTCTGGGTCATCCGAGGTTTTCTGATCCTGTTTATCCTCATTCATATCTGGGAGGGTATCAAGCTCAAGCTGGAGAACGTCGCCTCCCGACCTGAGCCGTACAGCTATCGCAAGTACCGAAAGGCGTCGCTGGCGTCGCGCACCATGATCTGGACCGGCCTGATCATTGCCTCGTTTGTTGGATATCACCTGGCCCACTTCACGGTGCAGGCCACCAACCCGGCCTTCAAGACACTGGTCGATGCCCAGGGTCGGCACGATGTCTATTCGATGATGATCCTCGGTTTCCAGAACGTCTGGGTTTCGCTCCTCTACATCATCGCGATCGGCCTGCTGTGCTATCACCTCAGCCACGGTGTGACGAGCATGTTCCAGTCGATGGGACTCAACAAGCCGGAGACACAACCGACCCTCGACAAGATCGGCCTCACCCTCTCGGTCATTCTCTTTCTTGGATATATCTCGATACCGCTGTCGATCCTTGCCGGTATTGTCAACCTTCCGAAGGGAGGGATGTAAGTCATGCAGCTCGAAACCAAAGTACCGTCGGGAGCACTTGCGGCAAAGTGGGACAAGCACCGCTTCGAGATGAAGCTGGTCAACCCGGCCAACAAACGTAAATATCGCGCGATCATTGTCGGTTCCGGCCTTGCCGGCGCTTCGGCTGCCGCATCGATGGCCGAACTGGGCTACCAGGTATCGTGCTTCTGTTTTCAGGATTCCCCTCGTCGCGCGCACTCGATCGCCGCACAGGGCGGAATCAACGCCGCCAAGAATTACCAGAACGACGGTGACTCGATCTGGCGGCTCTTCTACGACACCGTCAAGGGCGGCGACTTCCGCTCCCGCGAAGCCAACGTATACCGCCTCGCGCAGGTGTCCACCGAAATCATCGACCAGTGCGTCGCCCAGGGTGTCCCGTTCGCCCGCGAGTATGGCGGCACGCTCTCCAACCGTTCGTTCGGCGGCGCGCAGGTCTCCCGTACCTTCTACGCGCGCGGCCAAACCGGTCAGCAGCTTCTGCTCGGGGCCTACCAGGCCCTCGCCCGTCAGATCGGACTCGGCAAGGTGAAGATGTACTCCCGCCACGAGATGCTCGATATCGTCCTCGTTGATGGTGTCGCACGCGGTATCATCACCCGCAATCTGGTGACCGGCGAAGTGAAGTCGTTCGCCGCCGATGCGGTGGTGCTGGCTACCGGCGGTTATGGCAACGTCTTCTATCTCTCGACCAACGCCAAAGGATGCAATGTCACGGCGGCTTACCGCGCCTACAAAAAAGGCGCCCTGTTTGCGAATCCCTGCTACACGCAGATCCACCCGACCTGCATCCCCGTCTCGGGCGACTACCAGTCGAAACTCACCCTGATGTCCGAGTCGCTCCGCAACGATGGCCGCATCTGGGTACCGAAAAAGAAGGGCGACAATCGCAAGCCGGGTGACATTCCGGAGAACGAACGCGATTACTACCTCGAGCGTAAATACCCCAGTTTCGGCAACCTCGCCCCGCGCGATATCTCTTCGCGGGCTGCGAAAGAGGTCTGCGATGAAGGTCGCGGGGTTGGTGAGACCGGACGCGGTGTCTATCTCGATTTCGCCGACGCCATCAACCGGCTCGGCAAAGCCGTTATCGAGGATCGCTACGGCAACCTCTTCCAGATGTACGAGCGTATCACCGGCGAAGACCCGTACTCCGTGCCGATGCGCATCTTCCCCGCCTCGCACTACACCATGGGTGGGCTGTGGGTCGACTACAACCTGATGAGCAACATCCCGGGGCTGCACGTGATCGGCGAAGCCAACTTCTCGGATCACGGCGCCAACCGGCTGGGCGCCTCGGCGCTTATGCAGGGGCTGGCCGACGGCTACTTCGTGCTTCCCTATACGATCGGCGACTTCTTCGCCCGCACCGGTCCGTCGGGAATCACCGAAGAGCATGCCGAGTTCAAGAAGGCCGAAGAGGACCTCAACAACAAGGTCAAGCAACTGCTTTCGATCAAGGGATCGAAGACCGTCGACCATTTCCATCGCGAGCTCGGCAAGATCATGTGGGACTATTGCGGCATGGCGCGCAACGATGCCGGCCTGCGCAAAGGTCTGGAATTGATCCCGAAACTTCGCGAGGAATTTTGGAACGATGTCAACGTCCTCGGCGAAGGACTCGAGATGAACATGTCGCTGGAGAAAGCCGGCCGCGTGGCCGACTTCCTGGAGTTCGCCGAGATCATGTGTCACGACGCACTCGACCGCGATGAGTCCTGCGGCGCCCACTTCCGCGAAGAACACCAGACTGAAGAAGGTGAGGCATTGCGCAACGACAAGGACTACTGCTATGTCGCGGCCTGGGAGTACGCCGGTGAGGGTCAGGCCCCTCGGCTCCACAAAGAGGAGCTGAAATTCGAGAACGTGGAACTGGCGACAAGGAGCTACAAATAATGAATCTGACCTTACACGTCTGGCGCCAGAAAAACGCCACCGACAAAGGACGGATGGAGACCTACCAGGCCACCGACATCAACGAACACATGTCGTTTCTCGAGATGCTCGATGTTGTCAACGAGGACCTGATCGGCAAGGGTATCGATCCGATTCATTTCGACCATGACTGCCGCGAAGGCATCTGCGGGATGTGTTCGCTGGTCATCAACGGCATCCCGCACGGACCGGAGCGCGCCACCACCGTCTGCCAGCTGCACATGCGGCACTTCAAGGACGGCGATGAAATCTATATCGAGCCGTGGCGGGCGAAGGCGTTCCCGGTTATCAAAGACCTCATTGTCGATCGCTCCGCATTCGATCGTATTATCCAGGCAGGCGGATTTGTCTCGGTCAACACGGGCGGCACTCCCGACGCCAACGCGATTCCGATTTCGAAGTCGGACGCCGACGAGGCGATGGATTTCGCGCAGTGTATCGGCTGCGGCGCCTGTGTGGCGGCCTGCAAAAACGCCTCGGCGATGTTGTTTGTCGGCGCCAAGATCGCCCAGCTGGCGGCCCTGCCGCAGGGGAAGGTCGAGGCCGAACGGCGCGTGAAGGCGATGGTCGCGCAGATGGACAAGGAAGGTTTCGGCAACTGCACGAACTACTACGAGTGCGAAGCGGTCTGCCCGAAAGAGATCAGCGTGAAGGGTATCGCCAAGATGAACCGCGAGTTCTTCAAATCGATGAAGGGCTGAGCGGACAATTGAAACCCACCATAAATGGTGGGCCACCCGACCAATGACCTTTAGAGTGGCGTCAGGCGACCCCGCCTGACGCCACTTCTTGTTGAGGAGCCGGGCTGCAAGCAGCCTCGGGCCACTCGTGCTCATCTCTTGTGGCCTTTCGATCGTGCGTGGTGTACGTCCTCGTGCACTACGTGACCTTTCGATCGTGCGTGGTGTACGTCCTCTTGTACCACGTGACCTTTCACATTTCCTGAGCCGGGCTGCAAGCAGCCTCGGCCTACTCGTACTCATCTCTCGTGGCCCACCTATAGCGGAATCCGCCGGGGGCGGATGGAGCGACAGGTGGGGTGCGCTACTCGTCCAACGGTCGGCTCCGCGAGATAGTAGACTCCCACCTGCCGGTCGCCGCAGGCGACCTTTAGGTGGGCCACAAGCGAGTCGAATCGCAACTCGATGCGAAAGTCCGAACCGCGGGGGTTCGGACCTACGAATCTTCCCGGATAGATTCCCTCTTCCGAGGGAATGACAGAACTTCGTTCTGTCTGTGATCGTGGCAGGACCGCTTCGTGCTTCGCACTTGGGTCCTGCCCTACGACTGCCCTCCGCAATTTCACTACCAAATCGCAGGCAAACCGAAAACTGCCCGCCTTTGTAAGGACATGTGTGTGCGCGGTCGATGCTTCGCGCTTATAGGGAGGAAGAGATGTTTTTTAACCCTAAAAAATAACGAAACAAACCCATTTCGCCGTAAGCGGCACGCGGACAGGATGGTACAACGATGTTTTGGATTTCTGAAGGCGTGGCGAGTAGGTCAGGTCGCTTGCGACCTGACAGAAGCCGGGCTGCAAGCAGCCTCGGCCTACGCGACTATCTGCGAAAGGCTCCGTGGTGCACGAGGACGTACACTACGCACATCGGTTGAAGCGACGTTACAATTCCAGCGTCATCCCGGGTTCGGCCAGGAGGACGCGGTCGAGACCGGAGCGGGCGATCTTCTCGCGTAAACGGGCGATCTCGTTTTCGTCGCCGAGGTGCGTGAAAATCATCGTGCCGATATCGGCGTCTTTCATGTAGTCGAGAATCCGGTCGGCGTCGACATGAGTCGAGTCGACCAGCACGTACGCGCAGCCATCGAGATACGGCCTGATCTCTTCGAAGGAGGCCAGGTCGGCCGAGTAGAACGCTTTGGTCGGACCCGTCGAACTCTGCCCTGCCGCAACCTCAATCAGGAAAGAGTGGCAGAGGAGTTTGTTGTCGCCGCCGAACTTGTCGACCCGTTCGACAAAGCGGCTCAGATGCGAATTGGGGATGGTGCGGATCGTGTAGCCTTCGCCCTCGTGCGTGATCGCGCCGTGGTAGCCTTCGACCGTAAACTCAAACGGGAAGGTCTCGGGGAACATATAGAGCGCGCGCATGTAGCGGTCGAACGGCTCGGTGAAGTCTTCGGGGAGGTACAGACCAAGTCTGTCTTTGCGTTTCGTAAGGTAAATGGACTGGACGAAAAGCGGCAGGTCGGTGACGTGGTCCGGGTGGGTATGGCTGATAAAGATTTCGCTCACCTTGGTGAAGTCGAAGCCATACCGAAGAAACGCGCCGGTGACGCCGCCGCCGCAGTCAAACAGGACCAGTCTCTCCCCTACTTTCAGCAGATAACCCGACGTGACGTTGTTGTCGAGTCCGGATATCTGCCGATTGGCGGCGCAACCGAGGATGGTGAGGCTGTTGGTCATGGATGCCGTCAGTCGAGAATCGTTTTGATTCGCTCGACGGCCGTCTCGCACTGGGCCCGGGAAACATCGAGATGCGTCACCAGCCGCATCTTTTTCGGTCCAAACGGCAGGGCCAGCACGCCGACCGTTTTCAGTTTCTCATGGAGCTGTTTGGAGTTCATCTCCATGTTGAGCTGGAGGATGACGATGTTGGTCTGGACGCGGTCCATGTCGATCGTGAAGGAGTTGAGTGCGCCGAGTTGTTCGGCGAGATATTTCGCATTGGCGTGGTCTTCGGCCAGACGCGGGATGTTGTTTTTGACCGCGTAGAGGCCGGCGGCCGCAAGCAGGCCGACCTGGCGCATGCCGCCGCCGAACAGCTTGCGCTGGCGAAGGCATTTCTGGATGAACTCGGCCGAGCCGAGCATCAGCGAGCCGACCGGCGCCCCGAGGCCTTTGGAGAGACAGACGGAAACCGAGTCGAAGGGCCTGACCAGCTCCGGCAGAGACATCCCGGTGGCGACGTGGGCGTTCCAGATGCGGGCGCCATCGAGGTGCAGCACCAGCCCGAACTCATCGCACGCCTCGCGGACCCTGAGGATCTCGTCCTGCGGCAGGATGGTCCCCCCGTGGCGGTTGTGGGTATTCTCAAGCGCCACCATTTTGGTTTCGGGGGTGTGGAGGTTGAGCTCGCGGATGTTGGCCCGAACCATGTCGGCGGTGATCATGCCCTTGTCGGTGGTCAGCAGATTGATGAGCAGGCCGGAATGGACAACCGGGCCGGCGCATTCATAGTTGACGACATGGCACTCGCGGTCGCAGAGCAGTTCCCAGCCCGGCTGCGAGTTGACTTTGAGGCCGATCTGGTTGGCCATGGTGCCCGACGGGGCAAACAGGGCGGCCTCGCGGCCAAAGAGATCAGCGACATAGCGTTCAAGTTCCTTGACAGTGGGGTCATCGCCAAGGACGTCATCGCCGACTTCGGCTTCGAATATTGCCCGGCGCATCTCCGGGGTCGGTCTGGTGACGGTATCGGAGCGGAGATCAATAAAGTCCATCGTAGTGTCCTGCGTGGTGGTAGTTCATTGTGATGCAAGAAAATCGCGGGAGGCGGGGTTGGCAATGGTTTTTCGGGGAATGCGCAAGGGGCAAAGAAGAAAGGCCGCCCGATGGGCGGCCTTTCCTGAGACTTGGCTTGTCCTACTAATTGGCAACGGTCACGTTATGAGCACGAGGACCGTCGGTCGTCAGGACAATATCATACTGCACGTTCTGCCCTTCCTTGAGGGTTCGGAAACCTTCCATGTTGATGGCAGTGTGGTGGACGTAGACGTCCTGATCGGATTCAACCGATCCGATAATTCCCCATCCTCGATGTTCATTGAAATACTTGACTGTGCCTTTGCACATAGGACCTCCTTGCAAGCGAGGAGTGAACTTGATCTCCCTCACTGATAATTTACAAATATTATACAGATTAGGACAAGAGAAAATTCAGGGGCGTTACAAAATCAGGGGAAAAATCGACATGATAAGACCGGAAACAAGCGGCACGGAGACGTTATCGTCGATGTCGAAGGAGACCGCTTCGGTGACGGTGGCGACGACGGCTCCGACAAGACCTGTCAGAAGTGACAGTCCGAAAAATGACATGGCGAGTGCGACCAGTGAGGTGCCAAACAGACAGCCGAGAGAGCCTTCGATCGACTTCCCTTTGAAGCGGTGCCTGCCGAATTTGCGGCCGATGAGTGCGGCGAACGTGTCACCGACGATTATAAATGACAGGGCGGCAATAGCGACCGGCTTGGGAAATAAAGCAATACTTGCACACATGGAACCGAGGATGTAGAAGGCTCCGGTGAAGTCGCCGGCGCTTTCGTGGGGGCGTATGATCGGTGAGAGGAACTTGCTGGCGAAGCCGCGCCAGAAGATCCAGTTGCGGAGGCGGGCGATGTCGATGAGGACCATTGCCAAAAAGGCAGGTACCATGATCATCGACATCTCGTACTTGTCGAGCCCGGAAATGTAGTAGCCAGCGGGTACCACAAGGGCGCCCATGTGGGTGCCCTTGCGCCAGAGTTCGTGTGTGAAGCTGATCTGGTCAGCTTCCTGCCTTCGCTGGACAGCCGGCATCGGCGTCACTCGATCGGGGTCCTGGTTCGCTCTACGTAGGGACGGAGCCTGATTTTGGGCAGTGTTTCCGCTGTCCGGGCGTGGTACTTGTCTTTCAGCGACTGATAAACCTGCTCGACACTGGTACGCCGGTACTGCTGGACCAGGGTCGAGAGAATGGACCCGCGGACCTGATCGAAGGACCTGGATTCTCTGCGATTGAAGACCTTACAGATCGCGAAGGTGCTGTCATCGATCCGGGTAACGTCGGACGTGGCGCCGGCCCGGGTGCCGACGGCCGCCGTGTAGAGCGGTGCGGGCAGATCGGACGGGCCGACCGGAGTAACCGGCCGGAGGGAAGCTTCCATGCCCTCGTCGCGCGGCACGTAGTTTTCCACAAGATCTTCGAGTTCATAGCCGGAATTGGCGAGATCCCGCAGGTAGACGGCCAGCACGGAGTCATTAGCGGTGATGACGGCGACGGTCAGGGGTTTGTCGGTCTGGAACTCGTCGATGTGGCTGTCGAAGTAGGCCTTGATTTCTTCCTCAGAGGGCTGCCAGGCAACATCGAAGCGGCTCGACTGGAGGACGGACTTGGCCGCCTGGTGGCGCAGACGTCGTCTTTCGGCCTTGATATAGTCGCGTTCGGCGAGTCCGCTGCTGTCGAGGGCTCGCATGACGACGAAACGGCGGCCGATCTGGTAGAGCAGGCTTCGCTTGATGGTCTGGTTGAGCGAGGCCTGTCCGTAACGCATGATGTACTCGGTCTCGTAGTTTTTGAGGAAGCGGAAGTCGAGTGTATCGCGCCAGGAAAGCGAATCGGGACTTATGACAACAGCCGCCCAGACGGTGTCATCGATCCACGCGGAGCTGGAATCGAGCAGGTCGGTGTTGAATTCGAAGCCGACACCGGTCATAAGGCTGTCGACGACTTCCTGGCTCCGGACGGCTACTTTCTCGGCGATCACCATGTCGCGGGCGCCGTCCCAGACGCGCTGTTCGGAAAGCGGTGCGGGACCTTCATCAACGTGGTCCGAAATCATGACGATGTGCCAGCCGTCGCGGTCGCGATAGGGAGCCGCGGTCTGGCTCGGTTGGAGGGCAAAGGCGACCGAATCGAAGGGGTCGATATACCGCCCGCGCGGCGTCCATCCGAGATATCCTCCACCGAGAACCGATATCTGATCGTGCGAGTGGCGCATGGCGAGGTCTTCGAAAGGCTCCCCGGCCTGGATGGAATCGTAGATCGCAAAGGCGTAGTCGCGCGCCGCCTGGTCAAGGGCCACTGAATCGAGAACCCCGTAGATACTGGAGTCGGGCCCGATGGCGAGCACCTGCGGAGAAATCAGGATGTGGTAGAGCTCCACCTGCTCCGAGTAGGAGAACTGGTCCTTGTGGGTTTCGTAGAAATCCGTAACTTCGGCGGAGTCAGCGAATATCTTGTAGCGAATCATCTCATCGAAGAACGCCTTGATGGCGAAATCCTGATAGCGAAGGCGATAGGACCACCAGGCGAGATAGTGATCGCGAAGATTGACGTTGTTCGCCTCGAGGCCGGTGAGGGTGTCGAGCAGGAGCGTATCGAGGAAGCGTCGCACCTCACTTTCGGGCAGAATACCGCCGGGTTTGCCGATCTCGGCAAACTGCATGCGGTCAAACACATGGCTGGCCGGGATCGTGAAGCCGTCACCCCAGGCGAGAGGCTGATCGATGGTGCTTTTGTTTTCATCGGTGATCACCGGCGTCTGACCGCAGGCGACAAGGAGGCTGAGAATAACGAAAAATCCGCAAATCGTATAGCACAGTGCTCGCATATGGTTCTCCAGTTGCTGAAACAGGGATGTAAGTTATACAACGGAGGGGGAAAATCAAGGCAAAAGGCTTGGTGTTCAGCCGCGGAGAACCGGTTGCGCGGGCTGTTCGGCAGTGGCGCCGGGAGCGAGCTGAGGGGCAAACCGGCGAAAATCGATCGAAAATCGGGTACCTTCGCCGAGCCGCGAGTAAACGTCGAGATCGAGTTTCTGCATCGAACAGATACGGTGTACGATGGCAAGGCCCAGTCCTGTCCCCTGCCTCTTGGTGGAATAGAAAGGCTCGAAGAGCCGCTCGCGCACTTCGGGTGACATTCCCGGACCATTATCTTCGACAAAGAGTCGAATCAGACGGCGAGACTCATCGTCTTCTAACCGGAAGAGGATGCGGCCTTCACTGCCGTCGAAGGCATCAACGGCGTTAATGGCTAGATTGAGAAGCAGCTGCTTGAAAAGGTCGGCGTCACCGACAACGTAGGTGATCGATTCATCCCCCTGAACTTCGATATCGATCTCCTGAGTATACGACTCGTGGTGGCGGACCAGATCAATGACCTCATAGATCACGCGGTTGAGGTCGACCTTCTGGTAAGAGGCGCGTCCGATCCTGGCATAGGACAGGAAATCGCTGAGAATCTTGCTGAGGCGATGGGATTCCTTCACTATCAACTGCATCAACTGATCGTTGGAACCGTCGAGTTTCAACTCGTTAGCCAGCACTTCGACCGAACCGGAGATGGCCGCCAGGGGGTTGCGTATCTCGTGCGCGATTGATGCCGAGAGTTCACCGACGGCGGCCAGCCTGTCGGCGGCACGAACCTTGGCTTCGAGCGCTTTCGCTTCGGTGAGATCGGAGAAAATGGCGATGACGCCGCGCGGCGCACCGGTTTCTTCGATGAGTACGGATGTCGACAATCCGAGCGGAACGGTGTGGCCGTCGCGGCAGATGATCGAGATCTCACGTCTCGGCTCATCGGTGAGCGAGCTGAGCGCCTGCCGCAGGCTCTGGGAAAGTTCGGGCATTCTCTCTGCGAAGGCTTCGTCGCAGAGAATCCCTTTGACGTCCTCTTCCCGGTAGCCGAGGATTTTTTCGGCGGACTGATTGAAGTAAATGACGCAGCCCTGGCTGTCGATGGTCAGCAGGCCGGAATTGAGGTTTCGCAGGATATCGTCGGTCTCGAGTCGCGCGCGCCGCAGTTCGCTGGAGGTGTCGGCAAGTGCCCGGGCCTCGAAGCGGAGCCGGTCGGCCAGGTACCCCGACATGAAGGCAACGAGATAGAAAATCGCGACATGCAGGAAGATGGCATAAAAGACCGAGTCGCGAACCGCGAAGATCGTTTCCAGAACCCTGGCGCCGGCGGTCTCCCCCGCGTTGTAAAGCCCGAGCCAGATGATGTAGCAGTAGAGAACCGAGACCACCGATGCAACCAGGAAGGTGCCGACCAGTCGATAGACAAGCGCTGCCGAGACAATGGTAAGAATGAACAGCACCGAGAAATGCGAATTGACATTGCCGGTGGCATAGATTATCGCCGCTTCGATCGCTATCTCGGCGATGAACTGAAGGAGAACGACGGTGTTGGTGGCCGTCTGGAGCCTGACTTTCGGTTCGTAAAAGAGGCTCAGGGTCAGCAACAGGGTCAGGGCGGAATAGACAACGAACGGCAGGCGCAAATAGCCGGGGTATCCCATCCACAGCACGACGACCAGGAACAGGATAACATAAAGGGCCAGGCGCAGGGGTACAAACCAGGCCAGCCGGTTGTTGTCTTTATCGGCGCGTTCGTTCATAGGCAGACGAACGGCACCCCGCAGGGTGCCGTCTCGAGTTCGGTTTGTGTACGGCCTCCGAGCATCGGAGCCATCCGTTTTTTAAATCTTGCCGATGATGTCGAACATCGGGAGATACATGGCGATCAGAATACCGCCGATCACGGCGCCCATAAAGACGATGATGATCGGTTCGATAATCGAAGTCAGCGCGGTAACCGCCTCGTCGACCTCCTCGTCGTAGAAGTCGGCGATCTTGTTGAGCATGTCGTCGAGACCGCCCGTTTTTTCACCGACACCAATCATCTGGGTAACCATCGGCGGGAACACCCCGGTCTGTTTGAGCGGTCCGGTAATGGTGTCACCTTCGGCGATGGCAAGCATCGACTTGTTGATGGCGTTGGCGACGACCCGGTTGCCTGACGTCTTGGCGGTGATCTCCAGGGCTTCGAGGATCGACACGCCGGACGACAGCAGGGTCGACAGAGTTCGCGTGAAGCGCGCCACCGACGACTTTTTGACAAGGGTACCGAATACCGGCGTTTTCAGGAGAATCTTGTCGAAGAGCAGGGCGCCGCCGGGGGTCTTCTTCCAGTAGATGAACGCGACGATGCCGGCCACCATACCAATCAGCATAAACAGGATATTGTCGCGTAGGAAGTTGGAGATACCAAGCACCACCTGGGTGGGAGCCGGCAGCTCCGAACCAACTCCCGAGAACATCTTGGCAAAGACCGGCACGATGAAGGTCAACATGGCGACGGTCACACCGGCTGCGACGACGACGATGACCGACGGATAGACCATCGCGCCTTTCACCTTGCGAACCAGCTGATCGGCTTTTTCGCGGTAGACGGCGAGTCGGACGAGAATGGCGTCGAGAGCGCCGCCGAGCTCACCGGCTTCGACCATGTTGGTATAGAGCTGGTCGAAAATCTTCGGGTGCCGCGACATGGCGTCGGAAAGCGTAGCGCCGCCCTGCACGCCGTCCTTGATCTGGGAAACGACCTTGGCGAGTTCCTTGTTTTCGGTCTGCGAGGAGAGAATGTCGAGACACTGCACCATCGGCAGTCCGGCGCCGATCATGGTCGCAAACTGGCGTGTGAAGCGAGAGACCTCGACTTTCTTGATGCCGGTCCCGATTCTGATCTCGATATTGGCTGCTTTTTTGTTTATCGACTGGACGATGATGCGGTTCTGGCGGAGAACCCGCTCGACATCTTCCTTGGTATTCGCCTTGAGGGTTCCCTGCACGGGAGCACCGGCCAGCGTCTTACCCTTATAATCAAAATCCGGCATGTGCGCCTTCCTTTCCAGACGATCGACTTACGAAAACGCCGGTGTTTTTTGGCGCGACAGCATTTCAGACAACTCCTGCTGGTTGTGGCTATAGCCCATCGCGTCGTTGATAGTAATCTTGCCGGTCAGATACAGCTCCGCCAGCGACTGGTTCATGGTTTTCATACCGTACTTCTGCCCCGACTGGATCATCGAGTAGAGCTGGTGAATCTTATCATCGCGAATGATCGCACGAATGGCGGGCGTGGCGATCATGATCTCCATCGCCATGACGCGGCCACCGCCGATCTTCGGTATCAGCGTCTGCGAAACCACCGCCTGGAGTGTAAACGACAGAGCGACTCTGATCTGCTCCTGCTGGTTGGTCGGGAAGACGTCGACGATACGGTTGATCGTCTCCGCGCAGGAGTTGGTGTGCAGGGTCGCAAACGCGAGGTGACCGGTTTCGGAGATCGAGAGGGCCGATTCGATGGTCTCCAGGTCGCGCATCTCGCCGACCAGCACGACATCGGGATCTTCACGCAGGGCGTACTTGAGTGCGGCGGCGAAGGAGTTGGTATCGGAGAACACCTCGCGCTGATTAACGAGCGCCAGCTGGTGGCGGTGCAGATATTCGATCGGGTCTTCCACCGTGATGATATGGACGGGACGCTCGCGGTTGACTTTGTCGATGATAGCCGCCAGGGTGGTCGACTTACCGGAGCCGGTGGGACCGGTGACCAGGACGAGTCCGCGCGGCAGGTTGGAGAAATCCTGCATGACTTTGGGCAGGCCGAGGTCTTCGAAGGTGCGGATTTTGTAGGGAATCTGGCGCAGGGCGACGGCGATGTTGCCGCGCTGCATGAACATGTTGGCGCGGAAACGACTCATCGACTCGATACCAAATGAGAAGTCGAGTTCGTTGCTCTGCTCGAACTTGGTCTTCTGCTTCTCGTTGAGCATCGAGTAGGCGAGCTTCTTCGTCATCTCGGCGGTTAGCATATCATGCGGCAGCCGCTGAAGCCTACCGTCAACTCGAACGACGGGGGGTGATCCGACAGTCAAATGTAGATCGGACGCACCCATTTTCACCATCTGTTCAAGCAGTTCGCGCAGATTTATCATTCCATGCTCCCACTGTGGTAAGAGTACCCGGCGTTGCTGGTTTCGGTGTTATTGTATATATCGGAAGGCGGTAGCGAATCTTGACCGGAAGAAGTGGAAATCGGTCAAGTAAGCGGTTGCGGTACAGCCGATTGGAAATAGGCGGAAAAGACGGCGGGAGTTAGGCGGTGGTGACCGCAAAGACCTCTTCGAGCGAAATCTGGCCCTGTTTCATTTTCTCGACCGCGGCCATCCGGAGCGTAAACATACCCTCTTCGACAGCAATGTCACCAATCACGGTATCCGGCTCCTGATCGAGAATCGCCCGCTCGATCCTGTCGGTAATCGGCATACACTCATAGAGGCCGATTCGACCCGATTTGCCGGTGTTGTTGCAGGACTTGCAGCCGCGGCCGCGGAAGGCCCGGATATTACGGAGGAGTTCCTGGGGAACGCGGAGGGATTCGACCTGCTGAGGCGTCAGATTGATCTCTTCCTTGCAGTTTTGGCAGATCTTCCGCGCCATGCGCTGGGCGAGGATGAGCTTGGTGGCCGAGGCGACCAGGTAATAGGGCGTGCCCATGTCGATAAGACGAGTAACCGACGACGGGGCGTCGTTGGTATGAAGGGTTGAGAAGACCAGGTGACCGGTGAGTGCCGCCTTGATGGCGATCTCGGCGGTTTCGGTGTCACGAATCTCACCGACCATGATGATGTCCGGGTCCTGACGAAGGAAGGAGCGCAGGGCGGCGGCGAAGCTCAGGCCGATTTCGGAGCGGACCGCCACCTGGTTGATGCCTTCGAAGTTGAACTCGACCGGATCTTCGGCCGTCATGATGTTGACGTCGATCGTATTCAGGCGCTGCAGCGCCGAGTACAGGGTGGTCGTCTTACCGGAACCGGTCGGGCCGGTGACGAGGATGATGCCGAACGGCGAGTTGATTTTCTCGTTGAAGCGGGTCAGGTCGGCTTCGCGGAAGCCGAGCTTGGTCATATCCAGCTTGAGCGCTTCGGGATCGAGAATACGCATAACCACCTTCTCGCCGAAGATGGTCGGGAGACAGGAGACGCGAAGGTCGACCTGGCGGCCGGCGGTCTTGATCTTGATACGACCGTCCTGCGGCAGGCGGCGCTCGGAGATATCGAGGTCGGCCATGATCTTGATACGGGAGACAATCGCGGCGCGATACTTGAAGGGCAGCGGCGCCATCTCCTGCAGGTCACCGTCGATACGATAGCGGACACGAATCTTCTTCTCGTACATCTCGAAGTGAATATCCGAAGCGCCCATCCGAATGGCGTCGGTAATGATCGAGTCGACGAGTTTGACGAGCGGTTTGTCCTGCACCGCGGAGAGAAGGTCGGACTCCGACGGGCCGTCTTCCTGTTCGATAACCTCGAGGTCGCCGTCGGCGTCAAGTCCCTTCACCAACTCGGAGAGATCGCCGGCATCGGAGTAGTAGTTGTCGATCGCCTTGGTGATGGCTTCTTCGGGTGAAATGACGGGCTGGACGGTGCAGCCGGTTATAAACTTGATGGCGTCGAGGACGTAGATGTTGTTGGGATCGCTGATCGCCACCAGCAGCATCTTGTTCAGCTTCGAGATGGCGATGACTTTGAATTTGCGGGCGATGTCGAGCGGGATGAGCTTGACAATGTCGGGATTCAGCTCGATATCGGTAAGCCGAAGGGTACCGATTTTGAGCTGTTTCCCGATGAAACTGCCGACCTCTTCCTCGGAGGAAACCACCCCCATCTTGACGAGGATGGACTCAAACTTGTCGCTCGTTTGGCGTGCCTGCAGGAGGGCCTGCTCGGCCTGCTCCTGGGTCAGTTTCCCGGCCTGAACGAGTATGGAACTGAGTTCGACAGACATAGCTGATTACCCGCGGCGCACTACGCTTGCGTCCCCCGCGCGTGGCGATGTTGCCGGCGCTGCTTCTCCGGGACTATTAGTCCTGAAAGATGTCGTCAAGGCGGTCCTGTGCCACATCGGAGAAGTCGTTGCCGATGCCGCTGTCATCCTGTGATTTCGATTTCAATTCATCGAATATGCGGGCGAGTTCCTGAGCGGACTCTTTGCTGTAGAGCCGGACCATGCCGATGGTCGTGCGATCGTCGAAGATAACCACCAGGATGGAGCGTTCGCCCACGATATTCATGTGGATGTGGTCCTTTTTGCCCTGGTGGAAAAGGACCGAGAACTCCGGTTCGCCCACCAGCTTGGCGATCTCTTTGGTCGAGGCAAAGGACCCGGCGAGCAGCGCGCCGAGCGCGGTTGTATCCAGAGAGTGGGTGAAGCCCTGACGGGTGATCAGATGGCCGTCCTTGTCGACCAGCAGCGCGCACTTGGCCTCGGCGCCTTTGATCAATTTGGACAACAGCGCATCTATCTTCTGGATCTCTTCTTCGTATAGAATCAGGCTGTCATCGGACATGTCGACCTCCTCGATGACTATTTAATGCCAAACAGGCGTTTGAAAAACCCGCGCTTTTTCCCTTCGTCCCGGGCGCGGGCCGAAGGAGCCATCTGAGGCGGGGTCTCGTTGTTGGTTTGTGGTTGCGGCCCGGCAGCAGCTTGTGCCGGAGCAGGCTGTTGTTCGGGAGCAACCGTTTGAACGCGCTGATTCGAACCCGGATAGGGACGATAGGCCGGCGCCTCGGCAGCAGGAGCTGCCGGCGACTGGCTCGCCGGCGGGACCGACTGGCCGACTGGCGACGCCGACGGACTCGGTGGACTGACCTGCGGCTGCGACGCGGCAGGCTGCCGGGATAGTGACGACGGCTCCGGTTGAGCCGTGGGCTGTCCGGACGGCGGCGCGGCGGCGGCCGGGGCCTGCGGCGGGGTAGCACTCGGATACGGAGTCGGTTCCGGCGCCGGAGCCGGAGGTGCAGCCTGGGCTTCAACGACCGCAGCCGGACGTGATTTCGGCGCGCTTGAGCGCTTGGCTTTGTCGAGTACCAGTTTGATGATCAGTTTGAGGGTATCGAAAACACCGTTGCCGATAGTCGCGGACGCTTCAAAGGTCGGATAGCCGCGGGGATTGAGCCGGGCGTTGAGTTCATCGACCGTCATGACACCGGGCAGGTCCCGCTTGTTGTACTGGATGACGATCGGCAGGGTATTGACGTCGTAGCCGTACTCGGCGAGATTGTCTTCCAGGTTGGACAGCGATTCGAGGTTGTCGTCCATCTTGTCGCGCTGACTGTCGGCGACGAACACGACGCCATCGACGCCCCGCAGCACAAGCTTGCGGGTGGCGTTGTAATAGACCTGTCCGGGCACGGTGTACAGCTGGAACTTCGCCGTCAAACCGTTGATCGACCCGATATTGAGCGGCAGGAAGTCGAAGTACAACGTGCGGTCGGCCTCGGTTGCCAGGGATATCAGTTTGCCCCGCGTGTTCTGCGGCACTTTGGAGTGCACGTACTGCAGATTGGTCGTCTTGCCGGACAGTCCCGGTCCGTAGTAGACGATCTTGCAGCAGACCTCGCGGGCAGAGTAGTTAATAGATACCATCGTTGTTCCCGATGTTGTGCAATCGGTTTAGCCGGCCATTTTCAACTGCCGGATCGCGTTTTTGATCTCGAGACGGATCAGCCCGATGTTGACGTCTCGTTCGGTGGTAACCACCAGTATGCCGATGCCGGCGTCGGTGAAAAACAGCTTGCCGCTTTCGGCCTCGATGGTGACCTGTGTCAGCGGTGACGACTGGAGCCGATCGAGTGATTTCTGGATGTTGGAGGTAATCGATGCCGCGAGAGCGCCGATCGTATCACCTTCGAACCGCGCGTCGAGATCGGCGGCGATAACGATACCGTCGTTACCGACCACCATGGAGCCCGTGACGCCGGCGGTCTTGTTCAGTTCATTCAGTACCTGATACATGTATCCTCTCCGCGTTGCCATCCTGCATGGACGCGTACCGTTCCGTTGCGTATTTGGATATGATCTCAAGTCCCTGTGAGATGCGGATATTCAGGACGTCGTCGCTCTGACGATCGGCCACCACCATCAGGGAGTAGTTGCTTTGTTTGGCCGTGACGACACGCTTGTCGGTCAGTCTCAGATCAACCCGGTCGGGATCGGAGAGACCGTTGCGGGCCAGGACACGGCGATTCGATTCGTAGAACAAGAGAGCCAGCGGCGCCCAGTCATCGGGGATGAACTCACCCCGTCGGAAGCTGGCCATCAGTAATCCTTCATGATCGACGACGGCGGCGAGATAGACGGCGCCGTGTTCTCCGATGTATCGGACGGCTCGTTCGAATCCATTAATCTCGCCGGGATTCTGCGGGACGGCAGGTGTGTGTCGTTCCATCGGGGGCTCGTAAAAAGGTGTTTGCGGTTCGCGAGCCGTCTGGTTGAAGGCGGGCGACGGGGTGAAGTCCTCGACCTTGTGCGGCGCCGGTTCGGGCTCGTCGGGTTGTTCCTGCGGCTCAGTGGCAAGGCTGTTGATGACGACCCGTGAGCGACGGGTCGACCGGACGATCTGATCGATTATCGGCTTGAGAATGAACGGCGTTACCGCGATCTGGAAGGCGACGGTCGGCAGGTAGCTCGAGACTCCAAGTGCCAGGGAGACCGAAAACTGCATCCCGTACAGCACGGAGATGACCATGCCGAAGAGGACGCCGAGCGCCAGGCGGAATCCGAGGCAGAGACCGGCGGCCTGTGCAAGTTGGACAAGTGAGCCTTCCCGCTTGAATACATAGCTGATCACACCGTAGTAGACGACCTCGTAGAACAGGTACACGGCCGCGAAGTGAGCCAGTTGCAGTCCGAACTGCTCCGGGAAGACGGCCACCGGCACGACCAGTGCGGTAACTCCAAACAACAATATGCGACGGGCTATTCGTCCGGTTACATCCATCTTACTTTCCTGATTCATTTCCGAGGTGTCGTTCCACCAGCGCCGACACCTTCATTCTGAAACTGCCCAGATTCACTTTTCTGTCGGCGACGAATATAAACATGCCTGAGTCGAGGCGCGTCACCTGAAAAACACTGAGTTGGTTCTCGATCATCAATGACTCGGTCTTGCCGAAGGCGGTTCGCGATAACTCCTGGGTCAGGAAGTTGACGACTTCGGCCACCGCCCGTCCGCATTCAGCGGCATCAAAAGACACGGACCACTCGGAGTCGACTACTGCACCCTGATTGTCGACAAACAGCGCGCCGCTGAGATGGTCGAGCCGGACCGCTTCGGTAAGCACCTCGGCGGACGTCAGCGGCTTCTCGGCCACCTCGGGGGGAACATCGGCCTGTTCGGTCTTGCCTGCCTGCGACGAGGCCACCACCGTCGGTTCTTCACTACCCCGGACCATCGCTTTCTGCTCTTCCGGAATACGCTGGGCGATCTCCAGCAGCTTCTTGATCTGCGGGTTGGTCGGATCGGCCTGATGCAGATTTTTGAGCAGCCGGATAGCCTTGCCGAACTCACCCTTGTAGATATGAATTTCGGCCAGGAGGAGTTCCGTCGCGCGGCTGTTGCCGTCGAGTTCGATCGCCTTGTTGACCTCGACCTCGGCCCAGTCGTACATACCACGATCCAGATTCACCTTGGCCATGACGATATGGGCGGAGCCGTACGAGGGGTGGATCCGGAGTCCGGTCTGGCAAATGCGAAAGGCCTTATCCAGCTCCCCTTTCTTGCGGTGCGCTTCGGCGAGCGCCGCGAAGATCTGGGAGTTGGGATCCTGGTCGAGGATCCGTCGGCACTTGGCAATCCGTTCTTCTATGTCAGCGGTAACGGTCATTGACTGTAGTACGGTAATCCTTTTAAAGTCAAAACCTTACGGTTTCGACATATTTCGTATCATGTAATTATAGAATTGACACTACGTTATGTCAACTGAAAACACCGTCAACTCAGCGTTCGCTTAGTCGTCAGAAGGCCGTAGAGGAAGACCGCTGCCATAGCGGTGAGAACGGCCGGGACGACGAAACTCGGCAGCACGACCACTTCGATCGTCTGCAGGACATTCAGGATCTGACTGGCGGCCAGCAGTCCGAAGCCGATCAGGAAAAACTGCCAGCTCTTGCTGAGAAGCCCGCCGCGGACAGCGCCCATAACCTGAATGCACAGAATCAAACATCCGACAGCAACAACAAAAACGGCGCCGTTCAACAGTGTCGGAGGGCTCGTGATGACCGCAAGATTGGCTGCCTCGGCCCGGCCGGTCGACGCCAGCGCGAGCAGCGCGCTCAGGAATGCTATTCGTTTCATGTTTATCCTCTAACCAGTTTGACCGTTTTATCTGCGCGCTTGAGAATGCCGTAGAAATTCTCGTCGACCCCGAAGCGCTTGACCAGTTCACGGCGAGTGGCCAGCGGTTCGGAGATCTCCTTCTTGACGGCGTTGAGGGTGTCGCGGAATACGCCGTGCCCGAGAAGCTGATAGACATAAACAAGCTGCTCGGCGAGCATGCGTTCAAGGGCCGACATGAGCGTATGGAACCGCATCGACGGCGGTATGCCCCGCACGGCGGCGAGGAAGCGGTCGAGCGACGGCATCAGGTCGGACTCCGGGTCGACGCCCGGGAAAAAAGTCAGCAGGCCGGTGCGGTACTGCGACGAGAACGACGGAAAACGGGTGTTCTCCGGACCGATAACATCTTCGACCAGCGTCCGGATGCGATAGAAGCAGTGATTGTAGAGGCGGAAGATCATCGCCAGGACGACCTCTTCCTCATCTTCCTTCTGCTCCGTCTTCCCCTCGCGCTTGCCGGCCGACTCGATCAGTCCCTGGACAATCAGGCGGTAGATGGCGCGACAGGTTACGAATTCGCCGACCGGCGAGAGGTCGATCAGTTCCGGGACGGTTCGTTCACCGTTGATGAGCGAGAGCAGCCGAAACTCCTCCATGGAGATCGTCAGCTCTTCGCGTTTGACTTTCGGGTTGGTGTTGATCTTAAGCACGACGTCATCGGGCGGCAGGACTTTCTGAATCTCCATCCACTCATCGATACGCCGGGTCCCTTCCATGATGACGTTCATGGTATTCAGTTCGATCAGGAAAGGAGCGTTTTTGGGCGCGGTGTTTTCGTGGAAGATGAAGTCGCCTTCGCGCCACGAGAACAGGCTGTACACGATTTCTTCGATCTGCAGCTTCAGACACTCGCCAACCTCTTCCTTGCTGAAGAGGTTCATGTCGACCAGCGTCGTGCCGAGCTGGCGGCCGGTCTGCTTGTGAAGCGTGATGGCGCGTTCAAGATCTCCCTTGGAGATCTTGCCACGCTTGAGCAGCATATTCCCGAGCAAATCCTCGGTGGCGTTGACCGATGAGGCGAAGATAATATTGCCGTCGCGGAAAGCGACTTCCTTCTGCCGCGTGGCGGTCTTGCACTCGAGAATACCGGTCTTTTTGCCGGTGGCCAGCAGCTGCAAAATATCGGGAAACGATACGGTCTTTAGGTTACCGGACAGACTCATTTTAGTATCCTGTTAGCGCCCATATCTGCGAGTCCGCCGATCCTTTCGGCGGTTCTCTTAAGTTATCGGGAAGGGGGCGCTTTTTCTTAATCCGAAAGGTAGCCGGCCTCTGGTCGACTTTCACCGCTCCGGAGGTGGTTTATTCGAAAGGCAACTCTAATGGACCCAACTTCTTGAGGTCGTAGAGGTAAAGGGGAGCACCCTCGTCCTCTATAACTCCGTCGGCGCCGGCAGATTCCACAGGGTGGCGACGGACTGAACTTGCCACCATGAGCTGATAGCCGGCCCAGTGCAGCCTGATCCAGTCGTCGGGGCTCGGCGACCAGGTCCGACCGACGATGAGTATGCTGCCGCCCGAGACCGCCGATTCGAGGTGGTGTTGGCGAACCTGATCGACAATTGTCACCAGGATATCGGCTTGACGGAAATGCACTTCCCCCTCGCCGACGGCCCACCCCGGTGAATCCGGAAACGGAGGCCGACCGGAGAAGCTGTCGAGCTCAAAGGTGCAATCCGCTGAATCCGCAGCGAGCACGTCGGCGAAGGTAGCGCTGAGCGATCGGGGCACCAGCAGTCGTCGGGCGCGGGTAGCGGTTGCGAGTCGAAGAACATCATCGGCGGCATTGTACGGAAGGTCGAGAACGACGATCGTACGGAGACGGTCTACCGATTGGCGTTTGAGTATCGGAAGGATGATTCTCTCGTCGACAGGATAGTTGCGGTCGATCACCGAGGTGATCACCAAATCGCCGGTGCCGCTGTTGTCGTGTGCGAGAACCAGTACACCGCCGGGGAGGCGCTCGACCCATACGCGGGTGTGCTGCGCGTGAAGATTTACTATCGCGCCGGTGGTTGCACCGACCACAGCCAGCGAGAGGGTCGCAAAGACAAGCGAGCGGCGGAGCGGTTTACTCGACAGGGCGAGAGCGGCAAGGATGATCAACACGTACGCGGCTATCACCGTGAAGTGCGACCAGGGCGGTCTCAGAAGGCCGGTTATCGTAATGACGGGAAGTTGTTCACCGCCAAACCAGTGCAGAACGGTGATCGACAATCGGAGGAGCGGATCGACCAAAGAGCCGGCGAATTGCCCGAGGATCGGCCAGACAAGGTGGATCAGCGGGAGGACGGTAATGCCCATGACGCCTATCGAAACGAGCGGGACGATGATCAGATTGGCGGGGACAGACAGCAGTGGTAGTCGTTCGAAGTAGAACGCCACCAGCGGCGTTGAAACGACCTGCGCCACCAGTGAGACGATCAACGGAAAGACAAGCCATCGGTACCATACTCTTGAATGATGTTTCTCCAACAACACCGTGATGCGCGGCACGATAAAGATAAGTCCCCAGGCGGTGGCGAACGAAAGTTGGAAGCCGATGTCGAAGAACTGAGCAGGATCGATGATGAGAATGATCGAGGCGGTCAGGGCGACAATCTGATTCAGATCAACTTTCCTTCGTACGCTTTTCGCGAGGATGACCAGCGCCGCCATGAGTGAAGCTCGCATCACCGAAGGTTCGAAATAGCAGAGACCGGCATAGACAGCCACAACGCCGAGCAACACCGCGTAGCGTCTCCCCCGTGTCCAACCCAGCGGACGCATGAGAAGGTGACAGACGAGGATCACCAGAGCGACATTGGAGCCGGAGACCGCAAGCACGTGGAGAGTACCGGAGTCACGGAACATGGTGTAGATATCGATCGGGATATCGCGCGTTTCGCCCAGGAGATAACCTTTGGCAAGGGCGGCGGTAGTCGGGCTGAGATCGGTGGTAAAGCAAGCGACGATGTAGCCGCGGACGGCGTCAACGAACGGAAAGTAGCTGACCGAGGACCGGCGGTCTATGGTGACGTTCAGTAATGTCGGCAGGTAGGCGACGCCGGAAATGCCATGCAGGCGGAGATAGCGGTTGTAGTTGAGAGGACCGGTGGTGTTCTGCTGTTCGATGGGATAGATGCGGGCGCAAAAGGCGATGCGGTCGCCGCGCTGGAGGGTGGTCGTGCGAGCGGTGACGCGGAGGAGGATGGACCCGTCGACGGGATACGAGCGGTTGTCGACGAGCGAGTCGATATCGAGAGTGATGTCGGTTCGCTCGGCGAGGACGGCAGGCCAGTCGGCGACACGGCCACAGATGGTGAAAACACGGTCCGGGGAGATGAGATGTTCGAGGTGTCTGGCGCCGCCGTGCTGGTAGCTGAGAGCGAAATGGAAACCGGAGACGGCGGCAAGCGAGGCCAGCAGCAGGGCCACGCCGAGTCTCGTGTTCAGGCGTACGGCACCGAGGACTGACAGAGCGAAGGCGACCGTCAGCCAGAGCCAGCTCGGGAGGCCGGTCAGATCGGCGATGACAAGGCCGCTCGTGACTGCGGCGAGCAGCCCGAGGGCGGGATATTTACGGCTCATCTCCTAGCGCCGGAAGCGCGCGAGGAATCGATCACGGAGCAGTTTCAGTTCGCGCACTCGAAGCAGCAGGCAGAAGAAAACGAACAGAATTCCGCCTACCGCCATGCCTACAGCGATATCAGCCGCCCTCCCCCAAACTTCCGGCAGGTGCGCGCCCACCGAAAACGGCCAGAGGCGGGAGATATACACCGACAATGTTGCAGCTACGCCGATCCGGACCGCATCGAGCAGCACCTCACGGCGCCGGAAGAGCAGTCCCTTACTCGGCAGATAGTAGACAAGTAAGGCGAAATTCACCAATCCCGCAAGTGAAGTTGCGGCGGCAAGGCCAGCAAAGCCGAGTTTCATGCCCCACACGAGGGGGTAGTAGAGCGCGATGTTGATGACCACCGACAGAATCGAGATACGGGTCGGCAGGCGTGAGTCACCGAGCGAATAGTAGAACGGCACCACCACGCGAACGGCGGCGAGACCGACCAGACCGTAGGTGTAGTGGAGCAACGCGCGGGCGGTGTTTTCGGTGTCGAGGGCCGAGAAGTGGCCGTACTGGAAGATCAGGCGGACGATGTCCGTTCCCCAGAAAGCAAGGAACGCCGCCGAGGGCATGATGACGAGGAAGTTCAGATTGATGGCCTGGATGAAAGTTCGGGTCATGCGATGCATGTCGCCGGTGGAAGCATCTTCGGAGGCTCTCGGGAGCGCGACCGTGCCAAGGGCCACCGCAAATACACCGAGCGGGAAATGCATGAGACGGAATGAGTAATTCAGGTAGGAGATGGAGCCTTCAACCAGCAGCGAGGCCAGCAGGGTGCTCACCAGAATATTGACGCGCCCGGCGGAGAGCCCGATAACCATCGGCGTGAAGAGTCGTAGAACTCGTTTGACCCCTTCGTCAAGCAGTGAGAACTGGGGTCGGAAACGGAAGCCGATTCTCCAGAGCAAGGGCAGTTGCACCACCACCTGACCAACACCGCCCACCAGGACACCGATCGCCATGGCATAGATGGGAATAGGCAGCACCGAATGGAGGGCCAGCACCGTGACGATCACGCCGGTGTTGAACAGGGCCGGTGAAAGGGCGGGGATGCCGAAACGACCGAATGAATTTAGCATGCCCATGATCACGGCGGAGAGCGACACCAGGAGCAGGTAGACGAACATGAGGCGGGTCATGTCGACAGTCAGGCCGAACTTGACGGGTTCTTCGGTGAAGCCGTGAGCCGAGACAAAAATGATAGCCGGTGAGGCGACCATGCCCAGCAAAACGACCAGACCGACAAAGACGAGGACCAGCGTCAGGACGGTACGGGCCAGCGAAAAGGCGGCCTCGGTGTCGTTTCGCACGAGTTTGTCTTTGAAGACGGGTACAAAGGCTGATGACAAGGCGCCTTCGGCAAACAGATCGCGGAGCAGGTTGGGGATGCGGAAGGCGGTAACGAAGGCATCGGTAGCCATGGAGGCGCCAAAATAATACGCCATAACCTGTTCCCGGACAAGGCCTAAGACCCGCGAGAAGGCGGTTGCGCCGGAGACTACCCCGGCGGAGCGAACCAGTGAACTTTTCTTTGGCGTGGCAGTTGACAAAGTTTTGTTGCCGACTATATTACAGGGCTAAAATACAACTGACAGAGGAAAGGGTACCCATTGCCGAATCACAAGTCCTGTCTCAAGCGGATGCGCACGTCGGAGAAAAGCCGGGTCAGAAACCGCGCTTACCGGTCGCAGCTTCGCTCGCTGATCAAGGATGTTCGCACCGAGACCAACAAGGAAGAAGCGCAGAAGAAACTTCAGGCCGCTATTGTCGTCCTCGACAGGGCCGCCGGTCGTTATCTGCTTCATCCGAAAAATGTTGACCGGACGAAGTCTCGCCTGGCGCATCATGTGAACAAGCTGAGCTAACCGTTCCATCGGTTTTCTTTCTACGATATCAAATGCCTCGCAATCTTCAGAATGCGGGGCTTTTTCCTTATAATGCCGACCATGGTCGCAAAGACGTCGACCGACTCGACCGGCTCCGACCCAAAGTACTCACTCAAACCCTCGACAACATCATTAAACTCTTCATCGGAGAGTTTGCTCAGGAATGTTTTTACCCTGCCCATGAATTCGAGTTCGCGGTGGCGTGACGTGACGAATGTGCCGGGGTAGAGCTGGTGCAGTTCGGCGGTCGAGTGGATTTCGTCGCGAACCAGCGCCGCTGCCGCCAGCGCGGCGAGGCGCCCGGACTCCATGCCGGTGGTGATACCGGCGCCGGTGACGGAATCGAGCACCCGGGCGGCATCGCCGACCACCAGCAGGTTATCGCGGGCCAGCAATCCCGGTCCGCGGTAGCGCGGCGAGGTACCGCAGCTGGTGCGAATGATTCTTGCGTCGCCGAATCGCCGGGCGACGAATCTGTCGAGAAAGTCTTTGACGGGGCGGTGAGGTCCAAACACAGCCGGGACGCCGAGCCCGACGTTGGCCTCGTGGTCTGACTTGGGGAATACCCAGGCGTACGACTCGGGGGCGATCTCGTTGCCCAGGTGGGCTTCGATCAGATCCGGGTCTACTTCGATATCGGTCAGCGTGTACTGCAGGAAGGACTCGGTCTCGAGCAGTGAGAGCGTGGTATCGATGCCGGTGTGGCGGGCGATGACGCTCTCGACGCCATCGGCGGCAACGAACACCGGAGCTTCGAGATGGACCGGTTTGCCGTGCGGATCGACGGCATTAACGCATCGACAGGTGCCGTTCATCGAGGTTAACCCGGTAGCGCGCCATCGGGTGCGAAGCTCTCCCCCCCGCTCGATAAAGGCTGCGGCGAGGTACTGCTCGAATGACGGACGGTCGAGCATCAGACCGCCATGGTGATGCTTCATCTCGAAGTAGGCGCCGGAGGGGGCTACCACTCTGCCCCGTGTCGGCGAGGCGCAAATCCAGGACCGATCTATGGACACCGGCAGTTTGTCGAACAGCAGTTCGAAGGCGGCGCGTATGACGCCTTCGGCGCAGTTGACCGGTCGCCCGACCTCTTCGTCTTTCTCGAGGATCAGGGTTTTGAGGCCGGCATCGACGGCGGTCAGTCCGGCGGTCAGTCCGGCCGGACCGGCGCCGACGATGACAAGATCGAAGCGTTCATTCATCGTCGGTCTCCAGTGCTCTCACCGGACAAAACAGCGTGCAGTCACCGCAGACCACACACCGGTCATGATCGCATGAGATACCATCGGCCAGAAGCGTAAGTGCTTCGGTCGGACAGATCGCTACGCAGCCCCCGCATTTGAGGCAGGTGTCAATATGGATGGCAAGCACGGAGCAAAGTACGCCCCGGCTGAGGGAAGGTTCAAGTTTTTTTAGCGGTTGAGGATGTAAACGCGGCCTTCGACCATCGAGGTGCGATTAGCCTGCTCGCGCAAAGAGATGAGCTCGTGAAGGAACGACTGCTTGTCACCGATCGGGATGTCGGAGGTCAGCACCGATACCGGAAAGTCGATGGCTATCACTCGCAGCTCGGGAACGACCCGAATGAGATTGGCCGGGAACAGATCTTCGGAGGCGGCGGCCATGCGGAGGTCGGCAAGTGAGAACCCGGGCAGCGTCAGGGTGGTAGCGGAGCTGGACGGTTTGAGCAGTTGATCCGCCCGCCCGGAGTCTTTGACTACGGGCGCGTATCTGCCGAGCGTGGAAAATTCATCGAATAGCAGCCGAAGCCCGTCGGGACAGCCCACTTTGGCGTCGTAACGAAGCAGGACCGTCTGCGGATCGCAGTCCGGAAACTGGAAGGAGACGGAGACAAACCCTTCGGGAATCTCGGCGCCTTCACTAATCGGGATGATTTCATCGGGGTGACGAACCGCGATATCGGAGAGGGTGTCTCGGGACAGCCACGGCAGGGCGAGTTTCTCGCTGACCAGTCTGAGGGCCGGTTCCGCTACTATCTGAGCCGGCACGTGAAGCAGTCCGGCGCGAAGCAGAACATTAAACCGGTCCGTGTCCTGCAGCAACAGAAAGCCGTCTTCGTTCAGTTCAGTGACCGGAAAAGGATCGCGAACAAAACGGAGATCTTCATCAGACGGTGCGTCATCGCTCACCGTCGTCTGCTCGAACGGATAGATCTGTTCGATCGGCAGTATTCTGATGTGCAGCAAGTCGGAAGAATTCATGATCTGATGCAAAGCAAGCCCTGTGCCTTTTCGGTGAAAACCGGACGTGGTCGTTGCAGCACAAGCGGTTGGAGCTATCGAGCAGACGTGGACAAGAGAAGAAACGAAACGCCGTCGGATGTTGGCCGGGGGTGATTTCACAAAATGTGCAACGGGGGTGTATGGGGGGCGCTCGAGTGTACCGCCTGCCGCCGTTGCGGGTGTCCTCTCAACTGAGTAAGTAGGTCCGAACCCCTGCGGTTCGGACATGCTTGCGTCAGGACCACTGGGGTTCCGACCTACACAATCTGTGGCCCACCTAAAGCGAGTCGGCAACGCCGGACGAGCGGCAGGTGGGATTTCATGATCCTTCGTGCACGAGGACGTACACCACGCACGATGTTTACAAGTAGATGCCGCGCTGGAAGGGTTTGATTTTGATGTTTTTGAAGTCGAACGGGTCGGGTTTCATGTCGACATAGCGGTTGGTCGGCAGGGCCGGATAGTCGGCCGGTGAGACGAAAGCGCGGTTCTCCTGCAGGCTGACGAACTTGATCTGAATCTTCAATTTCGAAGAATACTCCTTGAGGAGTTTTTCTCTCTCGCTCCCGGGTTCGAGATGGGGGCTTCGTCCGGTGAAAGCAAAGACGAACTGGGGATTGGATGAATGAATCTCGATTTCCCTGATCGGTTCATCCTTCAGTTTGGTGGTCAGCGTCCGCAGGAGGGCGAAAAAGGCGCCGAACTCGAGATCGATCGACTCTCCTTCGGCGCGGCACTTGAACTGCACACCGTAGTGGGGGATGCCGAAAAAGACCAGTCCGGCACAGAGATCGAGGCGTTTGAGATACGGGTCGCGTGGCTCAAGCGCTTTCGAACCGATGTAGCAGACCAGCGGCTTTTTGGGCACAGAGATTTCCATGCCTGCACTGAGAGCAACATCGGTGCCGCCCGTCGGGCGTCGATGTCGTTGAGAGAGTCCGTTGCAGGATCGTCAGTTGCCGGGTGATCGAGGGCGTGACCCGTGCACCGGATGTCCGGGAGAGTGAATCGGATTGCGGGGGATATCAATCGAGCGAATCGAGCAGCTTTGCTTTCAGCTCCTCTTTAGCTCGGACATACTTGCCGGTGGCGGTTGCGTAGATGGTTCCTCCGGCGCCCCGCGCCTCCCCTTCGGTGAGGTACAGCCGACCTTTGGAGTTGGTCACCCGGCCCGTGAACGTAAGCGTCTCCCCTATCGGGACAGGCTGAAGGAACTTGACGGTCATCTCGGCGGTGACGGCGTAGATCTCCCGGGCGAGGATAGCCTTGATCATGACTTCGTCGAGGACAGTGGAGATGATACCGCCATGGTAGATGTTTCTGTAGCCTTCGAACATCTCGCGCGCTTCGACGGTGCAAAGAGCGCGTTCGCCGTCGAAAGTGAATATCGCCTGCAGCCCGTGTTCGTTTTGATCTCCGCAGACGAAGCAACCGGAGTACCTGGGGATTTCCTTCATGGCCGTTGTATACGGCTCGAGCGATCGGTTGTCAACGGCATAAAAAAGGCCCGCTCGAAAGCGGGCCTTGGTCGTCGATATGATTCGAGCTTAGTTGGCGCTCGGGGCGCTGCAGAAGTCGACGCTGTAAGTGGCGCTCTTGGTGCCGCTCACGGCAGCGACGGTTGCAGTGCCGTCTTCGATCGTAATGGTGTACTCGTATTCGGTCACGGTCGGGTTGTCCTGTCCCACCTGGGTGGTCAGGCTGACCGTAGCATCGATAGTACCCTGCCCGGGGCAGCCGTTGGTCCAGGAACCGGTCGTCTTGTCGACGGTCACACCGGTGAGGTCGATAGTGATTTCCCACGTGTTCCACTCTGTAGTGGTACCGACTTCCTTGGACTCGACTTCGAGAGTCAGGGTGCCGCTCACGGTGGCGAGGTCACCATCGACGCCTTCGAACTCAAGCGTGCCGGTGGTTTCGTAGTCGGTGTAGCTGGCGGTCGTATCATCGGTGGTCACACGCCAGAGGTGGCGCAGTTCGAGGTTTTCGGCGCCGACGCTGGTCGTCTGCGGAACGCCGTTCACGGAGAACTGGAGTGAGTCGAGATAGTAAACCGTACCGCTGGCCGACAGCTGGGCGGCGGTTACCACCAGCCAGGTGTCGTCGTAGGAACCGTCACCGGGAAGACCGGGACCGTAGAAGATTCCGGGCATCTGGGTGGCGATGTCATCGTCACCGGCGACACCGGAGAGAACGCTTGCCAGTCCATCGGCGACAACGCTGATGGTAGAGTCCACCAGACCGTTTACCTGGGAAGTAGTCGCGACGTAGTCTTCGCCGGACAACAGATTCGGGTTGGTCGAAGTCCCTTTGTCATCGTCTCCACACCCCATCAGACCGATCGCGACGAGGCTGAGAACAAAGAGGCCCGCCACGAAGAGAGACTTACGGGAACTCATGATAACGGCTCCTTTCCGTTAAGACTTTCTCTGTAGCGGGTCCGGTGAAGAGCAGACTTTTTTACTGCGCCAAAAAGGCCATAATCGCTTTTTGAATGTGCAGTCTGTTTTCCGCCTGATCGAACACCACCGAGTGAGGCCCATCCATGACTTCGTCGGTGATCTCCCGACCTCGTTCGGCAGGCAAACAGTGCATCACCACCACCCTCTCGCTGGCTCCGGCTAACAGAGAACTATTTACTTGAAACTTGCTTAATTTCCTTTCTTTCTCTTCCGCCAGATGCTTTTGGCCCATAGAGGCCCACACATCCGTATAGATTACATCGGCACCCGCAACCGCTTCTTTAGGATCGTCGGTTACGACTACCTTGCTGTCGGCATTGGCCTTGGCGGCAGCGAGGATGGTCGGATCGGGGTGACAGTCTTCGGCAGTGCCGATGCGAATCTCGAGCGGGATGCGTTGCGCGAGGTTGAGCCAGGAGTTCGTGATGTTGTTGCCGTCGCCGACGTAGGCGATGATCGGTCGTTTGAGGCCGGGCCGATGTTCGAGGACGGTGAAAAAGTCGCCCATGATCTGACACGGGTGGACGAGGTCGGTCAGGCCGTTGACGACCGGAACGGAGCCGTACTTAGCCAATTCTTCGACGTCGGACTGCTTGAAGGTCCGAATCATAATCATGTGGACATAGCGCGAGAGGACACGCGCAGCATCGGCAACCGACTCGCGCTGGCCGAGCTTGATTTCCTTGTCCGTGATGTAGAGTGCTTGCCCGCCGAGCTGATAAATGCCAACCTCGAACGAGACACGGGTACGCAGGGACTCTTTGGTGAAGATGCAGGCGACCGATTTTCCGGCGAGTGGTTTGGGAGCTATCTCCCCTTTTTTCATTTTGGCACAGAGATCGAAGATCTGGTTGACTTCTTCGGTAGTGAAGTCTGTGATCTGACAGAGTGAACGGGCCATGACGCCTCCTTCGAGCGGCTGAGGATTACAAAATTTCGCAGAATTAACCGATTGGCGGGGGTCTTGTCAAGGCTAGTGGTGGGGAGCGCCGGATTCGGGGGCATCGGAGACGGTTCGGGTGGTCGTATTTTGGTCCGGCTAAAACTCTTGCGATACGTAACAAGAGCTAACATATTACGTATCTTAGAGTAGGAGAAACAGGTCGGACGACAACGGTATGAGTAATAAGAAAGTCATATTCGGACTGGCGCTGGTGGCCATCGGCGTGATCCTGCTGGGGAACAGTCTGGATATTTTCTATTTTGATTTCTCCGACTTCTTCAGGATGGTTTTCCCGCTGGCGCTCATTCTCCTCGGGGCCTGGCTGATTATCCGTCGGCGTCAGAAAGAGCTCTCAATGGCTCAGGAGGACTACCAGCAGGCGCAGGCCGGCCCAGGCGCTCAGTCTGCGCGCAGTACGTACTCCTCCCAGAGCCGGCAGGCGTCGCCCGGGGCACCTCCCCCGCCGCCCGGAGGATCGCAGGAAGGCGCGCAGGCGGGGGAATACAACGGGACGGGGCGGGTCAGATTCAACCGTTCGTTCGGAGACATGTTTATCGATCTGAATGGGGTTTCGCTGCAAAGTGTCGAAGTGTCTTCGATGTTTGGCGATGTCGAGATCAAGTTGCACGGCGGTTTGCTTCAGCCGGGACTCAATCGCATGGTGGTCTCCGGCTTCATGGGGGACATCAGGATTCTCGCTCCCGCAGATATGCCGATCATGACACACATTTCGAGTTTCGGCGGGGACATTCATGCCATGGGGCGGACGGAGTCAGGATTCGGCAACAACATCGAAACTCAGACGCCCGACTACCAGACCGCGGAGAAGCGGCTTTTCATCGCCATCAACACCTTCCTCGGCGACACCCGGCTGCTGCAGATTTAGCCGGGTATCGTAACCCAATCCTTACAGAATATAGCGGCTTAGATCTTCGTCATCGATAATAGCGGAAAGGCGTTTTTCTACCATGGCGGCGGTGATGGAGACCTTTTTCTTCGTGACCGGCGGCTCGTAGAGGATGTCTTCGAGCAAGGTGGTCAGAATAGTGTGCAGGCGTCGGGCGCCGATGTTTTCGGAATCGGTGTTCACACGCTCCGCCATCTTGGCGATCTTCTTGATGGCCGCCGGCGGAAAATCGAGAGTGACCGATTCGGTCGCCAGGAGCGCTTTGTACTGCGTGATGAGGGCGTTTTTGGGTTCGACCAGGATGCGCTCGAAATCTTCGGCCGAAAGTGAGTCGAGTTCCACCCTGATCGGGAATCTGCCTTGAAGCTCCGGGATCAAATCCGATGGTCGGGCGCCGTGGAAGGCTCCGGCCGCGATGAACAGAACGTGATCGGTGACGATCATGCCGTACTTGGTCATCACCGACGCGCCTTCGACGATCGGGAGGATATCACGCTGGACGCCTTCGCGGCTGACATCGGGGCCGTTACGGGAGTCGTCGCCGACGATCTTGTCGATTTCGTCGATGAATATAATACCTGACTCCTGGACCCGCTCCATTGCCTCGGCAATAACTTCATCCATGTTGACGAGGCGATTGAGTTCTTCGCCGGTGAGATACTTGCGAGCGTCGGCGACCGTCATCTTGCGGCGGCGGGTCTTCTTCGGCATGAGGCCGGAGAACATTTCCTGAAAGTTGGCGCCGAGCTCTTCCATCCCCATCGGAGAGAATATTTCGACGACCGGGTAGCTGTTCTGCGGAGTTTCGAGTTCAACTTCGCGTTCATCGAGCTGGCCGGAATCGAGCATCTTGCGAAACTTGTCGCGGGTCGACTCATGGTCGGGTTTGGGTTGCTCGGCGGGGTGCTGACCGACCTGGATGACACCGGGTGGGTCCTGTTTGGGAGTCGGACCGAGGAGCAGATCGAGTAGACGCTCGGTGGTGTTCTGCTCTGCCTTTTCGGTGAGGTCTTTCGATTTCTCGGTCTTGACCATGTTGACGGCGATATCGACCAGGTCGCGCACCATCGACTCGACATCGCGGCCGACATAGCCGACCTCGGTGAACTTTGAGGCTTCGACCTTGAGGAACGGTGCACCGGCGAGGTCGGCGAGGCGGCGGGCGATTTCGGTTTTGCCGACACCGGTGGGGCCGATCATGATGATATTGTTGGGCATAATCTCGCCGCGAATATCTTCGGGGGCGTTGCGCCGTCGCCAGCGATTGCGCAGGGCGATGGCCACGGCTTTTTTGGCGTTGGCCTGTCCGATGACGTATTTGTCGAGATGCGCAACTATTTCAGGAGGGGTGAGATACTTTTCGTTCATTTGAGTACATCCACCGTGATGTTCTTATTGGTGAAGACGCAGATATCGGCGGCGATTTCGAGGGCCATGGTAGCGACTTTCTCGGCGCTCAGTTTCGGGTTGGCGGCGATAATGCCGCGGGCGGCGGCGAGGGCGTAGTTGCCGCCGGAGCCGATGGCAACGATGCTGTCATCGGGCTCGACCACATCACCGGTGCCGCTTATCAGGAAGATGTTCTTTTTGTCGGTTACGGCGATGAGGGCTTCGAGTTTCTGCAACATCTTGTCGGTGCGCCATTCCTTGGCGAGTTCGACGGCCGCTTTGGGGAGATTGCCGTTAAATTCATCGACCCGCTTCTCGAGCAGTTCAAAGAGTGCCAGCGCATCGGCGGCGGTTCCGGCAAAACCGGAGAGAATGTTGTCGTTGTACATGCGGCGGATCTTTACCGCGGTCGATTTCAGGACGGTGTCGTCGTAACTAACCTGGCCATCGCCGGCCATAGCCGCCTGGCCTCTATGGATAAGTCCGATAATCGTGGTTGAACGCCACATATCTGCTGGTTCCTTCGTTAAGATTTTCCGCCGGAGCGAGGATGGGAGCGGGCGTAGACCCGTTTCATAGTCTCGGCGGTTACGTGCGTATATTTCTGTGTGGTCGACAGCGAGGCATGTCCGAGGATTTCCTTGATCAGCATCAGGTCGGCTCCGTTTTCGAGCAGGTGCGTTGCGAAGGAATGCCGAAGGGTGTGGGGGGTCATGGAGACTCCCTCCCCCGCCCCGAATTTCTTCACGATACGATTGATCGTTCGGACTGTCAGTCGATCACCACGATTGTTCAACAGGAGAAATGGTGACTGTGATTCCATACGAGAGCAGAAACTCTCGCGGGAGAGCAGGTAATCATCGAGATCGCTCGCGGTCTGTTCGCCGATCGGCACGACGCGCTGTTTGTTGCCCTTGCCGACAACCGTAATCATGCCTTTCGCCCGGTCGATATCGCTGAGCTGGATGGAGGCGATTTCTTCACGCCGGAGGCCCGTAACATAAAGCAAGGCAACCGTGATGAAGTCCCGGCGGTAGGCATAGCTCCGTTTGTCTTCGCGGGCGTTGCCGTGTTCAAACAATCGGGCAGTGTCGGTCTGCGAGAGGAAGTCGGGCAGTGTAGAGCCGAACTTGATCTGCGGGAGAGCGAACAGATACTCCCGGTAGCGCGCGGAACGGCTCAGGTACTTCTGGAAGCCTGACAGTGCGGAGAGGAGTCTGGCCAGAGAGCGGTTGCTGACTCCATCCTGTTGACGTTTTCGGAGGAACATGCGCAGGAAGAGCGGGTCGTTTTTTTTCGACGACGGCAGCTCCTGGTGCTGTTTCTCCAGCCAGTCGAGCCAGCGCTCCAAATCGCGCCGGTAGGCGGCGATGGTATTGCGGGACCGATGCTGCTGGTCGGAGAGCTCCTTGAGCCACGATGCGAGAGCCGGTCGTAACATGACGCCAATGTATCCCCTCTCGCCGAGCGGGTCAATTTTTTTCAGGGAGGGAAATGTCGGCCAATCAGGTCGCGTTCGCCGGCGATTCGACCTGGTCTTCTTCCTTCACCCTGTGCTTACACTCCGGGCATTGCAGGTAATCACCTTTCGACTTGGTGACTTTCTCCACCATGTACGGGTTTTTGCAGGCGGGGCAGGCTTTATTGACGGGTTTATCCCAGCTGGCAAAATTGCACTTGGGGTAGTTGGTGCAACCATAGAAGAGGCGTTTGGTCTTGGTCTGGCGCTCGGTGATCTCACCGCCACAACCATCTCGCGGACACTTGATACCGAGTGTCAGCGGCTTGGTGTTGCGGCATTTGGGATAGGCAGAACAGGCCAGGAAGCGACCGAATCGACCGGTCTTGATGACCATATCGGAGCCGCATTTTTCGCATTTCTGGTCGGTCTTCGACTGCGCTTCCTCCTCCGGAAGCGGCCGGGTAGAACGACATTCGGGGTAGTTTTCGCAGCCGAGGAAACGGCCGTTGCGACCCCATTTGATGACCATCCAGCCACCGCACTCTTCGCACTTGATGTCCGTCTTTTCGGTCATCGAGTCCTTGATCGCTTTCTCGCGACCTTTCAGTTCTTTGAGTGTCGTGGCGAACGGTCCATAGAAATCACTCAGGACTTTTACCCAGTCGTCGGTGCCTTCCTCGACGAGGTCAAGCTCGCGCTCCATCTCGGCGGTGAAGGTAACGTTGAAGATGTTCGGGAAGCTCTCAACGAGAATCTTGTTTACGGCCGTACCGAGATCGGTCGGATAGAGTTTCTTTTCCCGGAGTTCGACATACTTGCGATCTTTTATCGTCGAGATAATGGAGGCATAAGTCGAAGGACGACCGATCCCGTCGGCTTCGAGCCGTTTCACCAGGCTGGCTTCGGAGTAGCGCGGCGGTGGTTTGGTGAATGACTGGTTCGGTTTGACTTCGATCAGCTTCAGCGCTTCGTTTTCACTGAGATCCGGCAGGGATTCGACACCATTGCCGTTGCCATTACCGTTTTCGTCGGGCTCTCTTTCGTCGTGATAGATCTTTAGAAATCCGTCGAAAATCAGTTTCTGGGCGGAGGCGCGCAGCAGGAAGCGGCCGGCTGTGATATCGACCGTCTCAACCGCGTACCTGGCCGGATTCATCTGGGAGGCGACAAAGCGGTTCCAGATGAGAGTGTAGAGCTTCAACTGCTGCGGCGTCAGGTGCTTTTTGAGTTTGGCCGGCGGCAGATTGGTGTAGGTCGGACGGATAGCCTCGTGTGCATCCTGGGCCGACTTCCTGGCGCTGTAGTGGACTGCCTTGGGCGGCAGGTAGTCGTCGCCGTATTCTTCCTTAATAAGGGTGCGAACCGACTTGAGGGCTTCGTTGGAGACGCGGGTCGAGTCGGTACGCATATAGGTGATCAAGCCGGTTTGTCCTTCACGGCCGATCTCCACACCTTCGTACAGCTTCTGGGCGGTCGACATGGTCTGTTTGGGCGAGAAGCCGTAGACCTTGGCCGCTTCCTGCTGCAGGGTGGAGGTGATAAACGGCGGGGACGGACGGCGGACGCGCTCGGAGCGCGTGATCGAAGCAACGCTGTAGGTCGCGTTTTGCAGTTCCGAGACAATCTGATCGGCTTCGGTCTGACTGCGGATGACTACCTTCGTCTTCGACTCATCGCCGGCTTTCACAACCGTCTTATCATCAATCTTGAATAATGAGGCAGCAAACTGATCGTCATCGTGATTGGACAGGATGGTCTGGATCTGCCAGTATTCCTGTGGGACGAAGCTTTTAATCTCTTCTTCGCGCTCGCATACCAGACGGAGTGCGACGGACTGGACGCGACCGGCGGAGAGATTGCGGGCGATCGTCTTCCAGAGAAACGGTGAGACGGAGTATCCGACGAGGCGATCGAGCACGCGCCGGGCCTGCTGGGCATTGACCAGATTGTAGTCGATGTCGCGGGGTTGCTCGAAGGCCAGCTTCACGGCCGAAGCGGTGATTTCGTTGAAGGTCACCCGTTTGAAGTCCGACTTGGAATTCTTGAGTGTGTTGGCCACATGCCATGCGATCGCTTCGCCCTCGCGGTCCGGATCGGGAGCGAGATAGATGGTGTCGGCTTTCTTGGCAGCCTTTTTCAGCTCGGCAATGACTTTCTCTTTGCCTTTGATGACGCTGTATTCGGGCTCGAAGTTGTTGTCGACATCAACACCGATCTTCGATTTGGGCAGATCGACGATGTGTCCGACAGTGGACATCACATCGAAGTCTTTTCCCAAAAAGCGGACCAGCGTCTTCGATTTGGCTGGCGATTCGACTATGACAAGATTCTTGGCCATGCACTACCCCGGGTGAGTGGTTTGTGAACACCTACATTACTTTGTCGAACCGCCGCGATTATACTTTACCTTTCCATCAACCAAATCTTGCAGTGCGATGCCGGTAATCTTGCGGCCGTCGATTTCGAGGCCGGCGTTTTCTTCGAGCAATGCCACCTGTTCGAGGCGCCTGGTATTGAGGTGCCGTGCGTGCTGGGCGGCGATAATGACTGCCTCGTAACGATTTCGGGTAATCTTATCAACCAGTTCGGTAGGGATAATCGCCATCTGTCACACTCCTTATTGTTCGGCTTGCTTAACTAAGAATCTCTTTTAATTGTTCCGGCGGAAAGTGCTCAATGCGACAATGGTGTGCGATGATCACACTCTCCACTTCTTCGACTGCGATGCTAAGGTCTCGATTGACAACGACATAGTCGAATCCGAAGTCGCGAAAGGAGTTCATTTCCCGAATCGCGTTGTCAAATCGAACGGCGAGTTGCTCGGACGTTTCGGTACCTCGGGAGTTTAGCCGTTCCCGGAGCGCTTCGATCGACGGCGGCAGGATAAAGATGGTGATGGCATCGGGAAACTCCTGCTTAAGCGCTTTGGCCCCATTGACATCAACGTCGAGCACCATCACGCCGCCATCCTGCCGGATTTCGTCGAGCGGCCCTCTCGGCGTACCATACTTAAACTTGTGGACCTGAAAATGTTCCGCGAAAAAACCACGGGCGGTCAGGGCATCAAACTCCCGGTCCGTAACGAAGTAATATTCCCGGCCGTTCAGTTCGCCGGTTCTGGGTGGCCGGGTAGTGTAGGAAACGGAGAATCGCCATCCGGATTCCAGCCGTTCGGGACGAAGGAGAGCGCGGCAAATGGTCGTTTTGCCACCGCCTGACGGCGAGGATATGATGACGATTTTGCCGGGACCCTGTTGAATCGCGTGTTCCATGGGAACGCCGTCTACTCCACATTCTGCGCCTGTTCGCGCAGTTTTTCGATGATTTCTTTGAGGGCGATCACAGTTGAGGAGACGGAGACATCGGCGCATTTCGAGCCGATGGTGTTGACTTCGCGGTTCATTTCCTGGAGCAGGAAATTGAGTCGTTTGCCGGCCGGTTCTTTCTGCGAGAGGGCCTGGCGGAACTGATCGACATGGGAGCGGAAGCGGATACACTCTTCGGTAACATCGGTCCGCTCGGCCACGTAGGCGACCTCTTCTTCGAGTCTAAGTCCTTCTCGAACAGGCGATTCGAGTAGTTCGTGAATGCGCGCCATGAGCTTCTCACGGTACGCCTGAACGACTTTGGGGGTCAGTTTCTCGACGATCCCGACCAGTTTTTCGGATTCCGCGAGGCGGGCGCGCATGTCTTTCGCCATGGCCTCTCCCTCGCGCTTTCTCATGGCGGCCATGTCCTTGATGGCGGCCGCGATAATCGGCTTCACAGCTTTCCAGACAGTCTCCATATCGGCTTCCTGGCGGTCTGGCGAAGCGATATCGGGCAGTTGGAGCAGATCTGAGATGGTGATCGGCTGCTGAATTTTCAGGTCGCCGCGCAGTTTCTCGAGTTGCGCGAAGTAGGCCTTGACGGCCCTCCTATTAATAGGATAGCCATCGGAGGCATCATCGGAGCCGTCGACATTGAGCAGGATGGTGACTTTTCCGCGGCTGAATTGTTCGGCCACGAGTTCACGCATCGAGGTCTCAAGCGCGTTCAGGTGCCGCGGAGTCCGGACCGTATACTCCAGGAAGCGATTGTTAACCGATGAAAGCTCGACGGAGACAAGTCCGAATCGGGTTTTCTTTTCAGCCCGGCCAAACCCGGTCATGGAATTCATGCACTGACCCCTTGTGGTAAAGTAAGGGTCAAAAATAGAGATTGTCGGGCCGTTGTCAACCGCTATTCTCGCGAAGCGCTACTAACAAGCTGGGAGTTAGTGACTTATCGACAGCTAAATGTGAGACCGCCAGAGGTCTTCAGTGAACACGTGACGTGCGTGAGAAGGTGGTAAGGACATTCTGGATGCGCAGAGCGGAGGTGCGGATGATCTCCACTTTCTGTTTTACTTCAGGTGACAGACCCTCGCCGTCTCCGCTAATCAGTTCGGTGGCGCCCAGAATAGCCATGAGTGGGTTGTTGATGTCGTTTTCGAGATTGGCGACGATAGCGTCGACATCGTGGTAAAGATCAGTTAGTTCGTCGTCATCGTAGGCAACGCTGCTGGTCGGTTCGCGGTGCGGTGATTTCGTTACCGCTGCCGGGAGCAAACGGTGGTAGTTGGCTTCTTTGACGAGAACAGTGACGCTGTTATCGGACGTGCGCATCAACGGTGTTTCCGCACCGGGTTCGACGAGAATGATCAACGGCAGACCGGCATCTACCTGGCGCAGATCCTCGAGAAACTGCCTTGCCGGCAGGGATCGCATGGCGGTATCGACTATGGCCAAATCGTAGGGAATGTGCGAAATCTCCATGAGGGCGTCGCCGGGATGGCTATAGACGGCGACGACGGCGTTCGGCAGAACCGAGCCGAGTTCACGACGGCAAAGTAGTGCCTGATATCTATTTTCCTGAACGAGGAGAATGCGGGTATGTCGGCGACTGCGCACCATAGCGTGACACCCTCAGGCGAGGTCGAGGAGATCGAAGGTGACTCGCACCGTACCGTCGTCCTCCCGAGCGGTACGGAAGCTCCCGTGCAGGGAGGCAGTGACGGCTTCGGTGATGAAACGGAGCGAACCGGGAATCTCTGCGGTGGTGCCATCGAGACCAGGCCAGGTCGAAATCGCGCTGCACAGCTCGAGGTTGAAGCCGCTGCTTCCGGCTCCCGAACTTAGTTCGACGGAGATATGACCGTTGGTGCGACGAGCTTGTACGGATATGGAGACGGTCGAGTCGGAGGTGCCGCGGGCGAGACAGAAGGTCCAGGCGGTGAGCAAGTCGGAGATTTTTCTAGTTTCGGTCGTGAGGGTCGGCAGATCCGCAAACGAGAGATTGACTGTTTTCTCCGTGAGCGATCGCCGGAGGTGTTCGTAGATCTGCGACATGGCCAGATTGAGATCGAGCGGGGTCGGCTGCTCCGGTGTCCGCAGATACTCGCGGGTTTGCCGCACGAAGCGAACGAGCGCTTCGGTCGAAGCCAGACCGTCGAGCACGGCGGCGAGGTCGATGCGCTGGGTCATGTCGCACGCCGCATGATGGGCGTGCGAGAAGGCCGCCAGACGGCGGGCGCACTCGGTGATCACGGACTCGGCGCGGTTGAATAGCTCATCGGGAACGTGTTTCAGCGACGGCGGGGTCGGTCCCACGGGAAGGGTCGCGATAGTCAGCCACACGCGGGAATCGCCGGTTCCTCGCGAGAGGGAGACACGCGCCGGATGGTGGTTGTGCAACCGAAGGGTTGTCTCGTAGACGGCTTCGGATTCGTGATCGTTGATCTCTTTGAAGGCCGCGCCGAGGACGCGCCTGTTGCCGGAATCGTCGTTCGCGAAGAGTTGATCGAGCAACGGCTCGATCGACTCCGGGGTCTCGTGATCGGCCAGGATGGCGCGAAGGGCGTCGTTGACGATACTGACGCGACCGTCGGGCTCGATCACACAGGTGCCGATGCCAAGGCGTGAGAGGAGTTCGGCCCGCAGCGACGGAGAGGCTGTCAATCCCTGATCGATCGCGGTCTCGGTATTGCTCGAATCCGAGGCAATCGGTTCGGGCGCAGGGTGTGATCCAGGGTGGGCCAGCAACGGAAGCAACAGACGAAGTCGGTCCAGACCTTCGCGGGCCGACGCTGAGTCATCGTTGTCATTGAACAGAAGTCGCAGCAAGAAGACGCCACCCTCTCCCCTGTCGATGAGGGTGAGGTATTCCGATGGTGCTCCACCGTGTTGCTCGATTGCGCGCTGCACCTGATCGCTCTGGCAGAAATCATAGCTGCCACCGTGGAGGGTGATGTCGAGATGCAGGTCACCGGGCTCGGTTGCGAAGGTGGCATGCGGCGGTTCGGCTGAGGGATCCGAGGACGAGCACACCAGTTCCGGGTGGTCGTCGGTCAGGCGGTATACCAGTGTCTCCCGGGCGTCGGTCAGGTCGTTGAGCGCCGCAACCACCTCAGACCAGTGCAGGCCGTTGGCCAGCGACGCCAGAATAGTTGCCGCTGCGGACCAGCGATCGATCGTGATCGGGTCGGCGCTGGACGCCTGTGGGGCGCTCTTGAATTTCTGCAGGACGACCTGGAAATTGACCGGGTTGCCGGCGACGAAGTTCAGTGAGGCGATGATCGAGACGGGTACCGGTTTGTTGCCATCGCGGTACAAGAGCAGGTCGGCGGTTTCGAAGACGGTTTCGAATCGGCTGTGGCGGGTGAAGAGGCGATCGACGACGGCGTGCTGGGACTCGTCGACGAATTCCTTGAACTCGCGACCGAACAGATCTTCCTGTGATAGGCCGAGCATCTCTTCGACGTGATCATCGGCAAAGACGAATCGTCCACGCAGGTCGACCTTGCAGACGGCGCATTGCGAGACAAGGGCTTCGCAGTCGGTGTTTAGCGGGTCGAATTCAGCATTCACGGTCACAGCCACACTGTTTAGCATCGATGCACTAACTCACGTTGTTGCAATTACATCCGCGGTCGACCGGAAGAAGATTCGCGATCGAACCGAACTGGTGCATTAATGTATACATCGGCGGCCGGGGCGAAAAATTGATTGGTAGAGGCCGACTTAATCTTCTTTGGGACAACAAAAAAGCACCCCCGGAGAGGATCCGGAGGTGCGGTTCGATCACCCGTTTGTTTGACCCGGCGAGCTCAGCCATCTTTCTTCTTGAAGAGGTCTTTGAGCTTGTCGGCGCCCTCTTTGATCAGGCCTTTGCCGGCTTCTTCGGTGACGGACTTCAGATCGAGGCTGACGTTGGGGCTGGTTGCCGGGCCGTTGACTCCAAACGGCAGAGTCAGGCGATCAACCGAGCCGCCTCCCAAAATGCCGCCGAGCGTCTTGCCCAGACCCGACATGACTTTCTGAGTCAGTGCCTCGCTGAGCTTGATCTTTCCCTGATAGTCGAGGGCCCCATCGAATCCGTACGAGCCACCAAGGGTGATATCGCCGATCTTGTCAACTTTCGAGGTCATATCGTCGAGCATCAGCTTGCCGTCCTTGATACTGACCTTGCTGGTCAGATTCTTCAGGCTTTGTTCCTTGTCGAAGGATTCATGGACAGCGCCGGCCAACAAGTCGAGCAGCTTGTAGGTCGGTCCGGAAGTGACGACCCGGGCGTTGTTCATCTTGCCCAGGCCATCAAGCGTGAGCGAGTTGAGAAACTGCTCCGGTTCCCAACCGGAAGCGCTGTAGCTTCCATTGAAATCCATTTTGCCGTACAGGCCGCTGCCGAACGGGGTGAATTTCTTAAATCGTTCCAGAAAATCGTTGGCTTCGATCTGCGTGAATGTAAACGAGCCGGTATAGACGGGTTTCTCGAAATCATTCAGGTCGATAACCGTCTCCCCTGCGACGTCGCCGGTGTACAGCTTGGCAGTGATGTCGTGGACATCGATCTTTCGATCCCGTATGCGTACCTGCCCGGTCGCGTTGATAAATTCCATTTTGTTGTAGATGAGAGTGTCAACCGAGAGGGTCCCCTGGCCGTCGACGTCGGGTACAAAGACAAACGAGACGGAGTCGATTGAAGTCGCGGCGGCAACCGAGGTGTCGACCGATCCGGGGACCGCTTCAGGAAAGAGCCGGTCGATATCGAGCCGCTGCGAAGAGAGCTCAAACAGGAACATGGGCCGGCGGAGGGTGCTTCGGTCAAGGGAGTCGATCGGCAGGAGGTACGGGAACGGTTTGATAAGCTTGCCGGCGAAACTGAGGTCCGAGGTCTCGAACTTCATATGCAGGCTGTCGACTGCGATCGTGTCCGGCGAGAGTTTCATCCCGGCTGCGAAGTGAGTGATCGGCTCCGGCAGCAGCGAGTCGGTGTAGGTGGCGTTTCCAATGATCAGCGATCCCCGAGGCTTGAAGCGCGTCCAGTCCGTCATCGAGCCGGAGAACTGCAAATCCATGGTCGCCTCACCGGTCAGGGCGGGGGCGCCCTTGTCGGGAAGCATGGCGTTGGCCATAGCCAGATTGACCTTGCCCTTGAGCGACCCCTCGACCTCCGGAGAGATCTTCAGCACCGAGATAGAGTCGGCCAGTAGATACGGGACAAGATCGTTGATGCGACCGCTGAACAGCAGGTCGCCCGATGGGAAGACGCCGCGAAGGCTGCGGACATTGACCAGGGTGCGGTCGAAGTAGACGTCGAGCGAGAAGCTCTCTATCGGCTCCGGCAGCAGGTCAGACTGATAGCTTCCGTCGGTCACGGTCAGGTTACCGGAGAAATCAAATGCGGTCGGGTCCTTTGCCGGTCCGTTGAATGCTATCTCGAATTTGGTACGGCCGGCCAGTTTCTGCTCGTGGTCGGCGGGCAGGAACGGTTCGGCAAACTTCAGGTCGACATCGCCCGCCAGTTCGCCGGATACCCGCGGGTTCTCGAAGTCGTCAACAACCAGATGGCCGCGCAGCGGTTTATCGGCGAACGTTGCCTGTTCGAGCGTGACGCGGAGGTTGTCGTTTTTGAAGTCGAGGAGGGCGCGGCCGAGTTTCAACTGACCCGGGATCTCCGCCGACGACATCGTCATGTTGTTGATCGTGGCCGTTCCTGAGTAGACGAACGGATCATCTTCGCGGTCGGAGTAGTACTCCAGATCAACCGTCAACGCGAAAGCGCCTTCGATCGTAAAGTCCTTCAGGTTTTCGCGCTGTGAGGGTGGCAGCAGCGAAAAGACATCGGCCACGCCGACTTCGGAAGTCTTGAGCGCCAGCCGTGCTTTCGGATTGTCGAGCATGTCGTTGACCATGCCGGTGACACTGAACCGGAGCGTATTGAGACGGACATCTCCCCGGTCGATAGTGAGGTCCTGCCGCATCATGTCGTAGATGGCGCGGTAGTTCAAGTCGATCTCGTAGGTCGGCAGCGGTTCACCATCAAGGGCGACGCTGATGGAGTCGGCCATCAGGCGGCCCGAGGATTCATAGATGCGGTCGCTGGGTGTTGTGAGCGCGGTCGTCAGATTGAAGCCGGTCAGATCAATGGTGACTTTGGCGCTGTCATCGCGGTAGTGCAGCTGACCGTCGTTGATCTCCAGGCGGTCGAACGAGACGACCGTCGCGGCGGTTTGCTGATCGGGAGGGATTTCTCTGACTTCGGGCGGCAGCGTCGTGTCGATTTTCGCCAGGTCGATCGCATAATTGACCACGCCGGCAGCCGTCTTCACGAGGCTGATTTTCGGGCGGTTGATGATCAGGCGATCGACACGATACTCTCCGGTAAGCAGAGGCAGAATCTGGAGTTTGACATCGACCTCATCGGCCTGTACGAGGTTTTCATTGGCGAAGTCGGCCGGGCTGCCGATCGACACATCTTTGAGCGAGACCCCAATCCCGCCCCAGAACGAGACATCCAGACCCTCGATTTTGACCGGCCGGTTGAGCGCGGCGGTGCCTTCGTCTTCGGCCAGCTTACGGACTTTCTCGGTCGGGAAAAAGAGCTTGAGACCGATCATGGCCAGCAACACAAGGGCGACGAGGACGCCCAGAATCCATACGATGACTTTTCTGACTTTCTTCACATATCACCCAGATTAGCGGTTATTCTACCTTCTCCAAAGAGCCGATCCCGGCGAGCGTGCGCAACAAAAACAGGTTATCGACAAGGGTTATACACGGACAGGGATGGTTCGGGTTCTCACTCGGTCCGGAGGAGACGATAGACGCGACGAGCCGTCGGGCGTCTACCCGGCGGCTCGGACTGGAATCGGGCTGATTCGGACGTAGTTTGAGGTCTAGAAGTCGATGCTCTCGCCCGGTTTGAGGACGGTGACTTTGCTACCTTTGACCTTGGATGCAAACTTCGTTGGATCGGCGGCGATGACATCGAAGGTGTCATAGTGGAAGGGGACGACCTGGGCCGGCTTGAGGAATTCGACCGCTTTGACGGCGTCATCGATTCCCATCGTGAAGTTGTCCCCGATCGGCAGCCAGGCGAGATCGATTTTGTTCATCTCACCGATCAGTTTCATGTCGAGAAAGAGCCCGGTATCACCGGGGTGATACATCGTCTTGCCGTCCATCTCGATCAGGAATCCGACCGGCGGTCCGGTGTAGATATCGGCGTGTTCGCCGGCGCCGCCGCCGTGGTGGGCGATAGTCAGTTTGACGCGGCCGAAGGCGAAGGCGTGAGAGCCGCCGATATGCATCGGGTGGACCGTGCAGCCCTGTCGTGCGCAGTAGTTGGCGAGCTCGAAGTTGGCGACGATGGTGGCGTCGTTCGCCTTGGCGATCTGGACCGCATCGCCGACATGGTCACCGTGGCCGTGGGTCAACAGGACATACTGGACCTTGATATCAGTTGGTTTGGCGGCGGCTTTGTCGTTACCGGAGAGGAAGGGATCGATGATGATGTTGTGCTTGCCGTTGTCGACGGTCACGCAGGAGTGACCGAGAAATCTCGCGGTTGGCATGAGGGGCCTCCTTATTCTGATTCACACACGTGTGTGGGTTCTAGATAGACAATCGAGTCCCGATTGTCAACAGGCTCTCAGAAGAGGCCGGCGACGCGGAGAGTGAGTTCGGGGTCGTTCCACTGACGGTCTGTCTGCGCACCGGCAATCTCAGCTGACAGTTGAATCGCATGAGAGAGTCGTTTTGTCAGCCGGAGCGAGAGGTCCCATTCGTCGGTCACAGCGGATGTTTCGATCTTGACGCCGAGTGCAACCATTGTCGCCTTGCCGAGTCCACCTGCTGCGTAGGCGGTGAATGAATGGGCCCGCTCATCGGTGACGCCGGTGGAGCCGAAGTACTCCCACAAGTAGTAGGCAGATGCGTAGTTGGATTTCGTGAACGCGTAGCGAAATGAGATGTATCGTTCCCAGGCGGCCGGAATGGGGCCGAACGCGATATCCATCTGACCATCGTTTTCCCAACCAGGACCCCGGCCGGGGACGTACTCATAGGATCGCCACCGAAACATGAGCGCCAAGGTGAGGCTGTTGTCAAGCAACACGGAGTCAGCGAAGTAATGATTTTGCCTGGCCTCGGATGGGTAGTCTCTGTTGTGGTACCGAAGTTCCACACCTACTTGCATACCATTCGCAAGACCGACGGCCGGTGCAGCATAAAGCGTGGCGGCCTTCGATTCCTCACCATCGTAGTGGGTGCCGGCCTTCAGATACTCGAATCCGAACCTGAAATGCACCTGCCGTGCCGCCAGCATGCGGTGATAGAATCCAGCATAGTCATCAAGGAGGACTTGTGGCCGGAACTCACCGCCGGTGATGAAGTCACCCTGGAAGCGCACATCGGTGTGTGCAACATGGAAATCCAGCGTTCCCTCGAAGCTTGTTGTGTCGTTGAACCCGTAGTAACTCTCTGATTCCGAGGCCCGCAGAAACTGCTGATTCATGGACAGAGAAAGAAATAGATTCGTGTCCGGGTGGATGACAGCCGCGAGCGCATATGCCGGTCGTGTAGCTTCCTGTTCCACATCACCGAAGCCGATGAAACCGCCCGGCCGGGGGCGATCGTAACGGTGGAGGACAGAATTGTCGAGCCGCACACCGGTATGCAGGCCCAGATTGACGCTGTTCGTCAAACCCCAGAGGAGATCGGAGGATAGTCTCCAATCGTCAGTCCAGAGGCTGTCATGACCCAGGTACCTCCAGAGGACACTGGAACCTGATGGGTCATATTCCGACACCACATCGACCCAATCCTGCTCCCTGAGGCCGTGCACATAGTCGACACGCGCCGACCAGAATACGTTTCCGGCTCCGACGACAGGTCCAACGAGATAGGCATATCTTGCCATGTCGATTGTCAGTCGAAGTGTGTCTCGGCGGGACCATTGGGACACGAGTGAGATTCCCGACGTTTTTCTCTCGAATGCCTCAGCACTGCGCGGTTCTCCGACGTAACCAAACTCCGTGCCGACCGACTTGCCAGCCAGCGCCGGGCCAATATCAACCTGCCAGCGGGGCATTGGTCGCCAGAGGAGTGCGAGGCCGGCGGACTCATCCCGTGAATCGAGGTTGACCTCCGGTGAGTTCGCGATGCCCCCCAGGAGTTCAAGCCGAAGGTCCCCGCGGGTCTCCGCGAGCGACCCATACCAGGCAGGCCCTGCCCCCTCCTGCCAGCGTCCGAGCAGATCCAATGAGGTTCCCGGGGCCCAGCGGCCGAAAAAGAATTCGGCGGGAAGGCTGACATGATCGGATTGTGTCGTGTCGGCGGATGCGGCGTGGACGAACGGCGCTACCGTCAGCAGTGTGACGGCAACGTAAGTAAGCAGTGACTTCATGGGACTCTCCCCCAGCTCTGGGTGTCTCTTGACAAGCACAGCCACAATGACAAAGGCGCGCTGCAATCGATTGTTCGGTCACAATGTACGCTTTGTCACTGCCGAAGTCAATCGGCTCATGACCGAACGAATCATCTCTCGCACCGTCTACCGCGTGTATGAGTCTATAACAGGCCGGCGACGCGGAGAGTGAGTTCGGGGTCGTTCCAGTCGCCGTCGGCTCTGGTCCGGGAGGCCTCGACCGATACCTGGAACTTGCCCTTGATGCGCTTCGAGCCGGCGAGCGTCAGATCCCACGAATTGCTGCCGTCGGTCGCCAACAGATCGACAAGGGCCGAGACGGTGGCCTGCGCCCCCACTCCGGCAGTCAAACGACCGTTGATGTGGTGGATGCCGTCGTTTTCCAATCCGCTCAAGCTGAGGAACGAGCGCTCTTTGTAGGTGTCGGTTCCTCTCAGGGCCGGCGGTTGGTAGACAAACGAAACGTAGAAATCGTTAGCGCGCGGTATAGCGCCGAAGGCGATGTCCATGGGTGAGTCGTTGGTCCAGCCGGGACCGGTTCCGGGTGTGAACTCGTAGGAGCGCCAGCGAACTCCGATCATCCAGCGCACGGATTCGTTCGTGATCTGCTCGGTGAAGTACCAGGGTGCGTAGTAAGTATAGGTCGTTCGATCCCAACGGTACTCGAGCGCCGTGGCGAGCTCCGCCCCGGATCCGATTCCGATTGCGCTGCCCAGATCAATCCCCGCGTACCGATCGTCGCTGTCACGGCCGTTCGGCCGGGGCCATTCACTAAAGATACCGAAGTGCACGTGCTGCTGGTTGCGGGCGAGGATGCCGTGGTAGAAATCCAGGTAGTCATCGAGAAGGATCTGCGGGTTGAACTCCCCCTGTGTGATAGCATCGACCGACACACGAACGGTGGTCGAGGTGAGTTTCAGTCCCCGGTCGCTTTCGTCCGCGTACTCTTCACCGAAGGTGTAGTATGTGTCCTTGCGCGAGTAGGATTGAAAATCCTGGCCGACCCCGACAGTCACGAAGGCGCCCTGAGCGGGGATGAAAACGGCACTGAGATCGTACGATGGTTCGGTGTAGGACCGTTCCTGCCGGGATTCGAGTTCAAGCTCCTCCGGCGTAACGGGCCGGTACTCTTCCTCATCTATTGACCGCTTCACCAGATTGAGTCGCGCTTTAACAAACGCCTCTTCGCTGATTCCCCAGACCAGATCCGACATGACGTTCCACCAGTCGGTGGTGGTTGTGTCGTAGACCACGAAAGGATCGAGCGGAAGGTACCAGGGAAGGCCCAGTCCCGTTTTCTCATGGCTGAATTGGCCAAGCGTGTACCATACGAGATCGCCGGGGCCGGCGGTCGGGCCTACGTAGTAGGCGTAGCGTGCGAAGTTGTCGCTGAGCGTGATAGTGTCGCGGCGGGACCAGTGCGAGGAGGCGGCAAAGCCGTATTCATCGCTTTCCGACAGCACGGTATACTCGGGATCGAAGAGGAAGGGGTGCTGCTCCCGGTCGTATGATTGTACGCCTATCCTGTCGATGCCGACCTGCCAATTGTCGGTGGCGCGCCAGCGAGCGAAACCGTCGATGGCGTGATCTTCGTACGATGTGTAATAGAGGTTGTACGCCCGGGTGTAGCCGGAGACGCCTGCCCGATAGCGATCGTGCGTGTAGGTCAGCGTGCCGTACCAGTTCGGGGGCTGCTCGTTGGTCCAGTGGCCGGACGCGTCGAAGGAGAGTCCCTGTGCCCAGCGCCCGAAGTAGAACTCGGCGGGCAGGGCGACATCAGCGTTTGTGGTCGACGTACAGCAGACGATGAGCGACAGGGTCAGGAGTGCGAGCAGGGCTCGCCGTGTGATCGATCGATATGAGGCCATTGTACACTTCCCCCAGCAAGGAGAGTTGATGGAATGGAGCGGTTCCCCATGAACTATGTTGAACGTAGCGTTTTTCGCCTATGATGTCAAACGAGAAGAACAGCCGACGGTGTTGATGTGAGTTATACGCGAGATCGCGCACGAGGACTCAGAGATAGTTGACTAACTCGCAGTGCGTACAGGGTAGGCTCAGAAGACTCCGCTGATCGTGAGGTGTCCTTCGCGGCTGTCGCGGCGATAACGATCTCTGTCGCATTGATAGCCGATCGCGATCTCGACTGTCGAAATCGGGCGGTGGCGGATGCGGGCGGAGATCGAGTAGGGATCGGGGTGCCAGTACAAGAATTCCTTCGTGAGAGTAGCCCCGACACTGGTTCTCCGTCCGACACCAAGCTCGCCATTTATGGTGGCCGTTTCGGTATCGAACCGGATGAGGTGATCGAATGCAAATACTCCAACATAGCTGCCATCGAAATCATCCATGTCCATCATGAGTTCAGGCGGGACGTACGTCAGATCGACCCAGGCGTGACCGGCCCGCAGGATTGGCCCGAACGCGATGTCCATCTGGTCGGCAGTGCTCCAGTCAGGCGAACCGGCTTCGCCGTGTTGGAAAGTTCGGAGACGAAGACCGAAGGCGCTCGTCACCAGCTCCGGGGGCGGGTACCAACCAAGCGATGGATAGACCATACCATTACGGGCGGCGTCGTTCCATTGATACGACGCCTTCCCGGAAACCTCCATGAATGGGAATAGACCGTATGAGACTTCTCCGCTGAGAGCTAAGGTGTTTTGTTCGGAGTAGTGAGGGGCGCCGGGCAGCCCAGTTTCGACACTTACTCGGGCGTGAAGCTGGTGGTGGAAGACCATGTGGCGGTAGTAGTTCTGGTAGTCGTCGAGGATCACAGATGGCACGAAGTTACCTTCCGTGAGAAAATCGAAGGTCGCCGATAGTCTTGTTTCCCTGAGGGCAAATGGATCGGACCTATCCCATCCTGTGCCGTCGTCCGGATGAAGTCGTCTGGCTCGATTCTGCGTGCCTGAGAGTCTCTGAGAGACTTCGCCGGAGATGAAGAGACTGTGGTAGGCTCGGTAGACTACGGAAAGTGCATAGACCAGTTCCTGCTGTTCTTCGGTCGTTTCGTTCTTCTGGTCCTGAACGTCTGGGTGCGATGCTATCCAATCAACGGTGTGGCGATTGTCCGAAAGGTTCGCAGAGAGGTGCGCAGCTAGTCGGAGCCTATCACCCGGCGCGTAGGTTGCAGCTACGAATGTAGAGCATACAGTGCCGGCTTCAGTAATTCGGTGCTCGCCGGCGTCTTCGGGGATACCGTAGGATCGCTCAGAATAATCGTTGTCCGACGCGAAGACATCGGCAGTGAGAAAGGCCTCTCCCCTCGCCGGCATTGGAGCAACGAGATATGAGTAGGCGGCGTTTTCTCTCGGTATCTCGATGGTGTGATGGCGGCTCCAGTCGAATCCCAGCGTTAACGACTCTTCATTCCATTTGTACCTGTGGTACGGCTCGCCCGACTGCGGTCGCCGCACATCGCTATCGTAGCGACGTACGCCGATCCTGAATTGCATAGGCGCTGGCAGTCTATACGCGAGTGCGAGGGAACCGTTGCTTATTGAGTAGGGCAGCCAATAGTAGCCTGAATCCACAACGACACCTTCGAACTCCGCGCGAAGAGGACCCCGGTCGAACGTGGCCGATGTGGCCCAGCCGGGAGCGAAGTTCTCCTTGAATTGTCCCGAGCCGGTTGCAGAGAATCCGCCCGACCAGCGTCCCCAGAAGAATTCTGTCGGCAGGCTTATGCCATTGGTCGGCTGTTCGCTCTGCGCATATACCGAACCTGCCGCGCAGGCCATGATCGCCGCTGCAAGAAACAATATGAATGTTCGGTTCACCGGAAATCTCCCCCCGGTGTGAAGGTTGCACCTATCGGATCAGGCCGCCGCCGAGGACGATGTCGCGGTCGTAAAACACAACCGACTGGCCCGGCGTGATGGCCCGCTGCTTCTTCCGAAATGTAACCCTTGCGGTCGATGATGTCAACGGTGTGATAGTCGATTCGGCAGGAGTGTGCAGATAGCGAATCTTGGTCTCGGCGTCGATACCCTCACCGGGAGACTCTATTGCCGACCAGTTCAAATTCTCCGCGGTGAGTTCGGTCATAAACAGTGAGTCGTTGTCGCCGACGATGACGCGGTTGGTGTCGATCTCGATGCGCTGGACATAGAGTGGTGTCGGGTGGGCGATCCCGAGACCCTTGCGCTGGCCGATCGTATAAAATGCGGTGCCTTCGTGGCGGCCGAGCACGCGACCGTCCTCGTGGACGATCTCCCCCGCCTCGAAGGTTCTGCCGCGTTTGCCTTCGTACTCGGAGATGAACCGTCGGTAGTCGTTGTCGGCGACAAAACAGATCTCGCGCGACTCCGGTTTCTTCGCCGTGCGGAGGCCGTGCTGCTCGGCGATAGCGCGCACTTCGGTCTTCTTCAGTCCGCCCAGCGGCATGAAGGTGCGCGAGAGCGCCTCCTGTGTCAGGCCCCAGAGAACGTAGGACTGGTCGCGAGTTGAGTCGACACCCTTGCGAATCTGCCAGCGGCCGCGCTCGTTTTGCTCGATAAACGCGTAGTGGCCGGTGGCGATGGCGTCGCAGCCGAGCTGCCGGGCTTTGAGCAGGAAGGTATCCCAGCGAACGTCGGCGTTACAGCGCACGCAGGGATTGGGTGTGCGTCCGGAGCGGTACTCCTCGACGAAGTTGTCGATCACCTTCTCGCGGAACTCTTCGGACATGTTGAGGACGTAAAACGGGGCGTCGATTTTTTCGCAGACGAACCGGCAGTCGGTGATGGAATCGAGCGTGCAGCAGCGACCGTCCTTGTAGATATCTCCTCCCACATCGACATAATCCCACAGCTTCATGTGAGCGCCGATAACATCGTAGCCCTGCTGCTTGAGAAGCAGAGCGGCTACCGATGAATCGACACCGCCGGACATCGCTACGAGAACACGGGTCGCCATAACATGCTCGCTCGTCAGGAGTGCGCCTGCTTGTTGTAGACGGGTGACATGGCGCGGAGGCGTTCGATGATCGGCGGCAGCTTCTCGAGGACGTAATCGAGTTCTTCGCGGGTGGTGGTGCGTCCCATGGAGAACCGCACCGAGCCGTGGGCGACGATCGGATCGATTCCCATCGCCGTAAGCACGTGCGAAGCTTCGATCGCGCCCGATGTACAGGCCGAGCCGGACGAGACCGCGACACCCTCGACATCGAGCGACAACACGACGGATTCACCTTCGACGCCGTTAAACGCGAAGTTCATGGTCTGCGGAATGCGGTTGCTTCGGGTGCCGTTGAAGCGAACATCGGGTATGGTGTTCAGCACGGAATCGATAAAGTGGTCGGCCAGATCGTTGAGACGACCGTAATCCTCGGCCATCTTTTTCTCCGCAATCGCCAGCGCCTTAGCCAGACCGACCGCACCGGCGACATTTTCGGTGCCGGGACGACGGCGCTTTTCGTGGGAGCCGCCGTGCAGGAGCGGGTCAATCTTCAGGCCGGAGCGAATGAACAACGCGCCGCAGCCTTTCGGGCCGTAGATCTTGTGACCGGTGAGCGAAAGCAGGTCGACACCAAGCGCCTTGACATCGATATCCACCTTGCCGATCGACTGAACGGCGTCGGTGTGGAAGATCGCACCCTTCTGGTGAGCGATCTCGACCATTTTCGGCATGTCGTCCTGCACGGTGCCGGTTTCGTTGTTGCCGTGCATGATGGAGACGAGGGCGGTGTTGTCGGACACCAGAGCGCGAAGGCGCATCGGCGAAATGTAGCCTTCGGAGTCGACCGGTGCAAGGTCAAGCTGGAAGCCTTCCTTTTCGTGCAGGTACTCGGCGGGTTCGATCACAGCGTGGTGTTCGGTCGCGCCGACGATGATGTGGTTGCGTCTGTTCTTCAGGCGACGGGCCGTGCCGAGGACAGCCATGTTGTCGGACTCGGTACCGCCGGAGGTGAAGTACAACTCCGAAGGTTCGCATCGGATGAAGGCCGCGATCTGCTCGCGGGCGTTTTCGAGCGCCACTTTCGCTTCGCGACCAAACGAATGCACCGAACTGGCATTACCGAAACCTTCGCCGAGGAACGGCACCATAGCTTCGATCACGTCGGGGTCGACCGGCGTGGTAGCGTTGTTATCGAGATAGATTGTATCCATAGCGTGCCTTGCTTTCCCGTGAGTGTGCTGTCAGTACATACGTAACATCGCGGGCGTCTATTGGTTTCATGCGGCTTTCCGACACCCGGAAGGCGACAATATAGCCTGTCGGGGACTATGTTTCAAGGGACAATCGGGGATACGGGCCTGACCTAGAAGGCGTACAGGATCGTGAAGTGCCAGCGCCGGCTGAATTCAAAGGTGTCGGTTTCGAGACGCTGGGCGTAGTCGAGCCGGATCGGTCCCGCGGGCGAGAGGATTTGAACGCCGGTTCCGTAGGCGACGGCGAGCTGGTCCGGACGGATATCGTCGCGGTCTGAGAACCCGTTGCCGACATCGACAAACAGGGACTGCCACAGGGGGAACGGTGAGAGGATGTCCAGCAGGGGGATCTTGTTGAAGATCTGGAAGGTCTTCCACCGGAATTCCTGGTTGAACACGAAGACATACCTGGCTCCGCGCGGGTTGCCGTCGGCATCGAGCGGTCCTAGACGGTTCTCGCGGAAGGAACGGACGGTGTTGGCGCCGCCCAGGAGGAGTCGGTCATCGGTGAGCATGCTGTCCGAGCGGCCAAACGGTTCGGCGAACCCGAATTTGATACGGGTGGCGGAGATCCATCCCGGCCAGACCGGCTGGTAGGTTGACCAGGCGACTTCGACGCGGTAGAAGTCGTTGTCACCGCCGAGAAAGCCGCCGAAGTAGTCAGCGGACGCATCGATATACGAGCCTCGACTCGGAATGAAGAGGTTGTCGCGGCTGTCATAGCGGAACTGGCTGTAGATGCGACGACGGCCGGAGGTGGTCTCATCGACATCGATATTGGCGGTGTCTTCGGGGAAATCGGAAAGTTTGAGTGATTCGTATTCGACTCCCAGCCAGACGCGGACCTCGCGCCCGAAGCGGCGGTTGGTTTCGGTCGAAACGGAGTACGAGCGGCGCCGGTAGACGTTGTCCGGGACACGGAGGGTCGGCTCCCAGTCAAACCCAAGGGTGAGGGGCATGCGAAGTCCGAGGAACCAGGGTTCGGTGAATTCGGCGCTGTACAGGTTCTGGAGGATGCGGGAGTCCTGTCCCAGACTGAAGGTGTAGCTGACGGAGACCTCTCCCCTGCGGGAGCCGAAGATGTTTCTTTTTCCGACGCCGGCGGAGGTCAGCCAAGCCAGGTCGCGGAGATTCGACTGGCCGACGGCGCCGAGTTCGGTGGTGACGTAATTCGTCTTTCGCTCCCGTACGCGGACCGTGAAGTCCGGGTTCAGGCGGTCGGGGGAATCCTCGGCGCGGTTGAGCTGCATGGTGGTGAAGTAGCCGGACTCCAGCAGTCGTCGCTGAGATTCGAGGATAGCATCACGGCTGTAAACCGCCCCTGGTTTGACCTTCAGCTCGCGTCGAGCAACATACTGCGGAAAACGCGAGGTGCCTTCCACCTCGATATCACCGAAATGAACGAGTGAGTCGGCATAGACATAGAATACCACCGAAGCACGGTCGGTGCCGGCCGACGTGTCCACTCGATGACTGATCTGGGCGTACGGATAGCCGCGGTTGGCAAGATAGGTTTTGAGTTCAAACTCAACCTGGCGCAGCTCGATGGGGTTGACGGGTCGTCCCGGTTTGAGCTGCGCGGTTTTCTTGTGGAAGTGAATCGGCAGTCCTCCGGGATAGTCGCCGGTTACGCGGGTGGTGTCGAAGAAGAACCGTCGGCCTTCGTGCACGAGTATTCTGACCAGAGCGTTGGAATCGGGCAGCATCTCGAAGGCATGCTCGACTCGCACGCCGAGGAAACCTTCGGTCACATAGAGGTATCTGACTTCGAGCGTGTCCCGGCCGTAGGTCTCTCGCTGGACGCGGATGCGGCGATCTTCCTTGAGGGCGCTCCACCAGGTCCACGGTTTGGCGTAGAGCCGCCCCTTGATCTGACCGTCGGAGAAGAAGGTGTTGCCTTCGACTACGATGGAGTCGATCCGCGGATTGTCGCGCACCCAGCGAAGGCGCTCTCGCTCGGAGAGGACCTGTGCCTCGGCGGAGCCGACCAGCAGCAGCATGAGTAGCAGGAGAATCCGCCGCATCAGAACTCCCAGTGCAATCGAAAGTTCAAGACATATTCTTCGAGTTCGTTGCGTCTTCCCTGCAGGAAGAACTTACGACTGAAGCGATACTCGAAACCGACCTCTTCGCCGATCGTACCGGAGACGTTGGACCGGCCGTAGACATAGAGGTTCGGCGCGGCATAGACGCCGAGGGTAACACGCGTGTTGGCCGGATCGAACTGGCCACCATAGGCGGGATCGATCTCGAAGGTTTCCACACCCAGCTGGCTGAGCTGACGGGAGCCGACCCGGGACAGCTGAGAGCCGACGAACTGCGAAACACGCTCGCCGATGGCTCCGCCGTACGAACCGGTATCGGCGCCGTAGTAGTTGAGCGCAATCAGAGAGAGAATATCCTCGCGCGAGAACGGTGAATCATCGCACACGTCGATGTCGGCCGTATCGAGGGTACCGGCGACGTGGATGCAGAGATCGATCACGTCGGCCGTGGTCTCCTGATCGGAACGCACGCCGGGGATTCGAGTCGAGGCGATGATGTCAAGCTGCGGGTTGGGCACCTCGGTACCGGTGAATATCACCGCGTCTTCGCGGGCATCGAGGCGGAACGTCTTGTCGAACAGGAAGCCGCGTCCACGCAGGATATCCATTTCTCCGACGATCGGGTAGTCTCCATCTTCGCGAACCAGGTTGATCTGGCCGGCGAACTCGGCATCGATATCCTCGTTCTCGATCCAATAGTTGGAGAGGATCTCAATATTGAGATCGAGATCCCAGCTATTCTCCTGGGTCAGGCCCTCAAGGATGGGCGAGCCTTCCTCGGCGGAGGCGAACGGCACCCGATAGCGACAGGAAATAAGTGTGATGTCGCCGGTGACGGTGGGTGGAGTGTCTCCGCCGATGTGGAAGTCACCCTCGAAGACACCCTCGATGTCTTCGAGTTCGTAGCTGAACGGGAATTCACGCGGGATGGAGACATCGACATCGTACACGAAATTGTCAAGCGAGGCGACCCTGATCTCCCCCTCGATGTAGGCATACGACGGCTTGCCGCTTACCTCGTACGGTCGGATAGCGCCACCGATGTCTCGCAGGTTGATCGTCTGGGTGACCGATTTCCCTTTGCGATCGTCAAGGACATAGGAGTCGATGCGATCTATAATGATACGGTCGTCTTCCATCCGTACGGCGGCAGTGTCGGCGAAGACCCAGTTTTCGAGATCGAAATACTTGAGCTGTCCTCCAAGCAGTATCGCGCTTCCTTCGAGATGTGGCTCCGAGGGCACCCCGGACAGCCGCACATCGGCTTCGAACTCACCGTTAAGCTGCTCAACCGATGGGAGCAGAAGACTGACGAGATCGAACTGGTTGTCCCCAGCGGTGATTTTGATGTCGAATGGAAGATCCGGGAGCCGCTCAATGGAGTCGGTGACGAAGGCGAGGTCGGCGTTCAGGAAGCCGGAGGCGAAATAGCGCCCGGAGTCGGAGAGAACGACCGCGGAGTCGATGGTCAGTATACGGTCTATGTAGACACCCGCCGCGGTGGCATCGCCAAGCTTCAGGTCCTGATATGTCAGCGAGTCGATTTTGCCGATGAGCGAGAAGGCCGGGTTGGGGAAGCTGCCGCCGACATCGCCGTTAAACGAAATGTAGCCGTTGACCGGCCACTCGGGTCTGAAGAGCCGCACCCAGGGTGCGAGGACGATGCTGTCGGCTGAGGCTTCGAAGTCCATCTTCTCGTCGAAGTCGATTCTCCCGTCCATGGAGAGGAGTCCGCCGCGCTGAGCGAACTGGAAGCGGTTGAAGATGAAGCCGAGAGAGTCGATGGTGATGTCGACCGGACCTCGGTTGTAGAAGCCGCGTCCGAACAGGTTGACGGAGACCGTGTCCATGAGGACTTCGCTCGGGTACATGCCGTAGTCGAACGAACCCAGGGTGGCGCCAAAGAGCTCTTCAGCGCGCACGGCAGCGGTGTCGATGATGACGATCTGGGAATCAAGAGTCAGGCGGGTCATGCTCGAATCATACGGTATCCCCCACAACTCACCCCGGTAGAAATCCGCTGAGGCCCAGCCCTGACGGGCGTTGAGGAAGTTCTTTACATCGGTCTCGATCAGACAGCTGTCGGCCCGCAGTCCATACACCCATACGGAATCGGAGTGAAAGGTAGCTTTGAGATCGGGGTCGTTGGTCCTCCCGGAGATGACGGCGTGGGCGCGTCCGCGACCGCCGGGCTGGTCTATGAAGAAGCGGCCGCGGTAGCGGTCGAGGTTCTCGAGTGTGGCGTCGACATCGAGTCGCATATCACCCGAGTAGACAATCCGACCGGTAGCGGCAAATTCGTTTTCGTACCAGGCGACCACAAACGGATCGGGAAAGGTAATCGACTCAGTAGTGATGATCATCGGCCCATAGGCGCGCTGCATGGGGTACTCATCAAACGAGGATTCGTAGAGATCGGCGGCTATCGCCAGCCGCATGGTGGCGTTCCGAAAGGACTCGCCGACCAGAGTGAGGTCGCCGTTGAGATCGGACGGAAACGTGCCGCTGATGAGATTCTCGAGGTTGAAGTTCTGAATCGATGCGGAGAGCCGGTATTGTTCCATCGGAGTGTTGAAGTCAATATCCCCGGAGCCATCGATGGAGCAATTGCCCAGAATCACTCCGTAGAGCGTGTCGATTACGAGGCGCTTGTCGCTGAAGCTGAAATCCACCTGGAGATTCTCAAGCGATGCGATCATGAACGAACCTCCGATGTTCGCCGAGCCTGAGAGCGTGTCCTGTCGCCTGCTGATGGAGCCGGTCAGGTCGACCGTACCGCGAAGGTTCGGTTTTATCCAGCGACTGATCTCTTCCAAATCGACGTGATCCAGCGCGTAGTCGACCTGCCCACTGAAGTCGTTCAGGGTGAGCGAACCGTTCAGGCGGGCGCGCGTGTTGTTGGAGACGAGAGCGAGGTCCTGGAAGAAGACGCGGTTGTCGGAGAGCGTCACTTTCCCGGTCGCCGCGGTCAGTACCAGCTGCTGTCTGGGAAGATCAAAACCCATCTGTTTCAGATCGGCGGAGACCATTCCCTCATCGACATTCAGTGAGGTCGCCAGCGTGAGATGGTCAAGCCGAAGCGTGTCCCCGGCGGGCTGAATGACCTTCAACGATGCCTCGCTGATGATCAGGTTTCCGATGAAAAACGATGGTGGTCGGGACGACGGCTCCTGCGCAACCAGCGCCGAGTCACCGTCGACCACGTGCGTTTCCGGCCGCGACGTGAGTTTCGGCAGACGATAGACCCCCAGAGAATCGCGGCGAATGGTCAGCTCCGCCGAGCCGATCTCCACCAGCTCAAAGCGATAGTCCTTGTTCCAAAGATTGGAGAACTGGTAGGCGGTTGTCAGGCGCGGCAGGCGAAGGACTTCATACGAGCCGAGTGAGTCGGTGTAGGTGATGGTGATGTTCTCAAGCATCAGACCGGTGATGGGATTGCCCCGGATGTTGCCGACCGAGGCTTCAAGGTTGTAACGATCACGGATCTCGTCGTTAATGCCACTGGTGACAATCCTCTCCAGACCGCGCATGGGAATCAGGTACACATAGGCGCCGGTGGCGAGCAGAATCAGGGTCAGGACCGAGAGGATGAGTATCTTGAGCCAGCGTTTCATCGGCTACTTGACTCCCAGCTTCTCGCAGATATGTTTCGCCGAATGGTACCCGTCAGGGGCGGTCTCTCGAAGGTCTTCGATCACGGACAAGACCAGCTTCGGATCGGCGCCGACATTGAGAGCGCCCTTGATGTGCGAATGCAGTTGACGCGGCATGTTCTCGATTATGAGGCAGGCGATGATGGAACATTCGCGGGTGATCATGTCGAGCTGATGTCGGGAGAGCACTTTGCCGTAGCCTTCGAATATCATCCAGCGAAAAATCTCCGGCGCGAACGATTCGACCCGGCGACGGAGCGGCTCGTAGGTTGAGTCGTAGACACGTCGGCAGAGCTGGTCGCCGCGCGTGTACCACAGACGGGCCTCTTCGGCGCCAACCGGACCGCTGTCGGGCTCATGGGGAGTGTCCGGCCATTGGGTGTGGAGCAGATCCGCCGCCTCGAGCATTCTCGGGAAGCCGAGAAAGAGATAGCTTTGGAGAACAAGTTCGTAGAGAGCGGCGCGCTCGATATCGGAGGTTCGACACAGGAGAATAGCTTCGGACATGGCATCATGATCGGCGGTGGCGACAGTCGCCGAAAAAAGCGCAAGTATCCGAGGGCGATCGTGATGGTGGGCTGAAAACGATTTGAGAAGTCGCACCAGCGCAGCCGTGTCCGCTCCCGCTTTCATGGCCGCAATCTAATGCTGTATAACAAACTAAGGCAATTTATAAATCAGTCCTTGAGGACGCGGAGGCGAGATTCAATCGTCTCCAGCTGCCGTTTCATACGGGCGAGCTCATCGGTCAGTGAGTCAATCTCGTGATCCCGCTCCTGGCCGGGCGCAAGAGCACCATCAGCCAGCGAGGTAGCGTCGAGTTCTTTGCGGCCGACCTGCACGAGGCGGGTGATCGATTCGTTCTGGCGAATGAGCTCGACGGCACAGACACTTCCCGGACGCGAGCATCGAACCGCCTGCGCGAGTTCGGCGGCCGACCTGTAGGGCTGATCGTTGTAACCGACGATCAGATCACCGGCCCGAACACCGGCGTTGGCCGCCGGGGAGTTGTTCACGACAGACGTCACGATGATTCCGCGATCGATGGTCATCCTCCCTCCGGCCGAGGTACTTGCCAACCGAACGGGGGTTGTGATCTCAAGCGGCGGGATGATTTCAATGTCGGCGGACTGAATTCCCAGGAAGCCGGCGTGGCGATCGCCTCGCAGAGACAGGTAGTCGATGATCGCAGGGAGCTGATAGGCCGGAACAGCGACCGCGATTCGCGAGTCGGCTCCCTCGCCGTCGACAATGATCCCCACCAGTTCTCCGTTCATGTCGAAAATGCCCCCTCCTATCGAGCTGGACGTGATCGGCACAGAGAACTGCATGAGACCGTCGATCCTGAGACCGGCACAGAAACCGAGCGAGGGGGCCGCGCGAAGCCCGTACGAGTTGCCCATGGCAACAACCATGTGACCGGCACAGGCTCGCTTGTTGGAGAGATTGACCGCGCTGCCCAGGGACCGGCTGGCGCGGATGAGAGCCAGGTTGGTGTGGTAGTCGATTCCCACCAGTTCGGCGGGAACGACCTGACCGTCGAGAAGAACGGAGATGCGGTCATGTCCGGCAACCATCTGTGCGGCAACCAGGATACTGCCTGCCGTATCACAGATGAGACCGGTCGAGACCAGACGGCGCACGACATCCTGTCCGGGGAGGCGCGCCTGATCCGGGGTCATGCTGGATGATGCTTCGACCGTAACAACCGAACGCGACATGCGGAACACGAGGTCGCTCATCCCCTGCTCGAGCGTAAACAGGGAGCTGTCGGAGGCTTGCGGCGCGGTCGAAAAAAAGACCGCCAGGATGGCCGCCTGAAGCAACCGTCTGACGGTCCAAAAACTCGTCGTTAGCATTTTAGTATACCGATCCATCTCCCCTGTTGTCGCTTACCCGATACACCCGAAGCACCGGGCGAACCTGATAATAGTCGTTCAGGTACGGCGAGCGATTGCCGCTGCGGACGGACACATTCTGGGCCAGACCAACGGGACGACCGAAGGCTCCGAAACTGTTGTCCGAAGTCAGCGCGCTGAAGATCTGCGTGACGCGCTGGGAGCGCTGGAGCTCGCGCTCGAGCGACCAACCGGTACCGAGCGACACCGCCAGGTTCGGATTGTCGACCGGCTGGGCAGTCAGGTAAGCATCGTCAAGAGAGCCCGCCGAAGCCATCGGCGCCGAGGGCGAACCGAACTGATTGAGATTGCCCGTACCGATCACGGCAAACAGCAGCAGGGCGGCGGTGACAGCGACCGGAACGGCCTTCCACCACATCGGCACCGGGACGCGTTTGCGCGGCAACATGGCATTGCTGCGCGTTTCCGCGAAGCGTTCCTGCGCAATCCGATTGAGCAGCTTGGCGTTGAAGTCATCCGAGACATGCACGGAAGGGAGTTCTTTCGAAGCCTCCCGCATGGCGCGGAATGCCTGCTCTTCGGCCCGCAACTGCGAGTCTTTCGCCAGGCGCTCCCGCACAGCCTCGCGCTGTCGATCGGTCAACTCATCGTTAGAGAAGGCCGACAGGTAGGAGCGTACCTTTCGAAATCGCATTCTGTTCCTCCAGCTTCGGTTGCAGTTTCTCACGTAACATCAGACGCGCCCGATTGACGCGTGACTTAACCGTTCCCAGCGGGACACTGAGCACCTTGGCGACCTCGTCGTACGGCATCTCCTGCACGTCGCGCAGGAGGAAGGCGACCCGATACTTCTCCGGGAGTGCCCCAATGGCTTCATTCAGCGCCTGCGGCAGACGACTGGGGATTTTGGGGTCGATCGCAAACTCGCGCTCGTTGCCCTGCATCTCGGTTATGTCATAGAACTTAAATTTCCGTCGCTTCCTCAACTCATTGCGGGCCAGGTTCAGCGCAATCGTATATATCCAGGTCGAGAAACAGTGCTGGAAATTAAACGACTGGCGATGCTGGTACACCCTGACGAAGGTCTCCTGAACGATATCCTCGGCTTCTTCGGTCGAAGAGAGCATTCTTCCGATGACGTTCATCAGGCGATCCTTGTAGCGGTCAACCATCTCGTTAAACGAGACCATGTCGCCCTTTTGGATCGCTCGCATGAGCCTGTAATCGATATCTTTCTCTGTTTCTTTCGCCATGTAGCTCCCGACGCTTGGGTTCCTATCTGTAGTACCCGAAAGCACGGACAAAGTTCCATTGCCGACGCGAGTTTCTACTAGGGTTATCGATATGCCTGACAGTAACTTAAGGTGAATTCCGCAATTTGACAAGGGCGAATAGCCGACTCAGTATACAAAAGAGGCCCAACCGGCCCAATAGACAAGATAAGCCAGGACCCCGAACAGGAGCATGGGTGGCACCATAACTCGATACACGGCAGCGAGATCACTTCGGAAGTATTCGTTGGTAAGGACCAGGCAAAGATGACTGGGCGAAAGCATCATACCGACATAGCCGGCCAGAAACGCCAGCAGGATATTGTCGATCTGAATCACGGGCGTATACAGGAAGACTGCCAGCAGGGAATAACTGAGAGCCACCATCGCCGCCAGCATGCCGGTTAATATGCCCGATGTAAACGAGACCAGAATAATGATGAGGGGCTCGGGGAAATGCAGATCGGTCGAAAGCCGCTGGATGGACTCGATGGCGCCGGACTGCTCCAGGACCGTCTGGAAGGATAAAATTCCAAAAACGAGAAAGACGAGCTTGTACGACAGCCCCTTCTTGAGAGATACTATCAGTGGTTGACGAGAGGGGCGCGAGACGATTATCAGCACCAGCAGCGACACCAGCGCGCCCCAGGCCATCTCGACACCGAGGATGGCGTAGATGCCGACAGTCAGAATCACCGGCCAGATGGTCTTGAGGATACCGAGGATGGCCGGGCCAAACGCCGGGCTCTCCCCTTCGCTCTGATCGATTTTACGAATGAGAAAGAAGTAGCCGACGGTCGCCATGATGACGGCAAACGGCGCCTGGACAATCGCGATCGTTCCGAGCGGAAGGCCGGTCATGGCCGAGGCGACAATCAGGCCCGGATAGATCGGCATGATGTGTTCTACGATGTGCCGCTGCCAGTAGTTGAGGGCGCACTTGAAGTGCGGCGGGTATTTCGGTTCGGAAAGAACGCTGTCGACCAGCGGGGCGGAGAGCAGCGAACCGCCCGGCATCGGCATCAGACCGATCAAGGGGGGTAGCAGTGCAGCGGCGGTGCGACGGCCGCCGTAGAGAGAGCGACAGGCATTGGCCAGTTTCTCCAGATAGCCCAGCTCTTTGAGCAGTGAGCCGAGAATCGTGATGAGAATGATAACAGCCGTGAGCGAGATAAACGGTTTTGATGTCACCAGCGCGCGGTAGCCTTCGAGCAGGTCCGAAACCGCCACCTGAAACAGCAGGGCCGTCAACAGACCGGCGCCGAAAAGCGTCATGCCGACCGAGACGCGGCGCTTGAGCGCCACCAGGATAGCGGCGAAGACGACCAGCAGTTTAAGGGTTTCCACGAGGTCAATTAACAGTCAACAATGGAAAAGTCAATCGCTCGCCCGACCAACGGTGCTTGACTTGGCGAGACAGGATCGTACTTTGTTCGGGTTACAACGATTGGATTGTGAAAGCATGACGAGAGAATTGACAGTTACGACGATCAACGGCCGACGGGTGCCGAGAAGCAAGGCGAAGATCTCCGTCTTCGACAACGCCTTCCTGTACGCCGACGGAGTGTTTGAGACATTCCTGGCAATCGATGATCGGGTGATTTTTCTCGAGCAGCATCTCGATCGGTTGTATCGCGGCGCCGAGGTGGTTCATCTGCAGCTGCCGGTGGAACGCGCTACGCTCGCCCGCTGGATGGTCAACACGGTGAAGGCGCATCCGGCCCGGATAAAGAAACTTCGGTTGACCATCACCAGCGGAGAATCGACCAAGTGGACCGGCAAACAGGGCAAGCCGCAAGTCGTGCTTTCGGCGGCGACACACAGTATGCCGCGCAAGCCGTTTCGGCTGCTGGTCTCTGAGTTCCTGATCGATCATCGGTCGATATTCAGGCAGATCAAGACGCTGTCCTACGTCGTGAACGCTTCGGCGCTGAAACGGGCCACAGCGCAGGGTTGCGATGATGCCTTGCTCCTGAACACGGACCACAAAGTGGCGGAGATCACCACCGCCAATATCTTCTGGATCAAAAACGGGCGTATCTACACGCCGTCGGCGAAGAGCGGCTGCCTTGGCGGCGTGACCCGGCAGGTGATAATCGATCAGGCCCGCGAGCTGGGCTATCGGGTCGACGAGGTCGAAGCGCCGCTGCGGTCGGTGGTGGCGGCCGAGGAGGTGTTTCTCACCAGTTCGCTTAAGCTGGCGCTGCCGATTTCTTTGATTCGGCAGGGCGAGACGGAGTACCGATTCGAGACGGGTCCGATCACCCGGCTGCTGGGCGGACACATTCGGCGAATGGTCGCAGAAGGGTAGTCTTCGGGCTTCCAGCTCTCCCCTGTTTTTGTTGACTCTTTTTCAATCTCTCCGGTATCATCACGAGTTAACACATCGATCTTGTTGAGGGATATTATGGTTCGATATAGATACACACCGCTCTGGGCGCTGGCCCTGATCGCCCTGCTGCTGGCCGGCCCGACGGCAATTCAGGCCCAGGAAGACATCAACCGCAGCACGTTGTACGACATTCCGCCGCGCTGGCTGGTCGATATGCCGACCGCCGGGACGCTTCCGCGAGGGCATTTCAGTCTCGGGATGCGACTGTTCTCCGAAGGGGGCGGGCTGGGGTATACGAATATCGGATTGTCGAACCGGTTTATGGTCGGGATATCGTTTGGCGGGACAAATGTGATTTCCAATCAGGAGCCGAACTGGTACCCGACCCTGGAGTTCTCGCTTCGCTTTCGGGTAGTCGATGAATTGCCGTATCTGCCGGCGATGTCGGTCGGGTTTTCTTCGCAGGGCTATGGAGCGTACAACGAGCGGCAGGAACGGTATGCGTACAAGTCACGCGGGTTTTATGCGGTAGCGTCGCGGTCGTTTTATTTCTATCGCTGGACGGCCGGATGGCACGGCGGGATCAACTATGCGACATCGGATGAAGAGACCGAGCACGCTGATGAGGACCTGAAGGATACCGACTTCAACCTGTTCATCGGGTTCGATGCGACGTTCAACTACAACCTGGCGCTGTTGCTGGAGTACGATGCGGCGATCAACGATGATCGCAGCGCGAATGATTTCGCCGGTAACGGTCGCGGCTATCTGAATCTGTCGGTGAAGTGGCTTTTCACGCGCAATCTGGAGATCGAACTGATCGCCAAAGATCTGCTGACCAACCGTCCGGAGTCCGATACGTTTTCACGCGAAGTTCGGTTGACGTATATAGATTCGTTCTGAGCCGAGAGGCGTCTCAATCTATGGTTCGAGGCGCATGATTTCGCCGCCTTCTCCCCCGGTCCAACCGGTATTCTCGTCGAGCATGAAGAGCGCCTGAATTGAATGGCGTCCGGCCGTGCGTTGCTCCGTCCATGTTGTCCCACCATCAGTAGTCGAAAAAACCGCTCCACCAGCACTGCCAATCCAACCGCGCTCGTGATCAATGAACTGCACCTGTGAGAGGTCGAGTGTCGTTCCGATATTCACGGGGTTCCAGGTCTCTCCAGCGTCGATGGTGTGCAAGACAGTGCCGCTGTTGCCAACGCACCAGGCTTCGGAGTCATCAAGGAACTGGGCGTCGAAAAGATACTCAGTCGTCCCCGACTCTACGCGATGCCATGTATCTCCATCGGTGGTGAAGAGAATGGTGCCGAAATTGCCAAAGGCCCAGACTGTGAGGGAGTCCAGCGAGCATATCGCATTTAGAGTGAAGTCGGAGACGAACTTTACAACCCATACTTCGCCGCCGTCTTCGGTGTGCATAATCGCCGGAAAGCCACAGTTCCACCCGGTAAGGCTATCCACCATGTCGATGTCCAGAAGTAGCCGCTGGGTGGCGGGCCGGGCCAACTCCCAGGTCGTACCGCCGTCGTACGTACGATACAGATTGCCTCCGCGACTGGATGCCCACCCCCATCGATCGTTGACGAAGTCGATGACTGCGCCGCTTCCTACGATATCGGTCGATTGCCACGTGTAGCCGCCATCCCAGGTCTCCAACATGTCGCCGGTGAATTGGGTCTGGAAGCCGTGGGATTCCGTCAGGAAGTAGAGATCGGTGATGGTGATGGGGCGTCGGCCACTCGAGATCTCCGACCACGTAACTCCGTTATCGGCACTTCGCGCCACCCGTCCTCGATAGCCCCCTGCAAGTATCACGCCGCCGGGTGAGATGGCGCTGGCATAGACCGAATTCGTTCCAACGGGGTATTCCTCCCACGTCTGCCCCCAGTCAAATGAGCGCTGTACATACGATGCCAGACACATTGCGATGATAGCACCATCACGTGACACATTGACTGACCCCAACATGAGGCGCGTGTGTTGTTCGCTCCAGGTGCGGCCACCATCGGTGGTGATTGCACGACAACCTTCCATCGACCCCCATCGAACATACGTCCCGACAGCAATACCGCTATCATGGCCGAAGAAATCTACCGCCTCCAATTCGACGAAGTCCAGAGTGTCCGCACTGAACGTAAACTCAGTCCAACTCCGACCGGAGTCGAACGTCGTCAGTATGGTATTGCCACCTACTACGCAGCCATGGTCGGGGCTGGTGAAGTTCACATCGCGATACCAGTCGCGTGGGAGGTCATTTCGGAGCAGCCACGAGTGACCGCCATCTTTGGTCTCCAAAACGACGCCTTGGCCGACCGCCCATACACTGGTACCGGAAATGCATGCTACCCCGAAAAGTCGGGCTGTCACCGAGGATTCCTGACGGCTCCAGGTCCGCCCTCCGTCGCTCGTGTGCAGAATCAGACCATCGTCACCGACCGCCCAGCCGTGCCGAGAATCAGCGAAGGCAATGTCGAATAGCGTGGTCCGGCAGTCTATGTCGACCGTCGACCAGGTGTCGCCGGCATCGGGGGATTTGAGGATCACACCCAGCCCGCCCACCGCCCAGCAGGTCTTATCGTTGGAGAAGGTCACACCGTAGATGGTTGCCGCGGTGGGATATGGACTGATTATGGACCATTGCTCAGTGGCCGAGCTTCCCCCCCCGCCGCTACTCACCGGGTCGCTGGAGCAGGTGAGATTCGAGAGTGAGAAGAGAAAAGCAAGCAGGATCAGACCCGCCGATAAGGTGATTCGAAGATTTGAACGCATGGCCAACTCCCCGCCAATTCTCAATACGTATAAACGCATCAAGAAGGACTCAAAACGATTAAGCTGTTTAGTCGTTAGAAGTTGGTCGCAGGCTCTCCCGCCCTGTATGAGGACTACCAGTCGGACGCTCTCGCGCCCGTATCATGTACAGTATAGTACACAAATGTGTCTTGTCAAGGGGAATGGGTGGCTGGCTGACTCGACAGGTGTCACGCTTCGACAGGCTCAGCATGACTTTCTCCAGATCAGTTACCGTCAATCGGGGCTACATGCCCCAGCGGCGCCATTGGGCGAGGACGGATTCGACAAACTCAGCGACCGTGTCGCCTACCTTCGTCCGATACTCTTTCGCCTTCGCGAGATCAAACTCCGGGTAGCCTTCCCCCTCCTTGTACAGGAGAATCGTCCCCGGAACGGGATAGATGTCGGCGCCGCCCTTGAACGTATAGGCAAGCTCTTTGGTATAGAGCGACTTGTCGGCGAGTTTCGGATCGACCGCCATGACCATCGCGGTTTCATCGGTACCGGCATGGCCGCCGGCATGACCGAAAAACTCCTCGGTCATCTTCGCGCACAACTCCCACCAGTGAATGACGGCGATGTTGGCCTTGCGCTCGCGGTGGAAATCGAAAGCAACCTCTTTGAGAGCGGCGTTGTTGCCGCCGTGGCCGTTCATCAGGATCACGTTGCGAAACCCGGTGTCGACCATCGAATCCAGAACATCCCTCACATACAGCTGAAACGTGCTCGGCTTGATAGTCGAACCGCCGTTGTAGCGAATCAGCGATTTGGTGATGCCGTAGTTGACGATCGGCGCAATCAGGGCGTTGATGCGTTCGGCGATATCGTCGGCGATAGCTTCGGGGATGAAGTTGTCCGTTCCCAGACAGGCCGAGCCATGAGCTTCGACCGTACCGACCGGCAGGATGACGGTGTCGATCTTCTCAGGTACGTGATCGCGGACGGTCAGCCAGTTCAGTTTTTGAAGGTGTCGTTCCATCAGGATAGCTTGGCGAGTATGCGTTCCATGACCAGTTCGGTTTCGCGGGCAGTGGTTTCGTCCCCTTCGAACCGGAACTGATTTATGTCACGGGTCATGATTTCGAGTTCTTCCGATGTTTCAACCGCATACCAGATCGGCATCTCGGCCCAGCGCAGTCCCTTGTCGGTGAAGGCCGTGGCCACATCGGCGTAAATCGACGGTGACTTCCAGTCGAACTGGGAGAGCTCGATCTGATATGCCCCGGACATGCCGAGCGTGTAGTAACGACCTTCGGGAGTCGGGCCGAAAATGGCGTCGGACTCCGCGAGCATTTTGCAGGCGGACTTCAGCATGGTGGGACTGACCGTCGGCGTGCGGGAACCAACCAGCAGAACCGACTCATAGCCGGCATCGAAGCACTCCTTGAAAGCGTGTTCGACGCGAATTCCCCACCGCTCTTTCTTCTGCGAATAGGTCGACACATTCTCTTCGAACCGCTGCGCGGCGACACCGGTAAGTTTCTTCTTCAGATAGTCCATGACGATCTTGACGAATCGGACGCGGTCGGGCTGGTTTTGATAGTACAGGCGGACATCGGCGTCGCCAACAGAAAGCGCGTGTACAACGGTGTCGGTGATGAAGGCCTGGTGCAGGAAGCGAACATCATCCCCCTTGATCAACCCGAAATCCATCGCCGAACCTTCTTCGAACGGCTCCTGGATACAGATGACCACAACTCGCTTGTTGCACGGTCCGGCGTTGTTCTTTTTTCGTGGCGGCATATTCCCTTTCCGCATGGTTGGAGACTATCGGGCGCAATATAGGACGCGCCGGTAGGGCCGTCAAGCTGCACCACAGAAAAAAGAAATGGGAAATAGCTGACACTAGCCGACATTTTGCAGGGCGGGGAACAACTCCAGTAACCAGACGGAAAGCTTGCCGAGGAGGTCAAAAAACATCAGGACGCCAACCAGCATGAGCAGACCGCCGGAGATGATCTCGACGGCATGGAAGTGTCGTTTGATGAAGCCAAAGGTACCTATAAGATAGTTGAACAAGAGGGCAGTCAGAATGAACGGCACGCCGAGACCGGCGGAGTAGGCGACCAATAATCCTGCCCCTTCGGCCAATGAATTCTGCTGGGCGGCGATGATCAAAATGGTGCCGAGGATTGGTCCGATACATGGCGTCCAACCGAACCCGAAGGCGATGCCGATAACGGCCGAACCGAGTACGCCGCGTTTTTTCTGGCCGGTCAGGTGGAAGCGCTTTTCATAGTTGAGAGCTTTGATGCGAAGCAGTCCGGTGACGTGAAGGCCGAACAGGAAGACGATCACACCGGCGACTTTGTTGAAGATACCGAGATGACGCTGCATGAAGTTGCCGATGCCCGAAGCACCGAGTCCCAGCAGAATGAAGACCAGGGAGAAACCCAGCACGAAAAAGACGGTGTTGAGCAGGAGCTTGCGATAGTTGCCGCCGGTCCTTTCTTTGGACATGAGTTCTTCGACCGACACACCCGAAATAAACGACAGATATCCCGGAATGAGCGGAAGAACACAGGGGGAAACAAAAGAGAGCAATCCGGCGAGAATCGCAGTGGGAATTTCTACCGATGCTTGACCAAACAAGTTAGTATCTCCGTGCTCCGTTTGTCACTGTTGTCCGTGCCGATGTCACTTCTTTTTGGTCCGGGCGGCGATCTCGGCGGCAACCAGTTTCAGCAGTTTCTCGTTGTCGATTTTGGCTACGATTTTCTCGGCGATCCTGGCGGCCAGTTCCGATGCAAACTGGCGAGAGAACAGGGCAACATCGGCCGGAGTCAAACGTTCCAGTTCTTCTTCCCAGTTATGCGCCTCGCCTTTCGGCTTACCCGCAGCAGCTTCGGTCTCTTTTACGGTTACAACCTGCGGAGGTTCCTCGGCGGTCCGGATACGCTGCATCTCCTCGCGGAACTCATCGATGAACTTCTCGACCCCGGCGGCCTTGGGCGGCTTGTCGGTTTGGGGTTGCTGCGGAGCTCGCGCCTGAGTGGTGCCGGCCGACGAGACCGGCGTAATCGGATCCACGGAGGCCGACGGATGATCCACTGTCAGTTTATCCGACTCCGGGGAAGTCGCGCCACCCGCGGCGGGCGGCTGCCCCTGTTGTTCGACGCCTTCGTCTCGCATGGCGTTGATGAACCAGTCGTAGTCATGGTTCTCGTCGATTGGCTCGGAATCGAGCGCGCTCGGCTCCGAGATGCCGTATTGATCGTTCAGTATCTCGATTGACCCCGTCCCCTGTTTCCGGGGCTGCGGCGTCGGTGGCGGTGATGCCGGCGCAGTTTCGTCATCGCGAATCATGAGTGACTCAACCTTGCCGGAATCCGAAGCCTTGTCTTCCGTGCCGTGGTGCGACATGCCGACCATCGTTCCGTTGGTCTGGGAAGCCTTCCGGCTGACACCAGTGGTCCTGTCCATCACCTCGGACTCGGTGACATGGATCTGGTCGAGGCCCAGGGCATGGTCGAGGAGTTCATCGTCGAGATCGCCATTGGCGAGTGGCGCCTGACCGACCGGCCGGGGTTTGTGCTGCACCGCCTGTCCGGAGAAAACCTGAACGCGCTGAATGAAGTCTTTGGGATCGAACGGACGGCTGATGATGACTTCGTCGGGGAACGGAAGCCCTTCGGATTCGGTCGAATCGAACAGCAGGAGCGGCACCGATGCGGTGCGAGGATCGGACTGGATGGTCTCGTAGAACGGCCGGCCGTCATCGGCAACCAGGTCGGCCCCGATGATGAGGACGTCGGGTATTGAGAACTGAAGGACTTCCTGCGCCTTCTCGACAGTGGGCAGGGAAATCACTTCAAAGCCATTCTGCCGCAGGACAGTCTCGGCCACGGAGCGGATAGCTTCGGCGGATTCGGCGACCAGAACTCGTTTGTGCATGCCGTGGGCTTCCCTGCGGTTCACTGGTTGTTGTTTTTATTCGAGAGCCGGGATGAAGCATCTTCAAGGAACTTGCGGTCTTCCTTGCTGATATTCTCGATGCCGACCTCGTTTATCTTGTCGAGAATAGCATCGACCCGCTTCATCACATCCTCGGCTTCCTGCCGTCTCTTTTCGAGTTTAGCTTCCTGGCGTTTGTAACGCAAGTTTTTAAGTTTCTTCGAGAACCCGAGCCCGCGCCAATCGGTCACCATGTAGGCGAGTCCGAACAAAGCGCCGCCAAGGTGAGCCCAATGCGCAACGCCGGGTGCGGCGGTCAGAAATCCCAGCAGCATGAAGCCGGGGACGAACCATTTGACCTTGATCGGGAACAGGAAATACAGGTAGACCTCGCGCTCGGGGAACATTCTCCAGTAGGCGACGAGCACGCCGTAGATAGCGGCCGAGGCGCCGATCATCGGCACCATCTGCGTGCTCTGCACGGCCAGGGTCAGAACCGCGCCGGCCAGTCCGGCCAGGAAGAAGAATCGGCCGAACCGCTTGCTGCCCCAGGTGTGCTCGATCTCGGTGCCAAACATCCAGAGACCGAACATATTGAAGAAAATATGCCAGAACCCGCCGTGCAGGAACATATAGGTGACGAGCTGGTAGATCCGGTTCGGGAAGTCGGAGAAAAAGAGGGCCGGCGTAAGTCCGAACAGATAGGCGAGCTGACTGCCTTTGAGCACCAACTGGAGCAGAAAGACGCTCGCACAGATGATAATGATCAATCTGATGAACGGCGAGAGGCCGCCCGGTCCGAACCGAAGGCCGGATCCGCGGAAATTACGATTGTAGCCTGAGAAGTTCATTTTGTTAGGCTATCGGCAGTCGAGCTACTTTTGTTTATCCGCGCCGGAAGCGGCTCCGGGTCTCGAATTGCCTGAGTCGCTTTCGTTTAGCTTGTCTTTCTCGTCGTTGGCTTCACCCGGAAGCCGGCAGGCCGGACCCATTCACGAACCGACGCCGTACCGGGGAAAGACTTTTGTCACCAGAAATAGCCACACGCCGACGAAAATGACAAGAAAAATAAGGTCGTACCAGTCCATATAAGCTCACACTGCTGCGGTTGTATCTCGATGGTTGCCGTTGGAGTATCCACTCCTGAAATGATCCTGATCAGCGGTCGGTTCCCGCGGCTTTGCTGCGCGAAAGGCAGGAAAAAGGCCGGTCCCACCTATCCGGCGGACCGGCCTGAACAATCTTACACGATGGCACGGACTAGGCCAGGACTTTCTCCAACCGCTGCATCAGCTGCGATTTCGGTACCGCGCCCACCACCTGATCGACCACTTCACCGTTCTTGAAAAAGAGCAGCGACGGAATCGACATGATGTTGTACTTCCCGGCGGTCTTGGCGTTGGAGTCAACATCGAGCTTCGTGATCTTGACCTTTTCGCCCATTTCGCCGGCGATCTCTTCGAGGATCGGCGCAATCATCTTGCACGGACCGCACCAGGTGGCCCAGAAGTCGACGACGACCGGCTTGTCGGCCTGAAGAACCTCGGCCTCGAAAGAGGCATCAGTAATCTCAACGGGTTTGCTCATAGTGTGTACCTCGTTTCTATTCGTTCCATACGTTCATTCTACGCCTACAACAGCTCCAGTCGAACCGGGTTCCACCGAATTCGGTGTCGGTTCGGACGACAGCAGGCAATATATCCCGGTTTTCGACCGTTTGTCAAACGCTAAGCCGGATTGAGGAGTTGTTACGTGCTGATTCGCGTCAGTGGGCGGATGTGCCGATGCGCGTGCGACTGAGGACCTGATCCGCAAATGCCTGAAGGCGGGTTTCTTCGCCGGAATCGCGAAGCCCCTCATAACTGATATTGAGCCACGGCACACCCCCGAGATCGTCGGCCAGTTTGCGTGAGAGGGAGCTGACGATAGTGCCCGGCATGCAGTTAAAGGGCATGGCGTTGACGATCCCCAAAGCGCCCTCGTGCACCATCTCAATAGCCTTGCCAACCGAGAGAATAGCCTCTCCCTTGATGTCCTTGGAGAGGTATTTAGACGCTAGATCCATCACGCTGGCTACGGATTGCTCGATGCGAATCGGGAATGCGCGAGCGGCGGCACGCTCAAGTCGACGTTCCTGCCACTGCTGGGTGATGAGCTGCAGACTGCTGTGCGCAAGAGCTTTGAGGTTCCAGTCCTGCAGGGCGTCTCGACGGTAGGTGGTCGATGTGTATAGCGGCCATTCGGAGAAAGTCGCCAGCCAGACCTCGAGACCGTGGCTTTCGAGTTTACGGATCAGGTTGTTGTTCGAAAAGCGATTGGACCTCAGGTAGATTTCGCCGACCACGCCGACCAGCGGCTTGCGCGCTTCGGTGCGCGCGATGGCGGCAAACGCCTGCCCGGCGGCCTCTGCGACATCATCGAGCGGAATGTCGAACCGGATCGCCTCGTCCATGCGGTTGAGGAAGTCCTGGTACACGCGGTCCGCCTCTCCCTTGTTCTGCTCGTACGGTCTGGTCTGGTGAAGCATCTTGAGGAAGACGTCAACCAGCACCAGTCCTTTCCAGGCGGTCTGGCGGAAGCTGGTGCCATCGAGTCCGAACTGCGAGTAGCCGTCGTTGGAGTTCGGCGAGAAGATCGGCACGTCTTTATAGCCGAGTTCATCGAGGATGAGTCGGTGCAGTTGACTGTACTGGCCGAACCGACACGGGCCATCGGCGCCCGGCATGAAAAAGACCGAACGTTTGGTATCAAATCCCTCGGAGCGGATCTTCTTAATCATGTCGCCGGTGGTGATCACACACGGGAAGCACTCTTTTCCCGAGGTGAACTTCTGGCCGTAACTGAGCGTGGTGTCGTCCGGTTCGTCCAACACCCTGGCGGTCAGGCCGTAGCGCTCGAAGGACGCCCGAAGGGCGTAGGCCTGGTCGCACATGTTCGGGATGTAGATGGTCTTTTCGAACGGTTTGAACTCATCGCGGGCGATATGGAACTCGCTTACCGGCGGACGATACTTGTAGAACCGCAATGAATCGATAAACGCCTCGCAGCGAGTGATCAGACCGGCATCGGCGGAGTGCTCGTCGAGTTCGAGTTGCAGGTACGGTTTGCCCGACATGGCGCGGCGGAAATAGTGAGTGATAAACGAGTCCGGCCCGCAGCCGAAGGAAGTGATGTAGACGCCGAAGAGATTCGGGTGGTTTCGAATATAGCGGGCTGCCGACATGATACGACGGCCGTAGCGCCAGTACATCTGGTCCTGAAGCGAGTCCTCCTCGTCCGGTAACGGCAGAAAATCCATCGGGATGACTTTGTAGCCGAGGTCGCGAATCTTGTTCGGCAGTTCCAGCGACAGGCGGCGATCGAATCCGTTGTAGGGCCGGCTGACCAGCACCAGAACCTTCTCATCTGCGGACAGATCATCGAGTATCTTCCTGCCTTCGGCCCGAATCTCTTCCTTGAACGCCCTGTATGCGGTGATGCCGGCTTTGGTCGCCTTCGCCAGGTCACGTTCGCCGATGTTCATCTCTTTGGCGAACGGACGGAGACGACGCCGGGTGTCGTTTACGTCGTAGCTGAGTTTCATCGGGGTGTCGATAAATCGCACTCCGAGTCGGTTGAAATCGAAGCGGGCACGAATCGACGAACCGATCGACTGGACATAGGGGCAGATATACGCGCCTTCCTCGCTGGTCTCGTTTTCTTCAGAGGTCTTGATGAGGGACGGCAGGAAGATCGTATCGACCTGTTTGGATATCAGGTTGTTGACATGTCCATAGACCAGCTTAACCGGATAGCAGGTTTCGGCAGCGAACAACTCGAGTGAATCTTCGACTATCCGGTGGTTGCTCACGTCGGAGAGAACCACCCGGTAATTGAGGGATTCGAAGAAAGCGAGCCAGAAGGGATAGAATTCGAAGAAGTGGAGCACGCGCGGGAAGCCGATCCGTTTCGGCTCCTGTTTCGGCTTTTTGAATTTGGTGCGGCGGCGGTAGAGCCCTTTCTGGCGCATGGTCGAGTAGTCCCGCGGCAGGGAGCGCTCGCTGGTGCGGTTGACTTCGTATTTCTCGCAGCGCGCGCCGTAGAACATCGGGTCTTCCCCCTCCATCTCGACGCGTCGAATCTCGCAGTGGTTGGAGCAGTCTTCGCACGGGAACGTGCTGACATTGTACTTGCGCTTGTAGAGCTCGAAGCCCTTGAAACGGGTCTGGAATCCCGGCTCGGCTGTTTTCTCGATGGCGAGAATGGCGGCGCCGATAGCGCCGGTGACATCGTGGTGCGGCGGGACGGTCACTTTCTTGCCGACCAGGTTCTCGAATGCCGCGACCACTCCCTTGTTCCAGGCGACACCGCCCTGGAAGAAGATGTTATCGCCGATCTTGCGGTCGCCGACCACCTTGTTGAGGTAGTTGCTCGCAATCGAGTAGGCGAGCCCGGCAATCAGATCGTCCTTGCGGGCGCCCGAGCGCATATGGGCGACCAGATCGGATTCCATGAAGACGGTGCAGCGCTCGCCACAGCCGACCGGGCAGGTGGCGCAGAGGGCGCGATCGCCGAATTCGGTCTCGATGTTGATCTTTAGTTTCTCGGCCTGCTCCTGGAGGAAGGAACCGGTGCCGGCGGCGCAGGCTTTGTTCATCTCGAAATCGACGACGGCCATCTTGTCGATCGAAACGTACTTGGAGTCCTGCCCGCCTATCTCAAAGATGGTATCGACGGTGGGATCGATGTTTATCGCGGCCGTCGCCTGCGCCGTGATTTCGTTGCGGACGATATCGGCGCCGATGAAATCACCTATCAAATAGCGGCCCGACCCGGTGGTCCCGACGGCTTTCACTTCGATGCGATCACCCACCTCCAGTCCTATCTCCGCGAGCCCCTTGCGGACCGCCTCGATAGGACGCCCTTCGGTCATCAGATAGCGCCTCGCGATAACGCGGTGGTCGCGATCGATCAGAACGAGATTGGTCGAGAGAGATCCGATGTCGACGCCGAGAAATACTTCGAGCCCATCTATATCACCGGGGCGCTCAGCGGTGGTGACGGAATAGAACTTCGAGTCGGGGTGGTCGTAGGTAAGCGCGTCGCGGCCGCTTTCGGCGCGCTCGCGATATTCGAGATAGGCTGCCAGGCGGCTCGGATCGAAGTCCTCGACTACCGCCTCCTGCTCCCGCGCGAGTATGGCCGCACCAACCGCGTTGACGACGTTAAAATCTTCGGGAATGACCAACTCGCCGTCGTCAAGTTCGAGTACCTCGGTGAAGGCCCGCACCATGCCGGGATTGGCTGCCACACCGCCTTCGAAGGCGATCGGCTTGAGCATCTTCTTGCCGCGAGCGATGGCCGATTTGAAGTTGCGGGCCACGGCGAAACAGAGCCCGGCGACAATATCGTAGTCCGGGGTGGCGATCTGCTGGAGATGAATCATATCCGACTTGGCGAAAACCGAACATCGTCCGGCGATCCGCGGCGGGTGCTCGGACTTGAGCGCCAGGGCGCCGAACTCGTCCTCGATATCGATCTTCAGGCGGCCCGCCTGCTGGTCGAGGAATGAACCGGTCCCGGCCGCGCACTGGGCGTTCATGGCGAAGTCAATAATGGTTCGAGTGTCGGGGTCGAGCAGGAGGAGTTTGGAGTCTTCTCCCCCCATCTCAATCACGGTACGAATATCGGGCGCGAGCCGGAAGTTACCGGCGGCAAGGGCGGCAATCTCACCAAACACTTTGCCGCGCAGGACGGACTGGCTGGTTTTGGCGCCGATACCGGCGTGGCCGAGGTGAATGGTCTGCCCCTTGAGGTCCTGGAATTGCTGTTCGAGGATGTCGCGGAGCGTCTCGAACGGTCCGTCGTCGAAACGTCGGTACACGCGTCGGACTATCTTGTTGTCGGAGATCAGGACGAGCTTGACCGCCACCGACCCGATATCAATCCCCAGTGTGTGAATCGGTTTAGGCATAGCATTGGGAAGGTATTGGAGGGTGAGCAGCGCGGCAAGCATAATATGCCGTTCCCGAAGGGTGAAATTCACCTCTATTTGGACCGAAGGTATCTACAACCGGATTGAACTGCCGACGGATCGCGCAGGGCCTTGTGAAATTTGTAGCATTCTCGTATAGCGTTGGTCGATTTCATTGTGGACAATAATCCTCTTTTAAGCCGGTTGATGCGGAGGTTGCCCTCAAGGCATTAACCGATACGACCCCAATATGTTAGACAGCGCATCGAATATCGTACGGAAAAGGGAACTATTTTTCATTTGGGAGGTTAAAATTATACTTTACTTTTAGGTAAAGATTTGTAGATTGACCCGAACATGGAATGGCAATTGGACAACAACACTCTATAAAGTGAGCTTATGAGAATATCAGCTATAGAAGAGTACGGTCTGCGATGTCTGGTGACACTGGCCCGCGAAGGGACCCGGGGAATGCTTTCGATCGCCGATATGGCGGAGAAGGAGGGCCTTTCGGTGCCGTACACCTCCAAGCTCCTCTCTATCCTCCGCAAGGCCGGATTGGTAGTTGCGGAGCGTGGTCGCGGCGGCGGTTTCTCGATCGCTCGCGATCCTGCCGAGATTGACCTGTACGAAGTCATCACGGCGTTGGGCGGTCCGATCATTGATCCGGATCATTGCACCCGCTTTTCCGGACAGCGTGAGGAGTGCGTCCATGCGGACAATTGTTCCGTGCAGGATGTCCTTGGCGGCCTGGCCGGCTATATCCAGGAGTTTTTATCCAGGACGACGGTTGCGGATTTGATCTCCACGGGCCCTGTTATCGAGTTGAAACCGCTGGGTGATCGGGTGAATGTCCGACCTCTCCCCGGCTCCGGACGGGTGAACAGTCCGGTCGAGGGAGTCCGCGCGGACGCTGAAAATTGATAGTTGAGAACAATACTATAGAGGAAAGAAGTAATGTCTGACAAGAAACCACTGCTGAGCTTCAACGATGTTCATGTCGAGGTCGAGGGCAAGGAAGTTGTCCGCGGGGTCACCCTGACCATCAATGCGGGCGAGACGCATGCGATCATGGGGCCGAACGGCTCCGGAAAGTCGTCGCTGTCGCAGGCCCTGATGGGACATCCGTCGTACGCGATTACCAGGGGCGAAGCCTTCCTGAAAGGTGAGTCCATTCTCGATATGGATCCTGACGAACGGTCCCGCGCCGGGCTGTTCCTGGCTTTCCAGTACCCGCTGGCGATTCCCGGCGTGACGGTGGCCAATTTCATGCGCTCGGCGCTTCAGTCGCACCGGGGCAAGGACGCCGACATGTCCGATTTCCGCAAGCTGTTCAAGGCCGAAATGAACGCCCTGGGTATCGACCATGTGTTTGCCACGCGCTATCTGAACGAAGGTTTCTCGGGCGGCGAAAAAAAGCGCATCGAGATTCTTCAGATGGCGATGCTGCAGCCGAGTGTCGCGATTCTGGACGAGACCGACTCCGGGCTCGATATCGATGCGCTCAAGACGGTGGCCGAGGGAATCAACCGATTCCATAACGACAACAACGGCATTCTTCTCGTGACCCACTACCAGCGGCTCCTGAACTATGTCAAACCCGATTACGTCCACGTCATGAAAGCCGGTCACCTGGTCAAGTCGGGTGGTCCGGAGCTGGCGCTGGAGCTCGAAGATCGCGGTTATGACTGGGTCGTCGGAGAAGAAGAGAATCAGAAGGTCGAGGTGTAGCAGATATGACTGACGCTGTACAGAGACAAAAAGACGATCTCTCACAGCTCAACAATGACTACGCCACGCGGTACGGGTTTCACGATCCGGTGGATTATTTCCACAAGGGCGCCCGTGGTATCAGTCACGAAGTTGTTGAGATGATCTCAAAGATGAAAAACGAGCCGCGCTGGATGGCCGAGATTCGGCACCACGCGCTCGACGTCTTCAATTCCAAGCCGACCCCCAGGTGGGGGAACACAAAACTGCTCAATGAGATAGTCTATGAGAACATCTACTATTTCATGAAGCCGATCGAACAGCAGGGCAAAAGCTGGGACGACGTTCCGGAGTATATCCGCAGGACGTTCGACAAGCTGGGCATCCCCGAAGCCGAAAAGAACTTCCTCGGCGGCGTGTCGGCGCAGTACGAATCCGAAGTCGTCTACCATTCGATGCGCGAGGATCTCACGAAGAAGGGTGTCGTCTTCCTCGATATGGATGCCGGCCTTCGGGAGTATCCGGAAATCATCAAGAAGTATTTCGGGACGGTTATTCCGACCGACGACAACAAATTCGCCGCCCTGAACACGGCGGTCTGGTCCGGAGGTTCGTTTATCTATGTTCCGCCGGGAGTCGATGTCGCGGTTCCGCTGCAAGCCTACTTCCGGATCAATGCCGAGAATATGGGACAGTTCGAGCGGACGCTGATTATCGCGGACAAGGGTGCGCGCGTGCACTATATCGAAGGGTGCACGGCGCCGGTCTATTCGACGGACTCGCTGCACTCGGCGGTCGTGGAGTTGATTGCGCTCGAGGACTCGTACATACGCTATACGACGATTCAGAACTGGGCGCGGAACATCTATAATCTCGTCACCAAGCGTGCGACAGCACACAAAAATGCGACGGTGGAGTGGGTCGACGGCAATCTCGGATCGCGCCTGACGATGAAGTACCCGTGCATTCAGTTGGTCGGCGAGGGCGCCCGCGGCGAGATTCTCTCGGTGGCGTTTGCCGGACAGGATCAGCATCAGGACGCCGGCGCAAAAGTAATCCACGCCGCGCCGAACACGTCGTCGCGGATTACCTCGAAGTCGATCTCGAAGGACAACGGCCGTGCATCGTACCGTGGTCTGGCGAAGATTCACAAAAATGCAACCAATTCCAAGATCTCGGTCGAGTGCGATGCGCTGTTGATAGGCGAAGACGCCCGCAGCGATACCTACCCGACAATGGAGATCGACAACGATCAGGTGCGGGTGGAACACGAAGCGCGCGTCTCGAAGGTCGCGGAGGAGCAGTTGTTCTACCTGACCAGTCGCGGTCTGACCGAAGACGACGCCCGCCTGCTGATCGTCAACGGCTTCATGGAGCCGTTCACCAAGGAGTTGCCGCTCGAGTATGCGGTTGAGTTGAACCGTTTGATCGAGCTTGAGATGGAAGGATCGATTGGCTGACATGGCGACGAATACCACAACCGACAATCCGATCCGGGAATTGAACAGCCCCGCGCTTGAGCGTGGCCCGCTCTGGATCAGGGACCTTCGGAAGGCCTCACTGGAGTCGTTCAACACAACGCCGGTGCCGCCGCGAGGGCTGCATCTCTGGCGCTACACCGACCCGGAGAAATTCCTGCTCAAGAACGACGTGATCGATACGGCGTTTGGCGAGCATTTCGACCAGGCCGAAGAGGTCGAGCTGAAGCATTTTGAAGACGGCACCCTGGCCGGACTAGTTATCGACAATGGCGGCCGGCAGATTGATGTCCGACTCTCAGGTGATTTGGCGCAGATGGGCGTCGTGGTGATGCCGCTCTCCGAGGCGATTGAGTCGCACCGCGAGCTGGTCGAAAAGCACCTGTACCAGACGGTGAACAACACCACCGGCAAGTTCGAGGCGATGAACGGCGCGCTGTGGAACGACGGGATATTCGTCTACATCCCCGACAACAAGACCGTCGAGCGTCCGATCCACCTGCTTCGCGAGGCCGGCCGGGCCAACTCGGCAGCCTTCCCCCGCCTGCTGGTGGTGGTCGGCCAAAATGCCGAAGTGACGCTGGTTGATGAGTATGCGGGCGGCGCCCCGTCCACCGAAGACGGCTTCGCCTACTGCAATGCGGTGGTTGAACTGATCGGCGGACAGGACAGCCGCACGCGCTATATCTCCCTGCAGCGGCAGGGACAGGGGACGATCTCCTACCTGACGCACCGTGCCCGCATAGCGAAGGGCGCGACCATGCTGACGGTACCGTTTGCGTTTGGTGGATCAATCTCCAAGCAGAATTTCGGGGTGAACCTGAACGGCGAAGGCGCCAACAGCAAAATGGTCGGGCTCCTGTTCGGTACCGGGCGGCAGCATTTCGACAATCACACGATGCACCACCACTCGGTGGGACAAACGTTCTCGGATATCGACTTCAAGGTCGTGCTTCGGGATAAGGCGCGCTCGGCGTACACCGGTCTGATCAGGATCGATCATAGTGCCAAGACGTGCGAGGCGTACCAGGAAAATCGCAACCTCTTACTGAACAGAGGCACCAGGGCGGAGACTATTCCCGAACTGGAGATCCTGAATGAGGACGTCAGCTGCAGTCATGGCGCGACCGTGGGACCTCTCGATGAAATGGAAGTGTTCTATCTTATGGCGCGGGGTATCGCCCGCGAAGAGGCGGTGCGGATGATTGTCTCCGGGTATGTCCGGTCGACGATCACCATGGCGCCGGAGGATTTGCAGGAACGTCTGAGTGCGGTCATCGCCGACCGCCTGGGAGACCTGTAGACCATGTCGGATTTCGTGAAAGCGGCGAAAGTGGCGGAGATACCGGAAGGCTCGTTCAAGTCGGTCGAGGTCGATTTCGAACGAATCGTGATCGTCCACACGGCCGACGGGTTTTTTGCGCTGGCCGACGAATGCACGCACGACGGGGAACCGATCAGCACCGGCTCCCTGAAGAAAAACGAGTTGATCTGCAGTCGACACGGCGCACGATTCGATGTTCGCAACGGCGAGGTGACCCGGGCGCCCGCCATCGTACCGCTCGACAAGCATGAGGTAAAGGTCGAAGGAGACGATATTTTCGTCAAGCTGGCAGAGTAAGAGGGTGTAGCAACGGTGACTGATATGGCTTCACAGACACACAACGATCCGGTCACGGCGCCGCCGAGGGCAGTCGGACTGGACATCGAGCGGGTCAAGGCGGACTTCCCGATTCTGACCCAGCAGATAAACGGCCATCGGCTGGTCTATCTCGACAGCGCGGCGACTTCGCAAAAGCCCCGCGAGGTGATCAATGCGATCCTGGAGTACTATCGCAAGATGAACTCCAACATCCACCGGGGCCTGCACACGCTGGCCGAACGGGCCACCGAAGCGTACGAAGCAACCCGGGTCCACACGGCGCGGTTTGTTGGTGGCGTGCAGCCGGAGGAAATCATCTTCACGCGCGGCACGACCGAATCGATCAATCTCGTCGCGTACACGTGGGGCGAGCAGAATATCTCCAAAGGTGACGAGATCCTCGTGTCGGAGATGGAGCACCACGCGAATTTCGTCCCGTGGTTCGAGCTTGCCCGACGCAAGGGTGCGATTATCCGCAAGTTGCCGATCACGCTGTGCGGGCATCTTGATCTGAGTGAGATCGACACCCTGATCAACGAAAAGACGAAGCTGGTTGCCGTGTCTCACATGTCGAACGTGTTTGGAACCATCAACCCCATCAGGGACATCGCCGCCAAAGCGCACGAGAAAGGCGCCTTGATTCTTGCCGACGGCGCGCAGGCGTCGCCGCACCTGCCGATCGACCTGAGGGCGCTTGGGGTCGACTTCTACGCGTTTTCATCGCACAAGATGCTCGGCCCGACCGGGGTGGGTGTTCTGTACGGCCGCAAGGAGTTGTTGGAGGCGATGCCGCCGTTCAACTTCGGCGGTGAGATGATCAACCAGGTAGGGTTCGACAAGGTGACGTTTGCCGATCTTCCGAACAAATTCGAGGGGGGCACGCCGAATATCGCGGATGTGATTGCGTTCGAGGCGGCGCTTTCGTATCTCGAAGGACTCGGTATGGAGAATGTCCATGCCCACGAAACAGCGATCACGAAATACGCGCTGGAGCGTTTATCGGAGATTCAGGGGCTGGAGATCCAGGGTCCGCAGGATACCGCGGAGCGCGGTTCGGCGATCAGTTTCACCGACCCCGATATCCACCCGCATGATATTTCCACGTTCCTCGATTATAAGGGGATCGCAATCCGGGCCGGGCATCACTGTGCTCAACCGCTCATGAAATTTCTGGGCAAGGTTGCAACGGCACGGGCGTCGTTTTATATCTACAATGACACTGCCGATGTGGACGCCCTGGTTGACGCCCTTCGCGAAATGAGGAGGTACTTTGGCGTATGATGCCCCTTGATGAAATGTACCGTGAGATCATTCTGGATCATTACCGTTCACCGCGCGGCCGCAAGCCGCTTCCGGAGGCGAATGTCACTGCGGAAGGGCATAATCCGTCGTGTGGCGATGATATAAAGCTCGAGATTGAACTGAAGGACAACATCCTGCAGGACGTCCATGTCGACTGCAAGGGCTGTGCTATCTCGGTAGCATCGGGTTCGATGCTCGCCGAAACGGTCAAGGGCAAGACCTTCGCCGAAGTCTCCGAGCTGTCGAAGACCATCCGCAAGATGCTCAAGGGTGAACTTGAAGAGACGCCGGATAACCTGGGTGACCTCGGCGCCCTGGCCGGGGTTCGTCAGTTCCCCGTCCGGATCAAATGTGCCCTCCTGGCGTGGGTGACGTTGATTGAAGGATTAGACAAGTACTCAGCGGGCCACCCGGACGGCAAGATCGTGGTGACCTCTGAGCACGATCACGAACACGAATAACTGCCCGTAGCTCTCTGACTATGCCAAAACCAACGACGGAACAGATTATCGAAGCTCTCAAGCCGGTTCAGGATCCGGAAATCCGGATCGGCGTGATCGATCTCGGCCTCATCTACGATGTGGCGGTCAACGACGACGGCGAGGCGATCGTCAAAATGACGCTGACCACGCCGGCCTGCCCGTATGGCGAGATGCTCATGACCGACGTCCACCGGGCGGTTGAGGAACTGGACGGGATCACCAAAGTGGAAGTGCTCCTGGTCTGGGAACCGCAGTGGGACCCGAAGGAGATGTGTTCGGACCTTGCCAAGGACCAGCTTGGAATCTGGTAGCGCGGCAGGATCCTGACCCGGCCGGACGCGCTTCCGCGCACAATTGTTAGAATCGACCCGCTTGTCTAACTTCGGGGCGCTTTCCATTTGCCTTTCGCGCCCGCAATGCGTATATCGAAAACCAATGAGTATCCCGTGCGGGCTGACAGTGCGTTGATTTTCACTACTAGCACCATTTCAATGATCAGTGATGGAAAACGATAAGAACAACTACGACCTCTCTTCGCTTCGTATAGATCGCGACAGGAAGTACAAGGACCGGCCCCGATCGCGGGCCTGGATATGGATCCTCGTTCCGGTGCTGCTGGTGGCACTGGTGATTGGGTATTTCGCCCTTCGCCAGTCGGTCACCCCCAGCCAGAGTGTCCGGGTAGCGACCGTTACGCGCATGTCCGGTTCGGATGCGGCCGCCGAGCTGGTCGCGACCGGGTATGTGGTGGCGCAGCGGCTGGCCGAGGTAGCATCGAAGGGCACCGGTCGTCTGGCCGAGATCGCGTTTGACGAAGGTGACGTCGTGCGAAAGGGCGAAGTTATCGCGCGGATCGAAAACGACGACATTGAAGCCAACCTGGCATTGACCAGGGCTCGGCTGGAACAGGCCGCAGTCGACACGCTGAATCTGGGCCGGCAGTACCGCCGGCAGATCGCTCTGCTCGACTCAGGAGCCGTGACCGTAGAAGCGCTTGAGTCAGCAGAGGCCGCCTACCTGACATCGCTGGCATCGGTGAAAGCCGCCGAAGCGGCGGTCCGAATCGCCGAGGTTGATCTCGAGAATACGATCGTACGGGCGCCGTTTGACGGGACCGTCCTGACGAAAAACGCAGAAGTCGGTGAAATTGTCGCGCCGTTTGCGTCGTCGGCATCGTCCAAAGGCTCCGTTGTAACACTGGCCGATATGGGGTCACTGGAAGTCGAGGCCGATGTCAACGAATCGAATATCAACAAAGTGATTCCCGATCAGCGCTGTGAGATTATCCTGGATGCGTACCCGTCGGTGCGATACAAAGGCTATGTCAAGAAGATCGTCCCGACCGCCGATCGGTCAAGGGCGACGGTGCTGACGCGGGTAGCTTTCTCGGAGATTGACGACAAGGTGCTGCCGGAAATGTCGGCGCGGGTGAATTTCTTCCTGGAAGCAGAAAGTGACGACGTCGGCCGCAACACGTTGACAGCGCCCGACGACGCCATCACGACGCGGGACGGTCGGACCGTTGTCTTTCGGGTGAACGGCGATCTGGTCTCCGAGATTGAAGTGGAGCTCGGCCGCGATCTCGGTTCACTGACCGAGATACTGAGCGGATTGTCGAGCGGTGACCGGGTGGTGCTTTCCCCTCCCGGCAAGCTGACCGATGGCCAGAAGATCACGGTATCTGAGTAGCATTCTCGAAAGGGGAGCATAATGGCAGAAGCGATTGTCCAGTTAAAGTCGGTGTTTAAGTCGTACTATCGGGGTCGGCTGGAGATTCCCGTGCTTTCAAACATCAACCTGTCGATCAACGAGGGGCAATTCGTGGCTTTGATGGGACCGTCGGGCTCCGGTAAGACAACCCTGTTAAACCTGATCGCGGGAATCGACCGGCCCTCGGACGGTGAGGTAAGAGTTGCCGGCGACGATATCGCCCGGCTCTCGGAATCCGAGATGGCTCGCTGGCGCTCTGAGAACATCGGCTTCATATTCCAGTTCTACAACCTGATGCCGGTGCTCAACGCCTTCGAAAACGTCGAGCTTCCCCTGCTACTGATGAAACTGAATCGCGCTGAGCGTCGGCGGCAGGTGGAAACGGCGCTGGGCATTGTCGGGCTGGCCGATCGCATGGACCACTATCCGAACCAGCTTTCAGGTGGCCAGGAGCAGCGCGTGGCGATCGCGCGGGCCGTCGTCACCGACCCGAACCTGTTGCTGGCCGACGAGCCCACCGGCGATCTCGATAAGCAGTCGGCCGAGGACATCATGGAGTTGTTGTCCCGCCTGAACAAGGAATTCGGCAAGACGATCGTGATGGTTACACATGACCCGCGCGCTGCGGAAGCGGCCGAATACGTCCAGCATCTTGACAAGGGTGAGTTGGTCCAGGCATGAAGCTGCTCAAGCTCATCTTTCGCAACACCCTTCGACACTGGCTGCGAACGTCGCTGACCGTCCTTGGGCTGGCCATCGCGGTCGTTGCGTTTGTCGTTATCAGGACGACGATCGATGCCTGGTACGCGCAGGCGGAAGCGGCCTCGCCGGATCGACTGGTAACCCGCCATGCGGTCTCGCTGACATTCTTCCTTCCGGTCGCGTATGCCGAGCGTATCGGCGGGGTCGAGGGCGTGAACACGGTCTCGCACGCGACATGGTTCGGCGGGCAATACATCGAGCCGAAAAACTTCTTCGCGAATTTCGCGATCGATCATACCACCTATCTTGATCTTTATCCGGAACTGCTGATGGCGCCCGAAGCACGGGACGCGTTCATGCAGGAGCGACAGGCGGCAATCGTCGGCCAGAAGCTGGCCGACCGTTTCGGCTGGCAGCTCGATGACCGGATCGTGTTGACCGGTACGATCTTCCCCGGCGACTGGGAACTGGTCATCCGGGGGATCTATACCGGTGCCAAAGAGAACACCGACGAGAACACGTTGTTTTTCCGCTGGGACTATGTGGACGAGCGCATGCGCCAGGAGACTCCCGGCCGGGCGGGATATGTCGGCACCTTTATCGAGCGAATCGACGATCCGACGCAATCCGCTGCGGTATCAGAGCGGATCGACGCCTTGTTCCAGAACTCGATAGCAGAGACCAAAACGGAAACGGAAGAGGCGTTTAGTCTGAGTTTTGTTGCCATGGCCAGTTCGATCGTGCTTGGTTTGAAGATCATCTCGATCATGGTGATCGGCATCATCATGCTGGTTCTGGGCAACACCATGGCGATGACCGCCCGCGAGCGCGTCTCGGAGTACGCCGTGATGAAGACACTCGGGTTCCGACCGTTTCACATCGTGGGACTCATATTCGGCGAATCGCTGTTTATCGCGGCCATTGGCGGGGGACTCGGAATTCTGCTTGCGTTTCCCCTGGGCGGTCTGGTCAGTATCGCGCTGTCGACGTTTTTCCCCGTGTACAGCATCGCGGTGCTCACCCTGGCGTTTGCGGCTCTGTCATCATTTGCGGTCGGCCTGTTGGCGGCCGTCTTCCCCGCTCTCAAGGCGGTGCGGACCCCGATTGTCGATGGCTTGCGGATTGTTGACTAAGGACGAACCATGAACCTTCTCGCAGCATATTCGTTCCGGAATGTCCTGGCCCGACGGCTGACGTCTACCCTGACCATCATCGGTGTAGCGCTGGTCGTATTCGTCTTTTGTGCCGTCCTTATGCTTTCCAACGGACTGCGGCAAACGCTGGTGGATACCGGCTACGAAGAGAATGCGATTATCATTCGCAAGGCGTCGCAGACCGAAATCCAGTCGATACTCCTTCGCGACATGGCCAATGTGGCGCGAAACGATGTTGCAGTAGAAACTGGACCCGATGGTGATCCATTCGCTACGGGCGAACTGCTGGTACTCATCAACCAGCCGAAGCGTGGCAGCGGTGAACCGAGCAACGTTCCTATCCGCGGCGTGGGTAAGTACTCGACGACCATTCGTCCCAACATCAGACTTGTCGAGGGGCGGATGTGGAGTCCGGGGACGTCGGAGATTATCGCCGGTCGTAAGGTTGCCGAAAACTTCCAAAACGGCGGCGTCGGCGGTACCGTCCGTTTTGCCTCCCGCGACTGGACGGTGGTCGGTGTATTCGAGGCGGGCGGATCCGGGTTTGAATCCGAGTTGTGGGGCGACTACGATCAACTGGCACAGGCTTTTCAACGACCAATCTATTCGTCGCTGACCGTCCGCGTGCCGTCGCAGGAAGCATTCAACGCCATGCGAGAACGGCTGGAAAACGACCCGCGCGTGACGGTCGATGTCAAGCGCGAAAAGGACTACTATGCCGAACAGTCGAATTTCACGCGGACCTACATCAATGTGCTCGGGATCATCATCTCGATAATTTTCTCGGCCGGCGCCACGGTGGGAGCGATGATCACCATGTACGCCAGTGTGTCCGGACGGACGACGGAAATCGGCACCCTGCGCGCACTCGGATTCTCACGCTTCACGGTACTTTCGACATTCCTTGTCGAATCTGTTTTCATGGCGCTGTTCGGAGGGGCACTGGGGATTCTGGCGGCCACCTTCCTCAGCCGATTCGAAGTCTCTACTACCAATTGGGATACGTTTGCGGAACTGGCGTTTTCATTCCAGACTTCGTGGAAAATTGTCATCGGCGCGCTGATATTCGCCGTTGGAATGGGGATAGTCGGCGGATTTCTGCCGGCAATCCAGGCCTCCCGAATCAGGATCATCGAGGCGCTCCGCGCTAAGTAGACTTTATAGGTCTACTTAAGCCATTGCGAGACAAAGCCGTATCTCTCTTCTCGCGCCAGAAACCGGCGTGCGCGTCTTCCCCGCCGTGCTTTTTTCCTGCAAACACTTGTGCGTACGGTATCGAAGTCCTTGCAAAACGGATTGCGATGCGTTAGTTTTCCGATGGTTGAGGCACACATTACTCCGTCCGGAGACATTCACTTCAGTTAAGTCGCTTCGCCGGGAACACTAGTCCGGGGCATAGGAATCTCATGATCGAGCAAAACCGAACACACGGAAGTACGGGTGCTCCGCAATGGCTCCTGCAACTATTGAGTCGCATCAGCGGAGAGTACGATGGTTTAGAACGGGGAGCGGGACCCGCCGAGACGTTCCTGAATGAACGCCCGGCCGACGGTCAGTTCTGTACACACGGTCGTCTAACGCGTCTGATCGCTCGCTGGCGATCGCGCCTGGGGCTCACCCCGTATCGTATCAGGGAGATCGACGGCGGTCGAATCTGCTCATTGTGCGGGCGGCTCCCGGCCGACCGAGCCCTGACGGTCTACGTACTGTCGGTAGAGTTTCGCGACGGGGGCGTATCCGAGTACACGTTTGAAAGCCCATACAAACACGACTGTTATCACCTCTCCGACGAAACACTGCACATCTACCTTCCCGGCTCATCGGTGTCGTATGCGCTGGACGTGATTTCCTCGATTAACTTCGGTGCGCGGGTAGTGCCCCCGGTTCCAGCTGAAGTTCTTGAAGCGGAACGAATCATCTCAGAGCGGGCACGGCTCGGTTGGTAGAACGAGTCACTATTTCTTCATCAGTTCCTGCACGGCCCGTCGCCGCCGGTACGATTTCAGCACCGCACCGAGTATGATCACCATGCCGGCTACTCCGCCGGTGTACAGGACGGCGTGGCTGAGCCATGACAGCAGCGATTCCGTACCACCCGACAGTCGCCAATAGTCCAGCTTCGAGAGATACACGGGGATTTCGATGGCCCGGCTGATGACACACAGCAGAATGATAAGGCCGGTGATGAGGCGCATGACTCTCTCTTTGAGGATGCGCGTGCCATAGGTTCCGAAGTAGACTCCGGCCAGAGAGCCGGCGAGCAGGAGGAGGGCCAGTCGGAGATCGACCATGCCATCCCAGGCGTAGGCAAACGCGCCACCGGCCGCCATGAAGACCGCCAGAAACAACTGAGTGCCCGCCGCGACAACGGTCGGAACGCCGAAGGCGTAGATCATCGCCGGTACGCCGACAAATCCTCCGGCCCCGATCGCACCCGCGAGAAAGCCGGTCAGGAGTCCGACGGCAGCGACGAGCCAGAAGGAAACGCGAATGTCGGCCGTGGGGAAATAGATCACGGGGGGCAGTCTGAGGTGCGACAACATCTCGGCGAGTTTGGTCGACGGGCCTCGGCCGTCCTTGCTGGCGACATCCTTGAGCATACCGATTGCGACGACGACGAGCACGCCGACGTAGATCAAGCTGATATACAGGTCACTGGCCGCACTGCCGCCGGCTGATCCGCTTTCTTTTGAATACAGGGAGGTGTTCAACCAGACGGCGAGGCGAATACCGACCAGTGCGGAGATCAGCATGTACAGGCCGAGTTTACGGTCGACGTGTCCGAGCTCACGGTGTTTGCCGGCGCCCATCATTGCTTTGCCGAATCGCTGGGCGAGATTGGAACCGACGGCAATAATGCCGGGGACGCCAAGGTTCATCATCCCGGGCGTCATAAAAAACGCCCCACCTATTCCGATAAAACCGCTCAGCACGCCGCCCACGAAACCGAGCATGATCACTCGAATCGCGGTGATGAGGTCGATATCTATGAATGATTCGGCAAGCATCTACGATCGCTCACTTCCCGTTATTCGAATCGTATCAGTTTGAGGACTATCTTGACGACGGTCCCCCACAGCCAGGCGAAGATCATGGTGACGCCGATGACCAGCACACTCGAACCGAACTTGAGACCGACTGTCAGGTGTTTCTCCAGCAGGACGGCCAGGTCTTGTTGATGCAGCACCACGATCATCGATACCGTCGTCGCCAGCACCGTCAGGAGAACCAGTTTCACGGCATCAAGCGAAGTGAATCGTACCTTCTGCGATATCTCTTCCGTGGTCACGATGGGTACGTGCAGTCGATAGCTGAAGCGACGGGCGAGTTGGTCACGGAGTCGTGCCCGGACCGTCACGGAGCGATTGAGGAACAGATCTCCCAGCACGACCATGCTCGCCGTGCGGGTCGCTTCGAGATGTGAGAGCAGCCAGTCCGCGGAGCCGTAGAAAGTCCCGACGCCGGCGGAGCGGCAGTTATCCTGCAGTTTTGCGGCGCAATCTCCGAGATCGTCGCCGGTTTCGATAGACTTGCCATCGGGCGGCTCAGGATGCACCAGGTCGTGCACTTCGATGCCCGCTTCTTCTTCGTGAGAGGTGGTGGCATCGAAGAACTCGGCGCCGGGGGTGGCATCGGGACCGGCCAGGCGGAGAATCCGTACGGCGTTATCGGAGCGTTCGGCCAGCGTGCAAACGTCCTGCAAACTGGCTTCGTCGCGCTTGAAACGATCCTGCAGAAACACGATAACACCGTTGGCAAGGGAAATACGAACTTCGTCGATACCTTCAACCGCGTCGAGCACGTCACGAACCGCCGGCATGAGCTCGGCGTCCTGCGGCTTTCCGACTACCGACACCACACCATTGTGGGCGCTCAGGTGAAGGGACAATTGGCGGGTGCGGTCATCGTGCAGAAGCCGATAGTGTGCGAATGACGCCAGTCGGAGATTGCGCAACGAGGAACGAGCCGCCTCGCCGAACTGAAACTCTTGTCCACCGGCCATCTCCGACACCCGATCAAGGGCGTGGTTGATGCCGGTTTGCGAGATATTGACGAGCACGTCGTAATAGAACAGGTCGCGCCAGTCGACATTATACAGGAACCGGGACCACCGATCACGGTCGATATCAACATGCGAGATATAGTCACGGGCTTCGCGGTAGCTCTTCCCCATCGTGTGCATGACGACGTGGGTGCGGAAATCGAGATCGGCGACCACGCGGACCCGAAGAATATTGGGCACGCCGGAAAGCAACATGTGGCCGGCGTGACCGTCGTATACCACGCCGCCTTCGAGAATCTTATCGCACAACTGGACGCGAATACAGGCGAGATAGGCCAGGCGCTCCTGTGCCACTTCTTCCTGCGAACGGGGCGGCCGGTGGATGGCTTCCTCCAGGAGGTCAACCGGCACGCCGCACCGACGGGCTTCGTCGGCAAGCTGCTCCCTGCTGACATACTGCCAACCGAGCAGTTCAGCCAGCTTCTGGGCAAGCTCGTGCCCGCCGCTGTAGGTCCCTCGCGAAATCGTTATCAATGACATTCGGTCTGCCTGCTCGCCCTACTCCTGAGCCGGTCGTCCGATCCGGAGGTATCCGAATCCGACGGCTGCGTGCATCTTCCAATCATCTCTGGCCATAAAGAAGCAAAGATTAGCGCCGGCGCCACAAGAAAACGGAGATAATTTAGTTGATTTCCGGCCAAACTGAGATTGGTTATCGGGTAATCAAACGTGGTTACCGTGCGTGAAACGACAACCCCCGGGTAGGCTTGGGACATGCTTGACTGGCTGGAACAACTGAATCCGATCGTCCAGGCCTTGCTGGCGACCCTCTTTACGTGGTTCTTAACGGCGCTGGGCGCCGGAATGGTCTTTTTCACCCGGGAACTGAGCCGGCGCACCCTGGACATGATGCTCGGTTTTGCGGCCGGTGTGATGATTGCCGCCAGCTACTGGTCACTGCTGGCTCCGGCGATCGAGATGTCCGAGGGTGGTTCGCTCCCGGTCTGGGTCCCGGCTACGGTTGGTTTCCTGCTCGGCGCCATCTTCCTTCGCGGAGTCGACATGGTCCTGCCCCACCTGCACATTGGCGCCAAAATGTCAGAGGCCGAAGGTATCCACACAAGATGGAAGCGGACGACGCTGCTGGTACTGGCGATAACCCTGCACAACATTCCCGAAGGCCTGGCTGTTGGGGTGGCCTTCGGCGCCGTCGCTGCCGGGTTTCCGTCGGCAACCTTCGCCGGCGCCGTCGCACTGGCGATCGGGATCGGAATACAGAATTTCCCGGAAGGCACGGCGGTCTCGGTACCGTTGCGTCGGGAGGGTGTCTCTATGGGCAAGAGCTTCTGGTACGGTCAGCTTTCCGGAATGGTGGAGCCGGTGGCCGGCGTGGTCGGCGCCTCACTGGTGTTGATCGCCCAGCCGATTCTTCCCTACGCACTCGCCTTTGCAGCCGGTGCGATGATATTCGTTGTGGTCGAAGAGGTGATTCCCGAATCACAGACACAGGGACATTCAGACTACGCCACGATGGGCGCAATCCTCGGTTTCGCCGTCATGATGACGCTCGATGTGGCGTTGGGATAGGCAGGGTACGATGCCACGACGCTCGGAAGCATTTGGTCACTCTCGTAATCGTCGACGCAAGTCGCGGGTCAAATCGATCCTGCTGAAACGCGACACTGCAGCTCTCATGGAATGGGCCGACGAAGAGAAGACCGCGTTCAGGACGCTGCAATCGCTACTCTGGGACAGCGATCTGCTCATCGTCTGGCGGACAATCGAAGCTATCGGTGAAGTTGCGAGGACCCGGACCGGCAGACACCTTGAGGAGGTTCGTGAGGCAATTCGCAAACTCCTCTGGTGCATGAACGATGAGTCCGGCAATCTGTGCTGGTTCGCCGGAGAAGCTATTGCGGAGATTCTCACCCACATGCCCGCGATTCGCAAAGAATACCTTCTGGTCTGGCTTGGCTTTCTCGACGAAGAGCCGTTTGAGGCCGGGGTACGCTGGGGAATGGTGCGACTTGCCCGCGACGGATCACTTTCGGACGATGAACTGCAGATGCTGAAAGACAAACGTCATGCGCTGGTGATTTCGCTCGATGCCGACAAGACGGCCATCCGAGCCATGTCGGTGCTGGCCCTGACAGCGATCGGCGAGGAGATTCCTTCGGTCGCGCGGAAGACACTGAGCGAAGACACTGAGAAGCTGAATGTATACGACACGAGCACCGGAGAGCTGAGGCTGGCCGAGGTTCGTTCGCTCCTCCCCTGACAACAGAGTGTAGCGCAATAAGAAACCCCACTCACAATGCGAGCGGGGTTAACTGTCTTCGTCGGCCGTTGTTCTCTTCCTATAGAGACGCGTTTTCTCCGAGCTGCGTCTTGCGTGCCGCCAGCAGATCCTCGCGGACCGTCATGGTCTTCTCACCAAACAGCGAGAAGCGAAGCCATTGGTACCCGAACTTCAGCAGTTCGATATCGTCTTCCTTGATCTTCGCCTTCGTTTCATCGTCGACGATGAACTTGTCGAAGAAAGTACTTCCGAACAGGAAGCGGCGGAAGTTGTCGACGTCGTAGCAGACGGTGTAAAACATGTCCATCTTCTCGGGTGACAGCATCTTGCCTTCGCCGAAATAGCGATGGGTCGTCAGATTCCTGAACGGCTCACCGTGCTTGTCGTACTCTTCGACACCCTGCGCTTTCTTGTATTCCTCGATCGTCCACTCTTTTTTCTCGTCGAAACCTTTGCAGACGGATTCCTGCAGCAGGAAGTAGAACTCCTCTTCGAGTTCGTCGGCGGATTCTCCCGGCTGGGCGACTCCGAGCGGATACATGCGGCAGGCCCAGGGGCGATCGAGATAGACCGAACAGCCTTCGGTCCGATTAAACGGACAGGACTTGCGGTCGTTGTCTTCCATCTGAAGGAGGACGACCGGGAACTTCGAGTCTTTGCTGAACGGCGTAAAGGTATAGCGGTCCAGGAACTGCTCGGAGGTCAGGCCGAGGTTGTTCTTGAGACGGATGATGTCGTAGGGTGTGAGAAAGATGTTGACGTCGCCGCAGCAGTGATTGAAACAGGCGACACCGTGATGGCAGTCAAACCGAAAGACGGAGTCCGGTTTGAGGCGCGGGCACTCCTTGAGCACCTTCTGCTTGAATTCGTTGATCTCTTTCATGATAGTCCCCTGTTACTCGATAATGCCGTCTTTGAGGGCATGGGGCGACCACACCGGGAGGGGTCCGGACTCGCCGTTGTCGGGATTGAAACGATATCGGTAAGATACATTCTGACTGAACTTGGTGCGCATCCACTCCCAGCCCTCGACATAGTAGGGGCAGTCATCGTTGAAGCACACATTCTGGGGGACGAATCCCCAGGCCGATTCGAGCGAAGCGACCCATTTGACCGTTTTCTTGCCGCAGTACGGGCACACATCGTCGCCGAGGCCGCTGAACTTCTTTTCCGCCATCACTTCTCTCTGGGTTGATAGATTCATAATTACACCCTGCTACTCCATCATTGGCCAATATACTCGGTTCGCCCGAACGGCACAAGCAGTCATAGAAAGTCCTCCGGGGGATGGACCAGCCCGGAGGACCATCGTCTCAATGCTGTCATTCTAAGCGACAGCCGGTCCCGAGCGGGGACCGACTATCGTGGATGTACGTATCAGCCGCCGATCAGCTCGTGTTCCTGAGCCTTCGGATAGACATGCAACATCGGCCGCTTGATCATTTCCCACTCGTTCTTGCCGGGGATCCAGCGGCAGTTGGCGAAGCAGTGCCAGTCGTTCTCGTCCATCACCGGGAAGTCGGTGCGGCGGTAGTAACCCGGCCAGCGAGTCTCTTCACGGAAGAGAATCGTGCGGGTGTGGGCCTCGGCCTGCCACATACGCTGGACGTTTTCCCAGCAACGGAGCAGTTCGTGGAGGTCCTCAGCAGCCAGCTTCTCGGAGTCTTCCTTGAGGAAGGTCAACAGCTCGAGAGCACGGTCGAGACACGCCTTGTTGGTGGCGAACTGCGCGGAGACGCCGCCGACGTACTCGTCCATGATCTTCTGCAGACGGAACATGAACATCTTCGGCTTGATGTAGTGCGGGTTGATTTCCGGATCGGTCGTCTTACCCTTGAACTCTTCATAGATGTCCAGCGGTTTGAACTGATCCGCGAGCATCTTCTCGACGGCACCGCCGTCGACGGCCGGCTGGGTGTTGTTCTCAACGATGTACTTCACGGCAGCCTTACCGCAGATACGGCCTTCCGCATGCGAACCGGAGGAGAACTTGTGCGAGGAGGCGCCGGAAGCGTCACCGGCACAGAACATACCCTTGACGGTCGACATGTGGTTGTAACCCCAGAAGTACTCGCTCTTGGTCTCGCCGGTCTGAAGGTCTTCCGGACCGGAAACCCAGGCGCCGGAAGCGCCGGAGTGCGAACCGATGAAGTACGGCTCGGCAGCGGCGATCTCGGAGGACTGCTTCTCGGGCTCGACGTTGTTGGCCGCCCACAGGATGGCCTGCGAGATGGTCATATCGAGGAAGTCTTCCCAGGCTTCCGCTTCGAGCTCTTTGAGTTTCTTCTTGGCGGCCTTCTCGTCACCGGCTTCGGCAGCGATCTTCTGGATCGCTTCGGCAGTGCGCATGAAGATCGGGCCCTTGCCTTCCATCACATCGAGCATACCGAGCCAGTTACGAAGGTTGGCCGGGATCGGCTTGACCAGACCGTACGGCTTCCAGTTCTCGAGCTCGGGGCGACGCTCGACCATGTAGTTACCACCGTCGGAGTTGGTGGCCGCCGACTTGAACAGCAGGAACCAGGCGCCGACAGGACCGTAGGCGTCCTTGAAGCGGACCGGGATGAACCGGACTTCCTGCGAGGTCATTTCGGCGCCGGCGCGCAACGTGAAGTAGGCCGACGAACCGGAGTTCCACGGCGGATACCAGGCGCGGCCGAGACCTTCACCGGTGCTGCGCGGCTTGAAGACGTGCACGGCACCACCCATGCTGACGATCACCGCCTTCGCCTTGAAGACGTAGGCTTTGTTTTCGCGGGTCGAGAAACCGATCGCGCCGGCGATACGGTCGCCGTCAACAATCGGATCGGTGATGAAAATACGCTCGTAATATTCACCGCCGGCTTCCTGGAGCGCGTTCTTGGCGGCTTCAGCGACGATAACCTTGTAGGACTCGCCGTTGATCATGAGCTGCCAGCGACCTTCATGCACATAGCGACCGTCCGCATCTTTCCAGATCGGCAGGCCCCATTTCTCGAACAGATGCACGGAGGAGTCGACGTGACGGGCGATGTTCGCCACCAGGTCTTCACGGATGATACCCATCAGGTCCATGCGGACGTAATCGACATAATCCCGGATGGAGTTCTTGCCTTCGTGCAGGCCGACATACTGGTTGATCGCGGAGAGGCCCATCGCGACGGCGCCGGAGCGATCCATCGCAGCCTTATCCACGAGCGTCACCTTGATGCCGTTTTTCTTGGCCCAATAGGAGGCCTCAACCGCCGCCCCACAGGCCGCCATGCCACCACCGAGGATCAGAAGGTCAGTGGTGACTTCCACTTTTTCGTACTTTGCCATTGTGTTCTTTCCTTCCGATTCCTACTTGATCGTGTAGACTTCCGACATGTTCAGCGCTTCCGGCTCCTGAGCGAGGACCTGCGAATTCAGGTCTTCGTGCGGCTTGTAGCCGCCGGCAGGCTGGGCCTGACCCTCGGCAGTCGTACGGATCGGGAACTTGAACCGCTTCAGCATACCGTTGCGGAACTTAACGGTCCACATGATGCTGTCGGTCGACCGCATCGGGGTGACATTGGCTCCCATCGGAACAAAGTCAGCGTACCCGCGGACTTCGATCGCCTGAACCGGGCAGATCTTGACGCACGAGTAGCATTCCCAACACATCTCAGGCTCCCGGTTCCACGCCTTCATGGCGTCTTTGTCGAGGACCATAAGGTCGTTGGGACAGATGTACTGGCACGCTGTCTTGTCCAGAGCCTTACACCCATCACATTTCTCGGGGTTTACGAAGCTAGGCATTACACCCTCCTTAACAGGATAGAAACTAAAAGGTCTTCGTGTACCTTACGCTTATTTCTTCTTGGCATCGCCGGTCGCGTGACCGTGCATTTTCACTTCAACCTTGTCTTCATCTTTCAGTGAGGCGTAGTACTCGCGAAGGATCTTGAGCACTTCGGGCCGGCTGAACTCGGCCGGAACGTCGCCGCCCTCGGAGAGAGCCTTGCGAAGAGCCGTGCCGGAGAGGAACAAACGATCATCCTTGCCGTGCGGGCAGGTCTTCATCGAAGCCATGCCGCCGCACTTGTAGCACCAGAAGGTCCAGTCGATCGGCAGCATCTTGCACTCGAGAGCACCGTCCCAGAGCTTGAAGAAGATTTCCTGCGCGTCGAACGGACCATAGTAGTCGCCGACCCCAGCATGGTCGCGACCGATGATCATGTGCGTGCAGCCGAAGTTCTGGCGAAAGACGGCGTGCAGCAGACCTTCGCGCGGACCGGCATAGCGCATGTCGAGCGGGTAGCCGCCGGTAACGACGCGGTCCTTGACGAAGTAGTTGTCGACGAGCGTATTGATGCAGTTCACGCGCACGTCGGCCGGAATGTCACCCGGCTTCAGACCACCCACCAGCTGGTGGATATAGAGACCGTCGGAGACTTCCACGGCGATCTTGGCCAGATATTCGTGCGAGCGGTGCATGGGATTCCGAAGCTGCAGAGCGGCGATCGTCTTCCAACCCTTCTCTTCGAAAATCTCGCGGCTCTCGGCCGGGCGCTGGTAAATGTCACCGAACTTCTCGGGGAAATAGCTCTCGGAGAGAACCTTCACCGGACCGGCGATATTCCAGTCTTTCTGCGCCATGACCATCTTGACACCCGGGTGGGCATCATCGGTCGTGGTAAAAACATGCTGACACTCGAACTTCTTGTCGATCTGGTACGACTCGGTCACCTTCATGGTGCCCATAATCTCGTTCGTCTCACCGGAGATCAACGCGAAGTCGGTGCCGGGTTCGATCTTGGAGTCGTGCGACAACGTGACCGGGATCGGCCAGAAGACGCCGTTCGCCAGCTTCATGTGCTCGCAAACACCCTTCCAGTCTTTCTGACCCATAAACCCGTCCAGTGGCGTGAAGCCACCGATGCCGAGCATGATCAGGTCACCGGTCTCACGCGAACTCATCACTACCTTCGGCAGCGACTCGGCGCGTTTCAGTTCGGCTCCCTTCTCCGCTCCTTCGAGCATCAGGATCTTCAGCTTGTCACTGCCATGCGGCGGGATCAGCTTGGATGTAGCCATAGTGTTCATCCTATCCTTCTGTATGATCAGTGTGGTTCTATTACCTGTTATCGGCTCTCATGTGACTTTTTTCACAAACACCCATAAAGAATACAGGCTATATTTAGTCCTCTTCCCATGATGGGGACTATGCCGAATCTATGTTTACCCCCCCAGACTGTCAAGCGAAAAGTACCTTTTTTCACAAGTTTTTTCCGGGGGCAATGCCCTGAAATAGCGCACTTGCTGTAACTTAGCGCATTCCAACCCTGCCCGTTTTGCCCATGATTAGATATAAACCATGTAACCATAAGGCATTACTTGCGGCTCTTAGGCCGGCTTCGGACGAACCCTTCACCTGGTGACCACCCAGTCCCTCGACGGAACAGGTTTAGGGGGTTCTTTGTAGCCTGGTCGATCCACATGTCCACATCCGGGGTTCCCCTCCTCACTGCGAATCAGGGAACGGCCGGGAGACACCACCTTCTCTCTCAGACAACCGTCTGTGCTCGTAAGCTATTGTATTACAGCGTGCTCAGCGACTCGTATCAGGCGTGCCTGAAACACCATAGACAATGGTTTTCAGGGGCTTAGATTGTGAAAAAAGTAACTATTTTTCTTGACAGTTTGGACCGATAGGTCTATTATACAGAACCAAAGAGACCGGCTTTTACATCCCGGTTTCGGCAGTAAGCACAGGCATACAAAGGAGTTGCGATATGGCTGCCAGACGACTGGTGGATCCGGATCTTGAAATGATCCGTGAAGTTAAGCGTGTCGGCGGAGATACGTTGAAGCGATGTTACCAGTGTGCTACCTGCTCGGTGGTTTGCTCCCTCTCCCCCGCCGATCGTCCGTTCCCCCGTAAGGAAATGATTCTGGCCCAGTGGGGCCAGCGGGATCAATTGGTGGCCGATCCCGATGTCTGGCTGTGTCATCAGTGCAATGATTGCAGCACCCGGTGTCCGCGCGGTGCTCGGCCGGGCGACGTCCTGGCCGCGGTTCGTTCCTATATATATGAGCACTATTCCTTTCCGCGTTTCATGGGTAAGGCGCTGGCGACCCCGGCCGCCCTGCCGTGGCTGATTCTCACTCCGATTCTGCTGCTGGCGGCGTCGGTTCTGGCGTTTGCGCCGCGGTTGGCCGATGGTTCGTTTGCGTTCCTGCACAGCGATATCGTCGATTTCAACATTTTTCTGCCCCACAGCTCGGTCGACGCCCTGTTTGTGCTGGGGAATATTCTCGTGTTTTTCCTGGCGGCAGTCGGGTTTAAGCGGTTCTGGAGCGGCCTGCAGGCGGAAAGCCCGGGTAAACAGATGTCGTTTGTTTCCGGTTTGATCCTGACCGCCAGGGAGATACTCGCTCACACGCGGTTTAAAGACTGCGAGGAGAACAAGCCGCGCGCCACGGCACACATGCTGTTGCTGTATGGATTTATCGGGGCAATGATCACTACCGGCTGCGTGTTCGTGTTCGTCTTCATCCCGCACTACCTGCACCTGCTCGGACTCGAGAGTATCAGCTCGTTTTTCGCGGTACCGATCGACCTGCCGCACCCGGTGAAAATCCTCGGCGCCGTCAGCGGCGTCCTGCTGGTGATCGGCGGGGCGATGCTGATATCCCGCCGCTGGAGTAATCGCGACTCGGTAGGGGCCAACGGCTACACCGACTACCTGTTCCTGTACGTCATATTCATCGTCGGGCTGACCGGCATGCTCTCGTGGCTGGTCCGCTGGGCCGGTCTGGCGATCCCGGCATACACGATCTATTTCATCCATATGGTCAGTGTCTTCTTCCTGCTGTGGTATATGCCGTACTCGAAGTTTGCACATATGATCTATCGAACGCTGGCGCTGGTTCACGCGCGACAGATTGCCCGGATGCCTCGCGGTTGATGATTCGCGGGCACGGGGCGACGACCAAATCTCAATCACCTTTCGACGGAAAGGCTGAGTGTCATGAGTTCGGGCATCAGTTCTCTCTGGAAGCACGAAGACTGGTGGGCGGTCTGGTTCGGGTTTATCATTATCGGGCTGGCGCTCCTCCAGTGGCTGCCGAAAATCCCCAAAATTCACAAGTGGACGACATCGCCGCTCGACGCATTCCTCGTCATTAAGGATGGCGCCGCCACCGGCAATATCCTTCTCCCGCTGCTGCTCCTGATGATCGGCCTGGCGGTGCTGACCGCAATTGGGATGGCGGTGATGAAAAGTGCTCCGGTCGGACGTTATGTGGCGGGCTTTGTCGGCATTTTCGTGCTGGCTTGTATCGCCTACTGGATCGCCAATCAGGCCGAAATCAAACACTGGGGGCTCAGCTACGCCCTCTGGGCACTGGTGCTGGGGCTCCTCATTTCCAACACGGTCGGAACCCCGAAGTGGCTGAAGGCTGGCGCCCAGACGGAGCTGTTCATCAAAACCGGCCTGGTGCTCATGGGCGCGGAGATTCTGTTCAAGAAAATACTCGCGCTTGGTGCGCCCGGCCTGATGGTGGCCTGGATCGTCACGCCGATCGTCGTGCTCTTCATGTGGCATTTCGGGGTCAAAAACCTCAAGATGAAAAACAAGGAACTGGTGATCATCATCGCCTGCGCGACCTCGGTGTGTGGTGTTTCTGCAGCTATCGCAGTCGCGGCCGCCTGCTGTGCCAGGAAAGAGGACCTGACACTGGCGGTTGGCATGACGTTGATTTTCACGGTTCTGATGATGTTTTTCATGCCGCTGGGTATTCAGTGGGTGGGGATGAATCCGATCCTCGGCGCCGCCTGGATGGGCGGCACGATTGACTCGACCGGCGCCGTGGTGGCGGCAGGTTCGATGCTTGGCCCCGAGGCAGAGAAGGTCGCCGCCGTCGTGAAGATGATCCAGAACGTGCTGATCGGCGTGCTGGCGTTTGTCGTGGCAATCTACTGGGTGACTGTCGTGCAGCGCACCGACCAGTGCACGAGGCCCAATCCGATGGAGATCTGGTATCGATTCCCGAAGTTCGTGATCGGCTTCGTGGCAGCATCACTGCTGTTTTCTTTCGTGGTCGTCCCGGCCTACGGAGGGGATTTCACTATCGTCGAGAACACCATTCTGAATCCGGTGACCGAAGTGTTCCGAAGCTGGTTTTTCTGTCTGGCGTTCGTGGCAATCGGTTTGGAGTCCAATTTCAAAGATCTGACCAGCCGGATGGAACGAGGCAAACCAATGATTTTGTACGCCACCGGGCAGACGTTCAACCTCATCCTGACAATACTGGTTGCCTGGCTGGCCTTTATGGTGTTATTTCCGCATGCCGTTTGATTAAGAGAAAACCGACCGCAGGAAAGCAGGCATCGTGAGACTGAGGAACTGGCACAAACTTGTACTGGGGGTCGCCGGACTATTCATTGCCGTCCTGTTCCTCAGCTCCGGTCTCACGCCTCCCGGTCCGGCCGGCGAAGTGCTTCGCCACAATCAGGCCGAAGATATCGACGCCTCTCCCTTCTTCTACGGTGATGTCGAGAACATGTCCGAGTATGAGGCCGGGGTCGCCGCGATGCGTGACTCGGCTGAGGCGGCCGCAGCATCAGACACCACGGAAAAGGCCGCCGAACCAAAAAGCGATTCGACGACCGAACGACCTTCTCCGAAAGTGAGTGGCAAGGTCTGCGACCCGATCAAGGGTGAGTGCTTGTAGACATCACTGGAGTGTCATGCTTCGACTCCGCTCAGCATGACGTCGGTGCGATAAACCAGTTTCTCCTTCGACGAGCAGACCCAGTCTATCCCTCAGCCAACCACTTCGCAGCATCGCAGGCGTGATAGGTGATGATCATGTCGGCGCCGGCTCGCTTGATCGAAGTCAGTATCTCCAGTGCCAGTCTTCGCTCGTCGGCAAGTCCCGCCGCAGCCATCTGCTTCACCATCGCATACTCGCCGCTGACATTGTAGGCGGCCAGCGGCAGATCGAACCGGTTGCGCGCCTCACGGATGATGTCGAGGTACGACAACGCCGGCTTCACCATGACGATATCGGCTCCCTCATCGATATCCTCCTCGATTTCACGCATAGCTTCGCGGAAGTTCGGCGGGTCCATCTGATACGTCGAGCGGTCTCCGAATTGCGGCGCTGAGTCAACCGCCTCGCGGAACGGACCGTAAAACGCCGAGCAGTACTTGGCGGCGTACGACATGATGGGGATGTCTTCGAACCCTTCGTTGTCGAGATGCGAGCGAAGTGCCTCGACCCTGCCGTCCATCATATCCGATGGCGCTACTATGTCGGCGCCGGCTTTGGCATGACTGACCGCCTGGCGCGCCAATTGGGCGATAGTCAGATCGTTGTCGACTGTCTGGTTCTTGATGATCCCGCAGTGGCCGTGGTCGGTGTATTCGCACAGGCAGACATCGGTGATGAGCAGTATGTCAGGTATCTTGTTCTTGATTTCCTTGATCGCCCGCTGTATGACGCCGTCGCTGGAAACCGAGTCCGAACCCCTGGCATCCTTGTGCTTCGGCGTCCCGAACAGGATGATGCCACCCAGCCCAAGCTGATGGGCGCGGGCTGCCTGCTCGGCCATCATCGAGATCGGGTAGTTGGCGACTCCCGGCATCGATTCGATCGGCTCCGGTTCGGAGACCAGATCGCTCACGAAAATCGGGTATATGAAATCCGACGGGTGCAGCTGCGTTTCCTGCACCAGCCTTCGGATAGCTTTCGTTCGCCGCAGTCTGCGCGGTCGCGATTCGGGAAACGGCATGCGATTTACCTCTGCGCGTGAAGGTATTCGATCATCTTCTCAATAACGCCGGGGATCGAGTGCGTGGTCGCTTCGACCGTCACTTTCATTCCCAGGTGCTCGATTACTTTCGTCGTCGATGGTCCTATCGAGACCACCTTGCAGCCGGATAGCCTGTTCAACTCGTCGGCACTCAGATTCGCCACCAGACCGTCGGCGGATGACCCCGAAGTAAATACGATGAAATCCGGCAGGTAGCGGAATAGTTTTTCTTTCAGGTTTTCGGGCCAGGTCGGCGTAAAGGTTTCATATACCGTCAGCGGGACAATGTTCGCGCCGATCGCCGAGAGGGCATCTTCGGCCGTGCTGTCGGCCAGATTGCCTCGCACCCGTACGACGTTGGCTCCGGACAGCGTGAGCTGTTCGATCATCTCTCTCGAGAGCGTCGTGACAGTCGCTTTCGACGGGACGAAGTCGGGTGACAGGTGATAGTGCTCCATGGCGCGGGCAGTACCATAACCGATCGCTGCAATCTTGAATGTCGACAGCTTCCGGATATCTTTGTATCGATTGACGTACTGATCGACAAAATACCGCACCGCGTTTTCGCTGGTGAGGATCAGCCAGCGATTGTACTCCGGCAGGCGGTCGAACCGGGACCAGCCGTCAAGGTCGGCACACTCGCGCGTAGCGATAGTCGGATAGCTCAGTACTTCGGCGCCGAGATCCCGCAGATGACGGTAGACCGGTTCGGCCTGGTCGGCCGGGCGGGTGATCATTACCCGCTGGCCGAACAACGGCCGCCCGGAAAACCACTCCACCTGATCCTTCAAATCGATGACCTCACCGATCACGATCAAGGCCGGCGGCTGGACGTCCTTTTCCTTCGCGAGTGCCGGAAGGGTCGCCAAAGTCGCCGTAAAGACGCGCTGGGTGCTGAACGTGCCGCGCTCGATCACTCCGGCAGGTGTATCCGGCGACATGCCGTGAGCAATCAGCTCGTCGGATAGCTGCCCCATCTGGCTTACACCCATATAGATCACGATGGTCGAGAACTTCGCTTTCGCCACCCAGTCCCACTGGACCATCGACTCACACGCCGTCCCCTTGTGACCGGTGACGTACATGACTAGCGAGGCCTTGCGTCGATCGGTGGGCGGAATGCCGGCGTAGGCAAGCGCCGCCGACGCCGAGGTCACGCCGGGTACGATCTCATAGGCAATGCCGTTCTCGCGCAGTTCAGATGCTTCTTCGGCGCCGCGCCCGAATGTAAACGGGTCACCGCCTTTGAGACGAGCGACGCGTTTGCCTTCTTTGGCAATCGAGACAAGCAGGGCGTTGATTTCTTCCTGGGGCAGCTTATGCACGGAAGAGATCTTGCCAACATATCGTCGCTCCACCCGCTCTGGAAGCGTAACGATCAGCTCGTCGGGAATGAGATTATCGTAGATGACGACATCGCATTCCTCGAGCAACTGCCGTCCACGAACCGTGATCAGGTCCGGATTGCCCGGGCCTGCTCCGATCAAAAACACCATACCGGTCTTGCTGTCGTTCATAGTCTCACTCTAAGAGATCTGCTGCGCCCTGCGCGTGGAGTTCTTCGGCTACCCGATCGGCGAGGATCAGTCGGTCATCGAGGTCCGCCGTTCGTTCACTGCTGATTCGCTTCTCCCCGGACTTGTTGAGTACCGAAGCGATCAAACGAATCGAGTCACTGTCGACGGTCGCGGCGCAACCGACCGCCGCACTGCACCCGGCGCCGAGCCGTTCGAGCAGGCGACGTTCGGTCTCAACAGCCATGAGCGTAGCCTGGTCGTTGATGGTTTCCGCAATAGCGACGACGCCGCTGTCGGCAGCGCGACACTGCACGGCCAGTGCGCCCTGCCCACCGGCGGGAACAAAGCGCTCGATGGGCAACAGATGCAGGATGAATTGCTGCATATCGAGCCGGTTCAGTCCGGCGGCGGCCATGATCAGGGCATCGTATTCTCCGGCGTTCAGCTTCTCGATACGCGTTTCGACATTCCCGCGAATATCACGGACGCGGAGATCGGGACGAACGGACAGGAGCATGGCGCGGCGTCGCGGTGAGCTGGTACCGACGACGGCGCCGTGGGGAGTGTCGTCGATACGCCGCCCCTCATGCGACAGCCAGGCATCGGCACGCTCTTCGCGCTCTGGCACGGCGGCTAGGACGAGCCCCTCTGTCATGACCGACGGAAGGTCTTTCGCACTGTGAACTGCCATGTCTACTTCGTTATCGAGCAGGGCCTGTTCGATCGCCTTGGTGAAGACACCTACCCCGCCCATCTGCTCGAGCGGGCGAGTGCGGTCTTCATCGCCGCCGGTGCTTATGCGCACCATCCTGAATTCGATATCGGGATGAGCCCGCTGCAGGTGTGCGACCACCCACATTGACTGGGTTACCGCCAGGCGACTGGCCCGGGTGCCAACTCGTATAATCGCACGTGTCATAACAGATCTTCGCTGACGCCCATTAGAAGTTCAGCATGCGCTCCAGTTCAGCTTCGATCTCGCTTTCGTCTTTCTCCTTGAGCATTGCTTTCCAGTCAGCTTCGAGGAATCGTTCGAAGCAGGCGTTGCGTTTCTCCATATCGCTCCCCCATTTCTCCTGCACACGAGACCGAAACGAACCCGCTAGACCCATCAGCTTCTCCCAATGCTCGGGAAAGATGTTTTCGAGGATAAGGCGAAGGTGCCCGGCCAGAAACGGTGCGGTGCCGTCGGTGGAAATCGCCAGCGTGAGCGTGTCGCGTCGCACGACAGCCGGGAAAATGAAATCACACAGCGGCGGATTGTCGACCACGTTGCAGATCGCCGAGGTGTTTCGCGTGTCGTCGTACACCTGTTTGTTGACCGCCTCGCTGTCGGAAGCCGCGATGACGATGGCATACTTGCCGGCTTCGGACGGTATGTACTCCCGCTTTTCGATTTTCACCATGCCACGTTCACCGAAGTACTCGATCTTGGGGTCGAGCTTCGGCGCAATGACCGTGATGGAAGTCGCGTAGTCGAGCAGGTTTTCTATTTTGCGAAGAGCCACCGTTCCACCGCCCACCACCAGGCAGGCGCGTTTCTCAACGGTGAGGCTAATCGGAAGGTATCGGTTGGCCATGGAGCCGTCTCCTATTCTTCGGGCGTCTCGTTGACGCGATTTTGTACGTGCAACAACTTCTGGACAAGGTGCCGGCTGGCGTGGTCGAGCTCTTCGCGAAGCTCGATCGGCAGCTTCTTCATAAGGCGAGCCAGTTCCAGCCGCCGCATGTGTTCGAACGATCGATCGAGCATACCGTTGGCCAGTTCCTGATGGGCGTGTGAATACCAGTACATGAATTCCGCGAGGCGCTGCTCGACGATCTGTTCGGCCTGTGGGATGGCGTCGTTGCGGTACTGCCGGTTCTCTTCGACGAAGATCTTCAGCCGGTCGAGATCGAGAAACTCAACATGCGGCAGAGGGTTGTCTGCATCGTACTCGATATCTCGAGGGACAGCCATATCCACAATAATCATGAGAGATCCATCGCGCTTCGCTGTCAGCGATTCCAACTCAGATCTACCAACAACCGGTTCCTCGGAAGCAGTGCAGCTGATGACGATGTCCGCCTTTTCGAGCAGCGCGTGCAATTCGGCCAGCGAGTGTCCGCGAAGCCCGAACCGTCCGGCGAGACCATCGGCCTTGTCTTGCGTGCGGTTGGCGAACATGAAGTCGCCGATCTCAAGCCGCGACATGCTCGAAGCCGCCAGTGCTATCATCTGGCTGGCGCCGATAAAGAGCACGTTGCGACGGGGCAGCGATTCCAGTCGCGAAGCGATAAACTCGACCGCCGCCGATGCGACACTGCAGGCCCCCTTGCCCATCTCCGTATCGGTGCGAACCTGCTTGCCGACCCGGAAGGCCTGATGGAAGAGCCGATGCAGGATGCGTCCGGCGGTCCTGACCGTGCACGCCGAGCTGTAGGCATCCTTCAACTGGCCGAGGATCTGGGATTCACCGACTACCATCGAGTCGACACCGGCTGCAACCTGAAAGAGATGTCGCGCCGCCTTTTTATCTTTGAGTAGATAGAATGAATCTGTCAGCGGCGAGATGTCGCTCTCCCGGACACGCTTGTAGAAGGCCCTGACGATGTCGAGGGGTTCATCGAGGCGGTCGGCGACAAAGTAGAATTCGATACGATTGCAGGTGGAGACGATGGCGGATTCCATGACGCCGGGGATCTCGGTGAATGCAACCTGGCAGTCGGCCAGCTCTTCGCGGCCGATCTGAAGTTTCTCGCGCTCGTCCTGCGAGGCGCTTTTATGATTGACACCACAGACGTATAAATACCACGGCGCCACAGCCATACGAACCCTTTCCTCTCGCCCGGACTCAGCGGTTGAATATACGCTATTCCTTTAGCGCGTGCAACCCTCCACCGATAATTGTGACGTTTTTGAATCCATTTTGCCGCAAAACGACCGCCGCCTGGTAGGAGCGCGGTCCCCGTGCGCAGATAATCCGAACCGGCTTCTCCGGGTCCAGCTCTCCGAGCCGACCGCGAAGCTCCCCGATCGGGATCACCAGCCACTGCCGTTCTTCCGGCGCGGCAGACTCCGGCAGCGGCTCGGCTTTGATCTCGTCTTCTTCCCTGACATCAAGCCACTGCGTCCCGGCATCGCCGCTGTCGAAATCCGGCGACTCAAACACCACCCCGCGCTGCTGCGCCATCGCCTGACAGGCCAGATGATAGAGTGGATCAAGTGCTTCCGAGAACGGTGGCGCGTAGGCGTGCTCGTGATCGAAGAGGTCTTTGATGGTCGAGGCATGGTAGAGGAAGGCCGAGAAAACGTCGGCCCGCCGGCAAACATCACCGCGCCCGACCACCTGCAAACCTAACAGACAGAGATTGTCGGGACGGTAAACCAGTTTGCAGACGATGTCATCGTGCTCCATGAAGTAGGTAGGCCGATCGGAGTAGGTACCCCAGACGGCGTCGGGTGCATACCCGGCCTTCTCGGCGGCGGCCTGAGTCAGGCCGACGGTGGCGACATTCAATTCACCGACCTTCACGATAAACGCGCCGACCGCTCCATTGTACGGTATGCTTCCGCCGTCGATATGGTCAGCGATCACCCAGCCATGACGGTTCGCCAGTGAGCCCATCGGGATGTAGAACTTCTCGCCGGTGATACGATTCATCGTCTCGACGCAGTCGCCGCCGGCGTAGATATTCGGATCAGAGGTCTGCATGTATTCGTTGACGCTGATCGCGCCGGTGGCGCCGATCTCCAAACCACAGTCGCGGGCCAGCGCGACATTCGGTCGGACACCCAGGCAGATGAAGACGTAGTCGGTCTCTACCTTCCCCACACCGTCGATTGATACGACAGGCGATCCATCTGGTGCAAGATCGATACCCTTCACTTTGGCACGGCGATGGAAAACTACATCCTGCGCCTGAAGGTGCCGGTGCAGAATCGCCGACATGTCGGTGTCGAGCACATATGGCAGGAGGCGGTCCTCGGCTTCGACAATCGTGGTCTCGATACCCCAGAGATCTCCAAGAGCGCCGATCAATTCGACCCCGATAAACCCGGCGCCGATAACCACTGCCCGGCCGACTTTACCCTGCTCGGCAAGTTTGCGAAAGTGGGCGGCGTCATCGAGGGTGTGAAACGTCTGCACCAGCGGTGATTCCGGAACGGGAAAGGGGGCTTCTTTCGGTGTCGCGCCGGTGGCCAGGACAAGCTTGCCGTAGCCGTGCTCGACCGTCTCACCGGATGCCATCCGGACGGTGACGGTCTTGCTCTCGCGGTTGATAGCCTTGACTTCAGCGCCGAGGTGAGCGGTGAACCCTTTGGTATCTCTGAAGAAGTTCACATCGCGGGTCACCCCGTACTGTGTCTCGGTCAGGACGCCGGGGCCTGCGAGGTCGCCCGAGGCCAGCCAGGGCATCCCGCACGAGGCGGTCGAGAGATGCGCTTCTTTCTGAAACAGCGTGATTTTCGTTTGAGAGTTGCGCCGCGCCAGGACGGCGGCCGTTTTGGGACCGCAGGCTATGCCACCTACTATGACAACATCCGAAGATTCCACAACACCGATCTTCCTGTTAACAACAGGCCGGTCTGGTCGTGTCCGACCGACCGGCCCATTGCGTTTTTCTCACCAGGGCGCCTAGAATCGCCCATTTTTCAAGAGTCTTGCTATTTGTAGCCCTCGGTCCGAAGCTGGTGCCGTACGGACAGCGTCATCTTGTAGAAGACGGTCACGAGCAGCGCGCCCATGGCATAGATGCCGAGCGAGATCAGCAGTTCGGGCAGAGTCGGAATATAGTCAACCACATGGCCGAGAACGGTCGGCACGAAGCCCGCGATCACCATCGCCAGACCCTTGTCGATCCACAGCGACAGGACAACTGCGATGCACGCCACAACGAGTATCGACTCGTTGCGACGCGTCTTCGGATTGAACAGCAGGATCAGCGAAACGACCGCCAGAATCACCGACGTCCACATCCAGCCGACATAGGTCGCATGTCCTTCGATCCCGACGAACAGATACTGGAAATGCGCCATGTGCTCGGGGATGTTCGAGTAGATCGCCGTGAAGACCTCCATCAGCACGAAGAAGACGTTGACGGCCATCGCGTAGGTGGCGATGATCGCCAGCTTCTGCACCGGTTCACGACCGGCGTCGAACTTCGTGAACTTGCGAAGGATCAGCACCAGCAGAATCAGCAGGGCCGGACCGGTCGCAAAGGCTGACGCCAAGAAGCGCGGCGCCAGGATGGCGGTCAGCCAGAACGGGCGAGCCGCCAAACCGGAGTACAGAAACGCCGTCACCGTGTGAATGGAGAAGGCCCACGGGATCGACAGGATGATAATCGGCTTGATCCAGCCGGGTGGCGCGATACCTTTGCGTTCGGCAGTCAGCGTCACACGCGAGATCAGTACGTTCAGTACGAGATAGCCGAACAGCACCACGGTATCCCAGAACATCAGCGAGTGCGGACTCGGATACAGAAAGACATTGGTGATGCGGAACGGCTGACCCATATCCACAAAAATGAAGGTCATGCACATGATCACCGACGCCACGGCGATGAACTCGCCGAGGATCGTGATCTTGCCGAATTCCTTGTAGTTGTGCAGGTAGTACGGCAGGACGACCATCACGGCCGAAGCCGCCACACCAACCATAAACGTGAACTGGGCGATATAGAAACCCCAGGTGACATCCCGGCTCAGTCCGGTGATACCCAGACCGATCTGGTACTGGTAGCGGATGTAGGTGTACGCCGCCACCGCAATGGTTGTCACGAGGAGAGCGATCCATCCCCAGTACTGCTTATTACCGGATAATGCTTTCTCAATCATGACAACCTCACACTATATAGAATATCTCAGGTGCTGTTCCCAGTTCGGGACGTCGACGAATGGTGAAGTGTTCACGCAGCAGCGCTCGCACTTCGGACTCGGGATCCTCCAGATCCCCGAATGCAAGTGCCTTCGCCGGACAGGCTTCGACACACGCCGGAAGCAGTCCCTTCGCCAGACGCTCTTCGCAGAACGTACACTTCTCCACCACGCCCCGCGTGCGGGTCGGGAAGGACTCGTCGATCTTCTCAATATGCGGCCGCGGATCGCGCCAGTTGAACGACCGCGAGCCGTAGGGACAGGCCACCACGCAATACCGACAGCCGATACACCGGTGCCAGTCCATCATGACGATACCATCCGACTCCCGCTTCCAGGTCGCTTCGGTCGGACAGACCCGCGTACAGGGCGGGTTGTCACAATGATTGCACAGCAGCGGCACATTCGTATGCCTGATTTCGTCGGTGATATACTCGTGTTCCTGACCGTGGAAGGCGTGTTCGAAATGCTCCTTCCAGATCCACTTGATTTCGTCTTTGGGATTGCCGAAATCGGGGACGTTGTGTCGTTCGTGGCAGGCCTTGATACAGACATCGCAGCCTTCCTTCTCCCGACACTTCGACAGATCGCACACCATCGCCCAGCGTTTCGCAGTGAGGGGCGTCTCGAACGATCCCGTCTTCGGAGCAGCCACCGAGGTGGAGTCCTCCTGTGCCAGGACATTGATTCCCTTGCCACCGGCCAGCGCGAGGGCAGTGAGACCCGACACCTTCATGAACTTTCGCCGATCAATTGACATAGGTCACCTCCTGGCGAGTCGGGGTTTCGGGAACAATGTGGCAGTCCCAGCAGTACGGATCGACCGCCATAAACGTGTGACACTCGTCACAGAACTTCTCCTTGTCGGCGTGACAGTCAAGACACGTATTCGTCAAACTCATCTCGAAGTGCTGACCGTCGGGAGCGGCAAAGATCCGCTCGCCATTGCGAACCACCCGTTCGCGCCAGTCATCGAGCAGATCCATGTGGTTCGACCGCATATACGCGGTCTCGAGCACGCAGGCCTCACCCTTGACGGGCTTGGCGAGTTCCGGCCCCTGAGTCGTGGCCTCTCCACTGGCAAGGTTGTACCACACCGGGAACAACAGCAGCGCCAGAAAGACCAGTACGCCGATTATTACCTTACCGGAGTCATACATCCTTGCTCACCTCCTCTCCGTCCGATGCGGCGACCGAATCAGTTGCATCCGCTTCTTCGGCGACACCCGGGAGTGGTTCGCCGCGAAGGTCGGTCGTGCGCGTCTCACCTTTCATAATGAGAGCGTTGCCGATCAGCTCATGAACACCGCACACCTCGACTTCGGGAACCCAGAACTCCAGCAGCGGCGGCAGGGTGGCCTTGTCGATTGCACAGATACACGCCAGCATGTTTACACCGTGTTTATCGTGCACGTACTGGACGGCGTTGGCGCGCGGGAAACCGCCTCGCATCCGCATCTCGAAGTTCTCGTCGGTACCTATACCGGATCCCGAACCGCAGCAGAAGGTCTGCTCGCGGATAGTGTTCTCCGGCATCTCGTAGAAATGGTTGCAGGCGTGGTCGATACAATAACGCGGTTCATCGAACAGACCCATAGCCCGTGCCGGGTTACAGGAATCATGAAACGTCACCTTGACGTTGTCGTTGCGGCTCTTGTCGAGCTTGATCTTGCCGTTGGCGATCAGGTCCGACGTGAACTCGCAAATGTGCACCATCTTGGTTGATCTCGCATGATCGAACCGGGTCCCGGTTATCGGCGAAACCGGCTGTTCGAGGAAATCAGCCGGCCCGTTCATGGTATCCATGTACTGATGCAGTACGCGCCACATATGACCGCACTCACCACCCAGAATCCACTTCACACCGAGACGTTTGGCTTCGGCGTAAACCTTCGCATTCAACCGCTTCATCATATCGGAGGAATGGAATAGCCCGAAGTTGCCGCCCTCTGATGCGTAGGCCGACCAGGTGTAGTCAAGCCCTATCTCGTGGAACAACTGCAGATAACCCAGCAGTGTATAGTAGTGCGGGCTTGCGAAGTAGTCAGCCGACGGCGACACGAACAGGATCTCGGCGCCCTTCTTGTTAATCGGCGCTTCGACCCGCACACCGGTGATTTCTTCGAGCTCATCGACCGCGAAATCAATCGAGTCCTTGAAACCGTGCGGCTGGATACCGAGGTGGTTGCCGGTACGGAAACAGTTCGCGGCCGGCGTGGTGATCCAATCGATACCGAGGCCGATCGAATTGAGCAGCTCGCGGCCCATCATCGTGATTTCAGCGGTGTCGATCCCGTACGGACAGAAGACCGAACAGCGACGACACTCCGTGCACTGGTAGAAGTACAGGAACCACTCTTTGATGACCTGTGGTGTGAGCGGACGCGCGCCGGCCAGTTTGCCGAGGATCTTGCCGGCAGTCGTGAAGTCACGACGATAGACCGAGCGCAGCAGTTCGGCGCGAAGGACCGGCATGTTTTTCGGATCGCCCGAGCCGAGGAAGAAATGGCATTTGTCGGCGCAGGCGCCACATCGCACGCAGATGTCCATGAAGACTTTCAGCGACCGGTATTTCTGCAGTCGGTCGGCCAGACCTTCCAGGACAATCTGCTGCCAGTTATCGGGTAGTTTCCAATCCTCGTCAGTCGGCTGCCACTTGCGGACGTGCGGCAGGTCGAGATACTTGGCGTTGGCGGGATTGGCGGCCCAGTTGAACGTTCCCAGCCGTATCTCCGGCGGGACATCCATCCAGCTTTTTGACGGCGGACGATAATCAACCGAGGCCAGTTTCTCCGGTTTTGGTTTTGATTCCGCCATGGTTATTTGCTCTCCACATCTTTTTCGAGGGGCATGTCGGCCGCCTTCATGACATCGCGGAACTCATCCTCCCACTCTTCATAGGAGTGCGTCTTAACTGGATGATTCCACGGATTGACATGGCGCCTCACCCGGTTGTCGTTGGCCATGTTGCGGGTCGGGCTCATGAACACACCTGCCATGTGGACCAGCTTGCTGAACGGGAAGTACAGCAGCAGTACACTGAGCATCGTCAGGTGGACGAAAAAGACCGCACCCAGCGACTCCGGGACAACCGGATTGAGCGTGACGATGCCGGTTGCCAGCAGCTTGACGTCGGTGATGTCAACGCGCAGCGTCGTGTAGCGCATAATCACACCGCTGATGGCCAGGGCGCCGATCAGAAAGAGCGGGAAGTAGTCACCGGCGAGCGAGAGATAGCGCAACTGCGGGTTGAAGACGCGGCGCAGGAAGAGGAAGGTGATCGCTGCCAGCAGGATGCCGTCAGTGATGTAGAAGATCGGCAACCCGATCTGAAAGAACCCGTCCAGCTCCTGCATGATGGAGATCCATCCCGGCACCGGTTCGACGAAGAACTTGAAGTGGCGGATGAAAACGACCAGGAACGACCAGTGGAAGGCCAGTCCGGCCAGCCAAAGCCAGCGGGCGTCGCCGTACACAAGTCGCGGTCCGCTTTTCAGTTCCGCCTTGGTGTTGCGAAACAGCGAGCGGAAGAAGAACACTTCGAGGGCCATACGTCCAAGTACGCCCAGGAAGTTGCGCGGCGCTTCAAGATTGTTGTTCTTGATCCACGACAGCGATTGCTGCTGGCCGCAGGTCGTTGTAATCTTGAACGGCACCGGCGATCGTGCCCAGTACACGACCCGGTAGATCATCCCCACCAGAAAGATCGCGATAGCGGCGAATGGCAGTATGGTCCCGAAAAAGGTCCGACCGCCCGACGTGGATACCGCCAGCACCGTCAGCAGTACCACCACCGCCACCACAACCAGGGAAAACAAGGCTTTCATTGCCTCTCTCCTCCCTCAGCCAGAGGTGTAATATCATCACGTGTAATTTTCTGTCCGGTTGCATGGAGCTCGACAATCTGGCGGGCGCGATCGAGCAGCTTGGCGGAGCGCGCTTTCTCTTCGCGCGCCCGGATATCGTACACCTGCTCGCGACAACTCATGAAAATGTCGAAGGCTATCAGTCCGAGCTCATCCACACGCGAGTCGAACGCTGTCAATTCGGCATGAATCGACGCGTCGTCAGCCTGTCGTCCGAGCGCTTTGCGGACGAGACCTTTCAACCCGAATACGAATCCGACCGCTTCGGCGGCGCTGAAGTTCTGCACCGACCGAATGCGAATGACGCGATCGAGTTTCTCGCGAAGCATCTCGGCGTCCGCCCCGTCGACGAGACTATCAAAAACCGCCGTCAGGCCGCTTTTGATCGTTTCGCCGACCGGGTTCGCGAATTGATCGTGATGGGCGGAAAAAAACGGGAAAGCATCCGCCGGATATGTCTTTAGCGTCAGTTCGACCCAGCGATGCAGGATATCCGTACGACTGGCCTGCACAAATTCGTGAAAGGACATGATCGCAGCACTCCCAGCAACAAGATCATCTCCAACCGAACGTGCGCTGTATGCACGCGGTCGGTTGTCTAACGAAAGCGGCCCGGAAAGGACGAGTCCTCACCGGGCCGTTCGTTTCTTTCCAAATCCTCAGACGTGTGTCCGATCAGACACAACCGGTCGGCTTGGCCAGCCCGGCGACTTTACAGGCGCCCTTGGCCGGTCCCGACGGGAACAGCTCGTAGACCTTCTTCAGCGGGAAGCCGGTCTCTTTGCACAGCTTGCGGATCATCGGCGCAATACCATACTTCTGGTAGTAGTCGCGCAGATAGTTCACGAGCTTCCAGTGTTCCTCGGTCAGGTCATTGACGCCTTCGGTGCTGGCAAGCGCCAGGGCGACTTTCTCATTCCACTGATCGGGTTCTTCCATGAAGCCGTCTTCATCGACTTCAATCTTCACGTCCTGCCATTCAAATGTTGCCATTGCAAACCTCCACGTACACTTCTCTATGCGTTGTGCGCTAGTGCATTTCTATATAACCGCACGGACAGTTCTCCGCGCACTTCTTGCACCCTATGCAGTAATCCATCTTGACCTTGTACGGCTGTCCCTTCACCAGCGGTTTCACGATCGCGTTGTCCTGACAGAAGCTCCAGCAGGTGCCGCAGTCGAAGCACTTTCCGCAGCTCATGCAGCGCAGCGCTTCGTTGGTGGCCTCGTCGAGCGTCAGGGTGGACGCAATCTCGCCGGTCAGGGTCGCCAGCCGTTCTTCAGGCGGCAGCTCCTTGACCGTCGCCCGCTGGCGCTGCTCGTAATAGGCCATCATCATATTCTCGGCTTTGATGAGCTTGCGCTCTTCGGGCTTGTAGGGAACCTCGCCGGTAACCATGGCGTGGATCTCTTCGGCTGCCCGACGGCCATGATAGATGGCGGTGATGGCGATATCGAGATTGATGTTGTCACCGCCGGCAAACACACTCTCGACCTTCGTCTTCATGTGCTCGTCGATTTTGATCCAGTCCCTGCCTTCGATCAGGTTTTCGAACCCCGTGAAGTCGGGCTGCTGCGAGATGGCGGCAATCAACGCCGTGCATGCCAACTCGTACGTGTCGCCTTCGATCGGGACCGGGCGACGACGTCCAGAGGAGTCCGGTTCGCCGAGCTGCATCCGCTGACAGGTGATCGTCGACGCAACATCGCCGGTCTTCGTAATGGCAACCGGCGCCGCAAGGTACTCGATCGTCACACCCTCGGCGAGAGCCCCTTCGATCTCTTCCTCGATGGCCGGCATCTCGTTGCGCGTGCGGCGATAGAGGATCGTGACATCGGCCCCCAAACGCCGTGACACGCGGGCGGCGTCGATGGCAGTGTCACCACCACCGACCACGACCACCTTCGCGCCGACATCGATCATCTCACCGGAATTGATACGGTGCAGGAAGTCGGTGCCGGTCCATACATTCGACGCATCTTCGCCGTCGATCTTGAGCGAATACCCGGTGTGCGCCCCGATACCGACGAAGATGGCCTTGTAGTCTTTCTTCAGATCCTCGTAAGGAACGTCCTTGCCGATGATCGTGTTGGTCTTGAGTTCGACGCCCATGTCGACGATGCGCTGAACCTCGGCGTCGAGAATGTCCTGTGGCAGTCGGTAGTCCGGGATACCATACCGAAGCATGCCGCCCGTCTTCGGGAACGCCTCGAAAACCGTCACGGGATAACCGCGACGAGCCAGGTGATACGCCGCCGTCAGACCGGCCGGACCGGAGCCGATCACGGCGATCTTCTCCGGGCGAGTCTCTTCGGTCAACCTGGCCGGCTTCAGTCCCTTGTCGAGACCGAAATCGCCGAGGGCACGCTCGAAAGCGTTTATGCTGACCGCACCCTCGAGCTTGGCGCGATTACATTCCGTTTCGCACGGATGCGGGCAGACACGCCCGCAGACCGACGGGAACGGCGAAGTCTCCATCCAGCGATGCCAGGCTTCTTCGAACGCCTGTTCCTGCGTCTTGCCGTAGGCTTCGGCCTTGTTGACGATCATCAGGCACTCGCGAATCTGGTTCTGGTTCGGACATGTATTGATACACGGCGGTATCTTTTCTACCAGATATGGCCGAAGGTCCGATGTCTCCCGGCCGGAAGCCCCACCGGAAGAGCGGCCCAGACCCCCGAGTTTCTTTTTCTTCTTGACTACTTTTGCCATGCTGCTTCTCTCCCGCTTTCGAGACGTGGACTGCCCGGACAAGAGGTCCACATCTCTGGGGCGTTATGTACTTTTCAGTCACGACACGGTCTCAGGCAAACCCTGACCTGTCGGGCCATTCCTTTCAAGAGTCACTGCGTCGCCATCATCGCAACCGACGGCTCGGGTTCCTCCTCCGATCCGCCGTCGCCCGATGCCGCTGATGCAGTTCGTTGCTGCCGGTATCGCGCTGCCGCCTTCACGAATGCCGGCGCCCACTCGGGGACTCCATCGGCGTGAATGTGGATGTACGACGCCAACACGTTGTCCCGAACCAGTCCATCCCGACCGCGTCCAACACCGACGCCGGTGCTCACCGCCATGCAGGTCGCATCGCTCGGGATGTCGTCCACCGCTCCGGTGTAGTGGAATTCATGACCACGTACCTTCGTTCCTGCCTCGAACACGGGATTGGCGCGATCGATGACCGCTTCGGCATACCCGTGCCCGCACGGCTTGCGGTGCATCTCGAGTGCAACATCGAACACCCCGGCCATGCTGTGAGACCGGTCATCGCGACGCAGTGTTCGGGCGAGATAGATCAACCCACCGCATTCGGCGAAAATCGGCAGGCCGCGTTCGGCTGCCGCGCGCACCGAGCGCATGAGTGAATCGTTACCGGTCAACCGGTCCAGCTGCGTTTCCGGGAAGCCGCCGCCGATGTACAGAGCATCGATATCCTCCGGCAGCGTGCGATCGGTGAGCGAGTCGACGAAAACCAGTCGGGCACCGTTTTCTGCGAGCGCCTCCAGGTTTTCGGGATAGTAGAACGTGAAGACGGAGTCACGGAAGACACCGATCTTCACACCCAGACTCTCGACAATCGCAGGTTTCAACGACTCGAGCGGTGAATCAAACTGCCGGGCGATTCCGACAAGCGCGTCGAGATCAAGATGGTGTTCGGCGAGACTGATTAGGCGTTTCCTGATCTCGTCGCACTCGTCGGTTTCCGTCGGCGGCACCAGTCCCAGGTGGCGGCTCGGAATGAGCGCGCGGCCGCTTCCCAGCTTCGGCAGCGCGCCCACCACCGGGACACCGCACTCTTTCTCTATCGTTGCCCGGGTGATCGCCTCGTGTCGCCTGCCGGCGACGCGATTGAGTATCACACCGGCTATATTCGTACCGGACTCGAAGACCATCGCCCCCTTCACCAGCGCCGCCAGCGTACGGGTCGCCTTGGTGGCGTCAACCACCAGGATAACCGGCGCCTCCAGCAGCCGGGCAAGGGCGGCACTCGAATGAGTGCCCTCGATATCATGACCGTCGAAGAGCCCGCGGTTGCCTTCGATGAGGGCCAGATCGAAGCCGGCGCTGCCGGCGCCGAATCGGCGTCCGACAGTATCTCTCGGCACCATATAGGTGTCGAGATTCCGGCAGACGGTATCGGCCGCCCAGCCAAGCCAGGCGGCATCGATATAATCCGGACCTTTCTTGAACGGGGCAACTCTCACGCCCCGCGCCTGCAGGGCCTCGAGCAGACTGAGCGAGACGATTGTCTTGCCGGCATCGCCCGAAAGCCCCGCGATGAGCAACCGTGGTGTACCGCGCATGGGTTTATTCCTCACACGCCCCGGTTAGTCGTTGGCCGCGCCCTCTCGGTGCGGCAGTTCGAGAAAACTACCGCCGAAATAGGTATAGACACAACGTCCGGAGTCCACCAGCTGCTTGATCGCAGCCTTGCAGAGCTTCTTGTCTACCTCGTCGCCGAATATCTCCAGCATGGCTTTGGTCAGGTCCATCGGTTTCAGCTTCTTCTGGCCCTGAGCTTCCTTCACCATGTTGAACATCGCATCGGCTATCTCTTCGACTGTCTTTGCCATGGCGTTACCCTCTAAAATGTTAGGTGGGTTGATCGTTTGAACGTCAGCCCGGCATGTTTGAAGTCGTCGATATGTTCCTTCTGGAACGGGATATCGGCCATCTTGAAGAACTTCGGCCAGCCGATCCGTTGAATCCATTCACCCATCCGCTCATGATTGTGAGCATTGGCCGCCCACAGTTCGACGAGCTTGCGGACCGCGTCAGTCACTTCCGGCCAGCGCGGCGGATTGTTCGGAATAAACGGAATGGCCAGTTTCGAGAACATCGGCTCAGTACGCGCATTGGACACCTTGCCGCCAACCCAGATCGAGACACCGTCGTTCAACGGATCGTTCAGGGGCATCGACGGACACACGGTGTAGCAGTTGGCGCAGAACATGCAGTTCTCTTCAATCACCTCGACCGACTGGTTGCCATCGACTATCGCCGGGCGAATCGCCGCGGTCGGACAGGCCGAAACAACGTTCGGGATTTCACACTGCTTCTTGAGCGTCTCGTGATTGACTTTCGGAGGACGACGGTGGATACCGAGAATCGCGATATCCGAGCAGTGGACGGCGCCGCACATGTTCAGACAGCAGGCCAGGGCGATGCGAAGTTTGCCCGGCAGCTTGGTGGTGCCGTCGAAATACTCAATGAGATCGTCCATCACGGCCTTCACGATACCCGAAGCATCGGTGGCTGCCGAGTGACAGTGCACCCAGCCCTGGGTGTGAACGATCGATGTGATCGCATTGCCGATACCGCCGACCGGATGACCCATCTTCTGCAGATCCGCAACCAGCGGGTCGATGTTGGCGGAGTCGGTCAGCAGGAACTCGACGTTGTGACGGCTGGTGAAACGAAGATAGCCGCCGCAATACTTGTCGGCGAGGTCCGCATAGATACGGATCTTGTCGATACTCAGGAGACGACCCGACGACGCGCGCACCGTGTAGAGCTTGTCGCCGCTCTCGGAAACGTGCACCATGACACCCGGCTTGAGGATTTCATGGTATTTCCACTTGCCGTAGTTTTCCTTGATGATCGGTGGCAAGTACTTTTCGTAATGTGGCGGGCCGAAGTCCGTCCGTCTTTCTACTGCCATATCAAACCTCTATAGTCCAGTCGTTATTGTTCCGGTTAACTCGTACGGCGTCCGCTTACGCCTCTTCCTCTTCTTCACCGTCGTCGTCTTCATAGTACTCTTCGTAGAAGACATACGGATTTTCACGCGGATGAGCGACCATCTCGGGGACCGGCTCAACTTCGATAGCTTCGAGGAAGTTACCGAGACCGACCCGCTGGATGAACTCACCGACACGCTCACGGTTTTTGCCTTCTTCGCACCAGACGTCCCAGATGCGCTCGATCAGGTCCTTGATCTCGGTGTACGGCGGCTCCAGCTTCATGAACGGAACCAGTACCGACGACAGCTGGGCGCCTTCGACGATCGGCGCCTTGGAACCGATCAGGATCGTACAGCCGCGGTCTTTGCCGGGACGGAGCGCTTTGGGCATGACGTTGATGCAATGCATGCACTTGACGCAGAAGCTGTTTTCGATCGAGAGCTCCTTGCCGTTCCACTCCATGCACTTGCCGGGGCAGCGATCGATTACGTCCTTCTGGATATCGAGCCCGCCATCAACGTACTTCTTGACTTCGGACTGATCCATCTGGATATCGTCACGCCAGGTACCGATGAACGACATATCAGAACGGGCAATCGACGCCACGCAGTCGTTCGGGCAACCGGAGAATTTGAACTTGAACTTGTACGGGAACGCCGGACGGTGCAACTCATCCTGGAAGTCCTGGGTGAGCTGATAGCACGCCTGCATGGTGTCATAACAGGCCCACTCACAGCGCGCCATACCGTTGCAGCAGCTCGGGGTGCGAAGGTCGGAGCCGGAACCACCGATATCGAAATCCAGCTTGGCCAACTCTTCAAAGATCGGTTCCAGCTCTTCGGTGCGTGTGCCGAGGAACACGATGTCGCCGGTGGAACCGTGCATGTTGGTCAGACCGGAGCCGTGCCGCTCCCACACGTCACACAAACTGCGTAACGCCTCGCTGGTGTAGAACCAGCCGGCGGGCTGGTTGATACGCATCGTGTGGAAATGCGATACGCCCGGGTACTTTTCGGACAGATCGGAATAACGACCGATCACACCACCCCCATAGCCCATCACACCGACGATGCCGCCGTGTTTCCAGTGGCCGATTTTTTCCTGGTAGGACTGCTCCAGCTGCCCCAAGAGATCGTTGGCCATCGGAGAGCGCTTTGCCGCCATCTTGATTTCTTTTACGAAACTCGGCCAAGCACCCTTCTCCAGCTCATCGAGCAATGGGGTCTTGTACGTTGTCTCCGCCATGGTATCTCCTCCCGGCTACTTAATAGCAACGCGGTTAGTTACAGCATCTATGCTCTGTCTTGTATCGTCAACTTCGTTACTTTTTTCACAAGCTTCGATGTGGAGAAAACCACTACATCATTGACTCCACAGGCCAATGAGGAGCAGTTTACCCATATACCTCCTCCTTATGTAATCAATTCCCGCGCAAGCGTCAAGCGCAAAATGTGAATTTTTTCATTAAGTCCCAACTTTGTCCAACAAGAACGCAGAGACGCGGAATTCTCCGTTTTGACAGCTAACCTGCTATTCCCCAATATTGTATGAATTGTGAAATAGACTTCTACGGCCCATTCAGGCGCGCTTATCTTTTCCTCTGTCTGCCCGGAGTATAGTGCTACTTTGTAGAAACGGGACCGGCCGGGCCCCTCTGCAACAAGGGGCCCGACCCGGTCCGTATATGCCGATGACTACATGCCCTTGTACGGGTTGTAGCCCATCTCTTCAATCTGCGCAACAAAATCATCGAATATCTTCGGCAACTTCTGATACTCGTTGATTGCCAGTTCCACGATCTGCACCCGCTCTTCCTCGAGCACCAGCTGGGTCAGTTTTTCACGGACGTTATCCATCCGATAGTTGGCCAGTTCGGAGCCGCGAATGAAGTGACACTGGTAGTCATCACCGCGCTTGCAGCCGATAAGAATGACCCCGTCGAATCCCGACGCCAGCGCATCGGAGACCCACACCGCGTTCATCGAGCCGAGACAGCGAAGCGGGATGATGCGCACGAACGGCGAGTATTTCATCCGCTTGATGCCGGCCATGTCCACCGACGGCAGGGCGTCGTTTTCGCACACAAACGCCAGAATGCGCGGTTTCTCGTCGAACTCGTCGGGCATGCTGATCGACTTGATCATCTTGGAGACCATGTTAACCGAGTAGTTCTTGAACGAGATGATACGTTCCGGACAGGCGCCGAGACACACACCGCAGCGACGGCAGCGGGTCGGATTCGGCAGCGGCGTCCCCTTGGCGTCTTCATCGAGCGCACCAAACGGACATTCTTCGGTGCACCGCTTGCACTGGGTGCACTTGGTCATGAAGAAGTCGGGATAGCTCAAATCGCCCGCTCTCGGATGCACCGCTCTCCCCTGGGCGATCGACTCGACCGCCTGAATCGCTTTCAAAGCCGCGCCGTAGGCATCGGACGTCGAGGATGCGAAATCCATCGGCGAGCGCACCGGCCCGGCGGCGTAGATTGCCGTGCGACGCGTTTCATACGGGAAACAGATGAAGTGGCTGTCCGGGAATCCATATTTGAGGGTCGGGAGGTCCGTGCCCTGGCGATAGCCGAGATTGATCAGGTGAGCGCCTTTCTCAGCACTGGCAGCAGCCTTCTTGCCGTCCTCCAGCGTACTCTCGTCGGCCGCTTCCTTCACCGCCGCAATCTCCGCCGCCGGATCAACGCTGGCATCGGCCGCGACAGGAATGTCATCGGGCTTGTTGGTAGTTACCATGCCGGTAGCCAGCACCAGCATATCGGCCTTGACCGTGATATCCTCACCGAGAAGCGTCTCGGAGACATCGACAGCGATCTTATCACCATCGACACGCACCTCTCCAACTTCGCCCTTGGTCAGGAACATACCATCATCGGTCTGCGCCTTCTGGTAGAACAACTCGAACTGCTGCGGCGAGCGAATGTCCTTGTAGATCACATAGATCTTGGCATTCGGGTATTTCTCCCGTACATACATCGCCTGCTTCAGCGATACGCGACAGCAGACCGAAGAGCAGTACGGCAGGTGATCCTGATCGCGCGAGCCGGCGCACTGGATGAACGCGATAGACTCGATCGGTTTGTTGTCCGAGGGACGGATGATCTCACCCGAGGCGGCGAGTTCCTCCATCTTTACGTTGGTGATGACGTTCGGGCTGATGCCAAAGCCGAGATGACCGAGGTTCTTGCCCTCGTACGGCTTCCATCCGGTCGCGACCACCATGGCGCCGACTTTGAACGACGGCGCTTCGCTGCCGTTCTTAAGTACGACATCAAACTTGCCCGGGGCGCCTTTGGCCGACTTGATTCTCGAGTTCGTGTGAACCACGATATTGTCATGCGTCTCCACGGCCTTGATCAGGTCGGCGTGTCCCGGATCCTGCAGCGATTCATACGGCGGTGTCTTGGGAAAGACGGCTTTGAACTTACGCGCCCAGCCACCCAACTCCGCTTCTTTCTCGACCAGGTGCACGCGATAGCCGGCATCGGCCGCCGCACGGGCTGCCGTCATACCGGTCATGCCGCCACCGATCACCAGAATCTCCTTGCTGGTCTCCTCGATCAGCGGAACCGCCGGCTCGGAGGTCTGCATCTTGATGATGCTCATCTTGACGTAGTCTTCGACCAGCATCTGGGTGTCTTCGTCGTTCGGCTCGTGCGCCCAGGCGCCGTATTCGCGGATATTGGCCCGGTCGGTCAGAATGTCACTTCCAAAATTGAACAGCTCGGGGAAAACGCGCTGTGAACAGGCGGCTACGATTACACGATTTAAGCCCTCGGACTCGATGTCCTTGCGGATGATGTCCACCGCTTCAGCACTGCACAGCGCATCGTGCGTCTTGCAGACCGGGACTTTGTGCTCGCCGGTGACAACTTCGACCAGTTTGTCGACATCGACCGAAGAGGCAATGTCGCAGCCTTTGCATATATAAACGCCAAGTTTGGTTTCCATGGCTTTACCTCCTCACCTCTGCCGTCATTGCTTTCAATGCGGCTCCGGTGGCATCCTGAATGGAGGCCGCAACATCCATCGGTCGCAGGGCCGAGCCGGCGCCGATAATCCCGCGGTCGCCGCCGGCGATCAGGAATCCGAACTCGTCAATCGGCGCATCGAGCGGCGGCGCCTGGTCCACCGTATTCGGCACCATACCAACCGCCAGTACCGCCATGTCGACCTCCAACTTGGTGATCTGGCCGGTCAGGGTATTCTCCGCTTCGAGAATTACATTACCGTTGGCCGGGTTCTCGACAATCTTGCCGACTTTGCCGCGGTGGAAGTGGAACTTCTCATCCGCCTGGCTGGTGACATAGAAGTCTTCATAGCGACCGGGCGAGCGAACATCGATATAGAACATGTGCACTTCGGCATCGGGATACCGCTCGCGCACGTACGTGGCCTGCTTCATCGAGGCCAGACAGCAGACGGCCGAGCAGTATGGCAGATGATTCTCATCCCGGGAGCCTGCACACTGAACGAATCCGATGCTTTTGATTTCCTGTTGATCCGACGGGCGGACGATTTTGCCTTCGGTCGGACCGGACTCCGAAGCCAGCCGCTCCATGATCACGTTCGTGACCACGTTTTTGATGCGGCCGAAACCGAGATTGTCAATCCTGGTCGCATCGTACGGCTGCCAGCCGGTAGCCCAGACGATCGCCTTGACCGTCGCCTTGATCGTACGCGGCTGCATATCGAGATCGATGGCCCCATACGGGCAGGCCTCGACACACTTCTTCATGCGGTCGTCGTTTGCGAAGGCGGGGTCGACCACATAGCGGTGCGGGTAGGCCATCATGTGAGGCAAATAGACGGCTTTCGTCTTACTCAGTCCGTAGTTGAGATCGTTGTCCCGTTCGACCTCACACACTTTCTCGCACTCGCCACACAGCGTGCACTTGTCATTGACGTATCGGGGATTGAGTTTGATCGTCACTTCATACTTGCCCGGCTCACCGGTCACCGACTCGATCTCGGCCAGCGTCAGAACCCGCACCTTGTCGGTGGCGCGAATACGCTTGAGATTGATCTCGATGCCGCAGCTCGGCGGGCACAGTTTCGGGAAGTACTGGTTGGTCGCCAGAACCCGGCCCCCCAGGGTGGGTTTCTTCTCGACGAGAATGACGTTCCGGCCGACTTCGGCGGTCTCGATAGCGGTCGTAATCCCGCTGATACCGCCTCCGACAACCAGCGTTTCGGCAGTGATTTCATCCTGGAGAGGTTCAAACTCCGCCATATCCGTCTCCTTTATAGGGGCTGTTCGCGAGGCAGATAGCCGACCGAAACGGCGGGGCCGACCACAGTCGCTTGTGAAATTTGTAACAAGGGACTGCAAAAAAAACCGGTTCGCTGACAGCCGTATAATGATATTGTCGACTTCTCAACTCACAAAGTAAAGGCAAACCTGTCCATATTGTCAAGGCAATATGTGAAAAAAGTAACGAAATTGCTCACCTATTTGGGTCCTCTCCAAACAGTCCGAACCCCCACTGATCGCCCTCCTCCCGACCACCGGATTACCACCTAACAAGCTCAATTTCATAGGCATAACGATGGTTAACCGATTCGCAGCACCTTCCCTGAAGGCGTTGTCTCCCGGCCGGCACAGAACGCATCGGGCCTCCAGTGGACGCTATATACATAGGAATAAGAAATGAATCAGAGCAGTACCGACAATCCCGCGATGACCTGCCCCCGCAGTCGGCAGGTTCTGCGTCAGTTCCCCCGCTCATGGCTGCTTCATCCGGAGTTACCGGTAAGACCGGGGGACCGTGGTCCGGATGTCCGGCTGGTGCAGGAATGGCTTTGCCTGCATGAGATTCCAACGGCGATCGACGGCCGATTCGGCCCTCAGAGCGCCACCGCTATTGAGACGTTCGCCGAGCGCTATCACCTGGAAGCACGGGCGGACGTGGACGCCACCATATTCGAGGCCCTCGCAAGCCCGATGATAGCCGCCCTCACCGACCCTGCCTCCTGCGACGATTCGGTTCCTGAGGCGGTTGTTCGAATCGCATTCAGGCAGTTAGGCGCACGCGAAATCGGGGGGCCAAACGGTGGTCCCTGGGTGAGACTCTATATGAACGGACGAGAAGGGACGGCGTACCCATGGTGTGCCGGGTTCGTGTCGTTTGTCATCAGACGGGCGTGTGGCAAGAAGAGCGAATCTCTCCCCTTCAAGTTGTCAGTCTCGTGCGACGGGCTGGCGATCGAAGCCCGGAGGGCGGGCCGACTGGTCACCGGAGCAGATTATGGCCGTACGAGCCATCTCTCACCCGGCTCGGTATTTCTGATTCGCCGACGCACCAACGACTGGGTCCACTGTGGTATCGTGACGGCCTTCTACAGACGGCACTTCGACACCATCGAAGGCAATACCAACGCCGACGGCTCACGGGAGGGAACTGCCGTCCTTCGCCGAAGGCGCTCATATCGGGACTGTGATTTCATCCGACTGGCTTGATGGCGACAACTAACCGTTTGCCATAATCGGCCTTCGAGCCTATTCTTAGGTCCAATGAATCAGTCACGAGAGCAATCGTAATGTCGCCGACACTGTCACTGGGAAAGCCGAATATCATCATTGTCGATGAACAGACCCTCTTTCGGGAAGGGCTGGCTTCGCTGTTTCGCCAGGAGGGTTCAGTCAATGTGATCGGTGATGGTTGCGACGGCCTGGAAGCGGTCGAGAAGGCGGCAACTCTCCGACCCGATGTAATCATCATGAGTCTGACTCTGCCGAAACTGGATGCGGTTTCGACCATCAAGCGCATTCGGAAGATGACCCCCTGTCCTGAAGTCCTGGCGCTGGGGGCCACCCACAATGAGACCCAGATGCGGGAAGCATTTGAAGCCGGCGCTCGCGCTTATCTGCTCAAGCACTGTGATTTCCAGGAACTGAGCTTTGCCCTTTCCAAAGTCGCCAAGGGCGAGTTCTATCTCGCCGGACCGGGCGGCAACGACGTCATCGCGGAGTATGTACGCCCCCTTCTTGAAAATACCCGGCCGGGCGGGATAATGACCCAGCGGGAACGCGAGATCGCGAAATTGCTCGCCGACGGCTACTCTACCAAAGAAGCAGCTGATGTCCTCAATATCAGCCCCAAGACTGCCGAGACGCACCGGGCAGCTATTATGAAGAAACTCGGCGCCAAAAATGTCACCGATATCGTCCGCTATTGCATCAGAAACCGTCTGATCGAGCCATAACGACCACTCCCGGAAAACACCTGATACCCTTATTCCGAGAATAGGGGATTTCCCCGGCCAAAATGGGGTAATCCCTGTATTGTGAATTATTTCCCAAGAGCGTACTTACTATTGGAACTTGGTAACCTCAATTTCTCTCAAGGAGTTAGCATATGTCTGACTACGTTGCAGATCTCATGGCGCAGGTCAAGGCGAAGAATGCGGCCCAGCCGGAATTTCACCAGGCGGTCGAAGAAGTCGCTGAATCCCTGGCGGTTGTCCTCGATAAGCACCCCGAATATCGCAAGGCCAAAATCCTTGAGCGGATCATCGAGCCGGAACGCGTTATCATGTTCCGTGTCCCGTGGATGGATGATCAGGGCGATGTCCACGTCAACCGTGGCTTCCGCATCGAAATGAACAGCGCCATCGGCCCGTACAAGGGCGGATTGCGCTTCCACCCCTCGGTCAACCTCGGCATCCTGAAGTTCCTGGCGTTCGAACAGGTCTTCAAAAACAGCCTGACCACGCTGCCGATGGGCGGTGGTAAGGGCGGTTCCGATTTCGACCCCAAGGGCAAAAGCGACGACGAAGTGATGCGTTTTTGCCAGGCCTTCATGACCGAGCTGTGCCGCCACATCGGCCCGAACACCGACGTTCCGGCTGGTGACATCGGCGTCGGCGGTCGTGAAATCGGCTTCCTGTTCGGTATCTACAAGAAGATCAAGAACGAGTTCACCGGCGTGCTGACCGGCAAGGGCCTCAACTGGGGCGGCTCCCTGATTCGTCCGGAAGCCACCGGTTACGGAGCGGTCTATTTCGCGGCCAACATGCTCGGCACCCGCAAAGAGACGCTCGAAGGCAAGACCTGCCTCGTCTCCGGCTCCGGTAACGTCGCGCAGTACACGATCGAGAAGGTTCTGGATCTCGGCGGCAAGTGCATCACGCTGTCCGACTCCGGTGGCTTCATTCACGATCCCGACGGAATCGATCGCGACAAGCTGGCCTTCGTCATGGATCTCAAGAACGTCCGCCGCGGCCGCATCAGCGAGTACGCCGACAAGTTCAAGAGCGCCACGTACACGGCTGTCGATCCGTCCAAGGACTTCAACCCGCTGTGGAACATCAAGGCCGACTGCGCCTTCCCGTCCGCCACGCAGAACGAAATCAACGGCAAAGACGCCGACAACCTGCTCAAGAACGGTGTCTATGTCGTCTCCGAGGGCGCCAATATGCCGAGCACCCCGGACGCCATTAAGAAGTATGTCGATGCCAAGATCCTCTACGGTCCGGGCAAGGCCGCCAACGCCGGTGGCGTGGCTGTCTCCGGTCTCGAGATGTCGCAGAACTCCATGCGGTATGGCTGGAGCCGCGAAGAGGTCGACAACAAGCTGATGGGCATCATGAAGAACATTCACGACGCGTGTGTCGCCGCTTCCGACAAGTACGGTACCCCGTACAACTACGTCAACGGCGCCAACATCGCCGGCTTCCTCAAGGTCGCCGATGCGATGATGGATCAGGGTATCGTCTGATCACACGGTGAACGTCCTTCAGGTTTTTCCCGAAAGGGGAGGCGCCCGACGCCTCCCCTTTTGTATAAGGACCGCCTGATATCCGCCCGATATTCTCATTAACCTTACGGGAGAGTCATTTCCTTGGCGAGCGAGCGATGAATGTGTATCTTCTGCGAGAACGAGTGCAGGTGACAGGAGCAACTTCGTGACACACGACGACCTATTGGATTTCGATCCGTCGCTGTTTGAGCGCGGTTACGGCAGCCGCTTTCAGAAATTCCAGGACCTGATGCGCCATCGTGTGCACAACATCCTCCTCGTGTCGAGTCTCTACGACTCGTTTATCCTCGAAGAAGACGGGCGGCTCGAAGAAGGTCTCATTACTGAGTACATCGATCTCAATCTCGTCCACATGCCCCGTATGGTGCGTGCGTCGAGCGGCGCCCGGGCTCTCGCCATGAACGAACAGGACAAGCGTTTTGACCTGATCATCACCACCATGCACCTCGGCGATATGAACGCCCCTGAGTTCGTCCGGGAGATACGTAAGTCTGGGGTGGAGACACCGGTCGTCCTCCTCGCCTATGACTACAAAGAGCTGAAAGAGCTTACCGATCGCCAGGGACGCGGCGACTTCACTCGCGCGTTTCTCTGGCAGGGTGATTTCCGCATCCTGCTGGCCATCGTGAAGTGCATCGAAGACCAGATGAACGTCGACGCGGATACCGAATCGGTCGGAGTCCAGTCTATCATCGTCGTCGAAGACAGCATTCGTTTCTATTCCGCCTACCTGCCGATGATCTACACGGAGTTGATGCATCATTCGCAGAACGTGCTGTCCGAGGGTGTGAACCTGTCGCACCGCATCCTGCGCATGCGGGCACGACCGAAAATCCTGCTCTGCGAGAGCTACGAAGAAGCATGGGGCTACTTCGAGAAGTATCACGACAACATCCTCGGCGTCATCTCGGATATCGAGTTTCCCCGCTGCGGCTCTCCCGATCCGGAGGCCGGCATCGCTTTCGCACGCAATGTCCGCGCCAGGCATCCCGACATTCCGGTACTGCTTCAATCGCAAAACAGGGACGGACGCCGGCACGCCGAGGCGGTCGGAGCATCGTTCGTACTCAAGAATTCCGATACGCTGCTTCACGACGTGCGCGAGTTCATGGTCAACCACCTGAGTTTTGGTGACTTCGTCTTCCGCAGTCGCAAGGGCAAAGAGGTCGCCCGCGCACGCGACCTGCGAAGTCTCGAAGAGTGCCTGGTCGCCATTCCCGATGATGTCCTTCTGTACCATTCGGAGCGGAATCATTTTTCCAACTGGCTCAAAGCTCGTACCGAATTCTGGCTCGCCCATCAACTGCGACCGCGACAGGTGAGCGACTACGCCTCCGCCGACGAACTTCGCGCCGACCTGATTCACCGGCTCAAGGAGTTTCGTCGCCGCCAGCTCCGCGGTACCATCGTCGATTTCGACCCCAAGACCTTCGACACCACCAAGAGCTTCGCACGTGTGGGTGGTGGCTCACTCGGCGGCAAGGGCCGCGGCCTGGCCTTTGTCAGCACCCTCATCGAAACCTACGGTTTGGCCAACCGTTTCGCGGGAGTGGAGATCGACGTTCCGCCGTCAGTCGTGATCGGCACCGATGTGTTCGACAAATTCATCGAGATGAACGATCTTCGCTCCTTCGCCATGAACACGGACGACGACGAGGCTATCCGACAACGCTTTCTCTCGGCCAACCTGCCGACCGGTGTCGTCAAGGCGCTCAAGTCGTTCATCGAGTTGATTCGCTATCCGCTGGCGGTGCGATCATCGAGTCTGCTCGAGGATTCGCAGCACCAGCCGTTTGCGGGCATCTACAGCACGTACATGCTCCCCAACCACGGTAACGCTGCCGCACAACGGCTGGCCTCCCTCCTGAAAGCGGTCAAACTGGTGTTTGCCTCGACATTTTCACAGCGGGCGAAGACATACATGCGTGCGACACCCTACCGCATGGAAGAAGAGAAAATGGCGGTCATCATCCAGCGCCTGGTCGGCAGTCTGCACGAGAACCGCTTCTACCCCGACATCGCCGGTGTGGCCCGCTCACACAATTACTATCCTTCACCACCGATGACCGGTGATGACGGCATCGCGTCGGTCGCGCTCGGGCTGGGGACACAGATCGTCGAAGGCGGCGCGGCGGTACGTTTTTGTCCGCGCTATCCCAGGCATTTGATCCAGTTCTCGACTGTACAGGACACGCTCACGTACAGCCAGAAGAACTTCTTTGCGCTGGAGATCACCGACGAAGCCGATGGCGATGATCCCGGCGATGACTTCCGGCTGGCCGAGTTCTACCTCTCGACCGCCGAGCAGGACGGCACCCTGCTGCCGCTTGCCTCGACGTACTCGAAGGAGAACGACGCCATCTACGAAGGGCTATCCCGACCCGGCGTGCGACTGGTGTCATTTGCGCCGATTCTCAAAAACGATCTATTTCCGCTCCCGCAGATACTGCAGTTGATGCTCGATGCCGGTCGCAAGAGCATGAGTGCGGCCGTCGAGATGGAGTTCGCCGTCAACTTGTCGGTTGAGCAGGGGCAGCCGAAGGAGTTTGCGGTGCTGCAGATTCGACCGATGGTTGTCGACCGCGAATGGGAAGAGGTGTCCACGGAAGGTTTCCACACCCACGAGCTGATCTGTGAGAGCCCATATGTCCTCGGGAACGGCATCGTGGCCGATATTTACGACATCGTGTTTGTCGACAGCAAAACGTTCAATCGCTCCATGACGAAAGCCGTAGCCGAAGAGATCAGCAAATTCAATTTCGAGTTGACCAGTGAGGACGCACCGTACATCCTGGTCGGTGTCGGTCGGTGGGGATCCTCGGATCCCTGGCTCGGAATACCGGTCGTGTGGGAGCAGATCTCCGGCGCCCGCGTCATCGTGGAGGCCGGGTTCGACGACATGCAGGTTCAGCCGTCGCAGGGCTCGCACTTTTTCCAGAATATCGCCACCATGGAGGTCGGTTACTTCACGATCGACGGCAAGCGCGGCGGCGGTTTCGTCGATTGGGACTGGCTTCACGAGCAGGAAACAGTGAAAGCCCGCACCTTCTCGCGACACATCCGTTGCAAGGATCCGATCGTCGTCAAGATGGACGGCCAGCGCAATCACGGCATTATCCTGCGACCAGGCCCGGACCGTCGCAAGCCGATCACGAGCAGCACACCATGAGCGACGACCCTTCAGCCTCGAACCTTCTCTGTTTTTTCGTCTCGGACCTGCACGGCAAAATTCGTCGCTTCGAGACTCTCCTCACCGCCATCGAGCGGGAACGACCGGCAGCAGTCTTCATCGGCGGTGACATCCTGCCGCATCCACTGAAAACCGATACACGCTATCGGGACTTCGGACCGGATATTCTCGGTCCCTCGTTCGAGCGGGTTCGTGACGCGATGCGGGAGATGTACCCGCGCGTCTTCTTGATCCTGGGCAACGATGATCCCCGCAGGGAAGAGCCGTTCTTTGAGGATGGTGACCGGGCCGGTCTCTGGACCTACGCACACATGCGGTGTTTCTCGTTCGACAGGTACACGGTGTGCGGGTATGCCTGCGTGCCGCCGACGCCGTTCCAACTCAAGGACTGGGAGTGTTACGATGTCTCCCGCTATGTCGATCCGGGAGACGTCTCGCCCGAAGAAGGTCGACGAACCGTGCGCGTGTCGACGAACGTGATTCGCTATGCCACGATCCAGAAAGACATCGACCAGTTGACGAAGGACTGTGAAGTGGAACGACTGATCTGCCTCTTTCACGCTCCCCCCTATCAGACGAATCTGGACCGGGTGGATCAGGCAGGCAAGATGGTCGATCATGTGCCGCTGGATGTCAATGTCGGGAGTATCGCCATCAGGCGTTTCATCGAGAAGCGGCAACCGCTTCTGACCCTGCACGGCCACATACATGAATCGGCCCGTTTGACCGGAGACTGGCAGGACAGAATCGGGCGCACGGTTTGTCTTTCGGCTGCTCACGATGGACCGGAGCTGGCGCTGGTCCGCTTCGATCCTTCGCACCCGGAAGGCGCCTCGCGCGAACTGCTATGAGGTCGGCGGACTCTCGGCCCGGCCGCCGATCGGCAGTTCACGAGCAGCGTCGGTAACGGCGCCGATTTTCACCGCATAGCTTGTCTTCCGCCGAATATCTTCATCGGTCACGATGTGAACATCCAGCAACCCGTCGTGGCGGTACCCCGTCCGAAGGTAGTTCAACTCGTCGAGACAGAGACTCCAACCACGCAGCCAGTGCTCGAGCTGCTCGCGCTGTTCCTGTGTCCCGACAAAATGCACCAGCAGGTCGATGTCGCTGCCGGGCCCGGCCGTACCGTTCTTGGTGCTGCCGAAGACGTAAAAGCCCTTTACACCGAACCGTTCCGGATCGATTTGTCGGGCCAGCCGCTCGGCCATATGCAGCCGCCAGTGCCAGTGGGTGTGAGACGCCATCGGTACCGCACTGCCGTCCGAATCGAGCACAATCGGCCGCTCCGATGACGGCCGGGATAGCACCCCGACCGCTTCATCCAGGTCAGCGTTCATCAAAATGCGAAGAACGCTGCCGTGAGCGGACTGGGTGACATCAATGACCCGAACCGTGTCCTCGAGGCCGGAATGTTCCGGCAGCAGGTGTCCCAGGATGTTTGCGGAATGAGTTAGGAAGCGCTCATTGAAAACGTTGCCGCGTTCATCCGGATACAGTGGCAGATAGCGAATGCGGGCCTCCACAAGATCCTGGAAGAAGTGGGTCCCGAACGACAAATCGGGCGTATAATTGCCCTGCTTGCGGGCGATCTCGATCAACACGGCGGTGTTATTGATATCCGAGTAGGTCACATTGACACCCAGCTTGATATCACCCCGACTTCCCCACCGCCCGGGACCCATCAGGATGAACTGCCGTTTCGGAAGCATCTTATTCAGTTTGGAGACAACCCGGCCCACTTCGCCCAGCAGCTCTCGGTTGGGCAGGGCACTGTATCTCTCCGGATCGACATAAACGATATGAGAAATATCCGGCACCAGTCCGTTGGATACGAATCGATTGGCGGTGAATATGACACGCTCTTCGGGAAGATCCTTCGGAATCGGCACCGGTGCGCTGTTGTCGGCATGGCTTTGCGGACGACACTGCAGCAGGTAGAGATCGGACCCATCGTGCGCAAACTCGATATCGACCGGGTTACCCATCTTTTCCTCGAGCGTCTGCAGGATGGCATGCATCTGCTTGACGAACTTCTTGTTCTCCATCAAGCCCGCGAACGTGACCACGAGGTCGTTTTTGTTCACCTCGGTATCCGCCAGCGACAGGCGACGGACCTGCTCATTCTCCAGAACCGACACGATCTGGCTGGCCCCGGGAATATGGTCACCCGACTGCGCAAACAGCTCGGCAGCATCGACCGTCTCGAAGTCGTTGGTCTCAAGGTTGATCACGTCCACCCAGCGGGGCGAATAGCGAAGGATCTCGTCGACCGACACGTTCACCCGAAGGCCCGGCTGACCGGGAGAGAACATGATCGGATAGTCGTCGCTCAGTCGATCGACCGCCCTGGTGCCGAGGCCGGGTACCATTCGAATCAGTCCGTCTTCGCGCTGAATGCGCGGCGACCAGCGAAACTCATTCCGACTGAAAGCGACCCCGGCAAATGACGGCAGGAAGTACTTGCCGATCTTGGTGCCGACCACCTCCTGAATCATAATGCCCATCTCCTCGGCGAAATCGAGCAGACCTCGTTCCGAGCGGTATTCGATCGGATCGGGACCGAACATCGAGGCATATACCTCGGCGATGGCATCCTGCAGCGCCGCCAGCCGATCCTGTTTGGACCCCTGGTTCGCGAGAAAGAGGCTCTTGTATTTTCCCGAAAAGGCAGCGCCAACCCGGTCTTCGAGCACCGAGGAGCTTCGCACGATCAGCGGGCGCTCACCCATATCGTCGAGAGCGACCGATAATCCCTGGGTCAACTCCGGGGGGAAGCGCGAGTTCTTGCAGGTGTGGACGATATACGGATATTCGAATCGGACCTGAGAAATCTCTTTATACTTCTGCTCAACGATCTCATCGAGGTTGTTGTAGTGCATGAAGTTGAGCTGCATATCCGAAGTGACATGCCAGGTCTTCGGTGTTTTGACCGTACCCAGGTCCGGATTGTTGAGGGCCTCTCGCTTGAGAATCTGCGAGGCCAGGTACAGACCGGCGCTTTTCCCCCCCAACCGTCCGTGGCTCTCGGCAGCGAAGATGATGTACTGGAGGAGGTCATAGAAGTCCTTGATGCCGAGATACTCTTTGGCGATCCGGATGTACTGAAGCTGGTCCGAGAGGAAGCGCCTGATCAGCGAGACCCGCACCCCCGCCCGCGACGGCTTGGACAGCTCGTCCTCCTTGGATGAGATGTGGTGATACCTGCGAATAGCGTCGGCCACCTCCGGCAGCGACAGGTTCCGCTCGACCGCGCGAACCAGAAAGCCAAGCTTGTCTTCCTGCATCCACTTCTGAATGCGCCCCATGATATCTTCATCACTGAGATGCTCGGCGGCGATCCGGAAAGTCTCTTCACCCAACTCCATCGGGAATGAGTACGACCGTTTCTGGTAGGGCCGATTCGAGTCCGACATCAACTCCTCGGCGTCGCTCTTGCGATACAAATCGGATCTCTCGAGAAGCTCTTCGGCCTCCCTGATACCGCTCCAGCAAAGCTGGTTGAGCATCTTGTGCGACATCCGCGTGTAGAGGTTCTTGTCGGTATGAATCAGCAGGTCGAGAATGGTCCGCCAGTCACCGTGGTCTTTCCCCCTGCGGTCCTTCTTGGCCGCTTCCCATTCGTGGTAGACCTGACGCATGCGAGTGTGATGAATATAGTGCCCGATACGGTCGGCGATCGTCTTGATGAGTCGGGTCTCTTCTTTCAGAAACGGTCCATCGTCGGCAACCGGCATCTGCTGGGTATAATAGACCCTGATTCGACCGATCGTCTGGTCCTGCGCCACGATGTCGGCCGACTGAAACCACAGCGTCTCAACGAATCCGGGCGAGGCGTATTCCGTACCGTCGATGATGATCTTCGCCTCACAGTGGTCGGGGTACTGCCAGCCGGGAGGAATCGCCGCGAGGATTCCGTCGATTACATCTTCCAGCCCGATCTTCGGGTTGCCGAGCAGTTCCTCGACTGCATACAGGCAGTTAAGCTCTTTCGCGCGCTCCCGGAGGGCGGCCAACATTTGATCAAATGATTCCTGGCTGTCATTCATTTCAGAATCACTCCACGACTGGTACGACCATCAACCTTCACCGTACACGGACGCTGCAACCGCACATGGCGCACATGCTCGGTCTCAGCGACCACCGGGCCGGCGTTCAGCAGGTCCCAGTTGACCTGGTGCCGCCCGGCATGATGAATATTGAAATAGCAGATTTGCAGACTTGTCATATTCTGGAAGAAGTGCGACCCCTGGCTCAGCTCGACGTCCATATCGGGCAGGGTAGCCTCCACCATCACCCGCGCCGTCGATATCTGCCCCCAGTCAACCGGGATGCCCAGCCACGGGTCGGAGCTGCCGAGCCGCCCGAAAAAGACGAGGATACAGTGGCGTCCTTCTGCCTGTAGGGCTCGATTGATGAGCGCGATTTCTCCCGCAATCACGCGCGTCTTCTCCTTCGCGAAAACTTCCGGCTTCACATACACTATATCGGTTAAACTGTCGATTGTGCCATTGCCGAGGACTTTTTCCGAAGCAGCGATTACATTCGGTCCGGCCATGTCTTCGTCGGTCAGCTCAATCGATTCCAGTGACACGACAATCGGTCGCACCTGCAGAAAGCCGAATCGCACCGGTTCGCGACGAAGCGGGTCGATCGTGACTGCAAACTCTATCTCGACCTCGGTACCCAGGGATTCTTCCGAGTACTTCAGCAGGTCTACGACCAGAGCGTTGAGTTTGATATCGTCCATGCGGATGATCGGCGCGAAATTCACGATGCGCGGTCCCGGCCGACTGGTACCGATCACCACCCGGTCGTTTTCCGGCTGGTAGGTCGATGCGACATCGCGCAGCGTATCGTCATACTCGGCATCGCTCAATTCCGCCTGCAACAGGTACTCCGTTTCCGTCATGGGATCGTACGCCGAGGGCTGTCCCATGTTCACCGCCCAGAACTGCTTCTGCGTCTGGTTGAGCAGATCGCGAATCGTCAGCGGGGGATCGGCTTTCGGAAAGGCCGGCGAGTAGGTCCAGCACCGGGAACCGTCGACAATCGTCTTCCCCAGTCCCAGCGCCAGGCTGACCACCCCCTGCTCCGGTTTCGCCTTGCCTGATGGATAGAAGTTGTATGACTTCGCCACACCGGAGATAGTCGGATAGAAGCGGTCCTGATAACGCAGTCCCACCACTTCCTGTATCACCACAGCCATCTTCTCTTCCTCATGCGCGCGACCTGTCGCCGCCATATAGCCGCGCGCTTCGGCGAAGAAGGTCGATGCGTACACGAACTTGACCGCTTCGATGAGCTTTCGAAACCGCGTGTCGGCGTCCGGCTGGTTGTTCGGAATCATCTTGGTGGCGTAGATACCGGCGAACGGTTCAAAGGTGGCATCCTCGAGCATTGAGGACGACCGCACCGCCAGCGGCGTGGTGGTCTTCTCGACCAGGGCGCGGAGATCGCCGACCAGCTCCGAAGGAAACTCCGCCCGCAGGAAGGCATTGGCGATCCGATGGTCGGGCTGCTCTTCCCGCACGATCTCCCACAGGTTGTTGCGCTGCATGAAAGCGTCAAACAGCCCGGTCGCCAGCACAGCCAGCGTCGGGACGTTGATCTCGATCCCCTGCCACCGTCCTTCGGGAAACCGTTCCCGAAGCATCTTCTGTGCATTCGCCAGTCCGGTTGCTTTGCCGCCGATAGCCCCGGCGCCGATAGCACTCACCGCCTCTTCGCGACCGAACCGGTCGCGGTCGAATGCCGGAATATCGGATGCTTGAAGTGGTTCGCGATCTCGCGCCATGGGCTGCTCCCTGTGCTTTGGTCGTTCACCTGCGGATTCTTCGAAGATATAGACGCCGGTACCAAAACCCAACCGAAAACGGGATTGCAGAGCGTGAATCTCCGAGTTCGGCAAAAAAAAACGGCGGCCGATGGTCGGCCGCCGTACACTATCGATCTACATCACAGTCTCGCAGGATCAAACCCAGCCCCGATCGCGACAGGCGCGCGCGACCCGGTCGACTGCGATCAGGTAGGCCGCATTGCGCATATTCTGCTTACGCCGCTGCGCCAGATCGCTGACCGCGAGATACGCCGTCGTCATCTTCACATCGAGCTTGCCGAGCACTTCGTCTTTTTCCCAGAAGTAGTTCATGTTGCTCTGCACCTGCTCGAAATAGCTGCACGTGACACCACCGGCGTTGCACAGCAGGTCGGGGATGACGAATACGTTGCGGTCGAACAAAATCTGATCCGCCTCGGGAGTGGTCGGACCGTTAGCACCCTCGGCGATAATCCGCACCTTCGGACTGATCTTCTTCACCGTGTCACCGGTCACCTGATGTTCCAGCGCGGCCGGGATGAGAATGTCGACTTCCTGAGAAATCCACTCGTCACCGGGCAGGACCTCATAGCCGAGATCTTTGGCCTTGCCTTTGTCGATACCGCCGAACCGGTCGGTGATTCCAAGCAGCTCGTCGAGATCGAGACCGGTTTTTTTGCGGAACGCGTACGAGGTCTGATCCTTCTGATCCCAGCAGGAGACACAGATCACCGTCCCACCGATCTGCGTCAACAGACGGATGGCATACTGGGAGACGTTGCCGAATCCCTGCACCGACGCGGTGGTGTCACTGGGCCGAATGCCGAGCTCTTTGAGGGCCTCACGAACCGTGAAGATCACGCCGAAACCGGTCGCTTCGGTGCGACCAAGCGAGCCGCCCATACCGACCGGCTTGCCGGTGATGAAGCCGGGGGCTTTTTCACCGCTGATTTTCTCGTACTCATCAAGCATCCACAGCATGTGCTGGGCACTGGTCATGACATCGGGAGCCGGCACATCCTGGTAAGGACCGACATTGCGGGCCAGCTGACGCACCCATCCACGGCAGACACCTTCCTGCTCACGGGCGCTCAGGTTGTGCGGATCACAGATCACGCCCCCTTTGCCGCCGCCGAGCGGAATGTCGACAGTCGCACACTTCCACGTCATCCACATCGCCAACGCCCGAACCGTGTCGAGCGTTTCCTGCGGATGGAAGCGGATACCGCCTTTGGACGGTCCGCGCGAGTCATTGTGCTGAACGCGAAAACCGCGAAACACCTGTACGGAACCATCGTCCATTCGCACCGGTATCAGGAAGCTGTATTCGCGAACCGGGTTGCGAAGAAACTCGCGAACGGCTGAGTCGAGCTCCAGCATGTGCGCAATCTTGTCAAACTGCGACTGCGCCATGTGGAAAGGGTTAAACGACGAAGCACTCATGCTGGTACCCCTTGGGTTGTTATACCACGAATGTGAGCCACTGGTCTTTCGACCGTATCACCACGAAAGCCGGCGCCTGTCTCGGGAGCATATAATCGGTCGACCCGTACCTGCCTCTCCACGGGGCCGAACCGGACCGACAACAAAGCCGGATCTTTCTTTGTTACAAATTTCACAAAGTCGGATATAATACAGGACTGCCGATTCTGTCAAGCCTAACCGTACGCTTCGCCCCGAAAAACGTCGATTTTTGTGCGGCGACTAAACAGACCGGGAAGCCGGGCTATCCCACGATATTCCGGCCGCCGTCCACCGTAATGAACTGGCCGCAAATCATATCGGCTTCGTTGGAGCAAAGAAACGCCACTACCCGTGCGATATCGTCGCCGTCGACAATCCGCCCCTTGGGGGTATGTCGCGAGGCGTGCTGAATAACCTGATTGGCCCCGGGGATGGACCGGGACGATTTGGTATCCGCCAGGCCGGCCAGAATCCCGTTGACCAGGACACCCTTGCGGGCCAGTTCATAGGCCAGACCGCGTGTTAACGACTCCAGGGCGCCCTTGGCCGGACCTACCACACCGTAGCCCGGGATAACCTTCTGACCGCCGTCGGACGTGATCGAGATCACTCGTCCCCAGCCCTTTTTCATCAGGGGTAATGCCCGCTGGGTCATGGCCACCAGCGACCAGGCCGAAGCCGACATGGTCACTTCCCAGTGATGCGGGGTGGCCTCCAGGAGATTGCCGGGGACCCCGAAAGCGGCGTTGGCGATCACGATATCCAGCTCACCGACCTGCTCGGTGATCTGGTCGAACATCTTATCGAGACTCTTCTCCTTGCCGACATCTCCCCTGATCGCAATCGCCTTGCCCCCCGCTTTCTCTATCTCGGCCACGACTTCCGCGGCGTCTGACATGCTTCGCCGGTAGTTCACGATAACCAGAGCGCCTTCGGCCGCCAGCCGTTTGGCGATCGCTCGCCCGAATCCACGGGCAGCGCCGGTCACCAGCGCGCATTTTCCTTCCAATTCAGGATACATGGGTGGCCTCACGAGCCTCCTTGCTGTGTTTAGATAAACGTCGGAGCGGCCCGGACAATGCGCTGGGCATCCGGCGGCGCCGACCGAATCGGTCTATGATAGCCATCGAGCCGAAGCCTGTAAACCTAAAAGTCCCCCGCCTCCGCAGGCACAAAAAAACACCCCCGCCGAAGCGGGGGTGTTCTGGAATGATCTTATCAGCGAAATCAGCCTTCGGTCTTCTCCGCGACCGGCATGTCGTGGACACCGGTAGCTTTCATCTTCTCGTAATCGAACGCCGGAAGTTCCTTGTGACCTTCGGGGACTTCGCCCGTGTGGCACTTCTGACAGGTCTCCGCCGTCGGAATGATCAGGCCGTTCTTGATAGCCAGCTCCCGATCTTCCATGACCGACTTCTTCCAGTAGTCGCCACCCGCACCGTGGCAAGCTTCGCACTGCACGCCCTCGAGCAGCTCGTCCTTGGCCGTCATGCCGGTCGCATGGCAGCTCAGACAGACTTCATTGCTCTTCTCGGCGTCGGTCTTCAGATTATCAAACGCCGTGGCGTGAGCGGTCTTCTCCCAGCTCGGGAACGTGCCGTCTTTCTTGTGACAGAAGGAGCACTTCTTCACGCCGATGAACTCATGAGCCGCTGCTTCATCGGTCTTCGCCTCATCTTCGGCTACCAGCAAAGGGCTTACAAAAGCCAGCGCCAGCAAGGCGACCACGGGAAAGATCCATTTCTTGACCATCGATTCCTCCAGTTCAGACTATGACGACAATCATTGCTGTCCGTATCAAACATTCCGCGTATTTATACAAACCGACCTGCCTCTTGGCAACATAATTCTCATGACATTTGCATGACAATCTACCCCTTATACGCGGTCCATCGGTGGTTTCTTTCCAGAAAAATACAATCGCAGCCAGTCAATTAAGCCGTTTTAACACAACAGGAAAGCCGGTACGACAAAAACAAAACAGCACCGGTCAAGTTAAGTCGCTTATAACATTGTCCTTACGGTTGCCCGACGGCCTCGGACATGGATTGACAGGGTCTCTTTTCGTTGCTTTCATGCGGTAAAATCACGCCTCTCTACTCCCGGGTGGGGCAGCCGCTGAGGGCTGCCGGAGACGGTGTTTTTCTCGGAACCGACTCCCGTCCGCACGCTGTTTCACAAAGTACCAACTTCGACTCGCCGTTTTCTGTCAGATCACCGGAAGGGTACACATTTGCGGATTATCGTCCTGGGGGCCTCTGCCCTGACCCTTGTTCTTGTGCTGGGTGCGTTCCTTCCGCTGGCCGGCCAGACCTTCACCCGGTCAACCAATCCGTTTTCGGTCTATGCCGATGGCGACTCTGTCGCCCTGCCGTTTCTCGGCGGCATCAACGAACCGAAGCCTGAGTTGGTTGATGTCGATAGCGACGGCCTGCTTGACCTCATCATCGGCGAGCTCTCCGGGAAAGTCATCTACCTGCGCAATGTCGGGAGTCCGGCCTCTCCCCTGTTTGAGCTGACGTCCACCCGCCTGGGTGGGATCGATGCCGCCAGCTGGCACATCATGGCCGATATCGACGCCGATGGCGACCCGGACTTCTTCTGCGACAATCGACTCGGCGGCGTGGAGTTTCACCGCAACGACAATCCCGGCACGCAACCGACCTTCACACTGATCGACAGCACCTACGCCGCCCTGTCAACGGGTGTCAATAACACACCGGCCCTTATAGACATCGATGCCGACCGTGATCTCGATTTTTTTCTTGGGGGCGTTACCGGGAGCCTGATTCTCTATCGCAATGACGGCGACAGCGCGTCACCTTCATTTGTCTATGAAACCGACCTCTACGACAGCGTGGCTGCCTTTCCCGGTGGCGGGTCCAAAGCCGCCCGCGACGGCCGTCACGGCTTCTCCTGTATCCACTTCAGCGACATCAATGCCGATGACGCCCCCGATCTCCTGTGGGGCGATATCAACAACGTCAACCTCTACCTGTTCTCAAATCTCGGTTCCGCAGTCACCTCGGACCTCACCTGGGTCACCGATGATTTTCTCCCCACCGCGACGGTCGGTTTCAACCACGCCACGACTGGAGATATCGACAACGATGGCGATCCGGACCTGCTGGTCGGTGTGGGCAACGGCGCGACGATAGACAATCTTCGTTTCTATCGCAATGTCGGTGATTCTGCCAACCCACAGATCGAACTCGAAACGGCCAATCTGATCGACAACATCGACATCGGCGGCTATTCGTTTCCGGCGGTGGGAGATATCGACTCCGATGGCGACCCCGACCTGCTGGTCGGGCGCTACGACGGTCGCATGACCTTATTCGAGAACACCGGCACGCCGTTTCACCCGGAGCTGACGCAACGCTCGGACTACTTCGAGTCAATTGATGTCGGCACCTTCGCCGTGCCGGTACTGGTCGATTGGGACGCGGACGGTGTGCTCGATCTGCTGATCGGGACGGGCAGTGGCCGTATCGAATACTGGCGCAATGTGGGAAATCGCTACACGATGATACTGACACGGGAGACTTCTCAGTTGGCCGGCATTCAGGTGGATCAGTATGCGACACCGCGAGTAGGGGATCTCAACGACGACGGCCTGCTCGATCTGGTAGTCGGCGAGTGGGACTTCAACAGCAAAGCCAACGTCCGCCTCTACGAAAATACCGGCTCGGTCGGCAGCCCATCGCTGACCCTTGTCACGACCGCCATGCTGCCGGTCATATCTCCACGAGACTATGCCCTGCCGCAACTATACGACTGGGACGGGGATGGTCGACTTGACCTGATCATCGGGACCACCGGTCTTGGCCTGACGGTCTGGCGCAACCAGACATCGGTCGGACAGCTCCCTGATTCACTTTCGCTCTCGCCGATCGGCGACACGGTGCCGGGCGCCGACGACGGCCTGTTCCCCTCGATTGTGTTCCACGACTGGGATGGGGATGCTGACGATGACGCCCTGATCGGCGAGCTCAACGGCGGATTGAACTTCTGGTATCGCGACGGGTCCTGCTGTGTGGGCAGCCTGGGCAATGTCGATGCCGATTCGTCAGGAGCAGTCGACATCACCGACCTGACGACCCTCGTAGACTGGCTCTTCAGCGGTGTTCCTCTGCCCTGCCCTCTTGCCGGAAACGTCAATGCCGATCCGCTCGACAGGATAGATCTTTCGGATCTAATCTTTCTCGTCAACCGGGTGTTTCTCGGTGGTCCCGCGCCCGATCCCTGCCCCTAGCCAACACAAAAGAAGAAGGCCGCCCATGCAGACGGCCTTCGTTTGCCATTTATCGATTCTTGTAGTCTGCCTGCTGCCGGAACGGCCTATCTCTCCAGCAGGTACGCTCCAAACGGCTCTGAGCCGGTTGCGACCGAATCAACCACCTGATACGTGGAACCATCGATCACGTACACCATGCCGTTGTCGGGTCGGAAGTTCGTTGCGGTCACATAGGCGCGACTGCCGGAACCATCGACCGTCACGGTAAACGGTCGTGGCACTGCGAGCGGAATCGTCTGCAGCACGGTACCGGTCGATCGTTGCACCACCCACATCCGATTATCGGTGAATCCGGTAACATAGATGATGTCGTTGTCCGGGGCGATATCCATCAGGGTCGGTCCCGCCATCGCAGACGAAGTCACGTCGGCGGTGGGAATCAGGATCGAATCGACCAGCTGCTGCGTGCGGATATTAATGATCCGCAGTTGATCGACTCCCTTGCGGCAGGCACATATCGCGAGATCATTGTCCAGATCGACATTGACACCGTACGGCCCGTAACTGGCCGGCGAGGTGCCGAATCCCTGAGACCCGTCCACCAGAAGCAACGGGGTGGTCGTGCCGGAATCCAGGTTGACAATCGTTATATCGTCGCTGTTGAACCCCGCCGATACAAACAGCTCCCCGTTTGCAGACAGATCTATGTCGTGGCTCTGGTAACCCGCCTGCAAGGAGGAGTCGATAAAGGTGAAGTTCGCTCCCGATCCGTCGTAGCGGTGCGTGCGCCCTTTGGCGTTGGTAAAATCACACACGTACACGGTGTCATTATCGGGGCTTACCACCAGCGCGGTCGGGAACATGCTCCCCTGCACGGTCACCAGTTGCATGAGCGAGTCATCCGAGGTCCTATACTTGGCCAGCTGCCCACCCACCTGCCGACCGACTACGTAGTAGTAGGCGTGGTCGTGGGAAAACTCTATAAAATGCGGTTCGACCACCGGTGTCGAGATAGAGTCTATCCGCTCCAGTGTCTCCGCATTGTATTTGTAAATCGTCTGATCGGCCTGATTCAGTACGTACAGCACGTCGAAGGCGGCGGGGCTTGACCGCACCGGGTTGTCTTCGTCGGTACATCCCATCCACAGCAGTGCGGCTCCCATCGCCAGGGTCCCCAACCACAGGACGCGTCGGTTCATCGCAATCTCCCAAGTCAGTTCGGTTGGTCGTTGGAACCAGGCCGGGGTGGCATTCGCCGCCACCCCGGCCGAGTCGATTCGCATATCGTTGTTCACCGGCGGTTGTCGAGACAGTCCGGCCGGTCTACTGGCAGGCTGCCGGATTCGGACCGCCAAGGAACAGGTAGTTCACCAGGTAAATCAGATCGGACAGATCAACGTCACCGTTGCCGTCACCGTTGGTGTTCGCCGACTCTGTACACGACGGCGCCGGGCCGCCGAGGAAGAGGTAGTTCACCAGATAGATGAGGTCGGAAAGGTCAACTGTATTTCCGGCGTCCTGGTTGATATTGCCGCTGGTGCCCGCACAGCACGGAGGTGTCCCCAACGTAATAACTGCAGGCTGGGTTTCCAACTCGAACTCAAAGCAGGCCGCCGTCATTTCCGGCAGTGTCGAGGCAAACGCGCTGAAGTCGATCGAGTTCGATGCACCGGTCGCACCGGGCGGCACACTGAAGTAGAGACTCAGAATCGCACCACTCCCAGGTGCCAGCGGCATCTGTCCCGACGAGGTCACCAGCGTATACCCCGCCCGATCGTTGGCGGCGTCAAACGCCGAGTACGTCTTCTGGAAGAAGTAATCGGTGCGAAGACCGGCGGTCGAAACGGAGTCAAAGGTCAATTCGTAGGGACCGGCCCAGGTGAACGGGACGTTGATCGACGAGATCGGCGTGTGGTTGTCGACGAAAACGTCGACGCGCACGTCACTGCCCGGTGATGTCACAATCGAGTCACCATAAATCGTATCGGTCGTGATCACCTGTCGCGCCTCCATGATGAAGAGGCGGTTGTCGAGGTTGGAGCCGTAGACCTTGCCTGATGTCGTATACGGGAAGGCGCCCCAGGCGCCGTTGAAGTCGGGAGATTCGCCGGACTGGTACGTATCGAATGTCGCCAGCTCGACCGGTAAGGCCGGGTTCGAGAAGTCGACAATCGTCACCCCCGATTCATAGTGTGAAACATAGGCCGTATCACCGAGCATCTGGGCGTTGTGCGCCAGATTCGACGGGGCCAGGTACTGCCCGACCAGCTGGACGTTGTTATAGTCTTCGACATTCCAATACTTGATGGTCTTGAAACCGGTCTCTTCGGTCGTCGCCACGTGCCGTCCATCGCGCGTCGGCCAGATATTGTGCACATAGCCGGCGGCCGGGACCGTCACCCGCTGGATGAGCTGCGGCGCGCCTTTGTTGGAGAGATCCCACGCCGACCAGGTCCCGTTGGAACCCTCGGCGACCCACACCGTGTCATTGCGGGCGTACATGTCGTGGATGTCCGGTGTCGCGACCGAGCCCACCTCCGACGGCGACGCCGGATTGGCGAGACTGATGATACGAAAACCGTTGTAGAAACGCTTCACCGCGTAGGCGTAGCCGGTAGCGGTGTCGACGATCATATTGTGCGACGTAAAATCCGTGGCCGTGCTGAAGGTGCCGACCAGATGAACCGAGTCGGGCAGAAACGACAGATCCATGATCATCATGCCCTGATTCGTGCCGGAGCATTCAGACACGCAATAGCAGTAGTTCTGGTAGGTCACCATGTCGCGCCAGCGAACGCTGCCGCAGCCGTTGATCGGACCGGGGATCTCGTCGACGATTTGCATGGTGTTGGCGTTGACGAACGCCACACCGTTGTAGGTGCCCATGATGGCGTACTCGGTGCCGTCCGGAGCTTCCCATCCCCAGCAATCGGAACCGCCGGCAGTCGGCTGAAACTGAATGATGCCGATCGGACAGAGGCTGAACACCGTATCGCCGGCCGCCGCTACCTGGGTCGCGGCCGATGCCCCCGTCCGGTCGCCGTCCGTCCGAGCCGGTTGATCGGGTACTATCGTCGATCCGTCGTAACCCGGCGGAACCGCCAGGGTCGGCAGGGCGCAAAGCAGCGCGGCCGACAGCACGCACGAAGTAAGAACCATTCGGACACGTGAGCCGTTAGTCATGTCTGAATCTCCACGAGATATGAAATTGTGTGTCGTGTTACTACAACAACAGTTGGAAACGTGTGAGGGTTCTACTCAAGATAGGCGGGAGACGAAGATTGTCAACATTAATATGGAAATTATCGGCCCAATAAGCCCATATTAGCGCAGGCGTTGCGAGCGGAGGTACGGAAGTGGACGAAACCGCCGGCGATTACAGCTCGACCGTCTCCCCCAGGCTCGGCCGATAGCAGTTCCAGGAATACTTCGAACGAAAATGACCGGCCATCGCCTCGGACTGATCCGGTTCCCCGTGGGTGATGAAGACGCGTCTGGGGGCTTTCTTGATCGGCTCCGCCCAGTGCAGGAGTTCGTAGTAGTCGGCATGCCCCGAAAGGCCGGCGAGCACTTCGACCCGTGCCTTTACCTCAATCGGCTGCTTGTGAATATACACCAGCTTCTCCCCGTCGACGAGCCTTCGTCCCAGCGTCCCCTCGGCCATGTACCCGACCAGCGCGACCGTCGTTCGCGGATCGGGAAGGCGGTTTATCAGATGGTGCATGACGCGTCCGCCGGTGAGCATCCCGGACGATGACAGAATAATCGCCGGCCCCTTGATCTTGTTGAGCTGCTTCGAAGACTTGCGCTTGCGATGCAGCTGCACCCGCTTGCCGTTGAGCACGCAGCCCTTGCCGCCCAGCTGGCTGATGTCGATCGAATGCATCGATGCGTACTTGCAGTAAATATCGGTTGCCGAAATCGCCATCGGCGAGTCTATGTGAATCTCAACCTCCGGGACCAGCCCGTGCTCGATCAGCCGATCGATCAAAAACGTCACCTGCTGCGTGCGGCCGATCGCAAACGCCGGGATCAGCAGGATGCTTTTCCGTTTCACCGCGTCGCGGACCAGATCTATGAAGTCCTGATGAGCGTCTTCCGGTGGATGAATCCGGCCTCCGTAAGTAGATTCACACACCAGATAGTCCGTCTCCGGCGGCTCGCCGGGATTCCGGGTGAGGGGATTGCCATAGCGACCAATATCGCCGGAGAACAGCACAGATGTCTTCCGGTCGCCGTCGGTAACCTCTATCTCGACACTCGCCGCGCCCAGGATGTGGCCTGCGAAATGGTAGCGGAATCGGATGTGATCGGTGACGTCGGTCCACGTCTCGAACGGCGTCGGCCGATACAAGTTTTCAATCGCCGCGACATCGTCGTCATCAAACAGCGGCAGGGCTTTTTCATGGCGGGTCAGTTTCTTCTTGTTCCGGTATTCGGCGTCTTCCATCTGGATATGCGCCGCATCGAGCAGCGACATTTTCGCGATATCGACCGTCGGGTGAGAGGCATAGACCGGTCCGTTGTAGCCGAATCTGACCAGGCGTGGAAGGTAGCCGATGTGATCGAGGTGACCGTGCGTCAGGATGACCGCACACAGCGTCTCGGTCTTGAAGCCCGGCGGATCCCAGTTCCTCTGGCGAAGCTCCCGGCGCCCCTGGAACATGCCGCAGTCGATCAGGACTCGTTCATCGTTGACATTGAGAAGATACTTGGATCCGGTCACCATACCGGCAGCGCCGTGAAAGGACAAGCTGATCATGCGGACAGTCCTCGAAAATTGACCGGCAGGTTACTATGCGAGCAGCGACGTACTGACTGCAACCGGGCCGGACACGGTTGTTCAGAACAGATTGTAGCCTCTACGGTACGCTTATTTCCCGATGGTGGCAAACAGATTGTTGATGGATTCGGCCAGCGTGGGATGCGCAAACACGGCCTCACGCAATTCCGTCCAGCGAACTTTCCCCAACATTGCCGTCTGCATCAGCGACATAATCTCCCCGCCTTCGATTCCCAGCACGGCACAACCGAGAATTTGTCCGGTGACTGGATCGACCAGGGCCTTCATGAGACCGCGTGTCTCATCGGTCTCGAGCGCCCGCGCCACATGCGACATCGGGATCTTTGCCAGTTGATACTCGATCCCCCGACGCCTGGCTTCATTCTCGCTTAAGCCCACCCGACCCAATTGCGGATCAATGTAGACCGTATACGGGACAAGCCGGTCTCTGGTGCTTCGCGGTTGCTCGCCGAGCAGCCGGCTTTTCACGATCCGGTAGTCATCGTAGGCAATGTGAGTAAACGCCGGGCCACCGGTGACATCGCCGATCGCATAGACATTCTCGATTCCGGTCCGAAGGTAGTCGTCGACCGTGACATAGCCCCGCTCGTCGATGGAAATCCCCGCCGACTCGAGCCCCAGGTCGTCGGTATTGGGTGTTCTCCCGACCGCAATCAGCAGATGGGAGCAGTCTATCTCGGTTTCACCCGTGGACTGCCTCACGGACACACGGACACCGCTCCCTTCGTTTCGTACACTCGACACACTGCAGTTAAGCATAACCGCGATGCCGTCTTCCCGAAGAATCTGCGCGATTGATTCGCACACATCCTCGTCTTCGCGTGATGCGAGCCGTGGCGCCCGTTCGACGATTGTCACGTTCGAGCCGAATCGACGAAACATCTGCCCGAATTCGAGCCCGATATAGCCGCCGCCGATTATGACAAGATGGTCTGGCACGGTGTCCAGTTCCATTATCGAGGTGGAGTCATAGGCGTTGATTGACTCCAGCCCCGGCACGGGCGGCCGCGCCGGTCTGGCGCCGGTATTTATGATGATATGGTCGCCGGTGAGACGGTGAGAGGGGCCATTTTCGACCTCCACCTCAATCCCTTCCGGTCCGATGAAGCGACCGTGACCGCGCAGCAACTCAAGGTTCTCCGTTCGGTCCAAGAGCTTTTCACTACCGCTTCGAAATGACTCGACCATTCGGCGCTTGCGGTCTCGCACGAGTGACAGGTCAATCGAGAGGTTCTCCAGAATCACACCGTAATCCCGGGCTCGTCGTGCGAGGTGTGCCACCCGCGCCGAAGCGACCATCGTTTTGGTTGGCGTGCAGCCGACGTTGACGCAGGTGCCGCCAACGTATGACGATTCAATCAACGCCGTCCGATATCCGGCTGTGGCCATGTCGACGGCAAGCGGCTTCCCCCCCTGCCCCGAGCCGATAACTATGGTGTGGAAGTGTCCGTTGTGGTTGTGTGTAGTCATGTCGAGGGAATCCGTTTCTACGTCCGCGCCGCCCGGTTACACGTCCGTCGTGGGAAATGAAATCAGGTCGACGGTCGCGGTTTCTCCACCCGCCACACGGAGTCGGTGAAAAAGCGCCGCGAGTCGAAGTAATGCGTCGCCACCGAAAATCCGGTCTCCAACGCCAGGTGCTCGATCTCCGGAATGAGATACTTGTACGAGTATTCGGTGTGAATCGGCTCCCACGGTGCAAACGTAAACGACCGACCGATCATATCGATATAGACGGTCTGTCGCTCCAGCGACACCAGATAGCTCTCCATCCCGCCGGAGAATACATCGTACGTCCCGAAATGCCGGAACTTGTCGATATCGAAATGTCCGCCCAGTTCGCGGTTGATCCGCCGCAGCAGATTGAGATTGAACTCCTGGGTCACGCCCCTGGAGTCGTTGTACGCATGCAGCAGCAGCTCGATATCCTTCTTCAGGTCGAACCCGATCAGCACGATATCACCGTGATTGAGGCAATTCCAGAGATTGCGAAGGAACACCCGCGATTCATTGTGCGAGAAATTGCCGATCGATGATCCGAGAAATAACACGAAATTGAGCCGGTCGTCGCGGTTATTGAGCCATTTCAAACCGTTGAAATAGTCGGAGACCAGCCCGCCGGCTTCGACATTCGGCAGCTTGTCAGTCAACTCCGCGACCAGCCCGTCCATCGCCGACTCGGAAATGTCGATCGGCACATAGCGGAAATCAAGATCAAGCTCGGCGAATCGCCCCAGCAGTATTCTCGTCTTGCGCCCGAACCCGGCGCCCAGCTCCACGAGATTGAACGGCCTCCCACTGACATACTCCGCGAGGGCGGTTGAGCGGTTTTCCAGTATCTCGAGCTCGCAGTTGGTCGGATAATACTCGGTCAGTTTTGTTATCTCTCGAAAGAGCTCGCTGCCACGGGCGTCGTACAGATACTTCGACGGAATCGACTTGCGCGTCTCGGACAATCCGACCAGCACGTCGAGTGCAAACGCGTCGCGCTCGCCGAACGAATCGGAGTAGTCGGTCGCGTTGATTACTTTGTAGGTTGCAGTCATAGACAGATCGCCTTAGACGTCCTCGGCCAGACGGAAACCGGCGAACTGCCAGCGACGGTCCGACTGGAAGAAGTTGCGGTAGGTCGTCCGGATGTGACTGCGCGAAGTAGCACAGGAACCGCCGCGGAGAACCATCTGGTCGTTCATGAACTTGCCGTTGTACTCGCCGAGCGCCCCGTGCTCGCGGCGATAGCCGGGGTACGGCAGGAACGCCGATGATGTCCACTCCCAGACATCACCAAACATCTGATGCAGAGTCTCTCTTTCCTCGAATGTCCCGGCCGGAGCGGGATGGTAGTATCCTTCATCGACAAAATTCCCGGCATACGAACCGTCATCGACCGACTGCGCCGCCACTTCCCACTCGGCCTCGGTGGGCAGGCGCTTGCCGGCCCAGCGCGCAAACGCTTCAGCTTCGTAATGACTTACATGACAGACCGGCTCCGTCTCGCGGATCTCGCGGATCCCCGACAGAGTAATGATCTGCCAGCTCTTGCCGTCTTTTACCCAGAACAGCGGCGCCTTCCAACCGCGCGCGGTAATAACATCCCAGCCGTTGGAGAGCCAGAGGTCGTGATTTTCGTAGCCGCCGTCGTGGATGAACTCCAGGTACTCGCCGCAGGTGACAAGTCGGTTCATGATGGCGAAATCCCGAACGAATGTCGAATGGCGCGGATGCTCGCAGTCATAGGTGAAACCGTCCGGCTCCGCCCCGATTTGCTTAACACCACCGGAGAACCGAACGAACGTCGCCGATGAGGAGTTACCGGCATTCGGCAGCGAATGCTCGGTATAAACCGGCAGCAGCGGATTAGTCGCAAAGATGTACTTCACGTCGGTAACAAGAAGCTCCTGGTGCTGCTGTTCGTGATGCAGTCCCAGTTCGACCAGTTCTGTCATCTCCTCGAATTGGGCATCGTCGACTGTTGCGATCAACTCATGCATGCGGTTATCAATTTCTTTGCGGTAGGCGTACACCTGCTCGACGGTCGGACGGGATAGCGTCCCGCGACGGTCGCGCTGGGCGCGATCTCCGAAATGCTGATAGTACGAGTTGAAGATGTAGTAAAACGTGTCGTGGTACCGGACGTAGTTCTTCGCGAACGTCTCCAGCAGCACCTGCTCGAAAAACCATGTCGTATGCCCGAGATGCCACTTGGGCGGCGAAACATCTTCGATCGGCTGAACGACATAATCTTCAGTGGCCAGCGGTCGGCACAAGTGCTCGGTGAACTGTCGAACCGTATCGTATCGGTTGGTCAATCGGGTTCGGGTGACTGGGTCAGGAGTCTCGATGGCTTTCACTTGGTTTCTCCACTCCCGCCGACGGGACGCTGCAACGGCTCCAAGCGACGGGATATATCGCTGAAACGTAGATCATTATTATACATTTTTGAAAGCGAAGTCAAGCCGGTGGAGACCGGCTGAACTGTTGCTCTATAGGAAGTAACGCCGGGGCGCGACCGAAGTTCACCTGTCCTGTTACTTTGTGAATAAGCCCGGCGGAGCGGCATCAATGGGGTTATTCTGCGGGAATCACGTTACAGTCAGCCTACTGCGGGATCACTCTTATGGGTGGCTTGAGATACGGTGTAAACAGGCTCGAATCGGTGCAGCGTATCAGCTCTCCATCCCGATACCACGCCTCGCCGATTATCTCCTCGGTACTATCGAGGCAGACCCAATGCCCTTCCCAGTATTCCCAGTTCGTGATAGGACCGACCAGTTTTCCGACTCGATTCGGGAGATGGTAGACGGCCTTGCCGGTATCGTCGGTCGGCCACTCGCCTTCACAGCGAATCGAGCCATCCTCTTCATAAAAGGTGACACCCCGGTTTGCGCCGATTCGGAGATTGTGCGTGTACGAGAAGTCAGGATTGCCGTTGGCGAACCAGCCCCGGATGATATGAGTGCGGTTGGTAAGACTGTAAGTCTCCTCTCGCCGAATCCGGCCATCGGGGTAGTAGGTCGCGTGATACCGCTCAAGGCTGTCGGCATCGATCGACCGGATTTCCTTAAGCGTACCGTCTTTGAACCATTCACGCATAGTAGCCGGGGACATACCGCCATCGTACGTAGCTTCGAGCTTCGGATCACCGTTTTCGTACCACTCGAATCGGGCCGTGCGAAAACCGGCTGAGTCTCTCACTTCAAGCAACTGCTTCTGGCCGTTTTCATACCATCGGTGCAGCGTATCGGGCGAATGGCTGAAGTCGTGCGCCATCTGCAACGTGCCGTCGTCATACCACAACGAGTCGGCGACAAACCGTCCTGACCTCACATCCTTGCGGTACAGTTGCCCATTCGCAAACCAGTTCTGATAGACGCCGACCGGTCTGCCATGGACGTGCTCTCCCTCCATCGACTGCACACCATTGGGATACCACTCCCGAAACCGACCATGTTCCTTGCCGTCGACGAACGGTCGCTCGATCATTGGCGTCCCATCGGCGTAGTGCTGTCGGAGAACGCCGGTTCCATCCTTGAAGATCGACTCCCCGCCGAACGACCCGTCGTAATGCCAGTAGCGGTAGGTGCCGTCGCGAACCCGGCCTTGCACATACTGCTCGATCTTGATTTGTCCGTTGGGCCAGTATTTTGCCATACGCCCTTCGGGTTGATCGTGATGATAGGTAACCTCCGACTTCAGCTTGCCGGGGCCGGACCACTCCGTGTGTACTCCCTCTCGCTCCGGACGACCGAACGGCATCACCCGAAAGCTCTGCCGCGAGGAAAGCCAGCCCTCCGGGGAATAACTCTCTCGTGTGATAATGCTGTCAGCCGGAGGAAGAGTGTCAGTCACTCTTACCCAGTAGCAACCGTCCGACCAGTTCCAGTCGGCTCGGTATTCCTGAAGCATCTGGGGAACGAGCCTAATCCAAACATCTCCCGCGCATAGGAAAAGCGCGGTATCCAACGGGGCCAGTGTGTCCACTCGCGGAGTGACGCAACTCTGATCGGGAACGTCTCCTCCGTCGAAATCAACGATCTGCAGCGCGGTCCACGCTTTCATCTCAATTTCCACCGAACCATCGGACAGATACCGGTTGAAGACCAGATTCGGGCGATAGCTCTTGATTTGCAGCGTATCTATGATCTTCCACCAGATCAGCCGCGAACCCTCTTCCGCCTCCACCACATACACCTGCGGCTCCGGCTCATAACGGCGCTCGGCTGACGTCAGAATGGTGAATGTCGCCGTACGACGGTTGTCTCCATCGGCTTGCGCGAAACTCACCGCTCCGGCCAGCATCAGCACCACTGTCAAGCGAATAAACCGCGCCATCACACCCTCCCGGAAAGGCGGCCTTGGAAATCCCCCACTACTAGTAAGGTAGGTCCTCCCCCGCCTGGTGTCAATAATGTGACGTCTCCAGGCTCCTCTACATCCAAAGACAAAAAAAACCCGGCGAGAGTAACTCGCCGGGTCGATTAACTTCACATGGAGTGCGAACTAGTACTTCACGGAGCATCCGTACGCAGCAGTCGCTTTCGTCTCGATCGGATCACCCTTCATCGCCGCATCGATCGTCGCCACGACATAGTTCGTCGAGGTCGGGATATCAGACGCCTTGGTCGACGGGGTATCGTCGATAGCCCCGGCGTACAGCAGCTCGCCGTTGGGACCAATCACAAACATATGCGGCGTGTTGGTCGCGCCGTACAGTTTGCCGACTTTTCCGGTCGGATCATTTAGGTACGCAGTCCCCATCCACTCCTCGGCTTCCATCCGACTGGTCAGTTCCTCACCCTCGAAATATCCCTGTTTGCCGGGAGCCGACGAACAGATCGAGAGCCACACCGCGCCTTCGTCGATATACTTATTCTGCAGCCTCTGCATGTTGCCTTCGACATAGTGCTTTTTCACGAACGGGCAGTCGAAATTGATCCACTCCAGCACGACATACTTGCCCTTGAAATCGGACAGCGAATGAGCCGTGCCCGTGGCATCGGTCAGGGTGAAATCCGGCGCCGTCTCGTCGACCTTGGCGCTCACTGCCGTCGCCGAGGTTTCATCTGCTTTCGACGAGTTTTCCGATGTCGCTCCGCTGTCGGCTTCGCCGGAACATCCAACAAGCCCGATCAGCGCTACGATACTGAACAATGATAACAAGGTTTTCTTCATAACGAACGACTCTCCGTGTGGTATGGTTATCCCTCTAAGTTCGCAAGTGCTTCCATCACAATTCCCGGTGTAATGATCTCCGGCAGGACGACCGGTTCGTGCCCGTTGCTACCGTCATACAACACATAGAGCGGCACCGAGTTCCGGCCATAGCGAGCCAGCGCGCGGGTTATCGTGTCATCGCGCGAGGTCCAGTCGGCCTTCAGCGCCACGATTCCCTTTTTCGCAAACGTGTCCCGCACCTGTGCGGAACTAAACGCCACCCGCTCGTTGACCTGACAGCTCAAACACCAGGCAGCAGTGAAATCTATGAATACCGGTTCACCTGATGCGAGAGCTTCTTCGTAACGCTCCGGTGTGTACGGCTCCCAGGTGATGCCTTCGCGCGATGAACTCGAACTGGCCTGCGTGGGTGCTGCCCCGTAGAGTGATACTCCTGCCAATCCAAAGGCCACACCGCCGATCAATAACAGAGCGCTCAGTACGTATGCCACGCCCCGCTTCGGCATCGGCATCGCAATCGTCCCCCAGCGACCGAAAATCCAGCCGCCGATACCGATCAGCAACAGTGCCATCAACAGCACCGCCAACGCGTTGACACCGGCCTGTATACCGAGCACCCAGGCAAGCCAGACAACCGTCGCCAGTAGCAGGAATCCCATGATCTGCTTGAATGTCTCCATCCAACGACCCGGTTTCGGCAGAAACTTCAGCAGCTTCGGCGAGGCCGACAGCACGACATACGGCGCCGCCATGCCCAATCCGAGGGCGGTAAAAATCGTCATGGCCACCCACGCGGGCTGCGCCAGCGAGAAGCCGAGCGCCGAGCCCATAAACGGCGCCGTGCATGGCGTCGCAACCACCGTGGCCGTGACGCCGTTCAGAAACGACCCGCCCCAGCCCGTGCTCGACTGCGTCTTACCGCCAACCGCCGTCAGCGACGTACCGATCTCGAATACTCCAAGCAGTGACAGGCCAAACAGGAATATAAACGATGACAATATCACGAGGAACACCGGCGACTGCAGCTGAAATCCCCAGCCGAGCTGTTCGCCTCCGGCGCGGAGGATCAGTAGCGCTCCGGCCAGAGCCCAGAAGGAGAGCAGTACCCCGAGTGTAAACACCAACCCGTGGCTGACCGCGCTCTTGCGGCTTTCTCCGGCCTTATTTACGAATCCAAGTATTTTCAGCGATAGAACCGGCAGCACACACGGCATCAGGTTGAGTATGATCCCGCCCAGGAATGCGAACAGGATCGCTTTCCAGATTCCGCCGGCGGCTTCATCAGTCACCGCCGCTGCGATCGGCCCACCTTCACCAACCGGAATATCGATCGTGATGGCTTTTTCAGATCCCGGACCGCGCCAGCCGGACTCGGCATACAACACACCGGTCATCCGCTCCGGATCACCGGTGGCGTTTTTGAACCTTGGCACGGCCAAACCATAGCCACTGCCGGTGACCTCAAGCGACTGTTCGGCGGCATTGTGAATAATCGCCTTATCGTGCGGAAAGAAGTAAACGCCCCGCAGAGAGTCGGTGAACCACTCCGGCGGCCGTATCGATATCTGAATCAGAGTATCATCAACTGCCGCGCCGAATTTCCACTCGGTCGCTTCGACGGGAAGCTTCTCACGAACGCCGTTGAACTGATCGGCGCGCTGGGAATCGAATTCCGGAGCCGACTGACTCACCGGGAGGGTCAGGGAAAGATCGGTCTCGCCGGGAATACACGCTTCAGCGCAAACCAGCCACTCGGCGTGGGTGCGGAGGGTGACCGGCTCACCTTCCGCCAAGTCGACAGGCGGCGTGATTCGCACCGGGAAGAGCACCTTGTCGGAGTAGCCGAAACTCGTTAGCGGCGGGACAACGAACTTTTTGGGATACGGCCACTGAATCGGCTCGACGACAAAACCCTCGGGAAGGTCCCAGGTCAGTTTCGGCGGCAGGCCGGCGTCGCCGGGATTGCGCCAGTAAACATGCCAGTGCTCATCGAGATTGATTTCGAGACCGACCCAGAATGGCTGCCCCGGCTGGATGCTCCGTACTTCGCTTACGAGGTCAGCCTCGACATGCCCGACCCGGACCGGCTCGGCGGCCACGTGGGAAGCGGCGATAACCAGGATTGCCAGCAGTAAAGTCACGATCGGGCCGGCAGCCGGGAGCGGTCGGTAGTTGACTGGGCGGGCTGCCGATACTTGTTCAAACATGGATATAGTGGCTCTTATAAATTGATTTTCTGTCACGACCGTAGCTGGTACTTAAACGACCGGAACGGCGCTCAGTTCCACATTCTTTAACCGGCATCCGGAAGGTATCTGTCCGAAGCTGTATCAGGTGAGTTCCCGGGAAGTTAGAAGAGAGAATAAGCGCTCAGGCACTCACTCGGACGGTTCGGCGATCTCTCGGTAGCTGGTCCGCGGCAGCTCCTCGTCGGTTCGCATACCGTTGCGCTTGATAATCCGCGCCGGCGTCCCGGCGACCGTGCAGTTCGACGGTACGTCGCACATCACGATAAAGCTGTTGGCGCCGATCTTGACGTTGTCGCCAATAGAGATCGGGCCTAGCAGGATCGCCCCCGTCCCGATAAAGACATTATCGCCGACCGTAGGATGCCGCTTGCCGACATGCTTCCCCGTCCCGCCGAGCGTGACATTGTGGAAAAGTACGCAATTGCGACCGATCACGGTCGTCTCACCGATCACCACTCCCATCCCGTGGTCGACAAAAAACCCCGGTCCGATCTGCGCTCCCGGATGAATCTCCAACCCGGTCAGGAAGCGGTTAATCTCGGACAACAATCGGGGGAAGAACGGCAGCCTGATCTTCCACAAGAAATGAATGAACCGATGAAACGTAACCGCATGAAACCCGGGATAGAGAAGAAACTCGATATTGCGACAGGCCGGATCATTCCGGTAAGTTGCTTTGATATCTTCGACTACCGACCACATACTACGCCTTTCGCTCCTGCTTTTGTCTCACGGAAGTTCGATGAACATCGGCGTTGAGATGTACCGCTCACCCGTATCGCAAACGAACGTCACTACGGTCTTACCCTTGCCAAGCTCACGCGCCACCTGCAGCGCTGCCCAGACGATCGCCCCCGAGGAAATCCCCGCCAGCAACCCCTCTTTGGCGGCCAGGGCGCGGGCCATTTCAACCGCCACGTCGTTTTGGACACGAATGACCTTGTCCACCACCGAAACGTCATAGTTGTCCGGCACGAACCCGGCGCCGATTCCCTGGATCGGATGCGGACCTGGCTCTCCACCCGAAAGGACCGGCGACGCGTCCGGCTCCACCGCAACGACCTGACACCCGTAGCGATCCTTCAGCACGCGACCGCCACCGCTGATCGTCCCCCCGGTACCAACCCCGGCAACGAACGCATCGAGGTTCAGATCGCCGAGATCGGCAATAATCTCCGGACCGGTTGTATATCGATGAATCTGGGGGTTGGCCGGGTTGGAGAATTGAAAGGGCTGAAACCAGCCGTCCTGTTTGGCAAGCTCATTGGCTTTCGCGATTGCCCCTTTCATGCCCTCTTTGGCCGGGGTCAATTCGAGTTGAGCGCCAAAAACCTTCATAAGCGCCCGCCGCTCTAAAGACATAGACTCCGGCATCGTCAGAACGCAGCGGTAGCCCCGGGAGGCTGCCACCATCGCCAGCGCAATACCGGTATTGCCCGAGGTCGGCTCCACAATCGTCATGCCCGGCTTGAGTTTTCCTTCGCGCTCTGCGGCCAGAATCATGGCGGCGCCGATCCGGTCCTTAACCGATCCGCCGGGATTAAATGCCTCCATCTTAACATAGATGGTGGCGTCGTTGGCGCCCGTCAGCCGATTCAAACGGATCAGCGGCGTCCGACCGATGGCTTCTAGTACATTGTTGAATCTCATGGAGAATCCTCTCTCTACTCTATCGGACGAGATTTCCAGATTCGATAGCTGGGCGGCACTCCCACTCCGACCATCTGTCTCCCTGTGCCCGGTAAAGTGGATAACATCGGTCCCCTACCGACCTGTTCCAGGGCTGCCCGGGATAATTGTTTCCAGGCGACGACGCCACCGATGTTTGCCTTTCCCGAACGGCCGACGTATCTTCCCATGCCATGAAAAATACCGGATCAGACAGATTTCTCTGGGGCGTCGGCACTTCGGCGTTCCAAATCGAAGGGCAAATAGATAACGACATAACCCAATGGGAGCGTCAGGGGCGCTTTCGACGGGGCGTATTTGATCCAACCGTCGGTGATGCGACCGACCACTGGCGTCGCTGGGAAGGCGACTTCAAACTGCTCAAACGGCTGGGCGTCAACAGCTACCGCTTCTCTATTGAATGGGCGCGACTGGAACCGGAGCCGGGACGTTTCGACGAGACCGCCTTCGACCAGTACAGCCGCATGATCGACCGGCTGCTGGAATACGACATCACCCCCATGCTCACCCTGCACCACTTCACCCACCCGACCTGGTTCCATGGGTCATGTCCCTGGCACAAGCCGGAGTCCATCGATGCTTTCCGGAGATTCGTCGCGAACGTGTCGGCAAGACTTCTTGACCGTGTCCCGTTGGTTGTCACGATCAATGAGCCGCTCGTCTGGCTGCTGGCGGGGTACGCCGATGCCAAGTTTCCGCCCGGACTGAAAGACCTTAACCTGCTCATGCAGGCTCTGTACAACATGCTCGAAGCCCATCGCGAAGCGTACGATGTAATCAAAGCCAGCCACCCATCGACCCGGATCGGCATCGCCCACAACTTTATTGTCTTCAAGCGAGCCCGACTCAATCACTTCATCGACCGGCATCTCAAACCGCTCATCCACCGCTTCTACAATATGATGATCCCTGAAGCTTTTGAGCAGGACCGCCTCCAGTATACCTTCCCGCTCGTCCTGTCTTTTGACAGAGCCATAAAGCTCCGAGACAAAATCGACTTCTGGGGAATCAACTTCTACTACCGCCTCCACGTCCGATTCCGCTTCAACCTTGAACGACCGTTCGAAATGCTTTTCATCCCCCGCTCCGGCGAGGGTACCTCCGACCTCGGCTGGGAAATCTACCCCAAAGGACTTCGCAAGGTCTGCAAATGGCTCAAGTTCACCGGCAAACCACTGTACGTCACGGAAAACGGGATCGCCGCCGAGGACGACTCGCTGCGGGTGGATTTTATCAAGAAACATCTGGCGATGCTCGCCAAAGCCGTCGATGACGGTTACCCGGTGCACGGCTACTACCACTGGAGCTTCCTCGACAACTACGAATGGCTGGAGGGGACCAGGGCGCGCTTCGGTCTTTACCATACCGACTATTCCAATGACTGTGCCCGCAGTTTGAAACCGAGCGGGTCCCTGTACCGGGAATACATCAAAGAACGGCTGTCGAGCGGTCAGAATCCCTCACAATTCACCAAATCCTAATTTGGCCCTAACCGGCACGCAATTTTAACTCCGTTATTGGCGTGGGTAGCGTTGATACACGGGAAAGGCCATGATAACGTCTGCACTTACATTCGTTCTGCTTGCCGCCATAGCTTTCGGGCTGGTCTATTTCGCCCTTGCGGCGGGCTTCATCGCCCTCGAACGCCTTCGTGCCCGCAGACGGTCCGAAGCGCCGAAGCATTGTCCTCCGGTGACAGTCTTCAAGCCTCTCAAGGGACTTGATGATCAACTTGAGGACAACCTGCGTTCATTCTTTGAACTCGACTATCCCGCCTACGAGTTACTGTTTGGCGTTGATGATGGTTCGGATCCGGCCATCGCGGTCGTCCAGAAACTTCGCCGGACCTACCCGAACACAGCCATTCGTCTGGTCGTTGACAACACGCAGGTCGGACTGAATCCCAAAGTCAACAACCTGCACAACATGTACCCCTTCGCCAGGCACGACTATCTGGTGATATCGGATAGCAACGTCCGGGTTCCAGCCAACTACCTCACTGACCTCATCGCCCATATGCAGGACGAAAGCGTCGGCATGGTGACATCGCATATCCGTGGTGTCGGGGCAAAGTCCTTCGGTGCGATTCTGGAAAATCTGCATCTCAACACGTTCATAGCAGACAGCGTCTACGCGGTCGGCAGGCTGTTCGGGGTGCCGGTTACGATCGGCAAGTCGATGCTGCTCCGGCGAGCGACACTCGAATCAGTCGGCGGCTTCCGCGCCTTTGCGGGCTTCCTCCTCGAAGATGGTCTGCTGGGGAAAGCCATCGCCGAACAGGGACTGAAAGTCCTCACTACCTGCCAGCCGGTCGAAAACGTCAACGTCACCTGGACTGTGGAGCGCTTCCTGAGTCGCCATCTTCGCTGGGCCACCATGCGCCGCCATCTGCATCTAGGGCACTACATCGCCGAGCTGCTGTCGAACCCGACTACCCTCGCGATGGTCAACTGGATCATTCAGCGCGACCAGCTTTCCTTTGGCCTGCTGCTGGGAGTGTCTGCGATCCGGATCGTGCTCGACATGGTCACCGGTCTCCTGATGAACTCGGAGAGTCGCTGGAGCCACTACCTGCTCGTCCCCTTCAAGGATCTCATCATGGCCGGCATCTGGATCGTGCCGTTCGTCAACCGCACCGTGAGCTGGCGCGGCAACGAGTTCCGGGTCCTCAAACACACACGACTGGAGCCGGTCGGCCGCGAAGTTGCCGAACCGGAACCGACGGTTGGGTGATGTCATGACCGGACGCACCCGACAGACTCTCGGCGCTGCGTCCGCGCTTATGCTTTTCTTCACCGGCCGGTGCTTGGAGTGCGCCCGATGAGAATCGTCGACGACTTCGTGCGCGACAATCAGCGGATCGAAGTGATCTCCAACAACGGTTTGCCGACTCGTTTCCCGCAGAAATGGGGTCGCGTCCTCGGCGACAGCGACATGATCGTGGCCATACCCGACATGCACATGTTTCTCTACCAGTCGAATCTCGATAATTTCAAGTTCGGTGCCGACGCCATGCTCGATTTCCTCGCCTACCTCCAGCGAATGCAATGGGAGATGTTCTGCGAAGGGCGGAAACTCCGGGTGGTACAGCTCGGCGACATGTACGAACTTCGTTTCCCCAACGCCATGGCGTCACAGTCTATCACCAGCCGTGAGATCCGCCGCTCACACCCGCACTATGCGGCGATCATCAATGCGCTCAGAGACGTCAGCGCGACGCTGATATACGGCAACCACGACTATGAGCACCGGACGCTCCGTGAGTATTGCGAAAGCGTGCGCGATGGTCACGTGTATCTGGAGCACGGCTATTCCGCCGACCGCTGGTACCACTTCAGCAACCCCAACCGTGCTTTCTGGCAGCCGATGATGACCGTCTTTCGCACCGTGCGCGCGATCGAAGCGTCCCTGGCGGGGATTCGACGCAACTGGCTGAAGTTACCCGAAGACCGTCATGTCGCGATCGGCGTCATCTCCGGCGAGCTGGAAATCTCGCACTATCCTGATGGTCGCACCTACCCGCGCCATGCGATTGAGTACTTTTCGGAAAGAATCCGACGCTCCCATGCGAACGACGATACTCCCCGCGTTTGTGTCGCGGCCCACACCCACCACCCGTATCTCGACCCGGAGTTTGCCGACGGTCGCGCTGTCTATATCGACGCCGGCGCCTGGACCGACGGTCGTACCGATTTCGCGGTCATCACCAACGACGAAGCGGCGATCTGCCGCTATCGACGGACCGCCGCTCCCGCTGAATCAATGCCCTATCGCCGAGCGATCTAAAACGACACTCTTAATCCAAGGTATATCTGCCTCGGCTCACCGTAATTCAGCGGGTTGTGCTGTTTGAGATTGTATAGCTCGACGAACTCCGCGCCGTTGGTACTCTCGGCAATGACCTGACCCTCGGGAGTAGCCAGGTAGCCGTCCTCATCCGGCAGGCCGGTCGCCCAATAAACGCTGGTGACGTTTTCGGTATTGAGAAGATTCTTAACCCACACGAACGGTGTGACATAGACCTGACCGAACGGAATCTCCCGCTCGAGCTTCAAATCAATCGACCACGTCCAGTCTGTGCGCTCGGCGTTGAACTCACCCGCGGGCACAGCCTGGATGTCTGCCTCTCTGCCTGTGGCCACCGTCGATAGTCGCGTGTATGGCAGACCGCTCCAAAGTCTCGCGATGACGGCTCCGGAGAGACGACCCAGCACGGACGTGTTCCCAATCCTGGGACCGTCGTCCTTGCCGAGCGAAAAGTGCACCAATCCCGAAAGCGTATGCGTCAGGTTGAAGTCGGCGACATCCGGGTCCAGCTGGATCTCCTTGTACTGCCAGACAATTTGGTACGAAGTGCCGATGCGGCCGATGTTCGCCCGAATGTCAGAAAACGTGTACGTCAACTCACAACCGAACCTGTCTGATTCTCGATAGGCCAGATCCACTTCCACTCCGGCGGCATGACCTTCCCCGTACGAACTGTAGTAGTCGTATGCCGTCGGGACTGCCGATTGGTGGAACAGACCACTCGTTCGCACGAAGTCATTATAGAAGCCGGTGACACGAAGTCGAAGATTGTCGGTCGCCTGCGACGACAATCCAGCCTCAATCTGAGTTGTTCTCTCGGGTTCCACTTCGCCAACGCCAAACGGCGAATATACTCCTGCCTCTACCCGTTCCTCGAAGAAGTCCCATCCGACGTGCATCAGACGGTACGGTGGAGCCTGATACGTCATCGCAAACCCGACGTGAAACGAGCGGCGATCCGTCACCGGAACAACCACATACAATCTCGGCGACAGCCGCACGAACGGATCGACATCGACCACATCTTCTTCGTCCAGCGTCGTATTGTCCGCCCCGAAGGGCTGCTGGACATCACGGAGCTGCGTCGCGTCGAAATCAAAGTAGTCGATTCGCAGACCCGGCAGTAAGATTAACCTGTCTGCCTCAAACCGACCCGACATCCATACCCCCGCCTCCAGCGGATGCGGCGCTTCGTTCATCCAGCCTTCGTCGTTTGACTCATTGCCGTCGATATCGTAACCATATCTGTTGACGCGAATGGAACTCGGATTCCGCGTCGGTGCCAGATTCTCAAAGTACCGATTGGTGAGTCGCCATGCCTCAGCACCAACTTGCATCTGTTGATCATCCTTCAGGTCAACACGAACCTCCGAGCTAAACCCCACCCTGTCCGACATGTAGTGCAGGAAGTAATCATAGACTGAGGTGTCGCTATCGGCGCGCCGAAACAACAACCAGTCGTCGTACATCGGATTCACGACACCGCTCACATACGCCGCCAGGTCATCAAACAACACCCCATCCCCATGCGTCCGCTCCGAGTGTACATACCCACCGGTCAGCGACCACGTCACCTTATCGGACAGACGATGCTCGAAGCTCGCGCCGATACCGAGATTCTCGTCTTTGTATCTTGGATTGTGCGCCGGTGCAAACAGGAACTCCTGACGGTACTCCTGCCACTCATCAGTCGATCCATCGGCGAACAGAGTCAGCCTGGTCTCCGGGGTCATCTCATACGTCAGCTTGCCGTGATACGACCAGCCGTCGAGGGTGTTGTTCGGCAGACGATCCGGCGATCCGGGCAGCCAGTCGTCGGTCTTTGGCGACGGCGTCCGGTCTCCGAACCACCGCCGCTCGACCGTAGCCGCCAGCGTCACCCCGTCCATTCCCTGAATCGGAGTCGCAAAACTTGCCGTATACCAGTTGCGACCATACCCGGTCGTGAAGTCGTCGCTCACCGCCTCGACTGTCCCCTGCATCTGAGTAGCCTGCCCGGTCGTCCGGACACCAACAATCCCCGTCCCGACATTGCCGTACGAAGCGGGTGGAACACCGGGCGTAAGACTGAACTGCTCTATCGCATACGGACTGATCGACGCCGTATAAAGCCCCGACATGCCATTGCGAAAAGACAGCCCATTGACCCGAAAGTCATTGGCATATCGCTGCCCCCCTCGGATATGTACATCCGCTCCCGTCTGCCGCTCACGCGTATCACGCGGCACGCCGATCTGATCGTAGTTGGTCTTGACGCCGATCGCACCGTTCTGCAGCAACAAAAGCTCCTCGAGGCTCTTGATCGGCAGTTGCTCGATCTCCTCGGATGTGAGCACACTCACCGATGACGGTGCCTCGTTATCGACACTGTCAGCCACAACGAATGTAACGGGGAGGAGAAGAGAGAAAAGAACAAGAGACGCAATGGAATAATGAGATCGCGGGCCCATGGCGGCATCCCTCCCTTTGCAGGATGTTTAGTCGGAATTCGGTCGCAAGATAGCTACCCGACTCCGCCCGCGCAATATATCAGAGACTATATGAGGGCGTTACTGTCCGATATCGATCCGGCCTGTCAGCCGGTCGATCTCCAGCCGTGTGATCCGCGCCTGATAGCGCGCGACGATCAACGACACCTCGGCCCGGCTCAAGCTCACCTGCGCATCGCGAAACTCCAGCGAGCTCGATGCGCCAAGTTGATATCGATCCTGCTGCAGCTGTAGATTCTGCCGCGCCGCCTGCGTGTTCTCCTCTTCGAGCGCCGCCAACTGCAGCTGCTTTTGATACGTCTCGAATGTCTGGGACACCACACCGGTCAGACGATTGGCGGCATCGCGAAGCTCCAAATGCCGATTGACCGCTTCGATCCGGGCGTTGTCGTAGTCCGCCTTGTCGCGACCGCCGTTGAAGAGATTCCACGACGCCACCAGGCCGACCGATCCGACAGAACTCTCCGAGGTAACGTCACTGTCGGGATCATCCCCGATTATATCCTGCGTCCGATCGGTGTACGTCAGACCCGCCCTGAATGACACATTCGGCAGAAACGGTGACCGCTCCGAACCGACCAGCTTGTCCGCCACCGTCTTGTTCTGCTGTGCGACCAGCAACTCGCTGTTGTTGTCGTGGGCGGCGGCTATCAGCTGCTCGCGATCCATCGGGAGATCCGGGATGTCAAACTGGTGGCTGACGTCCAACGGTTCATCGGCCGCTCGCGCCAGTAATACGTTGAGGTCCTGCCGGGCCAGCGTCACCTGCAGTTCCCGATCGATCAGCGCCGCCTGGTCACTGTTGAACGCCACCCGCGCGTTGAGAAGATCGGTCGATGATGCGCCGCCAAGTTCGTTTCTGATCTCTTCTTTCTCCAGCCTGACTTTCGAGATGTCCCGCGTGCGCCGCGCCACATCCAGCAGCTGTTCCTGCTGCACGAGCGTGAAATACGCCCGTGTTATCGCCACGACCGTGTTTTCGATAGCATTCCTCGCCTGATACTCGCCCAACTTCGCCAGGGCCTCATACCGACCGCGTTCGGCAAACATTTTGAAGCCGTTGAACAACGTCCAGTTCAGTTCGACCCCGGCCGTCGCGGTGCGATCATCGGTGTCGCCGAAACTAAAACGGGAATTCGTCTCCTGCCTGGTCGAGCTGTTCGTATAGCCGCCGCTGGCGTTCACTGTCGGGAGAAACTCCGCCCTCGATCGGATCCGGTTCTTCCCCGCCGCCTCGGCCGAGTTGCGTGCGATCTGAATACTGTAGTTGTTTTCCAAACCGATCCGAACAACATGCTCTACCGTCAGCGGCTCCTGCCCGACTGCGGCTGATGCCAGGACCACGACCAGTACCAACCAAACGAATGCTCTGACTATCACTCTCATCTAAACTTCCACTATGCTGTTGTCTGAAGTTCCTTCACGGCCGGCTCCACCGCCTCCGGTGTCACCGCCGTGTTGCCGAACCGGCGCCCTATCTCGAAACGTATCCGGTTGACGGCCAGTATCAATGCCGGCAGAATCACCAGCAGAATGAAGGTGCCAAAGACCAGCCCGTAGGCCACCGATACCGCCATCGGAATCAGGAACTGCGCCTGGCGGCTGGTTTCGAAAATCAACGGCGCGAGACCAAGTGAGGTTGTCAGGGTCGTCAGCAAAATCGGCCTCAGACGCGCGATCCCGGCGTTGTAGACCGCATCGTATATACTTTGACCGCTGCGCAGATTTCGGTTCACTTGATCCACCAGTACGATACTATCATTAATGATAATTCCCGACAGCGCGATAATCCCGTAAATCGATAGCGTGTTTAACTGCAATCCCTGAATGCCATGTCCCCACACCGCGCCCAGCACGCCGATAGGAATCAATGAAAGGATCATCGCCGCCTGAACATAGGAACGGAACACCAGAATGACGATGATGAGCATGCCCACCAGCGCGATCGGGAAAGTTGCCTGCATCGATCTCGCCGTCTTCTCCTGATTCCGCGACTGTCCCTCAAACGAGAACGTCACCCCCTGCACCTGACTCAGCACACGCGGCAGTACGTCCATTCTGATCTCTTCCAGGATCGGCGGCAGGTCGTCCTTCACATCGGCCAGGTTGGCCTCAACTTTGATCTCCCGTTGGCGGTCCAGGTGGTTGATCGTCGTCACACCCCGTGCGATCGAGTAGTCCGCCAGTTCACTGAACGGATACTCCTGCCCCGCCGACGTTCGCACGCGCATCCGGTCCAGGAACCCTATCGCAGCTCTGTCCTCCGGGCGATAACGCACCCACACCCGGATCTCATCACGTCCCCGCTGGATTCGCTGAATCTCCTGACCGAAAAACCCCTGCCGCACCTGGCCGGCAACATCCTGAAGATTGAGCCCCAGCGCCAGCGCTCTCGGCTTGAGCGTGATGTCAACCTCGCGGCGTCCCTCCTGGTCGGAGTCAGTCACATCCTTGAGAGTGCTGAAATTCTCCAGCTCCGCTTTGAGCAGATTCCGGGCCCGGTTGAGTTCATCGAAATCATTCCCTAACAGGCTCACCGATATCGGCTTTCCGAACCGACTCACGGCGCCGAACGTGATATTCTGCGCTTCCGGCACCGGACCGACCGCATCGCGAATACGATTCGCAACTACGAAGCTCTCCGTCTGCCGCACCTCGCCATCAAGCAGCTCGATATTCAATCGTCCGGTATGCGAACCGGACTCACCGAAGTCGTTGGCGCCGATCTCCCGCTTGATTCCGAGAATCACGTCCCGACCATCAGGGCGCTCCTCTTTCAGCTCCCCGTTGACCTGCCACGCGATGGCCTCAATCCGCGCCAGCAGCGAATCGGTATCGGCCTCCTGCCTTCCGGACACCAGCGACACGTTGACCGGCACCGTGTCACCATCGATATACGGGAAGAATGTCCAGCCGATCAGTCCCCCGCGCAGCAGCCCCACCGTAACGAATATCATGGCCAGCGGCGTCGCTATTACCATCCATTTGTGTTTGAGAGCAAATCGAAGGGTCGGTGCATACAGGTCATGCGTCAGCCAGTTGATGAATTTCTCGATCTTCTGCCGAATGACCGGGTCTTCCTTGTGCGGATGGAGCCCTTTCGAGTGCGAGAGATGCGACGGCAGGATCAGAAACGCCTCGACGAGCGAGAACAGCAGCGACGCGACCACCACGATAGCCATCTGCCAGATGAATTTCCCGAGCATGCCGTCCAGGAAGAAAAACGGCGTAAAGGCGATGACGGTCGTCAACACCGAGGTCGTCACGGGAGCCATCACCTCGAGAGTTCCATCGACTGCCGCTTTCAGTGCGGGCACACCCCGCTCATAGTGGGAATAGATATTCTCCGCCACCACAATCCCGTCGTCAACCAGAATGCCAACCACGATGATCATACCAAACAGTGAAATGACGTTGATCGTGATGCCGGCGAATCCGGCGACAATGAACATCCCGGCGAACGAAAACGGAATCGCGATGGCCACCCACCACGAAAGGCGAAGGTTCAGGAAGAAACCCAGCGTCATCATAACCAGCAGGAGCCCGATCAGCCCGTTGCGCACCAGCAGGTCCACACGTTGTCTGAGTGGAATGGTCCGATCGTCCAGCACCGCTGCGTGCACATTGGTGTTCGCGGCGTTGAATTCGTCGACCATCTCCCGGGTCAGGTCCGCGATTGCTATGATATCTTCGCTTTCGGTCTGATCGATATTCAGAACCAGCGCCACGCGACCGTTGTAGTATTGCTTGTCGGGTATGTCTTCCCACTGCTCTTCCACGGTCGCAATATCGGCAAGCCGTATCACCGTACCGTCGGAACTGCCGCGTACCGGCAGATCGCGCATTTGATCCGCATAGTAACTGCGGCCCCAGGCTCGAATCAGAATCTCTTCGTCGTCGGTATCAACCTTGCCCCCGGACAGATTGACATTAGCCCGACGGACCGCCGATTCTATCTCATCGAAGGTCAACTGGTACCGCCGCATCGCGGCCTCGGATACCTCAATAGAGAACTCCAGATTCGGCAGCCCTTCGATATCGACCTGTGAGATGGTGGGAGTCGCCAGCAGGCGGTCGCGGAAATCTTCAGTGATGTACTTCAAGTTATAGAGATCCGTCTCGCCGTACAATACCACGGAGAGCGATCGCATGCGAAACTTCTGCTCGAAAATAACCGGCTCTTCGGCATCAACAGGGAATGAACTGATCCGGTCGACCGCGTTCTTGACATCGGACAGCACCTTGTCGACATCGGCGTCCTTCACGGTCTCGACCGTCACCACCCCGAAATTCTCCCGCGAAACCGAGGTCACCCGCTCCACACCGAGCAGACCGTCGAGATTCTCTTCGATCTTGAGCACCACCCCTTCGGCGACCTCTTCCGGCGAGGCTCCCGGGTACGCGACCTGTATAGTGATCGTATCGGGGGGAACTTCGGGAAAAAACGAATAGCGCATCCGCCCCAGCGAGATCAGGCCAAACGCAATCACACCGAACATCAAGACGGTTGTCCAGATCGGATATCGGGTGAAAAACTCTGTTACGCGGCGCACCTACTCACCTCGCTCGCCGGTGGTGATCATGGTCGGTCCGAACCGCGGTTCGGCCGGCATTCCCGAGGCCACACCCTGAAGCAGTTCCACGACCAGTGTGTCACCCGATTTCAATCCGCCGTCGACAATCACCCGATCCGTCTCTCGGCGCGCTATCTCGACCGGCTGCTGAACCAGTTCACCGTTCTGTATCAAATAGACATACGTGTCATTGTATATCGCCGAGCGAGGCACGGAGTACGCGTTAGGCAAGACCGATCCGGGAATCGATGCCTCAAGAAACACGCCGTCATACAACAGCGAACGTTCTCTCTCGTTCACGCTCAGATAGACCGGAACCGTCTGGGTCCGCGTATCGATCGTATTGCCGACCCGCTTCACCTGCCCCGACCACACCCCCGGCATCTCGGTCGAGGTAAACCGCACCGGACTTCGATGAGATATCCATGGCAGGTCTACCGACGCTACCGGGATTTCAACCTCGAGATCTTCGAGATTGATGATCTTCCCGATCAGCGTTCCGCTTCGCACCGATGATCCTTCGTGAAGGTTCGCCGTGACGATCGAACCGTCGAACGGTGCATAGAAAAAGTGCTTCTCCAATTGAATTTCCAGATCGCGCACCGCGAAATAGAGCTTATAGACGTTGTAACGCGACAGGAAGAGTTTGATCTTCTGATTGTCGGCTTCGGGAAGTTCCAGCAGCTCGCTGTCGAATCGACAACTATTGAAATAATCCGCCCAACGTTGGTATCTGTCCGGGAAGTCGACGCGTATCTCGGGAAGCACCGATGCCAGCGCATTGAGCAGGTCGCTCTTGGCGCTGTTGAGATCGAGCCGCACCTGGCGGTCATCCACCCGAAGCAGCAAATCGCCGCGACGAAACGCCTGCGCCGGTTTGAAGGGAGTATCTCCTCTGAGTAATGTGCCGGCTACTTCAGCGTACAGATCGACCGGCTGGGCGCTGGTCAAACGACCGTAGGCAACAATCGCCGACTGCACGCTGTCCAACTCCACAACCTGAGACTGCACGATCCTCATCCGAGGTTTCGCTTCGCGACGCGGCGCATCGGTGCGCATCGCCGCCAGCCAGTTCATGACCAGTATTGCCGCCACGATAACCGCGACAGGTATTCCCAATCGGCTCATCCAATATCGCGTCTTCTGATTCATCGACTCCCTTTATCTCCAACCAAAATGAACGTTTACAGGCAGTACTGCCGCCCCTAGAGCATGGTCATCCCGCCGTCGACCGGCACGTACGCTCCGGCCTCGAACCGGGACAAATCGGAAAGCATCGCCACGATAACACCCGCAATGTCCTCCGGCTTCGCAATGCGCCGAAGCGGAGTGATCGAGGCCATCATTTGTTTGCGTTCGGCGGGCATGAAGGCGGTCGCGTCGGTGTCGGTCAGCCCCGGAGCAACCGTGTTGACCCGGATGCCCTGCGGTGCCAGCTCCGCCGCGGCCGACCGCATGAGGGCATTCAACCCGGCCTTGGCCGTACTGTGGGCGCAAAACCCCTCTCCCGGGTGCTTGGAAAGCCCACTCGACACTGCAACAATTGACCCGTTACCCTGTTCCAGCATCGCGGGCACAAACGACTGCAGACCGAAAAAGGCCGCCTGCATCTCACCGTTCAACTTGGCCGAAAAGTCATCCCAGGCATACCCCACGAGAGGCGCAATCCGAAACTGCACGGCCGCATTCAGCACCAGCGAATCGATAGTACCGAGTTTCTCCGAAGCAACAGCTGCCAGCCGTTCGACATCATCGCGCTTCGTGGCATCGGCCTGTACCGCGTACGCCGTGCCGCCATTTGTGGTGATCTCAGCAACCACCTGCTCGGCAGCTTCGCGGCTCGATAGATAATTGACTACCACCCGCGCTCCATGCACGGCCGCCAGGCGAGCAGTCGCCGCGCCGATTCCCCGGCTCGCACCGGTTACAACAAGATTTCTACCCTCCAACAGCATAACACACCTCCAACGTCCTGACCGCCGGTCTCACAGCCAACAGTCGTGAGTCTTCCAAAAACGCTAGTTATGACACCCGGACATGTTCTCGAAAATCTCTCTCAGCACCCTCCGGCATACATCCAGCTCCGACTTGTCTATTCCGTTTACCGCCTCGGCAAGAGTCGACTCGACCACCGGTGTCGCCTCATCCATCAAGGCTCTGCCGCGAGGCGTGAGAAAAATCATGTTCTGCCGCCGATCCGCAGAGTCGGGCTCACGACGAATGAGTCCGTGCTCCTCCATGGCCAACAGCAACCGGGCGATACTTGTCTTATCCTTCCCGGAAAAGCGGGCAAAGTACTGCTGGCACTCCCCCTCGTGGTGACCGACGTTCACCAGTACAATCCACTGCTCAGCAGTCAGGATAATCCCCGCCGCTTCGAAATCACGATTGAGGCGGTTGATGATCGCTCGCGAAGCCATACCGACAAGACGCCCGATTGAGTTGTCCAGGTCGTACACCAAAACCAAAAATCTCCAATAGTTGCATAATCAACTGTTGCAGTATAAACCATTTCAACCGGCACGTCAACCGGGTATCAATTAATAAAGGAAAGAGATAGTAGAAAAGACCGGCGGGCAGGATGCTGGGAGGGGGGCAGAAACCCAGCGGGTGTTCCCACCCAACCGGTCGTAACTGGTCGGACCTTAAAGCGCAGGAATAATGTCAACCATGACACTTATTGTCAACAGAATTGTCTATCCTTTAGTCAAAATGTATACAAACTCGACAAGGGACCGACAGTTGCCGGATTGCTCAGTTCGGAAGCCGGCTATGCGTGCGATCAGGTATCCACGCATCACACGACAAACCTCACGAGAGGGAGCGCTTGGATAACACCGTATCATGATCTATCTTAAGACCACTCAACCGACTCGCGCGGGATTTCCGGCCGGTACAAGGTAGAGCATCACAGCGACTATGAGCAATACACAAAAAGACTCGCGGTATTCTACGTCCGTTCATATAGAATCCGATACTGAGCTTTGGCCACTGGTTCTGGCCGGAAGATCCGATGCATGGCGCAAGCTGATTCAGCGCTACCAGGCGCTCGTCTATGCCATCGCTACCCGAGCCGGACTGTCATATGCCGACGCTTCAGATTGCTTCCAGCATACCTGGGTGCTTCTTCACAAACATCGTGGATCGATAAAAGATCCGGCCAGACTCTCCGCCTGGCTGACCACCACCGCGAAACGGGAGGCATTGAGACTAAAAAGGCGCTCCGGAAGGGACGTCTCGATCGATTCGGTAGCCGACCCTCCCGACTCCGCAATCCTGCCCGACCAGGAGATCCTCCGCACGGAACGCCAGGCCCATATCGAAATCGCTGTGGCGGAGTTGGATGAGCGCTGTCGCAAGCTCATGAAACTGGTGTTTTTCGGTGATGAGAAGCTCTCGTACGAGCAGATTGCCGCCGAGATGGGATTTTCAACCAACGCCCTCGGACCGGCCCGCCGCCGGTGCCTCGATCGCCTGAAACGAATTCTGCAGAAAGGCGGCTACCTTGATGCACGAAACGACGACCTCGACTATCTGTAAAGTCAGGAAAAGGAAAACCAGGGAACTGACGAATGGACATTGGTAACCATCCCACTCGAGAACAATTGATCGAAGCCGCTCAGTCGGGCAGCGACACGCTCGCGCCGCACCTCGCTCAATGCGAGGACTGCCGCCTGCTCTTCTCGCTGCTGACCCGATTTCAGGTCGCGGGAGAAGTCGAACTCCCCTCCGCGCCGGCCGCATGGATCAACCGCGCGGCCGCTATTGTCGAAGGGGCAACCGCCGGTAGCAAGCTCCGTCGCCTGGTGGGCAAGCTGACGTTCGACTCCTGGTCGGCCATGCCTGCCCTGCAGGTCCGAGGCACTGCTACCGACGAGCGACGACTCCGGGTCGAGGCCGAGTCCATCCTGCTCGACCTTCGCGCCGAACACCAACCTAACGGCTGGCAGTTCATCGCGAGGGTCGTTGGCGATGTATCGGACTCCCGCTCGTGGAAGCTTCACGCGGCCGGACAGACGGTCTATCCGGACGAACGCGGCTACTTCATCTGGAACGACCAGAAGCCTCCCCAAACGATTGTTCTCGAGACCGGTTCCCTCCAGATCGAGGTCGAACAACTCTCGTGGACACGTCATACGACATAGTGCATCCCCACCTTGAGCAATTCGTCAGGACGGGAAAACTTCCCGACGAGTCCTCCGAGCAGGCACTCGCCGAAGAAGTCAACCGGCATGTGCTCGCCGAAGTGCAACGCTCGCTGCCGGCCGCCCTGTCGTTTGCACGCACGCTGGTCAGGAAGACCGGACGGTTTGACGGCCCCCTTCGACTGGCAGCGTATCGTGCTCTCGCCCGCGCCGCCCTGATGTCGGGTCAGTATGCCGAGGCCGAACGCGCCTATCTTGGCGCCCGCGAAATGGCCAGGCGGGACCGCCTCGCCCGGGGACGAATTGATCGCACCTTGATCGATGTCTACATGTACCTGGGGCGATTCGATGAGTCCCGGCGCCGTGCCCGCCTTGCGCTGCGTACGTTCCGGAGCCTCGATCTCCCCGACGAGATCGCAAAAACCAAAGTCAACTACGCCAACCTCCTGCATCGCCAGGACCGTCACCGCGAAGCGGAACGTTTGTACGGCGAAGCGGCCGCGTTTTTTGAGAGTGTACGAGACGAGCTCTCCGCCGCCCGCTGCTACTTCAACCGCGGCAATACGATGGTGCAGCTCTTTCGCTTTGTCGAAGCCGAAGAGCTTTACGAGAAATCCGCCCGCATTTATGAAGAGTACGGACGCGAGCTTGATGCAGTCGACGCTCAGTGGGGCATCTCGTGGCTGCATATGCTTGAAGGGAAATTCCATATCGCGCTTCGTGAACTCCACGATTGCGAGCGGGCCTACGAACGAATCGGCGTCCCGCTTCGCGTGGCCTCGTGCGAACTCGACAGGGCCGAAGTATTCCTGAATCTGAGTCTCTATCATGATGCTCGCGATGCCGCCGCGGGCGCCGAGCAGCAGTTCGCACAGCTGGGTATTCGATACGAGCGCGCCAAGGCCGCCTACTACCGCGCCCGAGCCGCCTATATGCTGGGCCATCACGAGGAAGGACGCGCCGCCTTGACAAGAGCAGCTGCCGGATTCGCCAAAGATGAAAACGCCGGCTTCACGGGCGCCGTCCACCTGCTGAAGGCGCAAACCGCACGTTCAGGCAAAACCCGACGGGAACAGTTGCAAACCGCCTTCGACGCCTTCCGCAAGGCACAGCTACCCCTCTGGCAGGCGGTTTGTGATGTCCAGTCGATACGCGACACGTCACTTGCCTCGCCGGCAGCAAGACGGCTGGAACGCAACCGGGCAGCCCATCAGGTACCGCACCTGTTCGCCGCCTGGCAGACCGCCCTGGGGGATATGAAGGTCGGCACACAGCCTGCGGTCGCGGTGGAGCACTGGAAGAGAGCCGCTGACCGCCTCGACATGGTCCGGGCCCAGCTGCCGCCGATCGAACTCCGTTCGACCTACGGCAAGAACCTCGACAGCCCGCACCAAAGACTGGTGACAGCCGAACTCGATCGCGACCCGATCGAAGCTGCCGTTTGGTCCGAACGACTCAAAACCGCCGGTGTCTGGGCGCCACCCCTCGAAGCCTTCGCCGCCGGCGCCGCGCGGAAACGGGTCAGCCAGTCCCTCATGGCACTCGCCGGTCAGGTTGCCGCTCTCTCAAGGCAAATATCCGGTGGAGGCGAACGAGGAGTTGCCGCCCTCCAGAATTCACCGCTCGTCACCCGACTGCAACGACAGGTGCGACAGGAATTGCTGGCCGTCGAACGAGACTCCTCGGCGAAAAACAACGGCAACTCCGAACGACTGCATGAGCAGTTCCGCCGGGCCGCCCAATCGATGCCGATCGTCCAGTGGCATATCGGCGCTGATGATATCGTGGCGTTCGTTCACTCTTCCGAAGGCACCCGTTCGGTCGGCTATCGCCACGGACGCTCGCGCCTCGAACGCGCCATCATGCAATGGCGATTTCTTCTCGAATCGGCAGCGCTCGCCGACATCCTCGGCGACAAGCTTCTGGTCAGCGATGAGCACTCGTTTCTCGAAGATCTGGGCGAATGGCTGATCAAACCGCTGGAGCTTTCCAGTAGTGAACGGAAGCTACTCGTATTGCCGGAAGGAGAATTAGCCAATCTGCCCTGGGCCGCCATCCGCCTCAACAACCGGCCGCTGGGAGAATACCACGACTTCGTGGTCTCCCCCAGCCTCCGGCACCACATCCACGCCCGGGCGGTGGCGACACAATCTCAGCGCGTCGAGCTGTTCACCGGACCGTCCGCCGACCTCCCGGCCGTCTCCGACGAACTTCGTCGGCTCGAAACGTTCGTCGGCGACAATCTCCGCCGCCATGATCCGTGCCGCCGCGACGACTGGCCGGAGTCCGGCTCCGCACGTCTCTGGCACTTCTCGGGACATGCCGTCTTGAATCGTGAAAACCCGTTTTATTCCTCGCTGTCGCTGCACGACGGCCCACTCTTTGCCGCCGACCTGCGACTGAGACGAGCCACCGTCGATCTGGTCGCGCTCGCCGCCTGCCAGTCCGGGACTCATGTCGCTCTTCCCGGCGAAGAATCCACCGGGCTGGTGCGCTCCTTTCTGGAGATGGGCGCCCGCAACGTCGTCGCCGGTCACTGGCCGGTCTCGGACAGGTCTACCGCCGCCTGGATGAACGCATTTTATGAGCGCTACTTCCAGGGTGAACCGATAACCAGGGCGGCACATTTCGCCAATAGTCGTGTTATGTCAATATACCCCTCAGCATACCACTGGGCCGCGTTTTCGATTTTCGGGGCCGGGTCATAAGGAGCGATTTTCGATGTTGCCAATATCCCCTCGCGGATCGGTCCGCCGCCTGCTCGCACTAACAGCGATTGTCCTGCTGCCGACACTTGCCGGCGCAGAAGCCATCGACTACGTTCCCAACCAACTGGTCTGTGAAGTCACGGGACCGGCGTACCTTGATTCTATCAGTCTGATGTACGACGTCGACTCGTATCTCTTCCTCCCCGACCTCAACAGTTACCTCATGACGGCGCCGATGGATGCGAATCCGGAAAGCCTGGCCATCGCCATCGCTCAGAAACCCTACGTCGTGTACTGCCAGGCCAACTATATCCTCAGCGCTCCCGAGCCGGTACAGGGCAGCCAACCATTCATCGACTTCGACCGCACCGGCACCTTCGAAGGACAAGTGGCGGCAGAACAGGTGCAGCTTGCATCCACTCATGCGGTCGCTACCGGCGACGGCGTCATGGTGGGCGTGATCGACTGCGGCGTCAGCATGACTCATCCGCTCCTGCAGGGAATGGCCATCACCGGTTATGACTTCATCAGCGAAGACTCTATTCCCGACGATGAACCGGGTGGCAGCGCCAGCGGTCACGGCAGCTTCATCGCCGGTGTGATAAAACTTGTGGCCCCCGACGCCGACATCGCGGCGTACCGCGTTCTGGACACCGCCGGTCGGGGCGACGGCTTCATGATCGCCCGGGCGATCGTCTCCGCCGTCGATGACGGTTGTAAGGTGATTAATCTCAGTATGGTGATGTCCGGCGTTCACGAGACCGTGAATCTGGCCGTCGAGTTTGCGCGTGACCACGGCGTTGTGGTTATTGCGGCGGCCGGCAACGACTCAACGGAGATCGCTCGCTTCCCCGCCAGCAGCTTACATGCAATCTCCGTCGCCGCCGTCGATTCACTCAATCAGAAGACAGACTTCTCCAGCTTTGGCAGCGACGTCGACGTTTGTGCCCCGGGGAGAAACGTCTACGCACCGTTCGGTGATTCATTGTTCGCGTGGTGGGACGGAACCAGTTTTGCAACACCGTTTGTTTCCGGACAAGCGGCCCTTCTGTTTGCGGCTGACCCCGACGCTTCATGGGATGACATCCGCGACGCGATCATCAGCACCTCGGTGAATATCGACTCCATCAACACCGCCTACGCCGGAAAACTCGGCGCCGGGCTTATCCAGCCGCTGGCCGCCCTCGGAGCCGTTCTGCCACCGATATGCGGAGACTTCAACAGCAACCTGCAGGGACCGGACCTGTCGGACCTGATAGCTATGGTGGCGTATTTCTTCCTCAGCGCGGCGCCGCCGGCCAATCCGGACGTCGGCAATGTCAACGGCGACTCCGATCTCGATCTCAGCGACCTGATCTATCTCGCCAATTTCCTTTTCCTGGGCGGCCCGCCGCCGCAGTGTACTCCGCTTAACTAGTGCGCGATTAGCAGCCGGAAAAACAGATACTGAGAGGGCGCTGATCTCGAATCGAGTGCGGCGCTTTTTCTGTTCGATTGGTGTGCACGATCTCCAGCACCTGCGGCTCTGTTGGGTGCCTGTAACAGAGGACTGCGGACACCACGGCAAGTAGACAGCTAGTCTGCCAACGGCGATTCGATTCTCGCAGCGCCGATACCCGCGGCGAACCAGTTCGCAGGCAAAGCCACAGTCCGGTAGGCAAGACGAAAACAACTTGGCATCCTTGGCGCCCCGGCATGCGTATCGAACGGAAGTGGAGTCGATCGCGGCCCTCCCGCCGGGGACGTCGGTTATGGCACGGACCCGAACTTGCGGCGCGACGGAGAAGTTCTACCCCCGTTTGTGAACATTTGGAACAAATAGTTGTATCAAAGACTCGGCGTCTTGAGTCTTGAAGTAAAGATTGAGTATAACTACGTGGTATAAGGAACTCTGAAGTCGCCAAACTTATTACAGTGACGTAGATACAAAAGCCTCCCCCGTTAATCGCTAAGGGGAAATTCCACCGACGCGCTCCGGCGGTGGACGCAAAGCGGGACTGGGAACCTCAGCCGGTCTCGCTTTTTGCGTTTCTACCGCCGCTCTTTTTCTCTTCGACGCAGTTTCTGCGCTCCATAATCACCAGCCGCCACGCACCGACCAAGATCGTAGATTGCTTAGCTCCATTTTATTTTAATTAGCCTGCACGAATCACCCTGCCCTCCCCTCTGTGAATCGAATACCCAAAAAGCCAATCTGGAAAAACTCCATAGGAGGGAGCTACTATGAAGCGAGGGCTACATCTCTTTCTCGCCGCGGTCTTTGCCCTGAGCATGACCGGTTCGGCCGGCGCGACCATCCACGAAATTCAGGTAGGCAACTTCTTCTTCAGCCCCCTGAAGACCGTCGTCAATCCGGGCGATACGGTCCGGTGGACCCTGGTATCCGGGGTTCACACCACCACCTCGACAGTCGACTCCCCGAAACAGTGGGACTCCGGCACGCTATCAGGATCCTTTGATGTCGTTTTCGAGGCCGCCGACGGTCCGGGACCGTTCCCCTACGTCTGCAGCGTCCATCCCTTCACCATGGTTGACACCATTTTCATGGCGGTGGCAGCCGAACCGACACGCTTCACTTTCGTTCTGGGGCAGTCGCAGGCAGCCGACTGCGCCGGCACCGGTAGCACCTTCGGCGGATACGGATTGGCAGTACTCAGCCCGGACTCGTCGTCGCTATCGGTCTATGTCGTGCACGACGTTCCGTCACCTACTATGGCGCACATTCATAGAGGCGCTCCCTGCGTCTCCGGACCAGTGGTCTTCGGGTTTGTCGCCCCCGCCAGCCCGATCGCGGCCACCTGGGCGATCTCTCCTGCCGACGTCCAGGATCTCTTCGACGGCAATCTCTACATCAACATTCACACATCACTCTTTCCGAGCGGGGAGATTCGAGGTCAGATCGTTCAGGACGAGATCCGGTTTCTGTTCAACCTCGATGAAAGCCAGGCAGCGGCCGGCGTGGGCACGGGCAGTTTCGCCACTGGCTTCGGACAGGCCGTTCTCTCGGCCGATGCCACTGAGTTATCGATTATCGTAACTCATGATGTCTCGGTGCCGATCGATGCCCATGTCCACCTCGGTGCGCCCGGCGTCTCGGGACCGGTTGCGTTCAGCTTTCTCTCATCGGCCAGTCCGATCAGTGACGTTTGGGACCTTGACACGACCGACATCAAGAATCTCTTCAACGGCGATCTCTATTTGAACGTACATTCCTCGTCATTTCCGTCAGGAGAAATCCGCGGCCAACTCAGACGAGAAGAAACCCGTTTTGCCTTCAATCTGAACGAGGCGGAAGCAAACGGTGGCGCCGGAACAAGTAGCGCCGCGACCGGAATCGCCGTCTGTGAACTCAGCGCCGACCAGGAGTCAATGCTGCTTCTGGTCGAGCACGATGTATCTTCGCCGATTGATGCCCACGTCCACCTCGGCGCGCCCGGTGTCGAAGGACCGGTTCGATTCGCATTTACCGGTCCGGTTAGTCCGATTACGGATACCTGGGGTCTAACCCCGCAGGACGTCGACAACCTCCTCGCAGGAGACCTGTACATCAACGTCCACTCCACCGACTTCCCCTCTGGCGAAATTCGCGGGCAGATGGCTCGGGCACCGCTATCCGTGAACGTGGTGATGGATGAGTCCGGTGCAAATCTCTGCAACGGAACGGGCAGTTCCGCAACTGGTGATGCCGTGGTGACCCTGAAAGCGGAGGCGCGGCAGATCACGGCTCTCGGCAGCCACGATGTATCGGGGGCGACCGACGTCGCCATTGAGCTGGGTTTCCCCTGCATTGACGGACCGCTGCTGTACCCGCTCGGTGCCTCGGCCTCGATCTCAAGTGTTCAGCATCTCACCATCTACGATGCCCTGAGCTTTATGCGGGGAGAACTTAATCTGACGGTGACGTCGGCTTCGTTCCCGGATGGGGAAATCAGGGGACAAATTGCCGAGTCGGACGCCATTGGATGCTGCATCGGCGTTACCGGCAACGTCAACAATGACCCCGGAGGTTCTGTCGACCTCTCCGATCTGATATACCTTGTCAACTATCTCTTCCTCGGTGGCCCCGGCCCGCAGTGTATGGCCGCAGCCAACGTCACCGGAGACAACGGCTGCTCGGTCGATCTCTCGGACCTCATTTATCTCGTGAATTTCTTGTTCCTCGGCGGACCTGCCCCCTTCGCGTGTCTGCCGGCCTGTCTCTAGCGCACCCTGATCACCACTAAGTGGTGATGTGGTACCTCGGTCGAACGGCCGTCCCTTGTCGAGGGGCGGCCGTCACCATTCTTGCATTTTGCAACACCCAAAAATTACCCCCCGACGGATGAACTTAGGGTATTGACAAAATGGAGTAATGGGGTATACTATGACCAACGCGACAAAACGTACTTACAAACACGGATAAACACCGGACACGATCATGACTTCGCTCACGGCACTCACCCGCAACAACCGTTATTGGTGGTGGTATCGTGATAGTCGTACGCCTGATCGTGGCCCTGAGCGCGTCTTAGCCAAACGCTAAAAGCGAACCAAAGACACCAACACGAGCCCGCTGTCAGGCACCTGACAGCGGGCTCTTTTTTTGTGAGGACCAACATGGCGGTACGACCACATCCCATCCCGACCGGCGCCGAGCGCAGACTCGTCACCATCGAATCCGTCGAGATGCCGGCCGACCTCGAAACCCCCGTCTCGGCCTTTCTCAAACTCAAGGCCCACGGAGCGATGCTGCTACTGGAATCCGTCGAGCGGGGTACCCAACTCGGGCGCTATTCTTTCATTGGCATCGCTCCCGACACGCACATCACTATTAATGAGACCGGTACCATCATCAGCCGACCCGAAGGTCGGACGACCCTCGTCACCGGCGAACACGAAACCAATCCCCTGACGTCGCTGAAGTCGCTGCTCGATTCGTATCAGATCGATGGCGGCGCCGATCTCCCGCCTCTCCTCGGCGGCATTGTGGGCTACATCAGCTACGACATGGTCCGCCATTTCGAGCGCCTCCCCGACACCTCTCAGGACCGTCTCGGACTGCCCTCGTCGATGCTGTATCTGATCGATACGCTCCTCGTTTTCGACCACGTCCAACACCGCCTGCAGCTGATCACCCTCGCCGAACCGGACAACCGGGCCGACGCAGTCCGGCGCCTCAACATCCTCAGAGAGGCCCTTGAATCGCCACTGGCCCACAAGGCCGTTGAAGGCGTTGGACGAGGTGTCGAACCGGAGTCCAACTTCACAAAGGAAGACTTTTGCGAATCGGTCAACGAGATCAAAGAACATATCGCCTCGGGTGACGTCTATCAGCTCGTTCTCTCGCAGCGCCTCACCGGCCGCACCGAAGCCGACCCGTTTGCTATCTATCGCGCCCTGCGCATGCTTAATCCCTCGCCGTACCTGTTCTACCTCGACTTCGATGAGACCAAGTTGATCGGTTCCTCGCCCGAAGCGCTCGTGACGCTTTCCGGCCGCGACGCGACGGTCCGCCCGATCGCCGGCACCCGACCGCGTGGCAACGACACTGAACAGGATCGGCGTCTCGCGGCCGAACTGCTCGCCGACGAAAAAGAGCGCGCCGAACACGTCATGCTGGTCGATCTCGGCCGCAACGACCTCGGCCGCTGCTGCGAAGTTGGCTCGGTGAAGGTCACTGAGTTCATGGAGATCGAACGATTCTCCCATGTCATGCATATGACCTCGACGGTCAAAGGCACGCTGCGCAAGGATCTTAATCAGTTCGACCTCTTCCGAGCAGCTTTCCCCGCCGGCACCGTTACCGGCGCCCCCAAAATCAGGGCCATGCAACTGCTTGATGGTCTCGAGAACCAGCGACGTGGCCCCTACGCCGGCGCCGTCGGCTATTTCTCCCTTTCCGGCGATATGGACTGGTGCATTGCCATACGCACCATCGTCATGAAAGGCTCCACGTACCACCTGCAGGCAGGCGCGGGCGTGGTCGCGGACTCGATCCCCGAGCGTGAATTTGATGAAACCCGGCACAAACTCGCCGCCCTGCGGCGAGCCATCGCCATGGCCGAGGAGGGCTTCTAATGGTCGTCGTCATTGACAACTACGATTCGTTCACCTACAACCTCGTCCAGTACGTCGGTGAACTCGGCGCCGAAGTGACGGTCGTCCGCAACGATGAAGTCACCATCGAGGCGCTCGACGCCCTCGCCCCCAATCAGCTCATCGTCTCACCCGGACCGGGCAATCCCGACGGCGCCGGCATCTCGATGGAAGCTATCCGCTCCTTCTCCGAACGGATACCGATCCTCGGCGTCTGCCTCGGCCACCAGTGTCTGGCCCAGACCTGCGGTGGCACTGTCCAGCGCGCCGAACGCCTCATGCACGGTAAGGTGTCGGCCATCTACCATCACGGCACCGGACTTTTCCAGGGACTCTCCAGTCCGTTTGATGCTACCCGTTACCATTCGCTGATCGTGGACGAAGCCTCGCTGCCGGACACCTGCGAAGTGACCGCCTATACGTCCGACGGCGAAGTGATGGGTATCCGTCTCAAAGGCCGCCCGGTGTTTGGTGTGCAGTTCCACCCCGAGTCAATCCTCACCGATCACGGCAAGCTTATCCTCAAGAACTTCCTCTCACGGAGTCTGACATGATCAACGAGATCAACAAGTCGCTGCTTGAGGGAGCAGACCTCACCAGCGAACAGACGCAGGCGGTCATCGAAGGTGTCATCGATGGTTCGATTTCCCCCGTGCAGGCAGCCGCCTTTCTGACAGCCCTTCGTATCAAAGGCGAGACCGCCTCGGAATTGATCGGCGCCGCTCGAGCCATGCGTGCTCATGTCACTCCAATCGAGCACACGCACTCGATTCTGATCGACACCTGCGGTACAGGTGGTGACGGCGCCGGGACCTTCAACATCTCAACCACCGTCGCCTTTGTCCTCGCCGGCGCCGGAGTCAACGTGGCCAAGCACGGCAATCGATCTGTTTCCAGTCGCTCCGGGAGCGCCGACGTCCTTGAATCTCTCGGCGCCCGACTGGACCTCACACCGCAGCAGGTGGCGGCTTCGATTGACCGCGCCGGAATCGGCTTCCTGTTCGCGCCGAATCTCCACCCGGCGATGAAAGCCATCGCCCCCGTCCGTCGCGAACTCGGTTTCCGTACGATCTTTAATCTGCTCGGCCCGCTCACCAACCCGGCTTTTGCGACTCATCAGGTCGTCGGCGTCTTTGATCCGGCGTACACCGAAACGGTCGCGCAAACCGCCCACGCGCTCGGCGTCGAACGCGTCTTTGTCGTACACAACTCCTGCGGCCTCGACGAGCTCGCCACCTGCGGCGTTAACCGCATCTCGACTGTCGAAGACGGCGCCGTGAAGACATTCGAACTCAAAGCCATCGATCTCGGACTGGCGCCGTGCGAACCAGAGAATCTCCTCGGCGGCGACGCCGATCATAACGCCCAGATCACCCGCGCCATTCTCGACGGCGCCGCCGGCCCCGCGCTCGACACCGTCGTCCTCAACGCCGCCCTCGGATTGGTGTGCGTCGGTACGGCTTCGGATATGGCCGAAGGCATCTCGCTCGCCCGGACTGCGATCGCCTCAGGCGCCGCACGCGATGCGCTCAACCGATTCGTGACATTTACGAACAAGGTGCACCGTGCTGCATGAGATTCTGAAACACAAACGCGCTGAATTGGCCGCCCTCTCCGGCAAGCGCATCGTTGGCCTGAGCGAGTTGGTTCACGACCTGCCGCCCACCCGCAGCCTCCGGGCCTCACTGACCGAAAATCCGGGCGTGTCGATCATCGCCGAGATCAAACGACGCTCTCCCTCGCGCGGTTTGCTGGCCAAATCGGTCGATGTTGCCCGGCGTGCGCAGCTCTATGAGCGGGCCGGCGCCAGCGCCATCTCCGTTCTCACCGACAGCCGTTTCTTCCATGGCTCGATCGATGACCTCAAGACCGCCCGCGCGCAATCGTCACTCCCGATTCTCCGCAAGGACTTCATCGTCTCGGAGTACCAGATTCTCGAAGCGCGCGCCGCAGGCGCCGATGCGGTGCTGCTCATTGTTGCTGCGCTGTCCAACGATGAACTCCGATCGTTGTTCGATCTGGCCAAATCCATCGGGCTGGGCGTGCTGGTAGAGATACACGACGAGCGCGAAGCGGAGTCGGCGGTGGCGATCGGCGCGAAAATCATCGGTATCAACAACCGAGATCTCAAGACCTTCACCGTCGATCTCGCCACCACCGAGAGAGTCGCTGCCATCCTTCCCGATGACATCTGCACAGTCTCGGAAAGCGGCGTACAGAGTGCCGAAGACATCGCGCGGCTTCGCGATGCCGGTGTCGACGCCGCCCTCATCGGTGAAAGCCTCATGCGTCTGGACGATCCCTCCGAGCTTATCGCCTCGCTGCTCCGGGGTGTCGCATGACCAGGGTCAAGATCTGCGGCATCACCCGCCTCGACGACGCCCTCGTCGCCTGCGAAATTGGCGCCGACATGATCGGGTTCATCCTCGCCCAGAGTCCGCGCCGCGTCTCACCGAAACAGGTTGCACGGATCGTCTCGGCACTTCCAAACACCGTGCGCAAGATCGGGGTGTTCGTTCATCATTCCGCGCTCGACGCTTCTGAGATAGCACGAGACTGCGGCCTCGACACAATCCAGTTACACGGTACGCCTGCGATCGACGCGGTCGACTCATCTCCGGAAATCATACAGGCATTTGCGGGTGCAACGAGCGCAGACGACATCATCGCCTCAACAGCAGACTTCGTGTTGCTCGATGGCTGCCGCGCCGGACTCCACGGCGGCACGGGACAGCGGTGCGACTGGTCACTCGCCGCCCGCATCGCGTCACAGCGGGACCTGATTCTCGCCGGTGGTCTCACACCCGACAATGTCGCGCAAGCCTTATCGCATGTGCGACCGTACGCGGTCGATGTTTCCAGCGGTGTCGAATTCGCCCCGGGTCACAAAGATATTCAGAAAACCAAACGTTTCATCGCAGAGGTGCATTCATGGGATTGCCGAACAAACGCGGCTATTTCGGACGTTTCGGGGGACGGTTTGTCCCCGAGACACTGATGGCGGCCCTCACGCAACTCCAATCCGAGTATACGTCCGCAAGGCGCGATCAAACCTTCACTCGCGAACTCCGCGAGTTGCTGCACACCTACGTCGGTCGTGAGACCCCCCTCTACCGGGCTGATCGATTGGCCGAACGCTGGCGAGGTCCGCGCGTCTACCTCAAACGCGAAGACCTCAATCATACCGGCGCCCACAAGATCAACAACTGCCTCGGACAAGCCCTGCTTACCCGACGCATGAACAAACGCCGTGTCATCGCTGAAACCGGCGCCGGACAACATGGTGTCGCGGTCGCCACGGTTGCCGCGCGGTTCGGGTTCGAATGTACAGTCTACATGGGCGAACAGGATATGCGACGACAGTCCCCCAACGTCCAGCGCATGAAGCTGCTCGGCGCCGAGGTTGTCCCCGTCACCGGCGGCAGCGGCACTCTCAAGGACGCCACCAACGAAGCCCTCCGCGACTGGGTCGCCTCGGTCGAACACACCCACTACATCATCGGCTCCACCGTCGGACCGCATCCCTTTCCCATGATGGTCCGCGACTTCCAGTCCGTGATTGGCATTGAGACGAAACGACAGATCCGCAAGGCCGAAGGCCGCCTCCCCGACGCCATCGTCGCCTGTGTCGGCGGTGGCAGCAACGCTATGGGAATGTTCCACCCGTTTGTGAGAGAACGCACTGTCCGCCTGTTTGGGATCGAATCCGCCGGCGACGGCCTCGACACCAACCGCCACGCCGCCACCCTCGGACTCGGTACACCCGGCGTTCTCCACGGCAGCCTCAGCTTCCTTTTGCAGGATCAGCACGGTCAGGTGCAGGAGACACACACCATCTCCGCCGGGCTCGACTACCCCGGTGTCGGCCCCGAACACAGCCACCTTCGTGACTCCGGCCGTGTCTCCTATCGCTCCGCGACCGACCGCGAAGCACTCGACGCCTTCCAGGAACTCAGTGCCCTGGAAGGAATCATCCCCGCCCTCGAGTCGTCGTTTGCCCTCGCCGGAGCGAAGAAACTCGCCGCCGAGATGTCTGCCGAACAGATACTCGTTGTTAATCTGTCCGGCCGCGGCGACAAAGACCTCAATGCCGTCACCGCCCTCCTCGCCGAAGGTCTTCCTGCAGACACAACCGAAAGAAAGGCGGCCTCATGAGCGCGATCACTTCGGCCTTCACCGGCGGTCGCAAGGCGTTCATCCCGTACCTCATGGCGGGCTTCCCCGATAGAGAGACGTTTCTGTCTCTCGTGGATGGTGTTTTCGACTCCGGCGCTGACATCCTCGAGGTCGGCATACCGTTCTCCGATCCCCTCGCCGACGGCCCGACTATCCAGTACGCCGCCGAGACGGCTCTGGCCAACGACGTCACGGTCGCTTCCACACTGGCGATGCTGGCCGAATGTAATCACGATCGTAAACCGATCGTCATCATGAGCTATCTCAACCCGCTCCTGCAATACGGCCTCGACAGGTTCCTTTGTGAAGCGTCCCAATGCGGCGTGCGCGGCCTGATTATCCCCGACATCATTGTGGAGGAAGGCGCCGGAATCGAGCGCGCCTGCCGTGCAAATGATGTTGACCTGATCTATCTCCTCGCTCCCACCTCCCCCCCCGAAAGACAAGAGATGATCCTTCGCCGCTCGCGCGGTTTCGTCTACCTCGTGTCAGTTGCGGGAGTCACCGGAGCCCGAAACAGTCTCGCCGGAAACCTGACCGACTGGATATCCGGCGTGAAAACGCACAGCCCGCTGCCGGTCGCCGTTGGATTCGGCATCTCAACCCCCGAGCACGCCGCACACATCGCAACCGCCTCCGACGGCGTCGTCGTCGGCAGCGCGATTATCGACATCATTCGGAATTCACCGAACAGCCGCGAAGCGATCGAGCGCACGAAGCGGTTTACAGCCGACATCCGCACGGCACTCGACCGGAACACCGTAGATAACAACTCACCCCTACCCTCGAGGCGAACATGACAGTCGTCGTAATGAAAGAAGGAGCCACCGTCCGGGAGATCAGCACCGTTCTCAAGAAGGTCGAATCTCTCGGCTACCGCCCGCACCTCTCCAACGGCAACGGCCGCACGTCGATTGGACTGGTTGGCAGCGGCGTGGCCGTCAGCACCGAGGACATCCTCGCGCTGCCGGGTGTCGCCGATGTCGCCCCGGTCGCCAAACCGTTCAAACTCGGCAGCCGCGAGTTTCGCAGCGCTCCGACCGAAGTTGCAGCCGGCAGTGTCGTGATCGGCGGCGAGAAGATCATCATGATGGCGGGTCCCTGCTCGGTGGAATCACACGAGCAGACCATGACAATCGCTGAATCGGTCGCCTCCTCCGGCGGTCACATCCTCCGAGGCGGCGCCTTCAAACCCCGCACCTCTCCGTATAGCTTCCGCGGACTCGGCAAGGCGGGACTTGAGATCCTCGCCGAAGCCCGTCGGCGGACCGGTCTGCCGATTGTTACCGAAGTCCTCTCGGCGCACGATGTCGACCTGGTGTGCGAATACGCGGACATCATCCAGCTCGGCGCCCGCAATATGCAGAACTTCGCCCTGCTCGACGAGCTCGGCCGCCTCACCAAGCCGATCCTGCTCAAACGCGGCCTCATGTCCACTATCGAGGAATTGCTCATGTCGGCCGAGTACATTCTCGCCGGCGGCAACCCAAACGTCATTTTGTGCGAGCGCGGCATCCGGAGCTTCGAAAAATACACCCGCAACACCCTCGATATCTCGGCCGTCCCGATCCTCAAGCGGCTGAGTCACCTCCCGGTGATTGTCGATCCCTCCCACGCCACCGGCCAGCGCGATCTGGTCGCCCCGGTTGCCCGGGCCGCCATCGCCGCCGGCGCCGACGGCCTCATCGTGGAAACCCACAACGACCCGGATAACGCCCTCTCCGATGGCGACCAGTCGCTGACCCTGCCGCAGTTCGAGCAACTCATGACCGACCTCAGACCGATTGCCGCCGCACTGGGAAGATCTATGTAGTTTTTTTGACGTTTTCCGCCGGTTTTCACGCGTATTGGGCAGTGAAGAGTTAATCATTGACCCACGGGCTCGACTATAATAGTATAGTGTCGACACCCGCTCTATTCTCATCCAGAAGGAGACCGCATGGGAAAACCGGCAGCCCGTCAGGGTGACCAGACTGCGCACGGCGGCGTGATTACGGTCGGCTGTCCAACAGTCTTGATCGGCGGCAAACCGGCCGCCCGGCTTACGGATATGCATACGTGCCCGATGCAGACCCCCGGCACACCGCCCATCCCCCATGTTGGCGGACCGATAACCGGCCCTGGCGCTCCGACCGTTCTCATTGCCAATATGCCCGCCGCGGTAGTCGGTGACATGTGCGTCTGCACCGGCCCCCCCGACACCATCAGCATGGGCTGCAACACCGTCCTTATCGGCGCCGGAGGCGGCGGTGGCGGTGGCATGTCGTCATCCGGAAAGGGCGGCGGCAAAGCCAAATCTAAAACAGGTGAGGCCGAAGAAGGCCACAAACTTGATGTTTCCTTCGAAGACAAGGGCGGTCTCCCGGCCGGCGGCGCCAACTACAGCCTGACCGGTCCCGATGGCAAAGTGATCGAGCACGGCCCCCTGACCGGGCGCATCAAGAAAGGCGGCGTTGAAGAAGGCACGTACAAGATCATCGTCCACGCCATCTCCAAAGCCGAGTGGTCGAAGACCGAAGCCAAAGTCGGCGACGATCTGACACTCAAGGCTAAGACAGTTGGTATCGATTCCGGCAAACCGGCGATAATCACCGTCTACATGCGCGATATCAACGCCTCCGACAAACAGATCGCACAGATCACCGATAAAGTGAGCGGCGACAAGATCGAGGTAGACTGGAAGTTCCAGGTCGACGACTCCCTCCTCAAGGCGCAGCAAAAAAAGTCGGAGTCCGGCGGCTATTCCTCTCCATCGTTTTTCTTCACGGTCGAAGCCGACCACTGCAACGCCCGCTCCGGCATCCTCCAACTCACCGATTACCTGGAGATCGAGCTCAATGACGAGGACGGCAGTGCCATGAGCGATGTTCCGTATCGCGTCCTGCTTCCCAACGGTGAGGTTCGCACCGGCAAGCTCGATGGCAGCGGCAAAGCGAAGATAGAAAACGTCCCACCGGGTCGCTCTCAGGTGTCCTTCGGACTGAGAGAGATGTAAAAGCAACTTCCCAAAATCAACGCGTGGCTAATACAAACGACAATCAGAACCAGCCCGCCGGGCTGACCCAGCTCACCAGTGGTTTAACCGGTGTCTCCGGGCGGACATCCGTTTTCCAGCACCGACTCGTTCCGGTTCAGATTCTTGAAATGGAAGACGTCCTCTTCCATCTCAATAGCGCCGTTCTCATGCCGGATCGTCCCGCCGGGAAATCATCCGATGACGGGGCGGCGTCCACTGCCGAACAAAGCGCCGTTAGCGGCCTGCGCGTGCTCGCGCTTGTCTTTCGCCAGTTTGAGTTCGACCCCAATCTTCGCATGATCGTCACCGGCCACACCGACACCTCCGGCGGCACGCGCCCGAATTTCCTGCTCTCACGGGAACGGTCGCGAAGTGTCCTGCACTTGCTCGACGGCGATAAGAGTCGCTGGTGCCGCGTGTGTGCCGGTCACCACAAGGTCGAAGACTACCAACAGATCATTGAGTACTTCCACCACGCTACGCCCCCGTGGAAGAGATCGAACTGGAATTGCGACCCGCAGGGACTTGATGACAAGTTCGGCAATAAGACCCGCAATGCCGTCAACGGCTTCGCACAGGGATTCAACCGCGACTACGCCGTCCCGTTCAACAAGCGGCAGTTGCCGAACAATCTCGGCGACATCATCGCCAACCGGCCGAGCAACTCCTGGCCCGAAGCCGACTGGGAGGCTATCTACGATCTCTACTCGCAGGTCCTCTGCGACACCCTGCGCATCCTCCCGCTCGAACTTGACAACCGCCGCCAGACCGCCCTGAAGTTTGTCGACGACGATCAGAAATTCGTCGGTTGCGGAGAGTCCTTTCCCCTCGACTCTCAGGGCCGCGACAACTACCGTTCACAACAGAATCGCCGCGTGGAGATCCTTTTTTTCCAGCCCAATGATGCACCCGTCATGACCTGTCCCGGTGCGATCGATCGCACCCACGAAGAGAGGGAATGCCCGCTCTGGAGCCGCTACCATTTCCGGCCGACCTACATCCAGCCGGGCGACCTTCACGCCGTGGCCTATCATCTGAAGCTCCAGTACTTCAACCGTATCAAGGGACAGACGATGTCCCTGCCGACCGGACTCAACGTCACCGCGCTCGATGAAAACGGTGCGCCTCTCCCGACCCGTGTGGTGCAGGGGGACGACCTCTGTACGGTCGTCGTACAATACCCCACCCAGGCCAAAGCCGACTCGACCGGCAACAAGGTACGCTTCAAGTTTGAAGCCGCCGGGCAATACGTGTTTACCGCGAATCGAGATGCGGTCCCCCGCATCGTCTCCAAAACTGCCGACGAGTGGAACGCCCTGACGGCTCGCGAGAAACTCTCATACTATGATCTCCCGGTGGAGTTCGACTCACTGAACTGGTTTGCGACTCGCGACAACGAAGTCAAACCGATCGCCGAGCACCTCAACAGCGCTACCAGCGCCGGTTCACCGATCATAGTCAATCTCGACAGCGTCGTCCTCGTCGACAGCACCGGCAGCCAGGTCCTTCATGATCGCACGGCCTTCATTAATCCGGCCAACCCCAACGGCGAACCGAAACCGCTCTCCGAAAAATCGCGCGTGCGCCTCCTGTTCGTCGATCCGGCCGACAACCAGATGAAGATTCACCCGCCGGTCGATCCGGCCGCCGCCGATATCCCGGCAGACTACGAAAAGACACTGATTCGCTTCTGCAAAGACGACGCCGACAAGTACTTCAACTTCGTTGCCACCACGCCGGGCAATCTCCGGGCGGTCGTCTTCTGTACCAGTTTCTACGACGTCACGAACAAGCGCACGGTCCGCAACGACAGGTTCAACGCCGCCGCCGGCCATGTCCTCGGCGCCCGGGCCGCGATCCTCAATGATCCCGATTGCCACGTTATCGAGAGAGTGAAGTTCGACAGCCCCATCGTCACCGTGCACAACTCGAAGATCGGTGACTATGCCCTGCATTATCTCCACGGCGGCGGACACGACAACGACAAGCGATACTCGTACCTGGTCGTTTACTGGTGCTCGTTTATACTGAAAGACACCAATCCCACCGTCGGCGGAACGGGCAACCATCGCCCCGCTACCGACGCCGAGGTGCAGGAGTTTTTTAGTGTCGGTATGGTCAAATCGATGCATCACTGGAACAAGAAGCAGTACCAGTTCGTGAGCCGTGCCGCCGGCGCCGACCATGTCGTCCGGCCTTTCTACCTGTTCGAAGGTAACGAAACCCTGGAATACAATCCTCCGTCGGCGTTCGATTTCACGGCCAACGACTACGAGATACTGTTCAGCAAAGCCGAGTTCAACGCCGCCTTGCGACAGTGCCGGGGCGGTCGGCCGTTCTCGGTCACGTTTGTAGTCGAAGAGGACAAAGGAAGCTGGGTCATGTCCTGGCGACAGGACAACACCTTCAGCCTGCTCAGCCTCCGCATCAAAACCCGCGAGGACGATCCCGGCCGTTTCGCCGGCTTTCCGTTCCAGGAGTTCAACGACCCCGGCGGCTACGGCTGTCTTGTGATGGCGCACGAGCTCGGCCACGCCACCGGACAGGTCGACGACTACATGGAGAAAGTCGAACGACCCGCCACAAACGGCTACCTGCCCAATTTCGCGCAGTTCGGCTACACCAACGGTGGGGATCGCGTCAGGAGCAATAACAGCAATTTCCCCCAGCGCGTGCAGACCAGCGAAGGCTACTCCATCGCCCATGACAAGCTGACCATGATGGACAAAAACGGGCCGATCCGCATGCGCCATGTCTGGCGCTCCGTTCACTGGCTCAACACCAAAGCCCGCAACGGACAGCCGCTGTACCCCTTCCTGAATGCCGCCGTGCACGAAATGTACTATCCCCGTGCCGACATGCGCTACTACCGACGCACCGAAGACTCCACCGACCCCTGGCGCTTCACGCACAACGACCGTCGCACCATCAACGGAAACAAAACCGCCACCCTGTCGTTGTTCGAGTCACTCGACGAGACCCGGCGCCTTGACCGAAGCAACACTGCCTCGCCGACCGACGTCAAGTCTATCGTCGCCGTCCGCTTCCTCCTCTCGATCGCCTTCGTCGACAACGGCGCCATCCACTGGACGCAGGCCCAGAAACGCGCCTGGGCCACCCAGATCTATCGCTGGCTGACCAAAGCCGACGGCGCCTACAAAGTTGAAAACCGCTTCAAACTCGTCGGTGGCGGCGGCGCACTCGATCCCACCATTATTCGCGTCATCCCCGGGTTCGAGTTCTATAACGCCGGTCACCCTCCGGCGCACGGCGCGTTTAACTATCGTATCGAAGTGAAGCAGTCCAGCAACGACGCCATGACGCTCGATGCCAACCGCGTTTTCACGCTGGGCGATAATCACGCCGCAAAAAAGATCATCAACTTTTTCTATAACAAGCCTGCCGATGCCGCCGCCCTGTCCGCAGCCGACTTTAGATTTGTCGCGGACTGGTTCAACCAACCGGCAATCAGCACCGGCGGCTTCCGGGTAGAGGAGGTGTGAACTGACCGCGACCTCGATGCAGGGAGTCGCTCGGCGAGTGTCCAGTCTGTGGATAGCGTTCGCCCTGCTCTTCTTCGTCGCCGCCTGTCAGGCCGAACCTCCCGAACGATCGCAACCGAGTGTGAAGGAACACCATATGGCCGCGTACAGTAAGCTGTACTCAGACTTTCAGCAACGCTCCCGCTTCCCGGTCTCGACGAACGCCACCGGGCGGGAATGCTGGTCCACCCCGCTTACCGATCTCGATTTCGGCAATCCTCCAACTGTCCTGCTGGCCACCGAGATCGGCCTGGTCGCACAGTCGGTTGATCGCCTGGCGCTGCTCGACTACGACGGCTCGCACCTCTGGACTCGACAGCACGGCGCCGGATTGGGAGCGGTCTATTTTAACAGCACCGTCTACTATCGCGGCGGCGAAGGCGACCTGTATGCTGTTGATGCCAACGATAGTACGGTTCTCTCCGATTTCTTCGTTCCGACCGTAACCGACCGGGGATTCGTCTATATGGCCATGCCGATCGCGCGCGACAAGATCCTCCTTCACACCTTCAATCGCCCCGAAGAACCCGAACCCGGCGATCCCCCACAGGCATGCAACTACCAGTTGCTGCTCATGGGCGCGGAAAAATACGATGACTGGGACTGGATGCACGAATTCGAAGGAGAGTGCCTTCCGGCGCTTGTGTCCGCCGACAACAAGAGCGTGATCGTCCTGAACGAACACGGCAACATCTCGGCGTTCGACATCGCCAGTGGTAAGAAAACCGGTTCGTTTGACCTGCCAAAGACCGAATTTCTGCAGGCCAGCGTAGACAACGATAATCGACTGATTATCGCCCTCGTCACACCGGAGCAGGAAAGCAGGTTGTGCTGCTACGATCTCAAAGGGAATCTCGTGTGGGAACTGCCATTGGAATCGACTGAGCGCCACACTTTCCACCAGCCGCCCGCGATCGGACCCGACAACCGCGTTTGGTACATCAGCGGCGACGATCTCCTGGTGATCGAGAACGGCGGAGTTGACTGGACTACCAAGGTGGCCCGCGCCGAGCGACGGTACGTCAGCCTCCTCGAAGACGGCACTGCGCTCGTCACGGCCGCCAGTATACTGAAACGCTTCGACCGTGACGGCAACGAGCTGTTTACGGTCACCCTCGAGCCGGGCGAAGTGATAACGGCACCGGCGGTAGTATCCAGCGATGGCGACATCTGCATCGCCACCGCCCGTGCCATCCATAGCATCAGATAACCGGGTACTGAAAAGTAGAATGATATTATGACCGACAGACTTGCCTTTCCGCTTCCCGATGGCTGGGAGGACCAGACCGTCTACCGATTCCAGGGGCCCGACGACGGCGACACCGGGCACACTGTCTCGCTGGTGGTCGACCGCCACGCCGGGAAAACACCGGTCGATGAATACGCCCGTCTGCGGGTCGACACCGCACTGGAGACGCTGCAACCCTCAGAAGCGCTCAAGGACGAAGCGGTCACGCTCAGCAACGGACAAACCGCATGGGAAGCCGTGCTCAAGTGGGTGCCGGTTGATGACCAGATCATCTTCCACAAGATGGTCTTCGTGGTTCGCGACGGTGTCGGCTATGCCTTCACCGGCAACTTCACCAAAAAGACCATCAAGACCGTCGCTCTCGATATGGACCGCGTCATAGTCAGCGTACTGAGTTAGGACTCACCCGATGCCGACCGAATTCAGCAAAGCCACCGATTCCGAACACAAAATCAAGTTGGAATCCGCCCTGGTCTCCTGCTCCTGGCTGACCGGACTTGCAATCGGAGGCAGCAAGGCCAGATTCGAGGTTCGCACCGAATTTGTCGGCAACGGCGCCACCGTCGATGTCACCGGCAAGACCGCCGGCGGCAAAAGCCTCGGCAAGGCCAAAGCCATTGTCAGCGCCAACCGGGCGGTCGGCGCTCTTGATATCCCGTCCGATGTCGAACGCGGCGATGCCGCCTATTTCGAAGCCAAGCTCTCTAAACAGGGACTGTCCGGCACGTCTGAGAAGATTCCCACCGCCCCGCCCGTGCGCGTCTCCGATATGAAGTGGAGCGCCTCCGAAGCGCGCCGTGGTGATATTCTCACTCTCTCGGCCAACGTGGTGGGGCTCGATGACGGCCGCAAAGTGCAAATCGCCATCTACGACTTCGACTCCGACGGCTGCCACGACCGTATCACCGAGATCCCCGCCACCGTCAAAAACAGCAAGGTCGAACTCCAGTGGGAGTACGAATACCACGAAGATACCGATGAGATCCCCACTCAGGAAGAACGGGAACGTTACGGCCGAAGCTACAACCCACCGGAGTACTTCTTCACGATCAAAGTCGGCAGCGCCGAATACGGCCGGGAGCAGGAATCGGGCCTGCTCACCTTCAAGGACTATGTGGATATCTCACTGATGGACGTTGACGGACAGCCGGTGGCCGATGCCGACTACACGCTCATCCTCCCTGACGGCTCGGAGAAGACCGGCACCCTTGACGGCGACGGGCGTGCCCGGGTCGAGGATGTCCCACCCGGCCCCTATCGGGTGACATTTCCGGGGCTGAATGAACCAAACAGCGATTGAACCGTACGAAAGAGATAGTAGTAAGGTGACGGAGAATCCGTCCGATACAATGGGCAAACGGGGCTTCGCCCAAATACCGCAATCGTGACTCCATGAACACGTGTTCGTCCGGACGGAAACGAGAAGTACACGGATATTATCTTGACACACTAACCGCACAGTGGTATCGTTTTTGCGGTATGTCGCCTACGTGGGGTGATGTTTCCGTACTGACTTCCTGTGTGAATACAAGCGCTTCAACGCGAAATAGATGAATCTATGGATATTGCACAATACTCATCCGACGCTCGCGCCGTCATAAAAAACGCCCGCGAAGTCGCCGCCGCCTTTCGGCATCCTGAAATCGAAGTCGAACACCTCCTGATCTCCGCCGTTCGACACGAGGGCTCCCGGGTGGAATCGATCATGAATCAGCTCGGCAAGAGCCGTGCCTTCATCGAATCGACCACTGAGGAATTCCTCAAGCAGCAGTCCGGACGCGCCGCTTCGCGGGACAATCTCATGATCTCCCCCGCCGTCCAGGAGGTCCTCGGCTGGGCCGCCGAAGAGAAAACCAAGCTGTACGACGCTCTGGTGGAACCGGAACATATCTTCATCGCCATCTTCGACCCCAAATCGAAGCTCTCCGGCTACCTGCGGGAGAAACTCGATATCAGCCGCGAAGCGATCTATAACGCCATCGCCGACTCGCAGTCGCTCCAGCAGATGACCTCGACGACCTCCGGTGCTCCGAAGACAGCCGATGGCGAGAAGCCGAAGAGCGACGTCTCCGGCACCCTGCGCTACTGCACCGACCTGACCAATCAGGCCGCCGCCGGTGAGTTTGACCCCTGTATCGGCCGCGACGAGGAAGTCCGGCAGGTCATCCAGATTCTGCTCCGCCGGCGCAAAAACAGCCCGGTTCTCGTGGGCGGCGCCGGAGTCGGAAAAACGGCGATCGTCGAAGGCTTCGCACAGGCCGTGATCGACAAGAAAGTCCCGAAACTTCTCGAAGACGTCAGGGTCATGGAACTCGACATGGGCTCCATGGTCGCCGGGGCCAAATACAAAGGCGAATTTGAAGAGCGCTTCAAAGCTCTTATCGGCGACGTTGTCAAGTCGGCCGGTAAGGTAATCCTCTTCGTCGACGAGATCCACATGCTCGTCGGCGCCGGCAACTCGTCAGGCGGCATGGATGCGGCCAACCTGGTCAAACCCGCCCTCGCCCGCGGTCAGCTTCGCCTGATCGGCGCCACCACCGAAGAGGAGTACACCAAGTACCTCGAGAAAGACAAAGCCATGGACCGCCGCTTCGAAAAAGTCAAAGTCGGCGAACCCGGATTTGATGACTGCGTCCGTATCGTCAAGGGCGTCATTCCCAAGTACGAAAAGCACCATCACATCAGCTATACCGAAGATGCCATGGTTGGAGCCATCAAGTTCGCCAAACGCTACCTGAGCGAACGCAACCTCCCCGACATCGCCCTTGATATCGTCGACGAAGCCGGCTCGGAATTCAGTGTCAAAGAGGAGTTCGCACGCGAAGCCCTCCCCGCGCTGGAACAGCAGCTCGCCGACCTGGAGTCACACTTCGCGACCTGTCAGGGAAAGGACCCGGCCAAAGACGCCGACGCGTTCGACAAGCTCTACGAACTGCACGATGAATTCTCACGCCAGCTCGGTCGCCTGCACGACTTCTGGGGCCACCGGGTCGAGGCCGGCGCAGGAGGTGCCAAATGAGCAACGATCGTCTCCCCTACGCCGAACTCAGAAAGCAGTTCGAGGAGCAGAAAAACAAGTTTACCGCCCTCAAGAGTGTCGTTGATAAACTGCCGGACAACCACTATATCGACGATGCCGATGTCGCCGCCGTCATCGCCCGACGCACGGGTATCCCGGTCGCCAAGATGATGACGGCCGAGAAAGACCGCCTTGTCAATATGGAGGCCCATCTCTCGGCCCGCATCGTCGGCCAGGAGAACGCCATTAAGGGCGTCGCCAACGCCATCCGCAAGGCCCGCGCCGGCCTCAAACCGGCCAACCGCCCGGTCGGATCCTTCCTCTTCCTCGGCCCCACCGGCACCGGCAAGACCTATCTGCCCAAGCTGCTGGCCGAGTTCCTGTTTGATGACAAAAACGCGATGGTCCGTCTCGATATGTCCGAATTCATGGAATCGCACTCCGTCGCCAAGATGATCGGCGCCCCTCCCGGCTATGTCGGCTACGAAGCGGGCGGTGTCCTGACCGAAGCGGTCCGACGCAAACCCTTCTCGATTATCCTGTTCGACGAAGTGGAAAAGGCCCATCCCGAGATATTCAACATTCTCCTGCAGTTGCTCGATGATGGCCGCCTCACCGACGGTCAGAATCGCACCGTCGATTTCTCCAACACCATCGTCATCCTGACGTCGAACTATGCGGCCGACCTGATCCTCGACGCCGACCGGGAAAAGCGCGAAGTCGACATGGACCAGGTCCGTGCATTCCTCTTCACCAAGTTCCGCCCCGAGTTCCTCAACCGACTCAACGACATCATCGTCTACCACACCTTCACCCCCGAACAGGTGGAGCGCATTGTCGGTCTGGAATTCGACCAGCTGGCGATCCTGCTCAAGGATCAGAACATCTCGACCGGTCTCACCGATGCCGCCCGCAAGAAGCTGGCTGCCGACGGCTATACGTTCGAACTCGGCGCCCGGCCCCTGCAGCGCATTATCGAAAAAGAGATAATCAATAAGTTATCAGTACGAATAATCACCGGCGACGTATCGCCGGGGAGTCGCGTCACGGTCGATGTCGACGGCGACAACTACATATTCAAAACCGACAAACACGCGTAACATGTATAGAGACTAGCGGAGGACGACATGGCGAAATTCATGCTCGGAGCAGTCGAACGGGTCAAAAAGGATGACTCGATTCCGGTCGAACTGCTGCCGTCCAACAAAATCCTGTACGCGGCCCGTCTCAACAGCGACGAAGAGGCCGACGTCACACCGGTGAAATGCACCAACCTCAAAGAGGTGTTCGAGAAGTTCCAGCCGTCGTTCAACGTCGACATGGAATCCGAACAGGGCGAGCCGATCAACGCCGATTTCGAGATTCGCGCGATGAAGGACTTCTCGTCCAAAGAGCTGATCGAACAGAACGACTATCTCCAGGAAACCTACTACGCCAAGGAAATGATGAACGACCTGGAGAAACAGCTCAAGAAGAACAAGGCGCTGCAGAAGATTCTCGAAGACAAAGAGAAAAAAGCCGCGCTGCTCAAAGTCGCTCAGTATTACGTAGACCTTCTCAGTGAGTAAGAATGAGGTAATCAGTCATGGCTGACGAAGAAAAAAGAGAAATGGAACCGCAGGCCGCAGAGGCGGCGCCCGCGCCCGCCGAGAAGGTCGTAGAGAAGATATCCGATGACGAGTTTGCCTCTATCCTCGGCGATCAGTTCGGCGACTTCAGCAAACTCGCCTCCCTGCTCCCGTCGTTTAAGACCAGCGACGGCGACCTCGTCCGCGGCGTGGAATGGCTGGATCCCAAGAAGGACTTCCAGCGCAAAGACTTCCTGACCAAAGACAACTTCGCGAAACAGCGCAAGCTCCTCGCGCAGCGCCTCCAGATCTGGGTCGACTCCCTCGCCCAGGGCGATAGCCCCGATGCTATCCGCAAGGATCTGACCGAGAAAGCTACCTCCAAGGAGGCCAATCTCGAGAAAAACATGAAGAAAGTCCACCGGGCCAGCCGCGAACTCGAATCCACCTACCGGGCGATCGCGCAGTTCTTCGCCAACGCCCAGCAGGAACCGGACGAGAAAGTCAACGCCTGGTTCGCCAATGTCGGCGCCGAAGAGCTCGCCAATCCCGACGATCGCGAGAAGTTCGAGACCCTCTGCAAAGAGGTCGCCGACCTCTTCCGCGAGTGGGACATCACCGACGCCTTCGGAATGTGCGTCGTTCCCGGATGGCTCGGCTCCGTCGAAACCATCGACACCTTCGCCCGCCAGCTCGGCATGCCCAACAAGGTCCAGATCCTCACCGATCTGCCCAACCTCGAGAAATTCGAAGAGGTCATGGATATGCTCGAAGATCCGAGCTACGCCACCCTCGCCGGCATCGACTCCTTCAAGCAGTACATGTCCGTTTTCGCCAACTACGTGCTGGCTCGCAACGCCAACCAGTTCGAGGACGACGACATGTGGGTGCCGCCGTCGGCCGCCATCGCCGGCAAGATGTACCAGGGTGACCTCACCCAGGGTATGCAGCAGCCGATGGCCGGTTTCAAGTACGGCAAGGTGAACGAAGCCAAACACCTGCGCTTTAAGGCCAACCAGCCGGACGCCAGCAAGATCAACGAGAAGGGCGTCAACCCGATCGTTGACTTCAAAGGCGCCCCGGTCGCCATGGGTTCGTCGACCCTCTACACCAAGGAGACGTTCAACAACTACTCCATCCGGCGAACCTACGACTACGTGTACAAGACGCTCCGCAACTACCTCAACAAACAGACCTTCACGGTCATTGATCAGAAGTTCATCGACACCATGCGCCGTGATATCGACGCCTTCATGAAGGCGATTACCGGCACCGACAACATTCTGCAGGACTTCAAGATCGACATCTTCGCCGACGAAGAAATGCGGAAGCGACAGGAAGTCGACGTCAAAGTCAGCCTCAATCCCAAATACCCGGCGAAATCGTTCAATATCGAATTCGTCGCGTGGGGCGAAGGCGACCAGACCAACGTCAAGGACAAGTAGGTCGAACGAATCCCCGGGGTGGGCCTGGCTCACCCCGGTTTTTTCTCGCAAAAACGCGCCCGACATGAGCGGTTCGCCCCCATTTCCGCGCGTTAGTGACTGAGAACGAAATCTAAAGCAACCAACATAGTCTAAACCCGCTCGCGAAAACAAGGAGACCAAAGAATGGCTCGCAGACCAATTGTTGAAGTCGACGGCGTTGCCTACAAAAACGTCTACTCGGTGAAGTACTCTCTCTACACCGCCAAAGACGAAACCGGTCGCCCGTCCGACCGCGCCCACGCCGGCCTGATCGAAATCGTCCGCGAATCGGACGAGAAGTCCGATCTCGCCCGCTGGGCCATGGACTCGTCCAAGCCCAACTGGAAAGCCGGTAAGGTGACCTTCAAGAGCCCGGATGACTCCACCATGAAGGAACTCACCTGGGAAGAAGGGTTCATCACGCACTACGAAGAGATGATCCCCCACATCAAGCACAATCCGGACGAACAGATCTACGAGATCTTCCACATCTCCTGCCGCAAGCTCGTGATCGGCGACGCCGAAATCGACAACCGGTGGGAAGAATAACGACGATGGTGGCGGACGGGTCCAACCGCCCGTCCGCCTGCCTTCCTTTCACCAACACGATGGAGAAACAAGCCGGTGCCACAGTCCTCCGTTAGCATACCGATTGAAGCGGATGTCCAGATTGCAGGATCGAAACTCTCCGTTGAGATCGAAGAAATAGACATCAAGCAGCACGTCGACAGCCACCACGATTGCAGTGTGCGCGTCCGGCTCGGCCTCTTGGCCACCGACGACGAATTCGCTGATGTCTCCCGAATGACCGGGTGGCTCGGCCAGGAACTCTCCCTCACGATCCAGCCGGCGGGCGGCAGAGGACCCGATCAGGAACACCTCAAGTTTGTCGGCATCCTTGTCAATGTCGAAACCATCAACGACATCGACGGCACCAACCAGCTCGTCTTCCACGCCTCCAGCCCGACCATCGCCGCCGACGGCGCCCGGATCATTCGCGATTTCAAGAACATGAGCCCCGACAAAGCGGCCCAGAATACGATGCGAAGCTACAAGATTACGGTCGGTTCCTGCGACAGTTTCGGCAAGAGCGAAGACTCCATCCTGCAGTACGAAGAGACGGATTTCGAGTTCATAAAGCGAATGACCTCCTCGAACGGCGCCTTCTCGTTCTACGACGGTGAGGAGTTCCGCATCATCAAGAAACCACTCGGCGCCGACGTCGATCTCACGTTCCGCGAGGATCTCGCTTCCTTCTCGGTCGCGCTCGGCACCGCCCCGATGCGTTACGAAGCCGGCACCTACGACTACCTCCAGTCCAAACCGTTCCAGGCCAAACAGGACAAAGGCTCCGGTTCGCCGTCGGGCGAATTCGGCAAATCGATCAGGGCCTCCGGAGACATGTTTCCGCAGCAACACGGCTTCCTGCTTAAGGCCAGCCACGCGACCGACCAGAGCAGCCTGAGCACCTCGGTTAAGGGCGCTGTCGACCGGAGTATCGGTCGCATGGTGAAGTGCACCGGCGTCTCGAGTCGACTCGGCGTCAAACTCGGCCATAGCATCAGAGTCTCCAGTGCCGGAATCTATAACGGCGTCTATATGGTGATGGCCGTCAGACACAAGCTGGAAGCCGGCGGCTATTCCAACGAATTCGAATGCGTCCCGGTCGATATGGCCTACCCGACGCTGATCTCAAAACGCGCCTTCATGGACTTTCTCGTCGTCGGACGCGTGACCGATGTCGAAGACCCGGAGCAACTCGGTCGGGTGCAGGTGAAATTCCAGTGGCTCGGCGAAAAGATCGCCCCGATATGGGCGCGCCTCGCCGTCCCCCACGCCGGCCCGGAGCGTGGCTGGATGACCCTTCCGGAAATCGACGACGAAGTCATCGTGGGGTTCGATCGCGGCAACCCCGCTCACCCCGTTATTCTCGGCTTCCTCTATCATTCGGCTGCCAAACCACCGGCCGAATCAACAGCCAAGCCGCCCGAAGTGCGCGTCTTCACTACCAAAGGCGGCAACAAGATTCTGTTCAGTGATGAACAGGGCGGTGAGAACATCCTTATCACCACCAAGGACGGCGCCAACAGCCTCCTGCTGACGATGGATGGACCGAAGATCAATGTCGAAAGCAAGGGCGATATCAAAATCAAGGGCAAGACGATCACCCTCGAGGCCGACAACAATATAGAGGTCAAAGCCGGCGGCGACTTCAAGGTCGACGCGAAAATGAACCTGCAGACCAAAGCCGGCGTCAATTATCAGGCCGAAGGCGCGATGGTCAAAATCAAAGGTAACATAATCAACCTCAACTGACGGACGCTATGGATCGACTTGCACTCCCCCTGACACTTCGCAATGGATACCTCAACAGGGCGGACAGCATGGAGGAATCAATCTTCCACGCCGTCGGCCTTCTGTTGTCTACGCGTCTGGGTCAAATTGACTTCCTCCCGGAGTTCGGCTGTGACGTCTGGAAGATGGAATTCTCCGATCTCGAAGCCGCCAACAAGGGCGAAGTGCGCGCCAGCCTCCGTAACGCCATCGACAAGTTCGAACGCCGCCTCTTCAACGTCAGCGTCTCCTTCACCAGCCGAACCGACTCCGCTTCGCACGTCCTCGGCATCTCGGTGAAAGTGACCGGCAACTACCGGGACGGCGCCGAAGAGAAAAAGTTCGAAGCGAACTACAAGCTGGGATGATATGAGAGACACCAAAGCACTCACGCAGAATGACATCTTCGCGGCCATGCACCGGGAAATGCGCTCGTGGAACTCCGATATCCCCGAATCTCCCGACCGCCTCGATCCGATCCTCAAGCTGATGCTCCAGCTCTATGCCAGTCAGCTGGCCCGTATCGATAAGCGCGTCGACAACCTCTGGGAGATCGCCACCGAAGCGCTGATGACTTCGCTTTACCCCGAAGCCCGGCGCTGGCCGGTTCCGGCCTACACGGTTATGCACTGCACACCGTCCGACGAGATCGTCGAGGTAGACCGCCACACCAGCTTCTTCTATCAGGAACGGCGCGACGCCGGGCAGACCTTCTTCTTCGCCCCCCAGCGTACCGAGAAACTGATCAATGCGACGGTCACCCACATGCTCGTTCAGGCTGGAGACACGCTGATCGATATCGCGTCTGGTGACCAGCAACCGTCGCCCGGTGCGACGCTGGGAACACTTGTCCCCGAACGCGTCTACCTCGCCGTCACCTACGCCGGCGACCCGTCCGATATCGCGGGTAGCCATCTTTTTCTCAACGGTGACAATGATGCCCTCCGGCAGCTTCGCTGGGGACGCTGGTACCCGTCGTCCGCCCAGGGCGGCTTCTACGGCGACGCCGGGTTCTGTCCCGGCCTGACCTTCTCCCTCGAGCGCCTCGTCGCAGGCGACGATATGCCCGTCGACTGGGGCGGCCTCCGCACCTCGGCGCAGCTGTTCGGCCGCCTGGAAAACCACTTTGTCTCCTTCTCCGAGAATTTCTGCCGGACCTGGCAGATGGGACCGCCCGACCCCGAACTGGCCCGGAAACTCGCCGCCCACGGCATCCTGGTCGCTTCCGACGGTGACCCGTGCTACTGGATTCGCATCGACCTGCCTCCCGACGGTAACAAGCAGAGTCTCGGTCGGTCGGTCGAAGCTTTCTTCTCGTGTGTCCTCGTCACCAATCGGAGCGAGCAGCGCCTCTTCAAACACACCGGCGGCAATCGGCTGGTCGAAATCGAACTGCCCGAGGATCTCGACACGATTCTCGGCATTACTGAAGTCGTCGACTCCGAAGGCGCCGTCTATCGACCCCGCCACGAAATCCAGGCCGACCCCACGCAGGCCTCTTATGCGCTCGAGGAGCGTGACGACCGTCTGGTCATCTGGTTCGACTACTCCCAGCGTCTGGATCTCCCCCCCGATTCCCTCACCATCACCTATGCCGTGACCGGGGGGATCGACGCCAACGGTATCGACAAAGGTGAAATCACCGACCTCTATGAAAGCCACCCGGGGATCGCCGACGCCGTCAGCGTACTAACCACCACCGGCGGCATCCCGGCCAAGTCTCGGCAGGACATAGTCGACGAGGTTACGCTCCGGCTCCGTTCACGAGACCGCGCCCTGAGCTTCGAGGAGGTCGCCCGCTGGGCCAAGAGCTTCGACCCGCGCATCGACAAAGCCCTCTGCTCCAACGGTATTCAGCGTACAACGACCGGCATTCGTCGCTGTATCGTCGTGGATATCACTATACCGGGCAAACAGTTCTGCTCCGATGATGAAGTATCGCTTCTTGAGACACGGCTCGGCGCGTTCCTCAAGTCGCGCGCTCCGGTCAATACCCAGTTCCAGATCAAGAGCACCCGCACATGAAACCGGTCGAACACATCATGCCCGACTTCTGCAGTCGGAGACACCCGTTCCATATCACGACCGCACTCGTCACGCTGATGAAACTCGGGATCGAACCGGTCAATATCAACATGCTCGCGGTCGGCCACTACGAGAACTATCGCGGCGAAGTTCACCAACAGGAGCCCAAACCGGGCACCCCACTCACACCGCAGACTCGGGTGACCCTCCATGTCGGTGCCGACAGTGCTGTGGACACTCTCCCCTACCAGTTCTTCTACGGCATCTCGGGAGCAACCAACCGTTCGAGTCAATGGGACGAAGAATCCCGCCGCCTGCTCGCCCCGTTCGACGCCGCCGTCGAGCGCATGGAAGGACGTAGTGAGTTCCTGGCCATGCAGTATCGCCAGGACTTTATCGACCGCTCGCATATCAGCCGCTTCTTTGACCTGTTCGGCTTCGCCTCGAAAGAGGCCGCGTCGGCTCTCGACGACCGCCTCATGTGGACCGCTCTTCTGCCCACCTTCCATTTCTGGGCGGGCAATCCGGTGTTCGTTGAAAAGGCAGTCTCGCTCTTTTTTAACTACCCCTGCCACATAACCGAAAACATACCGGCCCGATTCGAGATACCCGAAGAATTGCACTACCATCTCGGCAATCCGGAACTGAGGCTCGGACAAGAGACCACTATCGGCGACTCGTTCGTTGAATGCGACTCCTGCTACCTCGTCACCCTCTCGAACGTGGCCCCCAACGACGTGCCGGACTTCCTCCCGGAAAAACCACTGAGAAAACGACTCGAAGCCATCCTGAAGGTTTGTATGCCCGGCGATCTTGATTACCGCCTTCGCATTCTGACCCGTCGCTCCGGATTCCGACTCGGCGCCGAACCGAAGGCCGGCTACTTAGGCTACACCAGCCACGTGTGAATGAACATGGATGCTTATATTGTTGACATTACGTGTAACGGACGATACCTTGATCACGATTTCTTCGAGGCAAGACAATGAGTGACTTGAACTTATATTCCGTAAACTGGCAGGATGGGATGCTGATTACCCAGCAGCATCTCAAGGATCAGGAAACCTATTTCCGCGATCTGGTGCGCTGGCACGCCCTCTCTACCGCCGACAGGTTCGGATTGGTCAAAAAGACCGCCGACAAACCGTCGCTCTCCCTGAATTTCTCAGTCGTCGGCTCCCGGCTTCGCGTCGAAGTCACCCGTTGCCAGGCAGTCACACCCGACGGGCACTATATTGAAATCAACGAAGGCAACCGCTCGGCGTTGTTCGCTGAGACAGACCTGACCGAATCAACAATCCCCGTCTGGCTCGCCATCAGTCCCGGCTCGCGCAAGCCGGTCGGCGATCCGGACCCGCAGGAAGCGGTCCCGCGCCTGCCCTATCTGGTCAGCGCGTGTGCGCTCCACCTCGGCAAAAAGCCGGCGATTCCCGAAGGCAACCTGCTGCAGATAGCGCAGCTCCAGCAAGAGGGCGGCGATGTGTCACTCGCGACGGGATACTATCCTCCCTGCCTGAGTGTCAGCGCCGATGAGCAGTTGGCCGCCAAGGCAATCGACCTGCGCAATCGCATGGAGAACCTGCTGTCGCTCGCGTCGCGCGCCTACAGCGCTATCGCCACCGCCGGCGCCCTCTCCGATCAGAGCACCAGTCTCCAGGTCGCTTTCAAAGAGACGATGTATCACTTCGGCTACCACCTCTCCGCCTCGCTCGATCAGTTCACGGTCGGCCGCAACGCCGGTCACCCGATGGAGATGGTGGTCTTTTTCAAACGTCTCTTCCGCGTCTTCACCACCCTGCTGAACTTCCGGCCGGGCCTGAAAGACTATCTCAACGAACGGTTTTTCATCAAAGAGCAGAAGTCCGATGTCGGCCGCTTCATGTCTTCGGTCGATGCCTTCCTGCTCGCCGAATACAACCACCGCGACATCGGCTCGCAGGTAAAGATGATCGATGCCACCGTCGCCACCCTCCGCGCCATCCTCGGCTTTTTGGCCCAGCTCAAGCGCGAACAGCTGGGCGAACAGGCGGTCGCTACCGACGCCCTCACCTACAGTGGCAAAACCTATCGAATCTCGAACTACGATACCATCGGCGCCGAAAGGGTGGGCGAACTCAGCTATCTCACTATCCAGTTCCAGGCCCCCCGACCGATCAGCGATACCGTCATCCTGATGTCGAAACAACTCTTCTCGATCGCCGAGTGGAACAACATGCAGGTCCGCATCGGGCTCAACGAAGCCCGCGGGCTCGGTGAGACCGATCCCGTCGACGTCGACGCCGTCACCTACGGCGACAAGGTTGCACTGCACGCCATGGACATGCTGCAGTCACCGGCCGTCTCGAAGATCACGCTTATATTCCGGGGCGCTCGCGAAGTAGAGAAGCTCTCCGGCCTAAACCAGTCCGACCTCTTTGTATATGCCGTATAGCGGCAACGGATAGCAGACATGGCAATGGAAATCAAGACCTATATCGACAACCTCTTCGGGTATCTCGATACCTACGAAAACACCTACGCGCAGTTCGAGACCGAGGCCTTCCTGCAGACCTACAACGGCATCATCGCCGTCTTCCAGGCTCTGCGTCAGCAGCGCAACGAAGCGGTCGAGGTCGACCAGTACTTCCTCAGCAAAATTCGCCAGAGTCCCCTGACCAGCTCCGATTTGCGCCAGCTCACCGTCCAGGTGCTCATCACGTTTTTCGAGTCCGAGGCGGACACCGATGGTCAGTCGGCGCAGGCGTACGGTTACGTGCGAGGACTGCGCGGCGTCAAGCAGGACATTCCGTTTTTCGAGAACCATCTTGTCCCGCTGCTCTTCGCCGAGGGCGGCCTCAACAACAACTATCGTCTCCGCTCTTTCCTGCTCGGAGAGATCTCGCGCTACATGAACAAATTCGGCGGCCGCCTGCGCCCCAACCTCTCCCCCGAGGAGTTCCAGGCCATGAGCGACCCCATGAAGGTCCTGGAGCTGGCCCGCCGACGGCGCGAACTCGGCGAGCAGATGATCGCCGACCGCACCTCGCTCGAGTTCCATCTTCAGCGTATCGAGTTCTTCAACAAGCTTGGCGCCCGCGATCGCCAGATAGACCAGTTCCTCCGCGACTGGAACTACATCAAGACGACCTCCTTCTGGACAACCGTCAAGACCGCATTCGGCGAACTCGGCGGCAAACTGCGCGGCGCCTTCTCCAGTTTCGGCTATTTCCGATTGATTCTCTCACAGCGCAACCCGGCCTATTTCTTCTACGGCCTGATTATCGCGCTGTTTATATTCCTCGCCGTCTACGTGCCGCTGACATGGCAGGATTATTCCGACAATCGGTTACAGGAGTACCAGCAACGGGCTAACACTCTCCAGAGTAGCGGCAAATAGCCCCATACCTGAGGCAGCGAGTATACAGTGGGCTTCGCAAAGATATTCAAGATCTTCCAGAAGGGGGCCAAGGCGGCCTCCAAATCCAAAGGCAAGGACGCCGGCTCCGGCGGCGGCATGAGCTGGCCCGAAGGCATCCGCGTGGGTGTCTACGGCCACGCCAACTCCGGCAAGACCGTCTATTTCACGGTCCTCAACGAAGAATGCAAGATCGCCAAAGACCTGCAGATCTCCGTCACCGACAACGCCACCTCCGGTGAGTTCCTCTCCAACTTCCGGTCGATCTGGGGACTCGGCGTCACCTCCGATGTCGGCACCATGGTCGACCAGCGCGGCGAACAACGCTTCCCCGACCCGAGCGCGAGCGGCAAGATCCTTCAGTTCAACGCCATCCTCGATCGCTCCAAGAAACTCTCGGTCGTCTCCTACGACTACCCCGGCAACTCGGTCTCCATCTCCGAGCGGACCGACATTACCGAAAAAGTCACCGACTTCATGGACAACGCCGACGGCCTCCTGTTTTTCTTCGACCCGAAAACACTTCAGGCCGAACTCCAGACCCAGGCCCACGTTGCATCCTTTGTCGCCCAGCTCGAACGCCTCGCGCCGTTATCATCGCGACTTCCGGTCCCGATCGCGCTGGTCATCACCAAGGCTGATCTGCTCGACGGCTTCAGCGGCGACAACCAGGTCGTGCTCGTCCCCCCCGACATGGAACACGTCCTCGCCGAAGACTTCGAACGCTTTCTCGACGAGGTCCTCTCCAGTAACCGCATATCGAGCAACCCCGCCTGGGCCGGCAGTGTCCGCAATGTCCTCGTCAAACTGCGCGAGTTCCTGAAAGTAGTCGTCGGTCGCACCCTCGACTTCCAGGTCTTTTTCGTTTCCAACACCGGTCAGCCGCCGCAGAAGATCGGCACCGATGTTGGCCGATCGATTTACAAACCGCCGGAACGCATCTCCCCGACTGGAGTCAAGGAACCGTTCTACTGGCTCATGAACGCCATCGTGCGCAACCGCAAGATATCGTTCTTCCGCAAGCTGTCGAAGTACGCGGCGGTTCTCAGCATTATATGGATAATCATCTTTTCACTGCCCTTCCTCTGGCATTTCATGTACCTGCTGCCGAAAGCAACCGACACGGAGCAATCGGTGGTTGAGCAGTACAAGGGCAATGTGATAAACACCTCGCAGGAAGACCGACGGCGCATAACCAACGAATACGATCGCTACGAACGTTCGCTGACCGTCAAATGGCTTTTCCCGCGCTTCATACCGCCGACCGACCGCATCCAGAACTTCTATGCGAAGTTCAACATGGCCGAAGCGGTCCAGCAGCTCGATCGCGTCATCGGGCGCTTCGCCTCGGTGGTCGCCGACAGCACCCTCTGGCCCAAACTGAACCCCGGTGACAACTCGATCATACTGACCGACGAACACGAATCTATCGTCTCCGATCTCGACGCCTTCCATCAGGGGGACGAGAAATCCGAGCTCTACACACGCTCCGATCGCGCCCTGCAGTACTGGGATCTCTTCACACGCTATATCGCCAACCGCGCCGACACCGCCGCCTATGGCGTCATTGTCGAGCAGGTCCAGCTCAACGAACGCACCTACGCGCGTGATCTCAGCCGAGCCGAACAGGTTCTCGGCCAGGCGCTTGTCACCAACCTGAAGGTCCGTACCCAGCGCAAAGTCCAGCAGGCCGTCGCCCAGCGTGCCGGTGTCGAACTCGACGACCTCATTCAGAAGATCAACAGCAACCCCAGAGCCTCCTACCGCCTTGGCGACGCCGTCTCCGAACTGCGCCGCATCCGTGCCCAGCTCGATCCCGCCGTCGACGCCCAGAGCGTGCAGGCCATCGACCGGTATCTGCGTGAGGCGGACAAGTGGAATACCCGGCGCTCCTTCACGTTTAAGGCCGAGACCATCCCCGGCCAGGGACACCTGCATGTCGAAGTTACGCCCGGCGGTAAGGACGCCACCTGGTCGGACCAGTCACAGATTCTGCAGGGCTTCGAATACAGCCTTGAATGGAAGATCGGCGATGACATCCACGTCGCGCTCGACACCCTCAACGCCCCGGAGATGTGGGGCAAGAGCGCCAGCGACAAGAAAATCCTGACCGGCAAATACTCGCTGTTCAACATGGAAGGCGAAATTAACTTCGAAAACCTCGGCAAGACGGTCACCATTCGCTTCAACCCGCCCGTGAACGACCGCCTGCCGACACTGACGAAATAGACAACAATAAACTCAGACGAGGAATACAGACATGCATAACCGGGTATCGAAACTCACCCCACTGGGCCGCATCGGAGCACTGGCCCTGGCGGCTCTCCTTATTGCCGGATCGCTCAGCGCCGCCACCTTCCAGCTCCCCGCCGGCACCGATGTCAAAGTCAAATTCGTCGGCAACCAGACCATCTCGTCCGGCAACGTCATCAGCGGCGTGCCACTCGTCATCACCCTTGCCGAACCGATCAAAATCGGTGACCGCGTGCTGGTCGAAGCTGGCGCCGAAGGTAAGGCTATCGTTTCCGAAGTCAAGAAGGCCGGCGCCCCCGGCAAACCGGGCATGATCAAGGTCGCCTTCCAGGAGATCGCAACCAAGGGTGAGTTCACAACCACCGACGGCTCCCCGATCAAGCTGACCGGCGAACTCGAAAAGATGGGCAAAGGCAAGAAGACCCTCGCCTTTATCACCATTATCGGCATCGTCCTGATCAAAGGCGGACAGGGCGAGATTCCCGTCGATCAGGTCTACACCGCCAAAACCGCCGAGACCGTCGTCCTCACCAGCCCGTAAAAACTCCGACGCTTCGCACGAAATGGAAAGCGGCCGGTGATCGTACACCGGCCGCCTTTTTATTCCCGATATGAAAACTAGCTACTTCGTGCCATAGTAGACCGTCACTAGATAGGTCTCCTGCAACGTCGGGATGTAGGTCTGTTGGGACACGACGTTCAACGGACAACCGGTGACATCAACGATATCGTACTGGCTCAGCCCACCCGCTTCCGCGTTTTGCAGCAAGGGCAGGACATCAACGATGTCATTGTAGGCGAGGTTTATCTGATATAGCTCCAGCAGCCCCGATGCCCAGGAGATGTCCACGAGCCGGTTGAAGCTGACATCCAGATTCCGAACCTGCGTCAACTGCGCAAACACGGCTGCATCGGCATCAGTCAGGTCATTACCCGAGGCTTCCAGTGTGCGAAGCGACGGCAGCGTCGCCAGAAACGAAACATCCTCAACACCAGTCGTCGAGATACCAAGATTGCTCAAGGCCGGCAGTCCCGCCAGCGGCGACATGTCGCTGATTGAGTTGTACCCGATATCGAGGAAACTCAGATTCAGGCACGACTGCATCCCCTCGATCGATGCAATACCGCCCTCACGCAGGTCGAGGTACGTTATGCTCAGGACATCGGACAGGCGTATCGACGCCCCGGTGGGGACGTTGGCGGCAGTACGTATCACGCGTTCCAGTTCAGCGTCCGGGAAAGTGATCACGCTGTCCGTCAGCGGCACCAGTTCAACCTGCGCATCCTCAAGGTACACGTTCGCGCTCGGAATCGAGTCACCGTTGGCGTCGGCGAATGTCGCCTCAGTGAAGGAGAGATCCTGCACCCGGCTAAGTCCGCTGGCATACGCCAGAGTATTGAATCGGATCTCCGCAATCGGTCCATTGCCGTTCGCGTCTACAATCCGCCCATTCACGGTGTCAATTGCGTAAACCACATACAACGTGTTGTCGTTGAAAAAATCCGCTATGAAACCAACCCTGGTTGAGTCCAGCGAAGGTGACAATCGTGCGCTCACCGGCTCCACGTTTTGCGTTGCGTATCCGAAGTCGATCGCAACTGCGATGCCACCGAGATTCCTGATATTATGAACCGTGAGCTCCAATATCAGCGGATCACCGGCGTTCACCTGGGTATACTTCGGTGTCAACCGCACCATCGGCACCGTCGGCTCGAGTGCAATACTGATTTGCACCTGCACACCCGGCGCCACCAGCGACTCCGTCACACCCTGATAGATCACGATTGTCGTCGTATCGGCAAACGTTTCCGTCGAGTCATACTCGATCGATATGATCTCTTCCGCCGTCAGAATGAATGTCAGCCTCTCGCCGGCAGGTACATCGACCTGCCCGCTGATATACCGGCCATCAAAATCGAGCAGGAAAGTCGTATCGACACCGACACCCAATACCCGCAGCCGGAACAGATCGACCTTCTGCAGAAAGGCGGTAGTCGAGAGCGTCGCATTCAGCGACAGGTTCCCACCGCCGGGGAAACCACTCCCGGTCGGCTTTTCCGAACATCCAACCAGCGACAGTCCAGCCGACACGAGTGCGATCAGCACGATCACGACAGCAAGGTGAATTCTCTTCATCTCAATCCTCCTTACCGTGTCGCCGTGAGGCCGAACGTTATCTGATATCCGCTGAGGTCGATATCGCCCCCATCGGCACTGCCGGTGTAGAACTTCACGCCGCCGTCAAGCGACAGCTTGTCGCCGAGCGCACGTCCGATCGTCGCCCCGAACCCGAACACCGTCGAGCTTTCGTCGTTCAGGTCGTTGCCGCCGATTCGCCGAAGATCGGCCGCCGGACGGATGTGCCAGAGCGTATTGAACTGCCGCGCATAGGCACCGGCGATAAAGAACTCATTACCATACAGCTTGAACGGATCGAGCTCGATCCCACCCACACTGTACTGCGTGTTGTCGCCGCGAATCAAATACCCGATCTGACCGCTAAACGACTGCACCTCGTCCGCACGACGCATCCCCACGCGAAGATCCAGCTGCGGGCTCTGCTTGAACGTATTTATGCCGTCAATCTGATCGGTTGAAAAAACCGAATAGATTACGTCGAGCGTCCAGTTGGTGGCGCCACTCTCGATATCAACCCCGGCATTGGCGCTGATCACGTCGCCGGGATTGTAATCCGGAAAACCGTCGTACGGCTCGTACGATCCGGAGTATTGATACATCAAGCCGGCTCCGCCCTTGATATTTTCACCAAGCACGGTCGCGCCGGCAAACAGGAGATTGAACCCGAATCCTTCACCGTACCGACGCACCGGGAACTCGAGATAGTTCGTCGACAGCGCCTGCAGCACGAAAAACTCCTCGGTCAAATCGAGAGCACGCTTGCCGGTCGGCAGATTCAAGCCGACACTGAACAACAGCTGGTCGTTTGCGAACGAGTGATTTCCCTGCACGCGCACGTCGCTGAGCCCGCCCAGTTTGTACTCGCCCATGTCATTGGCGTCAAGCGTACTCGACGCGTTCGCTGCGAAAAATGAAATGTCAAAATTGTCCTGGATCGGAAAGAAGGCGCCGATCGGAATCGCCAGCTGGCTGATTGTCGTCTCCAGCGTATCGCGCGTAACCGTCCACGAGCTGTACATCACCGTCAAGTCACCCGAGGTCGGCTGTCCGTATATGACCTGCGCAAAAGAGGCGGGCGCCATCAGACACACGATAGCCACAGCCATCGCCGTCACACAAAGGGTTCGTTTAGTTGCCATCGAGATCCCCCTGTATGATTACCGTCGACGTTCCCCCCACGACCGGCGGCATGGTCACTGGCCGGCGAAGGTTCAGATTGGGAAGGCCATTGATATTGATCGCCGTCGAAATCAACCGCGTGTCCAGGCCGGATATGGCCTGCACCGCCTGTGTCACCGACGTCACCGCCGCCTCGAAATTGACATCCGTATAACCGGGGCCGCCCATCGAAAGTGCCGCTCCGATCTCTCCCGCCGCACGACCGGCAGCCGAGAAACCGGGATCGATCGTTGACGCTTCGGAGAACGACGCTTCCGCCTCGCGCCACATACCCCGACGTCGATACTCCAAGCCACGTCCATACGCCAGCAGCGCCAGGTACGACTCGGTCGGCACCTCGGATATCGCGTCCCGCTCTGCCTGCGTCAATTCGACTCCAAGATCGTCAAGCACCGAGAATACAAACTGCTTCTGGGCCTTGAAGACCTCCTGCAACTGCGCTTCGGTAGGCTCCGTCACGATCGTCGTGCTGTCATCGGTGTTGACGATCACTCCGTCGAGTCGCACCCCGCTATCGCCCAGTCCAAGGACCGAACCGGTCACGATATGCTTCCCGCCGAGCAGACGTCCCAGACGCGGCGCCGTCGCACGGTCAACCGCCGAACTCGCGCTCAGCTTTAACTCATCCATGATCGCGTCGATCTTGAGCCGCTCGATCACACGGATCGATTTCACCTTGGAAAGATCGATCGCCGTAAACTCCGCCAACCCGGTCGCCAGCGGCTGCATCTCCGGACTCAGATACGAACCATCGAAATCAACCACCGCCACCGTATTGTCCGGGATCGTGTCGACATCGATCGAGGCTTCGTTCTGCAGCGCGAGATCGACCTCTCGCCGCGCTCGCGTGCTCAACAACCGGTCGAGATTGGCCCGAATGAGATTCGCCGTCTCGCCACCCGGATCGAGACTCAGCGCCGCGCCGTAGGCGCGAATCGCCGTGTCCGTCATCCCCCGCTTCTCGTTGATCAACCCGAGATACAGATTGCTCCGGGCATCCGGCGAGATATTCTCCGCCTGCTTGATCGCATCCTCGGCCTTGTCGAGATCGCCCCGTTCGTAATATGCCACCCCCAGCTCCCGCCACGCTTCCATACTCTGGGGATTGGCCGCTATTTCCTGGTAGAAGGCCGAGATCGCCTGGTCGTACTGTCCTTCATCCGCCAGCTTGCGGCCCTGCGAATAGAACGACTGGGAACACCCGACCAGCATCAGCAGAGCCAATACCAGCACTGTTCGAATCATAGCCGCCTCTCTGTGTGAAACGTCCTGTAAGCGCGGGCTCAACCGGCCAGCGGACGGTAAATTTCCATTTTACGCTTGGCTTCGATGAAGCCGTTATCCAGCTCGTACGCCTTCTTGAAGTAATCATACGCTTCCGCGTACTCGTACTTGTCCATGTATTCGAGCCCCTTGGCGTAGTACGTTGTCGCATCCAGCGATTCCGTCCCACCCTCCTGGATCTTGCCGAGCGTCTCGTCCCCGAGCGTTACGTCGAGCTGCTTCGCCAGTTCTTCGACCGCTTCCTTCTCCATCTTGGAATATTCCGGCTTCCCTTCGCGATCGACCTGGGCGACAATCTCCGAAGTCTCCACGCTCACTGCGCGCACCACCATCCGGGCATTGTCCTTGTCCAGCTGCGTGATGCTGCCGAACACCATATAACGCGCACCCAGAATCTTGCCGACCTTCACCGCCGTCGCCTTGTCGACTTTCCCCGACTGCTGCAGCGCTATCTCATCGAGAATGTAGTCGATCTTGTCGCGCTCGATCACCCGGAAGTCGCTGATCTTGGCGAAATCATACGCGAAGAAATCCGCCAGCCCCTTGCTGATCAAACCCAGCTTCTCCTGCCACTCACCGGCCGAGAAATTGTCGAACTCCATAATCGCAATGGTCTTGATATCACCCGTCGGCTCGTCGCACGTCAGCGCATCCTTTTCCTTCACGATGCCGTACCAGGTATCGCGCAGCTCCTGCGGCCAGAGATCACGCGGCATCGGCACCACACACGGTCCGATCTGGGAAATCTTGTTCAGGTACCGAATCGCCTGCTGGAGATATGTTTCTCCCTTGGCGTACGTGATGATCGCCATCACCTCAAAGACCGCCACACTGTCGCTGGCTGTCAGATCGGTCCGCTTGATCAGTTCATCCGTGACCGCCAGCCCCTTGTCGTAATCAAGCGCATTGTAGTGGTCGAGCGCCTCGGCCAGTTTGTCCGCAACCGTGGCCTCCTGCGAGACAACCGTTCCTCCGTACAGCACAAAACAGATAAGCAGGAACAAGACAGTACGGGACGGCCATGAAGATTCTCTCTGCAACCTCATGGAAACTCCTTTGTCTATGATAGAACTTCTGGATTACGTGTAAAAGGTAGACCCGCGTTCGGGGTATTCCAACAAGTTTTTACTGCTCGAAATCGAACACCACTTTGTGGACCTTGTTCGATTCCACATACACCGTGTCAACCTGCCGAACGGTGACTCCCCCGACATCCATCGCCGCAACAATGACATGCCGACCCGGCTTCAACTTGAACGTATAATTGGTCTTCTGACGCTGCAATTCGCCGTCTATCACGATATCCGCGCCCCGCGGGCTGGAGCCGACCCGGACCTCGCCCGTCGCCGCGACTGGCCGCGATGGTGTGGGCTGCGAGGGTGTCGCACTCTGGAACGTGAAACTATAGCTGCGCGATACCAGCGCATCGGCGCCTACTTCCACCGTGTCTATCCACCGCTTCTCGCGCGAACCACCGTTCTCGACCCTGACGACATACAGTCCGGTATCGAGTCGCTCTTCGAAACTCGACTCATCTTCGGCCACCAACTGATCGTTGAGAAACACATCTCCCGACGGTGCGATGCTTACGCGAAGCTCTCCCGATACCGCCTGATCGGCGTTCACCACGAACATGGCTGTTTGCGAAGGCTCTCCGGGGGTACCCGAGGCCGTCATCGGATAGAGCCGCCAGTAATACCGGCCGTTGTCGAGCGCGCTCGGAAATGCATACGATCCTCCGGTCAGACCGGCAATCGTCCGACTGCCCGAAAACGCCGAGTCGGTCGCATATTCCAGCACGAACGAACTCCGCCCCTCCGGATCATTCCAGCGAAGCTGCGGCTCAGCCGTCGTCAGCACTTCGCCACCAACCGGAGCTGTCAGCGATACCAACTTCGGCTTGCCCGGACCCGACGGCCAGAAGATATACGCTGCGACCAGCCCCAGCAGCACCACCACCACCGCCGGAATCACAAAACCCGGCAGTCCCGACTTCTTCTTCGGCTTCACCTGCGGCCGAGCAGTACCCGAATCGGCCGCCCGCGTGGGCTCGCTGTCCTTCTGCACAACCCGGCCAAGCGCCGAGGCAACCGCTGTGGCCATCTCTTCAGCCGACTGGTAACGCCCCGATGGCTCTTTGTCCATCGCCTTCAGCACGACCTCTTCCACCTCTTTGGGAATCGCAGGCTTGATCGAACGCGGACGCGGCGTCTCATTGAACAGCTTGGCGTCCCGCATGGCAAACTCGTTGTCGCCCTTAAACGGCAGCTCTCCGGTCAGCAGATAGAACAGCGTCGTACCGGTCGCGTAAACATCGGCCAGCGCGTAATTCGTCGTCGCCGTCGGTGTGAACTGCTCGGGAGCCATATAGGCGGGCGTCCCGCAGGCCGTACCGGCAAGCGTAAGGTTTGGGTCGGTATCGCTCTTGGCGATACCGAAATCGATTACCTTGACGTTCCCCGCCTTGTCGAGCATTACATTGGAGGGTTTGATATCGCGATGGAAGATCCCGCGCTGGTGTGCAAAAGCAAGTACATCCAATACGCGCGCCGTAATCTTCAGAGCCTCTTCAATCGACAACGCTCCGTCCCGCTTCAAACGGTCGTCGAGCGAAACCCCGTCGATATACTCCATCGCGATCGCAAGATTATCACCGTCGTTGAAGAAATGCCTGATTCGGCAGATATTGGCGTTCCCGTCCAGCAGCGCCAGCTTGTCGGCCTCCTGCTTGAATCGCTCCGCCAATTGACCGTCAGAGACGATCTTCAGGATCACCTTTAGATTCGGGACATCACGGTGCACCGCAAGATAGACCTGCGCCATCCCCCCGGCCCCGATCCTCTCCAGCACCCGGTAATTTCCAATGAAGCGCTCTTCCATCGTCACAGTATATCCACCTTGCCGTACCCCCGCAACTTCAATAACACTCGCCCTGAAGTAACTTCTTATACCCCCGGAACGGGCTTATTCACCCAGGTACCGTTTCAGCAGTTCCCCCCATTTCGGAGATCGGATCTCCTGCAGCAGGATCCGATTTATCGACTCCCGGTATGGACTCCCCTGCTGCAAAGCCAGACCATAATCCTGACGCGAAAACGTCCCCGGCAGCACCCGCACCTTTCCCGGATAGTCCGTTTTGGCCAGATACCGAAGGATCGGCGCGTCGTAAACGAAGGCATCAATCCGCCCCTCGGAAACCGCCTGCAAACCCTCGGCGGGAGTGGCAAAGTCAGCAAACCGAATCGAGCGGTCCTCCAGAAATGCCGCACTTGTCGAGTTCGGGACCGAACCGACTCTGACATTCGGCAGATCCTGCACCCCCTGCACCTTCGACTCCAGCTGCGAGACCGTCAACGACGATGCAATGGCAGCCGTGAAACTCGACAGCATGATAATCGCAGCAAACATCCACACCAGCCCGATCAAACGGCCGAACAACGTCTGCGGCGCCTTGTCACCATAGCCGACCGTCGTCATCGTCACCGCCGACCACCATATCCCCGACCCGATCCCCTCCCAGAACGAGCCGCCGAACTGCTCCGGATTGTGCCGTCGCTCCACCGCCCACACGACTATCCCGAGCAGACACAGAAGCGCCAGCAGCGCCGCTACCACCGCCAGGAAGTCCGTAGAGAACAATCGTTTCAGCACACTCAGCCAGGGCCGGCTCCCGGCATACGTCGTGGCGATTGTCAACCCCGTGGTATAAAACGGATGGCTGAAATCGGTCGCCTCCTCCCGATCTGAGGTCACCGTCAGGGCTCCCGCTACCACATCCAGCGAACCGTCCTGCAAACCGGCCAGCAGTCCCTCGAGTTCACGCTCTTCAATTCGGTAGGAATATCCCAGTCGCTGAGCAATCCCGCGCCACAATTCTATACTAATCCCCGTCCAGGAGCCATCAGCATTTTTCATTACGAACGGCGCGGTCTCTTTTGTTCCCACCACCAGTTCCTCTGTCCCCTGCGAGGCCCCCTGCCCCAGAGCCGATGAGGCGAGCGCGAGTGTGATTATGGCTATTGATAGTATCTTGTGCATGAGAAGAGTCCTTCCGTCCAAACGATGCCATACAGCCCTAAAAAAAGCCACTCGCGGCGGACCGATCAACAAAAGAAAGTGCCCCTTTCGAAACGAGTAGCCCACCCATCCTGGGTGGGTTCTGAACTCCACAAACGAGTCTTGTTTCGTCGGGTGCTAGTGCACGTAGCCCACCCGTCCCGGGTGGCGATACCGAAACCTGCGTGCGTGGTGTACCTCTTCGGGCACCACGTAAACCAGACACTCTCCCGCCCTCCTTCTTCCTCCAGACAAATCGCAGCTTTGTCATTCCCAGCTTGACTGGGAATCCATCTTTAATTGTGCGTGGTGTACGTCCTCGGGCACCGATATCGAGGCCTGCGTGCGTGGTGTACCTCCTCGGGCACCACGCCACCCCGCGATTTCCCCACAAACGAGTAGCCCACCCGTCCCCGAGTGGGCTACTACGCGCAGTTGTTCTGTCAGGCGCTAGTCCGCCCGCAGCGGACGACACCTGACAATATCCTGACTACCAGTTAAACTCGATACCAAACGTCGTAATAGCATCCGATCGTAACCCACCGTCGTTGGTCGGCAGGATGATATTGGCATATCCCAGGAACTTCGCGCTCGGTGTCCACTTCACACCAAACGACGCGTTGGTGATGTTGTCCTTTTCGAACATCGGGATATTGGTCAGCTTGACCGCCTGAGCGGTTCTGGTCGGCGTGCTGATCTCCGGTCCCTGAATCTCAACTTCGTCAGGGAACGCCAGCTCCGGAATCGCGTCGCCGGTCTCAAACTCGCCATTCCACTCCACCGCCAGCGTGAACAGATCGGACAAACGCTGATCGTAGCCAAACGCCAGCGCGATTCGATTCCGCGCCAGATCGCTCGTCCGGATATTGTACCCCAGATTGACATACGGCGAGAAGTTACCCGCCGTGGTCGACGCCATCATCCGAATTTGATAACTCGGATCACCCTGGCCGAGAAAGTTCTCCTCGTCACCGGTCGCCAGCACCGCCTGCATGAGGAAGCCGAGATCGTACTTCTCACCCTGATAAGCGTGCCATTTGGCGCGAAGTGCGATATCACCGATTCCCGAGGCGCTGTTGTCGACATCCCTGGGATTCAGCGTGAGCGTCGGGTCGACCGAAGTCCCGTCGAAGTAGTGGTTGGCGCTGCCGTTCGACGTAAACGTGTACGAGTTCATCCGCGCAAACGGATCGGCCTGCACCGACACCGTCACATACGGAATGGCGATGCCGACATCGATCCGATCCGACACCCCGTATGTGCCGTAAAACGCCACCACGGTCGCGTCGATATCCAAACCGAGATCGAGCGTGATGTAGTCGTGCTCGTTCGGGTCGTCGCCGTACACGGTCGGGTCGCCGATATTCTGGTGCAGCAGCACGAACTCGATATCTTCAGTCCGCAGACCCCGCACCTTCGCGAGATCGAGCGTTGAGTAGTTCATCCCCGCGTTCAAGCGCCCCTTGCCGAGCGTCTTCGCACGCTCACCGAAAATCGGACCGGCGCTCGTACGCGTCGCCACCGGTACGCCCGAAGACAGGTCGAACGTCAGCCCGACCGAACTGGAACTCAATGGATACTGAGAGGCACTGGTGGCAATCAGATTGCCGAGCGACGAAATCACCGCCTGACTGGTCGATACGTTGCTCGGCAGGTAGTGGTTGCCGTGCGCTCCCGGTCCGGCAAGATTGAGATCCAACACCTGCGTGAACACGCCGGTGATTGACTCGGACAGCGTCTCAGCCGAGACACTGACCTGAATCAGTGCGAGACAGAACAGCAGTGCGAGCCATTTAAAGCTACGCGGTTTCATGGGTCTCCTCCTGGTTGTTCAAACCTATGCTAAAGCGTTTGCCGTTTCGCCACGACCCAATTGCTGCCGGTCTCCTCAAACTGGATTAACCAGCGAAACGACTGATCCTTTTTCCCATCACTATCCGAAAATACCATCCGCACCGTCACCGTGACTTCCGCTGAAGTCGCCGCGACCGTCATCCGGTCTATGCTCATTTGCACCGTCAGATCCCGGGCCTGGCTGAAGAACTGCTTCCACCCGTTCGCCTCGTCCTTCGGAAGGTTCGGATACTCACCTCTGACGGCGTCGATATCGCGCGACTGGTATGCCTGCCCGAACCGTTCCAACGCCGCCTTCACCTCGCGCTCGGTAGCAGCCTTTGCTCCCTGTGCGGCCGCCAGCGAACCCAGCGACGCACGGTACTGCTCGACAGCCTCACGCCACTTCTCCCCATCGGCGAATTGCTTCCCCGCCCGCTCCGCCGCCTGTGCCGATGTGAAATCCGACGACGCCCGCGCGACATCATCCAGGGTCTTCTTCACCGCCGCGACACTGTCCGCAAGCTGAACCGCCAGCGTCCGCTCTCCGGCGGCAACGAAATCAAACGACACGTCGCTCTGGCGCCCCGCCCGAACCTCCACGTTCTCCTGCATCGTCCGGCTCTCCGACGTTTCACTGATTGCGCCTATTACATACCGTCCCTCGCCCAGCGTAAACGTGTGCGGCGTCCGCACCCTGTTCTGCATCTCACCGTTGATCAAAATCTGCGCCCCGTCAGGCGTACTCGTGACCCGCACCGTCCCGGTCGCGACTTCCGTAAACTCGAACGACCGACTGATCTCCTCTTCAGATACGACCGTCACCCGCTCGGTCCGCTCCCGCTCGCGAGAGTTACTGTTCTCGACCCGCACCAGGTACGTTCCCGGATCAAGCTCCTCGCGAAATTCGGTCGCTCTCCGTTCCCGCACCCGACCGTCAATCGAAATCGTGCTCGGCAGATTAACCGCTATCACCAGCGTGCCGGGGGCGCCGGTCGGCTGTTCGCTCGGAGGCGGAGCCGACGCCGCTTCGACCATAAACGAGCGCACCTCGGAATACACCTCTCCCGGTGTTCCGTCGCCCGAAACCTGCACCCGCCAGTAATGCTCTCCGGGGACCAGCGGCTCGCCTAACACAAAAGTAGTATCCACCGTCGGATGTACATCCACACCCGCCGTGAACTGCGGATCGTTCGATATCTCCAGCGCGTACGCCGATGCTCCCTCAACCCGGTTCCACACGAACGAAGGCGACCAGTCCGCACTCACCGCGCTCCCGTCTATCGGTGACACCAGCACCGCCGGGCGAAGCTCCACGGCCGGCGCCTCCGGCGTCGGTTTGGTCTGCTCCGTGCGGACTGCCTCCGTCGATCCCTTCTCGAACAGCTTCGGCCCCCAGAGATACGCTGCCCCGGCCAGAACCACGAGAACCGCAGCCGCCGCCAACAACTTCGCCACGCCGCTTTTCTTTTTCCCCTGAGGCTTGACCGTCGCCGGCGCCGGAGTCGGCGGCGGCGTACGACGAGAATTATCTCGCGCCGCTCCCGAAAGCAGGAACTGCTTCATCTCCGAAGCCGACTGGAACCGACCCTCCGGCTCCCGATTCATCGCCTTCGAGATAACCGCTTCCAGATGCTTGGACATGTCCGGGCGGTATCGACGGGGATTTTTCGGCTCCTGGAACATCTTGGCATCCCGGATCGCAAACAAATCCTTGGCGTCGAACGGCAGCTCACCGCACAGCATCTCGTACAGCGATACCCCCACGGCATAAATGTCGGTCAGCGCATAGTTGGTATCTTCACTGCTGCCGAATTGCTCCGGAGCCATATAATCCGGCGTCCCGGCATAGGCGTTGACGGCTGTCATCGACGGGTCCGTCTCCCCTTTGGCGATCCCGAAATCGATCACCTTCACCCGCCCGTGCTCATCAAGCATGATATTGCTCGGCTTGATATCCCGGTGCGATATCCCCCGCGAATGGGCGAACTCAAGCACGTCAAGCACCTGGCTGACAATCGCAATCGCTTCGTCATAGCCGAGCGGTCCGCTCGTGCGGATCTTCTGCTCCACCGTCGGACCGTCGATGTAATCCATCGCGATCACCAGGTCCTCACCATGATCGAAGAAATGCCGGATTCGACAGATATTCGGATGCCCGTCGACCAGCGCCAGCTTGTCCGCCTCCTGCTTGAAACGGTCGGCCAGCTGGTGGTCGGTCAGGATCTTGAGGACCACGCGAAGATTCGGGACGTCGCGGTGAACCGCCAGGTAGACCCGCGCCATGCCGCCGGCGCCCATCTTCTTTAATATCCTATAATGGCCTATGAAGTTGTCATTCATGAGATACGTATAGTACCACCCTGCGGTGGAATTTTCAAGGTAAAGGTTCTCGCTGCCTGTAATTTATGGACCCCTAAAGCCCATATTTGTAATCGGTCGTCCGCCCCCAAACGAACACCAGCGGTCCGCAAGCCGGGCCGGAGCCGGCCGATCCTCTCGTCGATCGACTCCTCGACCTACCCACTACGCGCAGAACACCGCCGAAAGAGATCACGATCCAGCCCTGAATTCTGGTCAGATGAACGAAATATGGGCCTCGGTGAGCGCAACCGAAACTTCCCCCCCTTCCGTTTCGTAAATCTACTCAACATAACCGGTAAACCAGTATTACTCTGCCCGGACCTGTGACGTTGACAGCCGCCCCAGCATTCCTTTACATTGGCCAGAAACACGCACCGGCCCTAAGCGGACAACCGCACCACTAAAGGGAGTCTCCCATGACGCGTCTGATCACCGCCTGCCTGCTGGCTCTTCTGATCCCCCTGACAGCCGCCAGCCAGTTCAATCAACAGGACACCGAACCCAGATCCTCCGACCTCGGTAGACTCGGCTACTACCGGTACCCCGCCCTCCACGGCAATACGCTCGTGTTCGTTGCCGAGGGCGACCTCTGGCGGGTCTCCGCCGACGGTGGACAGGCCCGTCGACTGACCTCCCACCCCGGCCTCGAATACCGACCCGCCATCTCCCCCGACGGCCGCTTCCTCGCCTTCTCGGGAAACTATGAAGGCTCGACCGAGGTCTATTACATGCCGATCGATGGTGGCCTGCCCCAGCGGCTCACGTTCAACGGCGACGGTTCCTATGTCGACGGCTGGACACCCGACGGCAAGGTGCTGTTTACCACCGCCGCGTTCGCCACCCTGCCTGAGATGGAGCTGGCGACGGTCGAACTGAAGTCGGCCCGAATGGAACGAGTCCCCCTCGCCCAGGCGTTCGAGGGCTCCTACGGTGACGACGGCAGCCTGTTTTTCACTCGCTTCCCCCCGAACGGCAGTCACACCAAACGCTACCGGGGCGGCAAGGCCCAATCGATCTGGCGCTTCGCCAAAGGCGACGACGAAGCTGTCAACATGACGCGCGACTTCGACGGCACCAACCGCACGCCGATGTGCTTCAACGGTCGCCTCTATTTCGTCTCCGATCGCGATGGCATGAAAAATATCTGGTCGATGGCCCAGGCGGGCGGCGAACTCAAACAACACACCTTCCACACGGACTTTGATATCAAAGGCGCGTCGCTTTCAGAAGGACGCATCGCCTACCAGCTCGGCGCCGATCTGCACATCTACGACATCAAAGCCAACACCGATAAGAAACTCCGGATCTCGTTACTCTCAGACTTCGACCAGCGCCGCGAGCAGTGGGTCGACAAACCGATGGACTACGTCACCGCCGCCGGCCCGTCACCCGACGGTGACCGGGTCGTTTTCACCGCCCGCGGACAGCTGTTCGTTGCCCCGGTCAACAAAGGACGCCTGGTGCGCGTCACCCACCATGATAACGTCCGCTTCCGCGATGCCCGCTTTATGCCCGACGGCAAGACGCTTCTCGCTCTCTCCGATTCATCGGGCGAAGTCGAGTTCTGGACCCTCCCCGCCAATGGCGTCGGCGTACAGACCCAACTCACCGATAACAAATCGGTTCTGAAGTTCGAAGGCTTTCCGTCGCCGGACGGCAAGCACATCGCCTACACTGATAAAGACAACAAGGTCTGGGTCTACTCCCTCGAGAACAAACAACACGCCCTGGTCGACAGCTCCCCGCGCTGGAGCCCATCCGCTCCCAGCTGGTCACCCGACAGCAAATGGATCGCCTACACTCGCGAAGCCGGCGCCATCCTCTGGCGGGCATATATCTACAACGTAGAGACGAAAAAGAATATCCCGGTCACCAGTGGGCGCTACGACGACGACCGCCCGGTCTGGTCACCCGACGGCAAGTGGCTCTATCTGATCTCTTATCGCAACGAAAGCCCGGTTACCACCCACCCCTGGCAAACTCGCCAGCCCTTCCCCTATCTTGACAACCAAACCGAGTTGTTCGCTATCCCACTTGTCGATGGCCTCCTCTCGCCATTCGAGCCCGCCACCGAAGTGACCGCCGAAGACACCACGGCCGAAAAGAACGACAGCACCGTCACCGTGACGGTCGATCCCGACGGCATTATCGAACGCATCGTCAAAGTACCCGTCCCCGCCGGCAACTACGGCAGCCTTTCGATCAACGGCAGTCACCTCTTCTGGCTGTCGTGGGAAAGCGACAATCGCAGCAACCGAAGCCTCAAAGCGCTGGCCATCGGCAGTGATGACCCCGAAGTCAAAAACCTCATGGACGGCGTCTCATCGTACGAGCTATCCGCCGATGGCAAGAAGCTGATGGTTCGCAAAGGCAACGACACCTACGTGATCGACGCTTCGTCAACCGCTCCGTCCGACCTGTCGAAGTCGCAGGTGAACATCACCGGCTGGACCTTCTCGTTCGACCCCCGCAGGGAATGGCGGCAGATGTTCATCGATGCCTGGCGCCTCGAACGAGACTACTTCTACGACAAGAATATGCACGGCGTCAACTGGCAGAAAATGCGCACCAAGTATCTTCCCCTGGTCGACCGCGTCACCGACCGCTACGAACTCAGCGACATCCTCGGCGAGATGATCAGTGAGCTTTCCTCCCTCCACATGTACGTCTACGGCGGCGACATGCGCTCCGGCGAGGACAACATCGCGGCCGCCTCGCTCGGCGCTCTGCTCTCCCGAGACGACAAGGCCGGCGGCTACCTTGTCGACTACATCTACCGAACCGACCCCGATCTCCCGTCCGACCGCGCCCCCTTCGATTTGCCGACCGTCGACATCAACGAAGGTGATGTCATCACGCAGGTCAACGGCGTCTCCACCCTCTCGGTAACAGGCATCGAGTTACTCCTCCGGGAACAGGTCGGCAAGCAGGTGCTGCTGACGGTCAAACCGAAAAACGGCGACCTACGACAGGTTATCGTCCAACCGATTTCAACTCGCGCCGCCGATGATCTCCGCTATCGCGACTGGGAATACACCCGACGCCTGCAGGTCGAAAAGGAGAGCGACAACGAGATCGGCTATGTCCACCTCCGCGCTATGGGCAGCAACGACTACGCCCAGTGGGCGCGGGAGTTCTTCCCGATTATCGAAAAGGAAGGACTCATCATAGACGCCCGCCACAACAACGGCGGCAACATCGACTCCTGGATCCTCACCTCACTGCTTCGCCACCCCTGGCTCTATTGGGTCGGGCGGGTCGGAGAGCCGTATCCAAACATGCAGGGCTCCTTCAACGGACACATCGCCATCCTCTGCAACCAATACACCGTATCCGACGGTGAGATGCTTACTGAAGGAATCCGTCGTCTCGGTCTGGGGACCATCATCGGAACTCGCACCCTCGGCGCCGAGATATGGCTCTCATCAAGCAACTTCCTGGTAGACCGCGGCATCGCCACAGCGGCCGAGTCCGGCGTGTACGGACCCGAGGGCGCCTGGTTGATCGAAGGGGTCGGAGTGATTCCCGATATCGAAGTCGACAACCTCCCCCATGCCACCTTCAACGGTAATGATGCCCAGCTCAAACGAGCCATCGAGTATCTCAAGCAGAAGATCGAAGAGGAACCGGTTACCGTACCGCAACCGCCCCGCTATCCGAACAAGTCGTTCAAGAACAACCGATAACTCTCAATGACGCAAAGAAGCGGAGCCGCTCCACCGAGCGACTCCGCTTTCTCTATCTCGACAACTTGTAGTTGAAATCAGAGGCTGTAGCTGAATCCGAACATCACCTGGAACTCAAGCTCCGGCTGATCAACCGCCTTGTCGGCGTCATCGAACGTGTAGTCGTTACGGGGGTTGATATCCTCTCCGTCCGGGCTATACGATGTATCATGCCCGGTGAGCGTGCTCTCGAAAAAGTAGTCCGCGCCCACCGTAAGCACCAGATCGACTCGCGGCGTCATCCGAAAGTAGCTCTGCACGCCACCACCAAGACCCCACTGGTCGCTGCGGATATCGAAATCTTCATTGCCGCCCACAAACTTGAAGTTGCCCGTGAACTTCGCGTATCGCGGACCGGCGAAAACATATGCGCGATGAAGGTTCAGCATCTTCACCGGATACAACGCGTCAAACCGAAACTCCCAGACCCGCCCGCTCTTCTCGGGAAACCCGTTGGTCGCGTCGTTAATGAAGATCTGTCGGGCTTCGAGAGCATTCCCCGGACCGGCCGTGCTGTAGCCGATCGTAAAACGCGCCGACAACGGGAAGTTGTCCGCAAAACTGGACACCATGCAATGCACCTGCCCCGTAAAACCATAGTGATAGCCAAGCGACACCCCCGCCGAAAACGCAGTATGCCGATCGACCTTGCCCTCCTGCTGGGCGGATACCCCCACCGCAAGCGCCAGCACCAGCCCCAATACCGCCAGAAAGCGTCTATACATGATACACTCCTCTATCGTTCTCCATATTGTCCCGCCAAGGTAAGAACCGGCCCAACCGAACCGCAACCGATATATTCCCCGGCCGTTATTGGATTAAATCGGCCATATTTTGGCCCAATCTGAGAGAAAAATGAGACCGCCAAATCCCCAATAGGATACCCCTCCCCGGACGGCGATTTCGAGGCAAACGTGCGTGATGTACGTCCTCGTGCACCACGCCACCCCGCGATCTCCCACAAACGAGCAGCCCACCCGTCCCCGGGTGGCGAAACATACGCAAACGTGCGTGGTGTACGTCCTCGCGCACCACGCCACCCCGCGATCTTCCACAGACGAGTAGCCCACCCGTCCCCGGGTGGGTTGGCGGAAAACACAAAAGTCAGGCTGAGCCTGTCGAATCCTGTCCGCGGCGGGTTGCATCTGTCCCGGACTCCCCCAAAAACCAGCAGCCCGGCTGCTACATAGCAGCCGGGCCGGGGTTGCTGGCAAAACCGATGGCTCTGTGAGTAAAACTAACGGCTCTCCTACATCGACAGGACCATCGCTTATCTATTCACAAAGACGCCGTGAGGAGGCGTCGTCGGATTCCCTTCCAGGGCCACCTATTGTCTCGCACAGATGGCACTTCCCAATCCTCGAGTCTTCACACTTCAGTATTGCGGTGAAGGACTGTCCTTCCCAGGACTCTCAAGGTCTGGAACAACCGGCCGGAGTCTACCGCACCGGCACTGACCGGGTCGTCTACCACCTCCTTAGAGAAACGGCAACAGAGTCGCACGAGGTGCGACTCTGCCCCGTTTGATTTGACGTGAACAAACAAGTGTGACCGACCGAGACATTGTTGTCACGACACTCTATGGAGCGACAAAGGGGCGGAAAAAATACATCGATTTGCCCGGATTGTTCACCCCCAAATGAAAAGGCCCGCCGGTCACGGCGGGCCCAAAATAATCTCAGTTCTGTCGCGGACTATTCCGTACACCGCCCGGGGCGCTGGCCACCGTGGAACAGATAGTCCGACAGAATCTCCACATCTCGCTCGTCGATCTCACCATCGCAGTCCAGATCTCCCTGCCGAACGCTGAACGGCCGCCCCTGACCGGGATTCACGTTGTAGACGTAGTTGCCGAGGATACGCAGGTCGGTTGCGTCCACCACCCCCGAAGCATCGAGATCCCCCTTCGCAGCATCGGCCACTGCGGAAAACGCATCCAGAACACCCCAGCCGTAGTGAAGATCAGGAACCGAAAGCTCGCCCCACTTCAGGGTGGTCCGCGCCGTCAAACGCAGGTGTTTCTCAATGATCACCGAGGGCAACGGGCCGGTCCGCTGCAGCACGAGAGCGATCGACCCACTGACTATCGGAGCAGAGAACGAGGTACCACTCCACGTGCCCCAGTCGTACTCACCGACCAGCGCGCTGTACACGTCGACACCCGGAGCAACTACATCGAGCGACGGGCCGAAACAGGAGAACTCCGCGACCACTTCCCGATCGTCAATCGCACCAACCGAAATGACCTCCGGAAACGCCGCCGGGAAAATCGGTTCATCGGTGCCGTAGTTGCCGGACGACGCGACCAGGACAATGCCCGCCGCCAGAGCCCGATCAACCATGCTTGCCAGAGCCGGATATGGCTCGCTCGTTCCGAAGCTCATGTTGATGACATCGACATCCATCTCAAGCGCCTTGCGGATCGCCTTGGCGGCATTGAATTCACTGCCAACACCATCGCCGTCGAACGCTCGAAGTGGGAGTATCTGACACTGCGGCGCCGCCAGTAGCACCAGTCCGGTCACAAAGGTACCGTGACCGAGCATCAACCCATCCTCTTCGCTCGGGTCGGAATCCGCGTCCACAAAATCATGTCCGCTCAGAACGTTGCTCTCCCTCATCAGCGGATGCTCGAAACAGATGCCGTTGTCGATGACAGCCACCGTAATCCCAACACCGGTCGCCAATAGCTGGGCGGAATCAAGTCCGGTCTCATACACCCCCGGCTGTCCGTAGTACGTCGGAGGATTCGTTCCGAAACTAAAAATCGGTCTGTTCTGATCGGGAAATCCGATCGAAATCTGCTGCACCTCGGGAAGCTCGAACTGGTGGTTCGGCTGTGCAAACTCGACGTGCGGATTTTTGGTCAGCATCTTGACGATGCCGGCCACCGGACGACTGCAGTCAAACTGAATGAGATACGTCCGTTCGTCCGGGATACTGTCGCTGATAATTATGCCCGGCTGGTTGAGAACGCTTTTCGAAGCACTCCCACTCGTAATCTTGACAATCGCTTCGCCCGGAATCGCTGTTGCGGTCGCTGTGGCGCTGCCCGATGACACCAAAAATAGAAGCAGCAGGAGACCAAGAATGGCGCTGCGAAGCGGCGCGGAAGAAGTCATGTAACCCTCACTTGGCTCGGAGCCTCACAACCCGAGCAACACAAAGGAACCCCAGTAAGCGGCCGCCGGTGCTAAGGCCCGAAGTTTCTCGACGGCCGCGATGTAAGCACGCGGTACGGTTTCCCCCCGTCTCAGCAACCCGTAAAACTCAACCATGAACGTTCTGGTCAGACTATCGGCAACCGGCCACAATGAGGCCAGTACATACCGACTGCCCGCCTGGTAAAACGCCTTGGCGAGACTAAACGAGTTACCGTAATTTAACCCGGGAGCCGCTGTTTGGCAACCAGAAAGCGTTGTCAGCTTGGCTGTTATGCCCGTTCCGAATAAATCGAACGGGAAAAACGGACCATCAGACATCAACATCCGGCTAAACAACGGATTCTCCGACGACCGCGATGCATGCGTTGCAATATGGACAACTCCATCCGTTTCAACCAGTTCACGTCGAAGCGCGGCACAGGTCGCCGCCTCCCCCGAAAACAACTCCGCCGAAACGAACAACGATGCTATCTCGCGACTCTCGAAGTCCACCGACGGCAACGTCGGCGAAGGCACCGAGAAAATCGCGTGTCTACGGCACTCCCAGTCAACCGGCTCGGCCTCCCGGGACCATATCTGCCCCGGATCGACTATCATCCGAAGGTCGTACCGGCTGCTCAACGGCGAATCGGCTCGGCCAATCGCCCCAAACGGAATCTCCGCAAACAACCCATCGGCGAGGATGATCAACCGGTCGCTCCGAATCATCCCCTCCAGAGGCACTATCAAACGCTTGTAGAACTCTTCCAACAAGTCGTCAACCGCATCCGTCGACCGGCTCGCTCCCACCTCCCGGGATCGCACCGCCGACTCGAACAGGAAGTGCAACTTGCGGATGTCGGCCCGAAGCTTATCCCCATCGATAGTCAGGCCGACAAACTCGACTCCCCGATTATCAACCAGAAACGCACCGACCGACCCGTCCCATTCAACGAAATTGACAACCGTTTCACCCGGCAGCAATGACCTCCTGAGATCGGGCTCGCTCCGTCGAACGGCGCCCCGCTTCCGCAATACATCCACCACCGATGCCCGCGCTTTCTGCTCCAGCGCCCACAACTGCTGCTCGTCCCGGCGCACCTGCGTCATCGTCGAACCGAGACGCTGCCCGGCCCGCGGGAAACGCTGGTATTGCTGCAGCGACAATCGCAACTGCTCAATCCTGGCCGTCAACTCCGGAGGAACTTCATCGCGAAGCCGCTTCTCACTTATCGATGGCCGGTTAATGAGCGACAAAGCGCCCAGATTGCGCACGAAGGCATCATCGGTCTCATTCAATGCAAGCAGGCTGTGCACCATGCGATTGTAGGTGTCGAGCTTGTCAATGACGAAAAAGTGTCGGATGTCATCGTAGTGCAGACGAGCCGCCATCTTCTCCACCGCTTCCACCGCCGGCTTGAGATGATACAGCGCCTCCGCAAAATCTCCCCGCTCATAATGGAATCGCCCCAGCATCTCCCGAACACTATACTCCTGGAACTGCGTCAGCGACATATCCAGAAGGCGCTTCGCCGCCTGCGGTGGACGGCTGTGACGGCCGGATCTGAGATTCGCCGCCAGGTGGGCGATATCAGCATCAACCGCCCGCCGTTCATCCTTGCTGCGGGAAAAAAGCTTCCGTGCCGACTGGGACTCCCGAGCAGCGTCAGCGAATCTCCCCCGGGCCATCAACAGCCGACCACGTGCGGAATGAACCATTCCCAGCCACAGGTCGTTGCCTTCAGCTTCAAAAATCCTCTCCGCCCGCCGCAGCGAACGACCGGCCTCAACCACGTCGCCCAGCGATAGCTGGCCAACCGCGGCAAAAAAGTGCGCCTTCCCCTCTTCGTACACCATGCCCAGCGAACGGAACAACCCTACCACCTCATCGGCCAGCGATACCGCCGAGCCGAACTGGTTGAGCTGCAGATTCAACTCCGCAAGATCGAGTTTCGTCACCGCCGCCGACCGCCTGTCTCCCACCTGCTCGAACCTGTCCAGCACCTGTTCGAACAACGTCAGCGCGTCGGTATACCGACCATCAAGGAAATACAGATAAGCTATCGAGTAGTTACAGATCGTTTCCGGAATGGTGAGTTGATTCTCCCCGTAAATCGTTCCGGCGCTCTCGTACAACGCCTTCGCCTCATCTAGACGAAACAGGTTGGTGAGAATATTTGCCCGGTTGTAGTCAACAATCGCCAGCGGCACTCCGCCCGACTCGGCAAACCCCGCCCGCGCCCGATCGTAGTACCGAAGCGCCATGCGGTTGTTGTCCATCCGATGATACACATTCCCGACATTCACCATCGTCTGAGCCGCATCCGACATCATGTCGTGCGTTTCAAAATACCGCACTGCCTTACGACCGGCGCCCAACGCGTCGGTGTACTTGCCGAGATACATGTACACCTCGGCCAGCACACGGTTCAGCCGCGCCACATTCACCGACTCGCGCTGCTTGCGATACAATGAAAGCGCGTCGAGATACTTTGGCAGGGCTTTCTTGTGCTGTCCGGAATAGTGAAAAACGCGCGCTTCCATTCCCAGCAAGCGCGGTTGGTAGGAGTCGGGCAGACAGGCGAACACCCGCCCCGCCCGCTCAACATACTGCCGGGCCTGTTTGAGATCCGTCCGAAGTACGGAGTTCAGACCGGCATCGAGGGCGTTCACCGCCGCAGCACTATCATTCGGAAAACGGGCGGCAAGTAACTCTTCAACAGCGGCCTTTGATCCCAGTGAGGATAACTCAGCCAGCGTAATCATATGTCAATCGTAATAAAGGCGATCTCGTCGCCACCACGAACTACCGACAAACGGCAGTCCCCCCCGGAGACTCGTGCGAAACGGAAAAGATGGTGGCGATCCGCTGCAACCGACTGCGTCTTTCGCCCTTGCTTCACCACCACGGAGAGAGCTTCCTCCGATGGCCGCCCGCTGATCTGCCCCACCATCTCATACGAATTCATCGTCAGCGGGTACAGCGCCAAACTCAACTCGGCCTCGTCGAGCTTGTACCGAAGCTCCCGGGTGTCAACCGCCGCCGGCCGTACCCCATCAGGGAGCGGCACCACCGAAGAATCAAACACCACTACTCCCCGACGGGAGTCCGGGTCTGCCTTCCGGCCCAGGAAGTCGCGAATGATGAGCGTCGAGAGTTTCCGGGCCGGATCGCCCAGTATGTCGTCGCGCGTGCCCACAGCCTGGTCCAACTCCACCACCAACGCGAGCAAGTCTCGCAGCTCGGAATCGGACTGCAAGGCACTATCGACAACCCGCCGCTCATCCGCTGCCAACGTCCCGCGATGGTAGGCAAGCAACTGACGGATTTTGTCTTTATTGTTCTCCATAGCCTTACCACTATCGAGGAGTGACCTCACCGTTCGTTTGATACGTCGAATTCATAAGTCCTTGTTATTGCGCTTCAACACCCGTTTGAGCTTGCCCAGCGCACGTGCCCTGGTCGGGCCGATCGACGCCACCGGGATCCCCAATCGGGTCGATATCTCCTGATAACTCGGCTCCGTAACGTCAAGAAACAGCGCTTTGACCAACTCGTACTCCCGCCGCGATAGACGACTCAGCGCCTCCATCAGAATCCGTGTCCGATCCGCCTCCTCTAACTGCTCGTCCTGACCGGTATCCTCATAGACGAGGTTCTCCTGCACCAGATCGGTCCCGGTCTCAACAAATATCCTCCCCCGCCGGATATGCGAATAGACTTCGTGACGAGTAATACTGGCAACATAGCCGAACAGCTTCTCAGACGATCGTAACTTCTCGAGATTCCCCAGCAGGAGATAGCAGACCTGGCCGAAGATATCGAGACTTTCCTCCTGACTCAGATTCATCTTGCGACAAACCGACAGGATTACCGGCGTCACCAGGTCAACGAGCTCCTGCCACGCCTGCGGCTCATCCTCGCGACAGCGACTGATCAGATCGTTGAGAAACGTCCGCTGATCGGTATGCTTGCGGCCACCCTCTGCCATCACTCTCTTCCAGACTTAATCTCTACTAACAATGTTCGGTGCCTCCCCCGAATTCGTGAACGACCCAACCCAATCATCGGTCTTCGATCCAGGCGTGTGCCCGTTTTTCCAACACCTTAAGCGGCACACAACCACATTCCAGTATCATATCATGAAACGCCCGAACATCAAACCGCTCACCGAGCCCCTGCTCGGCTTCAGCACGAAGCTTCTGTATCCGAAGTTGACCGATCTTGTACGCCAGCGCCTGCCCCGGCCAGACCAGATATCGGTCAATCTCGACCGTGATGTCGTGAAGGCTCTTGCTCGAGTTCTGCCTGAAGAACTCGATCGCCTGCTCCCGAGTCCAGCCTTTGTAGTGCATCCCCGGATCAACCACCAGCCGTATCGCCCGCCACATATCATACGTCAACTGCCCGAATCGGGAATACGGTTCCTTGTAGAAACCCATGTCCGAGCCCAGACTTTCCGAATACAACGCCCACCCCTCGCCATAGGCGGTTATCCAGCTCTGCCGACGGAACTCCGGCAAATCTTCCAGCTCCTGCATCCGTGCTATCTGCAGATGATGTCCCGGCACTGCCTCATGCAGACTCAGCGCCTCCATTTCCCATTTCGGCCGAGACTTCAGATCATACGTATTGACGTAGTAATAGCCCGGTCTGCCCGCCGACGGCGCCCCCGGCTGATAGTACGCGGTCGTCTCGGACTTCTCCAAATGCGCCGGGATCGGCGTCACGCCGTACGGCAGTCGCGGCAGCGTCCCAAACAGCTTCGCCAACTCCGGATCGGCCCGCTTGGCGATATCACGATAGGCTGTCACCAGCCCCTCGGCAGTGTCATAGTAGAACTTCGGATCGGTGCGAAGGAACTCGCAGAATTCGTCGAAACTGCCGGTAAACCCGGACTCGCGAATGACCTCGTCCATCTCGCCGCGAATCCGTTTCACTTCGGACAAACCGATCTCGAATATCTCGTCCGGCGTCAGATCGGTCGTTGTCTCCCGGCGTACCAGGAACCGATACCATGCCTCACCATCGGGCATGTGCAGCCAACCGGTCTCCTCGGTACATCCCGGCAGATATGTCTGCTCGACAAACGACAACAAACGGCCAAAGGCAGGAGTCGCCTTCTCAGCGCACAGCGTGGATCCCTCTGCGCAAAACGAATCCCAATCCGACTTCGATACCCCGCCCGGCCGCTTTGCCGCACATGCCAGAACCGGCGAATCCTCAGGTGTCGCGGTCACCAGCGCACGTATCTGGTTCGGTACGTCGCGCATACACACCTTAGGCGGTGTCACGCCCCTGGCAAGACCGCGCTCCATCAGCGCGATTGTTTGATCTATGAGTTCAGGAATCCGTTCGATCCGAGCCAATGCCGCCTGACGGTACTCCCGCTTCTCCAGCGCCATCAGCTCCAGCGTCCGGGAGACCCAATGCTGCACGCCGTGCATCTGACTGATCGGCATCAGCAGCTCGTGGAACGTCCCCTCTTCCTCCGTGATATCAGCCTGTCGCGCCAGCAGGTCGATACTCAGACGATCAGTCTCCGACAGTGATTTCCAGTCAAACGATTCAAGCAGCGTGCGGATAACCGACGGATGCGCTTTGCGCCGCTCGATAGCCGAATTCGACCAGTCCGTCCAACGGTCCTGATATCTCGGATACCCGGACCCGGTGGCATTCTCGGGGAACTGGGCCATCTGAGTGTCCCAGACCAGCTCGAAACAGCGTTGGAGACGGTCCTGCTCGGTCATACTCCCCTTCTGGTTGATCAGAGCAGAGCATTGGGATTGAAAGTCGGCCATCAGCACTCCCTCATGTTCGTTTCGGGGGCCAATATACGGTGATTTTCAAACGAAGAAAACCGTTACCGTTCAGAACCATAAGGAAAGTCCGGCGAGGGGGAAAATGAAAGGTGGGTCTGTGAGGAAGACCCACCTTTCTGTGCGTCGGGCTTGACTCGCGTATCAGGAGCGTCTACGCCCTATTGGGGTACCTTACCTGATTCGACTGAAGTCGAACCGAAGACAAGCGGCTCAGTGCGGGGTGACCGCCCGCCTTCTAGTAGCCTGAGACCCCGGCCGCGTGAAAAAATACACAAATCTTTGTGACTTAAGCCTTTTTTCGCAAATCTCCTCAAATCACATTTTCGTTGGTTCAACCGACAAATTCATTACATTCACCAAAACCGGCGACGGTGAGCTAGTCTATCAGGCACCACACGGAGATAAACGCTGTCATGGATACCCCAAATACGACCCCGGCGGGCAATTTCGTCCGAGACATAATCGACGGCGATCTGGCGTCCGGGAAGCACCAAACCATCATCACCCGCTTCCCCCCCGAGCCGAACGGCTACCTGCATATCGGCCACGCCAAGTCGATCTGCCTCAATTTCGGCCTCGCCCTCAGCTACAAAGGGCGGTGTAACCTTCGATTCGATGACACCAACCCCATCAAAGAAGAGCAGGAATACATCGATTCGATCAAGAATGACGTCCGCTGGCTCGGCTTCTCCTGGGGTCAGACCGAGTTCTACGCCTCCGACTACTTCGAACAGCTCTATGAATACGCCGTCCACCTGATCAAAGCCGGCCATGCCTATGTCGATGATCTCAACGCCGACCAGATCCGCGAGTACCGGGGCACGCTGACCGAACCGGGCAAAAACAGCCCCCATCGGGATCGGTCGATCGAAGAAAACCTCGATCTGTTCGAGCGAATGCGCAACGGTGAGTTCCCCGATGGGTCCAAAGTCCTTCGTGCCAAAATCGACATGGCCTCACCCAATATCAACATGCGCGATCCAGTCATGTACCGCATCCTCCACGCTCATCATCACCGGACCGGCGACACCTGGTGCCTCTATCCGACCTATGACTGGGCGCACGGACAGTCTGATTCGATCGAAGGTATCACGCATTCGATCTGCACGCTCGAATTCGAAGACCATCGCCCACTGTACAACTGGTTCCTGGACAACCTCCCGGTCACCAGCCACCCGCAGCAGATCGAGTTCGCCCGCCTCGAACTGACCTACACTGTCATGAGCAAGCGCAAACTGCTCCTGCTCGTCAAGGACGGCCATGTCGCGGGCTGGGATGATCCCCGCATGCCCACGATCTCCGGTCTCCGTCGGCGCGGCTACACGCCCGAAGCTATCCGTACCTTCTGCGACCGGATCGGCGTCGCCAAGCGCAAAGACTCGACTATCGAGATATCCTTCCTCGAAGACTGCCTTCGCGAAGATCTCAACAAACGCGCCCTTCGCGTGATGGCCGTACTTGATCCGATCAAGGTCGTGATCGACAACTACCCCGAAGACAAGACCGAAGAGTTCGAGACGGTGAACAATCCCGAAGACGAGTCGATGGGATCACGTCGGGTGCCGTTCAGCCGCGAGGTATATATCGAGCGCGACGATTTCCAGGAAGAGCCCCACAAGAAGTTCTTCCGTCTTGCTCCCGGTCGCGAAGTGCGTCTCAAAGGCGCCTACTTCATCACCTGCACCAACGTCGTCAAAGACAGTGCGGGGAACATCACCGAACTGCACTGCACTTACGACCCGGAGTCGAAAGGCGGCGAGACGCCCGATGGCCGCAAGGTGAAAGGCACCCTGCACTGGGTCTCGGCGAAACATGCTGTCGATGCCGAAGTGCGCCTCTACGATCATCTCTTCCGCGAGATCGATCCGAACAAGGCGCCCGATGGTCAGGACTTCACATCGAATCTGAATCCTGACTCACTGAGGACGCTGACACATTGCAAGGTCGAGCCGGGTCTCGCCGATGCTTCGCCCGGTAACCGCTTCCAGTTCCTGCGGCAGGGCTATTTCTGTGTCGACTCGATCGACTCGAAACCGGGCCGGTTGGTCTTCAACCGCACCGTCTCCCTCCGCGACACCTGGTCCAAGCTGCAGAAGCAGTAGGCTTGTGATTGTGCGTGGTGTACGTCCCCGTGCACCACGCGACACTTGCGAATGTTGCGTCACGTGCTAGTTCGCCGGAGGCGGACGACACGTGACGCCTTCGGACAAATCGCAGATTTGTCATTCCCAGCTTGACTGGGAATCCATCTTCTTTCAAGCACATCGTAGATGTGTCATTCCGGCGTATGCCGGAATCCAGCCCTAGCAAGGATGGCGCACTGTCCGATACTGCTGGACTCCGGCCTTCGCCGGAGTGACAGACTTCGCCTGACTGTTATCACCACTACCAAACCACCCTCAAGAACGCAAAAAGTCATTGTACAAGCGTGGACGCGATCAGGTTACAGCGAAATAGGTTCGTTTGTTCATTTTTCATAGTTCGTAAAACATCCTCCTTGTGATTCGAGTTCTTCCCCGGCGCTGCAACGACTGGCTCTGACTTGCATAGACGGCACGATAGCTCCTTATCTTTATAAAAAGCGACCGTGCCGTAATTGCCATCGGATTGGTAGGGAAAGTGCGGGAGATCAGATCGTGTGGCGATGGCGCTTTGTGCTCTCCACACCCGGACGGGTGTCATGGCAACCGCTGTTCGAGATACCATACTCCGACTATCCTGTCTTATGAATACCTCGGCGACGCAGGCGAATAAACTTGGATCAATCGCTCCATATCATGCTATATTGATGATAATAGTGGTCCATTCATCTTGACGCGCTCCCTGCATTCTCACGCACCATTTCTGATCAAACGATTGAGGGTAGAATCATGAAGAGTAGTCATCAGCTGCCGATCGCAGTGAGGTGTATTGCAGCAGTGCTTGCCGCGATGCTGATTGTGGTGAGCTGCAGTGAAGACGAATCACCGACCGGTCCCGCGCCGATCATGACCGATATTAGCAGCTATCTGAACAGCCTCCCCGCCTGGGACGTCTTCTGTCCTCCCGTGACGAACTGTGACTCGGCTGTCGGCCCGACCGAGGAAAACCTGGACCTGGGACAGGGAACGCTCTGCCGCACCACCCCCTGCTCGATCACCTCAACGCCCGAAGAAGTGGTAACCTATGGCACCTTCTCCAATATTCTCTGGCTGGGCGGCTTGATCCAGGGAGACAGCTATGCCGGCGGGGTGGGCTCGATGGAAGAACTCCCGATTCGTCAGCGCGCGCCACTGCGCGTGGGCGTGAATTTCCTCTCGGGGGACAGTATCAGCATGACCGTAAACAACCCGGACGCTGCTTCCGTCCAGCAGGCCATCGGGACGCTCATTTCGAACGCCGTCGACAGCGGCTACCACGGTGGATCGAGTATCTACTTCACTCAAAAGGAGATGTTTTCGCTTGATCAGGGCGTCCTGAGTCTCGGGCTTTCGGCCAGATACATGGGCACATCGGTTCGCAACAAGCTCGATATCTCCGCTACCCAGGCCAAACACACCGTGACGGCGTATTTCAAACAGTTTATGTTCGAAACCTTCATCGTCCTGCCGCAAACGCCCGCTGATTTCTTCACCTCCGAATTCACGGACGCCAAACTGCAGGAGCAGGTCAACGCCGGCAGTATCGGCCCCACCAACCTCCCGGTGTTTGTATCCCGGGTCCAGTGGGGACGCATCATGCTGCTGACCATGAGTTCGGACTCGTCGATCGTGGATATTCGAAACGCTCTCAAAGCCACCCACGGTTCGTTTGGGGTCACCATGACGGCCAAGTACCAGCATATACTGTCAACGTCCGAGATTGAGGTCGTGACGTTCGGTGGTGACGATGCCGATGCGCTCGCGCTTATACAGAGCGGTGACATCAGCAGCTATTTCAACAACACCGCCGACCTGCAAACAGCGTTTCCTATCGGCTATGCCCTGTGCAATCTGACTGACAACTCACTGGCCAAAGTCGGTGAGACGACGCAATACGATGTAGTAGAATGCTCGCAGGTCACAACACAGGTCTACCACGACTGGACGCAATGGCGCGACGCCTTCGCTGCTATCGAAGACAGCTCTGACAACAAGTTCTTCGCTACCAGCGTGGCAAACGTCAATATGGCGGACGAGAACTGGGGCTGGACACTTGGCTCCAATACCCACCTGGCGACCAGGACCCTGACCTTCCAGCCTGAAAACACCGGCTATGATTTCATGTTTTATCTGAGAACCCTGCAGGAAGGGTGCGCCTATCCGTTGACCTATAACGACGATGAGTTCGGGAGCGGAACCGCCTTCCTGAGTATCGGCGATGTTGACAATTGCCAGTATGATGCCTTCGAGATTGTGACCGGCGATTTTCGCAACGACAGCTACGTATTCGCCATCGGTGTGTACATAGGATATAACGTGGGGGCGAACGACGAGAAGCTCGAGGTATTCCATGGGAGCAGCAAGATCGCCGAGTGGCCGAATACATATATTCCAACGGGTGTCGACCCGGTTTTCCTGGGAATCGTGTCAACGATTCCGATCACGAAATACGTTTTCACGGAGGGGTACGACTCGGACGACATTTACATCAAAGACTTCTGCTTCGGCGTAGCCTATCGATAGGCTCCTGAGCCTCCCCCCGTATAGTGGACAGGTTAACTAGCAGCCAACCGTAGCCCACGCGTCTCGCGTGGCTGCGTGCGTGGTGTACGTCCTCCTGCGCCACGTCGTACTGGGCGGAGTCAAAGCATGACCTTTCAGGAGGGTGGCCCACCATTTATAGTGGGTTGCTGGGAGACCGAGTTGACGTCACACTTCGTCAAGCTCAGTGTGACTTGCCGCAGTCGCGCACGAATGGCGCCCGGAACAGACGGTGGACATAGGTAAGATGTCAGCACCGGTCGCTCGCCGACTTCCCGCACTTCGTTTAGGGCTGTATCCGCGACCGGAGCTGACCTACATCGACAGCGTCTATCCTGTCCGAACCGCAGGGGTTCGGACCTACTGCCACTGGCGCACCGGTCCGTTCCGGCGGACCAAAGTGACAGACTTCGTCTGCCTTATTCCTTTATTCTTGAAATGGGTACCCCACCGCTTGCGGTGGGCTGTGTTGCCGATAGCCTGTCGATAAGCGACGGGTTGGCGGGTTCGAAGACGGACCCGCCCTACCGTACTGGTTCTAAGGCGGACCCGCCCTACCGTACTGGACTTGTGACTTTGGTGCAAGTTAATCTCTTTCATGTCAGGTCGCAAGCAAACGGATCCCACACTAGGCTATGAGCGACCCAGTCCCGATCGATCTGGAGGCACGACTAACTTCGAGAGACGGCGGGCAAAACGCGAAGGTTAGACCAACCCGTTTCAATCGCGTGCACGAAGTCTGACAGCGGGTCTGGAACTTTGGACTAATCGTTGGTCCAGGAATTCGCTCAGCAAGTAGGTGGGGTCGGGATTCCTCATCATGAAGACTTCTTCGCTCGTTTCGAAGTGGTCAGGACCCTTGCTTGGGTGGGATGGAACTCTCTTTGGTAACGAATGGCCCATCAAGAAAAGGACGTTCACATTTCGCAGTCGTCCCTCTCGAAACCAAGCCTCGTAGCGTTCAACTAGCCTAAGCATCAACCGCTGGTTGGACCACGTCACAGGTTCAGGTAGCATAATCGCCACCATGCGCGGACACGTCCAGTTTGCTCCACTCTGTAGCTTGTCGTTGGCTGATTTGATGAAGTCCTCTAGTAGTTCCTCGTCGTTCAGCAGGCGTTTCTTAGAAGGTTTCCGGCAACAGCATTCCACGGCTACGTCTTGTCGCGAGCAAGAGATCCAGAGGTCGGGTACTCGTTTCCCCGTTGTATTCGCAACCCAGTGGGCTTCGATGCCTTGGATCCGAAAATGTATGCCGGTTCGGATCTCGAATAGCAGGCCCTGCGCAGTATCGTGCTTCTGCAGACGATGGAGAAACTCCCTCTTGTTGCTCTCCTCGTCGTTCCAATCCGATTCAAATTCTCGTATGTAACTAATGTAAGCTGATAGTTCGATGAGCCTCGGATCCGATGCTACGAGGGCAAGATCGCTCCCATCCCTCCTCCACTTCTCTATGGATTTCAGAAATGGGTCCCAGAACTTATCAAACGTTCGCCCCTTGCGAGACTTCGCGAGCATCTTCAGATGTGGCTTTCCCATCAGACGCTCGAAGTATTCGAGTGAGGCCGGGAATTCGGTGTCTCTTATCTCGCGGTTTCTTGCTTTCATGAGGAGGTGTTCTCCTCCAACGTTGCGATGCCTAGTTTCAATCTCGCGGATGAGCGGCAATCCGTCAATCACATATTTGCGCGCCTTTCCCCCAAAGGAAATACCCTCCGGCGGAGCGGGCCGAAGGGTATTCTGACGGAGCGAGTGGCGGTTGGAGTGTGCCCCCTGCCTGAGAGGCAGGTATCTCGCGGTATGACTGCTTTGCTGGATTTTTCTTAGACTGTGCCCCTATAGCTAAACTGCTCAAGCCCCTGAGCAAGCCCCGTCGTCCCCGGCTTCAGTATACCGGACCGAACGGTACGGTCGGATCCTGCCCCGGGCGGGGCCGAACCGACCGCCCGTCCGATTCAGGGAAGAGGGGGAGTGTACGTCGGGTTTGATCTCAAAGAGACCAGACCGTCCTTTTCTATGCCAAACCGCTCCACAGCTTCGCTGCGGCGGATGCCTGTCTTTGATCGAAAAATCGCTTCCATGTTTCCCCGGCAATTGGACAGCGACCCGGTGAGGTAAGTAATCTTTCGGAAGGCTACCAGTGGTCCTGTCGCGCCATACTTACAACATCGTTTGATCACGGAGAAAGTTTAGCAGATTCTGACGGAAATTCGACAACAGTGCGAAGAATGTTCGAGAATGGATTTTTGTCAGTGGGTGGCGCGGAACGAAACGTCTTAGTGTGACGTTTTGCCCCGGTCCAAAGATCTCAGAAACGAGGTCAAATTCCTCTTCCGATTCGATATCCCGAGCTTCCTGCGAATAGTCTTGCGCTGCTTGAAGACGGTCTCGATCGAGTTGTGCAGCGCCGATGCGATCTCTTTACTCGACATACCGTTTTTGATCATGTTGCAGATCTCAAGCTCGCGAGGCGTCAACCGGGTAGACTGAGACTCCAGCCGTCCGACAAAGGGTGACACGATATCAATCAGGCTGTTCTTCAGCAGTCCCAGATAATGCTCGGCCCCCGGCGAGGTCTGCCTCTGCAGATGATCGATCAGCGGCAGCGCTATTCGATAGATATTGCTCTGAATCTGCTCGGCGATCTCCCGCTTCCCCGACTCGAACTGATTCAGAATCTCTTTGAGTGCGAGGTTTTTCTGCTCAAGGTTCTCCCGCTCCACCAGCAACTGCGTGTTGGCATCGGCCAGCTGCGCCGTCCGCTCTCGCACGCGACGTTCCAGTTCGTCGTGAGCCCGCTGCAGCATCGCCTCCGCCCACTTCCGCTCGGTGATATCAAACCAGCTCCCGATCAGCCCGATCACATTGCCCGCTTCATCATGAAGCGGCGTCATGTCGTCGCGAAGCCAGATATAGGCGCCGTTCTTGTGCCGGAAGCGATACTCGTACGACACCGACTCTCCCCGGTTGATGCGCTCGAGCTGTGTCCGCACATGCTCCAGATCATCGGGATGCACCCGCTTGTTCCAGAACATCTCATCCTTGTAGAACTCGTCCGGACGATAACCGAACCGCCCGTTGATATTGTCGCTGATAAACGTCGTCGGATAAGTCGGCGAAGGACCGCAGGTGTAGATCACTGCCGGCGACGACGCCAGCAGCGCGTCGAGCCTCGCTTTCGTTCCCTCAAGGGCTTCCTCGGCCCGCTTGCGCTCGGTGATATCGCGGATACTCGCGCACGATCCCCGGATTTCGCCGATGTCGTCGAACACCACCTGCCACGACACCGCCCCCCAGGCGATAGTCCCGTCCGTGCGGACAATCCGAAACTCCCGGTCATGTCCCGACGGACGCTCCTTGTCGGGCGCAAACGCGGCCGCCACGCGCACGCGGTCGTCCTCGTGGATGATCGGGGTGGGAAAACCGGGCAGGGCGAAGCATTCCGGAATCGTCAGACCGGTGATCCGTTCGACCGCGGCGTTCATCCACACCGGACGGCCGTCGGCCGCCAGCCACAAATGCCAGTCAACCGATCGTTCGGCGACTGTCGCGACACACTCCGGCGCCAACTCGGCCTGTCGGCGCATGTGCATTGATCGGCGTTCGGCTCGATCGAATTCGGGATCGGCCGATTTAGTTGCGCCCGGATTGTTTGAGATACGATCGTTCGCGAGCGAAGTCCCGCGCTCATCCCTGTTATCGCCCTGATTCACACTGTGCCCCTTGATACGTACTGCCTAGTCGAACGAAAGCCGGAGAAAGGCGAGATGACAGTCCGAAAATAGCTTCTGAACAGACCGAAAGCAAACTATTGACGGAAACGATATGAATATACTTCGAATTTGGCGTTTCGCCCTCGAAGTTGTCCACATCGCTAATATATTGATATCAGGTAAAATAGCAAGTGTTATGGGGGGCTGTCGTACCCATTTGTACCCTTATCATGCCCCGTTGTATTGTTGACAAATTGTGCGACTTTGTATTAGGGACAGGCTAGAGGGGGGCATTGACGCTTCCGAGGGGGAAGTGAGCACGCCGTCTCGAGGAGACGTTGGGCGCTTTCCGAAGGGGGGCTGCCCGACTTGGGGGGCACCCGCGCAGGTATATTCAATGAACATTGGATCTACTCTGGACACCGCCAGCCGCGGCGCGGGTGCATTATATCATTTCCATGAGCATCGCAAAGTGTGAGTGAAGCCAGACCAGGAAGCAAGTCAGACTGAGCCAGTCGAACTCTGACGACCGCGAAGCCGTTGTGCCGGGCATTAAAAAAGCTGGGAGACTGGGATTCGAACCCAGATTCTACGGTCCAGAGCCGTATGCCCTACCATTGGACTATCTCCCAGTTTTCGAATCTGTCGGCTCAACCGCCTGAGCAGTTTAGCCTTCGGAGATTTGGAATATATACGCACCATCGCGCTTGTCAAGCAGGATAATAACCGAGAATCAAGAGGATTGCCGGCGCCACATTGAGGGTAGGTCGAGGCTGCTTGCAGCCCGACTCCATCACCTGTGGCCCACCTGAAGCGGGTCCGACGAGGCGGATGAGCGGCAGGTGGGATTTCATGATCCGTGGTGCCCGAGGACCTGCACCACGCACAATTGTGGCCCACCTAAAGCGAGTCCGCCCCGCGGGACGAGCGGCAGGTGGGATTTCATGATCCGTGGTGCCCGAGGACCTGCACCACGCACTGTGGGCTGTTGTGTCGGATGCTTTTCGTCGGAGACGAATACATCCGACACCGAAAAACCGCGTCACATGTCAGTCGCCGCTGGCGACTTAGCATGTGACGCAACACTCCACCCGCGAACCAGCAGCCCCTCCCCCGTCACCGTAAACTTCGCCCTCTTCGCCGTAATCTTATTCCGCAACCCCACCGTCTCCCCCGGCCGGATCAAAATGCCCCGAACGTTGTAATCCGTTCCCGTGCACGTATAACGCGAGTCCGTCAGCGGCACAAACGACACCCGATCCCCCACTCTGCCTCGCACCACCTGACTGGCGTTTGTCAGTAAGATGATCTCCTCCGATACACTCACCAGCCGCGCCCCGATGTTCGACTTCCGCCGGCGGTTCCAGCGCTCGACCAGCCGAAGCAGCATCACGTTGCCGAGATAATGATCCGGTTCGCCAAACGACGGCTGCACGATATCGATCTGACCGAATCCGCGCTTCAGGCAGTACTCCACCGCCAGTTCAGCATCAGTAGCGTCCTTGCGCACTTCGGCCCGGATGACTTCAGTTGTAGTGGGAAGGTTTTTGGGGATTCGCTTGAGAGAGTCGAAATCACCGACCAGCAGGTCGGGAGCAATCCCGGCCGCTTTGAAAAACCGATAGCCACCGTCGACCGCGATCGTAAAGCGCTTCTTCGCCAGCTCTTTGTAGTTCGCTATGTCTTGGGAGCGATACTGTCCATGGAGAAAGAGCACTGCCGAGCGCATATCGCCGACCTACAGCTCCCGCGCCACGGCCGCCGCGCCGATCAGCGCCGCCCGATCTTCGATAATCACCCGCACCGGCATATCCGCCAACAACCGCTCCATCTTGCCTTTTTTGACGAACCGCTGCATGAACTTCCCCTGATCCATCGCGGTCAAAATCCGCGGTGCGATCTGCCCGCCCACAAAGATCCCACCCAGGGTCATTCCCTTCAGGGCGAGATTGGCGGCCTCCGAAGCGTAGCAGTCGACAAAGATATCCAGCGCCTTGACCGCAGCCTCGTCGGCGCCGGAGAGGGCCTTTTCGATTACCGCCGAAGCCTTGTATTCAGCTTCGTCGAACCACGACGAACGCGCCATCCCCTGCGTATCGGTCAGGAAATTGTAGATGATCTCCAGCCCGGTCCAGGAGATGATATCTTCCGCCTCGACATATCCGTTCTCGGCGTAGACGTACTCCCACAACTCCGCTTCGAGCTGACTGCCCGGAGCAAAATCGGCATGACCGCCTTCGGAGGCTTGCGGCGAGGGCGGTCCGCCGTTTTTGTAGATGATCGCTTCGCCCAATCCGGAGCTGGCCGCGATCAGCCCGGCATTACCGGTGGCCGAGCGTTTCCCCTCGTTGAGCGCAAAAACATCGTCAGCATCAAGGTGCCCGATTCCGTGAGCGGTGGCGACGATATCGTTGATCAGCGTGACGTGCTTAAATCCGAACTGCTCTTTCAGCTCTTCGCCAACGATGCGCCACGGCAGATTAGTTGGACGAACCTCGTCACCGATCACCGGTCCGGCCACGCCGAAACAGATAGTCGAGACTTCCGGTTTCTGCCGTTTCAGATACAGGGAGAGAATCGATTCGAGAGACTTGTACTCCCGGCTGACGAAACGTGATTCCTCGAACAGAGAAACCATGCTTGCCTGCCGGTTGACGCGCGCCAGATCAACCCGGTTGGCGCTGATATACCCGGCTAACATAGGCTTCCTTTGCCTCGGCTGTCGCTGGGTAGATCGAGGGATTAGGCCCCAACCGTACCGCGACATGTCCTACTTGTACGTAACTGCTGTTCCCGATGCAGCAACCATCAGCATGTTACTCGAGCCCATGCTGATCGACTCATAATCTATATCGACACCAATCACCGCATTCGCCCCCATTCCCTGCGCTTTTGCGATCATTTCATCGATTGCAATCTGCTTGGCCTTCTGCAACTCCTGCTCGTAAGCCTGTGAACGACCGCCGACAATATCGCGAATCGATGCGAAAATATCCTTGAAGATATTCGCGCCCATGATCGCCTCGCCGCTCACCAGGCCATGATACTGCGTTACCTGCTTCCCCTCGATCACATTCGTCGTCGTAATCAACATTTTGTCGTCCCTTCGTATTATACACCGTCCAAAGAATGAAAAGCAGTCACCTGACTACTTTCTTACCGGCTGACGGTCCAGGATATTCACGATTCGATTCGCCACCGACTCGCTGTCCATGCCCAGCAGCTTGTACAGATCTGCCGGTTTGCCCGATGAGCCGTATTCCGTGACACCGAGTCTGGTCACCGAAGGGCCAAAGCCGGCATCAAACAGGGCCACCGTCAGCGCCGCGCCCAGCCCGGTCTTGACATTGTGATCCTCAAGGGTGACGATCTTGCCGAACCGCCCCAGCATCGCGATATCATCGGCATGGAAATCCGACCAGTCACTGACATTAATCAGCGCCACCCGAATCCCCTGCTCATTGAGCTTCTCCCACGCCGCATACGCCTCGGCCATCATATTCCCGGCCGTCACCAGCGCGAGGTCGTCGCCGGTCCGCACCGTATCCATCCGACCGTAGCGATAGACATAGCCATCGCCGAAAAACGGCTTGCCGTCCTCGTTGGGGATCATCGCCATCTTCGCGCGCCCCATAAACACGCCGAAATTGCCGGGGTGCGACAGCACGTAGCGGGCGATCCGATCGGTCTGATTCGGATCGGCCGGCGTAATCACTTTCCAGCCGAAGGTCGAATTCAACAAGCCGAAGAAATCAATCGACTGATGAGTCTTGCCGTCTTCGCCGACATTGATGCCGGTATGGGTGCAGATCAACTTCATGTTGGCGTGATTGATATCGTTCAATCGCGCCTGGTTGTAACACTCGGCGATTCCAAACATCGCAAAATCAGCCCAGATCGAGACCGCTTTCTCCGCCGACAAGGCCCCGGCCATGGTGGCGGTGGAATGCTCGGTGATGCCGCACTGGAAAAAGTTGTCGGGGTATTCCTTGCCGAACGCGGTCGTCTTGACCGACCCGGCCAGATCGCAGTCAAACACCGCCATCACGAAATCATCGCGGTCCATATTAGCGTCAGCGACCGACAGCAACGCCTTTCCCCACGCCGATCGGTTGTCGGACTTCTCCCCGACTGCCAATGTGATCGCTTCTCCCGGATTCACTTCGGGATAAATTCTTGGTGGCCGCCCGTACGATTTCGGCGGACCCTCGGCCCGCTTTGCGCGCCACGCCTCGAGATCAACCGGCGCCAGCCCAAGTTCCTTGCACGCCTCCCCAAGTTGATCTTCTTTGATCGGCGCCCCGTGATAGGCCGCCTTATTCTCCATAAACGACACGCCCTTCCCCATCACCGTGTGAGCAAGAATCATCACCGGACCATTCTCGTTGTGAGTCGCACGACGGAGAGAATCGTAGACTTCATCGAGATTGTGGCCATCGATCTCAATCACCGTCCAGCCGTCAGCCTCCCAGTCAGCCCTGATATCGGTCGGCAGAACGTCATCGGTCGAACCGGAGATCTGAAGACGATTGTAGTCGACCCAGGCGGTCAGGTTGTTTAGACCGAACTTCACCGCCACCCGACGGGCTTCGGAGATCTGCCCCTTCTGCTGCTCGCCGTCGCCCATCAACACGTAGGTGTGGAAGAGCTGGCCGGAGAGCCGCGAGTAAATCGCCTTGCCCACTCCGACCGACAGCCCCTGGCCGAGATTGCCCGTATCCCACTCGATTCCCGGCACCGACTGCTCGACATGTCCCTCAAACGGCGACCCGGCCAGACGGAACCCGGCGATGGCCGGCTCGATATCGAAAAACCCAACCGCCGCCAGGGCGGAATAGGCACCCGGCGAGGTATGTCCGTGCGAGATGATAATGCGGTCGCGATCGTCGCGATACGGATCGTTCGGGTCGACCTTCGCGAAATTGTAGACTGTCAGGTATGTCTCCAGCGATGACATCGAACCGCCGGGATGCCCCGATGCGGCCAGGGTGGTCATCGTCAGAATGTGCCCGCGCGCCTGCCGAGCCTGCTCGGTCAGTTTGTCGCGCCATTCGGCCGACAGCTTCTCCTCGGTGAATCCTCGCCACGAATCAAACATCTTGGCATCCCCATCCTGCAGTTATATCAGACCGATCAAACACTTCTCGTCAGTTTTGCCAACGCCTCAGCCGGCTTGCCGTCGACCAACAGCACCAGCACAGGGAGTTTACGTTTGCGAAGCGCCTGTATGTCCCCCAGCGCCTGCGCCGTAATCAGTGTCCCAAAATCATACGATGCCCCGGGTATCGCCAGCGTGCGATACTTCTTCTGCACCACTACGATAAACCGCCCGTTCAACGGACCGCCCTTGTAGAGCTGCCCGATCGAATGCAGATAGCGCGGACCGTACCCGCGAAGGGTCGCCACACCATTTTTCGATGTGATTTTCTTCCGAAGCGAAGTCACTGCTGTCTCGGTTGTACGCTCCATCGCGCAGTAACTTAACACCGACACATACTCCGGCGCTTTCATCCCGCTCAGAAACCGCTTCATCACAGCGCTAGGAGTCTTCGTGTCGGTGGCGCGCACCTTCTGTTTCGCATCGAGCGCCAGCACCGTCATGCCGTTAAACTCCGTCACCGGCTCGGGGATCGGCAGCGCTCCGGCCTTCTCAAACGTCGCCAGCAGTTTCTTCGTGTAGTCCTTGCTCTCGGTGACGTTCGGCTCATCGAACGGGTTGATCCCGAAATGATACCCCGCCACCGCCGTCGCCGCTTCCCACAGCAAAAACTGCCCGCCCAGCTCATGTGCATCGCGCAGGACGACATCGATAATCGGCGCTCCGGTGCGGGTAAGCTGCCGACGCAGCGCGTCGCTCATCGCCGGACGCTCCGACGTCATATGCATATTTACATAGAGACGATCTTTCGAATAGTGCTTCGCCGACAGCGCCGGCTCACCCTCGATCGGTACCACGCCCTTGCGTTTCTTGCCGGTCGACTCGGCGATCAACTGCTCCAGCCACGGCACAAACGGCGCGCACTTCTTCGAAGCTACAAACGTCAACTTGTCCCGCCCGGCCTTCGCCGCCGAAGCCATCAGTGTCCCCAGCACCAGCGCCGGATTGGTGGCATCTCCACGCTCCGCGATCATCTTCTGCATGGCCAGTGCGTAGTCCAGGAGCGCCCGAAGATCGACCCCGCCAAAAAACCCCGGCACCAGACCGAAATACGACAGCGCCGAAAACCGCCCGCCGATATCACTCGGATTGATAAACGTCTTGCGATACCGATGCGCCTTCGCCCATTTCTCCAGCGTACTGCCCTTGTCGGTAATGGCCGCCATATGTCGACCCGGCCTTTTCACTCCGGCCAGCGACAGGGCTTTCAGAAACAACGCCTCCTGCGACCGCGTCTCGACCGTCCCACCGGACTTCGAAGCCACAATCCCCAGCGCTTTGGTAATATCGATCGAGCGAAGCACTCTCGCGATTGCCTCCGGCGCCGTACTGTCCATCACGTGGAAGGTCTTCACCTTGTCGTGCTTGCCGAACATCAGCGCAAACACCTCGGGGCACAGCGATGATCCCCCCATCCCCATCACGACAATATGCCGAATGCCGTCTTTGAGCACACTCTGACCGAACGTCTCAATCGATCGTACGTTCTTTTTCATCAACGCCGCACTGTCGGTCCAGCCGAGACGATTTTTCACGAGCTTGCGAGTAGCCGCGTCTTTCGCGAGTGGCTTGGGATCACGCGCCATCAGTTTGCGAACGACATCATCGCGGATAGCGCGGTTGAGCGCGCGACGGTAACCCTTGTCGACCGAGGCGCTCTGAATGCGAAACAGTCCTTGTTTCATATCTTCTGACTTCTGTTGTGAGTAAGTGATGTAACGTGTGAAACCAACTCGCGACGGTCCTCGCTGCGGAAGAACGCCGTACCCATAACCAGTATATCCGCCCCGGCATCGACCACCCGGGCAGCGTTGGTACGATCGACCCCACCATCGACTGATATCTTCGTTTTCAGTCCGTGCTTGTCGATAAACTCCCGCGCGGTTTCGATCCGGCCAATCGACGCCTCGATAAACGACTGCCCGCCAAACCCCGGAAACACCGACATGATCAGCAGCAGGTCGAAATGCTCCAGATACGGCAGCGCCTTCTCGATCGGCATATCCGGATTAAGCGACAGCCCCGGCGCCATCCCCAGCGCGCGAATCTCTTTCGCATACGATTCCGGATCGGGGTGCACCTCAAGATGAATCGTCAGGCTGTCCACCCCGGCTTTCGCAAACGCCTCGAAATATTTCTCCGGCTCCGAAAGCATCAGGTGCGTATCGAGATAACCGTCCGTGATCTTGTTGATAGTCTTGCAGATATCCGGACCGTAGGAGATATTCGGGACGAAATGACCGTCCATGATATCAAGATGGAAGAAGTCCACACCCGCCTGTTCGGCGTCTTTGATCTCCTCTCCCAGTCGGGAGAAGTCGGCTGCGAGGATCGAGGGGGCGATTGTTGCCATTTCGTTAATGTGTGCCATTTGCGGCCGCCGCGCAAGCCCGGCAGCGAAGATTTTCCGGACCAATCCGCGGCCATGCGATTCCCGACCGATCAGCCTCCCTCACCCCCGTTTTTCAGCACAATCGAGGCGTTCCGCTGCAGTCCCGCAAGCTTCGCCCGCGTCAACGGCGTCCCCGAAGTCAGCTCCAGGAACTCCTCGCGGCTCTCCATCGCCAGAACCTTACGGGCGTCAACAAACTCCCCCACGCCGGCCTCCGGCGCAAACTCCGGGTGCCGACTCACATGCGACCGTCGGTTATTGTGCGGACAGGAGACCTGGCAAATGTCACACCCGAAAATCATCGACCCGATCTTCGCCTCCAACTCCGCCGGCACCTCCGATGGCTGCTCGATTGTCAGGTACGAAATGCACTTTCGCGCATCGACCACCCCATCGGCTACAATTGCCTCGGTCGGACACTGGACAATACACGCCCGGCACTTGCCGCACTTACCGTGATCGATTGCCGAACTCGAATCCGGCGCCAGCTCCAGCGAGGTCACTATCTCCGACAGGAACAGCCACGACCCGTACTTCCGATTGATCAGCATACTGTTTTTGCCGACATACCCCAGCCCCGCTTTCTGCGCGTACGCTCGCTCCAGCATCGGACCAAAATCGACAAACCACCGACACTCCGGCGGATCGTCCGCACCGACCGCCTCGCGAATCGATGCTATCAGCCGTTTGGTCTTTTTCTCGATAACTTTGTGGTAGTCGCGCCCCCGCGCGTATTTCGACACCCGGCCATGACCGTCGGGGATCGTCTCGGAGTCGGGTTGATAATAGTTCATCGCCAGCATGATAATCGACCGGATACCGGGCATGAGCTTCGACGGGTCCGTACGGCGCCCGGTGTCACGCGCCATATAATCCAGCTCGCCGTGGTAGGAGTTCGCCAGCCAGCGCTCGTACGCAGCCCGGGCGTCGGGGATGATTTCGGGGGTGGTGATACCGCACAGATCAAACCCCGCGTCGCGGGCGAGTTGTTTGACGTGTTCGGAGTCGATCATTCCTGCTCCGAATGAATGGAGTGCGTGAGCCGCTAGCGGCCCGAACGTGACTTGGTGCGACGTTTGTTCTGGCTGCGGCCTTTGCTGTCGGCCTTGCCGCGACCGGCGGCACCGCGACCGTTACGCTTGGCTCTCCTGGCCGCTTTGGCGCGGGCCTCTCGTTCTTCCTGTTTTTTCAGCTTGCGAAGCTGACTCGGGGAGACCGCCAGGATCGTCCCGCGACATTTTCTCGTGCCGCAGCGACAGAGATAGAAATCACGAAGTTCTTTCGTGTACGGTTCATCGAGCTCGAAATTGTAGTCGTAGGTCAGCTCGACCCCGGGCTGGATGTTTTTGATCGCCTCGATATAGATCCGCCCGTCCTCGTCGACCGCCTCGCAGTTTGGATCGCAGGAGTGGTTGATGAAGCGCGCTTCGTTGCCGCCGCGGGAGGCGTCGATAGTCGTGTTTTCGTCGATACTAAACAGGAACGTATGGTGCCGGTCCTGATCGCGGTCATCGAACATGGCGTCGACCTCTTCCTGCGTAATCCGCTTGCCGGTGTATTCGATAATCCGCTGTCCCTTGCGAATTCGCCGGATCGCAAAGCCGCCCTTGCCCTGAATCCCCGAGCTCTTGACTTCGAACGGGTAGTTGTGGCCGTTGCGCGAAGCGTCAGCGATACCGTCACTGCCGCCGTTGCGCTTGCTTTTGCTCTTGCCGTTGCTGCTATTTCTGCTTTGCGTTTTCTTCATTGTCCTCAGATCCATGTAGTCGATGTTGTCCGGGGAGTCAATATACAGTGATTGGCCGATTAGTCAATGCAGGATATGCCGGGAGATGTGGGATGTAAAGATGTGGGGATATGTATATGTGCTGTCAGGCGACCCCGCCTGACAGTGCAACATCGTAGGGCGGGTCCGTCTTCGAACCCGCCAGGTCGAGTAGCCCACTCCTCTGGGGTGGGTCGGAAGCACGAGTAGCCCACCCCTCTGGGGTGGGTCGAAAGTATGACCGTCTTGTGGTGGCGTACGTCCTCGTGCGCCACGCGAGCCTGACGTCGCTTCACGTATTGTTGCGTCACGTGCTAGCCCGCCGGAGTCGGACGACACGTGACGCAGGACTGGTAGGCCGAGGCTGCTTGCAGCCCGGCATGCTGCCCCACGCGCCCCCGACATCGAGTCCCGTCTGGTGAGAATTGGCGATTGCCTTCATGGATACAACAGTACATATTGGAAACGGGGCAAGCGCATCTCAAAACGGAGGTTCTGCGTGAACTTATCAAGATTCTCCATTCTCCTGGCGGTCGGCTGTCTCTCAATGTTGGGTGTGTTTATGTTCGGTTGTTCGGATGATGACAATCCAACTTCATCCATACGCTACGGCTGGGCGCCCCTCGGCACAGACATAGATGGACCCGTAATTGCGCTTGGCGTCTATGATAGCAGGCTGATTGCCGGAGGCGTCTTCACCCCTGCCGGCGGAACAACCGACTATAGTGTTGCGGCCTGGAATGACTCAGCCTGGACTACCTACGGGACGGGATTTGACTATGGTGTCTTTACGCTCACGGAATTTGACGACAAACTGATTGCCGGAGGGCGGTTAACCACCGCCGGTGGGGTGAGTGCCAGTGGCATCGCGGCCTGGAACGGCTCATCCTGGGCGCCCCTGGGAACGGGGGTGGCCTACCCTGCCGACGTTGCCCGTGTTCATGATCTTACCGTATTTGATAATAAACTGATTGCCGGAGGGTTTTTCACGGTGGCGGGTGGAGTGAGCGTCAGTCGCATTGCGGCCTGGAACGGCTCATCCTGGACGTCCCTCGGTACAGGCGTTGCATACCCCGGTAGCGTCCCTGGTGTTTATGCTCTGACTGTGTTTGAAAACCAACTGATTGCCGCGGGATGGTTCAGCTCCGCCGGTGGCGTATCTGCCAGCAACATTGCGGCCTGGAATGGCTCGTCATGGGCGCCCCTCGGCTCCGGTCTGAACCACTATGTCTCCGCCCTCGCTGTCTATGACAACAAGCTGATTGCCGGAGGGCGTTTTACCGCCGCCGGTGCAGTGAGTGCCAGTCATATTGCGGCCTGGGATGGCTCGTCATGGACAGCCCTCGGCTCGGGCACGGATGATGACATAATCACTTTCACCGTCTATGAAAACAGGCTGATTGCCGGAGGCAGTTTCAGTACCGCCGGCGGAGTGAACGCCAATCGTATTGCGGCCTGGGATGGTTCGTCATGGTCAGCCCTCGGCTCGGGCATGGATGCGAGCATCAGCGACCTCACCGTATATAACAACAGGCTGATTGCCGGAGGCATGTTCACCACCGCCGGCGGCGTGAATGCGAGTTACATTGCAGCCTGGGGACCGAAATAGCATTCAGCCCAACCAGTTTCGGTTCACGCCACAAAAACGAAGGCCCTGGCTGCAACCGGGGCCTTTAGGGTCAGACTCCCTCTGTATCAATCTGCGCCCCACCCGGAGTCCCGCAGGTCAGCTCCGCGTGCAAATCACTCGACCTCGCGACTCCACATGCACCTCACCCGCACGCGGTGCTGACAATGGGATGTTGCGTCACGTGCCGGCTCGCCAAGCGATGTTGCGTCACGTGCTAGTCCGCCGGAGTCGGACGACACGTGACGCAGAACTGGTAGGCCGAGGCTGCTTGCAGCCCGGCATGGTGCGCCGCCCGTCCTCGGGTAAGTTGACCGCACGTGCGTGGCGTACGTCCTCGTGCGCCACGTGGCCTCAACAACGTTGCCCTTAAACCGAGTAGCCCACCCCTCTGGGGTGGGTGAAGTCACCCTGAGCCCCCACCTCGTCACCCTGAGTCCGCCGCGGCGGATCGAAGGGTGACGCGCAAACACGCCGGAGGCGTGTCATTCCCTCGCAAGAGGGAATCTATCTTCGGACCGAACACGCCGAAGGCGTGCCATTCCGGTCCGCCCGAGGCGGAGAATCCAGCCCCCGCAAGGATGCTGCACTGACCGATCCTGCTGGATACCGGCCTTCGCCGGTATGACAGGTCTGCGACCTGTTTGCCCTTCTCGAGGACAGACTCCCGCACACGCGGTAGTGACAGACTTCGCCTGTCCCTCTCCGTGCCCCACCCGGAGTCCGACGAAGAAGGACGGCGGGTGGGACGTACCGTAGGTCAGCTCCGCGTGCAATGCAACCCACCTCGCGACTCAACCTGCACTTCACCCGCACGCGGTGCTGACAATCACGCCCTACTCCTCTACCTGCAAGAACTTCGCCGATCCCAAATAGAGCGAGTCCTTCCTATCCATCGTGTACGCGTACCCGAGATCCACAGAAATCGTATCCCCAGCCCTTGCCCGTTCGGAGTGCGTCGGCCGGTAATCGATCTCAACGGTGTCACCCGGAACGACCGTGCACGTGTAGCTGCTAACCCGGTTCTTGTTGTTCACCCGCGTAACCAACCAGGTGTATGGAGCATTCTCTTTGCTCATTTGGATGGCAGACAGCAGGTACAACAAGGTGTCTTGGCGAGCCGATACGAGAGTCAGTTCCAGACCGGGGTCGGCGTGTATCCTCCACGTCCGAAAGCCGACGCTCAGCCCGCCCACCTCCTTCTCGTACCAGTAGGATCCCTTGCTCGGCGAGTTTGCCTCTTCCAAACCTGCCGTGACAGCCCGATATCTGTAGTATCTGTCGCAGGCTGCCATGAGCAAAAGGCCCGCTATAGTACAGATTATCAAGCGCTTCATTTCGGGCTTCCTTTCGAAGCAATCATGGCTGGGGTCGCCCACAGGGTGACGTCACCTTGAGCCTACTGCGGGTGGGCGACTCTGCCTCGATCGCATTCTTCCCCAACATCCGCGACCTGGAAGTAGCAATCCTCGAGATGGCCCCCCCTGGCTATGGAAAGACGTCCGCCGCGTTCCTTGTATATGTACGTGATCCACTCTCGCGGCAGGGAATCCACGATAGCGTCAGAATCATCGCTTGGACGCTTTCTGATAAACGGCTCCACCGGAAAGCGGTCGATGAATGCCGCAAAGCAAATGCTCAACCGGGTAGAGTCGACCTTCCCGTAGTTCATGTCATACTGCAGATGAAAGCGGCCCGAATCCAGCCAGGATCGGTGATCGTATGACGTATACCATCTTCGGTACGTGCCGTTGGGACACACGATGATGCTGTCGATCAGACCGGCGTCGTAGTCCGCGACCCAGACACCAAACACTTCCTCCTTAGTCACCGGTTCAGAATCAAGCGAGACATCGCAGGCACCGGCTAACGAGAGAGAAAATGCGAAGAGTGCAGCAAACCCGACTTGGATTCGTTTGACCATTTCCAGAAGAGCCTTCCTTCGGTCCCCACCAACTCGATGGTGATCGTGTGATTGTACCAATTTATACAAACGTCACAGGATCGGGAAAGAAAAAAGCTTGCCTGAAATCAAGTGGCTGGGGTCGCCCACAGCAAGCTGTGGGAACTTCTCGAGCGCGGAATGGTCCCCCACAGTAAGCTGTGGGTACTTCACGGACGCGAAACGGTCGAGTAGCCCACCCCTCTGGGGTGGGTGACGTCACCGTGTGCTCTCTCCAACGTCACCCTGAGCCTGTCGAAGGGTGACGGCTCGGCGGGTTCGAAGACGGACCCGCCCTACGAGGACTAGTACTTGTCGATTCTCCGCCCCTTCTTGCGCGTGACAGGAATTGAGAGCGTGACATCCTCGTACACGGTGCCATCAACAATGCCGACTATCGCTAAGTCGATTGTTATCGTCGCCTCATTGACGGACTTGTGAAACGGCAAGGGCGCGATACTCAGTATATTCCGCCCGCCGTATCGCTCATTCTCGACAAGTAAGGAGTCAACTCCAAGTTCAGTCACGGTCCCATCCTGCTCCACCTGAATAGACTTGATCGAAAAATCGAAATACCGGCCGTCCTGCTCAGCTAATGAGGACAACTCTCCATCGAAATAGTAGACTACGTCCAGGGCCACATAGTCGATGTTGCTATCGGCCGGCTGAAAGTTCTGATAGTAGGCCTTTTGCTCCTCGGTCGCCGCAACGCGACTGAGACGCGCCGGATCACCGTGTCGTTCGACTAGGTATTCCTCCGAAACCACGCTGATCTCAAGTGCACCGTGCCGCACCTCACGGCTCTCATAGCCAGTCTCATAGTAGTGGAAGGAGTAACAACTAATGGAAATCAACGAGGCCAGGAAAACCAGGAGTACACCGCCGACTCTCCACCATCGGTCCCACCAAACACGCGATAGTACCTGTTCCGGTGCTGCCAACTGAGCCTTCCCTTCGTTGTCCCCACCAACTCGATGGTGATCGTGTGGTTGTACCAATTTATACAATCGTCGTAGGGTCGGGAAAGAAAAAACGTTGCGGGTGGTGTCAAGTCGTCACCCTTCGACAGGCTCAGGGTGACGGCGGTGAGCCTTCGGTGAGACGATGGCAGGTCTGAAGACAGACCTTCCCTACAAGGCTGTCAGGCGAGGTCGCCTGACAGCACGCCCATATCGCCCTCACAAAAAAAAGGCGGACCCGTCGGGCCCGCCTTGCACTGTCATTCTACTCCGCGATTACTTGGGAGCGCCGTTGCTCAAGTACGTGTGAATCGCACGCGCGGCCTTCTTGCCGGCGCCCGCCGCCAGAATCACGGTCGCACCGCCGGTCACGATATCACCGCCGGCGTACACACCCGGCCGCGAGGTCTGCATCGTGTCCGGATTCACCGTGATATTCCCCCAGCGGTTCGTCTCCAGACCGGGCGTGGTCGACTGGATCAGCGGATTCGAGCTGTTGCCGATCGCCACCACGACCAGGTCGACATCCATAATGAAATTCGAGCCTTCGATCGGCACCGGCCGACGGCGACCCGAATCATCGGGCGGACCCAGCTCCATGTTCAGGCATTCCATCTGCACCACCCGACCCTGATCGTCACCGATAAACTTGATCGGCGTGGTCAGCATGTGGAACTCGATCCCTTCTTCCATGGCGTGATGAATCTCTTCGGCACGCGCCGGCATCTCGGCCTCGGAGCGACGGTAGACGATATACGAATGATCCGCCCCGAGCCGTTTCGATGTCCGCACGGCGTCCATCGCCGTATTGCCACCACCCAGCACCGCGACATTTTTGCCGCGGATGATCGGCGTGTCATAGTCGTTTTCGTCGAACGCCCGCATCAGATTCGAGCGCGTCAGGTATTCGTTGGCCGAATAGATCCCGATCAACTGCTCACCGGGAATGCCCATGAAGTTCGGCAGTCCGGCGCCGGTCCCGATAAAGATCGCATCGAAACCCATCTCGAACAGCTCGTCGATCGTCTCCATCTTCCCGATCACGGTCGAGTTCTCGAACTTGACCCCGGTATCTTTCAGCACGTCACACTCGGCCTGCACGATATTTTTCGGCAGGCGGAATTCCGGGATGCCGTAGACCAGCACACCGCCCGGTTTGTGCAGCGCCTCAAACACGGTGACATCGTGACCGAGCTTGATAAGATCGCCCGCCACCGTCAACCCGGCCGGACCGGAGCCGACAATCGCGACCTTCTTGCCGGTCGGCGCGGCCACCGCCGGAATCTGCACGAGGTTGTTCTCGCGCTCGTAGTCGGCGACAAAGCGCTCCAAATGACCGATCGCCACCGGCTTGAATTTTTTAGCCAGCACGCACTTGATCTCGCACTGCTCTTCCTGCGGACAGACCCGCCCGCACACCGCCGGAAGAGAGTTGGTCTGTTTGATCTTCCGCGCCGCCCCGGCAAAATCCTTCTCGAGGATCAGATTAATAAACCCCGGAATATCGACCTCCACCGGACAACCATCGATACACGGCGCCTTTTTGCATTCGAGACACCGCGCCGCTTCCGTGATCGCCTGCTCGGCGGTCAACCCAAACGGTACTTCGTTGAAATTGCGGACCCGATCCTCAGGCTTCTGCGCCGGCATCTCCGCCCGCTTGATCTTCATCCGCTCTTTTTTCTCTATCTTCTCAATCATTACACATCCACCCTCGTGATCAGGCCTTGTTTTCGCCCGGATATGTAAACTCCCGAACCGCCTTCGTCAGCCGGCAGTTGGGATCCTCCAGCAGCTTTTTCATCGCCTTGCGCTCCTGGTCCTTATAGGCATTCAGACGGCTGGTCAGCACGTCGAAATCAACCAAATGCCCGTCGAAATCCGGACCATCAACACAGGCAAACTTCGTCTCGCCGCCCACCGTCACCCGGCAGCCGCCGCACATCCCCGTACCGTCAACCATGAGCGGATTGAGCGACACCCACGTCGGCACCTCAAACTCCTTGGTGACTTTCGCCACCACCCGCATCATCGGCACCGGACCGATCGCCATGATCATCTTGATCGGCGCCCCGTCCTTGAGCAGCTTGACCAGCACGTCCGAGACAAACCCGTGATGCCCCTCGGAGCCATCATCGGTGCAGACATACAACTCGTCCGCGACCTCGCCGTGCTCTTTCTGATAGAAAAGGATATCTTTCGACCGGGCCCCGATGATACTTATCACCTTATTCCCGGCCTCTTTGTATGCCTGCGCGATCGGATACACCGGCGCAATCCCGATTCCACCCCCCACCACACACGCCGTCCCCCAGTTTTCGACATGCGAGGCCAGCCCCAGCGGTCCCACACAGTCCGATATCTCACCGCCGTTCTCAACCGTCGTCATCAGCGCCGAGGTTTTCCCGACCACCTGGTATATCACGGTAAGCAGCCCCTGCTCGCCGTCCAACCCCGCAATCGACATCGGCACCCGCTCACCCTGTTCGTTTACCCGTATGATAACGAATTGTCCGGCTTTGGCTTTCGCCACCAACCGGGGGACCTCAACCCGCATCTTCCAGGTCAGCGGTCCGATCTGTATGTTGTCAACAACCCTCGGCATACACCCTCGTTGCTAGTGGTTCCTAACGTTCCTCGCAGAACATAAACCAAGCGAGCAAAAAAGCAAGGTTATTTTGTCCATTTTTGCCCAAAAGGACCGTCTTTCGCCACTTTTCGCCCTCCCACCATCCCCCGCAACCGACCATCCACCAACAATCCCCGGCCAATTTGCTGTCCCCCAACTCGTGAACCAATTCACCCTTCATTAATCGGACAATATCGGTAATAATTAGACCGAATTATCTCCTTTTTCCCCAAATTCCCCCGCAACCAAACCGAACAATCGACGTAATATCTACCATATCCCGTAAATAATTCGGAATGTTACCGCTAATAATGAACACTTGACAAAATCCGCCGTTCTAGTATATATCGAGACTGATAAGCTCGTATCACTAACCTCCAGCTCGAAATGGGGTGAACAAATGGCCGCTACCAACACCATGACCAAAGCTCCCTTCGGCTTCTCAAACCTCCCCGATGCCGATATCTACCACGCCGAAAAGACATTCGGCGCCCATCACTACGGACGTATCGACCTCGTCGTCCGCAAGGCCGAAGGATGCTGGTTGACCAACCACGAAGAGAAGAAATTTTTTGACTGTCTCGCGGCCTACTCCGCCGCCAACCAGGGCCACCATCACCCCCATATCGTCAACGCCCTGATCGAGGCCCTCAAAGGCCACTACGGCTCCGTGATCTCGAATGTCGTCTACACCGACTCACTCGCCATGTTCCTCAAGCGCCTCGCCACCACCGTCCCGCAGCTCGGACCCCGTTTCGGCGCCCACGGCAACAAAGTCCTGCCGAAAAACGGCGGTGTCGAATCGGTCGAAACCGCGGTCAAGCTCGCCCGCTATTACGGCTGGAAACAAAAAGGCATCGAGGACGGCAAGCAGGAAATCATCGTTTTCGAACGCAACTTCCACGGTCGCATGATCACCACCGTGTCGTTCTCGCCGACCAAGAAATACAAAGAAGGTTTCGGCCCCCTGACTCCCGGCTTCAAGTTCGCCAAATACGGCGACCTCGATTCGGTCGAGAAACTCATCACCCCCAACACCTGTGGTATCCTCGTCGAACCGGGTCAGGGCGAAGGCGGCATGTACATGCCCCCGGCCGGCTTCCTCAAAGGCCTCCGCGAGCTGTCCGACAAAAACGACCTCGTCCTGATTTTCGATGAAATCCAGGTCGGCCTCGGACGCACCGGCAAGATGTTCTGTTTCGAACACGAAAACGTCATCCCCGATGCGGTCACGCTCGGCAAAGCCATCTCCGGCGGACTCGTCCCGCTGTCGTGCATGGTCGCCAACAGCAAGCTGATGGATCTCGTCTTCCGTCCGGGCTCCGATGGTTCCACCTACGGTGGTTATCCGCTCGCCTGTGTCGCCGGCAATGCTGCCATTGATGTCTTGATCGATGAGAAACTGCCGCAGCGCGCCGAAGAGATGGGCAGGAAGATGAAGGCGAAGATCGACGATATCGCCTCGCGCTCGGACAAGGTGAAAGAGGTCCGCGGCCGCGGGCTGTTTATCGGGATCGAGGTTAACGACGGCGATGCTATGAAGTACTGCCGCCAGTTGCTGGAGCTTGGCGTGCTGGCCAACGACAGCTACGGCCACACGATTCGCATGTCCCCGCCGCTGATCCTGACCGATAACGAGATCGACTATGTCTGCGAGCGCCTCGAGAAGGTGCTGGTGGGCTGATTTCGACTGATATTACTGATGTAATGAAAAAGGCGACCCTGATGAAGGGTCGCCTTTTCTTCTATCACTCCAGACATAAGACGTCAAGAGACCATTCTTTTGGGCGGCCACGTCCTCGCCATTTTGCATAGTATCAGTAACTCTAGTTCCCCTTGACCAGCAATGCAGATAGCTCTTCGTGAAGTAGGCGACACTCCAAGAAACGGATCTCGGTGGCGGTTAGCGGAAATCGGGTCCACCAATAGCCCCTCTGAGTTACAAACAGTGAGACAACTTTAACTTTCCCTCGCCCAATGTCCCAATTCAATAGCCTTGCGACCCTTTGCCCATTCGCTTTCAAGTAGTCGTGACGTTTCTCAACCTTTGCCAGATAGCCTTCTTCAAGTGACCCATCCAGCTTCTTTCTTCCGAAAATCTTTTCCGCAATCCGTCGAGTATCTTTGAAGCACAGTGCTGGATCAATGATCTTGGACTCTATGTTGATCATGAGTCTCTGCCGGGGAAAGCACGCAAGAACATCACAATCGCCGATCTCGCCTGCTCCGGGGTCCAGCTTGATGATATACACATTTCGCTCCACCATGTTTGTGAAGCGTCCAACTATCTCCGCAATCTTCAATTCTAGCTGCCTCGTCAGAGTTTCGTGCGCTCGCCGAAGATATTCCTTTGTTGACGGCGCATCGATCGGAAGAGGCAGCTTGTAGGAGTCAGCCATGCTCATCCAAAGACTGCGTGCCTTTTGAGTCGTATAGGGACCCCAGTAGTACACCCCTCCGATAGCGACGATTGGATTAACCGTGTATCGGGCTTCTCGCTTCGCAAACTCCCAAACGGGTATGTCGGGAGCTGGCTGCGCGTTTCCAGCAATGCGCACAACTTGGTCAGCGCTTAGTGTCAGAAGACTGAGTATAGGGACAATAGTGGACGGCCGAAATCCGCGAATCTGCGACGCACACACTGCTCCGATCTTCTCCGCAGTAGCCTTGTAGCTGGGTGCTTCGGGCACTCCCGCTCGCTCCGCCCAACTTGTAAGGATAGTAAGTACCTCAGCAACATTTCGTATTCCAAACCCCAAATCAGACTCAAATGCACTGTCCAGACCGTCAAGAAACTCCACCCTGTCTTCGGGGAGTTCCGGAACGTCATCTCGCCTCCCGACCAATCCAAGTCTGATGTTCGCGTCTTCACTACCGAAAATGCGCTCGCGTCGTGAAACCTCTGGACCGTACGACACGGACACCAGGTGGTCTGTTCCAATCTCAAGAGCGGCGGGCATCAACCCGTTGTGAAGAATATCGCTTGCCGTGTACAAGTCGAGCATCTTGCTCGACAATGCGAATACGCGCTTCAGCCCGGTTTCAGTGAGATGCGAGGGACCATTTGGGGAGAGTTGGACAAACTTTTCGATCAAGTATCGATATGTTCGGTGCTCTCGAAGGAAGTCTGTCCTACCCCTACTAAGGCTAGTCGAACGATCGTACTCTACTTCATGCTTCACTGATTTCTCAATCAGGAAGGTCTTCGATTCATACTCATGCACCAACCCTTCTACGCCCGAGAGCAAGAGCCTTAGCGACTGCTCAAGCTCGTACATGGATATCTCGTGATCGAGCACTGTCCTCAACCCTTCAATGAGGTTGTTGATGTTCTGCTTCGCATCTTCACCGGAATATGTTCCAGCTCTGACGCCCAACTTACTCGCGATTTCTGCAAGCGATCGGTTGGCCAGCTTGTGGTCCTGATCGCCTGCCAGGATCGACCGGCCATGCTGCGGGAAAGATACTTCTTTCGTCTTCTCGAAAAGTCGAAATCTACTTGGTTTTCCCCGTTCGCCTTCAATCTCTGCTAAGACAGAATCCAAACGACTCTCTTGCCACACGGTTTGCAATGTGACAAGCAGATCAGTCAGTAGGTCTACTTGGATCGATCTGTCAGATGCCTCGCGCAAGATCTCAGCCGCGCGATCCTCGTCGTAGACAAAGACGATTTGTGCCATGTCTGGTCGGGAACCAGTGACATTGAAACTCCAGGCTTTGTCGGACGCGAGCATTCCCCGTAGTTTGCTTAGCTCCTCAGCGCGTTGAGTGACCGAAGTAGAGACGCAGAACACGCGGACCAATAATAACGATTTGGTGAATTCCAGCGTAGATATGGACTGGGAGCACATCGTCAACGCATCCACGAGACAGTGCATGATGGAATCAACTAGTGGGCCTTCATCACTTCGAAACAGAGGCACTGGGCAGTTTACGGAAAACGTGGTGTGACCTATCGTCTCATAGTAGAAATACACCCGTTCGCGTTTTGACTTCAGTGACTTGGGAGAAACTCCTCCGACGATTTCCCAACTGCGAGGATGATCGCCTGGAGATGTTTGTGGAAACGACTTCCAAAAGTTTGAAAGCGACTGGAACCTGAATGCCGTGCCCCAAGTAGGCGGAATATAGACATAGTCGGGCACGGTGGCTCCTTCGATCAACACGCCGGAGTAATCTCGGAAGGCAGCTAGCAAATCAAGAGGCGAGTTAAGTGGCGAGATACTAGTCTCATCTCTGAGCTGTTGTGAGAACTCCAAGAAGCTTGCCAACTCCTCCGTCCCGTGCACCTCGTCAAGTACCCCTAGTAGCTGATCCATTGCTATCACTGATGCCGGGAAGTCTTGCGGCAGTAGTATTGATTGCATTCTGGCACTTAGGTGAGGCATTGTCACAATGAAGACTGGTTGAAGGGCGCGCTCCCCGGACGTGGGGTGAAACTCTACTACCTCGGAGATGGACCAGACACCTAAGCGGGTCGGTGAGTTCTGTAAGAGGTTCCGCGCCTCCACAAGCTTCGCCGTCATTTGCTCCATGAACTGGGAGGCGCCCCGTAGAGTTTCGGAGACAGGCAGTATGCAAACCATCACGATCTGCCCACCTGCATGGATTGCACAGGCGAACGCCACGTCGTGCGGCTCCTCCTTTCCCTTCATCGCCGTGACGTAGCCGAAGATGTCAGTCATTGGGAATCTAGTGGCAACGTACTTCCAAAGACCAAAGCCTATGAGATCATCGATATTCGGCTCCTCTTCCTTCATCCGATCCAGACGAGTAGAGAACAACTCACCCCATTTCGTGTGAAGCACTGATAGATAGTTTCTCGGCATCACAGGGTAGTATCGATCGCCTACCTTCCAGAAGTAGTGCACACAGTTCCCTTCCTCCATCGCCTTTCGAGAGAATGCGGAGAGCTTGGGCCAGCGGATTCGTCCTTCATCATCTGCGGAGTAGCTGTAGAGAGTTGCCACATCGGCGTCAATACCCTCACCCCTCGTGAATTCTTCCAAGAAGCGCATACAGCTATTCCAGAACCACTCTGGAGGGACTTCGAGATACCCCTTGTCCACCTTGTTGGTGGGGACTGCTGACTGATCGATACCCCCGATGATTCTGTCCTGAAGTGCTGCGCACGCCTTAAGGTCCTCAATCGCGGACCGGCCAATCGACCTACGGTACACTTCATCCAGCGATCCATGCACGACCTCGAATGTGGCATAGAAGTCGATCGGATTCGAGAGGCTAGCCCCGTAGAAAACTTTGTAGTATTTCCCGTCAAAGAAGTATCTGATGTCACCCCAGTCTGATTCGGGTACGAAGTCCTCCAGCCGAGGAAAAGTCGGCAGCGCCTCCAACAGATCTCTACATAGCGCTTCGAAGTCACAATAGTCGCACACTCTATCCTCTCGAGACAGCTTCCGGTAAAGGTGCTGTAGCACGGCATACAAGTATTCTATCCTGATTGGACTCCCAGTGTTGGGACGCCAGATGTTGAGGACGAAGATGGAACGGAGCAAGTCTACCGCACTGTATCGCTTCAGCAGTCGTTTCAATTTCCTCTTGTGAAGTCGCATTGTTTTCAAACCAGTAATCGTGGTAACGGAAGCTCTCTTCGGTCCTAACCCCGAAGAAGAATAGTATAGAAGTGTTGAGGATTCAACGAGAAAGGTCCGTCCCCCCCCTCACTTTCCCTACAACTTCGATGGTGATCGGAAAATTGCCGGCTTTTATATAACACGCGCGCGCGTGGACGTGTCCGAAACGTCACACCGTGTCGCTTTAACAAAGCCGACCCCATCCGAAGGAGTCCTGTCATGCGAGTCTCGAAACAAACCAAAGCCAACCGCGCCAACGCCCAAAAATCCACCGGGCCGATCACCGATGAAGGCAAAGCGATCGTCGCCCAAAACGCCGTCACCCACGGTCTCCATTCCACCCGGGTCGTGATCAATTCCCCCCACCTCAAAGAAGACCCCGATGAATACCGGCTGCTGCTCGGCTCGCTGATCTGGGAGCTCGAACCGGTCGGCGTCCTGCAGCACCACCTCGTCCACAAAATCGCCAACGCCCTCTGGCGCTACAAACGCGTCATCCGCGCCGAAACCGGCGCCCTCGAACGCCAACTCGACTACGCCACCACCCGCGACTACTCCCTCTTCCGCGAAAAACCCGACCTCGACACAGAACAGGGCCGCGCCCACTACCAAATCCTCCTCGACCAGCGCAAGGCGGCTTATCTCGATGAATCCCAGATCCCGAGCGAATCCGATTCCGTCAAACTCCTCCGCTACGAACTCCGTCTCGACCGCCAAATCACTCGCGCCCATAAACTTTTGCGCCGCCTCCAGCGCCTGGACCGGGCCGCCCGCGCCGCCGAAGAGGCCAAATCCCAAAAAAAACACCCTAAAAAATAACAAAACAAACCCATTTCCCCGCAATCACATGCGCCCCATACTAGTACAACGATTATTGCGATTTTGGCGAGTAGGTCAGGTCGCTTGCGACCTGACGATGCTCATCTGTGCCCCACCTGGAGTTCGCCTCCGGCGAACGGCAGGTGGGATGCGACCCGTAGGGCGGGTCCGTCTTCGAACCCGCCATGAGGGAACACGCCGCAGGCGAGCCATTCCCCCTTCGGCAAGCCTTGACATCCGTCGCCAATCAGGGCTTCTTGCACGAACAGGCGGGGAATCAAACACCGAATGCGGGGAACGCGCCACAACCGAAGGCTGGAGTTAACCATGTTCAACGACGATGGATTTCTAACGTCTCCGTACATCGTACGCGATCAAAATTCACTCGATGATCTGAGTAGCCGGCTTCACGACGAACATTTCAATCTCGAGGACGTGGTGCACGATCGTTCCAACGGCACGGTAATGATACATGTACTTCGCTGCTGCCACAATGGTCCACGCCGCCGCCGCCCCGACGCCGGCGTACTGTCCGACGTATACGAAGTCGCTTTGATGCGCACGGAGGTCGTAGTCCGACGAGTCAGAGAACTGGTGATCAAGGACGATCAAGAAATCGGGCACTACATGATCTGCGACCTGATGCTTGTCGACGGACTCCTGATTCTGGAAACCTGCGAGGCTCTCCGATTGCAATTCACTGTCGAAGCACTCGACATTGAGGTCCGTGATATGGGGTTCCGAGGCACAATTGAGATCAAGATCGGCCCCCTGGGGCTTTGGGAATCGTGGGGAAAGATATCTGAAGACAAGAACTTGTCAGACGAGTAGGCCGAGGCTGCTTGCAGCCCGGCTCCGACAAACACGCGACCTCAGCACCGCCCCCCCCACCCTCGACGGGTGGGCTACGGTTCTATCGCGCGGCGCGAAGCGAACCGACATAGATCGCGACAATCGTGATCGCCCCACCAATAAGCTGAGTCGGTCCCATCTGCTCAGCGAAAAACAACATCCCCCAGACGGTCGCCAGGGTCGGCTGCAGCAACAGCACCAGGCCGGTGCGCGATGCTTCCAGCAGCGCCATCGACCGCACGATCATGATCCACGCCGCCGCCTGCACCACCACCCCGAGTGCGGCCACGACCGCGAGGTCGCGAAGAGTCGGCGGGAGGATCGGGTCCGGCTCGATCAGCCCGGCGATCCCGAGAAAGCCGGCCGAGATCAGCGCGACCCAGGTCATGAAAACGATCGGGTCGAGCCGGTCACTCTGGTGCGACGCCCGCTTGAGCGTGATCAGGTACGACGCGTAGCACAGCCCGGTCGCCAGCCCGAACGCGACCCCCTTCAGGTAGCTGGTGCTGAACTGGACCTCTCCCCCGACCCCGACCAGCAGCACCACCCCGACCATGGCGCTGACGGCGGCGATTATGAACCGGACCGTCAGGCGCTCGTGAAACAGCACGACCCCAAACACGGCGGTCGCGAAAACCTGGGTGTTGCCGAGAATGGTCGCCATCCCGGCCCCGGTGTAGATGATCGACTTGTGCCAGACGAACAGGTCGAGAAAAAACACAAACCCGGCGATAAGCGCAAACTTCCAGAGCTTCGCCGGAAGGATCAGGCTCCGTCCCGAGGCGAGAGTCAGGACGACCAGGGCCAGCCCGCCGATCAGGTTGCGCCAGAATGCGATCGCCGTCGGCCCCATCGATTCGGTGTCGATCATCTTGACGAAGATCGGCGCAAACGAAATCAGCAGGGCGCCGAGGATCAGGGTCACCATCGGAGGGACAAATCGCGGCGGTCGCTGGAGGTTCGGTTCAGACATGGCCGGAGGATAGCGGATGGTGCCGTTCGGTCAAAGCGGATAGTGCCCCGGATCGCGGAATATTCAGGACTGCAGTAGTCCTGAATATTCTCTCAGGCAGGGATCCGTCAAAAGGGAATCATCTGCCCACCGGTCTTTTTTCGTCGGGGATTCGTCAAGCTCTCCGCACCCCGTCCGATAACTGTAAGACAAGCTATGACAACACATTACTAAACACCTCCGGAGGGGACAGTGTACTTCTCTAAATCCTCACGTTCATTGATCTGTGCGTTTTTCGCGATCTCCGCGCTCTTGCTCGCGGGTTCGGCGTACGCTGATCATGTCTACTGGATGAATGCATCCGGTGGCAACTGGAATGTCGGCGCCAACTGGAACACCGGCACCGTGCCGACCTCGGCCGACATCGCCCACATCAACCTCGACGGCACCTATGCTGTCACGTTGAACTCCAACCCGACCGTCCTGGGACTCGAACTCGGCGGTTACAGCGGCACACAGCGTCTGATCTGCACCAGTTGGGAACTGACGGTGAACGGGTCGTTCGATATCAACGAAAACGGCTATCTCGATCTTCAGAGTTCGGCTGTCCACACCAGCGGTGATTACATCCTGACGAACGCCGGGACGATCGAGTGCGAGCTGAGTGATATCGAACTGAAGGTTGTTAATCAGGGAACGATGACTGTCTGGCGGACGTGCGATTTCGCGCGGACGTTCCTGAACGATACGACCGGGACGCTGACTCTCGAGGGCACCAGCAGCGGGAACGCCGACATGACGGTGGATCAGGCGTTCACCAACCGGGGGACGATCGAACTGACGTCCTCATGGCCTGTCACGACGACAGTGGCGTATCTTCGCACGCCCAACACGACGTTCGTAAACGAGGCAACCGGCAACATCAACTCGCTGCTTGGATCGAGTTTCAATACGACATCGAGTCGGTATATCCAGGCTGAGATGCAGAATGCCGGGACGATTACGGCGCAGACTACCGGGATTTCGATCTACAACGCCGATGCCAGTCACACGAATACGGGAACGCTCTATGCGCAGGGTGGCGACCTGTCGTTCACCAGCGGCGGCGGAACAGCTTCGGTATTCGAAAATACCGGGACGATTACGGTCGATTCTGGTATGACGTTCGGCTGTGGAACGGATACGGTGAAGTTCACTTCGGGATCAGTGACAGTCTCAAGCGACGGCGGCATGAGCTTCCCGTCGAACGACGTTTACGTCAACTACAAGTATGTCAACAATGGCCGGATCGCCATGACCGGCGCGGGCGGGAACATCAACCTTGCGGACACGCTGTTCAACGACGGGACGATCTACATGGTCAACGCCAATCTGGTCGGTGCGGCGCCAATCATCAACAGCGACTCGCTGCAGTTGGTGAACTCGGATATCGATGTCGACTGCGTCAACAGCGGTGTCTGTCATGCGACGATTAACGGAGAGTTCGCGGGGCAGTTCACATCGATGCCGGGCTCGAAGGTGGTTTCTGAAGGAACCGCATCGAACTGGTGTATCATGGCATTCGGCAATTCCTGGACGAACCACGGCACTATCGAGCTGACGCAGTCGGGCTTCAACTCGTCGTACGTCAGCCTGCTGAACCTGAGCGACACGCTGACGAACGCGTCGGACGGTGTGATCAACGCGGTGGCGGGGACCGGAACGCCGGCGGCGACCCGATATGTCTCGGCGCAGTTGATCAACAACGGGACCATCAACGTGACGGGCGCCAACACCTACATCTCGCAGGGTGCAGCGAGTCACGAGAATCATGGAACGATTAACCTTACCGGCGGCAACTTGACGGTTACTGATAAGTTCTCGAACACCGGCGACATCGCTATCGACACGACGTACCAGTTCATCTTCAGCGGCACGCGAATGACACTCGGCGGCGGGGCTATCAGCGGCTCGGGGCGTTTCGACAACGACAACGACACGCTTCATTTCACCGGTCCGGTGACGAACAGTTCGCGGATGTATCTCGGCCAGGGAACGCTTCTGATGGATGACACGCTGACCAGCACCGGATTGATCTACCTGGGCGGTACAGATGGCTCCGGTAGCGGCGCGATCAAGAACCGGGGAATGCTGAATTTTGCCGGTGGATCATCCCTGGGGTTCGGCGTTGTAAACGAGGGTAGTTTCGTCGCGGAACTGACGAATACCATCGGCGGAACGTTCGTCAACAGCATCAACGATACGACTACACTGCTCGGCAATTCCACCGGGTCGTCGAGCCTGACAATATCCAACGGATTCACCAACTACGGCGCTATCATACTGACGTCGGAGCAGGCTGACGCAGTCACCACCGCAACGCTGGCGGTGACGTCGGGGACGCTTACGAACAGCTCGACAGGCTCGATTGTTTCCGATATAGGAAGCTCAACCGGCGGCGAGCGTTACCTCCAGGCACAGGTGAACAACCAGGGGTTGATACAAGCGAACGATCTCAAACTGACCTGGGAAAAATCGGGTGCGTCCCACTCGAATAGCGGGACTATCGAACTTGTCGGCGCGGCGCTGGCTCTGACGCTGAGTGGATCGGGATCGTTCAACAATTCGGGTACGATTCACCTGCAGAACATGATGACTATGACGGTCGATCAGGGGACGTTTACGAACGCCACGACCGGTCAGTACACCGGCAACGGGTCGTTCAATCTGTATGCGACGACATTCGCCAATGACGGGTTTGTGGAACCCGGTGATTCGCCGGGTCGGATCAACATGCAGGCGAACGATTTCGTGATGGACACCAATGCGCAGCTCAAGATAGAGATAGGCGGACTGACGGCGGATACCGAGCATGACGTGCTGTACTGCACGCAGAATGCCGGGTTCGGCGGGGTACTGGATATCGATCTGATCGACAGCTACATTCCGACCGTCGGTGACAGCTTCAAGGTGTGCACGTACAACGCTCGCACGAGCAATTTCCTGGCGATTCTCGGTCTGTCACAGATGGGCGTGACGTTTGATACGAACTTCACGGCCGACGGTCTCTGGCTGGTGACGGAGTCAATCTCCAACACGCCGCCGGTGATCAGTGGTATGCCGGGGACCCGTACGTTCGCCAACGATACCTCGAGCTGGCTGACGATCTGGGACTATGTCAGCGACGACTGGACGAATGATACGAACATGACATACTCGTTTACAGTGACCAACGACTCGCTGCTGTATTCTCTCAATATTGCAGGTGTGCTGGTATTGACGGCTGAGCCGGGATATGTCGGTGTTGACACTCTTGAGGTGGAAGCGACCGACGAGCACGGCGCTTCGTCGGTTGATACCTGCATTGTGACCGTGACGGCTTCGAACACCGATCCGGTGATAGCCGGACTGCCCGACAGTGTTTCTTATCGGACGGATTCGAGCTACACGCTGGACATCTTCGCGGCAGTAACGGATGCCGAGACCGCCGACAACATGATGAGCTACATGTTCATAGTATCGGGCGACTCTGTGTCTGCTTCGTGGTCGGCCATTACAGGAATTCTGACCTTGACGGCTACGAACGGGTTCATCGGCAGCACCCAGCTTGTCATCAATGTCGATGACACCGACGGCGGGACCGCTTCGGACACGATCACAGTGACGGTGACGGCGATTCCGAATACGCCACCGGTGATCAGCGGACTGATCGACAGTGTTACGTTCCGCACCGACTCGACGGTGACCGTAGACATCTACAGCGCCGTTACGGATGCGGAAGAAGCGGACAGCCTGCTGGGATATATGTTCGCGGCCGGCCATGTATCGCTTGATGTGACCTGGAACGGCACCGCCGGCGAGATTACGATCGCGGCTACCGATGACTGGTCCGGTGATTCATACGTGGCAGTTACCGTAACCGACGCCGGCACAGCGCAGGCGTTTGACACTATCTGGGTAACCGTTACAGCGGTGCCGACCTCGCCGCCGGTACTCACCATGCCGGACAGCGCAGGATTCGATGCCAATGACTCGCTGCTTATGGATATCCACTCGATGGTGGTCGATGATAGTCACGACACGCTGATGTTCTATGCATTCAGCACAAGCAACGACTCGCTCGACTATTCATGGGATTACGCGACCGGCATTCTTACGCTGAAATCGGCCGACGGCTGGTCCGGCGTGGCTTGGCTGCGTTTGACTATCACCGATCCGGATACGCTCCTTGCTCACGACAGCACGCAGATATACGTCTTCCCGTCGCTGGATGTGCCGGATGACGAGTTGGCGATTCCGAACCAGTTCGTACTGAAGCAGAACTACCCGAATCCGTTCAACCCTAGCACGACGATCGAGTTCGGACTGCCGGCCAGCGCCAACGTCCGGATTGTGGTCTACAACGTTCTGGGCGAATCGGTGCGAGTCCTGGCCGACCGGGTCTGGCCGGCGGGCGTACATCGGGTGAGCTGGAACGGCCGCGACGAAAACGGCCGAGTGATGTCCAGTGGCGTTTACTTCTATCGTCTCGAGTCGGCGGCTTATTCCGCAACGCAGAAGATGCTACTCGTGAAGTAGCAGCATCGCACAGCTACAGACAAAAAACCAGGGCCGGTCATATCGACCGGCCCTGGTTCTATCGTATCCGGCGAACAATCAAAGGACTATAACTTCGGCCCGGCGTTTTTGATCTCGGCCGAAGATTCCTTCTCAAACTGCTTGAAGTTCTCCACGAACATACCGGCCAGCTTGCGGGCTTTCTCGTCGTAGGCGTTTTTGTCTTTCCACGTATTGCGCGGCCAGAGCTCTTCGTCCGGAACGCCTTCGCAGCTCTTCGGCACCTGCAGACCAAACAGCGTATCGGTTTGGTACTCAGCGTTGTTGAGCGAGCCGCTGAGGGCGGCGTTCAACAGGGCACGGGTGTGCTTGATCGGCATGCGGTGACCTTCACCGTACGGGCCGCCGGTCCAGCCGGTGTTGACGAGCCAGCAATTGACCTTGTGCTCGCGGATCTTCTCGGCGAGCAGCTCGGCGTAACGTGAAGGATGCAGCACCATAAACGGCGCGCCGAAACAGGCCGAGAAGGTGGCGGTCGGTTCGGTGACACCCCGCTCCGTACCGGCGACTTTCGCGGTGTAGCCGGAAATGAAGTGGTACATCGCCTGCTCGGGCGTCAGTTTCGAGATTGGGGGAAGCACACCGAAAGCATCGGCTGTAAGCATGATGATGTTTTTCGGATGATCGCCCATGCTCTCTTTGAGCGCGTTCGGGATGTGAGAGAGCGGGTAGGCGGCGCGAGTGTTCTCGGTCAGGCTGTCGTCGTTGAGATCGAGGCGACGCGTGATTGAGTCGTAGCCCACATTCTCCAGCACCGTGCCGAACTTACGGGTCGTTTCGTAGATTTCCGGCTCGGATTCTTTTGAGAGCTTGATCACTTTGGCGTAACAGCCACCTTCGAAGTTAAACACGCCGTCCTTGCTCCAACCGTGTTCGTCATCACCGATGAGTTTGCGCTTGGGGTCGGCCGAGAGGGTCGTCTTGCCGGTTCCGGAGAGGCCGAAGAAGACGGCAACATCGCCTTTCTCACCGACGTTGGCGCTGCAGTGCATCGAGAGCACGTTGTCCAGCGGCAGGAGGTAGTTGAGTACGGTGAAGATCGACTTCTTGATCTCACCGGCGTAGCTGGTACCACCGATCAGGACCAGTTTCTTGGCCAGGTTGAGCAGAATAAACGCTTCGGAGTTAGTACCGTCGACCTCCGGGATGGCCTGGAAGTTCGGTGCGTGAAGGATGGTGAACTCCGGTTTGTGATCGACCAGTTCTTCGGGTTTGGCCTGAATGAACAGGTTGCGGGCGAACAGGGAGTGCCAGGCGCGAATGGTAATGACGCGGATCGGCAGGCGATAGCGTTTGTCGTAGCCGGCGTAGCAGTCCTGAATCCAGACATCGCGGTCCTGCAGATAGGCCTGCAGGCGGCGGAACATGTTGTCAAAGACCTGCTGCGAAACCGGTTTGTTCACCTTCCCCCACCAGACATTGTCTTTGCTCGAGGGTTCTTCGACGATGAACTTGTCCTTGGCGGCGCGTCCGGTGTGGAGGCCGGTGCGGACCGCGATCGGCCCGAGGTGCATCAGGTGCCCTTCGCCGTTCTTGATGATGTCTTCGTAGAGAAGCGGGGTGTTGTGATTCCAGTGTTCTTTGCGAACATTCAATATGTTGTGCGTATCAAGTCCGTACTTACTGCGCAAACGCTCAACAGCCATCTTCATGCTCCTTGTTGGGGCGTATGTGGGTTACGTTGTGTGCTCGGTTGCTATACTATATAGAGAATGGCGCCGGGACAGGATGGTTCCTGGCGACGGCGGGAAGCATACTAGTTGCGGGGCAAAAATACAATAGTGAACCGCTGAAAGCGATGATATCCACATTCGACGTTTTGGCGGCGGTCGGTCCGGTGGACGGGTGTCGACGGGGGAACTGGACTCTCGGGCCGCTTTTTTGGCGCTTGTGACAGAACAGTGAAGATGCATTTTGTCTGCTATCACAAAGATTGCGACGGCGGCCCGGCCGCCACGCACGTATCGTAAGTCTTGATATCGTAACATAGTACGACGACAAACACGTGGAAGCGTGGCAAAGAGGATAAACAATGATGGATTTCCTTCCCTGATTTCATTGAATTTTGGACTACTTAGTCGTATATTATAGTACCTGCGTTAGACGACATGCTCGTTGTCCCCTCCGTTCCGGATTCGATTCGGCCACCGGAACCCATTACATCAAGGCGCGGCACTTGGATTCATACACGTACGGCCGAAAAGGAGGTTGTCATGCACGATATCATCTACCTGACGGATATCGAACAAGTCGGCCACCTTCCAGAACAGACGCAATTGCGACTTCGGCGGGTGACGGAAGCGTACCGCTTCCGGGCGAACGACTACTACCTCTCCCTTATCGATTGGGATGACCCTGACGATCCGATCCGGCGACTAGTCATTCCGGATGTCGGCGAACTGGATGCATCGGGTGAACTGGATGCCTGCAATGAGCGGGCGAACTACGTGGCGCCGGGGTGCCAGCACAAATACCCGCACACGGCGTTGCTGGTCTGTGCCGAGAACTGCGCGGGCTACTGCCGGTATTGCTTCCGCAAGCGCCTGTTTATGGACAATCAGGCGGAGCGGGTGCGAGATCTCTCGGAGAGTATCGACTATATCCGCAGCAACAAGCGTATCTCCAACGTCCTGCTGACCGGTGGTGATCCACTGACGTTGTCGACGGAGCGTCTCGAGAGAATCATCCGGGAACTTCGCACTATCGACCATATCGGAGTGATTCGGATCGGGAGCAAGATGCCGGCGTTTAATCCGTATCGGATAATCGACGATCCGGAGTTACCCGCCCTTCTTGCGCGGTATTCAACGCGAGAGAAGCGAATCTATGTGATCACGCACTTCGACACCGTAAAGGAGCTGACGCCGGCGGCGTGTCTGGGACTCGAAATTCTCCAGAAGGCGGGCGTGATACTCGCCAACCAGACGCCGATCGTACGCGGCATCAACGATACGCCAGAGGCGCTGGTGAAACTGATGGGGAAGTTGTCGTACATCGGCGCCCCGCCATACTACTTCTTCCAGTGTCGGCCGACAGTCGGGAATCGGCCGTACGCGGTACCGATCACTGAGGCGTACCAGACGCTGGAAGCGGCCAAGCGACAGGTGTCCGGGCTTGCCAAGCGGGCGCGCTATGTCATGTCTCATGCGCTCGGCAAGATCGAAATCGTCGGCATGAACGAGGATTACTTCTTCCTGAAATTCCATCGAGCGCGTTACCAGGAAGATGAGGGGCGGTTCATGATCTTCTACCGGCACGACAAAGCGTACTGGCTGGATGATCTTGTTCCGGCCGACGGCCAGCCGCATCCGGTGCACGAACGCCATGGAGACACGCTGACCCCGCGAGTTGATGCGGTAGCGCAGTAGCAATTACCCAACGCATAAGGATACCCGGCTCCGTGGAGGACGCGGAGCCGGGTCGTGCGGTTTCCCTCCCCCCGAGGAGTGTCCTACTTCAGTGCCGAAAAGACGTTCACCGTACTCGTGTCGGCGTTGCGGATGAGCGGGCGAACGACCGGCCCGGCCTTCACCAACAGTTCCCCATCGGCAGTGCCGACCAGGATTTTCTTACCATAGCGAGCGACCGAAGCGGCGTTAACGGCATCGAGCTTGCCCAACGGCATGATATTCCGGTTAAAAAGCGAGGTGACGCCGTACTCGGTTCCGACGATCACCACCCAGTCGGAGGCATCGATTGAGGTGATAGTCGGTGACGGCATTCCGTCGGCGGTGTTGTACTCTTCCCATCGTCCACCGTCAAAAACGAACAGACCATCGAGCGTACCGACATACAGGTGACTGTATTGGTAGTCGAGTGCCGTCACGTGGTCCAGGATCGATGGGTCCCGGGACAGGTACCGCTGCTTGAAGTCGACTCCGTCGAACTGGTACAGCCCGGAGCCTTCGGTCCCCACCCAGACATCATCGCCCGTGCTGACGATAGCCGAGATGGGGAGACCTTCGAGCAGGACTTCATCGCCGAAAATCGATCGCGAATAGAGGCCGTTCTCGGTGCCGACCAGGAGGCGGAAGGAGAAGCCTTCAAGGGAGGTGATGTCGGTGGCGATATCGATGTCGACGGCCTCCAGGGTGGAGTCCTCAACCACATAGAGGCCGTCTCCACCGACATAGAGCTTACCGGCATGGGAAGCGATGGCGCTGAGGCGGTGTTCGGACGCGATCAGACGCTGACTGCGCGAGACGAAATCAAACACCACGACGCCTTCATCGGTGAGTGCGAAAACGCTGGTGCCGATGACGATCATATCTTCGACCGGGTTACCGGTGGCTTTATTGACCATGGCGAACTCCGCGTTCGGCTTCACTTCCATCGGGGCGAGCGTGTCAGTCTCGGCGGCGGTTGTGTCGGCGTTGGCCTTGACGGCCTGGATGACGCTCTCAGCGACGGTCGCGGAGATGGTGTGGGTCAGTTTCTGCATCGGGGTCGGCTGCTGTGAGTCGGCTTGGTCGGAACAGCCGATCAGGCCGGCGGCCGCGATCATCAGGACGGCGGCTGCGAACGAGAGGTGTCTTTTGATATTCATGATTCACTCCTTTGGGTATCGGGTTCGTTGCGATCGGGGGTATCGCATGGGCGATGCCAGACTTTACATGTTGTTGTGGTGCTATAACTTAACAAGACAGGTCGGCCGCCGAACGGACCTCGTTTGTGTCAATGGAGACACAGATATAGTCTGGTCATTCTTTCAACGTTGTGAGACAGATGGTTGCGTGTGTCAGAAAAGACACGGTCGGTTGACACACGAAAAAATTAGTTGTCACGAGAGTTGCCAGTGGCGTGTATAACTCATTGGGAGAAATACTAATGCGACATATCTACGGGGTTTTTCTCGTTCTCTGCGGTGTGCTAGTGGGTGACGGTGTGATCCGTGCCGAGTCGGTGACCACCGAAGTCGCCCGATGCGGACTGGAGCGGCTCTATTTTCCGGTCGGTAGCGAAGCCCTGGTGTATCCCGGCTGCCGTTTCGTGCTGTTGCGCAGCGACTCGGCGCTGCTGGAAGGCGAGATAGAGTACAGTGCGCCGGGTGTCGCGGTGAGCGCGGAGATCGCCGGCGTGTGTGACAGCATCGAGCTATCGGGGGCGGTAGCGACGATCGACACGTATACGATCGACAGCACGGTTGCGCTCCGATTCGGGCAGTCGATAGGTCCGTGGTTCGAGTTACTGCTCTCTGAAGCGGGGGATTCGCCGGCGAGGTGGACGGTCGAACCTTATGGCTGGGGAGAACGGGCTTCCGAGCGTATGGTGTTTGATGTCGAGCGGGGAGTATTGGACGGTTGCTTCTCATACCGGGGAATGGCGTCCGGCAGTGACCGCGGGCACGAAGCTATGCCGGCGACGTGGATGGTGGTGTTGACACCCAATCTCGATAGAAAGGTCAATGAGCAGGGGATGCTCACAACAGCGCTGTACTACGCGTTTGATCCTTCGAAACTGCCGCTGATGTTCGACGGAGATGACATGGTTGCCGTAAACGCCCTCTCCCCCATGCTTGACGGGGGAAGGCGTCCGTTTGCGGTCGATGTAGTTCGGGCACAGGGATTACTGGCGGAGGCACTGGGGAATCGGAAAGAGATTACCCTGGCGATCACCGATCCTTCGCTTCGCACGACGGCGATGTATTTCGCGGATATCCTTGCTCGGGAGCGGATTGTTACCACGATTACGACCGATCGCACGACGAGCGATTGCTATCTCTCTTTTGCCCCGGTGGACATATTCAACGATGGCTATACGCTTTCGTACCTGCTGGCGCGTCTGACCGAGGCGGATACGGTGTCGGCCTCGGTGCACGAATCGTTAAGTGTCGCGAGAAGTCATCTTGACCGGGCGCGACTGATGGGAGCCGACGATCGTCTCGCGAGCCTGGCGCTGGTCAACAATCGATTGGTTCAGGAGCTGGGCGTTTTCCCGCTCTTCCGTCCGGCCGTGCACATGCTCTGCAAACCATCCCTGAGCGGGATTGATAGAGACCAGAGCGGGCGACTGGACCTGTCGCGCGGGGTGGAGCTGCGGCCGCCTGCGTATCTCTCCGGCGGTGGGCAATGAGTTTCACGGGCCGGATGCGCCTGTCGCTGCTGTTGGTGGCACTGGTGCCGCCGCTGGTGGCGATCGGAGTGATGTACCTGTACACATCGCATCAGGTGAGACAGGACGAACTTGCACGGGCGGACCGGGCGATCGTGAAGTTCCGTCGGTTTCAATCCGGAGAAGACCAGCAGCTTCGGGCGGTCCTGGAGCAGTTGGCAGAAAATCCGGTCATTCGGCGGGCGGCCCTTCAGCTTACGGCGGATCCGAATCGGATGACCTCGCTCGATCCGCTCCCGTCGTCGATCGACTTTCTCGAGTTGATCGACAAGGTGGGGCGCGTTCGAGCATCGGCGAATCGGCCGGGCCTGGTCGGCCGACAGATGACCGTGCCGTTCGGGCGGTTCGGTGTTTTCTCGACTGTCGAGTATGACTTGTCCGGGCCGCATGCGGCCAGAGCGGTAATCGTCGAGCTGACCGACAATCTGTTCCTGTATGGCGGGCGGTTTGTCGGCGACGACGATCGACGCGCGATCGAAGAGATCACCGACGGCGACGTGCGGATAGTATTCGCGAAGTCACGTGACGATACGTTCGGCAGCATGACGCCGCTGGCGCTCTATGATCGGGGGGAATCGGTCGAGTCTCTGCTGGCCGGGAGCAACGATGCCGGGTACTACATTATCGCTTCGTTTCCTCTGTCGTCGGGTGAGTCGGGGTCGAGTTCATTGCTGACGGTTATCGGACTGGTGTCGTTGTTTTCCGTTGTCGGAGCGTTGGCAATCGGCTGGTATCTAACCGGTCGGGCCAAGCGTGAGATTGACAATCTGATCGAGGCGTCAGAGCGAGTCGCACGCGGCGACTTTATCACGCCGGTGATGGCCTACGAAGAGGGTGAGTTTGCGCAACTGGCGGATTCGTTTTCGGAGATGATGCGGAACCTTCGGCAGGCCCAGCGCGACCTGGCGACGGCCGAAAAGATCGCCGCCTGGGAAGCGGTGGGGCGAAAAATTGCGCACGAAGTCAAAAATCCACTGACGCCAATCTCGATTTCAGTCGATGACCTGCGTCGATCGTACGAAGACAAGCTGCCGAATTTCGACAAGACGCTGGCTGAGACGACGAGCACGATCAAGAGCGAGTTGAACAGGCTGACGAGGTTGCTCGATGAGTTTGTCGCCTTTGCTCGCATGACACCACCGAAGATGAGTTTGGTGACGGTCGGTGAGCTGGTGGAACCACTGCATACATTGTATCGACGCGATATAGACTCGGGGCGGCTTGTTGTCCGGGTGGCGTCCGCGTCCGAGGCGGTTATGGTCGATTCTGACAACGTGCGGCAGCTGTTGGTGAATCTGATCAAGAACGGACTGGAAGCAGATTCCGCGAGTGTTGTCTCGATCGATATAGGGTGCGACGAGAAATCGCTCGGCATCACGGTGAACGACAGCGGTCCGGGATTTCCGGACTCGATGCTTTCGGGCGATCTCGAACCGCGAGTATCGAGCAAGTCGGGAGGGTTCGGATTGGGACTGGTGATCTGCCAGCGCATCGTGTTCGATCACGGCGGTGAAATGAGGTTGTCCAACAACAAGGACGCCGGAGCCCGCATAGAGGTCATACTACCGAGGAGTCATGGCGAAAATACTGGTTATCGATGACGAAGAGAACATCCGTCGGTCGCTTAAATCGGCGCTGGAACGTCGCGAACACGCGGTGGTAACGGCGGCAAACTGCGCCGAGGCGAGGCGATTTATCGGAGCGGAGTTCGACCTGGTGTTGCTCGACGTGATGCTTCCAGACGGAAACGGCGTGGAGCTGCTGGACGAGATTCTCAGCGCGGTCACACCGCCTCCGGTGGTGATGATCTCCGGTCAGGCCGATGTCGACAGTGCGGTGTCGGCAATCAAAAAGGGCGCTCACGACTTCCTCGAGAAGCCGCTGTCGCTCGACAAGGTGCTGGTGTTGATCGACAACATCACGAAGTCGAGTCGGTTGAAGTCCGAAAAAGAGCGACTCAGTTCTCGGGTGTATGGCGATATAGTCGGTGTTTCCAGGTCAATCCAGAAACTTCGTGAGGATGCGGTCAGGGTAGCCGGGCTGGCGACGAGATTTCTCATCGTCGGTGAAAACGGAACCGGTAAGGAGCTGGTTGCACATCTGGTGCATCGCAGCAGCAGATTCGCCGAAGGACCGTTCGTGGCGCTCAATTGCGCGGCGATGCCTTCGGAACTGGTCGAATCGGAGTTGTTCGGGCATGTCGCCGGAGCGTTTACCGGGGCGTCGAAGCGTCGAGCAGGCCGCTTTGCCGAAGCGATCGGGGGTTCGATCTTCCTCGATGAGATATCCGAGATGCCGACAGAGACGCAAGCGAAACTTCTAAGGGTGATCGAGACCAACGAGTTCACACCGGTGGGCGCCGACAAACCGCTGCGATTCGAGGGGAACGTCATAGCCGCTTCCAACCGTGACCTGGCGACGGCGGCGGCGGACAGCAGGTTTCGGTTGGATTTGTATCATCGAATCAATGTGGTAACCCTTACCGCGCCGGCGCTTCGCGACCGACCGGAGGATATCGGGATTCTCGGGGAATATTTCCTGGCGCGGTTCGCCGAAGAGACGGGAGCCCGAATCAGACGTTTGGCGACCGAGACGGTAGACTTCCTTCGAAGGTACTCATTCCCCGGCAATGTCCGTGAGTTGAAGAACCTCATGGAGCGCGTGAATATCTTCTGTGAGCACGATCCGGTTCGGGTCGAGGATATCGGGCCGCTGCTGAGTGCAGCATCGGGGAGTGCCGAGAGGCTGACACTTCGCGAGGCGACACAGCGGTTCGAGCTGGACTACATCCGCCGAACGATTGCCCGTTGCGACGGCAACATGCAACAGGCAGCGCGGGAACTGGGTCTGGAGCGATCTCACTTGTACAAGAAACTCAAGCAGCTCGATCCCCGGGACGGTGATTCGGACTAATGCCGCCTGTTGACGTTTCTGAAGCAAGGGTCCGGGCGTTTCGCCGGAAGATCCTGACGTTTTATTCCAGGCACGGCCGAAAGTTGCCGTTCCGTGAGACAACCGATCCGTATGCAATCACGGTCGCTGAGATCATGCTCCAGCAAACACAGGTTGAGCGGGTTGTCGAGAAGTATGTATCGTGGCTCGCGAAGTGGCCGAACTGGAAATCGCTGGCGAAAGCGACGAAGCAGGAGTTGCTGACAGCGTGGTCCGGACTGGGATACAACCGTCGGGCACTATACCTGGGTGAGATGGCCAAAAGCGTGGTGGCGCAATTCGAGGGCGAACTGCCGTCGGACACCGAGCAGCTTCGCACACTCCCCGGGATTGGTGAATACACCGCGAACGCCATCGCCATTTTCGCATTCAATAGACCGCTGGTGACGATCGACACGAACATCCGCAAAGTGCTGCTGCACGAATTCGGACTGCCCGTGGAGACATCGAAGGCGGATCTGCTGGCGCTTGCCGAACGGCTTCTCCCGCGGCGGCGTTCGCGGGACTGGCACAACGCGCTGATGGACTATGCGCGGGTGGCGCTGAAAAGCGATCTGGACTACATCCCCCCGCTTACCAGGCAGGGACGGTTTGAGGGTTCACGGCGTCAGATACGCGGGGCCATCGTACGCGCACTCACCGAGAAGAAGCGGGTGGGTCTGGACCGGATCGCTGCGGAACTCAAGAGATCGTTAGTTGATGTGCGTGAGGCGGCGCTGTCGCTGGAACGAGACGGCGTGGTCGTGGTCGGTCCTAAGACCGTTCGGCTGGCCTGACGCGCCGGCAGCGAACGTAGTAAATGCTTCTCCCCTCATCTCTCCATTTCTGTTCAAAGAACGACGGGAAGTAGTCCTGGATATCGGACTGATCCGCAAACGGGCGGCCGATATTCTCCAGCGTGGGAACGTCGGTGAGGTTCGCCACCACCCAGTCAGCGTAGGCCTTGAAATCGGTCGCAAAGAAAAACGACCCGCTGTCGGTCAGCAGCCCGGCCAGCATCGTCAGGAACTCGGCGTTCAGGAGGCGATGCGGGGCGTGGCGGTCTTTCGGCCACGGATCGGGGAACAGCACGTAGATGCGCTCGAATGACCGCGGAACGAAGTGCCTGGGAATGGCGATCTGAGCGGCGGCACAGAGAAGGGTAATGTTTTCTATACCGCGCTTTTCTATACGCGGTATCAGCTTGTAGTAGCGCTTCTTGGCGAGTTCGACGGCGACTACTTTCTGGTCGGGATACTGCTCGGCGAGAGCCATGAGAAAATCGCCTCGCCCCGGACCAATCTCGAGAAAGTCACCGTCGATGCGGTCCAGCGGTTCGGGATAAAACAGTATCGGCTTGCGGCCTTCGAACTCGTACGGGAACTGCCTCATGTCATTCCTGATTTGGTATTGCTCACCTGCCTCGTGAAAATACAGGAAAGTGGAAAAAATGCAATCGAAGTATGCGCGGAAAAATCAGGAGGGGTCGAACGCCGGCCGGCTAGAGGTAGGAGATGAGTTTCTCGACGATTTCGGTGTTTTTGAACGGTTTGGTGATGAAGCCGGAGGCGCCGGCGCTCATGATCTTGTGCTGTCCGTACTTCTCCGCTTTTCCGGTGATCATCAGCACCGGCAGACGCGGTGAGTGCTGCTTAATATGCTTGAGCAGGTCGAGGCCCGTCCGATCAGGCATCTCGATATCAGATATGACGACTCCGAACCGGGTTGTTGATATGGACTGAATGGCGTCGTCAACGCAGGGAACGGCAACCACCGAGAAACCTTCCCGACTGAGGATACGCACCAACAGATCGCGAATAGTCGGGTCGTCATCGACAACGAGCACGTCGGCGCACTTATTACCCACCAGCCGCTCCACTTTGGACCGAAGGGCATCGCAGTCGACGGGCTTGACGATATAGTCGCCGGCGCCGGACTCGATGGCTTTCATAACGGTCTGGGCGTCGCCGACGGCACTGCAAACAAGGACGGGGGTTTCGCGAAGTTTCGGGTTGCCACGGACACGCCTCAGGAACTGCAGTCCGGTCATGCCGGGCAGTTCGAGATCGGTGATGACGATTTTGTACGGAACGCGAGAGGCGAGTCGGGTCAGTCCCTCTTTGGCATCGGCAGCCTTGTGGACCTGATAGGCGTTGGAATCAAGGGCGGAAGAGATCGCCCTGATGGTATCATCGTCTTGTCCTACGACCAGCACCGACATTGGTGAATCCTCCCGCGAAGCCCGTTTTCGATACGCCCCGTGTACAGCGAATCGGAGGTAAGAATATGTATCTTGATACGCGAAGTTGTCCAAGTCTGTCTATGAATATAGTCGGCGAAAATCAGGGAGTATTGAGGCGGAATCGCGGCCACCCTGACGGATACCCGATCTTGGCCTAATAAGGTCCGGTTATACCTTGTTTAGCGCTTGACGGCAGGGGTTTGGTTCTCTTTCTTGAATCGTTAGAATCGGTCGCAGGGACGGGCGTTTTGCGCTGTTTGGCGACCTCATTTCGACAAGGAGGTACTCCTACGCTATGGCAGATTCTGCCGCTTCTCTGACGCTGGGGGTTCCCCGGGAGACCTATCCGGGGGAACGACGGGTCGCGCTCATCCCCGAGTTGATACCACAGTTCGCCAAGCTCGGATTCAAGGTACAGATTGAGAGTGGGGCCGGACGCCAGGCGGGATATAGTGACGACGCATATACCGCAAAAGGCGCTTCGATAACGAACTCGAGGGACGAGTTGTTCAAAGTCTGCGATGTCGTTCTCCAGGTACGCGGCTACGGCTCCAACGCTGAGGCTGGCCGGGAGGATCTCAGTCGGATCAAACCGGGCGGGATTCTGATCGGCCACTATGATCCGCTGTCTTCGGCCGTCGAGATCAAAGAGCTCGCCGGCACCAAGGCGATTTCGTTTGCGATAGAGCTGCTGCCCCGAATCACCCGCGCCCAGAGCATGGACGCACTTTCTTCGATGGCCACGATCGCCGGCTACAAGGCGGTGCTGCTGGCAGCCGATCAGTTGTCGATGATGTTTCCGATGCTGATGACGGCGGCCGGGACGATCGCCCCTGCTCGAACGTTCGTGATCGGAGCCGGTGTCGCCGGTCTGCAGGCGATAGCGACGGCCAAGCGGCTTGGATCGGTAGTGCATGCGTATGACGTTCGACCGGCCGTGCGCGAGCAGGTTGAGTCATTGGGGGCGAAATTCGTCGAGATGGAACTCGATGCCGCGGATGCCGAAGACAAGGGCGGGTACGCGAGAGAACTCGGCGAAGATTTCTACCGCAGACAGCGGGAGTTGATGACGCGGGTGGTGAAAGAGACCAATGTCGTGATCACCACCGCAGCTATTCCCGGTAAGAAGGCGCCGGTGCTGATTACCGAGGAGATGGTGAAGGTGATGCCGGCCGGGTCGGTGATAGTCGATCTCGCTGCGGAACGCGGCGGCAACTGTGAGTTGACCGAAGCGGGTAAGACGATTGAGAAGCACGACACGATCATTGTCGGTCCGCTGAACATCCCGTCGACCATCCCGCTCCATGCCAGCCAGATGTACGCCAAGAACCTGTTGGCATTCGTCCGCAACCTGGTCAAGGACGGCGCGATCGATCTCAATATGGAAGATGAAATCATTCGGGATACACTGCTGACGCGCGACGGCGAGGTTGTGAATGCGCGCGTAAAGGAACTGCTGGGTGTGTCGGATGCCACGCCGGAAAGGAGTGACGGCTGATGGAATCGTTTGTCGTCCTGCTCACGATATTCGTACTCTCGGTCTTTGTCGGATTCGAGATCATAACGAAAGTGCCGCCGACACTGCATACGCCGTTGATGTCCGGATCGAACGCGATTTCGGGAATCACACTGATCGGCGCGATTATCTCGTCGGGGACGCAGTATTCGACGCTGACAACGTATCTGGGACTGGCGGCTGTGATTTTCGCGACCATCAATGTGGTCGGCGGCTTCCTGGTCACCCACAGGATGCTCAAAATGTTCAAGAAGAAAGACTGATCCATGTTGTCACTGGTCAATCTTGCGTACCTCGTTGCCGCCGTCCTGTTCATACTTGGGCTGAAGGGTCTGACTCATCCGCGAACGGCCGTGCGCGGGAACGTACTGGGCGCGTTCGGGATGTTTATCGCGGTCGTTGTCACGCTGCTCGACCGTCATATCGTCAGTTATGACATGATCATAGTGGGTGTGGTTGTCGGTTCGTTTATCGGCGCCGTGCTGGCGGTGAAAATCGAAATGACGGCCATGCCGCAGCTGGTGGCGCTCTACAACGGTTTCGGCGGCGTGGCTTCGGTGCTGGTGGCGTCGGCGGCGCTGCTCGAAACGTTGGGCGGACATGTTGGCACGGCTATCACGCTACAGTTTCTGATCGCAACGGTTGCGACGGGAATCATTGGAGCGGTGACGTTCTGGGGATCGTTGGTAGCATTCGGAAAGCTGCAGGGTATTATCGGTGATGCCGCAGTGCTGTTTCCGGGTCAGAAGTACCTGAACGCGGTGCTGGCGGTAGTTTGTGTCGGACTCGGCGTGTGGGTAGTGATCGATCCGTCGGTGACCCTCGCTTTCTGGGTATTGGTTGGGGTGGCGTCGATACTCGGCATCACACTGGTAATCCCGATCGGCGGCGCCGACATGCCGGTCGTGATCGCACTGCTGAACTCCTATTCGGGTCTGGCGGCGGCGGCGACCGGATTCGTGCTCGACAACAACGTCCTGATCATCGCCGGTTCGCTGGTGGGCGCATCGGGCATCATCCTGACCCAGATCATGTGCAAGGCAATGAACCGCTCGCTGACCAATGTGCTGTTCGGCGTGCTCGGTCCAACCAGCGAAACAGCGTCGGCGGACGACGTCTACGCGGGCAAGGTGAAGGCGACGTCGGCTGAAGAGGTCGCGATGCTGTTCGACGGCGCTTCGAGAGTTGTGATCGTGCCGGGTTACGGTATGGCGGTGGCGCAGGCCCAACACGCGGTGCGGGATCTGATGAACCTGCTGGAAGCGCGCGGTATCGAAGTCGAGTTTGCGATCCATCCGGTGGCCGGTCGCATGCCCGGGCACATGAACGTGCTGCTGGCCGAGGCCAACGTGCCGTACGACAAGCTCAAGGAAATGGATGAAATCAACTCGACGTTCGCGCAGACCGACGTTGCGATCGTCATCGGCGCGAACGACGTCGTCAATCCGGTGGCCCGCACGGACCCGAAGTCACCGATCGCCGGGATGCCGATTCTTGATGTCGACAAGGCAAGGACGGTGGTGATCGTCAAACGCAGCCTCTCCCCCGGTTTTGCGGGGATACCCAATCCGTTGTTCGCCGCCGACAACGCCCTCATGTATTTTGCTGACGGCAAGAAGGCTGTTCTGGAAATGGTGGCGGCGGTTAAGGAATCGTAGTCACCGGCAAATCGGATTCGAAAAGGCCCCCGCGCGGTGCGGGGGCTTTTTTTTGACGACCGGGAGGCGCGGCGGAGGTGATCGCATTACTCCGCCGGTGGGGTCGGCGTATCCGGTTTGGCGACAAGCCGTTCAGACATCTTGGCCGACACCGGCCTCCCCGGCCGTATCTTCAATGCTGCTGCGGACCGAATCGGTGAGAGTTACTCGCGACGGTCCCGGCAGTGGGCATCGGTCAGCCATCCACGCTCCGATTTCCCTGGCCCGAAGGCCAGAACGCGGCGCCGACAGACGCAGCACAGGGTGTACCCGGGCGCCAAGGAGGAAACGGCGCTCGGCGGGGCGACGGCACTGAGGGAACCGTCGACCCGTATGGTACAAGCCCACGCGTAGATATAGACGTACGTCGGGGAGCAATGTTCGGACATTTTGCGTGAAAAGGAGGCAGCCTGCCGCAACTGGAAACGACAGGCTGCCGGTGGGAGAGATGCTAAGAATGCACTGGAGGACAGAGCACTTCTAGCCGTCGGTTGTTCTCATTGACTCATCAGTATGCCCGTTGTCGTAGTGACCGACGAGTTTGGTCGGGTTGCCGGCCATGTCCGTGACGACTTCAAGTCGGAAGTAGTCAGTGTCTTCGAACCAGAAGAGCGTGGCGGTGATCGGCAGCGCCTTCATTTTGGGTCGGTCACCGCGCTGATACCAGAGGGCACCATCTTCGACCCAGAGCCGGCGGTCTTCGTAGTTGCCGGCGTACGATGCGAGCGTCTCCGAATCGACTTCGGCCGGATCGAGTTTCGCCTTCAGGCCGTCAATCGCCCACGTATAGCGGGCGGCAATCTCAGGGTTATCGCTTTTCGTACGAAGTGAATCCAAAGCGATCAGATAGGCGCGGTCCAACGCCTGATCGGCCGGAACCTCGACATCGGGTGTCACACCCGTGCCTTCCCAGTTTGTGCCGCTGATCGGGTTGATAGCGCGTCCGAATGGCACACGGATACCGATATTCAGGTTGGCAAAATAGTGTTCGGCCACCGGATGGGCGCCGCCGCCGGTGGTCTCTCCGACTATCAGGCCGCGTTTCAGATTCTTCAGGTTGTAGCTGAACTCCTCGGCGCCTGAAAAGGTGTAGTCGCTGGTGAGAACGTAAATGTCAGTCTTATCCAGGCGCGGTCCCTGTACCGAGGCTGATGTCCAGAATTGTTTGATGGAGTCGGTCTCGCGGATATAGAAGCTGTTCAGGTGCACCGGTTCTTCGAAGAAGTAGCTGGTGATGAGCTGAATCAGCGATGGTGAGCCTCCGCCGTTCTGGCGTAGATCAATAATCAGGGCGTCACACCCGGCGAAGAAGTTCATAGCCGCGATCGCGGTCGGGGCCGCCATCGATGCGTCCACGAATTGATCGAATTTGAGGTAGCCGACATTGCCCGGCAGTATCTCCAGCTTCTTGAATTGGAAGTTCTGTTTTGCCAGTCGCTTTCGCATCTCTTCGCGGCGCTGGGCGATTTGCTCCGGAGTGGGTTCATCGCCAGGCATCCGATCGAGTTCTTCAGAAGGGAAGTACCGCAGACCGAGATGACGATCGTGGCAAACCTCCCGAAGGTCATCGGTCAGTGCCTGTGCCATCTGCGACACAGTCATCATCTCTTTGTACTTGCCATCCTTCAGGTTCTTTCGGACGGTCTGCTCCATCTTCTTCGCGACGTCAGGAAAAACGTAGTAGTGGTTGAGAGCCGTCGTGATTGAGTCGATAATTTCAGCCCGCATGGCGTCGTTGCAGGTGACCTCTTCGCTCTCGCCTCGCATCGCCTGCGCATGGCCATACGGGGTGACCAACAGCAGAATGGCCGCCAGCACCAGCAACGGCTTCAACTCGCGTCGCCGGGAGATTCTTTCTGCAAGAACAGTCTTTTTCATTTCAGTTAAACCCTCCTGTACACTTCCCACGCATCCGTTAACTGCTACCGGGCACTCCCCACGGAGGGAGTGGCTTTCTCGCTCAATGCGGTTGTCACTCGCTCGTACATATCCTGGGCGTCGAGTAGTCGTTCTATTTTGTCAAGTGCGGCCAGGCAGTCGATTCCAGACTGGGTGAGGACCGACTCGGTCTGTTCAGAGACGACCTGCCAAACGGGAGACAGACGCTCACTCAGTCGCACACCGCGTGCGGTAAGCGCCAGAAGCCGCCGTCGCTCGTCCTGCTTGTCTTTTTTCGATCGGATCAGCCCGTGGCGGGACATGGCCGCGACAATCTGGTTTACCGCGGGATGCGTCAGTCCAAGGCGCTCGGCAACCTCAGTCACGCCCAGTGGTGACTCCTCGGCCAACAAGTACAGGACGAGGAACCAGCGGGCTTCGAAATCAACATCAAGCTCCGCATAGACGCGGGAGATATCCCGGTAGAGCCGGTCGCTGAGCCGTTTGAGGCGGCTGGCAAAAGCCAGCGGTCCGAGCCGGTGAACGAGATCGGGCATGAAGAACGGTGTCCTTTCCGGTACGGTGAGTGACGCCCATAATTACGTAAGGGCTTACATAAATGTTTCACGGACGGAATCGGTTTGCCGAAAAAAGTCGTTTGTTCGGTGTGCGGCGGTGCTTTATATAGCGTGTGCTGCCTGCACTCCGACCGTCAATCGGACGGTCGAATCGCTCGAAACAGAAGAGGAATCGGCTTGGAAGCATTCGACAACTTCTGGTCTACCGCTGTTGATCTGGCCTGGGGGATGCCGCTTGTCATACTCCTCATCGGCGCCGGGCTGTTTTTCACGTTAGTCAGCCGGTTCCTGCCGCTTCGGAGCTGGCGTCATTCGATCGACATCATGCGCGGCAAGTACGACAACCCGGACGAGCCTGGTGAAATCAGTCATTTCCAGGCGCTGACCTCGGCGCTGTCGGCGACACTCGGCATGGGCAATATCGCCGGCGTGGCGGTGGCAATCGCCATGGGTGGACCGGGCTCGCTGTTCTGGATGTGGGTCGCCGGGCTGGTGGGGATGGCAACCAAGTACTTCACCTGTACGCTGGCGGTGCTGCACCGGAAGAAGGACGACCTGGGGGTCGATCAGGGTGGACCGATGTACTACCTTGAGGTTGGTCTCGGCAAGTGGGCCAAGCCGTTGGCGATCCTGTTCGCGATATGTGGTATGATCGGTTGCCTGGCGCTGTTTCAGGTCAATCAGTTGTCGGGGTTGATGGAGAGTGACTACGGCATTAACCCGATTGTGACCGGATCGATTTGCATGGTGCTGGTTGGAGTCGTCATTCTCGGCGGGATCGTGCGGGTCGGCAAGGTTACGGAGAAGACCGTGCCCGCGATGTTCATCCTCTACGTCCTGTCCTCGTTGATTATCATCGCGATCAACTATCAGCAGGTGCCCGAAGTTATCTACTCGATTTTCAGCGCGGCGTTTGGCGGTGAATCGCTGGTCGGCGCCGGCGCCGGGTTGGCGGTCCGCGAGGTAATCGTGACCGGCGTGAAGCGGGCGGCATTTTCCAACGAAGCGGGGATCGGGACGGCGCCCATGGCCCACGGTGCGGCTAAAACAAGCGAGCCGGTGCGCGAGGGATTGATTGCGATGCTGGGACCGTTTCTCGATACCAATATCGTGTGCACGCTCACCGGACTGGTGTTGCTGACCAGCGGTGTGGCGACGCAGGAGGACGGTGTCGTGATGACGGCCAATGCCTTTCAGGCAGGCATGGGGATAGCGGGGCGGTATGTGCTGACGGTGATTATTCTGCTGTTTTCGATCACCACCATGATCTCGTATTCATACTACAGTCTGAAGTGCGCCAAGTACCTGTTCGGCCGTAAGATCGGTCAGCAGTATGTCTACGTTTATCTTGTCAGTCTGCCGCTGGCGGCGATTCTCGATCCGGGTACGGTGGTGAATATTATCGATACCTGTTTCGCGCTCATGGCGATACCGACGCTGACCGGCGCCCTGCTGATGTCACCGGTGGTACTTCGAGCGACCCGCGACTATTTTCAGCGCATGAGAGAGCGGGCAATCAGTCGGTAGCGGGCGGGTCTCCGAAGAAGAAGGCGCCGTCGTGGTCCGGCTCCGCTGTTTTCTGTTTGCCGGTCCAGTGGTCGATGTCGATCCGGTAAACGGTTATCTGTGACAACTCTCTGTCCGTAGCGGGTTGGTAATCTCTCCCCGGTTCGAGATGGGGGAAGTATTTGCGGTTAAGGGCGTCCATGCCCGCCCGACGCTCTTCCATATCCTCTACTATCGATATCTCTCCAAACAGCACGACCGACGCGAACTCGACGCTGAACTCTTTGGCGGTCGGCGCCGGGAGAAGCCGTCCCATAACGGCGGTCGTGGCGCTCACGGGGCAGTTGGGTGTCTGCTCTACCACCGTGCGGAGGGTACCGTTGGGCGCGGTGTGAAAGTAGATGGCGTGTGATTCGGGTCGGTAGACGAACGTGTTCGTGTTGATATGGGGGCGACCATCGCGGATAAAGGCCAGGGACAGGTATGGCGCCGCTGAGATATGCTCTTTAATCCACTGCTCGTCTTGGGCCCGGTCCTTGCGTCGAATGGTCGGATAGTCTGGCGCCATATCAGCTCATCCTATTTGCGTTTTCGTTTCGAGAAGTCGACGTCGCCGAGGGGCAGTCGCGATGTCTCCTTATACGTCTCCAGAACGATGGTGGTTCGGGTGGAAGTGACGGTTCTAATGGTCCCGATCGGATCACGGAGGAGGTGCGAAAGGGCCGGCGTGTCTTTGACCCGGACCTTTATCAGGTAGCAGTCCTCGCCCGCAATGTTGTGCACTTCCTGGACCTGCGGGATCTTGATCAGTTCGTCGGCGGTTTCATCGCTCCCCGCCGGTTCGTTGGTCTTGACGTAGATGTAGGCGGTCAGTCCGAGGTCGACATGGTCGGCGCTGATGCGGGCTTCGTAGCCGGCCAATACGCCCTTTTCCTCGAGTTTTCGCATACGATCACCGATCGCCGAGGTAGCCATGCCTATTTTGCGAGCAATGGTCGAACTTGGCGTACGGGCGTTCTGCTGCAGAAGTGTCAGGATCTTGCGATCGATATCGTCTATCATAACGGGGTTCTCCTCCTGGTCTTTCGTACGAAAACGCTCCGCCGGTCATATATCAACGGCTTTTTTTGGTGTATTAAATGTAGGTGATTTTGTCTCTTTTGAGCAGAGGTTTGCTTGACTACATGGATGGCAAACCCTATGATTTATTAGTGAGGAGTGTAATGGTCGATCAGATCGGCCCTATCCGGGCACGGCAGCCGATAGATCGCATGCAAGGAGCCTACCGTATGAGTCTTTTCCCCCGTTCAACATCAACGCCACAGGACCGATTCGGCTTGTTGGCGATTCTGAGCCTGGCAGCACTGGTCCCCTTCATGGTGCCCGCGGGCGCGTCCGCCGAGGCGCCTGAAGCAGGCACGTATGCGTATGACCTGTTCGAAACACCGAAATTCTGCGGTACGTCGTGTCATACCGATATCTATGTGCAGTGGACGCAGGCCATGATGTCGCACGCGTACACGCACCACTGGGATGAGATTGAGTATTTCGAGTTGGCGGTTCCCCACGCCGACAAGGACCCGAAAGTTGCCGAGGTCAAAGCCGGGTGCAACGGCTGTCACGCACCGCTGGCCTATCTAAACGGCGGCTTCCCCCCGCCGCGTCCGGCCGAAAACAGCCGGGCCAATGAAAGCGTCTCGTGCGAGGTCTGTCACAATATCACCGGCATAACCCAGGATACCGCATACAACTTCAATTTCGTCTGGGACCCGGGTGATAACAAGTACGGCCCGCGTAGCACCGGCGAGTCGCCCGCCCACCAGATGGTGAAGTCGGATTTCCTGGCCGAGACCCAGTTCTGCGGCGGTTGCCATAATGAGATGAGCCCCTATGGAGTATGGGTGAAATCGACCCAGCTGGAGTGGATGGCCGGACCGTATGCGGAGGAGGACATCCGGTGCCACGACTGTCATATGACATACGCCCCGATGGTAACGGCTTCGATGGGGCCGCTGCATGAGGATGCCCGTCTGCACCTCTTCCACGGCGCCCACGACAAGGGGAAACTTCGCGGTGTGGTGGAAATCCGCATCTATCCCGACCTGCAGGAAGCCGAACCGGGTGACAAGGTGAAGTTCACGGTGGCCCTGTTCAATCAGAAGACCGGACACAAGTTCCCGACCGGATCGGTCGAGGATCGGATAGTGTGGCTGCATGTCGAAGCGACCGATGCCGACGGCAACGTGTACCATCTCCCGGTCGATCCAAAGGGGTTCGAGGGTGAGGAGTATACGATCGCGGCCGACGTGCTGGCCTATCAGGATATGGGGATACCGCTGGACAAGCCTGATTTCAAGGGTGTGCAGCGCGACGGCATCCCGGTTGGTGATCGCATCTTCCGGATGCCCTACTTCGACCCGCAGGGCCGCATGACCATGCAGCAGTGGAACACCGCTTCGCTCGGTGTGGACTATCGTTTTGGTCCGCGCGAGACGAAGCTCGAAACATATACATTCACGCTTCCGTATGAAGTTGCTCCCGGAGAGCTGACAGTAACGGCGAAGTTGAACTACCAGTTGCTGGTGAAGCCGGTGGGAGAATTCCTGGGCGTACCGGAAGAAGAGACGGCGGCGTTTGTCGTCAATGAACAGTCAACGACGTTGACGGTGCTGCCATAGGAGGCTTGAGTATCATGAAGAGAACCACAACCATTGCTTCCGTGCTCGGTGTCGTGCTGACGGGGTCTATACTTGCCGTCCTGGCGCCACCGCAGTCGGCCGAGGCAATCCCGGCGTTCGCCCGCAAGTATCGTATGTCGTGTACGACCTGTCATGCTCCGTTCCCGAAGTTGAAGGCGTATGGCGATGAGTTCGCCGGGAACGGGTTCGTGCTGCAGGATCAGGACGCGCCCCGGTACTACGTTGAGACCGGCGATGAAGACCTCGACCTGATTCGCGAGATCCAGGCGGCTTTTCGCATGGAAGGTTTCATCAAACACGAAACGCGGACCGACAAGGAGGTCGATTTCACGGCGCCGTATAACCTGAAGTTTCTCTCGGGCGGGGCGCTGACCAAAAACGTCGCGTATTACTTCTACTTCTTCTTCAGTGAGAGAGGTGAAGTAGCGGGAATCGAGGATGCGTTTGTGATGTTTAACGACCTTGGCAATATTGACTGGGACGTATACGTCGGTCAGTTCCAGGTCTCCGACCCCCTCTTCAAACGGGAGCTTCGCCTTACCTATCAGGACTACCAGGTGTACCGCATGAAACCCGGTGATTCGCGGATCAATCTGACCTACGACCGGGGGATTATGACCACCCTGGGGTTCGATACCGGTCCCGGATTTGTGTTTCAGATTCTCAACGGGAGCGGGATAGGCGCGGCCGACGAAGACCGTGTGTATGACAACGATAAGTACAAAAACTTCGCCGGCCATATCTCGCAGGACATCCTGGATATAGCTAATGTCGGTTTCTTCGGCTATTATGGCAAGGAGCTGGCCGACGGTTATACCAACGAGTTGTGGGTACTGGGTCCGAATGGTACGATCGGGAACGATAAGATCGAACTAAATGCGCAGTACATGTTCCGCCGCGATGATAATCCGTGGTTCACGGCCACCAAGCCATCGGACCTGATCGACACCGAGGGCGGTCTCGCCGAGCTGATCTACATGCCGGACGGCGATCGCAGCCGCTGGTATGCGACGGCACTGTACAACTGGGTTGACTCTGATGACGATAATCAGGACTATGAGCGCATTACCGGGCATGTCGGCTGGGTGCTGCGTACCAACTTCCGCCTGATCGCCGAGAACACGTACGATATTGAAGAAGAAGAGAACGAGTTTCTCGTAGGCTTCATTTCGGCCTTCTAGTCGACTCGGGATAAGATATGGACGGGCGGTCCCGCGAAGTGGGATCGCCCGATTTTTTGTTGTCCGGCGCCCCGTTTGGCCTTTTCCTATGTTCGGTCGGTGAAACCAATTGCGACTTGACTCGGATTGCGAAGCGTATGACTCAAATACCTCTGTTGCAGGACATACTGGTCATTTTCGGCGTGGCGATCGCTGTGCTGGTGGTATGCCATCGTGTCAAGATCCCCCCCATTGTCGGCTATCTCCTCACCGGCGTGTTGATCGGCCCGTACGGGCTGAAATTCGTCAGCTCGGTCCACGAAGTGGAGGCGCTGGCCGAAATCGGCATTATCCTGCTGCTTTTCACTATCGGGATCGAGTTCTCTTTCCGCGAGCTGTTGCGCGCGCGGAAGGCGGTCCTCCTGGGAGGCACGCTCCAGGTGGTGTGCACTATCGCTGCAACCTATCTGGTAATGTGGTACCTTGGCGAAGGGCGGACCGAGGCGGTTTTTATGGGCTTCCTGATCGCACTCAGCTCGACGGCAATCGTGCTTCGAGGACTTCAGGAACGAGCCGAGATAACCACTCCGCACGGACGGGTGATTCTGTCCGTCCTGATCTTCCAGGACATCGTGATTATCCCCATGATGATATTCACACCGCTGATGGCCGAGGGTTCCGGGGACATCACGGGCACCCTCCTGACACTCCTGGCGAAAGTAGTCCTGATAATCGGACTGGTGATTCTCGGCGCCCGCTATGTGGTGCCGAACCTGCTCTTCCAGATCACCCGCACGCGTTCCCGTGAGTTATTCCTGCTGGCCATCGTGGTGATCTGCATGGCTGTTGCCTGGGGGACAAATACGCTCGGGCTGTCTCTTGGCCTGGGGGCGTTTCTCGCCGGACTGATCATCTCCGATTCGGAGTACAGCCATCAGGCGCTGGAAGGTGTCCTGCCGTTCAAGGATGTTTTCAACAGCTTCTTTTTCGTGTCGGTGGGGATGCTGTTGGACACGTCGTTCCTGATCTCACAACCGCTGCTCATTATCGGCGTTACAGTTGCCGTCTACGCGGCCAAGTCGCTGATTGCCGGGGGGGTATCGCTGTTGCTCGGCCTGTCGGCAAGATCCGCGGTGATAGCAGGACTCTCGCTCGGTCAGGTCGGAGAGTTTTCGTTTATCCTCTCTCGGGTGGGAGTCGAGTACGGCCTCCTTCAGGGAGACACGTATCAGACGTTTATCGCGGTGTCGATCTTCTCGATGGCGGCCACGCCGTTTGTAACCATTCTCTCTCCTCGGGTCGCCGATGCGGTCAGGGACTGGCCGTTCTTCCAGCGGTTCAAGGACGGCGCCTATCGCGGGCTGGCCGACGAAACATCGAACGGCACCGCTTCGCTGCGAGACCATCTCGTCATTATCGGATTCGGCGTCAACGGCCAGAATATCGCCCGGGTAGCGCGAAGCGCCAGCATACCGTACGTCATCGTGGAAATGAACCCGGATACGGTGAAGCGGTGTCGTGAGCAGGGGGAACCGATCTCCTACGGCGATGCCACCAGTGCGGCAGTGCTTGATCAGGCTCATGTAAGCGATGCGCGAGTGGTGGTGGTGGCGATCTCCGATCCCAGCGCGACCCGAAATATAGCAGCCGCTGTCCGCAAGCGATCGGAGCGTCTGCGGTTGATTGTGCGGACGAGATTCGTAGCCGAGGTGGGACCGCTCGAGGTGCTGGGCGCCGATGAAGTGATTCCTGAGGAATTCGAGACATCGGTAGAGATATTCACGCGCGTGCTCAGCCACTATTTGGTGCCACGGGATGAAATCGAGCGTTTCACGCGCGAAGTACGGTCGCACAGCTACGAGATGCTCCGATCGCAATCAACTTCTCGACAGACGCTTCGTGACCTGGAGCTGAGCATCCCGGAACTGCGGATCGAGTCCGTTCGCGTGCCGGAAGCGTCGTCGGTGGTTGACCGCAGCCTGGCACAGATTGATTTGCGGGCGCAGTGCGGCGTGACGCTGGTAGCGATTGCCAGAAACGGCAAGGTGATCGCGAACCCCTCGGGCTCGGATCACCTTCATGCCAACGATCTGTTGTATCTGCTCGGCCCTTCCGAGGCTATCACGCGGGCCGAGTCACTCGTGACCGGCCGAGCAGAAAAGAGAGAAGACTAGCTTCTCTCCCCTATCTCAGGAGCAGCATCTTGCGGCTTTCCCGCGTCTCTCCGGCCGTCAGACGGTAGAAATAGACCCCCGACGACACCCTGTCGCCGCCATCCGAACGGCCATCCCACACCACCGAATATGATCCTGCAGAGCGGTAATCTTCGAGCAATGTCCGCACTTTCTGGCCGAGGATGTTGAAGACCTCAATGCGGACATCACCGGCAGTCGGCAGACTGAATCGAATGGTGGTGGTCGGGTTGAACGGGTTGGGATAGTTGGGCTCCAACTGGACGGTTGTCGGAAGCTCTGGTCCGTCACCACCGCCGGGAACATCGGTGGGCGTGTCGGCCGCATCCAGAAGCAGCCAGTCGACCAGCTCGCGGCTCTGGTTCGAGTTCATGACGTAGAAGTGGAAGCCAAAAACGTAGCGCAAGCTGGAGTCGGGATCGACACAGCGGATCCCTACCGTGCTGCCATCGACCAAGGAGCTTGCATAGGCGGCATCGAACTGGTAAATCGAGCTCACTGTCGAATTCTCAAGGTCGTCCGCCAGCTGATAGGCCTCGACAAAAGGAGGTGTCGAGAGATCCCACATTGACGAGATTGACCACGGCACCGAGGTTGTGCTTACCTCCAATGTAGGCAAGCCATCTACTTCCGGTAGTGCTCGCACGAAACCGGTTAGCGTGTCGCTGCACGGCAGATTGGGGCTGCAGTACCGGGGCCCCTGGTAGAACATAGAGTCTATACCAAATGTGCGAACCCACTGACGGTCGACGGGCCGCCATTCTCCCGGCATATTCAGCGATTCGGAAAAGCTGTAGTCAAAGCCGTGCGTTGAGCCGAACACCGCCACCTTTCGACCGGCGCGAGAGAAGAACTCCAGGACTTTGTCGTACTGACCAAGCTCATCGCCGTATGTCGGAAGCTCTTTGTCATCGAGAATGATAAGGCGGTACTGCAGCGCCTCATACAAGTCAGGGCAGGCGTTGTCCCAAAGGGGATCGCAATCGCTCATGTATATAGAGTCGTACATATTAACGATGCCATAGTCAAGTCCCGCCAGAGTGCGGTCGTAAAAGGCGACTACGGAATCATAGTAATTGAACATGCCGACATAGGTATTGGTCGTCAACACGAGTACGTCTTTGCTCGGTATGGGTGCCAGAACAACTGAGACCTGGTTTGAGTAGACTGACTCGAAACCGTTGGAGTCCACCGATGCTACGACGTAGGTGCCAATATTGAGCGGCGAGGAGTCGTCGAAGTACGTTGCGGTCTTGTCGGCGGTGCCGATCGGGGTCATGGCATGGTAATAGTAAGTCGTGCCATCGACCTGGAAGTTGTCCAACGGCGGAATTACGCTGTTCGTCTGACCTTCGTCATAGTAAGCGTGGTATGGCCAGCCGGTCTGGCTGCTGTCGGCAATGCGATAAATCGCAAAGTGATCGATGCCGGCAGTCTCATCAACAGTCCACGAGATTCGCGCGGGGGAACCTTCGACAACAAACGGATCGATCGATGCAACCGGCGCTGCCGGGCGGAGGACATCGCGCAAGAAAACCGGCTCCGATAACGCACCGTAACCGGAGACCATGACGTGCGACATGCGAACCGCGTAGCCTGTCCCCGTCGCAAGCCCATGGAGCACGAAGGAATCCTGGTCCGCAAACAGGTCATCGCTGCCGGCTTCGGCACGGGTCCACCACGGCGGGATGGCGCCCGGATACGGGAAAGAATCGCTGGGTTGAATAGACTCGAGTTTCAGATTGTAGCCGAGGATATTGGACAGTACCCACGGATCCCATCGGACGACCGCACTGTCTCCACCCAGCGCCTGAATACTCACGCCCGCCACCGGCAGATTTGGATCCAGAAGCGAGGCGCCGAACAACTCGGCAGCATCGGCACTGGCGACAAATCGATCAAGCTGGAGATTCGCGAGATACTGCACCGGATCGTAGCTTCCGTACATAAGATTGTCCCCGGCGTTGTTCGGATCGACATGGATAGAGTCCGCCGTAAACAGTGCAAACTGGAGGCGAAGGTGTGCGTTAGGTGGCAGTTCGATCGGGCCGTGCGACAGCAGGAACCTGGTATCTGCACCATCAGCAAAACTTTGTGCCAGTGCCTGGTTCGGAGCTATCCAGACGGGGTCTGTTGGCAAAATCGCGGCGGTGAAAACCTGGTCGAAGTCACTCGACGCGCGGCTCATCAGGTAGTACTTGTTGGCGTCACCCTCGGGTGTGCCGGATCCACCAGTCAAATAGTCGCGGTACTCATCCTTCCTCATCGGGCCGTAATCTGCGTCCGGATATTCACTTGATACCCACCAATTGAATTTCGTGGTCGCCGATGGCTCCGATGAGGAGAGGAGTTTTGCACCCACGCCCCTAACCGGGCTCATACCGCTGAAGCTGCCGGCCACCGGTTCACCATCGTTGTCAATAATGTACGCGATCCCACTGGCGGGAAGATACCCGGCAAGATCGTCTCCTGCCGTTTCCCAATTGAGAGGATGATATGCATCGCCATCAACATAAAGCGCCACATAGCCGTCATGAATCGAATCGCTGCCCATATTCGTGATGACGGCGTCGTAGAGGACGAAATTTTCATCACCGGGCAGGTCCGATGCATATCCACGCATGGCGATCTTGAGATTCATGGGCAAATGCGGACGACCGAAATAGTCGCCCGGTACGCCGGCGGTCAGCGTATCGGTGAATTCGCCGCGGAACGCAGACCCCGTGGGGGTCTCGCAGGGTCGTATTGAGGCGAAACCGGCCGCCGGATCTAGCGGCGGGTACATCTCTCGCACACTCTGCCAGCCGTCAATACCAACCGACACCAGCGTATCGCGGCCGACGACCCCTCCAATCCAAATGGCGCCGACAAAGAGGTACTCAATATCAATGCCCGGCGGAGACTCAAATCCGGCACACGGCCACGGGAGAGCGCTGCATTCCCATTCGCACGGCATACCATCCGATATGCCAAAGGTGCCAAATGACGTTAAGCCGGTGATGATGGAACTGGTCTGAAGCACGCCAGCGCAGACCGGCCACGTTAGCGGCAAATTATCCGGCGATAGTGAGATAGTGTTGGCGGCGTTGCTCCTTAGCGGCGCGGTCGGAGACTCCGGTCCCTTGAGGTCCGCCGAGCGAGCCGATACGAGCGAAGCGGAAAGAAGCATGGTGATCAGGAAGATCACGACGGAAGTGATTATACGTTTTTTCATCGACCCTCCCCTTGCCGGGAGGTATCCCGACGGGTCATCTACATGTGTTTGGCTTTATTGCTGACAATATACCTGATCTGAAGGGATGCGCAAGTCGTGGACATCACAGTCTATTACGGCTGGAGGCTCCTCGCGGAACCTCCAACCTCCCCTCCGGACGGCGCCCCTCGCGTTGTGCTACCTATCGACGCCGCCCGCTGGGACACGGTCCGATATCCAGGACACCGTCCGCGCCGCTCATTTGACAAGCATCATCTTCTTCGTCCGCTGCTGATCGTTTGTCGCCAGGCGATAGAAGTAGACACCCGAGGCTACCTTCCCGCCGCCATCAGAGCGGCCGTCCCATTCTATCGCGTGCAGTCCTGGCGGAAGGTTGTCGTTGACCAGCGTGGTGACCACCTGCCCCAGCACGTTGAGTACTTCGAGGCTGACCTCGGTTTGCTCCGGCAGGCTGAACTCAATCGTTGTAGTTGGATTAAACGGATTGGGATAGTTCTGCGCGAGCTCGACTGTCGTCGGCAGCGCGAGGGTATCGAGTTTGGCGGCGCTGGAATCGGCCGATTCCTCAACCGGGTTCGTGTCGGGTCCCGTTTGGTCAGTGCATTCATCGATCGGGACGCCATCGACGATATAGCTGACCTCGCAGGCACGCGTACCACGGATGAAGACTTCGCCCTGGGTGTTGGTCTGAACTCCGGCGACCTGATCAAGGAGTTCGTCGACACTTGTAAACTCACAAGAGCATTGTAGCCAGCAGGGTGGCAACTCATCGGGAAAGTAGATTCGATCTACTCTCCGTCCACGGTCGAGTACCTCGACGTCCGGACTTAGTTCAGTTGGCATCAAGGATATGAACTCTATCGTGACCTCTGGACTATGCCACGTATACCATTCGGTCTCCACGTCGTTGTATCCCTCCGCCCGGATACTGACTTCGTGCCTACCTGACGTCAGCTCGTCGAAACAAAAACTCCCTGCGGCATCGGTCGTCGTGGTCAGTCCGGTGCCAACGAGCGTGAGCGAGGCGCCGACGACAGGCCCCTGAGAAAAGATGTCACTGACGGTTCCTGCGATCGTGTATCTCTGCTGGTCGGCCTTTGCGCCAGCAATCAGGGCAAAAAACGCTACAAACAGATAGGTTCGAGTGTTGCGGGGCATAATCCACCTCCCGGGTAAGATATTGATAGAGCATGTCTTGAGGGGATTCTACCTATGGGACGGGCGGGCGTGCCAAAGTGTTAAACTAAATCGTCCGAAAGCGAAGTTTTTTCTTGCCCAGACCCCTTGACGAATGAGCGGAAAAGAGGCTTCTTCGGAAACTATCGCCCCGAGTTCTGCGTTGCAGGGCGGTATGCAGGGACCCGATCCGCCGCAGCGGAGGTCCCCCGAAAGGAGCCGTGAAAGACTATGACTTTGACCATTATATTGCTCGCCGCCGTACTGGCGGTGTTTGCCAGACTGGTATGGTGGGTGTCCAACCGTCCCACCGAGGACTGACGCGGATATCAAGTCGAAAACGACAACGGCCGGAGGCACTGAGAGCTCCGGCCGTTTTGCTTTGTCGGACAACCACCGAGGGTCAGCGGCTGAGCAGTCCGTTGATGATAGTCTCCACGGCGTCGTCTTCAGTGAGCCCGCGCGACATGAGCGTCTCGAGCTGCTTGTTGTCGACACTGCCAATCGCCGCTTCGTGCGTCACATGCGCTTTCGGGTTCTGAACATCGACAATCGGGACGGCCGTTGCGGTCCCCTGGTCCTGGACGATCTCCTTGCAGTCGACATGGCCGCGCGCGTACGGGGCGGTTGCGATCAGTTTGTTATAGACTTCGGCCCTGGCCTTCTCCCGAACGGCAATCTTCGAAGTCAGCACCCCCTTCGCCCTCTCCCCCACCAGGCGGGCGGTTTCGCTGATCTTGATGTAATCATCGGCTCTGCCGCTGATGCGTGCTGACATATCGAGCAGGCTGCGCGCCTCGCAGGTGGCGTCGTAGTCGATATCAATCAACCCCACTCGCCCCTGGATCAGTTCGAACTCGGTCTGGAACAGGGCGTCAGGGCCGACTTCAACCATCGCCTTCGGATAGACCTTGACTCCCCCCGCCGGGCTGTGAACGTGCTTCTCGAAGTAGCGGTATTCGGCGCCTTCGCCGATACGTATGCGCGCATCCATGATGTGCTGGACATCGACCGCAAACGGGAAAACACAGTGCGCCAACAGGGAGATTTTGGCGTGGGCCTCGATGGTGACATCCATGATGATCCGCTGGACGCCGCGCTCCGGGGTCATGCCGAAACAGAGGTGCACCGGCTTGGCGATCACGGTCCCCGCAGTGAGGGTCAGAGCCGCCTTGATACCGTCGTCAAGCTCCTTGACATCGACCTCAAGCCCGGGCAGGGCGTGCATACCGAGAACGTGGTTCTCGTTGATGATCAGGTGGGCGACCTCAGGATCGTCCAGCTCGTGCGGATTGCTCTGTGTGTAGCTGTAGAGATCGTTGATGACGTTCAATTTCGTGCTCATACCTGCCCTCCCAGATCGTAGACTTCGGGAGTATTCTTGTGATCGCAGGGGATGCACTTGTCTTCGAAATAGTGACGGATTTTCGCCACCGGCCCTTTGTCGACCACCTTGCCGTGACACATCAGGAAGGCATGTTCGGCCTGATTGAGAACGGCCAGACTATGCGTAATCAGGATTACGGTCGCGCCCTGCTCTTTGAGCAGGCGGACAGCATCGAAAATCCGCTCAATGGACTCGATGTCGATTCCGGAATCCGGTTCATCGAGCAAGGCGACTTTCGGTTTCATAGCCAGAATCGACGCCAGCTCGACCTTCTTGCGTTCACCGCCGGAGAGCGTTTTGTCGACTGCTCGGCTCCGGTAGCTGCCGGGGTCAAGACCGACTTGCTCGAGGATAGCATCGACATCAACGCCGTTCCCGTGAGCGGAGGCTTTGATGAAATCGCGGATCGTCAGTCCTTCGAACCGCGCCGGCTCCTGCCAGGCGAGCGTGATACCCTTCCGAGCGCGCTCATCGACCGACAGAGAGCAGATCGACTCGCCGTCGAACGTGATGTCGCCATCGACGTCGGTATAGCCGCCCAGCCCGACAATGGTGGCGGCCAGTGTGGATTTGCCGGCGCCGTTGGGGCCGACGACGGCGTGGACGTGGCCATCCCAGAAGTCAATCGATACATTATTGAGGATGGGCTTGCCGCCCAGAGAAAGCTTGAGATTATCCAGTACGAGGCGTCCCATAAACTGTCCTTTCCTCCCGTCGGTCGGCGGTCATCGGCTTCTCATGGTGCAGACGCGACCGGCAGAACGGGGGTAATATAACCGAAAATCGAAGATCGCAGACACCTTTTTTGCAGGAGTTCGCCAAGCTACCGTCGGGCAAGGTATTTCAGCGCCGACCGCGCGGCGTGGTAGCCGCACATACCGTGAACACCGCCGCCCGGAGGAGTCGACGACGAGCAGAGAAAGACGCCCTGGAGAGGCGTTTTGTACGGATCGAAGATCGAGGTGGGTCGGCGGAAAAGCTGGCGCCAGTCCTGCACGCCGCCGTTGATATCGCCGCCGACGTAGTTGGCGTTATAGGACTCCATTCGGGAGGCGTTGAACGTATGGCGCGCCAGGACCGTCTCGCGGAAGCCGGGGGCGAACCGCTCAATCTGATTCTCGATCCGCTCTGTCATGTCGAATTCGGAGCCTCCCGGCACGTGGCAGTAGGCCCAGGCAGTGTGCTGTCCTTCGGGAGCGCGGGTGGAGTCAAATACACTCGGTTGCGTGAAAATGACAAATGGCTTATCAGGGTGCCGTTGAGCCCAGACAGCCCTTTCGGACTCGGCTATCTCCTCGAAGCTGCCGCCCAGGTGCACGGTGCCGGCTCTTCGGCAGGTGTCCGATGCAAAGGGCGTCGGCTCTGACAGCGCCCAGTCGATTTTGAATACCCCGGGGCCATAGCGGTATGATTCAAGTTTCGACCGGTAGCTGAAATCCAATGCGGAACCGGCCATCTTAACAAGCTGGCGAGGGGTGAGATCCAGCATTATGAGTCGCGACGCCGGCAGATCATGGAGAGACTGAATGAGACGGTTGGTCTCGAAGGTTACCGACAGTGATTTGGCGCAGGCAACCAGCGCGTCAGTAATTCTCCCGGCGCCGCCTTTCGGAAACGGCCAGCCGACGGAGTGAGCCGCGGCTGCCAGGACGAGCGCAACGGCGGCGCTGACCGGAGCGTCGAGTCGAAGCATCGAATGCGCGGCGAGTCCGGCGACAAGCGCACGGGTGGTCTTCTCTGTGAAACGACCTGCCAGAGACTGCGCTGACCGGAAAGCGTGTCGTCCAAACTCGGCATAAAGCAGCGGATGCCCGGGAAGGTGCACCGGTGCGAGCAGATCAGCCCACAGGTCTTCATGACGGGCAACGAATCTTCTCAGCAGTCGGGCATAGGATGCAGCATCAGCGCCGAGAGATTGCGCGGTTTCCTCAAGAGATCGCTTCAGCGAAGGGCAGTGGGTGTCGTCAATCGGATGGGCAAGGGCTACTTCCCGATGGACCCATTCCAGTCTGTGCTGTTCCAGTTCCAGGGATCGGAAAAACGGCGAAGCCAGAGCCAGCGGATGCACTGCGGAGCAGACATCGTGTCGGAACCCGGGTAGGGTCAGCTCCGATGTTCGGGCGCCGCCGCCGAGGGTCGAAGCCGCTTCGATCACGAGAACCGACAATCCCTGTCGGGCCAATTGAATGGCGGCCGCCAGTCCGTTGGGACCGGAGCCAACCACCACGGCATCACTATCGGAGCGCACGAACCTCTTCCCTTTTTCTCGCTGGTATGTGGTTACGAGATGTCGCGCTTGCGGGTTGGCGGTGCCATGAACTCCGGACCGACCGGGCGTTCGATTGTCTCGTCGACGATCCGTTCGATCTGTCGACGAGCGGCATCGTCGAGCGACCACCCCATAACGTCGTCAATTGCATCAAGTTGATCCGGCCGCCGTGCTCCCCACAGGGCGACGTGGGCGCCCTGATCGAGAAGCCAGCGAACGGCAAGGTGAATAACGCGCCTGCCGAAGTCCTCCTGCGCGAAGCGGTCGAGTTTCTCGACAGCAGCGAGGTAGTGCGGGTAGCGATTTTTTTTGAACTTGGGATCGAACTTGCGCAGGTCGTCACCTTCGAAGGTCGTTTCCGGCTTCATGCGACCTGAGAGCAGGCCGCGACAGAGGGCGCCGTAGGTCAGGAGCGTGACATTGTTGTCCAGACACCACGGAAGGATGTCTTCTTCGATTTTTCTCTCAAACAGGTTGTACGGCGGCTGACAGAAGTGCAGGGGGGCGAACTCGGCAAATTCCGCCATCTGATCGGGAGAATAGTTCGATACCCCGATCGACCTGATACGGCCCGAATCGAGGAGTTCTTTCATGACGGTGGCGGTCTCTTCGATCGGAGTGAGGCTGTCCGGCCAGTGCACCTGATAGATGTCGATATAGTCGGTCTGCAGGCGTCTCAGAGAGTCATCGATCTCCTTGAGAATGCGCTCGCGGGAAGCGTTGCGGAAAACCTTTCCGTCAAGCCAATCAAGAGATGTTTTCGTGGCGAGGATGACTCGGTCGCGGTCATTGGACTTCTTAAGGGCCCTTCCGACAATTTCTTCGGAACGTCCGAACCCATACACCGGGGCGGTGTCCAGCAGAGTTATCCCTTTATCCAGCGCCGCGAGTATGGTGTTGATCGATTCCTTTTCATCGGTGCCTCCCCACATCCAGCCCCCGATCGCCCACGTTCCCAGGCCGATCCGGGGAAGCTCCCGGTCAAGCACCACGTTATGTACAGTCTCCAAAGGGTACCTCCTCCAGTTTGCATGTATTACCGCCGCACGCAGGCAGGGTGTGCGATTGTCTTCCCATTCACTGAAATCAACAATGAATGGATACGATTGTGTCGAAGAAAATCAAGAATTCAAAGACCAGGGCGGGTTCGCCGATCTCAAGTGGCCGTCAGGCTGGTATAAGATACCGACGGACAGGTTGCCCGGTTTCGCTGTCGTCACAGGCAACCGCGTGTTATTATTAGAGATTGTCCGGTAGATCGGAAATTCTGGCACATGTGGAAACAGATAGGTAAATACTCGGGGCTTGTCATCGCCCTCTTGGTCGTCCTCCTCGCCGCAACGGCCGTTTTCCTTACGTTGCCCCCGGGAGAGCGATGGTTGAAGTCATTGGTCGAGAATGAAGGCAGCGGGGCGCTCGGACGAACCGTCACGATAGGCGCGCTGCAAACCAACCTGTTTTCCTATCTCGCGATGGACGACATTCGGATTGCGGGGCGCTCAGGCGATCCCGAAATGGGCGCGGTGACGGTCGGCCGGATCGAGGTACGGTACAGCCTTCTCAGCGCGCTGAAAGAGAGATTCGCGATCTCGTCGCTGTTTATCGACTCGGTGATTGTCGCTATCGCCCGCGACAGCAGCGGCCAGTTTATCCTCCCACTGGAAACTTCGCCCGACACGGTGGCGGCTACTTCCCCGTCAGATCACGAAGCCGGCAATCCACTGGTGTTACCGGTGTCGATAGACACTGCCCACGTCGGAAGGATCAGGATCACGTACGGCGACGTGCCACTCGACGCACACGCACAGATCAGCGACGGCAGTATCTCGCTCGGTCGTACCGATCACGACTCGTACCAGTGTGAGGTGAACCTCGACCAGATATCGGCCTCTCTTGACAGTCTGATGCTTCCGGCTATCTCTTTTCGCACCCGGCTTTCGCTGTCGCCTGATGCCGTACGGCTGGACACGCTCAGCGTGCAAATTGCCCAGTTGCAACTCGCCGCGCGCGGCGCTCTGAAGTTGGGCGTCGATACAACGTTTGATGCGTCACTGGCAATAAGCGGAAAACCGGACGCTGTCATTCAGCCTGTAATCAGACACCTCGGACTTCCCGCTATCGAGACGACCGGAGAACTCAACATCATCGCAGGTGCCCAAGGCAACACCGAATCGATGGAGGCGGAATCAGTTTCGGAGCTGCCCGAAGTACGCTCCGGAGGGATCAGCACTCAGCGGTCGCAAGTGGGGCTCTCGTACCGTTCAGATACGCTGTTCGTGGACACACTGATGGTACCAACGTTCGGCGGATCCATAGCCGGTCGCGGGGTCATCGCCTTGGACAGCATGATCGGCACTCAGATGAATCTCGCAATCAATTCACTCGATATGCAACAGCTCTGGAGCGCGCTGTACGAGGAAGTGTCGCCGTACGAAGGAAGCTTTGACGGTGTGCTGCAGGTGAGCAATGACGGTACGGACATCAGTGACTGGCGGGTGGAAGGATCGCTGCGTGGCACCCGACTTACGTATGCAGGAAAGTCGCTGCCTGATTTGAAGGGGAATGTCACCCTCAGCGGCGGCAGGCTTATACTGGATATCGAACAGCAGGAGCTGGGGCTGGCAGTCGATCTGTCCATCGAGGATGAAGCGCTCGACGGTAGTTTCACGGCCACGCTGCCCCGGCTTGACATTGTTGCGGGACTGGCCAATTTCGGCGGCGTTACCGGTAGCCTGGAGGCGGGTGGAACGCTCGGCGGCACCCTGAGCAACCCGGCCATCAGAGCGCAGATTGCCGGTGATTCGATCGTCTATGAGAACTTCCCGGTCGATCGACTCAACGCGACACTCTCCTATCTCGATAGTGTGCTAACTTTCGCTTCGCTGACGCTGTCGGGTTCGGTCGACTCGATTGACGCGGCCAGGCCTCTGTTTGGACTCGACTCACTTGGAGGCGGGTTTTCCTATACCGTTACCGGCAGCGGCACGCTAGACGACCCGTCAGCTCAAATCGGTGTGTCGTTTGGTCCGCTCGGCTACGGGAGTTATGCCGTTGATTCGGGTGCGGTTGAGATGTCGGTAAAAGGTCGCACGGCGACGCTCGAACCGTCGCGAATCTTCGCGCAACGACTTGCTCTCGGATTGACCGGCTCTGCAAATATCGACAGTCTGGCAGGCAATCTCTCACTGAGAATCACCGATCTCGGTCACGGGGCAGATTCCTCTGTCGCGGCCGAAAGCAGTTCGGCCGAGGACCCGACTGTGGTGGGACAATGCGCTATCGAGTTCAACGTATCCGATACGACCGATCTCGAACTATACGCCCGGGGAGATTCACTGGCAGTGGGCGCCTTCTCGGCGCTGCTCACGGATTCTTTGGCACTCGGCGGACTGGTATCGTTTGAAGGCGCGTTTCGCGGGGCGGTCGACAATCCCACGGGCAGTCTCGCACTGTCGGTCATCAAACCCACTTATGACGACATCGTGCTCGACTCCATCGATATGCGCCTCCGTTTCAGTCGGCACCGTCTCGATATCGACACCCTCACTATCGCCGGGTTGGGGCAGGATCTCAACGCCCGGATGTTTCTTCAGTTCAGCCGGGACAGTGTCGGCGGATACACGATCACGACTGAAGACAGTCTCGGCGGTGTCATGCAAAGCAACGCGCTCGATCTCCGGGCGCTGGAGCCGTTTCTATCGGAGGGTGGAACAATCGAGGGTAAGGGATCGGTCAATGTGAGATTCCGCGGGACGATCGGAGAACCGCATGTTGAGGGTGATATCCGCGTGACCGACGCCCGTCTCTCCCCGGCCTCGGGGATGGACACCGTGCAGAATATCCAGCTGCTGATTGCGCTTGAGGACAGCGCCCTGACTTTCCGGCAGGCGACGGCACAGCTTCGCGGATCGGAGGTTGCCATCAGCGGCAATGCGGTATTCACGCAAGAACGCCGGATCATCACCACCCTCACGTTCGAAACCGAACGGTTCGGCACACTTGAGGTGACCGGGAGCGCATCGCAGGACAGTCTGGACCTGCATGCGAAAGTGGATACGCTTCGACTTAGTGCCTTCAGCAGGTTGGTGCCGGAGGTCGACACGCTCGGAGGATTGCTATCGTGTGTTGTGTCCGCGACCGGGTCGCCCGATGATCCGGTGCTGGACGGTTCATTCACGGTGCGCGGTTTGGTAATCAAACCGACGATTTTGGACAGCGCCATCACCGATGGAACCGCCGTTGTCTCTTTCGACCGCAACACGGCGAGGATCGACTCGCTCTCGGCTCGGATCGGCGAAGGCCGGGTGTGGGCAACGGGGTCGCTGACGTTAACCGAAGGTTCGGTGAGTGGTGTCGATATTGTCATGTTCGCACGGCAGATTTCGCTTTCCAGCAAGGACGTGTTTGTGCTGGGAGTCGACACGGCCGATATCTATTTTCATGGCGCCAACGGAGCATTTACGCTTAGCGGACCGGTCGTGCTCGGTGAAACCCGCTTCGTTCGCGATTTCGACCTGACCGACGTGCTCGCCATGATGCGCGAGACGGAGCGTGTAGAGCAGGGAGTATCGCCGTTGCAACAGCAAACGACTCTCGATCTGAGACTTCGCGACAACGGCTCGCTGTGGGTTGACAATAACCTCGCCCGCATTCGACTGAGCGCCGGAACCGGAGTGATCGGGACGCTGGCGAAGCCGAATCTGACCGGACGGGTGCGAGTCGAAGAAGGTTATCTTCTCTACCTCGATCGGGAGTTCAAGATCACCAGGGGAGTCGCATTCTTCTCGGACCCGGCTCAGATTAATCCGGACATCGACTTCGCGGCGACGGCCGAGGTAACCGTCTACTCCGGAACGTCGTCGACGAAGTACATTATCGTGCTGGAGGTTACGGGTCCGCTGGACAATTATCAGACCCGCCTTTACTCCACCTCGCACCCGGATCTCAATCGCTCGGACGTGATCTCGCTGTTGACCGTTGGCGCCACGCGGCAGCAGTTGACCGGCAGCAGCCAGGGTGAAGTGCTGGCCGACCGGGCCGGGGAGCTGGTCAGTCGCCGTATCGCCGGATATGCGTCGAGACAGGTCGAAGAGGCGCTCGGACTCAGCGAAGTGTCGGTGCAGGGGAATCTCTTCAATCCGAATCAAAACGGCGGACCGCAGCTGCTGGTGTCCAAGAGCCTGTCGCAACAGGTGAAGGTTACCTACTCGACTCGGGTGGGCGGAAAAAACGAGCAGTCGATTCGACTCGATTACCGACTCTCCGATCACTGGTCGTTTGAAGGAGAGACCAATCAGGTCGGCGAGGCGATTCTCAATATCAAGTACGGACTGAGGTTCAAATGACCGTACGCCTGTTTCTCATGGGACTGGTCATTCTTGGTTTCGGGATGACATCGGAGGCTGCTCCCACGAAGAAATCCCACCCGAAAGTGCGAAGTGTGGCTATCGACGGAAACACGCTGTTCAGCGAAGACCGGCTCCGCAAACTCATGGCCACGCGATCTCCGGGGTTTCTGACTTCGACCGAATACCACGCGGCGCTGTTCCACGACGACCTGTCCAACATCATAGCGTTCTACCGGCAGCATGGCTACCTGGAGACGTTCGTTTCGGACACGACGGTCATTCGCGATACGCTCGAGAACAAGGTTGACATCCGCTTCACGATCGATGAAGGCGCCATGACTCGGGTGGAAGGCATGAGCGTTTTCGGCAACAGCGTCTTTGCCGACTCGATCCTGCTCGAGAGGATAGCTCTGCACAAAGGCGACCCCTTCAATCCGCTGGCGGTGGAGCGTGGCTCCCTGGCAATCCTGCAGATGTATGCCGACACGGGGTACCTCGATGCGAAAGTCAGTCCCGATGTGAAGATCAACACGGAGTCGCACCGGGTGCTGGTTGATATCGTTGTCGAGGAGCACACGCAGGTGCGGATCGACTCGGTCGTCGTCTCCGGGCTGGAGATGACCAACGAATCGGTCGTCCGGCGGGAACTGAGTTTCCATCCGGGGGATGTCGTGTCGTACACGGAGTTGCTGCAGTCACAGCGGAGGTTGTATCAGACGGGCTTGTTCGAAAGCGTGTTTGTGAGGCCAAAACCACAGGAAGCTTCGCGGCCCGGATTCCGCACGATCAGTGTCGAAGTGACCGAACCGATGTACGGCGAGTTCAACGTCGCAGTAGGCTACGGCTCGATCGAAAAGGCGCGAACGCGGGTCGAGCTCTCGCATACCAACCTCGCGGGTACGGCACGACAGCTGGGAGGACGAATCGAAGCCAGCTTCATCAAACAGGGCATCACCGGATCTTTTACTGAACCGAGGACGTTCGGCTCACGATGGCGAACGGATATCAACCTCCTCTTTGAACTGCAGCAGGAGCCCAGCTACGATCTCACGCGCTATGGGGGCCGACTAACGGTCGGCCGTTCCCTCTCCCGCAGCGGTGAATTGAGCTTCACCTACCGCTACGAAAACACGACCCTGACCAAGGTGGAACCGGTCGAGTTGCCGGATGATATCAAGCCGCACATCCGCAGCCTGAGCGTCACGCTCACCAACGATACACGCGACGATCCGTTCGATCCGCACCGGGGGACGCTCGTAGACCTGAGCAACGAACTGGCTGGTGGATTCCTCCAGGGGACCAACAGCTTCGCCCGGTCTGAACTAAACGTCAAGAAATACTGGCCAAAGGGACGCTACACCACGTTCGCGAGCGCAATACGAGTCGGCTGGCAGGACGCCTTTGGTTCTTCGAAGGACATTCCGCTCAACGAACGATTTTTCGCCGGAGGTCCGAGCGCTCTTCGGGGATTTGCGTATCAGACGGCGGGGCCGCTCGATATCGACGGCAATCCGCTGGGCGGCAAGTTCGTGTTCGTGTGGAATGTAATCGAGGTCCGCCGAACCGTCTACAAGCTGCTCGGCGCGGTGGCCTTTTTGGATATCGGCAACGTCTACCCCGCCATCACCGACTTCTCGGTGGGAGACATCAGGTCATCGGCCGGCCCCGGTCTGAGAGCGGGTACACCGATAGGCATTCTCCGCCTGGACTGGGGATTCAAGCTCGATCCCCGCGAGGGGGAGTCGAGAAGCCAGCTTTACTTCAGCATGGGGCACGCCTTCTAGTCGGCGAGCCCTGCCAGGTACGTCTACTCTATAGAGACTTCCGTGATATCATCGAGCGCAGTGGGAGTCTGATTGCCGTTCAGATTGCGATCGATCAGACTCCACACGGCGCCGAAGATTATCGAGGGTTGTTCGAGTATGGCCGGATCGACACCATCGGGATCGGTGTTCTTGCGAAGCTGGATCGGGCGGTTGGCCTGCATCGCGGCCAGCACCAGCGCCGTCGTTGCGAGGCGGTTCACGTTGTCGATACTCAGGTCCTCGTCCTTCATGGTCTTGCCGAGCGCATACCACACTTCCTCCATCGGCAGGCTCATGCGGGTGAAGAGTTTGCGGGAGAGCCGGTCGACATTGGTCTTGTAGGACGAACCGAGTGAGCCGGACAGGATGCGAAGGGCCAGCACGAGCAGGACCTGTTCGTTCATGTTCAGGTTGTCCACTTCGACGGAATCGTCGGTATTCAGGCGATAAGCGCGCGAGTCCTTGTCGAAGTAGATCGGGATATTGGCCTCGGAGAGGGTATTGAGATACCGGTACGCGGTGCGTTCCGGTATATCGCAAACTCTGAGGATGGTATCCATGGTCACACGCTTGCGCGTGTAGAACAGGTTGAGCAGCATTAGTATTTTGTCCAGCTTCTTCATGGATCCTCCGCTGACAGCCGGGGGCAGTGCTTCCGTGCGGGTTGCCATTCTAGAGTACCACGTTCTCGATCATAATCAAGAATAAATCCCAGGTCGAGGGCTGCTCGACGACCGAGTTTGTGGAACCGGTGGTGTCGTCTCCCGGCAGAGTGTCGGAGCCGATCGGGTCTCCTGTCTGGATGTTATCAGCATATGCCGTGGTCGGAGCCGAAAAGACTCCAAATCCGGTGACTGCAAACAACAGGATCGCATAGGTGAGAACGACGACTGTGAGTGAACGATTGGCTTTCATGATGACCTCCACTTTCGTGTACTTAAGGGTTGTGTGATGTTCACAAGAGGTCACTTCAAGAAGCGTGCCAACCGGCACACGCGGGCGCGCTACGCGGGTAACTCGCTGCACCACAATGCGTTGGGACGATGCGCGGCGAGCCGCGGATACCCCGACACTAGCCGGGTCGTTGGCCGCCGATGGTCAGTTGAAAACGCCGATGTCTATCACACAGGGAGTTGCGTTGGCCACGATCGTCCACCCGAGACGGCGAGTGGCTAGCGGATTGGTCGATCCGGAGAGACTAAAGGAGGAAGTAGCGCCTCATGCGCCGTCGGAAAGTGGTCAGCTTGATGTCGGTGGCACGGGCGGCCCGCGAGATGTTGCCCTTGTGCGCGGCCAGCTCGGCCCGGATTCTCTCGCGCTCCTGCCATTCGTCAAGGCTCCGGAAGTCCTGCTGAGAAATGCCGGTCCTCAGACTGGCCGCCGCAACATCCCATCTCGAAGCATCAAGTGCCTCGAGCATGACCTTCCGATTCGGGACGGATTCCGATTGAATTCCCGGGCGTTGGTAGGTCTGGAAGTTGGGCGGGAGGTCTTCGATTCGGACCCTCGCTCCCGGACGTATGATGCAGCAGCGCTCCACAACGTTTCGCAGTTCGCGGATGTTGCCCGGCCAGGAGTAACTCATGAAGAGGTCAATCACCGCCTCACTGAACTTCGGCGTCTGACTTGGTGTCGGGGAGTACTTCTCCATGAAGTGGTGGATCAACTCCGGAATATCCTCGGGGCGCTCCCGCAATGGCGGGAGGATCATGGTCAGCTTGTTGATACGGTGCAGGAGATCGAGTCGGAACTCGCCTGCGGCTACCATCTTGTCCAGATCGCGATTGGTCGAACAGATCAGGCGGACGTCGCAATAGCGTGTTCTGCCTCCGCCAACCCGTTCGAACTCGCCGTGCTCGATCACTCGAAGTACCTTGGCCTGCATCTTCTTCGACATTTCACCGATTTCGTCGAGCAGCAACGTGCCGCCATCAGCCAGTTCGAAGCGGCCCTCGCGCGCATCGACTCCTGTGACAGCCCTGTTCTCCACTCCGAACAGTTCCCCCTCAAGCATGGACTCCGTGACAGCGGCGCAATTCAGCTTGATGAATGGATTGTCCGCCCGACGACTCAGCCGGTGCGCCAGATCGCAGAACAGCTCTTTGCCGGTGCCGCTCTCTCCCAGAAACAGCAGCGGGCTGCCGGTGCGAGCGAATGTTTCCATGCCATCGATGAGCTGCATGATGCGCGGACTGCGTGTGATGATGTTCGACGCGACGCCACTTCGGACCAGATCCTCACTGAGCTGCTTCGCCTTCAGGTTGACGGTCCGCACCTTCTCGACCGCTTCGAGAATCACCGTAAGGAAGTTGCTCAACGCGCTTACGAATTCGAAGTCCGACTCGTCGAACATCGCGGGAATGGTGTGGTGATCCAGATAGAGCGCCCCCACCAGGTCCTCTTCGGACCAGACCGGAACGCACAAAACGGATCGAATGTTGTGGGTGATAATGCTCTTGTAGTCGCGTGTCATTTCGTCTCGAGTGGCATCCTCGATCAGCAGCGGGCTCTTCTGAGCCGCCACGAACGCAGGGATGGACCGACTGAAGTCGCTGATATCCTTGAGACTTTCGAGATCGCAGTTGTATGAGGTCTTGACGCGAAAATCGTCACTGCGCCCATAGCGAAGAAGCAACACTCCACGCTCGGCGCCCGTCTCGGTCGCCGCGAACCGTACGATCTCCCGAAGTGCGTGATCGTAGTCGTCGATCTTTCGCAGGATGTTCGAAACACTGATAAAAGCCTGGAGCCGACCAGCGGAGACTGTCTCTCGCTCACTCGTTTTCTCCATGTCCTTACTGACCGACGCGATGAATCGCTTGTTGTCCATGCCCTCGGCGATCTGTCTCGCTTGAAGGAAGAACTTGTACGCAACCTTCGTCTCGGCCGCCTCGGCGTACAGATCGCCGATGAACCTGCAGACCTGCATGGCGAAGTATCGCCGACCGGCGGAAAGCAGAATGTTGTAGGCGGCTTTGAAATCCGGGATAAGGTCGCGACCCGAATCGGGCGGCTTGTCGTACAGCTTACGGATCAGCGACACGGCACGCATAGTTGGCTCCTGAGATGATCGGAGTAACGAATCAACCGGCTCCACGATGGATAGCGCCTGGCGGGCCAGTTCCCGCCCTCCGTACAACATGATCATCAGCAGCAATTGTGTGGCGATCGCATGGGAGTCGAGCCGTACGAGTTCTCCCAGGCAGGCAAGCAGTTCCCCGGGATCGCCAACCCGACGATCTTCCAGCTCGGAGAGGAACTGAACACTGGCGGCTTCCTCTTCGGAGGCATGGTCTCCGATCTCCCTGGCCAACTCGATCGCTCGGGAGGTGTGGGTGCGACATCGCGTCAGGTCACCGCGGAACAAAGCCAGTGTGCACGAATTGGTGAGTGCCTTCACTCTCGCCCGCGGCGTCGCGTGCTCGAGGCTGAAATCAAAATGCAGGCGCAGGGCCTCCTCCGCCTCGCGGAGTTTTCCCTGTTGCAGCAGCAGAAATCCCCGGGTCCCGAAATATGAGGCGAGGGTTCGTGGGGAGAAGTTCAGAACAGTAGCGGCTAAGTACCTGCTTAAGTAGTGATCTCCCGCTTCGTATTCGGTCATCCGAGCGCATGGCCCGACAAGTGTCAGATATACTTCGCCCACAAACAGCCTCGTCAGCGGTGACGGCGTCAACCGCAAGGCTCGTTCGCTGTACTGCACCGCCTTGCGATATGCCGCCACATCTGTCCAGTGGCCCGCCATGATCGTGAATGCCACGAACAGCCCATCCGTGTAGCCGGCACGCCGGGCTATCGCTATCGCAGTCAGCTTGGCCCGTCGGGCACCTACATAGTCGCCCCGACGATGATAGGTCGATCCCAGATTCGAATACAACCTCGCCAGAAGAGGAAGGTCTCTCAGTTCTTCTGCCTCTTCGATGAGTTTCTGAAGCGATTCCACTGACACACCGGTTCTTCCCAGCGCTCCATCCAGAAACGCCTTCATGCGGCGAAATTCGATACCCCATGCGAGATGCTTACCGATGTGTGGACTGGCCAGGCACTTCTGTGCAAGCTCGAGTGCCTCCCGGGGAGAGCCGATGGTTGCGAGAATCTGTACCATGGCTCGGTACGCCAAATAGGACTCCTCGGAACCCTCGTCCAACAGGGGTGCTGTGCGCCGATAGTATTCAAGCGCGTCCTGGAAACGAGAGACGAGCATGCTCAATTCGGCAGCCTCGGTAAACGCCGCGATCTGCGTATCGGCCGGCGAACTCTCGCTTGTCTCGGCCCGTGCGAGGACCGTCTGCAGGTGCAGGAGACCCCGGTGCGGCTTACCGGCCGCACGAAGGCGCCTGGCGCTCGACAGCGCCTGCTCCACGGCAACCGGCCTGTCGGACCGCGACGGCATGACGTCCTCGGCGTCACTCACGGAGTCGAGCGCAGTGTAGACGGCGCGAAAAGCATTGTCGTCCGCCTTGATGTACCATGTGTTGGCCAGGCGCTGGATTTCTGAGGCGGCGACAAACCGTTGGAATGCATGCATGACCGCCAGCGGCGAACCAACCTGTGCCGCGTTGAAGGCTGAAAGCAACTCGTCCGGCAGACCGAGGATTCTCTCCCGTTCAAAGAAGGTGGACGCGGTGAGCGTACCGCGGGACAGCCGCTCGCGCTCGCGGATGAACCGAGAGGCGATAAGCGCCCGGAACAGTTCCTTCTCTGCGGCCCGTACGGTGTCCGAGCCCAGAACACCCGTCCGCTCAATCGCGGAAAGGATGTTGAGCGGGCGATCGAGCGGATCGGATTTAGAGAGCCGCTCAGCCAGCGCGATCATTTCCTCGGACTTGTCGAGGCTTGAGGGGGCGCTCTCCAGACATCGCCTGAGCAGCATACCCATGGAGTAGTTGTCCGACTCCGTCCGGACGGGCTCTCCGGCTTCGATCTCCGGCGCCATGTACTCGTAGGTGCCGAGGATTATCTTCTCAAGGTCGGTGCGATGAGGAACGAGGAAGTCGAGATCGACCAGTCGCACTTCGAAAGCGCCCGGTTCGACCGAGACCAGGAAATTGGATAGTTTGAGATCGCAATGGACGAGATCGCAGGCATGGAGGTAGTCGACCGCCGAGCAGGCGCCGAGCAGACTCTGTGGGAAGTGACGCCAGAAGATTTCACCGGTCAGGGGCAACCATCGATTGGTGTCGAGATAAGGGTACTCGGCAAACTGGCGCCCGCCATCGAACCCGCGGCGTGTGGCCGTGACGATCATGGGAGTACGGATATCGCGTTGCAGATCAATCGACCGATACAGGAATTGGGCGGCCTCCTCCCCCCCGATCTGGGCATCGAGACGCGAGACCTTGAGGAAGCAGCGCTCCCCGGAGCGCTCATTCTCGGCCAGCCAGGATTCGCTGATGGACGTCTCCGAAAGACGCCGCACCAGCCGATATCCCTTGATAGAGAAGGCGTTTTCCATAGACTGAACTGAGGCCACCGCGTGTTTTTTGTCTTTTCGTAGTGCCGCCCGACGACACGTCCAAAAGACCTTGGTTTCCTGCAACCCCTACGGCACTGATAAGTGGCCTTCCCCCACGCCAGTGTTCGCGTGAATGTCCCCGGCTCGCAGCAACCGGAACTCACACCCGCGTCCGGCGCTGGCGACACATCTGCCTAAGTTATGAGGTCTTAAGGTAACAGGAAATTATAGTCTGGTCAACAGCGCTTGACAAGAACTCACGCTCGCAGACGCCGTCCAACGACGGCGATATTCGTGTTCGGAGAGTATCAGGGCCGTCTGAAACGCAGCTCCGTGACCGTCAAACGCACACTCCGTTTAATGATCACCCCGGTTCCAGACCCCATTCCCCCAGAAGCCTGTCGACAAGGCAACGCGCCGCTTCCCGAACGCAGTCCGATATAGCGGGTCCGAACGAGAAGTCTTCCCCCTCGATCCCGTAAACGATCAACCGGTCCGGAAGTCGGCCGAGGGCTCGTCCGAGCTCGATCGACGTCGAGACACCAAAGCAGTGTGTTGAACAGACCCGAAAGAAGGACTCGGGTATCGGCTCGGCCAGTCCGTCGAAGCGGTGAATGGTACCCGGGACAGCACCGGAGCTGGCGCTGTCAACCAGGTAGGCAGTGCGCGCATTGGCCCAGGCTTCGACCGCCCGGGCACCATCGCCGATATTCGAGACGACCTGCACATGAGGCAGACCGGCGGCGGCAATCATCTCCCCGACCAGCGGTCCCACACCGTCATCACCACGAAGCGAGTTGCCGAATGCAATGACGACTGTCGAAGGAGTCTCGCCCACACCGCGTCTCCTATTCCCGTACGATCTTCAGATCGAGGAAGTGACAGGAGCAGGAAATGCAGGGGTCATAATTTCGCACCGCCTGTTCGCACTGCCAGGTGAGCTTTTCGGTTGACAGATGGAGGTTCTTCTCGACGAACAGCCGGAGATCTTCCTCGATCGCTCGCTGGTTCTGCGACGTTGGCGGTATGATGCGCGCATCCTGGATAATCCCGTCATCGTTGATGCGATAGCGATGGTACAGCAGACCGCGAGGCGCCTCGCTGCAGCCATGTCCGACACCCGCCCGGGGCTCGATCGGGACGAATGGCGTATCGGGCGGTTCGTACTGCTCTATGATGCGAAGGGCTTCATGGCAGGCGAAGACCAACTCGACCGCACGCACGATGATACTCTGGAACGGATTACGACAGACTCTCGACAGCCCGGCTTCCCTGGCGGCGTCCTGTGCCACCTTCGGCAGCAAGTCGAAATTGTTCGCATACCGGGCCATCGGACCGGCCAGATAGTCATCGCGCTCTATGACCCGCGCCTGCAGCGACGTGGAATGCTCGACATGGATCTCTTCGAACGTGTCAAGGAAGCGGTTGATCGGGATGTCGATGCCTTTGTTCGAAACGACATTACCCTCCGTGAAGGGGTATTCGTCGGGGTGGCGAAGCGAGACAAATTCGTAGTCTCGCTCGAAGTCGGGGAACGAGAAACCCGCCACCCACTTGACGGTCGCCAGCGAGGCTTCCAGCGCCCACGTGAGCGGATCAATGAACGCCTGCAGGTCCTTTTTTGATGGCGCCTTGTAGAACCCGCCGACCCGGGTATTTATCGGATGGATCTCCCGTCCGCCAAGTGCAATCATGAGATCGTTGCCGATTTTCTTGAGCTTGAGTCCCTGCTTGACCGTATCGCCGTGATCGCGCGCCATTTGGATGGCGTCCTCATAGCCGAGGAAATCCGGAGCATGTAACATGTACACGTGCAGGGCGTGTGATTCGATATATTCCCCGCAGTAGATGAGGCGCCGCAGAGCGCGGAGCTGCCCACCGACTGTCGCCCCACACGCGTCCTCCATGGCATAGGACGAACTCATCTGGTAGGCGACCGGACAGATGCCGCAGATGCGGGCGGTGATGTCCGGCGCTTCCATGAAATGCCGTCCGCGCATGAAGGCCTCGAAGAAACGGGGTGGTTCAAAGATAGCCAGTTGAGCCTCAGTAACCCGGCTGTCCTTGATCTTCACCAGCAGTTTGCCCTCACCTTCGACACGGGCCAGGTAGTCAACCTTGATCGTCTTACTTTTCATACGCTTCGCTCTGTTTGCGGAACGGCTCGGCATAGGCGTTGAAGCCCCGGAAGGCGCGAACGATTTCGTCCGGCCGCTGATCCAGGGCGTGCAGCCAGCCGGCCAGGGCTTCGGTATTGGGGGTCTCTTTCGGTCCAAAACAGCTGTAGCAGCCTCGGTTGAAACTCGGACAAATGGCGCCGCATCCGGCCTGCGTAACCGGTCCCAGACACGGAACACCGGTCGCGACCATCACACATACGTTGCCTTTTCGTTTGCACTCCATGCAGACGGAGTAGCTCGGGATATTCGGCTTGCGGCCGTTCAGGTAGGCGTTGATCACCTCGATCAAGTGGTACTTGTTGATCGGACAGCCGCGGAGCTCAAAATCGACAAAGACGTGGTCTGCGATCGGGGTCGACTTGTTGAGAGTCTCGATATACTCCGGGTGGGCATAGACGGCCGACACGTACCTGCGGACATCGGTGAAATTCCGCAGCGCCTGTATGCCGCCGGCGGTGGCACACGCTCCGATCACAACAAGTGTTTTCGACATCCGCCGAATCTTGTGAATGCGCTCAGCGTCGTGTGGCGTAGTGATCGATCCCTCGACCAGCGAGATATCGTATGGTCCGCGCTTGACGGCGCGCGAGGCCTCGGGAAAGTTGGCTATCTGGACGACATCGGCGACCGCCAGCAGTTCGTCCTCGCAGTCCAACAGGGAGAGCTGGCACCCGTCGCACGAGGCGAATTTCCACACCGCAAGGGTCGGCTTTTTCTTCGATGCCATATCACATCTCCCTCTTGATGAAGATGTCGCTCAGCTGGTCGTAGCGATAGACCGGTCCATCTTTGCACACGAAACTCGGGCCGAGCTGGCAATGGCCGCACAACCCAATCCCGCACTTCATATTGCGCTCCATCGAAAGGTACATGCGATCGTACGGCACGCCGCGCTTTTCCAGTTCGGAGACCGTGAATCGCATCATGATCTCCGGGCCACAGACCATCGCGACGCAGTTCAACGGGTCGAACGGCGAGCGACGAATCAACTGGGTGACTACTCCCACATTACCGCGCCAGCTGCCCGAAGCACGGTCGACCGTCAGGTGTGTCTCAACATCGAACCGGGCCCGCCATCGCTCAAGATCCTTGCGGAAGAGGATGTCCTCCGGGGTTCGAGAGCCGTAGAGAAGGACGATCCGCCCGTATCGTTCGCGGTGCGCGAGGATGTAGTAAATCACCGGTCGGAGCGGCGCCAGTCCGATTCCGCCCGTGATCAGGACAACATCACGCCCTCTGGCTTCCTCGACCGGCCAGCTCGTCCCGTACGGGCCGCGCACGCCGATCGTATCCCCCACCTTCAGTATCCGCATAGCCCTCGTAACCGTACCTACTTCGCGCGTCGTGTGCACGAGTGACAACGGCTTGGTGGGGTCGCCCGAAATCGAAATCGGTACTTCACCGACACCGTAAACGTAGAGCATGTTGAACTGCCCGGGAGCGAACCGGAAATCGCGATCGCCGACCATCGGTTCGAGACCAAAAGAAAACGTGTCGTGAGACTCCTTCACGAATCGTCGGATTATAAACGGTCGAACCACCATCGGATCAACCGACGAACCGTCGAGCATCTGCAGCTCACCTGTTGATTTCGTTGCCATATACGTCCAGCAGTTGCAGTCTGGTTGCTTCGAGTCGTTCCGCGATGACAAGCGCGAATCGTTTCATGATCTCGTATCCGAGATCGTGATCCTCTTCGCACTTGGTGCGAAGACACTTGCCGTCGAGGGCAATCGCCCGCGTCACTTCCACCGCCCGGGCGTCGAAATGCCACTTGTACGGGGGTACCAGCCAGGACCACCCGAACACTTCGCCGGCCTCACGGGAACGGATAACCACCGGACCCGTATGGGGGGCGTGGGTCTGCACGTGCACCCGGCCGTGGCGAATGAAATAGAAGCTGTTGGCGGGCTCCCCTTCGCGAAATATCCACTCCCCTTCTTTGAAGGCGACATTCGAGGCACACCCGACAAGCAGCTCTATGTGTGCTTTTTTCAGCCCCTCGAGAAAGGGATGTTCCTGCAGGATTCTCTCCAGATTCTCCATACGCGGTATCCTCATCTCCGTTTGTTCGCCGGATAGTGCCGTCAGCCTTTTACGGCGCGGGCTTCTTCGGTTATGTCAATCCCCACCGGGCACCAGGTGATGCAACGACCACAGCCCACGCAGCCGACCACCCCGAACTGGTCCTGCCAATAGGCCAGCTTGTGCAACAGCCACTGCCGATATCGCGAGTAGTCCGTAGCGCGAATGCTCCCTCCATGAATGTACGAAAAGTCGACCGTGAAGCAGGAGTCCCAGCGTCGGATGCGGAAAGCCTGTTCACCGGTAAGGGCGGTGGTATCTTCGACATTCACGCAGAAGCAGGTCGGACAGACCATCGTGCAGTTACCGCAGGTCAGGCAGCGTCCGGCCACCTTCTCCCAGTGGATACTGTCGAAGCCACGATAGAGGGAGTCTTTCAAGTCGGTCAGATCAAGCGTGCGGCCCATCTGTCTCGCAGCTTTGTCTACCGCTTGGCGAGCCGCCGCGAGCTGTTCTTCCGAAGCGGGACTCGTTGCGAGTTGAGCGGCGATGGCGCGGCCTTTTTCCGAGGCCGTCTCGACCGTAAAGTAGTGGCCGTGAGAATCAACTACTTCGGTCAGAAGTATGTCATACCCCTCCTGCACACGAGGGCCGGTGTTCATCGAGGCACAGAAACAGGTCCCCCCCGCCCGCGTACAGTTGACGGCCACTATGACGGCATTCTGACGCCGGGCTTTGTACTCCGGGTCTATGTACTCGCCGTCCATCAGGACACGATCCTGCACCATGATAGCCGCCAGCTCGCACGCCCGCACACCTATGAGGGCGGGTTTGATACCCGATGGCTCGGGGGCGACCACATCGAAGCGGTGCTTCATGCGATCCGCAGCGTAGAGCTGCCGCGCCGGCGGATAGAGGAACTTCTTCCAGCTGTTTGGTCCGTGCACGTAGCCGAAGAACTTCTTGCCCTTCCCGTGCGTCAAACGATAGCGCCCATTCGTCTGTTCATCGGTCCAGCCCCGAGGAAGATCCTCGACGGATTGAATGTGTTCGTAGACGACGGCGTTATCCCGCACGGTGGGGCCGACAGTCTGGTAGTTTTGCTTCTGGAGGATGTCGAGTAGCTGCTGAAGGTTACCGGCATCCAGAACGGCGGCGGTCGGTGTAGCACCCATAGCAGATTTTGTGATTTATTTCACAAGCCTTCTTAAAAAAAGAGTTCAGTGCTCAGTATATACACATATCCCTTTGGACTGTCAATAAAAATCGTGTGAGCGGTCTATCTTTCCGACCGTTACTCTTCGCCGAGCTGCACGCTCAACCAGGCTCGGGCGAGTCGCCAATCCCGTCGCACCGTCGCGACCGAGACCTTGAGGACTTCGGCGATCTCTTCGTGTGTCAGCCCCGCGAAGAAGTGGTACTCGACGATCTTGCTTTGACGCTCGTCGTGCTCCTTGAGTTTGTCCAGAGCCCGGTCGAGCATTATTAGTTCTTCGGCGCGCGCTTCGCGTTCCACAAGCTCTTCGTTGAGGGTCACTACGGCCTGTCCTCCCCCCCGCTTTTCGGCCTGTCTGCTTCGGGCGTAGTCGATCAGAATTCGTCGCATCGCCTGGGCGGCGATCGCCATGAAGTGCGCCCGGTTCTGCCAGGTGACGTTTTTCTGATCCACCAGTTTCAGGTACGCTTCGTGGACGATCGCGGTCGCACTGAGGGTGTGACCGGGACGCTCCCCTTTCAGCTGCCACTGCGCCAGTTTGCGGAGTTCATCGTAGACCAATGGAAGAAGAGTATTTACGGCGGATTCGCTGCCGTCGGATATCTTATTGAGAAGTACGGTGATATTTTCCACGTATGCCCTCGGATCTTCGCTGCCTGTGTCCTCCCCGACAAGATACGGACCTGTGTCGGGTGGGCACAAGAAAGAACTCCGGGGGCCGTGGCGTCCGCAAGCGTCGGGCGCATGCAGCTACCGCACGCCACCTACCAAAATGAAACCGCCCCAGAACAGGGGGTGACTCGTTTCTCGCTCTTCCCGGCAACGCCGGAGCACGACCCGGCGCGCCTCTCTCAGCGCCTGACTCATCGGTTCTCCCGATGTCCACCGCGAATAGAATTCCTTCATAAGGATTGAGGTCTCTCGATCCGGAACGCGCCAGAGGCTCATCAGGACCGCTTTTGAGCCGGCGTGCTGGAAAGCGCGACGAAGGCCGAGCACTCCCTCGCCGTCACGGACGTCGCCCACGCCCGTTTCACAGGCGGAAAGAGTGGCCAGTTCGGTGCCGACCAGATTCAGGTGGGACACCTCGAGCGCTGTCAACAGGCCGTCATCGCCGTCAGCATGCTTTCTCCGGGCCGTCGCCCCGGGTTGATTGGCGCCTGCCAGTGCCAGACCGGAGCGAAGGAGCGATGGTTCGGTTTCATCATCGCAGAAGAAGCCGTGCGTTGCCAGATGGAGCACTCGCGGGGCCCGCGTGAGTCGCTTGAGTTTCGATTCGGTGGCATCCATCCCGAAGTACTGCTCAACCCGCGTGCGGAAACCCTCGGCCAGACTGGCGGCGATCATGGTACCCTCGGTTCGGCCGTACCGGAGTGGCGTGAACTGCCGGGAGCGGCAGTCGGTGGATCCCCGTACGGGAAGATCCGGAAACTCCGCGCTGGCCATGGTCGGTGAGGTGGTTTTGTCGAAACGGGGGTCCGCCATCACCAACGGCGGTCCCGGGGCAACGGAAGCGGCGGCGTCCGTCACGAGATCGCGACCGGTGGTAACGTACTGAAGATGCATCGACTCAGCGAGATAGTCACCCCCGGAGTCGACCAGTATCTCGAACGGGATGAGATTCAGCAAACCGTCGGGTGCCACGATGATATCGGCGCCGGCTCCGTTCCCTCCGAGCAGCGGATCCACGATGAGACGGCCGAGTGTCCGGGCGGTTCGTTTGACCTCATTCTCGCTGAGCGTGGCCGCCGGTCCGTACGCAGTTTCGGCAGCATCGTGAAGCTGGGTCCGAAGACAGATCACAAGGGAGTCAATCACCGGGGCATCTCCCAGATCGATCAGTCGCAGGGAGTCCACACCGGTCAGCACGAATGCCGCGTATCGGGGAGCGTTTTCGCGAGCGGCATCGGTGCCTTGGCGATGCAGATCGAAATCGGTGTATCGAATATACTCCCACAGGATGGCATCGCTCGACAGGTGCGCCACAATGTCGGTACGGGAGATCGACAACTCCTGTCGTTCATCTCGATATTCGCTGCACTGTCTCGCCAGTACCGATTCGAGCGAATCGGCGACGGCGTACAGCTGAGTGAGGCTGTCGCCCGATGGACCGTCGCCTTCTCCTCCCGCCATGACCTCCGATGCAATCATGCCGCACACATCGGCGTGGAGCCGCTGCGTCGCTTCCAGCTCCGGATTATCGGAACAGATCAGGGCCTGTCGCTCGGTCATCAACGCATCAAGAACCCGCGCCTTGCCTTTAAGAACCATGTCATATGCCAGATCGGTCGCCCCCGCATTGTCAGTTCGTGTGGCCAGGGACAGAACACGGCCGTCCATGATCGGATTGAAGGCGAGCCACTGCATTTTCTGCTGTTCCGACGAGAAACTGAATACGCGGTCAAGGAGCGTCCGGCGAACGTTCAGATAGCTGCCGAAATAGGTAAGGGCGATGTCGATTCGATCCAGTGGCACGTACGCTTCGGCAAGCCCGAGCCGAATGTCGCCCACCCGTGGATGCCGTGGTCCGCCGGCTGCCTCTGCCCGTGCAAGAGCCTGCTGAAAGTCATCTGCAGCCTCTCGCCACTCGCCGCGCTGCAAGTGCACGGCCGCCAGACCCTGCCAGACCACCGCCGTCTTCATGTGATTCTCACCGTACAGGTCAGTGACGATCGGCAGCAGTTCTCTTAGAATCGGTTCGGCTTCCGTGAGACGGCCCATGTTGCACAGGCCAATCGCCAAATCGGACCTGGCCTGCAGAGCGCTGGGAATGTCCGCTATGCCGAGAGAGTCATAGATGGCGATAGCTTCGCGAAGCAGACTCAGGCTGGCCGCACGCTCTTTCATGCCGGCGAGAATCTGAGCCCTGTTGATGAGTGTCGATGCGACCTCGGGATGAAGGTTGCCGAGGATAGTACGAAGAAGGGTCTCACTTCGCACCATCGTCGCGTTCGCTTCGTCAAACCGCCCCATCTCCTCATAGAAATCGGCCAGGTGGCCGAGGGTGGTGGCGGCCGGATGGCATTCCTCGCCATAGTACTCGACATAGATGGCGAGCGCCTCGCGGTACAGCTGCTCTACCTCGTCGAAGCGTCCCTGGTCCATCTTGATTATGGCGTAGAGGACCAGGCAGGCGGCGACGTTCGGGTGTTTGCTGTCGAAGACAGCCGTCATGACCTCTTGCGCACGAAGGCACAGCGTATCGGCGGTCGCGTAGTCCCCCAGATAGGCGTTGAGAGCGGCGAGGTTGAACAGGATAGCGCCGACCGACTGGTCGACCGGACCGAATACGCGCGTGCGGATATCCAGCGCGCGGCGATAGCAGGAATCGGCTTCGGCATAGCGCCCCCAGTCGTCATAGACGATAGCCAGATTGTTCAGACACAAGCCGACATCGGCATGGTCCGGACCGAACTTCGTCAACCAGATGGAGAGAGCGCGATCGAGCAGCTCGACCGCCTCGGCGTACCGCCCCTGCGCCTGACGGAGATTGCCGAGATTGTTGTAGCTGGCGGCAAGGTCGAGATGGTCGGGCGGAAAAAGTGACTGCTGAATCTCAATCGCATTCAGATAGGCCGTCGCCGAGGTATCGAGTTGTCCCCATGAGTAGTAGAGGCGACCGAGGTTGGCGGTGAGATCGGCCAGCAGTGAATCAGGCGAGCGGCTGATTTCATTCTTCAGTTGATAGGCCGCACGCCAGTGTTGCTCCGCAGCCTCGAAATCAGCCAGGCGATAGAGCGACCAGCCCAATGCATTTTCGATTTCGATGCGCGTATCCGCGTCAACCGGACCGATGACACCGGCAAGAGAGTCTGCATGCCGGGCAAGCACCAGGGCGGAATCGTACAGGGCGCTGTCGAGCAGCATACGACTCTGGACGGCAAGCTCCCGTACATGGACGGAAGCCGCAGCATCCCGGGATTGCGCGCCCGAAACGGACGGCGGAACAAACGCCAGGCAACAACAGGCAGCTATGAGCGCGGGCCGATAGCCGCTATGGAAGCACCTCAAATTCATAGTGTTGTCTCCGGGAAGACGTTTGGGAGCCCACCGGCTCAATAGTCAATGTCCAGGCGCCCGGCAGAACACGCTCGTGAGGGACAAGAATGTGACCGGCCTGATACCGGTCGAAGGTACTGGCCGACGCTTCGTACACCGTATCGGACTCGGCCCGCACCAGAGTCAGCCGGTAGGTCTCTCCCATGCGTGCATCCTCGTAAATGAACGTTAGCGCAAGATCGCGATCGGCCCTGCTCGATGCCGTCACCGGTACTACCGAGCGGGTCGGAATCAAGGTGAGAGACTGCACCGGGCGCACCGACTCACCCTCATGCTCACGCAAGCCTGTCCAGGCAGGATAGATCAGCAGCAGAATGACCAGGTAGAGGACAGCCGGTTTGCTCCACACCGGTCCCTGGGGCCACAGAAAGGCCCGCAGCGATTCCCAGAAGCCGATCGTCCGGTCTGGGCCGACTCCTTCCTGCACGGCAGAGATCACCGCCGGGTCCTCTCGCAACAACGCTGCTTCCCTCTCGAATTCCTGCACGTGTCGGGCACACGCATCACAGGCCAACAGGTGAATCTCGAACCGCTCTCGGTCGCCATCCGCCAGCGCCCCCAGTTCAAAGGCGTGTAACATCGCTCCGACGTCAGGGTCGGTACAGGTGTGATCCATACTATTCGCGTCCCCGCTTCAAGCAGTCCCGCAGCAATCGGCGCCCGCGATTGAGCAGGACATACAGATTATTGGCACTTACACCGAGTCGTTCGCAGATCTCCTCGGTTCGGTATCCCTGATGAACGAGGTTCAACACTCTCGCGTATCGGGAATGAAAGCGGATCAAGCGCCGCAGGCAATCGAGCAGTCGACTGCGAAGGTCGGGATCCGATGGTGCCCCTGCGGCGGCGTCGGAGTGGACCATGGCCGACAGCCGCCGTCGCACTTCGTTTCGCTGCAGGAAATTGCCGATCTTGTTGCGCAGAATCTCGTAGGCCCACGGCTCGAACTCCTGCTCACCCAGACCGGTCCGGTACTTCTCGAATACCGTCGCACAGGCCTCCTGCACCACGTCTTCCGCAAAGTCTTTCCCTATTCTTCTTTTGGCGAGCAAGAGGAATCTTACATGCAATTGCCGAAAAACTTCCGTTTCGGCTGCACTGTCACCCTGCTGCGCGGAGCGCACTAAGTCACGCATACGGATTCCGAACAGTCCCGATTCGAGTTGCGGAGTTAACTATCCCAACAAAGTAACCTGAAGCGCACGGTCCCCCAACCGCTTCACGCGGAGTAAAGATTCCGCGACGGTGACCTGCCACACTCACAAGATATCGGGCACGACAGCTATAGTCAATGGTTGACAGACAGAACTTCTCGCTTCCGTCTGTAAGAATCGGCAGGATCACCAAATAATACCCAAGAAAGGGTGGTGTGCCGACGATGTGCGGTCAGTCACACTCGCATCTCGTTCACCATCGAATCAATCGTACGCGCCTCTTCTACCTCGTTGCACGGGAGTCCACTATGGGTGACATCACATCCCGCTTCTCGCCTGCAGTGCTGCTGCAGGGAGTCGCCTTGTTCGTTCTCATCGCGGGGGGAATCGTGACCGGACTATACATCGCCGACAAACTGGGTATAACCGGCTCGGTCATGGCCTCATCGCTCACCGCCGGGGATCTGCAGAACAAGTCGAGATTCGCAGTTGGAGAACGCCTCCCCGACCTGCAGTTGACCGATCGTATCGACCAGCCGGTGTCTATGGACAAGCTGCTGCACGGACAGAAGACGCTTCTCGCCTTCGTCTCCAACGGCTGCGGCGCCTGTGAGCAGTTCACGGCCCGCTTCGAACGGCCGAACGCCCTGCCGGATGACTCGTACCAGGTAGTGCTGGTCTCGAGCGCTCCAGAGTACTTCTTCGAAAACTCCCCCCTGCCGTCCTACCGGGTTCCGCAGAGCGTACTTGATGAATATGAGGTATTTGGCATGCCGACTCTGGTTGGAATCGACGACGAGGGGACGATGAAGTTCGTCTCGACTGGCTATGCACCTGCCATGGACGGTTCGTTTCTTGAGTCTGCGTTGTAGCACAAACCGGGGATTCTCGTCCTGCGATGGAGAAAACAGGAACACGAACAGACAACGGGAGACGAGATAAATCACCTGAACTCACGAAGGCACGGACCCTCCGGTTTGAATACCCTGCCGACCGGGCGAGCCCGTCTGGTTTCACACTGGACCGCAGCGAAAAACAACCCTCCGGACAGTTCCCGATACTGAGGGACAACACCGAAACACGGAGCCTGTCCGGTCCCCTTTCACTTTTCCTTCAAGAGGAGGATGCGAATGCGCAACTCGAAACTCTGGATCGTCACGTTCGTTCTGGCGATGGCGCTCGGAATCGGCCTGTCGCTGGTAGTGCCGCAGAAGGCGTACGCCATCATGTGCGACAGCTACCCGGGTGGCACCAACTGGACCAGTATCCCGTGCCACTGCGGCGATAACCCGGAACAGGGTGTTATCGTCGAACGCTGGCTTGGCTATTGGAACGACGGTTCCTACTGCGGCTACTACACGTACTGCTCGCTGTGCCCGCCGCGGAATAAGAAGGGGCCGTATCCGTACGAGCAGCCGCCGGATCCGGAACTGCCGTAAGACGACGATCGACAGTTACTGATCGGACAGCCCGAAGGACCCCGTTCTTCGGGCTGTTGCGTTGATTTAGTCCCGCCAGCCGACGAGGTAACTCGACATCCGCCAGTAGCCGTAATGATCGGTGGAATCTTTCGGACGAACGTCCTCGACCATAAATCGCAGCAAGTGCTCTCCAGGCGTGAGATGGTCGGTCAGGTCGAGCTCGAGCGGCAGGACGGCATCACCCGGGCACCAACCGCTGCGGTCGAAGTCAGATGACCAGTAGCCGTCGGACCAGCGACGGGTGTACGGATTGACGGGACGGAAACCCCGGCAGTCGTCCCGCCACGGGCGAAAGCGGTGGACAACCACGTCGTCAACCGAAATCACGTTGTCTTTGGTCACAAACTCGTCGGCGTCGCGCCCGTCGGTGCAATGGCCCGACACGAAGTACTTCAAGACCACGCGCGACAGATCAGCGGGGATCTCCACCGTCACCTCTTCCCCACCGACCAATTCCCGCTCGTGATCGAACGACGCCACGTACATAGCGCCTGCCGCCCAGTCTGCAGGATCGATTGTGCTGTCGGGTGTGAAATCTATGCTGAAATCCACCTTCCAGGCGGGTGTTACCCACGTATCAACGAACGCCTTGATCGTCCGCGAGCCGACCAGCAGCGGCGCAAGGTCGGTGATGTCGACCTCGTGTGACGTCTCACCCCCATAAGAAGTAATGAACTTGACCAGTTGGATATCGGCTTGTCCTTCGATAGCCAGACGAACGTCCCCGGCCCGGTCCCACTTGTCAAAAACGGTGATTTCGTCTTTCGGGATCGGTTTGATCCGAAGTCGGGCGGTGAGACGTCCCGCAAACCGCTCCGCAGGAAACTCCACCTGGCGCTCGATCACGCGGCCGTTGTCCTCGGACGTCACACCATTGGTGTCATACTTCGATGGGTGCTCGATACTGAAATGAATGACATTATCGACGAAAACGCTCACGCTGAAGGCATCCGACGCGGCGCTATCGCCGGCCATAACCGCTCCGTGAGTGATCAGGAGCAGGAAAAGGGCGACCGGTAGGGTCGATGTAGCACGAGTCACGATTCTGGCTCCTTGAGAATGTATGGATATAGTGCATCCAAGAAGGAGCAGAATCATCGCACGATCAAGTGAAAAGACAGGGCGGATCATCGGCTGACACCCGCCCTGTCGCTCACACACACCGGAGACTTCTACAGCTTAACCAGCTCCACTCGCCGGTTGTTGGCTCTGCCTTCGGAGGAACTGTTGGTATCGATCGGTTTCGACTCCCCGTATCCCTTGCATTCCAGCCGATCGGCGGCAATCCCGTAGTTGGCGACCAGGTACTGCCGTACTGATTCGGCTCGGTTCTGCGAAAGCGTCATGTTGTAATCATCGGCGCCGTCACTGTCAGTGTGACCATCGATACAGAGACGCAGCGTCGGGTCTTCGTTCAACAACTCTCCAATGTCTTTCAGCGTCCGATATGACTCTCCCTTGATCGTTGCGGATCCGGGATCAAACAGAATGCCGTGGGTGACGATACGTCCGTTTTCGACCAACTGGTCACGCATGCTCTTGCCCCCCTCGGCGAACCGGAAATGCCGCATCAGGGTCGGGTTTTCCGGATCGTTGTAAGGACGATGATGCAGTTGGAAGCCGACCGGATTGAAACCTTCAATGTTCGGCACATTCGCCACACGCTCCTGATCGACATACATTTTTACTGAGCGATCAGTCGCCATTACCCGAAGGGTGTGAACGCCCTTCGTCAGTCGTTCCGTGAGAGGTTTGTCCGCGTAGGTCTTGCCTTTCAGAGCGAGCCAGGTGCTTTGTCCACTGTATACACCACACTCCCCGATCACTCGCCCGCCGTCGTCAACCCACTGAATGTAGAAGTAGTTGCCGGACTTATCGGGGCCGTTATCGTAAAACTCCTGCTCAACTGTGTACTTCGGCGGTAAAGGCGCATCCGGTATGTTCGGCCGTATCGTACCGTTATCGGTCGCCATTATCCAGAAGTCCGGGCCGAGCTTCACGATTTCATAGACCCCCCGCACGAGCTTCCAGCGGAACGGAAATTCGCCGACCTCCTCGTTGGCCAGATCATCGTAGAAGATAACCTTGTCGCCCGGCACGAAATCATACTTCGTGTAGAGCGTCATATCCTCGGCCACCGGAGCAGCCGGGGGCTCGGCCTGAGAAGTCGCCGCCGACGTGGCTGGTGTTGCCGCGGCCGATGCAGTCGCGCCGGCCTGTGCGGGCGGAGTCGCCGGGGCGGTCTCACCACCGTAGTGCTGCGTGTACTGCCCCTGCCCGGTATACCGATAGTACTCCTCAGGGACTTCCTCGGAAACGAGTGTGACTGTCTTGGTCAGGGCTGCGCGGACCGCATCCTCCATCGGCTCGTTGGCGTAGACGCCGAGAGCACCGTCGAGGGAAACATCTTCGGTCCACGTGCTGCCGGACAAATCGGTCGCCCACTGCTTGCTCTCCGCCTTGATGGTCTTGGCCTTGAGAACACGACGGGTGCGGATGTCAATCAGCTTGATGTCGAGTGCGATCTTGGCCTTTTTCGTACTCACACCGACGTTACCGAGCGCTTTCTTGGTCAGCCCCCCCAGTCCTCCTCCGCCGCCGCCGGCGTCGGGTTCGAACGATGTGACCGCGCCGGTGATAAGCAGATCGGCTCCCTCCATCAAGCCGGCCTCGGGGCCTTTCCCCTGTTCGACATAGCCGGACTGCGCCAGATTGATCTCGTCGGCCAGCTCACCCACTTCCTCCTGACTGGCCAGCACGATGAATCGCCCGGTGTTTACAAGACTGGTCGAGAGCATCTCACCCACGGCAGCCGCCATGTCCGGCGAGCAGTCGCCGGCCTTGCTCTTAATGGTTCCTACCGTGATGCGAGCCTTGTTCCCCTGGTAGGTCAGGTTGTCCTCGATGTCCGACGCGACGAGAGGAGTCGAGAACACCACCAGACAGAACACTGCCAGAATTACCGAAACACCAACAATGCCTTTTGTCATCTTGTTGAGCCTCCTTCCCTCAGCACGCCTGTTACTGGGTTCCGCCGGTTTGTATCGTGATCATCGCTGTGGCGATATTGTCGTCGCGGAGATCTTCCCGCTCGTTCAGTGTGTGACCATAATCGGCATAGAGTTCGAGTCGGTAGTTACCCGCTTCGAAGTTCACGTCGATGTCGGACACGATGTACTTGCGCTCATACGAATAGACATCGTACTTCAACGGATTCGCGGTCTGGTACCAGGCGCCGGGGTAAACATCGCCGAACGCGCCCCCCTCCTGCATGACCACTACCTCTTCGGGCAGCTTGATCAACCGCCAGAAGAGCGGCACGACGACCGGTCCGTACGTGCCCTGGTTCTTGACGGCGATATCGAACTCCATCCACCGCTCGACGGAGCCGTAGAACATCCAGCCGTCGGTAGTGCGTTTCCTGGTGCGAAAGTTAGCGATCTGACAGCAGACATCGATCGGCTGTTCCTGATACACCGTAAACGGCTGACTTTCCCCTTTGACACTCCCCTGATACTCACTGACACGCACCGTGTACTTGTTGCGGCCGAGTCCGACGGAGGCGGGAACCGAATAGGTACAACTGCCTGAGTTGGCGATGTTGGTTGCGATCGGATACTGGTATTGATCTTTCACGAGCGTGACGCTGACGTTGCCGTTGATCTTGTTGCTGGCCCACTCGACTGTCTGCGTCGTGCCCGGCTCCCATTCCGTTCCAGCCTCCGGGTTATCCACCCAGATGTAAGGTGCGAACGAAGTGGGCGCGACATTGCTGCCCGGGGAAGAGATCGCTCCGATCGACATCACCGCCTGATCGAGCAGCTGCGCCTGGGCAGCTGCCGCCTGCGCGGTGGGCATACTTCCCAGTTCGACCAGCTCCGACGACACGTCTGCTTCAGCCACACTCGGCGTTGTCGACCCGGGCGTCACCTGCCCCTGGACACCACCAGCGGGCGTGAGTGTCCCGGCAGGTTTGGGCTTGGTGACCGTCGGTGTCGCCGCCGGGGTGAGCGGTTTCAGCTTCTGAGCGGCCGCGGGCGGGGACGACACCTCGCCAATGCTGATTGTAGAAGCACTCTCTCCCGCGACTTTGCCGTCGCTCGATACCACGCGCACCTTGTACTGACCGTCACTCAGCGTACGCGGGACCGTGTACGAATACGTGCCGTTGTTGAGTGCGCTGGCCGCAACGACGGTCTCTTTCCCGGCGCCGTCGACAAGCACAATCTTCACGTTCCCTCGCACGCCTTCGCTCTTCCACTCGATCGTGTAGCGCTTGCCGGGGTCCCAGGCAGCTGCCGCCGCCGGCGACGTAACGGTGATACTTCCCGAAGACTGTCCCGGCCTGGTGAGTTTCACCTGCGCGGGGACAGCCACCGTACAGAATGCCAGAGCGACAAGCACTACCAGTGCAGCCGCGACCATCGACCTGCTCGTGCGTTGGGTGGGTTCCACAATACCCTCCTTGCCCATTTGCGATAAACCACGGTCGTCGATCGGTCCCCGTCCGAATCCACATCCGCAGAACGTACCACACGACCGACCGAGACCGTCGGCCTCGTTCAATCGCACTTTCTATTCTCGACAAAGGATTGGCTCGGCGCAGCTGGCAGGAACGTGACAATCTACAGATGACGGACTGCGCCGAGTCGCCCGGTGTCTTGCGCGTCTGTCAGGACAATACACTCCGGATAGCGTGCAGTCAATTAAAATAGATAATCTGCCCCACGATTGAATTCCGGATACGAATGCAAAGGGATCAGGTTACTCGCCCGGATTCTCAATGGTCTGCTCTGCCCCGTGGCAGCAGTCCATAGTGACTTCCTGTTGATCAGTCGTGACGATTTTCGGACTGATCAGGGGAATACCGAGGGATAGCCCGCGAAGAATGAGCACGGCCGCAAGCACGACCACGCCCACCGGAAGCAGCTTGTAGAGACGTCGCTTGACGGCCAGACCTGCAAAATTGCCGAATATAGCCGTAGCCAGCATGACGGGGACGGTCCCGAGTCCAAACATCGCCATGTAGACGGCGCTCTTCAGCGGCGCCGCAGTAGCCAGCGATCCGGCCAGCGCCACATAGACAAGACCACACGGCAGAAACCCGTTGAGAATCCCAATCCCGAACAACGACGGCACCGAGCTGCGTTTCTGCAGCGCGCTCCAGAACCGTCGAAAGAGAGCGAGAATCTCACCATGAAGCGGCGCGCCGGTGATGTACTTGCCATATCTCGATGGCAGGAGAACGGCGAGCAGGAGCAGCACCCCGAGTACGATCGACAGCATCTGCTGGTAGCCGGCCATACTTACCGTGCGTCCCACAAACCCGCAGAGCAATCCCAGAAAGGCGTACGTGACGACACGCCCGAAATTGTAGGCCAGTCTCCCAATCACCGTCCAGAAAGCCGAACGTCGCCCGCTGGGCAGGGCCAGAACGATCGGTCCACACATGCCGATGCAGTGCAGGCTGCCGGCCAGGCCAATCACCAATGCTGTCCACAGTTCCACTATGCAACCTCTCCTACTCGATGAAGATGACCTTCTCGAGGTAGTAATCTCGTTCGTTCCAGCGCCAGTCAACCTTCAGGCGCCACATGCCGTGCGCCAGTTCCTGCGTCGGCAGATACTGCTTCGCATCACTGTCTGTCTGCACCGGCAACGTAACATCGCGGTCGGCATCCGACGGCCGGAACAGCGTTACGGTTCCTGAAACGGTTCCGGCGCTGCTGGCTTCGGGGAATCTCAGAACGATCTGATCGACTGCCCGATCGTAGCTGGCCTCGAGCGGGTGCTCCATTGCCTGCGAACGCTTCACTCGATCGATTTGCTGCTGGTATTTCTGACCCTTCATGTAGTAGTCCGATTCAACCAGGTCCATACTCTGCACCGAGGCGAACAGCACCATGCCGAGCACGAACAGCACAAACCCGCCGTACAGCGCCCAGATACCGATCCCCCAACTCGAGCCGGATTTCTGCTCGGTCATGGCTCACTCCTTTTTCCGGGGCCCATAAACGACGTGCGAATGGTCTCCAACACCTCGCCGTCACTCACCACCTCAATCGTGAGCAAGGTCGATTGGCTGAAAATAGCATCGCGAGGCAGATCGACAAAAAAGGCCGACTCGGCGATGCTGTCCGGGGCTACCGTAATACCGGCGCCAATCATCTGAATGGCCGCCGTCTTCGGAGACACGGCGCGAAGTTCAATCGGGGTCTCTTCGAACGTCTTGTTGACCACTTTGATCGTATACAGATTTCTGATGTCACCGTTGTCGGCTTCGGTGTAGAGCGAACCGGGAGTACGCAGCACCGTCGTCTCCACGTCCGAACGGGTCACCATAAGGTAAGTCACCAGCGACGTCAGCAACACAAAGACAATCGTGTAGATCGCGATACGCCCGGTCAGGCGGAACGTCTGCCCCTTCGCGATAGCGTCCTCGGACGAGTAGCGGATCAGCCCCTCGGGCAGGCCGACCTTGCGCATGGTGCGATTGCAGGCGTCGATACACGCCGTGCAGTTGACGCACTCCAGTTGGGTGCCGTTGCGGATGTCTATACCCGTCGGGCAGACTGTAACACAGGCGCCGCATTCGACACAATCGCCGAGACCGGCATCGCGCTCTCCCCGATCCATCGGGGCGCGCGGTTCCCCGCGCTTGTGATCGTAGGCGACGATTATCGAGTTGGAATCGATCAGAACACCCTGCAGACGGCCATAAGGACAGACCAGCGTGCAGGCCTGCTCGCGGAACCAGGCGAAAACGAAATAGAATATCAGGCTGAAAGCGACCACCGCCACGAACCCGGCCATGTGCTCGGTCGGCGGGGCGGTGACAATCGGTATCACCTGGTCGATACCGATCAGGTACGCCATGAAGGTGTTACCGATCAGGAAGGCGATGCCGAAAAAGATCACGGTCTTGAGCGACTTCTTCAGGATCTTCTCACCATTCCACGCCTGTGCGGCGAGCTTGCGCTGACGCGCCGGTCCGCCTTCGATCCAGTATTCAAGCCGCCGGAAAACCATCTCCAGAAAGACGGTTTGAGGACAGATCCAGCCGCAGAACAAGCGCCCGAAAACCGCCGTGAACAGGACGACGAACACGATGAAGGTGATCAGGCCGAGGACAAAAAGGTGAAAATCCTGTGGCCAGAAAGCGAGCCCGAAGATGATGAACTTCCGTTCCAGTACGTTCAACAGCAGGAGTGGCTCGCCGTTGATCTTGATGAACGGCGCCCCGAACAGGAACGCGAGCAGGAAGATCGAGACAATCGTCCGCGCGTTGTAGTGCTTCCCTTTCGGTTTGGCCGGAAAGACCCAGATGCGCTTGCCGGATTTCTCGGCGGTTGCGATGCTGTCGCGAAAATCCTGCTGCTTGCTGTCGTGCGGCTGGTTCATCGAATGCCGTCTTACTCCGCTACCAGATCGCCCTGCGGCGGCTTCGGATTGGGGGGATTCGTGCCCCGCAGCGTCTGGACGAAGCTGGCCACCTCGAGGATTTGATCCGGCTTGAGCTGCCCGCGCCAGGAGATCATCCCCTGTGACGGCCAACCGTAGATAACGGACTTCGTGATATCCGAAAACGTCCCGCCGTGCAGCCAGTAGTCATCGGCCAGATTCGGGCCGATACCCCCCTGTCCCTGGTTGCCGTGACACTGCGCGCAGTTTCGAATGTAGATATCCTTGCCGGCGGCGATCCTGGCCGGCTCAGTAAACGCCACATACTCGGTCGTGTCGCTCTCCGGAGTCATCTCCACATACTGCTCAACCTCGCCGGACTGGTGAAGCAGCCGGAACGGCGTGATCTCCTGACGCGGCGTGAACAGGGGCGAGTGATATTCCGGCAGGACACCAAGGAAACGCGTGTCGGCGGCCGAGATACGCACGAAATTGGGATCGACCTCGGACATATACTGCTCGTCCTGCGAATAGCCGATACCGGTCACGTGGTAGTAGAGCATGTACAGCACGGAGTAGATGATCGTCAGGTAGAACAGCCACAACCACCATTTGGGGAGGTTGTTGTCCAGCTCTTTGATGCCGTCGTAGTCGTGATCGAGCAGTTCATCGGAATATTCAGCCATACTTAATCTCTCCCGACTGTATGTGAGCGCTCGGTCGCGGCCGAGGTGCCATCGTCGAGCGGCAGACTGCTATAGTGTGCGATCTCATCCTTGCGCAAGCGGATTACCCAGATACCGATAAGAACGGCCGCTGCCAGAAAGAGAATCAGGGCGACGATCGGATAGCGTTCGACGCCGGCGATAGACTGCAAAACGTCTTTGTACATCGTCGCGCCCCCTTACATCCCGGCTCGTGTCGCACTTGACGTGTTTGCCTTGATGTCCGTGCCGAGCCTTTGCAGGTAGGCAATCAGCGCCACGATCTTCGAGTGCTTGTCGACATCGATCTCCGGATCCTGACTGCGAAGCGCCGTGACGATTCCCTGGGCGATCGAGTCCGCCTGCGTGTTCAGATCCGCGATTGCCAGTGTATCGTAGCCCTGCGGATAGGGTACGCCAAGCGTCTGCATGGCTCTGATCTTTCCCGGCACGCCCTCGACATCGATCTTGTCGGTCACCAGCCACGGGTAAGGCGGCATGAGCGAGCCGTACGAGGTCGAGGTGGGATCGATCATGTGATTATAATGCCAGGCATCCGGGTACTTCCCCCCCAACCGATGCAGATCCGGCCCGGTGCGTTTGGAACCCCACTGAAACGGGTGATCGTAGACGAACTCGCCGGCCTTGGAGTACTCGCCGTACCGTTCGGTCTCCGAACGGAACGGCCGCACCATCTGCGAATGGCAGTTGTAGCAACCTTCAGCGACGTAGATATCCCGTCCCTCCAGCTCGAGCGGTGTATACGGCCGCACGCTGGCGATGGTCGGGATGTTCGACTTGACCAGAAAGGTCGGAACGAATTCGATAATGCCACCGATCAGGATCGCAATCAGCGTGAGGATCGTAAACTGAACCGGCTTGCGCTCCAGCCAGCGATGCCGATACGGGTGCTTCTCTTCGTGGGCGGCAACATCGACCAGCGCCGGCGCCGACGCTTCTTCGTCGCGCACCAAAGATCCCTGCTTGATCGTCTTCGCCAGATTGATTGCCATCATCACGACACCGACCAGATACAGGGCGCCCCCGACAGCGCGAATGATGTACATCGGCACGATCTGCAGGACTGTCTCCAGGAAGTTACCATACTGCAGAACGCCATCGGCGGTGAACTGCTTCCACATGAGGCTCTGCGTGACACCGGCGAAGTACATCGGCACGGCGTACAGCAGGATACCGAGGAAACCGATCCAGAAGTGGTACTCCGCCATCTTCTTCGAGAACAATTTCGTCTGATAGATCTTCGGTATCAACCAGTAGAGAATGCCGAACGTGAGAAAACCGTTCCAGCCCAGCGCTCCGACATGGACGTGAGCAATCGTCCAGTCCGTGAAGTGCGAGATAGCGTTAACCGACTTGATCGACAGCATCGGTCCCTCAAACGTCGCCATGCCGTATGCCGTCACCGCCACCACCATGAACTTCAGGACGGGTTCATCGCGGACTTTGTCCCAGGCGCCCCTCAGCGTCAGCAGGCCGTTGAGCATGCCGCCCCACGACGGTGCGATCAACATCAGCGAGAAAACCATTCCGAGCGATTGCGCCCAGTCGGGCAGTGACGAATAGAGCAGGTGGTGTGGACCGGCCCAGATGTAGATAAATATCAGTGACCAGAAGTGAACTATCGACAACCGATACGAGAATATCGGGCGATCGGCCGCCTTGGGGAGGAAGTAGTACATCAACCCGAGATACGGTGTCGTCAGGAAGAACGCGACCGCGTTGTGGCCGTACCACCACTGTACGAGGGCGTCCTGAACGCCGGCATAGACCGGGTAACTCTTCAGGAACGAAACCGGCAGCTCAATCGAGTTGACGATATGCAGGACGGCAACCGTGACGAAGGTCGCGATGTAAAACCAGATCGCGACATACATATGTCGCTCCCGCCGCTGCATGATCGTCCCGATCATGTTCCAGCCGAAGATGACCCAGACAACCGCAATGGCGATATCGATCGGCCACTCCAGTTCCGCGTATTCCTTGCCGGTGGTGTACCCGGACGTCAGCGTCAGGACGGCCGCCACGATGATGAGCTGCCAGCCCCAGAAGTTGATCTTGCTGAGCAGGTCGCTGTACATCCTCGCCTTGCACAGTCGCTGCAGCGAGTAGTACACGCCCATGAAGATGCCGTTGCCGACAAACGCAAAGATGACTCCGTTGGTATGAACCGGCCGAATGCGACTGAATGTCGTGTGGCCGATCCCGAAGTTCAGCTCCGGCAAGAACAACTGCAAAGCGGCGAGCAACCCCACCAGCATCCCGACCGCACCCCACACGGATGTGGCAATGGCGAAATTGCGAACGATTGTGTTGTCATACTTGAACGACTCAACCGCCATACATTTCCTCCGTCATGAGTCTCTATGTTCTTTCTTTTTTGTCTTGTTCTCGAAGAGCATGCGCATGGCGGGCGTAAACACGTCGTCGAACTGACCAGATCGGACCGCCCAGAAAAAGGCCGCCAGAAAACCGATCGCCACCACCAGCGAAAACCCGATCAACACGTACATGACATCCATGATCAGGCCAGCCCTTCCTTTCTGGCACTGCGACTGATCGCAACAGTCGACAGAACCACCACCGTCACCGAGCTGAGCGGCATCAGGACCGCCGCCAGCAGCGGCGACAGCAATCCCTGCACTGCGAAATACAACCCCACCACGTTGTACAGCAGCGATATTACGAAACAGACCTTGATAATCGAGATACTTCGCCGGGCCAGTCGAAGTGCCGACGGCAGCAGGCCGAGCGCATCGGCACGAAGGATCCCGTCGCTGGCCGGCGAGAAGGCCGAGTCGTTTTCGGTCACCGCCAGGCCGACCTCGGCGGCCCCCAGCGCGCCGGCATCGTTGAGACCGTCACCGACCATAAGCACCTTCTCCCCCGCCCGGGCGAGATCCCGGACATGCGTCAGCTTGTCGTGCGGGGTGAGGCGGAACCGCATATCGGCTGCCTCGCCGAAGGCCGGCGCCAGACGCTCCCGGTCGCTGTCGTTGTCGCCGGACAACAGACCGAGCCGATAGTGTTCACGAAGCGAACTCAGCGTTTCCGGCAGCCCGTCGCGGGTGACATTGCGATAGCGGAAATATCCTCGCGGCGCGCCGTCGATCGACACATACACCCTGGACTCGGCCGCCAGCAGGCCACCCGTCGTATCGTCTCCCTCGTGACCGGTCCACACTGCCGAACCGAGCCGTACGTCTCTGCCGCCAACAACCGCTCGGATGCCGCGCCCTGCCGTTTCGGCGAAATCAGTGATCTCCACAGGTTCATCGGCGTTGCCCAGGGCAACGAGAGGTCGAGCCAGCGGGTGCGTCGAATGCCCGGCCAGCGCGGCAATTGCCTGCGATTCGACCTCGGTAAGCGGATCGCCCTCGAACTCCGGAACCCGTGCCCCTGCTATAGTGATAGTACCGGTCTTGTCAAACAGGATATGTGAGATGTCCGCGAGCCGTTCGAGAACGCTTGGGTCTTTCAGGAAAAGGCCGTTACGACCGAACCAGCGATGCAGCGTCCCCAGCGTAAACGGCGTAGCGAGCGCCAGGGCACATGGACAGGCGATTACAAGTACCGCCGTCGCGGCGTTTACGGCCGTGCCGATATCGCGAAACGCCCAGACAAGCCCGGTTGCAGCGGCAAGTCCAAGAATAGCCGGCGTGAAGTACCTGCTTACTCGATTGGCCAGGCTGGTCAGGTCGTCGGGACGCGGCGCCACCGCCTGCTTATTCCACAACTGGATGAGGTAGCTTTGCGACGGCTCTTTCACGACATCGAGCTCCAGCCGCTCGCCGGTCTGCCGTCCACCGGCATAGATACGATCACCCGTGCGGACCGCGACCGGTTCCGATTCGCCCGTTACGAAGCTGTAATCGATCAGGCCCTCGCCGCGGATAAGCACCGAGTCGGCCGGAATCAACTCACCATTGCGAATCAGCATACGATCGCCCGGCATGAGCTTGTCCAACGGCCGGGTGACCTCCCGCCCACTCTCGCGAACATGGACGGCAATCGGAAAGTAGGCGCGGTAGTCATTGTCGAATGACAGTGCCGCGTAGGTCTTCCGCTGGTACAACCGGCCCAGCAGCAGGAAAAACACCAGGCCGCACAGCGAATCCATATAACCGGCCTGCCCGAGAGCGATGATATCGTAGCTCGATCGCGCGAAGAGAATCGTGATTCCGATAGCGATCGGAACATCCATGGTCACGGTTCGATAGCGCAAGCCTCGGTACGCCGACGCAAAGAACTCGGCGCCGCCGTAGAAAAGAACCGGCAAAGCCAGTAGAATCGTCAGGTAACTGAAGTACTGGGCATAGCGGGGATCGGTCAGTCCATCCAGCCCAAGATAGTGCGGAAAACTGAGCAGCATCACGTTGCCGAAACAGAAACCGGCCAGAGCCACCCGAGCATAGAGCGAGCGCATCGAACGGTCAACCGGCCGGGACTCGAGCTGTTTGAGTCGGATATCGGGCGTGTAGCCCAATGAGGCCAGAAGTTCGACAAGCTGTCGCAGACTCAGAACCGAAGGGTCAAAGACCGCCGAGAGCGTACGCCGGGGAAAATCCACCCGGCTTTCTGAAAGGCCGTCGGTGAAGACATGAAGATTTTCCAGAAGCCAGACACAGGAGCTGCAGTGCATCTGGGGAATGGAGAATGTAATGCGACAAGCGGTCGGGCTGCGGAAGTCGAGCAGTCGATCGGCGACCGAATCATCATCGAGATAGGCGAACGACGACTCTGCGGAGAAAGCGTCGGGCTTGATCCCCGGCCGGCTCTCAAGACGGTAGTAATCACCGAGATCGTGGTCGTGAAGGAGCGCATATACCGTGCGGCAGCCGGTACAGCAGAATGCCTCGCCGGTCTCCGAGAGGATATCCGGTCCGCATAGTTCGCCGCAGTGCGCGCACGCTGTCGAGGTATCGGTTCTTAGTTCCGCCATTCGCTGCAACCTTGCATGGAGTCATATATACACTATCGGTCCGATAATGGCAATAAAAACTGTAGTCTGGACCCACGACGCCCATATTTTCGGAAACTGTTTCGCAGGGAAAGTTTACCCGAGCGTAGGTTTTTCATTTCACGCGTCAAATAGAATACATGTTTGGTTAATCTTACGCCGTAAGTCCTAATCTCCTTGCCGTTTTGGGGCAATCACGTATATTGCCGTCCGGGTTCAGGCATCTGTCCCCGACCCCGGAGGTGCACTCATGCACGAGTTGTCGATTGCCCAGTCGATTGTCGATACGGTCCTCGCGGTTGCCGCCGAGCGACCCGGGAGCTCTGTTGCCACCATCCACCTCAAAATCGGCGCCCTGAGCGACATTGCCCGCGACGCTCTCGAATTCGGGTTCGAAGCAATCACTCGGGGTACGGAACTGGAAGAAACCCTGCTGGAAATCGAGATCGTCCCGATTATCGCCTGTTGCGAGCGCTGCCATACCGAATTCGAAATACACGAGTATTCGTTTCAGTGTCCCGACTGCGGCAGCCGCGATGTTGCCATGACGCAGGGCGCGGAACTGGATATCGACAGCATTACTCTGACCGACCCTGGTCCGACACCCATCTGTAACCGAGAGTCGACGCACACCCATGACTGAGCAGATCCCCCTCCAGAAGAAAGTCCTCTCCGAGAATGATCGCCTCGCGGCGGAGATTCGCGGTCGACTGGACGCCCACAAGGTGCTCGCACTGAATCTGGTGAGCTCGCCGGGCTCAGGGAAAACGAGTCTGCTGGAGCGGACGCTCGCTGAACTCGGCAGTAAGCTGAATATTGCGGTTGTCGCCGGTGATGTTCAAACCGAGAACGATGCGAACCGAATCTCACGTGCCGGGGGTACGGTGGTGAAACCGATCATCACCAACGGAAAGTGCCACCTCGATGCTCGCATGGTGCTCGACGTGCTCGGCGACATAGACTTCGCCGCCACCAATCTCCTGGTGATCGAAAACGTCGGCAATCTCGTCTGCCCCTCGAGCTACGACCTCGGCGAGGACATGAAAGTCGTGTTGATCAGCACCACTGAAGGGGACGACAAGCCACTGAAGTACCCCGGTATGTTCCGTCGTTCGTCGGCTATGGTCGTCAACAAGATCGACCTGCTCGGTCTCTCGGATTTCGAGCTGGCCCGCGTCAAGGAAAACGCGCTCCAGATAAACGGCACCCTTATAATTCATGAGCTTTCCTGCCGCACCGGGCAGGGACTTGATCGCTGGTACGCCTGGCTCAGCGATATGATGGCTGCCAAAAAATCGGGGAAACTGGTGCAACATGTCGATTCGCGCTGACAAGTTGCATGCCCCGGAGGATTCGACGGGGCGCCGTTGCCGCCGACGCATTCGCGTGAGCGGTACCGTGCAGGGGGTGGGCTTCCGCCCCTTCGTCTATCGACTGGCCATCCGGCACGGCCTCGGTGGATTTGTCTGCAACGACGACCGGGGCGTTCTTGTCGAGATTGAAGGCGCCACGGATTCAATCGTGCTATTCGAGCAGCAACTGACCGCGTCGGCCCCGCCCCAGGCGTCAATCACCAGACTGGAAGGCGAGTCGATAGTACCTTCCAATGTTCGGACCTTCGACATCCTTCCCTCAAAACGAAACGGCAGCGCCGAAACGCGCATATCGCCGGACATCGCAGTCTGCGATGACTGCCTGAAGGAGATGTTTGACCCGGGTGACCGCCGCTTCGCATACCCCTTCATCAATTGCACCAACTGCGGACCACGGTATTCCATCGTCGATGGCATCCCCTACGACCGGCCGTACACGACGATGCGTTCGTTTGCGATGTGTCCGGCGTGTGCGAAAGAGTACGGCAATCCGCTCGACCGTCGCTTCCACGCGCAGCCCGTCTCCTGTCCAAACTGCGGTCCCAGACTCTGGCTAACCGACGGCAATCGGGAGATTGCGTGTACCAATCCGATCGGACAGGCGGTCCTGTCGCTCAAGCGCGGGCAGATGGTCGCCATCCGCGGAATAGGCGGATTCCATCTGGCGGTCGATGCCACCAACGAACCGGCTGTCGCACGGCTCCGCCGGCGCAAGCATCGCGACGACAAACCGCTGGCCGTGATGATGCCGGATCTCGACGTGGTGCGAAGGTACTGCCTGGTTTCCGAGCCGGAAGCCCACATCCTGACCGGCAGCCGACGACCGATCCTGCTTCTCCGTCGACGCGGCGACGCTCCTCCTCTGGCGCCATCGATCGCGCCGGACGGAAACATGCTCGGGGTCCTGCTCCCCTACGCGCCGATTCAACACCTGCTTTTTCAGAACAACGCGCCGGTGCTGGTAATGACGAGCGGTAATCTCTCCGAGGAGCCGATCGCGATCGGGAACGGAGAAGCCGTGAGCCGTCTCCAATCTGTCGCCGACTTGTTCCTGCTTCACGACCGGGAAATCGTGCAGCGTTGCGATGACTCTATCGTGCGGGTGCTCGCCGACGTACCGCGCGTCATGCGACGCTCGCGGGGTTACGCTCCGACACCAATCGCCCTGCCGTTTGACCTATCCCGGCCCCTGCTCGCCTGCGGCGCCGATCTGAAAAACACGTTTGCGTTCGGACGAGGCAACGAAGTTGTGCTGAGCCAGCACATCGGCGACCTCGACAATACAGCTGCGTTCGACGGCTTCACGGACGGCATAGCACACCTCGGCAAACTGCTTCGAGTTCAGCCAACGGTTGTCGCGTGTGACCTGCATCCCGGCTATCGCTCCACGATATGGGCGCACTCGCAAAGCAACTTTACCGTCATCCCGGTTCAGCACCACCACGCCCATCTCGCGTCAGTCATGGCCGAAAACGGAGTGACGGACAAAACAATCGGTATCATCCTCGACGGCACCGGCTACGGACCGGACGGTACCATCTGGGGCGGTGAAATCCTGATCGGTGACTACGGTTCATTTCAGCGCTTTGCGTGGCTGGAACCGGTCCCCATGCCCGGCGCCGACAGAGCAGCCCGTCAACCCTGGCGGATGGCTGTCAGTCACCTGTGGCACGCGGGGGTCGGCCGAGACGAGATCAGGGATGCGGCCCGCGGTTGGGGTATAGAGCCCGACCGGGTGACAAGTGTCCTGCAGATGCTCGACCGTACCTACAACTCACCGGGCACGTCGGGGTGTGGGCGCCTGTTTGACGCTGTCTCGGCTATTCTGGGTCTCTGCACCGAGAACACGTACGAAGCCAAAGCTGCGATGATGCTTGAGTGTGTAGCGGGAGAGGAACCCCTCAACGAAAGTGAGTTCGATCTGGCGGTCGAACCCGACACGGCGAGCGGACCGCTCTCATGCAGTCGACTGGTGCTCGATATGTTCAACGGGGTCCGGACCGGAACCGACCCGCGCACCCTGGCCCGTCACTTCCACCTGGCGCTCGCCGAGCGGTTCATTTCAGTCGCACTGGCAGCGGCGCAATCGACGGGGTTGAGGCAGATCGCCCTCAGCGGCGGCGTATTCCAGAACCGACTGCTTTTCGAGCATATGCTGCAGAGACTTGTCGGCCAAGGTTTTCGGGTGTTGACGCACGAGCAGGTCTCCACCAATGACGGCGGCATCGCATTGGGACAGATCGCTGTCGCCAATGCCCTCCTGACAGCAAGGGAGACCGCGTAACCATGTGTCTGGCGATACCTGGCCGGCTGGTTTCGGTCGACGACGGCGACGGGCTCCGCATGGGGACCGTGGATTTCTCCGGCACGCGCCAGACGGTCTGCCTGGAATATGTCCCTGAAGCTGAAATCGGCAGCTATGTGCTCGTTCACGCCGGTTTCGCGATCCGCACTCTCGATCGGGACGATGCCGACCGCACTCTGGCGCTTCTGCGGGAGATGGCGGCCGGTGATCCGGGGGGGGACACCGAAGCATGAGATATCTCGACGAGTTCCGCGACCCCGTACTGGCACAAGGCATTCTTCGCCGAATCAGGCAGACCGTCACTCGTCCGTGGCGGCTGATGGAGGTTTGTGGCGGCCAGACGCACTCTATCGTCCGCAACGGCATCGACCAGTTGCTGCCCGATCGCATAGAACTGATTCATGGCCCCGGCTGCCCGGTGTGTGTGACACCGCTCTCGACGATCGACACCGCCCTCGAGATCGCTGCGCGTGACAACGTCGCCTTCATGACCTACGCCGACATGCTCCGCGTTCCGGGCTCTTCAGCCGACCTGTCGAGCCTGAAAGCAATGGGTGCGGATGTGCGGGTGGTTGCCTCGCCGCTTGAAGCGGTCTCCCTCGCCGAGTCACTGTCCGGGAAGGAGATTGTCTTTCTCGCCATCGGGTTCGAGACCACCGCTCCGGCCAGCGCTATGGCTGTACTTCAGGCCGAGCGGAGGAAACTTAACAACTTGTCTCTTCTGGTCGCGCACGTGCTGATCCCGCCGGCGATGGCGGCGCTGTTGCAGGCTGAGGATAATCGCGTCGATGCCTACCTTGCCGCCGGACATGTCTGCACCATCACCGGAATGACGCCATACGAGAATCTGGTCGCCAGGTACCGCGTTCCGGTGGTGGTAACCGGATTCGAACCGGTCGATCTGCTGGCTGGCATCCTGTCAGCGGTCCAGCAGCTCGAGTCGGGTCAATGCCGCGTCGATAATCAATACGCCCGTGCTGTCTCGACCGAAGGGAACACCTCGGCGCGGGCAGCGGTGGAGCGCGTGTTTGAAATCACCGACCGGGAGTGGCGCGGCATGGGCGTCATCCCTTCCAGTGGGCTTCAACTGCGATCGGAATACTCGCACTTCGATGCCGAACGGCGATTCGGTATCGAGCGACGTGAGACTCGGTCGTCCTCGCGTTGTATAAGCGGCGAGATCCTTCGCGGTCTCAGGAAACCAACCGCCTGCCCGGAGTTTGGAATCGCCTGCACGCCCACAACCCCACTGGGTGCGACCATGGTGTCATCCGAGGGCGCCTGTGCGGCCTACTTCAAGTATCATCGCACGCACGCGGAGGATAAGAGCGGGGAAGCACAACCATGAGCGCAAACGAAAAAAAGAGCACCCACGGCTCGTGTCCGCTCCCTTTCAATCACTCCGACGTTATCCGGCTGAGTCACGGCGCGGGAGGCCAGATGACATCGAACCTGATCAGGGACGTAATCCTCCGACACTTCGGCAATCCTATCCTGGACAAACTGGGCGACAGCGCCGAACTTCACGTCCAGAACCGTCGTCTGGCCTTCACGACCGACTCGTTTGTCGTCAATCCTCTCTTTTTCCCGGGCGGCAATATTGGAGATTTGGCGGTCAACGGAACCGTCAACGATCTCGCCGTCTCGGGCGCACGGGCGCTGTACCTGAGTATCGGGTTCATAATCGAAGAAGGGCTGGCCGTTGGTGAGTTCGATACTATAGTCGAGACGATGCAGCGAGCCGCCGGTGCGGCCGGCGTGACCATCGTAACCGGCGATACGAAAGTCGTCGATCACGGCAAGGGAGACAAGATATTCATCAACACGTCCGGCATCGGCGTGTTCGATCATGATTTTATCCTCGATCCGCGACACGTAGAACCGAGTGACGTAGTGATCGTCAGCGGCCCGATCGGCAATCATGGCATCGCCGTCCTGTCGAAACGAGAGGGATTCTCGTTCGGCACCGATGTCGTCAGCGACACCGCGCCACTCGGCGGGCTCACGGAGGCGTTGCTTCGAGCCTGCGGCAACCGCCTCCGCGTCATGCGAGATCCCACCCGGGGAGGAATCGCCGCAAGCTTAAATGAATTTGCGGAGAGGGCGCAGGTTGAGATTGAACTCGATGAAACGTCGCTCCCCATAGATCCTCCGGTCGCTGGCGCCTGCGAATTGCTCGGAATCGACCCACTGCACGTAGCTAACGAAGGGAAACTCGTGGTCATTGTTGCGGCCGAACTCGCGGAAGAGGCTTTGGCCGCCCTGCGGGAGCTCGAAATCGGTCGGGAGGCGTGCGTTATTGGAAGAGTCGGCGGGAAACGCGCGCCCGGACGGGTGGTCCTGCGCACCCTTCTCGGCGTGAGACGCGTGGTCGACCCGCCTGTTGGCGAGCAACTCCCCCGAATCTGCTGAGTGCTTATCGCGACGTCTGCCGCGCAGCGAGTCGTCGGACAGCATCTTTGAATCGCGGGTGGCGATTGCACAAGAGCACGAACCGCCGCTCATGCTTCCCCCCCTTGGCCCGGACGATTTGTCCCAGCTGCTTTCGCTCTTCCGATGTCCAGCTGCGTAAGTCGGGAATCATTGCCACCAACGGCGCCATTCGCGAGAGCGCCGTCCGCTCATCATCGGTCCATCGCCGCAGATCCCGAATCCCGAGCAGCTTCTGCACCTTCGGAACAGTGTCCGCAATACCGGTTCTTCGATCCCCGTCATAGTTGTCAGCGAAGTACCTGGTAACGGTGTAGCCAAGGTTGATGATCGATGTCTCTTTCCAGTCCTCTATCCGACTGCCATCGGTCAGCAGAACCACGTCGCTCACGGACAGCCGCCGCATGGTGGCAAGCGGCGTACGATACTTCCTGTCTGCCCGCTGCTTCTCTGCCTCACGCTCGGCGAGCTTGCGCACCGCCGGATCCACGGCACGGAACCCCAGCTTGTTGTAGAACCAGAACGCGCCCGAAAGCAACGCCTCATCCTCGCCGTAGCCCATCTGCGTGTTGCGCACGAGGAAGATTCGCGAACCGAAGTGCCGGTAGAACAGACGGAAGTACTGCTCGATCGTAAACGCCGATTCTCCCGCGCGAAAGGCCGGGAAGATATTGATTGCGATCTCCACCCGGTCGAACAGCACCGCCGCAACACCATAGCCAATCGGCAGATTGTTGCGCACCAGCAGGGCGCCGAAATTCGATTCGATCGGCAGTCGATCTTCGGGACGCATACCGAATAGGAACATCGTCAGTCCCCGCCCCACATCGCAGCGGTAGACCTCCCCCGGACTGGCCAGTGTCAGAGGGAACAGCTCACGGTTGCGCACCGCCAGAACCTCATTCACGGCCCGAACGCATTCCGCTCCGCGCTTCGCCGACTGCGCCTGCAGACGCGCCGCCGAACGGCGCAGATCGCCACGAAGATCTTTTGAACGACCGATCATCGGCTCCGTCTGATAGAACGGCTTGCCGCACCTCACCCGCTGCAGCGTCCGTGAAGCGCGTGAATCTTCCAGATGCCAGACCGTCTCGATATCCAGACGCTCGAAGAAGTGTCGTCGGACGAGATGCGGCAGATCGGCCCGGGCCAGCAGATCGACCAGCGTCTTCAGCATCCCGCCGTCCTTGCTTCTCCGCACCGTCGTCAGCCACTCGGCGACGGTCCGTTCCTCATCGTAGTCAAGCGCGTCGTTCTCCTGCCATGCCACCAGGGAAGGAAGAAAATCCGGGAGAACCTCATCCGCGGCCTTCTCCCCGGCTTCGCCATCCATTTCCATGCGCGCGGCGTGGTTTTCCAGCAACTGGACGGTCAGTTCATAACTGTAGGGATGCGTGGTAGTCGTCCCGGCCATACCTGAATCATCGAGTTTCCCCGCCTGCCGATCGCGAGTCAGCGCTCGATAAAGTCGCACCCGGTTGACCATGCTTCTCAATTCACGCTCGACGAGTGACAGAAGAGCGGCATTGTCGGGATAGGCAACCATGAAGCAGAGCAGATCGTGGTAAGCGCGTAGCTCTGACGGCCGAAGGATCTTCCGACGGCGCAGCCGGTGCACCAGGGCGAGCTTTTGCTTCGCCGCCGGCTGTCCGAACGTGCGGACGAGTACTCGAAGCTCACGAATGTCGGACATCACGGATTTGCTCGGCACCCTGCCTCCTCTCTGGCGGATGGGGGGACGATCAGCGCGCCACTAGTAGGCGATACCGCTGATCATGATGCTGATATTGGCGTGGTCGAAATCGGCGTCGACAAACTCGTCATCGGACAGCGAGCTGCTTCCGAAGGTCGCGTACACACCGATCTGCCAGTGTTTGGCGAACTCATAACCTCCGCCCAGTAGGAGACCCCCGCCGGGATCGTTACTATCGAAGTCTTCGAACTTGAACGTGTAGAAGCCGAGTCCAACCGCAGTGAACACGCTTCGACCGACCGGTCCGAAATAGTGATACCAGGTGGCGCCGCTGAATCCCTGACCGATCGACTGATCGCCGAAATCCGCCTGCGCACCAACCACATTGGCCTCGTAGACCAGAACATTCTTCTCATCGAATGCGCCGCCGATCACGATGTTCAGAGCAAGCCCGACCTTCGTTTCCTCAACCGTACCCACCCCGAAAGAAAGCACGGAAACATCCGCCTCATAGTGCGTCGCCGGTGAGAAGCCAAGTCCGCCGCCCAAAACAAAACCCTTCCGCTGTCCGTCGAATCCATGGGAGGATCCGACCGCTATGAGTAGTACGAGAATCACTACTGCAGATTTCTTCATGACACCCTCCGTCTGATATACGGACTCCAGCCAGGATTGAACGATAGTGAAGAATCGTGCCGTTGGAAGGCACGTGCCCTTCCACGGCCCGACTCAAATGTGTGGCCGATGTAATCCAATGTCAACCGGGAAGAGATTTTGTCGAGGAGTTACCGGTGTACCCGGCGCCGCCGTCGCCAATCGGCTGCATGGCGACTGATCCAGTCAAAGACAGCCCGGTCGCCCAGATCCCGGCCGGCCTTTTCCGATTCGATCCACTTGTGTTTCTGGATTTCCTGCCACTGATCGGCCATCTCCTTGCGAAGACGAGCCTGACGCCAGTCGGTCGCATGGAACTGGAGCCAATGCCGAAGGGCGAATGTCATGCCGACATCCCGGCCCTCATTGCACGAGAGATAATACTTGTGAATCTCGATTGCTTCCCACTCTTCCGAAGACAGATCTTCGTCGAGCCAACCGCGGTCAATCTCACCCATACCGTCTCAAGCGTCCCCTTGGTCCGTCAGAAAGCTGTCATACCTCTGTGTAAGGTATCGGAAAACCGGTCCGAATGCAACACCTTGTTCGCTCGACCACCGGGATTTATGTGCCACCGATTTCGAGACATGGCGCCCGCCCGAAAGGACAGACCCCGGCAAATGCCGGGGTCTGGGTAGGGAACCCGAGGCTGTCTGAGGATCGCGGACAGACTCAGATCGGTATGTAAGCAGGCCTGCCACCACCGTAAGGTGCAGCCTTCTATTCGCACTGCGGCAAACAAGCCGCCGGAGACGGACCACCCAGGAACAGGTAGTTCACCAGGTAGATCAGATCCGAAAGGTCGACACTGCAGCCGGTGTCACCGTTGACGTTGGCGGACGCCATACACTCAGGAGCCGGCCCGCCCAGGAACAGGTAGTTCACCAGGTAAATGAGGTCAGAGAGATCAACCGAATTGCCGGCGTCATTGTTAACATTGCCGGTATTGCCGATACAGCAACCACTCTGCGGACCGCCCAGCGTCAGCCAGCCGAGACTGCCGACACCGTCGATCGTGACCGTATTCGCCGCCGTATCAACTATGCCGCCAAGCGACTCCCATACTGTTCCGCCGTCGGTCGAACGGTACATCGCGAGTTCCGCTTCCGCATTGCCGTTCAATTCTGCGTCGGCGTAGTGGAACGTAAGCGCTGCATTCAAAGCAGTGTTGACCGTCGGGGTCACCTCAAAGCGACGGAGAATGCTGTTGCCGCCGCCAACCGCCACCGCCTGGCCGGTCACGCGGAGAACCGAGGTCGAACCCGGTGCAGCACCGTTGGCAGTCACCGTCAATCCGAGTCCGCCGAAATCATCGGCTACTGACTGAGCAACGTCATGGGTTGTCTGGACCTTGCCCTGCACGACCCAGATCGAGTCTTCAACGATGGTCGCTTCCGGCGCCAGGGTGATCGTGTACGTGTCCGTTATCAGGATGCTGTCAGCGAGATGCAGTTCACCGTTGACCGTCACGTCCTGACCCATTGTAACGCCCTGATTCCCCAGGATCCGAAGATCGCCGAGCACGGTCGTGCCGGTCGGAAGCTCCGGACCGGTCGTCACGCCGCCGACCACACTGATGTACTCCACATGGACCGTACTGCCGAAAGCCGGAGCAGCGGTCAGCTCGCCGGTGGCCCGGCGGATCGTGGCGCTGTCGGCCATCGTCAGAGTCTTATCATTCGCTGCGCCGTTGTTGTCGAATATACCCACCGACAACGTCAACTCACGGTTTACCGTCGCGTCGGCAGCGAGCGTTACCGTCTGATCGGACGAATAGATCGTCAGATCGCGAATGGTCCCCGGATCGGTCGGCAGCTCTGGTCCGGTTGTCACGCTCTCCACTGAACTGGTGTAACGAATATCGACGACACCGGCGAAGCTCGGAGCGGATGAAATCGTCCCGGTCGCCCGCGAGATCAAAGCGCCGTCGGACATCAGCATCGTAACATCCGCGTCGCTGTTGTCAATCGAACCGCTTGTGAGCCGAAGCGTGCTGTCAATCGTCAGGGTCTGCGCAGTCGAGGCCGTGATGATCACTTCGGCGCTGTTGTTGACCTCAAGGCTGTCGGCCACGAGACGATTACCGGTCAGATCCCACAGCTTGCGGGTACTGTTGCCGTTGAAACTAAACTCGATATCGAAGTAGTCGACATCAACAACTTCCTGGTCGGTCGTGGCGCTGCTCGGGTTCCGCTGATAGCGAACCCGGCCGTCATTGACGATGGTCGGCGGCCACGGTGTGGTCGACGAAGTTGACTTGTAAATGCCACCCCGACTCAGGATGACGATCGACGTATCAAACCAGAGATCACTCGTCGTCTCGTTGAACAGAACGCCACCCGAGTCGATCGTGACCGTTCCGGGATTGAACTCCGGGCCGTACGTCGTACTGCCGAGTCCGAGACTCAGGGTGAGCTGTCCACCCGCCTTGACGTCGATGTTGGCCAGACTGATATCGGACGAGCTGGCATCGGTGAAGATCGCTTCGCCATAGATCGTCATCGGTCCGGTCGGAGTCGAACCGGTCTGACTGCGCATCCAGTGAGTACCGTTACCGTCGATCATCCGGAACACGGCGCCGGGACCGACCGTGATCGTCAGGTCCTGGTTACCGGTCAGGTTGGCGCTTGATGCCCACCGGGCCTCGAAGTCGTCGTCATCGGCCAGGTGAAATTCGCCGCTGATGATGTTCAGGCTGTTCTGAATCCCAAGTCGCATCCCGTTGCCGCCCGTGGCGACAACCGTCCCGGAATCCTTGGCGATTACGACGTCGCGGAACGACGTCGAACCGGCGGTCGTAGACCAACCCGACAGCGTCTGCAGATTACCGCCCGCAAAGTACACATACGCGTTCGTGGCCGACCAACCGGCCGAAAACACGTTGTGCGCCTCGCTGAACAGAGTCATGTCGCCGTAGATCGTCAGGCGGCTGTCGGCATTCATGTCTATCAGGGCGTCATCGCCACCGAATGTCAGGTTGCCGCACACGGCGTTGGTATCGTCGACACTGATCGTGTGACCGGAGACGATCAGAACATCGTCGTCCATCACCGGAATCGCACCGCCGACCCACGTCGCCGGATCAGTCCAGGATCCGGACTGAGCCGAGATAGCCTGACCTTCGAGAGCCACACCACCGGCCGTCCACATCGAGAAAGAACCGATTCCAGCCAACGTAATCGTGTTATTGACCGCGTCCACCGTTCCACCTCGATAGGTCCAGTTGAAGCCACCGTCGGTAGAGGAATAAAGCGAAAGAGAGTCTTCATCGATGCCGTTCAACTCCGACTCGTCGTAATGGAAAACCATCGTGGCGCCGAGCCCGGTGTTGTTCGCGGCGGAGATGTCGAAATAGCGGCCGATACCCAGCACGCCACCGATCGACTGCGGGTCGTTGGTAACACGGGTCACGGTTGTGGTACCCGGCTCCGCGCTCGCAGCCGTCAGCTCGAGTCCCAATCCGGCGAAGTTTTCAGCGACCGACTGGCTGACTGTCTTCGTGGCAAGAACCGTCCCCTTCACGGTGTAACCGGAGTCCTCCACGATCGAGGCGCCGTCGGCCAGCGTGATAGCGTAACTGTCGGTGTACATATCGCTCCCGTTGACGGCAAGCACACCGTTGACCGTCATGTCGTCGCCGAGAGTGATCCCCTGGTTGCCGGACATGGTAACGTTGACCAGCGTCGCCGGATCGCTCGGCACTTCGTGGCCGGTAGTGACGTGACCGACCGTACTGATATACTCCAGATTGACACCGCCGGCAAACGTCGGCACCGCGTCCAACTCACCGGTGGCCCGACGGATAGTTGTTCCGTCAGCCATCGTCATGGTGTAGTCGTTCTCCTCACCGTCGTTGTCGAACACGCCGGTCGAGAGCGTGAGGTCGCCATTGACGATGATGTCTTTGTCCAGCGTGACCACCTGACCGGACGAGTAGACGGTCAAATCGCGAAGGGCCGTCGACGACGACGGCATCTCCGGTCCGGTCGTGACCGAGGTCGTTGTACTGGTATAGCGAACATCAACCACGCCGGCATAGGTCGGCGAGTTACTGATCGTGCCGGTGGCGCGGGAAATCAATGCGCCGTCGCCCATTTCGATAGTCACATCGGCATCGCTGTTGTCGATCGTTCCCGAGGTCAGACGAAGCGTCTGGGCTATCGAGAGCGTCGCGGGAGAAGCTGCGGTAAGTGACAGGTCGGCGCTGTTGTTGATTGTCAGGCTGTCTGCAACCGCCCGGTTGGCAGTCAGGTCCCACAGCTTCACGTGATCGTTACCGTCGAAACTGAACTCCACATCGTAGTAGTCCATATCGGCGATCTCCTGATCCGTCACCGTCTCGCCGTCACGCTGATACCGCACCTTGCCGTTGTTGTTGAAGACCGGCGGGAAAACGGTGGTGCTGGCAATAGTCTTGTATTCCCCTCCTTCATTCAACGTCACCGTAGTACCGGCGAACCACAGATCGGTGGTCGTGATGCAGTAAATCGACCCTCCGTCGTGAACCGTGATAGTTCCCGGATTGAACTCCGGACCGTAGGTCGAACTGCCCAGCGCCAGTCCCAGCTCGAGTGTGCCACCGTCCATCACGTCGATGGACTGGAGGCTGATGTCCGAGGAACTGGCATCGGTAAACTCGGCATAGCCATAGACCGTCATGGGGCCAATAGGTGTCGAGCCGGTCTCACTGCGCATCCAGTGGGTACCATCTCCGTTTACGAAGCGGAACTCGCCGTCGGCCTGCACCGTAATGGTGAGATTCTGATTACCGGTCAGGAGACCGCTGGATGCCCATCGCGCTTCAAAATCGTCGTCAGCACCCAACAGGAACACACCACTGGTGATGGTGAGACTGTTCTGCACACCGAACCGCATGCCGTTACCGCCGGTCTGGACCACCGCGCCCGGACTCTTATCGATAATCATATCGCGGAAGGATGTCGATCCGCCGGTGGTGCTCCAGCCGCTCAGGGTTTGCACGGCGGCGGAGCCGGCAAACCGGATCGTGGCGTCGGTTGCCGACCATCCGGCAGAGAACACGTTGTGCGTTTGATCAAACAGCGTGAAGTTGCCGTAGACGCTCAACTGACTGTTGGCGTTCATGTCGATATGCGAGGCGGTATCGCCGAACGTCACATCCAGACACACCGCGTTGTAGTCATCTACCGAGATGACATGCCCGGCGTCGATCAACACGTTGTCGTTCTGCGTCGGGACGACCCCGCCGACCCAGGTCGCCGGAGCGGTCCAGGAACCGGACTGCGCCGACACGATCTGCAGGTCGGTCGCGAACGTGTTGGCCACTGCTGTGGCGAGCTTCATCCAGTTCGTCTCATTTTCGCGAAGCCCGGAGTACGCCTGCTCCAGATGGATGAAATTGCCGGTGTTCGCCGAAGCGGGGTCCTCACACGGATCAGCAGCGCCGTTCACGAGTCTGCCCTGGACGTTCTCCCGCCCCAGGTAATACGTGTAGTCAGTGTCGATATGCGCGACTTTGAATGTAAGGGAACCGTCGATCGCGGCAATGTTGTTTCGAAGAGTCACCAGATATGCGGTCGGCGGCGTAGCCGTCGAACCGTTGCTCATGATGATATCTGGGTCGTCCGGTCCGCCCGCACCCTTGGTATAGCCATGTGGCTGAAGAACGATCGCACTCGGCCGCTCAGCAAGCAGCTCTTCGGTCGTCAACTGGAACGTCGCCGATACCGCATGCGCCTGATCGCAAATGCGATACGGCTCGGCACTTGCTGAACAGGACGTCGACGTTCCGTCGCATGACGAGTATCCCGTCGCATTGCACTTGCTCGTTCCTGCAAGACAGAAGAACCAGGCGTCGGCGACCTTGTACACCCGAATCGCCTGATTACCCGTGTTCAGATTCTGTACCGGGTGAGGCGCCTGGATTACCAGTCGCGAGCGCGCCGGGTCGGGATTGACGACAAACGTCCCCCAGTAATTCTCGGTCGACGACGGCGTCCGCTCCAGGATGTAGTAAACATCGTTCGGCGTCTCGTTCGTATCACTGAACTCGACCACCCGATAGTCCAGGGCGGCGGCCAGGGAGTGTGCCGTCGCGTAGTCGCCGTCCAGCATCTCCTGGATAATCGTCCGCCACTGGGACTGCTCCGTGGAGGTTGGCGCTACGTACTTGTCGATATCCCCTGCATCGACGTCGGGGAGCGTCGTAATGATACTGTCGATTCGATCGTACAGGTCACCACTGGCGGTGACTTGCCCGCTGATAGTCGCTGCTATCAGGAGCATCCCAATGAGAATCAGCTTTGCATACACGGTCAGTAACCTCCTGCCGGCGAATGGTGGCGCACGATGCGTCCACGCTGGATTACACCCTCAATCGTCCATCGCGCATCGGCCCTGCGACTCACCTCATCCCGTGCTCCCCTGGTCGATCTCGTGTCCCCTGGATGATGTGTTCGCCGTGACGTCATGATGTGCGACTCAATATGTAAATAGATTAGTATCTAGCGTGTAGGTACGGAGCGCTTCGGCGGTGACCGCCGAGACAGCCTGGAGCATCGCGGCTATCGATGCGATATCGTCTTCGCCGAGTTCAGCCCGTGAAACAACCTCGACGGCAACCTGCGTGTTTTCGAAACGCGTGCAGTCGACCTCGGCCAGCACCGCCGCCGACATGGCGTCGTTTGGATCGATCACGGTCACAGGCTGACCGAGCAGCTCGGTGAAAACCGCCTGAAACGCCGGTTTGGCATACCCATAGTGAGAACAGCACAGCGCGACCGTGACATCCGATGAGTCCGGAGGAGGGTTCGACTCGAGCGCTTCCATGGCGTACATCTCGATCATGGTGCGGACGATATCGCTGTTCGGATCGGCCTGGATCTCCGATTCGAGCATTTCGCAGGCTTGGGTCGTGATGCGGTCCGGGGGTACTTGCTGCTTGATGAGCTTGTCCGCATGCGCGTGAGACTCCGCCGTAGTCGGAGTGCCCATAATGATCGCACTGGCGTGGTCGCTGGTCAGTTTCGCCCGTACCGATTGCACACCGAAATCGACGATTCCGAACACAGGCGCCGCGCCGCGCGATGCAAACTCGGTATCCGGATAGACCACTGACAGCGTATTGCAGGCGATCAGGATGATATCGGGATTATAGTGTTCGACGAATCCGTCGAGGGCGGCGGTAAACGCCTCAGCCTTTTCTTCGGTCGACGTCATGGCGTTGTAGGTATGGTCGTTGTCGGGAAGGGCATTGGCGAAGATCAGGCGGACCTGTGCGAAGGGATGACAGCGGTCGAACTGAGCAGCGACTGCCGCCGCTACGGACAAACCGCCGAGGCCGGAGTCGGTCACGAGGATCGTTATCGAGTCTCGCTCACCAAGAGCCGCCACCGCAGCCGAAAGACTGTCGTCCAAGGTAGGACCGGCGTTCGCGCAGGCCACCAACAGCGTAAGAAAACAGGCTGTCAGCCCGCGGAAGAATCGTCTGTTGACCATGACCAGATATCCCTCGAGTTCCGCCACGCCATGTCGGGCTGTATGCTGTTGAGTTTATCGCTGTACGAAATGCGCCCAATTCACAGCGAGGGAGTATAGTACTGAGTCACATCAAATTCCGTGCCGACCCCTGTGCTCATTATGAGACAACAACTTACAATGTGCCCTGGACACTCGAAAGCGCCTCGGCGGGCGATATCAGCACAACCAACCGTGCGGACATCGCCCACCTGCGAAGTTTTTTCCGAATCGCTCACTCGCAGTTCGGATCGCACGGCATCGGATTCGGTCCACCCAGGAACAGGTAGTTCACCAGGTAGATAAGATCTGAAAGATCGACCGTACAACCGACATCACCGTTCACGTTCGCAGCGGCGAAACAGGTTGGCGCGGGTCCACCCAGGAATGAATAATTGACGGCATAGATGAGATCCGAGAGATCGACCGTTCCTCCGGCATCGCCGTTGAAATTACCGGTTGAGCCGATGCAGCAGTAGGTCACCGATGCTCCCAGCGTCAGCCAGCCGAGGCTGTCCAGTTCGCCCAATGTCAACGTGTTGGCCGCCGAATCCACCAGGCCGCCCAGCAACTCCCAGCTGGCCCCATCGTCAAACGAGCAGTAAAGGCCAAGTCCCTCTTCGCTCAAACCGTTCAGCTCGGCATCGGCGTACTCAAACACGACTGTCGCATCGAGACCCGTATTGACGGCGGGCGAGAACTGGTACCGTCGGAGGATGCTGTTTCCGCCGTTAAGCGCCGAAGACTCACCGGTCACTCGAACCACCGTCGTTGACCCCGGCGCCGCACCCGCCGCTGTTACGGCGATTCCCAGTCCGCCGAGGTCTTCCTCAGTCGACTGGGTCAGATCTCGTGTCGTCATTATGCTTCCCAGCACGACCAAAGTTGACTCTTCGTCGATAGTAGCCGAGGCAGCCAGCGTGATCGCATAGCTGTCCGTCCACAAACCGCCTCTGGTGAGCCTGAGGACTCCATTAACCGTGACATCAGCCCCCAGCGTAACGGTCTGATCGGTGGAGTAAATGGTCAGGTCTCTAAGTGCATTCGCCCCGGTCGGCAGCTCGGGACCGGTAGTAACGCTCGACGTTGTGCTGGTATAGCGCACATCAACCACACCTGCAAAAGTCGGAGCGGCCGCAATCGTGCCGGTCGCGCGCGAGATCGACGCGCCGTTCGACAACAGAATCGTTGCGTCGGCATCGCTGTTGTCGATGCTGCCGCTGGTGAGGCGCAGGGTACTGTCGACTGTCAGGGTCTGCGGACTAGAAGCAGTTACTACGAGTTCAGCGCTGTTGTTTACCTCGAGACTGTCCGCAATCGTCCGACTCGCCGTGAGATCCCAGATTTTCTTCGTGCCGTTGCCGTTGAAGCTGAACTCGACATCAAAGTAGTTGGTATCCACCACTTCCTGGTCGGTCGTCGCCGTACTCGGATTGCGCTGATAGCGCACCCGGCCATCATTGATGAACGTCGGCGGCCAGGGCGTGGTCGAAGAGCTGGTCTTGTAGATACCTCCCCGCTGCAGAATCACAACAGAGGTGTCAAACCACAGCTCACTTGTTGTTTCGTTGAAGAGGGTGCCGCCCGGCTCGACCGTGACCGTACCCGGGTTGAACTCCGGGCCGTAAGTCGTACTGCCCAACCCAAGGCTGAGCGTCAACTGACCACCATCCTTGACGGTGATGTTCGCCAGACTGATATCCGAGGAACTGGCATCGGTGAAGATCGCCTCGCCATAGATAGTCATGGGGCCAATGGGCGCCGAACCGGTTTGGCTCCGTACCCAGTGGGTACCATCGCCATCGACCAACTCGAACGTCGCCCCGGCATGGACTGTAATCGTTAGGTCCTGATTGCCGGTCAGGTTGGCGCTTGATGCCCACCGCGCTTCGAGATCATCGCCGTCGGCCAGCACGAATCCGCCGCCGACAATTGCAAGACTGTTCTGAATTCCCAGCCGCATATCCGTGCCGACGGTGGTAACCACCGTCCCGGAGTCTTTCGCTATAACCACATCGCGGAACGACGTTGAGCCGGCCGTTGTCGACCATCCGGACAGCGTCTGCTGGGCGTCGCCGGCGAATTGCACGACGGCATTGCTCGCCGACCAACCGGCCGAAAAGACGTTGTGCGTCTCGCTGAACAGAGACATGTCGCCGTAGATGGTCAGGCGGCTGTCGGCGTTCATATCGATCAGGGCGTCGTTACCACCGAAATTCAACGACCGACAGACAGCCAGCGTGTCATCGACACTCACCGTGTGTCCCGCGCTGATCGTGACATCGTCGTCAACCGTCGGCACCGCTCCCCCCTGCCAGGTATTCGGGTCGGTCCAGCTGCCGCTCTGGACGGTCGCGAACGCATACATCGGCGGAAACGTCGCGATGATCGCATTGGCGAGTTTGTTCCAGTTCGCTTCGTTGTCTCGAAGCCCACTGTATTTCTGCTCGAGATGCAAAAACCGTCCGGTCGTTTCCGTCGCATACGTTCCGCACGGATCGCTGCCGTTGTTGATCAACCGCCCCTGGCAGTTGGTGCGTGCAATCAGTCGGTCCCAATCGGTGTCAACGTGGGCCACCTTGAACGTAAGCGAACCGTCCTGTTGAAGAAGGTTATCGCGAAGCGCCAGCAACCAGTCCTCGGTCGGCGTGAACCGGGTTCCGTTGCTCATGATGATGTCCGGATCGCCGCTCTCCTGGGAGAAGCCGTGCGGCTGAATGACGATCAGATCCGGGACCACGGCCAGCATTTCTTCTGTGGTCAGCTGAAACGTTCCGTAGATTACATGTGCCTGGTCGGAGTAGCGATACGATTGCTCGGTCGCCGAACAGGCCGAGGTCGTGCCGTCGCACGTACTGAACGTCGTCCCGTTACACCGATGTGTCCCGGCTACGAAGTATGCCAGCGCACCGGCCTTCCGAAAAGCGTAGAAGCCCTGATCACCCGTGTTCAGATCATGAAGCGGATGCGGACACTCGATGACCAGCGTCGGGCGAAACGGCTCGGGATTGAACACGAACGTCCCCCAGTAGCGCGATGTCGAACCCGGTGTCCGCTCGAGTATGTAGTACACTTTCGACGGTGACACCGAGGTGTCCGTAAACTCGACCACCCGATAATTGATCGACGCGCCGATCGAATCAGCGGCCGCATAGTCGTTCGCCATGATCTCCTGTATGATCGACCGCCAGAGATCGCGTGAAGCGGCGCCCGGCTGGAGGTAGAGTGCTTCCGGGGTCGCCCCCGGAATCGACGCCAGGATGCTGTCGATATGATCGCCGAAGTCACCGCTGAGCGGTACCTGCGCACTTCCCCCCACCGCCAGCAGGAGAATGATCAGAGAAGTCAGAAGTGTTTTCATAATTGTATCTCGTTCTGGAGAGCCTTGTATCATTCGCTGTATGATTATTGTTATCGCCCGCGGGCGAGGTCGTTTCAGCTACCTATCGTGGTTTTGCTCCGTAAAATGGACCTGACTTGCGTTTTTGTTTCTGACGCGGGCGCTTTCCGCCCGACGTGGGCGCGACCGCCACGATCTCCCGTGCGCCAACAGCCCAAACATCAGCGTGATTGCAACTATTGGACCGATCCGGTTAACCGTATGTTGATGGTACAGCGCTTTCGCCGGTGTAATACGCTGCCCGGGAGAAATCGGAAGTCCATACCTGCCGGCGATATCTTTGATGTTCAAGAGATGAATGAACGGCACACCGTTTTCAGCAAGGCGCACCAGCACACCCCGCTCGTTGTCGGAGCAGCCGCGCCAGCGGTCATGCAGCCCGGTGGGAATGGTCGAGCTATGCGCACAGCGCCCGAGTGATGACTGGTTGCCGCCTATATTGACATACAAATCGATGCCGGCGTCTCTCATGAGCGAGGTCTTGCGCGCGATGGCGGCGTCGAGTGAAACCGGCTCATACAACTCCACTCCGCACCGTCGCGCCGCCTCGTGGAACGCCGCTACACCCTCTTCCTGCATGCCGTCACCGCCATCGTTCTCGGCGCCGAGTGTAACAAGAGCAGAACGATACGGCAGCTCACCGGCCGAACGGAGCCCGGTCTCGATATCGATCCACGTCATTTCGGGCTGATTCGCACCAAATGACGAGGAGCCCAGCGAACTGCACATGACGACCTGCATGCCAAGCGTCTTCGCTGCCGCCAGCGTGGCCAGGCCCAGCGACGGAAACGATCCGGACAGGCTGACGCCGATGGTCGACGTGCTGTCCAGACCGGCTTCGCCAAACCACCGAACCATCAGCGCCGCGAAATCCGGGTTAGCGGCAGTCTCCTTGGACTCCAGCGATCCCAGGGTAGTGGTCGTGACCGAGAAGTCATCGCCGATCATAGCCGCATACCTGGTCGCCGTTCGGCTGTCAGTTACAATCCCCCGCTGCTCCTTTAACTCCGCGACAAGATCGCACCAGTGAGCGCAAATGTCGGCGGCCTCATGCATGTTGGTCGCTTCCGCCAGCGGCTGTTCGCTCACGAACCACTTGTTCACCACGAACACGGCAATCAGTGCGACGGCCAGCACGATAATCAATGTCGGTATGTGAGACTTGGCCTGCATTATCGTCACGCTATAACAAGGATCACCAGATAGGTCAGTACCGTCACAATCCCGAGAGCCGCTACGGTCGGTATGATGCGCTGCCGCTCCATCTCACTGGCGATCAGGCCGGGGATGATATAGCCGACTGACTGCAGGTCGAACTGAAACGACGGTATCGTTTGAATCTGCGTTTCTATCAGCACCTTGATGCAGAAACCGAGAATGAGGCAGACCATCAGACGGCGACGCCCGTAGAGAATCAAATGACGCGACATCAGCTTCACTATCCCCCAAACCGCCAGTGCGATAACTACGGTCACAACGATGCGGCTCGGTTCATGCACGAACAATGCGCAATACGCCGGCGCGATCACTCCACCCGGAGAGACTCCCGTCAATTCGTAGAAAACGAACCCCAGCACGAGACCGATGAAGAAATACTCAAACAGCACGGCGTACCTCCGGCTGCAGTGCCTCCGCGACGATGAAACCATCACCGGCGATATTGCCCAAACCGATCACCAGATGGTCCGCACCGACACCACACACTTCCAGCTCCCGGCGAGCATCGGCTGCCTGCCCGGCGTTCCAGCGCGTAATCCGGTGGGCAGGCATGCCGGCGCCTCGAAGCGCCCGGTGCATGAACGGTGCATGACTGCCGATCAGGATGACCCGGTCCAGGCCGTCAATGCCTGGAAGATATGTCGCGAAAGAGACCGACCTCAGCGGCCGATCCGCGCGGGCGTTGAAGACTACAGTGAGTCTCGTACGCGAGCCGTACTGCTTCCGCCAGTGTGCAATGAAGCTCTTGGCTGACGGAACATCATTGACGGCAAAGCCATCGACAAAGGCCGCTTCTCCTATCGGTGAGGCAGTCGGCCCGACCCGTGTCTCCGCTTCGAGTATCGCTGCCAACACCCGTTCCTCCGAGATGTGATAGAGCCTGCCCACCGCAAGGGCGAGTGCGACATTCGATGCGAACACCCCGTCCGGCAGTCGTTCGCACACGGACACCGCGGGTGATTCTGCGACGATTATTCTGTTACCGCGAGCCGCGGCAACTCTTTCGAGTTCCGGCAGGTGATCACCGGAGACCGTGACGATGATCGAGTCGCGAGGCGCCGCGGCACAGAGTGCGTGGATGTGGTCTCGAATGTCGTCCCCCAGCGCCTCGCGGTGATCGTCGTGAACGTTGGTCAGAACATATATGTGAGCCTTGAAATGCTTGCCTTCAAGCGCCTGCAGCTCCGGTTGAATCGACATACACTCAAGAACGAGACAATCTGCGCGGTCTACCGCGGCCCGCCGAATGATCGAGAACTGCTCCTGAACCCGGGCTGCACCGTGGCGTTTGATCCGGCAGGACGAGCCGTCAGGAAGGATGATAGTCGGTCGCACCCCGGTCACCTTGGCCCATGTCCGGCGACCGTCGGCGCGCAGCGCAGCCGCGATATAGCGGGTCACACTCGACTTGCCTCGTGTCCCGTTGACGTGGATGCGGATATCGAGAGAACGTACCCGACGGCGAATCACCAGCGATTCGCCGATGAGGAGCCCCACTACCACAGCGAGCAGTACAACGGGGATAAGCATAGCAACCGCTCCTCACGCCGGACCCGGAACCGGCTGGTCAACTAGTAACCGAACGCGACACCGCCGCGCCGGGGATCGGCCGACCCGTGATAGACACCGGTCGTCGGATCGACAATGATTACCTGTACGCCGCCGAAGAACAAGTCGAGTCCTTCGTAGACGCGAAGGTTGTGTCCCATTCGCTCCAATTGCGTGACAACGTCCCTGTCGAATCCGCCTTCGAGGAAGAGGTAGTCTTCGTACTTCTGGCAGTACATGCGCGGTGCGGCGTTCGCCTCAACCGCGTTGAGATCGAAATCGATAATGTTCACCAGAGTCAGCACCACCGTGCAGATAATCCGACTGGCCCCCGGCGATCCGACCACACAGAACGGCTTGCCGTCCTTCAGCACCACCGTCGGCGTGATGGAACTCCGGGGACGCTTCAACGGCTCAACCATGTTGTTGTTTGACGTCCGTGAGAAGTTCGACATACCGCAGTTAAGCAGGACACCGTCGACCGTGATGCCGGAGCCGAAAAACGTCCCCAGCGTCTGGGTCAACGACACCATGTTCCCGTCCTTATCGATCACCGACAGGTGCGTGGTGTGACCATCGAACTCTTCGTCGTCGAAGTCGTCATCGTCGTCGGACACCGCAGTCGAGTCCTTCTTTGCCTTGTCGGACTGCGTGCCTTTCTTGACCTTGGTGTTCGTCTTCTTGCCGCCCCAGTTATCGAACAGGTTTTCACCCCATTCGTTGTAGGAGCCGGTGACTTCTTCGTCATCGTCACTCCACTCCGACTGCTGCCGGTCGGCCTGCGCCGGAGTCATATCGAGCGGTCGCTGCGTTGCCTGATCGTAGCGCGCCGGATTCCCTGCCGGGGTGGTGCGGTAATCGCGCGGTTCGGCCTTGTACCGATTGATGTCATTGAATCGCTCGCGACCGAATTGCTTCGAGATCAGTCCGTTGAGCGGTACATAATTGAAATCCGGATCACCGAGAAACTGCCAGCGGTCGGCATATGCCCGCCGCAATGTCTCTGCCAGCAGATGCGCTGTCTCGGCAGACTGCGTGTAGTACCCCATCGATTTGAGGTCGGCATTCTCGAGCATGTTGAGCGCCTGGATCAGCGCCTCGCCCGACTGCGGGGCATTGGCCGACAGGATGTGGTAGCCTCGGTACGTACCCTCGAGAGGCTTCGTCAACTCCGCCTGATACGTTGTGAAGTCCTCGATGTCCATCGCACCGCCTTCGTCATTCACTTTGGCAACGATATGTTCGGCAACGGGACCGGTATAAAAACCGTCGTGACCTTTCTCGGCAATGATACGGAGTGTGTGTGCCAGAGCGGGCTGCTCAAGCACATCCCCTTGCATCTTTGGAAAGCCGTCGTCGAGAAACATCTCCGAGGTCGCTTCATGAACCTGCAGCATCTCGATATTGTCCAGCAACAGCTGCGCAAGGGTGGCATCGACTTCAAACCCTTCCTCGGCCAGCGTGATAGCCGGCTGAATAACCTGCGACAGAGGAAGTTTTCCGAACTTCTCGAGGGCGAGAGTCAACCCGGCGACCGTGCCGGGGACAAGCACCGCCTCGCCGGTATAGCGATCGGCCTCCGGATCGTAGCTGAATTCATTGACCCGCGCCGGCGTGCGCTGATAGTAGTTGATATAGAAAGACTGGCCGGTCTCGTTAAGGTAGATGACCATACCGCCGCCGCCACCCAGCCCGGACCCGTCAGGCTCAACCACGCCGATTGCAAACGCCGCCGCTACCGCGGCATCGACCGCGTTTCCGCCGGCCTTCAGTATATCGAGCGCAGCCTGCGAAGCCAGAGGATGGGCGGTCGCCACCATGCCGTTCCGGCCGCTGGCGGCGCGCTGGAGATCCTCCGAAGACTGCGCTGCTGCCGACAACCACCCGAACGCAAGGACCACACACACGAGAAGCGCCACGACTGTGGTTTGTCTTATCACAACACGGCTGCACATACTACACTCCCGTTTCATTCAGAGTACGTTCGTTCGCAGTTGGGACATACTTCGTCCGACAACTCGAATCGACTATTTCGCAAACAACTTGCCGAGCGGCGCAGCGGCCAGCGCGATCTTGTCTACCACTTCGATCTCGATCTTCTTTTCTCCGGCGATCTGCGAGAAGAACTTGTCCTCGTCTCCCTGCGCGACAACGATCATGTGCGCCGAGTTCTCGGCTGCTATCTTGTTGAAGCCATCTGACTGCCCACCTCTGCGTGCGTTCCCACCGATATGAACCATGACAATCGGAATCTTCGCCTCGTTCGCCGCCTGTACCAGCGCCTCGACACGCTCCATCTCTTCCTTCTGACTGACACCGGCCGCGCCCAGACCCTTGGAGCTGAATCCCGGCACGATAACCAGCGTCTTGACATTCCCCAGGTCGGCCGGCTGGGCCATCTCCGCGACCGTCGCGTCGAGCTTCTGCTTCTTGGCGAGCATCGCAACCAGCTTCACATCGGCGCTCTGACCTGCCGAAGAGATCAGGATCGGTTGTTCGAATGCGACCGCGGCCTTTTCTTCCTCGGCCGAAAGAGCAGGCGCGAGAGCCACGATCAGCATCAGTGCGCAAAGAGTGGTCAGGATTGTCTTCATGGCTGAGTACCTCATATTGTTATATTACGCATTCTTCTACTGCAAGTAGTGACCAATACCGTTCGCCATCAGTTCATCATACGACGGCAGGTTTTCGATTACAATGGGATTTTCCGGGTGCGCATCGTTGTAGACGCTGAGGATCGTCTTGAAACCGGCGATGTGTCTCCCCACTCGTCGTTCCAGGGGTTCGCCTTCCGGGAGATACTCAATCCGAAGCGCACCCGATTCAAGCGCCTGCTTGTATCGCTCGCTGACCCCTTTGACAATCAGGTCTTCGTTGGTGCGACCGCGAAGGCGACCCTGGATCGGATTGCTCGTCTCCATCAAAAACGGCATGGCGCCGGTGCGGTCACCCCACTCGCGGTGACTCAGTCCGCGGAAATTGACCGGGGAAAGTTCCGGCGAGTAGTGCAGCCCCTCCATCTCCAACTCGAGTACCGCGCCCAGCGCGACATCTTCGCTCTTCTCGTGATAAACGATCGCGTTGATGATCGGAATCTCCGGCGCCGCCTCGTGAAGGTCGAACGCTACATCAACATGCTCGGCCTCGATCAACTGCATGATCGCATGACCGACCTTCTCCGTAAACGTGCCGTCGGGCCGACCCGGGTAACTGCGGTTGAGATTGCGCGTCTCGAAACCGGAGAGCTGCTGGCCCGAAGGGTAGTGCAGATAGACAAGCGGGTCGGGCCACTGGTCAAGCGGGTTAGACACCCGCGAGCCGAAACGGAACTTCCTCGGACCGCTCTTCCCCTGCAGCGTGTACGACTGCGGACACCCCTCGAACGGATCGGTGCAGGTAAAACCACTGGCGCACGCCTGAAGTAGAATAAGTACCCTGCCTGCTGACACCTGCAGGTTCTCCGTTATGACCACTGGCGCAATGAACCCCGACGGTTCATTTGGATGCGTTCCGCCGAGAAGCAGCACCGTCGCTCCCGGCACACCGCTGTCGTAGAAGTACAGCTTCGTATCACCGGGTGTACCCTTGATCTCCTCGAAGTAGTCGCTCAGCATCCCGGTACCGGTCAGTCCGGCACTCGGGTGAATGACGTCCGGCCGGTGCATGGCCAGGAAATCGACCGAGGCGAGCGCGGCGCCTATCGCGAAGATCGCCACGATGATGACAGCGGTGACGATATGGCGGTAGGAACGCCCCTCCTGCTTCAGTGTCACTTGATCAGCAGGACCCGCAATATCAGCGGGACCAGGATCATGGCGTATGCTATCTGCTTTTTCCATGCGCGCTCCGAAAACAGTTCTATGCCCACCACAACCGCGAGGTAGGCGGCAACGACTACGTATACCCAAAACAACATCAGTAGGAACTCCCGGAGACCGCGGAGATGAGATGCGCGATCTCTTCGGCATAAATGACGATCGCCAGCCCCACTACCAGCGCGGCGACGATCGGCAGGATACTCTGCCTGAGAATCTTGAAGTGGTTTTTCTCACCGACCATCTGCCCCGCATAGGCACACAAGAGTGATGGCGGTGGCATGAGGTCACCCATCGCGGCCATCAGGGCCAGTGCCGCGGTGACTACGATTTCGTTTTTGCCGATAAAGACAAAGACCAGCGGCACGCCGATTACCGACGCCGACGCGTACGCCGAACCGAGGAACGGCATGATCAACACGGTGAGGTATTTCAACTGCTGCGGCAGTTCCAGCGCGCTGATCGCAAGAAAACCGCGCACACCGGTCAGGGTCATGATCTGCAGAAACATACCGACACCAACCAGGATGGCCATCACCGGCATCGCGTCGCGGATCGCACTCCGCGACACCTTCAGAAAACTGAACTTCTCCCCCGTCCCGAATCCCAGCAGGGCGCCGATCATGAATGCCAGCGGTACGCCAAGATGTGGCACGTACTCCGGCAAAACCTGCTCCACAATCAGGTACCCCACCACCACGACAAGCGGGATGAACAGTTTCAAACCGTGCTTGTCGTAGACGGGAGGTTTCAGGCGAGAGAGCACGGTGGTGATGTCGAACGTCCCCAGATATCGATAGCGATAGTACACTGCGGTCGCGATTGCCAGCGGGAACGAAGCCAGAAAGAGCGGTTTGGCGAAACCGATATACGGCATATCCACGCCGCCGCCGATGATCATCACCGGGATACAAATCGGCGGCGCCACTTCGCCGAATACCGCCGCCATCGCAATCAGGGAACCGACCGCCAGGCGGGGCATCCCCATCGCCAACAGACCCGGTATGACGAGCGCGCCGGTCGTAAGAATGCAGGCCGATGACAAACCGGTCAGCATGCCCGGAAACATCACGAACACGACGATGACGATCAACAGCAGGGTTGGCCAGCGATACAGGGTCTTGATCAACGCGTAGTTGATAGTCCCCAGCGCCCCGGTGGCATCCATGACCTTCATGAAAATCATGGCTGAAGCGATAATCAGGATTGCCTCGAGGAAACCGAAACCGCCTTCGACCAGATGTCGGACCGGCAACCCTTCGCCGCCCACGAGCGCCCCGACGATGGCTGCTGCCATAAGCGAGACACCGGCCGGCACCTTCAGGACAAAGACGCCGAGTGCGAATGTCGCCAGCATAGCGAGGAGTATGATCAGTTCGAGACTCACGGTTCAGCGACCTCCATCGCGGAGGCGTCGGCTATTGGACCGACGCCCCGACACTCTCTTCAGAACTTCACCTGCAGCTCGGTCATAAACCGGGTTTGCTCGTAGCGGTCTTCGGTCGAGCCGATCGTACCGCTTTCATTAAGATCCTTGTCATCACCGTTCGGCAGGTTGCGCGCCACCCGTACCTGAATGCGGGCCTGCGGTGACACCTCGTAGTACACCTTCAGGGCGATCTCGTCGTCCATCGAGTTGTAACCGTCGTTGTCGACAAACTCGTTGATCACCAGGTACTGCAGCTGCACGCGAAGCTGCGGCAGCTTCGACGGCACAACATACACACGCGTGAACCACAGGCGGCTGCCTTCGGGGTTGCGACCGTTGTAGGGAAAGTCACCGCCGATACCGCCGTCGACATAACCGCGACGGCTGCCCCAGAAGAAGCTCGGATAGAGCGGCGAGAAGATCTCGACCTTGTCGGTCGAGCTGTCATCACCCTGGTACGCGGCATATTTGGTCTCGGCCTTGATCGACTTGAACGGCCCCATACTCCATCGATAGCTGATCCCCGCCATGTAGCCGACGCCCCCTTTGTCGGGGAGACCGGACAGGGTGTTGAATTCCTGGTAGGCGAACTCACCAAAATACTGCAGGTGGTTATCCATGTACGAACCGTTGAATCCGCCGCCCAGGATGTAACTGTCGTTGTAGACCCCGCGAAGCTTGTTGTAGATGTAGTAACCCATCACGGTCTGGTTGCCGATTGCCCGAGACAGGCGCGCGATATACAGCTGGTCGCTCCCCGGATCGGGATACAAGCCGCTCTCGCTCAAGTTCTGCTCGGTGATTGCCGCGAAGGTCGAGAACACCCACGCCCGATAGGACATATCGAACCGGATAGCATCGAAACGATCTTCGAAATACGACGACTCACCCTGCGACAACCCTTCCCCGATCGGGAACTGCTGACGGCCGACCCGGGCACGGAACAAATCAAACACGAGGAACTTCGGCTGAATCAGCTCGGCGAATATCTGCGAGATCCCCCACTGCATGCGGCCGGTACCGGCGATGTTTCTCGCCGGCACCTCTTCGTTGCTCAATGTCCAGGTGGTCAGTTCGGTGTAGAACGAAGCCTTCGGATTCACGATCGCCCGGGCCCGAATGTGACCAAGATAGCGGAAATAGTTCTCCGTACCCCGGTCATCCAGAGTCTCCTCGAAACTGTCGCTGTATTGCCGGAGACGGAAGTCCCCGTCTACATCAAACTGAGCGGCGCGCGCGATCGGGGAGATCAGGAGTACCAGGCTGCATACCAGCGCCGTCGCCATGTATCTGTACGTTCGATTCATGATACTCACCTCACTCCTGCGTGAATTCCAGCCCGGACGGCTGTGCATCACCCCTGTACGGGACCTCGTACTCGAGCAGTACGGTGCCCTCGGTGTTGACCTGCCAGTAGTAGTCGAATTCATAGGTGCTGTTGACGATCCAGAAGTTTACGCCGTCCCAGCACATGCCGGTCGCATACCGATTGCTTTCGGTGCCGGTCGACGGTACCGGAGTCCCAAACACCGGTGTCCAGGTGGACAGACCGTCATTCCAGACATACACCGAGTCGGTGGTGCGGTCGGTGGAGTACAGTTCACCGTTCACCCACTCGATCCCGCGGATCTCGTCTCCCGGCGTGGCGATCGAATCGAGAATCGCGCCCGTGGCGGTATCCTGCTGGTAGATGTAGTCCGTTTCGCTGTTGGCGGTCCAGATATTGCCGTCGGCGTCAAACGCGATCTCCCGCGCAATACCTGCGGCGTTCGGCGGGGCGGTGATGGAGTGCAGTACACCAAGACTGGCTCCCGACGTGTTCAGCTTGATCAACAGATCGTCGGTACCACCGGCACACAACCACATATGCTCACCGTCGTACGCCAGCCCCTGCGGTGAGCCGCCGCCGGCAACACCGAGGACGCTCCACGCCTGCACGACAGTCGTATCGCTGATGCGAATCTTGTAGAGTGAGTCGACCGCCGGATCGGTCAGCCAGATGTACCCGTCCAGCGGATTAATGTTTGATATCGTGAACATCCCGGCGCCGACCGCAGACTGACCGTCGGGGTTGGTAACCGTGACATCGCGAGCGCCAAACTCCGCATCACCGGCAACCTGTATCTCCACTTCAAGACGGGTGTCGTCGACAAACAGCACATCGGTCACCGCGATCCCGGTTCCGAAATCGACTGTCAGCGATGCGCCCGGACGGAAACCGCTGCCGGTTACAACCACCGTCAGCAGCGATCCGCGCATCGACGTATTCGGCGCCACACCCATTACGGTCGGCGGACCCGCGGCGCGGATGTCATGACTCGCCCAGACCACCGGTCCCGGCGTAACCCACGGAATCTCCACCCGATCCAGTTCGCGGCCGTCAACCGACAGGCGATACAGATGATCGCCGGCGCTGCTCGAGTTGATCATCCAGAAGTCGGCGCCGTCCCACGACAATCCGACCGGGAACACATACGACTCCCCGCGCGGCGGGATCGGGCACTTGAAACCGCTGCCGAACTGCATCTTGTCCGTGCGGAAAGAATAGATCGAGTCGAGATCGACATCGGCAATATAGAACCCGATCGGCGATCCCGTTCCGTAAGCATTGGCATTTTCGGTGACATACGTCATGCCCCGGGGCTCGGGACCCGGAAGCGGGTATTCCGCTTCGACAGCCCCCGTCGTCGGATTGAGCTTGTACAAAGTCGGCGGTATCTCAAACGTCTCCGAGCCGCTGTTGACCGCCCACAAAGCGCCTCCCCCCCAGGCCAAATCTCGAATCGTGCCCCGCGCCTCCGGCGGAGCTTCGAACGAGCGCGTGACCACCAGCGTATCCTGGCTGCCGTCGACCTGGTAGATCATGTCTTCGGAACCGGCAACCGAAAGCCAGAGCTTCTCGCCGTCCGATGTCACCCCCTGGAAACGCGTGTCATTACCCAGCGGGCCCAGCGGCCAGCTTTTGGTCACAGCAAGATTGCGATCGAGCATTAAGAGCGCATTGCTCTCATTGTCGATGAAATAGAAGTATCCGCCGCGGCTGGATATGCCGTGATCCTCATCGCCGTCGCCCGTGAACATGCTGTCGCACGATACCAGACTACAGGCTGATAGGATTAGCAAGCCGCATTGCAGAAGTCTGACGGGAAGTGAAGCCCTGATCAATTTGGCCTCCTCTGTACTCATATTCTCCCAGCCCTGCCGCGCACCGTTCGTCCGTGTGCGCCGACAGATGTTTACCTCAGATCCTGTTGCCGGCCGGAAACACCCTCGACAGACACCGGCGGCAGGTTGTCAACAATCAAACGGTGTGCCAAAGCCCGGCAAGCCCCGGACACGCCCCATTATAAGCGAGGAAGGATCTAACGGGGCCTCCCTGGTCGGTTTTTTCGCCTCGCAGGACCAAAAAACGTGCTATATTAGCCCACAGCGACGGGCTTAAACCGCCCGTTTTCTGGCTCAGACGGGCCGTTTCGGTTACACTGCCACCCCATATGGTCCGGGCATGATTGTTGTATACACTCTTATGGGGCTGCCTCGAGAGCAAGCAGGGCAGGATCTCATGCAGGGAGTTAAGTCAAGCAGATGCGGTTCTTCAAGCACCACTCCAGGGCCATCGCCATCGCCTCGGTATTTGCCGCGGTGGTCATCCTCATTTCCGGCTCAATCTATTTCTCCCTGGAGCAATGGCGGGAAAACGTTATCTCCACCAATACCACCCTGACCCGCACCGTCGCCGAGCGTCTCCAGCAGGCTTCCTCGGAGTTGATCGACAGCCTCGCCAGAGCCGACATGTTCGATCGCACGCGCCTCACGGCCGAGCAGTCAAGCATGGTCGATCGCCGGCTTATGATGTTGTCGGACAGCATCTTCGAGGGAGTCCCCGGCATGGAAGGCGGCTTCTTCCTGGCTCCCATGGATGACTTCTTCGGCTATTCCTATCCGACCTCGCCCCCGCCGATACCGGTCTACGGCCCCCCGCCGCGATCGTACACCTTTATCAAGAACCAGGTTCTTGAGAGCATCGAAACCGGCCACCCGATAACCCGCGTCCACCAGTTTGATCCGGCCATCTTTCCGCTGGCCACCCAGCCGATCTTCACCGACGGCGAAATAGAAGCGGTGGTCTGGGCGCGAATCCATATCGAACGCGAGCTCCCGGCCATCAAACTGCGCCAGGTGATTAATATAGGCGCGCTGACATCCGCTCTCGGCTTCGCCGTCGCCCTGCTCATATCGATCTGGCAGCGGCGCAAAATCCTCCAGATGAGCCAGGACCTGGAGCAGGTCAAATCCGGCGAAGCTTTCGAGATAACGGAAAGCAAGGGCACCCTCGGCTTCATCGCCCGCTCCATCAACGCCATGGTTCGGACCATGCGGGCCGACAACTCCCGACGAGAACAACTTGAGCGCGAACTCCAGCAGAAACAGAAGATGGCTTCGCTGGGCAAGGTCATCGCCGGTGTCGCCCACGAGGTCAAGACTCCCCTGGCGATCATCAAGACCCGCATCCAGATTTGGCAGCAGGCGCTTCGCAACTCCACCGACGATGCCCCGGCCCGCCAGGTCTTCAGCAACGAATCACTCCAGCTCGTGGTCGACGAGGTCGACCGCCTGTCGGATCTGGTCAAGCGCCTCTTGCTGTTTTCAAAGCCGCAACCGGCTATCCACGAACCGACCGACGTCAATGAGCTGCTGAACCAGACCGTCACCTTCTCGGAGACCCGCACCAGCAAGAAACGAATCGAGATCGTCACGGAACTGGACGAGGCGATGCCGCACGTGGCGGCCGATCGTAACGCCCTTCGCCAGGTCTTCATGAACGTCCTGATGAACTCGATCGAGGCAATCCAGAGCCACGGGCGGATTGTGGTCCGCACCCGTTACGATCTCTCCCGGGAACACTGCCTGATCGAAATCCAGGACAACGGGTCGGGCATCCCGGACAAGCTCCGTCAAACCGTGTTCGACCCCTTCGTCACTACAAAAAAGAAAGGCTTCGGACTCGGCCTCTCCATCTCCTACGAGATCATCAATGCTCACGGCGGTACCATCCAGATGCTGCCCAATCGCGACAAAGGAACCACATGTCGAATCGACTTGCCGATAGATCAACCCAAACAGGATCGGAGTAATGAGCCGGACAAAACGCATACTGATCGTCGATGATGAAGTGTCGATGAGGCGCAATCTGGTTGACCTGCTCTCTTCGGGCGGGTATGAAGTTTCCGAGGCGGGCGATGGCGAGGCGGCTATTCAGACCGCCACCGACCAGCGCTTCGACCTCATGCTGCTCGATATCAATCTGCCGCGTGTCGACGGACTGACCGTGCTCAGCGAAGTCAAGCAGCGACGCCCCGATCTTCCGATCATCATCTTCACCGCTTACGGCACCAGCGAGCGCGCGATTCGTGCCATGAAGTCCGGCGCCTACGACTATGTCGAGAAACCGTTCGAGCTCGACGAGCTGATGCTCATCATCCAGCGAGCCGCCGAATACTCCGATCTGCTCTCCGAAGTGCGCGAGCTGCGGACCAAAGTCTCGACTATCGGCAGTCGCACCGAGGTCAGCATTATCGGCAGCAGTCCGCAGATGAAGGACATCTTCAAATTGATCGGCCGCGTCTCCGGCACCGATGCCACCGTCCTGGTCCAGGGCACGAGCGGGACCGGCAAGGAGCTGATCGCCGATGCCATCCAGCGCCATTCGAGCCGCGCCGAAAAACCGTATGTGAAGGTTCACTGCGGCGCGCTGTCGGAATCGGTCCTCGAAAGTGAGATATTCGGCCATGAGCGCGGCGCCTTCACCGGCGCGATCGCCCAGCGACAGGGACGATTCGAGCTTGCCGACGGCGGTACGATCTTCCTCGATGAAATCAACACCATGTCCGCAGCCCTCCAGGTCCGCCTGCTGCGGGTGCTGCAGGAACGCTCGTTCTATCGTGTGGGAGGTGAAAGTCAGGTCGAGGTCAACGTGCGCGTGATCGCCGCCGCCAACTGCGATGTCGCCGAGGAAGTCCGCAAGGGACGTTTCCGCGAAGACCTCTACTACCGTCTCAACGTCGTGCAGATTAACGTTCCCCCGCTCTCCGAGCGACGCGAGGACATCCCGCTCCTCGCCCGCCACTTTCTGCAGAAGCACTGCCCCGATCGCGAGTTGATCGTCCCCGAAGAAGACATGGCCCGACTCCAGGCCTACTCCTGGCCCGGCAACGTGCGCGAACTGGAAAACACGATCCAAAGCGCGATCGTCCTCGCCCGTGAGAACATGATCTCGATCGGCCCCCTCCCTTCGTCGGGGCGCGCCGGGGTCGTCCCGATGACACCGGAGAAGCAGCTGGAACAGGGGATGTCGCTGAAGGATATTCTCGCCAAGACCGAAGAGTCGCTCATTCGCAAGGCGCTGGCTCGCACGCACTGGAATCGAACCGAGACGGCGCGTTACCTCGGCATCCACCGCCGCCTGCTCTACACCAAGATGCAGGAGTACGGCATCGCCGACTGAAAGGCAACGAAACGACAGTGCGCCAGACCGCACCCCCGATCATCGATCACGACACCACACATGGCGGGAGCTGTTTGTCACTGTCTCGGGCTGCTCCGGTCGCCGCTCAAAGTCGGGATAGGTGTCTTCTCACTAACTCGACTCAGGCATCTTCATCAGTCGCGCATTGATGGCCACCACCACCGTCGAGACCGACATCAAAATCGCACCGACCGCCGGATTGAGGAGAATTCCCCACGCAAAGAGCACACCGGCTGCCAGCGGAATCGCCACGGCGTTGTAGCCGGTTGCCCACACCAGATTCTGGACTGTTTTGCGGTAAGTCGCGCGTGAAAACTCTATCGCCCTGGCTACATCACGAGGGTCGCTATTGACGATCACCACATCGGCCGTCTCGGCGGCAACATCAGTCCCGGCGCCAATAGCCACGCCGAAATCAGCCTGGGCCAGCGCCGGTGCGTCGTTTACACCGTCCCCAACCATCGCCACCCGCTTACCCTGCGACTGTACTTCCTTCACCTTCTCCGCCTTCTTGTCCGGCAACACCTCCGCGAAGTATTTGTCTATCCCGAGCTCCTTCGCAACTCGCCGCGCAACCGGCTCCGCGTCGCCGGTGACGAGCATGGTTTCCACACCTCGTTTCCTCAGCAGCTCGATAGCCTCTCGCGAGTGTTCCCGCACCGCGTCCCGAAGTCCGATCGCGCCAAGCACCGTATCGTTTTCGACCACGTACACTATCGTGTCGCCCTGATCGCGAAGTTCCTTCGTCTTCGATTCATCCACCTGCAGACCATTTTCCTTGAGATAGCCCGGACTGACCACCCGCACTGTCTTGCCCTCGACCCGACCTTCCACGCCCCGACCCGGAAGCGCCTTGAACTCATCAACCGTCAGTCTGTCGGGAGCCGCCGCAACAATCCCCTTGGCAAGCGAATGCTCAGATTCCGACTCCACCGCCGCCGCCAGCGACACGATTCGATCCTCCGAACTCCCCTCTCGCAACACGACCACGTTGGAAACCTCAAAAGCTCCACTAGTCAATGTCCCGGTCTTGTCAAACATCACCGTATCCACCAACCGCGCCTGCTCGAACGGCGTTCGTCGTCGGATTAACAGACCGGATTTCGCCGAGAGGGATGTCGACATCGCTACTACCAGCGGGATGGCTAACCCGAGGGCGTGCGGACAGGAAATCACCATCACCGTAACCATGCGCTCCAATGCAAACACGAATTCATGGTCCGACAGGATCAACCACAGCGCCATCGTAACCAATCCGCTGCCGACCGCAATGAACGTCAGCCATCGGGCCGCCCGATCGGCGGTTTTCTCCATAGCCGACTTCCCCGCCTGCGCATCGCGGACCATCTGAATCACCCGCGAGAGATACGAATCCTCACCCGAATTCTTCACCGCCACCGTCAGCGATCCGTCCCCGTTGATGGAACCGCCGGTCACCGAGTCACCTTTCTCTTTCTCGACCGGCCGGGATTCACCCGTCAGCATCGATTCGTTGACTGAACTCACTCCTTTGACCACCTGACCGTCGACCGGGATCTTCTCCCCCGGTTTAATCAGCACCTGATCGTCCCGCTTCAATTCGGAGATCGGCACGTCCTCGACCTCACCGTCGTCCCCAACCCGGTGCGCTTCCGAGGGCATCAGCTTGGCCAGTTTCTCGAGTTCGTTCGATGCGCTCATGACCGACCGCATCTCGATCCAGTGGCCCAGGAGCATGATCACCACCAGGGTGGCAAGTTCCCAGAAAAACGTCTTCCCCGGCAGTCCGAATACGACCGCCGTGCTGTAAACGAATGCGACGCCGATCGCGATTCCGATCAGCGTCATCATCCCCGGCGCCCCCTTCCTCAACTCCGATACCAGCCCCTTCAGAAACGGCCAGCCGCCGTAGACAAACACGACGGTCGAAAGTACGAACAACACATACTGATCCCCGGGGAACGACAGCGCAGCGGAGAGTCCAAGAAAGCCCCTGACCATCGGCGCCAGGGCAAGGATGGGAATAGTGAGAATCAGCGATACCCAGAAACGGCGCTTGAAATCCTCAATCATGTGCTGGTGGTGGTCGTGTTGATCGGCGTGATTCCCCGTAGAGTTGTGTCTGTCGGGATGTCCCCCGTGCTGATCGGCGTTGGACTGGTGCTGATGGTGAGTGCTTGCGTGCGAGTGTGCCATACGAATAATCGCTGCTCCTCTTCAAATGTGCCCGCATCCTGCAGAGACCGAAGACGGCGCGCGAGGTGGTGTCACTCGGACGCGCACCGCGTGTACGGTCGTTTTTTGTCAGGCTCCTGAAGCCATAGCTCTCACGAACTGGCTATCGATAGTCCGGATAACTAGCAGGACTCTTCGACAACTCAGGGAGCCGTGAGGCGATCCCGGCAGGTTCGGGCCGTGCATCGATGTTACTTCAACAGCATTCCGTCCGATAAGTTCATCTGAGTATGTGCAGCTGCTGAGCTCGCGTAAGACCATGTGTTACGCTCAAAGTGAGCCGTGTGATTGCAGAATTCGATGGCGGCAGCAGAAATGCGCTCGATCGCAGCAACCTGCTGCCAGAGCGGAAGACCACGCGCGTAAGAGATTTCCTGACGGATTCGGCCCGGTGCGTGATCGGTTGTGCGGGGAATGAAGTCGAGAACAGGCAATAAAAAATAGCGGCGCAGGGACTTGAACCCCGGACACGCGGATTATGATTCCGCTGCTCTAACCAACTGAGCTACGCCGCCATATCTTACTGCTCGGGCAGATCAGGAAATTATTACATATCCGCGATTTGTCAAGTCAATACTCACCCGGATCACCTCCCCATTCGACTGCCCCCACAAACAGCGACAACCTGCCACGAAAGCTCCTGCAACGGCGCAGTATCGATATATCCGTCATGACTTTAGCCGGTGAACACCCCGGTCGGCACCCGTCGGCCGCAAGAGCTTCACTGCCACCGGCCTATTGACACGACTCCAGACACTCGGCCGGCGCCGGTCCGCCCAGAAACGAGTAATTCACCAGCCACAACAAGTCAGAAAGATTGACCTCACAATCGAGGCTCCCGTTGACGTTGGCAGTCGCCAGGCAGGATGGAGCCGGACCGCCGAGGAAGCTGTAGTTCACCAGCCACAGCAGATCTGATAAATCGATAGAGCCGTCGTCGTTGACATCCCCGGTCGAACCAACACAGCATATCTCCCCCCGGGCAAACGCCGACCAGTATCCCTGCCGTACCTTGTAGTTTGTCGACTCCGTCAGGCCGATTACCGTCTGCCCCAGCGTGCCGCTCACGCGGTAGTTGGTGGAGCTGATCGAACCACCACCGGCGCCGAGCACTTTCCAGTTGACCTGCTCCCCGGCCTTGCTGCTCTCCACACTGCCATCAGCAGCATCGCCGTCAGTCACGTTCACCACACTCGGCTGATCGGAGGGCTGCTCGACTGCCTCGGTCGCCGCCTGGTCTTGGCCGGTCGAGGGTGTCACCGCCGCGCGGTCGTCTTTCGCTGTCGTTTTGGTTACTTTCGCAGGCTCCTTTGTAACCTCACCGCGCTCCGCAGCGAGCGAAGCCAACGGCAACATCAGAAGCGTGAGTGTCGCCAGCAGAACGAGGCTGCTTCGTATCATCTTCAGGGACAACATGGTTACCGCTCCTCTCGCTCGGACTGCGTGTCGACCTGGTCCAGATCATGCTCTTCAACGTTTTTCGCATCTACCGCGTCCTCCACGCCCCGACCAAACACTTCCGGGTTCTGGAACTTTCCGCGGTCTTCAGCCGACTTCAACTGCTCGATCTCAACCGGCATCGCTTTCGCCATGGCATCCTTACGAATCCCCGTCACCTGCCAGGAGACTCTCATGCCCGGCTCGCCTCCGGCAATCGCAAACTCGTTGTTCGAGATTTCTTCAGCGATATGCAGATTCGGCGCCGGCGCCCCAATCGGCGTCAACTGGTAGCGGTAGCTTTCGTTTAAAGCATCGAAATACTTCGGCAACTCTACCACCGCCCGGCCCACACCGTCGAGCGTCACGACGCCGTCGTAGACATTTTTCATTTCGGGCGATTCGACATCGCAGTGCGCCAGATACTGATTCTCCGGGTCTAGCGGGTGGTCAATCAGCATGCCGCCGAGAGCTTTCGAGGTGCTTCCGGTAATGCGTACATTGCCGTAGAAATAGCCGCCGTAGTTGGCAGTCGAGGAGCTCGTCGCTCCGTAGACACCGTACTTCAGCGACGGTCCGCTGGCGTACCCGTACGCACCGTAGGCATACGTGCCATCCTCTGCTCGAAAGCGGCCGCCGTAAACCGCGCTGGCATCTTTCGCGTAGCCGTTAAACGCATACCGAATACCCGAGGTGTTTCCGTCGGTGTACGACCGGGCGGTGCTGGTCACCCCGTATCCGGAACCCCCGTCCGTCTCCATCGTTACCAGGATTCCCGCGGTCGTGGCTCCTCCGCGGTTCTCGAGGTAAATGTTGGCCCCGGTTGAAGCTCCGGATTCATAGTTGACATCATTGACAAAGATGGGTGTGGTCTGACCAATCCGGACCCTCCCGCTATCGGCAGTGATCCACTGACTAAAATTCTTCGTACCGTAAATGTAGTCGTTAGTGTAGCGATCGACGTACGTACTGTGCGTGTGACTCAATCGGGAGAACCTGCTGTCGAGCTGCAATTGGGTGAGAAGATCGCTCTGAGCATTGTTGTCGAGATAGCCCTCAGCCTCAAGATCGTCGTACGCCGAGAAGAAATCGGAACCGAATGTCCCAGAGACGATGTCATCCGTCTTGTGCCCATGACCCAACGGCGAATACGAGTGCGCATGCGCCGACGCCGCAAACGCCGACGCGTGCTGGCCGTCGACCATATCGGCATTGGTCGCAGTAGTTGCCAAGTCGGCTACATCGGCGTTGCGCGCTTTGAATGTCCACGGCGTCGATGTCAACCTCGTCCGTGGCTCCATCTCCGGGTCTGTTCCAACCGTTATTCCAAGGTACAGCATCGTGTCATTCACGATCGTCCCGGAGATAACCGGCATGGGGGGCGCACCCAGCAGGACATCAAAGATGCCGTCGGAGACCTGAACCGTCTGGTAACCGCTATTCCACACCTCAGCCCCGCCTGACTCGGCATCGTATATCACGAACCGAATCAAATAGGGACCGTCAGTAGCGGCCACATCCGCCGCATCAGTCAGACGGCCTTGATAGGAAATGACATTGGGGACGTCAGCACGCGATATCGAAACTGCTGACACGACCATTGCCATTACCACGACACAGAGAAGTAAGATCGTTCTCATAGCGAATTCCTGGACTTGGAGCCGAAGAACATCCGGGCAGGAAAGAACGACCGGCAGTGCCATGACCGCTTCGCCGACTACGACCCGGTACCAGACTCACTAGTTTCTTTATGTTCGTATGAAGCAGGACAACATGGTGGTCCCCACCGAGGCACCCGTCCCGGCGAAACAGAAGATCTTCGTGAAGAAAGCCCAGATGCGCTACTATCGCCCGGATGCGCCCCATCGGAGGTAAAATAGATAATATGGTCAATTAATCAAGACCAATCTGACGTCGTTGATCGAACTGATCAATGGATGAACAGCCTCGCGGGAAGAGGCACTATGGGATATGTTCGGGGGGCCTCACTGAGACATCTCGACGGCGATCCCCACCAGCGTGAAATGGGGATCAAGCGCTATCTGCTTTTCGGTGGGAGCCGCCACGACCTTTAATGCGCGCTGAAGGATCCCGGCTGAAGTCATCCTCTTACCAAGCAGCGCATAGCCGCACGCCACGTTGTAGAGCACTTCGCCGTTGAGTTCCTCCTGCTCCGCGATCCAATCCAGCAATTCCCGGGCGGTCTCTACTCTTCCACTGCCTGCCATGGCCAGCGCCTGGTAGGCCAGGACAGGGATGTTTTCCGGCTTTCCTCGATCGAACGACTGCATCTTGTTAAGCGCCCGATCGAAGTACTGCCGGGCTCGAACCCGGTTTCCCGCACAAAGCTCGTTCAGTCCGAGATAGTACTCGGCAACGAACGGGAAGAACCCAAGCTGGACCGACTCCTCAAACTTCTCGCGCGCCTTGTCATGGTGACCTCCCATGAGCAGCACAAAGCCGCAGTCCAGATGGGCGTTGGGATCGCCTTTGTATTTGATCGCGAGCACGAAATTCTCCAGGGCCGGATCGAGCGCACCCAGCTTGACATAGACCTGCCCGAGCACGTAATACGCCCGCCCGTAGTCGGGCCCAAGCTCTATAGCGCGCTGCAAAGTTGCCACGGCCAGCGTGTGCTTCCCCTGATTCATCGCGATCATCCCCAGCAGGAGCAATGTTTCGAGGTCCGTCGGCGCCAACTCAAGCGCCCGTCGGGCATAGGCATTGGCCGTCTCATCGTCCCCCATTCCCCGCTCCAGCCACGCCAGGGTGCGATAGCCGATCGCGTACTTGGGATTGAGCTCGACCGCTTTCAACAACGATGCCTCGGCTTTGCGCGGCTGCCCGGTAAACATGTAGTAGCGAGCCAGCGACCGGTGCGCCTCAGGTAGTTTCGGATCAAGCTCGATTGCTCGCAGTGCCTCCTTCCGAGCCGCCTCGATCCTCTCAACCGTCCGATCGTAAAAGGCCATGTACTGGAACGCATAGACGTCGGCCAGCCCGGCGTGGGCCAGGGCGAAACGGTCATCTACCTCCAGCGCCCTACTGTACATCGATGCGGCAAACTCCAGGTCATCCGGTTTATTGGTCTGGTAGTAGCTCTTGCCCTTAAGATAGAAATCGTAGGCCGAGACGTCGGCGCGAAGATCCTCACCCACTGCGGCGACAGACGAAGAGGTCGCCCGCGCCAGCGCTGTGGAGGCATCGGTCGCCGCCCGTGAAAGCAAATCGAAAAGGTTCGCGGTGCTTTCCTGGTATTTCTCACTCCAGACCACCGCATCACCATCGCTGCCGTAGAGGGTGAGCTTCAGTTGCAGTTGCTCCTGAAACTTGAGGAGTGAACCGACCAGCACATAGTCGGACCGACACTTCGCGAACGTCTCGCGGATATCGCGCTTGAAAGTGGTTGCGGGCTCCGCCGACACCACCAGATCCGTGCGGCGCGCAATCTCTGAAATCACGTCATCGGTAAAACCCTCACAGAAGTAATCCCAGGACTCGTCGTTTGAGAGGTTCTTCAGTTCCACCACTGTCACTGTCTCCTTGGCGGCCACTGCCGCCACACCGCCCGGCAGCTCACCTCTCAAACAGCTCTCGAAAAATGTCACCAGCGCCCGGACATCCTCGAACCGCTCCTCGGGCTTCTTGGTCAGCGCCTTCATCACCAGCGTGTCCGTCCACGAAGGCAGTGACGGCTCCACCTCGCTGGGTGATTCCGGATGCTCATGGAGTATGGAGTAGATGATGGCGGCCGCGTACGCGCCCTCGAACGGTCGTCGACCGGTCAGCACCTCATAGCAGATCGTCCCGAAACTGAAGATGTCGGTGGCGTGGTTCAGCGGCTCTCCGGCGATCTGCTCCGGTGAGAGATAGTACAGCGTACCCTCGACATCACCAAACTCGTCGACCTCTTCGGTGTCCGCCACCTGTGCCAGTCCGAAATCCAGGATCTTCGGGTCACCCGCCTCGGTCAACCGGATATTCTCGGGTTTGAGATCTCGATGAATAAGCCCGACCTCGTGCGCCGCCAGTATACCGCGCGCAACCTTCGCGAGCACCGCCAGGCGCTGGTCAAGCTCCATCGACTGGCACGCATCCCGGAGTTCCTTCCCGGCCACAAACTCCATCGCAATGTACGGCTGCCCGTCGATTTCATCGTGTTCGATGACTTTGACGACAAAGGGAGAATCCACCCGTGCGGTCAGGATAGCTTCCTCGGCCAGCTGGGTGCGGAACTCGGGGGAACGAATTCGCTCCTCGCTCAGTAGCTTGAGCGCGACCGGCTGACCATGCTCGGCATCGTACGCTCTGAAGGCGATGCCGTTGGCGCCCCGCCCCAACTCCCCCTCGATCCGGTATTTTCCGAACTGCGTACCTATAGCCAGCATGATTCAGGCCGCCCAGATAGCAAACCACTCGGCTTGCGTCGAATTTACTCCTTGAATTGTATCGGGGTGCGTCGTATACTGCCCCGGGCTCACACCATCAACATACAGTATACGAACCACCCATGCCACAAATATCCGATACCGAACTGGCGCGCCTGAAACAGGCTGTCGAAGAGCTGACCACACTCAATCAGATCGCCACTGCAGTCAATGTTTCCATGTCGATCGATAAGATAACGTCGATTATTGTCGAACGCTGCCGCAAGCGCGTCAATGCCGCCCAGGGGGCGATCTTCCTGCTTGACGACAACGAGGATACCAGCGACCGGTTTCGGACCTTTGTCAGGCAGGCCGACACCACCGACGGTGGTGTCCCCTTCCACCTGAACAACAGCCTTCTCGGATGGATGCTCAAACACAAGAGCATCCTGCTCAGCAACAGCCCCGACTCCGATGAGCGCTTGGCCGGTGTAAACTTCGAAAAACTCGGCATCCGCTCGCTCATCGCCACCCCCCTGCTCTCTCGAAAAGGGATGACCGGTCTGCTGGTACTATTCAACAAGGGAGTTGATGGCGCGTTTGATGAGCGCGATGAACGCTTTCTCGGTATCGTCTCGACACAGATTGCGAAGGTGATCGAAAACGCGAAGCTGTTCGAGCAGGAGATGCGACTGGCGTCCATGGAGAAAGACCTCAAGCTCGCTCAGTCGATTCAGCAGGGCTTCCTCCCCAAACAGCAAGTCGCCGATGATCGCTTCGACCTGTACGGCTTCAACGTCCCGGCGCGCGAAGTTGGCGGTGATTACTATGACATGATTCGACTGTCGGACAGGCAGGTGTTTGTCTCACTCGGCGATGTTGCCGGAAAAGGACTGCCGGCCGCTCTGTTGACCGGTAACGCGCAGGCCGTGCTCAGATCGCAGCTCCATCGCCGCGAATCCCCCGATCTGAAACAACTCGCTGATTGTCTCAACAATCTGATCTGTGACTTCACCGGTCCTGACCAATACCTCACGGCGGTCTTTGGTGTGTTCGATGCCGGCGACGGCAGCTTTCGCTACATCAACGCCGGGCACCTCCCGCCGCTCTTCCTGAGACGGACCGGAGCTATCGAAAAACCGGATCTGGCCAACGTCGTTATCGGCGTCCTTCCGGACATGCCGTTCGATATCTACGAGAACCACCTTGATCCCGGGGACGCCGTCTATTTTTACACTGACGGCGTCACGGAAGCCCTTAATCCGCAGGACGAATTATACGGCGACGCCCGCTTCGAACGATTCCTGCACGACCGGCTCTCCCTCTCACCGGAACAACTCTGCTCCGCGCTCAAATCCGAACTGGCAGTCTATCGCGGCGGCGCCGAACAATCCGATGACATCACCATGCTCGGCCTGCGCCGCCGCTGATCGAACGCCGCTCCCTACGGGCAGGGCGGCAATACCGCCCCATTCAGGAACAAGTAGTTGAGCAGGGCCATCACATCCCCCAAATCCGGAATGGCGCTTGGATCACCATCCATGTCGGACGCATCGTAACAAATCGTCGTGCTGTCACCTATATTCAGGAAGACATAGTTCACCAGCGAAATAGCGTCGGACAGATCCACCAGCCCCTCGGCATCGCCGTTGACATTACCCTGTCGTCCGAAACAACACACTCCACTGACGAACGCGGCGAACGTCCGCGAGTACTCCGACGGTATGCCGTTGTCGAAGGACCGAAAACGCCAGTAGAAAACCGAATCGGACCCGAGTGGTGATGGGGCGGTGAACTCCGCTGTCGTTAGCCCCGAAGTGTCGAATATGGGTGAACGAAAATCGAAATATCGATCCAGCTGGAACTGGTAGGTCACACCCGCCGGCAAGTCCAGGGTGAGCTTCTGCCAGGCGAACTCCGGCGTTTCGTCGGGGACCGGAAGACCGTTGGGCGGCTCAATCGATGACTCCGGCTCCACCGTATAGTGGAAGATCAGTACCCCGGTGGTGTCGGCGTCGGAGGCCGTCTTGGTTGTGTATCCCCCCGTGTAATTCAGAAAAGCCACCGCCTGAAGTGACCCGTCGATACCGATTCCTATATTCACCGGCTGGGGTGCTTCCAGTCCCGGCTCCTCGGTAATCGAAATGGTGTATTCGCCGTATTGGAGATTGAAATCAAGGGTACGGGCATCGATCGTGCCATCATTGTTGAGATCCACATCCTGGTACGCGGACCCGGCAACCGTTCTGAAGTAGTCGGAGATAACCGCGCCGTTCGGATTGACAACTTCCAGCTCCGAGCCGTCAAGCGCGGTCGTCGACATTTCATCGAACAGCACCGGCTTGTCGGATTGATCGTCTATCGCGAAAACCAGCGTACCACCGCCCAGACCACCGGATATCAGATCGGAATTGCCGTCTCTGTCCATATCCAGCGACGCCAGCGCGTAATTGGCGAACCCCCCGGAACCCAGCGACACCACGCTGGGACCTTCAAACCGGCCGGTGCCGTCGCCGAAATAGACTTCGATCTGATTCGTGGTGCCGTTCGTTACGACGATCTCGAGGTTGTTGTCCTGATCGATATCGGCGGTTGTGATATCGTAGGCGATACCGACGACCAGCTTGGTATCGGTCATGGTGATCGCCCCCGTTCGATCGGTCACCCCGACCGTGAGGAGACTCTGCTCCGATGACCCCGCCAGCGGAACCACCAGCGCGAAATCACACCAGCCGTCGCGATTCAGGTCGGCGACCGTTTCGATCGGGGCGATCTCCAGCTGTGGCTCACCGATGAACATCGTTCCGGCCTGAACGAAACCGCCGAGACCGTCGTTGAGGTAGATTCTCGCCGAGTCTCCCTCCGACGTCACCAGATCGTCGCGGCCGTCGGCATTGAAGTCGCACACGTCGACCGTACTTATCGGAAACGGCAGTGTGCGCACCTCGCCGAAACCGCCACTGCCATCCCCCACCAGCAAAAAGCCCGGCGCGACCACCGCATCGAGTTCATTGTCAGCCGTAAAGTAACCGGTGATCAGCGAGGGCACCTCCCCCGCCTGGCTTTCGCCGACGTCATTAAGGCCCTGGACGAGCGGTATCGAATCGACCGAGAACGACCGATTGCTCTGGTTGAGAAGCACGTAGACGGTCGACGTGTTGGTGGCGATCAGATCTATCAGCGTATCTTCGTTTACGAAATCGGCCGTGATTGCCGCCTGCCGAATCGATGCGTACTTGAGCGGAGCTTCCAGCCCGGTGCCGGAGCGGCCGAAGGCGATAAACAGCCCTTCGGTATTTAAACCCGTAAACACGACATCGGTCTCGTTGTCGCGATCGAAGTCGGCAGTTGTCAGGTAATAGACATCTGCAGAGTCGCCCTGGACGGGGGTGAATTCAATCGGCGGCAGGCAGCGCTCGATGATCGACGTCTCCCGACAGTCGTTCGCTGAACGAAGCACCAGGCGCTCGTCCGGACCACAGACGCCGTTGGGCGGCTCGTCGGCGTCAGGCGCCGCCTCTTCGCGGAACTTTACCTCCACCGAATACGACCCGGTCGCATAGAGCGTATCCAATCCCTGGACAGTATAGCACGCCACTCCCGACTCGTCGGTGAGGGCGGAGTCACTCGGGCGCTTGCTGGCGCTGCCACCCGGACAGCTCTCCGTGTTTACGAAAAACACCACCCAGCGGTTCGGGAGCGGGAGGTATGAGTTGTCCGCACAGCGCTGCTCCACAACAGCACAGACCGTCAGCGAACTGGATTCTGTGAGCGTATCAATACAGTATTCGGCCGGCAGATTGGAGATCACCGAAAGCCGCGTGCTGGAGACATTGATTAACAACTGCGCCTTCAAGCCCGACCGGCGACCAAGAGCGTTGAGCTGGACCGTGGTCGCATCGGCAAGTCCGCCGTCGAGCGGAAGGTCCGACGTAAAACGGCCCTCCTGGTCGGCGGTTGCGATAAATCGTTGTACTAACTGCCCCAGTGGGTCTTGCTCGGACGGGATGGTGACGGCGACCGAGACATTCTCCCCGGGCCAGAAACCTTCCCCCAGCAGAGCGGTCGGTCCTGCCACGCCCTGAACCGTGTGAACCAGTGATAGATCGGCGGCAATGCTCCCCGTGACAGCCATACCGATCAGCAAAACAGCCAGGCATAGCGGCATCACCGCCCAGCGGACGAGTGTCGTGGATCTCATTATGGATACCTAATGTTTGAGTGCGCCCCTCGAGAGCCGGCGCCGCGAGCGGGTACCGGCCGGAAAGTAGATCATGTTATAGATAACATGTACCCATTTAGCCCATTTGTCAAGGACCTTTCTGCCACCGGCAACAATGCCTGCCGGACAGAAAAAGGGCTCCCAACTCGGTCCGCCAGGTCGGGAGCCCCTTCTCAGGTCCGAGACAACTCGGCTATTCGCATTCCGGCAGGCACACCGCCGGAGATGGTCCGCCCAGGAAGAGAAAATTGACCAGATAGATCAAATCCGACAAATCGACACTGCATCCGGCGTCACCATTGACGTTGGCCGAGGCAGAGCATGCCGGCGCCCCGCCCCCCAGAAAGAGGTAGTTTACGAAAAATATCAGGTCCGACAAGTCAACATTCCCGCCCGGATCGCCGTTGACATTACCGGTCGTGCCCTGACAGCAGTACTCGACCGAGACGAAATTCTGCCAGTACCCCTGGTTCAGCCGGAAACTCGGAGATTCCGCCGCTCCCACAACGGTCTGACCGACTGTCCCATCTAACAGGAAATTAGTCGAGGCGGCCAAACCGCCCCCGGAGGCTATCACCTGCCAGTTGATCTGCTCCCCGGCCCGGGTGGCTGCCGCATCAGCCGGAACGCTGACCGCGACCTCTGCAGATCGACTTCCCGGATCATTTGGTACCTGAGCCGTCGGTACCGCCGCCGATTCTGTCTTTATGGTCTCACCGACTGCCGGTACGGCGTTATCCTGTCTCTTGTCACCCTTGACCACCCCGAGCATCGGCACAGTCAGGGACACCGTCATAACCGCAGCCCACGTGAGACAGCGTTTTGTCTGTCTCATGACGTCTTTCCTTATCTGTCTTGTGCCCATTGCCTCATTCACTCTCCGCTTCCGGATCGTGATCAACCGCCTGGTGATTTTCGAAATCGACCGCTCGCTCGAGTCCCAGGCCATACGCTTCTGGCTGCAAATACCGCCCCTGCTTATCAGTCTGCTTGGCTGATTCCACATCGGTCCGCGTTGCCTTTGCGAATGCATCGCGCCGAATCCCGGTAACCAGCCAGGAGACCTCCGCAAACGGCTCCCCCCCGGCGATCGTGAATCGGTTGTCACTGATTTTCCGTGCAACGTACAGATTCGGCATGGAAACGCCGATCGCCGTCAATTGGTATCTGAAACTCTCGTTGAGCGATTCGAAATAGCGCGGCAGCTCGACAGTGGCTTCACCGTTGCCGTCGAGTTCCACTACCCCGTCGTACACGTTCTTCGCCTCAGGCGAACTCACGTCGCTATGCGACAGGTACAGGTGTTCCGGATCATCAGGATGATCGATCTTGTAGCCGCCACCACCTTTGGTGTTCGTGCCGGTGGCAAAGAGATCACCATAGGAGTACACACCGAAGCCGCCGAGACTCTTGCCAGTTGTGCCATACACGCCGTACTCGTTAAAACCATCAGCGGCATACCCAAAAACGCCATATGTGTACTGGCCATAATACGCATTGGCACGGATACCCATCGATACCCCGGCCGGGTAATTCGGGGTGAGGCTGAGACCGGTACATTGGATTCCGTAGCGCAGCGAGTTGTCCGACTGACCATACGCCACCAGCCCGTAGACTTCTCCGCCCTGACCCGGAGTCGTAGCGATGGCGCTCGCGTAGACGCCGGTTTGTGCCCCGGTGCTGGCATTCTCGATCGCAGAGTAGATACCATACCGCGCAGCCGCGGTTTGATACCTTCTTCTCAGATTGAGAAGATATAGGTCCGGAAATGTATTCGTCGTGCCTGCAACTATACCGCCGTTGCTTACCCTCAGCGTGCTGTCTCCAAAGTACACAGTCCCATCAAAGGTCTTGTTTGCAGTGATTGTCTGAACGGAACTCAGATTCACGGCAGTACCGGAGATCTTCGAAGTGCTAATGCTAGCCGTACCGCTTATGTCAGTGTCTGCGATAGCTCCGTTCGCAATATGCGTAGACGTGATGCCGCCCGTGGCAACCGCCACCGTCACTGTTCCCGAGGTCCCCCCGCCAGATAGGCCGGACCCAGCTGTCACCCCTGTGATGTCACCTCCCGACCCGATGTCATCGGTCGCCAGCTGCCACCGGGAAGCGCTACTACTCCATTTCATGATCTGACCATCGGCAGCGCCGTTCTGGCCGATGTCGTCCAAATCGATCGTGCCGTCCTGAATGAGTTCGCTCGAAATCTGGCTATAGCCGATATCGTCGAAACCGATACTGCGATTCTGGATATGCGCCGAGTGGATTGAGTTGTCCTGGATCTTTTCCTGGGTGACTGCGTGCATGGCGAGTTTGTCTTCGGTGACGATACCGTCCGCGACATCCCATGCGAAGCCGCTGGCGTTTGAGTATGCCACCGAGGTCAGTCGTGTCCTTGGAGTCATCTCGGGATCCGTGCCAACCGTTATACCGAGGTACAGGACACTGTTATCCTCGAAAATGTGACCGAAGGGCACCGTCTTCCCAAGTTCATACGTGAACAAACCGTTAGTCACCGGGAGCGATACGGCCAGTGTGGACCACACGGGTACCATTCCTGATTCACTGTCATAAATGTTGAATTGCACGTTCTGCGGGGTGTTGATTGGTTCTCCCGCAACGTCAGTCAGTCGACCCTGATACGTAATGATGTCCGGTACGTCGGCTACAGCAACCATCCCAAGCACCACCAGCACCACGGTCAACAGCGCAGTTGCCATTACACCTTTGTTCATGTCCAGCCCTCTCGATTTTGGTTCACTGTATGGGGTAATTGCGGTTGGGAGTGACTATCGAGAGGTCGCGCGCGGTGTAATTCTAAGTCCGGTCGCCCCAATGTCCCCAGTCGATATTGTTGGCTTCGATTATAAAAGCTATGCCATGAGAGGCCAGGCGAAGCGCACCCGGGACGGAGCGGTGGATACGTAAACAGAGAAACGCAAACTCAGAAAGACCAATATCGTCCTATTGCGCCCCCGCTTGTTATAACATAGATCATTTACTCTACAAATCAAGTCAATTTTAGTGACTTTGTCAGGAAAAACGATAAAGAGAAGTGGGCGGGCTCTGGGAAGATCAGGAACGAGGTTCCTCCGGCGGGCGTCCCACGTCAGAACTGACCTTGAAATGATCGGCTACCTTCCACCGCTTTACCGGCACCGTCCTCAACGGACAGGGAGCCTCATCGGAGTTCTGGTGGGCGCTCTCCCAGATGCTCTCGACTGCCCGACTGACATTGCGATAGAGATTGTTCTCACCGATCCTCGCCAGCAGTCCGGTCCGACGCATAACATCGATGACCGAGTCATTCAGTCCACTGATGGACACCTCGAGCCCTCGCTCGTGTAGCCTCGAGACCAGCGTCGCCAGCGCCTCCTCACCCGAAGAATCCAGTTCGTTGATGCCGTTGCCGACAATCAACAGATGCCGCAACTCCGGCATGGAACCAACCGTCTCCAGCACCTGATCCTCGAGGTAGTTGACGTTTGCGAAAAAGATCGAACCGGCATATCTGATCACCGCGATATGGCGACACTGCTCCAGCTGGAAACGTTCACGGTTGCGATAGGTCCCGTCGGGATGCAGTGAGAGCATGGCGATTGCGGGCTTCATATTCCGAAGCAGGTACAGCAGCAGTGACAGCAGAACCCCGATCATGATGCCACGATCGAGATGCGGGGCGAACGCCAGGGTACACACGAAACTGATGACACCGATCACACCGTCCGTCCGCTGCGCCTTCCAGGCGTGAATGAACGTCTTTACGTTGACCAGACCGACTACGGCCATCATGATGATCGCTGCCAGCACCGACTGCGGCAGGTGATACAACAGCGGCGTGAAAAACAGCAACACCGCCAGCACGACAAGGCTGCTGAAGACACTCGACAGACCGGTCGCCGCCCCCGCCTGGAAATTCACCGCCGAGCGCGAAAACGACCCCGAAACCGCATAGCTCTGGTTGAACGACCCCAGCATGTTCGCCAATCCCTGCCCGATCAGCTCCCGGTTGGGATCGAGTCGCTGCCCCGACCGCGCCGCCATCGCCTTGGCTATGGAGATGGCTTCCATGAAACCGAGCAATGAGATGATCATCGCAATCGGCAGAAGCGACAGCGCCACCGACACGTCGATCCGCGGCATGACCACCGCCGGGATTCCGCTCGGAATCTCTCCCACCACCATTCCGCCACCGATCACCTTGATCGCCGACGTATTGACCGGAGTGTTTCCAACCTTAACCCGCCAGTTTCGCCCGCTCGCAGACTCACCCTCGGCAACTGCCGCCTGCGGCACCAGGTGCAGCACGCTGTCGCCGTCGAGCCGCCCCGCCAGCACGTACGTGCGAATCTCCCGGCGCAGCTCCTGGTTGATATCTTTCAGACTGTCAAGGGTCGTATTCAGCAGCGACAACTGGTAGTTGAGACCGATCGTCTCGGTGGAGAGACCGTGATGTGCCTCCTCCGCCCGGCGAAGTTCACCGCGAAGTTCCACGCGCTCGGCGGATTTCTCCTCCCGCCTGGCAATCGCGACATTGAACTCTTCAATCAACCGCTGCAATTCCGGCACTTCGATTCTATCGAGTGTAATTGTCCGGGTGCGGTCGAATCCGGTCGCCCACGAAATCGCCGTCGTAATCACCACCGCCACCAGTACATTCGGAATGCGCGGATTGATCCGCCGCAGCACGATCATGATCGCAAACGCCAGCACCGCCAGCGCCAGGGTCGGCCAGTGCGTAAACTCAAACGCCGCCCGAATCACCGACCATACTTCCTCGTAGTGGTGCTCCGCCTTCTCCACCGTTACACCAAACAGCTTCGATAACTGCGAAGTGGCAATAATCAGCGCCGCCGCATTGGTGAAACCATTCACCACCGGATGCGAAAGGAAATTGACAACCAGTCCCAGACGGAGAATCCCCAACAGCAACTGGAATATGCCGATAAGAAGCGCCAGGAGGATGGCATAAGCGATAAACGACTCGGAACCGGCGGTCGCCAGCGGCTCCAGTGCCGTCGCCGTCATGAGAGAAACGATCGCCACCGGACCGGTGGCCAGCTGACGGCTCGATCCGAACAACGCCGCGAGCAGCGGAGGGAGAAACGACGCGTACAGACCGTAATGTGCCGGCAGCCCGGCCAGCTGCGCGTACGCCATCGACTGCGGCACCAGCACCAGCGCAACAGTCAGACCACCGACCAAATCACGACGGAGATACTCCGACCGATACGAACGCAGCCATTCGATAAACGGGAATATGCGAACCAGTTTGTCCAACACCACGCGGACACCTCACCCAGCACAAGTACGAAAGCGCACCGCCTCTCGAACGGCACTCGTCTCTCTCACTACAACAGCAGCTTGCCGACATGCCTGAGCACATCGGTCGATCGCACGACACCCACCAGCGACCCGTCCCGTACCACCGGAACCATCGCCGTGTCATGGATCACTAAGAAATCAACCAGCTCCGACAGAAGCATCGTGCTGTCCACCGACACCCTGATCGGCGTAATCACTTCGCTCACCGGACGCTCGGCCCGCTCGCGAATCTTCTCGAACACTTCCTCCTCCGACAACCCCACTTTCGATGAGGTCGACATCGGCGAGACATTCCGCTCACCTTTCTCATCGGGATCGGACAGCGCGTTCTCTCCCAGTCCCCGAAGAATGTCCCGGCGACGCACCATGCCCATCAACTGGTACTGCTCGTCGAACACCAGTACCACACGCGGCAGCGACTGCAAGCCGTCGGTATGGATCTGCGACTTGTCCATAGCGGCGATCGCCTGGCGCAACGAGAACCAATAGGGCACGTGGGGATAACTGTCGAGGGGAATCATGATATCCTCGGCTGTGATGCGCTTCATCGGCCACTCCTCTCTTCCTGAACACAGGAGCCGAAGCGCTCTCGTCAACTCCGGGCCGGATTCAAGGTCACCGTCCAGGTGTTCCGCGAGGGCATCTTCTCATTCACATTTGGCGAAACCGACAATCGCTGCCGGGGCAGCCCGATCCGAACGATCGGCTCCGCCGTGTCTGCCAGCCCACATACTACGCCTCAATACTGCTTTCAACAAGCCCTTTCTCGGCCAACGTTTCTCGGAATACCGACTCCGCCTTGTCCTGCTTTACGCATCAACCACGATCAAAGTCTTTTTCAACTTGCGGATATTCCACACCTCGCGTACACTAACCTCAGGTGGCATTCTGTCGACCTGCTGGAGGTGATGGCATTGGCAATCGTCTTGATTCACGGTGGAACGTTCTGTCACGGCGACGAAGTCGCGTCGGCTGTCGCCGACCGTCTCAACCTGACCCCAATCGATACATCTCTGCTGGAACAGACCTCGCAGCGTTTCGGCGCCACGCCCGAAAAACTGTCGCGCGCCCTCACCGGTCCCGCACCCATCTTCAACCGACTCACCCGCGAGCGTGAGAAGAATATCGCTTTTCTACGGACCACACTCGCCGAGATGCTCCTCCGGGACAACCTCCTGCTCACTGGCTGCGCGGGCTACCTTGTCCCCCGCACTATCGCCCACGCCCTGCAGGTGTGTGTCATCGCCAATATGGATTACCGCATCGCGCAGGCCGCCAGGGAGTCCGGCAAGTCGGAGCAGGCCGCCCGCAAGACGATCAAAGAAGACGATGAGCGCCTCACCGAGTGTGCCTCCTACCTGTTCGACCGATCGCCGTTCGACAGCAAGCTCTACGACATTGTCGTCCCCATGCACAGCAACTCGGTCGAAGACGCTGTTGCGCTGATATCCGAACAGGCGCAAGGCCCCGCTGTCCAGACGACGGAGCGTTCTCGTCGGGCTGCCGAAGACTTCGTGCTCTCCTCCCGAGTGCAGCTGGCGCTGGTCGAGGCCGGCCTCAAGGCTGACGTTCACGCCGAGCAGGGCAACGTCGTCCTCCTCCTCAACGAATACGTAGTCAGACAGAGCAAGTACGAAGAGCAACTCACCAAAGCGGCAAGATCCGTGGACGGTGTTAACGAAGTCACCGTTCGCCTCGGACCAGACTATGCACCACCCTCGATGAATCCCTGGTCCGATGTCGGCTCGCCGCCGAAATTCCTGCTCGTCGATGACGAACGGGAGTTCGTCGAGACGCTCTCCGAACGACTGCAAACACGCGACCTCGAATCAGCTATCGCCTACGATGGCGAGCAGGCGCTCGATATGCTCAAGTCCGATTCCCCCGACGTCATGGTTCTCGATCTCATGATGCCGGGTATCGATGGTATCGAAGTTCTCCGCCGGGTCAAGAAGGACCATCCTGATGTCGAGGTCATCATTTTGACCGGTCACGGTTCCGACAGCGAGCGTGAGCAGGCCGAGGAGCTGGGCGCATTCGCCTACCTCCAGAAGCCGGCCAACATAGATGAACTCGCGAAAGTTATGAAAGAAGCGTACGCGCGAGTAAACAGCCGACGAAAAAACTGAATCAGCTGCCGCGGCGTTGCCGCTCCGCGCTGGGTTGACAAGGAGACGAGGAACACGGTATGAACAATCCGGCCAACATGCTGGATGAGAACCTGCGCCCCAAAGACGGCAACGACCGCATCCCCCCTCCCTACCGACGACTCTGGCGCTTTTCCGTCCTCTTCACCCTGGTCACCGCCATCGTCCCGCTCGCCGTCATGACCGCCATCAAGTATTACCAGGACCAGGAAGCCATTCGCACCGAGAGCCGCTTCACCGTCTCGCGCATCGTGTCCAATACCAAACGGACGCTGGAGTACATCATCGAAGAGCGTCACTCGGTGCTCGCACTCATGGTCGGCAGCCGATCGTATACCGAACTCAGCAGCGATGAATCTCTGGAGGCTATCCTGCGCAATCTGAACGCCTCCTTCGGCGGCTTTGTCGACCTGGGCATCATCGACGCCGACGGCAACCAGATCTACTATGTCGGTCCCTACGATCTGGAGAACAAGAATTACAAGGATCAGGCCTGGTTTCACGAAGTCGTCTTGCGCGGTGCGTACGTCAGCGATGTCTTCATGGGACACCGCAACCTTCCCCATTTCGTCATCGCCTTCCGCCATGAGAAAGGCAACGACGGCTATTTCATTCTCCGCGCCACGATCGACATGGAACTACTCAACAAACAGATATACACTCTCCATCTCGATCGATACACCGATGCCTTCATCATCAACCAGAACCGGGTCCTCCAGACCGCTTCCGCATTTCACGGTGCGGTGCTCGATACCGTCGATGTCACACTGCCGACACACTCTCGCGACGTCGAGGTCATCGACCAGTACGAAATGGACAACCTCTGGGTGACTCGCGGCTACGTCTTCGTCGAAAAGACGCCTTTCGTATTTATGGTCATCCGCAAGCAGCCGCTCCACTTCGGAAGCTGGCTGGTGCAGCGATCCGACCTGATCTGGTTCCTGTTTGTCAGCGTTTCTCTCATCCTCGCCGCCGTGCTCTACAGCCACCACCGCATGATTCGCTATCTGCGTCAGGCCGACATGCGGCGCGCGAAACTGCTGCACAACGTCGAATACACGAACAAAATGGCCACCATCGGCCGCATGGCTGCCGGTGTCGCGCACGAAATCAACAACCCCCTGGCCATCATCAACGAAAAGGCGGGCCTGCTTAAAGACGTCGCCGGACACGCTGCCGACTATCCCGATAAAGAGAAAACCGTCGGTATCGCCGACGTTATCCTCCAGTCAGTCGAGCGCTGCAGCCGGGTGACGCACCGCCTGCTCGGGTTCGCCCGACGTATGGACGTGCGCAAGGAACCGATCGAATTGGAGCAGCTGGTGCGCGAAGTGGTCGGCTTCCAGCGCTCCGAGGCGTCGCACCGCAGCATCGAGGTTGAATTCCACATCCAGCGGACCCCGCCGCCGGTCATCAGCGACCGCGGGCAGTTGCAGCAGGTCTTTCTGAATATCATCAATAACGCGTTCGCGGCCGTCGCCGACAACGGTCACATCGATATCGCCATCTCGCAGCCGACCCCCGCCGATGTCGCCGTCAGTGTCAGCGACAACGGCAAGGGCATATCGCACCACGATCTCGAACACATTTTCGAACCGTTCTTCTCCACCAAAGGCGAATTCGGCACCGGCCTCGGACTTTCAATCACACGCGATATCGTGCGCCGTCTCGGCGGCACCATCGATGTCGAAAGTGAACTCGGCAAGGGAACCCGCTTCATCGTCACGCTGCCGGTCAAGGAACAGGAATAGAAGAGGGGACTGTGATGGATATACTCAAGGCGCTGCTGGTCGACGACGAGGAAGAGCTGGTGTCGACACTCGTTGAACGACTCGGCTACCGGGGCGTGATCGCCCAATACGCCCTCACCGGACCCGATGCGCTCGACAAGTTGCGTACTGAGAAATTCGATGTGGTCGTGCTCGATCTGAAAATGCCCGGCATGTCCGGTCTCGACGTCCTGACTGTCATCAAACGGGAGTTCCCGGCGATTCCCGTCCTCCTCATCACCGGTCACGGTTCGCCGACCGACAGCTCCGATGTCATCCCCGATGGCGCTTATGACTTCCTGCCCAAACCGGTCAGCCTGGAGAAACTGATCGAGAAGATCCGTGAGGCCGTGGCTGCACAATGAACGACAGCAACGACAACAACGCGGTTCACGAGCAAAGCCTTCGCTTCATCGGCGCCCTGACCGCCTCCTTCTCGCACGAACTGAACAACGTTGTCTCGATTGTTGACCAGAATGCCGGACTGCTCAGTGACCTGATCGCCGGTGCCCGAAACGGACGGCCGATCACTGAGGAACGGCTCGAGAAGGTCGCCGCCGCCATCCAGCGACAGACCGAGCGCGGCCTCGGCCTCATTCGTCGCATCAACAAGTTCGCTCACTCAACCGATGACCCTCGGACGCGGTTCGACCTCGGCGAAACCCTCGGCAATCTGGCCTCCCTCTGCACCCGTCTGTGCGACATGAAGAAAGTCGCTTTGGTTCGGGAACTGCCTGAGTCGCCGGTGACAATCGATAACAGCCCGTTTCTGATCCAGATGCTCGTGTTTCGGATGCTCACTCGGGCACTGGCCAGAGTAAATGCGGGAGATAAAATCACACTGGAACTTGACGCAAACGGCGGTGGACCAGCTATATTACTGCAAGCCACGAATGGCTTTGCTGAACCGAGCGAAGAAGAACGGTCTATCGAGTCAGCCCTGGCAAAGCTGCTGAACGCACAGGTCGAGAGCGACGACCGGTCGAACAGAATCTTGCTGCCTGCGCTGGTAGAATAGAACAAGAACCGATATCCCCCGCCCAAACAGGGCGGCGACCGATAGGAGGTTGCTATGACAGCAAAAGTCCTGCTCGTCGACGACGAGGTTGATTTTACCGATGCCCTCGCAGCCCGCATGGAAGCCAGGGGACTGGAGGTTGAGGCAGCTTCCAGCGGACCGAAGGCGCTGGAGATGATCCAGCAGAGACACTACGATGTCATCGTGCTCGACCTCCAGATGCCGGAAATGGACGGCATCGAGACGCTGAAACGCATGCTGGCGTACAACAAAGACCTTCAGGTCCTGATGCTGACCGGACATGGTTCGGTGAAACAGGGCGTCGAGGCGGTCAAAAACGGCGCCGTCGACTTCATAGAAAAACCTGCCGAGATCGAAGAACTTATGGGCAAGATCGAAGAGGCCCAGCAAACCAGCATCCAGTTACTGGAGCAGAACCTCGACAAGAAAATCTCCGACATCTACAAGAAACGCGGCTGGTAGCCAGCCGCGTCTCACCCTGCCTGCTACGTCGAATGTGAGCGATACCGGACTACCACCGTACGCCCAATTCCGCAAACACTTCCGCCGACTGCAACTCATCATCGAAATACTGCCGATAGCTGCCGTTGACATACCAGCCGCTCCGGAAGTAATACGAGGTCGCCACATCCGCATAGTAGTTCTTCGTCGTCGACGGCCCTGTCTCATAGATATGCGCCGCACCGGTCAGATTGGCCAGGAGTCTCCCTTTCAGTGGGAAGCGATAGAGCACCATCGGTCGGTAGCCCGTCGTAAACTCGGTATTGACATAGCTGAAAAACATCGATAACGAGTGTCGCGGCAGCGGGAATCTGCTCACCCGCAGTGAAACCGAACCGGTGACGGGATTCTGGAACAAATCATCGCGAAACCGCACCCCACCCGATACCCTGGCCGATACCCGTTGGCTGAACCGGACACTGACCCCACCCCGGACACCTCGGTTGCTCGTCTCGTCGAACAGGCTGTCCGGAACCTCACGCGTCTCATAGTATCGAATATTCCTGCGCGTGTCGTACGAGAGGAATACCCTGGTGCTCCGATGCAGGGTGATTGTGGCATTGCCGAAGTAATTGGTAAACGTAAACCGATCGCCGCTGGAGGCGTAACGCCAGTCGCGATTGAGATCGATCTCAACCGAGTGATACGTCGTCAGTCGTCCAAAACTCGAATACGTCCCCTGCAGGTACAGGTAGTCGCGACTAACCGTACTCTTCTCGTACTCGGTGGAGAACGCCGTGGACAACGTGAGACGATCCGACTGGTAGTCGCCGGTCTCATAGGCGACAAACACACCGGCCTTCCTTCGTCCGAAATCCACCCCGCTGTTTTCCCGATCCGGCGTCGTCCCGGCCGCCACACCTACTTTGTAATGCGCACCCACTGCCTGTGCGACATACCCGCCGTCGACATATCCCACGCCACGCACGTACGGCGTTACGATACGCCCTGCTCCCCACTCCGTACCAACCTCCTCCCCTTCGCGCAGAAGCGAGAACTCGTACAGCCGGTGTGTCCACTCGTCGGAGGACTGCCCTTCGCGTATTGACCGGGAGCGGTGATACAACCGGGTCCGATGTCGCATCTCGAAGCTGATCGACCCGTCACCAATCTCGTCGACCCACAGGTGCATGGAGATTCCCGGCCTGCTCCAGTTCAGGTCGTTTTCTCCCATGCCCTGGTGCTGGTACAGACTCATCGCGACATCCCCCCTGAGCCTCCGGTCCGGTCCTGTCGCCCGAGTTTCCTCCTCGACCGCCTCAACAACAGTCGGTTCCGGCGGGGGCGGCACGGAGATCTCGCCCGGCTCACCTATCACTACCACATCGCCGGCAGCAACCGGTTGCTCCTGGCTCACGATCACCGCCGCGGCCGATTGCGACGAGATGTTGTTGATCACGACCGACGCAATCGTCACACCGCCGCGAACGACATCCAGCGTATCCCCGATAGCCAGCCCGTCGTTTGATCCGGCATCGAAATAGACCCCCTCGGTAGACACGTACGTTACTGTTGCACTCCGGGCATGTACCGAACTGACCGCCAGCACGGAGAATACCGCAACTCCCAGTGCAATCGTGCGGAGATTTGTCGCAATACTCCTAATCATCTTCGGCCCTCCCGTCGGGGTGACATTCATAGCACGCCGAACTTTCGTAGACGTAGTCCTGTACTTCACCGATGTGATGTCCATCAGTCTCTGCCTGGTCGTGCGCGTGGCAACTGAAGCAGGTGAATTGCGAACGATCCAGCGGCACCGTATGGCAGGTTGAGCAATCATCCCATTCCCCGGCATGTCGGCCGGAGAAGATCGGGAAAAACTCCGCATCGTGCGCCGTAAATTCACCCTTCTCCCCGGTCGGATGACAATCGTAGCATGCCGTGCTCGAGTAGCTGTACCCGGTCATGTCGCCGTGCGTGCCGTCCATCTCCGCCTGCGCATGCTCATGACACCCGAGGCAGTCGAATATCGACCTGTCCAGCGGCACCGTATGGCAGTTCGAACAGGCATCCCACTCGTTGTTGTGGGTACCGGAAAAGATCGGAAAGAACTCCGCATCGTGAGCCGTGAAATCTTCGGCCACCCCGGTGGGATGACAATCATAACAGGCCGCACTGGAGAAAGAATACCCCGTCATGCTTCCATGCACACCATCCATCTCCGCCTGCTCGTGCTCGTGACAGACGATACACTCGAACTGCGACCGGTCGTTCTCCACAGTATGGCACGTGGCGCAGTCGTCCCATTCGCCGCTGTGCGCCCCTGAAAATATCGGGAAAAACTCGGCGTCATGCGCCGTAAACTCACCCTTTACCCCGGTCGGGTGGCACTCGTAACATGCCGTGCTTTCATAAGCATATCCGCTCATATCGCCATGCTTGCCATCCATCTCCACCTGTGCATGTTCATGGCAGGACAGACAATCAAACACCGACCGGTTCAGCGGCACATTATGACACGCACTACAGCTCTCCCATTCCCCCTGATGCGACCCGGAGAAGACCGGGAAGTACAACGCATCATGCTCGCCGAAATCCTCCGCCACCCCTCGCGGATGACAAAGGTAACAGTCATCGCTGTTGTAGGCATACCCGTCGAACCCGGCATGGGTCTCATCCATCTCACTCTGGCGATGCTCATGACAGACCAGACAGGTGAAATCCGCGAAATTGTTGTCGTTTGGATGACACGTCCCACAGGTACTCCACGTACCATCATGCTCCCCGGAGTAAATCGGGAAGAAGATGTCGTGGTCGGGTAACATCGCCGGCCGGAACGTATTCATCTGGTGACACATCTCGCAGTCCGTGGAGAACCCGGCCACCACATGACTCGGACTGGTCGTCTCGAGATAGTCCGACTGATGACACGCCACGCATCGTGCGTCGGTGTGAGACAAATCCCCGCGCGGAAAGCCGGTATGGCACGACTCACAATCCAGCGTGACATGCCTCCCCATGATCGGCGCATCCGTATCGAGATGCACCTGAAACATGTCGAACACCTGCCAGCCTTCCGGTGAATGGCACCGCGCGCAGTCCGTTCCCAGCTTCGCCTCGTGCACATCCTTGTGACACGAACCGCAGTCCGTCCCGACTTTCGAGAAGTCCTTCAAGGAGTGACACGACCGACAGTCCAGTCCACCGTGTCTCCCACTGAGCACGAACCCGGTCACCTTCGCATGATCGAACGCCACATCGGTAAATGTCTCAGTCGTATGGCAATTCTCACAGTCGAGCGTCATCACCTCATGCGGCATGTCCTGCCCGACGATACCGGAAGCCAGCACCAACCACACCCCCAGCAGGGCATAACCGATCCTCACTGCATATCCCATATCCCTATAACTCCTTCAAATCGGCGCCGACTCGATGGCAGTCCCGGCACTCATGCGCAACTGGACGATATCGAGTGATCGTTTGACCACTCACCGTCTCCTGCTTATGACAACCGCTGCACGGCACACTCCGATGCGCGCCCAGCAGCGGATACCTCGTTTCCCTGTCGTGATCGATCTCCACCATATGCCAATCTTCATCGGTGTGACAAACCGTACACTGTTTCACTCGCTCGTTCGAGGCGAACTGGCCCGCATGCGGATCGCTGTGACAGGAAGTACACTGCTCGTGCGCCACCGCAAACTGTCGAACCACTCCCCCGTCCGGGGTCGACTGCATCTTGTGACAGGCGATACATGGTTGCGCCAAATGCGCCCCGGTCAAGGCAAAATCGGTCCTGGCATGGTCGGCTACCGAAAACAGCGGCGGCGAAAAACCGTGCTCGTTGTGACAGGCGTCACACGCGCCGCCATCGGCGCGACTCGCAAACTGCCCGGAATGATAGTCCTTATGGCAATCTTGACATCGTTCGTGTGCAATCTTTCCCGTCATAGACCCCGAAGTATGACATTTCTCACACGCCAGAGTGCTGTGCAGCCCCACCAGCGGAAAATCTGTCGTCCGATGATCGAATCCGGCCATCTTGACCTCGTGCCACCCGCTCGTCTGATGGCATTTCGTGCAATCCAGGCCGAACCGGCTCTGGTGTTTGTCCTTGTGGCACGAGGTGCAGTTGTCCGCCCGAATCCCGGAGTACTTGGTATATGTCCCTACCACCCCGCCTGCACCGCTCTCCTGTACTACCGGATGGCACTTCGCACAATCCACTGTGCGATGCTTCCCGGTCAGCGCAAACCTCGTCGCCGCATGATCAAACGCCGCTACCGGCTTGAATCGATCGTTGGTGTGACAGCGAAGGCAGTCCGGCCCCAACTGCCCGCGATGCTCGTCCTTATGACAGCTCAGGCAGTCTCTGCCCAAACCAAGGAACGTCCGGGTGAGGTCTTTTGATGGCTCCCTCGCCCTAAGGTCTTCCTTCACCAGCGAAGGGTTGTGACAGTCCCGACACGCCAGCGAAGCGTGCTTCCCGGTGAGCTCAAACCCCGTCCCGGAATGATCAAATCCATCCTGACCATCCGGCCAGTGCACTAACTCGAAATCGCGGCCGGCATGATCGTTGTGGCATACGAAACACGATTTCCCTTCAATCGTCACCGCTTGGTAGTGAAACCCGCGATGGTTGTCCAGCCGGTCTCGTATCAGCGTGTGACAGACCATGCACTTGTCTGCCGAGGGCCCTTCGCCCAGCTCGTGACACTTCGTGCAGTTGGTGATTCCCTCCAGATCCTCGTGCGGCGAAGCCAGGTCGCCGGGCGAGAGCTGTGCGAGCGTTGAAGTAGCCGACAACGAGATCACAGCCAGGAGCATCACCGCTATGTATCTGATCCTCAGAAGATCCACTTGTACCCCATCAGCGTAACCACTGCGATATGCACGAACATGATCACTATCATCACGATCGCAAACGGCTTGTGAATGACATGCCAGTAGTGAAAAACGGAGTTGATAACTTTGAGTACCGCCCGGCGGCGCGTGAGTGCGGCCCGGCTCTTGGCCGCCTGGAGAATCTCCGCTGTTGCTTTCGAAGGGATGTTCGGATAGAGTCTCCTCACATAGCGACGAAGCCGCCAGTTGCGAAACGGCCGACTCAGATCGAAAAGAAGCATCGCGAGAATCACTCCGAATGCCCCTGTGCCTTCGAATCCCGATCCGAGCGCTCGACGACTGAGCGACTGAACCACTTCCGGCGTGACGTCATAGTCGCGCTCCAGCAGGTTGGACAGCCCGTCAATCGTATTCTCGATCTCGGCCAGCGACAACGCATGCCCACTGTCATCGCGCGGAATCTGCATGTAAATGTACCGGCCGATGAACCCACTGAGCATCACCGCCATCATCGACCAGTAGCTGATCGACACGATTCCGCCGAATTTCCCGGCCGTGTGCAGCGTTATGAACAGCGGTCCCATGATCCCGAACCAGATATGCACGTCCAGCCAGCGGTTCATTCGACCGAATCGAAGCCCGAACTTCCCACGCTTGCGAGCCGAATACAAAAACAACAGAAGGATCATGCTGCTGCCGACCATCCCGAATCCGTGACCGATCAGCCCACCCGGCTTCAGGACCTCGTGCTGGTTAGCGTGCGGGCGTTCGACGGTCGGCATTCGGTAATAGTCCATCCCATACCAAGCCCCATACGCCAGAGCCGAGAGCCCCGCCAGATAAAGAACAACCATAAACGCGCCGAACAAACGTACCTTCATCGCTCGCCGTACTTTCTCTCCATTCTGATCCCCACTTTCTCGAGAAACGCTGTCGGCAGCTCACCGCCAATCATCACGAATACACTGTCGTTGGGAATCGTACGCTCACCCTCCGTGGTTTGCAGCAGAACTTCATCGGTGTGAATCTCAATCACACTGCTCTCCAGAATCACCCTGACCCAGCCCGAAGCCATCGCCCGCTCCAGCCGCTCCCGATTGCCGTCCTTGATTCGTGAGAACCTGTCCTTCCGGTACGACAGCGTAACCGTCGTTCCTTCCTGCTCGCCTAACGACAAAGCCGCCTCAACAGCGCTGTCCCCGCCGCCCACCACGAGCACATGCGTGCCGGCGTACTGCTCCGGCTCCAGAAGCTTGTACGCTACCTTGGTCGCATGCTCGCCCTTGACCCCAAGCTTGCGCGGGGTGCCGCGACGACCGATCGCCAACAACACTTTCTTCGCTGTACACTTTCCACCGGTCGTCTTGATCGTGAAATGCCCGTTGGTCCGCTCGATCGCTTCAACTTTCTCCGAGCAGCGCACCTCGATCTCCGACTTCGTGACAACGTCCTGCCACAGCTCAACCAGTTCCTCTTTGGAAATCTCGCGCCGCTTGTACGGTCCGTACATCGGAATAACCATCGGCTGCGTCATCACCAGCTTCTGCCGGGGATAGTGCAGCACCGTCCCTCCAATACTCCCCTCCTGCTCCACCGTCAGGTACTTCAATCCCCGCTTGCGGGCCTCGAGCGTCGCGGCCAGACCGGCCGGACCGGCGCCGACAATAACCAGATCGTAATCACTCGCTCCATTTCCCGATATCGACCTGGCGATATACTCCACCGCCTCCCGCCCCTGCGTAACGGCATTTCGAATCAAGCCCATCCCACCTAATTCGCCGGCGATGTATATCCCCGGGACATTCGTCTCGAAGGTTTCCTTCACATGCGGAATATCCACCCCCCGACTTTCCGTCCCGAACACCAGACTGATCGCGTCCGTCGGGCAGGCATTCTGGCAGGCGCCGTGACCTATACATTTCGACGGCGACACCAGTTGAGCGCGGTTGTCGACTATCCCCAGAATCAGTTTCTCGGGACACGCCTCGACACAAGCCCCGGTCGATATGCAGGAGTTGGGATCGATCTTGGGATGCAGCGAAACCGGCTCGGTCAGACCGGACTCCACCGCCGACTCCAGCGCCGCCCGGGCCCTGTTCGACTTCCGGCGATACCGAAGCCAATAGATGACCGGGATTCCCACCGCCAGTGCCACCGCACCGATCTGTATCCATTGATCAATCATGCCATGCACCTGACCTGCAAGCAGTTTCGCGAGCAGCTACAACTGAGGATTACCCGTACCTACCATAGATATATACAATGGTCGGTTTTCACCAGATGAAAATTGAGGATAAAAATGGATTTCTAATGCCCATATAGAGGCTATTGCTGCATTCACCGGCTGTCTCAGAAGGTTAATGGGCACCAATCCGGCGGATCTGCCACAAGATCTCAGGCCAGTTAAAGAGACGGTGGTCCCTCGCGAACCAGTTATTCATATGGATAGTAAGGAGCTACGACGAGACCGAACCTGCCGAATGACACCACCGCTGGTTGGATCCCGACCGCCTTGTCTGGGAAGTCCACCTGTCAAAATCACAGCCGTTCCCACTATGTCCATAAAGTCTCCAAAACCAGCGATCGGCGCCTCTTGATCGTCAGAACAGGATTACTAAACCGCCGAAGTTGTGACGGTGACACGAAGTACAAATGCCACTCGCATCACTGCTCCCGGATTGGGTTCACCTGTGCCGCTATTTGTTGAATGTCATGTTTACTTCACCAGTACCATCGTTCGCGTATCGACATTCTCTTCTGTCTCCAGTCTGTAGAAATAGACACCACTCGCGTGAACCGACGCATCCCAGATCACCTCGTGCCTTCCGGCGGCAAGCGCTCGATCCAGCAACGTCACTACTTCCTGGCCCAGTATGTTGAAAACCGTCAGCTTCACCCGGGAACGTCCTGGGATGCTGAACGAAATCGTGGTAGTCGGATTGAACGGGTTGGGATAGTTTTGATGCAGGGTGAATTCGTTCGGCAGAGCCGCCACCGGGTCGTCGCCGACAGCTGTTGGAATATTCAGATACCCGTCCCAGCGAGCAAAAAACGGAGAGCTCTTTGCTCCAGCCTCGCTGAACGATCCACCGACATAGAGAGAGGTATCGTGGGTACACAGCGTCAGCACCAAACCGTCGACTCCGGAACCAAGTGGATTCCAGCCGTGTTCGTCCCAGGCGGCGATATGCGATGCCTCGACCCCGCCCGCCTGCGTAAAGAGCCCGCCGGCGACTAACCGCGAGCCATACTCGGTCAGGGCGCGCACGGCGCCATCAAGACCATCACCAAGTTGTGCCCAGTGGTCGCCGTCCCATGCTGCTATGCGCGCGGCCGGTTGCCCCCCTGCAGTCAAGAACGTACCTCCGGCGATGAGCAGCCCCCGGTATTCGGCAAAGGCATACACGACACCGTCCATACCGCCGCCGGGAGACGACCACTCCGAACCGTCGAAGAAAGCGATACAGTTGGCAGCGATGCCACCAATCGACGTAAACGCCCCACCAACTACCAACTGCCCCCGGTACGTTGTCAGTGCCATTACCTGTCCGTTCGGCTGCAGACCCAGCGGTTGCCAGCCGCCGGTGCCACTCCAGCTGGAGAGAAAAGGCGGTACCAGGAATGGGCATAGTCCCCCCGCTACCAGCCTTCCGTCATACTCCACCGCAGCGACTACAGGCATACTTTGTGCCGCCGGCCACGGCCCGATGGTGGGACCGGCCAATGACCAGGACCCGGCACCGTCAAATGCCTGGAACGGATACATAACCGGTAGAGTCGGGTTCCCGAACGCCCCCGCCGCATACAATTGACCATCAAAAGTGGCGAGGCACTGCGGATAGTTTTGAAGCGAACCGACATTCGCCCAACTAGAACCGTCAAGCGCTGCAACCCGAAAGGCCCGCTGCTGCGCCACCCGACTGAAACTGCCCACCACGAAAAGGCGATTGTCGAAGACGGTGATATCTGTCACCGAAGCGTTGACACCCGTTGTTACCGGCAGCCAGCCCTGCGATGTTGAATAGGTCACCAGGTAGTTGGCTGCCTTATCTCCGACAGCTGTAAACGCACCACCAGCAACAATACTGTACCGGGAGGTGTAGCTGAGCGTGCGGATCGAGCCACCCGTCGCCGGATCCCCCCGGGGGGACCACGACGCGCCGTTCCATGCCAGGACCGCACGCCCCGAGGCCACCATGACCGTGTCTCGATAGTCTATCAATGCCCAACCGGTGGAGTCGATTCCGCCGCCGATGGCATGCCATGACGATCCATCCCACGACGCGACATTGTGCACGTATTCGCTCAGCGCGTAGTCCATGTAACCGCACGCGATCAGTCGATCACTACGCACCAGCAGATCATAGACCCGAGGCTTGCGGATCGAGGATATCATACTGAACCCCATGTTGAGTGACACGAAGCGGGTTCCGTTCCAGCGAGCGACCGACCCTATCCACTCGGTCATGCCTCCCGGCGGATAGCGGTAGTCGATAGAACCGGCAACGATAAGGTCGCCCCGGTAGGTCGCAATCGAGTAGACACTGCCACCGAGGGTGTTTTCAAACCGATTCCAGCGAGTGCCATCCAGATACGCCACCTTCGCAGCTGAGTTGCCTCCCACATTGTGAAAGGCTCCACCGATAACGAGATATCCGTTGAAATCGGATATCGCGAAGACCGTGTCATCGGCATATCCATACACCCACTGCCAGTTCCCCCCGTTCAGCACGGCGAGATTCTCCTTCCCGAATACATCGCTTGAGTCGTTCAGGTAGAAGCTTCCCCCCGCATACAATTTGCCGTCGAACACGTGAAGAGCGTATACCGGACCGTGGATGTTCAGCGTGCCCACGGCGGACCAGGCATACCCATCCCACGCCGCGATATATGGAATTGTGCGTCCCCCTGCCCGCGTGAAATTGCCCGCCACCACGAGTTTGTTATCGTATTCCGTTACCGCATAGATCGGACCATTGACCCCGTTTTCCGCCGCAAACTGATTCGACCAGTAGATATCATCGGGGTGATCGGCAGCCATCGGTTCTGCCGGCGCGATCGCCGACAGAACCAAAACGAGCAGTAGGAGAAGATTTTTCATGGCAGTGGCCTCTATTGAAATGTGACTATGATGTGCGGACGACGGTCCGGGTTGCTGTAGTCGTCCTCGCTTTCGAACTGTGTGATGCGATCGATATTGCTGCTCGGGTACGGATTCAGCGCGGCCTGGTCGTAGATGATCAGTCCGTAATTGGAGAATGTGCCGTTGGCCCAGTTGCGGACGATCGTCGTCACATTGAATTCAACGTATTGCACTGAACTGACCGGCGGACGCGCCGACGATTGACCGCCGGTATACCAGTTCGGGGTGTTGTTGTAGGTCAGAGTGTTCGGATTCCAGGCTCCCGCAAGCGCCGCCACCCAGTAGTATGTATCGTTCTGAACCGGGCACAAACTGGGATACAGACGAAGGACGGCCGACGAAATGGAGCGACCGGAGATCATCGACTGCAAATTGTCGAAACGCAGCGCGCCAAGCGTATTGAAGATGTCGGTCCACTCATAGAAGTTTGTGAACTTGCATCCGACGAAGATCTGACCGTCACGATAGACGAGATTGGCCGTGTTCGCGTCATTCGACGCGCTGGCAACGGAGTTTGCCGCCGTCGCATACGACGTCACCGTGTTTGGGGTGGTGATGTCCGCCGTATTGCTAAACGCCGAGTATGTCGATCCACTGACCGCCCGCACCCGGAAGTAGTATGTCGTACCAGGAGAGTACTGACTGAAGTAGTATGTGACGGCATTGGCGGCTGTATTGAATGAGTCGGACGATGAAAACGAGGCGCTTAGCGAAGCCTGTATCTGGTAGCCGGTTTCGCCCGAGGCGTTGTCGTTCCATCGAAGACGGATTTGACCGCTGTAGATATCGGCGACAAGACCGGTAGGTGTACCAAGCGAACTTCCGCTGCTCACGGATATTCGCACACTATCCCTGGCCGTGTGGGACTGACCGTCGGTCACGGTCAGAACCGCCCAGTAATCACCGGCGCTCGAATAGGTGTGTGAGGCCGACGAGTTAGACGTCGACGACCCGTCGCCAAATCGCAACAGGTATGAATAGGCTCCCAGGCCACCGCTGGCCGACCCCGTGAAACCGACCGCCAGTGGTGCGCTGCCCGAGGTCGGATTGGCGTTTAGCGAACACGTCAGTGGCTGTGAAAACGGCGGAATAACCGTTATGACAACCGTGTCTTTGGCCGTCTGAGAGGCGGCGTCGGTCACCGTCAATATGGCCCGATAGGTCCCCGCTGTCGTATAGGAGTGAGACACCGGAAGGCTGGTGGCAGAAGCTCCGTCACCGAATGCCAGTGACACAGAGTAGGGACTCTGACCACCGGCCATACTACCATTGAAGGCCACAATCAGCGCGGCGACGCCTGAGGTCGTCGACGCGGTCAGATTACAGGTCAACGGCGTCGCCGGCGCACTGGCGGTAATCAGGACCGTATCCCTGGCGGTGTGCGATTGTGAATCGGTAACCGTCAGGACGGCGCGATAGGTGCCGGCGGAAGTGTAGGTGTGCGATACCACAGGACCTGTCACCGAGCCCCCGTCGCCAAACGACCAGCTGTAACTGTAGGGGCCTACACCGTTGCCGGCGCTGGCCACGAATTCGACCGCCAGAGGGACGGTACCCGAAGTCGGCGTCGCACTGGCATATGCAGTCAGGGCCGGCACCGCGGAGACCGTCAGTGGAATCATGCTTCCCGCCGTCCGTTGGTCGGCATCGGTCACGGTAAGATTGACAGCATACGTCCCGGCCAATTGGAAAGTATGACTCGGCGCCGCCAGAGTGCTCGTGTAGCCGTCTCCGAACTGCCAACGGTAGCTGTACGGCGCTCGACCACCGGTGACGTTCGCGGTGAAACGCACCGTAAGGGGTGCCGTCCCCGTGGCCGGACTGGGCGTCACCGTGCAATGCAGCGCCAGGATCGTACTACTAACGGTGACTTCGTCATACGCGATGTTGTTTTGTTCGTTGCTTTCTGTAACGCGGTGTTGATCGTCCGCTATCACCCCTACATAGTAGTGTCCCGCCGGCAGACCACCCGGTACGGTCACCGACGTATCGCCGAAACTATAGCGCTGACCTGCATTGAGCGCCGGCACCGCTTGCGTGGCCAGTAGAATGTCCGCTACCGTCACCGTCGAGTCGGTTGACAGGTACATACCGCAACGCGACGCGCCGGCGCTGCCGGTTCCTGCGTTGCGGACCGATATCGCACTCATGTGCGTCGTCCCACCCGGTTGCACCGTGCCAGGATTGAACATCGGTCTGCCGATTTCTACCACCAGATCCGGCAGTGTGCCGGCGGCCGTAACCGCCAGCGGCGAGTAGACAATGTTGTTGGCCTCGTTGGATTCACTTATCACCCGCCGGCAATCCACCATGAGGATGATATGGTAACTCCCCGCGATTGTGCCCGACGGTATCCGCAGCTTCTTTTCTCCGAGAGCTAACGTCTGGCCGACTGTGAGCCCCTGAGAGAAGCTCTGTTCCAGGAGAGTGACATCGGTGGACGTTCCCACGTCGGGAATCGTGTCGGACGACAGATAGATTCCCACCCTGAACGCCTGACAGGCAACTTCCCCGCTGTTGGAGATACCGATATTGCCCACGGTCACACTGTCCCCCGCGTGAAGGCTCGCCGGTAAGATGGTGAACGACCCGGATGGCCTCAGGTCGGCCAGCCCGTGCGAAGCCGTATCGGACACCGTAAAGGTCGTTCCATGCGAACACACCGTCGCATCGGCATCGGTAACCGTCAAGCTGACATCATACGAGCCGGGAGAGACGAATAGGTGATTTGGATTCCGTGTAGTTGCGGTGGTGCCGTCGTCAAAATCCCACGCATACGAGTATGGTTCAACGCCACCGGATACTTCGGCCGACAAGTGCACAACGTACGGCGCGGCGCCCGATGCCGGGCTGCCTTGAAGTATCGCACAGTTGAGCGGATTCGGCGGAGTTGGATTGGGCCCTGGCTCCGGATTCACCGGATTATCCGAACACGACAACGCAAACATCACGATCGCCGTGACTAAAACGGCCGAGGCCGAGCCGATACACTTATGAGGTACCATTTGCCTACCCTCCTGAATTGGAAATCAAACAGACTCTTAATCAGGAAGGTGCATCGGGCGGCCACATCTTACGGCCGCCCGGCTGATATTCGACCCGGGGATCCTCGTTTCACGGCGCTAAATGCTTGAATATCACCGAAAAGAGTAATATACTCTTGATGGAATTGGACCCTGGGCATCAACCGCACTCAATCTTATGTCGTTAGATATCAACAGCTTGCTGTCGTCTGCGCAATCCGGGGATAGCTCTGCCGAAAAAGCCCTAATCGAACATCTGTCTGTAAGATTCCGCGTCGTCCTGCACCAAGAAATACGAGACGAACAAGACGCTCAGGACATTTTGCAGGACACCCTGGCGGCTATTGCCCGCGAGTATCGTTCAAAGACTTTTGAGCGGAGTTTTACCGGGTGGGCAGCCCAGGTGCTGAAGAATCGTATGTTGGACTATTATCGGACAAGACAGTATCGGAGAAACAGGACCGCTGATATCCCGGCCGAAGATCTCCCCAATCCAAGCAGTGAGCCGACCGCGGAATTGAAGACCCGGCTCAGGAATTGCCTCCACAAGATATGCAAGTCCAATCTCCGATATGCCCGTATCCTCGTCATGAGCTACCAGGGACAGGATCTTGAGATGATCTGCAGTCGACTGACCATGTCTCGAGGCAATGTCTACACTACGTTGTCACGGGCCCGCTCCTTGCTGGAGTATTGCCTCGAAACGGGAGCATTGAACCCATGAAATCATGCACCAACAAAGAGATCGGTCACATGGTCCACGCTTTCGAGATCGGTGTGCTCTCCGACGAGGACAAAGACCGGTTTATCGCCCACTTGCTCGAGTGCGATCACTGCTTTGAAAAAGTTCAGTCTCTCCGGAAGGCAGTGGGTCTGATCCGATTCGACCAGGATATCAGAAGCGACGTTCAACAAGTGGTGGCGGTCGCTGGTGAGGCGGAACGGAAAGCGCAATCCTGGTATCAGAAACTGGTTGTCCTGCCGGCCGTACGATTCGCGGCCGCCGCCGCGCTGGTTCTGGTGGTGGCCCTGCCGGTGGTCTGGTCAGTGCTCGAGCGAGGCGGGCCAAAGACGCTGCAGACAGTCTCGCTATCCCCAACCCGATCGGTGGGCAATAACATCATTACCATGGGGCTCGGGGACGCTGTTGAGGTGCGATTTGTGCTTCCCGGCGCCGGACTCGAATCGGCGGCCATCGTGACAATCTCCCCCAATGGTGGTGCGCCTGTGTATGTGGACAGCAATTTTCACGACTTTGACCAGGGTGGACTCGGCAGCATCACTGTTCCGCTGCAGGACTTCTCGCCGGGCATCTATCAGCTTCAGGTGCGCGATGCACAGGACTCCACGACCGCCGGCGAACGAACGTATGTGCTTCTGGTGAAACCGCCGATTGAAGAGTGATACCAACACCTCGGTCCAGCGGGTTGTGCGATCAATCCCAGTCACCTACTGCCACGAAAGAACCCCATGAAAGCGGATGATCGGGCTTGCCCTCCGCCCGCAGTTGCGCAAGGCACAAGAGTTGCGCCCGTCGCAGTCGGACTGCGATGCCGTCAACGCCTCCTTCATAAAGGCCGCTCATGAGACCGACCGCGTGATCGTCGGAGACCGGCCACAGCGCGCTGACCACCGTGCCGGCTCCGGCGAGTAGAAAAGCCCGCCTGAGGCCGTACACACCCTCTCCCTCCATGATGTCACCCAGCCCGGTCTCACATGCCGATAAGACCACCAGTCGGGTGCCTGATAAATCTAGTTCTGCGACTTCGTATGCGCTCAGGTTGCCGTCCTCGAACGCCGTGTCGTTGCCCGGCCGTTCGTGCAGATTAGCACCGGCAAGCAGCAGTCCCGAACGCAGCAACGGATGTACCTTCTGCGTGGCGGCTTCCCCGATTCCCGATGTATCCTGGAACCCGCAATCCGTCGGCAGATAATAGCCGTGGGTGGCCAGGTGCAGCACCCGGTGTCCTGCTGCACGTGACTTGAACGATTCTTCTGAAGCCACCGCTCCAAGCAATACGGTTGCGGGCGTCGATTCCTCCCGGTTCCACTCCTCGACTATTCGAAGAACCTCCGAGCGCGTTCCCGGCAACGGACTGACCACGAGATCGTTCAGTTCGAGACAGTCAATGGGAACAGAGCGCAAGCCGGCGAACTTGGTCGATCCTCCAGCTGAGTTGACGACATGCAGATCCTCCGTGCGCTGTGACACCGACGCGAAGAAGTCGGGATCTCCCAACGCCAGGAGACCGGCCGCTGATCCTGAGCGGTGGTCGACACGAGCGATATCCCGAAGCGCTGACAGGTAGTGAATGCCGTGCTCTTCAAGAACGTATCGACCACCGTCAGCGGGAAGGGCTCCTATTGAAACCAGATTCAACAGTCCATCCCCCGCGACAAAGACCATGCGCGCGTCCGCCAGGTGGAGTCGCAGTGGCTGCCACACCCGACGGTATACATCACCGGCAACGACGCGGTATTCCCGCTCCGCCTGTTGGTCAGGAGGCCGCGTGTTCAAGGCTACCCGGCTCACATGGTCCCGGTACGCTCGTATGGCCCCGTCAACCGCTTCAGCCGGACCCAGTTCGACAACATTGACGCATCCCGAAACATCGATTACAACTGCAAGATAGCGCTCGCTGGTAGCAGTCGTACGGTTATCCTGATACGCGGCGTATCTCATGTATTCAACCAGGCACACGCCCTCGGGGCGCATGCGGCGAGCGTCCTCCAATTCGGTCGAACGACCGCCGGGTCTTGGTTCGTTGACGCCGCCAACGCGGGCAAGTTCCCCCTCCCGGTCCGCTATCTCGCTGCCGAGCCTGTCACACTCGGCCCGAAAGGCCGCGATATCATCGCCGGGACCGGAGAATCGAAGGTTGGCAAGGCGGTACTTCAGGGCCTGAATCTCTCTCTGCAGATCGGCAGTCAGGCTGTCCGCGGCAACCGATTGCGCCCGGCGAAGGAAAATCTGATCCGCCACCTGCCCCTTGGTCGAAAGGACCGTCGCCGCTATCTGTTCGGACAGCAGCGAGTCGATCGGTTGTGTGGCCAGTGCAAAGGTAAGATAACGATCAACCGCATCGCGAAGTCGACCAGCATAGTGGAGAGCGTCATGCTCGCTGAGAACGGCAGCGTTCGCTTCGAAGTTGCGCCGACGAATCGCCAGCGCCCGAAATGCCGCTTCCCGGGCGCCGACTCGATCTCCCTCCTGCGCTGCGATCATGGCCATCAGCAACAAGCAGTCGGACAGTTGATAGTAGTCTGCTCCGTAATTGCTCTGCCAGATGTCATACGCCTGTCGATTCAACTCGGCAGCCTCTGACCGGCGGCCCTGCCACTGATGCTGTATCGCCAGATTATGAAGACTCTGGGCCACCAGCGGATGGTGAGGACCGAGTAGCCGTTCTCTGATATCGAGTGCTCTTAAACATGCGGCTTCGGCCTGCTCGTACTTCCCCCAGTCCTGGTAGACTATCCCAAGATCATTCAGCGTCTGAGCCACGCTCAGGTGCACTTCGCCGTACGCGGCTTCGGCAATATCAAGAGCTCGCAGCAGCAATCTCTCGGATTGTTCATAGTCACCCAGTTCCCAGTCCAGCAGCGCCAGATTGGACAAACCGTACGAGAGATACGGGTGATCCGGTCCGAGCGCAGCTTCATAGATTGCCACCGCGCGCTCTGACATCCGGCGCGCTTCGACACGACGATTCTCCGCCCAGCAGACATGAGCGAGGTTGTTGAGACTGAAAGCTACATCGGGGTGGTCCGGACCGAGGGATTGTTCCTGCTGGCGAAGAGTCTCACGATAGATTGACTCCGCCTCCGTGAACCGTCCCTGGTCAGCGTACACCATGCCGAGATTGATGCGCGCCCGGATCGCGTGCGGATAGTCAACTCCATAGGCGACCGACCATAGCGTGTCGGCCCGCCGGAACAAGTGCTCCGCCCGTGAAAGCTCTCCGGCTTTATAGAGGGTGTATGCCAGATTGTTGGCTGCCGGCGCTACCCTGGGATCGCGCATGCCGTAGGCCGACTCCCAGATATGCAGTGCCCGGGTTATCAAAGGAACTGCATCGTCGAACCTCCCTTGTTCCTGACACAGTGTCCCCAGATTATTGTAGGTCTTTGCGACCATTGGATTGTTGTCACCAAGCGACGATTTCCAGATCGCAAGCGCCCGTGTCCAACACTGCTCCGCACTGTCGAACTGAGCCGCATGGAAATGACAAATGGCCAGAATATTGAGCCAGGTTCCAGCCGCCGAATCCGTGCGGCCATACGTTAGCTCCGCCTGTCGGAGACCGGCACGGGCCAGCACGAACGCAGAGTCGATTGCCTGTTCCAGCAGCAGAGAGTCAGCTGTCTGCGCCAGACGACTCAATGACTCGCTTGCTCTTGCGTCGTGGAATGGCACGGTCAGCAACAGCAGCCCGGCGAGAATCACGCTGCCCGATACCCGACGCACAGCGCTCCGCACCCGACATGCCGCACTCGAAAGCCCTAATACGCCGTCGCTATGCGAATTCCAGACGGGAGGATCACTGACCTCGGCAGCAATTCTGCGTTCTCGTGAGACCCGATCCATTTTCACGACTCCCAGTCACGCGCACAATTACAGATGAGGGCCCCCTCAGAAGATAATGCTTTATTAAATATACCAATATTGACTCGATTGTCTACCCTGAAATCGCCCTCCGCAACCGGTGTCGATCCTGAACTGGCCGTAGGGCCACGAACTATCCCATTGACTTACAACAGGTTAAGAAACCACCGTCGGCGTCCCCGGCAGAACCCCCGGCCTTCCGAGGTTTTTCGAACCATCGTGTAAGACAAATCCTCCTCGTGCACCTTTAAAAGTGTGAATCAACAAACGTACAAGACCAGATTAATACTCGATAAGGAGGCCTCCCATGAAGACGATTATTGGAATCTGTTGTGTAGCGCTTATCCTGGCGGCATCGCTCTCGGCGCAGACGTCTGCGACGGCATCGACCGTGCACCTGAGAGACGGACGAACTGTGACGGGCACAATCCTGGGCGACATGTCCGGTGAATCTATAAAACTGAAGACGGACGACGGCTCTATTCTCGTATTCCAGATGGCTGAAGTCATCAAGATCAGCGCCGCTGAAGAAAGCCCGGCCGTGCCGATCGGCAGCTCAACTCCTCCGAGCCGGATAGATCAGACACAGCCTGTCGTTAACCAGCAGTCGGCCACACCACAGCTTACTCGCAAGGAACCAAGCAGCGCTCTGCTCTATTCCGTTCTGCTCTCTGGCGGCGGCCAGTTCTACAACGGCGATGTCACCAAAGGACTCGTCCAACTTGGCGGCACGATACTGGGTCTGGTGTTGTTCGTATCGTATTTTCCTGAGACCGGCTGGGTGGCCGATGACTACTACTGGGCCTCATACGGCTACGAGACGGAGTCGGGGGATGAGTTCCTGTCCTATGGCGGTCTGGCACTCGCTCTCGGCATGAAGATATGGTCAATCATCGACGCACCGTCGGGCGCCCGCAAATACAATGAACGACACGGCCTCGTTTCGGTGCCGGTAGGCGACGATCACCTGTACGTGAATATCGAGAACGTCAAAGTCGCCGGACACAACTCCGTCGGCATGAAAGTAGGACTCTCATTCTGATCCGCTGTGGAAAGTCCTGACCACAGTCGGTCCGCGCTGATGACCGAGACGAGAACTGAAGAAAGGAATAAGACATGAAATCGATAGTGATAATCCTGGCCGCGACAGTCCTGCTTGGTCAGGCCGGTATGGCTGAACAGAAAGCGCAGTTGCGGCCGTACGTCTGGTTCGGAACCACTCTGACCTCCCCATCGGCCGATGATCTCGGCTACGTGAGCGCAGACGGTGACAACCTCGATTCGTACCTTGATTTCAAGAAAGCGAACTATGGCGCGGGTCTGCAGCTTTTCTTGTCCAGCAATTCCGCCGTCCGTTTCGGAGGAGACATTGGCATTCGTAAGCTGTTCTCGGCCGAGTTCAACACCGGTAGTTCGGACATCTCGTTCGTCGATGAAGACTACGATACCGAGGTTGAGTATGACATCGCTGTCCTCGGAATAGTCGAGTACGCTCTACCCAATTCGCAGTTCTTCATCCAGGGCGGCCTCGGACTTCATTTTGTCCACTGGAGCTGGGAGTCAAACTATTCAAGCGACTATTCCGCATCCTATAGTGGAGCGAGCGGCACGGGTACCAATATGGGGTTGATGGGCGCAGCCGGGACCAGTATCGCGCTCACGCCGACATTGTCCATGCCGCTGATGCTTCGCATCGACTACATTGCCCGATACGGCGGCACGATGCCGGTAACGGTGATGGCCGGACTGAATTTCACAATTCAGTGATGGCAGACGGGTCTTTCATCAGGGGGCAGGCACTTGAACGCGGGGCATTCGAGTGGGCCGAACCGGGATATCGGTTCGGCCCGTTACATGTGCAGTAAGACACCGGGCGTGTAAGCTCAGATTCGATGGCTTCAATTGCGCCATTCACCCTGAACCGTGAACGCACCCCAGGTGAACGGATGATCGCTGCGATCGTCCTGCCGCTGGCTCCGTATCTTCCCAATCTGCAGTTGACGAAGGAAATCAGGTAGCGACTGCTCTCCACGTTCGTAGAGTGTACCCAGGATATCCGCGGTAGCTTCATCGGGAATCGTCCACAAGGAACTTACCACGGTCGCGACGCCGGCCAGATGAAACGCTCGTTTCAACCCGAACAACCCTTCTCCCTGCTCTCCGGTACCGAGTCCGGTCTCGCACGCCGAGAGTACGGCCAGTCTTACTCCCGAGAGATCCAGCGATGTCACTTCAAGTGCCGTCAGGATACCGTCCTGGTTACTTGGTACGGGCGCCGACGCCAGCAACCGGGCATTCGCCCCCGCCAGACACAGACCCGAAAACACCAGCGGATTCTCCGGCAGACGCGTAAACATCTCCTCCCCCAGGTATGGAGCCACCTCGCGCTCACAGTCGTCGCCAACAAAGAAACCGTGCGTTGCGAGGTGGAGTACATGCTTGCCCGCGACATGCCCCCGAAACGCTTCCTCGGTAGCTGCGGTATCCGTAAGGAGGAGCACCGGCCCGCCGCTATGCTCTCGCCACATTTCAGCCGCCCGCACAACCTCGTCACGCGTCGATGGCAACGGGCTTACCACCAAATCGCGGAGCGCCCCGCAGTCGGGCAGTCCCTGTCTCAAAACGACGGGCCGCGATTCCGACAGCAAAACACTCCCTGCGACGTCGGGAGACGACGGGGATATCTTGGGAATGACGGCAGTATTGAAGTCGGGATCCCCAAGAGCGAACATTCCTGCGCGGGGCGGCCCGGCGTCGACAAACCGGATCAGGTCTCGACCTGCCGAGAGATAGTGCACAACGTGATCTTCGATAACGTACCGGGTCGACGAAAGAGGCAAAGCGGCAAAGGAGACCGTATTGAGCGCACCGTCGGGGGCAATCATGATCACGCGCGCTTCCGCAAGGAGCGGAAGCAGCGGGGTCAAAATGTGCTCTGTCAGAGGCTGCGCGAGCGCCAGGTATGTGGCTTTGTCTTCAGGCCGTGCTGTACCGAATCGCGAGACCTGCTCCAGATGGCGGTGGAGACTCAGGGAAAGTGAATCGATCTCAACGGCGGTACCAAGATCGATCAGGTGCGTCGCAGCGGCGTGTTTGACTACGACCGCGAAGTAGAAGGATGCCGGAACGGCCGATTCCGCCGCCGGAGAAAAGTCTAACCGAACATATTCTATGAGGGCCGCATCCGCGGGAAGCAACTCGCCCAGATCATCGGCCGAAACACTGATCTGACTCGCGAGCGTCCTGTAGCTCTCGCTGGCGCGCACGAGCTGAAACTCGGCATCATTCACGATTCGCTGCAGCGAGTCCCGCACTTGAGTAAACGCACTGAGTTCCCCGGATGGCCCACTTACATACAGCGCTGCCAGATCGTCGGTCGCCCTGCGTAGCCGCGAGGCAATCTCTTTCGATCGGATGTCACCTGACGACGACAGCCAGCGGTACACTTCCGTCATTTGATCGGTCAGGAGTCCCTTGGACGACAGCAGCGCATTCACGATCGCCTCAGCGAACGACGCACGGGTCGCGGCGTCGGAGTCGCGATAACACACCCCAAGATTCCCGAGCGATGCACGATGTCTGGCCGAAAACGACAGCGCCTCACGTTCCGAGAGCACCGATGCCATCTGCAGGAGATGGCGGCGACGAATTGACTCGGCCTGCACTGCTGCATCAAGGGCAAGGCGGTGCTGATTCGTCGCGCGGTACAGCAGGCTGAGGTGCTCGAGACTCTCGGCCACTTCCGGGTTATTATCACCAAAAAGCTCGCGACGAATGGCCAGAGAGCGGCGCTGGAGAGCCAGCGCATCCTCTAATCGCCCGGTCGAGAAGTCCAGGGTGGCTATACTGTAGCAGATACTGGCAACTCCCGGGTGTATCTCCCCAAAAGCTCTGCTTCTGATATCAAGCGCGCGCTGGTAGTAGTCGTACGCTTCGTCGATGCTTCCCTGGCGATGCGCGATCGAGGCGAGGTTCACCAAAGTGTGGGTGAGAGCCGTGTGGTCGCTTCCATACCACGTTTGCAGAATGGCCAGCGCCCGCCGGTTCAGGCTGTCGGCTCTGGTCCACATGCCGGCGGAGGCACACGCACTGGCCAGATTGCCGAGTGTAACGGCCACATCGGGATGATCCGGCCCCAGGATATCTTCGCGAATAATCAGCGATCTCTGGTACGCGTCCACCGCGTCCACCTGTTTGCGAAGCTCGGCGTAGACATTACCAAGATTGTTCAGTTGCATGGCCAGTTGCAGCCGGATCTGCGGCGATGCATCCGGCGCATCGAGGATCGATACAGACTCTTCGAGGTACGTCCGTGCCAGATCGAATCGTGAGAGATCGATTTCTACCACGCCCAGATTTGCGAGGTTGGTAGCCGTAATGACATGGTCGACGCCGTGTACGATCCGACTTATGGAAACGGCTTCCTGTGCATACACCACTGCACTGTCGAGCCGGCCCATATCACGGTACAGGCCGAACAGGTTCTGCGCCGCCCTCGCAACTCGCGCATGCTCGGCCCCAAACGCCGCGACAAAAGCCGCGTGCGCTGCCTGAAGGTCTGCTTCCGCCTGGACAAAGTCTTCCAGCCGCTGATTCACCAGGCCGAGATTCATCCGACAGTCAGCAGTCCGCGGGTGCTCCGGACCCAGAGCCTCGGTGCGAATGCCAAGCGCTCTGCCCCAGCTTGAACGCGCCTCCTCGAACCTGCCTAATCCGCATTGCTCGGCACCAATGTACATCAGCACGGTCGCAACCGTGGTGTCCGTGGGACCAAACTCCCGTTCGGCTATTGAGAGTGCGGCTAACTCAACTGACAAAGCGGAGTCGATTTCCGCCTGCGCCACCAGCGAGTCGGCGAGAATGAGGAGTCTCGCAACCTCATCCGCCCCGGATGCCTTCGGGCCGCCGGCGGCCAGAAGCACGGTCACAAGAGAAAGGGAAAAAAGGTGTCGCCTCATCATAGCATCCTTCTCAGCTGCGTTTGAGTGTTGCCACTCTGATGTGGGTATGCCTACGATAGAGTAACCGGGAATCGGGTGCAAATAGAAAGCGGAGAGGGCGCTGCGGATCACAGCGACACAAACTGACAGGGGAGCGACCGTCCGGCCACTCCCCTGTCGCTATCAACGCAGTGCGGTATGACTGGCCGCCTCAGTCGATCTTCTCAGCGAACAGCGTAATCCGCTCCTGTCCGTCTACGACGTTCATCGATAGCACGTCGCCGCTCAACGACCAGGTGCCGGAGTATGACTCTCCCCCGTTGGTAACCACAAACTCACTGCCGCCAAACGTGATTCGGCCGCTGTTGGAAAACGTCACGTCAAGGTCGGCGTCAAACTCGTAGTAGTAGAAATTCGTCCCCGAACCGTCGGTGATTTCAAACGCCGCATATTCACTGTAGTCTTCCCAGTCCAGCGCATCGCAAAGCTCGATGTAGTGCGCGTTGCAGAGGGCCGATGTATAGGCCCAGAATCCAATCAGTTGGACCGGCGGCGGCTGGTTGGGAGCGGGGGCCGGCCCCACCGGATTCTCGTCTTTGGAGCAGCCGGCGAACAACAGGGCCGCACAGAACACCAGGGCTGCGCAGTCTCTTACTACCATTTTCATCTTTCTACCCTCCTGACCAATCCGAAACTCCATACCATCCTGCAATCTGCATCCATACTCAAGGGTGCATAGCGAGCCTGTATCTTACAGGGAAGAAGACGCGATGTCGCCGCACACCGACACGGCCCAGTGGAGAAATCAACACTCGATCACAATCAGGTAGGATTCTGTCGAATGAGTGCGATGATCGAGGATGCTCCTTGTGCGGCAGGGATCAACGGTAATCGTGACTGAGCAGAAGCACAAACCGATGCCAGCCCGGAAGAGAAAGGAGTTGGCCCCGCACGGAGAGTTTTCAGTCATACGGAACAACAACGTACAGCCGGTGTTGGATGCGAGTGCCGCTCTCCAAAACAGCCGAGAACCGTGTGGACGGATGCACGGCGGGCCCGTGACCGATCGGGGTCGTCAGCACAGCCATCGCCCTTTAACCATGTGGCAACCGGTTACGGGGTACTCTGCGGTTCCTTCGTCGTCCCGGAAACTACCGGTCTCCGGTGCCACTCTGCCAGGGATCCATCATCGATCCGGTAAACCCGGGCCGCAGAGTCGACCATCCGCAGATCATGGCTTGCCACGATCACCGACGATCGGTGATGTTCGGCACACCAGGCAAGTCTGCGGATAACCTCAAGACTGCTGGTCCGGTCGAGAGAGGCGGTTGGTTCATCGGCCAGAATCAGTTCCCCACCATTAGCCATGGCACGCAGCAGCGCTACCCGCTGTCGCTGTCCCTGGCTGAGCGATCGTGGATACCGTCCACCAAGACGCAGCATATCGACCTCCCCAAGAAGCGTTTCGATTCGATCTTTGATACGCGTGCCACTCCAGCCGGCGAGACGAAGCGGCAAAGCAACGTTCTGCCGTACGGTCAATCCCTCGATCAACTTGAAGTCCTGGAAGACAAAACCTATTCGCGATGCGCGAATCTGCTGCAGCTCACGCACTCGGTACGATCGGATATCTCTTCCGAACAGCGACAATGTACCCGATCCCGGTGGTCGCAGGCCCGCCGCAATAGTGAGGAGCGTAGTCTTACCCGATCCGCTCGGACCGAGTAGCAGAATGAGCTCTCCACGTTCCGCCCGCAATGATACCTCGCGCAGAACAATCCGTGATTCACCACCCGCCGCAAAGGAGGCGCTGACATCATCCATGGCCAGGACGATCCCTCTTTGTGGATTCGCCCTCATAGAAAGGCCTCCTCGGCGTAAAACGACTGTGCTTTTGCGACCGACGGCACGGCACTGATAACCGCTATGAACAGCGCAGAGATACCCACCAACAAGAACTGCCGGGGCTCCACCAGTATCGTCATCTCCGGTGTCATTGATTCAAGAGCCCGTTGCAGCAACGGAAACAGCGCGAAAGCCAAAACCGCACCGGCTGCCACCAGAAACATCGACTGCGCCAGGACTATGGTGGGGACAAAGCGGCGGTGCGAGCCGATTCCCAAACGCCAAAGCCCGGCGATGTTGTTCACACCGCCGGGCCTGAATGAACGCGTTCGGATTGACTTCACTCCGTTTGAGTATCCCCCTGCAGCACTCGCTTTACTTCAGCAACATCATCTTCTTGGTCTCAATGAACTCTCCTGCCTGGACGCGATACAGGTACATCCCGCTCGACACTCTGGAGCCGTCCCAGAGAACAGTGTGAATGCCGGCTTCCACGCGCCCGTCAATCAGCGTTGCGACCCGCTGACCAAGAACGTTGTAAACCTCCAGGCGCACGTCGGAAGCCTCTGGGAGGCTGAAGCTGATCTCGGTAGTCGGATTGAATGGGTTGGGGTAGTTTTGGCATAGCGCAAACTCCGTCGGCAGTGCTTCAGTTGCTTCGCGCCGGGATATTCACCCGTACTATCGACTCGGAACCGTCGACTAAATGACCTCTCCGCACAACTCGGATCACCACGTGGCAACGCACCTATCGGTTCGCCTGACGTCGGTTGGCCCTCAAAGCCAACGGCCCGGCTGGCGAACCAGCCGGGCCGTCAGTGAGCCGGTCAGACCAATACTACTTGACGAGAATCATCTTGCGATTCGATTCATTTTCACCTGCGACAATCCTGTAGAGGTAAATCCCCGTTGCAACCTTGCTACCCTGATGGTCGATGCCACGCCATGTTACGGTATGAAGCCCCGCCGGCATGAATCGATCCAGCAGGACACAGACTTCTTGACCCAACGTATTGTAGACGGTCAAGGTGACATGCGTGGCATCGGGTAGGTAGAAATCGATGTCTGTGGTCGGATTGAACGGGTTCGGGTAGTTCTGGCTGAGGAAGAAATGCTCCGGCAAGACCGTCTCCTCGTTGAGTCGGTAGGCGACTTCCAAGATGTCCATTGGAATGGTATGTGATGCAAGCATCAGACCGGAATTGACACACTCTGCCAGATGTGCCGCAATCTCGTATTGACCCCAAGGCAATTGGGAATGAGTATACCACTCCGGAACGGGCGGCAACATCGAGTCAGGCTGCGAGATGAGCATGTTTGCGTATGTGATTACGTCGCTCACCGGGTGCCCATCTTCGGTGCAGACCGTGTTCTGATCCAGTTTTCCGGAAACAACGTTCAAGAGGAGCGCCACCAGTTGCTTTCGAGCGGTTCGTTGCAGTATCGGCTCATTTACGGTTACGGCACCGGTTGCCAGAACCAGACCAAGCGTGTTCAGGCTGTCTTCAGCGTCGGCAGGTCCTTCTACCATATACGCCTTGACCGGATTCATCAGATGGTTGTTGAAGTGATTGCTGATAAGTCCTGCCAGATCAGAAAGCTGGTCAGGTGTATAGTCTCGTGGAGCACCCAGAACAGCCGCGTTTACCTGACCTGCCCAATAGCCGAGTGTTCGTTGGGATGGAACGTTGTTCAGTGCCGTCACGGTGAAGTTGGCGGTGGTCGGTTCACGACCGATCGTTCGGACCATGGACTCTTCATCGGTGCGATATCCCAGGGGAGTTGTCATTACCACCGAGTATGTCCCGAATGGAATCCCGGAGACGTAGTATAGACCCTCACGCTCGGTCGTCCCCGATACGCGGAGTCTGCCCAATGTGTCATACAGGTCGATTCTGACACCGTTGACGCCCTGGCCATTATTGGCGAGAATTGACCCCTCGAGAACGCCCTTGCCTGCTGAAGCACGGACCTGGATGGCCCGACTCTGCCGAGTGCTCTCGACAGTAATCAAGCCCTCGAAAGTACCGACCGACTCTGCGTCAAACTCATCCGCTCCAGGTATCGACAGTGTACCTGTGATTAGCACAGAATCACCGGCCTGTACCGCATCAACGTGAGAGGGCGAGAAGGCGAACCAATGGCGAGACAGGATGTTGCCCTCCTCATCCTGGAGATCTGAGGATACGAATACGTCGATATTGTTGAGGTTGGCCGCCCCCCCTGTTTCCTTGACGAAGAAACTGAACTCATAGACCGTGTCGTTCACAAGTGGCGTAAACTCTACGAGATCAGGTAGGAGCCACATTTGCGGGAAGATCTCAAGCGGCGAAACGTATACCGAGAGTCCACCTATTGCGTTCACCGATGCATTGGTGCCCAGCACCTGATAAGGCAAGATCTGCCCCTCAAATTCCTCTTCGTCAACCGGATCGGGGTTATCTCCCTGATAGACTTCGAAACGGAGTGTGTAGAGAGCAGACTCGTTTTGATTGTTGTGGATCTCTCCTGAGAAGGTCGAAGCGCGCTCCAGTGGCACATCGAACTCCATAATCTCTCCGGTACTAATCCACTGGGAACCTGGGATGGTGGTTATCCAGTTGCCATTCTCATCCGGTCCCGCATAGTTACCATCCATATCGAAGATCGATATGTACAGACCCTGAATCTCACTCGGCATTGTCGAAGCGCTGGCCTGGGAGTAACGCGAGGCCGAGTTGTCTTTTGGCGGTCCGTTGTTCACGAAGTAAACGCGCATGCGGCTGTCGGGGGGAACAGTCCCGACCTGAAGAGACAAGAGCGCTAAGGCAGTTGACATTTCGTCGTTTTCCCAAGCTACGTAAGAGTTATGCCAATAGCCTTGAGTGTGCCAGAAATCCAATTGCTGTGTATCGTCCAATCGATCGGTGAGGATCTCGAACCAATTTTCTCCCGCAAGTCTCGTCTTGCCAGCCAATGCGCAGGCTTTCGCCAGACTGTAAAGGTAGTAGTATCTCTGAGCTCGGTCATAGGCGTTTACAATTCCTGTCGCACTGCCGTATTGATTCTCAAGCCACTGAAACGCGGCATCGATGTTTGACTGCGGTCCGCCAGCAATCACTTCGCCCCAGATTCCTGCGCACGTCATCGTTGCCGAGACACCAGAGTAGTATTGATACTTGTAGCCACCCGAGCTATGACGACAGTAGGTGTGAAGAAGACGTCTCACCCTGTCCCAAAGCGTAGCATTGTCCACCCCCTTGAGCGCCAGTATTGGCCACTGACTTACCGACAGATCATAGTCATAGCCATTCTGTGGCTCGTAGCGCCATCCACCGTAGGTTGGGTGCTGTCTATTGACATAGAAATTCTCCGCAGCGGTGATCGCGCTCTCTATCTGCGCCAAATTGCTTGGATTATATTTCGCGGCAGACTTCAGTGCAGTGAGTGCCATCGCCGTCTTGTAGCCGGACCGGAAGCCGTTATAGTAAATCCCTCCATTGCCCTGCTGATGGTCCAGCAGATACTGAATTCCTCGCCGGACATCTTCGTCGTCGTCAGGAGAACATCCCGCAGCCAGGAACGCCTGAAGTGCAAGTCCAGTTACCCCGCAGCGGTCGGAATACCCACTTGGTCCGTTCCAGTAGCCGGATGCGGTCTGCCGCTCACGAAGCCATCGCAATCCACGCTCTACCAAAGGCTGGTTCGTGTATAGTACAGAGCCCTCTTTAACACCGACACCAATGGGTTCATCAGCGAGACCGACATAAATGACTTTCAAGTCGTAGAGCCCCTCCTCAAGAACCCGAGGTGTGATGTTAAGAGTGTAGTGACCAGCGGATCCAGAAACTGAGTTAATCTCATCAACGTCTTCGTCATTGACAAGAACAGCGAAATCTGTGGATGATAGTCCAGTCACTGCATCGCCATCCTCGTCAAACACGCTCACCTGGATGTCGATGTTCTCTACATCATCCCACCAGTACCAGCGAGGTGTCATTCTCGTGATGACTGGTTCCCCGGTTGCCGGAATCAGTATCTCAACCCTTCTCCCGTAACGTTCAGCCATACCCTCAGTGTCTCTGTAGCTGATGTAACTGCGCTGTCCAATGACGGTGAGGTAGTCGGAATAGGGCGCCAGTGGTTCAATAGTGTTGAGGTCCCCTGAGCCGAAAGCACTTCTGCCGTAATGCATCAGGGATTGAAAGTCGTACCCCGAAAGGTTTACCGTAGCTGATATCAGTCCAAAGTTTGTGTTCTGGCAGCTTTCGTCACAGTCTGAGTCGTCTATGTTGTCAAAGAGAATCGTGATGTAGTTGTCACGGTCAGATCGTTGATGCTCATGGGACAATCCCAATGCGTGTCCGATTTCATGGGCTATTATCCCTACTCGATTCCAGTTAAAGATCTCTAGTTCCTGCAAGCCACCTATCATGCCGACATAGGACCAATTGCCATCACCACTGTGTACTTCGATGTAATTCGATTGGTCACCGGGGCTGACCTCTATAAACTCGAGTTGTGCAGTACACTCCCACCATGTTGTAGCCTCTCTGAATGCACTTTGATCTTGAGCGTCAACGGCGCCGTCGCCCGTGGTGACGAAGGTGTAATAGACCTTGCCATCAGTCCAAGATGTTCCAGTAAATGCTGATTTACCAGGTTCTTCTGGACACCAGAACTGGTAAAGATCTTGTGATCTGAAAGCCATGTCTCCTATGAAGACGGTCTCTGTACCTGGACCAAGTTCATTCAACAGATTGTTAATGATGGAGCGATTGGTTTCTATGATCTCTGACCAGTCTGGAGTCTCTTCATCAGCCAAGATTGATCCGAAAACTGAGCAAAACAAGCTCAGAATCATGAGAATCTGCGTCACGCGCTTCATACCCTGTCCTCCAGTATTACTCCCTCGCACTTGTTTCTGCCACAATCTCTTCCAACGCCATCAGACAGTAGGCTGTGACCAGGTCGGGGTTGTTTTCCCACCACCGGCCGTTCTCGTTGACCCAACTGCCGTCGGCCTTCTGTATTTCAATGAGTTTACTTGCCAAATCCTCACGCCAATTGTGAGCCGTTTCGGCAGTGTCGATTACATAATCCGTGCCATAGATCGTGAGCGCCTTAGCCATCGTGTGATAGTAATAGAAAAGCCCCTGCTCACCGAGCTCCGGGTTGTGATCGACCGTATAGTTCGCCCGTATCCAACCGTAGGCGGCCTGTACCCTCTCGTCGTCCGGAGTGAGTCCTGCGTGAATCAGGCTCTTCATGCCGGCATAAGTCATCCCGCCGTACGACGTAGTGCCCCCGGCCTTCGAAACGCCGGGATAGTATACAAAGCCACCGTCGTCTCCTGCCCACTCATAATCATTGTATTTCTTGTAGTTCTGGCATCTCTGGAGAAAAATGATCGCCTTTTCCCAGAACAACTCCTTATTCGTGGTTTCGACGACTTCCGATACCACGTCTCCACGGTACTCCACACGGGCGCCAAACTCGGACGAAGGCTTGTATTCCTCCGACGCTCGAAGGGCCTCCAGTGCAAACTGCATATTGGAGATATCCGATCGCTCATCACGATTGTAGCCGATCCCGCCATACGTACTGCTGTCGCGAGCAATGCTCTCATCCTCATCCGCTTGCAGAGATAGCAAGTAGTCGCGAGCGTTAATAATGATCTCGGCAAATCGAGGATCGTCGGCTTCGACAAGGGCCATCAAGCAAACCGCCGTGTTGTACGATCGCAGTTGGGGTTCGAACTCCGGGTAGATACCTCCGTTGTCGTGGACGTTTCCCATGACATAGCCCAAGGCACGGTCGATCGCCAGACCGTACTTCTGCTGCGTGTCAACATCTGAGCGTAAGAACGCTGTGAGCACCAGCCCGGTCACCCCGGGATAGTTGCTCCACGAACCGTCCTCCTTCTGCGTGCCGGCGAGGAACGATAACCCGTTTGATATGCTGTGTTGGATCTCTTTCTGAAGTGAGAGATCGACAAGAAGTCTACCTTGCTTGGCGGAGGTGCTGTCTGCAACGACTCTATTGACGGGCAGAAGGAGTAGTAGTAAAAAAGAAACGAGGCGGTAGCTATTTATCATCTTTGTGGTCCTTCTTGGATGCGGTTATGATCATGAGAACTGGCGTGTCGGGTTCCGGCAGAATCGCTTCATTTGCGCCATACACTTCGTCATCAACTCGCCCTTCAAGGGGGTTGTTCAGGATGGCTTCCGGGTCACTGTACGTTGCAATCAGTGATCCACTCACATCAGCAGCGATACCGTCTTGCACGACGAACGATCCGGTGAACACCCAGTCAGTCTCACTCATCGTCAGTCCGCCGGTATAGTCCGAGACGAGATCTGATGCCGCGTGACGGACAGTATCGCCACCGCTGACCCACTCGACATGGATGGATACGAGATCCCCTGCGGGTACATTTGTATCCCCCTGAAAGGCGATATTTCCACCCGGTTCCACACCAAGGAGAAGGAGAGCAAGCTGGAGGTGCAGGGGCCGCATATCGAGTGTGAGAACCGATTCGTGGGTTTTCCCATAAGGAGTTGTAGCAAGATATTCGACAAGTCCGCGAGACATGTTCACCTTCCCAGGCACCCTGATTTCACCGGATTCACTGTTTACTGTGACATTCCCGAGTGCATACAGGTTCGGTCCAATAGCCTGGAACGCCGTATAGATATCTCCCTCTGCTCGGATTGTGTCGGAAGACTGAAGACATGGAGCAATTGATACTACACAGAAGAGCACCGTGCTAGCGATCGCAACCATCCGATGTGATGGCAACAACAACAGATCCCCCTTTACCCGGTGGTGCGCGTCCCACACCAGGTGTAGTAACTGACAGAGATGTCGTTCTAAGATGCGATGTCGTAGATTTACGAGTAGAGCAGGAGTCGAAGGAGTCCGTTGCATGACCCCCCATGCTACCCCGTCCCAACCTCCTCGAATCTACGGATTCACTCGTATCTGTGTCAAGTGAAAATAGTGCAGTCGCTCCACAAATGCGCCTGTACGGGATCAATCCACTTGACTTTATTGGTCTTCTTTGCGATAAATATCAGACAAGACTACGGGGGTGTATAGTGTCTTCTACTCTCTTTGCGTCTGCAGCCGATCCTCAGAAACTGGCCAGATCGCTAATAGGCTGGCATGTTGTTGCATGTCTGCTCCTGGTTGGTCTACCGAACTTCTCTCGTGCGGAATCTGAATCCGATTCATTGACTCATGAAGAGCGAATTGTACTACCGGACTACGAACTCCCCGACACGGTAGTCGTAAGCGCCACCCGGAGCCCACAGGCGCTTGTCGCCATTCCGTCCTCCATTGAGATTCGAAGTATTCAAACAGAGGACTATCAGTCCACATGGTCCATCGCAAACATGCTGGACGATATTGGGGGCATACGTACCATCCCCGCGGGAAACCTCTGGGGTCACCGGGACGTCGACGTCAGGGGCTTCTATGGAGGCGGGCAGTCGGAGTATCTGCTGGTAATGTACGAAGGCATTCCCTTGAACGATTTCTCGACCGGTCTGGCTGCATGGGAGTTGTCAGGTGCCATACAGCCAGACCGAGTTGAAGTCATCAAGGGTCCGGTTTCCGCCGCCTACGGGGACTTCGGAGTGGGCGGACTAATCGCATTGTCGTCAAACCGGGACCTGCAAACCCGCTTCTTACGAGTGACTTCTATGGTGGGGTCAGACAATGCCAATGCCTACCGAGTCAAGGGGAGTACTCAATTCGGCAGGCAGTCCATATCTCTTGCGGCAGGCTTCGGACGAAACAATGGCTGGCGCAGTCATTCTACATTTGAGTCGTTCGGTCTCGGACTCACTCTCAGGACTGATCGTGACTGGGGCTACCTGGCGGGGATCGCCATGCTTAACCGAGTGATAGAGGAAGTGCCGGGCGCCTTGACTCCGGAGATCCTCGGGACGGAATACTCATCTGAAGGATTCGACCTCTTCGGAAGACCAGTTCAAGATTCCCGCGATCAATCCGATCTCTTGTTGGCCATCACCGGCTTGCACCGGCTATCCCCCACTTCCGACTTTGGTTGGAGTGGCTTCGCCAAGTTCGGTAAACAAGAAAACGTGCTGACTCTCACATCACGGTTGCGACAAGACCCGGAATTGTCGGCCGTAGGCTTGCGGGGTTATCTCCAAAAACATCTGCATCTTATAAACAGGCCGGTAACGACACTCTTTGGAACAGAGTTCGACTTCGGTCGCCTCTCGACTCGGTACTGGGACATGGAGGAACCTGGGACGACTCTTGTAGAGTCCGGTGAGGGCGATAAATCATCGGCCGCCATATTTGTGGAAACACGCTGGTCCACGTCATCCCGCATCACGCTAATCATCTCCACCAGGTTAGACTACACCAAGAGTGATTTCGCGTATGATCAGAGCGCGACACATGCCTTGGCGTCCTCTGTTGACCAAGAATCAACTCAAGCCACCTATAGAGTGGCCCTAAACTCGACTTTCTCTCGAAAGTCATCAGGGTTTGTTTCGTATGCTTCGTCTTTCAAATCGCCGACACTGAACCACCTATACAGCTCACCCCCATTCTTTGCGCAGACGCCGTATTTCACTGGCTATCTCTCCTTGTCTAATCCGAGTCTTCAGGCCATGAGGGGGCACCATTGGGAGGTCGGCTGTCGATGGTCAGATGCACTGGGGCACGCCTTCCAGGTAACTGCCTTCCTATACAACCTCAGAAATGAGATAGACTTTGATCTGGCGACCATGCACTACGAGAACATCGGGGAGTCACGTCACTTTGGAGTTGATATCGCTGGAAAGGCGAGGGTCGTGCCAGCGCTGGAACTTTCATCATCCCTTAGTCTGGTCTCTGCTCGCATTAGGAGCGGAGACCAAGAAGGCAATCTGATCAATGGGGTACCGGAACTTTCGTTCAGCTCCTCAATGAGGTTGACCCCCCTTCGGGGCAGCTTCTTTGAAGTAACTGTTAGAGGCTGTGGCGCACAATGGCTCGACCAGGCCAATACCGCCCGAATCGCCGGATTCGCCATCGCTGCCATTCGAACTGGCATTGAAATCGGCTCGTTGCGGGTCGTCGGATCGGTAGAGAATCTATTGAACCGAAGAGTCCCTGTCTCGGGGTACTTGGGTCTGATGGATGAAGAGCGCCTTTACCCAGCTCCCCCACGCTCTTTCCTAATCTCGGTAGCCGCAGAGTTGTGATCGCTCGGCCCCGTAACGGGGCTATCGTATCGACGCATCCAGGAATATCGAGAAATCTCGACCGGGCTCATTGAGTCCAGAACCGTGCGTGCGATAACCCCTGTCAAGGATGTTTCCCAGTCGTGCGCCTGCCAAGAGGCCTGGAGAGATCTTGTACGTAGTGACAACACCGAAGACCGCATACCCTGGAGTTCCATCGGGCGGAATGCGTTGTGTGTCCTCCTCATCCCGCGTGGAGAGGTCCCGCCGTGCCGCCACAAGTTCGGTCGTCACGCCAATTGAGAAACCATTTCTCTGCGGGTGATAATCGAGAGACACCCTCAGTTTCTGTGGCGGCTTCCGATCAAGCGGTTCGTCTACAGCCATTGCATCAGTGTCCGGATATACCGCTACCTCACCGTCCAGTACGCCATACGCCAGCGTGGTTGACCAGGATTCATGGAAATTGTGCGTAGCTGAAAGCTCTAAGCCGTAAACGTACCCATTACCGGAATTTGTCTTGGTCACCTCCCATGCTCCGTCGATCTGTCGACCGGTAGGTGTCCGTACAATCATCTTGCGAATAAACGTATAGTACAATCCAACGCTTCCCCAAGAGGATCGGTTTCGTAGCTTGATCCCAGTTTCGAGTGTGGTGTACCTCTCGGGTGATAGAGCGGCGGTGGGCGTTTCAACTTCATTACTTCGTGCCACATCGAACCTTGTGAGATCCGAGAGGTTGGGTGCTCTGAAGGACTGCCCCACACTCACGTAACAATGCCACCGCTGACCGCCGTCGGGATAGTACGACGAACGAAGATGCGATGTCACGCCGGTCCAGTCTTTCCTTATAGAATACGGCTCACCGGACTGAGGGTCCTCGACTCTCTCGGCATTGCAGCGGTAGTGACTCAGTCGTGTGCCAAAGTTCAGGGAGAATCTTGAGGATAGGTTCGCTGTAGCATCTATATAGAGGCTATACTGTCCATAGGTGGCGTCGTCCCCTACCGGACCCTGGATGCTGGTGCTCACCAGGGGACCATCTTCACCGATGAAACTACGCCGGTAGCTATCAACGTTGTCCAAATAGCCTTCGCCCCCGCATACGATTGCCAATCCGTCCACATCTCCCTCCGCTTGAAGACTGACGCCCAATGTTCCAACCTTGAAGCCTTGTTCGTCATACCTGTTGCCAGAGCGGAGTCGCCTACGATCTTCTTTCTGTCGATGATATGATAGCGTCGCCTGCACTTCTTTGATCGTTGGTGCTCCGCTCCGCATGGTATAGCGCCCGTACCACAGTCGGCGAGACTGATCAAACGAGTGACGAAGGTCTGATCCAACATCAGTCCCGTTCCAAGAAAAACCATAGATTGTCTTGTGGGTACGCCATACATCCTCTTGCGTCAGCGTTTGGAACGCGACAACGAACTCGTCGTGTACGCGGAACTGGGCTGACGCCTTGAGGTCGGCGCTGTGGATATCGTAGCCAGACTTTGACTGCACGCCGGTGTTTCCTCCGGCTCTCAGATCTCCGAATCGCCCCAGAGTCGCACCACCAGAAATTGCACAACGCCCAGACCCAATCCTGCTCTCGAGGTGATTCAGGGACGAGTTGTCTGCTGTAGAGTATCGACTATAGGCTCTCGCGAGTGGTTTGCGGAGACCCGCCGAATTTGATATCGGTGTCGTCAGCATATTAACCACACCACCAACCGCATCACTGCCATACATCGTTGATCCCGGCCCCATTGCTACTTCTATCCTATCTATCATGAACGGATCAATGGTACATAGGTACTGATTGGGACCATCACGAAAAACGGAGTTGTTGACTCGGATGTTGTCGACAAGGAGCAGAGTCCTGAAGCCCGTGAAACCTCGGAGGAACGGTGATCCCTGACCGCTAGAGGTTCGCTGAATGTTGACCCCTGGAACAGCCCCAACAGCGTCCGGAATAGTGCGAGCGGCCGCTCCATGCTCAATCGCGGTTCCCTGCTGAGTAATAACTGACGAAGGCGTTCTGAAGAGCTCCCTCGGTGATCGCGACGCCGTAACCACTATTGTCTTCAACTGAGGAATCGAATCGAGTACGGTGATGGAGTCGGAACCCGTCGAGAGTTTGGACCTCCTGTTGGTCTCCTCAGCAACGATTCCGTCGCAGACAAATGGTGATGCGTAGAGACTGACAACAATGTGACAGAAGACCAGAGCCCCCAACGATGCGCTTCGGGATTGCATTGTGACGCCCCTCCCACAATGGACATGAGTGTCGATGTTGCTCGAAAATAGCCTGTGGACTGACTTCTGTCAAGAGGCTCAATCGGGATGCTTTCGCGCTATCTGAAATTCAACTTATTCACCGCATCAGACAGATGATCGGGCGCGACGTGGGCGTAGATCATGGTGGTCTTGATGTCGGTATGGCCCATGAGCTTCTGGACCGTGGGCAGGTCGACTCCCCGCATCACCAGGTGACTGGCGAAGGTGTGACGGAGGGTGTGGATCTTGGTCAGGTTTTCGATGCCGGCCTTCTTGGCGATCTGAATCAGTTTCTCGCGCAGGTGCAAACCCGACTTCTTTCCCGAGCGGCCGTCAAACACGAAGCGAGCATTGCTCCCTCTCTTGAGCTTGGCGTACATCTCGGAGATTAGAGAGATGATTGCGTCGCTCACAACAATTCCGCGTTCCTCCAAGTCGATACATCGGAGCCCCCCACTCACTGTGGATCGCGTGAGTCAACCTTGATACGATTGCGGGCTATATCGAGTGAGGTTCTTATTAGGAGTAGGACATACGAAACCGGTGAGGACGGTCAAGGCCGATAGTGGCACCGCCTGGGACGTTTTGACATGATCTGGAGGCCACTTTGGTCAGGAGCGGAGTAACGAGGACATCGTAAGCAATTGTTAAGAAAGAACGTAACAAAAAGAAAGGAGTTGGTCCCTCACAAACCAACTCCTTCATCCCCACCTCTTAAATACCCTTCACCGCCATACTGCGTATATTCAAGAGTAACTACGTGGGGATGTACTGCAACCGACGTGCCAATCTGAAACAATCCCTTGAGGCACACCGTAATCTCTTAGTCAACAATCTCTTAACCGGCTGAACACCCTCCCAGACGAAGACGCCAAATTCTACCATGCGCAACTCCTGCGCCTCGATATCCGCTATCCAAGAACCAATAAGTAAACTAAAGTGCTGTTAACCAGTGCATTACGCGCGGGGACACGATTTTTCCCGTCGCAATCTGCGCCTGTGCCAAAACTGCGCCTCAACATCAATAACGCAGGTCCTGCGCCAAATCCAGCACCTTCCGCAGGAACTACGACCCGCCTCACGTGCGTTTTTTCGCCAGATGTACCGACATCCCGTGCAGATCGTGAGCCGCTTCCATGATCGACTCCGATATCACCGGATGGCCGAAAATCAGCGACCCCAGCTGCGTTACGGTCAGTCCCCGATTGATCGCCAGCGCCGCGGTGTGGATAATCTCGGTCGCATGCGCGCCCACAACATGCACGCCCAGCAGCTTATCGGTCTTTTTGTCACCGATCAGCTTCACTTCGCCGGCGATTTCATTCTCAGCGTGCGCTTTGCCGAGCGCCCGAAGCGGGAACTTGCCGATGGCAAGCTCGTGCTTCTCCGATGCTTCCTTCTCTCGCAGGCCCACCGAGGCGACCTCCGGGTGCGTGAAAATCACCGACGGCACCCCAGTGTAGTCCTTCTTCGCTTTCTCGCCAAGGCAGTTGTCCACCGCGACGCCGCCGTCGTGGACGGCGGTATAAGCCAGAAGAATCTCACCCCGGACATCACCGATCGCATAAACATTCTTGATATTCGTCCGCATATCCGGACCGGTCTTGATCGAGCCGTTTTTGTTGAGATTGACACCGACTTCTTCCAGCCCCATATCCTCGGTCATAAACGCCCGGCCAATCGACACCAGCACCTGGTTGGCATTGATCGTCGCACCGCCCGACAGCTTCGCCTGCACGCCCTCGGGCCCGGGCGTCACCGACTCCACCCGCGTCTTGGTATGCAGTTTGACCTTGTTCTTCTTCAACTCGCGTTCGATCAGCGACGAACTGTTCTCGTCCTCCATCGGCAGGGCGTGGTCCAGCATCTCGACCATCTCCACCTGCACGTCGAGCATCGACAACATAAACGCCCACTCACAGCCGATCACCCCGGCGCCGATTATCAACATCTTCTCCGGCAGGTGCGGCAGTTCCAGCAGGTGGTCCGATGTCAGTATCCGTTTGCCGTCGATCGGAAACGCCGGCAGGCTCAGCGAGCGGGATCCGGTTGCGACGATGATATTTTTCGCCTGGAGGACCGACTCCTTGCCGCTCTCATCAAAAACCGTCACTTCCTCCGGCCCGGTGATCTTCCCGAACCCCTGGAAATGTTCGACCCCGTGAGACTTGAACAGCTGCCCGATACCCCCGGTCATCGTAGCGACTATCTTGTCCTTCCGCTGCAACATCGCCGGCCAGTCGTAGACCGGCGGCGCCTGCAGCGAGATACCGTAATCCGCAGCGTGCTTCATCTTGTAATACTGGGCTGCCGACGCAATCAGCGCTTTCGAAGGAATACACCCCCGGTTCAGGCAGACTCCACCCAGCTCACGCGCCTCGACAACCGCCGTCCTGGCGCCCTTCATGGCCGCCCGAATACCGGCAGTATACCCGCCCGGGCCGCCACCGATAATCACTATGTCAAACTTGGCTATGGTGACCACTCCTTTTCATTGACCTGTATATTCCACATTGGGCCGTAATGTACAAGAAATAGCGCGTTTGGCAAGTCCAGTGTACAGAACCTCCCGCCGCCATCAACCGGAAAACGGGCGCAATATAAAAAGCCCGGCTTCGAACAGAAGCCGGGCCCCACGTATCAGTTGGTCTCGTTTTCTAGTCAGTAGCAGCGACCGTTATGATCAGCTTGAGCGAATCGATTCGACCCGAACCACCCCCGGTCGAAATCCCATAGAGATCGAACGCACCCTTCTTCACGAGATTCTTCAGGGTCGAGATGTTGCTCAGGTATTTAAACGAACTCGCGTAACTCACGAACTTGCTCGAACCCGCGCTCGGCGTCCCGGCCGGCACCGACAGCTCGCCGAAAAACCGCGTGGCGTTGGCTTCGACCTCTCCGGCGTTGTCCCACATCGGACTGGTCGGCTCATCAATATATGCTGAGTACGTCCACGCCGTCGTCGACTGATTGGTAATCCACAACTCAAACCCAATCACTTCGATGTCGTCGATCTCGTCCGCGTGGTCCTCCCACACGTCATTGTCGGTCAGATCCACAGCCAAACTGTAGAATCCGGTGTGCGTGGTGAACTCCAGGTTCTCTACCACCAGGAACGAGCCGGAAATGATCTTGCACCCAACCGCCAGAAGCGCCAGGCAGGCCAGTCCGACTATCAGCAAAAAGCCTTTTGATTTGTACATGGCTGCCTCCTAGTTCTGGCCGAAGTAGTAGTTGAGACCGCCGGTTATCGAGATCGACTTCTTCGATGCGTCGCCATCGGTCCCGGCTATATGGGCTTTTCCGCGAAGATCCAGATCAAACTGCGGCGACAGCCCGATCCCGAATCCGAATCCCCCCGACAACCCCGCCTGCGAGCCGGCTTCACCGAAAACCGCGTCGACCTGATCGTTGCTCTGGTCGTACAAGCCGAGCCCAAGCACGAAATACGGCTTGAACCCCATCTTGCCGACCGGATTACCCAGGGTTGCATCAACACCAAACGACGTGATCGAAGATCCGTCGATATCGAAATCGAAGTCGTCGTTTTCCGGTGCCCCGTAGCTCGTGAACGCGATAAACGGCTCGATCGTGATTATCGGCATCATCTGATACCGCATCTTGAAACCGAACATCGGCCCCGATGCCTGATCGTCCTGCACCACCGGTATGTTAACGCCCCCAAAGGCGCCGACCCCGAATTTGGCCGGCCCTGCAGTCGCCACCGACACGCAGAGCAACAGCCCAATGCACAGCGCACATGCATTTCTCATGATAGCTCCTGATTGATGTAACAGTGATAGGTGGATGGTATACGGAAGGTAGTTTCGGTCTCCATCAATGTCAATCTTTTATACCCAGCGGACACTCAGAACAAAGAGCAGCTATGTCCAGATTCGGGCACCCGATTTCTTCAAAAAAACCGCCTCAGACGACCCAAAAAGGTCTTGACAAGTTGCTAACTCATTGTATATTTGGCGGTCTTTACTAAACAAAAAGTTCGTGTTTATTAAACACATGAAGGACCGAACAGGAACCCATGGATCTTCGTATCGGCGAGAGAATCAAGAACTTACGGTTGGCGTCCGAACTCACCCAGGCGGAGCTGGCTGATCGCGCCCAACTGACCAAAGGGTTCATCTCGCAGCTCGAGAACGACCAGACCTCTATCTCTGTCGATTCCCTCGCCGACATCCTCGGCGCCCTGGGGATTTCGATGGGAGAGTTCTTTGCCGAGGTCGAAGATACCAAGGTCGTTTTTGGGCCCGATGACCGGGTACCGATCGATCGCCGCGCCGTGCGCCGATTCGATGTACTCGTGCCCGGCTCGACGAATAACCTGATGGATCCTATCCTGCTCGAACTGGAACCGGGCGAGTCTCTCGACAAACAGGGACCGCTGCCCGGCGAGCAGTTTGGCTACGTGCTGAGCGGCACCGCGACCCTGGCAATCAATCGAAAGGTCTATCGCGTACCCTCAGACCATTGCTTCTATTTCTCGTCCGACCGCGATCACCAACTGCGGAACGACGGCTCCGATATGGTGAAAATCGTGTGGGTCACCAGCCCACCGTTGATGTAAATTGACAGGCCCGAAACCCTTAGCCGCTGAAGGAGGGATCGAAAATGCGAATACTCGGACGTCACCTGATAGTCGAGTACTGTGACTGTGACCGCAAGGCACTTGACGACTTAGCATATCTCGAACACCACATGAATGAGGCCGTCCGACGATCGGGCGCCACTATCGTGCGTTCCGTCTTTCATCGCTACAATCCCCAGGGGGTTTCCGGTGCTGTGATTATCGCTGAGTCGCACATCTCGATCCACTCCTGGCCTGAGTATGGCTATGCGGCAGTTGATTTCTTCACCTGCGGCCAGTCCGTCGATCCGACCAAAGCCGCCGAGTATATGAAGGAAAAACTCGGGTGCAAACGGGCCGACATCAAGGAAATGCGCCGCGGTATCCCGTCGGACATCGACGAAATCATCGACCACAAGCCGGTCCCCCAATCCATTAACGCAGCCACGTAGTGGCTGCCCGGAGGAACCTACATGACGTCTTCGATTGATGTCAGCATGATGGAACAGACCGCCCTGATGGGCGGGCTCGACATCGCGCTGGTGAGGGATCTTTTTGCCCAAAAAGGGCTCGACAGCCCCTTGCTGCTGCTGTCACGCTCGGAAATCCGCCGTGCGGTCGAAGATCTCCGCTCGGCTCTCCCACGAGCCGAAATCTATTATGCCGTCAAGTCGAACAACCACCCGGCGATCGCAAAGGAAGTCTTCGCCGCGGGCGGCAATTTCGACGTCTGCTCGGCCGGTGAAATAGCGACCGTCCTGCAAACCGGTGTCAATCCGAAAACGCTCATACACACCCACCCGATAAAGACCCCGGCCGAGTTTGACAAAGCGCTCGAAGCCGGCGTGGAAACGTTTGTGGTCGACAACCCCGCCGAGGTCGCCAAGCTCAAGCGGATCACCGATCACAAGCTCAAAATCCTCATTCGCTATCGGGTGCATCTGAACACCACCGCCGTCGTTAACCTGCAGTACAAATTCGGCTGCACGGTGGAAGAAGTCCTGCCGCTGGCGAATCTGATCCGTGAGACCGGTCACACTGTCCACGGACTCTGCTTCCATATCGGCTCCCAGTGCATCTATCCGGAGAACTACGTCAAGGCGATCATGGCCGCCCACGAGCTGATAGCCCAGCTCGAAAACGAAGGGCACACCATTCGCCTGCTCGATATCGGCGGCGGCTTCCCGGTCCCCTACGTCGAGCCCGTCCCGGACATTCACGAGTTCTGCCAGCCGATCGGCGAAACCCTCGACGAGCTCATTCGCCCCAATATCCGCATCGTCTGCGAACCGGGCCGGTTCGTCTCCGCCCGCGCCGTCACCCTCATCGCCAGCGTCATCGGCAAGTCCGAGCGCGACGGCAAGGTGTGGTACTACTTGGACGACGGTATCTACTCGACTTTCTCGGGAATCGTATTCGACCACTGTCAGTATCCGGTGGTCTCCGACAGCAAGGGCGAAGAGCTTCTCTCTGTACTGGCCGGACCAACCTGCGATTCCTTCGACACACTGTACGACGGACTCCTGCTGCCCGAACTCGAAATCGGCGATCTGCTGATCTTCCCGCGCACCGGCGCCTACTGCGCCGTATCGGGTTCCGACTTCAACTCACTCAAGCGGCCGCAGTACCGCGTTATCGACTGAAGGACTGATGCTCATGGCTTCCGAAAACACAGCCCAGGGACTCCGGGTTACCGACAAAACCCTCGAAAACCCCATGAACCTCTGGTACAGCGAACTGACTCGCGGCGCTGCCGGTCTGACCCTCAAAGTGGATCGCATCCTCGAGTCAACCGAATCCGAGTTCCAGCGGATCGAGGTGATTCAGAACAGCCTGTTCGGTAAGCTCCTCGTGTTGTACGGCTCCCTCATGGTGGCCGACAACGACAACAACGCCTACAACGAGATGCTGGCGCACGTACCGCTGTTTGCACACCCCAAACCGGACAACGTACTCATCATCGGCGGCGGCGACTGCGGCACGCTGACCGAAGTCATGAAGCATCCCGAAGTCAAACAATGCACCATGTGTGAGATCGACCGGAAAGTCGTCGACACCACTCGCAAACACCTGCCGCACCTGACTGTCGGTGCCGACGACGCCCGGGCCAGTCTCGTCTTTGAAGACGGCAAGAAGTACATCGAAAACAGCGACCAGCGTTTCGACATCATCACGCTCGACCTCTCCGACCCGGTCGGACCGGCCGAAGAGCTCTTCCAGAAGCCGTTCCACCAGACGGTCTACGACCGCCTCAACGACGACGGCATCATGGTGGCGCAGTCGGAGTCACCCTATTTCAACAAGGACATCATCCGGAAGATGTACGCCAACCTGAAAGACATCTTCCCGATCGTCCGGATGTACATCTGCTTCATGCCGATTTACCCGTCGAGCCTCTGGTCGTTTGCCTTCTGCTCCAAGAAGTACGACCCGATCGGAAACTTCGACCGCGCTCGCTGGGAAAAGCTGGGACTGAAAACGCGCTACTACAACGCTGAGACGCACCTCAGCGCTTTCGGTCTCCCCCAGTTCGCAAAAGAACTGGTGTAGGTCCGAACCCCTGCGGTTCGGACGGCTTTGTGCCCCATCATCGGCCTCTTTGTGGCCCATCATCGGGCTTTGTGGCCCACCTAAAGTCCGCCTCCGGCGGACGGCAGGTGGGATTGAACGGTCGCAATGGGATTGAATAGTCGTAGGTCCGAACCCCTGTGGTTCGGACGGCTTTGTGCCCCATCATCGGGCTTTGTGCCCCATCATCGGGCTTTTTGTGGCCCACCTAAAGTCCGCCTGCGGCGGACGGCAGGTGGGATCTGAATCGGAAGCAACCATAACAAAGCCCGGGCTGACCCGGGCTTTGTCGTTTACCACAGAGGAAGAGTATGAAGCCTGTAATCGTTATACAAAACTGTGAGATAGAGTCTCCCGGAACTATCGGCGCCTACTTCAAAGATCGCAAAATCCCGTTCAATGTCGTCCGGTCATTCGCAGGTGAACGGATTCCTGAACCGGACGAACTTGATCTCCTCGTCGTCCTCGGCACCCCCACCTCGGTCACCGAGTACCGCAAGCATGACTATCTCATCAATCTCTTCACGCTGATCACACGCACCATCCACGAACAGAAGCCGATCCTCGGAATCTGCTTCGGCGCCCAACTCCTCGCCCACGCCCTCGGCGCCCGCGTACAGGCCAACAAGGTCAAAGAGATCGGCCCCCTGCCCGTCCAGCTTACCGACGAAGGCGCCTCCGATCCGCTTTTCGAAGGCTTCCCTGCCGAGTTTAAGGTCTTCCAATGGCACGGCGACACCTTCCGTATCCCCTTCGGCGCGACTCATCTTGCAAAGTCCGAAGACTGCAAGAACCAAGCGTTTCGGAAGGACAACCTGGTCGGCCTGCAGTTCCATCTCGAAGCGGATCCCGATGAGGTCCCGCTGTGGTGCGATGCCTACGCTGGTGAACTGGCCGAAGAGGGTAAGACGAAGGACGAGATAACTGAAAACTACAAAGCCGTCGCCGAGAACACCCGTACGCTCGGCTTCAAACTCCTCGACAACTACTTCAACCTGATATCATAGGCCGAAGCTGCATGCAGGGCCCGCATGCTCCGTGGCTGTGACTTCAGTCACGGTGCGCTATCTTCCCGGGCGTGGTGTACCTCCCCGTGCACCAAGCAACCCCATAGACGTTGCGTCACGTGCTAGGCCGTCGAAGACGGACGACACGTGACGCTTTTCCGTGCGTGGTGTTCCTCGTGCACCACGATAACTCGCGGTCTGTGCGTGGTGTACGTCCTCGTGCACCACGATACCTCGCGAATGCTGCGTCATTTGCCGGCGACGTAGGTCAGCTCCGCGTGCAAATCAAGGTACCCCACGATGCCATCGATAACTTCACCCGCACGCGGTGCTGACGGCGCATTGATCGGACGATGTCCGCACCTATTCTGTCCGAACCGCAGGGGTTCGGACCTACTGCACTGGCAGTGAGGTGGGTGAATCCCACCCGCCGTTCGCTGAAAGCGGACTCTGGGTGGGCCACAGGCTAGCATGTTCGCCACAAAAAAACCCGGTCCGCAAATACGGACCGGGTTTTGTATCTGAATCAAACTTCGTTTAGAAGCTGTAGATCGCAGACATACCGGCGTTCATGCCATTCTCTTCGCCGGAGAGGAAATTCAAACCGTCGAGGAACAACTCGGGGTTCGTCCAGGTGTCAATCGTCAGACGACCAAAGTTGAACGACAGGCCGAGATAGGTCACATTGTCCGGCCAGCGCTCAAAGTCCTTGCCATCCGGTTCGCCGGCATCGGTGTACTCCCACTTGACGTCACGCCAGTAGGAGGTGGCGCCGAAACGAGCGTCGAGCCAGGTCAGCACTTCGCCCTCGAAACCGATCTTGAAGTACGGCAGAGTCATCACGGTAGCGTTCATTTCGTAGGTCTCCGCCGGGTCAGTCTGATTGTCAACCATCTCGTAGTCGGCCTTCACATAGGAGATACCGAAATCGAGAACAGCGAGCATACCGGCCGACGGCTGATAGTGCATACCGCTACCCACCGTCAGTCCCAGCATGTTGAACTTGTACGTATCCGGATTTTCAAACCAGGTACCGTCGTAGTAGTCCTCGGACTCGAACTTGGCATAGACAAACGACGCGTGCGGAACCAGGGTTACGACCGGGTTCATCTGCTTGAAGTAGCGGCCAAGCAGGGTGAAGCTCATGTTGCCGGCCGGCTTGGTGTAGTCAAGTTCTGTCGCATCGCCACCACCGGGAGGCGTACCCCAGGTCTTGTTCTTCCAGGTGATCATCTGGATATGAGCGGCCACATCCCAGAGACCACTGGCCTCGGTCAGACCGAAACCAAAGTTGTAGCGGCTGAAGGAGACGTCGCGCTGGGTGTTCCCCTCGTCATCCTCCCAACGATAGGAAGAATGCAGCTTGGAGAACGAGAAACCGAACTTGTTGCCACCCAGTTCGCGAGCGTAGAGCAGCGAGATCCGTTTGTTCGACAGGCCCTCCGGAGCATAGCCCCAGTACGAAGAGCTGAAGACATCGAGGAAATCGTACAGCTGCTTGTCGTAGTAGTAGCCATAGCTGGCGCGATCAAGACCGGCCGGAAGGTACATATTGCCCACGTAACCTTCGCCATAGTAGTCCCCGACATAGTTGTACAGGTACGTACCGAGGACAAACGGCTTGTCCTTGCCGAACTTCCAGTGAACACCAAATTCGTTGAAGTGCTCGCCATAACCGTAGTACTGCTCACCGTCTTTGGTGTAGTAGTAGTCATAGGTATTGAATTCAGCCACGGCCACGTCCGGATAATCATACAGACGGGACGGGAAGATCCAAATGTTGGCCTCGTCGACCATAATCTCGTTGTTCTCGCCCATCGTGTTCACGCGAGTCTTGGTCGCGAACGACGCTGCGCTCAACAACAGCACGAAGCACAGAGTAAGCGTTACCAGTTTTCTCATCACGTAGTCCTCTTGTATATCGTCAACCGAAGTTTATTAGTTTCCTCGTAAGTGAATTCAAGTGTTGCCGGGATGGCAACCGGGCAGCAACGCAACTACCCACGTCCGTGCGTCATAGGCAACCCTCCATGGTCACGGGGCGAGTTTGGCTCACCCTCTCCGGTAGTCCACCAATGTGTACTGCTAATGTATGGTTAGGTCTGTAGGTCAACCTTATTCAGTTAGATTCTGAAATCGGGGCAAATTATACTTTTTGGGGGTAACAAGACAAGTAAAAAATGAATTCTTTTTCACAAACAAAATCGGAAAATATTTCCCACTCCCCAGAGGGAAAAACAGGTAAATGTGGGCCGACCGACTACCCTTTCACACGCTGCCAAATGGCTTCGAGTTCCTCCAGCGAATACTGATCAAAAGTCCTCCCGCAACTCTTGATTTCCTCCTCCATCAACCCGAATCGCGTGCGAAACTTCCCCAACGCCTCACGCAGCGCGATCTCCGGCTCCACCTCGGATTTCCTCGCCAGCGACGCCACCGCAAACAACAAATCACCGATCTCCTCCGAAAGCGCCTCCCGATCCGGCTGACTCCCATTCGCAAACACCGCCTTCACCTCGGCCACTTCCTCATCAATCTTGTCCAGAACGTCCCTCGCCGACTTCCAGTCAAACCCGACTCCCCCCGCCTTCTCCCCCAGTCGAAAGGCCGCCGTCAACGCCGGCATACTGCGAGGCAAACCGCCCAACACCGATTCTTTCTCACCCGACGACGTCTTTATCTTCTCCCACTGATCCCGCACTTCCTGCGGTTTAAGATCCTTCCGCTCTCCAAACACATGCGGATGCCGGTTCACCAACTTATCCACAACATGCGATACGGCATCGTTGATATCGAACTCCCCCCGCTCACTCGCCAGCTGGGCATGAAAGACGATCTGCGTCAGCAAATCTCCCAGTTCCTCCGCCAACTCCTCGAATCGCCCCGCCTCGATCACCTCCACCACCTCGTACGTCTCCTCGATCAGATACGGCAGCAGCGACTGGTGGGTCTGCTTACGGTCCCAGGCGCACCCTTCGGGCGACCGGAGAATCTCCATCAGGACGGTAAGTCTCTCAAACGGAGAGAGTTTGGGGTCGTAGACACGAGCTTTTAAGTCTTTCATACGGATGCCGATACCTATCCTGAACGGTTTCCCGGAGCGCGCTCGTCCTCCTTGACAAAAAATGCACCCCGGCCTATTATGGAACCTTATTCTGCCCGAGCCGTCGGGTAGTAAATCTATCAATATACGGATACACGGTCCTATGAGCAATACGAACGCCGACAGCAGCAAGAAGTCTACCGCCTATAACCCCTTCGAAGTCGAGACCCGGCTCTACGACCAGTGGGTGAAAGCCGGTTACTTCAACGGCCAGGCCGACTCGGACAAAAAGCCCTACTCGGTGGTCATCCCGCCTCCCAACGTCACTGCCGTCCTGCACCTCGGACACGCCCTGAACAACAGCATTCAGGATATTCTCGTCCGCAAGCACCGCATGCAGGGCTTCGAAGCGGAGTGGCTCCCGGGCTCCGATCACGCCGGTATTGCCACCCAGGTGATTGTCGAGAAGCAGCTCGTCAAGGAAGGCACCACCCGCCGCGAGGTCGGCCGTGAGAAGTTTGTCGAGCGCACCTGGAAATGGGCGATCGAAAACAAGGACCAGATCCTCAACCAGCTCAAACGGATCGGCTGCTCCTGCGACTGGGACCGCACCCGCTTCACCCTCGACGAGGGTCTCTCCAAAGCCGTCGCCGAAGTGTTCGTCCATCTCTACGACAAGGGCTGGATCTACCGCGGCCACCGCATCGTCAACTGGTGCCCGTCGTGCAAGACTTCCCTCTCCGATGACGAGGTCGAGCACAAGGAATTCGACAGCCACCTCTGGTACATCAAGTACAAGATCAAAGGCTCCGACGAATACCTGACAGTCGCCACCACTCGCCCCGAGACCATGCTCGGTGACACGGCGCTGGCCATCAATCCGAAAGACAGCCGCTACAAAAAGCACATCGGCAAAACAGTCATCCTGCCGATCCTCGAGCGCGAGATTCCGATCGTCGCCGACAGTTATGTCGACCCGGAGTTCGGAACCGGTATCGTCAAAGTAACCCCGGCGCACGACCCCAACGATTTTGAGATCGGCAAACGCCACGACCTCGAAGAGGTCAACATCCTGAACATCGACGGCTCCCTCAACGAAAACGCGGGCAAGTTCAAGGGGATGGATCGCTACGACGGCCGCAAGGCGCTGCTCGAAGAACTCAAAAAGAAATCGCAGCTTGATCGAACCGAAGACTACAAACTTTCGGCCGGTACGTGCTATCGCTGTCACACGATCGTCGAGCCCTACCTCTCCGACCAGTGGTTCGTCAAGATGTCCGAGCTGGCCCAGCCCGCTGTCGAAGCGGTCAAGACCGGCAAGCTCCGTTTCCATCCGGAGTACTGGACCAAGACCTACCTCCACTGGATGGAGAACATCCGCGACTGGTGCATCTCGCGCCAGCTCTGGTGGGGCCATCGTATCCCGGTCTGGTACGCCGAGGACGGCACCGCGTTTGTCTCGGTCGAGCGCCCGACCGCCGAGCAGTGCAAAGGCTACGATCCGGAGTCACTGACTCAGGACGAAGACGTTCTCGACACCTGGTTTTCCTCGTGGCTCTGGCCCTTCTCGACCTTCGGCTGGCCCGAACAGACCGCCGACCTGAAGAAGTTCTACCCGACCAAAGTGCTGGTCACCGCCTCGGAGATCATCTTCCTCTGGGTGGCCCGCATGGTCATGGCCGGTTACGAATTTATGGGCGACTGTCCGTTCACCGATGTCTACATCCACGGCACGGTCCGCGACGCCAACGGCGTCAAGATGTCCAAGTCGCTCGGTAACGGCATCGACCCACTCGAAATTACCGACAAGTACGGCGCCGACGCCCTCCGTATCTCGCTGGTGCTGGCCACACCCGACGGTCAGGACCCGTGTGTCAGCCGTAATACGTTCGAGGTCGGCCGCAATTTCGTCAACAAGCTCTACCAGGTCTCGCGCTTCGTGATGATGCGCCTCGACGATCAGAAACCGACCCTCGATAAACTCGGCGAGGTCGACTTGGTGATATTCGACCGCTGGATTCTCTCCCGCCTCGAACGCACCAAAGAGCAGGTCGAGCGCGCCTTCAGCGAGTTCCGTCTCAACAACGGCGCCAAGGTCCTCTACAACTTCGTGTGGGAGGACTACTGCTCCTGGTATATCGAACTGATCAAACCCGACCAGCCGAACACGCCGATCCGCAAGGACTCGCTCAAGGTCGCGACCTACGTGCTCGGCGAGATTCTCAAGCTGATGCATCCCTACACGCCGTTCGTGACCGAGGAGATCTACCACATGCTCCGCGGCGACGATGCCGACGGCACGACCCTCTCGTTTGGTCCGTGGCCGACTATCGACTCCAAGCGCAAGGACGACCAGCTCGAAGAATCCCTGAAGCAGATTCAGGAAGTCGTCACGGCGGTCCGCTCGATCCGCGCCGAACTGAATGTCCCTCCCGGCAAGAAGTCCGATCTGTACATTCGGGTCGACAGCGAGGAGTTTGGGACGCTGCTCAAAAATCACCACGAGTATTTCCGCTCGCTGGCGCGGGTCGAAACCCTGCACTGCGGGGTCGACGTCAAAAAGCCGCCGACCTCAGCCTCGGCCGTCATATCGGGCGCGGAGATATTCGTGCCGCTGGCCGGGCTGATCGATATCGAGGTCGAGAAGAAGCGCCTGCAGAAGAATCTCGATGAACTGACCGGACAGCTCGACAAGGTCTCGCGCAAACTGGCCAACGCCGATTTTCTTGCGAATGCCCCTTCGGATGTGATCGACCGTGAGCGCGCCAAGAAAGCGGACTACCAGGAGCGTATCGAGCGCCTCAACCGCAACCTCGAACAGATCCTCGGCTGGTAAAACCGTGTCGTCAGGCGACCCCGCCTGATGATAGTGCGTGGTGTACGTCCCCGTGCACCACGTTACCCCATAGACGTTGCGTCACATGCTAGGCCGACGGAGTCGAGCGACATGTGACACTTTTCCGTGCGTGGTGTACGTCCCCCTGCACCACGTTACCCCATAAACGTTGCGTCACATGCTAGGTCGACGGAGTCGAGCGGCCGGGTGGCCCACCCTTTGGGTGGGTTTCTTCTTCACCGGGTGGGTTTCTTCTTCACCGGGTGGGTCACCCGGTCATCCTGACAGAAACATGCCTCCCAACAGGCCGACGACGAGCGAGATGAGAGAAGTAGCCGTTATAGGGCTGGTGGCAAATCGTCTGAGTTGGAATACGCTGGGCATGTTCTCCCCCGTGGGCTGGGTGGCCCACCCTTTGGGTGGGTTTCTTCTTCCGCTGTTTCTTCTTCCCCCTGGGTGGCCCACCCTTTGGGTGGGTTTCTTCTTCCACCGTATCTTCTTCAGTCATCTCACGAGACTCTCAAACTCATCCATCGCAATCGGGACATCTCGCCTCCCCGCATACCAGTTGTAACTCGACCATCGCCATTCGCCCGGCTCCTTTACCAGACCCCGCTTCACCGGGTTCAGGTGACAGTACCTGATCTTCTCAATCACAGTCTCCGGGGTGCGACAATTGTGATCGTAGCATCGGGGTTGCCAGAACGCCCAGCGCTCTCGACCATCCTTACGTATCATACAATCCGGAGGCAGATTCAACAAGTGACCGGAGATTATCGCGCTGGCCGTTTTCGACTTGAACTGCCCGATCACCGGACCGAGCTTGACCGAATCGGGAGGATGCAGCACGAAATGCACGTGCTCCGGCATCAGAACATAGCCGTAGAGCTTGATCTCATATTGCTCGCGGATACGCCCCAGCCAATGAATGATGATTTCGCAAACACTCGCACACTCCAGCAAACGGTGTCGCCGATAACAGCAGAATGTTACGAATCGAGCGGTGTTGAGGTGATCGAAATGACGGAGTCTTGGCACGTACTTCCTCCCCAAAGAAGAGCAGATTCATATCACACTGAAGGAAACCCACCCAAAGGGTGGGCCACCCAACCGCACTTTCCCCACCAACTCGATGGCAATAACAAAATCCTCCCCCTTAGTATAAGACATTGCGCTCAAACACGCATAGAGTCACGCGCAAAAAAGGAGGCAACCAGGTTGCACGACACAACCAGAACAACCACGTCAATTTCGGCGAAACATACTGTCCGGCAGACAGGTACGGCGAAAAACAGAAAAAACGCACTCTAAAAAATGGCAAAACAAACCCATTTCGCCGTATCGCACTCGGACACACGATAGTACAACGAAGTTTTTGAAATTGGGAGTCGCTGAGATGAAGGGAGAAACGGGAAAGGCGAATCTACGACTGCGAAACACGTTCGGCCAGCGAACCGAGAAGCTCGCCCACCGTCCGGGCACCGGCGGTGTCGGGGTACGACGCCATCTCCATCGGGATGACCTTGTCGAACCCGTTGCCGGACAGCTCGGCCAGTTCGCGAAGGATGACCTCGGAGATACGGCGAGCCGTCATCTCGGCGTCCTGTCTCGATGTTTCCGGGAAGAGAATCGCCACCATGCGGTCGTTGATGAAAGAGAAATTGTCGCTGGCCCGGACATTCTTGCGGATGGTCTTGCGGATCTGGTTGAAAGCCGGCCCCGAATTGCCGTTGAAATGATTGCGCGCAAAAGACAGATCCATAGAAACCAGCGAGACAAACGTACGGTATCGCTCCGCGCGAATGATCTCGATACCTGCCTGGTTGAGAAAGGTCTCAACTTTCAGGTTGTTCTCTATGGCAAACGGGCTGGGCATTGGGTCGACCATCAACATTCCTTGTGTAATACGCCAAACGCAGTAGAAGCAATTTCCGTTCCAACGCATCGGGTGACATGTTACAAACTGATACGTAACAGTATCTTAGCACGTCTTTTCCACAGCTTATCCAGAGCCTCACCATGCCGTAATCTGACACGGTTTGCAGGAAAGTGCTCAATAGTTGCACACTTGAGGGATATTGATATAGTCGGAAAAGGAGAAAAAGGGGCTATTTGGCCGCGTTAAGAGCGTACTCTTTAATCTTGTAAAGCAATGAGCGATAGCTGATTTGAAGAAGGTCGGCGGCCTTGCGACGGTTCCAGTTGGTCTTGGACAGCACGTGGCTGATCAGCCGTTTCTCTTCTTCGGCGATCCGTTTCCCAACCACGCTCTTGAGCGAAAGGTCGTCAGGATCGTACGATGCCGGGGCGCTGTAACCGCCAAATCCGGCGCCGCCGCCCGAGCCACCCGAGGTGCCTTTGAGCGTCTGGTGGCTGGCCGAACGGATCAGCTCGTCGATAATCGACTCGTCCTCGCGGACGACGACCTGTTTGATCATGTTCTCGAGCTGGCGGATATTGCCGGGCCAGTGGAAACCGACCAGGCGCGAGATCGTATCGGGTGAGAGACCCGAATAGGTCCGGTTATACAGGGCGTTGTATTTCTCGAGGAAGTGGTTGACGAGCAGCGGGACGTCATCGGAGCGCTCGCGCAGCGACGGCAGGAAGATAGTGATTTCGTTGAGGCGGTAGAACAGGTCGTCGCGGAACTGCCCCTCGCCGATCGCCTCTTCGAGATTACGGTTGGTGGCGCAGATAATCCGGACATCGACACTGATGGTCTGGACCCCGCCGACCCGGACGAATTCCTGCTGTTCGAGGACCTGGAGCAGCTTGGACTGCAGCTCCATCGGCATGTCGCCGATTTCGTCGAGGAAGATCGTCCCTTTGTTGGCGACCTCAAACCGACCCTGCTTGTTTTTGTGGGCGCCGGTAAAAGCGCCTTTCTCGTAGCCAAACAACTCGGCTTCGAGCAAATCGCGCGGGATGGCCGCGCAGTTGACTTTCATAAACGGCTGGGAGCGGCGACCGGAAAGCTCGTGGAGCGAGCGCGCGACGATTTCCTTGCCGGTGCCGGACTCGCCACGGATGAGGACGGTCAGTTCGGAGTCGGCGACCTGTTCGATCAGGGCTTTGACCCGAAGCATGGGGTCGGAATCGCCGATGAAATTGGCGTACTTTTTCTGGGAGCGGAGTTCTTCTTTGGCCCGGGCGAGTTCGCTGCGAAGCCGGGAGCGCTCGAGCACGCCGTTGATGTGGATTTCGACTTCCTTGACATCAAACGGCTTGTTGATAAACTCGGCGGCGCCGAGCCGGACGGAGTCGACCACATACCGCGTATCGCCGTGCCCCGACAGCATGATGACATCGGGTCGGGTCTCGCTCTTGTTGAGCTTTTCCAGAACCTCCAGCCCGGACATCCCCTGCATCTTGATATCGAGCAGGATCAGATCGGGCTTTTCGGTGGCGACCATCTGGATCCCTTCGATCCCGTCGCGGGCGGAGACAAACTCAAAGTGCGACGGCAGTCCCTCGGAGAGAATCCAGGAGACCTTCGGGTCGTCGTCGATTACCAGTATCTTGGTTTTTTGCTTGGGCATAACGTCGGTATCGTACTCGGTTTATAAACTAAGTATCGGCGCTTGGAGCCGGAAATCAAGCACAATTCACGTGAGGATTGCTAACTTTCCGCAAAGTGATGCACGGTGACTTAGGATTCATACGGCAGGTAGACAGTAAATGTCGTGCCCTTCCCGTCCTCGGATGCGACGTGGAGGGTGCCGCTGTGGGCCGAGATGACCCGCTCTACGACCGCCAGACCGAGGCCGGTGCCGGTGTCCTTGGTGGTGTAGTAGCGGTCGAAGATCTTGGCGATGTTCTCTTTGCGGATTCCGACGCCGCTGTCGATGACTTTGATGGCCAGATATGACGATTTCTTGTGCTCAGGTTTCTCGATCAGACCCTCCACGCGGAGCGTCCCGCCGTCGGGCATGGCGTCGATAGCGTTGATAAACAGGTTGAGGAAGATTTCCATAAACTGGTTTTTGTTTATGATAACTTCCCAGCTTACCTGGTCATCGAACCGGCTTTCGAACGTCACGTTGTGTTTGCGCATGTCGGGGCCGACAAGTTCGGAGGCGCGCATGACGACCTGGCGGATATCGAGCTTGTTGGTTTCGTACTTGTTGGGGTTGGAGAAGTCGACCAGTTCCCGGACCAGTTCGTTCATGCGATGGATCTCATCCTCGGCCATGTGGAACAGGTCGGACCTGTCCATGATCTGCGGCCAGCGCTGCTTGAGGATCTGGAGGGCGCCCTTGATCGAGGTGAGCGGCTTGCGGAGATCGTGAGAGATTTCCGAGATCATGTTGCCCATCGTCATGAGCCGGGTGGCATTAAGCAGGGCCTTTTCTTTTTCGAACAGATAGGTAGCCTGTGAGATAACGAGTCGGGCCAGCGAGATGTCATCGACGTTGTATGGGTGTGGCGTATCGGACCCGAGATAGAAGATCGCGGTCAGCTCGCCCGATTCCCGAATGGGAACGGCCAGGTAGGCCTGGCTCGGGGTCGGGTAGGCGTCGCTCTTCCTGAGCAGTTCACCCACGTAAAGCGTTACGCGCTGGAGGTCGTCGAGGTTCATGGTTTCGATCTCGGCCGCTTCGAGCACGAGGTCATCACGGCGGACCTTCTGCAGGTCGACCTTCCCGCTTTCGGTAGAGGGAATGCCGTTAATACCGAAGGCGCCGTCGGGCATGAGGATCTTATTGTAGTCGTCCCAGACAAACCAGATGGCATAGTCGACCGGGAAGACGCGGTTGAGCTTTTCGACCATCACGGTCCGGAAGGCGGGCCAGTTCTGGATTTCGGGTACTTCCTCATAGAACTCGTGGAGTATCTCAAACTCTACGATACGGCGTCGGCTTTTCTCGAACTGACGGGCATCATCGACGGCGACGGCAGCCTGCGAGGCGAAGGTGGTGAGGAGGCGGAGGTCGTTCTTGTCGAAGCTGTCGCCGCTCTGGCGGTTGGCCATGTTGATAACGCCGAGGACGGTGTTTTTGATGATCAGCGGCACGCTGAGCAGGGAGCCGGAGGAATAGCGTTCGCGGTTCATGCGGGCGAAGCGGTCATCTTCTTCGATGTTCTCGATGATGAGCGGTTCGCCGGTCTGGGCGACATAGCCGGCGATCGAGGCGCCCACCGGCAGGCGGGTGGCATCGACAATCTCATCATCGAGGCCGGTAGCCGCTTCGATGGTGAGATACTCCTTGCGGTCATCCATGAGCATGATGGAGCCGATCTCGGCGTTGGTGACGGCCGAGGCCAACGACACGAGTTGCTTGAGTAGTTCGTTCAGGTTGGCGGTGGAGCCGATCGACTTGCCGGCTTCGTAGAGGGCATTGAGCTCGCTGATACGGCTTTCAAGAATGAAGTTGGAGAGTTTGAGCTGCTCCATGAGTGAGCGCTGGGCCAGGTCGCCGCGGCGTTTTTCGAGGGCGCGTTTGACGGCCAGTTCGAGCTGGGCGAATTCGACCGGCTTGAGCAGGTAATTGTAGGCGCCCTGGGAGATGGCTTCGAGCGCGGTATCCATCGAGCCGTAGCCGGTCATGAGAATAACCGGGATGCCGTCGTCGATCTCCTTCACCGCCTTGAGGATCTCGAGTCCGTCCATCTGGGGCATTTTGATATCGGTAACGACGAGGTCGACGCGTTCATTTCGGATGAGCTCGACGGCGACGGGAGATTCCTGGAAGGCGCGCACTTCGATACCGTCCCCCTGCAGCAATGCGGAGAGCGATTCGCACATGCGCTTTTCATCATCGATGACAACTATCCGTTCGGTTTTTTCGGTCATGGGCCTACTTACCTTCTCCTGCGGGTAGTTCAATGGTGAAGCAGCCTCCGGGCTCAAGGTTTCTAAAGGATATCGTCCCGCCGTGGTTTTTGATTATGCCGTAGCAGACCGAAAGCCCGAGCCCTGTCCCTTCGCCGGAGTCCTTCGTCGTGAAAAACGGCTCGAAGATATGCGGGATATGCTCCGGTGAGATGCCGGTGCCGGTGTCGGAGAACGTCAAGATCACTTTGTTGTTATCGGCTTCCAGCCCGACGGTCAACATACCTCCGTTGGGCATGGCGTCGCGGGCGTTGATTATCAGGTTCAGGAAGACTTGCTTAAGCCCTTCCGGCGCGGCGGTTATCTCCGGAATCTCGTCGCCATAACGTCGAATGATTCGAATGTCATGAGAGGCGAGCTGTCGGTCCATCAGCTTGAGAACATCATCAAGCAGTTTGACGATGTTGACGGTCTGGACGGCCAGTCCGGTGGGGCGATGAAAGTCGAGCAGTTGTTTGACGATCCTGGCGATTCGGTCGATTTCTTCGGAGACGATGCCGACGAAATTGTCAGCCTGCTCGTTTTTCTGACAGGCGCGTTTGATGAGCAGAATATAATTCTTGATGATGCCGAGCGGGTTATTGACTTCGTGGGCTACCTTGGCAGACATCTCCCCCAGCGCCGCCAGACGTTCGGTCTGCAGGAGCTGCTGCTGGGCGGCGCGAAGCTGCTGGATGGCCTGCTTCTCCCCCTGATAGAGGCGGGCGTTCTCAATGGCGACGGCGATCTGGTTGCCGAGAATCGACAGAAACTCCAGATCATCGAGCTGGAAGTCCCGCCCGGACACTTTCTCCGACATGGCGAAGATACCGGTGAGCCGGGTTTGATAGATCAGCGGGACAACAATGCCCGGTTCAAAGTTTTTGAGGATGCGACGTTCGTCGTCGGAAGAGATGTCACTCATCAGTTCGCGGGTCGGGACCGGGCGATTGAGCCGGGTGAGATAGTCGGCGAGCGGTGAACTGGCCGAAAAGAAGTCTTCGTCGGCCGGGAGTGATCCGGAGCCTTTGTATTTGATGGGATAGAGCCGGTCGCTGTGGGCCTCGCGCTGGAGGAAGATGGCGCCCTTGAGGGCGCCGATCTGCCCGAGACAGGTGAAGATAAACGTGTCGAGCAGCATCTCGTAGTCGAGCACGGCGTTGAAGTTGCGCGATATCTCGAAGATCGTGTAGAGATCGAATATCTTCCGCTTGAGCTGGCGGTTGGTGATAGTCAGCTCGGCGAGTTTCTCTTCGAGTTGTCCCTGCAGTTCGGCGACCGACGGTTTGGCGGTCGTTTTGGTCGTGCGGACAGTCTTTCGCACAGTCTGCTTGCGGGTGGTGGTTCGCTTCGCGGCCGCCCCTGAGGTGGAGTCCTGACTCGATTTCCCGGACGTTTTCCTGCCTGTGTTTTTTGAGGCAGTAGTGCGCTTCCCAGGTTTCTTGTCGGGCATATCGCTCATTTCCAGCCGATCATGGTAAGGAATTCACCCACGAGATAGTGCGAGCCGATCACAATAATTATATCGTCGGAGTCCGCGTTTTTCAATACCTGCCTGTACGCGGTGGTCAGCGAACCGAAGCGTTTCCTCTCGACATCCCGCCATTTCAGGGTCTGCATAATTTCGCGAATATCGATTGTCCGCGCCGTGTGAAGCGGAACGAGCGCGTATGATTCGGCGATTCGAGAGAGCTGGTCGAACATCTGCTGATGCGGTTTGCGTTTCACGAAGCCGACAATGACTTTCGCCCTGCGATTCGGGAAGACGCGCTCGAACGCATCAACGAAGGCTTCCATCCCCCTGGCGTTGTGCGCTACATCAAGGACATGGGTCGGCGAGCCGTTGTTGCGAATGATTTGAAAGCGACCCGGCCAGTCGGTGTGCGAGATGCCGTCGAGGATGGCCCTTCTCGTGATCCCGGTGAGGCCGTTATCCCGAAGGATGGAGCAGGCTTCGAGAACAAGCGCTGTGTTCTTGAGCTGATGCACACCGGGGAGTGACGGGGCTAGTTTTTTGAACGTGAAGCGATCCGTCTGATAGTCGAGTCGAAGTTTTTTCAGGTCCGTCTTCATCCGCGACCTGCGGAGCCGGTGTATGGGGGCCTTGCGCTTCCGGCACACTTCACGAATGACCTCTTCCGATTCCGGCGGGAGCAGTCCGATCAGATGCGGGACGCCGGGTTTGATTATCCCTGCTTTCTCCCAGGCTATTTTGCGCAGGCTGGAGCCGAGGATTTCGATGTGGTCCTTGCTGATATCGGTGGTGACCGTCAGGATCGGTTCAAGGACGTTGGTGGCATCGAGTCGACCGCCGAGTCCGGTTTCTATGACGGCGATATCGACCTCGCGTCGGGCGAAGAAATCGAGCGCCAGCGCGGTTACGAGTTCAAAAAACGAGAGTTTTTTTTTACGAGGGTCTTGCGATGACGATCGACGAAGCGGGCAATTTCGGCTTTGGAGATCCGCTCGCCGTCGACTTTCATCCGTTCGCGGAAACTGACGAGGTGCGGTGAGGTGAACAAGCCGGACTTGTAACCGGCGCTTCGCAGGACGGAATCGATCATGGCCGCAGTCGATCCCTTGCCGTTGGTTCCCGCAATGTGAACGGTGGGGTAGTTCTTCTGGGGCGTGCCGATGGAATCGAGAAACTCAGTGATGTTTTGCAGGCCGAGCTTCATCCCGAAAAACTCGCGGGAGAGAATGAAGCGCTCGGCGGCATCGTAGGTGTGGCGGCGCATTACTGTCTCTTCATGTAGCGAAGAAGTTTGATGATGGTGTCGCGGAGATTTTTGCGATCGACGATTTTGTCGAGGAAGCCCTTGTCCATGAAGAACTCCGACGACTGGAAGCCTTCGGGGAGATCCTGCCCGATCGTCTGCTGGATCACACGCGGTCCGGCAAAACCGAGCAGGGCTTTGGGTTCAGCGATGATGACATCGCCGAGCGAGGCATAGGAGGCCATCACCCCGGCGGTGGTGGGGTTCGTGAGGACGGAAATGTAGGGCTGGCGTTTCTTGGCGAGGACGGCGAGCAGGCCGGACGTTTTGGCCATTTGCATCAGCGAGAGGATGCCTTCCTGCATGCGGGCGCCGCCCGAGCAGGAGACGACGATCAGCGGTATCTCGCGTTCGATGGCGCGTTCGATAGCGCGAGCGATCTTCTCGCCGACGACCGAGCCCATCGAGCCGCCGATAAACGCAAAATCCATGATAGCAAACGATACCTCACGGCCGTCGATTTCGCCGATACCGGCGATGACCCCGTCGTTCTGACCGGTTTTCTCGCGGGCGGCTTTGATGCGATCGGGATAGCGTTTGGAGTCCTTGAACTTCAGCGGGTCTTCGGAGACGAGATTCGTGTCGTACTCTTCCAGGCGACCGCCATCGAGCAGCATCTGGATGTACTTATGGCTCGAAATGCGGAAGTGGTAACTGCAGCCGGGGCAGACCCAGAGCAGTTGTTCCATCTTCTTGCTGTAGACAATCTCGCCGCACGAGGGACACTTGGTCCAGAGCCCTTCGGGGATATTTTTCTTTTCCTGTGTGGCGAGTCCGGTTTTTTCTTTGCGAAACCAGGCCATGTTCTACCCTTACGTTTCCGTGTCATCGCGGTCGAAGTACTTGACCATCACGATAGCATCCTCGACCGGACGACGGTAGTAATTGGGTCGCTGGTACAGCACCTTAAAGCCGTGTTTACGGTAGAAGGCCAGCGCCTCGTGGTTTGATGGTCGGACTTCGAGCAAAATAAACTCACAAAGTTGACCATCCGCAACACTCAAAATACGCTCCAGCAGGTGCCGCGCAACCGATTTTCGGCGATGTTCGGGGGCCACCGCGATGTTGGTCAAATGGGCCTCGACATCGACAATGAGATAACAGGCGTAGCCGACAACAGTTCCGTCGATTTCGGCGACCAGCCCCCCCCAACCCGGGGCGGTGACGACATCGACGAAGGCGGATCGCGGCCAGGGATCGGGGAAAACGGCCTTTTCCAGAGCCACCACCGCCGAGATGTCGGGCTCGGTCATAGCTCGATAGGTGATCCGCTGAACGCTATTGTGAACGCCGTCGCTGATCATAACGAATCTCCGCCTGTGACTTCTGCAGATACAGTGGTTCAAGTTGATCGGGTGCGACCGTATCCCCCCGTTCGAGTTTTTTCCGCCCCACGTGGATTAAATCGGCAGCGCCGATTTCAATAATCTCCAGCGAGCCGTTGACCCCGAACGGTTGGGATCGCCTCGCGATCTCATCGTCGATGGCGACCATTGCCTGCTTCTCCATGAGTAACGGCAGCTCGCCATAGGCTATGGTCCGTACGGAGCTCTCGATCCATTCCCCTCCTGCGACATCGACCGCAAAGCAGGAATCTTTCTTGAATGGAATGAGCACCGTGATGGTCTCCGGTCGCTCGCTGAGCCGGTAGGCGGCGAGTTCGAAGGCGGACACACCGACCATGTCGAGATCAAGCGCCGTGGCCAGTCCCTTGGCCATCGAGAGTCCGATACGGAGTCCCGTAAACGACCCCGGTCCGACCGAGACGGCGAGAGCCCGAAGGTCGCGTTTGGTCAGGGCCGACGACTGCAGGAGATCGTCGATTTTTTTGAGCATCACACGCCCGTGCGAGACAGCGATCTTTTCTTCGTATTTGACCAGTCGGTCCTCGCCAAAGCCGATCGCCATGCGGAGGGTCGGACCGGCGGTATCGATGGCCAGCATCGGTTGTGACGGTGCTTCGCTCATACCTGCACCAGTGAGATGTCTATATCGCGATCGGTCTCGTTCACGATTCGAAACTCCATCAGGTAGTATTTCTGCGGCAGCAGTTCCGCCGCCTTCTCCCCCCACTCGACGGCCATGATGCCTTCGCGGGAAAGATACTCGTCCCACCCGATCTCGTACAGTTCATTCGTGTCGTTCATGCGGTAGAGGTCGAAATGGTAGAGTTTGCGGTCACCGCCGGGGTATTCGTTTACAAAGGTGTACGAGGGGGAATTGACCAGCGAACCGTCGATACCGAGTCCCCTGGCGAGCCCGCGAACAAAGGCGGTTTTTCCGGAGCCGAGTTCTCCGACCAGGATGAGAACATCCCCGGGGAGGAACGACCTGGCGAGTTTCTCGGCCAGGGCCAGCGTCTCCGCTTCGCTGTGCGATGTAACATGCAGTACCGACATGACGCAGCCTATTTGGGGGTCATTACCGCAACCGGTACCACCATTTCCTCGAGCGATATCCCGCCGTGCTGGAATGAGTTCTGGAACTGGCGAACCATCTCGTTGTAGTTGTTGGGATAGACGAAGTAGAAGTCTTCCTTGGCGATAATGAAGGTCGTCGCCAGCGAAAACATCGGCAACCGCCATGCCTCGGGTTTCTTGATGAGCAGAGAGTCCTTCGGGTCGGACTTGAGGTTGTCGCCGTATTTATAGCGAAGGTTGGTGGAGGTGGTGCGTCGGCCGTGCGCCATTGTACCGCGTTGACAGAGGACCGAACCGTGGTCGGACGTTACCACCACCGTGAAGCCGCGTTCGGCGAACATTTTCAATACGGTAAAGAGCGGCGAATGGACGAACCAGCTTTTCATGAGCGAGCGGAAGGCCGCATCGGTGCCGGCGATCTCCTTGAGGATGACGTTGTTCGAACGGCCGTGGGCCATGATGTCGAGGAAGTTGAACACGAAGGTGACGGCCGGGCTTTCGAAGTAGTCAGCGGCGCGGCGGGCCAGTTCCTCGCCTTCGGTGTTGTTGTAGACTTTGACATAGCGAAGGGCTTTGTCGAAACGAATCCCGTGTCGGGCGAGGTTGTCGGCGAACAGGCGGTCTTCGTTGCGGTTGAGGGAGCCTTCGTCCTGCACCGAGTAGTTGTCCGGATAGGCTTTGCTGATCTCGTCGGGAAACAGTCCGGCAAAGAGCGCGTTGCGTGCGAACGGGGTCGCGGTGGGGAGGATCGAGTAGTAGTAGTGGCGCTCGATATTGAAGAACTCCGCGACCAGCGGCTCGACCAGCATCCATTGGTCGAGGCGCATGCAGTCGACGACCACGAACAGGACTTTTTGTTTCTGCTTGAGCGGCGGAACAACGTATTTCTCGGCGACATCGGGTGAAAGCAGCGGCCGATCGTCATCGAACAGCCACTTCGGGTAGGCGTTGAGGATGTACTTGGTGAATTCGGTGTTCCATTCACGTTTGGTGCCGAGGTGCGTTTCCTTGAGGCCCTCGTCGTTACTGCTGTCGAGTTCAAGGTCCCACTCGGCGAGGAGCCGGGCCGCTTCGTGCCAGTCCTCGGGCTCCATCGGGCCATACATCTTCTGATTGAACTTGTTGATCTCAGTCACATAGCGGCGCATACCGGACGAGCTGATAATCTTCTTCGATTCGAGCAGCCGTTTGATAACGAGGAGGATCTGTGAAGGGTTGACCGGCTTGACGAGGTAGTCGTCGATCTTGGAGCCGATCGCGTCTTCCATGAGGGTCTCTTCCTCGGACTTGGTGACCATCACCACCGGCAGGTGGGGACGGAGGTCTTTGATTTCCTCGAGTGTGGTCAGCCCGTCCTTGCCCGGCATCATTTCATCGAGCAGGACGAGGTCGAAATTCTCGTCTCGGACCGCGACGACGGCGTCATCGCCGGACATGGCCGGAGTGACATCGAAGCCTTTCTTCTCGAGAAAGATCAGGTGCGGTTTGAGGGAATCGATCTCATCGTCGACCCAGAGGATTTTCTTTTTGTCCGAGGCAGTCGGCATGAAAGCTCCTTAACGTTTGGCGGCGATCGGCAGCGTGATCTTGAAAACGGTCTCACCCGGTTTCGAGCGATCGAGCCGAATCGATCCGCCGTGGTATTCCTCGATTATACGTTTGACGAGGGTAAGACCAAGCCCCCAGCCGCGTTTTTTGGTGGTGAATCCCGGTCGGAAAATCTTGCGTGCAGCGGCCGGCGGGATTCCCTTGCCGTTGTCTTTGAGTTCGATCTCAACCGAGCGGGCATCAGCGCCGCGGGTACTCCGAATCTCGATCTGACCGGTCTTGGGATCGACGGACTGGAGGGCGTTTTTCACGAGGTTTTCGAGCGCCCAGGTCAGCAGTTCCGGGTTGAGGTCGACCTCGGGAATATCGCCGTCATAGAAGTCTATCTGAACACCCTGTCCCTCGAAGGGCAGGCGGCGGCGGTAGTAGACTGCGACTTCGTCGATCAAATCGTTAAGCTTGCAGGGAGTGAGTTCGGGGATGGAGCCGATTTGACCGAATCGGTTGGCGACACGCTGCAAGCGGTTGACGTCGATTTTCATGTTGTCAACGGTCTGGTCGAGCAGATCGGTATCTTTGCTGCCCTGATCGCAGGCCTCGGTCTCGAGCACTTCGATCCAGCCGAGCAGCGATGAGATGGGTGTACCGAGCTGGTGGGCGGTCTCTTTGGCCATGCCGACCCAGATATGGCGCTCTTCGCTCCGGCGGATGGTCTGGAATCCGATCATGCCGACTATCAGGAAGGCGAGGACGATGCCGATTTCGACAAACGGCATGAACTTCAATTCGTTGATGACATCGGAGTCGCCGTAATACAGGTAGTGTATGAAATCATCACCGTAGTGCAGCTTGAACTCGCCGTTTTGTTCTTTCATCTCTTTGGCGATCCTCTGCAGCCGGGTAAGCGTGGCGGCATCGGGATTACGCTCTTCGGGGTCGATATCCTTGATGTTGCGCCAGTAGAGCGGGGTGCCTTCCTGGTCGACCACAAGGATCGGGAAGGTGGCCTTGACAATGATCTCATTGAAAATGAACTGGAGTTCACTGCCGGACATCGGTGAGTTGGCGGCCAACTGCCAGAGTTGGACGTATTTCTCGACCTGGGAGCGGATGTCGCGCTGGAGGGTATCGATGACGTTGAACGTGTACCAGATAAACCCGGTGGAGATGATGGCGATGCCGACCAGCAGAAACGTCTTGAACAAGGTCGACTTGCCGACATAGAGATCCGAGGTACGATTGAAGAGACGTAACCGGGGAGCCATCAGCCGATTTTTCCAATCCCACCCATGTACGGAACCAGTCGTTCGGGGATCGTGACGGTCCCGTCTTCATTCTGGTAGTTTTCGAGAATGGCCGGAATGAGCCGCGCCAACGCCAGCCCGGAGCCGTTGAGGGTGTACGGGAACTTGACGGTCCGGTCTTCATCGCGATAGCGGCAGTTCATCCGTCGCGCCTGGAAGTCTTCGAATATCGATACTGAGGAGATCTCGAGGTAGCGCTCGACTCCGGCGGCCCAGAGTTCGAGGTCGTAGCACTTGGCGGCGGCAAACGACAGATCGCCGGTCGCCAGCGCAGAAACGCGATACGGCAGTTCCAGCCCCTGGAGGACCTTCTCGGCCTGGGCCACGAGGGACTCGAGTTCGTCGTAGCCGGTCTCGGGCCTGACGATTTTGACCATCTCGACTTTCGAGAACTGGTGTACCCGGATCATGCCGCGGGTATCTTTCCCGGCCGAGCCCGCTTCGCGGCGATAGCACGGGGTGTGGCCAACGAGGTAGATCGGCAGGTCGGCGTGGTCGAGAATCTGGCCCTTAAACATGTTGGTGATGGGAACTTCGGCGGTCGGAATCAGATACGGCCCGTCGTTGCGCTCCCGGTACATGTCATCGTCGAGCTTGGGAAGCTGCCCGGTGCCGTACATGGTGTCCTCGGTGACGAGATGCGGCACGCTGACCTCGGTGTAGCCGTCGGTGGTGTGCATGTCGAGCATGAAGTTGACCAGGGCGCGTTCCAGACGGGAGCCGAGACCCTTGAGGATGTAGAAGCCGGCGCCGGAGACCCGGGTGGCGGCTTCGATATCGAGAATGCCGAGCCTGGCGCCGATTTCCCAGTGCGGGAGGACCTTGAAGTTCGGTTTGGGGATTGTGCCCCACTCGCGGACGACCTGGTTGGCGGACTCGTCCTTGCCGACCGGGACGGACTGGTGCGGGATATTCGGTACCCAGGACATGGCGGTGTGCAGGTCGGCCTCGACCTCTCGAAGCTGTTCGTCGAGCTGACCGATCTTGAGTGAGACCTCTTTCATCTGGGCGATGGCATCGTCGGCCCGCTCACCGGCCTTCTTCTTGTGAGCGATCTCGCCGGTGGCCCGGTTTCGGGCGGCTTTGAGCGATTCGACTTCGCCGATGATTTCCCGTCGGCGCTGGTCGAGGGTCAGGATGTGGTCGATATCGGCCTTTTCGTTTTTGTTGGCGACCGCTGTTTTGACGAGATCGGGGTTCTCGCGGATGAATTTGATATCAAGCATGCTGATTCCTGTTTGCTGTACACTATGGTAGGCCGGGCCGACCGTTTGGTTCCCAAGTATATGCATCCGCCGGGCGAGCGTCAATCGGCGGCTCTCTGGAAGGGCGCCTGGGGGCGGATTTGGGGGAGTCGACGGGCGCCCGGGCGATCCTAACTGCCGGAATGGTAACAAAATGGCCAAATCCAACAAGATTTTTCTTGCCCCCGGCCGATATTTTTTTATACTTGGAGACTTGTCAATTTCTCAGGAGAAGATACGACTATGGCAAAGTCATGTGAAATATGCGGTAAAAAGCCGATCTTCGGCAACAACGTCTCGCACGCGCATAACATCACGAAGCGGCGCTGGGTGCCGAACCTTCAGAAGGTTCGCGCGCTGGTCAACGGACAGCCGAAGCGGATCGACGTGTGTACGTCGTGCCTGAAAGCCGGTAAGGTGATCAAGGCGGTCCGGACGAAGAAGGCGGCATCGGTGAGGCCGGGCGCCCAGGCGTAGAGTTTACCGCATCTGTTGAGTTTGAAAGCCGCGTGCAAGCGCGGCTTTTTTTTGCGGGGGGAAGTTGGGGGATCAGCGAGGTGTGCCCTTGCCAGCCTTCTTGGTAGGTTCTATGTGACCATTGTCAGCCTCAGCTTGCTGGTTCAGCATGTAGTGCTTGAAGAACAGCTCTTTTGGCATACGGGCGATTATTGAGTCGGTCTTGCCCAAAAGAACCCATCCCGAATCAAGTTCGTCTTCGACGCAGAAACCCCACTGAGCCGACCCGGCGGTGTCCTCAATCCGAGTCACAACTGGTGCGACGTCATATCCTTTCCACCGGCTCCTGTGTTGAGGGACAGTATCAGGAGCGGGGATTCTTATCACCTGCTGGTCGGGAGGAGGACCATAGATGTCCTCCACGGTGACGATCCTTTTCGGTGGCGGCTCGTAGTTAGTGGGAAAGACATAGGGTAGACTGGGATCAGAGAGGTAAATCAGGGACTTGTCTCCCCTAAGGTCGAAACAACGTCTCTGAGTCTGTCGCTGTGCTCCCCGGTGGAAGTCGACACGAAATGCACTCAACGCGTTATTGGGAATGTCTATTTCAAAGTCAATCCAACACGTGTCACCGACTTTGCCAGGGCACACGTAGTCCGTGGGACCGTCATAGCTTAGCGATACCACACTGTCGACCTTGACTTGAATCTCTTCTCCCTCGAAGACTGGAATGATGATCGCTCGTCCGTGTACCCGTCCCCCGGCGTCGGGGACTGCCTCAAGTCGTAAGCCGGCATCAAATGAGAAGACTCTGGGCGGACTGGCTAGCCCACGCGCCGACAAAAGTGCGACGATCGCAACAACCACAAGAGTCCGAACGTGGGACATAGAAACCTCCCCGATTTTGCTGTGAGATATCTACTATAAAGACGTCGTACAGCGTGCATCTGTCAAGTACAGAGCCATCGACCCAACCATCTGCACAAGATAAACCGCCGGGTTGGAGCAAGAGCCGGCGGCCACACGAACGCACCATCCAATAGCAGAAGGGGGAGATTCTGTCACGTTCAATCCACTCCGCCTCCCTTATGTTCCAGTATCCAACCCAAGACGCTCAACTCGATCAGTATCCTCTCCCCTATCGTGAACCGAACAAGGAAAGAATACTCTCCGACATCACTCGGCTGTGCGCCAGCATCGCGATCGACGCTTTCTCGCGGATCATCGCGCCGACGTATTCCGAGATGAAGTCGCCGTAGTCGGTGTCGCGAATCTGCGACTCGGCGGAGATCAGGTTCTGGCGGTTCGTCTCCAGGGTCGCCTTGCGTGATTCGAGTTCGTTTTTCTGCTGGGCGCCGAGATCCACCAGGGCATTGTCGAGTTCGCGAATGGCGTTGTCAACAATCTCCAGTGATGTCGCCGACGACTCAGCGGTGGACAGGTCGATGCCGGTCAATTCAGAGATCGACGCAAGTGACTCGAGAGAACCATCGAGCGTCTTCTTCCCGTTGTATTCCGCCGAAGCAACGGTGTCGTTGAAGGTGGTCACCAGGCTGTCGGCGGCCGTCTGGTATGCGGCCTGTGCGGTCTCGCTGTTGACCGCTTCGTTGGAGGCGCCAACCGCGTAGCTGCGAAGGTCGGTGAGCTGGCTGCGGAGTTGCAGTACCGATGACGACACGGTTTCGTACTTGTTGATGGTCTGGGTGACGTTTTCGATCTCCTGGTTCAACGAGGCAATCTGGGACCGGAGTTGCTCGGAGATGACCAGCCCGGCCGGATCATCGGCGGCCCGATTGATACGCAGGCCCGACGACAGCTTCTCCATTGCCTTGAACATGGCGTTGTAGTTCTGCCTGATATTGTAGAGCGACCCCATGGTCGAGCTTTTGGGAAACAGCGTGATGGACATGAAACCTCCCTGAGCAGAATGCTCGCGCTTCTGGATGGTGCATCATCTAGTAGACAAATCCGGTGCCGCCACCGGACCCTTCTTAAGGCGTTGCCAAGCAGTGACATAGAGCAATGTCAAGGACTGGCAATTGCGAGAATAATGGGATAGTCACCATACATCATAGGAAGGCCGGGGTGATGTCCGAATATTCCGGGCATAAAAATGCCGCCGGCAGGGTAGTTGAACCGGCGGCACTGGAGTGGAGGAACCAAACTAAGAGCTTGTGCTCTTATCTTATCGATCGCCGTACGATCGATGCTTTTCTATGACAGTCAGTCTGCGTCTTCTCTATCGGTTTTCATCGAGGCGCCTTATGTAGGCCGGGATCTCCAGATCATCCTGCGAGAAGATCGGTACTCGCGATCCTCGGTGAGAACCATTGCCGTTGCCGTTGCCGCCGGAGCGGACCGGCTCGGGATCCGAGGGCATCAGATTCGCCGACTCCGGCATCTGCGGCTGCGCGTGCATGTACGCTTCGCGCGTTTTTACCGGCTCGGGGGTGGGATCGGGTTGCTGCTCGTGGCGATGCACCGGCTGTGGCTTCATGGCTTCGTCGGGGAACAGCGACATGACCTTGCCGGGGCGAGTGGTTTCTTTCTTCGGTTCCTGCTCCACCTTCACCTGCGGCCTGGACTCGCCGATACCGGTAGCGATGACGGTCACACGCATCTGGTTATTCATGGTGGGATCGATGACGGCGCCGAAGATGATATTGGCATCGGGGCCGGCCTCGTCGTAGATCAGCGAGGTCGCGGTGTTGACATCAAACAGCGTCATGTCTTCGCCGCCGGTAACGTTGATCAGGACGCCTTTGGCGCCGGAGATGGACGTGCTTTCCAGCAGCGGCGAGGAGATCGCTTCCTGCGCGGCGATAGTAGCTTTTTCTTCACCTTCACCGGCGCCGGTTCCCATGAGGGCGTCGCCCATCTCTTTCATGATGGTGCGGACATCGGCGAAATCGCAGTTGATCAGGCCGGGGACGGTGATGAGATCGGAGATGCCTTTGGTGGCCTGATGGAGGACATCATCGGCGATAGCGAATGCTTCGGTGAAGGTGGTGCGTTTGTCGACGATTTCGAGCAGACGCTCGTTGGGGATCGTGATGAGGGTGTCGACTTTTGATTTGAGTTCCTGCAGACCGCGTTCGGCCTGTTCGATGCGTTTGCGGCCTTCGAATCGGAAGGGTCGGGTTACGATCGCGACCGTAAGCGCGCCCGCCGCTTTCGATATCTCCGCGACAGCGGGCGCCGCGCCCGTCCCGGTACCGCCGCCCATGCCGGCCGTAATGAAAACCAGGTTGGGACGTCCCAGCGCCTCTTCCACGGCCGGCCGGCTCTCTTCCACTGCCCGTCGGCCGATATCCGGGTTGGCTCCTGCGCCGAGTCCGCCGGTGAGTTCGTTTCCGATTTGTACACGTTTCTCCGCCTTGTTCTGGTCCAGTACCTGGGCATCGGTGTTGATAGCAACAAAATCCACGCCCTTGAGTTCCGAATCGATCATGCGGTTGATCGCGTTTCCGCCGGCGCCGCCTACGCCGATCACCTTGATCTTGGCGTAGCCGACGAAATCGTCAGCGAAGCTGAAGTGGTGCTTGTGATCAGTCATTTTGTGTTCCTCCATGAACCTTCCATATGACTCAGAATTGTTTCGATATCCAATTTTCGATTTTGCGGAGCCAGCCGCCGACCGCTCCGCGCTTCGACTGCGTCGCGGGTTCGTGCGTGGCGCCGTAGAGGGCCAGTCCGAGACCGGCCGCATAGCGATTCGAGTTGAGATCATCGGGGACGTGGTCGAAGCCGTCGATCGTCCCCAGTCGCACCGGCATGTCGAACATCTGCTCGGCCAGCTCCAACGTGTAGGGCAGCAACGAGCCGCCGCCGGTGAGCACCAATCCGCCCGTTAACTGGTCGGGGCGAACGGCCTTTTTCAGTTCCCGCGCCACCAGAGAGAGGATCTCTTCCATGCGCGGCTCGATGATCGAGGCGAGGACGTTGCAGGAAATCTCGCGGGCCTGCCGCCCGGCCATTCCTTCGACCAGGATCATTTCTTCGGGATCGACTCGCGACGCGAGCGCCGAGCCGTGACTTATCTTCATCCCTTCCGCCTGCTCCACCGAGGTGCGCAGCCCGATGGCGATGTCATTGGTGACATTTCGCGAGCCGAGCGACACCACCGCGGTGTGGCGAATAGCGCCGTCGTGGAAGACGGACAGATTGGTGATGTCGCCGCCGATGTCGATCACCGCCGTGCCGTTTTCGGTGTCGCTCTCTTTGAGAAGCACGCGCGAAAGAGCCAGCGATTCGAGCACCATGTGATCGATAGAGAGGTCGCAGCGTTCGAGCGCGCGGTAGATATTTTTCGCGGAGGTTATCGACGCGGTCACGATGTGCGCTTCGACTTCGAGCCGCACGCCCGACATGCCGACCGGATCCTTGATACCCGACTGGTCGTCGACCGAATAGGTTTGCGGGATGACGTGGATAATTTCCCGGTCGACGGGTATCGCCACCGTTCGGGCGGCCTCGATAGCGCGGGCGACATCGGCGGCGAGAATCTCGTTGTCGGAGCGTCCGACGGCGACCACGCCGTGGCTGTTGATGGAACGAATGTGCTCGCCGGCGATCCCGACCGTAACGGAGTCTATTGTCGTCCCGGTCACCATCTCGGCGTCCTGAATCGCTTTGCGGATCGACTTGACGGTTTTGTCCATATCGACCACGACACCGCGACGGAGGCCATCGGCGGGAGCCTGGCCCGCGCCGAGTACGAAGGCGCGCTCAGTCTCGTCGACAGAGATCACGACCGCCTCGATTTTGGTGGTACCGATATCCAGCGCAGCAACAATCGTTTCTTCGGCCATGCTAGCGCCCCTTTACGCTGCAGACGATCTGGTTTTCGAACCGCAGGTCGATGATGCGGGCCGAGTCCAGACTCGGTGAGAAGTTGTAGAGAAATCGTACGAGTCGTTCGAGCTGATCGTACAGACCACCGGCGGTGACCCAGAGCTTTCCTTCAAGTCCCGACAGCGTAATGACGAGATAGTCAGCCTGTGAGAAATCAATCTCGGTGACGACCCGATAGAGATCGGCGTGCTCGTCGGCCAGCCGCTGCAGGTCGGCCAGCACCATCGGCACACGGACATCGCGGCACGGTTCAAACATCTCCTCTACCCGGGTGTTGACCAGAATCGGGTGTTCCCAGTTGTCCCATCGGTCGGGAATCGCGATCACGCGCGCCCGGTGGTCGAGACCGTAGAGCTTGCCGGTTCGTTCGGAGATGACGAAACAGACCGGATCGAATTTGTTCGTGACGATCTCAATCCCGCTCGGAATCGAGTAGTGAATATCCACCTTGCGAATCTCGTCGCTGGTGAGCAGGGCGTGCGCAACGGAGTCGAGCGGTTGATCGACCACGCTTTTGCTCGCCTTCAAGCCCAGGCGCCCATCGAAATCACCAACCGCCTGACCATCGAGCGTGACAGCCTGTAACTCACAGAAGCCGGTGTAGTGGATCACCACCACCAACAGGGCCAGCGCGAGCGTGGCAGCGCCGAGTGTGTAGCGTGTGCGGCGGGACATTCTCATGACAGCTTCGCTATCCTCTCCAGCACCGGCTTGCGTATATGGGTGATCGATCCGGCACCGATTATGACAATGGTATCACCGGGGCGAACCATGCCGGCGACTTCCTCGATGGCGTTTTCCTTCTTGCCGACATACGAGAAATGCTGGTGCCCCTGACGAAGCGCTTCTTCACGGATTGAATCCGACGTCACTCCGGGAATAGGTTCCTCGCGTGCGGGGTAGATGTCGGTCAGGATGCAGAAGTCGGCGCGACTGAGGACGTCGGCGAATTCCTTCAGGAAATGTTTCGTCCGGCTGTACAGGTGCGGCTGGAAGATCGCAACGACGCGACCCGAGAAATTGGTACGGGCGGTGTCGAGAGTCGCCGCTATCTCGGTCGGATGATGCGCGTAGTCATCGATGACCGTGATCTCGTTGGCGGTTCCGATCAGCTCGAAGCGACGACCAACACCGTTGAAGGATCGAAGGGCGTCGGCGATCGTCTCAAACGAAACGTCAAGCTCCCGTGCGGCGGCGCAGGCCGCCAGAGCGTTGGCGACGTTGTGCCGGCCCGGGACATGCAGGATCAACTCGCCGAGCAGATCACCGCGGCAGTACACTGAGAAAGTCGTGCGTCCCGCCTCCTGACGCACTTCGACCGCCCGGTAGTCGGCGTCGGTCGAGAAGCCGAAGGTCGCGTAGGGTCGGGTGATACGCTGGCGAAGCTCGGCCAGATTGGGATCGTCGGCCGATATAATGGCTGATCCGTAAAACGGAACGCGGTTGATGTACGACAGGAAGGCGCCGCGAAGATCGTCCATGTCGGCATAACAATCCAGATGGTCGGCCTCGATATTGAGCACCACCGCCATGCTTGGGAACATGGCGAAGATGGACCGGTCGTACTCATCGACTTCAGCGACAAGATAGTCACCTTCGCCGAGCGATGCTCCCGTTCCAAGTTCTGCGACCACACCGCCGACGATCAGGGTCGGCTGTAACTGCGCCTGACGGAAGATCTTGCCTATCATCGACGTGGTCGTCGTCTTACCGTGCGTGCCGGCCACCCCAACCGAGAATTTGAGGCGCATCAACTCGCCGAGCATTTCGGCGCGCTTGATGACCGGTATGCCCAGACGGCGAGCCTCGACCACTTCGGGGTTGTTTTCGCCTACGGCCGAGGAGATCACGACGACATCGATATTCTCGATATTGGCGGCGCGGTGCGCAGTAGCAACATCGATACCGATCGAGGTCAGGTAGTCGGTCACTTCGCTGGGTGTCGTGTCGGAGCCGGAGATCTCGTAGCCGAGATTTTTCAGTATCTCCGCGATACCGGACATGCCGGCGCCGCCGATACCGACGAAGAACAGTTTTTTGAATCGACCGAACATCATGGTTTCACGCACAAAGCGAATGGCTTTTCGAGTAATGACTGCATCACCTGTCACCGTCGCCTCCTGTTGTCGGCGCCTGTTGTATCATGCCTATTATGTGTTTTGCGATCACATCGACCGCCGGCACTTCGGGCCGGTTGGCAGCGATCGCCTCTTTCATTCGTGTTGCCGATCCGTCCGAGAGCATCGTCACCGCTTCGGTGATCGGATTGATTCTCTCGAGTTCGTCCTGCGCCACGACCACCGCACCACCGTACGACGCGTATTCTTCGGCGTTCTTCCGCTGGTGATCCCCGGCCGCATGCGGGTAAGGGATGAGGATCGACGGCAGCGCGCAGGCTTCGAGTTCTGCGATCGTCAGCGCGCCCGCGCGCGCGATCGCGATATCGGCGGCGGCATAGACCAGGTCCATGCGCTCACTGAACGGGAAAACCGCTTTGCCACCGGCATGGTCGCCCAGTTCGCGCACGACGTCCTCGTGGTCCAGCTTGCCGGTCTGCCAGAGCAGCTGGTACCCCTGGGGAAGCGGTGTGCGCCGGAGATGTTCGAGGATCGCCCGGTTGACCGGACGTGATCCTTGCGAACCGCCGATGATCAGGATCGTCTTTTTGTTCGGATCGAGTCCGAACGTACGCAGAGCCTCTTCCCTGTCGCCTTCGCTGACCGTCCGACGCACCGGGTTGCCACAGACGGTGACACCGCCGGAGGTGGAGATAAGGGAGCCGGCCCCGCTAAAGCCGAGAAAGACGTGGGTGGCTCGCGGGGCCAGCTTTCTGGTAGTGATCCCGGGGAACGAATTCTGTTCCTGAATAATGGTCGGGATGTTGCGCAAGGCTGCTATCTTGACGACCGGCAGGGCGACATAGCCGCCCGTGCCGATCACGATATTCGGTTTGAGGCGACTGAGCAGCCGCCAGGCGTTGATCACGGCGCCGATCAACACGAACGGCACCAGGAGATTCCTGAGAGTGAAAGTCCGCACCAGTCCGCGCACGTTGACGATGTGCAAGGGGTAGCCAAGCGTCTCGCGGATGCGATACTCGATGCCGCGTTTCGTTCCGACGAAGTGGATGTCGATCTCCCGTGTACCGCGGACCAACTCCGTGATGCGATTGGCGACGGCGATTGCCGGGTACAAGTGTCCGCCGGTACCACCGCCGGCAAACAGCAGGGTTGCCTTGTGCGCGGTCGTCGTCATCGTACCGTCCTCCGCGACAGATTCAGCAGCACACCGATGGCCGCGCTGGAAACCAGCAGTGAGGAACCACCATATGAGACAAACGGCAGCGGCAGACCGGTCACCGGCAGGAGTGCGGTGACCACGCCGATATTGATGGCGATATTGACAAACAACGCCCACGCGAATCCTGCCGCGAGCAGGTAACCGAATCTGTCCGGCTGGGCAGCGGCGATCTTGAACCCGCGCCAGAGGATGAAAGCGAACAGGGCCAGTATGACCAGCAGGCCGATCATACCGAGCTCTTCGCCGATAGCGGCGAAGATGAAGTCGGTGTGCGGGTAGGGCAGGAAAAACAGTTTTTGACTGCCGTTACCGAGCCCGGTGCCGAAGATGCCACCGGAGCCGAGTGTGAGCGCCGCCTGCCGCACCTGATAGCTGCCCTGTAAGGGATCAAACACCGACGCCAGGTAATCGAGTATGCGGGCCTTCTTGTAGCCGAGTACGAAGACCATAAGAGTCGCCAAGCTGACCGCCGGTAACGCCACGGCCGCAAGATGTTTGATGCGAGCTCCCGCCAGAAAGAAGATGCCGACGGTGGTCAGGATGATGACGATCACCGATCCGAGGTCCGGTTCGAACAAGATCAGCAGTAAGCCGAGACCGATTATCGGCACGTACGGGATTAGCAGGTCTCTAAGATTGGTGATGTTCCGTTTCGGATTGGAGAGACTAAAGGCAAAATAGATCACCATCAGGAAACGGAAGAGCTCCGATGGCTGGAGGCTGAACCCGAACAGCATGATCCACCGCTGCGAGCCGTTGCGTGAGGGCATGAGAAACACGAGTGCAAGCAGCCCGAGGGTCAGCAACAGCGCCGGCGCGGAGTACACCGCGAGTCTCGAGAGATCGAGCCGGGTGATGACAAGTATAGCGATCGCCGACAGCAGGACCCAGATCAGCTGTTGCTTGAAGAAATATATCTGCGAGCCGAAACGGCTGGCGGCGATGATTGACGAGGTCGAATAGACCATCACCAGTCCGACCAGCAAGAGCAGACCGTAGGCGGCCAGCAGGCCTTCATCGATTGATGTGCGCTTAGCCCTGGAGGGTCTCATTTTTCTTCTTGCCGTTGCGAAGTGCGGCGACCGCAGCTTTGAAAGCACGGCCCCGGTGTTCAAAGTTTTCGAACATGTCAAAGCTCGCGCAGCCGGGCGAGAGAAGGACGGTCTCTCCCGGGAGGGCGAGTTCAAAGGCTTTCATCACAGCTTCTTCAAGGGTCGCGGCGAACTGGGTCGGAAAGGCCTGTCCCAGGTCGTTGAAAATCTTGTCGCGGGCTTCGCCGATCGCGAGAATGCCTTTGATCTTGCTGCGACCGACCTCGACTATCGGCGTGTACGGGGCGCCCTTGTCGCGGCCGCCGGCGATGAGATAGACCGGGGTCGTCATGGACTGAAGTGCGACCACGACCGAATCGACATTGGTCGCCTTGGAATCGTTGACAAACTTGATGCCCGCGACCGTCTCCACCGGCTCCAGTCGATGCTCGACACCAGCAAACGAGCGAAGCGCCTCCGCCATAGCCTCGACCGGTACACCGAGCGCGGCGGTAGCGGCCACCGCCGCCGAGGCATTCTGGAGATTGTGTCGACCCTTGATACGGATATCGTCGATGGCGATGACGTCTTCGTCCGAGCCGTTGCGCCGCAATCCGAGGGTGTTGTTTCTGATGTAGGTCACGGCGCCGTTGGGCGCGACGATAGAAAAGCTCTGCTTGGTTGCCGACGTCGGTATGGATTCGAGATCGATCTGCGGATCATCGTGGTTGACGATGAAGCAGTCCGGGGCCTGCTGATTCTCGCAGATGCGATATTTCACCGCCCGGTAGGCTTCGAGCGTCCGGTGACGGTCGAGGTGATCGGGCTGGACGTTGAGCAGGAGCGCCACCCGCGGCTGGAAGTCGGCGATGGTCTCGAGCTGGAACGATGACGTCTCCACGACGGCGACGCCGTTTTCGCCGACGCGATCGGCGATTTCGGCGAACGGCCGTCCGATATTGCCGCACACTTCGACCTGCCACCCGGCGGCAGCGAAGATCTCGCCGATCAACGTGGTGGTAGTCGTCTTCCCGTTCGAGCCCGTGACGGCGACGATGGGCGCTTTGCAGACCCACGACGCGAATTCGAGTTCGGAGAAGATGGGGATACCGCGTTCGCGCAGTTTGGCGACTATCGGCACGGTAGGCGGCACACCGGGCGAAATGATCACGTAGTCGGAGTCGAGCACCCGGTCGGTGTGCCCACCGGCCTCGTACTCTATCCCGACCTTGCGCAGGGCCGCGATCGGCTCGACCAGGATTTCTTCGCGGGCGCTGTCGGTGACGAACGGCTTGCCGCCAAAACGGAGCGCGAGTCGTGCGGCAGCCAAACCCGACCGGGCCATGCCAATGACGCCGATACGGCGTTCTCGTATGCGTTCTTCTATGGTCATCGTACTTTCAGGGTCGCTAAGGTTAACAGAGCGCACAGGGCGCCGACTATCCAGAATCGTATGACTACTTTCGGCTCCGCCCAGCCGGTCAGTTCGAAGTGGTGGTGCAGGGGCGCCATCTTGAAGATGCGTTTGCCGCCGCGATAGCGATAGGACAGCACCTGCAGGATCACGGAGAGGGCTTCGATCACGAACACTCCGCCGACGATGATCAGCACGAGTTCTTTTTTGATCAGGATCGCGATCGCCCCCAGCGCGGCGCCGAGCGCCAGCGAGCCGGTGTCCCCCATAAAAACCTGCGCCGGGTGGCTGTTGAACCAGAGGAAACCGAGAACCGCCCCGATCGCAGCGCCGCAGTAGACCGTCAGTTCGCCGCTTCCGGCGAAGTACTCGATCTGCAGGTAGCTGGAATAATCCAGACGTCCGGAGACATAGACGAGACCCGCAAACGCCGCGAAACAGAGTCCGCACAGGCCGATTGCGAGGCCGTCAAGGCCGTCGGTGAGATTTACGGCGTTGGAGGACCCGGCAATGACCAGCATCACCCACGGGATATAGAGAATCCCGAGATTGAGAATGTAGTTTTTGAAGAAGGGAATGTTGGTCGTGCCATCGTACTGCCCTTCGGGTCCGAGCCATGTGAGCAGGGCGCCGAAGATCAGGCCGAGGACGATCTGTCCGATCAGTTTCTTTTTCGCGACCAGTCCTTTCGGCTGTTTCGAGATTGCTTTGAGGTAGTCGTCCATGAAGCCGAGTACGCCCATCCACACGGTTACGAGCAGCAGCGTGAGGACGTAGAAGTTCGTCAGCGGCGCCCAGAGGAGGGTCGGGATGACTATGCCGGCAAGGATGATGAGTCCGCCCATAGTCGGCGTGCCTTCTTTCGCCTTGTGCGACTGCGGACCCTCGGCCCGGATGTTCTCTTTCACCTGGTAACGTTTGAGCAGGTTGATGAAGAACGGACCGAGCACGAGGCAGATGAAGATGGCCGTGACGGTCGCACCGGCGGTGCGGAAGGTGATGTACCGGAAGAGGTTCAGGCCGGGGATTTGATCGGCCAGCGGCGCCAGCAGATGATACAGCACTAGTGGGATCCTCCCTCGGAGCGCCAGCGCTCAAGAACGGTTTCAAGTCCGATTCCGCGCGAGCCTTTGACGTAGACCAGATCACCGGGTCGTGCGTCGTGGCGCACGCGGTCGGCGCAGAGTGTTGCGTTTTCGAAGTGAGCCAGCCGCGACTCGTCAGCGCCTCCCTCCAGGGCGCCGTCCATCATCGACTTCGATAACGGCCCCACAAAGTACGCCCGGTTGAAATCGAGCCTCGCCAGAAGCGATCCGATCTGTCGGTGGTAGTCGCGGCTGTGCTCACCGAGTTCAAGCATATCACCCAGCACCACCAGCAGCCGCCCGCTTCGCGGCTGGGCCGCGAGCGTGCGCAGGCCGCCCGCCATCGAGTCCGGATTCGCGTTGTAGCAGTCTGCGATGAATGTCACTCCGTGCAGGCTCAACCGTTCACCCCGCATGGGGGCGGTGGACAACTCGATGGTGGTGGTGTCGATGGTATCGAACGAATAGCCCAGTTCGCGAACGATCGCGTACGAGGCCAGGAGATTCTGTATCTGATAGTCGCCAAACAGGCGCAGGTGGAACTCGTGTCCCTCGATGGTGACGGCTGTCACGCCGTCGTCTCTGCCGATGATGTCGTCTGTGCGGTAATCCGCATGGCTGGACCTGCCGAATGTTACCAGTCGGCGACCTGTGCGTTGTGCGACACGCATGAGAATGTCGTTATCGGCATTGACGATCAACGGGGCAGTCGGCGACGAGGCGCTGACCAGCGAGATCTTCTCTTCAGCCACGTGCTCGATCGTACCAAGGAATTCGAGGTGCGACGGTCCGACGTTGGTGATCGCCACCAGATCCGGTTCCAGAATGGGCGCCAGGCGCGACATCTCTCCCGGCACGGAGATACCAAGTTCAAACACACCGACCCTGGTGTCGAGAGACATTCCCAGAATGGTCAGCGGCAATCCGTAGAGGTTGTTCAGATTGCCCGGCGTGCGATAGACCGACGGCTCGACCGCCTGCAGCAGACGATAGGTCAGCTCTTTGGTCGTAGTCTTGCCGTTGGAGCCGGTGATGGCGACGCGTTTGCAGTGAAGCTGCCGACGGTACTGTGTGGCCAACTCAATCAATGCAGCATGCGGATTCTCGACCGTCACGACCGGAGTCGGAGGCAGGGGCGATTTCAGTGCCGGATGATCTCTCTCCCCGAGGATGCCGGCGGCGCCGCGTTCAAGGGCGCTCACCGCGTAGGCGTGACCGTCGTTCACCTCACCACGAATAGCGACAAACAGACGCCCCGGCGTGATCGTACGGCTGTCGATCGAGACGCCGGTGAACGTGCGCGCTGCGAACGCCGCATCGTTCAGTCGCCCGTGAAGGTCGAGGGCCAATGTGTCAAAACGCAAGGTTATCACGACTCCTCGGATTCCAATCCGGTGAATCCCATCGATGCCAGCACCTCCGTCGCAACCTGGCGGTCGTCGAACGGATACCGTGTGCCGGCGATCTCCTGATATGTCTCCGCGCCCTTGCCGGCGAGCAGAACCGCATCGCCCGGTCGGGCCATCTTCAGTACTTCCTGTATGGCTTCTTTCCTGTCTATCACAACTGTCGAACGGTTGTCATCAAGCGCCGGTCGGATCTCGTCGATTATTTTCGACGGATCCTCCGAGCGTGGATTATCCGAGGTCACGACGGCGTAGTCGGCATGATCCATCGCCGCCTTGCCCATCAACGGCCGCTTGCCGGTGTCGCGATCGCCGCCGCAGCCGAACAGGAGCAGCAACCGACCGTCACACAGCTCGCGGGCGGAGCGACAAAGACGCTCGATCGCATCCGGTGTGTGGGCGTAGTCGATGTAGACCGCGAACGGCTGTCCCACCGAAACATGATTGAACCGTCCCGGAATCGGCCTGGCTGTTTCAAGGCCGCGGACGACGTTGTCGAGATCGACTCCCGAGGCCAGTCCGCCCGCCGCGGCCGCCATGGCATTGGAGAGGTTGAAGCGTCCGGGAAGCTTGAAGTCTATCGTGCGGGTACCGAGGGGCGTTACGAGATCGAAGGTCGTCCCGTCCGGCCTCAGCTCGAAATCGCCGCAGCGAATATCCGCCGTCTTGTCGTCCACCGCATAGCTCATGTAAGCGGAGGTGATCTCGCCGAACAGACGTCGGAACTCCGGTACGTCGAGATTGATGACCGCATAGCTGAGCGGTCCGTCGAGCTTGCCGATCAGCAGTGCCTTGGCATCAAGATACTCGTCCATCGTCTTGTGGAAGTCGAGATGGTCGCGGCTGATGTTGGTGTAAACAGCCACCCGGAAGTTGATCTCATCGACACGGTGCAGCACGAGTGCGTGCGAAGAGACCTCGACCACGGCGTTTACGCACCAGTTCTTCTTCATGAGGAAAAACAGCCGTTGCATGTCAAGTGACTCGGGGGTGGTGCGTTCGGCCTTAAACGTCTCTTTGCCGGTGTCGTACACGAGTGATGTTATCAGCCCGGTCCGTTTCGTGCGCGCCTCGAGGATGTTCTTGATCAAGAAGCAGGTTGTCGTCTTGCCGTTGGTCCCGGTTACCCCGCAGGTTTTGATCTTGTGGCCGGGATAGCCGTAGAAGGCCGCCGAGACTTTCGCCATTGCAATGCGGACGTCCGGCACCTGCACGTGCACATCGATTCCGTCACAGCCTTCGCGCTCACCCATCACTGCGACGGCGCCATTCTCTTTGGCCTGCGGGACGAAGTCGTACCCGTCGACTTTGTACCCCTTGACGGCAAAGAACAGCCCGCCGGGTTTGGTGATCCGGGAGTCGTATTCGATATTTTCGATCTCGATGGCAGCGTCGCCGGTGATAACGGCGCCTTCGATCGGTGCGATGAGCTGTTCAAGCGTAATAGTGCACGCTCCCCTTAACTCGGCCGGCAGGTCAGCCAGCAGATCTCAGAACGATTCAGGACTTCTCCCGGCGCCGGGGTCTGTTTGACCACCCGACCCGAGCCGGATATGCGAAAGGTGAGTCCCATGCGATGCATCAATGCGGAAACAGTGCGAACATTGAGACCGGTCAGATCGGGCACGAGGCTCTCGGCGTCTCCGGCCGGTTCAACTTCGACCAGCACTTCATCCCCCGGGAACAACAACCGGTCGGCCGGTGGAAACTGCCAGATTACCTGTCCCTGTTCAGCGGTCGCCCGTATTACCAGTCCGCGCTTGTCGGCCATTTGACGTGCCAGCATGAGATCGCGCCCGATGAAATCCGGTGCTTCCACGGTGTGTTCTTCTCTCTCGTCCGCTTCCAGCAGCGTGTGCTGCGGAAGTGAGAAGAGATCGGGATTGACTACGGCATAGCGCTCGGCGATGCGGCGGAAGGTGGGTCCCGAGGTGTGCCCGCCGTAGGTGATCGGCCTGGGATTAAACAGGACGACGATTCCCGCGATTGACGGTTTGTCGGCCGGGAAATAACCGCCGAAGCTGGCAACGAACTTGTTTTTTTCCATGCGACCGGTTTCGGTATTGACCATTTCACCGGTGCCGGTCTTTCCCGCAATTGAGATAACCGGCGAGTTGACCGGCTTGGCGGTGCCGTTTTCGACTACGCCGCGAAGGAAGGCGTGCAGCGAGTCAACCGATTCCGGCTGCATGGCGCGTCCGATCAGCTCGGCGCTGTTGCGGCTGACCAGGGCGCCGTCTTCGTCCACGTAGCCGAGGACGGTGCGCGGCCGATAGAGCTTCCCGCCGTTTGCGATCGCACCAAAGGCGTTCGCCATTTGCAGGGTTGTCACGGCCACGCCGTGCCCCATAGCGAGTGCGGAGATCGTATACTCCGACCAGCGATTCGGCGGCGCCAGGCGTCCGCCCTCTTCACCGGGAAGCCCGCAGCGGAGTTTCTGCCCGAAGCCGAAGCGGTGCGCGGTGGCAATCAACTCTTCACCGCCGAGCCGGCAGGCCGTCTTGCCGATCCCGATATTGCTTGAATGCTCGATGATTTCCCGGAAGGTGAGCCAGCCGAGCTCTTTGTCGTCGTGCAGCGTGCGCCGCCCGAGCTTCCACGCACCCATCTCGCAGTAAGTCGTGTCGTTGAAGTCGACGATGTCGGCGTCGAGCAACCCGGCCGCCACGAAGGCTTTGAACGATGAGCCCGGCTCGAACCAGTCGGTGACGGTGCGGAGTTTCATCGGCCGCTCAGGAAACTTCTCTTGGGGATCGTAGTGGGCCATGGCGAGTACATCACCGGTGGCGCAGTCGATGAACGCGGCCGTGCCGTGCTGGGCGTTGAATTCGTCGACCGCATTGCGGAGTTCGTCTTCGACGATGTCCTGCAACCGCCAGTCCATCGTGAGGACCAGCGACCTGCCCGGCTTGGGCTGGATGAGAGCCGACTCATGCACACGGTAGGTGTTGCCGGTGCCATCGCGGCGGATATCGGCGATACCGCTGTCTCCGGCGAGCGTCTCTTCGAATGAGAGTTCAAGCCCGGAACGGCCCTTGTTGTCAATATCGGTGAATCCGAGAATCTGTCTGCCGACGGCGCCGAACGGATACGACCGACGGCTTTCTTCGCGAAGGTAGAGCCCCTCGGGGGCTTCCCGATCGATCTTGGCCGCCAGGTCGTCATCGAGCATGCGATCGATCCAACTGAACCGCCGCACGCGGAGCGAAAACTTTTTGGCGGCGGTCCCTTTCTTGTAGTCGAACAGCCTGTCGAGATAGGCGCCGATGCGGTTGATCTGAGACTGGGAGGTCGGGTAGGCATAGAGCGACGAGGCAATCTCGTTTTTCGCGACTACCTGCCCCCGACGATCGTAGATGACGCCGCGGGGCGCAGGAATACCGATCGTTCCGCCTGACTGACGCTCGACAATGCGGCTGTAGCGCTCGTTCTGGAAAATCTGGAGATGAGTCAGCCGAGCCGTTACGGCAGCAAAAAAGAGCCCCATAAGAATAAGCAGGACGCCGAGCCGGATGCGCTGGGAGCGGGTTCGTTTCACTGGGCCGAGTCCTCCCCGTACAACTCGTCGGGCTCCAGCATGAACCGGGGAACCTCGCTGGCGTTGGCCTGTGACTCGGTGACCACCGGCAGGTAGTCGGCGACGCGTCTGATCGATGAGAAGACGCGGGCCAGTTCATCGAGGGGTTCGGTCTCGTCGTCTCGCTGTTGGAGAGTGAACAAGCGGTCGGCCGGGACACGGATCATTCCGAGCGAATCGGTGGCATAATCTTCGATGCGGCTGGCGAGCGACAGAGCGGCGACATCATCGGCGACTTTCGACGACGCGTCGACCAGCTTTCTGTTTTCCTCGCGAAGCAGCGCAGTTTCGTGGACCAGCGTCATCACCGTCACGCGCTGCCAGATGTGAAGGCAGGCAAGGACCAGGAACGCCACAACGACCACTGCCACCGGGAAGTACCGGTGGGAGCGAATGCGAACCATGGGCAGCTTGCGTAGATCGAGGGTTTCGGAGAATTTTCTTACCGAGCGTGCCATAGTCAGATCTTCTCCGCCACACGAAGTTTCGCCGACCGCGCCCGCGGATTGGAGTCGATTTCCACCGCGGACGGCGTGATCGGTTTGCGGGTGATCAGTTTGAGACGGGCCGGCGGATAAATCGGCACCAGCTGGCCGGGGCCGTAGATCTCCTGAGGGCGCGCTTCGGATTGGAAGAAACGCTTCACCGGACGGTCTTCGAGAGAGTGATAGGAGATGACGGCGAGGCGTCCCCCGGTTTTCAAGAGAGAGAAGGCGGCAGGAAGGACGGAGCGAAGTTCATCCAGCTCGTGGTTGACGGCGATTCTGAACGCCTGGAAGACTCGCGCCAGCGACTTGATGCGGTGTGGACCGGAAATGACCTGGTCGACGATCGCCCTGAGTTGTGCGGTGGTGCGAATCATGCCCTTCTGTCTTTCCCTGACAATTGCCCTGGCCAGCCTGGCCGCCTGTCTCTCTTCGCCGAAATCACGAATGATTTCGGTCAGTTCCTTTTCGGTCGCACTGTTGATCAGTTCGGTGGCGCCGGTGCCGCGCTGCGGATCCATCCGCATGTCCAGCGGGCCGTCCTGCCCGAACGCGAACCCGCGAGCAGCGTCGTTGATTTGTCTCGATGACACCCCGAGGTCGAGCAGGATGCCGTCGAAGCGATCATCCTCGAACGCCGTTACCGCCGTTGTTATCGTACTGAACTCGGCCCGGATAACGCTCCGAACCTGTGCGAACGCGCGTAGTAATTGGGAGGCGTGAGCTACTGCTTCCGGGTCCCTGTCCACACCGTACAGTCTTGCCTCAGGACCGAGTGCCCGTGCCATAGCCGCCAGGTGACCCCCACCGCCCGCGGTCAGATCGAGATAGGCTCCGGCTGTATTGGTGACGATGTGCCCGACCACCTCGGCGGCCAGAACCGGCACATGGTATTCGTCACTCGCCGGACTGGTCATGCTTCCCGCTGAACAGTCGTCCCGCTACCTCTTCGTACGTCCCGCGATACTGCTGGAGATAGTAGTTGTAGCGGTCGGGATTCCAGACCTCGATCCATCGGTTCACCCCAAGGATCAGCAGTTCCTTTTTCAGGTCCGCCTCAGCGATGAGGTGCTGCGGTACCAGGACCCGGCCGTTTTTGTCGGGCGTTACCTGGGATACCCCCGAGTAGAAACGCCGACTGAAATAGCGGTAGTCCTGGTTGGTGAAATCCAGCGTCGCCAACCTCTCCTGAACCGAATTCCACTCATCTTCGGCATAAACCGCAAGGCAGCCTTCGAGGCCGCGGTTCAGGATGATGTTGCCTTCGAGAAGGAGGTTGCCGTCGTGGCCGATGACGTGACGAAGCTTGGCCGGCAGGGCGAATCTGCCCTTGTCGTCCATGGTCGTCTGGTACTGTCCAAAGAAGCCGGCCAAGAGACCCTCCACTTTTTCCCACGTCTTCCCAGAAATCGCTTAAATTATCATCTTTCCCCCACCACAAGTCAAGGGTTTTTCTGCTCTGATAAGCGATAAATTAGTCGGTGTAACCTTTTTTCGTCCATCGTGTAATGCCGATTCAAAAACAGCACGCTGAAGACCCTCAAGATTACAAACAGCATACAAACACTGTGGATAACTCTGCCTATTCGAGTAGCGAAGTTATCCACAACCTGTAGGTCCTTCCCCACTCTTCTGGTAGTGATTCTGTCCCTATTACCTCAGGCTCGTTGGTATTCCAGACAACTCCCCCTTTTTCAAAGGCTTAGGTGCGATTCTGAGGGCCCGATCAGGCTGGTCCCGGGCATCCCCGTTGCGCTTAAGCAAGGCGGTTCAGCTTGAAACAGGGGAAGAGCAAGACATGAGACGAACAACACAGATCTTCATAGCGACAGCCATCTGGCTGCTGACGGTCTCAGTAAGCGGAGCGGCGACACTTGAGTTCGACCGGGCATCGCTGCTTGTCGACGCGGAGCGTGGCCTGGTCACGTATGCGGATTTCGATACACTGCCGATCAGCGTCAGCCTGCAGGTGCCGGTCAGCCGGATTCTGATTCCGCTTGGAGAGAACGAGCGTATTGGGGACTTGTGGTACGATGTGTCGAGTCAGACGCCGGTCGGTTTGGTCGATGCCTCGCTGGCCGTTGACCAGCCGACCGCCGAGTCCGCCGAACTGAGCGAACGAATTCTCCACGATGTCGCGGCCCACCGTTCGGGATCGGAGCACATTGTAGTGCAGCGACTGCACGAAACGGGCGGTGTTCGTTTTGCGGAGGTGGCGGTCTACCCTGTGATCGCTACCATTGATGGCGAACTCCTGTTGGTCGACGGTGTCGAGTTGTTCATCGGGGATCGCCGGATTGCGCCCGAGGATATGGCTCTATACGAGTCGCTTGCCGGTCATCCGGCCAACCGGATCGCGGAGCGGGTCGCGTCGGGTGTCGGGCCGGATTACGTGATAGTAACTTCTGCGGAGTTCGTACCGGTGCTTGAGCGACTGGCCAAATACCGGCGCGCCTGCGGCTACAAAACCGAAGTGCAAACTATCGAGTCAATCATCTCGTCTTATTCGGGTCGCGATGACGCCGAGCGGCTTCGTGAGTATCTCAAGGACTTCTATGCCGACGGCGGCCGCTCTTTGCTGCTGGCGGGTGACGAGACAGTGCTGCCGATTCGCTACGCGTATTACTACAACGCCTATTCTGAGATCTCGCTGGACATGTTACAGATATGCGATCTCTATTTTGCCGATCTGACCGGCGAGTGGGATGTCGACAACGACGGTATCTGGGGCGAGCGCAGCCAGGACGCCGCCGATCTCACCCCGGAGCTGCTGGTCGGGCGCCTGCCCCTGAATGACTCCCTGGAGTTTGAGAACTACATCGACAATCTCGTCTCGTACGAGACCAAAGCCGGTGGCTCGGACCGCTCGTGGCTGACCCGGACGTTTTTCTATTCTTCGGATCAGATGCGCGACTATGAGACGACCGGTCAGCACGAGTACATCTCCCGCGCTTTCCCGTCGACCTTCACAGTCGATACCACCCTGGCAGTCGAGCAGTCTTCGGGGATCGACGCCAACCCGCAAAATGCCGACGGCGCGCAGTTGCCTTCGCAGATGGCCGATGGTTACGGTATCTGGAACGTGATCGCGCACGGTCGTCCCGACGGCTACGTCATTCGCTCGTCGGGTTACAACGAATGGCCCAAAAACTACATGCTCACCGACGAAGAAAACGGCGGGCACGGCTGCCTCGACTCAACGCTGGCCGCCGGCAAGCCCGGTTTCTGGTATTCGCTGGCGTGTGACAACGGCGGATTCGACCAGGACCAGCCGCCGTTTAGCGGCGGTCGGACGATGGTGCAGCATCTGCTCGGCGCCGCTGACGGCGCGATCGGTATGGTCGCCTACAGCCGGTGGGGCTGGGTCGGCTCCAGTCATCTGCTGCAAAAGGCGTTTCTTGACTCACTGTTCGCGCACCCGGACCGTCCGGCAGTCGAAGCCATGTATGCTTCGAAGCAGGCGATTCCGTACTATCGTGATCTGATTCTCGGCCAGAACTACTTCGGCGATCCGCTCGTCCGCGTATACACAGACGCGCCCGCCGACCTCACCCTCTCCCCTGATCGAACCGAAGAGGAAACGATCTTTGTCGTTCGCACCGGTTCCTTCCCGGTCGGGGATGCGGTCGTGTCGATCGTCGATGACGACGGCGCGCTCGTCGCCGGCGGACAGACTGATGCCGACGGTCGTGTCGCCGTCAATGGCCTCAGCACGACCGAACTGTACACGGTCGGAGTCACCATGACCGGCTATACGACGAATATCACGGAGCTGGGGCCGTCAATCATCACCGATGTGGAAGACGACGATGAACTGCTGCCGACAACGTTCTCGCTGTCGCAGAACTATCCCAACCCGTTCAACCCCTCGACAACGATCTCTTTTTCACTGCCCGAGGCAGCGCACGTCACGTTGACGATCTACAACACGCTCGGGCAGGAAGTTGACAGGCTGATCGATGACGTTCGGTCGGCGGGTGGGTACGAGATTGAATGGCGGGCGGAGAACCGATTGGCGAGTGGGGTCTACTTCTACCGGCTCGAGGCCGGCGATATCAGCGACGTAAGAAAAATGATATTGCTGCAGTGAGCTTGCGGCGGGTCTGATTGACGGCAATTGAGATGGGAATAGAGACCATCAGGAGGGCACCGCAGAACCAGAGCAACGGCAGTTCTAACGGCCGGGCATACTTGCGCATGTAACGGTACATCGAGGTGTGCGAGATAATCCTGATCCGTACCGGCATGGTTGAGGTCGACGCGCCCACATAATGCTCGACTACCGCTTCGGGATAATACAAACGCCCGTATCCGGCCAATGCCATCCGACGGCAGAAGTCGACGTCGTTGAACAAGATCGGAAAACGCTCATCCATCCCGCCGATCCGGTCGACCACACGCCGTGGGATCAGCATCACTGCCCCCATCGGCTGGTCAACCAGCGCTTCCTTCTCATGATCGAAATACCCCATCCGCCAGGAACCAAACTTCGGATGATCCGGAAAAACACGATCAAGAAACAAGGCGCGGTACAAGACATGTCGATAGGTTGGGAATGACCGCACCGACCGCTGCGTACCGCCTCCGAAATAGATAAACTTCGGGCCGATCATGCCAAGCGACTTGTCCTGCTTCAGGCGAGCCAGCAGTTTCTTCGTCGCCCCGTGACCGAACCGAAGATCCTGATTGAGGATGTAGTAGTATTCTCCCCGGCCGTTCTCGAATCCCTGGTTGACTGCGCGGGCGAATCCGAGATTGCGGGGATTGCGAACAAGTTTGGCATCGGGATAGTCCTGCTCGATGAATTCCGCGGAGCCGTCGTGCGAAGCATTGTCGACGACGATGATCTCGTAGTCCAACCCCTGCAGTTCCTCAGTGAGGGTCCGCATGCAGTCGGGAAGGAACTTCATGCCGTTCCACGCAATGATCACTACCGAGATTTCAGGGCGAGCTTCGCTCATCACAGACGATCCATCAACTCGGCGAACTTTTTCGCCATGGCAACCGAAGAGTACGGTGCAGCGTAGTCCGGCAAGGGGTTGATATTCAGTTTCCCGTCCAGAGTACTCTGCGCCTGCGCCGCGAGAAACTCCACAGCAGCAGTGGTGTCAGGCTCGCTGAAACAGAAGCCGGCGCCGGTCTCGCGAATGAAGCGGCAGACCTCGCTGTCCGGTGCCGCCGACGCCAGCACTTTGCGTCCCGAGGCGGCCAGGTCAAACATCCGCTGCGGCAGGATACCCTGCTCACGATCGGCGGTTAACCCAAGATAGAAGAGATGGCAGGCGGAAAACAGCTCAATCGTGCGCTCCCGCTTCTGCAGGCCGTGGATTGCGAAGCGTTCGGACAATCCATGTTTCTCGAAAAGTTCGCTCAGCCATTCTACGTCAACCTGTCCGACCTGGACGAAGCGCAGCCGCTCCCAGAGATCGGCGTGTGATCGCTTCAGGCGGTCTACGACCGCCAGCAGCGGCTCAACCACACGTTCTTCGTTGAAGTTGCCGGGTATACCGATTACACAGGAGGTGGTGTCGGTCGGCAGTTTCCACAGCTTCGCACGGTCGATGTCGAAGCCATTGGTGATCACGTCGCCCGTGCCGAGGTAGTCGATGATGGCCGGGTTGACTGCTGTGAGTCGAGTGGCCGCGGCGCGAATTCGGTCGAGAAGTTCGTTACCCTTGCGGATGTTATCCGGTTTGGTGTAGCTTTCTTCGATCTTGTACATGGTCCAGAAGTCGCGAAAGTCGGCAATCCACGGAAGACCGGCGTGTCTCGCGAGATCCATCGCAACCAGATGCGAGGAGATCGGCGGTGAGGTTGATATGATAGCGGTGTAGTCGTTTTTTCGCAGAAGCCGCTTGCCGAGTCGCACCGCCGGTCGCACCCAGCCGACTTTCGAGTCCGGGAAGAACTTATCCGAAACCGTCCTGCCCTTTTTGATCGTGCTGTGTTTCATCGTCCTGACGCCCATCAGGTACAACATGCGCTGCGGATCGTACGAACCGGAGCGATAGATGTTGGTCGTGTTGAGTTCGTGCAGCAACTCCGGTTCGTAGGCCCGATAGGCCACCGGCTTTACTGTCAGGATATCGCAGGCGTAGTCGTGATTAGGAAGGTACTTGTAAAGATTGAGCGGTCGTCCCACGCCGCCGAGACCAAGGGGCGGGAAATAGTAGCAGATCACCAGAGCGCGTTTGCTCACGACTGCCTCCGTGCCGCGAGGTCACTCATGATGCGGATCATCGTTGCGACATTGTTCTCGAACACCGCTTCGCGCTTGACGCGCTCGAGATTCGCGGTACGCCACGTGTCTTTCGGATCATCGTTTCTAATGAGCCACTCGACGATATTGCGTAGTGCCTTCTCGTTATAGGGCTCGTACAGAAAGCCGTTGTCGTTCGACAACCACTCCCGAACGCCGGGAATATCCGCGGTGATCGGCAGCAAACCAAGACCCATAGCTTCGATCATCGACGCCGGCGACGAGTCCGACAGGGCACTGGACAGATACACGTCGTGGGCGGCCATGAACTCCATAAATCGATCGCGCGGCAGGCGTTCGTAGATGTGCAATCGATCACCTATCATGGAGCGGGCGTGCAGTGTGAAATGGCCCAAGAGCGATCCGGCCGCCGGGAAGGTCAACTCCAGCAGACCGTCGTTGGCAAGTGGCGCCAGAGCTCGAACGAGAAAGAGATTGTTGTACACTTTTTCGTGCGGGCGCGGGACGATAATCCGAAGTGGTTTGGTCAGCTTGTAGGTGCTTCGGTGGAAAGTCAAAAACGATGACTCTATCCCCCAGGGGATCACGGACGACTTCTTTAATGGTGCGATCTTCGCCGCCGCATCGATCAGGTACTGCGAATCACCCGCGAGAAAGTCACTTTGCGAGAGAGCGTAGGCCGTCTTGCGCCGATGGAAGACCGACTTCTCCGGCACCAGCAGTATGTCCGAGCCCCACAGATTGGTGACGATGGGCGCCAGTGTTCGCACACCCGCTACAGCTGCGAGGAAGCCGTAGCCCGAGGCGAAGTGCGGATTGATGACGTCGGGCCTAATCCGATGAACCAGCTCCCGAACCTCCGTGGCTGCCAGCATATAGTGCAACTGCCGGATTGGTCCCCGTTTTCGTAGATGATAGTGGTGCATGTGCCCGTGCTCGAGCGAAGCCACAAACACCTTGCAGCCCTGCCGCCGCAGTTCAGCGACGTACCGCTCGGTGTGAAATGACCGACTATCGGCCAGCACCATGACATGCAGTCGCCCCTTGCTCACCGGATCTTTCCCAACAACGATTTATACACGTAGCATGGATAGCGATAGCTGATGCCTCCCCATTTCTGCTTGAAGACCTCCAGCCCCTCTGCCTCGGGAGGCGACTGACCGAGATTCAGCCGACGGACACCGGCCGCTCGAAGGCGTTGCACGGCGTCGACAAGCAGGGCCTGGTTCGGCTTGAGATGGGATCTGTCCTTGTCGAGACACGACTGCCAGTACAGCGCGTTCTCACCATCGCGGAAGTAGATATGCGATGCGGCCAGGTTGTCACCGTCGCGTACTACCGTCCACAGCATGCGCTCGTCCTGTGCGGCAGCCCGGGCGAGCGCCCGATAAAAGTCGTCGGTGTACCGGGGCGAATCGCCGTGCCGCCGCTCGGTAGCACGGGTGAGGGCGATAAAGTCGTTCGCATCGCGTTCGGCATCAAACTGAGCTGCCAGCACCCCGTCGCGCTCCGCCTTGCGGATTTCCGACTGAAGTTTCTTGTCGGGCGGCATCCAGTTCGGGTCGGTGATGTCCACCACTGCTGTATCGCACGTCATCGTGTCGTACTCATTGGGGACGGTAAGGGCTGTGTTGAAGTCGGTGAAATAGACTTTCGTATATCCAAACGATCGCACGGCACCAAACAGCTGCAATTCCGCCTCTGGATTGAGACTGGAGGAGTCACTCCAATAGATAATCTTCCCCGGCAGACCGTCAGGCATGGCCTGCAAGCGTGCCAGTGGCCCTCGACCGAACTCAACCGCCGGCAGGGCAGCAATGATCTCACTGTCCTGCTCGGCCACCCACACGGTCGGACGGCCGTCCATCCGGCGCCAGATGTCGAGAAAAGTCCGCGAGGAGTAAAGCGAAGAGGACGAGAGACAGGCGACAGACTCGTCGGCAAGCTCGTCGATCGATACCCTATGAATGTTCATTGGCGAACCAGAAGAATCTTGCCTTTACCGACGTTACCATCTTCGTCGGTAATCACGAACAGGTAGACGCCGGACGCCACCTCTTTGCCACTGTCATTGACGCCGTTCCACCCCTCGTTGACGTCGACCGTAGCAACCAGATCGCCGGCGACGGAGAAAATACGAACGGTGCCGGCGCGGTTGAAATTGAAACGAAGGCGATCGGAAGCCGCGCCGGCCATATACGGATTCGGGAATGCCAGTACCTGCTCGATATCATCGGTTGGCGTACCGAAGCGAGAGAAGAGCCGGGAAAGGCCGAAATTGGTTGCGATATAGAGATCCCCGGTTGTCGGATCGAGTGCCATGCCGCGGGGTTCATTGTCCACCAGTCCGGAGTTGCTGGTGGTGTAGACGGTCACGGAGCCATCGGTGATGTCATAAAAAGCCAGTCCGTTGCGGGCGCCGATCCAGACATTGCCGCGACCATCGATCTCAAGAGTCGCGATATCCGGTCCGAATCCGAACGGCAGGTCGACGGTTTCGAAGATGTCACGGCCCAGCTCAATCTGGTAGCGGGAGAGGCCGAAGTTGGTCCCGACCCACAAAGCGCCATCGGGTGCATACCGCACGGTACGCACGGTGTTCGACACGAGATTGTTATCGTCTTCCGTGAGATGTCGGCACGTGACGGTCGATGCAAAGGGTCGGCAGAAAAAGACGCCGTTGTTGTCGGTGCCGATCGCCAGTTCACCGTTCATGTAGTCCAGCGAGATGATTGTATTGTCACTCAGTCCCTGCACGACTCCGATCGATTGCCAGGCGCCGGGGTTGTCGACGTCATTGATGTCGCAGTAGGCGATCGGATAGCCCGCCACGGGATTGAGTGAGGCCAGGAAGATGTGTCTCTCACTGGCGGTCGCCGCGGAGAGGACGATGTCACCGTTGCCGTCGACATTGAGCGGCGTGTTAGTCTGGTCGAACTGCCTGACATCGTCGTCGACAATCCTGTAAACACCCGCCCCGAACGTTCCTGCCCAGATGGCACCGGCGGAATCAATACGCACTTTCGTAGTGCGACTACCAATTTCGAAGGTCGTCATCAGCCATTCGTCGGCAACGAGCTGTCCCAGCGCTTTGGTATCGAACAGCGCGGTGACGACCCCCCCGCCGGTAACCGCAACATCGGCGACGACATTCTCCGGCATGCCTATGTACGGATAGGCAGTAAAAATGCCGGTGGCGTTGTGATACACTCCACCAGCCTGCACTGCCACCCAGCGAAAGTTTCCATTGTTGTAGCCTGCCACGGGCCGGGTGCCAAACGTGGTCAGCGGGTAGAGCAATTCCGAAGCACCGTCGGCGACAGAGACAAGTCCCCGGCTGGAATAGACGAAAAGGCTGTCGTTGTTCTCGACCAGGTCGGTGATTTCGCGACTGCCGACGACCGGATTGAGCAAAAACGTGACGAAGCCGCCGGACCCTTCCATCTCGAAAAGACCTCCGAACCCGCCGACATACAACCGATCCTCAAACAGCGCCAGTCGATTGATCTGGTTGGAGCCAAGCTCGGCGTTGGTGCTGGCATTATACACCGTCCAGTTGGCGGGTGACACGAGCTGCGAAGGCACGGTGCGATCGGCTACCGCCAGACCGACCGCGGTCGCAAGCCAGATGGAATCTCCGTCGAGGACAATATCGTAGACGGCGGGAAACTGGTTGACCGAAGTGATCCGGAAACGATTCTGGTACTGCCCGCCCTCGTTGACTTTCGAGAAGAGTATCAGACCGCTGTCGCAGCCGATCCACAGGTTGTCACCGTCGTCTTCTATCGTCAGGAGTCGGAGGTCACCATAGATCGGTCCGGTGGGAAACACCGTATGGTTGTCGCCGCCGAATCGCACCAGGCGACCATCGCCGGTCACCCACTTCCGGCCGTCAGCATCGACTATCATGTCGGTAAGGTCGTTGGTGCCGAGCCCGTCGAGATTGACAGAGGTCTTCCCCGGGGCATTCCGGTCTACGATCCCCAACAGGCCGCCCGATGTTACGACAAAAAGGGTATCGTCGATCTCACAGAAGCGACGTACATCCGTAAACGATGTCAGGGTCTGCCAGTCGGTCGCGGAAATTGCGGACGCAAGCAGCAGGATGGTCACGGTCACCCGAATCAGCGCCGTCACGAGCCGCCTATGAATTTTCTTCCAAGCCATACGAATATCAATATACCGCTGATCGAAACCAGTATCAAGAATGAGGATAACCCGGCAATGTCACCGTACCGGGTAAAGACGGACTTACTCTCCGAAAGGTTCAGTGAAACCGGCAGGGCGGCGACCGCGTTGCGGGGCAGTTCTTCACGGATGCGACCGTAGCCGTCGACTACGAATGTCAATCCGCTGTTGGCGGCCCTCGCCATCCAGATCCGGTTTTCCACGGCCCGGGTAATGAAGATCCGGGCGTGCATGTAGATCCCGACCGATCCGCCAAACCAGGTGTCGTTTGTTATACCCACAAGGAACCGGGCGCCATCGGAAACCATCTCGCGGGTGTACTCCGGGAAAGCACACTCGAAACAGATCAGCACGCCGTAATCGACGTCATCGAGACGGAACAGCTTGGCCGAGTCGCCCGGATAGAAGTCCGACCACCACTGGACGTCGTAGGTCTTGATAAACGTCAGGTATTCGGACAGGAATTTCTCTCTCAGGAACGGTAACTGATCCTGGTACGGTGATTGTTCCGAAAACGGGACGAGTTTTACTTTGTCGTACTGCTCGACAACCCGGCCGGTGGTATCGAACTGGAAGCAGGAATTGAAATGGCGCTGTTCCCCGTCGATTGTGCTCGCGGCGAGCGCCCCGATCAAATGTGGCGCACCGGACCGTCGGGCGATCCCGCCCAGCCGGGATCGGCAGTAGCTGTCGTGCGTGACATAGCAGGGCGCCGATGTCTCCGGCCAGATATACAGGTGCGTCGAGGAGTCCTTCGCCGACTGGGCAAGAGAATCGTAGATGACGTAGTTCCGCTCACGAAGCTCCCTCGCCCACTTGACATCGAGCGGCACCGATCCCTGCAGCAGGGTAACTTCGTACTTACCGGGCAGCGGAATCGCCGGCATGACAATCCATCCATAGGCGGCCAGCAGTGCGACGGTCGCGACCGAGACAAAGATCGAACTCAACCGCTTTTCGGGGGACAACTCCGTTCGGAACGCCTGCGCCAGCAGCACATTCACCGCCACGATCAGCAAGGTGAGCCCATGCACCGAAATGACCGACACGATCTGGAGGATCACCAGATAGTACGCCTGCGAATAGCCGAGGTCCGACCAGGGAAAGGCAAACTGGCTGAGGGTACGGAAGTACTCGATTCCCGTCCAGAGAAACGGCAGGGCCACCAGCCCGGCAATGGTCCGCCATCGATACAGTTTGTTAAACAAGACAAGAACCAGCGTATAGTAGAATGCGACGATGACAACCGCCGCCAGCATCCCCGGCGGCGTCACCAGCGCCACCCAGTACAGTGAGAAGAGATTGAAGAAGAAGCTGAAGAAATACGCCGAGGTGAACACAGCCCGCCCCTCCAGCTTCGAGAAGATCAAGATCGGTCGTACGAGCGACAACCAGGCCAGAAAACCGAACCAGCCGGGATAAAACGCGAGTGAGAGAAGAAAGGCCCAGACGATAAGCTCCAGCCGCCGCATACGCACAGTGACGTCAGAGGGAAAGAAGAATCGGCCGATCGCCTTGAGCACACTCACCCGATAGCCCTACCCTCGTTTGATCAATGTCTTGCCGGTCATCTCATCGGGGACGGGAAGATTCAGGATGTCCAGTACGGTGGGCGCGATATCGGCGAGAATGCCACCTTCGCGGAGTGCGAAATCTCCGAGAGCGTGCGAAGGATCGTACACCACGCACGGTACCAGGTTGGTCGTATGCGCCGTCCAGGGTCCGCCGTTGGCCGGATCGATCATCAGTTCAGCGTTGCCGTGGTCGGCGGTAACGATCGCCACACCACCCTGCTTTTCGATCGCCTCGAGCAGGCGCCCGAGTCCACGGTCGACCGCTTCGCAGGCCGCTTTGGCGGCGCTGAAGTCACCGGTGTGCCCCACCATATCGCAGTTGGCATAGTTCAGCACGACGAAGCCGTACTTGCCTGATTCGATCTGCTCGACCGCGTTGTCCGTAACCGGCACCGACGACATCTCCGGCTGCAAGTCATAGGTGGCGACTTTCGGCGACGGCACCATATACCGGTCCTCGCCTTCGAATTGCTTCTCGAAGCCGCCGTTGAAGAAAAACGTCACGTGGGCGTACTTCTCGGTTTCGGCGGTGCGAAGCTGCTTGAGGCCGGCGCGCGAGATCACTTCGCCGAGGATGTTGGTCAATTTGATTTTGTCAAAGGCCACGGTCGCTTCGGTGAGCTTGACATCGTAATTGGTCATGGTAACGACCGAAACGTCAGTCGCGTTCGGCGCGGTATAGCCTTCGACCGCATGGTGCGCCATGATATAGGCCATCTGTCGCATCCGATCGGCGCGGAAATTGAACATGATAAAGATGTCGCCGTCGCTGATCAGCCCCTTATCGTCGCCCAGATCGATCACCACCGGGACGATAAACTCATCGGTGACGTTTTTGGCATACGAGGCTTTGATCGCGGCGACCGGATCATCGAACTTCTCACCGTCACCATCAACAATCGTGCGGTAGTGTTTCTCGGTTCGCTCCCAGCGACGGTCCCGGTCCATGCCATAGTAGCGGCCGCCGACCGTAGCGACTTTGCCGGCACCGATCTGCTCAAACTTGTCCATCACCTGCTGGATATAGCCGGCGCCGGAGGTCGGCGATGTGTCCCGGCCATCCATGAGGGCGTGAAGATACAGCTCTTTGACGTTCTTTCGCTTCGCCAGCTCGGCCAGCGCATAGATGTGATCGAGCGAAGAGTGCACCTTGCCATCGGAGACGAGTCCATAGAGATGAACGGCCTTTCCGGTGGTGGCCGCCTTTTCCATCGCCTGTGCGAGTGCATCGTTCGTGAAGAAATCGCCGTCTTCGATTGCTTTGTCGATGCGGGTGATGTCCTGATAAACGACCCGGCCGGCGCCGAGATTGAGATGGCCGACCTCACTGTTGCCCATCTGTCCATGGGGAAGGCCGACTGCGCGTCCGGAACCATCGATCCGGGTGGACGGCCAGTGAGCGATCAACTTGTCGAAATTGGGCTTGGCGGCGGCGGCGATGGCATTGTCGGTGGCGGCTTCGCGTAGTCCGAATCCGTCCATGATGCAAAGAAGTACGGTCATATCAGTCTGTCAGTCTCACGATCGAACTACCCGGGACAATCCGGCCGATTCGGTAAGACGGCTCTCCCTTTTCTTTGAGTCGTTCACTGATCCTGTCGGCATCTTCCGCACCGACCACCAGCACGTAGCCGATCCCCATATTGAAGGCATGATACATGTCGTCGGGGTCGACATCGCCGGCATCCTGTAACCAGTGAAAGATCGGAAGGACCGGCCAGGTTCCCTTTTTGATCTCGGCATCCAGCTTTTCCGGCAGTATACGGTTGAGATTTCCCGGCAGACCGCCGCCGGTGATATGCGCCATACCGTGAATATCGAATTCCTCCAGCAGCGGATGAATAAGGGGCGCGTAGCAGCGATGCACGGCCATAAGCGCTTCATCGATGGTGGTCCCCAGTTCCGATACCTTCTCGCCAACCTTCAGGCCGGCGATCTCGAAGGCCACTTTTCGGGCCAGGGTATAGCCGTTGGTGTGCAGGCCGTTCGACGGCAGGCCGATGCAGACGTCCCCCTCGCGGATGGTGGATCCATTGACAACCTTGCTCTCGTCCACCATACCAACGATGAAACCGGCCAGATCGTACTCGCCTTTAGCATAGAAGTCGGGCATTTCGGCCGTTTCTCCGCCCAGCAGGGCCATACCGGCATTCACGCAGCCCCGCGACAGACCATCAACAATGTCCGCGATCACATCGGGGTGCAGCTTGCCGGTGGCGATGTAATCCAGGAAAAACAGTCCCCGCGCAGCGTGCACGAGGATGTCGTTGACGCAATGGTTGACGAGGTCTTCGCCGACGGTCGTGTGCCGACCGGTCATGAAGGCCAGTTTGAGTTTGGTTCCGACGCCATCGGCCGAGGAAATCAGCACCGGAGACGAGATACCGTCCAGCCGGGGCTTGAAGAAGCCGCCGAAGGAGCCGATCTGGGACAGGACTGATGAGTTGAAGGTCTTGCGGGCCAGGTCCTTAATGCGACGGACCGCCTGTTCGCCCGCTTCAATATCCACACCCGCCTGGGCGTAGTTCAGTTTCTTGCCGGATGGTTGTGATGACATGCCCCGAATGTATCGGGTTGTTCGGGCGAAGTCAACAGCCGGGGCGGGTCAGGATGCGGAATGAACCGGCTCGAGGTCAGTTCTCCGGCGTTATGTCTACCACCACCTCGGGCTGCCAGCTCTCGCTGATCCATAGCCCGACCACGCGTACGCCGAAATTCCAGGAGAGGATGGTCTCTACGGACTTCTTGATCATCTCCCGGTGTTCCTCTTCGGAGACCGGATTCCCGGCGCAGTCGTGGTGCCCGACCAGTACTATCTGGCGTGAACCGTGGCGGTTGACGGAAATGTCCACCCGGCCCTTGATTTTGTCATCCTGCCAGATGAGATGCTCGGTCAGCAGCAGATCGACTCCCGGTTCGGTGATGGTGTCGATATAGTCGACGCCGAAATGTTCCTTTGCCCAGAGCTGAACCGGTCTCTGGACGCGGCCGTCCATACAGGTGATGGCTGTTGCAAACGTTCCTTCGGGCATGGCTAATCTCCCAGCGTTCTAAGTGTCCGATGGATCGATCCGAGCAGCTTCCGGACCAACCGTTAAGCCGAAGATACGGCTTAACGCCCTTTCCGGTCAAGCAGATCAAGAACCGCCTGGAAATCGTCGGGTGGCACGGCGGTAAACCGAAGCGCCTCGCCGGTGACCGGATGCGAGAATTCCAGCTCGGCGGCGTGGAGAGCCTGGCGTTTGATCAGCCCGAGGAGTTCCAGGGCGAGGGGTCGCTCCGGGGCGAACATACCGGGAAGCTGCTTGTTACGGCCGCCGTATTCGGGGTCGCCGAACACGGGATGCCCGAAATGGGCACAGTGAACCCTGATCTGGTGGGTTCGCCCGGTCATCAGGGAGAGCTTCAGCAGATCATACGAACGGAAACGCTCCACCAGCTCATACCTGGTCTGGGCGGTGCGGCCGGTCTGCTCCATAACGGCCATCTTCTTGCGGTCGCGGCTGGAACGACCAACCGGCAGATCGATCACACCGGAGTCTTCGCGAAAGTGGCCGAATACCAGCGCCAGGTAGCGGCGTTTCAGTTCGCGGGACTGGATGGCCAGCTGGAGCTTCGTATAGATCTCGTCGCGCCGCGCGACCACCATCAGGCCCGACGTATTCTTGTCCAGGCGGTGCACGATCCCGGGTCGATCAGATGAGCTTGCGGCCAGCGAATTGTAGTGATGAACGAGCGCGTTGACCAGTGTTCCGGTCGCATTACCGGGCGCCGGATGGGTGACCAGTCCGGCCGGCTTGTTGATTATTGCCAGATATTCGTCTTCATAGACGATATCGAGCGGGATATCCTCGGGGAGCAATTCGCTTGGAGGTTCGGGCGGGATGGTCAGTTGGATATGTTCGCCACCGTGCACCTTGAAACGAGCCGCAACCGGTTCACCGTCGATCAGAACCAGCTGATCGTCGATAAGCTTGCGGATTTTGGTGCGCGAGAGCTCCAGCGATTCGAGATCGCCGAGATACTTGTCGATTCGAATAGCGCCGGGGAGCACATCGACCGTCAGGGCAACGACACGGTTTTGTTCCTGCGACGCGCCCATAGCCCGTGAGCCTACCGCGGGGCGCCGGTGGTTCGCATGATATGAAGCAGGTCGAGCACGGCCTGATTGAAACCCACCATCAGGGCGCGAGCGGTGATGGCATGGCCCACCACGAACTCCTCGATATTGCCCAGCTCAAGCAGCGATTCGATGTTCTTATAGCTCAGCCCGCCTCCGGCCCGCACCCCAAGTCCGGATTTCACGGCGGTCTGGGCGGCCCGATCGATTCGATCGAGCGCTTCCTGCGCCTGGTCGATCGTCCGTGAGTCGGAGAACTCGCGGCAGTTGATCAGAACCGAACTTGCCCCTGCCTTGGCCGCGCCCTTGACGATATCAGCCTCCGGCTCGATCAGAAAGCAGGTGACAATGCCGGCGCCACGGAACCGCGCGGTGATTTCACCAAAGTCGACCGGTGCAGCGGCGAAATCAATCCCTGATACGGGGGTGTCACTGTCGGCATGGTCGGAGACAAAGGTCACACTCGACGGGCGCACCTCAAGAGCTTTGTCCAACAGAGCGTCAACCGGCGGCAGTTCCAGCGCCATACGAGTGCGGATCAACTCTTTGAGGATGTACATATCACGTTCGCGGAGGTACTTGCGGTCGCGCCGCAGTTGCATCGCAATACCATCCGCGCCGGCCAGTTCCGCCAGGACAACTGCCTGCGCCGGATCGGGATCTTTCGATCCTCTTATTTTTCTCAGGACCGCTACCGGGTCCACCCGGACTGTTAGTGAAGCCACTTCTATCTCCAGCTGTTGGTAAACACAGTGATCCGCCCGATTCATGCCCTTATACGATAGTACGGGCCGCAAGATGCTGCGTCAATTTCAAAAACTGCTCTATCGTCACCTGCTCGGCGCGCACATCAACGGGCAATCCGCTCTCCTGCAACACCTCGCGGGAAGTTTCGCCTGAGATATGAAGTTCTTTCGTCAGGTTGTTGGTCAGCAACTTCCGCCGCTGCGCAAACGACGCCCGCACTACCTTCTGCAGTCCGGCGATTTCGCCAACTTCATCCCCGGATCGGGGGGTCAGTTTGATAACCGAGGATACCACGGCCGGGGGCGGGTTGAACGCCGAAGGGGGGACGTCGAATTCAAGCGACACATCGTAACACAGCTGGGTGAAGATCGAGATGGGCGACCATGCTTTCGTGTCCGGCACCGCTGCCAGCCGTTCCGCCAGCTCTTTCTGCACCATAAACACGGCCCGAAGGATGGCGGTCCGGTGCGCCACGCACCAGTTCATCACCGGCGATGTCAGGTTGTAGGGCAGATTGCCGGTCAGGACGAATGAATCTATATCGGGCTGCCACTTCAGGAAATCCTGGTTCAGAATAGCAACGTTGTCCGCATCCCTGAAGCGCTTCTCGAGGGTCGGGATAAGGTCGCGGTCGAACTCAATCGCCGTAATCTGCGCGCCGCGCTCAGCCAGCGCCGACGTCAGCACGCCCTGTCCCGGACCGATTTCGACAACTCGTTCGTCCGGTTTCGGATCGACGGTGTCGGCGATGCGGTCGATGATCTCCTGCGAGATCAGGAAATGCTGACCAAGTCGTTTCTTCGTGTGGTATCCGCCCATGTTCACTCTCCGAACGTCTCCACCAGCCGATAGACTTTGCGGCAGGTACGGTCGGTGACTTTCTCCGCTTCGTCGATCGACACACCATGCAGTTCGGCCAGTTTACGGCAGGTATGTACGACATAGCCGGGATAGTTCGTCCGGCCGCGATACGGGACGGGCGTCAGAAACGGCGCATCGGTCTCGATAATGATCTTGTCCAGCGGCGTCTCGGCGGCGGTCTTCGCCATCGAAGCCTTCGGAAACGTGATGACGCCGCCGACCGAGATGACAAAGCCGAGTTCGATCACGCGCATCGCGTCATCGGCTGTGCCGGGGAAGCAGTGAAAGACTCCGCCTGCGAGTCGGTCGGCATACGTGCGAACAATCTCCAGCGTCGGCTCGAACGACTCGCGAGTGTGAATGACAATCGGCATCGACAATTCACACGCCAGCTCCAGCTGTTCTCGAAAGACCTTTTCCTGCACGGGACGCGGGGAGAGATTGCGATAGAAGTCGAGGCCGATCTCACCAATAGCGATAACCTTCTTGTGCGAGGCCATCGACCGAAGCGATGCGATATAATCTCGCGGCGCTCTGGCGGCATCGTGCGGATGAACACCGACCGTGGCATAGCAGGCCGCGAACCGCTCCGCCAGATCGATACACTTGCGCGATGATTCAAGGTCGATACCGATATTGACGATCGTATGGACGCCCGCTTGCTCGGCTTCGCGGACGATTTCTTCCCGGCGACCGTCGTAAGTGTCAAAATAGAGATGACAGTGGGAGTCGATCATCAGGAGACGCCGGACCCGGGCGGTAGATCACCGTCGGGCGTAACTATGTACAAACTGTCTTTCGATTTGGCGGCGAGAAGCATTCCGCGCGATTCGATACCGCGAATCTTAGCCGGTTTCAGATTGGCGACGACGATCACTTTTCGTCCGACCATCTGCTCCGGTGAGTAGTGCTGGGCGATGCCGGCTACGATCTGGCGCTGTTCACTGCCAAGATCAACCTGTAGTTTCAACAGCTTGTCGGCCTTCTCCACCTTTTCTGCCGTGAGGACCTGCGCTACCCGCAATTGCACCTTGCCGAACTCACTTATGTCGAGCAGGCCGTCTTCGTTTGGAGATCCCTTGTCGTTCGGGTCGCTTTGCGCCCCGGCGTCGGGTTTGTCTTTTTTCTTCTCCAGACGCGGGAAGAGCGGTTTTGCCAGTTTGACTTCGCCGCCCGACTGCAGCTTCCCGAATGTGGTCGCATCGTCGAGCGTCAATCCGGATTCATCGAGCCCGAAGACCTCCCGAAGCTCATTCATCTTGGCGGGCATCACCGGCCAGAGAACAACGGAGATGATGCGAAGCGCCTCGCAGCATGAATAGAGAACGGTATCGAGCGACTCGAACTTCCCCGCTTTCGCCATCTTCCATGGCGCCGTATCGTTGAAGAACTTGTTGGTGGCGCGGCACAGCGTCAGCCCTTCGGCGATAGCTGCGTGCAGTCGGAACTCCGTGATATGCGCATAGGCCGCCTCAGCAGTCTGCGCCGCAATCTGTTGAAGCACGTCGAGTCTGTCTGCCTTCCCGAAAGAGGCAGGGATCTTCGAATCGCAGTGGGCCTGTATCAATTTCACCACCCGCGACACGAGATTGCCGAGATCGTTGGCCAAATCGCTGTTGTACTGCGTCACGAACCGACTGGCCTGAATGTCACCATCGACACCGAACGGATACTGCGTCAGGACGAGATAGCGCGACGCGTCAGCGCCGAATTCCGCCACCATATCGTTCGGGTCGATCTGATTGCCAAGCGACTTCGACATCTTCTCGCCGTCAACTGTGAAGAACCCATGCAGAAACAGTGTCTCAGGAAGCTTCTCCCCTGCCGCCAGCAGCATGGCCGGCCAGTACAAGCAGTGGAACTTCAGAATGTCTTTTGCCATCAGGTGCACGACATCGGCGTTGGTCCACCACTTGTCGAACATCTCGCGATCATCGGCATAACCGATCGCCGAGATGTAGTTCGACAGGGCATCGACCCAGACGTAGGCCACCTGCGCATCATCGAATGTCAGTGGAATCCCCCATGTCACCCGTTCTCGCGAGAGCGAGAAATCGCCCAGTTCCTGGTCGATTAACCCGAGTACTTCGCGGCGACGCTCCTCCGGCAGTATCCTGAGCTCACCCGATTCGATCCTCGCTCGGATAGTCGGCAGAAAGGCGGTCAGTCGGAAGAAGTAGTTTTTCTCCCGTACTTTTTCCGGTTCGGTGCGATGATACGGGCACTTGCCGTCAACCAGTTCCTTCTCGGTCAGAAACTTCTCACACCCGGTGCAGTACAGCCCTTCGTAGTAGTCCGAGTATACGACATCCTGACCATCAGCCGTCTTCGCCGCCCGCATGGCATCGAGAATCTTACGTACTGCTTTGATGTGCCGCGGCGACGTGGTCCGTATAAAATCGTTGTTTCGGATACCGAGGTTCTCCCAGGCCTGCACGAATGTCGCAGCCGTTCGGTCGCAGAACTCCTGTTCGGTCAGGCCGGCTTTCGCCGCCGCCTCGGCGACTTTCGAGCCGTGCTCGTCGGTACCGGTCAGAAAATACGTTTCGCGTCCTGCCAGGCGATGCCAGCGCGCGATAACATCGGCAGCAATTGTCGTGTAGGCATGGCCTATGTGCGGCCGGGCGTTTACGTAGTAAATGGGCGTGGTGATATAGAATGGTCGCTGCACGTGACTGCTCCGTGAAAAAGCTTACTTGCCGTTGCCGGCCTCGTCTTCGAGCGCGCTGAGCTGCTCGACGTCGACCTCGGCATCGTCGATCTCCGTCTTCGCGGGAGCAGCGCCGGCGCCGACCGTGTCTTTGATATCCTGCGGCGAGATGCGAAAGGTCAGGCGGTCTTCCGTGAGAATAATCGCTTCCTCATTGAAGACATCGATCCGCTCGATGACACCATCGCCCTTACTCGTGCGCACTGCCGTTCCCGGCGACGGAAACTTCGCCTTCGCCGAATGGTATAGTTCACTCTCGTAGCGCAGGCAGCACAGCAGGCGACCGCAGTTGCCGGAGATCTTGCTCGGGTTGAGCGGCAGGTCCTGCTCGCGGGCATGCTGAGTCGAGATCGGCACGAACTCCTTGATATGGCTGTTGCAGCACTGCTGGCGCCCGCAGATACCGTAGCCGCCGATTCGACGTGCCTCGTCGCGCACCCCGATCTGACGAAGCTCGATCCGCGTCCGATACTTGGCCGCTAAATCCCGCACCAGGGCGCGGAAGTCGACGCGGTGATCCGCCGTGAAATAGAAGGTAATCTTGTTGCCGTCGAACTGACACTCGACATCGACAATCTTCATCGTCAGCCCATGTCGGCGCACCATCTGGACAATCTCGCTTTTGAACGAGATTTCGTTTCGCTTCAGATCGGAAAACCGCGTCATGTCCTCGCCACCGGCCGGCCGGAGAATCGAGCGTGGTTTTTCTTCCGCGGCGATCTTGTCACCGTTGTCGACGCGGGTGATGATCCATCCGAGGTCTTCCCCCTGCTCGGCCTGTGTGATGACATAGTCGTCGACCTTCAGAGAGTGATGATACGTATTGTAGAAGTACTCCTTGCGGGAGCCTTTGAATTCGACGAGGAATATCTCAGCCATATGTTAATTCCGGTTTGAGCGCATTCTAAGAAGCGGCGGCAGTCACGACGGCGGACCGAAGGGCGGCCCGCATTTTGAGCACCAGCGCCGCCAAAGCGGTTTGAATATGCACGTTAAGTCTAAGATCAGCAAGGGTATTCTTGATCGCCACCAGCATCGACCCTGCTACCTCACTCGATGCAAACGGTCGACTGATTTTCGTTATCTCCGATGCAAAGTCGATATTCGTCAGTTGAGCGGCATCCGCCCGCACCGCATAGTCCTGACAGTCCCGGATGAGCGACTGCCACAGGGCAAACACCTGCTCAACTTCACCTTTGCCGCGTGACGCCAGCTGCTCCATCGCCGCCTGCATGACCTCGCCCGATGACGGCCTGAACAGCAGCTTAAACACGAACCAACCGATAGAGCGCGTCGAAGCCTCGTCGCCGTCGCCCGGCTCCAGCCACTGGATCGCTCTTCCCGGGAGCCCTTCGGATAAACGGGCGAGTCGGACCGCCGTCTCGGGAGCTGCATCGTAGACCGACTGCAGGTACTCGGCGATTATATTCTCGGCGACTCGGCTCAGTCGTACCTGCTGGGCACGCGACTGAATAGTCGGCAGGAGCGTGTCCGGTCGTTCGGCCGTCAGGATTATCACAGTCTTTGGCGGCGGCTCTTCGATCAGTTTCAGCAGCGCTTCAGCGGAATCATCCCGCATCTTCTCCATCCGGTCGAACAGCACGACCCTGGTCATTCCTTCGGCCCCACGACGACTCAGCGTCTGCTTGATCTGGCGAGCCTGGTCGATGCGGATCGACGCGGGTTTGTCTTCCTCGATGATCGTCAGCGGTTCTTCGCGAAGCTGGTCGAGACAGGCATTGATCAGATCGATCGCCTCCGACTCCTTCTTGTAGGTCTGGAGCGGAACCACCGGATAAAAACCCTCGAAATTCAGGCTGCTCATCGTGTGGCAGGGCGGGCAGGTTCCGCAGGGGCGAAGGATCCCGGCTCCCGAACTGTCGGTGTCCGGTACGGGCTTTTCGCAGTTCAGCAGGGCGGCAAAAGTAGTCGCAAGAAGCCAATGCCCGGCGCCGTAAGGGCCGGTAAAGAGGTAGGTCGAAGCTACCCGGTCGGCCTGGTAGGATCGACTCAGGATCGACCAGGCGCGCGGCTGGGCGGCGATTATGTCAAACGAATCATCAGAGCGCTTCAAACTTGATCCATTCTACCGGGTCGAGCGGCTCCCGCTCTTCGCGAAGTTCAAACCGGACCAGGCCGTCGTCGGCCGATGTCCCCAGTGCGCTTCCCGCGCCGAGGTACAACCCCTCGGAAACATCGATCCGCCCCAGCCCGGCGTAGGTGGTATAGTGCTGACTGTCGTGTCTGATGATAACGAATTTCCCGTACCCGCGCAAATTCCCGCTGTAGGCAACCGTTCCCGATGCCACCAATCGAACGGTCGCACCCGGCGTGCCTTTTATGACGATTCCCGGCGAATAGGATTTCAACTTGGTGATCGGATCTACCGACAACCCGAACGGCGTCACCACCTTACCCCGATACGGCATGATCATCTGCCCCTTGAGCGAGGTGAACACGGACGGAGCGACATCGGTCTCCGGATACTGATTCCGACGGTTGGCCTCTTCGAGCCGCGCAATAATCTCCTGCATCTCGGCGGCGGCCTGCTGCAGGGTCAGCATGCGATCGGCCTCGTCCTGCTTGAGCCGTTTGAGGCGGTCGAGCGAGCGCTCCTGTTTCTCTTTCTTACTCTGCCCGAGCGAGTAGCTGATCTCTTTCTCTTTCTTGAGATTGTTGACCAGTTTCCGCTGGCCGGTCAGATCATCGAGTTGGTCGATCGAGCGGTCCAGATACACCTGCGCCTCTACCACATTCCCGGACTCAAACCCGGCCAGCGCAGTGAGATAGACCGCCGTCCGGTGCAGGTTCAACTCACCGTTCGGCTCGTTTTCGAGAATATTATCCGGGGCACGGGTGGCGTAGTAGGTCTGACGGACATTGCCCAGATATCGTCTCCGCGTCTGGTCGAACTGCGTCTGGTACGCCTGGTGACTCAACTCGGCCTCGGAGATACTTTTCTTGAGTCCGCTCAGCTCGCTGCTCAGTCGGGTGATAAGCTTGCGATCCGACGATATTCGCTGGTCGTAGTCCGCGATCTGTTTTGCCACCGATTCTTCGACAGCACGAAGAGAATCCAGCCGGTTACGGCTGTCCTCGACATCCTTTTTGATCTGCTCCAGCTCTTTCTTCTGGTCAACAATCTGCGACTTTTTTCCCGCTGTCGCCGACGACACCAGCAGTGCCAGGCAGATAGCAACTATGGGTATGACAGACTTCATTTCATCGACCGTATGATTCCAAGAAAGCCACTGATCGCGCCTACCAGAGCGGCCGCGGCGCAGAACACCAGAATGTCCTCACGAGTCGGTATCACGATCGTCAACTGCGTGAACGCCACGCGCGAGTGACCGTAGAGAACTACCATCCAACTGAACACCGCCGATAGTCCTCCAATCAGAAACCCTTCGATCACGAACGGCATCGCCACGAACGACTTCGACGCCCCCAACAACATCATCTGCCGAAAACCGACCGCCCGCGCGCGCGTCATGAGGCGAATGGAGTTCGACGACGTAATCAGTGCCGTCAGCAGGATAATGACGCCCAGCGCCAGCCCCACCTGGAGAATCAGCGCCCGGGTTGATTCCGCCTTTTCAAGAAAGCGTTTGCTGTACGCGACGTCGTCAATACCGTCGATCGCTTTCAACCGGTGGCTTATCTGCTCCATATCGCTCGAGGTCAGCATGTCGCTGTCCAGCGTTAATACGTACGATCGTGGCAACGGATTGAGCGAATCGTAGCCGATCAACAAATCGACTCCCAGCTGGTCAGCCAGCTCCGCCCGCGCCTGGTGCTTGGAAACATAGGCTGCCGCCACTATACCCTCAATCGCATATATCTCGTTCGTCAGCGACGTCGCAATGGAATCCGGAACATCCTCGCCGATGTACGCTTCCATGCGAAGCTCGGAGAGCAGATCCCGATAGAATGTCTCCGACGTACCGGCTGCCACCCAGAACAGGTTGAACAGCAGAAACAGCAGCGTGAGTGACAGGATCGACCCCAGTGCCGTCCCGGGGTGTCGGTAGAGATTGCGCCCGAGCTCGCGGAATATGAAGGCCAGGCGAATCACTGGAGCACCCCGTTGACAAGCTGGTAATAGGTCGTTTGCGGAAGCTCCTGAGACGGCAGGTCGGAGGTCAGAATCAGCATGGAGCGGCCGGAGAGGGCTACCTTCTGCAGCACCTGATGCACCCGCTCCCAGGTGTTTTTGTCCAGCCCGGCCATTGGCTCATCGATTATGAGAAGCGGTTGATTGGCTATCGATGCTCGCGCGAACTGGGTCAGGGTGTTTTCAACCCGCGTCAACGATGGCGGGTACTCCGAGGCCTGCTTGAGCAACGAGTACTCGGTCAGGACCTTGAACAGGCGCTCTCGCTGGTCCTTCTTGCGCAAGCCGGCGAGGACGAGCGGCAGCGTTATGTTTTCGGCCACCGAGAGAAGCGGCATCAGTCCGAACGGACCGCCGATGCCGCCGATCTGGCGACGCACCTTTCGAATCGCGCTTCGACGCCCTTTCTTGAGCAGATGACCAAACACTTCGACCGAGCCAACCGAGGCAAACCGCACGCCGGTTAGAAGTTCCACCAGGGTCGTCTTGCCGGACCCGGCCGAACCTGCAATCACCGCCGATTGCTCCGGCTGCAAGGTGAAATTCAGATCGCGAAAAACGAAATCGCCTCGATCGTTGCGAAGCTGTACGTTTTGCAGTTGTACCAAGGGCTGTTTCATAGCGATACGCGTCCCTGCTCAGCGCCGTTGACATTGTCTCCCTCGACCCCTATCTTGTACTCCGTTCGTAAAAAGCGGGCGCTTCGCTCCGATAATCAGTGTATAAACCCTCACAGGTGACTTCAATTAAAAACACCATGAGCAGACTCTTTGTATTGATACTGTTTCTGGCGACCACGGTTGCAGCGGCTGACGCCGAAACATTCGTACCGGTCGCCAACGACATCACCGACAACATCACGGGGATCGATTTCGTCTCCCCTGATACAGGCTATCTTGTCACGCAGGGCGGCGTACTGGGGTACACGCACAACGGCGGCCGCACCTGGCTGACCTCGACGATCGCGCCCGGGATAGTCTTCGAAGACGTCTCCTTCCTCGACGGGCGCCACGGTTTGGCCTGTGGTCGGGGCGGGGCATTGTATCTCACCCGCAATGGCGGACGTCACTGGGAGAACCACTCTCTGGCCGACACGATTCCCTGGCTGCTTTCGGTGCAATGGATCGACTCGCGCCACGCCGTCGCGGTCGGCATGACCCGCGAGGGGGCCTCTCCGCTGGTCGGTTTTACGCTGGTCACGTCCGATGCCGGCAACTCCTGGCAGAGACAGGAGACACTGGGAATCGGCTACGGTGAGTTGTTTCTCGCCGACAGTGGCCCGGTCTACTTCCAGTCATTCGGGAAACTGCACATGAGTCGCGACGGCGGGCAGACCTGGCGGACTATCAAGACGCTCGAAGGCACCCCTGGTCGCGTGACTGCTGTCAATGGGCGGGTTGGAATCCTCGCCGGCGCCGGCGGGCGTCTTATGTATTCACACGACAACGGCAAGACCTGGAACGATGTCTCCGTCGAGAAGACCAATGCCTTCACCTGCCTGCGGATGATCAGCGCCGATACCGGCTTTGTCGCCGGCCTGGGTGGCATTGTCTTGAAAACGACCGATGGCGGCGCGACCTGGACAGACATCAGTCTCGACGCTTCACTCAGTTTCGATATCTACGACATGGCGATCACCGATGATCACCTGCTGCTGATCGGGCAGTACGGCACGATTCTCAGCGCCGCAATCGAATAGCAGCCGGACTCACTTGACTCCGGACGAAAAAAGGCGCGGTGTCAACCGCGCCTTTGTCATTTGCACTATTTCCGGAGATCAGTCCTTCATCGATGCCAGGAACTTCTCGTTGCTCTTGGTCTTTCTCATCCGGTCGACCAGAAACTCCATAGCTTCGATCGGATTCATCTCCGCCAGGAACTTGCGAAGGATCCATATCTTGGACAGCGTCTCCTGATCCATCAGCAGCTCTTCCTTGCGGGTCGACGAGCGGTTGATATCCATGGCCGGGAAGACACGACGATCGGAGAGGCGACGGTCGAGCACCATTTCCATGTTGCCCGTTCCCTTGAACTCCTCGAAAATCACTTCGTCCATGCGGGAGCCGGTCTCGATCAGCGCCGTCGCACAAATAGTTAGTGAACCGCCCTCTTCGACATTTCGCGCGGCGCCGAAGAATCGTTTCGGTTTGTGAAGCGCGTTGGAGTCGACACCGCCGGAGAGGATCTTGCCGGAGTGCGGTACGACCGAGTTGTGGGCGCGCGCCAGACGGGTGATCGAATCGAGCAGGATCACGACGTCGTGGCGATGCTCTACCAGACGTTTGGCTTTCTCCAGCACCATGTTGGCCACCTGCACGTGACGGTCGGCCGGTTCATCGAAGGTCGACGAGACTACCTCACCCCGCACCGAACGACGCATGTCCGTCACTTCTTCGGGGCGCTCGTCGATCAGCAGCACGATCAGTTTGACATCGGGATGATTCGCCGTGATCGCCTGCGCGATCTTCTGAAGGATGATCGTCTTACCGGCTTTCGGCGGCGAGGTGATCAGCGCCCGCTGGCCCTTGCCGATCGGACACATCAGGTCGATTATCCGGGTCGTAAGCTGCTCGGCGGACAACTCCAGTTTGAACGGCGTATTCGGATAGAGCGGCGTCAGGTTGTCGAAGAGCGTTTTGTGCTTGGCCGCCTCGGGGTTCTCGTAGTTAACCGATTCGATCTTGAGGAGAGCAAAATACCGCTCGTTGTCTTTGGGCGGTCGCACCTGCCCGGAGACGGTGTCGCCGGTCCGAAGATCGAAGCGCTTGATCTGCGACGGGGAAACGTAGATATCGTCCTGTCCCGGGAGGTAGTTGTAGTCGGGGGAGCGAAGGAAGCCGTACCCCTCGTCCATGATCTCCAGGACGCCCTCGGCAAGAATCGCGCCGTTTTGCGAGGACTGGCTCTCCATGACCTTGTAGATCAGCTCGGACTTTCGCAGGCCGGAAACGCCCGGAATGTCCAGATCTTCGGCGATCTTGAGCAGCTCCGCAATCGTTTTAGATTTCAGATCGGCTAGTTCCATCGTACTTCCTATGTGTTTATCAGTAATCAATAATAAGCAGTGTGAAAGAGCGGCAAATCAATCGTCGGCCAGTTCCTCAACCGGCGCGTCCCCCCAGAGCTTCTCCAGAGCATAAAATCGACGGGTCGGCTCGTAGAAGACGTGGACGACCACGTCCACATAGTCGAGCAGGACCCAGTTGCCCCCTTTGCGACCCTCGCGGTGATACGGCTTGATGCCTTCTTCGCGCAGACCGTCTTCGACCGCCGAGGCGATCGCATTCACCTGGACATCGGCATCCCCCGACGCGATAACGAAGTAGTCGCAGACCGAGGACAGCCCTTTCAGTTTGAGAATCTTGACATCAAAAGCCTTTTTGGACAGCGCCAGCCGTCCAGCCTGACGAGCGAGAGTGAGAGCGGTGCTGGTCGTGCTCAATGGTTCTTATTGTTTCTCCGTCATAGCGGGTTGGGGTATGGTTAACCGGTCATGGTCGGCGCCGACTACAAGGGTCACCGACACATGGCGGTAATTGTTATCGAGCTTGTCATAGGTCACCTGGGAATCATCGAGCCCCAGCTTGCGGGCCAGGACAACGGCCGCAGTCATGTCGCGGTCGCGCGAGATGACGAACGTGCTGTCGACCGCAACGAGGTCGAAGTTGTCGGTGTCGACCACGGATATGCGAACGTCGCGGTCGGTGTAACCGGACAGCTTATCGGCCATCTGGGCGGCCAGTTTGGGGACACCGCAACCGTTGAGGACCTGCAGCCGAATCACGTGGGTGGGCGGCTCGATCGTCTGCGAGATGCCGCGCGCCACCTGAAGGGTGACCGAGACGACGTAGACGAGCAGGACGACAAACGCCACTGCGATGAGAATTTCCAAATAGCGACTTTTAAGCTGTAATTTCACTCCGCCAAACTCCCGATGGGTTCACGGCAGCATCTACAGGTTTCACGTTGCGGGGTGGATAGCGATACAAGCAGTTTGCAGGTAGGATCGTGCGGTATCAAGTTTCTTTTGTTGTTTACTCCCTCGTTTCGGTTCTCACATCTGCCTGCACTGTGACTTAGAAATTCCAGTCGGGCGAGATCCGTCCGTAACGGCTGGTGTAGCCGTACGGCCCGTAATATGACCGACCATCGTATCGCTGCACCCCGATTGACATATGGAACTTATCTGACGGATGATAGTCGAGGCGGAAGCCGGGAAGAATCGTGGCGCTGTTGTTGGCGTCACCCCACAGCGCGCCCGGATCGTGCAGGATACCGAGGTTCACCTGAAGCGACAGCTTCGGTGAAAACTCGTAGAACATGCTGGTCGAAGCGAGTCCAACGGAGCCGGAGTTGCCGGAGCCGGAGAAGTATGAGACGGAGTAGCTGTGCGACCATTTGATCCGGGAGAAGTCAATCAACGAAAACGGCGTTTCCACCGGCCTGACACCCATGCTGTTGGTGGCGGTCGGCTGTTCGAGGCGGGCCTGTTCGATATCCTGACCAAACACAGCCGTCGCCAGAAGCATCACAACGATAACGGTAACAACGTTTTTCATACTATCACACTCACCGGTCAATCTATGGTTCGGGCACTATCGGGTCAACTAAAAAGCGGTTGGCAAACGACTTGAAAGCCCTCCGCTGCTAGTTATAACGAAGTAATCGGCATACCGAACCAAAAAAACTTACTTCGCACCGAATTTCTCCGCGAGCGCCTCGAGCTGCTCTTTCGAATTGACGCCGCTGACTTCGGCAGGTTCCCGACAAGTCACCACCGCGACCTTCAAGCCCTTATCATGCAGTATCTTAACCGCATCGGTCAGGTAGAATTCCCCCTGCGCGTTGTTGTCATCGATCTCGTCGATGACGCTAAAGAGGCGCTGGTTGTCAAAACAGAAGGTGCCGGAGTTGATTTCTTTGATCCTGCGGACTTCTTCCGAAGCGTCTTTGTGCTCGACGATTTCTTTGAGGAAGTCGGAGTCACCATCGCGGACAATGCGCCCATAACCGGTGGGATCATCGAAAATGGCCGTGAGACAGGTTGCCGAGGCGCCGGTTTTTTCATGCACCGCAATGAGACCGAGGATCGACTGCGCGGAGAGAAACGGCACATCGCCGGCGCAGACCAGCGTGGTGCCATCGAAGTCCTTCATCTGATCCTGCGCCATCTGGACGGCGTGGGCGGTGCCGCGCTGTTCGCGCTGCCAGGCAAACGAGACGGGATAGTCGGCCAGTGACTGCTCGACCAGTTCGCCTTTGAAGCCGATGACCACGACGATGCGGTCGAAATCGAGTCGGGCAAGAGTATCAAGCAGAATCTTGATCATCGGACGGCCGTGAATCTCGTGCAGGACTTTGGGCAGGTCGGATTTCATCCGCTTGCCTTTGCCGGCGGCAAGAATGACGGCAGCCCGTGGTTTAGAAGAAGTCGCCATGAAAGAAGAACCCCCGTAGTGATGGCGGGACTGTGCGGTTTATGCTATCGGCCTGTTGTTGGCGTCGACGTGGACGACGGCCGGTACAAACGATTCGGCTTCTTTGCGGTCGATCTGGGCGTAGGCGATGATGATCACCAGGTCACCCTTTTCGGCCAGACGGGCGGCGGCGCCGTTGAGGGCAATAGTGCCCGAACCGCGTTCACCCTCGATGACGTATGTCTCAAACCGGGCGCCGGTATTGATATTGGCGATCTGCACCTGTTCCCAGGCCAGCAGGTCGGCACGTTCCATCAGGTCCTTGTCGATCGTGATGGAGCCGACATAGTTGAGATCCTTGTCGGTAACGGTCGCCCGGTGGATCTTGGATTTGCAAATATTAATCAACATAGTAGTGCGCCGTCGTATGGCTGTTCCATTTCGGGGGCCAATATAGTCTTTTTCGGCCATTTCGCAAGAGGATTACACGAAAATCGGCCCCTCGTTGTATTCGTGTAACCGGTAAAGAGATAAGGAGTTCCTGAAGTAAGTGTATGGCGGTCAGGCGGGGTCGCCCGACCGCTCAGGAGATCGCAAAGCTCGTTGTACAAGGCTGTCTCCTTGCGGGTTACGGCGAAATGGGTTTGTTTTGTCATTTTTTACGTTCGTTTTTTTGCACTATTCTGGTTAATCGGTTGGGATGCTGTGAGATAGCGTGTTCAGAGAGCGTCTTTCCGGGCGCCGATTTTCGCGGTTGTGGAATCATTCTCGATCTTTGCATGTGAGGCTCCTTTCTTTACAAAAGTCGACATTGTAGGGATTGCCTGCGAGTTGGTAGGGAAATCGTGGGGAAGAGACGCAAGCGCGGTTGTGCGGCAGGTCGCGTGGCGCACGAGGACGTACGCCACGCACGACAACCCTCAGCAAGAGCTATGGGAACCAGTTTCTGGGCCGGGCTGCAAGCAGCCTCGGCCTACGCATGGCGGATTCGAAGACGGATCCGCCCTACAAGACTGGTGTTCGTTGGGCCGCGTGGCGCACGAGGACGTACGCCACGCACGACAACCCTCAGCAAGAGCTATGGGAACCAGTTTCTGGGCCGGGCTGCAAGCAGCCTCGGCCTACGCATGGCGGATTCGAAGACGGATCCGCC
>JAHLKV010000006.1 GCA_020444475.1 bacterium
GCGGAGTCGAAGCATGCCCCTGCACAACAACTTCCATGTCAGCACCGGTCGCTCGTCCTGGATCCTTCAAACGTGCGGTAGGCCCACCGCGACCGGAGCTGACCTACAGCCATTCGCGTTGATCGGCATGTGACGCCGCCCCCGCCACATCTCTGTAGTTACCGGTAGGTCAGCTCCGTTTGCGAATCATAGCACAGTACAATTCGAATCCCGCTTCGCCCGCAAACGGTGCTGACATCGGACGCACCGTGTACCGTCATGCCACCCCTGCGCCGTCACGCCGCCCCCGCGCCGTCATGCTGAGCGGAGTCGAAGCATGCCCCTGCACAACAACTTCCATGTCAGCACCGGTCGCTCGGCCTGGATCCTTCAAACGTGCGGTAGGCTCACCGCGACCGGAGCTGACCTACAAGTCTTCGCCCGAGCGACATGTGACGCCGCCCCCAGCACATCTCTGTGATTACCGGTAGGTCAGCTCCGTTTGCGAGTTATCGGACCGTACAATTCACATCGGCCATTCCCGCAAACGGTGCTGACATCGGAACTTCCATGTCAGCACCGGTCGCTCGGCCTGGATCCTTCAAACGTGCGGTAGGCTCACCGCGACCGGAGCTGACCTACAATACAGCTGCTCCCAATAACCACTTGCGTGAATCCCGGTCAATCCCTATCTTGGATACAAATAAGAACGATTCGTATCTTTGCCCTTCCCGGGAAAAAACGCTCCGATCTGTGCGCCAACGCTTATTCGACCTGCGGCAACCGGGAAAAAATGTAGTATATTAGACTCAGCCCCCGTGGCTGTTTCGGGCTTGACTCGCGTACGTCAGCACTCCAAACCGAAACAGCTATTCTACGCGGCCGGCGTCCACCCCCTTCGCCGGCCGCGTTCCTTATTAATGAAACCCCCGCCCTCTTTCTCTCGTCTTAGAATACCACAGACACAGATTCACGGGAGAGTATGCTTATGAAGCCCAAACGACTGATAATGCTCGCGTTCGCCTTGATGCTGGCCGCTGCGTTTGTCGCGGCGCCCGCCTGGGCCGTCGACGAAGAGCGCGACCACTATTCCGGCGACCACAAGATCACTATTCGCTCCGACAGTTACCCGGCCGAAGGGGTTAATTTCGATTTCGAAGATGGCACCATCTACATCACCAACCGCTTCGCTCGCGGCGACGAAGTTGAGATTACCCGCGAACACGACCTTTTCGTCAACGGCGAGAAGATCGAGCTGACCAAAGACCAGGCCCTCCTGGTGAGTGATTTCTACGAAGGCACCTACGACATTCTTGACCGGGCCAAAGAGATCGGAATCGAGGGTGCTAAGGTCGGCGCCGAGGGCGCCAAGGTCGGACTGCAGGCGGTGCACGGCGTGCTGAAGGCGATGTTCACCAGCTATACGTTCGACGAGATGGAAGAAGATATCGAGCGGGCCGCGGAGAAGGTCGAAGCCAAAGCTGAGCGGCTCGAAGTACAGGCGGAGGATATCGAGACCATGGCTGATCGGGTCGAGGGACTCTACGAAGATATGTTCGATGAGATCCCGGCGCTTCGCGAACTTGAGTGGAGACGTTGATCCCGATCCGCTCGCTACGGGCAGACTGCAAAACCCGCCGCACTCCGGCGGGTTTTGTGTTTTAGTAACCCGAAGGGAGCTTGTCGTTTTCGCCCAGGCGCGCCAGCCAGTTTTGGGTGCCGACCGACTCGGCATAGGTCATCACGCGACGAAATCCATCGCCGTACACCGGGTCTTCATCGGCCAGCAGCGACTCGACCACGTACTCGGTCTCTTCGCCGGGATAGTTCAGCAGCACCAGGAAGGCAGCGTAGTTGCAGGAACCTTCGCTGAAGGTCGGGTCGTTCTCCATCTGGCCGTGCTTGTACTGCCAGACATGGGTCAGCTCGTGGGCGAGCGTGGCCACCGCATGCAGACGCGGCATGCCGGTCAGCAGGTAGACATCGGTTTTGCTCTCTTTGATGGCGCCGAAGAAGGTCGACTTCTCGCGGTAGTCGACGTAGCCGCGAAGGTTATGCGACTGCTTGCCGAACTTCGACTGCATCTGCACCAGGTCGATCAGGTGCAGGTCGATTTGTGACTGGTCGACCACGATTCCGATCTCGGCGAGAAACGCCGCCACTTCGTCCATGACTTCTGCGGCCTCGGAGTCATACGACACCGCCGTTTCGACACAAAGTCCGCAGATATGGCGACCGTCGCGATACGTCTCACCGCCCCACGTCAGGTGATCGGAGATGTACCGCCCGCAGTACTTGCACTGCGTGGCGTCGCGCTGATGACGGGGATGATAGGCATTACCCCAGTGATCGACCAGGTACTCGCCGTTGATGATGTCCCCGCAGTGGGCGCAGCGCAGCGCGATATTGCGCTCGTAGCAGTTGGTGTGGTAGGCCAGACCGTCGAACATGGTATAGCCGCCGGTAATCGGCCGCCGGCAATACGCGCAGGTGAAATGGTCCGGGTGATAGCAGACGCCGTCGACCTCCACCCGCGCACCTTCGATCACGCCCCCGCATTGCTGACAAACCCTCTCACCTGCCTGAACAGGGAGGACCGATACGAGAATTAGCAGGGCAAGCAGAGCAAAAATCGCGGAACGGGGAGACATAGCGAAGACCATCCTGTGCTTCAGGTTGCGGGCAACAGGCGCCCGGATCATGAGTACAGTCAGGTTATCGGCTCAGAAGGTTCGGGATTCAAGCCAGGCACGAACTTTGGCCGCAATTTCGTCCCGAACCCTTCGAAATTCAGCGAGAATCTCTTCGTCGGTTCCCGTTGCGTCCGCCGGATCATCAAACGGCCAGTGCAGCCGCTTTCCGGCGCCGGGGAAGACGGGACATTTCTCGTTGGCGTTATCGCAAACCGTGATGACGAAATCGAAGCTGTCTTTGAGGTACTTCTCAAGATGGTCGGATGTATGAGAGGAGATATCGATACCGAGTTCGTTCATAACCGTCACGGCACGGGGATTGACGCCTTTGGGATCCAACCCGGCTGAGAAGCTGTCGACGGAACCTTCGCCGAAGTATCGAAAGAGTCCTTCGGCCATTTGCGACCGACAGGAATTTCCGGTGCAGAGGATAAGAATGCGGAGTTTCTCAGGCATGGCTCAAACCGCCTTTCTATGGGTAAACCAGTGCTGTGTCCTGAGGCAGATTCGAACCAGCAGCAGCATCACGGGCACCTCGATCAGCACCCCGACAACAGTCGCCATCGCCGCCCCCGAACCGAGTCCAAACAGCACGACCGCGGTCGCGATGGCGACCTCGAAATGATTCGAGGCGCCGATCATCGCGGCCGGAGCGGCGTCTTCGTATTTGAGTTTCAGCAGCTTTGCCGCGAGATACCCGATGATGAAGATGACCACCGTCTGGATGAACAGAGGGACGGCAATCAGGGCGATATCGTACGGCTGATTAATGAGCACCTCGCCTTTCAACGCAAACAGCACCACCAGCGTCACCAGCAACGCGGTGATCGCAATCGGTGTCAGCGACGGCAGGAAGCGGCTTTCGAAGAACGCTTCGCCTTTCCGGGCGATGATCTGCTTGCGGGCAACATAGCCGCTCAACAGCGGGAGGCCGACATAGATAAGCACTGAGAGGAGGATCGTCTCCCAGGGGATCGGGAGATCGTTGACGGCGAGAAGGAACTTGCCGAGCGGCGCATAGAGAAAAAGCATGATCAGCGAGTTAACCCCGACCATGACCAGTGTGAGGGCATCGTTGCCTCTGGCGAGATAACCCCACACCAGCACCATCGCCGTGCACGGCGCGATGCCGAGCAGGATGGCGCCCGCGATATAAGAGCGATAGACCGGCACCTGTTCGCCCAGCAGCAGCTCCGTACCGCCGATCAAGTCGCGGAACAGCACTCCCAGAAACAGATAGGCGATCGCATACATCGTAAACGGTTTGATCAGCCAGTTGATGACCAGCGTGAGCGCCACCGGCCTGGCGTTGGTGGCCGCCGCCCGGACCCGGCTGAAGTCGATCTTGGTCATGATTGGAAACATCATGAAAAACAAACAGACCGCCACGGGCAGAGAGACCTGTGCGTATGACAGCCGGTCCAACAGACCTGAGACATCCGGCCAGAGCCAGCCGATCAGGGTCCCGACCGCGATTGCAAGAAAGACCCACAAGGACAGGTAACGTTCGAAAAACGACAGGGGACGAAGCGGCGGTGTTTCGATCCCCGAGGCGGACATCGATTTCAGCACTTTGACATGTCTCCACGCATGGTGAGTTTGATCAGATCACTCTGGTACGGCTCCCGGACCGAGATGGCAGCGAAGAACTGGCGAAGTTCCTCGATCGGGGACCCCGATTCCAGCGAATAGTGCACCCACTTGCCCTGTCGGTTATCCGACACCACCCCGGCCGACTTCAGAATCCCCATGTGGCGGGAGACCGTCGACTGGGGAAGCGACAGCACCTCGGTGAGGTCGCAAACACACATCTCGCGGCGAGTCAACAGAATGACGATTCTCAGCCGGGTTGGGTCGGCCAGGGCCTTAAACAGGGCGTGCTCGGTGGCAAGATTCATATTCATATATCCGAATATATGGATATGAATCTGATTTGTCCAGCAGTGTTTTGATCTGTGTGCTGTCGGATTGTATTGGCGAATGGGGCCAAAAAGGTTATATTCGTAGCACTTGGAGCGTATCGGTTTGTGCGGGCGTCGGATAGTGGGGATTTTGTCCGGCCCCGGAGTCGATTTATGGAACCCCGATTTAAGTGATCGTGTTTAAGACTACAGAGTCGTCAGAAGGGCATAAATGGACCCAATAAGTCCAACCTTGTCTTTCGCCTGCCGATTACATACCAAAGGAATAGTAAAGTTCATCGATAGAGACAGCAGACACGCGATTTAAAGGAGTCCATGATGAAGAAGATGTCACTTTTTGCTATTGCAGCTTTTGCGTTTTTGGCGTTCGCCATGATGCCGGCCGCCAGTTTCGCCGACGGTTGTCAGAAGTCCACCAAGACGAGTGCCAAGTCCGAGTGTACGTCGAAGACCGACGCGACCAAGGCCAGTGCCAAGACTGACTGCGCTTCCAAGACGACCGCAACCCAAGCCAATGCCAAGGACAACTGCGACCCGGCTGCCTGCGCTGAGCTCGTAGCGGCCGGCAAGTGTGATCCGTCGGCCTGCGCCACCAAAGCCACCTCGGCTTCGGCCAACACTGAAGCTACGGCCACCATGGTTGGCAGCAAGTCTTCGTGTGGCGCCAGCGCCACGAAGGCTGCCGACAAGTCCGCTTGCACTGCCTCGAAGACCGACGCCACGACCGCTTCGGCCGATGCCGACATGGCCGGTTACGCGCTGGTCAGCATGAGCGTCAAAGGTATGACCTGCGGTGGTTGCGAGAAGTCCGTCACGGCCGCTCTCGAGCAGGTTGATGGTGTCGTGAAGGTGAAGAAGGTTTGCTCGAGCGAGGGCGTTGCCCTGGTCTATGTCGACAAGGCCAAGATGAAAGACGACGCGATGCTCACCAAAGCGGTTGCCAACAAGGGTTTCTCCGCCGAGGTCGTCCCGGCTGTCTCGAAGATGTCTGAAGCTTCGGTGACCAAGACCGGCGCCGATGCCTGCAGCAAGACCTGCACCGCTGCCGAGAAGGCCGCTTGTGAAGGCACAAAGAAGACTGCCGAAACCAAGATGACGGCTGCCGGCACCAACTAAGCCGTGCATTCGATGATTACTCCGAAGGCGGACCCGTCAGGTCCGCCTTCTTTTTTCGTCCGTCGGTTTTGGTCGTTCCTCTCCCGGAGGCGTACAACGTCTGAATCGTATCGTGCTTGCGTGATAATCGAAAATGGGCTACCGTAAGGCGCAGGCAGAAAACGCCCGATATTGGACACTATCGAGAAGAAGACCGTCTGTTTCCCGGGACGTTACCCGATGAAGTACCTTCGACTGACAGCATTGTTTCTGAGCCTCATGCTGGTTGCCGCATCCGTACGAGCGGCCAAATACGCAGGCGACGCGTTTTCGCTTGGTGTGGGTGGCCGCGGACTCGCGATGGGCGGGGCTGTTATAGCCGGCCCGTTCGACGCGACGGCCGCCTACTGGAATCCGGCGGGGATGAACCTGCTCGACGGTCGCTATGTGGGCGCCATGCACGCCGAGACGTTTGGATCGCTGCTCAATCACGACTATCTCAGTTATATCGACGCCCGCCCGAACGAGCAGGGAAGACTTCAGGCCTTCGGTTTCTACGTCTATTATCTCGGTGGTGGAGGAATCAAGATAACGCAGCTCAATGAATTCGACCGTCCCGAGGTAATCCGTGAGGAATCACACGGCGACTTTCTGTTCTCCGCTGCGCTTTCCGGGAAGCTGTGGAGCAAGGTCGATTTCGGTCTTACCGGCAAAATCATCTATCGGGATATCGGGACCGAGTCGGGCTATGGTCTCACGATGGATGCCGGCGCGCTTTACCAGGCCTATCCGTTTGCTCGCATCGGCGTGACCGTCACGGATATCACCACCGGCTTCATTCGCTACTCCGGCAAGACGTTTGACTCCGGCGCCAACACGGAGTCGATCTATCCGACGGTGAAGCCCGGGCTGATGCTGGAGCACACCATCTCGGACTTCACGGGACGGTTCGCGATGAGCGGTGACATCAAGTTCGAGGGAATCAAATACGGTGCGCAGTACTGGCAGGGAAATATCTCACTCGACACCCACTACGGCTGGGAGATCGGCTGGCGGGAGATGGTGTTCGGTCGGGCCGGGTTTGATATCGGACGGTTCACCGCCGGCGGGGGCGTGAATATTCGCGATATCGCGGTCGATTTCGCTTACCTGCATGATGATGCGCTCGACGAAACTTTCCGCGTCAGCGCCGGCTATCGCTTCTAGTACTTACTGCTTGTCGGCGCGTTCGTAGTCGAGCCGCCACTGTATCTTCCAGCTCTCACCACCGTCATTGGAGCGCTCCCAGAACCAGATGAAACTGCTGTCGGTGATCTCCGTGAAACGCATCCGCTGGATATAGCTCGATTCTCCCTCTCCGACCGTGCGCGCCAGGGTCATCACGCCGTCGACGAATTCACCCGTGAAGTCCATATAGCTGCCGTTGTTGTCAACCCAGGTCTGCCGCCATTGGCCGATCTCGGTGTCGAATACGGAGAGCGATCGTCCGACCAGGCCGATCGAAGAGCCGTCGAAATTCTCCTCGATCACGCATCCGCCCAGCACTTTCGTGATAGTGTTGCGCACGGTGTAGGGGACGTCGACTCCATTGGAGTCCTGATAGGATGAATGGCAGTTCCACTCGCCAAGCCAGAAGTCGAATTGCGAGGCTTCCGGAGTGCCGCACGCCGATGGCGCCTGACCGGAATCACTTTGGGCAGCGACAAGGCTCGTCATGCCGAGCAGGCACACGGCGAGCATCAGTATTCTATACGTCATTGGAGTCCTCCGTGGTCGGGGTGATAGAGGAGAGCGCCTCGCCGGTTCACTCGTATTGAACGACGAACCGGCGTGGACGAATGCTCAATGGACGACGCAGGTTTCTCGCCGGTTACAGCGAGTCGTTTACCAGCTCCCGGGCGAGGCCTTCCGCTTCGGGCCAGTCGGCGGTGACGACAAACATGCCGCGAAGGTCGCCGACCTGATAACCGGTGGCCTTATCGCTGGGGTACTGCTTTCGCACGGCCTGCATCACACCCGGCGCCAGGGTCTGCAACTCACCGTGGCAGTTGAGACAGAGTGCGCCGACCCGAATCGGCTCATAGTAGTAATACGTGTTGGTGGAGTCGGTCTTTTCCCAGTGCTCGACAAACCTGGGCGCCGTCGAGTCGTTGAACCGCGCCATGATCTCGAGCTCCGCCAGCGTCGCCCGGTTGTCCGGGTTGCGGAACTTGTCGGTAACGCGACGAACAATCCAGCCATCGGTCGAGGTGCTGTCGGCGATCGCAGGGGCGACTTCCTTGCACACACCAATAGCCCCTGCCGGCTCGTGGGCCGCGATAGCGGCCATCAGCTCACCTTTTAATCGATTGGTAAAGCTCATGACGAGTCGCTTCGAGGCATTTCGAGCCAGAACGGTTTCGCTGTCCAGGGACATCGCGTCGAGTTGTTCGGCTGGTTTCTCGGACTGCTTGTCGGCAGACTGACAGCCGGCAATCAGTCCGGCCGCAATGATCAGCAGAAGCATTAGTTTCATATACGTTCTCACGGTGAATCCTCCAGCGTTTCTGGGGCCAAAGTACGCTCTCGGCAGGTCCCGATCAAGTGATTAGTTCGTGAAGATTGTCACTTGGTGGACCTTGTATTCGACTTGTCCGTACCCTGCTAAATCGTTGTTTTACATGGTAAGTACCGACATTTCGCGCAATTTCGATGTCGGCCAAGAAAAGGCAAAAAACGGTTGACTTTGCCTGATCCGCTCCTATATTTCCGGCTTAAATTTGGCTGGTTGGGACACTATGCCCCTTTTGAAAGGTCCGTCCGGCTCTGACAAGGCAAAAGGCTACCGTCAGATAGGCCTCTTGACCGCCATTCCGGCGATTCTCGTGGTGGCTCCTCTGGTGGGATTCTTTGGTGGTCAATGGCTTGACGGCAAGCTGAACACCGATCCATATTTGGCGGTGGTCGGCGTGGTTTTGGGATTTGTGGCTGCCGGTCGTGAGATTGCGGGACTCATAAAGAAAGCCCAGGCACTGGACAAAGAAGAAGACGACGATGGGAATTGAGTTTCTTCACCGTACGCTCAGGACATTCAGCGTCGTGCTGCTGGTGTTTCTCCCTTTTGGAGTCTACTATTTCGGCGTCTATCCGACCCTCTCGATCCTCTCGGGCGGCGTGTGGGGGATTCTGAATCTCCTGCTTCTGATCCGCCTGGTCCAGCAGCTGGTCAAGCCGGGAGGCGTGGAGTCGGCCAAGCCGGTGGTGCTGACCCTGGTGCTCATGGTCCTGCTTTTTGTCGCGGGCTACTTTCTGTTGACGATACCGCGGTTCGAACCCTGGCAGTTGCTGATCGGGTTCACCGGGCTGTTCGGTATCCTGTTTTTGAAAGCTCTTGGACGCGTGCTGGTGAAGGCTGACAGTCAGCCATCGGCTCACTCAGATATACAAAAGGTGATATGACACTTCTGTTACTGCACAAGCTTGCGCTTATAGCTCCCAGCTGGCTCCCGGCCATCTTCTCGGCCGTTGCGGGCGCCGAGCACGGAAGCGACCATGCCGCCGAAGGCGGCGATCACGGTGAAGAACACAGCGGACCGCCACACCTGCCGTCGTTTTTGAGTCTGCTGGCCCACAACACCGTGCTGTACGAGTGGTCCGATATCGTTTATGCCTGGGGAACGATCATCTTCCTCGTCGCAGTCGCGATCACGGCCTACAGCCGCCGCAGCATGATCCCCGTCGGAGTCCAGAATGTTGTCGAGATGTACGTCGAGGGGATGTACTCTTTCTTCAAGAGCATTCTGGGCGGCAAGGAAGCGCGCCGCTACACGCCGTATCTCGGCACGCTGTTCATCTATATTTTCGTGAACAACCTTTGGGGACTGATTCCCGGCGGTCACTCACCGTCGACCAGCATCAACATCACCGGCACTTTGGCTATCGCTACCTTCGGCTATGCTCAGTGGACCGGTATCTCCCGGCTCGGCGTGGTCGGCTATTTCGATCACCTTGCCGGTCAGCCGCGCGGTGCGATGGGCTGGGCGCTGGTGCCGCTCATGTTCCCCCTGCATATCATCGGGGAACTGGCTAAACCGCTGAGTTTGGCCCTTCGACTTTTCGGTAACATTACCGGTGAAGACGTCCTGGTGGCGGCGTTTGTCGGTCTGGGTGTGATGGCGCTGGCGTTTATCGGTTCGCCGGTCGGTCTACCGCTTAACCTGCCGTTCATTTTCCTGGGCATACTGCTGTCGCTGATTCAGGCCCTGGTGTTTACGCTGTTGTCGTCGATTTACATCCTGATGATGCTGCCGCACGAGGAACATCACTAAGAAGAACATAAAGAAGAAACAGAGATAGAGAGAAAACACCTTTTAGGAGGAAGTCATGGATTATCAGTCAATGTTGTCGCTTGCGCTGCCGCTCGGCGTCGCCATCGCCGCGGTTGGTTCCGCTCTCGGTCTTGGTAAGGCCGTGGGTTCTGCGATGGAAGCGATCGGTCGTCAGCCGGAAGCGGCGGGCAAAATCCAGACCGCGATGATCATCGGCGCCGCCCTCATCGAGGCACTGACCATCTACGCGCTCGTGGTCTTCTTCATCGCTCAGGGTAAGATCGGCTGAGAAGACGTAACCAGGGACGGCACGCTCGTGGTGGATGCTGCGACGTGCCAGAACACGGAGCAGATAAGTGCTTGAAGCCATAGGTTTTGATCTTGCTCAGGCGATAACCCATCTGATCAGCTTCCTGCTGGCCTTGTGGCTGCTGAAGAAGTTTGCCTGGACGCCGCTGATGAACCTGCTCGATGAGCGTCGAAACAAAATCAAAGATGAATTCGACAAAATCGACAGCGAAAAAGCGAACGTCTCGAAGCTGGCCGATGACTACGATTCCAAGCTCAAACATATCGATGATGAGCGACGTGCGGAGATAGTCAAGGCGGTCGAGGAAGGCAAAAAGATCGCAGCGGAAATCAAGTCGACGGCTCAGAACGAGGCCCGGGAACTGTCGGAAAAAACCAAAAACGACCTGGAGCGCGAAGTCGCCAAAGCCAAAGTGCAGCTTCGCGATGACATGGTCGGTATCACTCTGGCCGCAGCCGAGAAAGTGATCCACGAGAGGCTCGACGATACCAAACATCGCGAACTGATCGGTCGCTTTATCGACGGTCTTGAGAAGGTGTAAGGCGCATGCTGGTCTGGGAAGTCGCCAAAAAATACGCCTCGGCGTTGTTCATGTCAGTGCAGGAGCGCAAGCTGGTCGACCAGGTCGATGAGCAGATGCTCGCCCTGAAGATCGTTCTTTCCAAAGATCGCTCTCTGCTGGACTATCTGGCGGCGCCGCAGATTCCCGACGAAAACAAGCTGGAACTGGTCAGCACCATTTTCGGGCCGAGACTTGAGAAGATCCTGGTCGAGTTCCTGCTGCTGCTGGTGCGCAAGCACCGGGCCAACTACCTGCCGGAGATCGCCGATGAGTTCGATCGACTGGTCAAGGTGGAGAAGGGGATCAGCAAGGTGACCGCGATCACCGCGGTACCGCTGACCGGCGACGAAGAAAGCCGGTTGCTGAAGACCCTGCGGGCCCGGTCCGGCCTGACGATCGAACTGACCAAAAAGGTCGACCCCTCGATTCTCGGCGGCATGATCGTCATCATGCACAACGAGGTGATCGATGGTTCCGTGCGACACGGGCTGGAGACGCTGGAAGAGCAACTGGCGAAGGTTCGGGTACACTGATGCGCGGGTGATTTCCGCGTATGCGGCGGTCATACCGGGTACACAAGGCGCGCGCGAGATTGGTCCGATGACTGATCACGGGGCGCCGGCGCGGTTGTCGTGAAAGCGACCACGCGCACAAGCGAAGAAAAGAACGTTGTGATAAAAGTGGGAGTTCGAAATGGGTCTTAACCCTGAAGAAGTTTCATCAGTCATCAAGAAAGAGCTTGAGAAGTACGAGACCAAGCTCGAGATGGAGTCGGTGGGAACCGTGCTTCAGGTTGGTGACGGTATTGCCCGCGTCTGGGGACTGGAAGACGTCCAGATGTCCGAGCTGGTCGAGTTCTCAGGCGGAATCAAAGGTTTGGTGCTGAACCTCGAAGAAGACAACGTCGGGGTGGCCATTTTCGGACCGGATACGGATATCAAGGAAGGTGACCAGGTGCGCCGGACCGGCAGCGTGGCCTCCGTCCCCGTGGGCGATGCCCTCGTGGGCCGTGTGGTTAACCCGCTCGGACAGCCGATCGACGGTAAAGGACCGATTGTCACTGATAAGTATCGGGTAATCGAAGGTATGGCGCCGAACGTCGTGCAGCGTCAGCCCGTGAAGGAACCGCTGCAGACCGGCTTGAAAGCTATCGATTCGATGATCCCGATCGGCCGTGGTCAGCGCGAGCTGATTATCGGCGACCGCCAGACCGGTAAGACCGCTGTCGCGATCGACGCTATCATCAATCAGAAGACCACCGGCGTGTTCTGCATCTATGTGGCGATCGGCCAGAAAGCCTCGACTGTCGCACAGGTCGTCGAGACCCTGCGTCAGCACGGCGCCATGGAATACACGACCGTTGTCTCCGCCACCGCCACCGACCCGGCGCCGTTGCAGTATATTGCGCCGTACGCGGGCTGCGCCATGGGCGAAGAGTTTATGTTCAACGGCAAGCACGTGCTGATCATCTACGACGATCTGTCCAAGCAGGCCCAGGCGTATCGCCAGCTGTCGCTGCTGCTTAGACGCCCGCCGGGACGTGAAGCCTATCCGGGTGACATCTTCTACTGTCACTCCCGTCTGCTCGAACGTGCGGCGAAGCTCTCCGATGAACTCGGCGGCGGGTCACTGACCGCGCTTCCGATCATCGAGACGCAGGCCGGTGACGTGTCGGCGTATATCCCGACCAACGTCATTTCGATCACCGACGGTCAGATCTTCCTCGAAGGTGAGTTGTTCTACGCCGGTGTGCGCCCCGCCATCAACGTCGGTATCTCCGTCTCGCGTGTGGGTGGTAACGCCCAGACCAAGATGATGAAGCAGGTCGCTGGTTCACTGAAACTCGACCTCGCCCAGTTCCGTGAGCTGGCTGCGTTTACGCAGTTCGGCTCCGATCTCGACGAGGCCACCAAGCGCCAGCTCAACCGCGGTGAGAAGATGGTGGAGCTGCTCAAACAGGGACAGTACGAGCCGATGCCGGTCGCCAAACAGGTGATGATCATTTGGGTCGGCGGCAAGGGTTATTTCGATGATATCGCCGCTGAGAAGATCGGCAAGTTCCAGGATGGGTTCTTCAAGTTCTGCGATGAGAAGTATCCGGATATCGAACACTCGCTGAACAGCGAGAAGAAGATTTCGGATGAGTTAAATGCGAAACTGAAAACGGCCGTGGAGCAGTTCAAGGCACAGTTCGCGGGCAAGTAGCGATCCCAAAGGACGGGATCTGGAGGATCTGATGAAGCGTGCAGTGTTCTTCTTGGTTGCGGCAGCGATAGTGCTTGCACTCGCCGCACCGACTTTCGCCGCCGGCAAGATCGGCTTTGGCGGTAAGGCCGGTATCGCTATCTCCAATATCACGGGTGACGACGCGGAGGGTCTGAATTCGCGCACAGGCTTCGCTCTGGGAGGCTATCTTGAATTCCCGATCTCGCCGTCCGTAGCCTTCCGTCCGGAAGCAATGTACATCCAGAAAGGCGCCAAGGAAGACCTGCTGGGTGTCGACATCACTTTCAAACTCGACTATATTGAGGTCCCTCTTCTTCTGGTCGTGAAGATCCCAACTGAAACTGGCAGTGTGACGCCCGAGTTCTTCGCGGGCCCCGCTATCGGTATGAACATGACCGCCAAGGTCTCGGGTGAGTACGAGGGCGATTCCGAATCTATCGATATCGACAACGTCAAGTCGATGGATCTTGGCGTCACGTTTGGCGGCGGCGCGGCTTTCAAGGTCGGCGAAGCCAACAAGCTGACGATCGATGTTCGGTACACACTTGGTCTTACCAAGGTCTTTGACGACGTTGACGATCCGGGTGAAGGCGACCTTGTGAACGACGACGGCTCCGCCCCCGACGTCAAGAACAGCAGCATCGTCGTCCTGGTAGGATTTGGTATCTAAGCTGAATTTTGTCGCAGTCACGCGGCATGTCTGAGATTCTATAAAGATTCCGCATGCGGTCGTTAGACCGGCCGCATGCGGCGAAGATAAGCAGGAAGGATTAGCCGTCACCAATGGCAACAACTCGCGAAGTACGCAATCGGATCAGAGGCGTCAAGTCGACCCGCCGCATCACGCGGGCGATGGAGATGGTCGCGGCCGCCAAGCTGCGCAAGGCGCAGCAGCGTGTCGAGCAGGCCAAACCGTATGCCGCCAAACTCGATGAGATGCTCAGCCACCTGGCGGCGGCGTCGACCGGCGAGATCCAGCATCCGTTTTTCGAAGAACGCCCGGTCAAACACGCGACCCTCGTTCTGGTGACGGCCGACCGCGGTCTGTGCGGCTCGTTTAACGCCAACCTGATGCGCGAGTCCGACAACTGGCGAAGAGAGCACGCCGAGACCGCTTTCGAGTTCATGCTGTTCGGCAAAAAAGGCTGGGACTATTACCGCCGCCGCGGTGTCGACGTCCTCGACCACCAGCTCGGCTGGGAAGGGGAGATGGATTACGGCCGGGCGCGCGAAGCGGTCCAGCGACTGTCGAAGCGTTTTGTTTCCGGCGAAACCGACCGGATAGATCTGATCTATACGACGTTTGTCTCCATGGGTTCGTTCCGCGTGACGCGCGAGACGTTCCTGCCGATCCCGAGACATCCGGTCGGTTCCGAGGATGAGCAGGAGCGCGAGCGGGAGTACATCTTTGAACCGACCCCGCAGGATATCTACGCGCAGCTCCTGCCGTACTACGCAACAACCAAGCTGATAACCGTGCTCACCGAGTCGTTTGCCTCCGAGCAGGCCAGCCGCATGCTGGCTATGAATGCCGCGACCAAGGCGGCCGGCGACATGATCGACTCGCTGACCCTCGAAATGAATAAAGCCCGCCAGGCGCAGATCACCAAGGAGCTGCTCGAGGTTGTCTCGGGCGCCGATGCGCTGAAGGGCTGATGACGCGATAGAATGTGAATGTATATATACTGGAGTGATGTCAATGGCTGAGAATATCGGCAAGGTTGTTCAGGTGATCGGTCCGACGGTTGACTGTGAGTTCGCGTCCGACTCGCTTCCGAACATTCTAAACGCAATCAAGATCAACGACGCCGAGCGTAACATCAACCTCACGATCGAGGTCGCCAGTCACGTCGGTGACAATGTGGTACGCTGTGTCGCGCTGGCCTCGACCGATGGTCTCGTGAGAGGCATGCCGGCGGTGGATACCGGGGCCCCGATCTCGGTGCCGGTCGGTAAGGTGTCGCTGGGACGAATTTTCAACCTGCTGGGCGAACCGCTCGATACGATCGGGGATATCCCGGCCGATTCGCCGCGACGGCCCATTCATCGCCAGCCTCCGTCGTTTGAAGACCAGGTGACCAAAGTCGAGATGTTCGAGACCGGCATCAAGGTCATCGACCTGCTCGAACCGTATTCCAAGGGCGGTAAGGTCGGTTTGTTCGGCGGCGCCGGTGTCGGCAAGACCGTCATCATTCAGGAGTTGATTCACAACATCGCTACCGAGCACGGTGGTTATTCCGTCTTCTCGGGTGTCGGTGAGCGCACTCGTGAAGGCAACGACCTCTGGCTGGAAATGAAAGAGTCCGGCGTTATCGATCGTACCGCGCTCGTGTTCGGACAGATGAACGAGCCGCCGGGCGCCCGCCTTCGGGTTGGACTCTCGGCCCTGACCATGGCCGAGTACTTCCGTGACGAAGAAGGCCAGGACGTGCTTCTGTTCATCGACAACATCTTCCGTTTCGTGCAGGCCGGCTCCGAGGTGTCCGCACTGCTCGGCCGTATGCCGTCGGCGGTGGGCTACCAGCCGACTCTCGGTACGGAGATGGGCTTTTTGCAGGAACGCATTACCTCGACCCGCGCCGGATCGATTACGTCGGTGCAGGCCATCTACGTGCCTGCTGACGACCTGACCGACCCCGCGCCGGCGACGACCTTCTCGCACCTTGACGCCACCACCGTGTTGTCGCGTCAGATCGCCGAGCTTGGTATCTATCCGGCGGTTGACCCGCTCGACTCGACCTCGCGAATCCTCGATCCCCACGTGGTCGGCGAAGAGCACTATCGGGTCGCACGCGAAGTGCAGCAGACCCTGCAGCGCTACAAAGACCTCCAGGACATCATCGCCATTCTCGGTATCGACGAGCTGGGCGAAGAGGACAAACTGACGGTGCAGCGCGCCCGTAAGATCCAGCGCTTCCTCTCGCAGCCGTTCTTCGTCGCCGAAGCGTTTACCGGTAAGGCCGGTAAGTACGTGAAGGTCGAAGATACGATCGCCGGGTTCAAGCGCCTGGTTTCCGGTGAGTTCGATCACATTCCGGAACGCTATTTCTACATGACCGGTACGATCGATGAAGTCCTCGAAAACTACGAGCGCGAGAAGTAAACGATCATGTTTACCCTTTCGATAGTCACACCGGAGCGGGTTTACTTCGACGGCGACGTGACGTCGCTGGTCGTCCCGGGCACCGAAGGATATCTCGGCGTGTTGTCGAACCACGCGCCGCTGATCACGTCGCTGCAGAACGGCCGGATCGAATTCCGCGACGGCAGTGACACGGTACATATCCTGGCGGTCTCCGGCGGTTTCCTCGAGGTCTTTGACAACAAGGCCACGCTGCTGGCCGACACGGTCGAAGCCGCTGACGAAATCGATGTCGACCGCGCCCAGAATGCTTTCGAGCGCGCCAGGAAGAAACTGGAAGACATCAACGCCGGTGTCTCACCGGAGATGATCAACCAGCAGGAAGCGCGCGAGGCACTCGAGCGTGCCCGCAACCGGATCAAGGTCTACCGCGACACGCACGACTGATTGTGTCACCGCGACAGAACCGCATAAATCAGGGCCGGTCAGCAGACCGGCCCTTTTGTTTTCCCCCCGGCCGCAGTCCCGGTGGCCCCGGGTAAGCATAGACCAACCCGCTCCCCGTTTTGCAGCCCGTAGCCGATAACTCGTTGTGGTTCATTGTGATTCCTCTTTGAAATCCGCTTGACTTTCAGGGCCGTTTTGCCTACTTTTCGGGGCTGTGATACTGGAATTGCGGGGCTTGGAAGAGTTCCCGGCACTTGTCACCCTCGAGGCCGCCGAGGGCAAAACCGCGCCGATGCGCGAGGATGTCCTGTTGGTGGGCGCCGTTACTGTCTCGCTGACGGTGCAGAAATCGGGTGACGAGTTTTTTTGCCAGGGAACCGTAACGGCGACGGTCGAGTTGGAATGTGCCCGATGTCTCGGGCCGTTTCGTTATGATGCCCAGGGGCCGACCGACTTTATCGCCACCACCGCGCAATTGCTGGAGCAGTATCGTGCTGAAGCGGTTGATGACGAAGAGTATGTCATCATCGACAGCAACGAACTGACCGCTGATATCTCCGATATCGTGCGCGAAACGCTGCTGTTGGAACTTCCGATGAAACCGGTGTGCGGTGACGAGTGTAAAGGACTGTGCAGCCAGTGCGGCGCCAACCGTAACACCGAACCGTGTGACTGTGAGTCGAACAAGACAGATCCCCGATGGGAGGGCCTGAAGGGCCTTCTTGGTGGGGCGTCCGAGAAAGGAACAGAATAGATGCCACTTCCCAAGCGGAGACATTCTCCGACCCGAGGCCGGAAGCGCCGTACCCACTGGAAAATAACGGCGCCGAGAGTTGTCACCTGCGACTGCGGTGAATCGAAACTCTCGCACCACGTGTGCCCGCACTGCGGCGAATACAAGGGACGCAAGCTTCTGAATATCTCCGAAGCATAACCTCTTCCGCACCAGCAAAGGATGCTTTCCACGGTGACGGCTGCGCAAACTTATACGATCGTGCTCGATGTCATGGGCGCCGACCGCGGTCCTGAAACCATCATTCAGGGCGGGATCGAAGCGGCCCGTGCTATCGGCGGCAAAATACAGGTTGATCTTGTCGGCGACGAAGACATTATCCAGGCTGCTCTGGATAAACAGGAAAACGTCCCCGACAACGTTAACGTCCGCCACGCTGAACAGACGGTCCCCATGGACATGGGGGCCACCGAGGGCGTTCGTCTGCGCAAAAGCTCGATCGCTGTCGGCGTCCAGCAGGTCAAAAAAGAAAAAGCCCATGCGTTCGTGTCGCCGGGCAACACCGGCGCCGTCATGGCGACCTCGCTGCTGACCCTCGGCCGCATCCCCGGCGTCAGCCGCCCCGCCATCACGTCGACATTCCCGACCAGCACCGGTAAACCGTGTATCGTTCTCGATGTCGGCGCCAACGCCGACTGCAAGCCGCAGCATCTCTCGCAGTTTGCGGTTATGGGCTCGGTCTACGCGCAGGTCAGTTTCGGCGTCAAAGCACCCCGGGTGGGGCTGATCTCGATTGGTGAAGAGCGAAGCAAAGGCAATGAACTGATATTCTCCGCGCGCGAACTGCTCAAAGACTCCCAGATCAATTTCGTAGGCAATATCGAAGGTCGCGACATTCTGTCCGGTGTGGTAGAGGTCGCGGTCACCGACGGCTTCACGGGAAATATCCTGCTGAAGTTCGCAGAGTCGATCCAGCCCATGCTGGCGACAGCTATCAAGCGCCAGATACAGACTAACATATTCTCTCGATTCGGCGTAATGATGATGTTGCCGTTCATGCGGCGCATGCGCAACACGTTCGACTATGCCCAGTGGGGTGGTGCACCGCTGCTGGGCGTCAATGGTATTGTCGTGATTTGTCACGGCTCATCGAGCGCCAAGGCGATCACCAACGCCGTCGCGGGCGCCTACCGAATGGCGCAGCAAGACATCACCGTGCGACTCAGGGATGAGTTGATTACCAATCATTTTGGAATTGAGAATGGGTCAAAAGCCAAGAGCGAGGATATCGGGGACGGGGTCGTATACTCCTCCGCACCGGATGACCAACGCTGATTTCGAGAGAATTGTCGATACCTCAGACGAGTGGATCACCACCCGCACCGGCATCAAAGAACGACGAATCGCCCGCGACCATATTCAGACCTCGGACATGGCGCTTGAGGCCTGCCGCGCCGCGATGGAAATGGCGTCCTGCCGGCCCGACGAGATCGATGCCCTTATAGTCGGTACGGTTACCCCCGATTATCCCCTTCCGTCCACCGCCTGTGTCGTGCAGGAGAAAATGCCCCTGCCGAATGCGGTCGCGTTTGACGTTGTCGCAGCCTGTGCGGGATTTATCAACGGGCTCGCCATCGCCAGATCGATGATCGAGATTGGATCCGCCCGCAAAGTGCTCGTGGCCGGCGCCGAGAAGCTCTCGTCGATCACCAACTACGAAGACCGCGGCACCTGCGTGTTGTTTGGCGACGGCGCCGGGGCGGTCGTATTGGAGGCCTCCGTTGGTGATCGGGGCGTTATCTCGACTTTTCTCCGCTCCGACGGCAGTATGCGCAAGTGGCTGTGGATCGAAGCGGGCGGCACTAATCGGCCTATCACCAAAGACTTTCCGTTCGACCACACCGACAAAATCCTCATGAACGGCTCGGATATCTACAAAGTGGCCGTGCGGGAGATGACCAGGGCCTGTCTGAAAGTTCTTGACGATTGCGGTCTGACAGCCGATGATGTCGCACTGGTCGTGCCGCACCAGGCTAATATTCGAATCATCGAAGCGGTCGCCAAGCGGCTCCATATTGAACTCGACCGCTTCTACTTGAACATCGACCGGTACGGTAATACCTCGGCCGCTTCGGTCCCGCTGGCGCTGGACGAAGCTAACCGGGCGGGCAAAATCAAGCCCGGTGACAACATACTGATGGTTGCCTTCGGCGGTGGCCTCATCTGGGGCTCCGCGCTGGTCACATGGTAAATGGAATGATATGAGCAAGACGGTACTCTTCTTTCCCGGACAGGCCTCGCAGTACGTCGGTATGGGCAAGGACCTGTACGACCATTCGGCCGCTGTCCGGACCCTGTACGAGCTGGCCTCCGATGCGATCGGCGAGGATGTTGCCCGCCTGTCGTTTGACGGTCCGGCCGAAGAACTCAAGCGGACCCGGTTCACCCAGCCGGCTATCCTGCTGCACTCCCTGGCGGTGCTGTCGGTCATGAACGACGACGGATTTGAATTCGACTATGCCGCCGGGCATTCACTCGGTGAATACGGCGCCCTGGCGGTTTGCGGGGCGATGTCATTCGAGGATGCCATCCGTGCGGTCGTCAAGAGGGCCGCCCTCATGGAAGATGCCTGCGTGGCTAATCCGGGAACCATGGCCGCCGTTATGGGTTTGACGGAGGAACAGATTGTCGAGGTCTGCCGGGAGGCGTCAGCCGATGGCGTGGTAGTGCCGGCCAACTACAACTCCGACGCCCAGATTGTGGTGTCCGGGGCTGTTGCCGGAGTCGAGAAGGCGGCCGCGCTGGCCAAAGAAAGCGGCGCCAAACGGGCCATTATGCTTGAGGTTGGCGGCGCTTTCCACTCGCCGCTGATGGAGCCGGCTCGCGACGGGCTCGAAGCGTATCTTGGCGATGTGGCCATAAACGCACCGAAAAGACCCGTCATCGCCAATGTAACCGCCAAAGAGGTGCTGGACGGTGAAGATATTCGCCGGCTGCTCGTGGAGCAGGTCACTGCCCCGGTGCGGTGGGCGCAGACCATGTCCTTCTTGCGTGACAACGGCGTGACCCGTATTATCGAGATCGGTCCCGGCAAAGTGCTGACCGGTCTGGCACGCCGCGAGATGAAGCCCGAGCAGTCGATCAATCTCGATACGCTCGAAGATATCCACGCGTTCGCAGGAGCGAACGCCTAACAGCGAGGATCGCCGTGGATTTCAAAGGAAAAGTCATAGTTGTGACCGGCTCGGGCCGGGGGATAGGTCGAACGATAGCCGAACGGTTCGCCAAAGCCGGCGGGACGGTCGTGATCAGCGATCTCGACGATGCCACTGTCCGGCAGGTCGCCTCCGAAATCGGTGGCGGGGCGATCGGAATTGCGGCCAACGTGACCAGTGCCGACGACGTCGCCCGGCTGCTCGAGGAGGCTTCCAGCAAGCTCGGATCGGTCGATGTGGTTGTCAATAATGCCGGTATTACGCGGGATACGCTGATGATCAGGATGGACGAGAAGGACTGGGATATGGTGCTTGACATCAATCTTAAGGGAGCCTTTCTTGTCACGAAAGCCGCGTCGCGCATCATGATGAAACAGCGCCGCGGACGCATCGTGAACATCAGTTCGGTCGTCGGACTGACCGGCAACGCCGGGCAGTCGAACTACTCGGCTTCGAAGGCGGGGCTGATCGGACTGACGAAATCGGCCGCGAAAGAGCTGGCGTCCCGCGGCGTAACGGTGAATGCCGTGGCGCCGGGCTATATCGAAACGGAGATGACGAAGAACCTGCCCGAGGCGGTGAGAGACGACTATATGACCAGGATCGCCCTCAAACGTCCCGGGTCTCCCGACGATGTCGCGTCGGCCGTCATGTTTTTCGCTTCCGACGAAGCCGCCTATGTTACCGGTCAGGTACTGGCTGTTGACGGCGGCCTTTCCATGTAGGAAATTACACAACGCTTGCATACACAAAGGAGTACGATCATGTCTGTTGAGGAGAGAGTTAAAGAAATCATCGTCGAGCAGCTTGGCGTCGACGCCGCCCAGGTTACCGAACGGGCGAAATTCGTGGATGATCTCGGTGCCGACTCTCTGGATACCGTCGAGCTCGTTATGGCGCTCGAAGAGGAGTTTTCGCTGGAGATTCCCGACGAGGACGCCGAGAAGATCACCTCGGTCGGCGAAGCCATCGACTACATTAAAGCCAATGGGAAGTCTGAATAGGTGATTTAACCGCGGCCTTCGCGCCGCATTCCGTCACCTCTCTCACGCTAGCGTAAGCCTATGAGTAAACGAATCGTCATCACCGGCATGGGTGTCATCACCCCGCTCGGCAACGACCTGGATACCTTCTGGGACGCGCTGAACACGGGGGCATCCGGCGTCGAGACCGTCTCCCGTTTCGATGTGTCCGCGTATCCGACCAAAATCGCGGCCGAGGTCAAAGACTTCGATCCGACCGAATGCATGGACAAGAAGGAACTGCGACGGGTCGATTTGACGGAGCAGTATGCCATCTGTGCTACAGAGAAGGCGATTCGAGACGCCGATCTTGACCCGACGGCGGTTGATCCGGACCGATGCGGAGTCGTCATCGGGTCAGGCATCGGCGGTATTTCCACGTTCGAAAAACAGCACGAGAATCTTCTGACGGCCGGACCCGGCCGCGTGTCACCGTTTTTCATTCCCATGATGATCATCGACATGTGTGCGGGCCTGGTGTCCATTCGCCTCGGTTTCCGGGGACCGAACTACGGCACGGTCTCGGCCTGTTCCTCGTCGGGACACGCCATCATCGACGCCTTCCGCATCATCCAGCGCGGTGAGGCCGACCTGATGATTTCAGGCGGAGCGGAGGCAACCATCACGCCGACGTCGATGGCCGGTTTCTGCCAGGCCAAGGCGATGTCGACGCGCAACGACGAGCCGCACCGCGCCTCACGTCCGTTCGACAAGGGCCGCGACGGATTCGTCATGGGTGAAGGCTCGGGGATTGTCGTGCTGGAGTCACTCGAACATGCCCGGGCGCGAGGCGCCAGAATCTACGGCGAGATACTCGGCGCCGGTATGACCGCCGACGCCTATCATATGACGGCGCCTCATCCGGAAGGACTGGGGGCTCGCAAGGCGATGGAGATCGCCATTCGGGACGCCGGTCTGACGCCCGAGAAGATCAACTACATCAACACCCACGGGACGGCCACCGACCTGGGTGATATCGCCGAAACCAAAGCGATCAAAGCTGTTTTCGGCGAGCACGCCTTCACCATACCGTGCAACTCCACCAAGTCGATGACCGGGCACCTGCTTGGTTCCGCCGGCGCGGTGGAGATGATCACCGCCCTGCTGTCGATCAAGCATGCGCGGGTCCATCCGACAATCAATCTTGAAGACCCTGACCCGGAATGTGATCTCGACTATGTTCCCAATGTCGGTCGGGACTGGGACGTTACCTACGCCATGTCGAACTCGTTCGGGTTCGGCGGTCACAATGTCACGATCGTGGTCGGCAAAGTAGACGGCACTGTGTAGATGAGTCTCTGGCGACGGTTGACTTCGCTTTTTTCCGGGACCAGCTCTACAATCACCCAGGTACATCTTGGCGATGTCCAGGAGATCATCGGCTATAGCTTCCGCGACGTCGAACTCCTGTCTCTTGCGCTCACTCACCGCTCGGCTGCCAACTGCGGCCAGAACGGCTCTTTGTCCAACGAGCGGCTGGAGTTTCTCGGCGACAGCGTTCTTGGCCTGGTGATCGCCGATCGCCTCTACGATGACAATCCCGACATGAGTGAGGGAGACCTCACCAAGACCAAGGCGATGCTCGTCAATGAAACCACCCTGGCGGTCGTCGCGATGGAGGTCGGGCTCAACCACTGCGTTCGGCTCTCGCCCGAAGAAATCAAATCGGGCGGTCGCGAGCGCAATTCCATCATCGCCGATGCTTTCGAAGCGGTGATTGGTGCCGTCTATCTCGATGGCGGTTATCATGCCGCCCGCGATGTTGTCCTTCGGCTCATCTATGTCCGCCGCGATCGCATCACGCGCGATGAATCCCAGCGCAATTTCAAGGGGGAGCTGCTCGAATTGATCCAGGCGCGCGGCGAAGGCATGCCGCACTACGAAATCGTCTCCGAGCGCGGACCGGACCACGCCAAGGAGTTCCACGTGCGAGTGACGGTGAGTGGTCAGACGGTCGGCGAAGGTGTCGGCTTCTCCAAGAAGGAAGCCGAGCAGAAAGCGGCCGGAGTCGCGCTGGAGTTCTTCGAGTTCACGCGCGGCGACAAAGAAGACTAGCTGCGCCCCCTCGATATTCACGTCGGCATCTCCATTTCACTCCACATCGACCATCGATCACCGTCACCGTGTGATCGCACTACGTCAAGCTCATGGCCGATGATCTCTGACTGACCGCGAGTGACGATACATCACGGCTCGCCGGACATGCAATCACACGTCGTGCCGAGACATTTTTTTATTGACTTTATTTTTACAGAATCGTTATTGATTTACGTTACGGTGGATCGGGACTTAGTGATGAAGAATCAAGAGTTCACAGACGCAATGAACATAAGCATCGTCACCTGTTTCCTGTAACACCTTTCAAGGAGTGATTCAATGCGCAAGGCAACCAAAAAGAAAGCAACCAAGAAGGCGACGTCGAAGCGTAAAGGCGCTTCGCGGCGCAAGGCCAAAGAGTGGACAAGAGAGGACATTGCGCTGCTGCGCAAAATGTACCGCATGACACCGACCAAGGAGCTGGCCAAGCAGCTCAAGCGGACGGTGGCGTCGGTGCAGGCCAAGGCTCGTTCGCTCGGACTGAAGAAGGCCGTGAAGAAGGCCGCCAAGAAAGTGAAGAAGGTCGCCAAGAAGGTTACGCGGAAGGCGCGTCCGAAAAAGGCCGCCAAGAAAAAAGCGACCAAGAAGAAAACGGCCAAGAAGAAAGCTACCAAGAAGGCCGCTAAGAAGAAAGCGACCAAAAAGGTAGCGAAGAAGAAAGCCACCAAGAAGGCTGCGAAGAAAAAAGCGACCAAGAAGGTAGCCAAGAAGAAAACTACCAAGAAGAAAGCGACTAAGAAGAAAGCCACCAAGAAGGCCAAGCGCCCGGCCCGCCGGAAACGCTAAGCGCCCTCTCGGCTGATTCACGTATTTGCAAAAGACCCGCCTGAGGCGGGTCTTTTCTTTGCCGCTCGGTACCCGTCACCCTGACTTGACAAGGCCTCGCCCGTTTACCATATTCGCAAGCAAGTTAGTGTATATCATCGAGGAAGAAGGTTCCGCTATGAAAACTGTTGTCCTGGTCAAACAGGTCCCCGAAATCGCGCTGATCAAGGTCGATGAGGCCGCCAACCAGGTGGTTCTCCCGCAGGGTCCGGGTGTGGTGAATCCGTTCGATGAATACGCGGTCGAGGAAAGCCTGCGTATCAAGGAGAAGACCGGCGGTTCCTGCGCCGTGATGTGTGTTGGAAGCCAGCGCGCCGAGTCCGCCCTCCGCGACTGTCTCGCGCTCGGCGTCGACGAAGCGTACCTGCTGACCGACGATGCTTTTGCCGCTTCCGATCCACAGGCGGTCGCGAAGATTCTCGCCGCCGGATTGAAGAAACTGGGTGAATACGATCTCGTTCTTGCCGGCAAGCAGGCGATCGACTCCGACGCCGCTCAGGTCCCCGGCGCGGTCGCGGCCCTGCTCGATTTGCCGCAGGCGATGTTCGTCAAGAAGTTCGAATCCGTCGAGAACGGCAAGGCGATTGTCCAGCGCTCCACCGAAGACGGCTATGACCTGATCGAACTGCCCCTTCCGGCCGTCGTCTCCGTCGTAAAGGAGATCAACGAACCCCGGCTGCCGTCGCTCAAGGGCAAGATGGCCGCCAAGAAAAAAGAGATCGTCAAGTGGAGCGCCGCCGATCTTGGTGTCGATACTGCCACGGTCGGTCCGAACTCCGGGACGAAGACGGTCAAAGTCGCCCCGCCGGCGCCCCGTCCGAGCGGTGAACGTATCGAAGGTGATTCCCCGGATGATATCGCCGACAAGCTCTTCAAGAAGCTTCGCGAAGACCAGGTCATCTGACCGGTTCGAAATCCACAAGGCCGCCCCCGGGGCGGCCTTTTTCTTTCCTCATCCATCACATTTCAACTTTGACTTCGATTTCCCACCATTAATATATTGGCTCCAGAACCATGGACTGGATACCAACACCTGCACGACGCATATGGGCGATCACACTCGGGCTTTGTTGCCTGCTGTCGATGATTGCCGCTCACCCGGCTCAGGCCGGAGACCCGGCGCGCTATGCCGTCACCGACCTCCGGGTCGCCTATCTCTACGACGACCCATCGGAGATAGACTGGCCGACTCTCTATTATCTCAACGACACCTACGGTTGTCGTGTCGACCTGATCAGGGTCATCGAAGGCGGCGGTCTGTACGTCACCGGACGCTCGATCGCCGAGAAACAGCTCTACCGGCACGACATCCACCTGCCCGCCTCCGGTACGGTTACGATCGATTCAACCCTGCGTGTCGCCTTCAAAGAGCGACGCCCCGACATCGTCATCGTCGGCGCGGTCGATCCGAAAGGCCACCTGGCCGTCGCCCGCGACTACCTGATCAATCTTGCGCCCGATCCGAACAGCCTGTTCAACATCCAGAAGATCTACCAGCTCGGCGACCAGCAGGCCTCAGCGGGTTCCGAAGCGGTTGTGCTCACCACGCGCGGACTCTACAGCCAGTACAATGACCGCATGCGCCTGGAGATACCGCTCCTTCTCGATGGTTACTCGTCGTTCGAGAAGCAACCACCGCAGTTGACTCGCTACTCATTAATAAAGGCGGCTCCCCATGTCGACCGCACCGAGCCCGACATCGTCGGCGCCCTGACACCGATTCGGCTCGACCGCGTAATCGACTCCCTGCTCACCGACGGTAAACTTCGCGATGCGCTCGGTAACCGCGCCCGGAATTTCATCGCGCTGTTCACGCTCGCCCAGAACGTCGTCGGGCGCAAGCGGGTGGAATCGGTCGTGCAGGGATACAAGGAGCTGGTCCAGCTTGATTATCAGTGCCGGAGCCAGCGTGCCCTGTCGGAGACACCCGGCCTGCTCAGCTATCTGAGCCGCCTGGTCGAACGCGCCCGCTCTACGACGATGGATGAGATCGGGATGTCGTGGGATGGGAAGATAGCTATCCGGCAGTCTCCGCACGGGCCGAAAGTCAAGTTTACGGCTCGCATTTCGGTCAATGGGCCGAAAGAAATCGAGCTGTCCTACCTGAAGTTCAATCCCTACTGGGATACGTCGACCGTCTTTCTCGACTCCACCTCGCGCAAGATCGAGCCCCATCAGACCTACATGCGTGAGTTCCTGGTCGATGTGGACCGGAGATATCTCGAGTCGATGCGCCCCGAGTCACTGACCTTCACCGCCGACATCGTTTACAGCCGCATCCCGCTGACCGTCACGTCGAGCATCCCGCTCCGCGAGACACCGGCACTGAACGTGACTTTCGAACCCAGATACCACTTCGTACCGCCGTCGGCGAAACTCGCCGTCGACAAGCTGGTCTCGTCGATGCGCTGGCGGGTGCGAATCGACAAGCCCCGCGACTACGCCGGCCCGGTCCGTCTGGTGCTCGAAACGCCCCGGGGTGTGTTCGCCGGCGCTTACAAGCAGGAGATCGAACTCGAACCCGGCAAAGACAACGAAGTCCTCGAAATCCCCTTCTCGGTCTCAAACCTGTTCGAAATGGGTCTCCATCAGCAGACCATCGCGCTGGTAGTTGATGGCCAGACTATCGCCGCCGACACCGGGCAGATCCGGGTCGCCTCGTGCACGGTCGATGATAAACGCCGGATTGCCTTCCTTGCCGATACCACCGGAGCCCTTGAGGATGTCCTGAGGATAGCGGAGGTCGGTTTCTACGCCCTGACCGATCGCTCACTCTGGACCGCTGAACTCGATGCCTACGATGTTATCGCGATCGGCTCCGGCGCCGCCCGTCTGTATCCGTCGTTGAAGGAATCAAAAAGCCGACTGGAGACGTATGTCCGCGATGGCGGTTCGCTGGTGATTTTCGGGCAACCTTACGACTGGCCGAACAACGCCCTTCCGGTGTCGTTGACGCCGGAGCTCGAAGCCGTTAAAGCCGCCGATATCGCTAACCGCATCCCGGGGGCCAACGTCCTCTCGAAACCGTTTGCCATCAACACCGACGAGCTGCTCGAATCGCTCCGGCAGCCCACAGCGGTCGCCTCAGCGGTGGTGGTGCCCTCCGAGCGCGTATTCGTGACGCCTTCCGGCGCCGCCCTGCTCTCGGTTTCACGGCTCGGCGAAGGGCAGATTATTTACTGCGGTCTGCCGCTCCTGGAGGCTATCGGCGAGCTCAATCTGGAAGCGATTCACCTTTTCGCCAATCTGCTGAACTATTAGTCGTCCGGCTTGTTATAATAGGTCTCGTAGGCAAACAGGCTGGATTGTAGATGGCAAACCCGAATTCTTCCGACAAAACCCCCGGTCGTTTCTCGACCATCTCCGGCTATTTCAAGGAATACAGAGGGTCGCTGATTCTGGGCGGTGTCTTCATTGGCATCACCAACGCCCTCAGCCTCGTTAATCCGTATATTATCAACTCGGTTTTCGCCGTCTTCGAAGATGAGGGGGTCGATTCAGCCTTCCTCTCGAAGTATCTCTCCTGGTTTACGGCCGAAAGCGCTGTCAGTCAGGTGATGTATCTCGTGTTGCTGATGATCGTGCTGTCGGTTCTTGCCGGTCTGTTTCGCTTTTTGGTGCGCCGGACGATCATCTGGACCTCCCGCCACATCGAATACCGCCTGCGCGGCAAACTTGCCAGTCACCTGCTGACCCTGTCGCAGTCCTTCTATCACCGCACCCGCACCGGCGATATCATGGCGCGAGCGACCAACGATCTCGAAGCGGTCCGCATGATGGTGGGGCCGGGCGTCATGCACATCGCCAATACCATCGTCGGTTTGATCATCGCTCTCGGTTTCATGCTGTCGCTGTCCCCGAAACTGACGGTCTATGCGCTGGCGCCGATGTTGATCTTTCCGTATCTCGTCAACAAGCTCGGCAACCTGATCCACAAGAAATACACGAAAATACAGGCCAAGTTCTCGGATCTGAACGTGGCCGCTCAGGAGAACCTCGCCGGGATGCGGGTGGTCAAGGCCTACGGGCAGGAGGATGCCGAAGTAGACAACTTCGCGGGTGTTTCTCAGGACTTCGTCGAGCTGAACCTCGGCATGGCGAAACTTCAGGGGTTGTTCTTTCCGCTGATCCATTTCCTCGCCAGTGGTATCAATCTGATTATTCTTTACTTTGGCGGCCAGTTGGTCATGAACGACAGCATCCCACTCGGAACCATGGTCGCGTTTTTCGCCTACTCACACATGATGTTCTGGCCGCTTTTTGCGATGGGCTGGGTGGTTTCGCTCTACCAGCGCGGCACGGCGTCGCTCGATCGCATTAACAAGATTCTCTTTACCGAAGCTGAAGTTAAAAACACGCGGTCCGAAGGCCTTTACGGCGGTCCGCTTCGCGGCAAAATCGAACTGCGCAACCTGACGTTCGCCTACAACGGACAGCCCGTGCTTGATGACATCTCAGTGACCGTCAATCCCGGCCAGACCGTCGGTATCATGGGCATGACCGGCTCGGGCAAAACAACGCTCGTTTCGTTGATCGCACGGCTCTATCCGGTCAATCCCGGACAGGTGTTGATTGACGATGTCGACCTTAATGACTGGGACCTCGCGGCGCTGCGACGACAGATCGGTTTTGCCACTCAGGAGCCTTTCCTTTTCTCGGATACGATTGCCGACAACATCCGGTTCGGCAACGCCGGCGCTGACGAAGCGCTCCTTCGTCGGTCCGCCGCCGCCGCTGATCTGGCCAAGGATATCGAAGATTTCCCGAAAGCTTACGAGACGATAGTCGGCGAACGCGGCATCACGCTCTCGGGCGGCCAGAAACAACGCACCGCTATTGCCCGCGCGCTGGCCACCGATCCATCGATCCTCGTACTCGACGACGCGACCTCGTCGGTTGACACCGAAACCGAGCACCAGATTCATCAGCGTGTTCACCGCGCCGAGTCCAACCGCACCACGCTGATCATCTCGCACCGGGTCTCGTCGGTGAAAGATGCCGACTTTATCATTTACCTCGACCGTGGTCGTATCGCCGAACAGGGCTCGCACGAAGAACTGCTGGCGCTTGATGGTCACTATGCTACGCTCTATCGGTCACAGCTTCTTGAACAGGAAATCGAGGCTCTCTGATGGCTGCTGCCGCCGGATATCACGAAGAAGAAGCGCTCGGGAAAGCCTATGACTCCCGCCTCATGAAGCGGTTGCTTCGCTATATGAAGCCTTACCGAGGGTGGGCGATTCTGGCCGTTATTCTGCTTCTGCTCGGGTCGGTCGGTCGGCTGGCGATGGTGAAGCTCACCCAGCTCGGCATCGACAACCACATCACGCCAAAAGTGATGGACGGTTTCGGAACGATCGCCTTGATCTTTGTCGGTCTTATGATCCTCTCTTTCGCCGCCAACGGCGTGCAGTATTATCTCACCCAGTGGCTTGGCCAGAAGGTGCAGTACGACATCCGCATGCAGATCTTCCGCCACCTCCAGAAACTACATCTCGGTTTCTTTGATAGAAACCCGGTCGGCCGTATCCTGACCCGCGTCACCAACGATGTCAACGTCCTCAACGAGATGTTCTCGTCCGGTGTCGTGACGATAATCGGTGACCTGATCATGGTCGTCTTAATCGTTACCTACATGCTGCTCGAAAACTGGCGGCTGGCCCTGATCAGTTTTGTTGTCCTGCCGCTGCTGGTGGCCGCAACCGCGATCTTCCGCGTCAAAGTCCGACAGGTCTATCGCGAAGTCCGCCTGCGACTCGCCCGCCTTAATGCCTTCCTGCAGGAACATATCACGGGTATGTCGATCGTACAGCTGTTCGTGCAGGAACAGCGGGCCTTCGGCAAGTTCGACAGCATCAACCAGGACCTGCGAAGCGCTCACCAGCGCTCGATCATCTACTACGCGACGTTTTTCCCGGCGGTAGAGATCATCGGCGTCCTGTCGGTTGTCCTGATCCTCTACTATGGCGGCATCCGGGTCGAAACCGACATCATGACCCTCGGCCAGCTTGTCGCGTTTATACAGCTGGTCGAGATGTTCTATCGCCCGATCCGCGATCTGTCGGACAAATACAACGTTCTCCAGTCCTCCATGGCCTCGTCGGAGCGCATTTTCAAGCTGCTTGACACCCAGCCGGCTATCGAATCGCCGCCGACACCCGCCAGGACAAACGGATTCTCGGGCCGGATTGAGGTCGACAATCTTTGGTTCGCCTATGGTGAGGAAGACTGGGTCCTTCGCGATGTCTCGTTCTCGGTCGAACCGAAAGAGAAAATTGCCATCGTCGGCGCCACCGGCGCAGGGAAGACTTCGTTGATCTCGCTTTTGTTCCGTTTCTATGACTTCCAGAAAGGGGCCATCAGGTTCGACGGGATCGACATCCGCCAGTGGCCGATCGATCAACTCCGAAGTCACATGGCGCTGGTCCTGCAGGATGTTTTCCTGTTCAGCGGCGACTATGCAGGCAACGTACGCCTGCGAGACAATTCGATCAGCGACGATGAAGTACACGCCGCGCTCGGTCGCGTCGGATTCGACCGCTTCATCGAGAGACTTCCCGACGGTATCCACTCCGAAATTCGCGAACGCGGCGCCACGCTGTCGACCGGGCAGAAGCAGCTCCTCTCGTTTGCACGGGCCCTGGCGTTTAACCCGGAGATCCTGATCCTCGATGAAGCCACCAGCTCGGTTGACACCGAAACGGAATTGCTGATTCAGCAGGCCCTCAACGAACTGCTGAAAGATCGCACCTCGATCATCATCGCCCACCGCCTCTCGACCATCGAGAAGGCCGACAAGATCCTTGTCTTCCACCACGGTCAGCTTCGCGAGACCGGTCGCCACGATGAGCTGTTGAAGCGGAAGGGCATCTACTACAAGTTGTACCAGATGCAGTTCAAGCAGGAAGCGGGCGAGCACGCCGGGAACGCCCCGCGCCAGCCTTCGGGAAAAAGCGCATGAGCACGAAAGAGACACGGGAGCTCCTGACGGTTTGCCGCGACCTCGCCTTCGGCGCAGGGGAGATCCTCAGGAAGGGCTTTGATCACTCCAAGAAGATCGACTACAAAGGACGCATCGACCCCGTCACCGAATACGACCGCAAAGCCGAGAAGTATATCGTATCTCGCATCGAGAAGAAGTTCCCGTCGCACGAGGTCCTCGCCGAAGAAGGCTCCGAGACCGGCCAACACTCCTCGTGGCGATGGGTGATCGACCCACTCGACGGTACCGTCAATTTCATGCACGGTTTCCCGATTTACTGTGTTTCGATCGCGGTCGAGTTCGAGAGCAAGGTAGTCGCCGGCGCCGTGTACGATCCCGAGCGCGATGAGATGTTCTCCGCCGGACTCGGCCTCGGCGCCACGCTCAACAGAACCCGACTTGCCGTCACCGGTGAGAAACGCCTCCAGCGAGCTTTACTCGCAACCGGCTTCGCCTACGACATTGGAAGTGCCAAACGCAACAACCTGGGTCTCTTCGCTCGCATGGCAAAAAAAGCGCAGGGAATCAGACGCCCCGGCTCGGCGGCGCTCGATCTCTGCTGGCTGGCTTCGGGCAGGATCGACGGTTTCTGGGAACTGAAACTCCACCCCTGGGATACCGCGGCGGCCGCGCTGGCCGTCACCGAAGCCGGCGGCAAACTCAGCCGGATCGACGGTCGACCCTGGTCGATTTACGACAAAGACCTGTTAGCCTCAAACGGCCATTTACATCGGTCCATGATTGATGTATTATCCGGGTCTTCGGATCGGTAAACTCCGGACTGAGACCGCTATGCCGTTCAAAGTGAATCATTTGCAGATTTGATCGATACATAAAGAAGATACTGGTCGCTCTCTATGAAAAAGAAACTGGAACTGAAAGAATCCACCTCGGGCGTTCGCGGCGTTGTCGGCAACGGCCTCGATCCGGTCCTGGTGGTCAGATACGCCTCGGCTTTTGGCACCATGCTCAAGTCCGGCAAAGTCGTGCTCGGCAGGGACAGCCGGACGACCGGGCCGATGGTCCGCGATGCCGTCGTCTCATCGTTGTTGTCCGTCGGAATCGACGTCGTCGATATCGGCGTCGTACCGACTCCGACCGTCGAAATCGCCGTCAAAGAACTCAAAGCCAAAGGCGGCATCTGCATAACCGCCTCGCACAATCCGGCCCAGTGGAACGCCCTGAAATTTTTCAGCGCCACCGGCGATTTTGTGACCCCGGCCCAGTTCAAGAAGCTCAAGGCCCTCAAAGACGACGACAAGTTCGATTTCAAGCCACACAACCGGCTTGGTGCGCTCACCTTCGACGACCGGTTCGTCGACCTCCATATCAAGAAGGTCCTCGCGCTCAAGGTCGTCAACAAAGCCGCAGTCAGGCGGGCGCGCTTCACGGTTGTTGTCGATGCCATCAACGGTGCCGGCTCCCGCGCTCTGCCCGAACTGCTGGAGCGCATGGGGGCCCGGGTTATCCGGCTTAACTGCAAGGGGGACGGCGACTTCTTTCGCGAACCGGAACCTACCCCGGAGCACCTCAAGCAGCTCGGCGCCGCCGTTAAGCGCCACAAGGCCGACCTCGGCATGGCCTGTGATCCCGATGCTGACCGGCTGGCCCTGGTCGACCACACCGGAACGCCGATCGGCGAAGAACTCACCCTTGCTATCGCGGTGAAGCACGTTCTTCGCACTGAAAAAGGCCCGACCGTTATCAATCTCTCGACTTCCACTGTCACCGCCGAGGCCGCCCGCGAATCCGGTTCGCGCGTCTATCTGTCGAAAGTTGGCGAGTCGAATGTTGTCGAGCTGATGCGACGCAAGAAAGCCGTGATTGGCGGCGAAGGTAACGGTGGGGTAATCTACCCCCGCTTCCATGCCGGGCGCGACAGCCTGATCGCGGCCGCCCTGACACTGTCGGCAATGGCGGTCGAAAAGAAATCGCTGGCGGACCTTGTCCAATCGTTTGGGCGTTATTATACTATGAAGACAAAGGCGGCCATGCCGGATGACTTTGACCAACGGCTGGCCCGATTCGCGAAGGCAGCCCCCGGTATAATCGGCACATCAAAGATCGACCGACAGGACGGTCTCCGGTTTGACTTCGCCGACGGCTGGGTGCAGATTCGCGCATCAAACACCGAACCAATATTTCGACTCATCATCGAGACAAACGACGAACGATTGACCGCCGGACTGGGTAGAAAGGTCATATCATTCTTCAAGTAGCCAGGGGCTAATCTATGTGTGGAATTGTTGGATACGTCGGACCGAAACAGGCCCTGCCGATTCTCCTTACCGGACTGAAACGGCTTGAATATCGTGGATATGACTCCGCCGGCGTGGCGCTGGCCACCGACGAAGGCCTTCGCATCACCAAGCAGGTGGGCAAAATCAAAGTGTTGGAGCGCGCCCTCGAGGGATTGGACATCAAGTCCTGCCAGGGCATCGCGCATACCCGCTGGGCGACTCATGGCGAGCCGAACCAGGTCAACGCCCACCCGCACTATGACAGCCAGTCGGAAATCGCCCTGGTCCACAACGGTATCGTGGAAAACTACCGAACCCTCAAGGAGTTTCTTCACCAGAAAGGGTTCGTCTTCCGAAGCGAAACCGATACCGAGGTCCTTACACACCTGATCCGCTTCAACTACAAGGGCAATCTCACCGAGGCCGTCCGCGACGCCCTCAGCCAGGTTGAAGGAACCTACGGTATCGCCGTGGTGTCTTCGCTGCATCCCAACGAAGTGGTCGCGGCCCGTATGGGTTCGCCGCTGGTTATCGGCCACGGCAACGGTGAGAATTTCGTCGCCTCTGACGTCTCCGCCATGCTCGAACATACCAACCGGGTGGTCTATCTCGAAGACGGCGAGATTGCGACTATCACCCCCCACGACTACACGATCACAACCATTCAAAATGTCGAGATCACCCCGCATATCCAGGAGATCAGCTGGACGCTCGATGAGATCGAGAAAAGCGGCTACGACCACTTCATGCTCAAGGAGATCCACGAGCAGCCGACCACCCTCCGCAACGCCATGCGCGGCCGCATCAACATGGAAGAGGGCATCTCCCGTCTGAATGGTCTGAACCTCCAGTACGATGAACTTCGCCGGATCAAACGGGTGATTATCAGCGCCTGCGGCACCTCCTGGCACGCGGGCCTGATTGGGGAATACCTGCTCGAAGAGATCGCACGGATTCCGGTCGAGGTCGAGTACGCTTCGGAGTTCCGCTATCGCTCCCCGATTTTCGATGACTCTTCGGTATTTTTCGCGATTAGCCAGTCCGGCGAAACCGCCGACACCCTGGCCGCCATGCGCGAGTCCAAGAAACACGGCGTTACCTCGCTCGGCATCGTCAATGTCGTCGGCTCGACCATCGCCCGCGAATCCAACGGTGGGGTGTATATCCACGCCGGCCCGGAGATCGGGGTAGCGTCGACCAAGGCCTTCACGTCGCAGGTCACCCTGCTGGCTCTGATAGGCACCCTGCTCGGTCGTATGCGACATCTGTCCGTGCAGCAGGGGCAGGAACTGCTCGGCGCGCTGGAGCGCATTCCGGAGCAGATCGAGCGGATTCTGGCCAATGAGGACGCCGTCAAGGAAATCGCGTCGGCCTACTACAAGAATAACAATTTCCTCTATCTCGGACGAGGCATCAATTTCCCGGTGGCGCTCGAAGGCGCCCTGAAGCTGAAGGAAATTTCGTACATCCACGCCGAAGGCTACCCCGCCGCCGAGATGAAGCACGGTCCGATCGCGCTGATCGACGAGAACATGCCGGTGGTCGTGATCGCCATGAAAGATCCGGTCTATGACAAGGTGATGTCGAATATCGCTGAAGTCCGCGCCCGCAACGGCCGGGTGATCGCGATTGCCACCGAGGGCGACACCGAGATCGCTCAGCGCGTCAACCACGTCATTTACCTGCCGCAGACCCACCGTCTGCTGACGCCGCTTTTGTCGGTTATCCCGTTGCAGCTGCTGGCCTATCATATCGCCGTGATGCGGGGCTGCCATGTCGACCAGCCGCGCAACCTCGCCAAGAGCGTGACAGTCGAGTAGCGGGCACGATTCCAGGAACCCGACAGGCGTTTGCCTGTTGGTGATATAGACGAAACTGCCGAACGGCTCAGAGAATCTCTGGGCCGTTTGTCTTGTCCTATGTTTCGCTGTCTGGCCGGGTGTGATCATACTGTAACGAACTAACGAGATACATCCAACAGGGAGCACATCGTGAAAAACCTCCTCTTCAAAACCGACCTGTCTTCGCCGACCGCCGACTGGGGTCTGCTGATCCTGAGAGTCGGGGTGGGCCTGATGATGGCGTTCGGGCACGGGCTCGGCAAATTCAACATGCTTCTCTCCGGCGCCGAATTCGGCGATCCGATCGGTCTGGGCGCAGGGCTGTCGCTTTTTCTCACAGTCTTCGCCGAGTTTTTCTGCTCGCTTGGCCTGGTGGTCGGGCTGCTGACCCGGGCGGCGAGTATCCCGCTGATCGTGACCATGCTGGTTGCGGCGCTGGTGGTGCATGCCGATGATCCGTTCGGGAATAAGGAGAAGGCGCTGTTGTTCCTGACGGCCTACATCCCGATCCTGCTGGCCGGCGCGGGCCGCTTCTCGCTCGACAACCTGATCGGCCGCAAGCTGGGCGTAAACGCGAAATAGCGAAATGATTGCCGTGCGTGGCGTGCGTCTCCGTGCGCCACGCGATCCTCGCACGAAGAGCAACCCACCATAAATGGTGGGCCACCCAGACAGGCGGGTTGACACGTACATTCGCATCCTGCATCAACTGCTGCTGTTGACCGATCCGGTGGTGGCCGGGACCTGCGCTACAGCGTAGTATTGCAAAGCCTTCTCCGAACCGCCACGACATGTCGCGTCACTCCTCAAGACCCAAACTTCATCGTACAAGCGTACGTGTGAATGCGTTACGGCGAAATGGGTTTGTTTTGCTATTTTCAGGGGCCCCAAGACTTTTCCATTTCCCGTTTTCGCCGAGTCCTGCTCCAGTCGAGCATCTCACTGTCGAATCAATTCTGGCGGAACGCGTCAGGTTTGCAAACCTCCGTTCATTGTTTCTTCTATAAAGGGCGGTGATTTTGTGATCAGGGGTGAGTTGGTGGGGAAAATGTGGGGCAAGACATTGAACGGGGTAACAGGGAATGTCATGCGATAACGATTAAACAGCCGGGTAGGTAGTTTACAGATTGGACCTAGGACATGTCACATAGAATGTCGGAACCACAGGGGGGCCGACCTTGCGACAGGCGTGCGAACCGTGACTAAAGCCTGCCCCGGACTCGATCCGGGGTTACGGCCACGCGCCCCGACCTACGATCGATATGTGTCACATGTAAATCGCCTACGGCGATTAAGCATGTGACACAACATTCGCTACTGCTCGACTATCGGCAGATCCTTGTCGAGCTGTTTGTCATGGCGGTAGCCGAGGGCATAGTCGGCCTGCATGATCGTGTGGATCTCGCGGGTGCCTTCGTAGATCGAGGCGCCTTTCGCGTTGCGATAGAATCGCTCCACCGGGTATTCATCGGAGAAGCCGTACGCGCCAAACACCTGGACCGCATCGGCGGCCGCTTTCTCGGCCTCGCGACAGGCGATCCACTTGGCGAGCGAAGTCGCTTTGGTCGAGCGTTTGCCCTGGTTTTTGAGCCAGCCGGCTTTCATCCAGAGGTAGGTGCTGTACTCATAGCCGGCTTCCATGTTGGCGATCATCTGCTTGACGAGCTGGTGCTCGGCGATTTCGGAGCCAAACGTCTTGCGCTGGTGGGCATAGCCAACCGAAGCGTCGCGGCAGGCGCGGATCAGACCGCACGAGCCGGCGGCCACCGTGTAACGCCCCTGGTCGAGGCAGAACATGGCGATCTTGAACCCGGAGCCTTCCTTATCGACCAGGTTGGCGGCCGGGACTCGGACATCCTGCATGGCGTACGAGCCGGTGTCGCCGGAGCGGACACCAAGTTTGCCTTCGATCTTGCTCGAAGTCAGCCCGTCCATGCCGCGCTCAAGAATAAATGCCGAGAGGCCGGAGTGGTCGCGATTTTTCTTCTTTTCGAGATCGGTCCAGGCGAAGGTCAGGAAGAAATCGGCGGCGGTGGCCAGCGAGATCCACATCTTCTCGCCGTTGAGGATATAGTGGTCGCCGTCTTTAACGGCGGTGGTCTGGAGACCGACCACATCGGAGCCGGCGCCCGGCTCGGTCAGGCCAAAACAGCCGATCTTGTCGCCTTTGGCGGCCGGGGTGAGGTACTTCTGCTTTTGCTCTTCACTGGCCCAGGTCAGGACCGGCAGGCAGTAGAGGCCGATATGCACCGAGAGAATGACCCGCGCCGCGGTGTCGGCATACTCCATCTCTTCGGAGGCCAGCCCGAGCGAGATATAGTCCATGCCGAGGCCGCCGTACTGCTCCGGGATGCAGAAGCCGAGCAAGTTCGCCGCCGCCATCGCAGGGAGGAGGTCGGGGTTGATTTTGTTGGCGCGGTCGAATTCGCGGATCGAGGGGGTAATGACTTTGGAAGCGACATTCCGGGCCATATCCCGGACGGCAAGGTGGTTGTCGGTGAGCGAGAAATCTATCATGTCGGCCTTTCTGTGCGGGTTGTGCTGATTTGCCCGGTATATACCGATCCGGGGTTACAAAGTCAACCGGAGTCGGTGGAAATCGGTTCCCGTAGGTCCATGATGAAGCCATTGTCTATCATACGGATAGGGGATTTTCGCGGGATCGGTCGAAAAATCCGGCTCAATGGGAACCGTCCTCGAGCCGATACGGTTACAGTGGGTAGAACGGACAGAAAATATATCAAATAGGTCCACGAAAAAAACTTGACAGAATCATAAAAGTTTTCTACTATAGGCCCTGACCATACACCCTCCCAGCAAAAGTGCCGTCAGATTCATCTGGCGGCTCTTTTTTTATGCCCCTAACCTTCTGTGGTGCAATCTCTCCATCGATTCCGTCGGTAAGAACTAACGTGGTAATACTATGGCGGGCAGATGTTTGATATACCTTCGATACTATGCAACTCGATCTACGATAGCGAGTTTTACTCGTAACGAAGCGCCACGATCGGGTCGACTCGCGAGGCTCGCCAGGCAGGATAGACGCCGGCAACCAATCCGGTCCCGGCCGATACGGCCAATCCAATGGCAGTCCAAAGCGGGGAGAGGTAGTAGGCCCATTCCAGTGAGGTTGTCACGATCAGGCCCACTACCGCCCCGACTATGATTCCCACCACGCCCCCCACCGCGGTAAGTGTCGCGGCTTCCACCATGAACTGGAAGATGATATTCGAACGGCGCGCGCCGACCGCTTTGCGCACGCCGATCTCCCGTGTCCGTTGTGTTACGGCCACGAGCATGATATTCATAACCCCTACCACACCGACCAGCAGACCGACAATCGCCACCGCGATCGCGCCCAGCTTGACATTGGCGGTGATATCGCTGACCTGCTCTTTGAATTTGACCTGGGTCTCGATGGCGAAGTTGTTATCCTGTTCGGGTCGGAGTTGTCGGACGCGACGCACGGCGTTGACGACCTGATCGACCGCTTCGTTGAAGCTCTCCCGCGAAACGGCGCTGACCATCAGGACAGCACGTTTGACGCCGGGATAGAGGCGGTCGAAGGTGGTCATGGGGATGTAGATGTAGTCGTTCTCGCTGATCTCGAAGAAGTCATCGATTCTCTCCTGCACGCCGATTACCCGAAACTGGTAGCCGTTAATACGAATCTTCTTGTCGAGCGCCTCTTCGCGGGAGTTGAAGAGGGCATCGGCGACCTCGGGACCGATCACACAGACCATGGCGGCGCGGTCCATGTCGTTGTAATCGATAAAGCGTCCGTACTCGCAGTCGCGGTTGGAGACGATCGCCAGTTCGGGCCAGCAGCCCCGAAAATCATCGGGGTTGCGAATAGTCTTGTCTTCGTAGCGGGCGATGTTGTCGTAGGCCTTTTTCTCCGGCGAGACGGCTTTGACGAGGGGGCAGGACTCCTGAATCGCGTAGGCTTCGTCCATGGTGATATCTTTGCGACGGCGTTGCTCTTCGGTAAGCTCGTCGAAATCGGTGTCTTCGTCCCACTTGGCGATGTAGATGACGTTGGTGCCGATCTTCTCGATCGACGACATGAGGTAGGACTGGAAACCGTCCATGATAGTGTTAACGAGAATGACAGCGCCGACGCCGATGGTGACACCGAAGATGGTCATGATGGAGCGAAATTTGTTGGCGGTAATCGCCATCAGGGCGAGCCGAATGCCTTCGCGAAGCTGGGCCATGGAGCGTTTGAAGTTACTCATAGCTGAGCGCCTTTATGGGATCGAGCCGGGCCGCTTTGAGGGCCGGATAGATGCCGAAGAAAAGTCCGACGCCGGTTGAGATGCCGAAGCCCAGGATTATGCCCAGCGATGTCGGAGTGAGCGTGATGCCCATCAGGTCACGCAGAATAACCGAGCCGAGCTTGACGCCGAACACGATGCCGAGCACACCACCGATCAGTGAGAGGACCAGTGCCTCGTAGAGGAACTGGCTGAGGATGTGTCTTCGGGTGGCCCCGAGGGATTTGCGGATGCCGATTTCGCGGGTGCGTTCGGTGACGGAGATCATCATGATGTTCATGATGACGATACCGCCGACGACGATCGAGAGCAGCGGCAGGGAAATCAGCAGGACGCGGAAGGCGCGGGTGACATCGTTGACGAATGTGAGAATGGCTTCGGGCGTGACGATTTCAAAGTCGTCATCGTCTTCATAGTCGAGCCGTCGGGCGGATCGGAGGGCGACCCGGACCTGGTCGATGGCGCGCTCGCGCGCCTCGGGAGTCTCCGCATTCATAAACAGGTTGACCGGATTACCTCGCTGGGGGTAGATCTTCTGGTGAGTCGAAAGCGGGATGGCGATGAAGTTATCGATGCCGCTGACCATGTCGCTATTCTCCAGTTTCTCAGCGACACCGATTACCATAAACTCCTCCCGGCCGACGCGGATGCGCTCTCCGACCGGGTCACCGACACCGTCAAACAGCTTCTCATAGATTTCGTGGCCGAGGAAGGCATAGCGCTGGCGGCGGTCGTCGTCTTCTTCGGTGAGATAGCGACCCATTGCGACATCGACATTCTGAATCTCCATGATGGCCGGGGTCTGGCCGTCGATTTCGACCCAGGCCATTTTGCGCGATCCGTATTTGACGTCATCGGAGGCGTAGCCCTGGGCGCCGACGTTTTTGCAGTCGGGGCAGCTTTCCTCAATGATGTCGATCAAGCCGCGTGTGAGCGGCTTGCGACGGCGGCGTTCGAGATATTGGGCCATGGTCATGTTGAAACCGAAGCGGGTAACCATGAAGGAGTTGGTGCCCAGGGTGTCAAAGACCTCTTCGATGTTTTTCTGCATACCTTCGACGGTGGAGACGATGGCGATGACCGAGGTCACACCAAGCACCATGCCGAGGATGGTGAGGCCGGAGCGGAGGCGGTTGGCCCAGAGGGCGGCCGCCGATTCCCTGAGAAGTGAGAAGAAGACCATGGCGTGTCAGCTTCCGTGCCCGCTAGTCCAACTCGGCCATCTGGTCTTTGGAGCGCTGGTCAATCTCGACCATGGTGGAGTCGGTCAGCTCGCGGAGTGTCTTAAACGATCCGGAGATAACGGTATCACCGGGGGAGACGCCGGAGAGGGCGACGATATTGCGCTCGTCGGCGATCCCGGTGGTGATTTCAACAAACCGGGCCTGTCCGTTTTCACACAGGAAGACGCCGGATTTCTTTATCTTCTTCGCCTTGCCGGACTTCCTGGCGGCCGAACCGTCTTCGTCGTCGGCGCCGGCGGAGGTAAGGGTGCCGTCGAGCTGTTCGTCGGTTTTCGTCTCGTCCTGTTCGTCGAATTCACGTGTGACGACGGCAGCGTAGGGGATCAACAGCGCGTCCTTGTCCGAAGCGACCTCGATATCGACTGTCGCCGACATGCCGGGACGAATGGAGGGGACGGTGTCGACGAAACGAACTTTGACGTAGAATGAAGTCATGTAGTTGTCGGTCCCCTGACCGGAGATTTTGGCGGAGTTGCCGATTTCCACCACGCGGCCGGCGAAGGCGGTATCGCGGAAGGCATCGACACGGATATCGGCGGTCTGGTCGAGCTTCACTTTTGCGATTTCGGTTTCGTCGACGTCGACTTCAACTTCGAACACCGACAGATCGGCGATCGTCATGAGGGTCTGTCCCTGCGTGAATGAAGTCTGGGCCTGGGCGATTTCACCGGCTTCCGCGCTGACATAGGTGACGACACCGTCCATGGGCGATAGTATTTTGGTCTTGGCGAGGTTGTCTTCAGCTTTGTCCAGTATGGCCTGACCGGTTTTCACCTGTGCCAGAACGGCGTCGTAGTTGGCGGTCGCGCTTTCGTAGGCGAAACGGGCGTCGGTGAAGGCGGTCTCGGAGGTTAGTTTCTGATCGAAGAGACGCTGCTGGCGCTCGAATTCGAGTTTGTCCTTGTCGCGCTGGGTGCGCGCGGCCTGAGCGCGGGCGGTGAGTTCATCGAGCGAGAAGCGCGACTGCTGGACGTCGGACTTGGCCTGCACGGTGTCAAGCAGGAGCAGCAGGTTACCGCGAGAGACGCGGTCGCCCTCGTTGGCAAAGACCTGAATGATCTCGGCGGAGACTTCGGCGACGATATCGACGCTGGTTTGGGGCTGGATGCGGCCCGAAGCAGTGACCATCTCGGAGATATCGTCGCGGTACGCGAGATCGGCCTGTACGAGAGTGAGGCCGTCGCTGGAGTCGCCGAGGTTGACGACCACTGCGACAATGACTGCGATGACGATGAGTCCGCCTATGATCCGCTTTTTGGTGAATTTCTTACTGGCCATATCCGATCCCCACAGTCTGAGAGTTGTGATCATTAACAACTTGTCGCACATCGGCATAAGGTCGGCCGAGTGCCTGCCGGCGGAGTCCGGAAGGTTGCCCGCCTGCTGTGTAGACCGGCCAGCCGGGGGTAATGTTGCAGGGTGAGGTGAAAGAATGCGGATTGAGTGCGAGTCGGTTGCTGTCTATTCGGGGATTGATTATATTCCGGGCCAATGTCATAACAAAGGATCAACCCGGTGAGCGACCAGACCCGCGTCAAAGCGGATATTGTGAGATATACAGCGGAGTACGCCCGCACGGTCCATTCCTGGATCGATTCCGAGGAAACGGCCACCAATCTTGAAATCGACACTGATTACCCCCCCCTTGAAGAAGTGATTGAGGGCTGGCAGCAGGAGAACATGGTTTCGTACCTGTTGTTGTCGGGTAGCGGTCCGGTTGCCTATGCCGAGTTGTGGTATCGACCGGCTGAGCTGGCGATACAGGTCCGGCGGTTGCTGGTGGCGCCGAAGTACCGCGAGAATGGATTCGGGTGCAAGATGCTGCTGTTGTTGTGTGAGATAGCCGGGCGGCGCAAAGAAGTCGCGAAAGTCTATCTGACCGTGAACTGGGACAATCGGACGGCGCTGGGCTGCTATCTCAAAGCCGGCTTCACGGTGGCCGGTACGACGCATGACAAACCGGGGTTGTACCTGACCAGACTCGTTGAGAGAACATAAGAGCACACACGATATTTGGGAGCAAGAGATGATCAAGAAAGTGGGTATCGTCGGATTCGGCCAGATGGGTTCCGGGATTGGGCAGGTTTCGGCCGCCGCGGGATACGAGATTCTGGCTTGCGATGTGTCCGAGGATGCGGTGAAGCGGGGGTTGGGCTATATCACGAAGTCACTCGACAAGGCAATCGAGCGCGGCAAGGCCGACCAGGCTTTGAAAGACAAGGTGCTCGGCAATATCTCCACGCATACCGATCTGAAGGCCCTCAAGGACTGTGATCTGATCTGCGAGGCGGTGGTCGAGAATCTCGATGCCAAGCAGGATGTCTATCGGACACTTGATGGTATCTGTCCGGCCCAGACGATATTCGCCTCGAATACTTCGTCGCTGTCGATCTCCGATATGGCAGCCGTGACCAAACGTCCGGACCGCTTTGTCGGCCTGCACTTTTTCAACCCGGTCCCGATCATGAAGCTGTGCGAGGTGGTCCGGACGATTGACTCCTCGGATGCGACTTTCGACACCGCGTTTGCGTTCGCTGAGTCGGTCGGCAAGACGTGTGTGACGGCGAAAGACTCACCGGGATTCGTGGCCAATGTCCTGCTGGTGCCGTACCTGCTCGATGCCATTCGCCAGTACGAGCGCGGGTTGGCCTCGCGAGAAGATATCGACAACGCGATGATGCTCGGGTGCGGGCATCCGATGGGGCCGCTGACCCTGACCGATTTTATCGGGCTGGATACGATCCTGTATATCGCAGACATCATGTTCGACGAATTCAAAGACTCGCACTATGCCGCCCCGCCGCTGCTTCGCCGGATGGTCAACGCCGGTTATATGGGCAAAAAGGCCGGTCGCGGGTTTTACGATTACAGCAAGAAGTAACGTTGGGAATCCATAGACAGGCAAAAGGACTCAGAGAATGGCAGAGTACAAGAATATTCTCGTCGAGCGCAAAGACAAGGTGCTGGTGGTGACGGTCAACCGTCCGCGCGCCCTCAACGCGCTGAATATGGAAACGGTAGTGGAGATGCAGCAGATGCTGCACTATCACTGGAAGGATGACACGATCGGCTGTGTGGTGATCACCGGCTCGGGCGACAAGGCATTCGTAGCCGGGGCGGATATCAGCGAGATCGCCGATCTTGACGTGCGCAGCGGCGCCGATTTTTCGGCGCACGGTCTGTACCTGATGAAGACGATCCAGAATTTCCCGCGCCCGGTGATCGCGGCCATCAACGGTTTCGCCCTCGGTGGCGGCTGTGAGCTGGCTTTGGCCTGTGATATCCGGCTGGCGTCGGAGAAGGCCAAACTGGGACAGCCCGAGGTCAACCTTGGTATCATCCCCGGATTCGGCGGCACGCAGCGCCTGGCACGGCTGGTCGGTCGGGGGAAGGCGATGCAGTTGATACTGACCGGAGACATGATTAATGCGCAGGAGGCCTATCGGATCGGCCTGGTCGACGAATTGTACCCGCCGGAACAGCTGATGGACAAGGCGATGGAGATGGCCAATACGATCTGCACGCGCGGTCCGCTGGCGGTGTCGATGGCGAAGGAGTGTGTGAATCGCGGGCTCGATGTCAACCTGACCGCCGGTTGCGATCTGGAGAAAGCCAATTTCGGCGCGGTGTGCGGCTCGGGCGACAAAAACGAAGGATGCGAGGCATTTCTGGAGAAACGTCCGCCGAAGTTTTCGGGACATTGATGAGTGCCGTCGGATGAACCCGCCGTGGCGGGAAGCATCCGACAGAACATTTGAAGCATTAAAGTGCTGTCAGGCGAGTCGCCTGACAGCACTTTTCTTTGGCAGCCGGTCTCCTGGCGGGTTCGGGGACGGACCCGCCCTACGAGCTGTCGGGTTGCGTGGTGCACGAGGACGTACGCCACGCACGAGTTTGATCTGTAGCGCAGGTCCGGTCCCCCGAAGTATCGGTTGGCTCTCTCTGGGAGACGTGAACGGGGGCTATCCGGACTTCACCGACCTTGCGAGGACCTGCGTGGCGAAGTCTCGAGGCAAAATCTGCGATCAGGTCCTCGACAGGGCGGCATGGTTCATTCAGCAACAGGTTGTTCGTTGGACGTGATTCCATAACGCGCGGCACGGGAAGGGACCTGATCTACAGAGGCCAATTGGCAGAACCGCTTCGACCTTCGGTCTCGGGTTCTGCCCTACAATTGCTGCTACAGGTCATGCCGGGCTGCAAGCAGCCTCGGCCTACACGATTTACAATTCACTTGATCCCTTCCGCGTCCCGTCTCTATCTTGATTCATAGCCAATGTATTGTTCTTTGATGACGGGGAGGGATAGCTGCATGACTATGGGACGGGCCAACGTGATCAGATTCTTCACTCTCACTTTCACCGCGCTTCTCTGTTTCGCCGCATCCCCACTCTCCGAGGTTCCTGAGGATTACTGGCAGCAGGAAGTCAACTATCGCATGGAGGTCACGCTTCGCGAGGACCTTCGCACGATCGACGGCAAGATTGCGATCGACTACAACAATCACTCCCCGGATACGCTCCGGGTTATCTACCTCAAGGCGTGGCCGAATGCGATCCAGAAGGATTCGTACGCGGACAAAAAACAGCGCACCGCCTTCAACTATGATCTGGCGAATCTGAAGCCGGAACAGGAAGGCCGGCTTGACCTGTTTGATCTGACGGAGGGAGATGCGTTCGCGCAGGTCGAAAGCGCCCATCGTACGTTCGAGTTCGACAACAGCATTATTACCGTCTACCTGAATGAGCCACTGCCGCCGGGGTATGCGTGCGATCTCGTGTTTGGCTTCACGACGACGTTTCCGAAACCTTCCCGGATGCGTATGGGAACGGTTGCCGGTGTGGTGAGGGCGGCCTATTGGTTTCCGCAGGCCTGTGTTTATGACCGGGTGTTGGGCTGGGTCGATGCGCAGTACGAAGGGTGGGGTGAGAACTACGGTGACTACGGCAGCTATGACGTCACGATCACCGCGCCCTCGTCGATGATTGTCGCGGCGACCGGCGTGTGTGTCAATGAGGAGGAAGTCCTGCCGGAAAAGCTCCGTGAGATGCTGGATATCAGCAACTTCTTAAAACCACGCGCCGAGTGGCCGACTGTCGAGAGCGGTCCCGATAGCGTGAAGTCATGGCACTATGTTGCGGAGAATGTCAACGATTTCGTCTTCACGGCATCGTCGAACTGGTGTATCGATTCGGACACTATCGACGGTGTCGAAGTGGTCGCGTATGCGCTTCGCGGCAACGCCCATCGATGGCAGGATGCGGTGCGACTCGGCAGGGAGTCGATCGAGACCTTTTCCGAGCTGTTCCTGCCATATCAGTGGCCGGTGATCCGGATTTGCGACGCATACTCCGGGATGGAGTACCCGATGCTGACCAACTGCTCGGGCGGAGCGCCGTCGCCGTACTTCCCGCTGCTGCTCTATCACGAAATCGGGCACCAGTGGTTTATGGGGCAGATCGGGTCAAACCAGATCGACCGGCCGTTTATCGACGAAGGCTTCACGACCCACGCCGAGCATCTCGCGATGGAGAAGTATCTCGGACGGCAAGGCAATCTCAATCTCCCGAAGAATTTCTACCAACGCTGGTTTGAGCCACCGATCACCGACCGCAATGAACGCGGCTTCCGCCCGCTGCTGCTCCTGATGGAGCAGGGCCAGGACAAACCAATGGTGTTTGCGTACGACCGGGGTGTGGAGTACTGGCCGTGGCGGGTGTCGGCGTACTACAAATCGGCGGCAATGCACTACTCGCTTCGGTCGATCCTCGGCGACTCGGCCTATTTCGATGCCATGCGCGACTACTGCAACGACTGGCTGTTCCGCCATCCGTACGAACATGATTTTCTGCGCAGCATGGAGCAGTCGACCGGCCTGCAGCTCGATGAGTACTTCCGGCAGTGGTACCATGGCCGGGAGCGACTCGACTACGCCTACGGCGGGATGTCGGTCGAGGAGCAGGGCGGTGAATATGTTCACACGATCAAACTCGAGCGGCCGGGGGATTTTATCTCGCCGGTTGATATAGCGGTGGTCTGGGAGCAGGGAGACACGGCGTTTTATACGGTGGCGCCGGAGGGGATGGGGTATCAGAAGCCCAACTATCGTTTGACGCAGGCGTGGAAGCAGTTCCGCACGCCGGATAATGCGTTCGAGTTTCGAGTCACGGCGCGGCGGAAGATCGCGAAGGTGGTAGTTGATCCGTTCGAGTTGTTGATGGATATCGACCGTCGCAACAATGTCGCGCCGATTTTGTGGTTTTTCCCTCCGACTGAAGTGCGTGTCGACAACTTGCTGTATGACCGAACGCCGATTGACAAACAGGCGATGCGGGTCCGTCCGGACCTCTGGTATGACGATGTCGGCGGTTTTCAGATCGGCGGGCATTCGCACGGGTCGTTTTTGGAGCGACGGGACAGGCATTCGGTTGATCTGCGGTGGTTGTCGCGCAGTGGGGGGATGTTTGGCGATGTGACGTTCTCGGGACCGATCTCGCCGTTTTCGATTGATGGTGTCGGCGGACAGCGGTTCCTGTGGACCAAAAACCGCTCGTACAGCTCGACCTGGTACGAGATCGATATGAAGCCAGGCTATGCGCTTCCGGGCGGAAGCTGGGTTCATGTGGAAGTGAACTTCTTCAGCTGGAGTACTGACGAAGATCCGGTCGACCGCAGTCAACCGCTGCCGGGCGATCTCTCGGAGTTTGTGACAGGTCAGGCGTGGGATCTGGGCGAGACGGTTTGGGGTGTGGTCGAGCACGGCTGGGTCTCGGCGTTTCGATACGGGAAGTTCGGATTCTCGGAGCGGGCGCAGATCGGCAAGGCGGCGTACAACGGGCCCAACGAGGGTTTTTTCGAGAATCAGTTTCAAATCCGGTTCTCGCTGCACAACAGCAAACGGACCTGGCTGTCGCTTCGCGGAGAGTATCTCACCACCGAGGGGAGGCCGCCGGCCTATCTGGTGCGGCATCTGAGCCGGGCGCCCGCTATGGATCGGTTTGCCAAGGCGCCGGTGTTTCGTTCGCCGGGGACATTCCCGACCGACTGGGAGCCTGATTTCTATCTGGCGGAGCAGCGGGTGCGGGGGTACCAAGATCGATATCTGTATTTGACCAAGGCGGCCGGCGGTTCGCTGGAGATCACACCGCCCGATTTGCTGCCGTTTAGGTGGCTGGGACGGACGCCGTTGATCGGTGGGTGGCTGTCGAAGGTCGACAACACGCTCTTTTTTGATTTCTCATCGATCAGCATGGAGCAGAAAGAGCAGTACTATCCGGGAGTGATTCGAGGCAATGAGACGATTCCGGCCGGTGATGGGCGCCGGTGGTACTTGTCTTCGGGTCTGTCGTTGACGCTTCCGCCGTTCTGGAAAGGCAGGCACCGGGTGCGGCTGGATTTCCCCGTGTATCTAAACCGACCGGCGGTGGGGGAGAAAGAGACGGATTTCCGTCTTTCGGTGGCGTGGCTGGTGGTTGGGGGGTTGTAATCGTAGACTGTAGGTCCGAACCCCTGTGGTTCGGACTTTGGAGGTGCTGAGTCGGAGTCAGCGGTTGGCTTGCGGGCCTCAACTCAAGACTTTCTGCAGCGTCTTGTACCCCTGTTCGAGCGGCTCTGGGATCTCGACAATGCGCTCCGCTAGGTCGTTGGAGAAGTAGCATCTGACTCTGTCAGATATGCTCGCTGCGTCTGGACTCAAGATAACTAGCTTTCTCCTTTCGCTGTAGAAGTCACACACGAATCTTGAGAGCAGCAGCCAGAGAAAAGCATCCTCGTCCCGTAGGCTGCAACCAATCACTACGAACGTATTTGATTCATTGATTTCTTTGATAGCCTTCAACATCAGGAACCCCAACTCGAAGTTCGGCAACTTGACAAAGCTGGGAGCAATTAGGCAGGGTCTGGCACCATCCGGTTGGGACTCAGGAGATACAGGTAGAACCGATCTCCTCCCCATGTGGCAGTCCTTGGCCGATCGTCTGAAGATCGATTCCTCAAACTCAAACGTCACTGAGTGGAACGCCGGTCTGTCCATCAGGCTCGCGTCTGTGAAGCTCTCTGATCCGTGGATCTTGAGCACCTGAATGCCTAGCGGATTATTAAGTTTTGCGTCGACGAGTGGATTGACTATGCCACCATAGCCGCCTGACGGACACCAGAGTCCTTCATAATCTAGCAGTCCTTCCAAGAAACAGTCGTAGTTAAGATTGACAATAGTGTCAGACCGCCCGAAGGTCTCCGTCGCAAACTCGTGGAGCCAAACTCTATCCTTTAGCATGACGGGGTCAAACCGCAGCCGTCTGCAATAGTTCGCCAACTCTGCCTCAACAGACCTACGGACCTGGGGCTCGACATTCCCCTTCATTATCTCAATGTCCATGATTGTAAGGAGGATCTCAATGCTCTCCTCGCCAAATCGCTCCGCGAGCTTTCCGACGGTGCTGTTCGCGTTGCATTCGACGAGCAATCTCACTAGGTCGTTGTTGAGTGGCGCACTGGGTATAGCAGCCTTCGTGAGCCCTGCACCGATCAAAAAGAAATTCGCAGCCAAATGACCGACCCTCCCTCAAAACTCATTCTTCGAATCAGGCCCGGTCTGGTCGGCGCCGACCCGGCCGATCTCGATCGTCGCCCGGCTGTAGTTCTCGCCTTTCATCGGACAACCTGCCAGCCGACGGATCATCGCCAATTGCCCGGTATGCGTGAGGGCATCGGCGACCGGCCCCGCAAACATACGCGTCAGATCGAATGCTATCGGTGCGTCGGATGCCAGTACGTCATCGACAGCTTTCAGCGCCGTGAAAAATCTCGCGCACTCGGTCGACCAGTCGACCGGCGGCGTGTAGTGCCATTTCGGTTCGCCCTGTGTCATCGTATACGCCCATGCAAACAGGTCGGCCATGTGCCCGACTATGACCAGCGGCGTGTTGGAGCCCGGGTCGGCTTTAAACGCGGCGAACGACTCGGGAGCGTCGCGCATGGTTTTCGAAGCACGGTAGGCGAGGGTGGCTAATGCGAATCGAAGGTATTCGCGGTCGGTCATTGACATCGGTAGACTCCCCAGTGTATGTTTTGGTTTGAAGGTACGCAGAGCAGGCGGGGTGTCAATCACAATGAAGATGTTCTGTCGGATGCTTCCCGCCGGCGGCGGGTAGATCCGACAGTGGCCGTCGGGTGTCGTCGTCCTTCGGCCGCCTAGCACCCGACGGAACGCGTAGGTCCGAACCCCTGTGGTTCGGACGGTGGTTGTCGGAACCACAGGGGTTCCGACCTACAATCTTTGCACTGGTCCGACATCACGAGGGCAATATGGAAATCACGATAGAACCAATCGACTCGACCAACCGCCAAATCGTCAAAGACTGGATCGCCGAGTGGCCGACCCCGCATATCATCTCGCGCGGGCGAACGCTCTGGCCGGGTGATCTGGAGGGGTTTGTCGCGTTCGACTCGGAGCGTACTCTGGTCGGGCTGGTGACCTATGAGATAATCGGGGATCAGTGCGAGGTGGTCACGCTTGATGCCCGCGCGCAATGGGCGGGGATCGGGACGAAGCTGATGGCGCTGATGCCCGATGTTGCCCGTAAGGCCGGCTGCTCGCGGCTGTGGCTGATTACGACCAATGACAATGTCGATGCTATCCGGTTCTACCAGAAGCGCGGCTTTGTGCTCAAGACGGTCCACGCCAACGCGATCGAGTACTCGCGGACACTCAAGCCGGAGATCCCCAAGATAGGCTGGTACGGCATCCCGATTCGCGACGAGGTTGAGTTTGAGATGATGCTGTAGATGCTGCTCTACTTTCGCACTGCTGTCAGCCACCGCGCCAGTTCCATATCAAAGACCGCGAAGCGAACGGGTTGACTTTTCGTCTCGTTCACTTTCACGAACAGCAGGCGCGAGTCCTCCGGTCCCCAGATAAATGACAGGTCGGCCAGTGAAACACCGGGGATGGTGTCGTGGGTGACATAGGTCGTATCCGGTACCTGATACCAGCGGGGGGTGCCTTTCTCCTGCACATCGCGCATGGTGATGGTGTGATGGCTCGGGTCGAGAGTGGTCATTTCCACACCCTCCTCGATGTTCGCTGCGGTGATCAGCCGTGTTCGGTCAGGGGTGAGGGTCGTATCCGAAGCCACATGAAGCTGCCACAGCCCATCGGCGAGCGTCGCCATCTCGAAGAATCTCTCGGGGTGGAGGATTTGATTGAGCCAGGGCAGGCGGGAGTTGGCGGGGGGACCGGCGCTGTCGATTAGTTCGCGCATACGTTGATCGTAGTGCCGACCGAGGTAGATGTTGTCGAAAGAGACAATTGGCAGTCCCGAGACAGTGTCAATCAAGAGCAACTCGCCGCTCGAACTATCCCAGAGGTGCTTGCGATCGTCAATACCGCTGAGGACTGCTCTGCCCGCGTGATAGTCGCGCTCGGCCAGTTTCCTGATGCGAATGACGTCGTCAGGATCGGGGGCGAAGATTGTCAGGTTTGCAGGTCGCTGCGGGGCAAGGGCGATGTCGTATATACTGGTCCGTTCGTCCCGGATTCGAACTAAAGGGGACTGCCTGGCCTCTCGGCCGCCGGCTCGCACGACTATCTTGTACTCCCCGACCAGGACGTCCTCAATTCGGTACTTCCCCTGACTGTCGGTAACATCCCCCCATCGCGAGCCAACTATCTGGACCTGGGCGCCGACTATCGGATCCCCGGTCGCTGAGTCGGTGACCACACCGGTTACGGCACCGTATACCGCGGCTGTGGATGTCGTGCAGAATGTGAGCGAGAGCAGACAAACTGCGAAGCTTATGCAGGACAACCGGCGCATATCTCTCCCTTCCCGTCAGTCCGTACTTACCGGAGTTATCAGCTCATTGTCCCGTCTGATCGACTCATTCTGCGTCAGGCGAAACTCCACGTCGGCGAGCGCATGATCGGCGGTCACTTCGACAGACAGCGTTTTGTCGTAGTAGTCCAGATGCGTCGCCTTGAGAAAGTAGCTGCCGTACGGGACGGTGATCCGGAAACGGCCCTCCACGTCCGATAGTGCGCTGAGTTCCAGTTCCTCTACGAGTATCGTGGCGCCAATGACGGCGTCACCGCTGGCAGAGTCCAGGACAATACCGGAGATCACCGCCGGCGGGATGAGGCTTTCATCGGGCAGTCCAAAACAGCCGAACAGCCCACCCAGTGTGAGCGTTGCAGTCAGAACGAGAGACAAAGAAAGTCGCATAGATCCCCCGAAGTGTGGATAACTATCTCAATGACGAAAGTAACCGACAGTCCGTCAACAGCTTTTCAGTATCACTAAAATATGATTGAAAATCTCCGGCAAAGGGTGTATCTAGTGGTTTAAACGTCGCAGGGTTTCGCGGTGCACGAAAGGTGTGTTCTGTCGGGTGTCGCCGACCTGCGTCGACTAGCACCCGATGGAACGAGTAGGTCCGAACCCCTGTGGTTCGGACGGTGGTTGTCGGAACCGCAGGGGTTCCGACCTACAATACAGCACCCGACGGAACGATGGGTAACGTGGTGCACGAGGACGTACACCACGCACGGAGTTCGGGAGGTATCGTGGTGCACGGGGACGTACACCACGCACGACCCGACGGAACGATTGGGTATCGTGTTGCACGAGGACGTACACCACGCACTTGTTTTCAATGAAATGAGTCTTGACCAGCTATGAAATTCGCTAACTTCGTTCATCTGCATACCCACAGCCAGTACTCGCTGCTCGACGGAGCGTGTCGTCTCGATGAGGTCATCGAGCGGGCCAAAGAGCTGAATATGCCCGCCCTGGCGATCACCGACCACGGCAATATGTTCGGGGCGGCCGAGTTCTACAAAAAAGCCACCAAAGCCGGGATCAAACCGATTATCGGGGTCGAAGCGTACTGCGCCGGGGGAACCCGGACCGACAAGAAGCCATCGAATGAATACCCCGATGGTGGCTTCCACCTGATCCTGCTGGCCAAAAACAATGTCGGCTATGAAAACCTGATGAAGCTCTGTTCGACCGCCTATCTCGACGGGTTCTACCATCGACCGCGCATCGACAAGGACGTGCTCCGCGAGCACTCCGAAGGGCTGATCGGCACCTCGGCCTGCCTCAAGGGGGAGGTCAACTGGTATCTTCAGCAGGGGAAAGCCGACCAGGCGGTGGCCGCCGCACGTGAACTGAATGATATTTTCGGCAACGGCAACTTCTATATCGAAATCCAGAACCACGGGCTGCCGATGGAGATGGAGGCGATTCCCAAGCTCGATCTGATCTCCCGCGAGACCGGTATCCCGCTGGTTGTCACCAACGACTGTCATTACCTCCGCCAGGAGGATTACGAAGCGCACGACGCGCTCCTGTGTATCCAGACCGGCAAGTTGGTCGATGACGAGAAACGGATGCGGTACAACACCGACCAGATCTATTTCAAATCCGAAGAAGAGATGGAGCAGGTGTTTGGCGATTTCAAGCCCGCCATGGAGAATACGCTTCGGATCGCCGAAGAGTGCAATGTCGAAATCGAGATGGGGCATCTCAAGCTGCCGATCTTCCCGATCCCGAAAAACTTCGTCGACCCCGACACCTACCTTCGGCACCTCTGCGAACGTGGTCTGGAAGAGCGCTATGACAAGATCACCGATGAGATCACCAAGCGGCTCGATTATGAGTTAGGGGTGATCAAGCAGATGGGGTATGCGGGCTATTTTCTGATCGTAAAAGACTTCTGCGACTATGCTCGCTCTCAGAAGATACCGGTTGGTCCGGGGCGTGGTTCGGCGGCCGGTTCACTGGTGTCGTACGCGATGGGAATCACCAATATCGATCCGATTCGGTTCGAGCTGCTGTTCGAACGCTTCCTGAATCCGGAGCGTATCTCGATGCCTGATATCGATATCGACTTCGCCGATCGCGGCCGCGACAAGATCATCAAGTACGTGATCGAGAAGTACGGCAAAGATAATGTCTGCCAGATTATCACGTTCGGGACGATGGCGGCCCGGGCGGTAGTGCGCGATGTTGGCCGGGTGCTGGGGATTGCGTACGGCGATGTCGACAAGATCGCCAAGATGATTCCGATGGCGCCGGACATGAATCTGGAGAAAGCGATCGCGCAGGTGTCGGAGCTAAGCGACCTGGCCAGGCAAGACCCCCGGGTCGAACGGCTGCTTCGGTATTCAAAGACGCTCGAAGGTCTGGCGCGGCATTGCTCGACGCACGCCGCGGGCGTCGTGATCGCACCCTCGGCGCTGACCAACTATGTGCCGTTGTTTAAGGGGTCCAAGGACGAAGTAACGACCCAGTATGACATGAAGATGGTCGAGGAGATCGGCCTGCTCAAGATGGACTTCCTGGGACTTCGCACCCTGACGGTGATCGACGACGCCCTTCGGATGATAAAGGAAAACACCGGCGAGGAGATCGATATCGACGGGATCGGGTTGGAAGATCCGAAGGTTTACCGTCTGTTCGCGCGTGGCGAGACAATCGGCATCTTCCAGTTTGAATCGCCCGGCATGCGCGAGTACCTTCGCAAGCTGGAGCCGACGACGTTCGTTGACCTGGCGGTGATGAACGCGTTGTATCGTCCGGGGCCGCTCGACTCCGGTATGATCGATACCTATATCCGGTGCAAAAAGGGCGAAGAGAAGGTCCACTTCCTGCATCCGGTACTTGAGGAGATTCTCGGTTCGACCAACGGTGTGATCGTCTTCCAGGAGCAGGTGCTTCAGATCGCCAACAAACTGGCCGGGTATTCGCTCGGTGCGGCAGACCTGCTTCGCAAGGCAATGGGGAAAAAAATCGCCGAACTTATGGCGGAGCAGAAAAAGACCTTCCTGGCCGGGGCCGAGAAAAACGGTGTTGACTCGAAAGTGGCCGATGAGATTTTCCACCAGATCGAGACCTTCGCCCGCTACGGGTTCAACAAAGCGCACTCGACCTGCTATGCGTATGTCGCCTACCAGACCGCGTGGCTGAAGGTGCATTATCCGAAGGAATTCATGGCGGCGCTGATGACTTCGGAAATCACGGATTCGGATCGTATCAATATCTTCCTCGAGGAATGCCGTCGCATCGATATCCAGGTCCTGCCGCCTGACGTGAACGAATCGAAGATAGATTTCAGCGTAGTCGATGACAGAATCCGATTTGGGTTGCTGGCTGTCAAAAACGTGGGCGAGGGTCCGGCGCGGGCAATTGTGGAGGAGCGGGAGAAGGAAGGGAAGTACGTTGGGTTGGACGGGTTGGTAAGCCGGATTCAGCCGAGGATGCTGAACCGCCGGACGCTTGAGTCTTTGATCGCCGCCGGCGCCTGTGATTCACTCGGCGGGGCCCGGTCGCAGAAGATGGAAGCGGTCGAGCCGATGCTGGAGTTTGGGCATCGCGTGTTCGCTCAGCAGTCAACCCACGATCTTTTTGCCGCGGCCGGCGGAGAGGTCGAACGGGTGGCGCCGAAACTTCCCGCCATCCCCGAATGGTCCACCGCCGAGCTGTTGAACCGGGAGCGGGATATGTTGGGCTTTTATGTCTCCGGACATCCGCTGGACAAGTTCCGCGATGAGCTGAGTTGTTTTGCGACGGCTACCAATCAGTCGCTGGCGACAGTCGAGGACGGGCGCGAGGTAACCGCCGGGGGGATTATCACCGAGGTCAAGAAGATGCTCGACAAGAAGGGGAACATGATGGCCTTCGCCACCATCCAGGACTTCACCGGCCAGGTGGGGCTGTTGATGTTCTCCAAGACGTTTGAGACGGTCAAAGAGCATATCGAGGTCGACCAGATCGTTTTGGCTACCGGGCGGGTTTCGACCCGCGAGGGGGAGGCGCCGAAAGTCATTGTCAGCGAGGTGCTTCCGCTTAAGGATCTGGCGGAACGATTTAACTGCCAACTCGTTATAAAGGTGGAGCCGGACTGTCCCGAATCTAAGATAGATATGGCTTTGGAATCGCTGGCCGAGTTTCGGGGCAACGCACCGGTGCTGCTGGCGGCGAGAGAGAACGGTTCGGAGGTGTACATTCGCTCGAAGAAGTATTCGGTTCGAGCGGATTTCGAACTGGTCAACCGACTCAAGGAGATGTTAGGTGATTCCGCGGCCTACCTTCGGCCGCTCTCGGGCCGAGAATCCTGATTTTTCGCGAAGCGAATCCGACGTATTCTCGTCTAATAGATAATGCAAAAAGAGGACACCCAACGGTGGAGTTTGATATGAAACGATGGCGCGCGGTTCTGACTGCAGTGGTACTGCTGACGGCGCTGACCGTTAACGGATCGGCCCAGGACAAGGCGGAGAGCAAGAAAGCCGAATCGGCCAAGCCGGATTCGATCGAGTGGCTGAGTTTCCCCGATGGTTTGCAGAAGGGGAAGGCCGAAGAGAAGCACGTCCTGGTCGACTTCACCGCTTCGTGGTGCAGCTGGTGCAAGAAGATGGACCGCGAGACGTTCAAGGACTCGGCGGTGGTCGCGATGATAAACGAGAAGTTCGTCCCGGTGAAAGTCTGGGGCGACTCCGATGATATGCTGGATATCGAAGGCTACCAGATCACCGAGAAGCAGCTGGCAACCTCGGAATTCAATGTCCGTGGCTATCCGGCGTTTTGGTTTATCTCTCCGGAGGGACAGCGGATCGGTCCGCTCCCGGGCTATCAGACCGCCGAGCGGATGATCAAGGCCCTCGACTATGTTGCCACCAAGCAGTACGTTCAGGACGCCAAGAAGCAGGACAGCGACGGCAAGTAGGTCTGCTTCGATCACCATATGGGAATGACAAGGAAACGATTCATGGTAAGAAAGCTCGTTCATCTCGTGGCATTGCTGACGGCCGCGTTGGTCGTCTACTCGTGCAGCGGGGATAATCACGATAGTTCTCAGGCCGATCAGCCGAAAAATGATGCTGCTGCGGCGGTGGCCGATGCCGGACAGGCGAGCGCGAATTCGGTCCCGAGCTTCGCGGTGTACGATCTCAAGGGCACGCTGCGGAACTCCTCGGAGTGGATCGGTAAGCAGCCGGTGGTGCTCAATTTCTGGGGGACCTGGTGTCCGCCCTGTCGTCACGAGATTCCGGCTCTGAAACAGCTTTACGCAGAATACCAGGGCAAGGGTGTTGAGATACTCGGGCTGGCGCTTGACTGGCGGGACAACGCCGAGAGCGTGCGGAAATTTGCCTCCGAAAACGACATGCAGTGGCAGATGCTGCTGGCCGATCGGAATACGTTCGCCGACTACAAAGGCACGGGCGTGCCGACCACGTTTTTCCTCGATAAGGACGGCAATGTTGTCGCGCAGTTCCTCGGGCCGCGCAGCTACGATCAGTTCAAGGAAGCGTTCGAGGCGATTCTGTAGTCGCCCTGTGACAGAATATGCGAAAGGCCGGTTGGGTTACCCAACCGGCCTTTTGTGTTTTGACCGTGGAGCCGTCGTTTGCTGTGCAGTCAGGCGACCCGGCCCGACTGCTGCTCGTCTGGCATGCGACGCAACATTCCGCGTATCACCCCGCCGACCGCGCTTTCGATGTGTCCGTCTGATACATCTGGATCATCCACCAAACCGTCCCAAGCGCCGCCACGAAACAGATCAGGAAGACGACGAATATCGACCAGGCCGGCTTGACCGCCATAGTTGAAGGGTCCCAGTACTCATCGAGCTTGATCACCCGCACGTAGTGGCGGTTGATCACCATCCCGACCAGTGACAGAAAGACCATCAGTGCGGCCGGGACAAACTTGCGCTTGAAGAAGAAGTGCAGCGAGCCGACCGACAGGATGATCGCTATCAACAACACCCACACAGCGGGTGTGCGCATGTACGGAACGAGATAGTCACCCATCGTGAAGATGTACGCCAGGCCGAGTATCGATGCGGCCACCATCCCCCAGAGAAACCACGTCCTGCCCGCCTGATATGCCGGTTCGTGGTCCTTGCCGAGCCAGCCGACAAAAAAGCCGCCGACCGTCAGGGCGCCAAACAGCATGTGCAGCCAGCGGAGGATGTAATCACCGGCGTAGGGACTAAGAATCGCTCCTGACTGATCCTGCGCGTACAGCTCCTTCATCCGTTCCGGTGTCTCCGCCAGCGAGAAGATCGAGCTGTAGGCAAAGGAGACATAGACAAGGAAAACCAGCGCGATGGTAAGAAAGAGCCCGCGTTTCGAACTGTTGCCGCCTTCACAAAAGGACGCGCTATAGAGGAGATAGTAGGCGATGATCACCGCGGCGACAACCGCCAGCCAGAACCAGCCGCTGATGATCGACGCCGAGTAGATCTGCTTGTGATAGGTCAACTGCACGAACAGGAGCGGCGCCACGCCGAGCGTGACGGTGGCCGCCATCGCGGTCGGGAACCACCGGATAAGTTTCCTGACGATCGGATCATCCCAGCGGTTCTTGAACTTGCCCCACAGTACGATCACGATACCGCCCACCACGAAATTCATCGCCAGAAAATGCAGCGACAGCGTCAGGATGTGCAGGACCGTGATCAGCCAGAGCGGGGCCGACAGGAAGTTATAGTCCGGCAGATTCATCGGCTCCTCCTTCGGCAGGCTTCAGTGTGAGCAGATAGGCAATCAACGCTTCGCGCTCCCGGTCATCGCCGGCAAACGCCGGCATTCCTTCGCCGAGAAACTCTGCCATGTCGAGCATGTCGGAGTAACCGTCGGCATCGAGTCCGACCAGCGAGGCTGCCTTGTCGTTGAAGCCGCCGAACTCATGGCACGAGCCGCAGCGGACCTGGTAGACTTTCTCGCCGAGCGCGGCGCCGTTAAGGTTGTAGATCTCGGACAGGTGTCGGTTGTCGACTTTACTGTAGATATGCGCCGCGATCAACTCCGACTCCTGTTCGGTGCCGACAAACGGCGGCATGTTGCCTTTCATCAGGTCAGTCCCGCGCACCATCGAAGCAATAAACGCTTCGTCGGTGCCATCAAACACCGGCGCCAGCGGTTTGTAACCGTCGATCGTGTGACAGGTCCGGCAGGCGCGGTTGAACAGATCGGCGCCGGGGTTGTCGGTCGTGTATGCGATGTGCGGAAGGAGACCGTCGTTTTGGTAGGTCTCGGCTTTGGCCAGCTCGATACCGTTGCCGTACATGTAGCCGCTGACGATGTACGGTTTGCGGATCGACTCGCGGAACCACTCGAACTCACCGAAATACATCAGTCCGACAATCATCATGATGGCCGAAATGACGACATGCTGCTTGCGCGGCAGAATCAAACCGAACAGAACCACCAGCACCGCCAGCGTGCCGGCGTACCAGAACGACTTGTACATGGCGCTGATCGGGGTGACCATCGACGCCAGCGCGGTGGTAATGATTTCGGCCGGGATCGCTTTCCAGTACCAGTAGAAGGTCGGGACCATGATGATTAGTCCGATTATCGCCCACCAGGCGTTGTAGCGGACCAGCCATCCGCGGAAAGCGTCGTCCTTCTGTTTCGACGCTACCGCCATGGTAAACAGCCCTGCCAGAAGAATGCAGACGCCGGTGCGGAAGAAGAGCGAGGAGAAGTAGGTCGGGTTGAAAAAGCCCGCCCAGAACGAGCCGCTCTCCAGCCAGGCGCCGGGGGTCAGCATAAAGGCGAGGATGCCGTTGATCACCACCAGAGAGAGCCAGGCCGCGACGAAATAGATCCAGCCGACCTTGATGTGGTTCGACGCGGTCATGGTGCGGAAGCCGTAGTAGTAGATGATGGCCGCCGCGATTTCGACTACGAAGAAGGTCCACTCGGTGGCCCAGCCCCAGACGAAATTGTGTATCAGCAGGTCAGTGCCGGCCGGGCTGAGCAGGCCGATCACAAACCAGATCCCCACTCCGGTCAACGCTCCCAGCACGAGCGTGACGAGGACGAAAAAGCGGCTCAGACCATGCAAGTAGTCGAGCATCGGTTGGTCGTCTCGTTTGCGTGCGGAAGTTTCGGCGACTACGAGATAGAGGCCGCCGCCGATCGCGAAGTGGGAGATGAAGACATGCAGGATGCTGATCATGGCCATGAGCAAGCCATAGCCGATCGGCTGATCCCAGAACGGGTAATCCATGTGTGCGCCTCCCAAGCAAAGAGGTCAGGTTAGTGTTTACTAACTTGGAAGGTATATCGGCCGTATGAAGCCGTCAAGTTTGTTTGGGACGGGGTGTGTGCGATGGCGGTGCAAGCGAGTAGGTCAGGTCGCTTGCGACCTGACGGATGACTGTGGCCCACCTAAAGTCGTCGTAGGGCGCGTCTGTCCCCAGACGTGCCATGACGCGCTCGATAAGGCGGGGGTGGCAAATGCTCTCATGGTGGCAGGTCTGCGGGCGGACCTGCCCTACGGTTGCCTGCCGGATGACTGTGGCCCACCTAAAGTCGTCCCTCGGGACGACGGCAGGTGGGGTTTGTCGCTGTGGCCTGCGTGATGATCCCACCCGCCGTTCGCCGAGGGCGAACTCTGGGTGGGCCACAAGCACGTCGTTCTGTCGGATGGTTTCGTGGCGCACGAGGACGTACGCCACGCACGCCTGAATGTTGTGTCACATGCTAGCCCGCCGCAGGCGGGCGACATGTGACACGGAGACTTTACGCGTCGGGGAAGGGGCGTTTGGAGAAGTACTTGATCTCGTCCATCACCGCATAGCCGGCTTTGGTGAAGGCGCGGATCGATCGATCGTTGGTGTCTTCGATCAACGCCGAGATCACCAGCGCCCCCTGGTCGTTGAGAAACGACTCCGCTTCGGCAATCAACTTCCCGGCCAGCCCCTGCCCGCGATAGTCCGGGTCGACCGCCAGTCGTTCGATCCAGGCGCGGCGGAAGGTGTAATTGGCGATCACCACGCCGATCAGGCGATCGAGGTCGAACAGCCCGATGAAGCGGCAGTGCGGGTCGGTCATTTCCTGTTCGACTCGTTCGCGCCGGTCGCGGCCGTTGGGGCGGAAGCTGAGTCCGGCCTTCTTCCAGAGCGCAATGAGATCGTCGTATGAGTCGGGTGTCAGGATGCGGTACTCCATGCCGGCAAGGTAGGAGGTTAACCGAATCGGAGCAAGTGGTTGTGACGGCGTGGGTATACAGGCCGACACCGGCCGATTGACTTGATCGGTGGGAGGAGGTATAGTTGTAACTGTGGGGAAGAGATTATTCCATACGGCGGCCGGAATTACGGCGTTTCTGCTTCTGGTGCCGATTCTGGTCGATCTTCGTTTCTTGTGGGGAGTGAACCACCTGGCGTTTCTCCCGGCAGGGTTCGTTATCCCGATTGTCACTGTTGGGATGGCCCTGATCGTTGCTGCTATAATAGCTCCGAAAGCGATCGAGTCCGTAATTGAGTCGATCGTACCTGAGCGAGCCACGGTTGCGTTTGGCATCGCCGTGGGGTTCGCACTCTTGTTCTGGCTGTCGCGATCCCCTGTTCATTTCCTTGGCGACGGCTATACGAACATCGCCGTGTTCGGGCAGGGGGAAGGCTCGCTCTACAAGTGGACCTCGTACGGGTCGATGGTGATCGTGCGGAATGTGCAGCGGATGTTTGGCGCGCTGGACAAACAACACGCCGAGACTGCATTTCAGATTGTCTCCGTGCTGTCCGGCGGGGTGGCGGTTTTTGCCCTGCTCCGGTTGTCGCGGTTGATTGGCGAGAGTGTTCGGACCAGGGCGCTGGCGGCGGTGACGATGGTATTCAGTGGAGCACTGTTGCTCTATTTCGGGTATACTGAGTTTTATCCACCGCTGTGGGCGTGCGGGGCACTGTTCTTTCTGTTGGCTGTGCGGTGTACCCGGACGGGGAGAGGGCTACTCTGGTGCTGGCTGGCGCTGGGTGCGTCGATGGCCATGCACTTGCAGGCGGCAGTGCTGATCCCGGCGCTTCTGTGGCTTATGTTCGCGAGGACTGACAAGGCAACCGGCTCGAAACGGTTCACCCGGACACACTGGATGATAGCCGGCGGACTGGCAGTGCTGGGGCTGGCGGCATTCGTCTGGCTCTATACGCACAAGCCGGCGTTTGAGGCGATGTTTCTCCCCCTGTTTACGGGTCGTCCGCAGTCTCCGGGGTATGCTGTCATCAGCCTGAAGCATGCCGTCGATCTTGCCAATCTCGTATTGTTGATTTGCCCAGGCGTGCTTCTGCTCATGGCGCTCAAATGGACAGCCGGGAAGACGAAGCCCCAGGACAGCATAAGTACGTTTCTGGCGATTTCGTCGGTTGGTTCGCTGGCGTTTCTGATTCTGATCGATCCGGTGTTTGGCGCCGGGCGTGACTGGGACTTACTATCGTTCACACTCTTGCCGGCGGTGCTGTGGCTGCTTCGAAGAATCGCGGTCGCGGATTTCGGGATTTCGACACGGCAGCTTGCTGTGTTCACCGCTCTGGCGCTGGTGGCGTCGGGATCGTATGTGGCCGCCAACACGTACCCGCCTTCGGCTGCCCAGCGATTCGAGTCGCTTCTGGAGTTCTACGACCGCAAAGACCGAAGCGGCTGGTCGATTCTTGCTGACTATCATCGCGAGTCGGGCCGGTCACGGGCGGCTTCGCAAGCGATTGCGCAGATGAAGCAACGGTTCCCGGAGTATGACGATCTCGAAGAGGCGTATCGACTGGTCAATGCGCATCGGTATCAGGAGGCGCTGCCTATTGCCCGGCGTCTGGCCGACGGCAACCCATACAATGCCGACTTCCTGCAGATACTCGGCAATATTCTGGGCAAGTTGGGGGATTTCGAGGAGGCCGAACGCCTTTATAAAGAGGCGGTGGCGCTGAAGCCGTACAACGTGGGACTTCGAAACGAGTTCGGGCAGCTCTATATTAACTATGGCAGGCTCGATGAAGGACTGGCGGTGCTGAAGCGGCTTCGCGAATTCAACCCACAGTTGACGTATGTCGCCGAAGGGGTTGCGCTGGCCTATATCAGGAAGGGGGAGTACGACAGCGCCCTTGGGCTGGCCGATACACTGCTTGCGACGTCATCGCATGCGCCCGGCGCGTGTTTGATCCGGACGACGGTTGCGGTCAACCGGGGGGACACATCGACCGCCCGCGCCAATTTCCGGCTGTTCGTGGAGTACGGCAAAGGCCGGTCGGATTATGAGGCGATGGTGGAGTATTATTCGTTTCTGATTCAGTAGTCGAAATCCGCTCAGACAGAGGGGGAAGAGAACCCGTGTCTTCATCCAATGCAGCAAGCCACAAGCCCGCGATCTCTACCGACAGTATCGTGGTCCAAACGGCGGTAATCGTGACGTATGGAGCGTTTGGTTCGCTGTCGTTGCTGGGAGTGGAGAGGATGTGGGGATTCAACCATATCATGTTTCTCCCTATGGGGGCGTGGACAGCCTATCTCCTGGGTGGTATGCTGTTGATGTGGTTACTGTGGGGGCGCTTGCCGGATGGAAGAATCGATAGCTGTATCAAGGCAATTGGCGGCTGGACATTCGAAGGGCCGAAGTGGCACCGGGGTCTGCTCTCCGTTCTGGCGGTGTGCGTTTTTGCTGTTGCACGGGTTCCAATCCATCTGCTGGGTGATGGATATACCTGTCTCGCTACTTTCGGACAGGGGGAAGCATACATTCATAAGTGGGCGGAGCCGGGGTCGATCTGGCTCATACGGCAGATACAAGCATCGCTCGGTGGTTACACACCGGAAACCGCCTACATCGCTTTTGCGGGGATGTCGGTCATGTCTGGGGGAGTGTTCGTCTGGAGTGTCCTCGCACTCATCGGTGAGCTGACTAAGGATGCAGGACTCCGTCTACTGGCGCTATCTTCCGTTCTCCTGGGCGGGAGCGCGCTTCTCTTCATGGGTTATGTGGAGTTCTACGCGCCGGTGTGGGCCGCTTCTGCGGTTTTCATTTTGGCAGCAATACGGTACCTCAACGGCAAGGTTGGTATTTGGTTGGTGGTGCTAGCTCTTGTTCTCTCTGTCCTGATGCATGTCGAAGCAGTCGTTTTCCTGCCGGCGCTCGGGTACTTGCTCATGGCCAAGGTACGCTCATCGACTGTGAAGCGCGTTACGGTTGCTGCCGCTTGCCTTACGATGATTGCAGGAGTCGCGACATTCGTATGGCTATATCAAAATCGGATTGAATTCGAGGTGCTCATTCTACCTATTCTGCAGTCCCGACCGGAGTACCCAGGCTACACATTCTTCTCAATGCTCCACGTGACCGACCTGTTGAATGAAATCGCGCTTGTCGTCCCCAATGGGCTCGTTCTGATTGCAGCTCTCCGGCGAACCTCGATTCGCCGACGATGGAATCGTATGGGACGCTTTCTCCTGATCGCTTCAGTGGGCAGTCTGTCGTTCTTCATGCTGTTTGCAGCGGCGACTACCATGGGGAGAGACTGGGATGTGATGGCACTCAGCCTATTGTGCCCGGTCCTGCTTGTTTTCCAACGGTTGCGCGTGCATTGCATTGGCATCGCCCCCCGATTCCTGCTTGCGAACGTGCTGGTGCTCGGCCTTGTCTCCGGTGCGTTCTTTACGGTCGCACATTGTCCAACCTGCACCGAAGCACGTTTTCGGACTCTACTGACAGAATATAATTGGAATGGCTGGATTATTCTATCAACACACTACGAGCAAACCGGACAGCATGACCAAGCGATAGCCATCCTGAGAGAAATGGAAAGACGGGTGCCGGATCGTCGGACACTGCTCAACGCGTACGCGGCTCTCGACTCTGGTCAAGTGAGCGAGGCGGCGGATCTCGCCGACGGACTTCTGCGCAAGGATTCTTACAATCCTCATTTCATGCAACTTGAGGCGAACGTTCTCCGAAAGCAGAAGAGGTTCGATGAAGCTGAGCTATACTACCTTCGTGCGCTGAAGGTAAAACCGTATCATGCGCCGCTGATGAATGAGCTCGCCCAGTTGTACATTGACAAGCGGGAACTCAATGGAGCAGAGCAGTGGGCGACGAAAGCTCACACTTTGGAACCCGAGAAAACCTTCATCACTGAGACGCTGGCGCTTGTGTATATCAAGATGCAGGACTACACGGAAGCGACGGCCCTGGCGGACTCGCTGTTTCTGGATGATCCGCACTCGGCCGGCGCGCATCTGATCAAGATGACTGTTGCATTGAATAGAGGAGACTACGATTCCGCCGGCGCGCACTACCGGGCGTATCTGCTGTACGGCAAGGGCCGGTCGGATTATGAGAGGATTCGTGAGCACTACAAAGGGCTGAGTGAGTAGTCGCAGGCAGGTTAAACTGCCAGTCTCGCGACCTGTTAAATGATGGAGAGTGTATGATAATCACCTACCGAATTGCGGCAGTCTGCGCAGCATTGTGTGCTATGCTGTGTTGTCTGTCATGTTCATCGGACCACGAGAACAAGGCGCGCTCGTCTCAAGCGACGATCGCCGACAATGCGGAGCTGGCGTTGATGTACCAGCAGGATCAGGCAGACCGGATGGCCGATGAAATCGACTGGGACTCCGTGCATGTCCGGGACGAGGGGCGGCAGTCCCGAGTCCGTCAGTTGATGGTGTCCGACTCGCTGGTCACCGCCGATGACTACTTCCATGCGGCGATGATCATGCAGCACGGCGGGGACTCGACAGCGTTTCGCGCGGCCTACGACCTGGCCGCTAGAGCAGTGGAGATCGACAGCACCCACGAAGTGGCGTCGTGGCTGTACGCGGCGGCGTGGGATCGTTATCTTCTGAGCACCGGACAGCGGCAGTGGTACGGCACGCAGTATCTCACCGTGCACGACACGACCTTTCTCTTTCCGATAGATACGGCGAAAGTCACCGATGTCGAACGGGAGCGTCGCGGGGTGCGCTCGCTCGATCAGATTCGCGCGAAGCTGGCCGAAGACAATGGGTCCGATGTGGGGTTGCTGCAGTTGGCGGATTCATTGAACCCGTGGTATTCCGGTCGGAAGTAGGGCGGGTCCGTCTTCGAACCCGCCATTACTCTCATTCTCCATACTCTCCAATCGCTGAAACTTGTGAGGAGACTCCCCAATCTGCGGTGTAAAGCCCGCGTACTACAAATCTCCCGAATGACGAGAGTGGCCATTCGATCGGAGTCTTCGCTATACCGTGTTTCACTGGATTGTAATGCACGTAATGGATATGTCGTCGCAGGTCGTCCGAATCTCGGATGACATGGTCCCAATACCGATGTTGCCACACGGGCCCTGTTGTCTTCAGCGCGTGTCTCAGTTGCAGAGAAAATGATAACTTGATTTGCTGGACGATTCTGGCGGTGTCACCATTGGGGCAGTTCATGAGCGCGTGGACATGGTCAGGGAGGATCACCCAGGCAACCATTCGGAATCGCGAACGCACGTGGGCCCGTTTCACAGCTATTGCCAGCTTGTCGGCATGGGTAACGAGGAGCGGTCTTCTCGATTTCGTCACCGAGGTTATGAAGCAGAATTGGTGGGGTTCGAAGTATCGCAGGAGTTTTGACATGACGCATTGATACGTTCAGTGGGTGACAGGTGACGTCAGTGGAAATGATGATCGATGGGATGGCGGGTTCGAAGACGGACCCGCCCTACGAGGGAAACAGATGGCGGGTTCGAGGACGGACCCGCCCTACGAGCATTGCGATGAATCATGATGTGATGGCAGGTTCGAGGACGGACCCGCCCTACGAGCATTGCGATGAATCATGATGTGATGGCGGGTTCGAGGACGGACCCGCCCTACAAGAAAACGGCGGGTTCAATGTTGAACCCGCCGTTCGTGTAACATGCGAATTGCGCCTGGGTCGGTTTAGTACATACCGCCCATGCCGCCGCCCATGCCCATGTCCGGGCTCGGCATGCCGCCGCCCTTCTTGTCTTCGGGCTTGTCACACACGACCGCTTCGGTGGTCAGAAGCAGGCCGGCGATCGAGGCAGCGTTTTCGAGAGCCGAGCGGGTGACCTTGGTCGGGTCAAGCACGCCCGCCTTCAGCAGGTCTTCGTAGGTCTGGGTCTGGGCGTTGAAACCATACGCGCCGGACTCGGCCAAGACCTTGTTGACGACGACCGACGCTTCGACGCCGGCGTTGTGCGCGATCTGGCGCATCGGCTCTTCGAGGGCCTTGCGGATGATGTTCACGCCGACCATCTCTTCCTCGTCGGCCTTGATACCGTCGAGAGCCTTGATGGAGCGAAGCAGCGCGACACCGCCGCCCGGGACGATACCTTCCTCGACCGCAGCGCGGGTAGCGTGGAGGGCGTCTTCGACACGAGCCTTCTTCTCTTTCATCTCGGTTTCGGTGGCAGCGCCGACATTGATGACGGCCACACCGCCGGCGAGCTTGGCGAGGCGCTCCTGGAGCTTCTCGCGGTCGTAGTCGGAGGAGGTGTCGTCAATCTGCTTGCGGATCTGGCTGATACGACCCTGGATGGCTTCCTTGGCGCCGGCGCCTTCGACGATGGTCGTGTTGTCCTTGTCGATGGTGATCTTCTTGGCGGTACCGAGATCGGAGAGGACCGCGTTCTCGAGCTTGAAGCCGACCTCTTCGGAGATCACCTTACCACCGGTCAGGGTGGCGATATCTTCGAGCATGGCCTTGCGGCGGTCGCCGAAGCCCGGGGCCTTGACGGCGGCGATCTTCAGGGTGCCGCGGAGCTTGTTGACGACCAGAGTCGCCAGCGCTTCGCCTTCGATGTCCTCGGAGATGATCAGCAGCGGACGGCCGGACTGCGCGACCTTCTCGAGCACCGGCAGGAGGTCCTTCATGCTGGAGATCTTCTTGTCGTGGATGAGGACCATCGGATCCTCGAGAACCGCTTCCATCGAATCGGGATCGGTGACGAAGTACGGGGAGACATAACCGCGATCGAACTGCATACCTTCGACGACGTCGAGGGTGGTGTCGGCGGTCTTGGCCTCTTCGACCGTGATAACGCCGTCCTTACCGACCTTCTCCATAGCCTCGGCGATAAGTTCGCCGATCTGGTGGTCGGAGTTGGCGGAGATGGTACCGACCTGGGAGATTTCCTTTTTGTCGGAGACCGGCTTGGACATCTTGGCGATTTCGTCGGTGACGGCCTTGACGGCGAGGTCGATACCGCGCTTGATCGACATCGGGTTGTGACCGGCGGTCACGTTTTTGATGCCTTCGCGGAAAATGGCCTGGGCGATGAGGGTGGCGGTGGTGGTGCCGTCGCCGGCGACATCGGAGGTCTTCGAGGCGACTTCCTTCACCATCTGGGCGCCCATGTTCTCGAAGTGATCTTCGAGTTCGATTTCCTTGGCTACCGTGACGCCGTCCTTGGTGACGGTCGGGGAGCCAAACTTTCTGTCGATCGCGACATTGCGACCGCGCGGGCCAAGGGTCACTTTGACCGCGTTGGCCAGTTTGTCCACGCCGATTTTGAGTTTGGCGCGGGCTTCTACATCATATTCAATCATCTTCGCCATATTCGATACTCCTGTTTTTCTTTTTCGAGTTTTACCGCGGGGGTTAGCTGTTCTGAATCACGGCAAAGATGTCGGATTCGCGCATGATGAGGAATTCTTTGCCGTCGATCGAGACCTCGGTCCCGGAGTACTTTCCGTACAGGACCTTGTCGCCCTTTTTGACTTCGAGCGGCATGCGGTTGCCCTCGTCGCTGGTGCGGCCGGGGCCAACTTCGATAATCTCACCCTGCATCGGTTTTTCTTTGGCGGTGTCCGGGATAATGATACCGCCCTTCATCGTTTCCATCTCTTCGATGGGCTTGACGACGACGCGATCAGCAAGCGGCTTAATGTTCATTTCGTCCTCCTGGTTGGACAAGTTATTGTTTGTCAGTAAGTTACTTTTCGTTTTGGCTTTATTAGCACTCACTCGTCATGAGTGCTAACAGCCGTTGTAGTGTAGTATTTAACGTTCAAGGTGTCAAGAGGTTTCCGGAAATCGTGTGGAAATCTTGTGATTTTTTTCGTTAGCGGGTCACTATCCGGCGGAACGCACCTGAAACTGTAAGGAATTGTCAGATTGAGGGTTAGTAGAGCGAACGTGGATAGAGTGGATTGACAGGACGAAGTGGTTTACGAACTAAACAGAAAGGAGGACAGATATCCCGACGGCCGGTCGTGGGTGAAAACGTACTCAGTTGGCATCGGCGATGATGCGGAGGCCTTCGAGGGTGAGGGTTGGTTCGACGCGACCGATGTGGCGGGAGTGCTTTTCGATACCATTGGCCAGGCCGCCGGTGGCGACTACGGTGGTGTCTTTGAACGACGCCTCTTCGATGATTTTGTCGAGGATGAAGTCGACCTGACCAAGGGTGCCGTAAAACAGCCCTGATTCGAGCGCCTGCTTGGTTGTGCGGCCGATTGCCTTTTCGGGCTGGACCATACGAATATCGAACAGCCGGGCGGCTTTGCGGGCGAGTTCGGCCATTGAGGTTTCCGGGCCGGGGACGAGGACCCCTCCGATGTAGGCGCCGTCGGCCGTGACGACATCGAAGTTGATAGCGGTGCCGAAGTCGACGACGATAGCCGGGCCACCGAAGCGCGTATATGCGGCGGTGGCGTTGGCGATGCGGTCGGCGCCGACCTGTCGCGGCTTGTCGATATCGATCCGGATCGGGAGCTTGATGTCAACTGACACCCAGAGAGGGGTGACGGTGAAGAAGCGGGCGCACATGCGCTCGTAGACAGTGGAGAGGCGCGGAACGACCGAGCTGATGACAATTCGGTCGATATCGCCGGTGCTGACTTTCATGCGGTCGAGCAGGCCGGTGATAAAGAGGCCGGCTTCATCGGAGGTCAGGTGGTGCGACGAGGCAACACGAAAATGGTCGTGGAGCCTATCGTGTTCGAATACGCCGACGACCGTATTGGTGTTGCCGATGTCAATGGCGAGAAGCATGTCGGCCTTCTTGTTACTGCCCGTAGGGACCACCCGGCTGTGTGGAGCCCTGCTGGCGGGCCAGTTCGGCGTTGATTTTGGTTGCCGATGTGTAGGCGTCGTAGATGCCATAGATGACGAGGATCGGAGTGGTGATGATCCCGACAAGAACAAAGATCAGCAGCCACGAGATCACGTAGGCGATGATGAAGACCACCCCTTTGGCAATCTGGCCGTTGTAGATCTGGCCGAGCCCCATCCAGAAGAAGGACAAGACGGCGGCAAGTCCGGGGTTTTTGTAGAAGACGGGTGGTGACCCCTGATAATTCATATGGACTCCTGGTTTTGTCTGGGCGTTGTCACAGTATACTACACGATCGGGGCATAATTCAACCCGTTTCTTGGGGTCGTTCCAGACAGTCAAGTTGATGGGAAGTAAAGCCCTGGGGGGACTTCGGGGGGGCTGTCGGGGAGCGGTCGGTCTTTGTTTTAGTATTGACATAAAAGACCTGCACGGTATCTTTAGTAATAGATAGCCCGGGCCATGTTTTCGGTGGCGGGACATAGCCTCGCATTTTCATCACACGCACCCGCCCCCCACCATTTCGATTTGATTCAGACTTACAATAGACCTGTGAGGCCGTCAGGTGGCGTCGCCTGATTGTGCGGGGATTTGGTACGTCATGCTTCGACTCCGCTCAGCATGACGGAGGCAAGCGCTCAGCATGACGGCTGACCGTGTTCAGGGCCGTATGGTGACGGCAGAACCACGTCGCCCGCTCCGGCGGGCTTGGGTTCTGCCCTACAAGGGTTGCTGTTCGGGCAGAAAGGCGGGTTCGTATGAGCATGGCAATCTGGCTGATGATCGGCATGGTGGGAGTGGTCGTGGTGGGGGCGGTGGTATCGCTGGTGATGTTGTGTACGGAGTGGCTGAAGCGTCCGCGAACCGGGGAGGCGGAGGTAGAGTAGGCGGGTTCTTCTCGTGAGGTATCGTGGTGCACGAGGACGTACACCACGCACAGGCTTGAGAGCCTCCGCAATGACACCTGGTGTACGAGGACGTACACCACGCACAGGCTTGAGAGCCTCCGCAATGACACCTGGTGTA
>JAHLKV010000005.1 GCA_020444475.1 bacterium
GCCTTTGAGGAAGTTGACGGCATGGCGGGTTCGAAGACGGACCCGCCCTACCAGCCGATAAGGATTTGAAGGTGCGGGTTCGAAGACGGACCCGCCCTACCAGCTGATAAGGATCTGAAGGTGGGGATTCGAACACGGACCCACTCTGCTACCGAGATCGCCACGAACACTATGCACCTTTCTGATATACTGACACGCAGCGCCGCCGCCTTTCCTCAGAGAACGGCGGCGATTTGCTCCGGGGAAAGCCTGACATTCGCCCAATGGTGGCAGCGCTCGTCGGCGCTCGCCGAGCGCCTGCGCGAGCTTGACCTTCCCGCGCACTCTCATGTCGCGCTGCTGTTCGAAAACTCCATCGACTACCTGGTCTCATTCTTTGCGGTCTTCCAGGCGGGCCTCGTCGCGGTACCAATGGATACCTCGCTGGCGCCGGAGAAGATCAACTACATCGTCAAGGACTCCGAAGCGGTCGTGTTGTTTGTGCAGGGACGGTTCCGCCGGCACCTTTCGCAAATTGTCGAAGGCAACGACGCGCTTCGCTTTCTGTTCTCCGACAAGCCGCTGGACAAAGTTGTCGATTCGATACCCAGTCAGACAATCGGTGAGATTATCGAAGGCGCCGAGTCGCGCCCGTTACCAGGTCCAGTCGATGACTCGGTTTTCGCCGACGACGGCAAACACGAGTTAGCGGCGATCTTCTATACTTCGGGGAGTACTGGCGTCTCGAAAGGCGTTATGCTCTCGCATCGGAATCTCGTTTCCAACACGCTGGCGACCGTAGAGTATCTTCGGTTGACCGGCGACGACTCCATCATGGTTATCCTGCCGTTCTATTATATTTACGGCAATTCACTCCTGCTGACCCATGTTGCGTGCGGCGGGACCCTGGTGATCGACAACCGATTCATGTATCCGGAAGTCGTGCTCGATGCTATGGAAGAACACCGGGTGACCGGCTTCTCCGGGGTGCCTTCGCATTTCATGTTACTGCTGCACAACTCTTCGTTCACCAAGCGCAAGCTCTCAGGCCTTCGCTACTTCACGCAGGCCGGCGGCGCCATGGCTCCCGAGGTAACCAGGCAGATTATCGATGCCTTCGGGCACAAAGAGCTGTTCATCATGTACGGGCAAACCGAGGCCGCCCCGCGCGTCACCTGGCTCCCGCCCGATCGCCTGGTGGAGAAACTCGGGTCGATCGGTATCGAAGTCCCCGGCGTGACGGTGGAGATTCTCGACGAGTCGGGCAATGAAGTGGCAGTCGATCAAACCGGCGAGCTAGTGGTTAGCGGTCCGAATGTTATGATGGGGTATTTCAAGCAGCCCGAAGAAACCGCACAGGTGCTGAAGAACGGTAAGTTGTATACGGGCGATCTGGCCCGTCGCGACAGCGAAGGCTTTTATTTCATTACCGGTCGTCGACGGGAGATCATCAAGTCCGGTGGCAACCGGGTCAGCGCCAAGGAAGTCGAAGAGCGTATCCTCGAGCACGAGAAAGTTGCCGAGGTCGCCGTATTTGGTGTGCCGGACAACGTGCTCGGCGAAGCGATCAAGGCGGTCGTGGTCACCAAGAACAGCGATGTTCTCGCTGAGAAAGATATCCAGACCCACTGCCAGAAGACCCTTGCGGTGCATAAGATCCCGCGCTTCGTGTCGTTCGTCGACTCGCTGCCCAAACTTCAGTCGGGCAAGGTGAACAAACTACTGCTGAAAGAACAGCACGCCGGGGGCGCCCTCTAGCGCCGGCGCAGGACAGATATCATGTGCGGAATTGCCGGATATTTCCAGCTCAACGAACCAGCGCCGCCCGACCGTGAGTTGGTCGCGCGGATGGTGAACGCGATCAAACATCGTGGCCCCGACGAATTCGGCGCTTATTTCGACAATCGCTGCGCCCTCGGGCAGGCGCGTCTGTCGATTATCGACCTCGCCGGTGGTTCGCAGCCGCTGTGCAACGAGGACGGCTCGGTGTGGGTGACGTTCAACGGCGAGATATTCAACTACGTCGAACTTCGCCCCGAACTCGAAAAACGAGGCCATGTCTTCCGCACCAACTCCGATACCGAAGTGATTGTCCACGCCTACGAAGAGTACGGGCGGGACTGCGTGCAGCACTTCAACGGTCAGTTCTCTTTCGTCATCTGGGACACGAAAAACGAGAAGATATTTGCTGCTCGTGACCGGCTGGGCATCAGGCCGATGTTTTTCACCGTGCACAACGGGCGGTTCTACTTCGCCTCGGAGATAAAGTCGATCTTCTGCGACCCGTCGATACCTCGTCGCCTCGACCTTCGCGGCCTCGACGAAACATTCACGTGGTGGACCTCGGCGCCGCCGCGCACACTGTTCGAGAACATCAACGAACTCGAAGCGGGCCACTATATCGAAATCGAAGACGGGAAGGTTCGTACCGGGCGCTACTGGTCGATGATATTCCCTGAGACATTCGACTATGAACGTCCGGTTGAGTCGTATGCCGAAGAGCTTCACGCGCTGCTGGTCGATTCGGTGCGGCTGCGTTTGCGCGCCGATGTTCCGGTTGGAGCGTATCTCTCCGGTGGGCTGGATTCTTCGGTCACGACTGCCCTGGTACGGCACTTCACCCAGAACAAACTTGAGACCTTCTCGGTGACGTTTGAAGACAAGGCGTTCGATGAGTCTTCGTATCAGAATCAGATGGCCGAGTATCTCGGCACCAATCACCATACGGTCAACGCGACGTATCTGTCGATTGCCGAGGCGTTCCCAAAAGTGATCTGGCACACCGAGCGACCGGTCGTACGGACAGCGCCGACGCCGCTCTATCTGCTCTCGGCGCTGGTCCGCCAGAACAACTTCAAAGTCGTGCTGACCGGCGAAGGCTCCGATGAGATGCTGGCCGGGTATGACCTGTTCAAGGAGACGATCATCCGCGCCTTCTGGGCGAAAAACCCCAACTCGAAATGGCGGCCGTCGTTGCTTCGTAAACTCTATCCCACCCTGCCCGGTCAGGGGCCGCAGGCCGGCTTCTATCTTGAGCAGTTTTACAAGATCGGGCTGGACCAGCCGGATTCGTATTACTTCTCGCACATGCCGCGGATCAGCACAACGACCAAGATCAAGGACTTCTTCAGTGCCGATGTGAAGGAAGCGGTCGCGGGGCATGACTCGATCGATGCGTTCGGGCATGACCTCCCCGAAGCGTTTTCGCGCTGGCATCACCTCGCCAAAGCGCAGTTCCTCGAAGCGCGTTCGCTTCTGTCGGGCTATCTGTTGTCCTCGCAGGGAGACCGTGTCTCGGCAGGGAATTCAATCGAAGGGCGTTTCCCGTTTCTGGACCATCGCGTAGCGGAGTTTGCCGCCACCGTCCCGCCCGGCTACAAGATATTCGGCCTTAACGAAAAGTACGTGCTGAAACGGGCTATGGCGAAAGAACTTCCGGCCAACATCACCAAACGGGTTAAGCAGCCATATATGGCGCCGGACTCGAACAGTTTCGTGCAGGACGATTCCCCGGCCTATGTCAACGAGATGCTTTCAAGCGAAGAGCTGACGAAGACCGGGTTATTCAACCCGTCGTCTGTCGAGCGGTTGGTGAAAAAATGCCGCCGGTCGGCGGGGAAACATCTTTCGTTCAAAGACAACATGTCGTTTGTGGGGATTCTCTCGACGCAGCTACTGGCGCACCACTACATCCACGAATATGCACCGGCCGAGCCGGCCCCCCGCGATGCATTCTCCGTCTGGGAAGACCGCAGCGAGTAATCGCGAACGATCATCACTCTCAAAACGCTCGCGGAAATCGCAATTTCGGCGGTAACTCCATCTCTTGATATGTGATCGGATAGCCGTACGGATCGGTGCGATCCTTCTCCAAAGAACTCAGCGCCGCCAGCTTCCAGCCGTTCGGACTCCTGCGGAAAAGCAGGAAGGTGTATCGAAGCCGTTTGGGACCACTCCCCCAGTACCGTCCCCGCCCGACCAGGGTCAGCCGGGCGTTGAGGCTGTCGCTCACGAGATCGTAGACGATCATGGTGTCCGGGTTCGGCCAGTCACCGGCGTGGTTGTGCAGGTAGGTCATGAGCGACTGGAAACCATACCTGCGAGTACGAAGTTGCAGTTCGCCCCGGGCGTCAGGATGCAGGAAGGCCTTGAAAACATCGGGCCGGTTGTGTGTCACCGCCACCGACATGCCGCGAAAAATATCCAGCAGGCTGTCAGCCAGGGGCGTGTTGACCTGCGGCAGGTCGGCCAGCGGATCATCGACAATGGCGTGGCTGACCACGGTAACGACCGGCGGCGGACCAAATGTCTTCCAGTCGATTGTCACCAGGGCCATCACGACCGCTATGTATGCCAGAATTCTGGTTCTCATTGGCCTCCCGTCCTATCTGTCTAAGTATCGGTCCGATAGGCAGGCGATCTTTACGGGGAAGCTGGTTCAGGCGGGCACAAGAAAACCGGAGGCCGAACGACCTCCGGTTCGATAACGATCGATCTAACAGCGCCTTAGCGCTTGATATTGTAAAATGCGGCCAGGCCGGGGTATTCCGCGAAGGCGCCGATTGTCTCGCGGATACGCAGCAACTGGTTGTATTTGGCAATCCGATCCGACCGGCACATCGAGCCGGTTTTGATCTGCCCGGCGCCTGAGGCGACCACGACATCAGCGATTGTAGCGTCTTCGGTCTCACCCGAGCGATGAGAAACAACCGCCGTCCAGCCCGCTTTCTGAGCCATCGCGATAGCATCCAGCGTCTCGGTCAGGGTCCCGATCTGGTTCAGCTTGATCAGAATCGAGTTGGCCGATTTTTCTTTGATGCCGCGCGAAAGGCGTTTGATGTTGGTGACAAACAAGTCATCACCGACCAACTGCACCCGTTCGCCGAGCCGTTCGGTCAGCTTCTTCCAACCCGTCCAGTCATCTTCGGCCAGGCCGTCTTCGATGGAGATGATCGGGTACTTATCGCAGAGCTTCTCGTAGAAGTCGATCATCTGCGCCGAACTGAGCTTCCTGCCTTCGGCCGCCAGATTGTACTTCTTCGACTTGGCATCGTAGAACTCGGTCGAAGCGGGATCCAGCGCGATCATCACATCCTTGCCCGCTTTGTAGCCGGAGTTTTTGATCGCTTCCATGATGACCTGCAGGGCCTCTTCGTTGGACTTCAAATCGGGAGCGAACCCGCCTTCGTCGCCGACCGCCGTGTTGTAGCCCTTCTTTTTTAGCACTTTCTTGAGATGGCCGAAAATCTCCGCGCCCATCTGCAGCGCCGACGGGAAGTCTTTGGCGCCGACCGGCATGACCATAAACTCCTGCAGGTCGACATTGTTGTCGGCGTGCTTGCCGCCGTTGAGGATGTTCATCATCGGCACCGGAAGAATCTTGCAGTTGCAGCCACCAATGTACTCGTAGAGGAAACGTCCGCGGCTTTCGGCCGCCGCCTTGGCGGTCGCCAGCGAAACACCAAGCATGGCGTTGGCGCCGAGCTTACCCTTGTTTTCGGTACCGTCGAGTTTGATCAGGTAGTTGTCGAGCGTCACCTGGTCATAGGGATCGAGCCCGTCGGCAAGCAGCACCGGCCCGATCTTCTCATTGACGTTTTTGACCGCTTTCTCGACGCCTTTGCCGAAATACTTGCTCGCGACGCCGTCGCGAAGCTCCACCGCTTCGTGCGCGCCGGTCGATGCGCCCGAGGGAACCGCGGCGCGCCCGAGCGTGCCGTCGGTCAGACAGACATCTACCTCGACGGTCGGCGTGCCCCGGCTGTCGAGAATCTGGCGAGCGTGGATGTACTGAAATTCAGACATGAATGCCTCTCCTTAGCATGGTTCGATAGTGCGTTCCTGCGGCCAACATAGCGGGCACACAAATCGGGTGCAAGCCCCTTTTCGAACGCTTCGAGCACTTCGAGCACCGGAATCCGTTGACCGAACCGACGTCTTTGCGTATGTTGGTACCGGACGGCGCCCCCCCGGCAGAACCTTAAACGATCAACAGAGAAGACGGCAGAGATAAAATATGAAGCTCTATGTCGGCAACCTCGCCAGTGAAACCACCGAACGAGACCTGTCCCTGCTTTTCTCCGCGCACGGGACGGTAACCAGTGTCGAGATAGTGAAAGACCACCGTACGGGCGAATCGCGCCGGTTTGCGTATGTCACGATGAGCAGCGAGGCTGCAGCGTCGGCTGCCATGTCGGCGCTCGATGGCGCCCGCCTTTATGACCGTCCGTTGAAAATCCTCAAGGGATTCATACCGCCCGACCCACCCGACGTCGACTAGTCGCCCTATTCGCCCGGCAATTAATTGTTGCCAAACAATGTCCTGATCCGTATCTAACGGCCATTCATGGAACAACTGGACAACATCCTCACTCTGGTTTCGGACTTCGTGTGGGGCCCACCGATGGTGGGGCTTCTGCTGCTTACCGGTCTGGTGCTGACCATTCGCATGGTGTTTATCCAGGTCCGTGGATTCGCACACGGCGTCGGGATTGCCTCGGGCAAGTACGATGATCCCGATCACCAGGGCCAGCTCACCCACTTTCAGGCCCTCTCGGCTGCGCTTTCCGCGACAATCGGAATCGGCAATATCGCCGGTGTGGCGATCGCCATCTACTGGGGCGGTCCCGGGGCGATATTCTGGATGTGGGTCTCGGCCTTTTTTGGTATGGCGATCAAGTACTCCGAGTGCACCCTGGCAATCAAATATCGCAAGATCGATCCTGACGGCAACGTGCGGGGCGGTCCGATGTACTACATCGAACTCGGTCTCGGACGCTACTTCAAGCCGCTGGCGTGGATGTTCGCAATCTGTACTGCCGTGGCGGCGTTCGGCGCCGGAAACATGGTGCAGTCAAACACTATGGCGCACTCGCTGGTCGACGCCTTCGGTATCAGCCCCGAGTCACAGGGGACCTTCCGGTTAATCACCGGTTTTGTAGTTGCGGGACTGGTCGGGACCGTGATAATCGGCGGTATCCAGCGCATTGGCCACGTCGCTTCGTATCTGGTGCCGATCATGTCGGTGGTCTATGTCGTCTCGGCGCTGGTCATTCTCGTGCTCAATCACAACCAGATCGTTCCTGCGTTCGATATGATCTTCCACCACGCGTTTAATCCCACGGCGGTAGTCGGTGGATCGGCCTCCGGTGTGACAGTCTGGATGACGATCTCGTGGGGGCTTCGGAGGGGGCTGTTCTCCAACGAAGCGGGGCAGGGGTCGGCAGCCATGGCGCACTCCACCGCCAAGGTCGAAGAGCCGGTGCGCGAGGGTCTGGTCGCCATGCTCGGTCCGTTTATCGACACCATCGTGATCTGCACCATGACCGCGCTCGTGATCATCACCTCCGGACTGTGGGCTTCGGGTCAAACCGGCGCGGTGCTAACGATGGATGCGTTCAACGCCGCTCTTCCGATCTATGGCCGCTGGATGGTGGTGGTCGGCGTGATGCTGTTCGCCTTCTCGACAGTCATCGCCTGGTCCTACTACGGTGAGAAGGGGATCGAGTATATCGCCGGCGACAAAGCCAAACTCCCGTACAAGTGGCTCTATATCGTCTTTACGCTCCTCGGCTCGTGGCTTGATCTCGAAGCGGTGTGGGCGTACGCCGATACGGCCAACGGCCTGATGGCGGTACCCAACCTCGTGGCCCTGGTCGGACTGTCCGGTGCGGTGGTGGTGGTCACACGCAAGTACATGAAAGAAAAGGCCGACGGCCTGCATATCCCGTACGCCAAGCGGAAGTAGACATTCGTCGTCGCAGCTCTCCAACACTATCCACTCCACGTCAGGCTTCGACAGGCTCTGCCTGACTTGTGACCCAGTCTGACTTGTGGCTCAGCCTGACTTCATATCCGATTCGTTGACTTCGCTTCCCTCACCCGGCATATTCTCTCCCATGAACCAGACCTGGCAGTGTGCCTGTTGTGGCGAGCAGAACGAAACCTGGTTTGATCCGCAGGCCGGACAGCGGCAGCGATTGATCGAGGATTGCCGGGTATGCTGCCGCCCGAATGTGATCACGGCGACCTACAACCACTACACGAACGTCTATGACCTACTGGTGTATCAAGAAGATGTCGGGTGAGATGACATGACGCGCTACAGCAGAGAAACGTGGTTTATCGTGATCGCAACCGTCGTGGTCCGTCTCGCCTACGCGCTGTATACCGGCTTCACGGCCGATGATGCTTTCATCACCTTTCGCTATGCCGACAACATCGCATATGGTCTTGGGTTTGTCTACAACGATGCCCAGCGCGTACTGGGCACGACCACCCCGCTGTTCACACTCATCCTGGCGCTGGCGTCGTTTCTCAAGTTCCCGCTGGTCGGCGCGTCGCTGGTCGTTTCGATAGCAGCATCGGCGGCCACGGCCGTGGTTATCTATCGCTTTGCGGTCGCGCTTCGCTTTCGACTGCTGTCGTTCGTACCGGTCATCGTTTACATCCTGTGGCCGCGTTCCCTGCCGGGGGAGACGTGCGGCATGGAGACCGCACTGTTTACGCTGCTGGTGACCTCGGCGCTGTACTTCCGCTTCCGCGGATTCGACTACTACGCGGTCGGCATGGCCACGCTGGCGACGGTCACACGCCCCGAAGGAGCATTTGTGCTGGCCCTCGTGGGGATTGCCGTGATCGCACATCACCCGCACCGATGGTGGCACTATGCACTGGTGTCGCTGTCGCTGATCGGCCCGTGGGTGGTGTTTGCGACAATTTACTTCGGCAGCTTCATCCCGAACACGATCGCCGCCAAGACCGCCCTGTACAGCCAGTTCGGACAGGAGTCACTCGGGGAGACACTGCGTTACCTGCTCGCTCTTCACACGCCGTTTGGGTGGGTCGTGCTGGCGGCGGTGACAGCGGGAGCGATCTGGTTCTGGAGAAGTCAGCGATTCGGTCGGCTGGAGCTGTTGTGGCTGGCCGGGATGATTGCCTTCTATCTGCTCAGCGGTGCACACATCTTTTTCTGGTATATCGTCCCGATTTACCCCGTTTACCTGCTCTTTGCCTCGGCGGCGCTAGTGCCGATCTGGGACCGGCTTCCACTCACACTGCAGCATGCACCGGCAGCGAGAATCGGACTGGGAGCAGTGTTGTGTGCAGCGCTTCTATTCGGTGCGTACAGCCCGGCGACATTCTACAAGTCTTATCAGGAATCGCTCGAAGCTATGCACCAACAGGTTGGGCTGTACCTGTTTGCAGAGTCGAACCCGAAGGATCTGGTGGCGGCCGAAGATATCGGCTACATCGGCTACTACTCACAGCGCACGATTCTCGATCGGGACGGTTTGGTCTCGCCCGAAGCCATCCCGTATAATCGGGCGGGTAATTATCTCCCGTTGATTCTCGACTACCGGCCGGATTGGGTGGTCGTCTGTGATCCCAGCCCGATCAGTCCATTCGTCAACGACGATTCTTTCCTGAACCGATATGAGCAGGTGCGGGCGTTTCAGGCGGGGCAGACCGCCTACCGCATTTATCGTCAACGCCTGCCTGTCGACCAACCTGCCCCGGGCGAGAAGTGAGCGTACCGTGCGACTACTGAGAACCCTGTGCGGCGCAGGTCTGGTCCTTATCGGGCTACTGGCGCTGTTTGGATTCGACTCCGTACTCGTGGTCCTCGGTCTCGATTCCACCGACAGTTCCATCCATGTCTACACCCTCCTGCAACTTCGCATTATGCTGGTCGCTTTGTTTCTCCCCGGATTTGTGTTGCTCTCCAACCCCAGCCTCCAGTACTGGCGCAAGCGCGCCCAGCGGGCGGTGATGCGGCCGGAGTCGAGACCGTTTCTCTTGGGCTGGCTGCTGGTGGCATTGGTCATACGGGTGGTTTTTCTGATTGCAGTCGAATTGCCGGTGCAGTCCGATGCTGCCGTGTATGATCAGTTGGCGGCAACACTCGCGCAGACCGGCTGCTACTGTATCGATAGTGTTCCGACCGCGTATCGACCGGTCGGCTATCCCGCGTTTCTCGCCGGCTTGTATTCGATGTTCGGCCACACTCCTTTTGCGGGTGCCCTGGCGAACCTCTTTCTGAGTCTACTCATCTGCGTGCTTGGTTATCGCCTGGCAGGGGCGCTGGTTTCGGTACGGGCCGCGCGGGTGACACTGGTGCTTCTGGCGGTGCTGCCGTCGCACTGGCTGTGGGTGAACACGCTGCTGTCCGAGATCCCGTTTACAACCCTGCTGACAGCGGCGTTGCTTGCCGCGACCAGTCGTTCGATTTGGAGTATTTTGCTTTCGGGTCTTTTGTTTGGGCTGGCTTCACTCACACGACCGATAGCGCTTCTGGTGCCTGTTGTGTTGATCGGCTACTGGTGGGCCGTATATCATCGAGCTTTTCCGACTGCAAACCGTCTGGTTATTGCGGTCATCGCGATGACACTGGTGACCATGCCGTGGATGCTGCGCAACGCCGACAAAGTCGGCGCCCGGACGCTTGCCACCAACAGTGGCATCAATCTGTACATCGGCAACAACCCAAACGCCTCGTTTGGTTACCAGTCACCCGATCCGAAGCTCTTTCCGCTCGGCGATCCGTCGCGCGAAGCTGAACTCGATCGTCTCGGCTTCAGACTCGGCGCCCGCTATATCAAAGAGAGACCGTGGGCATTCGTGGGGCGAGGAGTGCTCAAAGTGACCTGGCTGTTTGCGTATGATCCGGAACCGCTCCGCTATGAGGTTCTTTCCACCAACGAACTGCGGCGTGACACGGCGCTGGTCGCCGCGGTGCTGACACAGGGATTGTACTACCTGCTCTTGCTGGCTGCGGCGATCGGGCTCCGGCAAATGATCAAACTTCGCGAATGGCGGCTCATCCTCAGCATCGGTTCGCTCCTGTTCTATTGGTGCGCAGTGCATTTCGTTTACTTCGGCGGCGGGCGTTTTCATGCGCCGATGATCCCGATTCTCTGCATCGCCGCTGCCGCCTGGTTCACACGAAACTGGTTCCGCACTACCGTTGGTCACACGGTTCGACTGACGCCGTGACTTGATTTGTCACGGCCTCCAACCGCTCACGAAATTTTAACAGGATCAACTGAGGCCGCGCCGGGCGGCCGTTGCTCCTGCCAGCACACGATCCCCCAGTCACTTATCTCCGATCATGAGACTCCGAATGATTGCCGGGAGACCTATTCGCGGCCCCATTAACAAGGTAATAACTATCATTTTTGTTTAGAAAAACTCATTCTCTCCGAGTACAGAAACGGAGGTAATGAAATGAATCAAAACGTTCCACCAAGACAGCGCCGGCCCCTCACCTGTGCCCACCGGATGAACGCTCACCCTGTACCTGCCCTGAGCATTTGATCACCGTCTGAACAGCAAAACCGCGGACTGTGGAGAGAGTCCTACACCGATGTTTCATCTAATGCACTGTGAAACAGCGCATTGTGAAAAGAGGAACATTCGGCCCGCTTTTTGTACTCGCTCAAGCGGACAAGATACGGATGACCTGAAAGGAATAGGGAATGAGCGCATTGCACATTTACAAACACAACACACTCTCCCTGGCGTCAATCTCCCTGACTATATTGCTGGTTGTTGCCCTGACGTCGCCGGCTTCGGCTGCTCTTCACGCGAGCGCCGCCGCGAACAGTTCCATCACGCTCACCTGGACTGCCCCGGGCGATGATGGAGCAACGGGCACGGCCGCTGTCTATGACATCCGCTACTCGACATCGTTAATCAACGATGCCAACTGGAGCAGCGCCGCGCAGGTGACGGGCGAACCGAGCCCGAGTTCTGCCGGTACTGCCGAGTCGTTTGAAGTGACCGGACTGGAATCTTCGACGACCTACTATTTCGCGATCAAAGCCGGCGATGAAGCCGACAACTGGTCGCCCCTGTCGAATGTGGTAAGCCGGACGACTGCCCCGGACGCCGTACCACCTTCGGCTATCGCCGACCTCGGCGCCTCGACAGGTACGTCGGACGGCGAGATCGACATCACCTGGAGTGCCCCCGGTGACGATGGCGTCGATGGCTGGGCCAGTTCCTATGAGATACGCTATGATACCGACTCGATTACATCCGGCACCTGGAGCTCCGCGACGGTGTTTGCGAGCGCTCCGACTCCGGACTCGGCCGGTTCAACCGAAACGTTGACCCTGACCGGTCTGACACCGGGTACGGTGTACTATGTTGGTATCATTGCGTACGACGAAGAGAACAACCCGTCGGGGTTGTCGAACATCTCCTCGGCCGAGGCCTTTTTCGAGTTCTCGACCGGTACCGGCGACGAAGATGACCCGACTCTCCCGGGTGATTTCGCGCTGACCCAGAACTATCCCAACCCGTTTAACCCGACCACGCAGATCGACTACGCCGTTCCGGTACGCTCGGACGTGCGGATCGAGGTCTTCAACGTGCGCGGACAGCTCGTGCGCACGCTGGTCGATGAGGTGAAGGCAACGGGATTCTACACCGTCGAGTGGGATGGACGGGGCAACGGCAACACGGAAGTTGCCTCGGGGATTTATCTGTACAGGATTGTCGCCGGCGAATTCCGTGAAACGAAGAAGATGATCATGCTGAAGTGATCCCCCTATCTCGTGCTTAGCTGTCACCACACCCCGTCTTCGGGCGGGGTGTGTCCACGAGTAACGTGGCCGGTACTTCCTCCTCTGTCCGGCCACGTTTTGTTTTGTCTAGAAACCTATCCAGCGCCAGTAGCCGAAAAAGACCCAGCCCCACAATACCACAAACGACAGCAGCAGGACAAAGAAGCCGTGCTTGAAGAAATCTCCCAGCCGGACCAGCTGCTCGCCGGTGAGCGGATCTTTCGCGAGAGCGTAGGCGATCGCGTTGTTCGGCGTTCCAATTACCAGCATGTGGGCGAACGATGATGCGAACGCGGTCGCCAGACCGACCATCCACGGCGCCGTTCCGGATATGAGCGCCATCGGGACCGTAATCGGTCCGATCGCCGAGACCGTCGCACCATCGCTCATGAACTGCGTACAAATACCGGTGAACAGCGACGTCGCGATCGCCAACCCTTCGCCGCTGCGAAACACTGCCGGGAGCAGCGACACGAAACCATCGGCGAGATACAGGGCCGCGCCGGTGTCGGCCAGACCTTTACCGAGAGCGCACGCCGAAGCATACAGAGCGACGACATCCCACGGAATCCCCGCCATGTCGCGCCAGCGGATCACCCGGAAGATATTCAGCACCACCAGGCACAGAATGGCCGGGCCGCCCATGCCAAACGTGTCGCTCAGCGTGATCCACAGCAGCACCAGTCCGAGCAGACTTCCCGCGACGATATATTCATCGCGGTGCATCGGGCCGATCTTCTCGGCAGCATGGCGGACTATCGAAGAGACATCCAGCGTTCGCACGGCGATTTTACGTCGGAATACGAAGTAGAAGTACGCCGCGACCACCAGCGCCATGACCGGCACAAACGGCAGACCGTACATTACCCACTCACCGAACGTCGGCGCGGCGCCGTAGTCGCCCAGTATTCCCAGCATGATCGCATTCCGGCCGCCTGCCGCAGGGGAGCCGGGACCGCCGATATTAGCCGCAAAGCAGATCGAGAGAATGAACATGACCGCCAACGCCCGGTCGCGGCGAATTCCGACCGCCGTCACCGAACTAACATAGATCATCATGAACAACGGCATGATAAAGGCCACAAACGCGTGTTCGGAAATAAACGAGCAGCCGATCGCCAACAACGGCAGGAAGATAAACAACAGGCGGGGAAGACTCGAAGCCGGCCCCAGTAGCAGTAACCCGATCCGCCGATCGAGCCCGGTCTTGCTGATCGCCGAGGCAATCGCCAGCACGCCGAATATGAAGATCACAGCGTCCTTGGCATACGCCTGCGCGATCGCGTCCGGCTTCATGACGCCAAGGAAGTACATCAGGACACCGACCAGCAGCGCCGTCACGCCGACCGGAACGGCGCCGGTCGCCCAGAACAAAGCGGCGATTATCAACGTACCGAGCATCACCTGCGCCTTGAACGCGACTTTCTCGGGCGGGAGCGGGACAGCGACAGCCGAGCCGTCATCCGCCGTCGCCTTCCGGTCGAAACCATGCAGTGTGCTGAAATGCCGGGCGACGGTTTCTCCCTCGGCCATCTTACGATAACCGGCATAACCGAGATTGACATCCTGCATACTGCCCGTCTTGGGGGCGGACAGAAGAGTCAGCATGCGCTCCGGCGGGTCAGAGATCAGCAGCGCCGCCAGAATGATAGCTCCCAGCAGTACGACTCCCGGGCGGGAGCCGTTGGAGCCGATCAACCAGCGGAAGATTGACCCGGAGAAACCATGTGGGATTTCGTGCCGCGCCATGGCGTGCACTTTGTCGGCGCGCGCCTCGGCGATCACCGCTTCCAGATCATCGATCTCACACGGTTTCTCCAGATACGAAAAGGCATCGAGCCGCCCGCTCTCCATCGCCGAGCGGTACGACCCGTGGGCGGTCAGCATGATGACATGGACGGCCGGTTTGAAAGACTTGATTTCCTGGAGCAATTGCTCGCCGCTCATGCCGGGGAGTTTGCGATCGAGCACCACGATATCGATATCGCTCGACGAACGAACCAGCTTGAGCGCCTCTTCGCCTCGATCAACCTCGAGCGTGGCGATACCGCGTTCCGCCAGTGCGGTCGCAATGCGCGAGCGGTCGGCGCTGTCCTGATCGACCAGCAGTACGCGAGACATACCGCTATTCGTTCCCTGCCTGGTTCAATCCGCGCAGCTCGAGAACCGTCCGGGACAGCTCGGCGAAAAGATCGACAAGACGCAGCAGTCCGACAACATCGCCATCGCGCCTCACCGGAACCGACAATGCCTCCCAGGTCACCAGCTTGTGGATTGCTTCGTTCAGCGACATATCGGCTTCGACACTCTCGGAGATCGGGTGCATGATGCTGCCCGCCGGGATATTCATCGCCGCCCGGCACAATTCGGAGAGCCGGTCCTGGTAGAACTCGTAGTGATCCATGATCGAGGACAGGAACTGCTCGTTGACACCTGCTCCCGGGACCGCTTCGAGATCGGCCAGGACGTTGAACTTCGGTTCGAGTGCCCGAAGCAGTGAGAGCTGGCCGATTTTGCCGACGACACGTCTTCGGCGGTCGGTGACAAGAACTGTCTGGTAGGGTGGGCGCCCCGGAGGGATGTGCTGCTGAGCCTCTTCGAGCGCCAGAAAGATGTCTCCAAAGGTGGCCTCTTCGGACACCACCGCGCACGCATCTAGCGGCACCATAATATCTTGTACTGACTTGTCATCCATGGGAGAGCCTTCCTGTGTGCATCTGCCGCTCCGGCCGGAGCCGTGAACGACTCAAGTATAGCACACTTTTTTTCAGATCGGCAAAAAAATAGTAAGGGCAAATCGATCATATCCACTTATATTCGCGGGTCGGCCGAAACGAAGGGCACGCCGTTGGGCCGAAATAATGGCAGTCTAATCGACTGCCCATACATCCTGAATACAGCCGGGGCATTTACCTCTACACCATTTAGACCCGCCCTGAGAAGGGAAATCGAATAGATATGTCTCGTTTATTGGTCATTCTGGCCTGTCTTGTACTGGCCGTGACATCGCTCTTCCCGGCCTCCAAGCCATCCGCTCCCGAGCAGGCTATCGAAGCCACGCGGGCGGCGGCGAAAGAGCTTCCGGACTCACTCGTCTGCGGCTCCCAGGCGTCAACTTCGTCTAAACCCCTCCGCTAGTCATTTCGGGAACGCTTTTGGGTTGACATCGTTTCAAAGGACTGTACCCTTTGGCAGGATCATCCGACAGCTTTGAATAAACCCTCTGAGGAGATACATGTCCGAGCCGGTTCCGTTCATATCGGTTGTCATACCGATCCGCAATGAAGAGCGCTTTATCGCCCAGACGATCACCTACGTCCTCGAGCAGGACTACCCGTCCGATCGGATGGAAGTGCTGGTCGTTGACGGAGAATCGGATGACCGAACGGTGGAGATTGTCCGGAAAATAGCCGAGCAGGACTCCCGCGTGAGATTGCTGAACAACCCCAAACGGTTGTCTTCGGCGGCGAGAAACGTCGGTGCGAAAGCGGCCCGCGGGGATATTGTCACGTTCATCGATGGCCATACCTACATAGACAACAACCAACTGCTCAGAAACACCGCCCGCTTGATGCTCGAGAAAAAGGTTGATGCCCTCTCACGTCCGCAGTTTCTGGAGACCCCCGAAAACACCGATTTCCAGAAGGCGGTGGCCCTGGCCCGGCGCTCGACTATCGGTCATGGACTCGACTCCACGATTTACACCGATCGCGATGCCTACGTCAACCCGACCTCCTCTGGGGCGACCTATCGTCGCGAAGTATTCGAAGCGGTCGGCTACTACGACGAGCGCTTTGATGCCTGCGAAGACGTCGAGTTCAACTACCGGGTGCACCTGAGCGGACGGCAGGCGTTTACCTCGCTCAAGGTAGCGGTCTATTACTACCCCCGTGAGAACATCACCCGGCTCTTCCACCAGATGAAGCGCTATGGTATCGGGCGGCTTCGGCTGGCCCGGAAACACCCGGGAACACTGGCCCCCGGGACGCTGATCCCGGCGATGTTTACCGCCGGCCTCTTTGTGCTGGCCTTTCTTTCATTGCTGCTGCCGCATGTCGGCTGGTTTTTCCTGGGGACCTACGGGCTGTACGCGCTGATGATCTTTCTGTCGTCGGCGTCGATCGCGGGCAAACACGGTTCGCACTTCCTCCCCAAGCTGCTGACTATCTATCCGACTATCCATATCGGGCTGGGCTGGGGCTTCCTCTCCGAGCTGTTTCGAACTCTGGCCGGACGAGGCGCAGATATGAGCTCGGCTGAGCGGGCCGGATCGACCGATACCATGAAAGAGCAGGCAGTGAAATAGCTGCGAGATATCGATACTGCCGACGGGGGCGACGGCACTGGGTCGGCACGATTCCAAACGTACGAACGAACACACTCTAATCTGTTGCAGGTGAATGCGTGAAAACTCGGGTTCTCAAACACCTTATTGCTCCCCACGGAGACGATCTCAAGGATCTCATTGTCGACGAGCAGCGCGCCGGTGAGCTGAAAACACAATCGCGGGACTGGCTGTCCTGGGATCTGACCCCTTTGCAGGTGGCCGATCTGGAACTGCTTATCTCGGGCGCCTACTCGCCGCTTGACGGTTTCCTCTCCCGGAAGGACTATGAGTCGGTCGTGAACGACATGAGACTGCCGGATGGCACGCTCTGGCCGATCCCGATCGTGCTCGACGTGACCGACGCAGTCGGCAGCAAACTCAAGCCGGGCGCGACCCTGTCACTTCGCGATGCCGAAGGCGTCATGCTGGCGGCATTGCATGTCGATGACGTCTGGACTCCCGACCGAAATGCCGACGCCAAAAAGCTGTTCGGCACCACCAGCGCCGACCACGCCGGTGTTACGCAGTTTGTCAACGACCTGAACCCCGTCTTTGTCGGTGGCAGGATAGAAGCGCTGCAGGCGCCGGTGCACTACGACTTCCCGTCGCTGCGCCACACCCCCAGGTCGATCCGCGAGGAACTCGCGCAGCTCGGCTGGCGTCGGACGGTCGCCTATCAAAGCAACCGCGTCATGCATCGCGCCGAGCAGACCTTCACCTACCGGGCGGCGCTCGAAGCCAAAGCGAACCTGCTCCTGCAGCCGATGGTGGACTCTTCGCGCCCCGAGAACAAGGATTATTTCACGCGCATTCGATGCTATCGCGACATAGACAAAGCCTATCCGCCGCAGACGACACGTCTCTCGCTTCTGCCGCTGCACCTTCGCTACGCCGGTCCTCGCGAGGCCCTCTGGCATGCGCTGATTCACAAAAACTACGGCTGCACGCATTTCATCGTCGACCCGGCACTGACCAATCCGCCAGGCGACAAGCCCGCCTATAAAGAGTCCGCCTACGTCGACCTGTGGAAAAAGCACGGTGAGGCCGCCGGGGTGGTGATGATCCCGTTCGAGAAGCTGTACTATGTCGAGGATCTCGACGAATTCCGCAGCGAGACGAACATCCCGAAAAACGCCCGTGTCCTGACCATCGCGGACTCCGATCTGAAGGACCGTCTCGACCACGGCCGCGAGATCCCGGACTGGTTTACCTTCGGCGAGACAGCCGCGCAGCTTCGCCGCACCCACAAGCCGCGCTACGAACAGGGATTTACGGTCTTTTTCACCGGCCTCTCCGGGGCAGGGAAATCGACTATCGCTAACGTCCTGCTGGTGAAACTCCTGCAGCTCGGCGGGCGGCCGGTGACGCTGCTCGACGGCGACATAGTCCGCAAGCACCTTTCCTCGGAGCTGGGCTTCTCGAAAGAGCACCGCGATATCAATATCCGAAGGATCGGCTTCGTCGCGTCGGAGATAACCAAAAACGGCGGCATCGCTATCTGTGCGCCGATTGCTCCGTACGATGCGGTCCGCAAGGAAGTTCGCAGAATGGTCTCGCCCGGCGGCGGCTTCCTGCTGGTGCATGTCGCTACGCCCCTCGAGACATGCGAATCGCGCGACCGCAAGGGACTCTATGAAAAAGCACGCGCGGGTATCATCAAGGAATTCACCGGTATCTCCGATCCCTATGAGGTCCCGGACGATGCCGACCTTTCGCTCGACACCACTGAACTTGCACCCGAAGAAGCGGTGTGGGAAATTCTTATGCACCTGGAGCGCGAAGGATACATCGGCGTGCAGGCGCGCGATGTGCAATAGCATTACGGCCCGAATGCTGCCAACGGAGGAACGATGACCGACCGACAGGAAACCCTGCAGCGCATCCAACTGGCGCTGGACACCGCGAAACAGATATTCAGCCGTTTTACGCCGGGGAGAATCGAAGCCGACGACAAGGGCGGCGGAGACCCGGTGACCGAAGCCGATCGCGCGGTGGATACTGCTCTTCGGGAGTTACTGCTCAGGGACGGCGAAGGGTGGCTTTCCGAAGAGACCCGCGACAATCCGGAGCGCCTGGAGTACGAACGCGTCTGGATTGTCGATCCGCTCGATGGCACCCGGGAGTTCGTCAAAGGCATACCAGAGTGGTGCGTGTCGGTTGGACTGGTTCAAAACGGCAGACCGGTCGCCGGCGGGATCTGCAATCCGGCCAGCGGCGAGACGATCATCGGCTCGATCGAAACCGGCATCACCTACAACGGCGCCTCAGCCAACCCCTCCAGGCGAGGCTCACTCGACGGCGCCGTGGTGCTGGCCAGTCGAAGTGAGATCAAGCGCGGTGAGTGGGATCGGTTCGAGCAGTCGCCATTCGAGGTTCGCCCGACCGGTTCGGTGGCCTACAAGCTCGGTCTCGTCGCCGCGGGTCAGTGCGATGCGACCTGGACACTGACACCGAAAAACGAGTGGGATGTTGCCGCCGGCGCGGCGCTGATTCTCGCTGCCGGCGGTTTCGTGGAGACGCTCGACGGCTCCGAGCCGACCTTCAACAACCGCTCGACTTTGCTCACCGGGTTGATCGTGGGCCCGACCGGACTTCGCCGTGAGATTCGCGGTCTGCTCGATCCGATTATCTCGGAAATGAAAACGGCCCGCTCGTAAGCGGGCCGTCGCTGCTTTTTACGCTCGTCTCGGCGCTACTTCCAGAATCCCTCGCCATAGCGCTCTTCCATCTTGCGGACCAGTCGATCGTTTTTGTCTTCGACCTCTTTCAGATCGACCGCTTTTTTCTTCAACTCGGTTTTGGTGTTGACTCGCGAACCAACCAGAGCATCGAGCCGCTCGGGGTCGTGCACGATCGCCAGCGCTTCAAACATCTGCACCAGTGCCTGCTTGTCATTGAGCTGCTCGGTCTTCATCGAGTGCCAGCGGACCTGCGGGAACTTCTGCCGGGTCGCTTTGACCCGGGCTTCGATCTCGTACCAGTACCAGAGACATTTATACAGATCGTGCTCGAACTCCGGATCGCCCAGCAGCAGATCCCCCATCTGGAGCAGGTTATCCCTGTGGTCGGGGTAGAGCAAATAGGCGCGGCCGGTGCGGGTCTTGCCGGGAATGGAGTCGATTGCATAAAAAGACGCCGCCACTTTGAGCGGATCGCGCGAGATATGCAGGACTCGGAGCTTGTCGCCGAATTCCTCGATCGCCATCTCCGCGTAATTCTTGATAAACTGGTGATTGGTCTCGACGTAGTACCGATGTCCGGCCGCGGCGCGCTTGACATTGATCCGCTTGCGAGAATGAAAGAGGTGCCGGAAGTACGCCTGCTTGGTCTCCGGGTCGGGGTAGTCCGAAGCCATGATCGGGTACGGCTCATGGAAGCAGACAGCATCGTCGGCTGCCTGAAAGATTTTGCTGAGGCTCTGCGAGCCGCTTCGTCCGGTCGTTGCCACGAACACGAATCCATCGACCGTCCGGCACTTGCCGTCGAGAATGGAGTCGTACAGATTGACCACCAGGGGGTTGTATTTGAGGAGATCGATAAATCCGGACATTGCAGCGCTTCCTTTTGTGAGATCAGTCGTTTCTGAGCCTGGAGACCGGGGACTGAATCGCCCTTCTTCCCAAGAATCGGCAGAAACGTGGATAAAGTCAATCGCTATCGGCCTAACCAAACGCTAGTCTGTAAGAGGTCGGAAAACCTTGTCTTTTCGCGGTTTTTCCGTATATTCCGGGCGAGTACTTACTCGTATTACTGCATGTACATTCATAATACGGATGCGCCATAGCGAGAGATTTCTAACGTAACTGTCAACTCCTCGGGCTCGGAACAACCGACTCTGCTGACCTGTTGCATTCGGACAGGTATGCCCGAACGCACCGAAATGACGCCGTCATCGGAGTGGCGCCTCGAGAGATAAAAACAGGATGGAACTGTGACGCAACCAGGATCGAAGAAGTTTCTAACGCCCGCCATAATCGTTTTTGCCGCCATGCTCCTTGTCGGAGCGGCGACCCCCTATGCCCAGGAGATCACCGACCCGGTCTATGTCGCATCGTCCGGCGCCAACCGCCCGACGCTCGGCATCCCGCGCTGGAAAGGGTACCTGTCGGAGAGCAATCCGAACAACTTCTGGATCAGCTACGCCAGTCAGTCGTCATCGGCCAGTGAGCTGTCTTATACGACCGACGGCGGCGCGACCTGGAGCAGTGAGCCGATTCAGATTTCCAACGCCGGCTACATGGATTTCCATCTCTCGCTGTTCGGCTACAACGGCGAGCTGTACTTCACCTTCCCCGGTGTTGACTTCCGCAAGTTCAACGCGCCGGCCCACAGTGAGTCCGACCGCGGGCCGCTGGTTGAACTGGCCGGCACGGCACCGTCCTATCGATCGAATATCATGGTCGATGACAACGGCCGAATCTGGGTGTTTACCCGCGACGGCGACCACGCGTCTGAAAACGTCCGCTACCAATATTCCGACAATAACGGCTCGACATGGACTCGCGGTACGGCGGTGGCGACCGGCGCCCCGAACGTGCGGATCGGTTCGATGCCGTATGTCGGCGGCCGTCCGGCGCTGGTAGTCCTGCATCTCGACGATGATCGGGGCTATGAATACTATCTCTGGAACGGCAGCCAGTTCGTCGCCGAGCAGGACCATTCGATCTACGCCGCCGACATGGGCTATACCCGTTCGTTCTGTCACAATGTTATCGCCGATACCGTGATGCACCTGATCTTCGGCCTCAACAACGACCTGCACCACGTGTGGAAGAGCTACGAAGGCGGTGTCGGTCAGTGGAATCACCAGATCATCGAGTCGTCGTCGTTTACATCGGATATGGACTGGTCGCCGACCAGTACGGTCAGGGGCGACGACCTGTACCTGTTTTACTCGCAAAAGACTTCGACCTCCGACGCATCGTCGCAGATCTTCTACAAGAAGTGGTCGCAGACTAGTCGCGTCTGGACTTCTCCCGTACAGGTATCCGGCGGGCAATCCGACTCTTACAATGTCGACCCCAATACCTGCTTCCAGGTGCCGATCAACGCCGACTACATCCCGGTCTTCTGGGCCTCCGGAACCTCGAACTACGATATCTACTTTGCGAAGATACAGCTCGATGATATCACGCCGGACACGACACCGCCTTCCACTATCACGAATCTCGTCTCCGGCCCCGCCACCGTTAAGGGCGGGTACCGGATGGAGTGGACGGCGCCCGGTGATGACGGGATGATCGGGCAGGCCTCGCACTATGTCGTTAAGTACAGCCTGAATCCGATTAACGCGGCCAACTGGAACAGCGCCACGACACTGCAAAATCCGCCCGCTCCGGTGTCGCCCGGACAGTCGCAGAGCGCGACCGTTCAGGGGCTCACGCCGGGTGGCATCTACTACGCTGCCGTGCGTACCTACGATGACGCCGGTAATCTCTCCGGCATCTCCAACTCTCCCTCGGGATTCGCCGCAGGTATCAAGGTGCCGAGCGTCGTCAGCGGCACCCCCGACACCATGACCCTGACTATCACTACGGTTGCCCAGGTGGTGCCGTCTTACTACACGCTGGACTACCAGTTCGCCCTGGATACCTCAGCCTCCTTCACCCAGCCCGTTCTGAAGATCGGCCAGGTGGATGCCGGTTTGGTATCGGCGGGGTTCGATCAATTGTCGCTGGGCGAAACCTACTTCTGGCGAGTTCGCGCGGTGGCGGTCGATGGATCGGATTCGAGCTCCTGGTCGAGCTCCGTGCAGCTCTCGCTCGGTTCCTGCTGCGTCGGGTTGACGGGCAACGTGAACGGCGATCCTGAAGAGGATGTCGACTTGTCTGATGCCATTTACATGGTCAACTACCTCTTCTTGGGCGGGCCGGCTCCCGACTGTGCCGCCGAAGGGGATATCAGCACCAATCGCAGCATGGATTTAAGCGACCTGATTTATCTCGTAAACTACCTGTTTCAGTCCGGTCCTCCCCCTAACGAGTGCCCATGAGGGCGACGGCCTGATCATCTCATACAAGCTCCTGTGGTATAAGAACTTGTTAGTACTGAGGGATCGCCTGCGCGACCCAGAAAAGGTTCAGTATCCCCTTGCTGTCTGCCGATAACTGAGATGACAGGGAAATTGCCTTGCGCATTGATCTGTAATCGTCTATCACTATGGCAGCACAGGAGAAGGAAATACCACATATGACTCGAATCCGAACCGGGGCGGGCGCGCTGGCGCTGCTGCTGGCGATCGTCCTCGGCGCCGCTGAACTGATCTCGGCTCAGACAATTACGCCGCCGATACCGATCGCCAATTCGGGAGCTCGCAATACCACCCTTGGCATCCCGCGGTGGAAGGCGTACCAGTCACCGAGCAATCCGAATAACCTCTGGCTCGGCTATGCCAGTTCGGCAACCAGCGCCAGCTCCATGACCTACAGCACCGATGGCGGCAGCTCCTGGAGCACCTCGACAATTCAAATCGAAGCCAACGGTTACATGGATTTCCATCTCTCCCTGTTCGGATACGGTGGTGAGCTGTACTTCACTTTTCCCGGAGTCGGCTTCCGCAAGTTTGACGCTCCGGCTCAAAGTGAATCCGATCGCGGACCGTTGGTTGAGTTCCCCGGTACCTCCGGCGCTCATCGCTCCAACGTCATGGTCGACGGCAACGGGCGCATCTGGGTCTTCACCCGCGAGGGGGACGTCCCCAGTGAGAATGTCCGCTATCAATACTCCGACAACGACGGAGCTACCTGGACCAGTGGACTGGCTTATGCTACCGGCACCAACAACGTTCGCATCGGTTCGATGCCGTTTCTTTCCGATGGCCGCGCCTGCCTTGTCGTGCTGCATCTGGAGAGCAGCAAAGGGTACGAGTACTATCTGTGGAACGGGAGTTCGTTCGAAGCCCGTCCTGATCATTCGATTTACGGCGTGAACATGGGCTACGAGCGCGCGTTTACGCACAATGTCGTCAACGATACGGTTATGCACCTCGTGTTCGGCGACAACGACCAGCTGCACCACCTCTGGAAGAACTACAACAACGGCACCGGCAGCTGGAGTTATGAAGTAATCGACACCTCGCCCAATACCGACGGCATGGAGTGGTATCCGCACTCGACCGTCCATGGCGATGACCTTTACGTGTTTTATGCCAAGAAGTCGACATCGGCAACGACGTCATCGATGATCTACTACAAGAAGTGGTCGCAGTCATCGCAAAGCTGGACCTCGCCGCAGCTGGTCTCAGCCGGTTTGAACGGGGAGACCAATGTCTGCGCCAACACGACCTTCCACGTGCCGGACAACGCGACGTTCATCCCGGTCTTCTGGACCACCGGTACCGATCCGTACACGGTCTATTTCTCCAGGATCCTGATAGGCGGGTCGGGCGAGGTCGACACTACCGCGCCGGGGTGGATCGACGATCTTGATGCCACCACCGGGTCGGCACAGGGGCAGATCGATCTCAACTGGACTGCGCCCGGTGATGACGATCAGACCGGCTGGGCCGATCACTACGATATCCGGTATGACACCGATCTGCTGACCGAGCAGACCTGGTCAGGCGCGATGCAGGTTCAGGCGGAGCCCAGCCCGGCGGCGGCAGGTTCGAATCAGTCGATGACGATATCGGGGCTGATCCCCGGCACGATGTACTATGTCGGCATGAAGGTATACGACGAAGCCGGTAACGATCCGGGGCTCTCGGTGGTCGATTCGGCTGAGGCCAGGACCGATTTCGGCAGCGGCACAGGAGAGATCCTCCCGGTTGATTTCACGCTCTATCAGAACTATCCCAACCCGTTTAATCCCTCGACCGTGATTGCGTATTACCTGCCCCGCGCCTGCCATGTTTCACTGACGGTCTATAACATTATGGGTCAGCAGGTGCGGCAGTTGGTCGACGGCATCCAATCGAGCGGAGAGCATTCGGTGGTGTGGGATGGGGTTGATGACGACGGCTTCCGCGTCTCGTCGGGGGTGTATTTCTCTTCCCTCGAAGCCGACCGGACCGAAAGCCGCTGCAAGATGGTTTTGCTGAAATAGTCTGACTATGGCATCGATAATCACGGCTGTAACGCCGAGAGTAGATACGTTCTCCGTTTCCCCCGGCACAAGAAAGCACGACAGACAATCGCTGGTGGTGACGTGTTCCCTGCGGAACCGGAAGAGTTCGACAGAGTTATAACTGGCAATCACTCGGCCCCGTCAGGGACCAACAAACCAAGCACTCGGAGACTGATAAACACATGGGCACCTCGGTAAAGGGCGAGGTCAAACTGCTCGCCCGCCATGGCTCCATCTACGGCCTGGCCAACGTGATGGACCGCTTCATCAGTTTCCTCATGATACCGATCTACACGCGGTATCTCACTCCCTCCGACTACGGCGTCCTCGAACTGATCTACATGACCTCGAATCTCATCGCCATGGTGATAGGGATGCGTATCGAGGCGGCGGTTAGTCGTTTCTATTTCGACTATGACGACGAAATCAAGCGCAATAAGGTTGTCAGCTCGGGCTTCTTGGGCTACGGTGGTCTGGCCGCCCTGCTGGTGATCGGACTCGTCCCGTTTTCGTCGCTGTTCGCCAGACTGGTACTCGATTCGACCGACTTCGCCTCATATTTCTCCGTCGCCCTGCTCACGCTGGCGGTCGGCATGATCACGCCGATCGGCAACGCCTACTTCCGGGCGCGGATGGAGTCGAAAACATTCCTGTTCTACCGCCTGACCAGCACCGTGCTCACGCTGGGGCTGAATATTTACTTCGTCGTGGTGGTCGAGTGGGGGGTCTACGGGATTCTTGTCTCGACACTGCTGGCGCAGAGCATCGTGTGCGCGGCTATGACTGCCCAGATTCTCCGAAGAGTCGGCCTTCGTGTCGACTGGCGCGTCGTCTGGGAAATGATCAAGTTCGGTCTCCCGCTGATACCGTCGAACATCTCCGCCTATGTCGTGCATGCCTCAGACCGCTACTTCATCAAAGAATACGTCGATCTCGGCGCCGCCGGTCTGTACTCTCTCGGTTACAAGATCGGCGGTCTGGTCAATCAGTTCGTAACCGCACCGTTTAACCTGGTCTGGACGCCGCGACGATTTGAGACCTTCAGCCAGGAAGAATCCGAGCGGCTTTACGCTCGTATCTTCACTTACTTCGTCACGACCGCGTTGTTCATGGGATTGATGATCTCCGTGCTTTCCAAGGAAATCATCAAGGTCATGGCTACCGAGCCCTTCTGGCCCGCCTACAAAGTCGTGCCGATAATCGTACTCGCCTACACCATCTTCTCCTTCCACTACCACTTCAACATCGGTATCATGATGGAGAAGAAGACGAAGTACCTTGCGTACGTGAACGTCTCGAACGGCATATTGAATCTGGCGCTGAACTTCGCCCTCATCCCGATCTGGGGTATCTGGGGAGCGGCTATCGCCACCGTGATTTGCTTCCTGTTCAAGGTCGCCATGACCTATTACTACTCGAACCGCTTCTTCCCGATCCAGGTCGAATGGGTGCGCGTCCTGACGTTGTTCGGGACGGCTATCGGTCTTTATCTCGTCACGCTGCTGGTCGATACCGGGTCGATCTATCTCGATGGGGCTATCAAGGCGCTGATCGGGCTGTGTTACGTTGTCATCCTCTGGGTGACGCCGTTTTTCAACAGTGAAGAGAAGAAGACACTCCGGAAGATGATCAAGAAACGGAAACTCGAAGTTGACATGGTGGCGGAACAGGGCAAGGGGCCGACTGGTTAGAGACAAGGAATCGGGACGGAGCAGACTGGCGGAGAATTTCAGTTTTGGCCGGTGGCTCCGATATCTATACTGAGGCAGGACAGCCTGCCACACCCTTCGAGACATAGAGCCAATGACGAACACCGGAAGAAAATTACTGGGTATTATCGGCGGCATGGGCGCCGCTGCAGGCGCCGACGCCTACCGTCGGCTGGTCGACATGACACCGGTCAAAGTCGATCAGGACCATATTCCCACGATTCTCTATTCCAACACCGACATCCCCGACCGCACCGCCGGTATTCTCGGCAGGGGACCATCGTCCGAACCGGCCCTGCTGGAGTCCGCGCAGCTACTCGAGAAAAACGGCTGTGATATCATCATCCTCGCCTGCGTTACCTCGCATCATTTCATCGCGGACGTTCGCGCGGCGGTTTCATGCAGGGTGCTCAGCATGGTCGAAGAGACCGTCTCGGCGATCGTTCGCAAGGCCCCTTCCGTGACGACGGTGGGCATCATGGCAACCACCGGTACTATCAGCACCCGGCTGTTTCAAAATGAGCTGGAACGGCAGGGGAGAGAGGCGATGGTGCTCACCGATGATCTGCAGGAACGCTATGTCATGTCGGGGTTGTACGGCGAAGACGGCATCAAGGCCGGCTATATCGAACCGGCCCGGACCAAGATGCTCTGGGCGCTCGACTGGTTGGCCGCGCACGGCAGCGAAGCGATCATCTCCGGCTGTACCGAACTGCCCCTGCTCTACAATCAGAAAGACTGCCCGGTGCCGTTGTTTGATGCCATGGAATGCTTGATACGCCAGACGATCCTCGAGTGCACGGGCAAAGAAGCCCGCGTCCACGCCTAGCGGTCGACAAACTGCCGGAACCAGCTCTCCAGCGAACTCATCGCCGACAATGCACCGAAGTTGTTCCCGCCTCGCTTCTGCCACGAAATCAGCTTCGTCAGTCCATCACGGTCGACATAGCCCCGATCGAGTGTCTTCCTGTCGAGCAACAGCGACGTCACGAACTCACGAAGCGGCTTGTGTGTTCGGAACCACTGGTCGTACTGGTAGTACGTGCTCAGATCGTAAAGATTGATCTTCCCGGCCGACAGCCGGCCGACATAGTACCGGAACTGCCTGGTCCATTTGCGGCGCCGCTGGAGCCAGGCCGACGGCTTCTCGTACAGATTGACACCGGTTCCCTGGTAGGTGATACGCGCCAGCTCGGGAAGCTTCGTCTTGAAATACTCCGAGAAAAACTTCCGCGAGCACTTGATCTTCGATGGCAGCCGGAGGTAGAAGTCCAGCAGGGCGTCGTCGTACAGCGCGAAATGATCGTGCCACAAATAGCGGTTGCAGTCGACCTGGTTCATGAACCTCGTCAGGCGGTTGCGGATGAAAAAGACGTCCTTCTGGTGATGAAACCTCTCCGAGACGCCCCGGTATTTCACGAACTCCTCTTCGAGACTGATCCCGTACTGCGTGCGCGCCATCTCGCGAAAGCCGGGGGCAAACTTCTCATACGACTCATCGGTCGCCAGATCCCCAAACAGCGAGCGGCGAAGATTTCGTATCTGGTCTTCGTGACTCATATGATCGACGATATCATAGGCACGGAAATACGAACTGCCGAAATTGGTGGGGCCGCCGAAAATCCCGTTCGCGAACACCGTCGACCGCGCCGACAGGCCATACTGCGCCGATATCGCCAGCAGCATGCACGGGTTGGCATTGACCATACCGTCGGTGAGATACACAAACCGATCGTGACTCTCAACAAACCACTGCGGCTGAATATCGACAAAGCGATGGTGCTTGAGGTTCAGTGTCGACGCCACTTCCTCAGCGACCTTCAGATCAAGACAGCCCGGTACGCCGTGCGTGAAGCAGTGCGGCTCGATCCCCATGTCCAGCACGTGAGCGATAATAAACCGTGAGTCCAGTCCACCGGAGAGCGGCACGATCACGTCTTTGGCATCGCCGATCTGCTTGCGGATCACGCCGCGATAAATCGTATCCAGCTCTTCGACAAGCTCCGGGATCGACGACGTCGACTCGTGGTCGAAATGGAAGTCCCAATAGCGTTCGAAACTGGTATTCTCGGGTGTAACGATAGCGACATAGCCGCCGGGGAAACGCTTCACGCGCTCGAAAAACGTCCGATCACCCAAACAATAGCTGAAATTGAAGTAATCGGCGATCGCCCGACGGTCGACTGATCGATCGAATCGCTCGTACGCGAGCAGGGCTTTTATCTCGGTTGCAAACAGAAAGTAGGCGTCGTCTTCGTAGTAGTACAACTGCCGATGACCCATGCGGTCGGTGCCGAGAATCAACTGCCGCTTGTTGCTGTCGACCACGACGGCATTGAAGGAACCATCGATCTTGCGTACACATTCGGCGCCGATCTCCTTGTAGATAGAAAGCAGCCGACCCGCTTTGTCCAAACGCCCGTGCGTGCCCTGAGCGGTGTTGTCTTTCCAGCCGTAGATATAGCCGCTAAATGCCGCTGCTCGCCGTTCATCGCGATTGACGACCAAACGTTGCTCGCCCTCGACCGGCAGACCGACATTGCCGATCGCGCACTGCTCATCGGCCCACGCCGCGCCTTCGAACTCGTCGTTGTACGACATCTTCGCCATCATGGCGTCGATCAGTCGCTGGTTTGATTCGGTGTCCGATGGACGTTTGCAGATAAAACCAAAGATGCCTGGCATAGTCTCTCCTGGATTGGTCCGAATGTGTATGTACGCGCCGATCAGTGCAACGAAAAAAGACCCGACCACTACACCTTTCACTTCAGTCTATCGACTGCAACGGGCGAAGGCACCAGCTATATGGAGCCGAGCGTTCATTGGGGCCGGCGTATTCGCCTCAAACATCTCCCAGCCTCTCTCTGATCACGTAGCGACAGCTTATGTCCGGGATCAGTGTACGAATGGCTTTGAGCGGAATCTTTTTCTGTGCAGCGCCGGCACAGGCTGAGGTTTCCGATGAGCAGGCGTAATTGGTTGGCCAGCAACGTGGTACGGTCACATGTGGCCGGTCTGTATAGAAAGAGGGCCGAGACCTTTGGAAAGCCCTTCCGGAGCATCCGTAAATCATTGTAATACATAGGGCTAAATGACGATCCCGGTGGTATAAGGTTTGCTTTTCCACAGCCCATACGGTAGATTCTGCGTTCGACCGAAAGTGGGAATTTCTTACCTACTTCAAACTGGTTTTTGGGCTGAATATACTTCATATTGCCGCCGGGTTGGGATGACCACCAGACCGCCTCGGGTGCTGAGGGGTACCCCGGGCAGGGACAGCCAGATGAGTCCCACCCGATGGATTGTACAGAAACGGAAATGTGAGCACGATCACTGCAACTGGAGGAAACAGACCGACACAAATACCCGACCAAAACACGATGCATTTGTGAGCAAAACTGCCGATCAAGAGACTATAGGGTTGTGGTCTCGAATACCCCGGCCGCTGGAGGCGGCCGACCTCACGGGTGTCGTGGCTTGACCGGAATACTGTTACAGGATACATCCCGCGCCAAAGACGCGGAAGTATCCCCCAAGGAGGCAATGTACATGCGATGGATCTCCATACCCGGATGGCGAAATGCTCTGCTGACAGCTCTCTTCCTGCTTCCCCTGATGCTCGGCGTCACGGCTGAAGCGCGACAGATAGCTATCACTTCGCTTCCGTATACCTACTCCGCGAGCGATCAAACGCCCGGCGTAGTTGACACCCTGTACATCCAGGGAAGCAAACTGACTTCAACCGGCGACGGCATCAGCCTCGTCTCGACCTCGTCGACGGCTCTCAACAATGTCGTGCTGAACCTCGGCACCGACACGGTCGTCTTCGGCACGGCGGGTGGCGCCGGTGCCATGGGGCTTGACGTCAACGGCCCGGTGAGCAACCGTCCGCGCAACGTGACCATCATCGGCGGACACATCCTGCACCAGCCGTCGGATACCACGGCGTCGGAATGCCGCGCCGTCCGACTCAACGGACACGAGATCACCATGAACGGCACCCATGTCGTCATTCGCGGAATCGACGGCAAGGCGCTGATCACCGGTGGCACGAATATCTACAACGTTCACGTGCTGAACTGCCGGTTTGCCAGTCTCGTCACGGCGTATTATCGCCGCGACTACTACACGGGCGCTTGTATTCATCTCGAGAACGGCCGAAGCACCCTGATTTCGACCGACTATACCGGCACGATCAAGGATTACTACCACCTGATTTTCGAGAACAACGTCATCGAAACCTGCCCGCACGCCGCCATGGTGCTGTACGGTCGCAGCGACGAAGGCGACTATCTGAAAGTCAAGGTGCTCAACAACGATATCACCGTCGATGCGCGTAACGACAACTACACCTATCCCAGCGGAAACATTTTCTACGGGACGGCCAACGCCTACGGTATCGTTACCACCTATCTGACCGGTGGCAGCGAAATCAGCGGCAATACGATCCGAAGCGGCACCACCCACGAAGGCGGCCGCGGCCTGTATATCGGGTCGATGCGCCTCGAAGTGATCGATACCGTCAAGATCTACAACAACGATATCGATATTCACCAGGGACCGGGCGACTACTACCGTCCCATGCCGGCCCACGGCCTGCGCGTGCGCCAGTCGAATATCAGCAACCTGCACGTTATGGGCAACACCATCACGGCGCGCTCGGACGATGATCCGTCAACTGCCCACACCGATCAGGAAGCGATGGCTATTCGGTGGAGTCCGTATCAGGGGTCGAGCTACAACAACGTGATCGAAGGGAATACCTTCCGCGCGGTGGGCGACGGCAACGGGACCACTGCGGCCGTCTGTCTCGATGCTGCCACGATCGGCGGCGACGGACTCACCTTCCGCAACAACGTGCTCGAGTCCAGCGGCGCGATTATCAAGTGGGGTGAAGGCAACGCCGGCGCCCCCGACCACCTGTTCGAGGAAGATACGCTCCGCTTCATCTCACCCGACAACGGCCACAAAACCTACGATCTCGGCCACCTCGGCAACAACTGGGACTGCTCCAACAACCGCGTCCGTGATATGGTGTACCAGAACGGCGCCGCCGACACCGATATCAATTTCGCTGTCGATGGTACCCTGGAGCTGACTGTCGAGCGGACCCTCAGGGTCCGGGTGCTCGGCAACAACGGTCTGCCGGTTTCCGGCGCCACGGTCACGATCGTCAACAACTACGGTCAGACGCTGTCCAACGGACTGACCGACGGTAACGGCCGACGCAATGTCGTTGCTTCGTACCTCTACCGTTCCCGCACCGGCAGTGACTCGACCAGCTTCAATCCTTTCTCGATCAAGGTCAAGAAGGGAACTGACAGCACGATGATCACGCATACGGTCAACGCCACCTCGGCGGTCCCCGTTATCACGCTCAACAACACGGCGGGCGAGGAAGGGACCGAGGATGTCGTGCCACCGGCGGCGATCAACGACCTGGGCGCTCTGCCGGGCGACGATCACGGTGATCTGACCCTGTCCTGGACCGCGCCCGGCGACGACGACAATGTCGGGCAGGCCGACAGCTATGCGATTCGCTATAGCGTAAACCCGATCAATGTTTCGAACTGGAGCCAGGCCACCCTGGCTCCAGCTTCGTTTACCCCCGCCGAAGCGGGCACTTCCGAAAGCTACACGATTCACAATCTCTCGCCGGGCGTGGAGTACTACGTCGCGGTGCGAGCCTATGATGAATCAGGCAACCTCGGCAACTTCGGAGCGGCGGCTCTCAATTTCGCCGCCGGTATCGCTCCGCCGTCGCCGACGACTACCGATGTCGATGAAGGCGCCGCTTCGGTTACGGTCGCGGCCGATCTGGTCGACTCCTACTACTCGCTTCGTTACGAATTCGCCCTCGATACCGTCTCTGCGTTCAGCAACCCGACGATGGCTGTCGGTTTGGCCTCGGGAAGCGAAGCGACCGCGTCGTTCGACAATCTCGAAGCCGACATCCTGTACTTCTGGCGTTGTCGTGCCATCTCCACCGACAACAGCGACACGAGCGCCTGGTCCCAATCGGTCAGTTTCGACATCACGACCGGCGTGGTGGCGACATTGACCGATTCGGATATGGCATTTCCGCTCGACGGCGGTGTTGTCTACTCCCCGCTCCCGGCTCTGCGGGTCCGCGATGTCGCCGGAGTGACTTCGGTCTACTTCCAGCTCGCCGACAACCCGTCGTTCACCGGCGCTCTCGAATCGGGCGCGATCACTACCGTCCCGGGTCAGCAAACCGAATGGCAGGTCACTGATACGCTCCTGGCCGACACCATCTACTACTGGCGCATCAGCCCCGACAACGCGGTCTGGACCGGCGCCGCCAGCTTCACCTACAGCGCCGCTTCGGGCGTGGCCGCGGCTCCGGATATCCACCCCTACCCGAATCCGTATCGTCCCGCTGATGGCCACTCGGACATCACCTTCACCAACCTCGTGGAGAACTCAAAAATCACCATCATGACCGTCTCCGGTTCGCTGGTGCTGGTCAAGGAAGGTCTCCCGGCCGGTGACTGGGTTTGGGATGGCAAAAACGGCAGCGGCGCCGAAGTAGCTACCGGGGCGTACTTCTACTACGTCAGCTATCCCAGTGGCTCGGCGTCGGGCAAGCTGCTCGTGATTCGATAGAGTACCGGATTATATCGTAGATTTGAGCAGGCTGTCGTTCTCTAACGGCGGCCTGTTTTCTTTGGGGGAGTCTTCTTGTCGGCGGTGATAGCCTTTCTGATCGCCTCCGAGATCGCCCGGAAACCGCTCTCGTCGGGGATAATCCCGCCATCACTCAGATCGACCCGGATCGCCCCGTTTTCCCCCACGAGAAGCCCGTGCACATCAACGAGCAGAAAGCCGTTGCTGTCGGCGTAGTGGGTCAGCCAGCTGTTGTACACCTGCAGGCTGTCGAACACGCTGTAATCGCTCTCGTACGGCTCGTAGTCTTTGGTTGGCGGGATAAGAGTGGTCAGGACGGGCTTGATCCCGTTATAGGCGGCCAGTTCGGCCATGTCGGCGGTGTATTCGGTCAATTCCTGAAGGGTATTCGGCTCCCGGAGATTGTACGACGACACTTCGATCACCACATACTCCGGCCTCAGCGAGATGACATCGGAGCGAAAACGAAGCGGCAGGCCGCCCAGACGCTGACGCGCCACCCCGCGATTGATCGCTTCGTATTCTGTGAACAGCTTCTCCACCGGCCAGACCGACGTGGTGGTCATGCCGAAAAAGACGATCCTCCCCGGGACAATCGCGTCCGAACGCAGTGGCCGGTTCTCATCGAGATACCGCTCCCGGCCGGAGAATTCCTGCACGACGTGTTCGTACTTATAGAGGAACTCGTTGATATGGTCACGGTACTCGAGGGCTTTCATCGACGTGTAAGCGCAGAATCCGACCAAAACGACATTAAGGGCCAGCGAAACCATCAGGCGCTTGAAATTGCGGGTTGCCATACGGACTCTCTGCCCGGCCTACTTGTTACCGAGCAACCTCTGGTAAAACTGTTCATGCTGGCGAAGCATCGCCTCACAAGTGTAATTCGCGTGCGCCGTCTCCCGCGCTTTTCGAGCAATCCGGTCGGCATACGAACGGTCCGTGATCAGCTTGCGAAGCATTTCGGTCAGGGCATTCTCATTCTCAATCGGATACAGCAATCCCGTCTCTTCGTGATCGATCGCCTCGCTGTTACCACCGACATCCGAAGCTACGATCGGCAAACCGGCGGCCATGTATTCTACCAGCGAATTGGAAAAACTTTCCGAACTTGAGCACAGGACTGCGATGTCGAACCCCGACAGCGACCGGACCACGTCGTTGGTACCACCCGGGAAGAAGAACCGCCCCTCCAGCCCCATCTTGCCGACCAGATCGAGATAGTGCTCATGCTCGCCGTCGAACCCTTTCCCACACCAGACGAACCTGAGTTTGTCGTGTTCCTTAACAAGCTCAACTGCCGAGCGCATCAGCGACTCGATATTCTTGACTTTGCGAAGGTTGGCGACCGCCCCGACCACCAGATCATCGTTACCGATCCCCCACTCGGCGCGTTGCGCGGCGCGAAGTTCCGGGGTGATACGGGCAAACTTGTCCAGCTCGAGCCCGTTGCGGATAATCGTGATCTTGTCGGCCGGGACACGCTCGGTCTCAATCGTCTTGTCGACCGCCGCCTGCGAGTTGGCAAGATAATGTGCCGTCCAGCGGCTGAGAAAACGAAGCATCGAAACCTGCTTGGCGTCATGCCAGTAGCCGATATTCCGTCGGCTCGAGACGATCCTCTTGCACCCCGCGTAGTGCGCGGCGGTGGTCCCGAATATGTTGGCGTCGATGAAGAGCGTCTGCACGATATCGAACTTTTCTCGCCTATGCAGCTTGCGAAACGCCCGTAGACCACGGATAAAGTCCCCGGAGATCAGCTTGTCGACTGGAACCTTGGTGACCGGGAAGTTGAACGTCGTGTTGGTGAGAAACTCGGTGTCACGAAGGTGCACGAGGTGGGGAAGGAAGTGGGCGCGGTCGAGACCGTTGAGTAGCATCAGCAACTGCCGCTCGGTGCCGCCCTCCGGGCTGTAGATCCAGTCAATCACGTACGCGATTTTGATCACGAACCGTCCCTCCCCTCAGGATCGGAAGACTTCTTTGCCGAACAGGCGGAGTGAGCGCACCTTGCCGGTGACCGTCCCACCACCCTTGCGGAGCACGGGGAAGACCCGGTAGTTGTCGGACATCGTAAACGACAACGTCTTCAGCTTCGCCTCCCACCAGTCACGCATGGCGTGGGCGAGAAGGTACGGCTGGATGCGGTGTCCCCGCAACTGCGGCAGGGTAACTCCATCGACCAGCGCGATCTCACCGTCCTTCAACTGGTAGAACTTGTCGATCTCATAAAGGTAGGACTTTCCGTACTCGCCCCAGAGAATGGCCACCATGATGTCGTTGTGGAAGGCGGCATAACAGTCGGCATTATTTTCGAACCGCTCCTGCAACACACCGTATTTGCGCGACTTCGGCTCGGCGCCGTAGAAGGTCGCGATACGGTCGATATCCTCGGCCGTAAGCTTCCGAACCGTCACCGGGATCTTCGTATCCCGAGGCGGCTGCGGCTCACCCATCGTCCACACCAGAATCACCCGGTAGTCGAATATCCGCTTCCAGATCGTTGCCGGCAGCGCTTTCAGCAGCCCTTTGACACCACGGTGGCGTATCTCGGAGCCCAGTTTCAGCTGTAGCTCCTTCAGGTGTTTGTTGCCCACTAGCATTCTGCCCAGCGAAGTCTGCTTGAAGTTCTGGTACGACGTAACAAGCCGATACCTCAGCGCGCTGTTATAAACCGCGACTCGAAAGTTGCCATAGGCACGGTTGGTCAGACGGCCTTTGTATTGTTCGCCGCCGCGAAGGTAGTCGATTGATTTATGCCCGCGCCGGATGTATTGGTCGGTGATCTGGTAGTAGAGGACAATACCCGGCGATTTCTTGTTGTAGAAAGTGTTCAACGCCGCCGTGTAGAGAAAGACGTCCTGCTTGTAGTCAAACGAGTACACGTACGCGACCGGCGCACCGCCCATCGTCAGCGTCTCAAGCCGCGCGATACCGAGTGGAGCGAAAGTCCGCGTGATCTCATAATAGAATCGGCAATCGTCATCGTTGAGAAACTTGCTCGGAGTCGGCGTGTCTTTCCACCGGTTCCAATGAAACTTGAAGACCTGCGGAAGGCGCTTCTCGATCTCCTCCTGCTCCGTGTACGACCGATACTCCATCCCGCCGTTTTTGTTGAAGTAGTTTACGGCGTTACGAAGGTTTCGGTAGTTGTTGAGGCCGGCCTCGAATGATCCCCGCTCCTCTTCCGTGCCCTCATAGGCATACGCGTAACACTGCTCGATTTCTTCGATGCGGCATCGCATCCCCGATGCGGCGAGGATGTCACGAAGCGCCGGCACCGTGAGCGAGCGCTCGGTTATCTGCGAGAGAATCAGCGTCTGCCAGTCGGCGCGGTGCTCGCGAAGGTAATCGATAACGACCTGCACAACCTCGCGTTTGACCGACTTGTCGGCTATGATATCGGCGTAGTCGGTGTTGCCGGCGCCGATAAACTCTATCGTGCCGCCGGTGATCATCAGCGGTGCGATTCCAACTACACGGTTGGAGTCGTTCACCTGCAGGATATACAACCGCCGGTTATCGCCGAATACCTTCCACCAGGTGCGGTACCACTGGTGCATCTGGAAGACCGTCTCGAACTCCGCCTTCGCAAGCAGCTCATTCCAGACGCCCTCCAGCCCCTCAAACTCGGCAAGGCTGTCGATTTTGTGTATGGTAAGCACGATTGGCCGACGGTCCTTCACTTGATCAACGACGGACTGAGTCATCAGGTTCGTCCCAGGATTCTTTCGAACAGCTCGACCGTCCCCGACAGGCGGAGCTTGAACTCCCAGAGTGGCATGTCGTTGCCGATCCCGAAACGGCGAAGCTCGTACAGGTCAGTCCCGGTGTCATTGAATCCTTCTATGGTTGAAACGGCGCAGGTATACAGCTCAGCTACGGCCGCTTTGATTTCTTCGTTGAAGTCGTCCCTGGTTCCATTCGGATATGCGAACAACATCGGAGGGCGATCGGTTTCGGCCTTTATGACGGCCTGCGATGCGGTGATCTCTTCTATCATACGTTCGCGCGGCAGCCGCGTCAAGATCGGATGCCCGACCGTATGGGCCCCGATTGTCAGTAACTCGCTGTCGGCCACTTCCCGGACCTCATCCCACGACATCGGCTGAAACACCGCCAGTTCTTCCTCGCGAGGCTCGCCGCCGGTCCTCTCGGACAGAACACCGATTGCCGCTTTTCGTTCCGAGTCCGAAAGATGCTTGAAACGGCGACAGATCGCTTCTTTGGCGGCAACTCGCGATCGACGGTCGGTCAGCCGGAAACCACCCAGTTCATATTCGCTCAGGTCTATGTTCTCTTTATCGGCGGACAGCAGGAGGCTAAACACATAATCGGTCCAGATCAGGCCGCCGAACGGGCTTTCCCCGCCTATGAACGACGTGGTGACATAGATCGTAGCCGGTACCCGGTATCGTGTCAGAATCGGCAGGGCGATCGTTTTGTTGTTCCGGAAACCATCGTCGAATGTCACCGCCACCGAACCGTCTTCGAGTGAATCAACCGGCAGTAGCTTCGCAGCTTTCTCCAGCGAAACCGGCCGGTACGCGTTGCTGACATAGGCCATTTGCTGCTCGAATCGCTGCCTGGCGACCTGCGTCCAGACCCCGACCTCATCCTCCGAAATCCCATGATACATCAGGATAATCAGTTTCCGTCGGTTCGTCCGACGCACCAGCACCCAGAGGTGACTGAGATAGATGAGGAAGAAGACGACTTTCTTGATCAGGGTAAGCATCGGGTTTCCGCCCGTTTAGTGACTCTTGCGAGTCAGGCTGTCATAGACGCGGCTCAAGTCCGCCATCTGTCGCTCGAACGAAAAGGTGGTGCGGATAGTCTCCAGCGCCGTTTCGGCTATTCGTCGCTGCAACTCGGTGTCTCCGGCCATTCTCAGGATCGCCGCCGCCAGCGCCGCCGGATCCGAAGGCGGAGTCAGAACCCCACTCACGCCGTTTTCGATCAGCTCCGGTACTCCGCCGACATCGGTCGCGATCACCGGCACACGGAGCGCCATTCCCTCCAGTACGATATTCGGCAGGCCCTCGGAGAGCGATGGGTTCAACAGCATGTCGGCTCCCTTGATACAGCCGATCAGGTTTTTCTCATGCCCCGGACAAACGATATAGCGCTCCCGCTTCAGGTCCGCGATACGATGCATCGCCGCCGCCAAATCAGGACCGCCGCCGAAAAGGACAAACCGAAGGTGTTCGTCGTGCATGATTGCCCGGTGGGCCGCCTCGATCATATCCATCTGTCCCTTTTCCGGGGAGAAGCGCCCGCCGGAAACGGCAATCACGGCATTATCGGGGAAATCGAACCGCTTGTGAAGATCGACTTTTTCGACATCGTCAAACAACTCCGGCTGAATCGAATTGTAGGCGACCGAGATCTTCGAACCCGGCACCATGATCTTCACCAGCTTCTGTTTCTGCGCTCCCGAGACGGCAACGATATGATCGGCGAATCGAATGACGATCTTGTCGAGTGTATGGTACGCCTTGACCTTGAAATTCTCCCAGGTCCAGCCACGAGAAAATGCCACCCATGCTGTCCGAAGGCCTCTCGTGGCCGCCAGGCCGACTACGTGCGTCCGATAGTCGTGGGTGCAGAGGATGTCGATTTCATTTTCTCGAAGGTATCCGCGGACCATCTTTACCGTCGACGGATCATAGGCGCTGCCGATCTCAAAGATATGCGTATCGATACCATCGGCCCGAATCTGCTCCAGAAACTCCGGCGACCGACCCTCTTCGAGAAACGAACTGATCGTCAGCGCATAGTCGCTGTTCAGCGCCTGCCGGGCATGCTGGTGCAACTGGCGTTCGGGACCACCATAGAAGTTTGAGGCTCGAAGATGGAGGATGTTCATGCCCGTTCGACAATCGTCTTCAGGTATTCGTTCAGACGGCGCCCCAGTTCCTCCCAGCGATAGCGCGTCTCAACAAGACGCCGCCCATTGAGACCAAGCTGCGTGAACCGCTGAAGATCGTTCATGCATTCGACAGTCTGTTCGGCCAGCGCCTCGGCGCCGTCGCGAATCAAAACCTGCTCGCCGTCGATAACTTCCAAACCCTCGGCGCCGACCGAAGTCGACACCACTATCTTATTCATCGCCATCGCCTCAAGAATCTTCAACCGCGAGCCGCCCCCGATTCGGAGCGGGACGACATACACGCCGGCCTCTTCGATGTACGGCCGGACATCATCAACCGTACCCGTCACGGTAATGCCGTCCCGATTTCCCAGCTCTTTTACGTGCGGCGGTGGATTGCGGCCAACAAACGCGATATTCGCCCCGGGACGTTCGGCTTTTATACGTGGAAAGACCTCATCGGCGAAATAAACCACCGCATCCTGATTCGGCCGCCAATCCATCGAACCGGTAAACACCAGCTTGTCCGGATCGGGCTCGCGGGTTGATTCGTGGAAGTAGTCCGTATCGACACCGTTGTCAATCACCGCAACCTCGTAGGGCACCCCGTACGACGCTATCGTCTTTGCTTCCTCACGCGAGACCGCCGTCGCTCCCGACGCCCACCCGAAACAGGCCCGTTCGAATCGTTCCACCTTCCGATACTGCAGTGCGATATAGGCTTTCTTAAGGGGGTTTGTCTCGTTCTCCATATACCGGCGCCAGATCGACGCCTCGATATTGTGCGCCACCACCACCGAGGGCACCCGGGCCAGATCCTTCACGAATATCGCGTACGGCGACCACTCGCAGATAACGATATCGTACTCGCCGTCGGCTGCCAGCCGATCGAGCGCGCTCTGGAATCGATCGGTCCGATGATTGGTGACTATAAACGGATAAGGGGAGAGCAGGTTTGTCAACAGCCGTCCGTAGAACGAGAGACCGGACTTGGGCCGGTTCAGCTCGCCGACCGCAATCGGCTCGATTCCGCTTCTTGTAAGGTGGGCATACGACTCCGAGCCCTTCTCACCGTAGGCGAGATAGGTCACCCGATGCTTCCGGCTGAGGGCGAACGCGAGGTTAAACGAGCGGATGCGCTTGCCCGTGTTCAGCGGAAACGGGAACTCTTCATCGATAATAAGAATTTTCATAGCTGCGTCGGCGGCAATATATCGTGCCACCTCGGCAGCGAAAAGTCAAAACATTGCTAATTCGGACCTCCGGGAGCGACAATAGCCCCCGGTCCGGCATCGCAAGTCCGAGGTTTAACCAAATTCCGCCACGCTGTGCCATTCGACAGGCATGATCGGCTGTCCGAAGTACAGGCACAGCCCCTTGTACACTGCCTCGATCCGAACGCGGTTGCGATCACTGGCATTCAGGCGCGCCCAGAGCTCACCTCTGCGGTCGGCGCAGATCACCTCGGTCTCCGTCTCAATCAACTCCAACGGAAATGTCGGTGTTGTTGCAGGCATGATTACCTCCCCGATTGAGTATAATCTATGCCTCAATATCAGAGGTGAAACGCCAGATGGTGACTTCTTGAATGGAAAAATGACGTATCGCCGAAAAAAACGTGGTCGCGGTGTTCAGTCTTCGATCTCGCACTTGAAGAACCGAAGCTTGCCCGATTTCTCAGGCGGAATCTCGCTGACCTCTTCGATCGTAACAGAGATAGCCTCACCGACAAACTGCTTGATGCAGCGCGTAATATGCTCGCGCATCTCCTGCGTAACCGGCGGATCGTCGACTACCTTGACATGCCAGTCGGTCACGGTCTTCTGAATAATCTGCATTTTGCCCATCGGCGGACCGGTTTCGGTCACCTGTACCGCGATCACCAGCCCCGAGTGACGGCTGCCGTCGAGCGCAACATACCGATCGGACAGGCGCCCGATCCCCGCACTCATCAGCTTCAGCGTCCGGCCGCACGAACAGGTTCCGTCTTTGGGACGCCCCATGTCGCCGAGCTGGTAGCGAATCATCGGGAAACCATAATTGGCCAGGTCGGTGACGATGATCTCACCGTCTTCATCGGTCCCCACCGGCCGACCGTCCTTGATGAACTCGACCACCGCGATTTCCTGTGCGATATGATGCCCCTCATGCTTCAGGCACTCGCACGACGTGTTCCCGACCTCGCGGGAGCCGTACATATCGATCACCGGAGCCTGGTAGGACTCCTCGAACAGCGTGCGCATGTCGGGGAGAAGCATCTCGCCGGTCGACATGATTCCTTTCACCTGCGGCAAGGGCAGCTTGTTATCCAGAGCAAACTCGGTAAATGCCACCAGGCCGCTGGGGAAACACTTCAGGTAGCTCGGCTTGAACGCCATGAACTCGTCATAGAAACGCCGAAGCGTTTCGGCGGTCGCCCCGCCGGTATAGAAAAGTTGATTCCGCAGCAGATACCGGTCCTTGAAATCGGTCCGGCGTGCATGGGCATGCCCGAAATCGACATGCGGCGGCCAGAACACCGACATTTTGTCCGCCATACGCTGGCCCATGAAGCCTTCAAACCGCCACTGCATGGCCATCTTGATGGTCGAGCCCGGTTTGTCGCGATAGAGCATCAGCCTTCGCTGGGTTGTCCCCCCGGAACCGAATTCCACCAACTCGTCCTTGCTGAATCTGGATGAGATGATCTTTTCGCGGTTGTCGTTGATCGCATCGCGCGTGAGAAGCGGCAGTCTCTCGAGATCCTCGAACGACTTGAATGCCGTCGGCGGCATCCCGCACTCATCCATCACCCGTCGATAATACGTCGTCGTTTCGTAGGCATGCGTCAACAATGCGCTCAGGCGCTGCCATTGATAGTCCAGCAGGTGCTGCTGCGGCCAGTACTGGCTCTTTTCGAGAAAGCGAAGCTCCGCCATCGCTTTCTGTTTGCCCTCGCGCATCAGGATTGCGCGATGAGCCGTCTCCTGCAGCAGTGTTGAATAGAATGACATGAACAATCCGTGTTACGTGCCGTGTGATCTATTTCAGATGCTCGACCGGGTCGAGTTCCGAGATGCTGAAACGATACTTGCCCGATGCCTCCACCGGAATCGAATCCACCCGCTCGATATCCCATCGCATGGCGGGACCGAAAAACCGATTGACCGACTCGGCTATCATCCGCTTCGACTCCTCCCCGAAACGGTCGTCGACCGCCAGCCGAAGCAGCAGGTAGTCTTTCTCCTTTTGCACCAACTGTGCCTGGACAATCCCCGGCACCCGGGCGATGAAATAGATCGTCATCGCCGCACCCGAGACGACCGAACCTTCCGGCGTCACCAGGAAATCTGTCACGCGCCCGCCGACAATGTTCATCATCGGCAGCGTACGACCGCAGGAGCATTCGGTATCGAGCAGCACACCCATATCTTCGATCCGATAGCGGATGAACGGCATGGCGAGGTTGTGTAAATCGGTGATAACGAGCTGCCCCAGTTCACCGGGTCGGCATATCCGATCATTGCGCACCACCTCGACCAGCAGCGTATCCGCCGCCATATGCAACCCGGCGTGTGCTTCGCACTCCGACGCTATCACGCTGAACTCCCGGCAGCCATAGCGGTTAAACACCGGACAGCCGAAGACGTCCTCGAGCACCGCACGCTGCTCGTCGGTGAGTACTTCGGCCGAGGTAATCACGCTTCTCGGCTGGTGATACCCGGTCAGGCCGCGCTCCTTGATGAACCGCGCCAGCAGATAGACCGAATTGGCGTAGGCGACATAGGTCGACGGTTTCTCGGTATTGAGAAGCTCGACGAAATGCGCCAGTTTCTTCTGGGTGATATCACTTGTGTCGAGCACGATCCGGCGGGAGAAAAACGAATCCCGAATCCGGTCCATACTCGAGCGGGGAGCGTTCAAGTCACGTTGGTGTCCCCAGATCGCCGCCCCCTTGTCGTACGGTTCGAGACCCGCCCAGCGGTCATGGCGAATGGTGTTGGCGATCCGACGATAGACCGAGTCCGGACTCATGAAGAACTGAAGCGGTGAGCCGGTCGAGCCGCCCGTCTTGTTGGGTATCCGCTCCGACTCGGGGATGTTCTGCGCCGTCATACCATCGCGGTTCTTCTGGATATCGGCCTTGGTGAGCAACGGCAGGCGCTGGATGTCTTCAAGCGATGATACACTGTTCGGATCAAACCCGGCTTCCGCGAACCGCTTCGCGTAAAACGGGCAGTTCGCCCCGGCGTGGCGCAGCAGCGTTTTGAGGCGCTCGAGCTGGAAACGTCGAAGTCCCTCGCGGGGCAGGTACTGATTGCGTTCCGACTCAGCCAGGAACTTGAAATCAGTCGAGCGGTTCTTCAGCGCCAAAAGAGGATTGAAGATAAAACGCGCTATCGGTTTGATCAGGTCCATTCTGTCAGCAACTCACTTGTGAATCGTTTCGATGCTTTCACTCATCTACTACCTGTCGGCATCAGGCGCCGACTTCTTCGATCACCGAATCGGGCAACTCGCCCGCCTGATCGGGATCAACCCCGACCTTCTCGGCCACCGCCGTCTTGAGATAGATCGCTGCCATGGCGGCAATCATCCCCGCATACATGTACCAGTTCCAACGGAACAGGTTGTGGGCCGTGCCGCCGTTGACCAGCATGGCCAGCATCGAAGCCACAAACGCTTCTTTATGGGCGTGATACCAGCGTACCAGGTCGGGATTGTCCGGGGGGGCACGAAGGCGGTTCGGGGTCGTCAGCACCTGGTGGAACAGCGAAGCGATGAATACGAAAAACGTCAGGAAGCCCAGCAGACCAACCTCGGCCAGCAACTGTACATAGAGCGAGTGCGGACTCATGAAAATCTTCGGGCCGTACTCGCCCGAACCGGAGGTCGGCGCAAATGCGCCCGAGCCGCAGCCGAGCAGCGGCCGGTCCTCCCAGATACGTATACCGTTCTCCCAGATCTCCACCCGGTTGGTGCTGATCTCGTTGACATCACCGCCACTGACCAACGTCTCGTAGCGCCCTTTGTACTGGTCCGGCAGGAGAATCCAGCCCACCACCAGGAACACTACTGCCCCCACCGCCCCCGCCAATCGGTACTTGCTGTACCACACCGTAACCGCCACCACAGTCAAGGTCGCCAGGAGGCCGCCGCGCGACCCGGTGTTGACAATCATAATCAGGAACATGAACAGGACACCAAGCAGGACGATACGGGCCAGTCTCCCCCGGAAGTACTTAAGCCAGGCGATGAAAAACGGCACCGTAAATGCCAGCGTGGCCGCAAGGGTGTTGGCGCCCGATCCGAACGAGCCACGCCCGGTGGCGCGCTGAATGCCCATACGGACAATCGCGCCCCCACCGTAGTAGTCGCGGAACGACAGAAACATCTCACGGAACATCATGAATAAAAACAGCCCCATGAAGATGTTGAACTTGGTGCGGGTGTCGACCGTGTAGACAATGATCATGTAGAACACGATCAGCTTCAGGAAATTCTCGATCGAATCCTGGGTACGCGGAGGATCGAAACTGACCGAGAGCGAGACGATAATCACCGCCCAGAACCCCAGCAGCATCAGAAATGAAAAATCGTGCGGCAGACTGAACGTCCCGTACTTCTTCTTATGCCCCAGGATTGCCGTGATCAACACCCCGATCCCGATCACCCGCTCCAAAGACAGCGCGTCGAGCGCGGGGAACATCTCACCGGGTCGAATCACGAACGTGATGAAATAAAGCAGGAGGCCGACATACGGATAACGAATCAGCAGAACGATTCCGATCATCAGCCCGGCCAGCGCGATGAAGATAACCGGCTTGAGATACAGCGAACTGACCCCGACCGCGGCGCAAATCAAAATGATCGTCGCCCACAACAGATGCTGCTGGGAAATAAATCTCCGGCCGCTGAATTCGCGATAGCGCTGATTCATATCACTTTCCGTCAGGCGGCGCCGTCGCTCTCACACCGCCGGTTGTGCCTGCCTCGCTCAGGCGCGCCCGGTCGCCAGATAGGTAAATCCAAGATCCTTGAGAGCTTTGGGGTTGTAGACATTCCGCGTGTCGTAAACAATCGGCGTCCGGACCAGTGACTTGATCCGGGCGAAATCCAAATCCCGGAACTCGTTCCATTCGGTTGCGATGATGACGATATCGGCGCCCTTGCACGCTTCGTAGGCGTTCTTGTGATACTTGATACCCTCGATGTTCTTTTTCGCCTCATCCATCGCCACCGGATCAAACCCGTTCACTTCGGCCCCCATCTCCATCAAGCGACGGGCCACATGGAGCGCCGGGGCCTCCCGAACGTCATCGGTATTCGGCTTAAACGCCAACCCAAGCAATCCTATCACCTTCCCCTTTACATCGCCGAGCGCCCTGGCCGCTTTCTCCACCACCAGTTCCCGCTGCCGCTTGTTGACCTCGATCGTCGCCTTGGCCAGCTTGAAATCGTAGCCGACATCCTCGGAGAGCTTGGCCAGCGCCGAGACATCTTTCGGGAAACAGGAACCGCCGTAGCCCGGACCCGGATGCAGGAATTTCGGTCCGATCCGTTTGTCCATGCCCAGTGCTTTTGATACCTGATAGACATCGGCGCCAACCAGGTCGCACAGGTTGGCGATCTCGTTGACGAATGATATACGAACGGCCAGCATGGTATTCGATGCGTACTTGATTACTTCGGCCGTCTCGTTGGTAGTGCTTACGATTGGCGTTTCGAGAAGGTAGAGGGGGCGATAAATATCGCGCATGACCGCCAGGGCCCGCTCGGAGTTGCAGCCGAGAATGACCCGGTCCGGACGGAGGAAGTCGTTAACAGCGGCGCCTTCGCGAAGAAACTCCGGATTCGATACGACATCAAATTCGATATCATCGGCCAGCTCGGTGCGCACAATCTCGCGGATACGTTTGGCCGTTCCGACCGGTACTGTGCTCTTAATCGCCAGGATCTTGTACTCGGTCATGTATCCCGCGACTTCTTTCGCAACCGCCTCGATCTGGCTCAAATCGGCATAGCCGTCCGGACGCTCCGGAGTGCCGACCGCCAGAAAGATCACCAGACTACGCTGCACGGCTTCTTTCAGGTCGGTCGAGAAGTGCAAGCGATCGAGTTTGACATTGCGCTGAATCAGCTCACCGAGCCCGAGTTCGTAAATGGGGACCTCGCCCCGATTGAGCATGTCGATCTTCTCTTTCACCTTGTCCACACAGATAACATTCATGCCGAAATCGGACAGACAGGTGCCCGCAACCAGACCGACATAGCCGCTTCCCACTACGCAAACGTTCATTGCTCTTCCTGCTTGTTAAGATACCAACGGGCAAACTTCGCCAGACCGTCATCGATCGACACCTTCGGCTCGAACCCGCACAGCGCTCTCGCGCGGGAAATATCCGCAAATGTCTGGTCGACATCCCCCGGCTGCTGCGGCAGCTTCTTGATCTTCGCCTGCCTGCCCAGTTTCTGTTCTATCCTGGTTATGAGATCGCGAAGGGTGACCGTGTCGGATCGTCCGAGATTCAGCACTTCGAATGAGAACTCGGCGGCCCGGACGGCCATGATTCCATCGACGATATCGTCAATATACGTGTAGTCGCGACGGCTGTCACCCTCGCCGAACATCGTTATCTCTTCACCCCGCCAAATCTTGTCCGTAAACAGATGAATCGCCATCTCCGGCCGCTGGCGGGGGCCGTAGACGGTGAAAAACCGAAGGCACGCGGTCGGGAAGCCGTACAGGTGATGATACGTGTACGCCATCAGCTCGCCCGACTTCTTGGTCGCCGCGTACGGAGAGATCGGATGATCCACGAAATCATCCTCGGAGAACGGTACCTTTTTGTTGTTGCCGTAGACCGATGATGACGACGCAAAAAGGTACTTCCCCACCTGATGTTTCCGGCACGCCTCAAGGATGTTCATCGTACCTACCAGGTTCACCTGCTGGTACAGCACCGGGTCCTTGATCGAAGGCCTAACGCCTGCCATCGCCGCCAGGTGAATCATGTCGTCGATCGGGCCGTCGTCAAAACAACGTTCGACCACCGAGGCGTCCCGAATATCACCTTCAACCAGCCGATAGTTCGGCTGTTCCAGATGGGGGGCACAATTGCGGCGTTTAATTGCCGGGTCGTAGAAGGTGTTGAAGTTGTCGATCACCGTCACCCGGTGGCCGTCGGCCAGAAGCCGGTCCACGAGATGCGATCCGATAAACCCGGCCCCCCCGGTAACTACTATCGACTCAGGCATCAAGCCCCTTCTTTCTGTTCATTTTCGCGGAACGCTGTACGTAATCGGTCGGGATGTCCTTTGTCAAGAAATAGCACCCCGGCGAGCCTTTTCGCGGACCCCGCTAACACAATTCAGACACACAGAGTCCATATTGAGCCGAAAAAAGCTGCTTCCGGGCGCTACGCCCGGACCCTCTTTGTTGTTTCTATCGGCAGATATGTCAGTAAGTTGGGCCGGTTTCACGACCGTCGGGCGAGACCGCCCCGAATTGAATCAGTACTTGCGGGATCGCCGTTTCTTTCGTTGATATACCCAACCAGCCGCCGATATATTGACACAAACGGGTTTGCTGAACGGACTGCAGTCCGGCTTCGATAGGCTCAGCCTGACTTAGCGACTGCCGAGCGGATTTACGCAAGCCGGACGGTACTATGCAAGTCATCCTGAGCTTGTCGAAGGGTGACGTTCGGACCAGGAAGCAGACCACAAACGACCAGAAGCCGCCGAGAGGACCGATTCTTGCCATGCTGATCAAAGAGCTTATCCGCGCCCTGTTCAACAAGCAGCAGCGCTTCCGCTTCCGCTACCACTGCGTCCGGAACCTCCCGGGTGAATATGGCTTCATCCTTCGGCGGCGGGTAATCAGCAAATGGATGGGCGCTGTCGGCAGGAACCTGAAAGTCCACGAAGGTTTCCGCTTCCGCAATATCGAGCTGATCAAATGCGGCGATAACGTCAACATCGGCGTCGACGCCTTCATTCAGGCCGGCGGCGGTGTCGAAATCGGTGACTATGCCATCCTCGGACCCGGCGTCAAGATCTGGACCCAGAACCATGCCTCATCACGGACCGATATCCCCATCCAGCAGCAGGGCGCGGAGTACAAGCCGGTGACGATCGGTCGCGATGTCTGGGTCGGCGCCAACGCCTTCATTATGCCGGGAGTGATACTCGGCGAAGGTTGTGTCGTGTCGGCAGGGGCCGTGGTCGGCGCCAAAAACTACCCGCCGTACAAGATTCTCGCCGGCAACCCGGCCCGTGTGATCGGCACCCGTCAACCCGAACAGCCCGCCGACAAAGCCGCGGAAAACGCCTCGTCATCTGAACAGTGAGCGACGTACATCCGGGTACATCCATGACAAACACCAAACCCAAAAAAGCGCTTATCGTCGCCTACGCCTTCCCGCCCTCGGCCGCGGTCGGCGTCTACCGCGTCATCAAGTTCTGCAAATACCTCCCGCAGTTCGGCTGGGAGCCGGTGGTGCTGACAGTCGAACACGCCGTCAGCTACAGCAAGGACGAGTCGCTGCTCGAGCAGCTGCCCAAAGACATGAAAATCTACCGCTCGAAAGACTCGTCGCCGATTTCCTGGTACGAGAAAAAGACCGGGCGCGGCCCGATGGGCCCCGTCACCGCACCACCAGCGGACAGCTCCGGCCAGTCGGATAAGCCGGCTCCGCCGCCACCGGCGCCGTCGCTGCTCGGTCGCATCAAAGGCTACCTCCGACGCTCGATCTTCACGCCCGATGACAACATCTTCTGGACTCCCTATGCGGTCAGGACCGGTCTTAAGGCGATCAAGGAAGAAGGAATCGATGTCATCTTCACGACCTCGCCGCCGGCCACCTCGCACCTTGTCGGCTGGTGGCTGTCGTTTCTGACCGGCACGCCGCTGGTGATCGACTTCCGCGACCTCTGGACCCAGAACGCCGGCTACCATCTCAAAAACAAACCGGGACCGGCGCGCTTCTATGATCGCTTTCTCGAAAAGCGCTGCATGAAGCGCAGCAAGTTCATCGTCACCGCCACCGATGGTTTCACCGATCTGGTCCGAAACAAAAACCCGTACAAGCCCGAAGACCAAATCGTGACCATCACCAACGGTCTGGATCCCGACGACTTTTCGTCGGTCGAGTTCCCGACCGAGAAGAACGACAAGTTTACGATTCTCTATCTGGGCAGTCTCTACGGCGCTCGCAATCCGTTTTTCTTTTTCGAAGCTGTAGAGCACTTCCTCGACCGACGGCCCGAAGCGGCCGACCGGATGCAGATCGACTTCGTCGGCGGCGCCACCGGCTATGAGCACGCCACCACCGGTAACCGGCTGGAGAAGATTGTCCGTTGGCTCGGGCATGTGCCGCAGAAGAAGGCGCTGTCGCTGTTGTGGCAGTCCGATGTGCTTCTTCTCCTGCTCGGATTTGGCGCGACACATACGACCGTCATTCCCGCCAAGCTGTTTGAATACATCGCCACCGGCCGACCGATACTGGCGTTTGTCCCGGAGGGCCAGTCGAGCGCGTTGATCGAGAAGTATGACCGGGGAGCGGCGATTACCTCGCCGGACAAAGACAAAGTCGCCGACTTTCTGGAGAAGCAGTTTGATGCGTGGTTGAAACAGGAAGGCCCGCTGCCTTCGAAGATTGACCTCCCCGAAGAGTTCGACCGCCGCGCCAAGACTCGCCGCCTGGCCGAAGTGTTCGACGCCGCGCGTGGTCGATAGAACGGAATTCTCATCGTAGGTCCGAACCCAAGAAATTGTAGGGCAGAACCCAAGCCCGCAGGGCGAAGCGGTTCTGCCAAACCCTCCCGTCATACTTCGACAAGCTCAGCATGACGGCATGCAGCATCGTAGGTCCGAACCCCCGTGGTTCGGACGGGAGAAAGTCGGAACCACAGGGGTTCCGACCTACGCCTATTGTTACTGAGGCGATGAATCAGGAATGGATGTGCACGACGTGTCTACTCGTAGTGAGGTTGAATCCGAATCGAAAAGCAGACAGTCTTCATTACGTTCGAACCACGCCTTCCAGCGACGAACGTCGCCCTCTGTCGGTGCAATCCTCCCTATATCCGTACCATCTGCCTCGGACGCCTCACCCGTTAGCCGTTCCATGAACTCGATACCTTGCTGAATGCGACCGAGCGGGTATTCTCCGGGTCTGTTGTCATACAGACCTGTGACGACCGAATCTAGAAAAGTCAGCTCTGCGAGGAATATCTCACTTGGTCGCTGTTCACTTGTCTCGGGACTTTCAATTTGTCCGTCGTCCGGCTGGTTTCCCGCAGTACACGCAAGCATTAGCATTCCAACTATGATTAGCAGCGATCTATACATCTATTGCACGATTGAGGTTATGTTGGTATTGGTGATGTGGTAAATCACGTTCTGCGTCTTACCATCCTTAACATAAGGGATACTCACCGTCCCAGATATGCCGTAAGCGCCTCTTGTGAGGTTTGTTGGGCCTTGCTGACCCCTCACAGATCCGTTTATCGCGTTTTCTGCTTGCACCGCAATTTGATGATGGGCATTGTAGTCTGACTTGCCGCTCACCTGCTTTGCTGTTTGTTCTGCAACCTCATGGCCGAGCTTACCAGCGGCCGTCGCGAACGGGCCATCGCCAAACTGTTGCATATCAGCGATGTCAATCTGCTGGAGGTTGTAAGATCCAACTAAAACCGAATTCGATCCGTTCGTTACACCAATGGTTGTAGTGGGGGTGTTGGGGTCAGCCGAGGCCGACATCGTGTTGAACATCGCTTGCTGCTCTGGCAACGGCGGACCAACAAAATTGTTGTTTACTGCCACCTTCACAATTCCATTCTGGTCTACGCTCGCAGTTCCAACGGGCCCCATCCCATCATTTGCAACCTGAATAGTCTGGTCAATATCGTTCTGCGAACCCGTCAACTTGAGCTCTTGCCCGTTTGGGTCGATGATCCTGAGTGGGTTATTGGCGCAATATGTGTATGGACCAATATCCGGATACTTGTTCGCCTTCGGATCGACTGAAATCCACCGCGCTGCAACACTCATCGGCAGCAGATAGACCGCCAGTACCACGAGTATACCGGCCACACGTACACAGTTCCGTTGCATGAGAAACTCCTCCCTATTCTCTTTCAGATGCTCCCGCCTCTCTCACGGTCCGCAGGTAGCGCTCCCGCGACTCCCGCGTCTCCGGTTCCCACCCCAAAGACCGGGCTCTCTTAATATATCTCTCCGACTCGATCTGGTAAAGCCTTAACTGCTCATCCTCCTCAACCGTCGGTCTGCGTCCCTCAGTCACTATCTGCTCCTGCATGGTCTGTCCCAGCCAGCCTAACAACGCTCCCTTCTGAACCAGCCCCAGCAGCGATCGCGGATTCAGCTCCAGAATCAAATCAGCGAGGCGATTCGCCTTTTCGTACTCGCCCGCGCGGCGGTGCTTCGAGATCAGAATCCCGATAAGCTCGGCAATGTACTCTTTCTTGGTCAACTCGCGAAGATAGCTCCCGCTGTCAATAGCGATCTGAGACACGCCATACTGCGTCCTGATCCATTCATCCCTGACGCTGTTGCCGCCGTTGGTGGCTTCGACATTCCACACCTTCCCGTCCTGCCGATCGTGCAGCCGACAAAACAGGTGCATCGGTGACGCAACGCCATAAAATGGTATGGTTGGATCCACCCTCTCCATGAGCGCGAGGAACAAAGTTGGCATACTCACGCAGTTACCCTTGTGAGTATCCAGGTAAGTCGTCAACAGCCGAGCTCCTGATTCCTGACCAAGTGGATCATCGAAGTCATATGAGAACACCTGGTCGCCGTTCCATTCACCGGGTTCGAACTGGTACATTTGGGTCATGACAAACCGCACCATATCACCGTCTCGAGGTCCAACCATATAGCGGATTCTTGCTGCCATCGAGTCGAGTGCACGGAGGTAGTGATCGATATCAATTGTGCTGTCGCACTCCCGGGCGATCACCAAAGCCCAATATCCGATATCTGTCTCCTGCTCCGGAATGGCCGGCAGATCCCAAAGGGTAAGACGGTCTGCGACGCTCGACGAGTTTGCATCTGAACCAAAGACCGACAAGCTCACTCCGGCAATAGTGACAAGCAGGGCAAGAGCAACTGTTGCTGCGCACCTGAGATGTGGCTTAGATGTTGGCATTCCCCCTCCTTTTGTGTGCCTGCCCCAAGATGGCGACAACATGTTCACACTGCAAGTATTTGAATTGATCCAGAAAACCTACGGATTCGCAGCTAATCACGATCCTGTTGCTTTATAAAAAGAACGGGCGGTATAGCCGTCCGTCGAAACAGAGCAGAGCATTTGCGTTTTCTGAAAAGTGACAAAACGAACCTATTTCGCTGTAAGTCACACGCGATCAATCTTGTACAATGATTTTTTGGTATTGAGAGAAATCTATGCGACTTGCGATGGGACCGGCCGCCTCAGAAATCCGAGTTCGGTGGCGTAGGTCCGAACCCCTGTGGTTCGGACCTACCTCAACTCACCCGCCCGCGCAACAGCCGCTTAAGCGGCAGCTTGCCGACATACGAAAACACCTCAAGCCGGGTCTCACCGTTGATCGTCAGCCTCGGAATCGCAAACCGGCGCGCTCCCTGCAGCGGATACTCCGGTACGCCAAGCTGTGTCGTGAACCCGACCGAATAGCCGCACCCCGGTGCGACCTCCAGCACCTTGTCGTTAAACGACCCGGCCGGATAACAAATCGCGGTCACACTGTTGCCGAGCCGTTTCTCCAGTTCCTGCTTGGAGCCGATCAGCTCATCGCGGATCTCGTCGGCCTTCAGCCTGGCCAGCTTGCGGTGATTGACGGTGTGCGACTGAAAATCGATCCCCTTGATAATCAGCGGCTGCATCTCTTCCCACGTCATACAGCCGACCCCGATCTCATAGCTCTCACCGGTATGGCGCTCAAGCTGCTCGACTGTCCGGTCAACCACCTCCTGCGGGCGATCATCGAGCAGCCGACACAACTCCCTCCCGAAATGACGACGCTTCTCGTAGGTCGCGATAGATGCTCTGGCGATTAACTCGCCAATGTCCTCGGGCACATCCCCAGGCTTGTTCTTCATCCGGGTCAGTGTATCAGAATTGAGCTTGGTGACGGCGTTGGTTACGCGAAGATGCCAAAACCGCCGGTCGCTGTTGACGTATGCGGTCGGCACAAACACCACCGCCGGAAAATCGCGCTCGCGAAGCGACGGCAGCGCGAAATCCAGGAACTCACTGTCGGCATCATCAAACGTGATGAGAGCCGACCGGCGACTGAGTTTCTTCTTGCCATCGAGAACGTCGATAAACGTCGGCAAATCGATCACATCGTACCAGCGACCGATCGCATCAAGATGGTCGGAGAAGAGTCGATAGTCCAGACCCCAGTCATAGCCGAGGAATCCGACCTTGCCTTTGTCATGGTCAACCACGCGATGATAGGTGAAGACTGTAAGAAGCGGATGGGAGCGAAAGCGCAACCCTTCGAACAAATGCGCCAGCCCCCAGAGACCGAGATAGTATCCAATACGGTCGATCAGTTTGTTCAGCATCCCTGCTATCTATCCTGTATGCCCGGTGTGGGCTGCTCAGACATCGTTATCGCCGTTGGTGAAATGCCACTGCGAAGCATCGTACGCCAGCTCGCGGTGCGGTGCGCCTTCAACGCCGAATACAATGACCTTAATCCGGTCATCCGGTCGCATCTTAAATCCGAACTCTTCGAACCTGGCATACATCGAAGGATTCCCGAAAAAGAACATCGTCACTGTGTTCATATCTTGCGAGCGCGCCCACAAGATGAACTCGCCGATCAACGGATCGAGCACCGTGCTGTTGTCGAGCGTGAAGATATCGTTGATACTGACTTCGTGGTCGGTCTCACGGAAGACAACATAGCCGAGCAACCGCGAGGATTTCGCATCGGAGAGTGCAAACGCCCGGTATTCCTTGTACGGGCACTCCATGAACCGCCAGTTGAGAAAACGGCTGGTGCGCTCGGCCACCATGCGGTATTGCTTTGCTCCTTCGACCGCCAACTCATCAAAGCGCTCATCGAACCGGTCGAGAATCTCAAACCGGTACAAACCGCGGTCTTTGAACTTCCGCTCTCTCGATGTCAGCGCCATCATGCCATCTACCGGTTTCGCCAGCAATCCCGACAAGGCGCCAACTCTGACCACCCGCTGCACATACGAACGGGTGTGCAGCACTTTCACCATGCGCTTGAGGCCGCCGATAATCGTGTAGCCGGCCCGTTCGGTGATCCGCGCCGAGCGGGCGTTCGGGGTCCCGACCAAAAACGGATAGCCTGCCACATCCTTGTTGGCGATCATCTGCATGCGAAGACCAAACGCCATGCCCTGCTGGCGGTACTCGCTGTTGACGCCGAGATCGCCGCCCAGACCGACCACCACCTGCTGGCCGTCGATAAGCATCCGCTTCGGAAAACAGGCTATCGAACCAACGACCTGATCGTTTTTCGGCTCCCGGACGATCCAGCAGTCACCCGGTCCGGCCGGGTTGTTTTTGTAGAACCAGTCGAACTTCTTCACCGGCCAGCCGTGGAACTGGGTATCCCAGAACTCGACTATCTCCGGACCGTCTTTCTCGAGATCAGCCTTGAGTATCTTGTAGTCCATATCAATCGTGCCTTTGTGACGCTGTTTCAGCAATCCGTATACTGTATCGTCACGTTGATGCCGCTCTACAACTACGACCGATTGTCCGCCTGCCAGCCTGTCCACAGCGTTCGGAACATCGCCATAAACGCCGAAGCCGCCGCTTTGGAGCCTTTCTCGTTGGGGTGGCTGTCCCCCGGCAGGTTCAGTCGGTACTCGCCTTTCAGGAAGCCTTTGTCGTTGGCCAAGGTTCCGAACAGGTCGAAAACGAAGAAGTTGTTCTGCCCGGTTTCAGTTTTGTAGGCGGGCTGATAGACATTTACCAGCCAGTTGTTGAACTTCCGGGCGCGAGCCGCCATCTCAGCGGTGGTCGCCTCGGGCACCCGCGGCGGCGCGGTCATGTAGATAAACAGCTTGTTGGGATGAGCCGCCATGAGCGGACGGATATGGTTAAAGGTCGCCTTGTAGTTGGCGATCGTCTGCTCTTCGCCATACGGATCGCCCGGTTCGGTCCCTTCGCCGACTATGTCGCTGTTGGGGTAGCAGGGCTTGAAGACGACTATGTCGTTGGACTGGCCGTCGGTGAGATAGCGGTTCCCCGAGGCGGAGAACTGCAGGATATCATCCATGCTGCTGTCGAACTTGCCCGCCCAGTGGCAGATGTCGGTGTTCTCACCGACCTCGTCGCCGTAGGTCGCGCTCTTGACCAGGATGCCCATTTCGAGCAAATCGTTGCGAAGGCCCCCTTCGTTGAGAATCCGCCGTCCTACGGAGTGGTGCAAAAAGACCATGCGGGTGTCGGAAACTTTGTCGAGGGCGGCGGTCAGTTCCGTCACCGAAGCAGTCAGGCCGCGGTTGGCGGCGCCGCAGTCGGCTTGTTTGGCCTGACCCTCGGCGAACCAGGTGCGAAGGTTCAGGTATTTATAGACCACAAAAGCGCCCACCGCATTGCCGATAAGCGACAACACCAGCAGCACTATCAGAAGCGTGTTCATGCCTTTTCTCCCGCCGGCTGTGGAGGTCATATCTCTTCCTTTCGTTGGAAATCGAAAGAACTCGTCTCGTATGATGGTGTATTTCTAGAGTTCGGTCAAGTTCAGTCGACCTTCACCCTGCTCTCGGAGGAACAACCGATTCACCAGGTGGGTTTCTAAAACATTGACCAGCACAGTCCTTATACCCCGATGCTCGGAAGAACAGCATCGACAAGGAGAGACAACTATGACCCGCCCTATTCTTACCATAGCCGCGATTACTTTGACGGCGGCGCTGGCCCTGGCCGGCAACCCGGAGAAGAGCTCAAGCGGCGCCAATAAACCGGAGAAGGCCACCATGGAAACCACCAAAGGCTTCACGTCGATCCCGTTCGAGACGATCGACGGCAAGGCTACCAGTCTCGATGCGTACAAAGGCAAAGTCATCCTGATCGTCAACACCGCCAGCAAATGCGGCTATACCCCCCAATACGAAGGACTCGAAGCTCTGTACCAGGAGTACAAGGACTCCGGCCTGGTCGTGATCGGTTTCCCGGCCAACAACTTCGGTGGACAGGAACCCGGCACCAACGAGCAGATCCTCGAGTTCTGCCAGACGAAATTCGACGTTACCTTCCCGATGATGGCCAAGATCAGCGTGAAGGGAAAAGACATCCATCCGCTTTACAAGTACCTGACCGAGGACTCCAAAATGCCCGGCGAGATCTCATGGAATTTCAACAAGTTCCTGATCGACCGCGATGGTCGTCTCGCGGCGCGGTATGAGTCGAAAGTGAAACCGCAGAGCGAGGAGTTGGTCGGCCAGATCAAGACCCTGTTGAACGGCAAGGGGTAAACCGCCTTTGGGTCGGCGGGCTGCGTTCGCGTGTCGCCGGTTGTGATCTTTTTGTTGCGTGGCGGGCCGCAGCGATGTTATTACCGTTTCATGACCCGTCGCAAGAAAAGCAAGCCGCCCCTCCTGGCGCCGGCCGGTAATTTCCTCAAGAAGATCTCCGGGGCCGATGCCCGCACGCGGAAGAAATACGTTCGCTGGGGACTGTATCTCATCACGCTCCTCTTGCTGTACTCGACGATGGTCGGAACATACTCTCTGCCCCGGATCGTCCGGCTCAAGTTCGAACGCACGTCCCTGATAGAGGCCAACCGCCGCGAACTTATCAAGCTGATCGATTCCGAACGGGTCCGAACCATGCTCCAAAATGACCCCCGTTATATCGAATGGGTCGCCCGTACCCGCTACCATATGGTCCGGCCGGGGGAGACGATCTACCGCTATCGCAATCGGTAACGCATCATGCCGCTGGAGAAATCCGAGGCGATTATCCTCAAATCGTTCAACTGGTCCGAGTCTTCCCGGATGGTGATCTTTTTCACCGAAGAATTCGGCAAACTCAAGCTGACCGACCGCGGCGGGCGCTCCATGAAAACCAGGCGCGGGCGGTTGACCACCTTCGCCCGACTTGATATCACCTTCTATCTCTCTGAAAAACAGACCTCGGGCTATATCTCCGATTCCGACCTGCTGGAGCTGTATTCATTCGAGCGGGACGGCACCCTGGGTCGGCTGGCGTACGCGTCGGCCGCCTGCGAACTGCTCTATTTGCTGCTGCCGGAGCGGGACGACCAGCCGGGGCTGTATCGCTATGTCGTTTCCTACCTGAAGCTGGTCGACACCGTCGAGAAACACTCCCTGCCCTCGGTCTTCATCTGCTTCTTCCTGCGCCTGCTCTCGCAGCTTGGCTATCACCCGTCGCTGGCCTACTGCGTAACTTCGGGGGAGCCGGTCGAACAATTCGTCCCGGAAGGGGCCGATGCTGTCTTTTCGGCGGAGCGGGGGGGAGTCGTATCGCCGCCTTGCCAACGGCCGGGAGAGTATTATATTAGGCTCTCCTACGACTGCTTCCGGCGCCTTTTGGTGTTGCAGACGGCATCGCTGGCCGAAGCCGCCGGGCATCGGGTATCTTTTGCCGAAGCGGCCCAGATGCTGGAGGCGATGGCGAAATTTGTGCGGTATCAGGCGGACCTGCCGGCGAACCTCAAGTCGCTGGAGTTTCTCGACAAGTTGAAAAAGACCCATTTAACGGATAGATGACACCGATGGCGAAACAGAAAAACGACGATCTCATGGACAAGCTGGTCTCGCTGTGCAAACGGCGCGGCTACATTTTCCCTTCCTCCGAAATCTACGGCGGCCTCACCTCGTGCTGGGACTACGGCCCGCTCGGCTCGGAGCTGAAACGCAATATCAAAAACTTCTGGTGGGATGCGATGACCAACCGTCGCGACGATATCGAAGGACTTGATGCCTCGATTCTCATGCATCCCAAGGTCTGGGAGACGTCCGGCCATGTCTCCGGATTCAACGACCCGATGGTCGACTGCAAGACCTGCAAGGCGCGCTTCCGGGCGGATAAGCTCGAAGAAAGCCGCTGCCCCAATAAACCGTCGAAATCGCCACTGGAGTGCGGCGGTGAGCTGACCGAAGCGCGGCAGTTTAACCTGATGTTCCGGACACATATGGGGCCGGTTGAAGACAGTTCGTCGATCATCTACCTTCGCCCGGAAACCGCCCAGGGTGTCTATGTCAATTTTCTGAATGTCAAAAACTCCTCGCGGCAGAAAATCCCGTTTGGTATCGCCCAGATCGGCAAGGCCTTCCGCAACGAGATCACGCCCGGCAACTTCATCTTCCGCACCCGCGAGTTCGAACAGATGGAGATGCAGTTTTTTGTCCATCCCGACACCGACGAAGAGTGGTTCGAGACCTGGCGCGAAGAGCGCTGGAAGTACTATCAGGCGCTGGGCATCAACGAAGAGAAACTTCGCTGGCACGAGCACGGACCGGACGAACTGGCCCACTACGCCAAAAAGGCGTACGATATCGAATACGAATTCCCGTTCGGCTGGCAGGAACTCGAAGGTGTTCACAACCGGACCGATTTCGACCTCGGCCGCCACATGGAAGCGTCGAAAAAAGACCTTCGCTATTTCGACGAGCGCTTCACCGACAAGTTCATCCCGTACGTGATCGAAACCGCCGCCGGTGTCGACCGCCAGTTACTGATGGTCCTGTGTGACGCCTACGACGAGATGGAGATCAAGGGCGAGAAGCGGGTTTTCCTGCGGATCTCGCCGCGGGTGGCGCCGATCAAAGCGGCCGTCTTTCCGCTGGTCAAGAAAGAAGGGATGCCGGAGTACGCCCAGAAAGTCTATCAGGACCTGAAGAAGAAGTTCAAGGTCTTCTACGATGAGTCCGGAGCGGTCGGACGGCGCTATGCCCGTATGGACGAAGCCGGTTGTCCGTTCTGTGTGACGGTCGACGGTCAGACGCTGGAGGACGATACGATGACTCTCCGGGACCGCGATTCGATGGATCAGACGCGGATGACCGTCGCCGAAGTGACAGCGTTTCTCGAGCAAAAAATAAGCGGCTGATCAGCCGCCGAATGATCCGAACCGGCCGAGTGGGCGTAGTTAACCCCTCGGCCGTTTTTCTTTGATAGGCTTAGAGTCGAATGATCACGTCTACAACGACCATGAGTGCCGCTCGAGAACGCGGGCGATATCATCGATCGACGGAAACATGCGGGGATTGCGCTCGCGCGGCTTCTTGCGCTGGTCGGTCAGCGCCTGACCGTTGACAATCAACGTCGGCGACTTCACCGGCTTGATCCTGTCAATCACTTTCGCCAGAATACCCCGTTCCCGGCAGAAGGTGTCGACAAATTCGCGCGCTTCCCGCTGTTTCGGATCTTCCCTGGAGTAGATGAATCCAATTTCCATTTGATTCTCGTTCCCCTGTTTCCCTTTCGTTGTCATACTCCGCATATCCGTCGCGGAAATCAACAACAACATCGGCGTCTACCTGTTATAACGGTAGAATGCGACGAAGGTGTCCGCTCGGGCGGGAGAAAATCGTATCAACGTGCAGGAAATGGACAATGCAAACCCATCAGACAGAATTGGCATGGCTTCGATAACTGCGACGCACTCAGCGCCTTGGGTCGCAAGAACGCAGTCGCGCCGGCTTCACACGAATCGATATACTGGATAAAAAAACCTCCATTGTGGTCGAATAGCATTGACACAACCCGGCAGGGACGCTAACGTTGAATATTCGGGGAATGTTTGGACGCACAATTCAGCTTTCATAGAGAAGAAAGGACGTGACTATGGCCCACCAGTTACCGGACCTGCCGTTCGCGCCCGAATCACTGGCGCCGCACATCTCGACCGAGACTATCGAGTACCACTACGGGAAGCATCACCAGGCGTATGTCAACAAGCTCAACGAGCTGATCGTGGGGACGGAGTTTGCCGATGCGACGCTCGAGGAGATCATCAAGAAAGCGACCGGCGGCATTTTCAACAACGCCGCCCAGACCTGGAATCACACCTTCTACTGGAACTGCATCAGCGGCAAAGGCGGCGAACCGACCGGCAAGCTGGCTTCGGCGATCGATGCCGAGTTTCGCAGTTTCGAGGACTTCAAAGAGAAGTTCACCGCCCGGGCGGTTGGCACATTCGGGTCCGGCTGGGCCTGGCTGGTGCGCACCGAGACCGGCGCGCTGGAGATCGTAAGCACCTCGAACGCCGGCAACCCGATGACCGAGAACAAAAAGCCGCTCTTGACCTGCGATGTCTGGGAGCACGCCTACTATATCGATTTCCGGAACGCCCGCCCGAAGTATGTCGAAGCTTTCTGGAGTCTGATCAACTGGGAGTTTGTGGCGAAAAATTTCTGATCCGGGGAAGGGACCTATCGGAATGAGAGAGCCGGTCGGCGCGTCTGACCGGCTTTTCTATTGTCTCTGCGTCAGGTGTCACCCGCCTCCGGCACGCTAGCACCTGACGCAACACCGGCGTCCGTGGCCGTGACCCCAACTGACTCCGTGGCCGTGACTTTAGTCACGGTGGCGGTTCCTGTCGATCTTAGAGCGTGTGAACCGTGACTGAAGTCACGGCCACAAGAGGCCCTACTCAATCACTATCGCCTTATCGCCCAACGCTTCCACGCGGCCAACCGGCGCGTGAGGGAGAGCGTGTGAGCGAAGCGTTTCGCCGAACGCATCGGCGTTCGCTTCCGGCACGGCAATAAGCAAACCGCCCGACGTCTGCGGGTCGAAGACGAGGTGGATCAGGTTCGGATCAACCTCACCCTCCACACGGTACCGGCCTTCGAGATACTCCCGATTGGCGTTCGCCCCGCCGGGGATCATGCCGGCTTCGGCCAGAGCAAGGACCTCCGGAAGCTGCGGCAGCTCGGCACTGAACAGCCGGATCGTCACCCCGGAGCCTTCGGCCATCTCCAGCGTGTGCCCCATCAGGCCGTAGCCGGTGATATCGGTCGCGGCGTGGGCGCCGTGCGATACCATCAGTTCCGAAGCAATCCTGTTCAGTTTCGCCATCTCTTCGATCGCGATCAGCGCGAGGTCATCGCCGACCAGATCCCGCTTGATGCCGGTGGTGATCAGGCCGGTGCCGAGCCGTTTGGTCAGGAACAACACGTCGCCGACCTGCGCCCCGGAGTTGGTCAGGATACGGTTCGGATCGATCAGGCCGGTGACCGAAATACCGTATTTCAGCTCCTTGTCGTTGATCGAATGCCCGCCGACAATCACCGCGCCCGCTTCGATCACCTTGTCGGCGCCGCCGCGAAGGATCTCGGTCAGGATCGAGGAGTCGAGCGTGCCTTTCGGGAAGCCAACTATATTCAACGCCGTAATCGGCCGTCCGCCCATCGCATAGACATCGGAGAGCGCATTGGCCGCCGCGATCTGACCGAACCAGTACGGATCGTCGACAATCGGCGGGAAAAAGTCGACCGTCTGGACCAAAGCGAGCGACTCGCTGATCCGAAACACCCCCGCATCGTCGGCCTTGTTGAACCCGACCAGGAGGTCGGGGTGGGTCGACGGGGGCAGGGACTTGAGTGCTTCCGCCAAAAACTTTGGCGCCAGTTTGGACGCTCAACCGGCGCAGGCGACCTGGGCGGTGAGTTTGACCGTGATGTCTTTTCGCTTGTCGAGCATGGCGGTAATGTAGGGGATGGCTGGCCGTTTGGCAATCCGATAGCGCCCTTCCTTGACATTCCCCGCCACGACGGGGAATCCACCAATGCCAGAAGCGAAAAGTAGGTCGGAACCCCCGTGGTTCCGACTTCATCTGTGGTTCCGACTTCATCCGCAACTCCGCATTCATCGCGTCCGAACCACAGGGGTTCGGACCCACGGTCGACGAGTGACGCCGCTACAACATTGCCATCAAAAACGCAAAAAGTCACTGTACAAGCCTGACACGCAGCGTGTTACGGCGAAATAGGTTCGTTTGTTCATTTTTCTGTTTTCTCATTTTGTCGTTTTCCCTTTCTCGTCGAAGCGCGCAGACTACGGCCTTTACAGAAGGCGGTGTGATCGTGATCAAGGGTGAAGTGGTGGGGAAAGTGTGGGGGCAAGGACCCGGTGCTGTGAGTCGTCATCACATCTACTTGCTTCTTGTCACTTCCTCCGCAATTGCATTTATTGCATGAAATGTTCGCCGGGGCCGACATCCGGGACTCTACTGGGTTGGGGGATTCCCGCTACGGGTTTTTGCATAGTCCTCGCCAGGTATCAAGCCTGCTGTCTCCGGTGGCAGACAATCGACGACACTTTGGCTTACACACAAACTATCCGGGGAGAGTACCTCTATGGCAACATGGTATCCGGGTGCGGGATCATGGATAAAACACGCGCAACAACAGGCGTACACAACAGACATTGTTGAGCAAGTCAGGGCCAGTAGTTCGACTATGGCCGAGGCGATTGGCAGTCAGACGCGCGAAGTGGTGGCCAACAACACACAATTGGCCGAGTCACTCATCAACAGTTCAAGAGAAATTTCCGAGCGCATAGGGTCCGGTCTAGCCGGTGTTGAGTTTGCAATCGACGCGCTTCACGCAGACTTCAGCTATGGCATAGGGATATGCATCCAGCGACTGGGACAGGCGAACACTGCCCTTTGGTCGCTACTGGAGAAGATGGATGCGATCCTGAAGACGCTCGACTCACCTACCATGACAAAGGCTAGGGAGTTTTACCGGCTCGGCTGTGATCAGGCAACGAAAGGGCTGTATGACAAAGCCTTGGAGCTACTGCTGAAATCAGAAAGTGAATATGATGCAGACTTTTTCACGCAGTATAGACTCGGCTACCTGTATCTGTTCGGGGTCAGTGATGACTGTAACGTGGTCGATCTGAAGCGCGCGAAGGATCACATGCTCTCGGCCCACCGGTACGCAAGAGCGGAGAACCAGAAGGACGGAGATTTCTCGCGACTCGCTGCAGAATCGCTTCTGTACGCATCTATTGCTACGTATGCGCAGGTTGGGGACGATAGTTCACCAGAGGCAACAGCCACGCTTCTGACTGAGGCCAAATCACTAGCACTCCAAGCTGCCGCGATTAGCCCAGAGCTTTCACAGGCTTGGTTCCACGCGGCCAAATACTCGTCACTCCTTTCGCAACAAGATGACTGTGTAGACAATTTGTCAAGAGCGATCATGTTGGACAAACGCTACGCCCTCGAAGTTCATGAGGACAAGGCCTTCGAACCTGCTATACAGCAGATTGACTCATTCATGATACAAGCGCGTGAAGACGCCAAAGAGCAAGCGGAGGCGGCGCACGCGCGTGTTCTGCCGGTCTTAAACGACTTGACTGAGTGGATGAGCGATCCGGCGAGCAAGTATGAAGAGCAATTCGCCGGTATGCAGTCTGCGTTCGACAAGATTGAGGGTGAACTAGATTCAGGCACCTACTTTGGATACCGTGAAGTCGTCGATGGCTGCATGCAGCTGGAATCCGAGATCGAGTCCTTGAAATCCGAGCGCATCGAGGAGTTATTGGAGGGATTACGGAGCCAAGTCAATTCAATCAATTCGCTGGGGATTTCTATGTCGGGTGTGGAATCTGAAGTGGTTCTTTCGGAATACAGACGCGCCACCGAGCTTTTTGAGGGGATAAGCCGCCGACTGCAGGAAGAGGAACAGCCGTTTCAATCTTACGAAGCGTACCGAAAGACGTTGATTGATCTGACTTGCCTGGAGACCGATTTTCTCCAAATCGGCATCAAGGGACGACTCAATCGCCGCGAAGTAGCGGATAGGAGGCTTGAAGAGAAGAAGAGGGAAGCTAGACAGCAAGCTGCTGAAGCCGAGGCAAAGAAGGTGGAAGAGAAATGGCGAAGCAATGGCGTTGCGGTTGGAACAACGCTGGGCGTGATTTTCGCTCTGGGGTCGTGTATTGGTTGTCTGGCAGTTGCAGACCGCTCAAGTGAGGATCACTGGGGTTATGGTTTCTGGCTATCACTCGTCGTTCTACCCACCGTGGGCTATTTTGTGGGCATGCACTTTGGGAAGAAAAGGAAAGAGGAGATTCTCCAGCGCGTTGCTGATGAGAACCTGGCGGATAAGTTCGGCAAGTAGACCCGACCCGACGTATGTCGGCGCGGTAGACTGCGGTGACGGATCGCCCACATCCCAGAATTGCCATACGTAAATGACTGCGGACCCCGTCCGTCAGGTTCGCGTGGAGCACGAGGACGTATGCCACGCACTCATATCGGGATGGAAGCTGCCTCGACCTACGGGCCACGTAAATGTCGGAACCACAGGGGTTCCGACCTACAATTCAACAACTACGCGCCAACAACTTACACGAATTCCTGCAAAAACCCCCAAATCCCCCTTGACAATAAATGAACGATCATTTAATATAGGCGCGTGAGAGTTAAAGACGAAGCCAAACAAAAGGCCCTTCGCGAAGCCACCATCAAGGTCGTCAACCAGATCGGGTTCGCGTCGAGTTCGGTCGCCAAGATCGCCAAAGAAGCAGGTATCTCGCCGGCCACACTCTATGTCTACCACAAAGACAAAGACGAACTGCTTTGCGATATCTACACCGATATCAAAATCGAGCTGGCCAGAGCGATGATGACCGGGTTCGATCACTCCCAGCCTGTGCGGGATATTCTCAAGCGGATGTGGCTTAATGGTTTCCGCTACCTCATCAAGCACCGGCACTACCTCAGTTTTATCGATCAGTTCGCCAACTCGCCGTTTTTCGATGTGGTCGATATGAGCAGGATCGAGCCCCATTTCGAACCACTCATCCGCGTCATTCAGCGCGGGATAGAACAGAAAATCATCAAAGATGTCCACCCGGAGCTGCTGAAGGTGTTTGCTGTCCGGCCGATGATGACCCTGGCCAATCAGCGCCAGTGCGGTGGATTCGCGTTTTCCGAGGAGCATATTGAGGAGGCCTTTCGGATGGCCTGGGATGCTATTCGCCTGTAACCTTCTCTCTCCCTTTTTTTTTGACCAGTGCGATAAATGAATGTTCAATTATTATTAGGAAGTTAGTTTGTCCACCAGAACACCGAACAGGAGACCAGAAATGAAGTACAAACCACTCGGCAACAGCGGTCTTTATGTCTCTGAGCTCACCCTCGGGGCGATGACCTTCTCGGACGAAAACAGCCAGTTCGGCCGGATGATCGGTGCTGCCGGTCAGGAGTTGACCAATCGCATGGTTGATTTGTCGCTCGACGCTGGCGTCAATTTCTTCGACACGGCCAACATGTACTCGTTCGGCGAGTCCGAGAAAATGCTCGGGAAGGCTCTCGGCGACCGACGCAAGGACGTAATCCTGGCAACCAAGGTCTGGTTCCCGTTCGGTCAGAAACCGAATGATCTGGGTCTGAGCAGGCTGGCAATCATGCGTGAAGTGGAAGACTCGCTGAAGCGGCTCAATACCGACTGGATCGACCTCTATCAGGTGCACCAGTGGGATCGCACGACGCCGATCGAAGAGACTCTCCGGGCGCTCGACGATCTCGTCCGGCAGGGGAAAGTTCGTTATATCGGCCTGTCGAATTTCACGGCCTGGCAGATTGCCAAAGCCGACGGACTGGCGCGTGCGATGGGGACCGAACGCTTCATCTCCGTTCAGGCGTACTACTCGCTGGCCGGTCGTGATCTCGAGCACGAGATTCTCCCGGCCGTCAAAGATCTCGGACTGGGCACGATGATCTGGAGTCCGCTGGCGGGTGGTTTCCTGTCCGGGAAGTTCACGCGCGAGAGCGAAGGGGAGGGACGACGCACGACGTTTGATTTCCCGCCGCTGGATCGTGAGAAAGCGTATGACATTGTCGACGAGCTGAAGAAGATCGCCGCTGCGCACAAGGCGACAGCTGCGCAGATCGCGCTGGCGTGGCTGTTGCACAAAGACGGCGTCACGACCGTGATCATGGGCGCCACCAAAGAGCAGCAGTTGGTTGACAACCTGAAGTCGGCTGATATCACGCTCAGCGACGATGAGATGAAGAGGCTCGATGAGGTTTCGGCCGTCGCGCCGATGTACCCGCACTGGATGGGTGGTGGCGCCGCCTATCGCGGCATGGATCCGATGGCCCGATTCGTGAAAGACTAGTACAAGAGGATTGACCGGAGTAAGCACTCAAGCGCATTGATGCTATCCGTGAAGATCCCGACGTGCGGTCGGGCGGTGTTCGCCCGGCCGCACGATGACCGACCGGTGCCGTCGGGCGACTCGCCTGACGGCACCGGTCTTTAGACTTATCCGCTCAGGCCCGTTTCTCGAACAATCCCATCCAGACGAGGGCCGCAAGTATGCCCCCGACAATCGGTGCGACAATAAACAGCCAAAGCTGCGTCAGGGCCGGTCCGCCAACCAGAAGCGCCGGACCCAGACTTCGGGCCGGGTTCACTGAAGTTCCGGTAACCGGAATACCAATCAAGTGGATCAGGACGAGTGTCAAACCGATCGCAATACCCGCAAATCCCTGCGGAGCGCTCTTGTGGGTAGCGCCGAAAATGACAAACAGGAACACGAATGTCAGGACAACTTCGAAGACCAGCCCCGACACCATCGAGTAGTTGTCCGGCGAATGCGCGCCGAAGCCGTTCTGACCAAGGCCGTTCACGGCGCAATCATAGCCGGGCAGCCCGCTCGCGATAGCCAGCAGGACGGCAGCTCCAATGATCGCCCCGATACACTGCGCCACGATATAGCCGATCGTGTCCTTACTGCCGATTTTCCCGGCCACCCGCATCGCGATCGTGATCGCCGGGTTGATGTGGCAGCCGGAGATCGGTCCAATTGCGTAAACCATTACCAGGACAGCCAAACCAAACGCGAGTGAGATACCCAGAAAGCCAATATGCGCACCCGCCAGGACCGCGCTTCCACACCCGAAAAGCACCAGTGCGAAGGTGCCTATCAATTCGGCCATGTACTTCTGCATCGTTTCTCCCATCCGGCATAATGTTGACCTGACATCTCCCCGTCCGAGAGTACTACTTCCACCCAATCACAATCAAGCGTTTAGCATGCTGGTCGTACGGGTCACCGGTGATCGAGCCGAAGCAGGCCGTGCGGGCAAATCCGCAGTCGCTCATCAGGCGTTTCAGTTCAGCCGCAGTGAAGATCCGATGGGCCAGCGAGTAGGTTTTCGTATTACCATTGCGGATGACGGTCCAGACGTTTTCGATCCAGGTCCAATCACGCGTCATGGTACGCTCTTCGAGCAGGATAGTGCCATCGTCGAACTTGTCAAAGGTCCTCTCTTCGAATATCTTCGCCAGCCGCTCCTTGCCCATTGTCTCAATCAGCAGGCAGCCACCCTGGCGAAGCGACGCGTGCATGTTGCGCAACACGATGTAATCATCCTCGGGATCGTCGAAATAGCCAAACGAGGTGAAGTAGTTGACGATCAGATCGAAGGCGTTCTCGCGTGTAAACTCGCGCATGTCGGAGTGAACCAGCTCGATCTCCAGTGACTCTTCGTTCGCGGTGCTGCGGACGCGGTCGAGATATTTCTGTGAGCGATCGACTCCGGTCACACGGAAACCGCGGCGCGCCAGTTCCAGGGCATGGCGGCCGGGTCCGCAACACAAGTCGAGTACCGAAGCACCCGCTTTGGGTTTGGTCAACTCGAGGATGCCGTCGACCTGCGCCGGGACCGCCTCCCAGCGCTCCTGCGAAAACATCCACGGCCCCATGACTTCCCAGAAATCATCGTTGTCGAACCAGTCTTTTTCCGGTGTCATACACCACCCCGTATGCAGAATGTAATAAGCGGTCTATACGCGTCGGATGTCGGGCGAGTTGCGAAGAATCGAAATACGAGTCGATCAGGCGCTGCGGCGGATCAGTTTCTCGATCGTCAGCCCCTGTACCAGAATAGAGAAAACGACCACCACGTAGGTGATCGACAAGATAACATCGCGCATCTGGCCTACCGGTATGGTCAGCGCCAGAGCGATCGAGATTCCCCCGCGAAGTCCTCCCCAGGTGAGGATGGCGATGGCGTTTTTGCTGAAGTCGCGAAGCAGTTTCAGCGAGCTGACCGCGGCCCAGACATTAAGCAGGCGGGCGGCGAGTACGACCGGGATTGCGATCAGTCCGGCGATCAGAGCGTCAACCGTAAACGCCAGTATGAGTACCTCAAGACCGATCCACACAAACAACACGGCGTTGAGGATTTCATCGATCAACTCCCAAAACGTATCGAGATGATGGCGGGTGTGCTCCGACATGGCGAACCGTCGCCCATGATTACCGATCAGCAGACCGGCGACCACGATCGCGATCGGTCCTGACAGATGCAGCGCCATGGCCAGCGCGTAGCCGCCCACCACGAGGGCCAGCGTGATGAGCACCTCGACGATGTAGTCATCGACATCCTTCAAAAGCAGGTAGGCCACATAGCCGACCGCCAGTCCAAACAGAGCGCCGCCGAGCGCTTCTCGCACCAGGAGCGTGGCAACCTCGCCGAACCCGGTCTCGTGTCCGCCGCCGGCGGCCAGACTCAGCAGCGTGATAAACACCACCACCCCGATACCGTCGTTGAACAAAGACTCCCCGGCGATCTTGGTCGCGATCGACTTCGGCGCATTGGCGGTCTTCAGCAACGCCAGCACCGCCACCGGATCGGTCGGAGAAATCAGCGCGCCGAACAACAGGCAGTAGAGGTACGGCAGGTTCACGGTCAGCAGCTTGAAAACAAGCCACATGGCAGTACCGACTACAAACGTCGAGACGACCACCCCCGCCGTCGCCAGCAGCGTGATGATAAATTTCTCTTTCTCGAGGTCGTTGACATTGATCTTCAGCGCGCCGGCGAACAGCAGGAAACTCAGCATCCCCTGCATAAGTGTTTCGCTGAAATTCACCCCGGACAAAAACGAGTCCGCGTACGACTCAACATCGACTCCCACCACATGCAGTAGGATCATCACCAGCGAAACCGACAGCGATATCACCATCAGCCCGATAGTCGCCGGCAGTTTGAGAAAGCGATAGTTGAGATATGAGGCCATAGCCGCGATACAGATAAACACGGCGCCGGCGGTGTAGACTGACATGCTTTGCGTACGCTCCCGCGAGAATTCTATTCGGTTCGGGCTGGTTGTCGGACAAAATAGGCTGTCGAGTGTTGCTTGTAAACCAAAGACTGGCCTTCTGATGGGCGGGAAAGGGCTGTTCAATCACTGCACTGCCGGTGTGTCGCAAAACTCTCCATCAAGCGCCGGGCGGATTGTCCGATATATAGATACGTAGGATATGGCTGCGCCCGGGAAGGCGCCGACGGCAGCTGGGACAGTGATTTAGCAGCGATAGCACGACTGACACATGTCTGATTTTCTCAACAGGGGCGAGGTTTTTCGGCCCACCGGCCGGAAAGCGGCGAGCTATATCCGGTCTGACAGGCGCCGCGGTATCGGAAACCGGATGGAGCAGGATTCATGAGCGACCAGCAAAGCAATCTCCGACTCGATGAAATCCTCGTTTTCGAGGGCCTCGTCTCCGAAGAGCAGGTCCGCGAAGCGCTCGCCTACCAGCGCGAGCACGGCGGGAAAATCGGTTCGCATCTCATGCGCGCCGGACATATCACCGAGTCGGGACTGGTCAAAGCCCTTTCCACCAAATTCGACTGCGACGGCGTCGTCCTCGCCGATATGGTTGTGCCGACCGAGGTGTTGCGCATGGTCCCCGCCGATGTTGCCCTCGCCCGACGGGTGCTGCCGTTCGATTACAACGCCGAGCACAACCTGCTCAAGATCGCCTGCGAAGATCCCAAAGACGAACGCCTGATGAACGAGTTGAAATTCGTCACTCAGGGTAAGACGATTAAGCTCTTTGTCGGCGCCGAGCTGTCGCTCAAGTCGGCCATCGCCCGGCATTACATGGCGCAGCCACGCGAGAACTCGACCCAGCTGACCGAGTCCGGATCGCTCCCGATTGCCGATACCATTCTCGCCGAACCTCCCTCGACCACCCTCGGCGATCAGCGCCGCCCCGCCCGGGGACAGGTGCTGCTGGTCACCGACGATGACAACGAAGGGGAACGGATTCAGGCCCTGCTCGAGCAGCAGGCCTACCGGGTGGCGCGCTCGGATTCGGCCGATGACGCTATAGACCTGATCGGCGCCGAGGAGTTCAGCACGGTTTTCATCAAGGACACCGTGCCGGGTGACTATATCGATCTGATCGACCGCCTGCGCAAAATTTCGCCCAAGACCAACGTGCGCTATTTCGAGTCGGCGGCCAAACTGCTGATTGATCGCGACGCTTCCGGAACCGAGTCCGACCTGCTGGTCAAAAACCTCGATCTGTACACCTCGCTGTTTGCGTCACGCCAGAAAGAAGACAGCAACCACAGCCATGTCGTCGGCAAGCATGTCGAGCGGCTCTGCCGCCAGCTCGGCCTTCCCAACAAGGAACGCCTGCTCATCACGACCGCCGGCTACATTCACGATCTCGCCAAGTACTACTACAATCCGAACGACGTTCCCTCGGATCCGAGACAGCAGATAGAACTGACCATCAAGCTGCTCGACTCGCTCAACTACTCGCCGGTGGTGATCGAGATCCTGCGCTCCATGTACATCAACCTTCGCTCGAAATACACCAAGCGCCTGCCGATCGAAGTGCTCGGCGGCAATATCGTGACCATCGTCGACATCTTCTCCGACAACGTCAAAGTCAACGAGAAGCTCTCACTCGATAAGTTCGAAGCTATCCGTCGCAAGTTCGATGAACTCACCGGCAAGCTGTTCCTCGCCGAGGTCGTCAACGCCTTCGTCGACATGATCCAGCGCGATGTGCTCAAGACGCAGAAGGAAGTCAAGTTCGGGCAGGTGATGATATTCGGCGAAGACAAAACCGATATCGGAAGGGTCGAACGGCAGTTGCAGGTCGAAGGCTTCCGGACCGTCAGCGAAACCAAATACCGCGAGTTCGTCGACATGTTCAGCCGAAGCCGACCGAACATGATGATCCTCATGGCCTCGAAAAGCCCGTCACAGGTCATTTCGATGATCGACGATCTGACGAATATGGGAGTCGAGGTCGACGAACTGCCGACGTTTATCGTTGCGCCGGCCAATGTCGCCCCGTCGCTGACCTCGTTGTTCGAACGGGGGATCGAAGATTTGATCGTGCTCGATGAAAGTCTCGATCTGCTGGTCGTAAAGATGAAGAAGATTCGCGATCGGTTGGAGCACGAAGCCAACCGCAGTCGCACCAACGGCGGACGCGGGTCGCAGGGTCTGCTCAAGGACATGAACCTGATCGACCTGCTGCAGGCGATGGGGCCTTCGCGCAAGACCGCCAAGCTGGTGATTTCATCGGCCGACGGCACGGACCTGGTGATGTATCTGGAGCACGGCCAGATCAGACACGCCGACTGCAACGGCAAGACCGGCGCCGAGGCGGTGTACGAAGGGATCCCGTGGACTGAGGGAAGCTGGATGATTGAGCCGGTCTCGGTCGACAGTTTACCAGAACCGAACAACAGCCTCTCGAACGAGTCTATTTTGATGGAAGGCTGCCGCCTCCTCGACGAAAGCCGCTTCGGCGACACGTCCGAGATTCCGTAGCGTTTCAATGTCATTCCTGCGAAGGCAGGAATCCACCAATGCCATCCCTGTCATTCCCGGCCTCGATCGGGAATCCACCAATGCCATTTCTCGTACTTGGCGTACGTCCTCGTGCGCCAACGAGACTTGCTTTCTCAGCATCCCCATTTCCCAAGCATCAATCCGTCACCCTGAGCCAGTCGAAGGGTGACATCGACCTACCCTGAACATGTGACGAGCCCCCCGAAGCTTCCAGATGCAAATTTCCTTGCAACTCAAACACTGGGCTGCGTTATTAAAGCAACTGCTGTAGTTCATCTTCGGGATGGGAGGAACGAGCCGTGTGGCTCTCTGAAGAGCTCTCAAACAGGTCTCATCTGGAAAGCGATCCAATACCCGGCGTTACTTTTATCGATGATCCTTCAACGTATGAAGACGAAGACGCGTTTGTCGGTCATGTCTCTGGGATGCACGACAGGATGGAGATACTCGATGCGGTGGCCGCGGCACTGAACTTCCCTGACTACTTCGGTCGGAACTGGAGTGCCCTGTTGGATTGCCTGTGCGACTTCCATTGGGTAGAGCAGCAACGCATAGTCCTGGTCCATGATGAGCTGCCAAGAGTCAAGACGGAAGATATGCTGACCTACCTTGCCATTGTGAAAACCAGCATCGCGGCGTGGATCGAATGGACCACTCATCCTGCCGACCACCTGCTTGGCGGCATCGCCTCGCATACTCTCGGAGTTGTCGTGGGCAAGAAGGAGGAACACGAGTTCAGGAAGCTGTTCAAACTCGCCCGGTGAGAGCGGGGCATGTAGATTGGTCTACGAGCGATGTCGCACCTCACAACTGCCTATCCGTAACAAACAGATCGCCCGCGTCCACGTCGATAAAGACAACAAACGTGCACTCGAACCGATCCCGACATCGCCACACTTCATACTTCTCCGGCGCCTTCGGTACGAACCATGACGGTTCGCTGTTGTGGTATTGTTCGACCTCGCCGCCGCCCTCCGCCAGAACCATATCCGTGCCTTCGAACAACTGCTTGCGTAGCGTCTCATTGGCTTCGATCTGGAAGTAGTACTCGAACTCGAGCGTGAAGTGTGGAAAGCGCTTGTAGAGCGAGTGTACGACCGTGACATCATCGGGCTTCCGCGTATTGAAGGCGCGCTCCCAGTTGTCCGGATCGTCCTCCCAGGCACCGGACATGAAGTACCCGCACCCGGCGAGTACCAGTACCATAAGGACTGCTGAAACGATCGTGATGATTCGTTGGTGATTTGATTCAGGCACGCTCTAGTCTCCCCATGTGGAAGGTCGGTCGACCCACTCGAGACGAGTGGGCTACAGGTTTGTCGCTGTCAGGCGGGGTCGCCTGACAGCACGATTCTCATTCACGTCCTCGCCAACTGCTGCAAATAATCCAGAGCGCGTCTATGCAACTGGCGGATACGTTTCGGGACGTGGTCGACATAGTCGTTTACACCCCGCGCGATTGTCCGCGCCCGGTCCAGCTCCGAGACTTTCTCATAACACTGCGTCAATCGATAGTCGGCTTCGATACGATTGAAATAGTTGCCGTCCTCCAAATCCAGCCGCGCGCGGATGGTCCGGTACGTGTCGATCGCATCGCGATACTCCCGAAGTTCGTACTGCGCCTGCGCCAGCGGCCAGAGGAAGAGGTTACCGTCGGGGTATTTCTCGGCCGCCTCCGAGGCCACCACCACCACCGAGTCATAGTCTCCGCGGTCGAGCATGATCCAGATCATCGCCTGCCGGGCAGCATCGCGAAAGACCAGTGAAGAATCAGCGGCCAGCCGAAGTTCGCGCAGGCCTCGCTCCTTGTCGTTGCTCAATACGCCGAGCCACCGAAGCATCCCCGCCCTGGCCGACTTCCAGTAATGATACGACCCCAGTCCGAGATAGAGATCGTACACACTCGAATCCGCCTTCAGACCGTCTTCGTATTCATTGCGCGCGGCGAACCCATTACGCACGGCGCTCACAAACGAACCAAACCGCGACTCCCACAGCGCCCGGTAAGCATGGGCATGGCCGCGATAGAGCTGCATCCAGGCGCGACGGGCGCCGGTCGATTGTTCGGATCGTTTTGCGGCGAGCGCCAGCGAGGTGTCTATCAGGTCGGTGAACAAATCACCGTAGAGGTTCTCTTCGAACGCCGTCATCTCACTGAGCATCGCCGCCGCCCGGAAGAGATAACCAACCGGGTCATCGGGACGCTGATCGATCATCACCCGTGAAATCGAATCGGCCTCGGCAAACCGTTCATTGTACAGCGCGGTCTGGACATCGGTGAGTTGCACTACCAGTGCCCTGTCGGGATACGTCACCGGGGGTTGCGCTTCGGCTGTCACGGCGAGCGCAGCAATCAGGCAGGCCAACAAAAAACCGACACGAGTGTTCATGTCGGTCAAACTAGTCGGCGCGGGCGCCGTAATCAACTTTTACTTATTGTCTACGCGGCGGCGCCGGGGATGAAACTCGGCAGGTCGACCTCGCGGCACTCGGAGGCGGTGATGACAATCAGGTCACCGACCTCGCGGTAGATCAACCGGCAGCCCCGGCAGTTGTGGTCGTAGAAGGTGTGTCCGCCCAGGGTGGTCGGCTGTGCCTTCAGCGAGGGCGGGATATTGAACTGGTCCTTGCGCATGACGAACACCGAGATGCCGGACTTGCCGTTTTCGTACAGCAGGTGCACCGCCGGGACGCCATCGATCTGGATATCCCGCGCCCCCAGCAACCTGAAGCCGTCGACCGATTCGGTCGGCGCGAAATGCATCGATCGCGCGCACAGCTCAAACGCCCGGCCGGTCGATTCGACCGTCGCAAACTCAGCCGGTTGCTCGTTGGCGGCGAGATGGATTCGTTCTATTCCGAAATGTTCATCGTGATGACGGAAAAGATCGGCGGCGAGGAACGCGCCCCAGACGACGATAACAAGAGCGGCCGCCGCGGCGATATAGCGTGTGAACGTGAGGCCGGTGATCGGCGGGGCGCCGTACTTACGGTCCCCGCCGGATGCTAAAGGGTCGGTGCCGCCACCGTCCTCTCTATCCAGCAGTTTGATAACCTGCGTCTTGAGTGTATCGAGCCGCTCTTCGGGGTTCGAATCGGTACACTTAGCTTTCAGGAAAGCGTTGACTTGTTGCTCGACCCGGTAGATCTCGGAACAGTGTCCGCATTTCTCCAGGTGTTCTTTGACTTGTCTGGTGTCTACTTCGGAGGCTTCTTTATCTATTATATCATAGAGTAGACTCAGTGCTTCCTGACAGTTCATGTTGTTGCGTCCTTCGAGGTACTCTTGATGAACCCATTTCTGATTGCGTAATCCAGCAGTTGCTTCTGCAACAACTTCCTGCCCCGGTGCAACCGCGACTTGACGGTGCCGAGCTGCAAGTCGGCTATGTCAGCGATTTCCTGGTACGAGAATCCTTCGAGGAAGGACAACACGACCACCAGGCGGAAATCATCAGGCAACTCCTCTATTGCTTTCTTGACGTCGTCGTCAAAGATCTTCGCAAACAAGTGATGCTCCGGGTTGACCTCGTGCCCCGTGTCGGTCAGGTGCCGGTACAGGTAGTTGTCGTCGATATCGTCGACATCAACCGCCTGCGGCGCCCGTGACTTCGAGCGGTAGTCGTTGATGAAGATGTTGGTCATGATCTTGAACAACCATGCCCGACAGTTCGAACCGGGTTCGAACTTGTCCCAGAACCGATACGCCTTGACCATCGTTTCCTGCACGAGATCCTCGGCATCGCTCTGGTTCTTCGTCATCCGAAGCGCCGTCCGATAAAGGGCGTCCATGTGCGGGAGCGCCTCTCTCTCGAACGCTTTTCTCTTTTCAAGCTGTGCCTTCTGGTCGGTCATCGGAGGTATCCCTCACTTCTGTCCGACCGGACATAAGCACTCAAGCGCAACTCTAACAACAGGTCTGTTAAACACAAAGTTCCCATTCGGGCCATACTCGTCCTCTGGGTGGTTCAATTGGGGAGACACCGCCGGTTCCGCCGACAGGTTCCCGGCCGGACGTTGTATCCGGTTCTTTATTATATACTTATAATCACCAGCCACAAGAAATTTCCAGAAAATCGACTCATTGGCTCCCTTTTGATAAGCGCTCGCCGGACACCTATTCATGGCTAATTTTATCTCCGAATAACGGTTACTCCCTCCACCAGAGACCAACCGGCGGGAGATAGAACCCACCACAACGACAAAAGCCGGTGCGTCACCACCGGCTTTTGGAGACCAATTTGGTAGATAACGGGCTACTCGCTGTCGCCGTTGTCCTCGCTGGCGCTGTCCGCATCGCCGGTCGCGGCCGACCTCACCATGCCGAGCTTTTCTTTGACCCCGGCGTAGATCTGCTTGTAGAGCTCGGGGTTCTCCTCGAGAAACCGCTTGGCGTTCTCCCGGCCCTGGCCGAGCCGATCCGACCCGTACGAGAACCAGGCGCCGGATTTTTCGACAATACCGTGGTTGGCGGCCAGATCGAGAAGTTCGCCCGAGGCCGATATCCCCTTGCCGTAGATGATATCAAACTCCGCCTCGCGGAACGGCGGGGCGACCTTGTTCTTGACTACCCGAACCCGCGTCCGAGAGCCGATCACTTCATCCCGGTCCTTGATCGTCGCAATCCGTCGAATGTCAAGCCGGACAGTCGAATAGAATTTTAAGGCGTTGCCGCCGGTGGTCGTTTCGGGATTACCGAACATGACCCCGATTTTCATGCGGATCTGGTTGATGAAAATGATCGCCGTATGGGATTTCGAGGTTATGGCGGTCAGTTTGCGAAGCGCCTGCGACATCAGCCGCGCCTGCAAACCCATGTGGCTGTCGCCCATCTCACCCTCGATTTCGGACTTGGGCGTCAGCGCCGCCACCGAGTCGATCACGATTATATCAACCGCACTGGAGCGGACCAGGGTCTCGGTGATATCAAGCGCCTGTTCGCCGTTGTCCGGCTGGGAGATAAGCAGATTTTCGGTGTCGACCCCGAGATTGCGCGCATAGGTAGCGTCAAACGCATGCTCGGCATCGATAAACGCCGCCACGCCGCCGGCCTTCTGCGCCTCGGCGATCACGTGGAGCGTCATGGTCGTTTTGCCCGATGCTTCCGGGCCGAAAATCTCCGTCACCCGGCCCCGGGGTATTCCCCAGACACCCAGCGCATAGTCGAGCGCCAGCGAGCCGCTGGGGATAACTGCGACCTCCATGACGGTACCCTCGCCAAGCCGCATGATCGACCCCTTGCCGAACGACCGCTCGATCTGGCTGAGAGCCGCCTCGAGCGCCTTCTTCCGGTCGGGAGCCGTTGTCGAAGAACTCGCCATAGACTCGTTCCCTTTCCGTATCTGGACCTGTTTTTTCGCCATTTGGACAATATAAACAAGACGATTCCGATGTACATCACTTATTGCGATTTTAATGTAATTGATCTCACTGACAGGGGGAGTCAGTGAAAGGCGCGGTGCGCCGCCTTTTTGTGTGCAGAGGGTCGCCCACAGCTTGCCGTGGGATCCCTCCCGAAATTGTGAGTGATGTACGTCCCCGTGCACCGCGCGCCCACGGGGTTGCATCACCGGCTGGGTGGCCCACCCTTTGGGTGGGTTTCCTTTTTTCTGTGTGTGTTTCTCGACATGGGCCTGGGTGGCCCACCCTTTGGGTGGGTTTCCTTTAGTCTGTGTGTGTTTTTCTCGACATGGGTAACAGAATAGACGCACTACATGCGGCTGGGTGGGCCACCCCGTCCGGCACGAGCCGGGGGTCGGCGCGGGAGAACTAAATCGCACGACATCCCGCTTGACCAATGCCATCCCGCGGCCCTTCTTGAAGTGAACTTCTCGAAACGTCGATCGCGTTCGGTTGACCAACGCAAAGAAGCAGTACCGCACCATATCTGGAGGAATACCATGCTGAAACGGAACCTGATCCTGCTGATCGTGTGCACCTGTGGTCTGACCCTGTTTGCCGGTCCGGCCAACGCGCAGGAAAACACCAAGCCCCTTCAACTGTCACTGCTGGCACCGGTTCAGCTATTCGATGAATCAAACGCGATTGCGGGCATCCGTTTGAGCCTGCTCTACGGTCGCAACGTCAGCGTCAGCGGGCTCGACTGGGGACTTATAAACCACACGACCGAGGGACGCTCCATGGGAGTACAATTCGGTCTGGTTGGTCTGGCCGATGGCGACTTTGTCGGCTGGCAGGATAACTTTGTCAATGTGATCAAAGGTGATTTCGAGGGCTTCCAATGGGGGGCGGTCAACTATGCCAACAATGGCAGCGGCCTGCAACTCGGGCTGGTAAACTACGCTCGCACCATGAAGGGACTGCAGATCGGATTGGTCAATATCATCAAACAGGGCGGCCAGTTCCCGGTCTTTCCAATCGTCAACTGGTCATTCTGACCCTGCCTTGCAGGGCTGAGTGGCCCACCCTTTGGGCTGGGTGGCCCACCCTTTGGGTGGGTTTCTTCTTCCATCATCTCGCGCGGCAGTCAAACCGGGTCCCTCACCCCGCCGACTGGGTGGCCCACCCTTTGGGTGGGTTTCTTCATCCGCTGTTTCTTCTTCCGTCATCTCCCCTGGGACGCTGCCAACGCCACCCACACGGCCGTGTCGCTGGTGGCAAAAGTGATGATGTACTGAGCAATCGGGCGGGCTGCGTCGCTAAAACTTGGGTACCCCACCGCTTGCGGTGGGCTCGGTCATGCTGATCCACTCGAAGGGTGACGGCTTGGCAGGTTCGCGAACCCAGCCGCCCATGTGGCTAGTCCGGAAAGTATGGCTCTATGTCGAGCGTGCCTTCCACAAACCGGTTCAGGAAATCTTCGAAGTTGTCCGCGGACTCCTTTCGATGTCGAGCCGCCTCTTCGGAAGACATACCCTCGAAATCGGTCTCGTGGGTCATCAGGACCACGGGTGAGCGTCCAGCGTCATCGATCACATTGCTGTCGATGCAGAAGGCATCACCATATTCGGTCGATGCAAAAAACAGGTAACCAAGAGGGAAGATCTCACAACAAGGGACGTAGTCTGCAATTTCCTCTCGAATCTCCCGAACGGGGTCGAGACACACGGATTCGATCTCCGCATACGTCTGCGGTTCATAGGACCGATAGAAATCGACCAATTCCGGCGGCATATGAATCGACTCGAGATACTCGATATCTTCGGGTTTGGCTGGAGCGAGTTTCACTCCCGAGAGGATCTCGATCCGCTGCGCGATTGATTCGTAGCTCATTTTGTTCTCCCTCCTGTTACACAACTTGGCCCCCACCCCGCCGCAACGGGCGGTGGGCAGTCCCGGCAATGGAAAACTCTCACCATCAGAAGGTTTCGACCCTTCCGTCCTTGTGAAAAACGAGATCCCGAGATGGGAAGGTAAAGGACCAGTCCAATCCGGGTCCGCCTATTTCAATATAGATTCGCACCGAGTCGTCGCAAATGTCAATCCACCGAACCAGGATATCATATATCTCATTGGCCGCTTGCACCTCGTAGCAATCGGTATCGTTGACATGATGCGAACAGATTTGCGAGTACGGCTTGGCCGCCCACTTCTCGGCCTCGACCTTCAATATCCGCTCGGCTGTAAGTTTACTCATGCGTGACTCCATTGCAGTCTCGGGCGGAGGGGGTTGCAGTGTCCCTCTCCCGCAAGGTCTATTCACCGTGACCGACTCCCAGGACCTTTCCGTCGCGCCTCTGAATCTCGATATACGGCACGCCGCCGAGCATATCAGTGGGAAGACTCCCTGCGACCGCCCACACCGAATCACCAATCAACTCCGCGCGAAACGGCCGACGATCGTGGATCTCTTTTCCATAGATCGGAAGCCATACTGCTTCGGCTATGCGCACCGCCGTTGCCTTGTCGGGAACGCAGCCATCGTCTGGCATGTACATCTCGTTCGGACGGTGGTCGCACGGTGATTGTTTTGTGGCGGATGCCTGCCCGAAACCAACATCCAGACCGACAAGCGAGATCGAAACAAGAGCACACAGTATGATTACCAACCTGCCGGAGGATGGCTTCTTGAGTTCGGATATAATACTCATGGTAAGAGACTCTCTATAAGAAACTGACAAGTCAAGCGACTCTTGCCTCCTAAGACGGGTACCCCACCGCTTGCGGTGGGCAGGGTCATGATGAACTTCTTGCCGGGCGACCCCCGACAGACGATTGCGGAACGTACGTCAGTTCTTCGACCCGGTCATGTTTATCGATAGTGTACACTGGTTCTCCCCGCTTGGGTGGCCCACCATTTATGGTGGGTGGCTCGCCGCACATCACACGCTCGGGTGGCCCACCATTTGTGGTGCGTGGCTCGCCGTACATCACACGCTTGGGTGGCCCACCATTTATGGTGGGTTCCTCGCTGTCCTTCGCACACAAACACGACGGCCTGTCGCCCGAAAGCAACAGGCCGCCGATTCGTACAGCCGGTCGGCGCCAATCGCCGAAACGACCGGGCCGATGGTTGTCGCGCCCCCGCGTCGTTAGTCGCCAAACAGGCGACTGATTATACTGATCTCGGTCGGTTCGATTCGCGTGAAGTGGAAGCCGGTATGATAGAGTCCGTCTTCCGCGTTTTGTGCCGTCCAGACCGGCCGGGCATAGAGAGTGATCGAATCCCGACCATCGACATTCTTCGGCAATTCGATCCGTATGTCATACATCAGGGCAATATCGACCGGCTCGCCCGATACAATCATCATGCCCTCCGCAGAGACATCGGCCAAATGACCGAGCAGGCTGTTCGTTCGGTCATCGTAGACCGCGAAAAAACCGCGCCTGGTCCGTTTGCCCGACGTGAAATAATCCGCAGTCGGTTTCCGTCCCAGTTTCCGTCGTTCGTCCATGGTGCCCCCCAAGGCGCTATGATCGAGTTGTGGATTGGTATTGATTTTGTTCGATAGCCGCATGCATCCCCACTTGGATATCGATAAGTTAATCTATTATACCTAGTTTCGGTCGTCAAGGATGGATTCATGAGCCCGCCAGGAAATCTCGGGGACGACACATTTCCCTTGCCCCCGGGCGGATCAGACATAGCTTACGCCGTCGACAAGAAGCTTCGTACAATAGAGAGAAATGATGCCGTTGTTAGCCCTGTTCTCCATGCCTGAGCTGCCGTGGTTCGTGATCCCGGTGCTCATCTTTCTGGCGCGTATTCTCGATGTCTCGATCGGGACAATCCGCATCATCCTGGTCGCGCGCGATATGCGGGCGGTCGCCAGCATAATGGGATTTTTCGAGGTGCTGATCTGGCTGCTGGCAATCAGTCAGATCATGCAGAATCTGACCAGCTGGGAAAACTATCTCGCCTATGCGGCGGGGTTCGCGATGGGGACCTGGGTGGGGATGACGATCGAGCGCAAGCTGGCGATCGGTACCCAGCTCGTGCGCGTGATTGTCGCGGAGAAGGCCGATGATCTTCTCGAGCGGCTGATCCTTCAGGGCTACCAGGTGACGCACATTCTCGCCGAGGGTGGGTTCGGGCCGGTGACGGTGATCTTTCTGATCGTACGGCGCGCGGAGCTGCAGAAAGTGATCACGACCATCAAGAACTTCGATCCGAACGCGTTTTACACCATCGAAGATGTTCGCGCGGCTCGCCACAGCACGGTGACCCCGGGGAAACAGAAGGGGTGGCTGCCGCGCGTGCTGGGCCCGTTCCAGTGGTGGCGCAAGGGGAAGTGATCCGACGGGTAGGCTTCTTACCGCTATTCCTTGCTTGACAGACCGAACGAGACCCCGATCATCAGGTAAAGAGTCTCGAAATCGTACGAGACATCACGCGTAAACTCCCGCCCACTGGGATATTCGATATAGGTCAGCTCCAATTCCGGTCTTATCGGTACATAGGCGAGGTCCACGAAAAGCTTGACACGCGGCGCCACGGCAGCCAACACACCCCCGCGCACCGTGGGACTGAATCCGGATCCGAGGTCGTAGTAAATGTCGCCATACTGTCCCAGGGGATCGTACACCCCGGTCAGGTACATGTCCGCGCGATCATCGGTGGGCTGGTGGTTGCTGACCCAGGCAAGGCCGAACCCCGCGTACGGCTGCAAGTCGCTTCGAGAGAATCGAACGCAAACGTCGAGATTGGGCATCATGGTAACTATCGGTACCGAGGGAAGCACACCTTCGGTGGTGTGTGTCCACGAGGTAGTTAAGCCGACTCGAATTGCCACCGGATGCCACTTGATGAATTCGGCGAACGCGCCAAAGCCGACGCCGGCCTGAGCGTTGTCGTTGCCGTTCTTGCCGAGCGCGCCGATACCCAGTTCGATCGCGATTTCGGTTTTGTGCCGCTTGTGTTGTTTGAGCAACAGGGGATCATCGGCCGGCACCCCCGAGGTTTGGCTCAGGACGGCCGAAGCGGCGAAACTGAATAGCCCGACACACAGTGCAACGGCGCGCCCGAAACGGCAGGACATGACCAGTCTTCTCATAACTGCCCCTTATGATTATGGAGACGGAGTGCTACGATGCCTGGTCTAAGGATATGCAGTGATCCGGCGGCGGTCAAGTGGCACATGACCGCCCGCGAGGTAGTCCATCCCCTTTCTTGACAGGGCTTTGGGGCGGGTGTAGATTCCCCTGTCATGAATATGCCCAACAAACTCACCCTGCTCCGGGTTATCCTGGCGCCGATCTTTATGGTGTTCTTCCTGTTCGAGAACTTCTATATGCGCCTGATCGGACTGGGTTTGTTTGTAATCGCCGCCCTGACCGACATGGCCGACGGCTACTATGCCCGTAAGTTCGGCATTATCACCGGGTTCGGGAAATTTATGGATCCCCTCGCCGACAAGGTACTGGTCAGTTCGGCGCTGGTCTCGTTTATCGCACTCGGCTTTGTCTCGGCCATTCCGGTCATGCTGATTATCGGCCGGGAGTTTTTTATCACCGGCCTTCGCCTGCTGGCCGCCTACCGCGGTGTCGTTATTCCGCCGAGCTGGCCGGCCAAAGTGAAGACATTCCTCCAGATGGTGGTGGTCGGGGTCGTCATGGCGTACATATGTCTGCTGACAACCTTCACACACTATCAGTCCGACGCCCTGCACCTTCTGGAGTTCGACTATCGACTGTATTTCAATTACCTGCTCTGGTTTACGGCGGCCTGGACGGTGTGGACGGGGATCGACTATGTCATCAAGTACACGTATCTCATCAAGACGGCGCTGAAGTGAGCAGGTCGATGCGGGACAGTTTCGTCACGGCGGTCGCCACCGGAGCGTATTCAGGCTTCACGCCGATCTATGCGGGGACATTCGGGACGATTCCGCCGGCGCTGATCACGTTTTTTCTCATCCGCGACCAGCTTCCGATAGCAATCGCCGCCGCCGTGGTGACGATTGTGATATCCGTCTGGGCGGCAGGCGAGGCGGAGAAACTGCTGGGGCATGATTCGAAGAAAATCGTAATCGATGAATGGGCGGGGTGGTTCATCTCGGTGTTGTATGTCCCGGTGACGTGGCAGCATCTGTTGATCGCATTTGTTGCCTTTCGGTTTTTCGACGCCGTCAAGATCTGGCCGGCCCGGCGCCTGGAGAGCCTTCCGGGTGGCTGGGGAGTGACGGCCGATGATATCGCGGCCGGGGTGCAGGCGTGTATCGTGACGCATGTGGTGATTCAGGTGATAGAGTGGTTGTAGGACGTTTCGGATAACATAGAAAGACACAATGGAAGTAGAACTGATTACGATCGGCGACGAGATAATCACCGGTCACACGATAGACACCAACGCCGCGTATATGGCGACGCGGCTGGTCGATAACGGATTTGTCGTTCGCTATCGCACGTCGGTCGGTGACAACGCCGAGGATATGGAGGAGGCGTTTCGGCAGGCGCTCAAGCGGGTTGATATCGTCCTTACAACCGGCGGTCTGGGGCCGACCGATGATGATATCACCAAGCGCTCGATCGTAAAAGTCTTCAAGCGGAATTTGATTTTCCACGAGGACGTGCTCGAAGATATCCGCGCGCGGTACGCCAGGCGGGGGATCGAGATGCCGGCGATCAACCAGAACCAGGCGCTACTGCCGCAGGGAGCGACGTTCTTTCCGAACGCCAACGGATCAGCGGTGGGCATTTGTATCGCCGAGCAGGGACGGATATTCATCTCCCTGCCGGGGGTGCCGTTCGAGATGCGGCAGATTCTCGATGATCATGTCATTCCGTACCTTCGCGGCGTGGGGGATCGCCACGCTCTCAAAGTCATCAAGGTGCGCACAACCGGAATAATCGAATCGAAAATCGCCGAGATCATAGTGGGTGAGCTGAAGCTGGAGCCGGGCGTACGGTTGGCGTACCTGCCGGGCTATCGCGGTGTCGATCTGCGCGTGATCGCATCGGGTGAAACGCAGGATGAAGCGGATGAAAAGGCGCGGGGGCTGGTGCGGTTTCTCGAAGAGAAGGTCGGCGACTACGTGTACGGCTACGATGAGGATACACTGGATGAAGTGGTCGGGCAGCTGCTGAAAGACAACGACCGGACCCTGTCGGTGGCCGAGTCGTGCACCGCGGGGTTGCTCGGCGCCGCGATTACATCGGTACACGGAGCTTCGGTCTATTTCAAGGGCGGGGTGCTGGCGTACGCCAACGATGTGAAGATTCGACAGCTCGGTGTACCGGCTGACATCATCGAACAGCATGGCGCGGTTTCCGAAGAGTGCGCGATTGCGATGGCGGCCGGGTGCCGGGAGCGGTTCGAGACGGATTACGCGCTTTCGATAACCGGTATTGCCGGACCGGACGGCGGCACCGACGAGAAACCGGTGGGGACGGTCTGGATCGGACTGGCCACCGCCCGCGAACAACGCGCCAGGTGTCTGCACCTGGGGGGACTTCGCGATGCTATCCGCAAACGCTCGGTGTTTGGCGCCCTGGAGATGCTTCGGCGGGAGATACTGGATATCTCATGAGTGAGCCGGGTGCACAGAAACGTCATCGACTGTTCATCGCCTTGCCGCTTTCGAGCGACGTCGAGCGCGCGCTGGGGCAGATCATTGATGATCTGTCGGTAGCCGGCGCCCGGGTGAAGTGGGTCGATCCGCGCAATATCCATATGACTGTCAGGTTTCTCGGTGATACCGATGAGCGGTTGATTCCCGATCTCAAGAAACTGATCGACCGCGTTGTGTCGCATACCCGGTCCGCGCGGGTGTCGATCAGTCGGCTGGGGGCGTTTCCGAATCTGAAGAAGCCGCGCGTGTTCTGGGCGGGGTTGGATCAGGAGACACCGCTCGAAGGCATTGTGGCGATGGCTGAGGAGATTGAGCGCGGGGTGCAGGCGCTTGGGTTCGAGCCCGAGAGCAAGAGTTTCAAACCGCACCTGACACTGGCGCGCGTGAAGTATCCCGACGGGCTCGACCCGCTTTGTCGCGCCGTACACGATTACACTGTTACGCCCATAGATGTTTCGCTGGACCGACTGGTCCTGTTCAAGTCCACCCTGACGCCCCAGGGACCCGTCTACGACAGACTCCACGAGTCCGTGCTCGGCGCCGAACGATTCGAGTGAGCCGATGAATTTCATTATCCTGTCCGAAGAGGACGCGATCGGCGACGGACGCTACCGTTTGACCGACCACCGCGCGGAGCATATTCGCTCCATTCTCAAGCTTGGTTATGAAGATCATGTGCTGGTAGGACTGGTCGACGGTCCGCACGGGAAAGCGTTTATCCAGAAGATCGACGACGATGAAGTCATCCTGGAGTGCGAGCAGCTCTGGCTGGAAGGGCATCCGATTCCCGAAGTGACGCTGATCTGTGCTTTGCCCCGCCCGCAGATTCTCAAGCGGGTGTTGTATGTCTCGGCGATGATGGGTGTTCGGGCATTGCACCTGGTGCGGGCGAATCGGGTCGAGAAGAGCTTTTTCGAGTCCAGGATGCTGGAGCCGGAGAACTACCGGCCGCATCTGCTCGAAGGGTTAGCGCAGGGGAAACTGACGCGGCTGCCGCAGATTGAGGTGCATGATCGGTTCCGGGTCTTTTTCGAGGATACCTGGCCGAAACTCGAACAAGCAGGCAGCTCAAACATTGTCAAGGTGCTGGCCAATCCCGAAACCACGTCGACACTGCACGACCTGTGCACCCGGCCGTACGATCGGATTGCGATCGCGGTTGGACCGGAGGGGGGCTGGGTGCCGTTTGAAGTGGAGTTGATTGAGAAGGCGGGCTTTCGATCGTGTTCGCTTGGCCGGTGGACCCTTCGCGTGGAGTTCGCCGTGACGGCGGTTTTGTCGCAGCTGGAGTTGGTTCGGGTCGATGGACGCGGAGAGTAACGGTACCGGCAGAGACCCGGCACGGCTCCGGCTCGCCAACTCCTGATAGGACCTTATCGGATCGTTCGTCAGGGGGAGACTATACTTACCTCAGGACTTCGAGAACACGAGGAGGGGGACAGGCGCGTCAGGGGAGCAGCGTTCGCGCTTGAGGGCAAAAAAAACCCAGGCAAGCGAGGTTCACTTACCTGGGCGGACGATATTAGGTAATCCACAGAAAGAGTAACACTTTCCGATTGCACGAGCATAATACTAGATTTCCGTAAATTGTCAAGTGAAAAGTGGGGAAAAACTTCCGGGTAGCCTGGTGAACTGCCGGTGGACATTTATCCGAGTCAAGTCTCTATATGGCAACGATTTACCATTTTGTTACAGGGAAGCGGGAAGTCGCCACGAGGGTCTTTCGGAGAAAATCTGTCAGTTTTAATCCCAACCGGTGTGAAAGACCTTGTCGCAGGGAGTGCGATAGCTCAGAAACTCAGCCGGCTGTTAGGTTCAATAAAAAGACGGCGGGCCCTGAGCCCGCCGTCGTCTTCACGTCTCTATGACAGCTGAGAGATCAGGAGCAACCGCTGGTTGCGCCGCAGGTCTCGCACTTGAGACAGGTGCCGTTACGGACCATGGTGAAGGATCCGCATTCGCCGCACATGTCGCCTTCGTAGCCTCTCAGCCGCGCATTCCTAATTTCGAATTGGAGGCGGCTGCCACCGGCGGTACTTCCGGCAGTTGCCGACGGTGACTCTGCCGAAGCGACAAGCTCGGGCAGCGCCGACGATTTTTCATTCTCTGTAGCTGCAGTCGGATTCTCCACCGGGTGACCATGTCCGTTTCCTCCTTTGACTCCATGTCCGTTGCCGTTCCCACCGTTCTTGCCGGAAAGATCGAACCGCAGGTGCGAGGTGTGGATATCGTCCTTGGCTCGCTTGGCGGTGGTGATCTGTCCGGTTACCTGCCGGTTGGCCGGCTCCTCCTCTTCAAACTCTATCGATTCGTCGGCCGGGACACCCACCGTGTCGCCGCGAAGGTCATCTTCGGAGACATGGGCGAGGTCGTTACGACCGAGATAGGTGATAGCCAGTTCACGGAATATGTAATCGATAATCGACGTGGTCATTTTGATGTGCTTGTTGCCCTGGACGATACCGGCGGGCTCGAAGCGGCTGAACAGGAAGGCTTCGACAAACTCCTCAAGCGGCACGCCGTGCTGGAGGCCGAGTGAGACGGCGATGGCGAAGGAGTTCATGAGAGAGCGGAAGGCGGCGCCTTCGCGGTGCATGTCGAGGAAGATCTCGCCGAGAGTGCCGTCGGAATACTCACCGGTCCGCAGGTAGATCTTGTGGTTGCCGACGACCGCTTTCTGGGTGTAGCCACCGCGGCGGTTGGGCATTTTGCGGCGTTTGGCGAGATAGCGGTAGATGATCCGCTCGGACATCTTCTCGGCAGCGCGCTCCACCGTCAACTCCTCGTCGTCATCATCGTCATCGAGGATGGTCGACGAAAGGGGCTGGCTGAGCTTTGAGCCGTCGCGATACAACGCGACCGCCTTGTTCATCGACTCCCACGCCAGGCGGTAGGCTTTCTTGACGTCATCGATAGTCGCTTCGGCCGGCATGTTGATGGTCTTGGAGATAGCGCCGGAGATAAACGGCTGGGCGGCGGCCATCATGCGGATGTGCGCTTCGTACGAGATATACCGCTGGCCCTTGCGGCCGCACTTGTTGGCGCAGTCGAAAACGGCCAGATGCTTCTCCTGCAGGTGCGGAGCGCCTTCGATCGTCATCGTGCCGCAGCAGTATTCATTGGCGAGTTCGATCTGCTCGCGGGTGAAACCGAGTTCGCGAAGCAGGTTGAAGTCCCAGGCATCGTACTGCTCTTCGGAGAAGCCAAGAGTCTCGCTCAGGAACTCTTCGCCGAGCGTGTACTTGTTGAAGGCGAAGGTGATGTCGAAGACGTTGGCGAGGCTCTTCTCGATGGCGTCGAGTTCGTGTTTCGTGAAGCCCTTGGCGCCGAGCGACTCGTGGTTGATATACGGCGCCTTGCGGAGTGTCTTGTGGCCGGTCGCATAGGTAATGATGTCCCTGATCTCGTCATCGGAATAGCCGAGGTGACGCAGGGCGATCGGCACGGAGTTGTTGATGATCTTGAAGTAGCCGCCGCCGGCGAGCTTCTTGAACTTGACGAGCGCGAAGTCGGGCTCGATACCGGTGGTGTCGCAGTCCATGACGAGTCCGATCGTGCCGGTGGGGGCGATCACAGTCGCTTGGGCGTTGCGATAACCGTACACCTCGCCCATCTCAACCGCCTTGTCCCAGACCGAGCGGGCCGCCGAAACGAGATCTTCGGGGATATAGTTCGGGTTGATCCCTTTGGGCTTGACCGTCAGGTTCTCGTACTCGGAGCGGTCGGCGTTGTAGGCCGCCCGGCGGTGGTTGCGCATGACGCGAAGCATGCTGTCGCGATTGCGATAGAAGCCGGGGAAGGCGCCCAGTTCCTTGGCCATCTCCGCCGAAGTGGCGTAGGACTGCCCGGTGAGAATGGCGGTCAGGGCGCCGGTCCAGGCCAGCCCTTCCTGCGAGTCGTACGGGATGCCCATGCGCATCAGCAGGGTGCCGATGTTGGCATAGCCGAGACCGAGGGTTCGGAATTCGTAACTCTTCTGCGCGATGGCGCGCGACGGGAAGGACGCCATGAGAACCGAGATCTCGAGGACGGTGGTCCAGACGCGGATAGCATGCTGGTAGCCTTCGATATCAAACGAACCGTCGGCGCGAAGAAACTTGACTACATTCAGTGAGGCCAGGTTGCAGGCGGTGTCGTCGAGAAACATGTACTCCGAGCAGGGGTTCGAGGCGTTGATCTTGCCGTCTTCGGGACAGGTGTGCCATTCATTAATGGTTGAATCGAACTGGACGCCGGGATCGGCGCAGGCCCAGGCTGCATGACAGATCTGCTCCCAGAGGACGCGAGCGGGAATCGTCTTCGAGACCGTGTTGTCGGTGCGCTTTTTGAGTTCCCAGTCGGCGTCGTCCTTGAGCGCGTTGAAGAAGCTGTTCGGGATGCGAACCGAGTTGTTGGAGTTCTGACCGGAGACGGTCAAATAGGACTCGGAGTCCCAGTTGGTGTCGAGTTCTATGAAGTCGATGTCGCCGATACCCTGGTCGGCCAGTTCGAGAATCTTCTTAATGTACTCCTGCGGGATATGCAGGTGGCGCGCATGGCGAAGCGCCGCCTTGAGCTGGCGGTTCTTGCTCGGGTCGGTCTCGTACACCGAATCACCGTTGGTGCCGGAGATGCGAGCGGCATCAAAAATGTCGCGCAGCTGCTGCTTGATGATGCGGGAGCCGGCGACCAAAGCCGCCACTTTCTGCTCTTCGGTTACCTTCCAATTGACAAACGACTCGACATCGGGGTGATCCAGATCGAGACAGACCATCTTGGCGGCGCGACGGGTGGTGCCGCCGGACTTGATAGCGCCCGCGGCGCGGTCGCCGATCTTGAGGAAAGACATCAGTCCCGAAGACTGGCCGCCGCCGGAGAGGCGCTCACCGGCGCCGCGGATGTTCGAGAAGTTGGTGCCGGTGCCGGAGCCGTACTTGAACAGACGTGCTTCGCGCACCCACAAGTCCATGATACCGCCCTCGTTGACGAGGTCGTCGTTGATCGACTGGATGAAGCAGGCGTGCGGTTGCGGGTGTTCGTAGGCGTTTTTGGCCTGGGTCAGGGTGTGCGTGACGGGATCGACGAAGTAGTGTCCCTGGGCGTGGCCGGAGATACCGTAGGCGAAATGCAGGCCGGTGTTGAACCACTGCGGACTGTTGGGCGCGGCGATCTGGGCGGCCAGCATGTAGCACAGCTCGTCATAAAACGCCTGCGCGTCGGCTTCGGTCGAGAAGTAGCCGTGGGCTTCGCCCCAATGACGCCAGCAGCCGGCAAGGCGGTGAAAAACCTGGCGGGCATCGGTCTCGCAGCCGCTGACCGGTTCACCTTTGTTGTCGAGCACAGGCTTGCCGTGTTCGTCTTTCTGCGGCACGCCGGCCTTGCGGAAGTACTTCTGGGCAAGGATATCAACCGCCACCTGGGACCAGCTCTCGGGGACATCTATGTTTTCCAGTTTGAAGACAGTCGACCCGTCGGGATTTTTTATCTCGGAAGAGCGCTTGACGAAATTGATGCGAGTGTATGGTGACTCGCCTTCACGGGTGAAATAGCGCTTAATGTTCACTAAAAGCCTCCTGCTTGTTCTTCGGTGTCCAAATCCCGTGGTTTCGGAATCCCCCTTTGAGCCGGCGCCAAAACGCTCAGCGCAACCGTCCGTGGTTGCAGATCGAAGCCGAGAATATCTTCATATAGGAGCTTCAGCAGATTTACTGACCGTTTGATAGCCCTGCCGCTCAAAGTGGGCACAACATATTGTGTTCACGGGGTACCACCTACTAAAAATTGTAGGAATTTTAAGGAATCTGTAGTCGCTTGTCGGGCAAGCACCTAACGAACACGCGCGATTGTGTGTTTTTTTGATGAGCGCGAACGAGGTCGACGGCGCAAGAAATTGAACTCCCTAACTACATGCTAACAAAAATTTTATGGCGGCCCAAATCCGAAGGGGTGGTTCCTGCGATCCACGATTTACTTTGTTAGGATGCCAGTGCGTTGTTCTCCAAGTAGTTGCGAAGGTTTGCACAAATGCCCCACAGGATGTCCACAGGTTGTCGTCATTCTGGGGTAATCACGATTGGCTTAGTTGTGTTTTGCGCGACCCAAATGCGAGCGCGTGCAAGCTGTCCGAGTGTGGTTCGCCGGTACATTAATGACATACTCGACGGATCGGCCGGGGATACGGTGCGCGTCGAGAAAAAGAGCCGATGGGGGCAGGGTCGGTTGCAATAGTCTTGAGCTTTCTTCGTTGATCGTTTATAATGGTGAACATTGACCGATTTTAGCGCGGAACCTTCGCGGGGTGTCTGCGTTTGATCGGTCAACGCGTTTCTTGGACAGGCCACGCGTCGGTTTCGTGTAGCCTGGCGCTTTCCGCAGTGAGCATACAAAAGGATACTTGTGATACGTGATTATCTGGCGCTGACGAAACCAACCATCATGTTGTTGGTGGTGTTTACCGGCGCGACGGCGTTGCTGGTGGAAGGCAGTCTGGTGCACGAACCGATCCGGGCGCTGCTGTTTCTTCTTGGTTTATACCTGACCGGTGGTTCGGCCAATGCCCTCAATCAGTATTTCGAGCGTGATATCGATGCGCGTATGACGCGCACGAGCAAACGTCGACCGCTCCCGCAGAAGCGAATCGCGGCGGGGCGAGCGCTGTTTTTCTCGCTGACGATCGGTCTGGTCGGGGTGGCGATGCTGGCGGCGCTGTTCAACTGGCTGACTGCGGCGCTTTCCCTTTCGACCATACTCTTCTATGGATTTTTCTACACCCTGTATCTGAAACCCCGCACACCGCAGAATATCGTTATCGGTGGTGCGGCAGGGGCGATGGCGCCGGTGGGCGCCTGGACGGCGGCGACCGGTGCGATGGGCGTCGAGCCGTGGCTGATGTTCCTGATCGTCTTTTTGTGGACGCCGCCGCACTTCTGGGCGCTGGCGCTGTACTGCAAGGACGACTATGTCAAGGCCCGGCTGCCCATGATGCCGGTGGTGAAGGGGGAAGAAGCGACGCTGAAGAAGATTCTCGTCTATACCACGCTATTAATAGGTGTCTCGGTCGTACCCGTTTTCTACGGCGCCGGCTGGCTGTATCTTCCGGTGGCATTGTACCTCGGCTGGAAATTGTGGGCGCTGGCGATGCGGGCCTGGCGGGCACGTGAGGAAAAGGCCTATCGGGCATTGTTTGGATATTCCATTTTGTACCTGTTCGGTTTGTTTCTGGCGATGATTGCCGACGCGCTGTTGATTCGCTTCGCGGGTCTGCCCGGCGTGTGGTCGTAGCCGCAGTAACATATCGTTGGTGGGTGATGTGTGAGGGCTGGTCCGGGGTGTGATTGACGTTTCCCCGTAAGTGACATTCAAAGACCCAAAGAGTATACGATAAAGTATACATTTGGTGTTGTAACCGTGTCGCTCCCATGCATTTTGTGAAAAAACAACATTGACAGAAAAGACGCTTTTGGCTATCGTGGCTTCCAAACCTGAGAGCACGATCGAATCAGCATGGTAAACATTCCTCCAGTTTGTCCATTCTACCGGGGGACGCCTATTGTGTGCTGTTTGTGAATTAAGTAACAAGGACCTCTTCCGGTGGCGCAGATATTTCCCAAATGGGCGAATAAGATCCCTCTTTTAGCTGCATTGGTGGTCGTGTTCGGCGGAGCCGCCCTGGTTGGTTTCGTGTGGTATTATTTTTCGCCGGAGTACACCGATGTCGGGTATCGCCCGACCCAGCCCGTACCGTTCAGTCACAAGCTGCACGCCGGCGATCTCGGCATGGACTGCCGCTACTGTCATAACACCGTCGAACAGACGGCCTGGGCGGCAGTGCCCCCCACCACGACCTGTATGAACTGCCACAAGCTTGTCCTTCCCGAAAGTGAGAAGCTCCTGCCGGTGCGCGAGAGTTTTGCGACCGGTCGCCCGATAGAATGGGTGCGCGTGCACAAGATTCCCGACTACGCGTTTTTCAATCACGGCGTCCATGTCCGCGCCGGTGTGGGCTGTTTCAGCTGCCACGGCAATGTCCGTCAAATGGAAATCGTGAAGCAGGAGGAGCCGCTCTCGATGGGCTGGTGCCTGGACTGCCATCGCAATCCCGATCAATTCCTTCGCCCTCTCGATGAGGTCACCAACATGGAGTGGACGCCGCCCGCCGATCAGGAAGAGTTTGCGAAGAGGGTGAAAGCTGAGCGCACTATCAACCCGCCGACCGACTGCTCGGGGTGTCACCGATGAAGAAACGTATTCCGATGACGATAAAGACAACCGGCAAGGAGTACTGGCGGTCGCTCGACCAGTTGGCCGAGACCCCGCAGTACCGGGAATTCCTGCATCGGGAGTTCCCCGAAGGCGCTTCGGAAATGGGCAACGAGTGGTCGCGGCGCAGTTTCCTGACATTAATGGGAGCGTCGATCGCCCTGGCCGGTCTGGCCGGGTGCCGTCGGCCGGTCGAGAAGATCGTGCCGTATGTCGAGCGTCCCGAAGAGGTGATCCCGGGTGAGCCGCTGACCTTCGCGACCAACATGCCGTTCGGCACGGCCGCCTACGGTTTGCTTTCGCGCTCCAACGATGGTCGTCCGACCAAGCTCGAAGGCAACCCGGAGCATCCGTCGACCCTCGGCGGCGCCAACGTCTTCATTCAGGCGGCGATACTCGGTCTGTATGATCCCGATCGCTCGCAGCAACCGATGCAGAAGGGCGTCAAGAGCGACTGGGATGCATTTGTCGACTTCTACCGAAGCCAGTTACACCAGCGCTATCTCGACAACAAGGGCGAGGGGCTGGCGGTGTTGTCCGAGTCGTTCGCGTCGCCGACCATGGCGCGGTTGAAAGCGGCGTTCGAAAAGAACTTCCCGCGCGCCCGCTGGGCGACCTACGAACCGATTTCCGAAGAGAATTCCTACGACGGTATAGAAATCGCGACCGGCCGTGACTATCAGCCGGTCTATCATTTCGACAAAGCCAAAACGATCCTCGCGCTTGACAGTGACTTCCTCGGTCGCGAGGGCAACACCGTCGCCAACGCACGCGGGTTCGCATCGACGCGCAAAGTCGAGTCGAAAAAAGACGGCATGAGCCGGCTGTATGTAGCCGAGAGCAGCTACACGATCACCGGCGGCATGGCCGACCATCGCTATCGCCTGAAGTCGGGCGACGTTGGTCCGTTTGCGATTGCCGTGGCGAAGGAGCTGCAGAAGCAGGGTGTTCGGATCGACGGATATGGTGATGTCACAGTCGATGGTTCGCATTTCGACTCCACATGGATTCGGGTGGTGGCGGAGGATCTCCGCGCTGCCGGCGCCAATGCGATCGTCATCGCCGGGCACGGCCAGCCGGCATGGGTGCATGCGCTGGTCTATGCGATCAACCATGCGTTGAACGCGAGTGGCACGACGGTGGAGTATCATGAGATGCGCGATGTGTCTCGTCCGCGCCGGGCGCAAGTCAAAGATCTGGTGGCGGCGATGAATGCCGGCTCGGTGGAGACGCTGCTGATTATCGGCGGCGATCCGGTGTACAACGCGCCGGTCGACCTGTCGTTTGGTTCCGCACTCGGCAAAGTCAAAAACACGATTCATCTCTCGGCGTACAACGATGATACGTCGCGCCAGTGCACGTGGCATCTGCCGCGCACGCATTTCCTCGAAAGCTGGGGGGATGTGCGGTCGTTTGACGGGACGCTCGGTGTGGTACAGCCGTTGATCGAACCGCTGTTCGCCTCGCGCAGTGATATAGAATTTCTTTCGCTCATTAATAGTGGCACGCTGTCCGCAGGTTATGATGCGGTCCGCGAGACCTGGCAGTCGGTCCTTGGCGGCGGCGGTTTCGAAAACGCCTGGCGCGTGGTGCTTCACGACGGACTGCTGAAAGACTCCGCATCGAAACCGTCGAAACCAAACCCGCGTTCGGGCGAGATCGCTCGTGCAATTCGTCCGGTGAAGGCAAGCGAGGGACTCGAAGTCACGTTCAAATCGTCAAACACGTTTGACGGACGGTTCGCCAACAACGGCTGGCTGCAGGAGCTCCCCGACGCCATGACGAAGCTGGCGTGGGACAACGCGGCCTTGATTAGTCAAAGCACGGCGAAGAAGTTCGGTGTCAATAACGAGGATATGGTTCGGCTCGACCTGGGCGGCCGTTCGCTGGAGACAGTGGTCTGGATATCGCCGGGCCATGCCGATGATTCCGTGACGTTGCTGCTCGGCTACGGCCGCGAGAAGCTTGGTCGGGTGGCCGACGGTGTTGGGTTCAACACGTACGCGCTCCGGACATTCGACGCGCCGTATATCGTTCCCGGCGGTAACATGCAGCGGACCGGCGGCACGTACGAACTGGCCACCACGCAGGATCACGGCAGCATGGAGGGTCGGCCGATCGTTCGAGAGACGACCCTGGCCGAGTATCAGAGCTCGGATACGCCGCACTTTTACCCGGACAAGCCGCACCATCCGCCGCTCGTGCCGCTGTGGGATGAGCATTCGTATGACGAAGGCTACCAGTGGGGAATGGTGATCGACCTGAACTCCTGTATCGGCTGCAATGCCTGTACGGTGGCCTGTCAGAGCGAGAACAATATCCCGATTGTCGGCAAGGAACAGGTGCGCCACGGCCGCGAGATGCACTGGATTCGTCTCGACCGATACTATGCTTCGGAGCCGGGCAATCCGGCGGGAATGGATGAGCCGGAGACGGTCTTCCAGCCGATGGCCTGTCAGCACTGTGAAAACGCCCCGTGCGAATCGGTTTGTCCGGTGGCGGCGACTGTGCACGACAAGGAGGGCCTGAATGTGATGGTCTATAACCGCTGTATCGGGACGCGCTATTGCTCGAACAACTGCCCGTACAAGGTGCGGCGGTTCAACTTCTTCAACTACACCAAGGACTATCCGGAAATCTACAAGATGACGCAGAACCCGGATGTGACGGTTCGGTCGCGCGGTGTGATGGAGAAGTGTACGTATTGCATTCAGCGCATCAGCCACGCCAAGATCGGCGCCAAGGCTCAGGGTCGGACGGTAGCCGACGGCGAGATCCAGACGGCGTGCCAGCAGGCCTGTCCGGCGAAGGCGATTACGTTCGGCAATATCAATGATCCGGAGAGCGCGGTCGCCAAAGCGAAAAAGATCAATCGTGATTACCGTGTGCTCGAAGAGTACAACATCAAGCCGCGGACCTCGTATCTGGCGCGGCTTCGCAATCCGCACCCGGAGCTGGCGGCGCCGGTGGAACGGGCCGAAAAGACGGAACACAGCACCCATTAGGAAGGTGACACAAGAACAGTGAGTGCATCCTCAAAGACTGACCCGGCAGTTGTGGTCGACGAGCCGCTGATTACCGGCAATCAGACCTTCCATTCCATCACCGACACGGTGAGTAAGATTGCCGAGCGCAAGACCACGGTCACGTGGCTGGCGCTGATCGGCATGGCCTTGTCGCTGGTGCTGGTGCTGCTTGGTTCGATCGGCTATCTGGTGTGGGAAGGTATCGGTGTCTGGGGACTGAATATTCCGGTGGCCTGGGGCTGGGCGATTGTCAACTTCGTCTTCTGGGTCGGTATCGGACACGCCGGAACACTGATCTCAGCCATCCTTCATTTATTCCGCCAGCAGTGGCGGACGTCGATCAACCGATTCGCCGAAGCGATGACGCTGTTTGCGGTAATCTGCGCGCTGATTTTCCCCGGCATCCATGTCGGTCGAATCTGGGTGGCCTACTGGCTGTTCCCGGTGCCGAACCAGATGCAGATGTGGCCGCAGTTTCGCTCGCCGCTTCTGTGGGACGTGTTCGCGGTGAGTGTGTACTTCACGGTGTCGCTGATGTTCTGGTATGTCGGTCTGATCCCCGACCTGGCGACGCTTCGCGACCGCGCCAAAACCAAAGTACGCAAGATCGTCCTTGGAATAGCCTCGCTCGGCTGGCGCGGCGGCAACCGCCAGTGGATCAACTACGAGCGCGCCTATCTGGTGCTGGCCGGTCTTTCCACCCCGCTGGTGCTCTCGGTGCACTCGGTGGTCTCGACCGACTTCGCGGTCAGTATGGTACCCGGCTGGCACACGACCATCTTCCCGCCCTACTTCGTCGCGGGCGCTATCTTCTCCGGATTTGCGATGGTGATGACGCTCGGTATCATCGTCAGAAAGATCTTTAAACTCGAGCACATCATCACGCTCAATCATCTCGAGAAGATGAACAAAATCATGCTGCTGACCGGTATGATGGTCGGCTATGCCTACTCCTGTGAGTTCTTTATCGCGTGGTATTCAGGCAACACCTACGAAGCGTTTACGTTCGTCAACCGCGCTTTCGGACCGTACGCCTGGGCGTACTGGATCATGGTGAGCTGCAACGTCCTGGTACCGCAGATATTCTGGTTTAAGAAGATACGACGCAATGTGGCGGTCATGTTCGTGGCCACGATCTTCATCAATATCGGTATGTGGTTCGAGCGCTTCGTGATCGTCATGTCGCTGGCCCGCGACTTCCTGCCCTCGAGCTGGGACTACTACAGCCCGACGATCTGGGATGTTGCGACGTTTGTCGGGTCGTTCGGTTTGTTTTTCACCCTCTTCCTGCTGTTTATCCGGTTCTTCCCGATTATCGCGATGGCGGAAGTGAAGGGTGTCCTGCCGCAGGCTGACCCGCACCACGGAGGGAAGCACTGATGAGTGACAAATCGGTGACTCCAAAGACCGAATACGGCGTGGTGGCCCGCTTCGAAGATCCCGGGGCGCTTCTGCACGCCGCCGAGAAGGTGCGCGACGCCGGCTATACGAAGTTCGACTGCCACTCGCCGTTCCCGATTCACGGCATGGATCAGGCAATGGGACTGAAGCAGTCGAAAGTCGGTTTGATTGCCGGCGCGGGAGCGACGTTCGGGTTTATTCTCGGACTGTGGCTCCAGTGGTGGACCTCGACTATCGACTACCCGATCGTGATCGCCGGCAAGCCGTTTTTCAGCTACCAGGCGTACGTCCCGGTGACGTTTGGTCTGACCGTACTGTTTGGGGCGATCGGTGCGGTGGCCGGCATGTTTCATGTCAACCGGATGCCGCAGTGGTTCCACGGGGTGTTTCATTCGGAGAATTTCGCGCGCTTCAGTGATGACGCGTTTTTCGTAAGTATCGAGAAAGACGATCCGAAGTACGATCGGACCGGTGCTCTGGAGTTTCTGAAGTCCATCGGCGGTGCTGAGCCGGAAGTGCTGGAGGGAGAATGAACAAAGTAGCGATCATTCTGCTGGCGCTGGCCCTGCTGATTTCGGGCTGCACCCGACACCGGCCCTCGGATAAGCCGCCGATTCACCCGAATCCGAACATGGATTCACAGCCCCGCTACAATCCGCAGGCGCCAAGCGAGTTCTTCGCCGACGGGAAGGCGATGCGGACCCCGGTGGCCGGGACGGTCGCACGTGGCTGGCTGGAAGACGACCCGGAGTACTACACCGGTATGACCGCCGACGGCAAAGAAGTGCGTCAGTCGCCGGTACCGATCGACATGGAGTTGCTCAAACGGGGCCGCGAGCGGTACGACATCTATTGCAGTCCATGCCATAGCCGGGTTGGCGACGGCAAGGGCATTATGATTCAGCGTGGGTATATCCCGCCGCCGTCGTTCCACGAAGAGCGCCTTCGTGACACTACCGACGGCTACATATTCCATGTGATTACAAACGGTATTCGCAATATGCCGGCCTACCATTTCCAGATTCCCGTGCAGGACCGCTGGGCGATTGTCGCCTACCTGCGGGCGCTGCAGCGCAGTAAGCATGCGACGGCCGCCGATGTTCCGAGCGATATCAGGGAAAACGTGAAGCAGTGACGGAGACGATGAAACTTCAGGCTGACACATATACGCTGACCGATAAGGGTGGATTCGCAGGCCAGGCGATGATCGCCGGGGTGGTCGGACTGGTCGTGACCATGCTGGCGTGGTACCTCGACTCGGCCCGTTTCTACCATGCCTGGCTGACGGCGTTTGCGTTCTGGACGACGCTGTCGCTCGGCGCCCTGTTTTTCACCATGCTGCACCACTTGACCGGGGCGCAGTGGTCGGTCGTGATTCGGAGGCTCTCGGAGTCGTTCCTCGCGCCGTTCCCGATACTCGTGATCTTCTTCGTACCGATCATCTTCGGTATGCACGACCTGTATCACTGGACTCACGAAGAGGCAGTGGCGCACAGCGTTCTGCTTCAGTGGAAAGCGCCGTATCTGAATCAGACCTTCTTTTTCATCCGGGCTGCGATCTACTTCGCCGTCTGGATCTTCCTGTCGACCCGCCTGGTTTCGCTGTCGCGCCGCCAGGACGAGGCGCACACCGCTGAGATTCTGGCCAAAATGCGGAGTACGTCGGCCTGGGGCATGATCCTGTTTGCGGTGACGACGACCTTCGCCGGGTTCGACTGGCTGATGTCGATGGCGCCCGAGTGGTACTCGACAATTTTCGGGGTGTACATTTTCGCCGGCGGGCTGCTCTCGGCGATGTGCCTCATGACGCTCACCGCCCTGCTGCTTCGCCGCAAAGGCATTCTCGACAAAGCTATCACTCCCGAGCACTATCACGACCTGGGCAAACTGGTGTTCGGGTTTATCATTTTCTGGGGCTATATCGGATTCTCGCAGTACATGCTGATCTGGTATGCCAACATTCCGGAAGAGACCGTGTGGTACCTGGACCGCTGGCAGGGATCCTGGAAAGTAGTCTCGCTGGTGCTGATATTCGGCTACTTCAGCATCCCCTTCCTGATCATGATCTTCCGGGGTACCAAACGCACCCTCGGCCTGCTCGGATTTATGGTCGTCTGGCTGCTGATCATGCACTGGGTCGATTTGTACTGGCTGGTCTTCCCGACCTGGGAAGGCGCCCGGGATAACGCCTCGTTCCACTGGATGGACCTCAGTGCCATGCTGGGTATCGGCGGGGTCTACCTCTGGTCGTTCTGGTCACGCTTCAGCGGCGGTCCGCTGGTGCCGGTGAGCGACCCGAAACTGCCCAAATCCCTGAGTCATGTCACCCCGTAGGATGATGCTATGAGCGCTGAAGATCTAGACAACAAACTGGCTCACGAGAGCGAAGAAGCCGGGTACGAGAAGAGCGATGTCAGCGTGCCGTGGATCACGACCATCGCCCTGATCGTGATCGGCGTGATCGTGGTGTTTGTCATCATCCTCAACGAGTATTTCCTGGTGACGAAAGAGACGATGGTGGAAGAGACGGTGCTGTCGAAACCGTCGGCGGCCCTGCGCGAACTCCACGCCCGCGAAGACCAGGAACTGGGCTCGTACAAGCTGCTCGATGCCGAGAAGGGGATCTATCAGATTCCGATCGAGCGGGCGATGGAACTGCAGGCTGAAGAAGCGTATGAGCGGCAGCTCAAAGATAGATAAATATAGTAGCTATAGTCTTATTTCTTCCCAGTAAAACGGTGTTGTTTCGGGCGAACTAATCCGAAAAACCGGGTGTTGTAGTGAACACTATGCTTGACATTTTCCCAAAACGTGGACTTATTAGCCCCGGTATCTCCTATTTCGTGGTGGCGCTCGTGCTCTTCACCGCGTGCTTCGTGCAGGCACAGAAGGTCAACGACAATCCGGCCGAGTACGAGGGGATGGGAGTCGAGGAGCACCTGGGCGAACAGATTCCGCTGGACCTGACTTTCACCAACGATAAAGGTGAGCAGGTGCGGCTGGGCGACTATTTCAATCAGGGGAAGCCGGTGGTCGTGACGCTGGTCTACTACAGCTGCCCGATGCTGTGCAATCTGATCCTGAACGGTCTGACCGACGGTATGCGTGAGATGGATTTCTCGGCCGGTGAAGAATACCAGGTGGTGACGATCAGTTTCAATCCGCGGGAGACCGCGGAGCTGGCCTCGGCCAAGCGCACCAACTACCTGAAGGAGCTGGCGCGGCCGGAGGTGGACCGGGGCTGGGCGTTTCACGCCTCGCCCGACGATCAGGTGAAGCAATTGGCCGATGCGCTTGGGTTCCAGTACTACTGGGATGAAGACCGCCAGGAATACGCGCACCCGTCGGCGATTTTCGTCCTGACCGAGGACGGCCGGATTTCGCGGTATCTCTACGGGATAAGCTTCCAGTCCCGCGATCTTCGCCTGGCACTGCTGGAAGCCTCGAAAGGAAAAATAGGTTCAACTGTCGATAAGCTGTTGCTGTACTGTTTTCATTACGACCCCGATGCTCGCGGTTACGTGGTGTTTGCCGGAAACGTGATGCGGCTTGGGGGTGTGGTTACTCTGGTGCTGTTGGGTGGCCTGATCAGCACACTGTGGTTCCGGGAGCGTCGGAAAAAGCGCGCTCGGCCCGATGATCGGTCACACGCGCTGCAGCACTGACGGGCTATATCGGGACCTGATTCAATAAGGCAGACATGGATACGACCGGGACATTCTTTTTGCCGCCGCAGAACTCGACGGTCGCCAGCGACATCGATTTCCTGTGGGACTTCATCTACTGGGCGAGCGCCGCGTTTTTTGTAATCCTCGGGGTCGCTATCTTCTACTTCATCATTCGCTATCGCCGCCGCAGGCAGGGCGAGTTGACGACCGGTGTGGCGCACAATCTGCCGCTGGAGATTGCCTGGACGGTGATTCCGACGATCCTCATTTTCTTCGTCTTCGTCTGGGGATTCAAAGGCTACATGAAGTTGCACATCGCGCCCGGCGATTCGATGGAGGTCAAAGTGACCGGCCAGAAGTGGTTCTGGAGTTTCCAGTACCCCGAAGGCGCGTCGACCGTCAACGAACTCGTGGTGCCGGTCGACAAACCGGTCAAGCTGCTGATGTCGTCGGTTGACGTCATTCACAGCTTCTACGTGCCGAACTTCCGCGTTAAAATGGACGTTCTGCCCAATCGCTACACAGAGTTGTGGTTTGAGGCCACCGCAGTTGGTGACTACGACCTGCTTTGTACCGAGTACTGCGGCAAAGGGCATTCGGAGATGATCGGCAAGGTTCGCGTACTCGGAGAGCGTGAGTTTAACGAATGGCTGGAATCGGCCGGCGGCATGGGCGAGGGAATGACCCCCGCCGAGTACGGCGCCCAGCTCTTCAAGAGCAAAGCCTGCAATACCTGTCACTCGATCGACGGCAGCAAAGTGGTCGGTCCGAGTTTTCTGAATCTGTACAACACGCAGCAGATGCTGACCAACGGTCAGCCGGTGATGGCCGACGAGAATTATCTTCGCGAGTCAATCCTCAACCCGCAGGCCAAGCTGGTGGCCGGGTACGATCCGGTGATGCCGTCGTATCAGGGGGTGCTGAAAGACCAGCAGATCGACGCGCTGATTGCCTATATAAAGTCACTCAAGGAATAGGGAATCGTTATGAGTCACGATTCTACAGCCGCACTTTCTTACCTGCAGGAACCGAAAGGCCTCAAAAGCTGGCTCCTGACGGTCGATCATAAACGCATCGGTATCATGTACCTCTGCGCCATCATGTTTTTCTTCTTTGTCGGTGGCGCCCTGGCGGTGATCCTTCGCACCGAGCTGCTCCGCCCCGAGCGGATTTTGATGGACGCCGATACGTACAACCAGTTCTTCACGCTGCACGGCGCGATCATGATCTTCCTGTTCATCATTCCGTCGATTCCCGCCGCGCTGGGCAACTTCCTGTTGCCGTTGATGGTGGGGGCGAAAGATGTGGCCTTCCCCCGATTGAACCTGGCCAGCTGGTATGTCTACGTCTTCGGCGCCCTGTTCTGTCTCTATTCGATTATCAGCGGCGCGGTCGACACCGGCTGGACTTTCTACGCGCCGTACAGCACGACAACGTCGACCTCGGTCATATCAATGACCCTGGGGGTGTTTATACTCGGGTTCTCATCGATCTTCACCGGCCTGAACTTCATCGTCACCATCCACAAACTTCGCATGCCGGGGATGACCTGGTTCAAGATGCCGCTGATGGTGTGGGGTCTGTATGCGACCGCCATCATCCAGGTGCTGGCCACGCCGGTGCTGGCGATCACGCTGGTGCTGCTGATCATGGAGCGGCTGATGGGAGTGGGCATATTCGACCCCGCTATGGGCGGTGACCCGGTCCTGTTCCAGCATTTCTTCTGGTTCTATTCACACCCGGCGGTCTACATCATGATCCTTCCGGGGATGGGGATTATCTCCGAAGTCATCTCGACCTTCTCGCATCGCAAGATATTCGGCTATAAAGCGATCGCATACTCATCGCTTGGTATCGCGTTCGTGTCCTTCCTCGTGTGGGGACACCACATGTTTACGTCGGGTCAGTCCGAGATCGCCGCGATGATCTTCTCGTTCCTGACCTTCTTCGTCGGCATCCCGTCGGGCATCAAAGTGTTCAACTGGGTGACGACGCTCTACAAGGGGTCGATCAGCCTCGAGACCCCGATGATATACGCGCTGATGTTTTTGTTCCTGTTCATGATCGGCGGGTTCACCGGGATTATGCTCGGCGCGCTGGCGCTTGATGTTCACCTGCACGATACCTACTTCGTGGTGGCGCACTTCCATTATGTAATGATGGGTGGGACGGTGATGGCCTTCCTGGCCGGAATCCACTACTGGTGGCCGAAAATGTTCGGCAAGATGTACTCCGAGCGCTGGGCGAAAGTAGTAGCCGTGATCATCTTCGTCGGCTTCAACATGACCTTCTTCACGCAGTTCATTCTCGGCGCCAAGGGAATGCCGCGGCGGTATTACACGTATCTCGACCAATACCAGCCGCTGCACGGGTTTTCATCGGTGGGCGCCTGGGTTCTCGGCGCCGGCTTCATGATCATGGCGGTCTATTTCATCGCCTCATTCTGGAGCAAGCGGAAGGTCGGCGACAACCCGTGGGGCGCCCTGACCGCGGAGTGGGAAACCAGCTCCCCGCCACCGCAGCACAATTTCCTGACCGACCCGGTCTTCAAACACGGTCCGTACGACTACGACAAAATCGCGGTGGTCGGAGACTACTACAAGCAGTCCGGAGGCACTAAGATGGCGGAGAAGATATAGCGATGTCTACCACTCATGCCGATGCGCATCCGAAGTTCCTTCAGCACCACTTCGGAACCGCCTTCCAGCAGCAGGAATCTTCGAAGCTGGGGATGTGGCTGTTCCTCCTGACGGAGGTGCTCTTTTTCGGCGGGCTGTTCTGCGCCTACGCGGTCTTCAACGCCTGGTATCCGGAGACGTTTGTCAACGCTCACAAGGCGCTCTCCTGGCAGCTGGGTGGTTTGAATACCATGGTGCTGATCATCAGCTCCGTGACCGTCGCACTGGCTATCCGCAGCATGCAGCTCGGCAAAAAGAAGCTGACCTTCAACCTGCTGGCGATTACCGTCCTGCTGGCATTCGTCTTCCTGGTGATCAAGTACTTCGAATATTCGCATAAGATCCATCTCGGGCAGCTTCCCGGAAACCTGTACACGTACACCGGGATCGAGGGCACCAACCCGCATCTGTTCTTTTCCGTCTATTTCATGCTGACCGGCCTGCACGGGGTGCACGTCGTAGCCGGCATCATTGCGATAAGCTGGATGATGTACCGGGTGCACCGGGGTGATTTTTCGGCCGAGTATTATACGCCGATCGAGATGACCGGCCTGTACTGGCATCTGGTTGACCTGGTCTGGATTTTCCTGTTCCCGATGCTGTACTTAATAGGATAGGGGAGGGGGATAGATATGACGACCCATAGCGAAGAACACAAGACACATATCCTGCCGCTCAGTCTGTACCTGAATGTCGGCGCCGCCCTTCTGACCCTGACCGTGCTCACCGTGGTGGTGGCGCGGATGGATCTGGGCGTCTGGAATGCGATTCTGGCGATGGTTATCGCCGTCTCAAAAGCCTCTCTGGTGGCCCTTTTCTTCATGCACCTCAAGTACGACAACAAGTTATATGCGGTCGTCTTTGTAGGTTCACTTGCATTTCTCGGGCTGTTCATTATACTTTCCATGGCGGACACGGAGACCCGGGGTGATCTGGACCCGATTCGGGAGAATCCGATAGTCCGGGAAGCGATCATCTATCGCGACAGCACCCGCTTTACGAACGGGCACGAGACCTCGGAGCTCGATACAGCCGGTGCTGCGACCGACAGCGCGGACGTGGTCTCCGACAGCACCGCCACACATTCGACCGATTCGCAGACGCCCGACGGCCACTGACGGTTCACCCGCCGTTCGCGGACGTCCGGGTCAAGATAGTGCGGAGTGACTACTTCGCAGGTGGTGTGATCGTCCGGGTTGGGAAGGAAAATCCGGTTTATGAAATCGTTCCGTTACTCGGCGTTGCTGTCGATGGTGGCGACGTATCTGCTGATTTTCATCGGCGGTCTGGTGCGCGTCTCCGGCGCCGGACTGGGCTGTCCGGACTGGCCGAAATGCTTCGGGCGATGGATCCCGCCGACTTCGATGGACCAGCTTCCGTCCCATATCGACCCCGGCCAGTTTAACATCACCCTCGCGTGGATCGAATACGGCAACCGTCTGGTCGGCGTTACGGTCGGATTGCTTATCGTCCTGACCGCGATCTTCGCCATTCGCTATTATCGCTCTCACCCGCGCATTCTGTGGCCGTCGCTGTTCACCGCCGTACTGGTGGCCTTCCAGGGCTGGCTGGGCGGCGTGGTGGTGACCTCGGAGCTGCACCCATACATCGTCTCGGCGCACTTGATACTCGCGATCGCGACCGCCTTGCTGCTGCTGTACGTTTTGCTGCAGAGCTATTATGCCGAATCCGAAGCCATGGTGGCGGAGCTGATCTACCCGGCTGCGGCCCGCAACTGGATTGTCGGCCTTGGCGCGCTTACCTTCATCCAGATAATACTCGGCACCCAGGTGCGGGGACGGCTCGAGGACATCTCCGCGGTGTATCCGCTGGCGTCCGATCTTCAATGGCTGTCGCATGTCGGGGTGGTGATGGATGCGCACCTGATTGTCGGTGTGCTGGTGGCGCTGTTTACGGCTTTCGTGGCCTACGGTGTGATTCGTCTCTCCGACAAGTCAGCGGTACTGGTGAAACAGGCGGTCTGGCTGCTGGTGGCGCTGGTGGCGGCCCAGATACTGGGAGGCATTCTGTTCATCTCCTACGGCCTGCCGGCAATCGTGCAGCTGTTTCACCTCTGGATTTCGACCATCTTCCTCGGCGTGCTGCTGGTAGTGTACTCAGTCGTGAGCCATGCCAGAGAACTTCCCGCTCGGTTCCAGAAATCGGTCGGCCGGGTTATTGTCGCCGGTTTGGTGTTGGCGGCGCTGCTGACGACCGGCGGCTTTGCGGTCATCAAAGAGGCCGAGCTGTCGCGCACCGATCTCCCGGTGCTCGGCCAGCTTCCGGAGTTCACGCTTCGCCAGGCCGACGGCAGCAACTATGCGCTGAACGATCTTAAGGGGCTCGTCAGCGTGCTTGATTTCGCTTCGACCGGATCGCCCGATGCCAACGGGATGAAGATAGAATTATACGATCTGTACCAACGGTATGCCCACTCCGACCTGCTCGGGTTCGTGACGATCGTCAAGCCGACCGAGGCTTCACCAGTAGACCTGGGCGCCTACACCGACTCGCTGCAGCTTACGGACAATCGCTGGATTGTTGCCACGGGACCGAAAGATACGACCGACGTCCTCTACCGTGAGGTGTTCCGTCTGGCCGATCGCGACGATGTCGCCGGGACGAACGGGTTTGTGCTGATCGATCGCATGGGGCGGATACGCGGGTTCTACCGCTATGACTCCGACAGCGATATCACGCGCCTGAACCGGGATATCGCCTCGCTGGCGAGGATTCCGCGGTGACCGAACAGACCAGTTTCCTGCCCACCCTCAATGCCCTGCTGAACCTCACGGCGACCGTTTTGCTGACGTTTGGTTATATCAACATCCGCAAGGGGCGTACTCAAACGCACAAGAAGTTCATGCTGGCCGCGCTGGGCGTGTCGGCGGCCTTTCTGGTGAGCTATCTCATCTATCACTACACGGTCGGTTCGGTGCCCTATCCGTATCATGACTGGACGCGTCCGGTTTATTTCGCCATTCTTATTCCGCACGTTATTCTGGCCGCGCTCATGACGCCGTTTATTATCGCGATTGTCTGGTTTGCCTTCCGCGAACACTTCGACCGACACAAGAGACTCGCCCGCTGGGTCTGGCCGGTGTGGATGTTTGTCTCCGTGACGGGCGTGATCATCTACCTGATGCTGTACCGGTTGTAGTGGTACCCGGCTTCGGCGCTGCTGCACATAATCTGTGTCCGACCGTGTGCGGCGGACACAACCCTAACACAATCTTAGCTGAAACCCCTTATCCTGCCGTTCGTACAAATTCGGCATCGGACTTGATATGCTGTCGGTTGAGCTAACCGAAACTTCTGTGCGGAGATCTATGAAAACTGCTGCCATCTTGCTGTTCGTTCTGGCGATCGCCTCGCCGGTCCTCTCGCAATCCGGACGACTCGAAACTCGACAGGTCGCTCTCGAAGGTACCATTACCGATCTCGACAACGGCACCCCAATCGAACGCGTTACGGTTCGGGTCATCGGTTCGAATGTCTCGACTCTCAGCAACAGCGACGGGCGCTATCGCCTGCTGCTTCAGCCCGGGGAGTGGGAACTGCATTTCAGTCATGTCGCGTATCGGACAGCGACCGCGAACGTGGCTGTCGATAGCGGCGGGACCACGCTCGACATAGCCCTGGAGCGGAACGTCTACGAACTGAAAGGCGCGACTGTCTATGAGCGGGCGTACGATCCGGCGCAGGAGATCATCCTGCAGGCGATCGCGCGCAAAAGAGATATTCTCAACCAACTGGCCGACTACAGTTACGACGCCTACACGAAAGTGGTCGTAACCGATCTTGAGAAACAAGGCGCGGAGGGCATCTTCCTGATCGCCGAGTCGCAGACGACGGCCTACTGGGAACAGCCGGACAAGTACAAAGAGATCATTACCGCCCGGCGCCAGTCGGGCAATATCGACGCCGAGAACAATCTCGTTTCGGTCGGGCAGATTCTGAATTTCAATGCCAACCGGATTGATCTCGGGCAATACTCGCTGGTCACGCCCACCGCCACCGACGCCCTCAACAGCTACAACTACTATCTGATCGACACCGTCTATCTCGATGGGCGGACGGTGTTTCGCCTTGAGATCGAGCCGCGGAGCAACGCCGACCCGCTGTTCGTCGGAACAATCGACATCGCCGACTCAACTTTCGACGTTGTTGCGGTCGATATAGGTGTCAACGACGCCGTTCGCTTCCCGTTTATCGACAGCCTTCGGTACTCCCAGAGCTTCGCGCTCTTCAACAACGAGTTCTGGATGCCGATAGACATCCGTTTCGGTGCGCAGGTTCATCTCGGCATCAAGTTCCCCGGGATTCCGCAGAATCTCGGCGTCAGCCAGGTAGCGTCACTCTACAGCTACAGCTTCGAGCGGGGACACCGGAAAGGACTGTTCGACGAGTACGTGATCGAGGTGGAGCCGCGAGCAGACGACATCGACAGCGCAGCGTGGGACAGTCGCCAGACCATCCCGCTGACGGTCACCGAGACCGACGCCTACCAGCGGATCGACTCTATCGAAGCGCTGCCGCCCAGCTTTCGAGAGATCGCGACCGCTGTCCTATTCGGTACGGTTCTGCTTGCCACCGTCGGGTATCCCGACCTGTTCCACTTCAATCGAGCCGAAGGTTACTACCTTGGTCTGGGCGGGGAGTTGACGAAGCTGTCACCTGATGTTTCACTCCGCGTCAAGTCCGGCTATTCGTTTGGACGCGAACAGTGGCAGCATGAGTACGGCGGCGCGTACCGTCTCAATGAGGATCGACGGCTGTGGGTAGGCGGCTACTGGCGTGACGACATCGTCAAGCGCCCGACCGTCATTTCTGATCCGGACTACAATCCGACCTTTGGAGCGCTTGGCTGGAAGCTTGATCCGTTCGACTACTACCACGAACGAGGCTTCGAGCTCTTCGCAAGGAGCAAAGTCGCGAACTACGTCGACGCCTCCATTGGTTATCTCGATGCTCGCCAGGAAAGCGCCCCGATCACATCGGATCACTCCATCTTTGCAAAGTCCGAGCCGGTGATCCGTGACAATCCGTCGATCGTCGACGGTCGCCTTCGCGCGCTCAGCGCCTCGCTTACCTTCGACAGTCGTCCGCTCATGCGCAACAAGGGCTACACCCGTCGTATCGAGACCTCTCAGCGCACTTCACTTACAATCGGCGTCGAGTACGCCTCGCCCGACCTGATCGATAACGATTTTGACTATCGACGGTACTACGCAAAGCTCTACGCTCGGAGGCGGATGTTCGACATGGGGCTGACGACCATCAATGCTTTCGCGGGGATGGCCGAAGGTGACCTGCCGCCGCAGCGGTATTTTACGGTCGATCACGGCAACGGGATATTGTTCGGCAACGGCGAGTTTTCGACCATGGACAAGCACAATTTCGCCGGCAACCGGGCGGCAAGTGTTTTCGTCAACCATGACTTCGATCGTCTGCTCTTCCGTAAGAGCGGCCTGCCCGGTATCAAGGATATCCCGTTCACGCTGCAGATTTTCGGCGGCGCCTTCTGGACCGAGTTCAACGACCATGCCGCCAACACGGGCGACGAGTTCGTCCGCAACACCGGCGGACCGTACGCCGAGGCCGGGTTTGGGATCGGCAATTTGACACCGTTTATCTCGCCGTTTAATCTCGGGCTGTTTTTCACCTGGCAGGTGTCCGAGTACAAGACGGGCTACTTCAATTGGACGTTTGGGTTTGCCTTCTAGGCTGCACATGCAAAAAGTGGTTGGTGCACGTCATCGTGCACCAACCACTTCTTCTTCGGTATCCAACTAGGACTTTTACCAGCGAGTGACCGACTCCCGCTCATCGACCGTCTCACCCTCACTCACGCTGCTCATCATCGGCGGCTGATCCGGCCAGGCGTCGTCGACCGATTCACTCCCTCTCCGAAGCTCGATTTTCTTCTTTTTCGACGCAAAGTCGTTGATCGCACTTTGCAGTTCAACCCCGTACCGTCCGGCTATTCGCACGCGCTGGAGATTCTGATGGAGGGACTCTTCGAGCTCGGCCGGGTTGTCGATTTTCAAACGTCGAATCCGACGGAGCCCGTCGCGCTCTACCCGGTTCATGACGAAATCGACATTGTCACTCATCAGCGACCCGGCCAGGGCCATGACGATCACGATGAAGTCGATCACGAATGCAAACAACAGCGAGAAGGCGGTCAGATGATCCATCTCCAGCAGATCGCCGAGCACGAGCATCAGCGCATGCTGGTTGTTGACCGGCAGTTCGGGGTACGATGCCGGACTGGGCGGATCGATCAGCAGCGGTTGCTCACCGCCGAGGATCATCACCACCGAAGCCATCGGGAACGCCACCATAGCGTCGGTGACAATTTCGGCCTGGTCTGCAACCGGATCGGCCATGCTCAGTGACATGGAAAGCGAATCGATATGGCGGGCGTACGCGGAGACGATCTCGACATTGCGCTCGGCGGTACGTTTCCAGGTCGCGATGTAATTCGATATGATCCCGACTCCGGCCCCCTGCCTATAGTCGGTCCCCTGGTTGGCCCGCCAGGAGTCGACCGTGCGCCGGGCGCCGTCGATCACGTCCTGGATGACCGGATCCGAGGAACCTTCATCGATCATCGTCGCCCAGCCTTTGGTCTGCTCGATATCGTACAATTGACCGAGTCGCTGGACCTGATACACGCCGCGAGCCAGTGCCTTCTTGGCCTCGGTCGCATAGCTGTTCAGCACCGGCCGGGCAGCGTCGGCGTACCCTGCCCTCGCCTGCTCGGCGCGGGTGTGGGCCTTGAGGCCGGAGTTGAAGTTGGCATAGGAGAAGAAGATCGAAAAGGAGGCCGCCAGCGAGAAGACGAGCAAATACGGAATGCGGTTACTCTTGATCTTCATAAGATTCCACGCGATACCCAGCATGGCCGACTGCAAGCCAAGCGACCCGATCATCGCCAGCGGAGTCGGAACGATAATCTTCAAACCGTAGTACGTCGTGAAAAACGACAACACCGACAGGAGAAAAGTCCCGGTGTACACCATCGCCGCCGTGGGGCGGATACTCGGTCGCCGTTTCGGGCGGAATCGTCGGGCGAGATCGACAAGATCGTACAGGGTCATGAACCGGCCATCCTCGTGTGAAAAGTCAATTGTCCTATATATCGGTTGAAAACAACCCGGATTTAGCCCCCTCCCGCATTATGACAAAAGTACCTCACACACTTGCCGAGTGGCGCGCCGGTCGGTATCTTTTTGACATGGCTAAACGAATCATCCTCATACTGCTTGCCGTTGTCTCGATCAGCTTCGCCGGGACCACCCCCGAGCTTGGTATTCACGACAAGACGCCGACCGTGAAGGCGTTTGTCAATGCCCGGATCGTGCAGTCGCCGGCCCGGACGATCGAGAATGGCACCATGGTCGTCGCGGACGGCCGCATCGTGGCGATCGGTGGATCGGTGACGGTCCCCGGGGGCGCCACTGTTTTTGATCTGGCCGGCAAGACGATCTACCCGGCCTTTATCGATCCGGTGACCGAGTATGGCGTTCCCAACGCCGAACGGCCCAGGCGCCGATGGGGTGAGGCTCCGCGGTACGAAGCCGAACGGGCAGGCGCCGATGCCTGGAACGACGCGCTCCACCCGGAGCTGAACTGGGTCGACGAGTTCCAGCCCGACAGCAAAGAAGCTGACGAATTGCTTGCCCTTGGCTTTGCGACCGTCCAGTCCGCCCGCCTCGACGGTATTCTTCGCGGACGCTCAACAGTCGTGACGCTCGGTGAAGGGCTGCCGAATGATCTGATTCTGAAAGCCTACGGGCGGCAGTTCGGGTCGTTTGACAAAGGTTCCTCGGAGCAGCAATACCCCAGCTCGCAGATGGGCGCGATTGCGTTGATCCGGCAGACGTTACTCGATACCGACTGGTACGACAAAGCACAGAGTGCCTACAGCCGCAACCCGGCCCAGAAAGCGCCGGAGACCAACCGGGCGCTGGAGGCGATGCAGGGTGTGCGCACCGACGGAATGGTGTTCGAGACCGCCAACGCGCTGGAGATTCTACGCGCCGACAGGATCGGCCGCGAGTTCTCCGTGCCGATGATCATGATCGGCGGCGGCAACGAATACACGCGGCTGGCCGCCATCAAGCAGTCCGGTGTCGACCTGATCCTGCCGCTGGAGTTCCCCGAAACGCCTGCGGTGAAGGATATCGGCGATGAATACGATGTCACGCTCGGGCAGCTTCGCCACTGGGAATGGGCGCCGTTTAATGCCTACCTGCTCGACTCGGCCGGGATCGAGTTTGCCTTCACCACCCACGGTCTGAAAAACACGAAAGACTTCTGGAAGAACCTTCGTACGGCGATTTCCTGCGGTCTGCCGGCTCAAACCGCCCTGGCGGCGCTGACATCGGTGCCGGCAAGAATCGCCGGAGTCGATGATCAGGTTGGTACGCTCGAACAAAACAAACTGGCCAGTTTCGTCCTCACCGACGGTGACCTGTTCGACGAGAAGACACACATCTATTCGGTGTGGGTGGCGGGAGAGAAGCGCCACGAAGAGATCAAGCTCGACCAGGTTGATTTCCGGGGTAACTACACTCTGCAAATCGACCACCGGGCGGTCACACTCAAACTGACCGGTGATATCACTAAGCTGTCGGGCAAGATCGAAATCGACAGCGCCACCAGCATGACGCTGACCGACATATCGATCGCGCCGGATGTGATTGCGTTCAGCGCCGTGCTTGATTCACTCGGCATGGATGGCACCACGCGGTTCGAAGCGCGTCGGAGTGAGAACGGCCTGGTCGGCTTCTATGTGAGCGCCGACGGTGGCAAGCATCAGTGGAGCGCCGAGCGCATCGAAACCGCCGCTGATGAAAAAAAGAAAAAGACGCCAGAGGAAGAGCCGCCGAGCCGAATCTCACGGCTGACCTCCCCGAATATAGCCTACGGATTTGAGACTCCTCCCACCCAGCAGAGCGTGCTGATAACAAACGCAACGATCTGGACTTCGGACGAAGCCGGCGTGCTCGAAAACGCCGATCTGCTGGTGCAGGATGGCAAGATAAGGGCGATCGGGTCCGATCTCGAAGCGCCTTCGGGCGTGCTTACAATTGATGCTTCGGGCATGCACGTCACGCCCGGAATCATCGATGAGCACTCGCATATCGCGATCGCGGGGGACGTGAACGAAGGCACGCACGCGGTGACGGCCGAGGTGCGGATTGGCGATATCGTTGATCCCGAAGACATAGCGATCTACCGCGAGTTAGCCGGCGGCACCACCGCCGCACAGTTATTGCACGGTTCGGCCAATCCGATCGGCGGGCAGGCGCAGGTCGTGAAGCTTCGATGGGGAGCCGGACCGGAGGCCATGAAGATGCCCGAGGCCCCCAACGGCATCAAGTTCGCGCTCGGCGAAAACGTCAAGCAGTCCAACTGGGGGGAGCGGTACACCGTCCGCTATCCGCAGACACGGATGGGCGTCGAGACGATAATCCGCGATGCGTTCCAGACCGCCCGCGAGTACGAGCAGGCGCATGAGCAGTTCGGCAAGCTCGGAAAGGGCGATCGCGAACGAACCATCCCGCCGCGTCAGGATCTGTTGATGGACGCCCTGGTCGAGGTGCTCAACTCGAATATGTTTGTCCACTGCCACGCCTATGTCCAGAGCGAGATGCTCATGCTGATGCGGCTGGCCGAAGACTTCGGGTTCCGGCTGGCGTCGTTTGAGCATGTCCTCGAGGGATACAAGATTGCCGACGAGATGGCGGCGCACGGCGTGGGCGGCGGTTCGTTTGCCGACTGGTGGGCCTACAAGTTCGAGGTCTACGACGCCATCCCGTACAGCCCGGCGCTGATGTCCGAGCGCGGGGTGCTGGTCTCGATCAACTCCGACAGCCCGGAGCAGGGCCGACGCCTCAATCAGGAGGCCGCCAAGTCGATCATGTACGGCGGGATGAGCCCCGAAGAAGCCCTCAAGATGGTGACGATCAACCCGGCCAGACAACTCGGAATCGACCGGTATACGGGATCGCTAGCGGTGGGCAAGGATGCTGATTTCGTCATCTGGTCGGACAATCCGCTGTCGATGTATGCGGTCGCACAGCAGACGTGGATCGACGGTCGAAAGTATTTTGATATCGAAAACGACCACAAAATGCGTGAAACTCTCTCACAAGAGAAGTCGGAACTCGTCCAAAAGGTGCTGAAAACAGGCGAGTCGTCCGGCAGGAAGGATCGCGGCGGGCCGGGCGGACCAAAACCGTACTCCGGTCAGTATGACGATGCGTTCGATCTCTGGATCGGCGCCGGCGAGGGAGGGTACTACCATGACTAAGAGAATACTGAATCTGGTCGCGCTCCTCGCGCTCGTCCTGTCCGGAGCCGCGTCTGCACACGACTATGTCCCCGGTGCGCCGCAGTCACAGCCGATTCTGCTCAAAGGCGGGGATCTGTACACGGTTGCCGCCGGCGTGCTCCCGCACACCGACCTGCTGTTCGAAAACGGGCGGATCACTCAGATCGGACCGGATATCATCCCCCCGGAAAACACCAACGTGATCGATATCTCCGGTAAGAGGGTGTATCCGGGGCTGATCGACATGGCGACCACCCTTGGCCTGATCGAGATCGGGGAGGTTCGGGCCACCAACGACCAGACCGAACAGGGACGGGTCACACCCGAAGTCACGGCGGCGACCGCCTACAACCCCGACTCCGAACTGCTCCCGACCGTCAGATCCAACGGCATCACCACCGTCCTGGTCTATCCCGGCGGGTCGCTTATCCAGGGACGGTCGAGCCTGATGAATCTCGATGGCTGGACCCGCGAAGATGCCGCCGAGAAACCGGTCGCGGCGCTTCATGTCACCTGGCCGCGCACGAGAATCGTCACGGCGTGGTGGATGCAGCAGTCGCCCGAAGAGCAGAAGAAAGAAAACGCCAAAAACCGGGACGAGCTTTCGAAAGCATTCGAAGACGCCCACGCCTATTACATTGCAAAGAAAGCTGATCCGTCCATCCCGGTCGACCTTCGCTGGGAGGCAATGCTCCCCGTCTTCGATCGCGAACTTCCGGTGATCATCTATGCCAACGACTATCGCCAGATCGAACAGGCCATTGCGTTTGGTAGGAAATGGAACCTTCGATTCATTATCGCCGGCGCTACCGAAGCATTTCGGGCGCTTGATCTGCTCAAGGAGCACAACGTCCCGGTGATTGTCCGCCGCGTGCTTGATCTTCCGCCGGGACAGGATGACCCGTACGATGCCGCCTTCACACTGCCGCACCTGCTTCACGAGGCAGGCGTACCGTTTGCAATCGCCACCTATTCCTCCTGGGCCTCACGCAACCTGCCGTTCCACGCCGGCATGGCGGTGGCGTTTGGTCTTTCGAAAGAAGAAGGGCTGCGCTCGATCACCCTCACACCGGCCGAGATGCTCGGTGTCGATGGTGAAATCGGTTCGCTCGAGGTCGGCAAGAAGGCCACCCTGGTGGTTGCGGCGGGAGACATTCTCGACATGATGTCACATCGTGTGGAGATGATGTTTATCGAAGGCAAGTCGGTCGATCTGAATGACCGGCACAAGGAACTGTACGAGAAGTATCAACGGAAACACTGGTCCGAAGACAAGTAAGTTGATTTTACGCATGGTTGTGTGCAGTCAGGCGACCTCGCCTGTCTGCAACAAGAGGCCCGATAGAAAGCGGAGTCCGGTCCGAAAACCGGGCTCCGCTTTTCTATAGTAAACGACTTACCCGCGTGGCAGTAACGAGCAAGTCTGGTTGGAGGCGCCTACAAACAGTCCGCCGGCGCCGCGCCCCCAAGGAACAGATAATTCACCAGTGCTATCAGGTCGGAGAGATCGACGTTTTCCTCGATATCGCCGTTGATGTTTGCTTCTTCGATGCACTCCGGTATCGGACCTCCGTTGAACAGATAATTGACGAGATAAATCAAGTCTGAGAGATCAACCGTCTGAAGCACGTCTCCGTTTACATTACCGGTCGGATTGATGCAGCACGGTATGAGATACTGAAACGAATCGATCGCCGACTCACTCTCGATACCCTCGTATACGTAGGACACCACCTTCCAGTAGTAGACACCTTCCTCCAGCGAGTCCGGCCACACAAACAGGTCCGCTCCCGGACCGCCATCATTGTAATGAACGACCGTGGACGGACCATCGGGTACGAGCGGATCGGTTGATAGATAGATCCGTTCGGACACGCCGAGGAGTGTATCCGGAATCGTATCGTATGACCACTGGAACGTGGGAAGCGGTATCGGGATAATCTCACCGCCGATCGGTGAGAGCAGATGAGCGACCGGCGGCGCCGTTGTGACCACCTGAAACATACCGGTCTCAGAATACGCCGAGCTGTCCGAGTTGTCGGTGCGAAGGCACTTCACTCGCCAGTAGTAATCCCCTGCGGAGAGAGCCGCGGTCGGCTGCGTGAAGTTGGTATCGATGACTATGGATTCGACAAGGCTCGCAAACTGATCGTCGGTGGCGATCTCCACCCGATAGCGATCCTGGTCATGCTTCCACGAGGTTGCCCACCGCACGGTCGGCAGCGAACCGACCACATCACCATCGGCCGGCGCCATCAGGCGAGGCTCCAGCATCGGCAGATACCAGTTCGCCGTGTATACATCGGAATTCCCCGCGCGCGAGTCGGTCCAGAAGGCGCAGAGCTTGTCGTAGTAGGCAGTGATGGCGATGTATTCTCCCAGCAGTCCCGCCCGCGTGTCCGCCGTCTGCGGATAGAGCACCCCCGGCGGGAGCGTGTCGGGGTCGAGCCACGGCAGAGGCTGCTCCGGCTCGAGGCTCTTGAGAAAGTCCGGTGATGAGGACACATTGGAAATGCGGTGATTGGTCGTAAACGTCTCACCGCCGTCGAACGAATACGCAGCCAGCGCATCAAACCGATAATGAAGTGGATCAAAGCGCTGGTCGTAAAACAGAACCGCGATGACGCCTTCCTGATTGACCTGCAGCCAGGGGTGAAAATTGTCGATCAGGTCGGAGTCTTTGTCATCGTTGATGGTGATACGGTTCGACCAGGTCACGCCGTTGTCGGTGGACCTGATGAAGTCAATATCGGCGTTGCCGGCGGGTTGGTCTTCGGGACCGATATCACAGTAGGCGATATACATGTTGCCGTCAAACGGGCCGCCGGAGATGTCGGCGTCACAGGCGGGCTGCGAGTAGATCGCAATTCCGCCATCGGCAGTCATCCACCCGGTGACCGGTATGATAGTATCCGGCGGGCTGAACGATGCCCCGCCATCGGTGGAGACAGCGTGCGTCAGCGTGTAGTGCCAGGTGCAGGCTGGTTCGTTGCCCGTGATACCCGCCCAGAAGACGTGGACGTCTCCCGATGAGTGTACCATCACGTTGGCAAACTGACCGGCGTCGAGCGTTATCCCTCCGCAGGTCGGACGCGGCCCCACTACCAGGGTGTCCTCAAACGACAAGCCGCCGTCAATCGAACGTACGAACATAATGCGGTTGGGTTCGCTTGCCGACGCGCCGCGAAATCGAGCCCAGGCCATATAGAAATTGCCGTCGTACAGCCCCCCGGTGCGATCCACCGCTGTAAACTGCTTGTCTTCGAATACCGACCCGAACGGCGTCGTGGCAGGCACCGGCCCATTCCAGGTAGCCCCTTTGTCACTCGAGACATACAGAGAAATGGTGGAATTGCCGTTGGAGCTGAAAGCGTCGTAGTCAAGGGCGGTCATCCAGAAATTGCCAAAGCGATCGACCGTCATGGTCGGATCGGATTGACGCGCATTGGGATAGTAGAATTGCTGGGTGTCCGGAATGAGATAGTCGTCCCACGTCTGACCGCCGTCGGTGGAGCGACCAACCCCAATCTGCCGATATCCGAGCCGGAAGTCGCGCCAGTTGGCCACTATGTAGTTGCTGTCGGTTGGGCAGATCCATCCCTGTTCCTCGTTGTTGAGTTCGAGGTACGTCGTCAGGGGGTAATTGGACGGCGGCGACAGACTGCTGGTTGCATGAGTCGATGTCGACAGTGCGAGGAGGAGAATACACGCCAGGCAAGGGCACACTCGTGACATATCGAGATTCCTCCCTTGAGACTATGTGATGTAGACAGTACCTATCCGCAGCGAGACCCTGCTTAAATATACTCACATACTCCTGTTTATCACAGCAGTAAGGGTTCTCAAAACGATGTTCGCACACTTTGCGCCGGGACGCAGACGGAGAAACCCTGTCTGGGGTTTGAGCACACAAGGAGGGGTTGACAGACAGGGTTTCCAGGGGGAAATGATGTGAGCATGGGCAAAATACACCATTTTCCGTTTTTGTCAATCCTCCAATTGGAAGAACGAGCGAAAGCGCCCAACCGTTGTATGAAAGCTTCCCCATTCGACCGGGCGGGTTGTGGCGTAGGGATGATATGGACCGCTACAATCGTTAATCGGAGAAAATGGTTGACCCGATCACGCGCGCTCCTCACTTTGGCAGTACTCCATCGTCAGCGGTAATCCGATCGTCCCAACAGGAGGCAGCGCCGTGGACAACCAAACAATTCTCATTCTCTCGTTTATTGCGTACTCAGCGTTCATCATCGGTGTCGGGCTATACTCCGCGCGCCTGCGAAAAAAGACCACCGATGATTTCGTACTGGCCAATCGTGAGCTCGGTCCCTGGGCGGCCGCCCTCTCGGCGTCGGCATCCTCGGAGTCCGGCTGGGTGATGCTTGGTCTGGTCGGCGAAGCCTTCGCTATGGGCATGGCGGCCTTCTGGATCGTACCGGGGATCGCCGCCGGCTACCTGTTCAACTGGTTCGTGCTGGCGGAACGACTTCGCAAACACTCCCACGCGACCGGTTCGGTCACGCTGACCCAGTTCCTTATACACCGCTTCGATGTACGCTCGGGCGCCATACGGTGGATCTCGATCATTATCGTCACCGCCTCCCTCGGTTTCTATATCGCCGCCCAGATGACCGCCGCCGGCAAGTCATTCAACGCCGTGTTCGATCTGCCGTACTGGCTGGGGGTGCTGGCCGGCGCCTTCATCATCCTCGCCTACACCATCACCGGCGGCTTCCGCGCCATCAGCTGGACCGATATCATCCAGGCGCTGTTCATGATGATTGCACTGATCGGCATGCCGCTGGTCATGCTCAACGTCGCCGGTGGCTACGGCGCCATTGTCGACAAGATTGCCGCCACCTCCCCGGAACTGCTCACCTTCTCCGGCGGCAAGGCCGGATTGGCACTGCTGGGATTCGTCGTCGGCTCACTCGGCATCGGCCTCGGCTATCCGGGTCAGCCGCACGTGCTGGCGAGATTTATGGCCTCGAAAGACACCGCTGTCGTTAACAAGGCGCGGTTCATCGCTATGGGGTGGATGGTCGTCACGTACATCGGCGCCGTCTTTTTCGGTCTCTTCTCCCGCGCTTACTACGGCACGCTGACCGATCCCGAACAGGCTCTCCCGCTCGCCTGCGGCGAGCTGCTTCCGCCGGTGCTCGCAGGCTTCGTCGTAGCGGCGATTGTGGCCGCTATCTGCTCCACCGCCGACTCACAGTTAATCGTCGTCTCATCGACCTGGTCGCGCGATGTCTTCGCCCGCGGTTCCGAGAAGACAGGCGAAACCGACGGGTTTGCAAAGTACCTTCGGCGCGACCGCACCATCCTGATAGCGCTCGCCGTTCTCTCAGTTCTGTTGGCGCTGACCGAATCACGGGTGGTCTTCTGGTTTGTGCTGTATGCCTGGGCCGGACTCGGCGCCGGATTCGGTCCGGTTGTCATCCTCGGCCTGCTCTGGAAGCGAACCAACAAAGCGGGCGCCGTCGCCGGCATGCTGACCGGCGCCCTCACTGTTGTCATCTGGCGCAATGTCCCGGCGCTCAAATCCGCCCTGTATGAGCTCGTTCCGGCGTTTGTGCTGGCCACGCTCGCCGTAGTGACTGTCAGCCTGCTGACCTCATCAAACGAAAACGCCGAACCAATGCATCAACCGGAGCGTTGATCGGTCATACGATACGCAGTCACGATAACGAGGACCGTATGACAAAGAAAATTCTGCTCTGCCTCTGGAGCCTGTCGCTCCTGACCGGCTGTTCGTCCGAGAGCGGCACCGACAACTCCACTACCGCTCCCTCGGATATCCGCATGGTTGCCGCCTTCCCGAACCTGACGTTCGAGCAGCCGCTCGACTTGGCGTGGCCCGACGACGGCACCAACCGGCTGTTCATTGTCGAGCAGCCGGGGAGGATCTGGATGATCGAAAACGACTCCACCACCTCCGACCGCACCCTCTTTCTCGATATCACCGCTCGTGTTGAAGACGAGGGCTGGGAAGAAGGCCTGCTCGGACTGGCCTTCCATCCGGAGTATGCCACCAACGGCTACTTCTACGTCAACTACACCGCGACCAATCCGGACCGCACCGTCATCAGCCGCTTCACGGTCGAACCAACTGATCCAAACGCTGCCGATCCTGCCAGCGAGCACGAGATTTTGTCTTTCCGCCAACCATACTCCAACCACAATGGCGGCTGCCTCAAGTTTGGTCCCGACGGCTATCTCTACATCGGCGTCGGCGATGGCGGCAGCGCCGGCGATCCCCAGGGGAACGGACAGGACCGCACGAGTCTGTTGGGGACAATCCTCAGAATAGACATCGACAATCCCGCCGGCGGCAACGCATACGGCATCCCGGCCGACAACCCGTTTGCGGGCAACAGTGACGGCTACGCCGAAGAGATCTATGCCTGGGGGCTGCGCAACCCCTGGCGCTTCTCGTTTGACCCGCCGACCGGTCGACTGTGGGCGGCCGATGTTGGCCAGAACCGAATCGAAGAAGTCGACCTGATCGTCTCGGGGGGAAACTACGGCTGGGACATCATGGAAGGAAGTGAGTGCTACGAAGCGATGACGTGCGACACGGCCGGTCTCATCCTCCCGGTCGCCGAATACCAGCACTCGCAGGGGAAATCGATCACCGGCGGTTTTGTCTATCGCGGCTCCCTGGTACCGGAGTTGACCGGCATGTACATCTACGCCGACTTTCTCTCCGGCCGGGTCTGGGGGCTCACCTATAATCAGGGAGCAGGATCACCCTCCCTGCTGGTCAACTCCGGGCTGTCGATTGCCTCATTCGGCATAGACCGCAGCAACGAGTTGTACGCCCTGGCATTCGATGGCAAGATCTATCGGTTCGACTCGGTGTCCAAGTAATCTGTTTCGTCAGGTGGCAGCCTGTCAGAGATGCTGAGTCACCGTTTCGTCAGGTGCTGGTCCGCCGCAGGCGGACGACACCTGACGATCCCTCATAGACAAAAAAAGCCGGGCGGCTTCCCAGAAAACGCCCGGCCTCGTTCGTTCTGCAAACGAACAGGAGTCTATCGCAAATCGCCGTTGGTCTCGATCAGACCATCCTTGATACGAATCACCCGCTCGCCGTGGGCGGCGATATTGGCATCGTGCGTAATGATCAAGATCGTCTTGCCACTGGCATGTAACTCGTCAAACAGTTTCACGATCGCCATCCCGGATTTCGAATCGAGATTACCCGTCGGCTCATCGGCAAGAATAATGTCCGGCTCGTTGGCCAGAGCACGAGCGATCGCCACCCGCTGCATCTCACCACCGGACATCTCGGTCGGTCGGTTGCCCAGTTTGTCGGCCAGCCCGACCCGGGTGAGCAGCTCGATTACCCGCTCGCGGCGTTTCCGGCCGCTCACTTTCGCAAACAGCAGGGGCACTTCGACATTTTCGAACGCGGTCGCATAGGGAAGAAGATTAAACGCCTGAAACACGAAGCCGACCTTGCGATTGCGGATATCGGCCAGCTGGTTTGCGGTCATGCTGTTGACCATCTTTCCTTCGAGCTTGTACTCTCCGGAGGTCGGCACGTCGAGACAGCCCATAATATTCATCAGCGTCGACTTGCCCGATCCCGATGGTCCTACCACGCCGACAAACTCACCGCGCTTCACCTGACAATCGATACCCTTGAGTGCTTCGAACGTCACCTTGCCGGTCTTGTACGCCTTGCGAACATTACGCATATCGATAATAGTCTCAGTCATTGTCTTCCTTCTTCACCCTCAAATGTCTGCCTTCTTGTCCGTTCACGCTCTCTTATTCATAGCGAAGCGATTCCACCGGATTAACCGAGGCCGCCCGCATGGCGGGGAACAGGCCCGAGAAAAGTCCCATCAGGCCGAGAATCGCGATCACAACAAAGCCGATCTCAAACGACACTGTCGGTCGTCCCATAAAATCCACCACATCGGCGGCGTCGGGGCTGAGCGGCAGCCGCTTGAAGCCTTCGGTGAGCAAATACGAAATCGTCATGCCGATTGCGCCGCCGGTAAATGTGATCATCAGCGCTTCAGTCAGGAACTGCGAAAGGATCAGCTTCTTTTTGGCGCCCACCGCCATCTTAATCCCGATTTCCCGAGTGCGCTCCTTGATCGACACATACATGATGTTGGCGACACCGACGCCCGCGATCAGCAACGTGAGCGACCCGATTATCCCCAGGAACATCTTGATGCCGATCATGATATTGGTGAACTCCTCCTGACTGGAGACGACATCCCAGATCTGCAACGTGCGATCATCGGCTGGATCGAACTTGTACTTCGCGCCAAGCACCTCGTACAGCTTCTTCTCGATGATCGGCATGTCCTTGGGATCGTGCGGCTGGTAGACGATATCGTCCAGCCAGGGATCTCCGAAAATAGCCTTAAATGTCGTCGACGGCATCGCCAGCAGGTTCTCATCCATCCCTTCATAGCTGTTCATCTGCATCTTCTCGGCCATCACCCCGATGACGATGAAGGGCGTGCTGTTGACCAGGATCTGTTTGCCGATCGGATCTTCTTCACCGAACAGCCGCTCGGAGAGATCCCAGCCGAGGAAGGCGACGCGTCGTCGGTGTTCCATGTCGATCTGATTGATCATGCGCCCGCCCATCTGCGGGATGTGAAAGCGCATGTCTTCGAAATTCGGATAGATACCGGTGATATGCTCGTTGACGATCTGATCCTTGTACTGGACTTTCACTCCCCAGCGGGAGTATTCACCGGCGATCTGCTTGATCTCCGGAATGCGGGCCGCGATGTATTCGGGGTCTTCCGCCTGGAACCGAATCGGCCGGCCTTTGCCGAGTCCCTTGAAGGCCTTGGTCGTCTGCCCGCCCCACATGACGGCTATGTTGTTCCCCAGGCCGCGCTGGTTGAGCGCCATCTGACGGTGCAAGCCTTCGCCGAACGCCAGCAACAGCATGATCGACATCGTCCCCCAGGCCAGCGCCACCAGCGTCAGTGTGATGCGCTTCTTCTGCTTGCGGAAATCGCGAATGAACAGGTTGTACATCATCGTAAGATTCATCACGTCACCTAAAACAGCTTGAGGGCCTGTACCGGTTGAAGGTTGGCGGCGCGGCGCGCCGGGAAGATACCCGCGAAAAATCCGACCACACCGAGCAGGCACACCACCAGCATACCGACGTTGATATTCACCTGCGGCACGCCGATGAAGTCGGTCAGACCGAAACTCGGCACCAACGACACCAGCAGCCAGGCGAACAGGAAACCGAGGACGCCGCCGACTGCGGTGATAAGAAGCGTCTCGAGAATGAACTGGATAAGGATATACCCCTTGCGGGCGCCAAGCGCCATCTTGATGCCGATCTCCTTGGTGCGCTCTTCGAGCACGACATTCATGATATTCGAAACACCGATTCCGCCCGTGATCAAGGTCGATACGCCTATTCCTACGAGGAACCACTGGAAGGCGGTGAAGAAGGTCTTGAGGAACTCGAACCCGCGGGTGGTATCCCAGACCGCCAGCGCTTCGCGATCGGTCGGATCAAACCGGTACCGGGCCCCGAGAATTTCGTAGATCTCCCGCCGCGTCTGCAGCATGTTGAACTCTTTCTTGGACTGCACGACGAAATTGCTCATCCAGCGCGTCGAGTACATCGTACCGAATGTCGAGGCCGGGATAAACGCCACCCGGCTGTCGCGACTGCCGTACGATGAGTTCTGCTTTTTCTCCTTCATGACGCCGATGATCGTAAACGGCATGCCGTTGATCTCGATCTGCTCACCGATCGCCTGCTCACTGCCAAACATGTCCTGGGCGAGTAGGTTACCGATAAACACCACGCGGCGCTTGAGGTCCATGTCGTTTTGATTGATGAAGCGCGACCCGGCCTGCGGGATCAGGTTTCGCATCTCGCCGAACTCCGGCCAGCAGCCGACCAGCATGCGGAGGCTCGAATTGCGGCCCCGCTTGATGGTCTGGTTCCAGCGTCGGAACTCCGGTGAGATCCGACCGACTGTCACCGACTTCTCCCTGATGAGAATGACATCATCTTCGGTCGGCTGAATACTCCGCCCCTTGGGAAGCCCCTTGAACTCCTTAGCCGTGATGCCGGGCCAGAAGATAGCGATATTCTCGCCCATCCCTTTCTGGCTCTTCATCTGGGCGTCGCCGATCCCCTTGCCGAATGCAAACAGCAAAACGATCGAGCAGGTGCCCCAGAAGATACCAAACATGGTAAGGGCCGAACGGAGTTTCTGGCGGCGAAGATCGTTCCAGAATTGTCGTAGGGTTACGAGTGGCAGCATAATGTGTCGGTATGACCCCGCTTAGTCCCAGGGCTCGATTTCTTTGGGTGGACGCTCAACCAGTTGGTCGCCTTCGCTCAAACCCGCCACCACTTCGATATTGATCCCGTCGGAGAGACCGGTCTCAATCTCGATCTTCTCGATATTGCCGAGCGAGTCGCGGACCTCAACCGACGGTACCGAGTCGACAAACGTCACCAGTCGCTCCGGCACCAGCAGAATGTCCTCGGCGCGGTTGATAATCACATCGGCGTTGGCGCTGTAGCCGGCGCGGAGGAAGCCCTTGCTCATCTGATCGAAGGTGATCTCCACATCGAACAACGTCGCACCGTCCTGCTTGCGCGCCTTGGGGGAAATCTTGTCCAGTGTGCCCGTGAGCTTTTCTCCGGGAAGTGCGCCGATCTCGACATCAACCGGCATCCCTTCATGCAGCTTGCCAACATCGATCTCGTCGACCGTCCCCTTGAAAATCAGGTCGTGCATCTGGGCCAGCGTGGCCAGCTCGGTACCGGCCTGATACGACGTCAGGGGCACCACCGGGTCACCCTCTTCGACCAGCAGCGACAGCACCGTGCCGGTGATCGGTGACTTGATGACGTTGTCGATCGTGCGGTCGGCGATCTCCGTGCTGCCCGATTCAATAAGGGCCAGCTTCTCTTTGGCCAGCTTCAGGCGGAGTTCAGCGTCCTCGTACGTCGAGAGGCTGTTTTCGTACTCCTGCCTGGAGATGAGTTGTTTATCGCGAAGTTGTTTGCTGCGGGAATGATCGCGCGAGGCCTGATCGAACGCCACCTGGTACAATTCCACTTCTCGCTTGGCATTGGCGTATTCGACCGGGGTGGGGTCCGGTTTGACGTCGAACAGCGGATCACCCTGGTTGACCTTATCGCCTACCTCGACATAAACAGTTCGGACTATCCCGGCGACTTTGGATTTGACGGCGATCTCAAATTCCGGCTCGATCTGGCCGATCGCCAGCGCCTTGTCGACGATCGATCCACGCGTCACCTCAACCGTCTTGATCTCGTCCTCTTTCTTGGCCGAACCATCTTTGGCGAAAAAAGCGACCGCCGCGACGACAACAATGAGGCCGACGGCGATAAGAATGATTTTCTTCATGAACGTGTTCTCTCCCGAACGATATGAATCTGCGACTTGTTTGCGAATCTGCTGTGGCTACAGAAGTCTACGCGCCCGGGAAAGCGAATGTTTCACCGGTTTACTATATTACTAGGAGTTGGCGACGATCATCTATGCAGGCATCCACGACATCGCCCGAAGATAGCCTCCAAGGTAATGTCGCGCACTACGTTGTATGGAAGAGGGGGATTACTCGACAACCGTGAAGTCAATCAAACCGTGCGATACACCATTAATAAGAATCTCGAGTTGATGCTTACCCGGTCGGTGTCTTCGAGTGGAACGGTCCAGAAACGAACGTTTCGACGTGATTGCCAGCGGCTCATCCGGTTTAATCGACTTCTCGGTCAGCTTAAACAGCTTCGGCGAGGTCTTGCCGTTGGCCTTGATGAAATGAATCTTGTAGTCGATTGCCAGCTTCTGCCTCTTTGAACCGGCCGATTTGACCGTGAATCCGAATGTCAGCTCACCGCCGATCTTCACCCGCTTCGGCGATACCGTCAACTTCTCGACTCGCACCTGTGGAGGATAGGCAAACCCAAACACCGGAAAGACCTCGGGGCTTCCCTGCCGGATCAACGACCGACACGCGTGTTTGATGATCCATTCGGTATGTCTCTGCTTGTCCTTCTGCCAGCGCAAAGCTGTCTTGATGACCGCCTTCGGATGATCTTTCGAGATATCGTTCAGGTTGTTGGCGACCGCCTTGCGGACGTACAGCGAAGGGTCAGCTTTCAGCTTCTCCAGCAGCTCCAGCACCGGTTTGGGGTCCTTGCGGAAAGCCGTGATATGCGCTGTCCAGACACCGCGCGGACGGCTCCCTTCGGCGGCCAGCCGCCGTACATGCTCATCGGGATCGAGCGCCCACTCGTGCAGGACGGGCATCATCCGCTCGGTATATCGATTCATATAGGGACGGATAGCAAACTCGCAGGTCGAGTGCGGCGTGAGCGCTTTCATCGCCGCGATCGACTCCTCGAAATGCTCCAGTCCAAACAGCTCGACATACGACGTCAGCGACCAGTTCTCGAACGACCCGACATGCGGAGCGGTCTTGATCAGGATCCTGACAGCTTTGCCGTAATCTTTCGGAAGATACTCTCTCAGGTGGCGGGCAATTGTCTGCGTACGGTCTTTGAGCTCACGCTCGGAGAAACCGTCGGCCATGACAGCCTCGGCAAACCCCTCGGCATCAAATTTCTTATAGACACGAGCGATTGCCGAGGCCAGCCCGGCAACCGCTCGCGCACCAAGTGAGTCTTTCCACAGCCCGCTTTCGGGCCGGATGGTCTCGCCCGACGGCATGAACTTATTTCGCCTCAGCCGCCAGCTTCACGAACTCAGCGACATCGGCCGTCGCCCGACTAGCCGCATCGGTCCAGAAGTCTTCCTTCGTCAGGTCAACCCCGAGATGCTTCATTGCGACCTCTTCGGTCGTCATCGAACCGGTGTCGGCCAACAGCGCCCGGTACTTCTCCGCAAACGCCGAGCCTTCCTTTTTCGCCTGGTCATACACACCGGTCGCGAACAGGAACCCGAACGTATACGGGAAATTGTAGAACGGCACGTCAGAGATATAGAAGTGCAGCTTGGAGCACCAGAACAGCGGGTGATACCCGGACGCATCCAGCATCGAACCAAACGCCTCCTTCTGCGCCGCAACCATCAGCTCGCGAAGCCGCTCCGCGCCGACAATACCGTTCTTGCGCTCGGCATAGTACGACGTCTCGAACAGGAAGCGGGTGCGGATATCACAGAACAGCGTGTACGGCTGCTGCAGCTTCTGATCGAGCAGCATCAGTTTCTCCGAAGGATCAGTGCACGCCGTCAGGGCGGCGTCGGTGACCAGCAGTTCGGCGAAAATCGACGCCGTCTCGGCCAGCGTCATCGGATAATCCTGAGCAAACAGGGGCTTGTCCTTCAGCACCCAACCATGATAGGCGTGACCAAGCTCATGCGCCAGCGTCAGCAGGTTCTCATACGTGTTGGCGTACGTCATGAAAATACGCGACTGCTTGAACGGACCGAACCGCGTACAGTAGCCGCCGCCGGCCTTGCCGCCGCGATCTTCAGCCTCGATCCACCGCTTCTCGATCGCCATTTTCGCAAACTCAGCCATATCCTTCGAGAAGTTCTTTTCGTTGTCATAGATAAACGAAGCCGCTTCGTCGTAGCTGTACAGCTTATCGACCGCACCGCACGGCGCGAACTGATCGTACCAGCGGTACTTGTCGATCCCCAGCAGCTTCTTCTTGGCGTCGACATACGGAATCAGTTTGTCCTTCTCGCGGGCGACCACCGCCCACATGGCGTCAAGCGTCTTCTGCGAAATACGCGCCATCTGGAGCGCTTCGTGCAGGAAATTATCCCAGCCGCGGTTCTTGTAGACCGAGAGCCGGAACCCACCCAGCGCGTTGAGCGTCATCGCCGCCAGATCCTCGCGCGACTCCCACGCCTCGGTCAGCTTGCCGAAGGCCGCGGCACGAACCGTGCGGTTGGAGTCCGACATCTTCGTAGCAAGCTGCCCCAGCGACAGCGTCTTCGCCCCGCCGCCGTCATCGAACTCGACCGACAGATCCCCCGCCATCTTGTCATACAGCTTGTTCCAGGCGTGATAGCCGTTGACCGCCAGCTCCAGTGCCAGCGACTCCATCTCCGGCGACATCTTCTCCTTCGCCTGGTTGCGCATCTCATTGAGATAGAACCGCTGCCCCTTCAACTCCTCGGAGCCGACCAGCTTCTCCCAGGCGGCATCGGACTGCTTGCCGGCCTTGATCTGAAGGATCGTTTTGCACTTCTGCCACTCCGCGATCTGAGCGTCGGCCTCACCCTCGATCCCGTGCGCCTTGTTGTCTTTCACATTCTGGGATACCAGGCAGTGCGCAAACGAGCTGATCAGACCCAGCCGCTCGATCATGTCGGCCATATCCAGTATGGCCTTTTTCCAGGCCGATGCGGTGCTGTCGTCAAGCGTATCCGGCAGGTTGGCGATATCTTTCTCGAACGCCTTGAAATCCTGTTTTACTTTGTCGCGATAGGCCGCGAGATCGGGCGAGGAAGAGCCGCCGGAGAATATACTCTCAAGATCCCAGGTTGGGGCGGGCGGCATCTTGGTGGTGGTAGTAGACATGTATAAGTCCCCTTTGCAGGTGGTAGATTATCGGACAGTGGCGCAAAATAGGCAAAAATCCTGTTTCTGGCAAGCCCCCACCGGCTATATTGTGATACCGCTAAGGGGCTATCCACGAAGGGACTAACACGTGAGTGACAGCGTCAACAGCGACGATCCGGTCGAGTATCCGATCGACGGCACCCTCGATTTACACCAGTTCGCCCCCGATGAGACCCGCGACGTCGTCAATGAATACATCCGCGTCTGTCTCGAGCAGGGGATCTACGCGGTGCGCATCGTCCACGGCAAAGGCAAAGGCGTCCAGCGACGTATCGTGCAGGCACTGCTCGAGGAACATCCCGACGTACTCGCTTTCCGCCACGAAGGGGGCTCCGGCGGCTCCTGGGGCGCAATCGTTGTTGATTTGAAGCGGCAGTAGCGGGGGAGACCCCTGTGGCCCACCCAGAGCGAGTCCCAGTCGAGCGGCGGGTGGGAATCGCGACCCATCCGTCGCTCTAAATCGCGTGCCGTACGAACTCATTCGTCCAACACCGTCAGACAGCCCCGTAGCCCACCCGTCCCGGGTGGGCGGCAGATCCCCCAACGCAAAAGGCCCCGGATTACCGGGGCCTTTTGCACCGAAAGAAAAGGTGGTGTTACTTCAGCAAAACCATCTTCTTGGTGGCGCTGAATTCACCAGCCGTCAGACGATAGAAGTAGACACCCGAAGCGTATCTACCGGCATCCCACTCTATCTTGTGATATCCGGCCTCTAACTCGTCGGATAACTGCTCGACCTGCTGACCGAGAACATTGAAAATAGTCAAGCGGTACTTCGACTTCACTGGAAGCGTAAACTCAATGGTTGTCGTCGGGTTGAACGGGTTCGGATAGTTCTGCGACAGTGTGTAGGTTGTCGGCAGCACGTTCAGGTTGGCGGCCATCACCATACCCTCAGCCGAGCCAAGCTCAATCTCCTTGATTCTGGTCGTACCGACCACCAGCACCTCACCGCTGGTAAGTGTCCCCGAGCCGTCGTCGGTGAACACCAGCACGCGGGTGTTCATTCCGTCGAAATGCGACTCCATCTGCATCCCCGATGCGTTCGGGTGCAGTTCGGGGGTCACATTCCCCTCGAGCAGCAGGTACATGGCGCCGATCTTCGTCCCCGCGTTGTCGATCGTCACCACCCCGCTGGTCAGCGAGACATCGGCTTCGTACGCCGCATTCGGATCGAGTTTGGGAATCGGCGCCGCATCGCCCACCACCACGCGAATCAGGTAGACCAGGTCGGCCACTGTCAGCGACAAACCGTCGGCGTTGACATCCGAAGCCGCCGTGGCTGCCTCGATCTGCAGACCGGTGCCGAACGCCTGCACGCCGTAGATGAAGTAGTTGGTGAACATCACGACGTCGGCAATCGTGTAGGCGATATTGTCGAGATTGAGGTCGCCGCGATCGTCGATATCGTCGGCGCAGATGATCTTGAACCCGCCGTTGGTATAGTCGACACAGCGGATCGGACGCGGTTTGTCGGGCGCCACACCGGCGATACAGTCATCGGGCAGGCCGAGTGCGCCCGGCAGACCGAAGTTGTGGTTGGTGATGTTGTTGTACGCCGCGTCGAACACGTTGCGGACTACCCAGAGAGTGTCACCCGGACGCGACGACATCGAGTTGTCCGAACACGACGTCCAGTAGAAGTTGACCGGAACGAACATGCACTCAAGCGTGCGATCGTTGGTGACGAGGAAGTCGATCGACGCCAGCACGCCGATCTGACCGTCGAGGAAACAGCCCGGATGATACGCGCCGTTGTTCGTCTCGGCGATCGCCACCAACTGGATCAATCCGCTCGGACAGCCCCCGCCGCAGTTGCCGGTCGCGCCGTGGCGGTACTGGAAGTACTCCCAGCCACAGTTCGCGGGCAGTGCACCCAGATGGGCGGCGCTCGGCGTGAGGACGCTGGCGTCGTACTGGATCAGGAAGTCATACCCGCCGAGTTCCTTGCCGGAACCGGTCAGAAGAATGTCGAGCGAACTCGTCTGACCCTGGAAGACATCGGTTCGGTACTCGATCTGTACGTGGATGCACTCGTCAACCTGCACTTCGATTACGACCGTGTCAACCGTCGTGTCGGCGCAGTTGTCGAACGCTGTGACGATGATCTGGTACGTACCGGTCGAATCGGCATCGAAACACAGCTGCTCGGTGAACGGATCCCAGTCGCCGATCGGCGAAACCGAATACCCGCTCAGGTTGTCGTCGACATCGCTGATCTCCACCGAGAAACAGAGCTCTCCGACCTGGTCGAGGAAAGCCGTGAAGTCCGGCGGCAGATCGATCACCGGTGGCTCGTTGAAGTCGACCGAGATCTTGAGCGTGTCGCGTGACTGCAGGCCGCACGAATCGACCGCCGCGAATATAGTCGTGTAGGTGCGGTCGTTGCCGTCACCGTACGGAACCGACAGACAGTACTGACCGGTGCCCGCGTTGTAGGTGCCCGATCCCTGCGCGATCCACACCGAGTCGAGATTGTTGTTTGGATCGCTCGACGTGATGGTCCGGCAGACCTGGCCACCGTCGCACGTAAACACCGTCGTATCGGCGCCCGCGCTTACCACCGGCTTGTTGTTGATATCAATCGAAACCTTAAAGGAGTCGATACAGGTCACACCACAGTCGTCGATACACATGATCGCGACCGTCACGTTCTGATCACCGGTCGGCGTGAACTGCCAGTTGCCGCCCACCAGCGAACCCGGACCGGAGAGAATCTCGCAATGATCGAGATTGTCGTCAGGATCGAGCGCTCCGACCGGCAGCACGATCTGGGTCGGGGTACACTGGAAGACCGTCGTGTCGTTCGGCAGCTGACAGACCGGTCCGCTGTTCATATCGACCGTAATCAGCACCGTATCGATATCCGTCGCACCGCACTCATCGACAGCCCGAAGGATGATCGTGTAGGTATCGGCGGAATCCGGCGTGAAGCAGATCTGACCGCCGCTGAATGTCCCCGGTCCGGCGATCACCGCGACACTGTCGAGGTTGCCGTCGGGATCACCCGCCGAAGCACTCCAGCAGACCTGGGTCGGCGCACACTGGAATATGCTCGCATCGGCCCCCGCATTCGCCACCGGCGGCCGGTTGACACCGATCGTGACATTGAGCGTGTCGATATCGCTGTCACCGCAGGCATCGGTCGCCTGCACGATGAACCGATAGATACCGGCCGTATCCGGTGTGAAACAGAGTTGATTGGTCGATGTGTTCAGCGTGCCGCTGCCAACCAAAAGGACGACATCGGTGACGTTGCTGTCGGCATCGCCCACTATATACGGCAGACATATCTCCTCGCTGGCGCAGATGAACCGGGTGGTGTCGGCACCCAGGTTGACTACGGGAGCGTTGTTGAGGTCGATATTGTACTGGAGCGTGACCTGATCCGAGGCCCCGCACGAGTCGGTCACCGTCGCCGTCACACTATAGCTGCCGCTGGCAGTGGCATCAAAGCACCAGAGGCCAGCGGCAGAGACTGAACCGTTCCCCGTTGTCTTGGTCCAGGTGAGCGCCCCTCCGTCAAGGTCGGAGGCCGTGAATTGATAACAAACCTGCGCCGGATCACACATCGAAGTGTCGATCGGGCCGCCAGGATCGTCGGCGACCGGAGCGCTGTTGAGCGTGATGTCGGCGATTATCGTACAGGTATCGCTGCCGCAACTGGTCGTTGCGATCATTTCGATTTCATAGTGCCCCGAAGTATCAGCGTCGAAACAAACCGTCCCGCCGGAGTAGGTAGCAAACGGCGACACACTCACCGTCGCGCCGCTGCCCATCACGCCGACCGGGATGCAGACCGAAGAACCGGCGTCGCATACGAACCGCGTGACCGGAGCCGGACAGGTAATCTGCGGAGCCTCACCGATATCGACATTGAACACCAGCTGACAGGTGTCCGCGCCGCAGCTCGACTCGGCGATCACATCGACTATATACGTCCCGGCCGTATCGGCGAGAATGCACAACTGGCCGTTGGCATAGTGGCCCTGCGACACCGTAACCGTCGCGCTCGCCGGAGTGATTCCGAGCGACTGACAGACCGAGTCGGGATCGCACAGGAAGACGTCGATCGGGCCGGTCGGGCAGGTGATCGATGCGAACTGGCCGAACGACACACTGACCGTCATCGTGTCCGCGCCAACCGCCCCGCAGGAGTCGGTCGCGCTGACGATGAACTCATAGTCACCCGCTGAACCCGGTGTGAAGCAGATCTGGTTGGCGGCGGTGTCGATCGTGCCGAAACCACCGGTCATGCTTTCCAATACCTTCGCCAGGCCATTGGCATCGTCCACCGTATAGTCGATACAGATCGGGGCGGGGGTGCACTGGAAGACCGAGCTGTCGGCCGGCAGTGTCACCACCGGAGCGCTGTTGACGGTCACGGTGAGCGTCACCGTATCAGTCATATCCGCCCCGCACTCATCGACCGCCCGAAGCGTGAACTCGAACACCCCGGAACCGGCCGGTGTGAAGCAGATAGTCGAGCCGTTGTATGTCCCCGGACCGGTGAACTGGCAGTCATCGAGATTGCCGTCGACATCACTGCACGAGACCGGCCAGCAGATCGGCTGTCCGGCGCTGCACAGGAACAAAGTCTGGTCGGCGCCGGCGTCGGCGACCGGCGGGTTATTGATGCCGACCGTGACGTTGATTGTATCCTGATCGAACTCACCGCACTCGTCTTCGATCCGTACCACAAACTCGTACGAACCGGCCGATGCGGGCGTGAAGCAGACCCGTGAGTTAACCTCGTCGAGCGTCCCCGGTCCCGAAATCAGCGAGATCATGGTCGGGCGCGGGTCGTTCGGATCGTCGGCGTTGTACGGCAGACAGATCTCGTCGCTGGCGCAGAGGAAGAGGGTCGTGTCGGCGCCGAACGCGATCGTCGGCTCATCGTTGATTACGAACTCAACCGTAAACTGCGACACGCACTGGGCGCTGCACTCATCGGTGCAGGTCATCGTCACCGTCACGTTCTGGCTTGAGGTCGGTGTATAGCACCACGTCGATCCGACCAGCGTACCGACATTGACCTGGCAATTGTCCAGATTACCGTCGGCATCGGTCGCAAACGCCGGCAGACAGACTTCGGCGGGCGTACACTGGAAGATGACCGTGTCATCCGGCACCGTGCAGACCGGCGCGGAGTTGATCGTCACATCGATCAGCACCGTATCAAGATCCGTCCGCCCGCAATCGTCCTCGGCCTCGAGAACAAACTCGTACACACCGGTGGCCGACGGCGTAAAGCAGATGTTCGTGCCGTTGTAGGTGCCCGGCCCGCTCACCAGCGTGCAGCTCGCCAGATCGCCGGCGCCGTTTGGATCGCTGCATTCGGCAGGCCAGCAGATTTCGGTCGGCGCGCACTGGAACACCGTCTGGTCGGCGCCCGCGTTGGCAACCGGCTTCGAGTTAAGAGTATAGAAAACAGCCACCGTGTCGTAGTCGACCGCACCGCACGAATCGGTTGCCTTTATCACGAACTCATAGTTCCAGGTGCCGGTGGGGGTGAAGCAGATATTCGTACCGTTGTACGTCGCACCCGCCGGACCATTCACCAGCTCACAACCGGTTAGATTACCATTGGGGTCGCTGCACGATGCCGGCAGGCAAATCGGCGTGTTGCTGCACTGGAAAATCGTCTGATCGGAGCCCGCATTGGCAATCGGCGCCTGGTTCATCGTGACAGACACACTCACTGTATCCACCGAACTCAACCCGCAGGCGTCGGTGGCCGTGGCAATAAACTGGTAGTTGCCCGAAGCGGCAGGAGTGAAGCAAATCGTCTGCGTCATCTCATCCAGCACGCCGGAGCCCGAGCTCAGCACCACCGAACTGACGTTGCTATTCGCATCGGTGACCGTGTACGGCAGACAGACCTGCTGCGCCGCACAGAGGAAGCGCGACTGGTTCGCGCCGAGCGACAGCACCGGGGCGCTGTTGATCGTCACGTTGTACGTAAGCGTTGTCGTGTCGGCGTCGCCGCACGGATCGCTGACCACCGCCGTCACCGTGTACGTACCGGAGCCCGAGACCGAGAAACACCACTGACCGGCGGCGCTTACCGTCCCGTTGCCGGACAGCTTGGCCCAGGTCAATGAGTTGCCATCGGCGTCACTCGCACTGAAATCATAACAGAGCTGGCCGTTGGCGCACAGGAAGGTATCGACCGGCGAGCTCGGATCGTCTGCTACCGGCGCGCTGTTGACCGTCACATCGACCTGTAGCTGGCATGTATCACTGCCGCACGGCGTCGCCGCGATCATCGTCAGCGTGTACAGCCCCGAAGTATCAGCGACAAAACAAACATTGCCGCTCGAGTACGAGCCGATCGGGCTGACCGTCACGTTCGTGTCGGCGCCCATGACACCGACCGGTATACACACTGTCGCGCCGGCGTCGCAGATGAACTTCGTACTCGGCGCCGGACAGGTAATCTGCGGCGCCTCGCCGACTTCCACATTGAATACCAGCTGGCAGGTATCGGAACCGCAGGCCTCTTCGGCAATGACATCAACCACATAGGTGCCCGAAGTATCGACGCTGAGGTCGATGAGATCGTTCTCGTACTTACCCTGCGAAACTGTCACCACCGCCGTGGCGGGGCTGATATCGAGCATGTAGTGGATGGAATCGGGACCGCAGAGGAAAACATCTATCGACCCGGTCGGGCAGTCAATGGCTGCGCTCAAGCCGAAAGTAACACTCACCTCAATAGTGTCACTGTCAACTGCCCCACACGGGTCGGTCACACGTAGGACAAATTCGTACGTTCCGGATGTGGTCGGCGTGAAACAGACCTGATTGGCGGCCGTGTCCAGCGTGCCATACCCGGATATCATTATCTCGGCCAATCCCGCCGGACCCTGCGGATCATCAACCGAGTACTCAAGACAAATCTGCTGTGGAGCGCACAGGGTGAGTGACGAATCCGCCCCCAGCGCAATCGTCGGCGCTCCGTTGATCTCTACATTGTATGTAAGCGAAACCGTGTCGGTTGCGCCACAAGAATCAGCAACTTCCGCCGCCACCGTGTAGGCTCCCGATCCGGTCGGCGTGAAGCACCATTCGCCCGACGATGACAGCGCGCCGTCACCGGACACCATCGTCCAGCTCAGCGGATCGCTGTCAGCATCGCTGGCGTCGAACTGGACACAAACCTCCTGCGCCGTACACTGCGAGAGACTGACCGGACTGGCCGGATTGACAGCCACCGGCGCCGAGTTGAGTGTCACATTAAACGTCGCCGTCACCGTATCAGCCGCACCGCACGAATCCGCCACCGCGACCGTCGCATTAAACGAACCACTCGCTCCCGGCGTGAAACAGTACTCGCCGGCTGTCGAGATAGAACCGGCGCCGGAGATCAGCGTCCAACTCAGCGTTCCGCCGTTGGCGTCGCTCGCGCCAAACGTGTAGCAGATCTCTTCGGCAGCACAAAGGAAAACGTTCTGCGCCGAAGGCTGCACCGCGACCGGCGGCACATTGGCGCCCACCGTCACGACCACCGTGTCCCGGTCTGCCAGCCCGCACGAGTCGACCGCACGAATTACGAATGTGTACGTACCCGTCCCGGCAGGCGTGAAACAAACCTCGCTGCCGGTCAGCGTGCCCGGCCCCTGAACAAGCTCCGTAATCTCGAGGTTATTATCGGGATCGGTGAAACTGACCGGCAGACAAATCTGCTGCGGCGTACACTGGAAAACCGACTGATCGGCCCCGGCGTCGGCCACCGGCGGCTGATTCAGGTTCACCGTCACATACCCGATATCCTGGCTCACCGAACCGCAGGCGTCGGTGACCGTCACGATCACCTCGTACACACCCGCCGTATCCGGCGTGAAACAGATATCGGTCGTGCTCGGCGATCCATCCGTACGCGCAGCAACGGCATCCACCTCAAAGCTGCCGCTGTTGTTCGCGATATTGACCCGGTCGAACGTGATGCCGTCGGGAAGATCCAGGGTCAAACCGCCCGTCCCCGATCCGGCCGAACCGCCCGGAATCGTACCCGTATACGTATGCACCACCGCTCCGCCGTCACGGAACTGAATCGTCCCGTTACCCGACGCCGCCGTGTTGGTGAACAATATGAAATCGACCTCAGCGCCGTTGCAGGTCGTGATATCCTGACCGAACCCGATACAGACGTACTGCCCCGACGAGAAGTCGATCGAGCCGTCACCCGCCCCGCCGTCCGGACCACCCGGGCCGGGAAGCGTAAACGTCAGGTCGGTCGGCGCGCCCAGGAGGTTATCCGATGAATTAAACAGTCCCGGACCAACCGGGAACGAGCCGGTGTTGTGCACCGTGGTCGCGAAAGCAAAATTCGGAAGCGTGACATTCACACCGGACTGCGAGTTGACCGGTCCCACGAAATCGGCGCTCTCGATCAGAGTCTGACCGGGCGCTCCACCGCCGACCTGAAGAATCGTCGCACCAAGTTCGTTATAGCGGGCGATCTGGTCGAACGAACTCGCATTACCGCCGTAACTGCCGAGATTGGTCGTCACAGAAACTATATCACAATCGGGATCGAAAATCGAAAGGGGAAGGCAGATCGACTGCAGCTCGCACCAGTCCACAGTCGTATCAGACACCGCCACCACCGGGGCCGAACCGGCGGCAACTGTCACTACAAAGGTGTCGATATCGATCGCACCGACGATATCTTCCACCTGAAATACAAACTCATACGTCCCGGAACCCGACGGCAGGAAGCAGTGACTCGTCGTAATCGAACTCAGCCCTTCCTGCGGGGCAAACACACCCTCGCCGGACAACATCGTCAGCCAGATCGAATCCCCCTGGCAGTTGTTGTCGTACGCGAACAGATCAAAACAGATCGAGTCGCTTGAACAGGTCACCACCGAAGAATCCGGGGGGAGCACCACGTGCGGGGCCTTGTTCGCGAACCGCACCTTGATCACCAGGTCCTGATAGTCGGCGTCACCGCCGTTGTTCAAATCTTCAAACGCAATCAGGTACTCATGCGGCACCCCGGTCGAGAAGATCCACACATGGTCGAAATCGTCGGAGTTGAACTCCTCTTCGGAATACCACGTGTAGTTACCGTCGTAGTTGGGTTTCATCCAGAAACCGACCGAATCAAACGCCCCGACCGAGAAAACCACTGTGTCTCCCGGTACGTTCGACGGTCCAAACAGCTGGTAGCGCGGCCAGGTATCGCCGGCTTCGTAGTAGCCCGATGTCGCATAGACCGCCGACCCGGCCACCTCGAGAATCATGGTCGCCGTATCATCACCCGGCTGCCCGCACAATACCTCAATCCCCAACTCATCGTTGGCGACATCGATATCGTAACCGAGCGAATCAAGCAAATACTGGAGGGATGCTTCGGCCGGCGCTTTGGCCAGCCGTTGAGTAGCAAGAGAGTCCGCCCACCACTCATCGGCCTGAGCGGCGGTGGAGAATACGAACAGCGAGAGCAACGCCAATCCCATGGCGCGCCAAGTGCGAGAATGCAACATTCCCCGACCCCGTTAGTTTATGGTGCGATAAAACCTCAGCTTTGGTAACGAGGGTTCTCGCGCCGCAAACGTACGGGATGTACGAATCGCGATGTAATCGTTTGATACTGAACGATAGAAATGTGATTGGAAGGATAACCTTGAGCAATCGTCCATTGGCGCGTTACCCTCTGAAAATTACCGTGAATGTCGTCCTGTCGGACTGAACTACAACCCGACAGTCACACATTATAAGATTTACGGCCTATTGTCAAGGGAAAAAGCGGCCAAAGTGTAAACAGGACCGTCACTTATGGCGGTTCGCGCGCACCCTTAATGGACCCCCGGGGCGCTTATTCGGAATCTAATTTCCTGACCGCCTCCAACTTAGACAAGAACTCCCGCGCCTCACGCTTCGAAAGCCCCCTCTCCACCAACTCCTCGACCGACCCGGAAAAACTTTCCAACAGGGGCCGAATGATCGCCAATTCCGGCCCCGAAAAGTACTGTGCGTTGAGCGAATAGTCCTCAAACGCCTCATACGCCATCGGACATACCGTGCGGGTGATATCCGCCATCACCTCCGCATAAGCCCGGATTTCCTTCTGTGCGTGCGGGTCGAGACGCAAGCGCAGGAAGTGGAACAGATTGTGAAGGTCGATTTTCCAGTACCACTCGGTGTAGAGCGACAGCGGAAGGTTTATCCGTGCCAGCTCCCGCGCCAGGCCCTCATCGACAAAATGCGAGTACTTCTCGTACAGCGCCTTCTGGGTCGACTCGGCGTGCTCGCGGAACGAATCCGCCAGCGCATCGGGAATTACCGCGCCGTCCTCGCCCCCCTGCTTGTTGACCGTCGACTGGTACTGCAGGGCGTCGGCGGGGGGCAGGTAGAACTCCTCTTTCATCACCGAATAGCGGCCGGAGTACTCGTTGACATTGGCGGTGCGATGTCGGATCCACTGGCGCGCCACAAATATGGGTAGCTTGACATGAAACTTCAGCTCGACCATCTCGAACGGCGTGGTGTGTTTATGGCGCATGAGATAGCGAATCAACCCGCGATCTTCGGAGACCTTTTTGGTACCCTTGCCGTACGATACCCGGGCGGCCTGGACGATTGATTCATCGGAGCCCATATAGTCGATCAACCGCACGAACCCATGATCGAGAACATCGAACTGTTTGTCGAGCAAGGCATCCGCTTCGGGGACAGAGACATGCGCCATGAGGGGTAATTCCTTCGTGCTATCGGTGTGGCTGAGAATATAGGGCGTGTGCGGGGGAGGGGCAAGGGGAGAGTGGGGGGAAATGTGAAGAGCGTTTCATGCCGCATGCGAACTTGAGGGACGGAAGATTGCCTTTGCGGCTGCGACGGAACGGGAACGATAGTCCTTGACAATGTATCACAGAACGTCCAGATTCTTCATGGACGGAAGTATCCACTACCATGCGTTTGTGCACGTCGGAAATGAAACCGGGGAATCCTCGTGCACTGATCGCGGTAGCTCACCTCTGTAGTATTGCGCGCAGTCAAAGCAATCTCATTTCCTACGTCGCTGCTCAAGTGTCAAGGAGGCGTTGCGTCGTGTCTGGCTCTCGGCAAAACTCTCATCTCACATAGACCAGTTCTTGGAGGATTCAACTGTGGCCAGGAAGGAGGCCGAACATGAGGCGGATGTTGGTCATTCTTGTCGGTGCGGTAGTGCTCGCTTCGCCTACGGTGCTGTTCGCCGGACCGTGTGGAGACATAAATAATGACGGCGGCGTGGACCTGAGCGACTTGATCCGTCTTGTGAACTACTTGTTTCTAGGTGGATCAAGTCCGGACTGTGGAACCGAAACAGGAACCGTGACAGATATCGACGGAAACGTTTACAAGACTGTCAGAATCTGCGATCAATGGTGGATGGTGGAGAACCTCAAGGTGACTCGATTCAGCAACGGGGATCCGATTCCGAACATCACCGACCGAGACGAGTGGAGAGCTGCACGAAGCGGAGCGTACTCCGAATGGAATAACGACTCAGGCTATGTCCCTCTGTATGGAAGAATCTACAATTTCTATGCGGCGTCCGATGCCAGGAACATCGCGCCGGAAGGCTGGCACGTGCCAACCGACGCAGAATGGAAGCAACTGGAAATGTGTCTCGGAATGACCCAGGGTGAAGCGGACTTGGAAGGTTTTCGCGGGGATCAGGGAGGGAAGTTAAAACAAATCGGAACGATCCTCTGGAGCACTCCGAACACCGGTGCCACCAACGAGAGCGGTTTCTCCGCTATCGGCACGGGACATCGAGACCAGTGGGGCGACTTCATCAGCCAAGGCATTGTAACCGCACTGTGGACATCCACGGAAAGTGTCAGCGGCCGGGCCTGGGCTCGTTTAGTATATTACAATACCGCCGAGATTCAGCGCTTGGACGACGAGTACGAATGGGACGGTTTCTTCATTCGATGCGTTAAGGACTAACCGGGTGAAGAAAGCAATGAACTGAACGCAGGTGAGGGCGGGGCTTGTCAAAAGACGCAGTGGACCACCCCTACTCAAGCGCCGGGCATAGGGTTGCCGGAACGTGGTCGCAGATGCGTCCGTCGCCGGGAGCGATGAGATACATACCAGATTGACGAGGTGCGCGGTGCACGAGGACGTACACCACGCACTTCACAAGTTCGCCAGATCAAGTGGTGCACGGGGACGTACACCACGCACTTAGTTCGTCATACCCCCCCCTCCCACTTTCCCCACCAATTCGATGGCAATCGCAAAAACGCCGCCTTTTGTAAAGACACGCGCGGAGCAATCCGCGCACGAGAGAAAAACAGAATTTTTCGACCCTAAAAAATGACAAAACAAAGCCATTTCGCCGTAACCGCCTCGCACACAAACTTGTACAGCGATTTTCTCGGTTTTCGCGTTTGGCGTTTCGGGAAAAATGTCGGCATATACATCCCACCCGCCGCCCGCCTTCGGCCGGCTCCCAGTGGGGCACAAATTCAAAGCGTTCGGGCCACAACTCATAGCAAGCTGATGGAGGCAACTCTTTGCGTTTGGCGCCGTATCACCCTTTATTAGACCGTCAGACATCGAAACATACTGTGTCCAAAGGGGATAAGATATGACCGCACAAGACGCCTACAAAAACCTGATCAGCCACTTCAAGGAGAACACCACCCTCGCCTCCGTCAACTCCGTTCTCGAATGGGATCAGGATACCTACATGCCCAGCGCCGGTGTCGACCATCGCTCCGAACAGATGTCGCTGATCGGCCGCATGGTCCACGAGCGCGACACCGACCCGCGTATCAACGACTGGCTCGCTGCCTGTGAAAGCTCCGAGATCGTAAAGGACCCGATCTCAGTCGAAGCGGTCAATGTCCGCGAATGGCGGCGCATGTACGACCTCGAGACCAAGCTGCCTTCCGAACTGGTCGAAGAGATCATCCGCACCACCACCAAAGCGCGGCAGGTGTGGATGGAGGCCCGCAAGAAGTCGGACTTCGCGATGTTCGCCCCCTGGCTGGAGAAAAACGTCGAGCTGAACCTTCGCAAAGCCGACGCCCTCGGTTATACCGACGATCGCTACGACGCCCTCCTCGACGCCTTCGAACCGCACGCGAAAACCGCCGAAGTCGTCAAAGTGTTCGAAGGACTCCGCAAGGACCTCGTCCCGCTGGTCGCCAAGCTCAAAGACGCGCCGCGCCGTCCCGATATCGGTGTCATCAAACGCCCGTACGATGTCAAGAAGCAGGCCATCTTCGCTGAGATGGTCTCCCAGCGGATCGGCTACGACTTCAACGCCGGACGGCTCGATATCACCACCCACCCCTTCTGCGCCGGGCTGGGCCCCGATGACACCCGCATCTGCACGCGATGGTATCCCGAAGATCTCGCCGAAGGGCTCACCGGCACCACCCACGAAACCGGTCACGCTCTCTACGACATGGGCCTCCCGCGCGAGCACTACGGCACGCCGATGGGCGACGCGATCTCGTCGGGCATCCACGAATCGCAGTCGCGGATGTGGGAAAACCAGGTCGGGCGCTCGCGTGGTTTCTGGGAGTACTTCTTCCCGGTCGCCAGGGGAGTCTTCCACAACGAAATGGCCGACATCACGCTCGATGACATGTACGCCGCGATGAACTACGTGACCCCGTCGTACATCCGGGTCGAGGCCGACGAAGCCACTTACAACCTGCACATCATGCTTCGCTTCGAGCTCGAAGTGGCGTTGGTTCACGGAGAGTTGAAAGCCAAAGACATCGCTGGTGAGTGGAACAAGCGCTTCAAGGAGTACCTCGGCATCGAGGTCGACAAGGACTCCAACGGGTGCCTTCAGGATGTCCACTGGTCGGCCGGCTACATGGGCTATTTCCCGACTTACGCGCTGGGCAATCTGTACGCGGCGCAGTTCTACGCGGCCGCGAATAAAGCGATTCCCGATCTGCAGGAGCAGTTCGCGCGTGGTGATTTCGCGGCTATGCTTGATTGGCTCCGCAAAAACATCCACTCGCAGGGGAAACGCTACCGCGCCACCGAACTGGTGGAGAAAGTCACCGGCCGGCCGTTGTCACACCAGCCGCTGATCGACTACCTGTACGCCAAGTACGAGCCGATCTACGGCATCACGCGCTAGAGGAGAAGCTTGTAGGGCGGGTCCGTCTTCGAACCCGCCATTGGTATGTGTCGTCAGCGGGTATAGGGACGATGTGTCGTCAGGCGACCCCGCCTGACGACGAGAACAGGGATCGTTGTGTCGGATGCTTCTCGCCGGAGGCGAGTACATCCGACACCGTAGGTCGGAACCCCTGCGGTTCCGACTCAAGATGTCCGAACCGCAGGGGTTCGGACCTACAATTGCGTCGTTCTGACTCCGCAGCGGCGGAGTCGAAGGGCGACTGTGCGGTCTTGCTCGATGAGTCATGGTTCGACTCCGCTCACCATGACGGTGCAGCAGCGAGGGGACATCGGAATGTTGCGTCGGATGCTTCTCGCCGGAGGCGAGTACATCCGACACCGCCGGCCTCGAACCCGCCTCTGGAAACACTGGCGGAAAGCCGCCGTATTGCATACTTTGGGCGATTATAGATAATTCGGTTTTCGCATTATGAAGCCCCTTTGGGCGAAGGAGACGTTATGACGCCGCAGGCAGCCTATGATGAGCTGATTAAGAAGTGCAAAGAGATATCGACCCTCGGATCGGCCGCCTCGATCCTCCACTGGGATCAGGAAACCTACATGCCGAAAAACGGTGTGGCGCACCGCTCCGAGCAGATCGGCCTGATTGCCCGGATGTGCCACCAGCAGTTTGTCGACCCGAAAATCGGTGATCTGATATCGGCCGCCGAAGGCTCCGATCTGGTCAAAGACCCGGAGTCCGAAGCCGCCGCGAATATCCGCGAGATTCGCTACGAGTACGACAAGGCGACCAAACTTCCCAACGATCTGGTCGAAGCGCTCGCCAAGACTACCGCGCAGGCCACTCCGGCCTGGGCCGAAGCGCGTAAGAAATCCGATTTCGCCATGTTCGTCCCCTGGCTCGAGAAGGTGCTTGATCTGACAATCAAGAAAGCCGAAGCGATCGGCTACGAAGGGGAGCCGTACAACGCGCTGCTCGATACCTACGAGCCGGGCGCGACTGTTGCGCAGGTAGAATCGGCGTTCGCGGGTCTTCGCAAGGAGTTGGTCCCGCTGGTGGCGGCGATCAAGGACTCAAAGAAGAAGCCGGATGAGTCAATCATCATGCGGTCGTACGATGTCGAAAAGCAGAAGATCTTCGGTGAATCGGTCGCGGCCGCCATGGGGTATGATTTCGACGCCGGTCGGCTTGATATCACGACCCATCCCTTCTGCACCGGGATCGGCCCCGGCGACACCCGTATCCTGACCCGCTACAACCCCAACCGCATCAACGATGCCCTGTTCGGCACCATGCACGAGGCCGGTCACGCCCTGTATGAGATGGGTCTGGAGAAGGAGAAGTATTTCGGGACGCCGATGGGTGAGTCGGTCTCGCTCGGCATTCACGAATCGCAGTCGCGGATGTGGGAGAACCAGGTCGGCCGCTCGAAAGCCTTCTGGGTCTATTTCATGCCGCAGGCACAGCGCATCTTCCGGGAGGCGCTCGGCGATGTCTCGATCGATGACTTCTACGGCGCCATCAACTACGTCAAGCCGTCGTACATCCGGGTCGAGGCCGACGAAGCCACTTACAACCTGCACATCATGCTCCGGTTCGAGCTCGAGCGCGCCATGACCAAAGGCGAAATCAAGCCGAAGGACATGGCCGGCGAGTGGAACAAGCGCTTCAAGGACTATCTCGGTATCGAGGTCGACAAGGACGCCAACGGCTGCCTTCAGGATGTCCACTGGTCCTCCGGCCTGATCGGCTACTTCCCGACCTACGCGCTGGGCAATCTCTACGCCGCGCAGTTCTTCGCGAAGGCCAAACAGGATATGCCGAACCTCGAGGAGGACTTCAAGCAGGGCAATTTTGCCAACCTGCTCGGCTGGTTGCGTAAGAACATCCACCGTCACGGCCAGCGTTACCGCGCCAACGTGCTGTGTGAGAAAATCACCGGCAAGCCGCTCTCGCACGAGCCGCTCATGACGTACATGAAGGCCAAGTACGGCGAGATCTACGGTCTCTAAGGTCGTTGGAGAGAATGCAGTTCAGAACCGGCCCTTCGGGGCCGGTTTTGCGTTTGGGCTAGAAGCTGATAACACCCTTGTAGATCAGGTAGGGGATAAGCACATAGAGAAGCAGATCGCGGATGAGATAGAACAGGATGAATCCGACAATGAACTTCCATCCCATTTGCTTGACCTCTTTCCAGCTGCGGGGAAATTTAAGGAAGCCCCGTCGCTTTCGCTCGGCCGACTCGGCGTTTGTTATCGCATTGGCGTCTTTCGGGACACGGGCATATTCGGCGTTCTGTTCCATCATTCGGTCTCTCGGCTGTTGAACATCTCCCATCGCGTTCTTAGTATACCTGAAAATCCAAACCGCACACCAAGGTTCCCGGGCCCGGGTCGAATAAAATGTTTGCGCCAACCAGCCTTTGCCCAGACATTACCGTCGCCGGCTACCTGACATGATAAGTGATTGATCGGTAGGCTACTGAGGGATATTACACAGGGCAGCGCATGCGAATAGTCATTGTCGGCGGTGGGATTGTCGGTTTCTCACTGGCCGAACACCTCCTTAAGGAAGGTCACCAGCTGGCCTTGATCGAGCTCAATCGGGATCTGTGCGAGTCTATCGCACACAAACTCGACGTACAGATCCTTCAGGGCTCGGGCTCCTCTCCGGAGATGCTCCGCCACGCCGGAATCGACAAGGCGGAGATGGTGCTGGCGGTGACGCCAAACGACGAAGTCAATATGGTAGTCTGTGCGCTGGCTGCTCAATACGACGTCCCTCGTCGTATCGCTCGCCTGCGCTCGCCGGAGTTCATCAGTGAGCATGCCATGGTCGATCTTGACCGTCTCGGAATAACCTCGGTGATTCACCCTGAGCAGGTCATGGCCGACCAGGTGATGCAGTTTGTCGAGACCCCCCATGCGATCGACTCGGCCAATTTCGAGGAAGGCAAGATCCTGCTCCGCGGCTACCGTCTTCGGGATAACATGAAGCTGGCCGGGAAGACGCCGATGGAGGTTCGGCAGGAGATTGCGCCGGCGGTAGTTCTGTTCGCTGCCATCAACCGCGGCGGGAAGGGGATGATCCCCACCGGCAACACCCGCTTCGAACCGGGGGACATCGTCTACAGCCTTTTTCCCAGAGATTCGCTCGAGGTGTTCCTCGATCTGGTCGGACAGGAGCGGAAGAAAAACCGCAAGATCATCGTAACGGGCGATTCATATGCGTTTGAGCAGATGGCCCGGGTCCTGTCCCACGCCGATCACTCGTCCACGTTTGTCAGCCGCGACTACGCGCAGGCAGAGACTATCGCCGGGCGATATGACAATATCGAGGTTATTCACGGCGATTGCACCGACGCTGATCTTCTGCGTGAGCTGAATGTTGATACCGCATCGTTCCTGATTTCCGTTTCGGATTCGTCCGACTACAACATTCTGTCGACTTTGCTGGCGAAGGCCGAAGGAGCGCACGAGGTGATTGCAACTTCGACCGAAACCCGCCACGATCGGCTGTTCAATTCGATCGGTATCGACCATGTGATCAACCCTCGTCTGACGGCGGCCAGAGCAATCCTCGACATCATTGCGCGCGGCCATATCGGGGCGGTTGTCGAGCTATCGTACATCGATATCGAGGCTGCCCGCTATATCGTTGAACCCGGCAGTGAGATAGCCGGGCAGAAGGTAAAACGGATCGCTAAGCGCTTCAAGGCGGGGGCGATTATCGGTATTATCGTGCGCGAGAATCGGATCGTTCTGCCCGACGGCGAGACGGAGATTCAGGCTGAAGATCATATCATTGTCATCACCCATCATCGGCATCTACCCTCATTTTCCAAGCTGTTCAAGCCGCGTGGTCTGTTCGGCTAGGAGCCCCCATGCACAAGACGGCAATCGCCTATTCGGTTGGGAAGCTGCTTCAGATTATGGGCCTGCTGTTGCTGGTCCCCATGGCGATCGGGCTGTACGATCAGCGTGCCGCCGGTTGGTCGGCTGCGGTAGCTCATCCGCAGGTCTACGGCTTCATTCTTGCCTCGCTGCTCTCGGTCGGCCTGGGTACGATAGCCGTTCGCGTCTTTCGCAGTGGACGGCATCTCCAGGGGATCAAGGAGGGCCTGGCGATCGTCTGTATCGGCTGGGTGACGCTGACGTTTTTCAGTTGTTTGCCGATGTATGTCTGGCTGATGTATGGTCAGGGATCGCCTGACTATCACTGGTTCGCGGCGTTTACCGACGCCTATTTCGAGATCATGTCCGGTTTCACGACTACCGGAGCGACCATTCTCACCAATATCGAAGCGGCCCCTCGAAGCATCCTGTTCCTTCGCGCCCTGACACACTGGCTGGGCGGTATGGGGATCATCACCCTGGCAATCGTCGTCTTTCCCGGCATGGGCGTGACGGCCTACCAGATGTTCAAGAGTGAGGTTCCCGGTCCCAGCAAGGACAAGCTCTCACCCCGCCTGTCGCAGACAACCAGCATCCTCTGGGGCGTCTATGGGCTGTTGACGCTGGCTGAGGTGGTTCTGCTCTGGTTGGGTGGCATGACCGTCTTCGATGCTGTCTGTCATGCCTTCGCCACTCTGGCAACCGGCGGATTCTCGACCGAAAATGCTTCGGTTGCCGCCTACGACTCCGATTTCATAAGATGGGTGATTATCTTCTTCATGTGGTGCGCGGGGATCAACTTCCTGCTGCATTTCCGCGCTCTTCGAGGAGATTTCAAAGGTTTCTTCCGCGACTCGGAATTTAGGTTCTACAACGCCGTGATCGTGATCGCTATTGTGCTCACCACGGTCGTTCTCTCGATTCAGGGGCAGAAGCCGATCGACGAAGCGCGTCAGTCCTGGCGGCATGAACAGCCAACCGAGCAGGAGTTCGCCGAGCACTACCAGAAACAGGCGGCGCAGCTCGGGTCGGTATACGACACGTTCCGAATTGCCACCTTCCAGACCCTGTCCATCGTAACGACCACCGGATTCGCAACCGCCGACTTCGATCTCTGGCCCGACGTGCTTCGGTTCGGACTGGTCCTGCTGATGTTTTTCGGTGGCTGCGCCGGATCGACCGGGGGCGGGATGAAAATGATACGGATACTTATCGTCGCCCGGGCAAGTATCAACGCCATTCGCAAGCGGACCCAGCCCAGGCTGGTCGTGCCGGTGAAGACCGGGGGACACGTGGTTGACGAATTGCAGGTCAACAGCGTCCTCTCGTTTTTTGTCCTGTTCACGAGCCTGTTCGTATTGACGGCGCTTCTCATGACCTTTTTCGTGCCGGACCTGATGACCGCCATCACCTGCTCGATAGCCACTATCGGCAATATCGGCCCGGGTCTGGCCGGCATTGGAGCGGTGGAGCACTACGGCTGGATTCCGATTCCCGGCAAGTGGATACTGATGGCCTCCATGCTTCTCGGCCGCCTCGAGATCTTCACCGTCCTGGTCTGTCTTCGTCCGGCGGTCTGGCGCAAGTAGTTCGGGGTTGACACCCCCGATTGCTCCGGCATGGAACTCTCTTCCCGTTTATCCGTTAGCAGGACAGTAGTCGTATCCGCCGGACGGCTGTATAACCGTCCGAGTCTGAGAGCAAACGAGGCGTATGAGTAGAATACTGTTTTTCGGCATCTTCCTGACCCTGATCATTGCCTTCTTCGGCCTGCTGGATATGTTCCTGCTCCGGTTGCTGAACCGGGAATGGTGGGCCTATCGGTGGATCCGGCGTCTGGCCTGGTCTACGCCCGCAGCGGGGTTGGTTTCTTTGCTCTTTTGGGGGGCTTCCGAGGGACTGGGGATCGATTCACTGTCCTTCATCTTCGCCCTGCTGACTTCGATCGTGTTCGTGCTCGAGATCGGCATGGTGCTTGCCCTGCTTGTATCGGGGATAGTATTCGCCGCCGCCCGACTGATCGGGTACATCTCCCGCAAGCTGCGGAGTGCCTCCTCCAAAGGTAAGGACGAAATACATCCGGAACGACGCCTCTTCCTCAAACGCGCCGCGGCGACCGCGCCGGTGATTGTCGCAACCCTCGGCGTGTCCGGTGTTGCCCGATCGTTTGGGGGAGTCAACGTGGAGGTTCGTCGCTTCTCATTCGACACTCTTCCCCCCGAATTCGAAGGGTTCCGCATCCTGCACTTGTCCGACCTGCACCTTCGGGAGTATGTCACCCTGAGCGATCTCGAAGCGACCCTTGTCAAAGCGGAGTCGTTCCGACCGGATATCATCCTGATGACGGGGGATGTCGCCGATGATCTCTACCAGCTTCCCGATGCCCTTACGCTGATCGATCAGCTGGCTGCACCCCACGGTGCGGTGACGTCGCTGGGCAACCATGAGTACTTCCGCGGAGTGGAGAGAGTCCGCCGCATACACGACCAGTCACCCGTTCCCCTGCTGGTGAACCAGTCGACAGTCATCACGCGCGGCGCCAGTACGCTTCGGGTGCTGGCTATTGATGATCCCCGGGGGATGGGGGCCAAGAATGTCGAGTTCTTCCGGGAGACGATCGATACCACGCTGGAACGCGCTCCGGAAGCCGACTTCACCGTTTTGATGAGTCACCGCCCCGACGCGTTTGACCATGCGTCGACCACGGGTATCGACCTTACACTTGCCGGCCATACGCACGGGGGACAGATAGGCGTATTCGGCCGTTCGGTGTTCGAACCGTACTGGCCGGATCGCTATCTCTGGGGTCACTATCGGAAAAACGGGTCGCAGTTGTATACCTCGGCAGGGGTGGGTCACTGGTTCCCCTTCCGTCTGGGATGTCCTCCCGAGGCGCCGGTGATCGAACTTCATCGCTCCTGATACCGTCCGCACGAGGTGGATGACGGGTCGCATTCATGGTGACGATCGGTCAACTTTTTTTTCTTCTCCCCATATTTTTCCTTGCAAATTTTTTTAGCAGAGTGGTACTTTTCGTTTGGATGTTACCGAGGGAAACGCGACAACCACCGCAGCCGGTACCATCCTCCGGTGAGGAAGCAACACAGACGCAATGTTCATAAGCAACCCTCAATGCTGAAGGAGCAACACATGGCAGTCGCGAAGAAGAAAACCGCGAAGAAGGCTGCAAAGAAGAAAGTAGCCAAGAAGGCGACCAAGAAGAAAGCCACCAAGAAGGCTACCAAGAAGAAAGTCGCCAAGAAGGCAACCAAGAAGGCGACCAAGAAGAAAGTAGCCAAGAAGGCGACCAAGAAGAAAACCGCCAAGAAGAAAGTAGCCAAGAAAGCGACCAAGAAGAAAGTCGCCAAAAAGGCAACCAAGAAGAAAGTAGCCAAGAAGGCAACCAAGAAGGCCACGAAGAAAGCGCCGAAGAAGAAAGCCGCCAAGCGCAAACCGAACCCGGCTTTCATGCGCCCGATGGAGCTCTCCACTGATCTGAGCGCGGTAGTCGGCGGCAAGGCTATGCCGCGGACCGAAGTCACCAAGAAGCTGTGGGCCTATATCAAGAAGAACGGCCTCCAGGATTCGGTGAACAAGCGGATGATAAATGCCGACGATAAGCTCAAAGCGATTTTCGGCGGCAAGAAGAAGGTCTCCATGTTCGAGATGACCAAGCTGGTCAGCAAACACATGAAGTAGACTTTTCGACGTCTGTGATTTCTCGACGGGCCATCCTGATGGGTGGCCCGTTTTCTATTGCTTTTCCCACCCGTGCACGCCCGCTATATTGACCGGAGAAGCTGAATATTCGGTCGAGGAGGTGTGAACATGGCTCGATTCTGTCGGTTGATTCTCCTGTGCTGCGCTGCGATGGTGCTCGTATCGTTTGATCTCGCTCCCGCCGGTCCCCCGCCGCCCACCCCGGCGGACACCGTGTTTGACACGCTTCACGGGGTGGTCATTCCCGACCCCTATCGCTGGCTCGAAGACGGCGATGATCCGACCGTGCAGGAGTGGACGAAAGAGCAGTACGCGTATTTCAAAGACTACGTCGACTCCTTCCCCGGACGCGAGGCGCTCGAAGGCGAAGTCCGCCGGCTGATGGAGATCGGTTCAGTCGGTTCCCCCGAACCGTACGGAGAATTCTACTTCTGGACCGAGCGCCATGCCGGGCAAGACCATCCGGTGGTCTATATGAAGAAAGGAATCTCCGGTGAGCCCGGGGTGCTGCTCGATCCGAATACGCTTTCCGATGACAATACGGTCGCGCTCGATTGGTATTTTTTCTCTCCCACGGGCGAACTGATGGTATACGGTCTCTCCAACTCCGGTTCGGAGCTGTCCACACTGTACCTAATGAATACGCAAACTCGAGAACTCTATCCCGACACCATCCCGCACACCAGGGCGGCGGCTATCTCCTGGCTGGCCGACGAGAGCGGTTTCTACTACACTCGCTTCGCCGAGCCGGGATCGGTACCGGACGGAGACGAGAACTACTATCGACGTGTCTACCGCCACACCCTGGGCGAAGACTGGCGCAACGACCCACTGGTGTTCGGTGAGCAGATTGACAAGACCGCCTGGCCGTGGATATCCTGGTCGCCGGACCGCACGCGCATCTTTTTCGGCTCCTATGTCGGTTCACAGGAGACCGACCTGTATCTGGAGTCGCCCGATGGTGCGCGGCTTCTGAACGAGGGGGAAAAGGCGTATTTCTCCGTCACCCCGGCCAATGATTGCTTCTTCATTCACACCAATTTCGAGGCGCCTGCGTATCGCGTGATGCGCGCCGAGTACGACAAACCGATGCTGCAGGACTGGACCGAGATCATACCCGAGAGTGACAAAGCCATCCAGTCCGTGCAGCTAATCGCCGGGCGGCTGGTCCTGCACTCGTATCTGAGCGCCTCGAGCGTAGTGGATATCTACTCTCACGATGGGACGTTTGAGAAGACGATAGAGCTGCCGTCGATCGGCTCGGTGTCGAGTATCAACGGTCAGCCCGACGGTCAGGAGATGTTTTTCCTGTTCCAGTCGTTCAATTACCCGCCGACCGTCTTTCGCTATGACTTTTCCGACGGTAGCCTGTCCGAGTACGACCGGCTGGATGTCGATATCGACCTGTCGAATATCGAGGTCAAGCTGGTCTGGTACGAGTCGCAGGATGGAACCAGGGTTTCGATGTTCCTGGTGGGGCCCGAGGGGCTCTCGCTGAATGGATCCAACCCGACTCTGCTCTACGGCTACGGTGGATTCAACAGCTCTCAGATTCCCTATTTTTCGAAGACACTGACGCTGTGGTTCAAGCGCGGCGGCCTTTTCGCTTACCCGCATCTACGCGGCGGCGGGGAGTACGGCGAAGCCTGGCATCGGGCCGGGATGCTTGAACGCAAGCAGAACACATTTGATGATTTCATCGCCGCGGCCGAGTATCTCTGCAGGGAAGGATACACCTCGCCCGACCTGCTCACGATCGAAGGCGGTTCCAACGGTGGGCTGCTTATCGGAGCGGTGATTACCCAGCGGCCCGATATCTGCCGATCGGCTATCTGTGCGGTGCCGCTGCTCGATATGCTTCGCTATCACCGCTTCCTGATCGCCCGTTTCTGGATTCCGGAGTATGGTTCGGCCGATGATTCGGCGCAGTTCCAATTCCTCTACCAGTATTCACCGTACCATCGCATTGAGCCGGGGACGCACTATCCGACGTTGCTGCTGACAGCCGCCGAGTCCGACAGTCGGGTCGATCCACTTCACGCCCGCAAGTTCGCCGCGCGTTTGCAGGCCACCGATCCGGAGGCACCGATCCTGCTGCGGATCGAATCCAGGGCCGGACATGGCCAGGGGAAACCGATCAGCAAGCAGATCGAAGAGACGGTCGATGAGTGGGTGTTTGTATTCAAGTCGCTGGGGTTGTCGCTAGACGTGTCAAACTAAGGGTAGTATGGCGCGTAGACGCCCGGGAGGGGCCGGATCAGCCCGTTTTCGGTTGTGTTTCGGAAGCTGTTGTGTATATTGGCGGACCTGTGAAATGGTTCACAATAGCGGTGTGTAATAGCGAGGTGAAGTGTGGCGATCGTTCGACCTTTTCGAGGCCTGCGGCCGACTCCTGACAAGGCCGCCCAGGTGGCGTGTCCGCCCTATGATGTGTTGAGCAGCGAAGAAGCCCGGGCTATGGCCGAGGGAAATCCGATCACGTTCTTGCGCGTCGACAAGGCCGAACTCGAATTCCCGCCCGATTTCGACCAGTATTCCGAAGAAGTCTACCTCCGCGGCAAAGAAAACCTGTTCCGGCTCTTCAAGGACGGCGTCCTGATCCAGGATGCCACCCCCTGTCTCTACATCTATCGCCTCACCTGGCAGGGACGAAGCCAGACCGGTCTGGCCGCGCTGTCATCGGTCGATGAGTACGACCAGGGGCTGATCAAAAAGCACGAGCATATCCGGCCGGTCAAAATGCATGACCGCGCCAACCATATTCAGACGATCGGCGCGCAGGTCGGACTCGTTTTCACCACCTTCAAGCACTCCGACGAAATCGGCGCCGCGCTGGCGAAGGCGACCGAAGCGAAGCCCGAAGTCGATTTCGAGACCAAAGATGGTGTTCGCCAGGAGTGGTGGGTAATCAGCGACCAGAACGAAATCGACAGGATGGTCAGGGCGTTTGCGAAGCTTCCTGAGGTCTATATCGCTGACGGACATCACCGCTCCGCCGCCGCCTCCGAAGTCTGCCGCCGCATGCGCGAAGCCAACCCGAACTACACCGGCGACGAGCCGTTCAACTACTTCCTGAATGTCCTGTTCCCCGACGAGCAGCTCCGTATCCTGCCCTACAACCGGGTAGTCGCTGACCTGGGTGAGTACACGATCGACCGGTTGTTGGAGAAAGCTTCGGAGAAGTTCGAAATCTCGAAGCAGGGTGGTGACGTCGCGCCGCAGAACCCACACGAGTTCGGTGTCTACTGCGACAAGCAATGGTATCTGCTCAAGGCGAAGCCGGGGACATTCGATGCCGGCAGCCCGACCAAATCGATCGACGCGTCGATTCTGGCCGACAACTTCCTCGAGCCGCTGCTGGGAATCACCGATCCCAAGACCGACAAACGAATCGATTTCGTCGGCGGTATTCGCGGCACCAAAGAGCTGGTCAAGCTGGTGGACTCAGGAAAATACAAAATCGCCTTTTCCCTGTACGCGACTTCGGTCGCCCAACTGCTGGCCGTGGCCGATGCCGGCGAGGTCATGCCGCCCAAGTCGACCTGGTTCGAGCCGAAGCTGTTCAGCGGAATGGTTGTGCATCTGCTAACTGAGTAACTTTGTGGAGATAGAGCTATGCTGATTCTGATTTCCGATGCCTTCGATGACGCCCTGCCGAAAAAGCTGGCGAAGTACGGTGAAGTCACCGACGACAAGAACCGTCTGGCCGAGGCTGAGATTGTCGTTATCCGATCCAAAACGAAGGTCAACCGCGAGTATATCGATATCGCCAAGAAGATGAAGATGGTCATTCGCGGCGGTGTCGGTCTGGACAATGTCGATCGCATTTATTGCCAGGAAAAAGGCATCATCGTACGCAACACCGCCGATGCGTCGACGACTGCGGTCGCCGAGCTGGCCTTTGCCATGATGATCTCCATGACCTGCCACATCACCACGGGCGATGCGTCGATGCGCGAAGGGAAGTGGCTGAAGAAAGAGCTGAAGCGTACCGAGTTGCACAGCAAGACGCTGGGTATTCTCGGCCTCGGCCGTATCGGTCTGGCCCTGGCCTACCGGGCCAAGGCATTCAAGATGCGCGTGCTCGGCTGGCATCCCGATGTCTATTTTACGGACTGGGCAGAGATCTGCGATTCGGTCGAAGACGTGCTGAAGCAGTCCGACTACATCTCGCTGCATATGCCGCTGCTTCCCGACACAAAGGGCATGATCAACAAGAACACCCTGAAGATGTTCAAAGACGGCGCGTTTCTGGTTAATACCGCGCGCGGGCAGATCTGTGTTGAAGAAGACGTCGCCGAAGCGCTCAAGAGCGGCAAGCTGGGCGGCTATGCGACCGATGTCTGGTATTCCGACCCGCCGGAAAATTCGCCGCTGTTCGACGCCCCGAACACGCTGTTCCTGCCGCACATCGGCGCGTCGACCAAGGAAAATATGGGACGTATCGGACTCATCGTCGAAAGACTGATCGCCGACTACGTCGATACCAAGAGCAAGTAGGAGTTTCACACGGCCACCATATCCGATGGCTGCTGCTGAAAGAGGCAATACTATGGCAAACCGCGTTTTCAATTTCAATCCCGGTCCGTCGACTCTGCCACTGGAAGTCCTGGAGAAAGTACAGGGCGAGCTTGTCGACTACCGCGGCACCGGCATGTCGATCATGGAAAGCTCGCACCGCTCGAAGGAATTCGACGAGATCAACGAGACCACCATGGCGCTCGTCCGCGAACTGTTCGGTCTTTCCGCCGACTATCACGTCCTGTTCCTCACCGGCGGCGCATCGAGCCAGTTCTTCATGCTGCCGATGAATCTGCTGAACGAGGGCGACACGGTGGCGTATGTTGATACCGGCACCTGGTCCTCGAAGGCCATCAAAGAGGCCAAGCTGTTCGGCAACGTGCACCTGGCCGGGTCATCGAAAGAGCAGGAGTACAAGTTCATCCCCAAAATGAGCGATATCCAGTTCCCCACCAACGCCCGCTATCTGCATATCACGACCAACAACACGATCAAGGGCACCCAGTACCACAAGATCCCGGACACCGGCAAGGTGCCGCTGGTCGCCGATATGTCCTCCGACATCGCTTCGCGCACGTTCGAGTACAGCAAGTTCACGATGTTCTACGCCGGGGCGCAGAAAAACCTCGGCCCGTCCGGTGTGACGCTGGTCTGTATGCGCGATGAGATGCTCCAGCAGTGCAAGGACACCATCCCGACCATGCTGATGTACAAGACCCACGCGGAGAAGAAGTCGCTGTACAACACCCCGCCGGCGTTTGGCATTTACATCATTAAGCTGGTCCTCGAATGGATCAAGGGCAACGGCGGTCTCGAAGGTATGGACAAGCTGAACTCCGCAAAGAAGAACCATATCTACGGCATGATCGACAAGTATCCGGATTACTTCCGGGGGACGGTCGAGAAGGACAGCCGCTCCTGGATGAACATCACCCTCCGGCTGCCGTCGGAAGACCTCGAGAAGAAGTTTATCGCCGAGGCCAAAGAGGCCGGCTTTGTCGGTTTGAAGGGTCATCGGTCGGTCGGTGGCGTGCGTGTGTCGCTGTACAACGCGCTGCCGCTGGCAGGGGCCGAAAAACTGGCAGGCTTCATGGAAGAGTTCAAGAAGAAGAACTAGTCGCTCCTGTGCGATTCAGACCGGCGCCGACCCCCCGTTGGCGCCGGTTTTTTTGAGCCGGATTCGGCGATTTTCGCGCCTTGTCAGGATTCGACATATCTGTTGTTTCGTGGACTGCAGTATGTTATCTTCGATCACCTTAGGGCTGACAATCGACCCTTGCAGGATCCCGAGTCTCCGACCGTTCGCGCCGGTACCGGGCAGCGACCCGCGCTGTATGGGGACATTTTTCAATGGACTTCCGGTGAATTTCTTGACAATATGGGCCCGATTGTGTTCACTGAGTGCTTGGATGAAAACACAACCGTGTGATAAGGAGCCAGATTGCAGGCCAAAGACAATGCCGAGGTAACGTTCGTTGACCTTCTTGAGAAGTGCCGGACGTACACTGCCCCTGCCGAAGTCCGCGCGATGGGGATCTATCCGTATTTTCATCCCATCCAGTCTGCACCCGGCGACGAGGTTATCGTTGACGGCAAACACTGCATCATGGCAGGTTCCAACAACTACCTCGGATTGGTCAATCACCCCAAGGTCAAGGAAGCTTCGGCCAAAGCTGCCATGGAGTTCGGCTCCGGCTGCACCGGCTCACGCTTCCTCAACGGGACGCTCGACCTGCACCTGGAGTTGGAGCACCGCCTGGCGAAGTTTATCGGCAAGGATCGGGCGCTTGTCTTCTCGACCGGTTTCCAGACCAATCTTGGGACAATTTCCTGCCTGGTGGGGAAAAACGACGCCATCCTGATCGACCGTCAGGACCACGCCTGTATTGTCGACGGCGCCCGTCTCTCGCACGGCAAGCTGCACAAATTCGCCCACAACGATATGGCCGACCTCGAGCGCGTCCTGACCAACATCAGCAACAACGGACTTCGCGGCGGTTTGTTGATCGTGGTCGACGGTGTCTTCTCGATGGAAGGGGACATTTGCAAGCTTCCCGAGCTTATCAAGCTTGCCGAGAAGTTCAACGCCCGGGTGATGGTTGATGACGCTCACGCGGTGGGTGTACTCGGCCGGACCGGCGCCGGGACCGCCGAGCATTTTGACATGACCGACAGGACCGACCTGATAGTCGGCACCTTTTCGAAGTCTTTCGCCTCGCTGGGAGGTTTCGTGGCCGGCGATGCCGCGGTGATCGAGTTTATCCAGCACACGGCGCGGTCTCTCATCTTCTCAGCCTCGATCACACCGTCCTCGGCTGCCGCCGTACTCGCGGCCTTGGACATCATCGAAGCCGAGCCGGAGCGGCGGGACAATCTGTGGCGAAACGCTCGGCGCATGCAGCGCGAGTTCAGGGCGCTGGGGCTTGATATCGGTGAGACGGAGACGCCTATCGTGCCGATCGTGGTCGGTGAAGACCTGGAGTGCTTCGCCTTCTGGAAGGCACTCTATGACAAGGGAGTGTTTACCAATCCGGTCATTTCGCCGGCAGTGCAGCCGGGGCGGGCCATGATCCGCACCTCATATACGGCTACCATGACCGACGAACAGCTCGATCGGGTGGTTGAGGTGGTGGGCACGGTTGCCCGCGAAAAAGGCTTGATCTCCTAGCGCATGGCATCGGTGGACGTCATCGAGGTTGAGTCTAAGGCTCAACTCAAGCAGTTCATAACGCTGCCCAATCGCCTGTACGCGAACGAGCCTCATTATGTCACTCCGCTGCTCTCCGAGCGGCTGGAATTTTTCGACAAAGCCAAAAACCCCTTCTACAAGACAGCGAGTACCAAGCTCTTCCTTGCGGTTCGTGATGGCGAGGTGGTCGGCCGCTGTGCGACCTGCATCAACTATGCCCACAATAATTTCCACATGGAAAAGACGGGCTTTTTCGGATTTTTTGATACTATTGACGATTTCGAGGTGGCGCGTCCGCTGCTCAAGGTGGCGATGATCACCCTCAAGAAGGCCGGCATGGACAAGATGCGGGGGCCGATGAACTTCTCGACCAACCACGAAATCGGTTTCCTGATCGACGGTTTCGACTCACCCCCGGTTATCATGATGCCCTACAACCATGCTTACCAGCCGCGTCTGGCAGAACAGTTCGGCATGAAGAAGGTCATGGACCTGTATGCTTTCAGGCTCGTCAAAGAGAAGGAGCTGGCGCCGCGTGTGGTGCGGGTGGTTGAGAAGCTCCAGAAGCGGTCAAGTATCAAGCTTCGCAATATCCGCATGAATGAGTTTGATGCGGAAATCAGACGCGTCAAGGAAGTCTACAACCAGGCCTGGCAATACAACTGGGGATTTGTGCCGCTCGATGACGATGAGTTTGCGTATATCGCACGCGGCATGAAGCAGATTGTCGATCCGGATCTGGTGTTCATGGCCGAACACGAGGGCAAACCGGTGGCGTTTCTGCTGGCCCTCCCGGATATCAACCAGGCGCTGATCAAGCTGAAAGGCCGCCTGCTGCCGTTTGGCCTGCTCAAGCTGCTCTGGCATACCAAGGTCAGAAATAAAGTTGATGGTCTCCGGATGATCACCATGGGTGTGGTTCCCGATTTCCAGAAACGGGCGATCGACTCCATGATGTATGTCGCGATGTTCAAAAAAGGCGTCGAAAAAGGCTACACCTGGGCCGAGCTGTCCTGGATTCTGGAGACCAATCACCTCGTCATAAGCGCCGTCAAGCAGATGGGCGCGGAACTGCATAAGAAGTACCGCCTGGTCGAGATGCCCATCTGACAGGCTCGGCGTTCCGGATTGGTATTGGACAAACCCCGCTCCTTAATCGTATCTTCTGGTATGACTACCTTCTCGCGCATTGTTGCTGGTGTCATTATCCTTGCCCTGGCACTCGGCGGGTGCACCAGCCGCTATCGTAAAGAACTGTTTCTGACCAGCGGCGAAGAGCGCTCCAAAGTGAAGGTCGTCACGACCGAATACATGCCCGGCGTGCGGCTGGACAACCCCTATGCCGAACGCAAAGTCTCACCCGGCGCCGGGAGTTGCCTGATCCTGACCACTGAATCGCGGGGGAGGACGGTCCAGACCGAGTTTCTCCCCAACTTCGTGCAATTCGATGAAAACCTGATCTGTCAGGTCTACCTGCAGTTGCCGGCCAGTCCCGAACCCGAAGTGATCGCCTTGCAGGGGAATGCGTTGGTGCAGATTCGCGGTCGCTATGAGCTGAGCGTGGAAGACAAAGTGTTTCTCCCCGATTCAACCGGGAGGCTGGTAGTCGATTCGCTATCGGGTAATCACCTCTATGCCAGCCTTCACGGGCGGTTCACCAACCACACCGGTTCGAGCTTGATGTTCGACGGTGAGTTTCGCGCTAAGATCGACTGATCAGCCGACCGCATCCTTAAACAGCTTATACCCGACATCATCGAAAAGACAGAACTGCACTCGCGTCAGGTGTGCAGCCATGTCACCAAACGCCCGCGCCGCCGTGACCATGATGTTCGCGCAGGCCTTCATGGGAAAACCACCCACCCCGGTACCGAACGCCGGCAACGCGATTGAACCGCATTTCAAATCATCGGCTAACCGCAGCGATGCGATCGTGCTCTGGCGGATCAACTTGTCGGTAGTCCGGAGATTCTGGCCCATCACGGCGGCGTGGATGACATAGCGAAAGCGCAGTTTACCGGCGGTCGTATGTACTGCCTCGCCCGGCATAACCGGACCCTTCGCCATCGCCTCCTCTTCGATCACGACCCCACCTGCAGCCTTGATCGCCCCCGCTACGCCGGAGCCCATCCAGAACTCGTTGTTGGCGGCATTGACGATGACATCGGTGTCGGCCTGCGTGATGTCACCGCGTCTCACCTCAAGGATTACCGACATCGTTTCCTCCTCGCAACTCCGGATCGTTGCTTGAACTGCCGGCCGCTCTTGGTCTTGGCGGCAGATACGGCCGCACGCGGGTAAACAGCATATAGACGATCGTCCCCGCCAGACCGCCGACAACCGTACCGACCAACACGTCGCCTGGATAGTGCACGCCCACGAACACGCGGCTGATCGACACGATCGCCGCAAAGCCGATCAAATACCAGCGCACATTCCGGTACGCGAGACCGAACAGCAGCGCCTGCCCAAACGCATTGGCCGCGTGGGCCGACGGCATCGAATAGCCGCCGCCGCAGTGGACCAGCAGGCGGATCGGCTCAATGAACTGCCCCTCGTGACAGGGACGGGGGCGCTCGATGGCGTGCTTGAGAAAATTGGCGGCGGTCTGATCGGTCAGGGCCAGCGTGACTCCCGAAAACAGCACCAGCCAGCGAAGTCGCGCATCTCCACGCCACAGACAGAGCAACAGTGAAACACCGTACAGTATGCGCAGCAGGTTGTCGCTGGTGACAATCGGCATGAAGAAATCGGTCACCGGATTGGCCAGCGTCACATTGAAGAACAAGAAGGCGGCCTTGTCGATCTGCGTGAGCCACTCAAGCATATTGTCTGGGCTTTCCCCGAAGAAACTTCAGTAATTGCGCCTGGCTCGGCAGTCCGGCCCGCGCTCCGAGTTTGGTACAATTGAGCGCCGCCACCGCCGAACCGAGCAGCATGCGGACCGGCAGGTCCTCGCCTCTAATCAGTCCGTAGAGATATCCGACATGAAATCCGTCGCCGGCGCCGGTCGTGTCCACGACCTTCACCTTGAATGCCTTCTGGCGATGATACTCGCCGTCGGCAAGAGCCGTCTGCCCCTTTGTCCCGTTTGTGACTACCACCGTCCCGGGGCACCGCTCCGCGAGTGCCGTGCAGGCCGCGCGGATCGAGTGCGTTTTGGTGAATGGCAGTGCGAACGCATCGGCGACCACCAGATGATCAACCAGGGGAAAGATCGCCGAGACATCGTTACGCATCGAGCCGATATCGAAAGATACCTCGGCCCCGACCTTTTTCGCCCAGCGGGCCAGCTTCAGACACGCCGGCATATCGCGACCATCGAGATGCACAACTTTCGGCAGAGGCAGACGCGACGTGACGATATCCCGCGGCAGCACGAACGCCCCTCGGTTCAGCACCAGCGTGCGATCACCGCTTTTCTGCTCGATGAAGCCGATTGCGACATCCGACGAGACATTCTTGCTGACCAGATAACGGTCACTCAGCCCTTCCCTGCGAAGCTCCTCGCGGGTGATTTGGCCCGGCAGATCGTTGCCGATAGGAGCTATAACTTCGCTGCGGAGTCCCAGCCTGCGAAGGCCGACCATACAATTGGGTGCGGGACCGCCCCCCTGAATCATCATTCCGCCGGCATTGAGCTTACTGCCCGCCGTTGGATAGTACGGGACTTCCATCAGGATATCGACCGGGATAATCCCCAGCCCCAGACAGTCAATCCGTTCCGTCTGCTTCCGTGCGGGTGATTGACGCTTTTCCCTGCGTTGTTTCAACATAGTCACGTTCCAGTGTTTCCGCCCGCGAGCGGCGAATCGCTACATACAATGCAACCCGGTCGGTGAACTGCGAGTCGTCGATGTCGGCCTCAAGTTTGTTCAGGAGCTGTTGGACCGGATTGTAATACGTGAAGTCCATCTCAAGGATATACCTGACCTTGTGGTGTCGGGTCTTCACCCCCGAAACATCAATGACCCGGCGTGCCGCATCGCTGTACGCTCGTACCAGGCCCCCCGTGCCCAACTTAGTACCTCCGAAGTACCGCGTGACCACGACCAGGCAGTTGGTCAGGCTGTCGCCGGCGATGACATCGAATATCGGCTTGCCCGCCGTGCCGCTCGGCTCACCGTCGTCGGAGTACTTAAACGCCACAGGGTCCTCGGTTCCCGTACGGTACGCCCAGCAATGGTGGGTGGCGGAATACTCGCGCTTGCGAATCTCCGCCAGCCTGGCCAGGGCGTCTTCGGGATCACTCACGAGCCGGGTTTCACCGATAAACCGCGAGCCTTTGACTTTGGTTTCTATCTGCGATTCGCGAGCAATCGTGCGATACGAATCATCGTCCATAAGAGAAGCGACCTCACACGAGCGACCGGATGATATCGTCTGTCTTCCCCAGCCCCTTCAGAGGAATGGCGCCATTTTTCACCGCTTTATGAAGAGCGGTCTCGTCGGACAGCACCCCCGCTCCGGGGTCGACCATCAGGAAAACGATCTTCCCGATCATTCTGCAGAATGCGACAACATCGAGGGTAGCATCGGAGTCTTTATACATCTCGGTCACCACCACAGCCTGCGAGAGCCCGACCAGCAGGCGGTTTGAGGCCTCGAGGGTCTCGGATGTCGATGCCTGCTCGGGAGCGTACTCGCTGATCACACCGCCCTTCTCGACGATGTCGATCGCCAGCGCCATGGCGGCCGCGTCATTCAACTGGTCGAATCCGGTATCGATGACGGCGAACGAGCGCCCGCCACCGGACCGGGCTCCAAGATGGGCGGCGGCGTCGGCCCCGCCACGAAGACTTGAGATGACCTGCACGCCGGCTTCGCCAAACAGCTTGGCAAGGTTGGTCGTCAGTTCGATACCACCGGCGGTGGCGTTGCGGCTGCCGACGATCGTGACCGCCTTCTGCGTCCGGTCCGGCATCGACCCGCGGACGTACAGCACGGGGGGCGGATCGTTGAGCTCGGTCAGCAATTCGCCGTAGCTCTCATCGAAAAAGGAGATGATCTTGATGTCACGTTCTTCCAGTCGGTTAACGAATCGTTGAGCATCCTCAAGGTGGTCCCGGGCGGAGAGGATCCGCTTAATCTGTGGTTTGTTGATCCCGCCGATGGCTTCGAGCGCCGATGCCGGCGCTTTGAGAATCCGTTCGGTGTCGCCAAACCGGGCGAACAGCAGTTCAAACAGGCGCGGGTTGACGCCGCCCAGTGTGCAGAGCGCCACCAGATGAACCTGCGGTGAGTAATCGGTAATCGTTGGCATGCCGCAATGTACGGAGCGGGCGGGCGCTGTCAAGCAATCGTGGGGGGCTCGAACCACGGTGCAGGCAGGGGCTTGGCAATCGGGCGCCGGATTGTTATACTATCGGTCACCTCAGGGAGTATAACGGAGTGATGATGACACGGGCTTTTTTGATAGTCGTACTGACGCTCGCCGTGCTGGCCGGCTGCGGTAGCGAACCAACCTCGGTCGAGGAACTGAAGAAAGCAGGCATCGATGCCTTCGTTCAGGGCGATTACGCCACGGCGCGAACCTACCTCCAGCGCGCCCTGCACAAAGCGCCCTCGGACCGCGACTTGCTCTATTTCACCGGCAGTGCCTTCAAGCGGGACTACCAGTATGACTCGGCGCTCGTCTATCTCAATCGGGCGGCGGTGTTGCATAAGGGGGATCGCGACGTCGCCAAGCAGCGACTCGACGTTGCGATGGCGCTGGAGCAATGGGAAATCGCGCAATCGTGCATCCGTACCCTGATCGATACCGGCGATCCACCGGAGAAGCACTACCTCCTCCAATCAGAGTTGTGGCGAAATCGCGACTGGCCGATCAACCAGTATGTCTACCTGCAGCGGCACCTCGACTCGCATCCCAATGATTCACTGAACTACCTTGAGTTCGCCAACGTCGCTGTCGCCGTCGATTCACTGGCGGTGGCACAACGCTATCTCGATACCGCTATCGCACGATTCGGCGACGTTCCGATCTACCGGGCCGCCAAGGCCGTGCTGTACGGGGCCGCCGGCGAGTTTGGCCGCGCCGAGCGAATTCTCCGCGATTTGCTGAAGAAGGACACGGCCTCGGTCGACATCAAACTCAATCTCGCCAACATGCTCGCCGAACAGCGCAATCTCGGCAAACAGTGGGAAGCCCTGGCGTTGTATGAATCGGTCAAGCCAATTGTGTCTGCCAGATACCCCATCGATTCGTTGATCACGCTGACGCGGACGCGAATAGATTCTCTGTCGAACTAGCCGCTATAAGGGAAGCTGCATAAACATGGAGGCCGACCATCCGGGGATGATCGGCCTCTGGTATATCCGGTTCGAGCCGCGGGTGATGAACCGGATACTGGCGTGGGCCATGGGATCAGGGGGAGGACTAACTGATGCCCTGTGCGTTACCGGTGTCGGGTTCGCTGTCGTCGTTGGGACAGTCTAATCTCCAGCGTCCCTGGAAGTAGCCGCCGTTGAAGCGGGTCGCACCCTTGTAGTTGCCTTTCAGCTCACCGATCTTCATGAAGTTGCCGTTGAAGATATCGGCTTCGAATTTGCCGCCGGAGCGATTCTGGCCGGTCTCCGAGGCGTTTTCGTTGGCGTGCGGCTTGTACGTCCCGGCAATCAGGCCTTCGAACGCCCCGTTGTGGGCGATCCACTTGCCGAACAGGACGCGAGAGCCCTGGTCGTTGACGCCGTAGATGCCGGCTATCCAGCCGATCACGTCACCGGTCTGCGAGAGCACGCGACCACGGAACACACCGTTGCCTTCTTCATCACGACCCCACAGTCCGGCCAGCGCGCCTTTCGGGCAGCGGCTGTACTGGAAAGCGGTAAAGGCCACCTGGTTGCCGTCGGTCAGATCAACCACTTCGTCCAGGCCGGTAAGCTCTCCCAGTGAGAATGTACGGCTGTACGGGCCGGTCTCGAACGTCACCGTTACCGGCTCGGGGTCCGGCTGAATGGTGTCGATCACGACCACTTCGGAAGTATCACCCAATGAGTCAACCACATAGTCGATCGTCGTGTCGATTACCGGAAGGAGGCGGGGGACAAGCAGGTCAACATCGATCCCGTCGTTGTGGACAGTCGTCTGTGACACCCACTCCAGGAGGGTGCGCTCGGTGCGTGGGACGATGTAGTCCTGGCCAAGCTCAAACCGGATAGCGCGACGGATCAGGATAGCGCCGCGTGAAATCGTAAGGGAGCCGGTCCAGTCCGTGAGATCGGTTTCGGTGGTGTCGAGATTGAGATGGCCCCAGACAGCGCGGAATCGGAAGATCCCGGCAGTGGGGTCGGATTCGATCGCCTGTACCGAGGGACTGTACGCCATGGCGTCGTCGATAACTTCTTCATCACCTTCGGTTGCCATCAGGTCGGTATCGCCGAAGGCGGGAGATTCAGCGGAAACGACGTAGCCGCCGAAATCTTCGTTCAAGTCACTGGTTGCCGGCGCCGGATCGGACGAGGCGCTGTTCTCGGAACAGCCCACCGCCCAAAGCAAGAGGGCGACGGAAAGGACGGGGAGTAAGAACTTGCGGATCATGGATTGGACTCCTTGTAGAATCAGGTACTGATGGATATTCTTTATCAATTGCCCGTGCTCAAAGAGTGTACAAGGCGCGTGCCAGACTCGTCAGTGAGCACATAAGGCTATTTGTGGTAGGGGGTTAGCTGCATCGGATCTGCCTCTGAAGAACCGTCGTGGGGTGTACGATTTGGTACACACGGCGGCTGGTGAACCGTCCGGGACGCGGAGTTCGCTTGACACCACCGGTCACCGGGCTATATTGAAAGAGAACAACGGGGATGCAACTTCTTTATCGGCCTATAGTACTCATCACACCCGGAGCTTCGCTCTATACGCCACTCGGTCACGAGTTCTAAAACAGATTGCTGATTGAAACCGGAGGGAGAGTACCATGCGTACGAGAACCTGTATTTTGTGCTGTCTGTTCTTGATCGTGGGTGGCACGTTCCTGGCCTCAATCGCTTCCGCCCAGACCCCGGCGCTTGAGATCCGTATCGATACCGTCGAAGCCACCGTTTATGATACTGCCGTTGAAGTGCCGGTGTATCTGGCCACCAGCGAAGACTCGGTCGCGTCGTTTACGCTCTGGATTCGGTTGACGCATCCCACCCTGTGCTCGCTGCGGACCGAAATCGTCACAGCAGGAACGCTCATCGAAGACTGGCAGTACATCCATGCCCAGTACATCGGTGATGATGGCAATGATCTGCGGGTGGTCGGCGTGCACAACGTGGTTTTCCCCGTCATTGGACTTCCTCCCCAGTCGGGAGAAACACCATTCTTCAAGCTCGTGCTTGATATCAAGGAGCCGGCCGCGGTGTTCATGAGCGACGAAGTCGATCTGGAACTGATCACGCAGGCCCCCGACTTCTTTACTGTTTCGGATCCCTCCCAACGACCTATCGGCTATCAGATCGACACGGTTCCAGACACATCCTTCTGGCGTTGTCTGGCCTGGGAGGGAGAGGAGTGTTTCGACTGGCAGCGGGTGAGCCTGCCGCCGTATGATTCGATCAGTGTAGATCTTGTCGAACAACTCCATCTGGACACTGCCGAGGTGCACGTATCCAACGGGCTGGTGCGCGTTCCGGAACTCCCCTGCGGTGATATTAACGGCGACAATCTCGTAGATCTGTCTGACCTGATTGCCCTTGTCAGCTACCTCTTCCAGGGCGGAGCACCTCCGGCTTTTGTCTGGGCAGCCAATGTGAACGGGTCAGAGAATCTCGAGGTTGATCTGTCCGACCTCATCTATCTGGTCAACTTCCTTTTTCAGGGCGGGCAGCCCCCGCAGTGTTATTGACTGTCCGATAGCGTATTTGAACACTGAGAATAGAGTCACGCATCTCACCGAAAAGTGAAGGTACCGTACAGCAATCGGCTACGTGACCTGGTTCGCAGATACGCGCAGCGATCCGCAACGGAACCGGGAGAAACTGCAATGTACTCGAGCATCTTTCGTCATATCATGAGCCCCGTCATCGTTGGTACGCTGTTGGCATCACTACCCGGAACAGGAGCCACGGCCGGGCAGATTGGACTGCGGGCCGACACGGTCGAAGCCTATATCGGTCAGACGAACATACAAGTACCGATCTACATTGACAATCCGCTGGACTCGGTAGGGTACTTCTCCATTCATGTGAGACTGGACCGCCCCGACGTCTGTACGCTCCGAACCGATCTTGACCTCGCCGGCACGCTGATCGAATCCTGGGACGGGGCCAACACGGAAGTCCTGGATTTCGACGGAATACACTTCAGCCTGACAGGAGGTTGCTACGGGTTCTTCTCCGGTTGTGGAACGCGGTCGATACCACCACAGAGTGACAGCCTGCCCCTGATCTACTTGCCGCTGGATGTCCTCGACTCGCCGGACACATCCGGCGGATTCGACCTTTCGATCTCTGTATACGCCGAGCCATACAGTGAGTGGCTGATGATGCCACCTCCATTTCGAGGTCCTCAGGGCGAGCCGGTAGGTGGATCCTATCAGTTGGTGGAAGATTCCCTGCTCTTTCGATGCATGCAGTGGGAGGGAGAAGACTGTGTAGATTGGGAGAGGGTCTCACTTCCCCCGTACGACTCTGTTGAAATCTACTCCGAGGAGCTATGGATCAATGACCTGGTCGGCGACACCAGCGTGATTCACATCAACAGGCGGCCCTGCGGCGATATGAACAAGGATTACCTGGTCGATCTGTCCGATCTGATACTTCTGGTCAACTATCTATTCATGGGCGGACCGCCCCCCTATGACCCGACACTCGCCAATGTCGACGGTTCGTCGGACGGCGCCATCGACCTGTCTGATCTGATTCGACTTGTCGGGTTCCTCTTCAGCGGCGGGCCGGGCTTGCAGTGCCTTTAGAATAGTCGGGTTGTGTGGTGTGCGATGGAGCGGCTGTCCCTTGCCAGAGGGCAGCCGCTTTCGTTTTCATGTGAAGCTACTGCTCGACTCGCCGCACGAAACCGCCGGCTTCGGCCAGTCGCTCTTCAGCGACCTCTTTGGTGCAGCCCAGACGCTTCATAACAATCGCTATCTTCACGCTCCCCTCGGATTCCTGAAGCAGACTGTTGGCCTCGCCGAGCGACAGATCGAACAAATCCATCAGTATCTTCCGCGAACGGGCCGCCAGCTTCTCCGAGCGCGCCTGAAGGTCGATCATCAGATTGCCCAGGGTTTTTCCCAGCAGAACCATTGCCGTGGTAGAAATCATATTGAGCGCCATCTTCTGCGCCGTACCCGACTTCATCCGGGTTGACCCGGTGATGACTTCGGACCCCACCGGCAGCTCAATCAACACATCCGGCTCCACATCGAGATTGTCAGCCTGGTTGCACACGATAAACGCTGTGCGGGCGTTTACTTCCTGAGCGTATTGAAGGCCCGCAATCGTGTACGGCGTTCTGGTCGACGCCGCCAGACCGATCAGCATATCCTTCGATGAGAGCTCCAGCTTCTTCAAATCGTCGACTGCTGCGTCCCGGCGATCTTCCACCCCTTCCATCGAAAGCACCAGGGTCGCATAGCCGCCGGAGATGACACCGACGATCTGTTCGGGATCGGTCCCGAACGTCGGCGGGCATTCCGCAGCATCGAGCACGCCCAGCCTCCCCGATGTCCCCGCGCCCATATACACCACCCGTCCGCCGGTACGAAGCGTCTCGGCATACATGTCCGCCGCTTCCGCAATCTGAGGCAGCGCGGACTCAACGACCGATGCGACCTTCTTGTCTTCGTCGTTTATCTTCCGCACGATCTGTTCGGCCGACAGGGTGTCGATATCAACCGTCGCCGGATTGGATTGCTCGGTCGAGAGTTTCCCGAGATGCGTGATGAGTCGCTCAATATCTGACATGGCCCGAAGCTATCTTCGCGAGCTCCCTCTGCCAACAAAAAACCCGTCCGGAAGCAAGCCGGGCGGGTTCTCATGGACTTTCTGAGCCTTGATACTACGGTTGTACCGCCGAGCGTACGCTGTCCTGTTTCGACACGATCACGATACCGAAGTTGCCGATCAACTCATCGTTGATGGCGATGTTGTCATTGAACCGGAACGGTATAGGTGCCGGAAGCAGCGCCGCCGACAGCGCCGAGTCGGGCGAGCCGGTCAGGGCGTAGACATAGATGTTGTACCAGCCGGTGTCGGGATTGAGACCGTCGGTGAGCACAAAGGCTGCCGAAGGAATAGTCCCTGCATTGGCGGTGGCGCCGGCGGCGAGAATGCTGTAGCCCCAGCCGGTGTAGATCGAGTCACGATGCACGGCCGCGAGGATGTACCCGCCCGCATTGGCGGAGCCGGTCCACTCGAGTTGTACGTTGCCGATCGGCTGGAGCAGGCGAAGCGCCGGGTCGGTAATCTCAATCGAGAAGCTGTCCGCCGACTGGAAGAGCAGGGTGTCTGCGAAGTTGTCGGTGTCCTGGATGGCCAGCGACAGCGCCTGGTTCAGATAGCCGTGAACCGTATCGTCGACGAATGTGTAGACCGAATCGAGTCCGAGACTCAGATTCGAATAGGCGAGACTGTGGTTGTCGATTTTTACCGATGCGCCGGTGAGGACGCTGTCGTTGCGTTCGACCTGCACGACCACCATAGTCGTGTCGCGATCGAGATCAACCACCATGACACCCGACAATCGATAGGACTCGGTGGTCGGGCCGGTGCCTCGGCTGTTGCAGCCGGTAGAGAGGGCCAATGCCGCCAACAGGAAGAGGCCGGCAAGCCGTTTCAAAATGGAACTGGTAGCCATATACCTTCTATCGGATGTTTGGTCGATCCGATTTACCGGTTTTAGACGGTTCCCGAAAACGGTTCGCCGGCCCCTGCCGGGCTGCGGGCGGGCCGGGCCGTTATCGGCCCGGCTCAGGGCTGGTCTTTCCGCTCGGCTGAGTCTTCGAGCCGAAAAACAGCTTTTTGAAGATCATCTCAGCCGGACAAAAGTGGGTAAACGAAGACTGCACCAGGTTGAAACCAACGAAGGCAGTCAGGAGCAGCCACCATGGTGATATATAGTAGTACAAGACCAGTGACAGCAGCACCAGGGTCCCTGCAAGCAGGCGGATCGAGTTTTCCAGAGTCATATATCGTGTGCCTTTCTCTTTGCCCGGATCAGAAACCGTACGTGACTTTCGCATACAGGTTGTCGTTATACTGGAACTGACCGTAGTCGGTTGAAATGTGATTCCCGTCGAACAGATTCGCGCCGATCGCCAGCGTCACTTCGTCCGTGTACTTATACTCGGTGAGCAGGCGAAGGTAGGCGTCTTCATCGGTCGGCGAGTAAAACAGGAACGCCTCCAGCTTGAGCAATTCCGACTTCAACAGCTTGCGAATCCGCGTCGTCAACAGATGGCGCGTCTCATCGCGGACCCACATCGTCACCTCGCCACTTCCCGGATCGTGGTAGTTGTCGAGGAACTTGTCGTAATCGAGCATGTAGTCGATTTGCCACTGGGCGTTAATCGTCAGGTTGGTGGCCACCTGTCGTTCGTAACCGGCCAGACCGACAATCGACGAGTTCGGCATGAACGGATCGTCACCGTCCGGATCCTGCCGCGAATCATAGTAGCCACCTTCCAGCCAGAGAATGCCGCCGAGCGTGGCGCCGCGGAGCGACGCGCCCCAGAGATTCAGCTTCGGATAGACCGGCATCGGAACGTATGTCGCCGAATCCACCATCATCATCTCAGCTCCAAGCGGGTTCTTGTAGAATCCTTTGTAGAAATAGAGAGCCGCCGCAAATGGTCCGACCTGGCGCTGGAAGCGGGTCGCTATCTCACTGTTCTCGAACTTCGCCTCCGGGCTCGGCGGATCGAAATAGTACGCCGGACTGATACCCGTACCGACAATCGCGTCCTCGAACGGGTTGTAATAGCTCAGGCGGCTGCCGAACGGGAGACGGTTCGGCTCGAACCGCGGCGTCCAAACCACCGAAAGAGCGCCCAGCGGATTGTAGTACTCAACTCTGATGGCGTTTTGCGGCGCCTTGAGATACTGGTCATCACGGCCTACCAGAAACGACCGGTAGTCTTTCGCGAACACGTCGTTGATAAAAATCAGGTCACCGGTACCCCAGGTGAGGATCTGGCGTCCCGCTTTCACATCGATATTGCTGCCAAGGCGGAACTTGAGGTAGCCTTCCCGAAGCTCCCACTCGTATGTGGCCGTGTCGGCGCCGTCCCACGTGAAGTCGAGCCGTCCGAACACTTCGGCGGCATCGCCGAAATGCTCCAGCCGAAGCTGCATGCGGGACTCCGATGCGGTCTGTTCGGTCGCGGTCGGATTGTCTTGATCGAGACGGCCGCCCCAGAGTCCCTGGAGGAACCCGTGGAGATAAACCTCGGCGGCGGCGGGGGAGGCTGTCGCTGCCAGCAGCACCAGCCCCACTATCGTTGTCTTAATGAAATGTCTCACAGTTACCCTCCCGTCGTCACTACTGGATATACTTCCGCGGAGGGTTCTTCAGATACCGTTCCGTGAACAGGTCCTCTTCGAGACCGACATTGTAGTCGATCGACGAGAACGCGACGATCGTATGGCTGCCTTTCTCGAGATTCTCCATCTTGCGCGTCGTCATGGTCGTGAAACCGTCGACATCCTTGATCTCGACCGCGGTGAAACGACGGATCATCTCACCCTTCTTGTCGAAATACTCCTCCGTCAGAGGAAGGAAGCTGGCCTGATCGATATAGGACACCTTCTTGGCGAAACTGTCCTCCTGCTTCGGAACGGATTCGATCACCCATACCTTCTTGCCGTCGAGTTCGCTCTCCCCGGTCTGGGTGTGCGTGTCGTTGGTCCAGTGGCGACCGGAGACGTCTTCGTAGGAGAAGTCGGAGCCAACGAAGCTCGAGCTTTTGTCGTCGGCCGAGATCGGGCGAACCAGATCGATGGCCGGAACATAAATCCAGCGCTTGTCGTTGCCTTCGGAGCTCTTGTGGACCATGAAGGACGTCCGGGCGACATCGGACGGCTTCTTGAAGTACGTATAGTACATCTGATTGCCGCCGTCTTCATTGTCCAGGCGGAGCATGGTGAATTCACGCTCCCGTTCCTTGCCGGACTTGCCCACCAGCGTCATTTTCACTTCGGCGACTCCGTCGTCACCGGCGTAGTAGTACGCCATGTGGGACTTCTTCATGATCTCCTCGGCGCTCATCTGAGCGTTCGTGGTGGCCGCGAGCATGGAGAGCCCGATCAGAGCCAGTACCAGTAGTTTCATCATGCCTTTCATCGCTTTGTCCTTTCTTCTTTTCTATTCACATACACACGTTTTACGAAACCTTGGCCGAGGAACCCGCATCGCTGTGCGCGTGTGGTGCTTTCCCCGGTTTGAACAGGCCCTTCTTGAACGCCTGCGTAATCGCCGGCAGCAGAAGCATCGTCACCAGACCGGAGACGATCATAATGGCGAGGAAGAAGCTGCCGACCGTGATATACGGCACCAGGTTCGAGAACAGCATGGGTACGAACCCGATAGCGATCACCAGCACGTTGCGGCTGATCGCTCGACCGGCGCCCTCGAATATCTCGTGATACGCTTCATCGAAACTCTGCGTCCGGTCGTATATCATTCGCATTCGCTGGATGAAATGGATGGCGAAGTCGATCGAAAGCCCCAGCGTCAGCGCCGACAACACCGCCACCGGCATATCGTACGGTTTGCCGATGTAGCCGATGAAGGCGTAGATCGCCATGATCGTGATTGTCAGCGGCAGCATCGAGATGAATCCCCACTTGATCGAACGGAAGAGGAAAATCATCATCAGGAAGACCACCGCGAATGAGCTGGCCAGCGACGATCCCATACCGCGCACCATCTTTTCCTGCCAGAAGATATTGATATACGGCAGGCCGCTCCACTGAACCTCGACACCCGGGGGGGGCGGATTCTGAGCGATGTAGTCGTTGGCGCGTTTGACCACCCGAGAAACCGCCTGGTTGTCACCATCGGTCATCTGCACCCACAAGTTTGAAATGCCGTACTCCGGCGTCACGAACTTGAAGAGGTCGTCCGGGTCGCCACCCGACATCTCGAACAGGAAGAGCAACTGGGCGATTTCGTCGGAATTGTCCGGGAGCGCCAGTTTGGTCGAGTCGGCGCCGTATAGTTCATAGCGGACTTTCTTGATGATGTCCGGCAGACCGGTGGTGGCACCGACAATTGGCTCCTGCTCCAGATCGCGCTGCAGCGACTCGATATACCGTTCAACTTGCGGATCTTTCATCCGGTCGTCTTCATCGCCGGTGAAGACCAGATAATTCATGTAGGTACCGGCCAGGTGCTGGTTCATGGCCTGGTCGGCCTGGCGGATTGGATGCGACTGCTTGAACCACTTCACCGGGTTGTCGTTTACCTCAATCATGTTCAGACCGATCGCGGCCAGAATCACCACCACGCCGGCGCCGGCAATGATGCCCTTATAATGATGCTTCGCGAAACTGCGGAAGCCGTGCATGATGCTGGTCAGCACGCTGTGCTCGTCGTCGACCGCGCCGAAATTGCGAAGCGTCTTGGTCGAGATAAGCATGGCGATCGCCGGGTTCAGCGTCAGGGAGAGGAACCACGCGACAATGATACCGAAGGCGACGAATATGCCGAAGACCTGCACCGGCGGAATCGGCGTCAGCGCCAGCGAGATAAAGCCCGCGACCGTCGTCATCGACGTAAACAGCATCGGCATGAACAACTCGCCGATGGCATGACGAATGGTCGCGTCTTTGTGCTTGTAGCGTTTATAGTGGTCGTGGAATTCCGATATGATATGAATCGAGTTCAGCACCGAGATGGGGATCAGGAAAATCGGAATCATCGAAGACATGATATGCACGGTGTTGCCGGTCAGGATCAAAAGACCCATCGCCCACACCACCGACATGACCGCCACAATCATCGGCGCAATGATAATCTTGAACTTGCGGAAGAAGAAGAACAGCAGCAGCAGAATGATGATCATCGCCGCCGGGGCCGAAAAGGCCATCTGCGAAAACATCTCGGCGCCGAACGAGTCCTGCGCTACCGGCAAACCCGCGATATGATAGGTGTAGGCGCCTCCGAGTCGGGCGGTAATTTCCTTGATATCTCCCGCGACCCGATAGCTGATATCCTTCGACTCGATCGGGACGAATATGGCGATCGCCTTGCCGTCATCGGAGGCCAGCTTGCCGCGGAGGATCGGGTTGTCCAGAATGCGTCCGAAGATGTAATCGGCCTGCTCCTGGGTCTCAATCTCTTTGCCCATGAGCGGTTCGATCCGCAGGACGCCGCCCGCGCCCTGTTTGATGTCGTCAACCGTCGATGGCGCCATGATATCGCGGGTAATGACGCCGTCGATATCTTCGATTGCAGCCGTTATCTTATAGATACGGTTGAGCAAGTCCGGTGTGAAGGCGCCCTCGGGGGATACCACGCCGACCGCGATAAAGTCGTACAGTGCGAAATCTGCTTTGACATTCTGGTAAAAGACCCGTACCGGTTCTTCGGCGGGAAGCATGTTCTCCGGGTCGGTATCAATCTTGATGTTCGGGAACTGCATTGCAAAAAACGCCGTGATGACGACGGCGATTCCAATGACAATCCACGGACGTTTGATCGAAAACTCAGTCAATGCCTTTCTCATTCACGTATACCTTTCTCGTGATTTTTTGTCCATCATTTGCCGACTTAGACAGGCTGAGCGGGAAAATGATTCAGGATTTGTGGCTCGCGAGATGTTGCCCCACCGCCTCTTATAGGAGAAGAGTGAACAGTCCGGCTTTAGAATACAAGGAAAGAGTTTATGAGCAGGATTGGATGCGGGATAACGGACTACAATGGTCCGGCATGGGACAGGCGGGTATCACGAATGACCGAACTTTTTGTCCCATCGTTCCTTGAGCATACCGGTCAGCTTCCGCTCGAGGGCTTCGGGCAGTCTCTCTTCTTTACCTTCGCGGCACAGACTGACCGTCTGGCGCATGGTATCGACCATAATGCGGCAGTTGTTGCACTTGCCGATGTGCTTCTCTATTTCGTCACAGAGCTCCGGCTCGATATCGCCATCGATATAGTCAGCCAGACCCTTAATGAACTCTTCGCATTTTCTCGCCATAGTTTCCCTCGAACCGCCTGGAGAGGAAGTCACGGAGCGCCAGTCGAGCCCGCAGGATACGGGACTTGGTAGCGGCTTCGGACTGCCCGATTGTAGCCGCAACCTCTTTGACCGACATCTCTTCGACATAACGCAGCAAAAACGCCTCTCGGTATTTGAACGGTATCCCAGCGAGTCCTTCTTCGACCAACTCGTTTATCTCGGCCGCTTCCAACACGCTCAGCGGATCCCGCCAGTCGAACAGCGATGCGTTCGCGAGCGGATTCGGTCCGTTGGTCGCGCCGGCCGGAAGATAGTCTTCCAGCGGCCGCAGATCGGTTTGTTTGCGCTTGGCGAACATCCCCCGCGCCTGGTTTAACGCTATACTGGTCAACCAGGTACCAAACGATGACTCGCCGCGAAACTGGTCGATCTTGTCAATCGCCTTCAGGAAGGTGTCCTGGACGATGTCGTTGGTGTCCTCGGGGTCGCCAGTGAGCTTGCGGACAAAGGCATACAGCTTGTCCTTGTGCGCATTTACCAACTCGGTAAACGCCCCAAAATCTCCGGCCTGGGCCCGTTTGACTATTTCAATCTCATTCATTTGATGACAATATAGTTAATCCGATTCAGAAAATCCGCAAAAACAGAAAACGGTTCGACCGGTGCCGCAGATGCCTGCACGCCCAACAACTGGTCCCCGACTATGCCTAAACCTCCTCGAAACTTAGACAAAAACGGTGTGTAGTGGTCCAGTAAGTCCCTGATCGGGCGCGGAACATGCGCGCTGTTACCAGAAGCCGGAAAAATTAAGAAAAAGTTAAAGAAAGGGTATGGACTTGAAACTTCTTTGGCATTATCTTGGTTTCCGTAAGTAGCAGCCGGCACTGCTTCGGGATCCGACAACTGGCTGCTCTTCCGTCCCGTGCCGTTCCCCTCCCCCCCGGCTCGGGACGTTTTTTATTAATCAAAAGCGGCCAAATTCCACGTCTGGTGCCCAAATCCCCGGTTCCGGCAGCACCCCTGCTCCAACCGTTCGACACCCCCGAAGATCCCTCGGAGGAGTTCCGCACACGACCCGCGCGAGAACCATATATGGACCGATCCACTCGACACTTGCGCCCGCCCCGATCCGGACTATCTTATACGACTTGCAGCACACACTCTCCGGATATGACAGACATAAGGAAGGATTCGATGAACAAGCTTCTGACCGTTTTGGCCGCCGTCGCACTTCTCGTCGCGATCGGCTGCTCCTCCGACAACAGCGCCGACAAGTCCGCACCGCAGAATGCGACCGCTCAGTCGCACAGCGGCGATACCTACACCGCCTCGACAAACGGTACCACAGTCGCCGGGGTGACCTTCTATCCCGACCAGAGCTGGACCGATCTCGGACCGTCGGGCATGCGTCAGGCCGATTATATTTTGCCGGCTGTCGAAGGTGAGTCGGACTCGGCCACCGTCAACGTGTTCTACTTCGGTCCCAGTTCGGGCGGCGGCGTGCAGGACAATCTTAATCGCTGGATCGGCCAGATGGATCTTGCCGGGGTCGAACCGACCCGGAGCACTTTTGAAGTCGCCGACATGACCGCGCATGTGGTCGAAGCGATGGGGACGTACAACGGGATGATGGGTGGTCCGATGTCGGGCAACGCAACCTCGAAAGAAAACTACCGCATGACCGGGGTGGTGCTTGAGGGCCCCGAAGGGAACGTCTTTTTCAAACTGACCGGCCCGGACAAAACGGCTGCGAAAATGACCGATCAGTTTATGGGAATGATCCGAAACATCACCAAGGCGTCGATGTAAGTTCTTTCGCGATGTAAGTTCTTTGCATGTGAAGTCAGGCGATTCGCCTGACTTCACCATGCCCTCCTTGTCATTCCCGGCCACGACCGGGAATCCACTAATGCCTTCAGTCCTTCGCTCTTCGATCCGCCGCAGCGAGTGACCCTGCACGTGACGCACCATCAACTACAGCTATCAAGCTGCGGTCAAAAACGACATAATCGTCGTACAAGTGTGCCTTCGTGGGAGTTACGGCGAAATGGGTTTGTTTTGCCATTTTTTAAGGTCAAAAAACATCTCTTCCTCCCTACAAGCGCGAAGCATCGACCGCGCACACACATGTCCTTACAAAGGCGGGCAGTTTTCGCTTTGCCTGCGATTTGGTAGCGAAAGTGCAGAGAGGGACATGCGTGAATGAGGCGTTTCCCCACCTGCCGGCCGCGGCGGGCGGCCTTTAGGTGGGCCACAAGCAAGGATGGCGTCACGTGTCGTCCGCCTTCGGCGGCCTGGCACGTGACGCAACATTCGCAGTAGTCACGTGGTGCACGAGGACGTACACCACGCACGATCGTAAGGTCACGTGGTGCACGGGGACGCACACCACGCACAGGGGGCAACATGGGATGTGTCGGTACAACCCACCATAAATGGTGGGCCACCCGCGAGAGCCTGACACCACAACGAGCGCCTGACCGCGCAGCCGATCACACATCCACCACCGTCTCCCGCAAATGCCGGGCGGCGTCTTCGGGTGCAACCGTGTTGATATATATCCCCGTCCCGATCTCAAAACCCGCCGGAATGGAAATCTTCGGAATGATCACCATGTACCAGTGCAAGTACCGCGTGTCTTCGTCGCCGACCGGCGACGACCGGATGATGTAGTTGTAGTCGGGATCACCCAGGGCGGTTCGCATGCGGGTGAGCAGATCACGAAGCACCGACGCCAGCTCGAACACTTCTTCCTCGCCAATGAGCACGAAACTCGGCTGGTGCTTTTTCGGATAGATACGGCATTCATACGGCGAGCGGGCGGCGTAGGGGGAGAAGGCTGCGAAGTTTTCGGATTCGATAATCACCCGCTCGCTCTGACTCAGTTCTTCGTTTACCATCTCACAAAACACGCACTTGCCGTGGTTGTCGTAGTAGTGCACTGCCCGCTCCATGGGATAGCGAATATGGGGCGGGACAATCGGTGTCGCGATGATCTGCGAGTGGGGATGAGCCAGCGACGTCCCCGCGCCGGGGCCGTGGTTGCGGAAGATCTGCACCAGGTTGATTTTCGGATTGCGGCTGATCTCGCGCTGTCGCTCCCGACAGGCTTTCAACATCTCGCCGACCTGAGTGAGGTCCATAGTTGATATATTGCGGTTGTGCTCGGGGTGTTCGATAACCACTTCGGCGATCCCAAATCCTTTGGCGGCCAGAAACAGACCGGCCTGCGTTCGCGTAGTTGACAGGTTGGGATCAAGGGCGGCGAACTTGTTCGGCACCACCCGCACTTTCCAGTCGTCTTTCGACGGCCACGCATAGGTCGGCGCCAGCGTCTTATCTTCGTTACCGATACAAAAAGGACATTCTTCGTCATAGACAGGCTGCGGCGGGCGCGGCTTTTTTTCTTTGGCGTAGTCCGATGGACGTTTGCCTCGCTCGGGAGCGAGAATCACCCAGTCCTTGGTAGCGAGATTCTGTCGAAATTCCGGCATGGTACCCCCGGTCGATAACTTACTAAGCGTACGTGATTCATTCCAGCCAGTCGGGCGTCGCACGAAACGTCCCGACAACGGCTGACACCCGTCTTCACCATAACGTATTCAACAAGCAAGCGCAAGAAGAGGAGTAACGTCGTAGAGATCGTTGACATTGTCGCAGTCCGAAATTAGGTTATCCCCGTGGGGGACAGCACGGGGACGACATCACACATATACTCAAATCAGTCGCTCGCTCGGTTTGTACTGGGCTCGGGTTGGGGCGGCAAACCCAGGAGACGAGGTTGAACCATGAAGACTCACTACGTGGCATGGTGGAATGTCGAAAACCTGTTCGACATCAACAACGCGCCCGGCCGACCCGAATGGCTGCAAAGCAAACTCAAAAGCGAACTTGAAGGCTGGACCACGCAGGTTCGTGACAAGAAGATCTCGCGGCTGGTAAGCATCATCACGCAGATGAACAACGGCGCCGGTCCGGATCTGCTTGGTGTCTGCGAGGTCGAAAACAAGACCGTCATGGACCTGCTGGTGGCATCGCTGGCGCCGTTGGGGCGTGCCTACCAGGTGGCGCACCACGACGCTTCGGATGCGCGCGGCATCGATGTCGGCTTCATCTACGACAGCGCAAAATTCACGGCCGAACAGGAGTTCTTTCATGTCATCCAGAAACGGAGTGCGACCCGCGATTTGTATCAGGTCAACTTCAGGACGGCCGACGGCAACCTGTTGATCGCGATCGGCAACCACTGGCCATCGCGCTCCGGCGGTGAATGGGAATCGGAACCGTATCGGATGATGGCCGGGGAGACGCTGGCGTACTGGCACGAACGTATCCGTGACATAGTTGGTACCAACGCCAACGTCCTCGCCATGGGCGATTTCAACGACGAGCCATTCAACCGCTCCATGACCTTCTACGCGCTTTCAGGAAACAGCCGCGAAAAGGTCACCAACGCCCGCTCGGCGCGGATGTTCAACCTGATGTGGCCGTTCTGCGGTGCGGGGATCGGCACCCACTACTATGACAACTTTCCGAACGTGCTTGATCAGTTCATAGTCGCCAAAGGGCTGCTTACGGGGAACGAAGGGTTGCAGATCAAGAAGGCCGCCGATGGTTCCTATCCGGTGGCGGTTGAACGCTTCCCGGAGATGGTTTCCGACGGCGACTATCCGGCGCCGATCCGGTTTGGTCGACCGTCGGCTGCGGGGTTCAACCAGAACGGGTTCAGCGACCATTACCCGATCTCGGTGCTGGTGAGCGAATGACAGAACGATGACAGAGCGTATTGTCAACCGGTGAAACTCCCCGATCCGGCGCCTCGTATCAATAGCGTACAGTCTGGTCCACGTAGATCCGCCCGTTGCAGGTTGGGCTTGTATTGACGGCTGGGCTGTTCTATGTTGGAAGACAACCGGTCGCTTTCGGGTACTACGCTTGCGGGTACCAGTATAGTTTGGCCAACCAACGTCACCGTGAGCCTGTCGAAGGGTGACGGAGGCAGGAATCCGATCGACCAGATACTCAGGGCGCGACGCCTTTTGATACGAGGGATGATAGAATGAGATATACACGGCTGCTTGCTCTTGCTTTGCCGCTCGCGATGACCGTCGGGCTGTGGAGCTGTTCGGGGACCGACGACGGCACCATGCCGATCACGACTTCGTCCGATCTCGCCCGCGAGGAGTTCTATGCGGGTCGGGAGTTGTCGGAGAAACTCCGCGCCCAGGAAGCGATACCGTATTTCGAGCGAGCGATCGAGGCTGACCCCGGGTTTGCCATGGCGCACATCTACCTGGCGCTTGCCTCGCAGACGCCGAAGGAGTTCTTCGAGAGTTACGATCGCGCGGTCTCGCTCCTCGATAACGCCGGTAAGGGGGAGCAATTGTGGATACTTGCAGTGCAAGCCGGTGTCAACGGCGACGCGCGCAAGCAGGAGGAGTATCTTCAGAAACTCGAGCAGATGTACCCGCGCGACGTGCGAGCGGTCTCGCAGCTGGGCAACTACTACTTCGGGCAACAGGACTTCGACAAGGCGATCGCTCAGTACAAAAAGGCGGAGCAGATAGACCCCGAGTTTTCGCAGATCTACAACCAGATGGGTTATTCGTATCGCATCCTCGGCCAGTACGACAAAGCCGAGGAAGCATTCAAGAAATATATCGCGCTTATCCCCGACGATCCCAACCCGTACGACTCGTATGCGGAGTTGCTGCTGAAATCGGGTCAGTTCGACAAGTCGATCGAGATGTATCGCAAGGCGCTGCAGATCAGCCCGGACTTCGTCTTCTCCCATATCGGTATCGCGTCGAACCTGATGCTTCAGGGTAACCACGACGCCGCCCGCGCGCAGCTCGACACGATGTTCCAGCAGTCGACCAACGACGGTCGCAAGCGTCAGGCGCTCGCTGCGACAGCAGCCGTGTGGGTTGATCAGGGGAACTACGATTCGGCAATTGCGGCGATTGAACGTCAGTACGCGCTGGCTCAGGCCGATCATGACTCGAGCGCCATGGCCAACGACTGGCTCCAGCTGGTGGCGATTGTCGGCGAAGCCGGACGACTGGACAAGGCGGAAGAGTACCTTGACAAGTACAGTACGTGTATTCACAACGCCAGCGTCTCCGACGCCGTTAAGGAAAACAGCGTCCTCAACACCTACTATTTCGAAGCGCGCATAGCGGTGGAACGCGGTGATATCGAAACCGCGCGGAGCAACCAGAAAGAGTTTGCCGACTGGGCGCGCCGGATGCAGAACCCGGGAACGATTCGTGTCGCACACGAACTGGCCGGGATAATCGCTCTCGCCGAGAAGGAATACGCAACGGCGATTGCCGAGCTCAAACAGGCCAGCCTGCGCAACCCCTACAACCTGTTCCGGCTGGGACAGGCGTTTGAAGGGATGGGTGATTTGCGCGAAGCGCGCTCGTACTATCACCAGGCCGCGCACTTCAACGAGACCATTTCGTTCGCCTACGCCTTCGTACGGCAGCGGGCGCTGGAACGCGAGGCAGCCCTGGCGACATCGTAGCAAAGAGACCGCAGACATCGTATGAATATCGTCGTTATCGGCGGCACCCGGTTTATGGGGCCGTATGTCATCCGCTCCCTTCATGCGCAGGGACATCAGGTCTTGATTTATCACCGGGGGGAGTCGCGTATAAAACTCCCGCCGGGCGTGGACCACATCCACGCCGACCGTTCCAAGATCGGTGAACACGTCCCTGCAATCGAGCGCTTTGCACCCGATGTCGTGCTCGACATGATCCTCATGACCGACTCCGAAGCGGTCCGGACGGTCAACGCCTTGACCGGTCGCACCGATCGGTACGTGCTGATAAGCTCCGTCGATGTCTACCGCAACATGGACCTGCTGCGGATGAAAGACAGCGGCGAGATTGACCCCGCGCGCCTGACCGAAAACTCGCCGCTCCGCGAAAAGTACTACCCGTACCGAACCGACCGGCTCGACAAGTCGAACTGGCTCTACGACTACGACAAGATCTTAGTTGAGCGCGCTCTGATTGACCAGGACAAGCTTCCCTGGACGATCCTTCGCCTGCCGATGGTTTACGGTCCGGGCGACCGCCAGCATCGCCTGTTCGACTATCTCAAGCGCATGGACGACCGCCGCCCGTTTATCCTGCTGCCCGACGCGCAGCTTAGGGCGCGGTGGATGCGCGGCTATGTCGAAAATGTCGCCCACGCAATCTGTCTCGCGGTCACCAACGATGCCGCCGCCGGGCGGATTTACAATGTCGGCGAGCCCGAAGCGCTGACTGAGCGCGACTGGATCAAGGCGATCGGCCGCGCCGCCGGTTGGAACGGTGACGTGGTCGGCGTGAGTGACGAGCACCTGCCCGATCATCTGAAACAGCCACTCGACTACCGCCATCATCTCGATGCCGACTCCAGCCGCATCCGCGCCGAGCTCGGTTTCACCGAACCGATTGGCCGGGCCGAAGCGATTCGTCGCACGGTCGAGTGGGAGCGGGTGAACGTGCCGGACACGGTCAAAGACGACGATTTCAACTACAAAGCCGAAGACGCCGCGTATCTCGCTTCACGGATGGGGTGAGGGCTAGCCCAAGCCACTGTCGGATGTACTCGCCTTCGGCGAGAAGCATCCGACAGAACAGACCAACAAGCTCGCCTTCGGCGAGAAGCATCCGACTTCGTGGCCGTGACCCCGGACGTGATCCGGGGTCACGGCCACGCGAAGTGGGAACCACAGGGGCTCCCACGCCAACTAGAACTTCGCCCAGCGGGGAACGCGGGGGAAGGGGATGACGTCGCGGATGTTCGCCATGCCGGAGATGTACATCAACGACCGTTCGAAGCCGAGACCAAACCCGGCGTGCGGCACCGATCCCCAGCGGCGGATGTCCAGGTACCACTCGTAGTTCTCCAGATCGCCGATCCCTTTCGAGATGATCCGATCCTTCAGAACATCATGGCGCTCTTCGCGCTGTGAGCCGCCGATAATCTCGCCGACCCCCGGCACCAGCACATCCATCGCCGCGACAGTCTTGCCGTCGTCGTTTAAGCGCATGTAAAAGGCTTTGATCTCGTCGGGGTAGTTGTAGACGATCACCGGCTTCTGGAACGTTTTTTCGGTCAGAAACCGTTCGTGTTCGGACTGTAAGTCGGCGCCCCAGTGGACCGGGAATTCGAACTTGTCCTTCTTCTTCTCAAGAATCTTGACGGCTTCGGTGTAGGTGATCCGTTCGAAATCGGAGTTCACGACATTTTCTAGGCGCTGCCGAAGTTCTTCGTCTTTGGCGACCCACTGGTCGAAAAATTCCATGTCCTCGGCGCACTCTTCGAGCGCAAACTTAAACAGGTACTTCAGGAAGTCTTCGGCCAGATCCATGTCGTCGTCAAGCTCCGCCCAGGCCATCTCCGGCTCGATCATCCAGAACTCCGAGGCGTGCCGCGAGGTGTTGGAGTTTTCGGCGCGGAAAGTAGGTCCAAACGTGTAAATATCGCCCAATGAGGTCGCCAACAGCTCACCTTCGAGCTGACCGGACACGGTCAGGTATGCTTCGGCGGCGAAGAAATCATCGTCCCAGTTTATCTTCCCGTCAACCATCGGCACGTTGGTCAGGTCATGGGTGGTGACGCGGAACATATCCCCGGCCCCTTCGCAGTCCGAGGCCGAGATAATCGGCGTATGGATATAGTAGAACCCGCGTTCCTGATAGTACTTGTGAATGGCGTAGGCCATTTTCGAGCGCAGGCGGTTGATGGCGCCAAACGTATTCGTGCGCGGGCGAAGGTGGGCTATCTCGCGCAAGAACTCGAAACTGTGGCGTTTCTTCTGGAGCGGATACTTGTCATCGGCCGCCCCGACCAACTGCAGCTCGGTGATCCCGATTTCGTATTTCTGTCCCTTGCCCTGCGAAGGTTTCAGGACGCCTTTCATACGAATCGCCGCGCCGGTGGCGAGCTGGTCGAGAACCGGGAAGGCCGACGGGTCTTCGACCACCCCCTGGATATTTTTCATGCAGGAACCGTCGTTGACTTCAACGAAAGCGACATTCTTGCTGACCCGTACCGTCCTGATCCAGCCGAGAATGATAACCTCGGAGTCGACCGGCACGGCGTCGTCGACAACAATCCGGGCGATTTTGGTACGTGTCTTGTAATCCATGATCCAGCTCCTGCGGGAAAGTGCTCTTGGTGAACCGATCTTCCGGTTGGTAAAGTGCTAAAAATAGCAGGAATTGCGTCAATGGCAAGGTTAAGAATGGGTTAAAGGAGAGCAGAAAAGAAAAAAATATGGACCCGGTGAAACCTTGCTCGGAAGGTCTCGTATAAACAAGTGACTGACCGAGACACAATAGCCTAAGTCAATCACATCTTAGTTCCCAACCTATCAAGGCCGCCGGGCCCCACAACCTGGCGGCCTCCTCTCTTTTGGGCGACCGGATCCCCCCCGAGCTTGCTGTCAGGCTTCGACAGGCTCAGCCTGACTTGATGTTGGCTCAGCCTGACTTGTTTCGATCCATGCAGACAGTCTGTCATGAGACTGTCATGGAGTGCTTCAGTCCTGTTTCAGCCCTGACTTTCTTCGACAAATCTGGAATACCGTGACAACAAGTTCTTGCTGGATTCGACAGACTCTGACTCGGCCATGATATTAAACGACGCGTGCGCGCGGTCGGGGGTGATCAGCACACAGCCGCCATCTTCGAATACCCGGACCCCGTCTATCAACTCCCGCTTTTTGTCCTGGGTCGACGTAATCAGCTTGCGCATGACCGTACCCTTCTTCTCCCACGGACAGGGAACCGAGCCGGACTTGCGGTGGTAGCGGTCGTGTTTTGCACGCAGGTCGCCAAGGCTGAGGCGGGTCTTAGCCATTAGCTCGAGAATCTTGGATGTCGCAAAAAGGGCATCGGCGCCCATCTGGAAGCCGGGGAAAATGAACCCGCCTCGGGTGCCGCCCACGAAGCCGACTTCGCCGGTCCGGCGGACCTCCATCATGGCCCGATGATCGGAGCCGACGCGGATAACCTCGGTGCCGTACTGCTCGGCGATCGCTTCGACCCCCATCGACCCCGCCACCGGCACCGCAATCCGCTCCGGCTTGTACGCGGCGACAAACAGCTCGGTGACGATCAGGAGCAGGACCTGGCTGTCGAGCGGGGTACCGGTTTCGTCGACAACGGTCAGTTTCTCAGCGGCCGAGTTGTAGATGACGCCGAAGTCGGCTCTGATCGAAGAGACAATCGCCGACAACTGCACCAGCGCCTGGGTCCGATCGGACTGGGTGCTCGAGAACTTGCGCGGATTGAGGTTGGCGTTAAGTTCAGTCGCCGAAACCCCAAGCACCGAGAAGAGGTCGGGGAAGAGCTGCGAAGACGGTCCGTTGGAGTGGTCGACGACGATCTTGAACCCGGCCCGTTTGATCAGGTCGATATCGAGCTCGGCCATGAAGTCCTGTCGGTAGTTGAGCAGGACGCCCTGGGGGCGCTCGAGGTGGCCGATTTTATCGAGCGAGGCGCGCTCGTAGTCTTCGCCGAAATAGTTGCGCTCGATCTTCTTCAGCCGCGAGGTGGGCATGTCCAGTCCGGAGCCATCAAACAGAATGAAATCAATCAGCCGGTAGTCCAGCGGGTTGTGGCGGACATAGATGCCGGCCGCGTAGTGCCCCTGACTGAGGCCGTAACGGACGATCGGCACCGGCATGGCTTCGAGGTCGGCGACATGTACGCCCGAGGCCAGAATGCCCGACAGCAGCGAGCGGCGAAGCAGACGCGAGAGGTCCGAAGCGTCTCGGCTGGTCACGACCGACGCGCCCTGTCCGAGCGATGCACCCAGCGCGGCGCCGAGCCGAACCGCCATTTCGGGGGTGACCTCGGTCAGCGCCAGTCCGGTCAGTTTGGAGTCGGTGAAAAGCTCACGGTTCCACTTGTCGCCCCAGATGAGTGAACTGGAGACAATGGCGCCGTCATCGACCGTCTTGCCGGGCCAGATCTTGCAGTTGGCTTTGACAACGGCCTTGGAACCGATCACACAGTTATCCGACACGATCACCTTCTCGGCCAACCGGGTGCCGTCGCCCACCTTGGAGCGGTTGCAGACTATCGCGTCGCCGGCGCTTACCCCGGAGCCGATCAGATTGTCCGACCAAATGACAGTATTGCTCAGGTTGGTACCACGACCGACCCGGGTGCGGTCGCCGATAGCGGAGTTGGTGACTCTCGTGCCACCCTCGATGTAGACGTCGTCACCGAGCACCACCGTTCCGGAGAATTCGACACCATCCTCGATGTGGACGTTGCTTCCGCGGTACACTTTGGCGCCGTTTTGCTCGGTCAGCTGAGATTTGAGATCCAGGGCCAGTCGGCCGTTGAACATATCCTGATGGGCCAGTCGGTATTCGCCGACGTTGCCGACATCTTTCCAGTAGCCGTCCATGATTTTGCCGTACAGCCCCATTCCCTTGGAGAGCATGAGCGGATAGAGGTTTTGCGAGAAATCGAAGTTGGTCTGCTGGGGGATGTGCTGTATGGCCGATGGCTCAAGGATGTAAATGCCGGTGTTGATCGTATCGGAGAACGCTTCGCCCCAGGACGGTTTCTCGAGGAACCGCACGATACGGCCGTCGGCGCTGGTGATCACGATCCCGTATGCCAGGGGGTTCTCGATATGAGTCAGGAGGATCGTAGCCTCGGCCCGTTTCTCTTCGTGCCAGCGCAAGGCTTCGCTCAGGTCGAAGTCAGTGATAAGATCGCCGGAGATGACCAGGACACGGTCGTCGGCGTTGCTGAGGGCATAGCGGACCGCGCCGGCGGTGCCGTAGTCGGCATCGGGCAGGCAGTAGTCCATCTTGACGCCGAACAGGGAGCCGTCGCCGAAATAGTTCTTGATTTCATCGGGCTGGAAATAGAGCAGCGATGTGATGTCGGTAATGCCGTGTTTGGCAAGTAGCGAGACGACATGTTCCATGATCGGGATATTGCCGATCGGAACCATCGGTTTGGGCATATTTATTGTGAGGGGGCGCAGGCGGGTGCCGAAGCCGCCGGCCATCAGAATGGCTTTCACGAGTCCTCCAGAAGGTCAAGGAACGAACAGGGAGCGTGCGACCAGCTCCCCGGTGATATCATGGAACGTATCGAACGCAGTATACGGAATATTTCTTCGGTCGCAATATCGGGCCAGGTCTTTTTTGGCGAAAAGGATATCTGTTTGGGGAAGGGCGCCGATATCGGAGAGGCCGTCACCGATAAAAATGATCGTTAAGGGACCTTTTTGTCCTCGACGGTACTCGGCGATTCGGTCGCCTTTGCAGACGCCGCCGCCGGTGTTGTGCGGATCGTCGTACGGAAACTCCAGTACCATGCCGCCATCAACAAGACGGGCGTGATTGCAGATCACCGGGATATCGTTGATACCATGGCGGGTGAGAATGTGATTGATGTATACGTCAAGTCCGTCGGAGATGATGTGCAACGGGATGTTGCATCGTGTCGCGAGTGCGGCAAACTCGACAAAACCGGGGTTGAGTTCGAAGGTGTCCAGGAACGCGAAGACCTCGTCCGGTTCACCGCGGAACATGGCAGCCTCTTTCAGCAGACAGTCGCGTGTGGAGAGGGTGCCGGCTTTCCAATCGGGGATCAGCTCGTTGCAACGGCCGCCCGTGAACCTGTTGTACAGATGATAGCCGACATCACGACGGGCCAGGGTGCCGTCGAAATCACAGAATATGGCGCAGCGGGATTCACTCATGGTTCGAAAATCTCCGCCACCACCGGTGCAAGAATCAACAGGATCAGCATGTAGCTCAGCAGCCAGAGGCGATACAGCCGCGCCCGACGAAACTGATCGGCGAGTACCAGTAAGCGTGCGAAGGTACCAACGATTATCGCTATCAGGCCAATCTGTCCGGCCGGCGGGAGAGTCACCGGATACAGGCCCATTCGTGTTAGCACCGCCCCGCCGACAAACCAGGAGAGAAGCAGGATCACCAGGATGACCTGCAGAATGCCGAGTCGGCGAAGGCTGAATTTCTGTCCGCTTACATAATCGACCATAGAGACTCCCAGCCGAGTTTATAGGCGAGATAGACCAGCATGACCGAAAACGCCGCCCGCACCACCAGCGGTTTGGCCCGGGTGCCAAACGATGCGCCGAGCCGCCCGCCCAGAACGATCCCCACCACCACGGGCGCGATGTCGTCGAGAGGCACGACGCCCTTTGTCAGGTAGACGGCAAGGGCGGCGGTGGCCGAGAAACCGACCGAGAACGAGGCTGTCCCGCGCGCTGTACTCATCGGCTGCGCGATCAACAGGTACAACAGGGGGATCAACAGTTCGGCCCCGCCCAGTCCGACCAAACCGCCGAGCGAACCGATCGCCAGTGTAAACGGGATTGACAACAGAATCGCGTGCCTTCGGTTGACGCCGAAATCGAGGACAGCACTATCGTGCCGCCCCTTGAGCAGCGTCCCCGCCGTATACAACAGGGTAATAGCAAAAAGCAGTGTGATCAACTCCGGGGAGACGATCGACGAGATGGTCGAGCCGACAATGTTCCCCATTACCATGAACACCGACAGCACGATCACCAGCTCAAAATCAACCATGCCCATGCGGAGGTAGGCGGTCGACGATGCCAGTGAGTTCACCGCCACTCCCGCCAGCGAGACCGGAACGGCAGCTTTGATGTCGAGGCCGGTGACGAGTGTCAGATAGGGAATGAGGATCGTGCCGCCGCCGACACCAAGGTAGCCACCGATCAGTCCTGCTGCGATTCCCCCGGCGAGCAGCAGCAGCTGGTCGGTCACGGCGTCGCTCCGGTCAGCACGCGCGCGGCGAGCCGTATATCGGGCCGCTCGTTGACAACGACATCCCGGTACATGCGGTAGGCGCCGAATCGCCGTTCGAAGGCGATCTGCTTGAGGCGCGACGCTATATACGTCCGATACTGCTCAAACGCCTGATTGTCTTCGGCCGCCGAGATATCGCGGAGCCGTTCGGCGCTTCGCACCACCGCCGGGCGGCTTTCCTCGAGTTGTGCAATCTCCAGCAACAGGTCGATCCGGTCGGTTCGCTCAGATTCGTAGACGAATCCGTGCTCGCGCGTGAAATCCCGGAATCGCTCCAGCCACACCTGGTCAAGCGCGAACTGCTGCGGGTGGGAGACGATCTGTTCTTCGTGTCGATGTGCGAACTCCTGCAGCAACAACGACTGTTCGAGAGCGCGCGGAAAATCCTCACGGTCGATAAACTGAACCTCGATATCGGGCACCAGACCATGTCCGGTATCGTGCAGGGTGGAATCAAACTCGTTGAGGAACTTCCCCCCTTCCAGATAGTAGCGCGAGATCGTTAATCGAAGGCCGCTGCCGTCGCCAAACTGCGTGAAGCCCTGCACCAGTCCCTTGCCGAATGTCGTATCGCCCACCAATGTGGCGCGACCGAGCTGCTGCAACGCACCGGAGACGATCTCCGCCGACGATGCTGTTCCGTTGTCCACGAGAATCGCCAGCGGCAGGCCGTTGGTGATGTCCGATCCCGAAGAGTGGTGCTGTTCTTCTTCCCAGCGCGAGCGGGCGTCGGTGCCGACAATCAATCGCCCGGACTCGAGAAACAGGCTGGCCGTGTGATAGGCTTCGCTGAATAAACCGCCGGGGTTGCCGCGGAAATCGAGTATAACGCCGACCGGGTCGGCCTTCTGCGCCAGCAGGGAGTCGAGAGCCTCTTTCATGTCCTCGGAGGCGCCCGCCTGGAAATCGAGGAGACGGATATATATCGCGCTGTCGCGCGTGAAGCCGGCGAATGGAATATGCAGCAGATCAATTCGCTCACGTGTCACCTCGACCGTCACGGTGTCGGCGTCGGTCGGGCGCACGAAGGTGATTTCTACCAGAGTTCCTTCGGGCCCGCGAAGCAGGTCCGAAGACTCATCGGCGGTCAATGTCGAGAGGCGCACGCTGTCGGCGCGGATAATGACATCACCGCTCAGTAAGCCGACCCGGGCGGCCGGGCCGCTCTCCCGCACCGACATGACCAGCAAGCCGTCGTCGTGCGGCACCACGCTCACCCCGATCCCGCCATACGCGCCGGTGAAATCCTCGTGCATCTGTGTGAAGCGGTTCGGCTCGATATAGCCGCTGTAGCGATCGAGCGTGGAGAGCATCTCGCGCCGACCGGCATCGATCATCTCCTGCCAGTCGAACGGCTCGGCATAGTAGGTACTGATAATCTCGGCGGCGATCGCCATGGTGTTGGCTTGCTTCAGCGACGGGTCCGCCAGCACGTAGACGCCCATTCCACCGGCCAGCATAACAAGCATCATCAGAAGCACCACCGACAACAGGATGTCGCGGCGGGAGAGCAGGATCGGCTCGGTCATGACAGCCTCAACAGCTTGTCGAGTTCGCGGGTGACGGCGCTGAAGATCTTCTCGATCGATGGTTTGGCGTTGATAAGCTTGACGCGTCCCGGTTCCGAGCGGGCCAACTCACGGAAACCGCGGGCGACGCGACGAAAAAACGCCTTCGACTGGGACTCCAGCCGGTCAGGGTTTTTGCCGCGACGGGTCAGGGCGGTGGCGAACGGCAGGTCGAACACGAACGTCAGGTCGGGACGCACGTCGCCGACCGCGATGGTGTGCAGTTTCTTCACCATCGAAAGATCCAGCCCCCGGCCGTAGCCCTGATAGGCGGTCGTACTGTCATAAAATCGGTCGCACAGAATCGTGGTCCCGCGCGCCAGCAGAGGTCGCATCTCGCGTTCGACCACTTCGGCGCGGGCGGCCTCGTAAAGCAGCAGTTCGGTAAGGTCGCTTATCTCAAGGGTGGGGTCGAGCAGAATCCTGCGTATCTTCTCGCTGACTTTGGTGGAGCCGGGTTCGCGAAGAACGACCACCTCAAGTCCGCGCTGTTCGAGATACTGCGCGCTTTTCTTCAGCTGTGTCGTCTTGCCGGACCCGTCGATCCCCTCGAACGTGATCAACCGTCCGCGTGTCGTCTTCGATCCCATCGATTCTCCATCAGCCGCAAAGAGATGAAAAAAACCGGCGATGTTGCCATCGCCGGTTGTAAGCTACTGATTCGGTGGTAGAGACGAAACTACTTTTTCTTCTTCACCACGCGCTTGGCAGCGCCCTTTTTGGGAGCGGCCGGCTTAGCTGTTTTCTTGACGGCCGGCTTTTTGGTCTTCTGCGTTTTGGCGGCAGCGCGGACCTTCTTCGTCTTGCTGCCTTCGCCCTTCCAGCCGTACTTGGCGATAAACTCTTCGGTCAACTGACGGGCCTCGGAGTCGGTGTATTGGACCGGCGGCGATTTCTTGAAGTACGACGACGGCTCGATCAGGGCGCCGGCCAGACCGTTGTCCAGGCCGAGCTTGCAGCAACGGACGGCGTCGATCACCACACCCGCTGAGTTCGGGCTGTCCCAGACCTCCAGCTTCAGTTCGACATTCAGCGGGACGTTGCCGAAGGTGGTTCCTTCCATGCGGATATACGCCCACTTGCGGTCGTCGAGCCACTGGACATAATCCGAGGGTCCGATATGGACCGCGCCGGGAGCCATCTCATAGTTGAGCTGACTGGTCACGGCGTTGGTCTTGGAGATCTTTTTCGACTCCAGACGCGAGCGCTCCAGCATGTTCAAAAAGTCGGTGTTGCCGCCGACATTGAGCTGACTGGTACGCTCGAGCTTGACACCGCGCTCGAGGAAGAGGCGGGTGAGCACGCGGTGAGCGATCGTTGCGCCGACCTGGCTCTTGATGTCATCGCCGATCACCGGCAGGCCGCGCTCCTTGAAGCGCTTCTGCCAGTAGGCTTCGCGGGCGATAAAGACCGGGATGCAGTTCACGAAACCGCAACCGGCGTCGAGAATCTGCTCGACATACCACTTGGTCGCCTCTTCGGAGCCGACCGGCAGGTAATTGATCACCACATCGGTCTTGGTGTCTTTGAGCAGCTTGACGATATCAACCGTGTCGCCGGGAGCTTTCTCGATTATCTGCGAGAGATAAAAGCCGAGACCGTCGTGCGTCATACCGCGCATGACCGGTACGCCCAGCTTCGGGACATCGCAGAACTTGAAGGTGTTGTTCGGCTTGGTGAAAATCGCTTCGGAGAGGTCCTTGCCGACCTTGTTCTTGTCGATATCGATGGCGGCGGAGAACTCGATATCGCTGATCCGGTAGCCGCCGAGATTGACGTGCATCAGGCCGGGCACCTGGTCGTCGTCCTTGGTTTTCTTGTAAAACTCGACACCCTGCACCAGCGATGAGGCGCAGTTGCCGACGCCGATAATAGCAACTCTGACTTTCGGCATAGAGAATCCTTTCTGATCTATCGATCCACTGCAACGGTTATTCACATGACTGGGGGAAGGTATTGCCGGGTATCGGAGGTGGTCAACGAGTATTTGAATTGTGTTTGCGTTTATATATCTATGGTATATATATTATGACTGATTGGTCACTAGTGGCTTGCGCCGCGGTGTCATTAGACCGTCATGCTGAGCCGAGTAGGTCAGGTCGCTTGCGACCTGACAGAGGGACGGTAGGGCAGAACCCGAGTCCGCATTGGCGGACGAAGCGGTTCTGCCATTACGTCATCCCACCTGCCGCCCCCGCCACGGCGGGAGCTTTAGGTGGGCCACAAGTCGTCGTAGGGCGGGTCCGTCCTCGAACCCGCCACGCACTGGCAGGTCTGAAGACAGACCTGCCCCACAAGAGAGTTGTAGGGCAGAACCCGAAGCTCGCCTTGGCGAGCGAAGTGGTTCTGCCGGGAGAGCCGTCCCACCTGCCGCCCCCGCCACGGCGGGAGCTTTAGGTGGGCCACAAGTCGTCGTAGGGCGGGTCCGTCCTCGAACCCGCCACACACTGGCAGGTCTGAAGACAGACCTACCCTACAAGTACCGCCGCCCCCGCCACGGCGGAAGCGGGTCGCCCACAGCTTGCTGTGGGAGCCAAACGGCGGGGGAGTTCAGGTGGCCACAGAATGTCGGAAAAACGCGTATGCTCAACGAAAACCTGATCGCACAGCTTGTCAGCGCCGGGGTGGTCACTGACACTTTCCGTCGTCTGCCCCCCGACAAAAAGGAACTGATCTACCGTCGCGGGATCGCCCTGTTCGGGACGTATGGTTACGACGGCCTGTCGGTGGACCGTATCTGCAGGACCTGTGCGATCTCCAAAGGCTCGTTTTTTCAGTACTTTCCCTCGAAAGCCCACCTGCTGGAGTTTTGCCTGCTCATATTCGATGACGATCTTGCGCTGTGGACTGCCGATATCAGGCGACGGGAGAGAGCGGCGCTGGCGAAAGACCGCATCCGTTATCTGTATCATGAAATCGTCGTCAACAGCAAGCTGCACCGCGCCGAGCAGACCTTTTACCTGTTTGCGACGAGAGGTTTGAAGCACGCCGGGGTGACGATCGAAGGGATCGATCCGGAGCGGCATTTCCGGGAGTATATCGCTGAGATCATTTTGCGCGGCGAGTTGACCGGGGAGATACGCGGTGATTTTGATATCGAGCAGACGGCGTACCTGGTATCGGTGATGGTCGATGGGATCGTTGCCCGGCGCTTTTCTAATCAGGCGCCGAGCGGAATCGGGGTGGGGGAGTATCTGATTTCGTTTTTGTTCGACGGGATCAAGGCGTGAGAGAGTGAACGTGGCCGTGATCCCGCATGTGGCCGTGACCCCGGACCTGATCCGGGGTCACGGCCACGCAAGCCGCACATTCAGAGCGAGTAGGCCAGGTCGCCTGCAACCTGACAAGAGCCGGGCTGCAAGCAGCCTCAGCCTACTGATCGCCACGACGCTGTCAGGCGGGGTCGCCCGACAGCACAGTCTGACTCGCCCGGTCGCGTGGCGCACGCGGACGTACGCCACGCACCAATTAATCACACACCTTTGGCGGCGCGGAAGCGTTTCGAGACCGAAGGCCAGTTGACGATGTTCCACCAGTTGTCGACATACTCGCCGCGCTTGTTCTGATACTTCAGGTAATACGCGTGCTCCCAGACATCGATCCCCATGATCGGGGTCGAGCCCCACATGGCGAGTTTGTGCTGATTTTCGATCTGGCCGATCACCAGCCGGTCATCCATCGGGCGGTAGTGTATCACACCCCACCCGGAGCCTTCGACTTTCGAAGCCGCCGCGGTGAACTGCGCCTTGAAGTTGTCAAACGAGCCGAAATCTTTCGCGATATACTGCATCAGCAGACCGGCCGGCTGGCCGCCGCCGCCGTTGCCTGAAGGCGCCATGATCTCCCAGAACATGCTGTGCAGGTAATGGCCGCCGTAGTTGAACGACAGCTTTTTCGACCAGTACTCGATCATCGCATAGTCATTTTTGTCGCGCGCTTCGGCGAGCGCGGCCTCGGCGGCTTTCAGGCCGTTGACATATCCCTGGTGATGTTTGTCGTGGTGAATTTGCATGGTGGCGGTATCGATGTATGGTTCGAGCGCGTCGTACGCGTACGGCAGCGGGGGCAGTTCGATCGAGCTCGGCGCGCCGGCATCCTGCGCCGACACCTGCCCGGCCGTGAACAACGGTGAGCCGATCAGGCTTCCGGCGAGAGCGGTCATGCCGGCGGTTTTCATGAAATCGCGTCGGGTTTTTTCCATGCGGTACCTCCTGTCGCCCGTAATGTGGGCTGCTTCTGTCTTCGTTTCAGCTATAGGAGTTAAAACGCCGGAGGGTGGGTTGGAGTTCCGGAGGGGGACGGGAGGAAACAATGCGTGAGAGAAGCACTCCGTTGCCCAAGAAGTCACGGCTCCCAGACCCATGAGGATCTATATACGTGAAGTCTCTCATCAAGGAAAGTCCATTCCCGTTGTTCCCACATGTGCTCTCCGGTGGTGCGAGCGAACTTCATGGAGTCGAGCATACTTCGGTATACTGCAGAGCTGATATAGGTATGGTACTTTCCGTGACGAAGGTCGCTTAGCTTTGCTGCCATGTTTGGAGCCCTGCCGATCCAAATCAAATCGTCTGGGTGGCCCACCATTTATGGTGGGTGTCTCCGGCGGGTTCGATGACGGACCCGCGATACGCGAAGGCTCGCAAAGAGCAAAGACAAAGATGGATTCCCGCCTGCGCGGGAATGACAGAACTTCGTTCTGTCTACTCTGGGTGGCCCACCATTTATGGTGGGTGTCTCCGGCGGGTTCGAAGACGGACCCGCCCTACGGAATCACCCACCCCAGAGGGGTGGGCTACTCAACAAGAACAAGTCGATTGTTGGACCCATAGCCCGTCACCGGCGGGCGACCTACGCGTTCACGCCCACGCGGACCTTGAAGCCCTCCATGTCCAGAAGCGTCGCCTGGCGCTTGCGGATTGCCGACTCCGTCATCGCAAAGTCCGGGCCGACATTCTCGATCATGATCGACGACGTACACGATGCATAACACCCGCTCTTGCGAAGATCACCGCGCGTCTTCAGATACTCAAACGTAAACCCGGCCATGTACGTGTCACCCGCGCCGGTAGCATCGACCAAATCAATCTCGTACGGCGGGATGTCGATATACTTCTTGCCGTCGTAGATGACCGAACCCAACTCGGCCAGCGTGACCACCACGATCTTCGGCCCCCACGACTTGATGATCTTCGCCGCCTGGTACGGGTCTTTGCGACAGTCAATCCCGGTCAGCACTTTGCCTTCGAGTTCGTTCGGCTTGACGACATCAAACAGCGCGAAGACATCCTCGATACCGTCCGGCTTTTCGTGATAGATACGCCCGTCGGAATCGACTCCGCGCAACAATCCCTGCGGATCACAGAAGAAGAGTCCTTTGAAGTTGCGACGGATCTCACGGATCAAATCAAACGACACTTCCTTGAGGATCGGGCCGATCAGGACAGCGTCCGAGGCGGCGTACAGTGACGGATCGAGCTCGATAATCGGCGCCGCCTTACCGAGCAAATCGAGTGTGCGGTTGCCGAAATCATCGTAATAGATCAACGAGAAGCCGCCGGTCTCTTTGGACGGCGTCACATGATGCGCAATGCCGAACCGCTCGAGATCGCTCACGAACCGGGAGCGGAAATCATCGCCGACCGAGCCGATCAGCCGGGTGTGAGCGCCCATCTTGGAAAGCGCCAGCACGGCGTTGGTTGAGCAGCCGGAGAGGATGCGGCCTTCGGTTTCGATCTTTTGTGTTTTGATATAGTCGTATACGGGGTTGCCGATGGCGGTGATCACGATTTGGTCTCTGTGTTTATTGTGGGGATGGTGTTTTTGTTTTGCCACCGTCAGGTGTCGCTCGCCGCTGGCGACCTAGCACCTGACGGAACGATTGTACTGTGGTGTCAAGCGAGGTCGCATGACACCACGGCGAAGATATCAGGATTGTGCTGTCAGGCGACCCCGCCTGACAGCGATGATGTAAACTACTCGGTCGAACGTCGTTCAGTCGAATGCTTCGCGCCGGAGGCGCGTACATCCGACTGCCACCGTCAGGTGTCGCTCGCCGCTGGCGATCTAGCACCTGACGGAACGATTGTGCGCTGAGACTAGACACTCTTGCGGTCGCCGAGGACTTTCTTGGTGTAGATAAGGCGCTGGGCGGCGGTGATAAACGATGTCACCCCGACCACGATCAGGGCAAACTCCAGCCAGCCGCCCTTCGGCCAGGTGCCGACCGGCAGCCAGATTTCGGTCAGGGCGCCGCCGATAATCAGCAGAAACTTCTCCAGCCGTCCCATGATACCGACCGCGCAGTTCTCCAGCTTGCCCATCGACTCGGCCGCCGCTCGGGTATACGATGCGATCAGCATCCCAAACAGCGCAAACAGCCCCCACCCCGGATGCACCGCACCCGACATGGTGATGCCAGCGAGGATAAAAAACTCACCATAACGATCAAACACGTGGTCGAGAATACCGCCAAACACCGTCCCGAGATTTCCGGCCCGGGCGGTTGAGCCATCAAGCATATCGGTAAACGCGGTAGCCAGCATCCACACCACCCCCATCAGCATGTCGGCGCGCCAGAAGTAGATTCCGGAGACAACCGCACAACCGAGCGAAATGAAAGTCAGGATATTGGGTGTGAGGTGGAGTTTAAGGCAGACCCTGCCGAGTACGATAAACGTTTCTTCGTACCACTGGCGTTTGCGCTGATTGATGGTCGGCGCGCTGTCATGTTTCTCCTGGACGGACACGGCGCCAATATATACGCCTCCCGATTCAGCGTCAATCGAAACAGACACCCTTTTTTCGATTGTCCGACAGCATGATATGGTAATTGACTTCGCAGCCCGGGTCGTGGATATTGGGTTCATGTTTGTCGATTATGTCGAGATTGAGATATCCTCGGGACAGGGCGGGCACGGCTGTATCGCTTTCCACACCGAGAAATATATTCCCAAAGGGGGACCGTCGGGCGGCGACGGGGGCCGGGGCGGCGATGTCATCGCGGTGGCCGACTCCAATCTTTCGACCCTGCTCGACTTCCGCTACCGTCGCACCTACGAAGCCGAAAGCGGCCAGCCGGGTCAGGGGAGCCTGAAAACCGGACGCTCCGGCGAGCACGTACGGATCAAACTGCCGGTCGGCACGCTGGTGCGTAATCTCGAAACCGGCGAGCTGATCGCCGACCTCGATGAGCCGGGACAGGAGATTACTCTCGCCACCGGCGGCAAAGGCGGGCACGGCAACGCCTTCTACAAGTCACCGACCAACCAGACACCGCGCAAAGCCCAGGACGGCTTCCCCGGTCAGCGCCTTAAGCTTGCTCTCGAGCTGAAGCTGCTCGCCGATGTCGGCCTGGTGGGGTTGCCCAATGCCGGCAAGTCGACTATCCTGGCAGCCTTCTCGGCAGCCCGGCCGAAAATAGCCGACTATCCGTTTACGACGCTCATTCCGAACCTAGGCATCGTGCGACTCCGCGAATACAAGTCGTGTGTGATGGCCGACATTCCGGGTCTCATCGAAGGCGCTTCGCAGGGGAAAGGACTCGGCCATCAGTTCCTCAAGCATATTCAGCGTACGCGGTTGTTGATCTACGTGATTGATATCAATGATGTTGATCTTGATGCCACCCGTCGCACGCTCGAGCAGGAGCTGCTGGAGTTCGACAACTCTCTCGCCAGCCGGCCGTCGCTGACCGTCATAACGAAAATCGACACCGTTACGGAAAGTGATGTCGATGCGATTTCATCGGAGCACGATTCGGGCTATCTGTATATCTCGGCCGTCGCCGGACTGAACCGAGAGGCGTTTCTTCAGGCAATAGAGCGGGAACTTGACCGACAGCGAACGTGACAAAATCCTGACCGACATTATCACCCTCCTGACAGTGCCGGGGGTGGGGCGGGGACGGTACTGGAAACTCATCAAGCAGTTTGGCTCCGTATCGGCCGTCCTGGGTGCGTCCCTTCATGCCCTCGAAGCGGTCCCCGGGATCGGCAGCGCGGTAGCATCGGCGATCAAACACGAAACCGATCGCCCTAAAGCTGCCGAGACGGTCGCAAAAATCGCCGAGCTTGGCTGGCAGATACTGCTTGCGGGCGGTGATGATTTTCCGCCGATGCTCGAAGAAATCCCTGACAAACCGCCGGTCCTGTTCGTACGCGGGACGCTTCCCTCGCCCGATGACAAAATGATCGCCATCGTCGGCACCCGCCATGCCAGCGAGCAGGGGAGACGGTTCACCACCAGGCTGGCTGCCGATCTGGCGCGCGCCGGAATCACCGTCGTCTCGGGCATGGCCGAAGGTATCGACACGGCCGCTCACACCGGTGCGCTCGATGCCGGTGGGCGCACCATCGCCGTATGGGGAACCTCGCTGGAAATCGTCTACCCGCCCACCAACCGCCAGCTAGCCGAGCGAATCGCCGAGCATGGCACGGTATTTTCGGAATACCTTCCGGGGCAGGGGCCGGACAAAAGCACCTTCCCGGACCGCAACCGCATTATCTCCGGGCTGTCCGAAGGCGTGATTGTTATTGAGGCGGGTAAGAAATCGGGCGCCCTGATCACGGCCGAACTGGCCCTCCAGCAGGGCCGGGAGCTGTTCGCCGTACCCGGTGCGCCGATGGCGGAGCGTTCGCTCGGCACCAATTCTCTCTTGAAAAAGGGCGCCCGACTGGTTACATCGGTAGAGGACGTATTCGAAGAACTCCCCCGGCTGCGGGGGGAAGTTGCCGCCCGGCGTTTCCGGGCGATCCCGAATGTCACCCCAATCGAGCAGCAGGTGATCGATCTGCTGGCCGAGGGGCCCCGGCAGGTCGATGATCTGGCGATCGAGGTTGGGCTTTCGGTTTCGGAGATTCTTGAGTATCTTCTCGCGTTGGAAATGAAAGGGATTGTACAGGAGCTATCCGGGAAACGTTTTGTCCTCTGCGAATAACCGCTATGGTGAAGAAATCAACTCGCATCGTTAACAAACTCGGTCTTCACGCGCGGCCTTCGGCGATGCTCGTCACTACCGCCGGTCGGTTCGAGTCCGAAGTTCATTTCACGAAAGACGGCCTCCGGGTCAACGGCAAGTCGATCATGGGGGTCATGATGCTGGCTGCCGAAAAAGGCGCGGAGATCATTGTCGAAGCCGACGGTCCCGATGAGGAGCAGGCTGTCGAAGCGCTGCTCAAAGTTATCGAATCCGGCTTCAACGAGATGGACTGACCATAAACAACTTGCCTCGCCTTCGATCCGCACGGTATACTCATCTTATTACTATTTAGTCTGTTGGAGTGCTGATTCGTGCTATGCTGAAAGGTCGCCGCGTCATACGGGGTATCGGGGTATCGTCCGGAATCGTCATGGGCACGGCCCGCGTTATTTTTCCCGGTGAGAAAAAAGTCCCGGAAGTCGCCATCCCTCCCTCGCGAGTGCAGGCCGAAATTGCCTCGCTGGAGCGTGCGGTTGCGCGGACGGTCGAGGAACTGACCCGCCTTCGCGAATCTGCCGGAAAACGTATCGGCGGTCCGGTCGCGAAGATATTCGATGCTCAGCTCCTGATTGCCAGTGACTACGAGTTCCTGCAACAGGTTAAAGAGCAGATCGTCTCCCGGCGCCGCAATGCGGGCTATATTTACAGCAAACTCGTCGGCGATACTACCCTGCAGCTTCGACGGTCCCCCGATGAATACATGCGGCAGATGGCAGTCGATATTGAAGCGGTCGCCAAGCGGGTTGTCTCGCACCTGAACCGCCATCGTCGGCGCCCCCAGGTCAAGTTTACGGCCAACACCATTCTGGTCGGCAAGCTGTTCACCGCTGCAGAGGTGATGAACTATCGCAATCTCAAGGCGCTCGGCTTGTTAACAAACGAGGGTGGGCGCAATTCGCATATGGCCATGATCGCCCGCTCTCTTATGATGCCGGTCGTGGTCGCTGATTTCACCTGGTCCGATGTCTCCAATGGCAGTCGGATCATTCTCGACGGCACCAACGATGTCGCGATAATCAATCCGAATCAAACGGATTGGACCGACTATCAGAAGCTCCGCAAGCGCCAGGGACCGGCGCTCATCACCCGCATTAAGAAACTGCCGCAGATCCCGCCTGTTACCAAAGACGGCAAGGAAGTCCCGGTGGCCGCCAACCTGGAGCTTCCGGGACCGGTCGAAGATGTCCTATGCGAGCGACGGATTCCGATCGGGCTTTACCGCACGGAGTTTATGTACTTACAGGCCAATCACTTTCCGACCGAAGAAGAGCAGTTTGACTACTACTCGCGGATCGCGGAGAAGTTTGCGAAGACCGAAGTCATCCTTCGCACCTTCGATCTCGGATCGGACAAGTTTAAGGAAGATGGTCTGCTGGAGCGCGAGGACAACCCGGCGCTGGGGCTGCGCGGTATCCGCTCCATGCTGGAAATGCCCGACATTTTCAAACAACAGGTGCGGGCGATACTGCGCGCCTCGACCGGCGGTAATATCAAGCTGATGCTTCCGATGATATCCGATTCCACCGAGGTCGACCGCGCCAAGAAACTTATAGCGCTGGTAAAGTACGAACTTCGCAAGGAACGTATTCCGTTCGATCCGGATATGAAGGTCGGAATCATGGTCGAAGTTCCTTCGGCCGCCCTCATGGCCGATCAATTGGCGAAGCGGGTCGATTTCATGTCGCTCGGGACAAACGATCTCACACAATACACAATCTCCGCCGACCGCAACAACCAGCGTGTCGCGTCGCTGTATACACCGTACCATCCGTCGGTCCTGCAACTCGTGAAGATGACGGTCGATGCCTGCCATCGGGCGGGAATTCCTGTTTCAATCTGCGGTGAAGTCGCCGGTGATCCGCTGGCGCTGCCGCTGTTCATCGGCATGGGCGTCGATTCACTGTCCATGAACCCGGCGAAGATATTCGACCTCTGCCGTCAGGTAAAAAAGATTGACTCTAACCTCGTTAAGCATTTGGTTGGCTCGGTAATGGCAAGTGGCTCCCCTCAGGCGGTAATCCGCAAGCTGCAAAGCTACCGGTCGGCGCTTGATAAGAACTAACGTGAGGTATAAATGAAAAGCACCGAAGTTTCCGTTCTTGATGATATAGAAAAAATACGCGCCGCCGATCCGGGCAACATGTACAACCGCATCTTCGACTTCCCGGAGCAGATGAAAGAAGCGCTCACTATGGCCAGGGCGTGGGATGTGTCGCCGGGTGACTTCCCCGATGTACGCAATATCGTGCTGGTCGGGATGGGCGGTTCGGCGATCGGCGGCGATCTCATTCGCAGTTATCTCCAGTCCGAGCTGCTGGTGCCGTTCTCCATCAATCGCGGCTACCTGCTTCCGGAGTATGTCGATGATGAAACGCTGGTGATTGCCTCGTCGTACAGCGGCAACACCGAAGAAACGCTGGCGGCGCTCGATGATGCCCTGCAGCGCAAAGCACTGATCGCCGTGCTGTCGACCGGCGGTATGATGGCCGATGTTGCGAGCCTGAACGATATACCGATGCTGACCCTGCCGGCCGGCATGCAGCCCCGTGCTGCTCTCGCCTATTCGTTCGTGCCGCTGCTGGTATTTTTCGAGAAGATCGGGCTGGTGAAAGGTGTTTCCGGCGACGTTGCGGTCGCTGCCGAGAAGATGTCGGCCCGCCGCGAGAAATATATCGAGGACAATCCGCTGATCTCCAACCCGGCGAAACATATCGCCGATGCTATTCACGGTAAGCTCGCCATCGTCTACGGTGGACCGTCCTTTACCGGTATCATCGCCCAGCGATGGAAAGGGCAGATCTGCGAGAACGGCAAAAACATGGCGTTCGCCAACGAGTTTCCGGAGTGCAACCACAATGAGCTGGTCGGCTGGACCCAGTCGGTGATCGCGCCACACGCCGAGAACCTGACGGTGTTTATGCTCCGCGATGCCGACGATCACCCGAAGATTCGCAAGCGCATGAATATCGTCAAGGCGATCGTCGAAAGCTGCGGCGCTACCGTTCAGGATGTCCATTCGATGGGCGAGAAACCGCTGGAGCGGATGCTCAGTCTTATTCAGCTGGGCGATTTTGCGTCGTACTATCTCGCTGTCCTGAACGAGGTCGATCCGACACCGGTCGATGTGATCGAGAGGCTCAAGAAGGCGCTGGCCGACTAGGCGAAGGCAGGTACGATGGCTGCGTCATTTGATGCCGACCGTCCGGTTGACCAGTTGGTCAGGGAATTTCCCGAATTGGTCCGCTTCTTGATCAATCACAACCTTCCCTGTGTCGTCTGCGGAGAGCCTTTCTGGGGCACCCTCCGCGAACTCGCCCATCAGAAGGGCTGGAGCGACCAACAGGTAGAACAGCTGGTCGAAGAATTCGTTAATCGGCATTAAGCAGACTGTCTGGTAAACCGTCTTTAGAAGCAGGTCGGCGCCCTCCACCCGGCGTTGACAATATGTAGCAGAGGACCTATATTCGACCGTGCCCGCACATCTGAGGAATACCATCCGAATCGGCCTGACAGCCCTGCTGTTGACGGTCGTATCTGTCTCGTCGGCGTTCGCGCAGGCCGAGGACGGTCCGGCATTTCTCACCAACAGAATTAATGCCCTCATTCTCGTCATCGTTTTTTCCGTCGCCGTGATGTATTTCACGCAGCAGGCGCGCAAAGGCAAGACGCTGTTCCTTCGCAAGATCCCCGGTCTCGACGCTGTCGAAGAGGCTGTCGGTCGTGCGACTGAAATGGGGCGGCCGATATTGTACATCCCGGGCATTCTCGATCTCGACGAAATGGATACCATCGCAGGCGTTTCGATCCTGGGGCGCGTCACCAAGATTGTTGCGGAGTACGAAACTCCGCTGATTGTCCCTGCCCGCTACCCGACCGTGCTGGCCGCCTGTCAGGAAATATGCGAGCAGGCGTACGCCGAAGCCGGCAAGCCGGATACGTTCAACAAAGATTCCGTCCGCTATCTGGCCGGTGAGCAGTTTGCGTTCACCGCGGCGGTCAACGGCATCATGATGCGCGAGCGCCCGGCCACGAACATATATCTCGGCGGCTTTTTCGCCGAGTCACTGCTGCTGGCTGAGACCGGCAACGCCGCCGGATCGATCCAGATCGCAGGCACCTCGCAGCCTGAGCAACTCCCGTTTTTTATTGCCGCCTGCGACTATACGCTTATGGGCGAAGAGCTCTACGCTGCTTCGGCCTATCTGTCGCACGAGCCACTTATGACCGGCGGTCTCAAAGGACAGGATTTGATCAAAGTCATCCTGATTACGGTCATAATTGTTGGTGTGATTCTTTCGCTGCTCGACCATTGGAACGTGATTCACTTCTTTGACATTTATTCCGGTTGGTTCCAGGAGGCCTGATGCGCAAGACCGTACCTGTCGTCACAGCCTTCGTAACCGGCGTTATCGTCACCATCTCGTTTTTCTTCAATGAACACACCACCCTGATCGGCAAGGTGCAGGGCGGCATCCTGCAGTGGGTGACGATTATATTCGGTCTGGCTCTGGCGCTCGGTATGGTCTCGATCACGCGCGTCAACTTCAATAAGATCAAACGGAAACAGGAAGGCTGGTTTTACAGCGTCCTGGTGATCGTTTCGGTCTTCGTCATGGCGATACCGTCGGCCCTGCCGGTGAGCTGGTCGCCGATGTTCGGCCGCAACGAAGGCTCGCTGTATTATTGGCTCTGGACGCGGATATCCGAGCCGATGATGGCTACCATGTTCGCGATGCTGGCCTTTTATATCGCCTCGGCCGCCTACCGCGCTTTCCGCGCTCGCTCCACCGAATCGACTCTGCTGTTGCTCACCGCAGTGATCGTGATGCTGTCGCGCATCCCGATGGGTGAGTGGTTCCTGAGACTGTTCAACGAAAGTCTTCCCGACTGGGTCAACATATACATCATGAACGGTTTCAACCTCTCCGTGCAGCGCGGGATCATCGTCGGTGCTGCGCTCGGAGCGGCCTCCATGTCGCTGAGGATCATCCTCGGGATCGAACGCACCTACATGGGGAAGGGGTGATCACATGAATGTATGGGAGCGCCTCGCCGCTATCGATCGCCGCTGGATCTATCTGGCATGCGGTATCGCCGTGCTGATGCCGTTTATCATTCCAGTCTCTTTGCCGGTGTATACGACCCCCGAAGTTCAGGGCGTCTATGACGCCGTCAAGAACCTCCCCGATTCATCGGTGGTCATGCTCACCTACGATTACTATCCCTCGACTCTGGCCGAGACCGAGCCGATGTCTCGTGCGGCGCTGCATCACCTGTTCTCCAAGGACTGCAAGATTGTTACGATCAGCAATATCCCGCTTGGAGGACCGACTATCGCAGAGCGAGTCACCCGCGAACTTGCCGCCCAGTACGGCAAGGAATACGGCACCGACTACGTGAATTTGGGCTATAAGGCAAACTACGTGGCGGTCATGAAAGGCCTGGGGTCATCCATCCGAAGTATCTTCCCGGCCGATAACTCCGGTACCCCGCTCGGCCAGCTTCCCCTGATGCAGGAAGTCGACAGCTATGAAGATATCGACTTCATCTTTATCGTCGCCGACAACGCTACCGCCGACTATTGGGTGTCGATCGTCAACGCCCAGTATGGCGTACCGATGTGCTGCGGCGCGACCGCCGTCATGGCTCCCAAGATGTACGCTTTCATGGGGTCTGGACAGCTCAAAGGGCTCCTGGGCGGGATGAAAGGCGCCGCGGAGTACGAGCAGCTGATCGGGCACAAAGACCGTGCCGTGCGCGGTATGGATGCCCAGTCATTGATTCACCTGCTCATCATCGGACTTGTAGTCCTCGGCAATCTCGGCTATTTCATGGGACGCCGTGAGAAAGGGATTGGACGCTGATGACGCCCTTCTCACCGATTGAACTCTGGCTCATGGCGTTTGTCACGCTGGCTATCTTTTCGTTCCTGTACAAGGACAACCCGGTTTATCGTCTGGTCGAGTCAATTTTCGCCGGTCTCTCGGCGGGATATTACTTCGGACTGGTCTGGGATACGGTGTTGATGCAGCAGGTGGTCGACCCGATCAAAACCGATAGCAGTAATCTATACCTGATCATCCCGGCCCTGCTCGGCATTTTGCTCTTTTCGCGCCTGACCCAGAAATGGTCCTACCTGTCGCGAGTACCGCTGGCTTTCGTGATTGGATCAACGTCGGGAATTTTCATTACCTCGCGTCTTCAGGGGCTGGTGCTCCCGCAGATTCGCACCACCTTCATGCCACAAAACGTCCCGGGCGGCTCGACCGACCCCTGGATGATCGTCGTCCTCTCGACCATCGTCGTAGTCGGTGTCATCGCCACCCTCGTCTACTTCTATTTCTCGCACGAGCACAAGGGTGTGATCGGCTGGACGGCCCGTCTGGGGATCTGGTTCATCATGATCTCCTTCGGCGCCCATTTCGGCTATACAGTCATGGGGCGTGTGTCGCTGCTCATCGGGCGGGTGCAGTTCCTGGTCGAGGACTGGATAGGCTCGTTTACGGGCTGAGACGGCCCCGGATCGCGGGGCAGGCTTCGTCTTTACATCTCTCTCCAACTCCTGTATATTCCCAAACATGAACACGGGGCGAATACTCATATGCGCGCTGGTCATTCTGGCTCTATTCGGGTGCGGCTACAATCCCGACAAGCCGGTGTATGACACGCTCGAGAATCCGAAAAACTTCCCCCAAGAGGCGCTTGACCTGCTCGATGACATCGAAGCGAAGAAGCTGATGGACTACGAATCGGTCGAGAAACGCTTCGAGTCACTTTACGAGAGCCATTTCGGGCTGCTTGACAACGAGGACTGGGGGGATGTGATCGTCAAGCTCGGGACCAAATTTCGGGTTTGGGCGGACTCTATGGCTGCCGAAGGCATCCCGAAGTTCTACCAGGCCGGCGGCCTCTATGCGCTGGCTTCGTTTGCCCGTCCCGATGACTTTCGCGTACGGGACAAAAAAGAGCTGTTCGACACCTGGCGTGCGGCGGTCGAATCCGGCCCACCGGCGTCGCTCTTCGTCGACCCATCCACCGTTCCGACCCTCAACGAGCGCATTGATCTGGCCAAGTCCTTCGTCCTGGCCGACTCGCTTCACCGCGCCTTCGCCGAGCAACATCTTCTCCCGCCGCTGTTTGTCTCCGAGGGAACCAACTGGCTCCGGGTGCAGGCCGTGCAGCAGCTTCGCGCCGCCGATCAGGCCTTCCTTGACCATGCCGGGCTGGTTGATTTTGCGTTTGAATCACCCCTTACGAGTTTCGACTCCGGCAAGGTGGAGCTGATTGACTGCATGATGACCCCGATAGAAGGCGCCGACCAGTACCGCATCGAGGCTTACTTCATCCCTCGCGATAGTATCGAGGAAGATCTTGGCGTAGTTTTCCGTATTCAGGCGCCGGAAAGCACTCCGTACACGGTAGACTACGCCGGTGAGTCCTGGACGCCCTACGATTTTGCGACCCTTACCCCCAGCAGCACCTGGCCGGTTGGCAAGGTTGCTCCGGCGATCGGCACCCTCTATTATAGTGGCCCGCCCGCGCCGGCATTAATCGGTCTGATGGTGCTCGATCAGAAGAACCCACGCCCCCTGCCGGTCGACAGCGCGCTGGGGAATTTTTTCGAACTGCCGCCCACCGTCTTTCCGAAAACCGGTGCACGCCAACCTGATGGGTCCACGATTCCGGAATAGGGCTTGAATCTTCGGGCCGTATCATCTACATTGGACACAAAAAATCAGGGAGAATCCGTGAAAGTCATCATCCCCGTTGCCGGTGAAGGCACCCGCCTGAGACCACATACCCATTCCGCTCCAAAACCGTTGCTTTCGGTGGCAGGCAAGCCGATCCTGGCCCATGTCCTTGACCCGGTCGCGCCGCTGGAGCCCGAGGAGGTCATATTTGTTATCGGGTATCGGGGTGAGATGATTCGGAAATTCGTCGAAGAGACCTACTCCTTCAAGGCCACCTTCGTTGAGCAGGACAAGCTGCTGGGGCTGGGCTACGCGGTCGATCTGGCGATGCAGCACGTTCAGAGCGGCCCCCTGATGATTGTCCTCGGCGATACGGTCGTCCAATGTGATCTCGACAAGTTCCGTCAGGCCGGCGATTACGTGCTCGGTCTTCGGCAGGTCGATGATCCCCGGCGGTTTGGGATTGCCCAGCTGGACAACGGTGCGGTCGTTCGCCTGGTCGAAAAACCGGAGAACCCACCGACCAATCTGGCCGTTATCGGCGTGTACTATTTCGCCGACTCGGCGCCTCTCAAAGAAGCACTCGATGCCCATGTCGAGTCAGGCAAGACCGTCCGCGGAGAAATTCAATTGACCGACGCTCTTGAAATGCTGATACAACAGGGGCATCGCTGCACGCCGTTCGAAGTGCAGGGGTGGTACGACTGCGGCAAAAAAGAAACGCTGCTCGAGACCAATCGAGCCCTGCTCGATAGCGGCAGAGCGACGACGCAGACTATCGACGGCGCCACCATTACGCCGCCGGTGTATATCGGCCAGAATGTGGTGCTTGAGCAGGCGACAATCGGCCCGCATGTCTCGATTGGTGATGGCGCCGTCGTCAGGAATTGCATAATTAAGGACTCGATAATCGGCCGTGACGCTTCGGTGGAGCAGTCCGAACTCGAATCGTCCCTGATCGGCAACAAAGCAAAAGTCGTTCGGGCAAAAGGGCAGATCAATCTGGGGGATCACAGCGAAGTAGAACTGGCCTAGTGTCCGCCGGCAGGAATCCGACGGTCGCTTTCCCATAGTAAAGGAGTACGATTCATGGCTGGCGATTTTCTCTTTACCTCCGAATCCGTGACCGAAGGGCATCCGGATAAACTCGCCGATCAGATTTCCGATGCTGTTCTCGATGAGGTTCTGAGATCGGACCCCAACGGTCGCGTGGCCTGTGAGACGTTCGTGACGGTGGGGCTGGTGATTGTCGGCGGTGAAATCACCACCACATCCTATGTCGATATCAACCGGTTGGTGCGTTCGGTGATCCGCGAGATCGGCTACGATCAGCGTTCCTACGGCTTCACCTACGACACCTGCGCCATCCTGAATGCCATCGGTTCCCAGTCACCCGATATCGCTCAGGGTGTCGACACCGGCGGCGCCGGCGACCAGGGGCTCATGTCCGGCTATGCCTGCAGAGAGACTCCGGAATTGATGCCGATGCCGATTATGCTGGCCCACAAGATCACCCGGCGGCTCTCCGACGTGCGCAAGAGCAAGATCCTGCCGTATCTCGGCCCCGATGGCAAGTCGCAGGTGACGATCCAGTACATCGATGGTGAACCGGCGCGGGTCGATACAGTCGTGGTCTCCACTCAGCACAGTGCGGAGATTCTCGATGACTCCGGCAGGAAGATAACCGGTCGCGCCCGCGATGAGATTATCGAGCAGGTGATTTCACCGGTCATTCCCAAAGGTATGCTCGACGACAAGACTATCTACCACGTCAACCCGACCGGCAAGTTTGTGATCGGCGGCCCGCAGTCCGACACCGGTATGACCGGCCGCAAGATCATTGTTGATACCTACGGTGGGATGGCCTCGCACGGCGGCGGCGCTTTCTCCGGCAAGGACGCCACCAAGGTCGATCGCTCGGCGAGCTACATGGCACGGTATATCGCCAAGAACGTCGTCGCCTCCGGATTGGCCGAGAAATGCACCATCCAGCTCGCCTACGCAATCGGCGTCGCCGAGCCCGTATCGCTGATGGTGTTCTGCGACCGTTCGCAGAAAGTCTCCGAAGAGCGCATTGTCGAGCTGATTCGCAAACATTTTGACATGACCCCTCGCGGCATAATCGAAGCGCTCGATCTCACGCGCCCGGTCTTCCGCAAGACCGCCGCCTACGGCCATTTCGGCCGCACCGAACCGGAGTTCACCTGGGAAAAGACTGACAAAGCAGACCTGCTAGCAAAGGAAGCGTAACCCATGGCTGTGAAACATGATGTTAAAGACCTGAAACTGGCCGCCGAGGGTAAGGCCAAAATCGAATGGGCGGACCGCTCGATGCCGGTGCTGGAGATGATCCGGCAGCGCTTCACCAAAGAAAAGCCGCTCAAAGGAATTAATATCGCGGCCTGTCTGCATGTCACCACCGAGACCGCCAACCTGATGCGGACCCTCAAAGCCGGCGGCGCCAATGTTGCCCTGTGCGCATCGAACCCGCTTTCCACCCAGGACTACACCGCCGCCGCACTGGTCAAAGAGTACGGCATTTCGGTGTTCGCGATTCGCGGCGAAAATAACAAGACGTATTACAAGCACATCCACCAGGCGCTCGATAACAAGCCGCAGATCACCATGGACGACGGCGCCGATCTGGTCAGCACCCTCCACACCGACCGCAAAGACCAGGTCGGCAAAGTGTGGGCGGGGACCGAAGAGACCACCACCGGGGTGATCCGTCTCCACGCGATGGCCGCTGCCGGTAAGCTGCTGTTTCCGGTGGTTGCGGTCAACGACTCCAAAACCAAACACTTTTTCGATAACAGATACGGGACCGGGCAGTCGACGCTCGACGGTATCCTTCGCGCCACCAACATGCTGTTTGCCGGGTCGACTATCGTGGTCGCCGGCTATGGCTGGTGCGGACGCGGGCTGGCGGTGCGCGCCAAAGGTATGGGCGCGCGGGTGATTGTCACCGAGGTCGACCATGTGAAGGCTATCGAGGCGGCTATGGACGGGTTCGAAGTCATGCCGATGGCGAAAGCCGCGCCGCTGGGGAATCTGTTCATCACCCTGACCGGCAACCTGAATGTGATCCGCCTCGAGCATTTCAAGAAAATGAAAGACGGCGCGATCGTCTGCAACTCCGGTCACTTCAACGCCGAGATAGATATCCCGGCGCTGACCAAAGCATCCAAGTCGCATCGCCAGGTGCGACCGAATGTCGAAGAGTATATGTTCGGCGGCGCGAAACCGAAACGGATCATGCTGCTGGCCGAAGGTCGCTTGATTAACCTGAGTGCGGCCGAGGGACACCCGGCGATGGTGATGGACATGTCGTTCGCCAACCAGGCGCTGGGCGCGGAGTATATCGTCAGGAACTACAAAAAGCTCGAACGTAAGGTGTACACGGTGCCGGAGAAGATCGATCAGCAGATCGCGGCGCTGAAGCTGAAGTCGATGGGGACGTCGATTGACAAGCTCACCCCCGAGCAGAAGAAGTACCTGTCCTCGTGGGAAATGGGGACGTGATCTGATTGATTGTGCGAGTTTGTAGGTCCGAACCCCTGTGGTTCGGACGATCTCCGTGGCCGTGACTTCAGTCGCGGTTCACTGACCTGACATTCGCCGAGTGGGTCCACCGTGACTAAAGCATCTCCCGGACCTGATCCGGGGTCACGGCCACAAAGACCAGAAACTTAAACCGTCATCCTGAGCTTCTCGAAGGGTGGCGGTCTTTCATTTGTGTGAGAAGACAAACGAAGTTTGTCATACCCGTGTAGGCAGTTATCCATCCGATAAGAGCCGGGCTGCAAGCAGCCTCGGCCTACGCGGCGGGTTCGAAGACGGACCCGCCCTACAGTCTCGCTTTCACCGACAACATCAACGGGTACTTCGAGCGCTTGCCGTCCGGTGGCAGCCAGTAGCCGGGGTGACCGTCAAACGGCACCCAGCCATCACAGTACTTGTAGTAATAGTAGTTGTACTCGCCAAGCGCCTCGATCTGTAGGCCCGCCGCGATCAACGCATTGACTATCCGATAGACCGGGTGCTGCCACTCGACCAACTCCCCATCGATATGCGTCTCCTGCTCGCAGTAGTCGGTCGGGTTGACCGTCCGCTCCGGCTCCTGCATGAAGTAGTCGAATCCAGCGTCGGGCTGCAGGAAGAGTTGATTGACCGGGTGCTCGTCGATCAGGAAAAACACTCCCCCCGGTTTGAGATAATGCGCGACTACGTTCGCCCACCGCTCGATATCGGAAATCCAGATATGCGTCCCGTACGACTGATACACGACATCAAACTTCCTGTCGATCACCCCGATCAAATCAAGCACGTCGGAACGCACGAACTCAGCGTCAAGCTTCGCTTTCGCAGCAATTTCATTGGCCACTTCAACTGACCGCTCGGATATATCCACACCGGTCACACGAGCCCCCTCACGCGCCCATGACAGCGTATCCAGTCCGAACTGACACATCAGGTGCAGCAACTTTTTGCCCTTCACGTCGCCGATCGCATCAAGCTCGATTTTCTTCAGCGATGAACCCCCGTCGATAACGTGCCGGGTGAGATATTCGGGGTGATTGATATGCAGATCGACCATCTGGTTCCAGGCCAGACGGTTCTTCTCGTGGTCCGGATGTGGCATGGGTGTTACTTCCTCGCGGTAAACATGGACATCAGGCCGATCAACAGGAACACCCCGTTGACCGCCCAAGCGGCAAACCAGACCGGTATCTTCTCGCTGTAACCGGCCGACTGCATGATACGAAAGAGGACGAAATAGACAAGGGCGATAATCGCCCCGGTCGCAAACGAGACCGCAATCCCCCCGCGTCGCGGGTTGGCCGCAAACGGCACACAGATCAACACCACGATCGCCGACGTCAGCGGGTAGGAATACTTCAGCTGAAGGTTGACCAGCTCTTCGATATACGGCCCCCCGGTCCGTTTCATCAGATCGATATAGTACGTGATCTCATCGAGCGACATGTCGTCGGGTTTGCCCATGCGCCTGGCCAGGTCTTCAGGCTTATCGTTGATCTCCGGTATCACCAGGCTGTCGAACTCTTTGAAGCGCTCCGAGCGATCTTCGCCGAACATTCGCTCGACTCCGTCGACCGCCATCCACTGAAAGTCGCGGTACAAGATCATCTTGGCGGTCACGATCCGCGTCAATTCACTCCGGGTCGTGTTATACAGCTTGAAATCGACTCCCTCGTAGCGCTTGGTATTGAATGAGTTCAACGTATAGAAATTCCCCGGCGAGATCTGCCGTGTGATCCGACTCACCCGGGCGTACGACTCACGCGATTTGCGCTCGATCTCGAAATTGGCGATTTCCAACCGACGTTTGTTGGCGTCGGGGAAGATATACTCGTTGTAATAGAAATGCCCCCCCGACAGCAGCAGCGCCATGAGAAAAATCGGCGCCGTGATACGATAGAGTGAACGTCCGCACGCTTTCATCGCCAGGATCTCATTCTTGCGGGCCAGCAGCGAGACGGAAAACAGCGCCGCCAGCAGCACGAACAGGGGGAAAAACTTGGCGACCGCCCAGCCTGCGAAGTACGTGTAGTATTCCAGTATCGTCGTCAGCGGGACATCGTTGTCGAGAAAGCTCGGCAGCTTCTCGACCATGTTCATGACGATAATCGTGAAATCAAGCGCCAGCGTGACAACGAGCAACGAGGTCAGGAAATAGCGAAGCAGGTACTGATCGAGTTTCTTGAACAAAACCACCGGCTCACCCCGCCCGCCTGAACCATGAGAAAAGCGGCTTCTCGGTCACCACCACATACAGCAGGTAGAGACCGACCCCGCCGACCAGGAAATTGGCCGACCACATCGCCCAGAACGGATCGACAAGACCGCGGTCGGCGACATCTTCACCACCAATCAAGAACGCCCAGTAGATGATAAACAGCAGAATCGAATTGGCGATCGCCACTCCCATCCCGCCACGTTTGGCCAGGATACCGAGCGGCGCGCCGATCAGAATAAACGCCAGCGACGCCGCCGGGATCGAGTACTTCTTGTGTATCTCCAGGTCGAATTTGTTCATGATCTTCCGCTGCGCCGTCATCTGTTCGCGGTTGCGCTCCACCAGTCGATGCCAGCCCGCAACCTCGTTCTTGAGTCGAAGGTATGCCAGCGAGTCGATCCTTATATCGGTCATCTCGGCCTTGAACGTATCGGCCAGCAGGAAACTCGCCTTCTCCCGGAAAGAGTCCTCGATCTTCCCCTGAAGCGGAACGATCGCTCCCTCGGCCTGATCGACCCGCTCCTGCAACATGTCGATCCCCATCTCACGATCCGTGCGATACTCTCGCTCGGTGCGAACCAGCTCCGAAGGATCTCCGCTGACATTGATTTCCTGATGTTTAAACGCCGCCTTGCGGTAGTTGTTGGCGTCGGCCAGATCCATCAGGTGCACCTCGCCGTCGTACAGTGAAAACTGCAAATTTCGGCCGTTGTCCGTCACCTTCAGATAGCCCGAGTCGGCCACAATGATCCGGGGCTTGGCGTCATCGCGGGTGTCACTAATCCGAACCCCTTCGACCCGCGAGGTCCCATGGTCGATCTTGTCGATCAGGATCAGATAGCCCGGGATGTCATTGATAAACACCCCCGACCGAAAAACCAGAGTGGGTCGCATATTGCGAATATCCGCCGACAGTTGCCGCGCTTCCTTGTTCAGGTCGGGGAGAATCTTGTCGTTGAACTGCACCATGAGATACGTAATCACACACCCGGCCGCCAGCAGGGGAAGTAGCACGCGGAGTAGATTCACGCCGGAAGCTTTCATGGCGATTATCTCCATATCGGAGCCCATCCGGCCAAACGCCATGAGGGTCGCCACCAAAACCGACATCGGTACCGACAAAGCCAGCATCCAGGCCAGATTCAGCGCCACCAGCTCCAGAACCACCCAGAGCGAAAGGTCCTTGTCTATCACCTGGTTGACGATCCGCGGTACGTAATCGATCAGCAGGATAAACGTCACGGTGACAAACGCAAACAGGAAGGGAGCGATATGCTCCCGAAGGATGTAGCGGCTGAGAATCTTCATAAGTTTGTGCCAATATAGGTCTTATACACACCCGGACAACATCAATATTAATGTGATGCAAAACCGTTTACAGGCGACCGCCGGTTTGATATAATTTCCCGTATGGACCAGAAATATATCAAGGACTTCGTTCGCGAGGATTTCATCGAGGGCTTTTTCGCCGTCCGGCGCAAGGACGTCCGTGAGTACGCCCGGGGCCAGTTCATCTCACTCGAGCTCGGCGACTGTTCCGGCCGCATCAATGGCGTCATGTGGGAGCCCGATGCTTTTGCGCTGAACGACATGACCGAAGGCATGGTGGTCAAAGCCCGGGCCGTGGTTGGCGAATACAACCACCGGCCGCAGCTGAACATCTCGCGCATCCGGCTGGCCAACGACGAGGAGTTTACACTCGAGGACATCCTTCCGCACTCCAGCCAGCCCCGCGAACAGCGCGAAGCCCGTCTTATGGCGCTGACCGCCAAGATCGAAAACTCCTATGTCAAGGCGCTCACCGAGTCATTCTGGAACGACCAGAAATTTTTCGATACTTTCATGATCGCCGCCGCCGGTAAACTCTGGCACCATGCCTATATCGGCGGCCTGTCCGAGCACTCGGCCAATGTCACCGAGCTGGCTCTCCGGGTCGCCAACGGCTATCCCTTTCTTAATAAGGACTACCTGATTTTTGGCGGGCTCTTCCACGACGCCGGCAAAGTCGAGACGTATTCATCTGACTCAACCGTGATCGACTATACCGATGAAGGCCGCCTGATTGGACATATCTGCCTGGCCGATCACTGGATCGCCGAGAAAGCGCAGAAGATCGAAGGCTTCCCGCCGATGTTGCTGACCAAGCTTCGCCACATGATCCTCTCCCATCAGGGCGAACTCGAGTACGCGACCCCGGTCGTGCCGCAGATGCCCGAAGCGTTCGTGTTGTATTACTGCGATGAGATCGACTCCAAGATGGGGGCGATCGACCGGATTCGCACCCGGCAGGGGGGCAAAGGCTGGTCGGAGTACGTCAACATGCTCAACCGGTTTTTATACTTCGGCGACGGTCCGGAGGACGAGTCGAAGTGAACGAGTCACGCACCACGCTCGATGTTACGCACCTCTCCCGAACGATACAAACCAACGGCAAACAGAAAACAATCGTCAACGATGTTTCCTTCTCTTTCACCTGCGGGACGATCTACTCGATTGTCGGTCCCTCGGGTGCGGGGAAAAGCTCGCTCCTTCGATTAATCAATCGCCTCGATGAACCGAATACCGGCGACGTGATCTTCAACGGCGCCGACTACCGAACCTACTCGCCGAACGAGCTGCGCCGCCACATCGGCTATCTGTTTCAGACACCATACATGTTCCCCGGCACGATCGCCGAGAACGTTCGGTATGCCGCTGAAGATATCGACGACAACCGCGTAGCGGAGTTGCTTGAGCAGGTCGGCCTAAGCTCGGACATGGCGGACTCCGAAGTCGACAACCTCTCCGGCGGCGAGAAACAGCGAGTGGCGCTGGCGCGTCTTCTGGCTACGAAACCGTCGGTGATTCTGCTCGATGAACCAACCTCGTCGCTCGACCCTACCGCCACGAAGGGGATCGAAAAACTGGTGCGGCGAATCGCCGAAGACCGCTGCCTGATTGTGATCATGGTCACCCACGATCCCCAGCAGGCGCTGCGGCTCGAAGGGGAGACATTGCTGCTTGTCAAAGGCAGATTGATTGAGCACGGTTCGAGCGAGCGGGTGATCAATGATCCGCAATCCGATGAAGGCCGTCGCTACAAAGACCGGGAGTTGACATGAACGAGATTACCTTTGTCGATGTCGCCATTTCGCTGGCCCTGGTCGTGCTGGCGTTCGGCGTCAGCCGGTTCTGGAAGGTACCGGTGCAGAAGGAGATGTCGCTCGGGGTTCTGCGGGCGTTTGTGCAGTTGGTCGCGGTTGGCTATGCGCTCGACCGGATTTTCGCGATCGACCAGATCTGGCTGATCGCTTTGGTGATGCTGGTCATGCTGGCGGTCGGCGCCCGCGAAGCCAGCGTCAGGACCAAAAAGCTCCCCGGCGCTTTCTGGCTGGCTTTCAGCGCCATGACCACCGGGACCGTAGTTACCCTGGCTATCATGCTGGCGACAGGGTTGTTCGAGTTGAAGGCGATGGTGATTATTCCGTTGATTGGCATGCTGGTGTCGAATTCGATGAATGCCGCTACATTGACGATCAACCGGCTGTTCGACAACCTGACCGAGAACCGCCTGGCGGTCGAGACCTCTCTCGCGCTCGGCAAAAACTGGCGGCAGGCCTCACAGCGATTCCGCATTCAGGCCGCGACCGCCGGGATGGTGTCGATCTTCAATTTCATGAAGACGGTTGGGATCGTGGCGCTACCCGGCGCCATGACCGGTATGATTTTGGCGGGCAAGCCGCCGCTCGAGGCGGCCCTGTTCCAGTTGATAATCGGCTACATGCTCCTGAGCGCCGTGACATTGACGGTGGTGATGACTCTCGAGCTGATGGTCCGCCGCTTTTTCACCCCGTTCGACCAGTTCTCCCCACCCACCCGCGGCTGAGGGAAGCAGTGAGTAGTGGCGAGTAGCGAGTAGGTCAGGTCGCTTGCGACCTGACAGATTCGTAGGTCCGAGCCCGCGTGGTTCGGACATCTTGAGTAGGCCGAGGCTGCTTGCAGCCCGGCGACGAACCGTCGCCCTGTGCCCCACCCGGAGTCGCCCAACGGGCAGACGGCGGGTGGGACATCCCGAATCCGGCCACCCAATCCTGACCCCGACCCCCTCGCGCATATCCACTTGCCTTTTTATCCGATTCCTGTAGATTACGGGCTGACCTATCGGTTTTGCCGGCATTTTCGGCGGTCCGAATGTTCGCGATGTCATACCCCCTTGGGTGGCCCACCCTTTGGGTGGGTTTCAGGGCCGCTTGAGATGGGTCCGTATCCAGCTTTCCGGTGGGGAGAGCGGGGTATGTCAGTTCATTGAATCGGAGAGATGGCCGAGTGGTTTAAGGCGCACGCCTGGAACGCGTGTATAGGGCAACCTATCCTGGGTTCGAATCCCAGTCTCTCCGCCATATTGGGCGGGAGTCAGTCGGTGAATCCTTCGAACAGTCTTCGTTTAAAATCAATTCACAACATCTTCGACCCTGCGACTAATCATCCCCACGCCCGCCCAGAGGGCGGGGCACCCGGGCAGCGTCCATGTTAGTCCCCAGAGGTAGAGCCATGCAATACAAACTTCGCAGAACTGAATTGTACCTCGTTGAAGTCTTGAGGCAATTCGCGTTTCTTGAGAAATTGGGGTACAAAGGAACGTTTCTACGGCTTTATGGAAGGGAAACTGGACTTGTTTATGAGACACTACGCCGCGAAATCGACATCAACTGGGAAGGACGGTTCCGCGTTGTTTTCGTCAACGGAGACCTCTGGCCCCCGAGACGCTTTGATCAGTCTTTCGATGTGGAGAGCGTCATGCATTCGTTCGACGTGACCTGCCAGGTCGGCCTGGAGGATTCCGATATCCCATTGACTGTAGAAAGATACGCCGCGTTCTTGAAGACACATCTTATGTCTGTGATCAAAGGAAAGTCGTGGATATCTCAATCCGCCATGTGAGCTGTGGCGGCATACATCGTTCCCGGAGTTGGCGCGCAAGTTGTTGGACGGTTTTCGTCCCGACGCGTGGTGCCGAAGAGGCAGATAGAAATGTGGTGATCAGATGTTTACAGACCTAAGTGCAGGTGAGGCGTTTTTCATTGAGACGTTGCGACGGTTCGATTTCCTGAGGACAGCAAGCTACTTCTGTGACGGATTCTCGTTTTCAGTCAAGAATCCCAGCCTTCGTTTTCAGTCGGGAAGCATTAATCAGTATGTGCGCTTTCACTTCTCACAACATCCTCGCATCATCATAGAAAGGAGGAGCGGCATCCTCTTCTTCGGCCGTACCAGGATAGTAGAGTTGGACGACGTAATGAAGAGGACAGGCTATTCAATTCTTGACGAGATACCGGATACTCTCAAGGAGAGGATGGCGGTCAGGGCAAAATTCATGAAGGATCACCTCATGCCTGTGATCAATGGTGAGATGTGGATTGACGACTTTTTGGGGAAGAAATGAGATCGTTTTCTAAACCTCGTCCAGTCCTCTCGGCTACGTCACGCTTCGCACGGCTCCCGGTGCGTCGAGCGCGATGCGGTAAGGGCAGGAGAGCGATGTTACGGTCCCCATCCACAAAAAGACGGCGCCGGACATCCAGCCCGGCACCGCCTTTCTCAAGAGGGACTAAACGGCAACCCGACAATGCTACTTAACCAGCATCATCTTCTTCGTATCGGAAAACTCCGGAGTCGTCAGACGATAGAGATACACACCACTCGCCACCGACTCTCCTGAACTGCTCTTTCCGTTCCACTCAACCTGATAATGTCCAACCGTCTGCTCGGCATCGAACAGCGTTGATACGTGCTGCCCCAGCACGTTGAACACGTCAATCCGCACGTGCGCATTCTGCGGCAGGTCATACTGAATCGTCGTAGTCGGGTTGAACGGGTTCGGATACGCGTCGTACAACTGGAATCCGGTCGGAACCAGATTGCTGTAGACCGCATAGTCGGGCTGATACCGACCCTCGGCTCGCACCAAATACGAACGCTCCTTGCCGGCCGTCTCCGACGGAACCGCGAACCGCATCTCCAGCACGTCGCCCTTCTTCAGGACTACCGCACTACCGGATCCGATATTCGCCACCGTCGTCTTGCCCGCGACCTGTGTCAGCGAATTCGACTGCATCGGGGCGATCCGTGTCACCGGCGCAGCGGCCGAAGCCACATACTGAGCGATCACATCGGTAGAGAAGCCTTCCTCCCACGACAACCGCACCGTCGCGACATCGGAACCCGACCTCGACAGATCAAGCACCATCGCCTCTTCCACTGGATTGGTGCGAGTCGGCGTCGTGCGCAGCGAGGTCCACCCACCGGTCGAACTCATCAACTCGACTTCCACACCGGCATCGACCACCGGAAGCGTGACCTTCGGAAGCTCATTCGGAGGATCTTCGATACACGGCGGCTTCTTGGTCGAACCGAACGCTATCGCAGTCGGACCCTCGATCGAAGCAAATGTCAAGATCAGTGAGCCGGTCCCCTCGAACGACGCCACCTGTCCGTCGGCGGAGACCACCTCGGCCAGTCGATCCACACCATCCTGATCAAACGCCGACAGCGGCGCCAGCGTCCGGTCGTACGCCAGGACATTGTTGTCCTTGTCGCATACCACGCCGGTGCCCGCCTCATGATCGACCGCGATCAGCTCAAACGATTCCAGATAGGTGATCTCGTCTTCCAGCTCGCGAAGCTGCAGGACTACCTCACCGTCAACCGCCTCCAGCGGCTGAGTCAGGAAGTAATGATCTGTCACCGACTCACGATACCCCGAGGCCTCACACGCGGTCAGCAGCGGATTTTCCTGCACGAACCCGTCCGGTGTCCCGGCAAACAGGACCGGACACGACGGGGGAGGCGGGGAAACGACATTGATCACCCACGGCTCGGCGTACGGTCCGAATCCACAGGAGTTCGCTGCTCTCGCCCGCCAGTAGTACGTCCCGGCCCCGAGCTGCTGGGATACATACCAGTCGGACACCGACAGGAAAAACGACGACTGTATCGGCGAACCGAAATTCGGGTCGTCGTCGATCTGGAAGTGATAGAAAATCGCACCGGCAACATCGTTACAGTTGAGATGCGGCGCAACCGGAGCGGTCAGCGTCTTGCCGTTCAGCGGCGAGTACAGCACCGGCGCCTTCGGCAGACCGTGCCCCTTCATGATCGAGATCGTGCCCGGTGACGAATATGGGCAATTAGCCGCGATGATATCGATACTCAGATCACCATCGACATCACCCACCGTCAGCGACCGAGCCGCTTCGTGATACCCGCCGAGCAAGCCACCCGCAAGCGACCCGCTGCCGTTGTTCCAGAGCACCGTCATGCGCTCGCTCGGTCCGTGAACAATAATCACGTCCATATCGTCGTCATTATCCAGATCGGCCGCCCGCACCGCGTTTGGCTGATCGTAAACCGACTGGGTCGACGGCGATGAAAACACGCCCGAGCCGTTGTTCGTGTACAGCGAGAAGACCTCGTCGAACAGCGCCACAACCGCGAGGTCCACATCGCCGTCGCCGTCATAGTCGGCCGGCGCCACACTGATTGGACGGTCCGCGGTTACGTACGTGTCAGCGCTTCCGAAGCTGCCCGTGCCATCGTTCAGAAATACGGACATCGTGTTTCCGTACGCGTTGACCACCACCAGGTCCGGATAACCGTCGTTGTTGAAATCAACTGCGTGCGGATCGAACGGGTTGTCCCCAACCGTCAGCGTCTGCAAACCGGAGAAACTCCCGCTGCCGTTGTTGTACAGCAGACCGATCTGGTCGCACGAACCAAGCCCGACCACCAGGTCGATATCCCCGTCGAGATCGAGATCGGCCGGCCAGCATCCGCCGTGCATACACGACGACGGCGACGTCTCCGATGCGATCGTCAGGTTGCCGTTGCCGTCATTGGTCAGCAGAATCAGGCTGTTGGACTCCCAGCACGACAACGCCACATCAACCGTGCCGTCACCGTCGAAATCGGCCGTCGCGATACCGTCGGGCGCTCTATTCGCGCCAACATTGATGTGCACCGGCGTGGGATACGCCCCGCTGCCGTTGTTCAGCAGCACCGTGAGACGGTCGTTTACCGAAGTCGCCGTGATGACGTCAAGCGCGTCATCGCCGTTCAAATCCGCCACCGCCACATCGGTCGGGAACTCGTAGGTCGAGTACTCCAGCGACGTGTCAAACAGGCCGTCGGAACACCCGGCCACCGTGAACGTCCACTCGTATCCGCCCGTCAGGGGCACACCATACGAAGACTCGATATCCTGCGACATCGCGACCGTGATCTGCGCACCGGTCCGAAGCGAGTCGTCCGGATCGAACTGAATCATCGCTCCGTTCGCACTCAGACTCCCCGGAAGATATCCGCGCGCCGGATCAAAGACCGTAAACGACGATGATGTCACCGTCGACGGATCGATATTCATGTCGAACAGAACACTGATCGCACCCTCCGGCGCGACCCCTATTTCGTTTTGCTCGGGGAACATGAACAAAACCTGGGGTTCACCGGCATCCAGCGCGTGGTAGGCGTTGATACGTCCCGCCCCCATCTTGCCGATATACGCCGGCGACAGGTAGGCATCGATATCGTCGGCGCTCGCGAACAACTGGGTCTGCACCTGCGAAGCGTTCCAGGTCGGGAAGTGCGACCAGAGCAACGCCGCCGTCCCGGCCGCCATCGGCGTCGCCATCGACGTGCCGCTCATCGAGACGTAGGCATCGTTCGACGGGTTGTTGTACTGGTGATGCGTACTGTAAATACTCTGCCCCGGGGCGCTGATATCCACCCACGTACCGTACGATGAGAACGATGCCTTGTTGTCCGACTGTTCGGTAGCTGCGACCGAGATTACATCCGTGCGACCGCAGAGATAGTCGGCAATCTCGTTGTTGCTATTGCCGGCGGCCTTAAAGACCATGCCCCCCGAAGCGATGAAGTAGTCTACTGCAGCGGCGATTCCGCCCCAGTTCGACGAGCCCCAGGAACAGGAGGCGATGTCCGCGCCGTTGTTAGCGGCATAGTAAAACGCCTGTGCCGCGAACGACATGTCCACGTAACCATTGCCGTTTGAAGCCTTCCAGCCGATGCGGAGAGGCATGATCGTCACACCGTCGTAGGTCTCCTGCTGCGAGCCGCCTGCCCAGCCGCCGGCGACACCGCTGACACCAAGGCCGTTGTTGTTGGCGGCGCTGACAATACCGGCGCAGTGGGTACCATGACCGTGGAAGTCGCGCGGGTCATTGTCCTGAGTCGTGCAGTCTTCGCCCGACCAGCAGCTGCTCGTACCGTTGACGAAGTCCCAGCCGATCCAGTCGTCGATGAAGCCATTGCCGTCGTCATCAACTCCGCTCTGGCCGTTTTTCTCCGCCCAGTTGATCCACATGTTGCCGCGGGCGGCGGCTGGATTCGTGTACGACGCATTCGCGCCGCCCAGATCCTTGTGGAAATACCGTACTCCCGTGTCGAGGATCGCGACCACTTTGCCGTTGGAGCCGGTCTCGCTGTCCCACGCTTCGGGAGCGTCGATATCGTGATCGCTGGCCTGGTTTAGATGCCACTGACTCGAGTAGCTCGGATCGTTGGGCGTGGCCAGAACCTGCATAATGCCGATGCGCTCGACCGACAGGACATTCGGATCCTTCTCGTACGCCGCGACGATATCGTCGAGCGAACTTTTTGGATCAAACGTCATGATCTGATAGCGCGACAAATCGAACGACTTGCCTTTCAGCACGGTTGGCCTGGCGCCCGGGAACAGAGGCTCGATTTCGCGTACGCCGTACTGCGAGGCGATATCATCGAGCGATACCACGCCGAGCGAAAGAGTGTTGTCGGCGGTGAGCAGGGGGGTAAACCCGGCCGGATCAACCGCATACCGGACCACGATCCGGTCCTCGGCGAAGCCGACAAATGATCCTGACTGAACTGCCTCCGAGTCCATTCCGCCGGCAAACACCGCGCCGGTTGAACTCAGAAGCAGTAGCATAGCCACGTTCACCAAAATTCGTTTCATTGTGTTCCTCCTGTGACGTTTCCAAGGAAATTCCCCGTGGGGGAGGTGAAGAGCCGTTCTGTCCGATCACCCTCTTTCCGATAGAATGGTTTGCCGTCGCCGAAGGCGCCCTGCTTCGGAGTGTGTGAGAACGTGAGGAAAAGGCCCCTCTTGAGTGGGACAGAACGTCTGGGGTAGGATCAGCCGCGCGCCGCGTCCGTGCGCTTTGTGTGGTCCCTCACTTGCTTTATTTGGGCGAGGGGAGGTTTCTTACAGGGGATATGGCTATCGTGCCGGGTGCGGAATGCGACGCCGGTTACAAGTCTTTGCAGAACAACTGTGTGAGCCCATCCTGTGAAATAGCCCCAGGGGCTGAGTGCCTGTATATATGTTGTCGTATTGTGTCAGGGAAGGGCGGCATCGATCACCGAACCATTGATGCTGCCGTTCTTCACGAGCACATTTACCACCAACTCGCAGGCAATCACGGATACGGTCCTCTAGTTAAAGAGCACGGTGGAGTTCGCATGTCCGCGTGCTCAAAGGAGGAAACGAGAAGTTTTGGACCCTAAAAAATGACAAAACGAACCCATTTCGCTGTAACTTGCACGGAGCCACGCTTGTACAACGAAAAAGTGCATTTTAGCCAGCCTCGGCAACGAGTAGCCCACCCGTCCCGGGTGGGTGGCGGAGGCAGTTGCGTCAGGCGCCAGTCGCGGGTGGCCCACCATTTATGGTGGGATGAGATGTTCCGGCGTACATTGTTTCGGTTCGGGTGGCCCACCATTTATGGTGGGATGAGATGTTCCGGCGTACATTGTTTCGGTTCGGGTGGCCCACCATTTATGGTGGGGTATCGAGGAACACTGAGTAGCCCACCCGTCCCGCTTGCCCGCCGCGGTGGGGGTGAGTGAGAGGCCTTGGCATACATTGTTTCGTCAGATGCTAGTCCGCCTCCGGCGGACGACATCTGACGACATAATAAATTGAGAGATAACCGAACATGCTCTACATGATTATAGAACATTACAAAAACGGCGATCCCGGCCCGGTCTACCGGCGATTCGCCGAACGCGGCCGAATGGCACCCGAAGGCCTCCGCTATCTCGACAGCTGGATCGATCAGGATCTCTCGCGCTGCTTCCAGCTTATGGAGACCGACAACCGCGCGCTGATCGATCAGTGGATTGCCCACTGGAGCGACCTTGTCGACTTCGAAGTCATCCCGGTGATGACCTCGGCCGAAGCCGCCCGACGCGCGCTTGGGGCGTGACCATGGAGCAGGATTGCCCGGCATCCGGGTGGCCAGCTCTCGATTCGGGTGGACCACCATTCATGGTGGGGTGCAATGTTTTGGCATACGATGTTCCGTCAGATGCTAGTCCGCCCGCCGCGGACGACATCTGACGAGCCCGACCGGAGGACTTGCACGACTAATCGGATCAGCCTACATTCGGGTATAAGAAAAAAGTCGCTAAGAACTACTGGAGGATATTCGATGAAACGCCTTGCTCTTGCCCTGCTGCTCCCAATCCTGACCGCCGCTCCTGCTGTCCACGCCGAAAGCAAGGAAGCGACTCTCCAGTTCCCGGCCTATGAGTTCGAGATCGCTCCCCTCGAAGTTGAGACGGAGAAGGCGATTACGGCCGTCCAGATGTTCATGCCTCCCTACGGTGGGTTTGCCGCCAATGTCAGCGTTCGAATCGAGCCGTGGAAAGGCAACATGGGCGGCTATGTCGCGGGTGCCAAAGCCCAGATCGAGCAAAACGGCTGGACCCTGATCTCCGAGGAAGCCCGCTCTGACGGTCCGGTGTTCGAATATTCCGGCAAGTCCGGCCGGCAGGAGCTGCATTGGTACGGACGGTCGCTGATGCGTAAGGGGAAGATGTACGTCATCACCGCGACCACCCTCGAAAGTCGATGGGAAACGGACAAGGATGCGCTGATCGAAGTGGTCGAGACGTTCACATTCTCCGACAAGGACTAGTCCGGTGTTGCGCCCAGTCCTCTCTCGGGCGCACGCACGACGATTAGACCGACTCCGCATCGGGCACGTCGTCAGAGATCCAGATGCTCTTCTCGGTCGTGAGAACAGTGCTGTAGGAGTGGAGCATGCTGAAATTGACGCACTCGACCGAGAACCATTCGATTCGCTGGTCTTTGGCCAGTTCTCGTCGGATCTCCTCGATCAGCATCACGCTGGTCTTCTCCTCGGCGTGGACATCTTCGACGATCTTGTGCCGGTCATCATCGGAAAGGTACGAGTAAACCGGCGCGATCGCGCAGCGGTCGACCAGATCAACCAGATCCTCGGGGAGGACTTCGGCGAGTGGCTGGACGGTCACCTGCAGCGTCGAGAGCTGCCCGAAAAGACCACCCGGATGCAAAAACGACGAGGCTGGATCACTGGTGAGGGCGGGGATCCTCATGGTAAACAGGATACGCGGATCGGGATCGCTGGCGCGAAGGTGTCCGGTGTAGGTGCAGTCGTATTTAACCAGACACTTCTCACGCGACACCGGCGTCGTCTTCTCCACGAAGTACGGGTACGAGTATTCGATTGTCACCTTGTTGGCGTTGAACTCGCTCAGGTACGCGTACAGGTTGTCTCGCAGGTACTGAGTACCGATCCGCTCGCGGTGCTCGTGCACGATCTTGATGAAGGCGTTGATCCAGCGGGCTTCGAATTCCCGAAGGATACGGGCGGCAACAGAGATGGTGCCGGCGGTCGGTTGGCCCTTGGGGTTGACGCGTGATGCCACGCGCATCGGGAACGGCAAATCGCGCATCCCGACATCGACGAATACCTTGTTGACGGTCATCTAAAACTCCTCGTTTGTCCCTGGTCGCACCGGAAACCGGTTGTGGACGTATTTCGACAGACAGTGCGGAAGCATAAATCGTTCCCATTTCGACGACACCTGTAAGACCTTGCGGTACAACGTGTTTACGACCGTCCTCGTTACTGCCTCGGCGATAATCGTCCTGTATTGAAATGTCTATGGTTTCAATATGAAATCACTCTGGCTTCGAGCGGCCGGTTTTTGCGGGCGGATTTCCCGCTTGTTTCGTATACTCCGGCCATGAATCTGCGCATCCGCGAAGTATCCATCGGGACCGTCACTCTGTCCGCGGTAGTCGTCTGGATCGGCTTCTACGCCTGGCGGATCATGTTCAACAACTTCGCGGTGGAGATGTTTGATGCTTCGGCGACCGATGTCGGCATCATCCAGGCCGTTCGTGAGATTCCCGGTCTACTGGCGTTCGGGGCGGGGGCGCTGGCGCTGTACTTCACCGAGTCGAAAATCGGTGCGCTCTCGATTGTCATCCTCGGGTTGGGCTTGCTGTTGTGCGGTATGGCATCGTCGATTTGGATGCTGGGAGGCGCGACCTTGTTGATGTCGTTCGGATTTCATTACTTCGAGCCAAACAACTCCTCGCAGCTCCTGCTGCTTGCGAAGAAAGGCGAGTTTGGTCGGGCACAGGGGAGACTCCAATCTTTCGAGTCGATCGCCGGCCTGGCCGGCGCGGGCCTGGTGCTGTGGTTAACCCTCTTCCTCGACTATCGGCTGACGTTTTATCTGCTGGGGGGTCTTGTCACGGGAGTGGGGTTGTACCTGACCTGGGCGCTGCCGGCCAATCGATCAGAATCAGCGGTGCGGAAAGTAACGCTCAAGCGAGAGTACTGGTTGTACTACACGCTGTCGTTTCTCCGCGGCTGTCGACGTCATATCTTCACAACCTTCGCGCTATTCCTGCTGGTGAAAAACCACAGCCTCAGCATCACCGTAATCTCGTCGATCATGCTCGCCAACAACCTGATCACCGTTTTTACCAATCGTGCTATCGGTCATCTTTCGGACAGGATAGGGGAGCGGACGGTTCTCGCGTCGACCTCGCTGGTGTTGACGTTCATCTTTTTGGGTTATGCCTATATCGAGTTTCTGCCGCTGCTGATCGGTTTCTATCTGATCGACAACATGCTGTTTGGCTCGTCGATTGCGTTGAAATCGTACCTTCGGAAGATCGCGCCGGCCTCGGACCTGACCGGCTGCCTGTCGTTCGGCATGACAGCCAATCACATCACGGCGGTCGTTATTCCGATCGTGGGAGGTGTGGCGTGGAACGTGTTCGGCTACGAAGTAACATTCGTGGCTGGTGCGGTGATCGTGTTTGTTGATCTGCTGTTTGCGCTGCGAGTCCCGAAGGCGCCCGGTGTGGGGCGAGTGAATCAGACCGGCGGAGCACAGTGACTAGTCTAAGGTGAGGACCAGTTCCGAATCAGAGCCGGTTTGGCCGTTGATCTCCCACTGAGTGGAGGTCTTCCCGAGCACCTTTTTCGACCAGATTCGACCGACCGTCCTGAACCCTAACAACTGCACCGATGCCATCAGCATCTTCTTGTTGGTAGCGTCGACAATCGCAAACTGCGTGTTAAAGCCGCGCTGACGGCAGTCGTTGAGGCAGTGTCCGAGCAGGGCCATGCCGATGCCCTGCGATTTGAAGTCGGGGTGCTCGCGAAGGTCGAGCCCGTAGCACGATCCGGGAGCAGGGGAGATGGTCAATCCGGTAGTCGGTTCGAAATCTGTTTTGTCGGTCACCCAGTCGATCGCGACCATGCGATCACCAATCCAGGCCGCATAACAGAGATGACCGTTCGAGATCCGCTCATGGAAACGCTGTCGTTTTCGCTGGCGTTCCTGCGGCGCGTATATCTGCTCGGCGGCGCCGATATCTTTCAGCTCCGCCAGTCGGAAGGTCAGTTCGGGATTGTTCGGAAGGGTCGATGCCGAACCGGAACGCAGGTCGTACGAAAGAATGTAGAAGGAAGACTGATGGAAGGCGGCGCCGGTGGTTTTTTTGACGGCTTTCTCGGCGATCCACTTCGCTCCGCCCAGCACGCCCTGTTCTTCGAATGCCGCACGCATACGCTCACCTCGGCCGGGCCGGGACCCGTGCTCGATATGCTGACCGTTGCGATCGCTTCGTTCTCCGGATGTGTCTTCCTTCAGTCCGCGGGCGACGATCTCCGCGAGAACATCGATCGTCAGTCGGCCGCGATCGATCCACTCCTCTTCGGGAATGTCGATGTCATAGTGGTTCTCCAGAGCCGTTACCAATTCAACCAGGGCCAGCGAGTCGAGTCCAACTCCCCCTTCGCCGAGGGGATGATCGGCCGCGATTGTGCGGCTCGATCCCCGAAGGATGTCGCGGCGAAGAATCTCGATAATCTCGTTGGAGAAGTTGCGGGTCATGACGGGATGTCCTCCGCTCGAAGCTGGATTTTTCCGGTGGCGCCGCGGGGAAGTCGGTCGAGGATATCGATGCGGCGGGGTACCTTGTACTGTGCGAGGTGCTGACCGCAAAAAGCGATCAGCGCGTCCTCGTCGGCATCACCGCCAAGCGAAACAGCCGCGTAGACAAACTCCTCGCCGGCCCGGTCGCGGACGCCGATGACGGCCGCTTCGCGAACCGCCGGATGCTGCTCGAGAACTTCCACCACCTCGTCGGGACCTACTTTGAGTCCGCCGACATTGATCAGATGATCGATCCGTCCCTTCAGAAACAGGAAGCCGTCATTATCGAGCACCCCGATCTCGCCCGTGCGATAGTGTCCGTCAACAAGAGGACTAGTCCCTTTCGGAGCGCCCATCACGTAGCCGGGCGCGACGGCCGGGCCGCTGATCATCACTTCGCCTTCTTCGCCCGGGCGCACCTCCGCTCCGGAATCATCGACAATGCGTATCATGACGTCCTTCATCGGCTTGCCCACCGAATCCGGACGTTTGAGTACCTCGGAGGGAATCTGGTTGGTGGCGGCGCCGGTCTCCGAAGACCCGTAGTGCTGGCAGATTACGACACCGAATCGATCGTGGAATTGCCCGATGGTCGCGGCGCTGAGCGGCGCCGTGCAGGATAGCAGATAGCGCACACCGGAGAGATCAGGTGTTTCTTTCAGGCGTGTGTCGATCAGGGCGCGATACATCGGCGGAACGCCCAGAAAGACCGTAATGCGCTCTGTTTGGATATACCGAAGGGTCAGCCGGGGAACGAACCCGCTCCCGATGTGCAGCGACGCGCCGGAATAGAGCATGGCGAGGACACCGAGGTCGAACCCGTACGAATGAGTGAGCGGTACGAGGGCCATGATCCGATCACCGGTCGTGAGACCAAGCGTGTCTACCACACTTCGAATCTCGGAAAGGACATTGTCGGCCGTCAGTCCCACGCCTTTGGGTACTCCGGTCGAACCGGATGTGAACTTCAGGAGGGCGAGGTGATCAATCTCGGTCGATCGACCGCAGACTTTGACTTTCACCGCGACGACTTCGCCCGATTGACCGAGTGGACGTGACTCTACAAACGAGCTGCCGAGCGTCTCGACCAGCGTCGTCGCTTCCGCCCGTCCGGACAGTATCCAGGAAGGCGCGATGCGGGAAACGATGGCCTCGAGCTCGTGATCGCGGTACTTGGTGGAGATCAGCGCCACCGTGCAGTCGAGACTGCAGAGCGCCAGGTACAGCGGCGCGAGTTCGATCTGGTTGGGCAGCGCGAGTCCGATCACGTCGCGCTCGTCGATGTTGAGGCTTGAGAGAGCGGTACGGAAAGACGCCACGCACTCGAGCAGTTCGGCGAAGGTCAGTTGTGAATCTGCAGACCCAAGAGCAGGTCTGCTCTTGAACAGACCGACCCTCTCGTTCAGACGGTCGAAGACCGCACGCGATGCTGACATATGCAGTTAACCCCTGTGTCCGTGCGCCCCGTGGTGTGGCACGGCCCCGTCGTCTTTGGTATCGCGGTGATAGTTGTTTTTGCGCCGGGAAAACACCTGTCGAGTCCCCGGCGACGGCTTGTACCCAGCAACGCACCAGACGTTGCTCACTGGCGAAAAATATACCACTTCAATCCATTTTAGGCAACCCCGGAAATTCTGCCGTATCATGATTTCGAAAGGAAACAAGCTGTTGATTCGCCTTTCAGGGGTACCTATCTTCGGATAAGAAACGCCATCAACCGGCTAAAGGGAGAACGGAAGTTGAGTTTCTTATCAGATCACGTACGAACAGGACGGGGTATCCGTTTCTGCATCATGCTGGGTGTCCTAATATTGGCCTGTCTGATCGCCTGCCAATCCAAAAGCGGCTCCCGGAGCGGGGCGGCTGAACCGATTGTGGATTCAGTTCTTACCGGGGATAGCACCTCCATTTACTATACGACGGCGGGGGCGGGGGATACGGCGCTGGTGTTCATCCACTGCTGGAGTTGTGATCGCAGCTACTGGGATGAGCAACTGACGGCCCTGGCTCCGGACTATCGGGTGGTTGCGATTGATCTTGCCGGGCACGGTGAGTCCCATTCCAACCGAACCGATTGGCTGATGTCGTCGTACGGAGCGGATGTCGCGGCGGTAGTGGAGAAACTCGATCTGAAGCCGGTGATCCTGGTCGGCCATTCGATGGGCGGTGCGGTTGCGATCGAGGCGGCCCGACTGATGCCGGACCGGGTGACAGCGCTGATCGGCGTGGATACCTATCAGGATCTGGTCGGTCGTATGCCGGAGGACCAGTTGGAGCAATTCCTTACGCCCTTCAAACAGAACTTCCCGGCAGCGATGGCGCGGTTTATCCCCAGTCTCTTTCCGCCCGGTGCCGACTCTGCCTTGATTGCGAAGGTTACGCAGGACATGGCTCAGGCGCCGATGGTGATCGCGGTGCCGTCGATACGCAATCTCCTCAGGTACAACGGCGCTGCTGCTCTGACAAAGATGCGTAAGCCGATCCGGGCCATCAACGCCGACCTCTTCCCGACCATGGTTGCAGCCAACCGACGAAGCGCGGCATCGTTTGACGTCAAGTACCTCCCCGGGACGGGACACTTCCTGTTTCTGGAGAAACCGGCTGAATTCGAAACTCTGCTTCGCGAGACCATTGCCGAGTTCTGGCCGCGAGAGACGAGCGCAACCGAGTCCAACTGACCGGTGGCTGGCGCGGTTCGTCAGGCCAGTTTCGTGCCGTTGGGGACGGTTCGCTCCGGGACGGCAAGGACGACATCGCCGCTTTCAAGGATGAAACCGGTCGTGAGAACTTCGGAGACAAACGGTCCGATCTGCTTTTTGGGGAAATTGATCACGCAGATTACCTGTTTCCCTTTCAGGTCCGCCTTGCCGTAGAACGTCGTTATCCGGGCGCTTGACTGTTTTATGCCAAACGGGCCGAGATCGATCTTCAGCTTGTAAGCAGGCTTGCGCGCTTCCGGAAAATCTTCGACCTCTACTATCGTCCCCACCCGCAATTCCACTTGTTCGAACTCGGACCAGGTGATCTCTTTCATATCTGCCTCGCCTCCGTTGCATGCCGTCTCGGCAGCCAGTTTCGCACTAACATGCTTTGCAGAGAGGGGGTTCGCAACCGAATCCTGCGCTTTCGGGTCGTTTGTGGAGCTTATAAGCCGATGTTATCCATATTTTTGACCGAATCCGGAGCCTTTTGTGATGCTTCCATTGTTATAAGAAGCAGCACCAACGGCCAAGGAGAACTGCTGATATGAAGAAGATAGTATCGATTGCCGGACTCGTCCTGGTGGTGATCGCCGGCGGCTGGTACCTTGCCGGCTGGCTAGGCCTGACCCGGACCGCGATGGCTGAAACCGAAAACGAGAAAAAGATGAAAATGTCAGACGATATGACGGAGGATAAGGGACATATGGAAAAGGCGATGTTTGGGGCGGGATGTTTCTGGGGAGTTGAAGCGGCCTTTCGGCAGATCGAGGGAGTAACGGCGACTGCGGTTGGCTACGCCGGCGGGTCAACCGAACATCCGTCGTACAAAGACGTATGCTCCGGCGCGACCGGCCACGCTGAAGTGGTCCAGGTGACCTACGATCCGAGCCGCGTCTCGTACGACAAGCTGCTCGAGGTCTTCTGGAACGAGCATGATCCGACTCAGGTCAATCGACAGGGACCGGATATAGGCGATCAGTATCGTACGGTGATTTTCTATGAGAATCAGGCCCAGAAGACAGCCGCCGAGATGTCGAAAAAAGAACTGGCCGAGAGTGGAAAATACAAGCGTCCGATAGCAACCTCGATTGAACCGGCGCCGACATTCTACATGGCCGAAGATTATCACCAGCAATATCTGGAGAAACGTGGGTTGTCTAGCTGCCGGATCAAGTAGACGTTGTTTTCTGCCTCAGACTCATTGGCGTACGAGGATGTACGCCGGCTATATACTGCGAAGGCCCCTGACCGGATGTCGGGGGCCTTCTGCATGCATGGAAGAACCGGAAGACGTCTACTTGAGTAACGTCATCTTGTTGGTTTGTACGGCATCGCCGGCGATGAATCGGTACAGATAGATGCCGGATGCGACTCGTGAACCGTCATCCGAAGTGGCATTCCATGTCACGGTGTGACTGCCGGCACCGACGACTTCATCGACCAGTGTCTTCACCTTCCGCCCGTTGATATTGAACACTTCGATTGTTACGTGCTGTGAGGTTGGCAGGCTGTAGTCAATACTGGTTGTCGGATTGAACGGATTCGGATAATTCTGCGAAAGCGAGTAGCCGTCGGGAAGCTCACCTGACTTAGTTGCGGCGCTGTCGGACTCTCCGAACGACAGGTTGTCGCCTTTCCGGATCAGTGTCCCGGATTTCACTCCTGAGTCATCGCTAATCCACACCACATTGAGCTGCCGGTCCCGCAGCTCCTGCTGGAGGGCATCGGGTAGTTCGCCATCTTCAAGGAGGTATTCCACAACTTCTTTGAAATGACTGCTGTCGCCGACCCAGGCGAATTCAAGCTGGACGGTCGAATCACCGGACTTGATGATATCTGCGGAAGCGCCTTCGGGAATCCTGTCGAGCATGACGGACACGTGGTCGTCATCGGCCGGGCTCTCCGCGCCGAAAAAGATCGCGTTGTATTCTTTGGTCTGGTCACTGAGGATTTCTTCGACGACAGCGTGGATCTGGACGGAGTCCATGGTCCGATGTTCGATGATTCTGAATCTTTGCCTGGCCACATCGATCAGATTCCCCGATCCCTTTTCTGTCACCGGCTGTGCGAAAAACTCGACCCGATCCTTGCCTATCTCGCCAAACGCCGCGCGGACGAGATCCATGTCATCGGCGGTGGCGAGGCGGCTGATCTTGAGATTGCAGGTGGTGTCGCAGCCGACCACTTCGATCTCAGCGCCGTCGACTCCCAATCGATGCAGCAGCTCGAACAACTGCTCGCTGTGCTGGGCGACGTCTTTCGAGACCCCGGCGACGGCGAGTTCGTAGCCAACCGTGCGGTCGATGCGGAAGGGCACCAGCGTGGCAACCAGCAATATGACGGCGGTGACGGCGAGGGAGACGCCGAGTCTGGGTCTCCGTGAGAATTCTCTTGATACTATTCGCATGATCCTGTGTTCCTTTGTCCTGGTTGAGTCGACCCGGGCCTCGACGCGGCGCCGAAGCTCGTGCCACGGAGCATCATCGGTAAGGTCGTGCCGGCCGGCGGCGCGAAATGCATCCGCGAGTCCGCGAGCAGCTTCCGCTTCCCGGGCACACGAAGCGCACTCGGCGAGATGGTCCGCCAGCGCGGAGTCATCGGCCGGATCGACGCCCGTGTCGATCAGTCGGGCTAATCGAGACCTGGCTTCGGAGCAACGCATACCGTTTCCTCACTTTCCGCCGATGTGTGTCGGAGCCTCCGCTCGGCTTCCGTGCGGTGATGCACGATCGCCTGACGCATTTTGCGACGCGTCCGGGAGAGGCCGACTTTTACGGCGCCTTCTTTCTTTCCGGTCAATCTCGCAAGATCAGCGACCGACCACCCTTCCAGTTCGAAGAGAGTCAGGAGAGCCTGTTCCTGCGGAGACACGGCCTGGAATGCCACCGTCAGCAGTCGACGGGCGGCATGGGCAGATTCGGGACCAGCGCTGACCATCATCGCCGCGATTTCATCGGTGAGTGAGACCGCTCGCTTCCACCAGGGGCGACGCACCCGATTTTTGAAACTGTTGACGATGATCCGGTAGAGCCAGGCGCGCAACGCTCCGTGCTCTCTCAGATCGCCGAACCGGGTCAGCGCGGTGACCAGGACGTCCTGATACAGATCATCACCATCCTCGCGGTTCTGCATCAACCTGCGACAGTAGGCCCGGGCGCGCGCGTGTTCCGGCTCAACGAGTTTCCAGAATAGGTCCCTATCTGCTGTCATTGCTCTTAAGACACTCGGATTTGGACAAAGGTAACATGGTATTGAAAGATACGTATGATACGGTGAGATCCCAAACGGTTGCACAACAAGCGAACGTACTATCGTCTTTCCGGTTGAACGGGGTGGGAGGTTGCTTCAGTCACCGGATCACCTTGCACGGATTGCCGGCGCGTTCGTATATTGGATATAGCCGGTAGTCATCGGCAGTTCTCGCAAGGAAGGAGGTATATCGTGCGACAGATCCACCGTCGCAGCTTCGGCCCGCTCGTGGTGCTGCTGGCAGCGCTCATCTGGGGCTGTTCCGAAGAGACTCCACTTGAAGACATCAACGGGGGGCGTCCGCCGAAGCAGGTTCTTCGGGTTCCTACCGACTACCCAACCATACAGGGTGCCATCAACAGCGCCGATTTGGGAGATACGGTTCTGGTAGCCCCGGGTGTGTACAGCGGGGAAGGGAATACCAGTATCACCTTTCCGACCGGATCCCTGGTGCTCGTGTCCGAAAACGGTCCCTCGGAGACTATCATCGACTGCGCTAACCCGGGTACAACCGAATCACGCGGTTTCACGATTGTTGCCGGGCAGGATCTGATCACCATCATCGGTTTCACGATACGCAATGCCCGGATGGAAAGCGGCGGTGGCATCCATGTCACCAGCGCGAATCCCAGGATATATGATTGCATTTTTCTTAACAATCGGGGTTTGACCGCCGGCGGCGCGGTGTGGTGCAAGTCCGGTTCACCTGAGTTCCGTCGCTGCACGTTTATCGGCAATGCGTCGCGGGCCGGCGCTGCAGTCTTCGTGAACGCTTCCGGGAGAGCACTGTTCGGAGATTGCCTCTTCGCCTTCAACGACACCACGCGCGCCATCTGGGTGAATAGATCCGAAGCCATGCCGGCCCTGTTCTGCTGCAATATCTACGGCAACGAAGGTGGCGACTGGACAGACGACATCGCTTCGTTGGCCGACCAAAACGGCAACATGCAGGTTGATCCGATGTTGTGCGGTGAGGCCCAGTTGGGATATCGCCTGGAGGAAGACTCTCCACTCTGGCCGGAAAACAACTATTGCGGACGCCTGATCGGCGCCATTGCAGAAACCTGCGACTAGCTCGCCGCACGGCGAATCTATGAAACGGAGTACTGCGTGAACGAGCCGGGCATCGGCGAGGTGTCGATCCGATCGCTAGCGGCCCAGGACTCGATCGAGCAGCTGACCCTGCTGCTGCATCGGGCCTACAAGCGACTGGCGGATATGGGACTGAAGTATGTCGCTACGCACCAGTCGCCGGACGTTACCCGCAAACGAATCGGGACCGGTGTGTGCCTGGTTGCGGAGCGAGACGGCGACATTGTCGGTACAATACTCTACCGGACACCCGACACCGCCGGTCACTCCCCGTGGCTGGATCGTCCCGATGTCGCCCATATCAGTCAGTTTGCCGTGGAACCGGAGCTGCAGAAACAGGGGATTGGTCGACGATTGATCGCGGCTGCCGAGGAGCGGGCGCTTGTCGACGGCGCTTTGGAACTGGCCCTCGACACGGCCGAGACTGCCGAGCATCTGATCAGGTATTATGAACGTCTCGGCTATCGCTATATCGAACCGATTGACTGGCGGCCCCACACCAACTACCTCAGCGTGGTGATGAGCAAGACACTCAAACGATAACTTCCGTTTGCGTGGTTTTCGTCTTTCAATCAGCCGACCGCCTCGTATATTAATTGTAGCGTCACACACCTTCAGAGCCGGCACCGTATCGAACACACCGCGGAGCAAGCGCTCCGCCCGACGAATACGGAGGGTTATCATGAAGACCTTTTTCCTCTTCACCCGATTGAGTACCGAACTCGGTGAACAGATGCGCGATCGTGAAGCGCTCGGTCGCACCTGGCTTGAGCATGTGCGGGATAAGTGCCCCGAGGTGCGCTTTCTCGGTCACTATGGTCTGCTCGGGCAGTGGGACTTTGTCGATATTTACGAGGCTCCCGACGAGGAGACGGCCGCGAAGGTATCGATGATCAGTCGCGCCAACGGGGCGTTTCAGGCCGAAAGCATCGTTGCCATCCCGTACAAGCGGCTGGTGGAACTGGCCGAAGAGATCTGATGCGATCGAGGTAGGTGATCAGAAGAGGTTCAAAAGAGCCGCCAGCGATCGCAGCTCCAGCAGAAAATCGAGTCCGCGGCGCGAAGACGCGTAGTAAACATCCGACACGTCGCCTCTGTACTGCGCTTTATGACGAGCAAGCCCTTCGAAGTTGAATCCGATCGAGTGCCGTCGGGCCGTCTGGAACATCAGCCGCAGCAATCGCGATTCCGGAAGATCGGCGCGCAGGTCGCCATCCAATGGAAGCAGGCCGAGGTACAGCCTGTGGATACCTTCCCGCTCGAACTGCCGGCCGGCAACGAGATTGATATACGCGGATCGTCCGGTGGGAAGAGAGCGATCGTCGAATCGTGCAATGTTGGGGCAGTATCCGACCACCTGGCCGTTCGAGTAGACGGGGTCGAAGAAGGTGAAGCCGACGAGGTCGTCGCCTCGAAGCATGAAGAACCGTCGGATCTCGGTTGCGCCCTTAAGATCCATCTGACGAGTAAGAAATCGCAACTCCCGACCGCCCTGACGGCGAAGCCAGAGATCGGAAACCGAGCGGATGTTGTCAAGACCGATCCCGCGCGCTCCGATTTCTTTCAACGAGGACTCCATGACGGTCAGGTCTGCCCTGCGGAAGCGCCGGACAGACTCCGTGATCGAGCGATGAGAGCGCCAGGTGGGGCGGAATCGTCGGAGATCGACCGTACTCTCCTGTCCCATCCGGTTGCACCGGTAGCCCCTGTTCGCCAGTACCTCCGCAGTCCGGCGCCCGACATGGACATACGCGGGACGGTAGAACGCTTCGTGGAAGCGGTCGATCAGCGTCGGGATGTCCGAGTCGGCGCAGACAGGGTCGGCCAGCACGAAAGAAAAACGGCCGATCCGCCGGTAGGCGAGGTAGCCAAGCTTCTCTTCCACAAAGTGAGTAAGCCCCGGTTGGAGGGTAGAATAACTGAGGCTGTGGCAGCCGTGTCGGGTCAGATAGCTTCTCAGGAAATCGGGTGGCATACTACTCATTATACAACGTTGTACGGGGGGAGTCATCACGCCCCTTAAGCGTTTCTGACCCGGTCGGACCGCCGATAATCGTTGACAATTTTCCCCATCTTTTATAATTTGCGGCACCATGCAAACACCGAAGGACTTCTCCGTTTGGCTGCTTCTGGCGCTGACTTTTTTCTGCCTGTTTGCGGCTGCCGCCCACTCCCAGACGCCGGATTCGGCCATGGTCGAGTCGGCTTCGAATCTCACCGGTCACGAACAACACATGGCTGCTGATTCGGCCGCCGAAGTGTCAGCGCCGGTCAGGGACACCCACGAGGAGGAAGAGGCCGGTCTGGGCCGTCCCAACCCGCCGACCGTGATGACCTTCCTGACCAGCGGCAAGTACATTGCGTTCTATATTCTGGCGATTGCCGCATTCATTCTGCTGTTCGCAAAGAAGATCAATGTCTGGGTCAGAATCGGCATGCTGGTGGTTGCTTTCGTCCTGTTCGGTCTGGAGATGATCTTCCCGTTGCATCCTTCGCCGATGTGTGCCAGTACCAAGCTGTTTATGTTCAAGATGACCCACGGGAGGTACTTTCCGCAGTTCCTAGCTCTCTTCGGCGTGATGATTGTCCTGAGCCTCATCGCCCGGAAGATCTTCTGCGGCTGGATTTGTCCGCTCGGGGCGATACAAGATCTTATCAATAAGATCCCGCACAAGTGGCACATCAAGAGTTTCAATTTTGCGGCTTTTAATACCCTTCGGCTTTCGCTGCTGGTGCTTTTCTTCCTGACCTTCTTCGGCGTGAGCGACCAGATCGCCGCCCTGGCCCAGCAGGTGCAAGCCGAGCCGGGAGTCGGTATCTGGGCAGCGTACTCCGCGTACAACGTCTATGACCCGTTCAATATGTTCGAGCTGCTGCACTGGAGTATCGACACCTGGTTCATCATCATGGCGATCATTCTGGTGGTGGCATCGCTCATCCTTTACCGCCCCTTCTGTTACAGTGTTTGTCCCATTGGGGCGATAAGCTGGCTGCTGGAGCAGATCACGCCCGGTCGGGTGAGGGTCGACCACAACAAGTGCACACTATGTGGTGACTGCTCGGAGAAAAGCCCCTGCCCGACAATTGGGAAGATTGTCGATGGCAAGAAGGTCGTGCCGGACTGCACGTCGTGTGGTGAGTGTATCGGGACCTGTCCCGAGAATGCCATTTCATTTAGCTACAAATCCGGGGGCGACGCTTAGCGTGCCGTCTTGACGAGGGCATAGAAGGGGCAGCAGAAGCGTCTTCAGTCGGCCCGGTCGCGAACCCGCGACCGGGCCTTATTTTGTTTCACCTCAGTCGGTTACGGTGCGGTTGCAGCGGGCGCCGCAAAAAAAAGCACGAACAACTATAAAAATAGTACAACTTTTCGCGGGCCGTTCGTATATAGGAGCAAGAAGTCTTAATTCCTTAAAAGTTACCGAGAGTATCTTCATATGGCCCGACACAAAACCCCCACTCTTACCGATGCCGAGCTTCGCGTCATGAACGTGATCTGGGATCTCGGCGAGGCGACCGTCAGTGCGGTCGCCGAAGCACAGCACGGCGGACGGCAGCTGGCATACAACACCATACTGACTATGATGCGGATTCTCGAGCAGAAGGGCTACCTTCGGCGCGAAAAATCCGGACGAGCGCATGTCTATCGTCCGCTGGTCGATCGTTCTCAGGCGCGCACGAGAGCGATTCGTCACATGCTGAAATCGCTCTTCAATAACTCACCTGAGTTGTTGATGGTCAACCTGCTCGAAAACGAGTCCCTGTCTACCGAAGACCTCGACAAGTTGCGCGACATGATTGACCATTCCGAGAGTTCCTCGAAACCGAAGCGGGGGGAATGATGGAGCAGTTGTTTACCACAATCACAGAGTATTCGTCGACTCTCCTGCAGGCGGTCGTCGACAGCCTGCCTCCTTCGATCATTCTCGCCGCCCTTGTCGGCGTCGTTTTCCGTTTCACAAACTGGCTTAACGCGCGCGCCCGTTATGTTGTGCTCTGGACCGTGCTGGCGACGATCGTGACCATGCCGGGGCTGATTCTCGGGTGGACCACCTTCCAGGAATGGCGAGCGACGAATGTACCAAGCGCTGCCGCGATGCACCAGCTGGAGCGACATGCACAGTCGTACGAATATGATGCTCCGGGGACGCTGATAAGCTATCGGGTCGGTGATGTCGGACGACAGACCGTCGTCGCGCAGACCGATCAACCTGCCCGGGAACAACCGGACCTACGGACGGAAATCGGACCATCGGCGGCAGGAGTCCAGCAGGCTGCCGGGGAGAGATCTATCTCAGACCTGCTCTTCTCGCTCATGCCCATCAGTATCGCTGCCTTGTGGCTGATCGTTTCGGTCTGGTTCCTCGTGGGTTTGGCCGTTTCCTATCATCATCTGCGGGTGATCCTCGGCGACAGTAAACCAGCCCCCGACTATCTGGCGAATCGACTTCACCGCTGGGTGAGTCTTACCGGTTGTCGTAGGCGCGTGTCGGTCAGAACGAGCGCGCGTCTGACATCGCCGGCCGCCACCGGATTCCACCGGGGGACGGTGCTGCTTCCCGAAGCGCTGGTCGGGCACTTGAGCAGCGAGGAGCTGGACTCGATCCTGCTGCACGAACTGGCGCACCTGATCCGTCGTGATGACTGGTCCCGCCTCTTCGAGCAGGTCCTCCTTGCCCTGACGTTTTTCAATCCGGCGGTTCACTGGTTGATTCGGCAGCTCGATCTCAACCGGGAGATCGCCTGCGATGACGCCGTTGTCGCCCGTCTTCAGGAGCCCGCGGCGTATGCCCGGACACTGGCCAAACTGGCGAGTGTCGACGATGGCCGGACGCGTCTCGCGCTCTCACCCGGCGCGGTCCTGACGAAAAAGCACATTTTTGCGAGGTTTGCCATGATTCTGAATAACAAGCGGCGGGTGACCACCGGCCTGCCGAAAGTCAGTCTGGCGCTTACGATCCTGACCATTTTCGCGACCGGTGCGCTGCTGATTCAGACACCGTCAGTGCTGGCCGTACCGCGTGCAACGGTTTCGTTTGATGATCTGGTCGACCACTTCACTCCGCCCACGGAGCCGGAACCGTCGGAGCAGGAGTTCGACGTGTCGACTACCGAACAACCGGTCGTGTTCAGCGAGCAGGATTGGGACGAAGTGTTTGCGGCGGCTGTCGAAGCGGACCCGGAGCCGGAGGACCGACCCGATCGGGACCGCGCACCACGCTCAGTGCCATCCGTACCCGCGGCACCGTCAGTACCTTCCGTACCCTCGGTACCGGCAACTCCATCAGTGCCGTCGGTGCCTGCCGTTCCGGGTGTTCCCGCAGCGCCGACTGTTGCCATGCGCTCCGGGGGCGGATTCGGTGATTTGGTCGAGTGGTTCTCCGGAGGTGGCTCACACAGTATCTCAACCACCCGAGAAGACGACGGCACGACGCGCATCGCGATCAAGGAAGACGGTCACAAGATCAAAATCGAGTATGTCGGTGAGATCGAGTTCACCGATGACGACCGTGGCATAAAGAGCATCGCCGCCGGCGGCTACCTGGAATTGGAAGAGCGCGTCAGCGGTGACCGTCGGCGTCTCCTGATCGAACCGACCCGCGACGGGCTGGACTATGCGTACTTCGAAGACGGCCGCTCGGCGGAGTACGACGATGAAGCGAAGGACTGGGCGGGAGACCTGCTTATCCGCGCTATTCGCTCCACCGGACTCGGCGCCGAGGCGCGGGTCAGGCGTATCCGCCAGGACAAGGGCATTGAGGGTGTGCTCGACGAGATCCAGATGATTCGCTCCGACTATGTCAAGCGCGTGTACGTTGACGCTCTGCTGGAGAGCGGACCGATCTCCGACGATGAAGCGGCCGATCTGCTCCATATCGTCGAGCGAGACATAGACTCCGATTATGACAAAGCCGAAGTGCTGATTCGACTTGCCGATGAAGGGTACTCCGGTGACAAGTATACGGCCGCGTACGCCGATGCGGTCGCGACGATCGACTCCGACTACGACACACGGCGCGTGCTGTCGGCCAGTCTGCTTCAGGACGATCTCGACCCAAAAGTCGTCGAGGAGCTGCTCATGATGGCGGATCGTATGGACTCCGACTACGAAAAAGCCGAACTGCTGATCGACATGGCGCCGAAAATCGACCAGGACTCCGATCACCTGCGGGCGTTTTTCGAAGCCCTCCGCGGTATCGACTCTGACTATGAGACTCGCAGAACGCTGGATGCGCTGGCCCTTCGTCGGACGCTCGAACCGGATATGGCGGAGCTGTTGCTGGAGATTGCGTTTGATATGGACAGCGACTATGAAAAGGCGGAATTGCTCATCTCGCTGGCCGACGCCTGGGATGGCGACGACAATCTGATGGAGTTGTATCTCGAAGCTGCAGCCGGGATTACATCGGACTACGACCGTCGTCGGGCACTCACTGAGCTGAATCTGGGATCAGGCGGAAGCAAGTCTGCGAAGATCTACCAGCGAGCAATTGAGGCGACCGCCGCGATGTCGTCGGACTACGACAAGGCCGAGTACCTCCGCACGCTGGCTGCCTACTGCGCCGAAGACAAGGAGCTTCGCCTTCAGTATCTCGAAGCCTGTCAGTCGATCTCCTCGGACTACGATATGAAGCGCACGATGGTTGAGGTGCTCGACTACGGCAAAGACGATCCCGAGTTTCTCCGTGCCGCTCTGCGCGCCGCCAGCAGAATCAGCTCCGACTATGAGCGGGCACAGGTTCTGGACGAACTGACCGACGCGATCGCAAAACACGATGAATTGGAAGATGAGTATATCCGGCTGATCGAAGAGATGTCGGATTACGAGCGTGACCGGTTGTACCGGTCATACTATCGCAGTCGGCGCGACTAATGCCGACACGTTCTATCAATCCCCGGCGCGGTTGCTCGACAGGGCAGCCGCGCTTTTTTGCTGGCTGCTGAAGTGGTGAACGTGGTCGAACTCGGTGCGGAACCACTCGATGGCGTCGACCACCTCGGCCGCGCTGGTAACACTTTCCAGGCGATGACGAAGCTCGCGGGAGCCGAAAAAGCCGGTGGTATGTGCAAGCAGGTGCTTGCGCATGATCACGAAGTTCTTTTTCGGGCCGAATATGTTCTCGTACGTCAGGCTGTGTTCGGTGAGCAACTGCAGACGGTCGTGGACTGTGATCTGGTCTGGAGTTATCGAGCGGTCGAACAACCAGGCGTTGCCGTAGATCGCTCGTCCGAGCATGGCGCCGTCCATACCGTTTTCGGCGATCAACTGATCAGCGTGGACGAGATCGCGAATATCGCCGTTGCCGATGATCAGCGTCCCGGTACCTTTGGCCTGCCGAACCGCAGCGGGCATCACTTCCCAGTGGGCCGGGACGTTCGACATCTCCTTGCGCGTCCGAAGGTGCAGGGTGACTGCAATCGGCTCCGCTTCCAGCAGGTGCCCCAACCACTCCTCGAGAACGATCTCCCGATAGCCGATTCGCGTCTTCACCGACACCGGCAGGGGATGGGCACCCTCCTTGACGGCCTGAATGATCTCTTTGGCGAGTTCGGGGGTTTCGATCAGCGCGGAGCCGCACCCCGTTCTGACCACCTTCTTGACGGGACAGCCCATATTGATGTCGACACCATCGAATCCGATCTCGCGACAGATCCTTGCTGCCCGGTGCATGTTCTCCGGCTTCTCGCCGAATATCTGCGCGACCACCGGGCGTTCCGATTCATCGAAATAAAGCAGGCGCATGAGGTTGGGCAAACCGCGTTCCGAAGAGAGCCCATCGGCCGAGACAAACTCCCCGAATATGACATCCGGCTTGCCGCGTCGCGCCACTACCCGCCGAAAGGCGGCGTCGGTGACGTCCTCCATCGGCGCCAGTGCATAGAACGGCTGCGGGAGGTTGGCCCAGAATCCTGCATTTTCACCCAACTTTTTCATGGCGCCCAATATAACAAAAAAACCACCTTCGAGTTTAGATTTTCCGGCGAGAGATGTCCGCCGGCGTCCGGGCACTGGATTGACTTCGACGCGTTGTACAGATACAGGAGGACACATGCGAACAAACATACTAACCATAACGGCAGCAGTGACATTGACTGCCGCCCTGATAATCGCCGGCGGATGCAGGAAACAGCAACGCCTCGAAACCGAGACCGACCTTGAATCCGAACCCGCTTCGGGAACGGAGATCCTGCCCGCCGCGGCCGATTCGTTCGAACCGGCGATGTTGATCGGCGGCGAGGAAGTCCGGCTCGAAGCGTACCTGTGGCGCGATTTCATGCCCGGACCGGGTGCTCCAACAGACGGTCATCGGCTTCGGGGTGTGGTGAGGGTCTTCTCGGTGGACGGCCAACGAATCAACGATGAGATCGATATCGAATACGTCTGGCTGAAACACAATGACTCACTCTGGGGTGTCGCACTGCCCGCGCCGGCGCCGGTCGATCCGCCATCGCGAGTTGAGAAATCTTTCGCCGGCGGACCGGAGTGGCCGACCGGAACCCCGGTCGCTGTTATTGTCAAACTGGTCGACCGGAAGGGGCTGACCAGCTACCTTCGAGTGAACGAGGTAGAGATCGTGAAGACGCAATAGAGATCACGTAGAAGATTCTGATTATCAAGAGAAAGTGCCGCCGGGCGGGATTGTCCGGCGGCACTTCTATTTTTGAGACAGCCCTGCGGCGTATCAGAAGTTATTTGCCCTGGTCCTCTTCGAAAGCCGGTGTCGTGCTGACAGCGGTTGCGTTGCGTCCAAACAGTGCCTTCACCTTGATCACCGCCTCAACACTAAACGCAAACACCAGCGGCGTGAGCACCAGCGTAAAGATCGACGACAGCGCCAGTCCGCCGACCACCACCGATCCGAGGCCCCGGTACAACTCCGATCCCGCGCCGGGCATGATGACCAGCGGCAGCATGCCGAGCACCGAAGTCGCGGTCGACATGAAGATCGGTCGCACGCGGACACGCACCGACTCCTTCACCGCGCTTCGCGGGTCAAGCCCCTCGCGCATCGATTGCAGCGCCTGATACACGATCAGGATCGAGTTGTTAATCACCGTACCGATAAGGATCACGAAGCCAAGCATGGTAAGCACATCGAGACCCTGGTGCGAGTCGAACATCCGCACCGTCTGCAGTCCGAGGACGCCGCCGAATGTCGCCAGCGGAACCGTAACCAGAATTACTATCGGGTACGTAAACGACTGGAACAGCGCGGCCAGCAGCAGATAGGTAAGCAGCACCGCCATATGGAAGTTCTCCAGCAGGGCGACCCGGAGTTTGGTCAGGTCATCGGCGGCGCCGGACAGCGAGATATCGTAGAGCCCGCCAACCTGCCCCTGGGCGCGAAGCGGTTCGACAATCTGCCCTTCGATTCTGCCAATCGCATCTTCGAGTGAGATGTCATCGCTGAGCTGCACCAGCACCGAGACAGCGCGCTGCCGTTCGACATGGTTGATCGTCACCGGTCCCTGCATCTGGCGTATGTTGGCGATATCTCCGAGCGTGATGACATGTCCGGTGGGTGCGGCCAGCGGCAGCTGCGCGATATCCTGGGTGTGCTGCGTCCATTCATCGCGCCCCTTGAGCACCAGATCGATTTCGCGACCGTTGTGCCGATACTCACTGACAATCGCGCCGTCGACCAGCGCGTTAACCTGCTGACCGATCTCAGCGGCGTTGAAGCCGACATCGGCTGCCCGCACGCGATCCGGGTAGACACGCACTTCAGGGTTACCCAGGTCGAGACCGGGAATCGGGCGGGCCGACGAGTTGGGCAGGACCTGTCCGACCTGCATAAACACCTGTCGGGCGATAGTCAGCACCTTGTTGAGGTCCGGGCCGGTAATATCGACCTGCACCGAGCGCGTTCCCGAGAAACTCCCCGAAAACAGCGAGCGCTGGTTGGCGATTCCAAATGCGCCGGGAATAGTCTGCAGGACGCCGTTGGCGACCGGAAGCAACTCACGGCCGCGCGTCTGATCGCGCGATGCCATCCCCATGAATGCCTGGTTGGGCAACGCCACGAAGAAGAAGTTGTCGATACCGCCCCCCGGCAGGTCCTTCGCCTCTTCAGGAGGTGTCTCCCACAGGTTTCGAATCTGCGACTCGATGCTCTCACCTACCCCGACCATTTCATCGAGATTGTAGCCGGGCGGGGGGAGAATGAATCCAAATATCAGATTCTCGTTACCGTTCGGCAGATACTCGGCATCGGGAAGCATCACAAACGTCAGCCCCATGCAGACACCGATCATGCCGAGGATAGTCGCCAGCCGCCGCTGCCATCTGGCATTGACATAATCCACGAGATGTGATACCTGCTCCGAGAAGCGGTCGAGTCGGGTCTTTTTGCCGTTGGTCAGTTTGGTCGATGTCTTTAGTATGCGCGAGGAGGCGGTCGGTATCACCGTCATCGAAACGATCAGCGAGATCACGATGGCACTCGAGATCGCGATAGCGATATCTCGGAACAGCTGTCCCGCGCGCTCCTCGATAAACACCACCGGGAGGAAGACCGCCACGGTAGTGATGGTCGAGGCAAGCACCGCCCCCCAGACTTCCTGCGTCCCATCGATTGCCGCCTGCATCTTTCCTTTACCCATCTGCATGTGGCGGTAGATGTTTTCCAGTACCACAATCGAAGCATCAACCACCATACCGACGGCAAACGCCATACCGGCGAGCGAAATCACGTTGATAGTACGGCCCAGCAATGACATGGTCACGAACGTCGTGACAACAGAGATCGGTATAGACAGCCCGATAATCAGGATCGACGTTGCCGAGCGGAGGAAGAGGAAGAGCACCAGCACCGCCAGCGCCGATCCTAGGTAGAGGTTGTTGAAGACCAGGTCGATCGCCGAGTTGATATAGCCCTTCTGATTGTACACGTTGGTCATCTTCAGGCCGCGCGGTTCGAGCACTTCGCGATTGATATTGTCGACCTGCTCCAGCAGGTTCTGGGTCACTTCGAGCACGTTGGCGCCGAGCTGTCGCTGGGCGTTGAGCGCCATCGACGGACGTCCCAGATGTCGCACCTGCGCGACCGCCTTCTGGTGCTCCAGCGCAACCTCGGCAACATCGCCCACCCGGATCGGGATACCGTCGCGTATCGTGATAACGGTTTGCTCGACCTGTTCGGGTGATTCGAACCGCGAGATGGTGCGGACGACATAGCGACGTTTCCCTTCGCCGAAGTCGCCGCCCGAAATGTCGAGATTTTGTGATCGAAGGGCCGCGATCACCTGATTGATCGTGATACCCGATGAGGCCAGCAGCTCCGGATCGAATTTTACATGCAGTTCATCGTCCAGGCCGCCGTAGACGTTGATCGCGGCGACCCCATTGACGCGTTCGAGCCGCGGCTTCACTATCTCATCGATCAGCGAATACTCATGCGGAACATAGATGTCGTCGCGCGTGCCGCTTACCACGAACCAGGCGATGATGTTCTCCATGTTCCCGGTCGAAGTGACTACCGGCCGATCGGCGTTTTCGGGGTACTCCGGCACTTCATTCAGTTTGTTCGTGACGCGGACGACCGCGCCGGTGATATCGGTGCCGACCGGAAACTCCAGAGTGATTTCTCCCTGACCGTCGGAAGAACTCGAGTTCATTTCGACCAATCCCTCGACCGACTTCAGGTATTCCTCCTGCTTGTCGACGATCTCCTTCTCTATTTCTTCGGGAGAGGCGCCCGGCCAGGCAGTGGTGACGGTGATAAACGGCTGCTCGACATCGGGCGTGAGCTGAATCGGCACGCCCGAGATCGCGATCAGGCCGCCGAGGACGGCGATCAACACACCGACCGTGACCGTCACCGGATACTGAATAGCACTTCTTATTAAGTTCACGCTTACTTTCCTGTGTTAGCCCATCGACAGCATGACTGTCGATCAGTCACTGACTCTCTGAGACAACTGCTGTTTCCCGGCATCGTCATTCGCTCCATCGTCGGTTCGCACCGGGGCGCCGGGGTAAATTCGTTCGTTGCCGCGTACAACCACCGGCATGCCGGCCACGAGGCCCTCACCCTTGACGGCGACCATTTCACCGTCGGCCGACATCACCTGCACCATAATCGGAGCCGCTGCTCCGTCATGAATGGTGTAAAGCATGGTTCTGGATCCGTCGCGGACAACCGCATCTTTGGATACCGCGAGGCTGGTGAACTGGTTGTTGAGGTTGAGTATCGACCGGACCAGTTTCCCGCCGCCAAGCGAGCCCTGGCCGTTCGGCACCTGGATGATAACCGGGAAGGTATGGGTCTCCGACGCCGCCGAGCGCGCGATACCGGTCACTGTGCCGGTCAGTGTCTCGCCGGGTAGATTGGAGGTCTCGATGCCTACCGGGCTGCCGATCGAGAGCTGACCGTAGTACCGCTCCGGCAGGTCGACCGTTACGGTGATCGACGACAGATCGATCATCTCAAAGACCGGCGTTCCCATATTGACCCACTCACCGACATCGACTGTCCGACGAAGCGTGTAACCGGAGTAGGGCGCTCGGATCGTGCACTGATCGAGATCGAGGGCCAGTTTGGCTCGTTCGGCGTCCAACTGGCCGTACCGAGCCTCGGCCGAGATCGCCCAGGCGCGAGCGCTGTCGATCGTGCTTTGCGGCACCAGGCTCTGCGAGAAAAGTTCTTCGACGCGCTTGTGATTTTGCTCAGCAAGAAAGGCCTGCTGTTTCACCTGCTCCGCTTCGGCCTGCTTCGACCGAAGAGCCAGCACGATGCGGCTGGTATCGATCGTAACCAGCGCGGCGCCCTTCTTCACCGGGTTGCCTTCAGCAGCATCGATCGATACCACGCGTCCCGTAACTTCGGACACAATCCGGCTGGTGATACGGGCCTCGGTGCGGCCGATCAAAGTGATCTGGTCGTGAAACTCACGCTCGATCACCGGCTCGGTCTTCACGAGCGTAGCGGGCGGTCCCTGAGCCGGCAGGCTCGAACCAACCAGGACAAAAAGTGCCGTCAGGGCGGCGCGCTTTACGGACGTATAGGTCAGGGTCATGCGCTCGATATCCTCTCATGATATTGTTCAGCAGTATTTCCCTTAAACGAAATCACTGCCGAATTGTTTACCAGTTGGGTCCACTTCGTCCAAAAATGTGACGTGCCGGTCGGCACTAATGCTCGGTGAACGGCGTATCCGGCGCCGCGAGGAGTGCCAAAAATGGACTTTCACAGTCCGAAATAGGCCCTGGTTGGGATCAAATTCCGCGTATCTGTGGTTAAGAGAAGGACAATCACAGTCCGGGGCCAAAGAAGGATACACTATGATACCGTCGATGTACGACCGCGAGGCGGTCGCGTTTATGTGGAAAGAATTGCAGGATATAGGGGTTACGCCTTTGCAGACGGCTGAGGCTGTCGACCGGTTTCTGCAACAGAATGAAGGAACGGCGCTGGTGGTGGTCAATTCAGTGTGCGGATGTGCGGCAGGAATGGCTCGACCGGCGGTCGCCCTTGCCCTGCAGAACAGCGTGATACCGGACCGCATGGCAACCGTGTTCGCCGGCGTTGATATGGAGGCGACTCAGCGGGCTCGCGAGGCGATGCCGAACATTAAACCCTCCTCGCCATCGGTTTTTCTCTTCAAGAACGGCGAACTGGTCCACGCCGTCCACCGGCAGGATATCGAAGGGCACCGTCCACAGGACGTCGCGGAGAACCTCATCGCCGCGTTCAACAAGCACTGCTCCGCCAAAGGACCCTCGGTTTCACCCGACGTTGTCACCGAGGTCTTCAATCTGACCGTCGGTCCGGCCTGCGGTTCGTCATATGAGAAAGATAAGCGAGTCGGCAACTAGCCGGCCGCTTTCCGCCCAGGGACAGGCAAGCGAAGGGCCGCGGTCGACGTTGTCGACGCGGCCCTTTTGGTTTCTCTCACAGCAGGTCCGATTACAGGATGACGACCAGCTTGCCCATCTGCACCCGTCCCGAATCATGATCCTCAACCGTCCAGATGTAGATACCCGAGACAATCATCTGCGTATTGCGCGAGATGAGGTCCCATGTATTGTGATGGACGGTCGGATCGGATGGAGCTTTGTTGTGATCCAGTTTGCGGATCAAATCACCGTCAAGCGAGAATATCTTGATCGTGCAGTTGGGAGGGAGATTCTCGAAATGAATACGCCGCAGGCGATCCGGAATGAAGAAACGCGGATTGCGCCCTTCGTACCCCTTGCCGATATAGTCGTCGTCGATCCGGTACGGATTCGGATAGATGTACACATCGGGTAGCTCCTCGCCGAGTTGATTCTCCGATCCGGCCGCGTACGCCTCGATCGCTCGAAGCGTCCGTGAGGTTTCCAGCGGCTTGAGACCGGCGGCCGGGGACCCGAAGTCAAACGCCGTGACGGTCACGAAGTACGGCACGGTCGGCAGCAGTTTGTTGATTGTGTATTCGTACTCGTAATGTTTGAGGTAGCCGTCGGGAGTATAGTCCTCGTCGGTCAGCGGCGGGATCGGCTCGCGGGCGTCCGGATAGACTTTCCTGATACCCCCCGCAGCCGTCAGGCTCGAGGCATTGTACTCATGCTTCACGAAGTAGAAGGCCGAGTCCGGAAAATCCGGGTGAATGTACGGGGCCACCGCCGAGTACCAGAGCGGGTCCCACACGCTGTCGGTGCAGGGATCATCGGCAGGTGCATACAGGCAGCGAAGTGAGTCGAGCGTAAATGGATGGTCCCGAAGCTCGAAACCGGGCTCCGGCTGCTTGCGGATGTTGAAGACGTACTTATCATAGTTGTTGATGTCGTACGTGGACACGAGACTGAACGAAGCATCGCGATTGTCGCGGGCGAAATAGACATGGTATCCCTCGAAATCGTTGATACCCGAGAAGATGTCGGTCGAGGTTTCAGATTCCTGACCGTTCCACCGCACCTTTAGTCCGCCCAGCGCCTGTTCCACCCACACCACCGGCGCCGGCGGCGGAGCCGCGGCCCGGTAGTCCGGCTCACCGTCCCCCTGATAATAAAACGTGTCGGAGTACGTTGGTACCCACTCGCCGTTTACGAACGATGAATCATACACACACACCGTATATTTCCCCGCATACCCGTCACCGTCGGTATCAACTCCGGGGTTGTCGTACACCCATGATGCCCAGGTGGCATTGCGTACGAACTCCGGGAAGTCTAAGAACGTAAGATACCGTTCGGGGCGATAGGCGTTGCGAAGATTCCAAGTGACGTTGCGGCTGTAGGTGTGGAAGCCCTCTCCGCCCACGAAGGCAAACGGAATGGTATAGGAGGCGCCCGGCGGGAGATACTGCGGTCCGACCGCGAACACGTAGTTGATATCGGCGCCCTGGGAAATCTCGAACGCCTTCCGGCGATTGCTCATGTAGATCCAGTCGGGGTCGGTCGATGAGATGTCGAACTGGAAGATCTGGTCGTAGTCAATCTCACCGTTGCTCATCAGGAAATATCGCTCACGATCACCGGTCGGACTTCCCAGTCCGCCGGAGATGAGCTTGCGAAGGTTCTGCCTCATCTGGGGGCCGAAGTCATCCGAAGCGTACGAATCCTGAATGTACCAGTTGTAGGTTACATACTCGTTGCTGACCAGATCCCTCAGGAGGCGAATACCCGTGACATTGCCGACCGTGAAATTACCGGAATTGTAGTCGCCGTCGGCGTCGATCGCCCAGGTCATGCGAACCGTATCCTCCCACAGGCAGCCGCCCTGCTCATTGGGATACGAATGCAAATAGCCGGTGATATCATCATCGCCCCCCTCGATCGGCTTGCTCGGGCGATCGCTGATTATCGGACTGAAGGTGGGAGAATAGACGGCGATATCCGGATCCATGTAGAACCCGAAAAAGACGCCCTTTAGAAGCTGGGTTCCGATATTCCTGATCTTGTATTCGATAATGATGAAGTCATCGGCGTAGCCAAACGACCACATATAGGAACTCTGGGTTACTTCGATTCCGAGCGGCTTGTGCTCCCGGCCGTCGTATCCATCAAACGACGGGTACGGGTTGTTGAGCACGTACGTATCGGTAAAGGTGGCAATGAAATCCTGCTCGGAGATAGCGTCGGACGGTTCGGTGTTGAGCGGATCGAAGACACGGGTGCGTCGGACGATGTCGCCCCAGGGGGAAGCATCGGGTGCGAACTCCCGGGAGGAACTGAATCGATCAGTGGCGGTCGAGACAAGCGTGTCGCCGCCAACCACACCTCCGACCCAGACACCCCCTTTGAAGAGATAGAGAGTGCCGCTTCCGAGTGGATACTCCGCATCCGGCACCCGGTCACCCGTCACGCAGTCGGTCCAGGGGAGATCGGCGCCGGTGCCGAATTGTCCCCAGTTGGAGACGGTGAAGCCGATCCGGCCGATATTATGCGCCGCCAGGCAATAGGCCGGGAAGGCCATAGAAGCGGCGTTGGCGGACCGGTTGCCGGTGCTGTCCATCGCCGAACGGGCTAACGTCCCGGCCGCCGTCAGGGCGGATAGGCAAAGCGCGACTATGGTAACGCGGAGAGACTTAGACAAGGAACGGGTCATCAAATCCTGCTGCTGCCGAAGTACTGGTAGTCCCGGCCCCTGTTGGTGACAGGCGGCTTAGATATACAACGAAGGTTTCGTGCATTTGTTTACAATAAACAACAATCCGCCCGCCGGGCAAATCGGAAAATGTAACAGCCTCCCGGATAACCGTCAGGCTTCGGTATAATACGGGTTCATACCCGCTGCATGATCCGTCATATCAACCACTTCGGTGATCTCCGGCAGGTGCTGGAAGACGATCTTCTCGATCCCCTGCTTGAGCGTTACCGACGAGGCCGCGCAGCCCTGACAGCCGCCGGAGAAGTTGATATACGCTGCGGTTCCGCGCACATCGACCACTTCGACACGCCCGCCGTGCTGTCCGACCGCCGGGTTGATTTCGGCGTTTACCAGCTCTTCAAGCCGCTCCCGAAGTTTCTGCTCCGAGGGCAGGCGACGTTTGACGTTGTCGCTGATCGGCGGCTTCCCGGAGCGAATTGCCGCCCGAATCGCCGGACCGATCTGCTTGCCCAGCACCGGCCACTGCTCCTCGTTGCGCTTGGCGACCATCACGATGTTGTTGTAAACGAACACCTGACTGATCCCGTCGATTGCGAACAGCCCCTCCAGCAGCGGAGAGCCCTCGGCCATTTCCCTGCTCGTACACCGCACCGAACCCTCGGGGTAGACCGGCCGGTCGACCGTGAACTTACAAACATTCGGATCGAGTTGCGGTTCGCCGGTGATGTGAATATCGTTTTCGGAACTCATGGTCGTCTCCTGGTGCTTACACGTCGAACGACTTCGACTCGGTGTTTCCGCCGGAGCCTTCATCGATCGCGCGGAGATGGTCAAACGTATAGATACCGGTCGAGTGCTGGTCGGAGAATGCGATACTGAGACCGTAGCGGCCCACCGGTTTGATTTCCTGGATCGAGATATCGAGCGGCACGCGGGCGGAATCGAGAATCTTCCGGCCGGAATCCTCATCGATGCAGTTCGCGCAGGTACAGGCCAACCGCAGGTTGTACGCGCTGTGCCGGGAAACATGCCCGTCCGGCCACTCGATAGAAAGCACGCCGTCGTCGGCCATTTCCATGTTAACCGGCTCCATCCTGCTGCCCGCTTTGAGCCGCGCAATCTCCTCCTGCAGGCGCTCGGCAACAGCCAGAAACGCCTTCGCCGGAACGCTCTCTCCGGCGCTCTGGACGACCGGCACTCCCTGATCGCCGGACATCATGATTTCCGGATCGAGCGGAATTGAACCGAGGAAGGGCACCTCCAGCCGGGCCGCCATTGCTTTGCCGCCGCCCTCTTTGAAAATGGCGGTGGTTTCGCCGCAGTGTTTGCAGGTGAAACCGCTCATGTTCTCGACAACTCCGAGGACCGGCACATTGACCTGCTCGAACATCTTCAGTCCCTTTTTGGCGACTCCGAGCGCGACGTCCTGCGGTGTGGTCACGATAACCGCGCCGGTGAGCGACGCCTGCTGGGCCAGGGTGAGCTGGACATCACCGGTGCCGGGGGGGAGGTCGATCAGGAGGTAGTCCCGCTCGCCCCACTCGACCGCGCCGATAAACTGCATGATCATTTTCATGGCAATCGGCGCTCGCCAGATCACGGGGGTGTCTTCGTCCATCAAGAGACCGATCGAAATGAAATCTATGCCATGACGGCTGACCGGCGTCAACTTCTGGTCGAGTGTGATACTCGCTTTGTCACCGCCCGCACCGAGCATCCCCGGCTGGCTGGGACCGTAGATATCGGCGTCCATCAAACCGACCCGAAAACCACGCTCTTTCAGGGCATACGCCAGGTTGGCTGAGACGGTCGATTTACCGACCCCGCCCTTGCCGCTGGCAACCGCTACGATATGTTTGACTCCCGCCAGCGACGGGGGTACGGCACGCGCCGACATGTTCGGGCGGGTCCGGCTCCCGGCCGGCGGATCCGTTGGGGCAGACTGGACTGATTTCCGGTTCAACACGCTATATATCCCTCTCTATGATAGATACGACGATTTCCTCGACAATCGCATGTCGGCTCGCCGCATCGCGATGAACTACTCCTGACTAGGAGCAACACCGGAAGCAGACGAATGTTCGCCGACAATTTGGCAATATCCGGCAATTTGCGCGGCTTGAAAAGCACTAGTCGGGAGTAAACAAAAAACCGAGAGACCCTCGCCCCCACGGCCTTTCGAAGATGACATCTGCCATTCGAATCCGTATGTTGTCCGGGGACGGACGGGTGTCCGCGCCGTCGATCACCGTTGTCAGTAAGTCTCCACATACAACGAACCGCGAGATCAGAGGGATCGAAACCGTGAGCTTCAATCTACGTATTCATCTGTACTGCCGGAGGGTGCCGGTCTTTGTTGTCTTCGTGCTACTTTTCGTGGTTTCCATCGCCACATTTGCCCAGGAGGAACCGCCCGTGCAGAAGCCACAGCACTACATGATCGAACTGCTCGGAACCCGCGAGGGGTGGCCGGAAAACATGACGCCTGATGAAGAGCGCATCATGAGCGAACACTATCTCTACCTGAAAGACCTGACTGCCCGCGGCAAGGTGCTCATGGCCGGACCCGTGTTCGGACAGTTTGGCTTGATCGTGCTTGAGGTCGGCTCCGAAGACGAGGCGAAGGCGATCATGGCCGAAGAGCCGTCGGTGGTGCAGGGCATCCACACCTATGAGATGTACCCGATGGTGGCGTCGCTGATGGCCGCTAAAGTACCGCCGTTTCGCTATGTCGAGCATCCGACCGACAAAGTTCTGCGCAAGGAGATCACCGTGGCAGCTCCACTGTCGGATGTCTGGGAGTGCTGGACCACCACTGCGGGTGTCGAGGGGTTCGTGGCGCCGAAAGCGAAGATTGACCTGCGGATAGGTGGTCCGTACGAGTGGTACTTCGCGACCGAAGCACCCCCCGGGGAACAGGGCTCCGAGGACTGCCGGGTGTTGAGTTTCCTGCCGATGGAGATGTTGTCGTTCGAATGGAACGCTCCGCCCAGTTTCGGCTGGCGTCGCTACATCAAGACGAGGGTGGTGGTGCAGTTCCAGGAGCTCGAACCCGGTGTGGTGAAAGTGACCCTGTCACAACTCGGCTGGGGTGAAGGCGACGAGTGGCAGGAAGTCTACGACTACTTCGACTCGGCCTGGGGATACGTCCTGGACGCCCTGAAAAAGCACTTCGAATCATAGCATACAGAAAAGGCCCGATCCCCTTCACAGGGACCGGGCCTCGTATCAAGTCACGCTTCTCTTCGTCTATTCACTAGTAGACACAATTCGGCTCGCATCCGGTAGGCGTTGGTCCGCCGAGGAAGAGCCAATTGACCAGGTACAAGAGATCGGACAGATCCACTTCACACACCTGGTCGCCGTCGACGTTCGCGACAGCCATGTGCATCGGCGCCGGTCCGCCGAGGAACAGATAATTGACCAGATACATGAGGTCGGCAAGGTCAGTTTCTCCAGCAATATCGCCATTGATATTACCGGCCACACCGACTCCGGAGATGTCCCACTCCAAAATCGACCACTGTCGGTGAACAGGGCCATTCAGGTCGGTCGGTTGCACATCATTCCAGGTACCGGGCATTCGGTTGGGAGCAGTGTTGGTGCCGCCCCACATGGCCATAGCAGTCTCAATCCATGGAGAACTCGGTTCGCTGGAGGCCCAGTTCGTGAATCCGAACATTTCGCCAGTCAACCACGTCCAGGATTCCCCACTGAACTGACCGCCGAGATAAAACTGGTCTGTCTCGGATGGAGTATCCAGATCCCCTATGACACTCTGGAGAATAAACTGGTTCTCTTCGAGTGAGGTCACTGTCGCCAGATGGCCGGTCTCACCAAGCAGCACTGTAGCCTCGGCAACCTGTCGCGCGGTTCCCCACGGTTGAGTAACGGCATTCACGGCGTACCAGTGTCCGTTGCCACCCTCGGAAACGGGCCATTCCACCAGATTCACCAGCGAGTCGGGAGGTAGCATTTGGATAGGGCCGAACTCAACCACCGACCACTGCCGATGGATTGGATCGCCACCATCCCAGATCCTCACGTTGTTCCACTCGCCCGACCCGGCCAGGATCGCGAGGCCCTTCTCCAGGTCAATGTTGTTCGGTTCGCCAAACGCCCAGTTCTGATAGGACCAGACTTCGGGCGTCAGCCACTGCCATTGATCGGTGTAGTAGCCGCCGAGGTAGAACTGGTTCAAATCCTGGGGTTGCACAACCCCTGCAATGACGTTGTTGAGGATAAATTCGTTCTCCTCAGCGCTCGTCACGGTCGCGAGATAGCCACTGTCACTCCCGAGGACCAACGAGTGGGCCAGGGTGTGTGCATTCGCGAACTGCACGGTCTGTGGAAGCACCGCGTACCAATGATCATTGCCACCGGCCGCAGCGGGCCACTGTACCAGGTTCAATAATGTATCTCCCACCGTTGAGTCGGGTTCACCCCACTCGATTATGGACCATTCACGATGTATCGACCCGGTGAGATCATTTGGCATCACATTGTTCCAGAATCCGTCGGACACTCGCATGGCGAGGGCTGTCTCGTTGCCAATGTTGTTTGGCTCTCCCGATGCCCAGTGAGTGTAATGAAACGCCTCGCCCGTCAACCAACTCCACACATAGGTTCCCCAGCTACCGCCAAGATACAGCTGTCCGGGTGTACCGATGCTGTCAACACCGTCCAGCACATATTCAAAAACGAATTGGTTTTCCTCCGGGGAGGTGATGGTCGCCAAATAACCCGGTTCACCTTCGTGCAGGAACGTCGGTGCAGTCTGATTGGCTGTCTCCCACGGGACACGCTGGGTGTATACTGCATACCAGTGATCATTGCCGCCCTCCGAAGCCGGCCACTGGATGAGGTTGTAAAGACTGTCGCCTATAGTAATCACCGTGTCCTCGGCTGCGAATTCGATAACGGACCATTCCCGGTGGATGCTGCCGGTGATGTCGTTGGGCATGACATTGTTCCAATACCCATCGGCATACCGAATTGCCGACGCAATTTCGATCCCGACGTTATTGGGTTCGCCCGCAGCCCAGTTGTCGTAAGCCCAGTCCTCGCCGGTTAACCAGAACCACACGCTGGCGTAGTACCGCCCACCCAAATACAGCTGACCCGGAGTACCAATGCTGTCCAGTCCATCAAGTACGTTGTTGAATATGAAGTCGTTCTCCGCCTGGGATGTGATGGTAGCCAGGTGCCCGGTCAAGGTGTCCAAATGGAATGTTCTTGCCACCTGCTCAGCCGTTTCCCAGGGGATTCGCTGCGGGAAGACAGCATACCAGTGATCATTACCACCCTCGGACACCGGCCACTGTACGAGATGTACGAGACTATCGGGGGTGGTCATGTCAGCGGAGCCGAATTCGACTATCGACCACTCCCGGTGTTCAGGGCCGGCAAGGTCGTTCGGCATGACATTGTTCCAGGTGCCGGCAGGGAATCGCATCGCCATGGCGACTTCGATTCCGGTATTATTCGGTTCCCCGACCGCCCAATTGGTGTAAGCGAACGCCTCACCGGTCAGCCACGTCCACGCCACAAACTCATAGAATCCGCCGAGATACAACTGTCCTGGTGAACCAAGGGAGTCCAGTCCGGCCAGGACGGTCGTCGCAATGAAGTTGTTCTCGGCCAGAGAAGTAACCGTGGCCAGGTACCCGGGCAAGCTGTCAACCTCGAAGGTCGATGCGATCTGCTGCGCCGTCTCCCACGGCACTCGCTCCGGAAACACCCCGTACCAGTGGTCATTGCCACCTTCGGAGACCGGCCACTGAACGAGGTTGATCAAGCTGTCCAGAGGGGGCGATGTCGAAGTATCGGGTGTCCCAAACTCCACCAGCGACCATTCGCGGTGCTGGGGGCCGGAAAGATCATTCGGCATGACATTGTTCCACATCCCATCCGCGAACCGCATCGCAACCGCAGTCTCCGTGCCGACATTGTTCGGTTCGCCGGGATACCAGTTAGTATAGGTCCACTCCTCGTCCGTCAACCATCCCCACACGCCATCTTCATAGAGGGCGCCAAGGTAGAGCTGGAACGGAGACCCCAGCGTATCGAGGCCGTCGAAAACCGAATTGAAGATAAACGCGTTTTCCTCGTCCGAATCCACTGAGGCAAGATAGCCGACGAGGGTGTCCAACGTGAACTCTGCCGCAACCACGCGCGCTTCGGACCAGGGGATTTTCTCGGCATAGACACCATACCAGTGGTCGTTGCCGCCCTCGGCGACAGGCCACTGAACCAGATGGACTAATTCGGGCTCGGGGACCGTCGAGTCCGGTGCGCCCCACTCCACTATGGACCATTCCTGATGCTCGTTGGTCCAGGTCCCGAAGGCGTAGATATTGTTCCACTTGCCGTCCAGGGCCTTCAGTGCAATTCCTGTTTCGGTACCCAGATTGTTCGGCTCGCCCGAGGCCCAATTCTCATAGGAAAAGACTTCGTCGTTGAGCCAGAACCAATCGGTACTGTACGATGCGCCGAGATAGAGCTGTCGGTTCGTGGCCACGACGGTATCCGGCCCCTGCAGGACCGTCGAGAAAAGGAAATCGTTTTCTTCCTGCGACGTTACGGTCGCCAGATAGACCGGCAAACCGTTCCATCCCATGGTGGTGACCGCTGAATCGGCTGCCATAAACGGCATGCGATATTTGAAAACTCCATACCAGTGGTCGTTGCCGCCTTCGGCAGAGGTCCACTGAACTACGTTGACGAGTGAATCAAAAGCCGGCTGCGCCTGCACTGTTGAACCCGTCAAGCAGGCAACAAGCATCAAGGCGACGCCAACTGCATGCAGGATGCTGACATGAGACTTAATCCAACCCATGGTGAGACTCCTCCCCGGGAGTGAAAGGGGTGTAGCACGTACCTATATACTCTGAAGATACCGAATTCTCATAGACTCGGCAATCTCTTTTTCGAACGTGACTTGTGAGGTTTGTATTCGTGCGCTTCGCCAGACGATGTGGCGAGTGCGATCAGGGCTCGTCTTGGGACGGTGCATCAGCTGGACGCATACGAATGGAGAGTGCCACCGAGGCGGCCATCGCCTCGGCGATCAGGTTCCAGAGGCGCGCTGCGACGGCTACTCCGGCCGCGATCGGTCCAAGAAAAGGAGACAACACGCCAGTCAAGACGAGTTCTCTGGCGCCTATGCCGCCCGGCGCGAAAACTGCCAGATAGCCAACGAGATAAGCAACCACAAATGATCCCATGCCGGCCGCGACCGGGATTGGAGGGGAATCGATCAAGCCGTGAAGTAAGAGGTAAAACGAGACTCCGTAAGACACCCAACTGAAGAAGTAGCCGAAGTAGGTCTTGAAGCCGATTGCGACAGTCAGATCAAAGTCCATAGGAGATCTCTTCGCGAGCCTCAGCAACCAGTTGGAGAAACGAATCACCTGACGGGGGAGCACTATCGAAATCGCACCCACCACCACCGCGATTATCAGCAGTAAGGTCGGACCGATACCGATATTCACGCCGAGCGTTTGCTCAACCATGTCCGGATAGAACTGAATCGTGAGTACGGAGGCCAAAAAGGCCGACGGCATCCCGTAAAACATCGCCACCATCCATGAGACGAACGCCGTTTTCTTCCCGACACCGATTTTATTCAGCAAGTACACTTGACCGATAATCGGCCATATCTTGCCGGGGATGTACCGCCCGAGGTTCGCGATGTATGATATTTTGAAGCCGTAGCGAAGAGGAATGTCGTAGCCAAACGCCGGCATCAACACGCACCATGTCTTGGCGAAGATTGCAAAGGTAACCAGGTGCATGAGAAACGAAGCCGCAATCATCAACGGATCGATATCCCAGGAGTAGTTCCGGACCTCGCTCCAGTGATGCACTACCTGGCGACCGGCGAAATAGACCACGATCCCGGTCAGGATCAGCTTGATCGAAGTTTTGAGGACGGACTTGGCGCGCGAAAGTCGTTCCGGCCTGTCGTGATCGCGCTTGGCGTCAATGGTCTCGGTCATTACTCACCATAAATTATCGAGGTCAGCATCGAAAAATGTCACCCGCATCGAGGCTGAAATGTGTGGAGGAAGGGCCAGGTTGTACTGCCGGTCTACCCAGAGCCCGGCGCGACGGTAGACACTGGCTTCTTCGACGCCGCCGACCGCAACAATGCCGTAGGCATTGCGCTCACAGGCAAATCGAACTGCAGGCTCGATCAGTTCACGTTTGACGCCGTCCTCTCCCGTCAGATCACAGATTTTGACCAGTTTCATGTCCCGGGTTCGATGTTCCGCCAGACGAAAGATGATATATCCGCCGCGCGGGTGCGTGTAAACATGATAATCACGATTCGGCTGGGAGAGTTTATAGTTCAGAAAGTCAGCGTCGCGAACGCCGTACAACCCGTGCAACTTCGCGAGCAGTTCGTCCCATCGCCGATCGTCGGCCGGATCAAAACAATCGATCTTCTTCAATCCCAGCTCTTCGGCCGATCGTCGCGCCGCCGGGCGGATCATGTTGAGAGCCGATACGGCGGGCGCGAGGACAGTACTGCGACCGACGTACGAGAGGTTCTTCGCAGGTTGCAGAAACCGTGCGTACATTCGCGCACAGTCCGTACGAATGCGAAGTCCCCGTCGCTCATACACTCGCTCGATATCCCCGACCATGGCGATGCCGGCAAACTGCCAGGGCTGGTTTGTTTCGACAGCGTGGAGCAGCTCATTCGCCCAGGCGCTCCGGCGAAGCGAAGCGTTCTTGATATCATCGGACATGTCCAGTACCAGTGTCACCCCCCATCCAATCTTCTCCTCACCCGTCCGACCGCTCGGCTCGCCATAGCGAAACACATGCGGGATCTGTACGACGTAACCGACGACCTTGTCTCTGTAGACCGAGAGCCATTTGGTACACTTCTGCCACTTGACGATTTCTCCCTCGCCCAGCTCCGGATGGTCCGGATTCCAGCGGTCGAGAAACGCAAGCAACTCGGGTAGATCGCTGTCCTGAAACTCTTTCAGCATGGCAGGCGTGTGCTTTTCTGCATGGGTGTGAGCGCTCAACGCACCGTGATATCGATCTCGCGGCAGAACTCGCGAAGCAGGTCATAGCCGTCCCAGACCGCCGAAAACGTCAGCGCCTCGCCAAACGGCACGATCCGGCTGACCCCAATCGGACACCGGGTCCGGACGAACTCGGCTAAGGCCTCTCGGTTTGTGCCGAATGAAACTATCGTCTGGTCCTTCTCCTGAACAATATCCGCAAGTTCCTTCAGATCATCGATCCGAAGTTCATAAAACAGGCCGCCACCACACTGCAGTTCGCGGTTGATATCGTCGGCGCTGCTCAACAGCACCCGATTAACGAGACTGGTGCGATGCTTCTCGATCACCACCGGTTCTTTGGCAGCGATCGCTACCGAACACTCGGCAATCAGCTTGTTCATTGACACTGCCGGGGCGAAGCCGAGACGTTTCGTATCGGCTAACCCCTCCAGTATCTTCCAGAACTCGCTGCGAGCTTCGTTGACAATCGACTCCTCGCCGATCCAGACGACCATTCGCGGCGACGAACAGGCATTCTGGCTGAACCAGTACGCATCGTTGTAGAAGTGCTCCAGCAGACGATCTTTCTTGTCGTGGTCAAGGAAGCTCCGGGCGTCGATCAGCCCGAATGAGAACTTGTCGGCGAATACCAACTCGGTGGCCGACGGCCGAATGGGGATAGCGCGAATCCTGCGTATCGTCTCATCGCCACCCCAGATCACACGGGTGTGACACTTCGAGGAAAAGTGCCCGGTGATCTCGTCGTCGTGCTCGTACTGCACGATCATGAATCGCGTGCGGATATCTTCGTGCGCATCGTCGGCCACGACTTCGTTGATGGCGCCGAGTAGGACATCGAGTTGCTCGTCGGCCTGGCTGGATACCCGGACGACATTGATATTCCCAACCAGCATCGACAGAAACCACGAATAGATGAATATCGTATCGACATTGGCCGGCGCGATATGGAACACCACTCCGCGACCGAGCCAGGTGCGATCGGCGCGTTTTGCCTCGAACTCCTCGCGAAGCTTCACGATATTCGCACGGCGCATCCAGAACGCCATCGCCATGACTTCGGGATAGTGCTTAAACGACGGATCCTTGAGAATCCGTCCCGACAGCGCATCGATAAACGACAGGATCGGTTCGGCGAACGGCTGAAGCACTTTTTGTCGGAAAACGGAATCGGATGAAGCGCCGGTTGGTGCGATAATCTTATACTGCACTGCTCACCGCCTCCTCGGCATAGGTGTCACTGCAACCGCGTATCTCGGCTTTGGGTATTCGTCCCAGCACTTCGAAATACTTGCCCTTGCGACCGTCGGGCGAATCGTCCTCACCAACCACCCGTCCCAAATCCTCAGTCAGCAAGGCATGACCGGGATAACTGTGGGGAAGAATCGACACCAACTCGATTACTCCCTCGCGACCGATCGGCAGCACCGACCAGTCGAGCGGATCACGTATGATCACGTCGGAGAAGACCGGTGTCTGGAAACAGCCCGAATCACTCTCCATGTAGATCGATCCGATCTGCTCCACCATGCCATAGAAATTGTGCACACGTTGGATACCGCAGGTATCGCGAAGCGCCTTTTTGAACCGGGCGTTATCCACCGCTTCGTCGGTCAGCTTCTTCCAGCCGCCGCTGTGAATCAAAATGCCGCGCGAAAGATCGACATCAATATCCTGCGCCCGCAACTCCTGATAGACATGCTTCCAGACCATAAACGTAAAACCGAACATCAGGATCGGCTCATCGGGATGATCGACCAGAAACTGCTTCAGCGCCTCCGTTCTCAACCGCATCTCTTCGTCGAGCACGTACAGGTGGTCGCGACCGAAATTGGAGAGTCCGAGGATACCGGCCCCGCGCGCGGAGAAGAGGGTACGGTCCTTGATAACGTTCCGGGTATCGAGGATCAGCATCGGCAAGCGCTTGCCGCCGATGAAGTCCTGCATGATCGCTGCCAGGGCTTTGGTCTGCCGGCGCGATGTCTCCTTGTCGAGGAAAATGCGGGAGACCTTCTGGCCGGTTGTGCCCGACGATGTCAGCGTTTTGATTACCGCGTTATCGGGAATGCTCTTCAGCGCGAACTCCTTGAACAAACTTATCGGGAGGTAGGGGATATCTTCGATCGCCGACCACGACCTGCCTCGATAGCCGTACGCATCGAGAATCCGTCCATAGGGCGCACAGCGGTCGGCATGATGCGCCGTCAGGCGGTTCAGGTGCTCAACCAGCAGCGCCTGCTTCTCATCGTGAGGAAGGCTGTACGGTCCAATACCAAACAGCTCGTCGAGTGTCATCACGCCAGCATCCCTTCGAAGATCCGTTCGTATTGGATCTTGCCCGATTCGCTTTTCAGGATCTGATCAACTTCGGCCACCCTCACCGCCGTATGGTGGAAGCCGTATTTCCCTGTAACGACCGTCTTGATCTCCACGGCCTTCTCATGATCGGTCGTGGCAATACACAACAAATCATCCCGTCCGCCACAGACAGCACTGTAACCGTGCGCCTTGAGATAATGTTCGATCTCGTCGAGATTGACCCGGTTGCCGAAGATCTTCACGAACCGTTTCATCCGCCCGGTGATGTAGAAGAAACCTTCGCTGTCGAACCGGGCGATATCGCCGGTCCGCAGTTCGCCCTGGAGTTCGTCCCCCTTCGGCAGATCGGCTTCACTTTCGGCATACCCCAGCATCACGTTTGGTCCCGTGTAGACCAGTTCGCCGTCGGTCTCCGGTGTTGTGATTTCAGCACCGTCGGCGTCTATCAACCGGAGCTTCCCACGCGGGATAGCGATGCCCATACTCTTGTACTTCTCGACCACTCTCTCCGGAGGCAGGTACGAGATGCGCGCTGTTGCCTCGGTCTGACCGTACATGATAAAGAATCTGATGCCCCGTTCGGCGGCGAAGTCTGCAAATTCCCTGGCGAATGTCGGGGTCAGCTTGCCGCCGGCCTGCGTCATCGTCTTCAGACTGGGCAACGACATGGAGAAGAATCTGATCCGACGAAGCATCTCGTACGTGTACGGCACGCCGGCGAACGAAGTCGCTTCGCGCTGACGAAAAGTATCCCAGAAGGGACGGGTGATTACCGATGCATCGGTTAACAACAACGTCGCGCCGACCTTCAAATGGCTGTTCACGACCGACAGTCCGTACGAGTAGTTCATCGGCAGCGAGGTGATCGCGCGCTCCGACTCATCGAGCCTGAGGTACTCCGCGATCGAAGCGGCGTTGGCTTCGAGATTCCCCGAGGTCAACCGCACCATCTTGGGGCTGCCGGTACTGCCTGAGGTCGACAGCATGAGAGAGAGATCGGGATGAATCATGACGCTGCGATCGACCCGACGGTCAACCAACTCATAGCCGCTCGTGCCTGGATGCCATAGATAGTCCGGTTTGTACAGCTCAAGCAGGTTGTCCAGCAACTCCGAATCGATATTGGCCGCCAGCAGGATTCCCGTGTGTCCCGATCGAATCGTCCCCAGATATCCCGTCAGCGTCTCTATATTGTTGCTGCACAGGATGAATACGAGCCGCTTGCAGTGACCATCGAGCCGGGAGGCAAACGTGTCGCTCCGCTCTATCAACTCAGCATAGGTGTGGGTGACGCCATCGCTGTCGATCGCGGCGATGCGAGGTGAGAATTGGTCCAACTCGTCGAAAAAGCTCAAATCAGCATACCCCCGTCGACCCCGATAATCTGACCGGTAATGTATTTTGACAGGTCGGATGCCAGGAACAGTGCACAGTCGGCAATATCCTGCGGGGTGCCGATCCGCCCCATCTTGATCGAGTCCATCCGTTCCTTGAACTTCTCTTCGGAAAGCGTTCGAACCATGTCGGTGTCTATGAATCCCGGGGCGATCGCATTGACGCGGATGTTCGATGCTGCCAGTTCCTTCGCTGCCGAGCGAGTAATACCCATTACCGCCGCCTTGCTGCCGCTGTAGGCCACCTGACCCTCGTTGCCGAAGACGCCGACAATCGAGCTGAGGTTGATGATCGAACCTTGTTTGTGCTTCATCATCAGCCGGGCCGCGTACTGCATCACGTAAATCGTACCCAGCGCATTGGTGGCGAAAATGTCCTGCGCCGACTTAGCGCTCAACATCCCGAGCAAACTGTTGTCAAGCACGCCGGCATTGTTGACCGCGACATCGAGCTGCTTGGTGATCTTCAGCAGCCTCTGAAATCCACCCTTTACCTGAGCGGGATCGGAGACATCAAAATAGAGAGGCTCCGCCTGCACACCATGCTCACGGGCCAGCGCACCACACAGGTCATCGAGCGATCCCTCAGTCCGCGCATTGGCGATTACATTGGCGCCGTTGGCGGCAAACGTCTCGACGATTGCTCGCCCGATACCGCGGTTGGCCCCGGTCACCAGCGCGACCTTGCCGGTCAGCATCTTAGAATTCGACATCGTAACGGGTCAGTATCTTTTTCGCTTCGCCGAATGAACTCATATCGATAACATCATCGGTATCGAGCATGATATCAAACGCGTCGTCGATCGCAGCGACCAAAGCCATATGCGCCACCGAATCCCATTCGGGAATGGAGTTGTACTCCAGCGAGTCGACCACCTTGCCCTGATCGATTTGCAGCGCTTCGGCGAAGACTTCTCTCAGTTTCTCAGTGTTGTCCATGTATGCTTCCTTCAGTCCCTTGTGTCATTGCTAAGATATTTCAAGACAAAGACATCACCTGCTTGACACGGACGGCTGCCTATTACAGTCATCGGAATGACGGGTCAAACGATTAGGTGTCACCAACGCCGTGCAGCACCCTGATACATTGCCAACTTGTTCCCAAATAGCGGCTTAGCCGCCATTCGATGATGATGGTAATAGTAATCGACCGGGTCGAATCCTCCAAGCGGATTTTACCCCCGATCCTCGCGTTCGTCTGTTGAGATTATACCAGTCCGGGAAGATCCTGAGCCCGAATAAAGCGGACCGATGCGTCCTCGCGCTCACCGAGGTCAATCAGATTCCTGAGGTTCTGAGCGAGATTCTCCAGCGAATAGACCTTGTTGCCGGTTTCCAGCAGCTCGTCCGGATGGAAATACGACACGAAAAAGACCCGGCCCGACTTCTCAAGCTCCCTGCGCACCTGATTCTGCACCGGTGCAAACAGAGCCGGCTTTCCCGTGATCGTGACGAAGTACGAAGGGTACCGCATCGCCAACAAGAGCTGACCGGGAGCTCTCATCTTCTTCGCCAGCACCGCCCCCCGAAACACCGCCCACGGAAACGACCGGCAGACAAACACAGGCGCTTCCAGCATCGTCCGACTCGACTCTCCGTCCGAAGCCGGTCGGCGATAATCCGATTCGGCCGCGAGATACGGATGATTCGGCGTGATACTCCAGTCAAAGAAGTTCGCGGTCGGCCCCGATCCGCTGCCTGGATCGATCCGATGTCCCGGGAGCGCCGAGAACTCCACCTTGACACCCAGCTTCTCCAACTCGGCAAACGTCCGGTTGTTGTGATAGGTCCAGCCCAGCCTCGCAGAGCGCATCCGATTGGGAAGTACGGCATCGTAGGCGCGAAACGCCTGCCGCAGCATCTCCAGTTGCCAGTCGACATCCTCATGCTCCTGATACCACCCGCCACGGTCCGGATCGTGGTTCCAGAAATGCGGATGCCAGGCCAGCTCATCCCCGCTTCGCTCCAGATCGAGCAGGAAGTCGGTATGCGTCTCCATGACATGAGCGTATGACCCATGCGCCATCTTCACCTGATGGTCGGCCCGAAGGCACCACGTAAAACGAGGCGGGTTGCCGTCGGTATCGACAATCTTCGCCAGCGCCTCTTTGGCGCGGGGGATACCCTCCAGCATGCCGCGCCAGATTAATGTCGAGGCGCCGGCCGCCTCAGGGACAAAACTCGCCCGGTCGGGGTCCGTGTCACAGCCTATCACTATGTAGATCGTGCGGTCACTCATATCATCTCGAATCGACGTTTGACACAATATCTGTGGAGCAATATACACGGAAATCGCGATCACACACCATTTGAATACGATCGGGTCGGATCCGGTTCACGGCCGCCGACCTAACGATGACACCGGCAGCGAGTTAACTGTTTGGCTCCGAAGGTTTTTGTTGTCTCTCCCTCCGCCGACGTCTATATTTCTATAAGGGCTGATCTTGAGCTGGGAAATCAGATTATTCAAATATAGCTGAAGGAAGGGTGTAGTATGCTCGTACGAACACTGCTCGAACAAAAGGCGCGCGATGTAGTCACCGCGAAGTCTGACTACAGCATCGACAAGGCCATGGATCTTCTCATCACCCACAACATCGGGTGCCTCCCGATTGTCGACGACGACAACCTGCTGATCGGGATCATCAGCGACAAGGATATCTTCCATCGAATACACCAGACCAAAGGTGAGTATCATCACTTGAAGGTCGCCGACGTCATGACGAAGGACTTGATCGTCGGTTTGCCCTCCGACGATCTGGAGTATATCGCCGGTATCATGGACAAGAACTGGATTCGCCATGTCCCGATTATCGAAGAGGAGAAGATCATCGGTCTGATATCCCAGCGCGATATCATCAAGACGACGGCGCGCCATACTGAGCTTGAGAACCGCTATTTGAATCTCTATCTTGAAGGACTGCATCATCGGGACAAGTCCGCCGACTAGTCCCGACCGGGCCGCCTGCGGCCCCGTACATCTGGAACATCTATCGAAAGGCCTCGCCTTATGGCTTTGTTGATCATTCTCAGCCTGGTGGTGATCGTACTTGCGGGAGCGGCTATTGCCATCTACAACCGGCTGGTACGGCTCAAAAACACCGCGCGGTCGTCCTGGTCCGATATCGACGTCCAGCTCAAGAAGCGATTTGACCTCATCCCCAGTCTGGTCGAAACCGTCAAAGGCTACGCCTCGCACGAAAAAGAGGTCCTCACCCGGCTCACCGAAGCACGCGCCATGATGGCCAAAGCGACCAACCCCGCCGAGATGGCCAAATCCGAAAACATGCTCAAGGATACCCTCAAGAGCCTGTTCGCCGTCGTCGAAGCGTACCCGGATCTCAAGGCCAACCAGAATTTCATGCAGCTCCAGCAGCAGTTGGGAGCGCTCGAAGACTCCATCGAACAGGCACGGCGCTACTACAACGCCGTCGTCCGCGATTACAACACGATGATCGAGTCTTTCCCGGCCAACCTCATGGCCTCATCGTTCGGCTTCCGCCAGGAAGAGTACTTCCAGCTCGAGTCACCGGAGATCGAACGTAAGCCGATCAAACCGGATTTCTCATGAAGCGAAGGGGGAGAGTCTTGACTCATCACGTTCGCCTGGTTCTCCACACTGCGCTGCTGGTGGTCCTCACAATCGCCACCGCGCACGCCGAGTACTTCACGATTGACCACTTCTACAGCCGGATCATCGTCAACGAAAATGCTTCTATCGATGTCACCGAGTCGATCGGCGTAACCTTCCATCGCTCCCGCCACGGCATCTACCGCGACATTCCGTACAAATACCGCACCGATCTCGGCCAGACCATGCGTATGCCGATCGAAGTGATCAGAGTTACCGACGGTCGCAGTCGCGAGTGGCCGACCGAGGTCTCGCACACCGGCAACGTGGTGCATATTCGGATCGGCGATCCCGATATCTATGTCGACGGTCCGCAGGAGTATGTGATCACCTACAGGGTCGAAAACGCCCTGCTCTTTTTCGACGATCACGATGAATTGTACTGGAATGTGACCGGCGATGAGTGGGAAGCGGAGATCACCGAAGCCTACGCTGAAGTTCGACTCCCGCACTCTGCCAGCAGCAAGGACTTCACGTATGGCTGCTACACCGGGCGACGCGGTTCAACCGAGACTGACTGTCACTGGTCGGCTGACACCTTCGAGAACGGGGCGCAGTTCTGGGCGGATCACCCGCTCCACCAGCGCGAAGGCTTCACCATCGCACTCGGCTGGCCCAAAGGCATCGTCAAAGAACCGTCAGCCTGGCAGCGCTTCCTCTGGCGCCTAGACACCAAGGACAACTGGCCGTTGGTCGTGCCTCTAGTGGCTTTGATCATCATGTTCCGACTCTGGTGGACGCGGGGCAGAGATCCCAAAGTCCGCGAGGCAACCACCGTTCAGTACGATCCGCCGCAATACAACGGCAAACCGATCACGCCCGCCGAAGCCGGCTCGTTGATCGACGAAAGACTCGACCCGCGCGACATCACCGCTTCGGTGATTTCGCTGGCCGTGAAAGGCTATCTGGAGATCGAAGAGAGCGAACAGACGATTCTCATTTTCAAGTCCACCGACTATAGGCTGACCAAGCGTAAGGACGCCGATGCCGACCTTGGTGAGTTCGAGTTCAAACTGCACCGGGCGCTGTTCAAGGACGGTAGCTCAAGCATCATGGTCTCGGAGTTGAAAAACAAGTTCTACCGGAACCTGCCGACACTCAAGAAATCCGTCCAGAGTATGCTCATGAACAAGAAGTACTTCACCGCCAATCCCGACCGCGTGCGGCAGAGATACGTTCTCTACGGTTTCTTGACCGGCATCGCGACGTTCCTAACCGGCATGGTAACCGGCTCGGCGAGTTTCCCGCTGGTACCGATCATAGCAGCCGTTCTGAGCGCCGCCATAGTCTTCATGTTCAGCGGTGTCATGCCCGCCAAAACCAAAGCCGGCGCGCTGGCTCTCTCTCATCTCAAGGGATTTCAAGAGTTCATGGAGCGTGTGGAGAAGGACCATATCGAGCGCATGAAAGAGAAAGATATTTTCTACCGCTACCTGCCGTATGCGATAGCGCTCGAAGTCGCGGATCAGTGGTCGAGAGCATTCGAAGGGTTGTACAATGAACCGCCGAACTGGTATCGCTCATCGCATGGCTTCGCGCATTTCAGCACGTCGGCCTTTGCGCACTCGGTCACGGCGGCCACCAGCAGTATCGGTTCGGCGATGTATTCCGCCCCGCGAAGCAGCGGCACGAGCGGCGGGGGAGGCGGATCCTCCGGCGGCGGGGGAGGCGGCGGTGGCGGCGGAAGCTGGTAAGCTCCCGCCCGCTCATTATTTCAGCAAGAGCATCTTGCGCGACTGCGTGAATTCACCGGCGGTCAGACGATAGAAGTAGACGCCCGAAGCTACCGTCTGGCCGTCGTCGTTTGTCCCATCCCAGACGACCTGGTGATGTCCGGTTGGCTGTACGTCATCGATCAGCGTCGTCACAGCCTGCCCCATTGCATTAAACACTTCCACGCGAACGCGCGACGGCGACGGCAACGCGTATTCAATCGTCGTACTCGGGTTGAACGGATTCGGGTAATTCTGTGCGAGGGAGAAATCGCTCGGCAGTTCCTTGAGCGCTCCCGATGAAGCATAAGCACGACCATCGAAATCCGCCAGCGCCGCATCGGCAACAGCAATCGTTCCCTGACCCGAAACCGGGATCCTGAGAATGTCATGTCGTCCGCTCGCGATATGCGCACGACCGAGATCATACAGGATCATGCGAAGCTTGTCACCGTCGCGGTGCCAGTTCAGGTCCATACCGGTGGCGGCCTGACTGGTTGAAGGGATTCCGATTTCGAGACTGTGATCGATATCAAACACCAGATGCGCCGTCCCGATGGTCGAAACCGCATCCGTCGACAGCACAATAGTGTTTCCTTCGCGGCGCGTCTCGATCTCGACACCCTGACTGTGCGGATTGAGGCGATGCAAGATAGGCGACGCATCGCCAACGACCACGCGGATCAAGTAGGTCAGGTCGGCAACCGTAAGTGAGTAACCGTCGGCGTTGACGTCAGAGGCCGCGATCTGATCGGCGAAGTTCACGGTAAACACAGAGTTTCCGTACAGGAAGTAATTCGTGAACACGATCACGTCGCCGACTTCGTAGTTCACACCATTGCCGTTCACGTCGCCGCGAAACCCGGTCTGATCATCGGTTATAAGGAATGCGACATTGGAAATCGGCGACCAGTTGCCTGCTTCATCACCAACCTTGATCGCAACATTATAGCCGATCAGCGAGGGCAAGCCGCAAATCGTCCATTCCTCGGCCGATCCGGACTCCTTCGGAGTCGGCGGAAACACGACCTGATTCGCCGAGTAGAAATTAGCCTCGGTTATTCCGGACCGCGAATAGCGAATGTCGTAGTATGATGCTTGTCCGACCAGTCCGTCGTCACCGGTGGCTGTCCAGCGAAACGTCATGCAACTGGCGGCTGTGTCGGCGGCAGTCCAAAGCACAGCCAGGAGGGTCAGCAGTACCACCCACTTCTTCATCGCACACCTTTCTCAAGCGTGTGAGGAGCGCTTGGATTGCAGATAGTTCGGGTATGACCCAGCGGAAGTACGCCGTAATGAGCGTCGGTGGTCCCCGCCTGTCAAACGATTTGTGCCGTGGACAGGTTTGTCCGGTTCCGGGCTTACCTCGCAAACTGTTTGGCAGCAAAGAGATACGACGTTATATGAGAATACGATGTAGATCGGAATTGTCACGTACTGGCATCCGGAAATGTCAGTTTCTGTGATCCGTGCCACGTCTTCAGCAGGCGAATCACAGATCCGATTGTCAGAACTGACCAACGAAAAAAGACCGGCCGTTGCGGGCCGGTCCCTTTTCTCACAGAAGTCGCGCGAGATGCATGGTCAATGGTGTCTCGCAAGATGTCGAGCGTGTGTATGAAGCTACGGGTTAAACACCGGAGCCCCAGTCGGAAGTTCCGACAATATTGTAACCGCTTGCCCCCTAAACCGGATCGTATTCGCCAACGTGCTGCGATGACTTGAATTAGGACTGGACAAAAGGGACGAAAAAAGCGATCTTTTGCATATTAGGGTCGGTCGAGCGCCGTCCTCACCACAATACACGGCGGACCGGCCCGATGGGACTGCACCTTACGTTTTTGACAACAGATACCCATCAGCCCCTCTTCTTGCCCTGCTGCTTCTGCCTGGAGGAGATCTCATGAGAACATTGTTCGCTGCTGTTCTGTTTGCCGTACTCATCGCCGGGTCTGCCGTGCTCGCCGACGATCTTTATCGTGTCCAGATATCTTCACACGAGGACGCCCGTTCGCTTCGCGCTGTTGGCCCCTCACCGGTGATGCGCCTGCCCGAGGCCTTTCTGGTCCTCGTTGACTCCGAAGCGGTCGCGCGTCTGTCGAAGTCGGCGTTGTCCGCCGAGTTGATAGCCCGAGATGTGTCGGTATCCGAACTGGCGATCGACAACCGCCTCGATCGAAAAAACGTCGACCGCTACGACCTGATCCTCGAGGACGGTGGCCTGAGGCTCTATCGGGTCTCTCGTGCCGACCTGAAAAACCCGGAGAACCGGTTCGATCTTATACCGCTTCGCACGGAGCATCTCAAGATCGACTATCGTCCAACACAATCTGACCCCGAGAAACTTGCGCACATCACTGCCGACCTCCCCGACGGCCTCGACTCGCTTGTCGCACGAGTGGAATACGACTCCCTGTATTCCTATCTTCACCGCCTCCAGGCATTCTACCGTCGTACGGTGGGTACGGACTCCAATTATGCTTCAAGAGACTGGATTGCTGCCAAGTTCGAAGACTTCGGCTACCAGAATGTCGTGATAGACAGCTTCTACCACGACTTTGCCGGTGACCTGAGGTCCTGTCAGAACGTCGTTGCCAGCAAAATCGGCACGGTCTATCCGGATCACCATATCATCGTCGGCGCACACCGCGACGCCGTTGCGTCGTCGCCGGGAGCCGATGACAACGGATCAGGGACAGTGGCGGTCATGGAAATCGCACGCGCGTTGACTGATATGGATGTCCCCATGACAATCGATTTCGTTCTGTTTGATGCCGAAGAGATCGGCCTGTACGGCGCGTGGGAGTACGCCACCCGGGCGTACATCGAAAACGAGCAGATCATCTGTATGCTGAACATGGACATGATAGCACACCTCACCAACGATACAGACATCAACATCATATACGGCAACGGCTCGACCTATCCACTCCTCTGGGCGGAACTGGCTGACTCCCTGACCGGACTCACCGGCCATCTGTATGTCGCCGGCAGCGGCGGCTCGGACCACTGGCCCTTCCTTCAGCTGGGATATCCGGCGTTGTTTCTTCACGAGTGGAACTTCTCGACGGTGTACCACTCCTCTCGCGACAGCACGACCTACATCAACTTCGACTACATGACCGAGGTCGTTCGGGCCACTGCCGCGACCGCCTACACCATAGCCATGACCACCGAGCCGCCGCCGTTCGTTACCATAGACTTCGTGACACCGCTCCCCGACCTCCTGCCGTTCGGCCAGGACGTCACGCTTGAGCTGTCCATCACCGGCAGTTACGGCACTCAGATCGTTCCGGGCAGTCCCGAGTTCCATTGGTCGGTCGATGGGGGAGACTACACCACAGAACCCCTCGTAGATCTCGGCGGCGGGTTGTACAGCATGACCCTTCCGGCGGCAGAGTGCAACCGGACCTTCGACTTCTACGTAACGGTCGATGAAAACCAGACCGGCGTCTGGAACTACGGCGATGCCGTTTATCCGATCACCACCCGGGTCATCACCGATCAAACCACACACTTCTTCGATGACTTCGAGACCGATCAGGGCTGGACACTCTGGGGCGGCGCCACCGATGGTCGCTGGGAACGCTCCTATCCGGCCGCGCACGGCACCAACGGTTCGCCGGTCAGTGACTTCTCCGGTTCCGGCCAATGTTTTGTCACCGGGAACACAGCACGCGATGACGATGTCGACGGTGGTCGCACCACACTGTACTCGCCGCTGACGGATTTCACCGCTTTCCCCGACGCCCTGGTGCAGTTCTACTTCTCGTTTTACAGCGATGAATCCGGCGGTCCGTACGAGGACAAGTTCGAGGTCTACGTGTCCAACACGTTTGGTTCGTACTGGATACCGGTCAGCTCGTACGACATGGGGAGCATAGGTGGTCTCGGCTGGCAATACGGTGAGTTCCGGCTCTCCGACTACATAGAGCCCAACGATCACGTGTATATCAGGTTCGACGCCGCCGACTACGGAGACGACTCCGGGGTGGAAGGCGCGCTCGACAACGTCTCAATTGTGAGCCTGGCCTGCACGCCAACCATGGTTTGCGGCGACATCAACGATGACCTCGAGGGGCCCGACCTTACGGACTTGATTTACTTCGTGAACTACCTCTTCCTGGGAGGGCCGCCGCCACCGAACGGTGATGTCGTCGATCTGACCGGCGAAGGCGACACGGACCTCTCCGACCTCATCTTCCTCGTCAACTATCTCTTCCTCGGCGGCCAGGCGCCTGACTGCTGGCTCTAGAAGCTATTCCAGTGTCTCATAGCACTCCGGGGTAAACCCCGGGGTGCAGAGGCACAGGAAGACGAGATCGTCGGGACCGACGTTTTTGATCCGCTGCCGGGTTTCCGCCGGAATGATCACGGTGTCTCCCGGGTAAACATCAACCGCTTCCTGATCGTCGATCTCCACCCGGCCGTGTCCGTCGAGTATCACATACCGCTCCACCACCCCGCGAAGACGGTGCCAGGCCGTGGTGACGCCCGGTTCCACCCGCGCGCGGGCCACCGACATACCAGCTTCACCCTCGTTCAGATACTCGTTGATATAGCAGCGCTCATCGGTGTAATACTCGGCTCCGGGATTGTGGGGCCGCAAGTACGATGCGTTCTTCATAGGCAATCCGGATTACAGGCGGCCGGTAACGGTCCACCCAGGAATAGGTAGTTTACGAAATAGATCAAGTCGGACAGGTCAACCGTGCACGCGATATCACCGTCGACATTCGCCGCCGCCATACAGCTCGGCGCGGGACCTCCCAGGAAGAGATAGTTTACGAGATAGATCAAATCCGACAGGTCCACCGTTCCCTCGCTGTCAGCGTCCACGTTGCCGGTCGCACCCTCACAACAGGAGCCTTCGATACGAATCCCGCCGGACGTCTCTTTGGGTGTGTACACCATATACGCCGATTGCAGCGCCATCTCGTATGTACCCTGATAAAACGTATCAATGACATTAAACGCCCCGACATCACCACCGCTGGTGTTAAACGTCAGGCGAAGAATCTCACCCGAGCCCGGATCAAGCGGCAAAGTACCACCGCCGTCGTTCGCCCGAAGCAACAACGTCATTCGGTACTCGCCGGCGACAACCTGATAGGTCAGATACGACAAGGTCTCGAAATACGCCGTCCGCTCTCCCCGCTCAACCGATACCAGTGTCAGGTTGATCGGACTGTCCGTCGTTCGGATTGGCAGTACGATCTCTTCGAGTGGTTGGCTATTGGTCAGATAGACGGGGACTACTGCCTGCGCACCGGGAGCAATCGTGTCGACCCCGATCGTAATCGTATCCGCCAGGACAACCACCAGGTCCTGCTCGGTGTGATTATGCCAGCCCGAAGCCGAGACATTCTCGAGATAGACATCGAACGTCCCCGGGCCTTGATAGACGTGCAGCGGATGCTGTTCAAACGAGCTGTCACCATCGCCGAAACGCCACTTCTGGTCCACTGCAGCCACCGAACTGTCGGCAAACTGCACCGCAAACGGCGCGAAACCAAACGTCGTATCGGCGGCGATCTTTACGAACGGCTCCAGCGTGCTCCCATAAGCATCGTTGGGACCGTCCCAATTGGCAACCGTCAGGTCATTGGTGAAGGAATAGCGATAGTGAATGATCAGCTCCGAGACCGGCGCCGCGGCCAGCGATACCCAGCCCGACACGAGATCATAGCAGTAGTCGCCGAAATCAAGAGGTGCTCCGTCGGCCACCACCGAGTCTATCGCGTACAGCGGGTCACGGCTTGTATAAAACAACGAACGGGTCCCCGCAGTGGAGAAGGTATCCGCTCTCCATTCAACTCCCGCGCCGTCGATATCCACCCACGCCATTTCTTCGGCCACTGTCGACGGCGTCGCCCGCCAGACCGGCGATGTTGTAAAGGTCGTCCCGAGGTTTTCATAAACGCGCGGTTGATCGAACCAGCGTCCCGCCGCCAGATCGCGGTCACCGTCGTTGTCATAATCATACAGCGACAGCGCCGATCCATAACCGCCGGTCGATGAGGTCCACCCTGCGGACGTGGTCAGCACGCCGGCGCCGTTGTTGAAATAGACCGCAAATGTACCATCGCCGCCGAGCTGATTGTTGTACGCGACGATCAGGTCAAGCCAGCCGTCACCGTCGACATCGCCGAATATGATAGTATTGGCCGACTGATTGATCGATGCCTGCCACGACGGCGACGTCTCCAGCGTCCCCGCATTGTTGTAATACACCGCCTCAGGACGATCGTCGTAGCAGAAAGCCAGATCCAGATCGCCGTCGTTGTCGACATCCCCCCACGTGACATCCATCGCCTGAGTCGCCTGCGAGCTCTGCCATCCCGGAGCAGTCTGAACGTTACCGTTTACGTTGTAGTAGATCCGATCGGTGATTGAAACATCATTATACGATTCACCTGTGGCGACCGCCAGGTCCAGATCGCCGTCACCGTCGACATCCCCCAGGGCACACGAAAACGTATAGACACTGTCTCCGGAGAACCAATCGGGCGACCGGTGCAGTGTACCGCCATTGTTGAGATACATGTTCAGCAAATTCGGCTGGCTGAATCCGGCCGGCCCGAGAAAGTTGGACACGGCCAGCTCAGGGAAGCCGTCATCATTGAGATCGCCCACCGCGCAGTGCCCCGAGTATTCCTCATTCAGGCTTAACCACGTCGCCGTCGACGGCATAACGCCCAGCTGCGACAGATAGACGAAATTCGACGCTCGGACGATGTCATTGCCGTTGGAAAAGCAGACATCTATCCATCCGTCGTTATTCATATCCCGCCAGATCATGCCGGTTGAATACACATCCTCCTCGCCCGTGGACCAGAACGGTGACTGATTCAGCGGAACCGCCGCTTTGGTCGCGACAATCTCAAGCGGCTGCTCCGCCGCAGGTCTGGGGGTATCCAGTCTTTGCGCGAAACCGGCTGTCGAAAGCAGCCAGCACACCAGAATCAGAGTGAGATAAACGTTCTTCATGATTGCACACGACTCCCTGCACTCGAAACCGAGTTCCCCGACGCCAGGTGCGATACTGTGTCTCGGTTCGTTCTTATCGAAGTAATAGATATCTGTATGATACGATGCATCTGACCTTTTTGGTACCTGTTTCCCGGTAGTATGGACGAACGGCGCCGGAAGAAAAGGGACTACAAAAACGCTTTTAAACGAATCCATCCCCGCCTTCGTTTCGTAAATACAATTGCCAAAAACGGTTACGGTGTTATCTTGAGGTGCGCGCAACCGCCCTCCCTAACCTCACACTGTATCGGAGTTCGCCGTGCGGTATAATCGTCTGATTGTGTCTGCTTTTATCCTTGGTCTTCTGGCCTTCGGAGTTCAGGCCCGGACCGTCTTCGTCCCGGGTGATTTCACCAACCTCCAGGAAGCCGTCGATTCGCTCGACACCGGAGACACCATCCATGTGACGACAACCTTCCTCGCCGGCTACGGCAATCGCGACATTACGACCGATGGTAAAGGTATTGTCTTCCAGGGTCCGTTTGGCCCCGGCGGCGTAACCATCAACTGCTTCGGGAGTGAGGGAGACGAACACCGCGCGTTTGTGTTCGACGACGGCGAAGATTCTCTTACCGTCATCGACGGCTTTCGAATCATCGGCGGCTATGCCGACTCCGGCGGCGCGGTCTACATAAACCGCACCACCCCAATCATTCGCAACTGCGTCTTTGAGGGCAATATTGCGACCTACGGTGGTGCTATCGGGGGCTATCAGGGCGCGCCCAGAATCTACAACTGCAACTTCCTGACCAATCAGGCCCAGCGAGGGGGAGCTATCGACGGTCTGGGACCGACTATTATACGCGACTCCCGATTCACCGGCAATCACGCCTCTCAGCGGGGAGGAGCAATCGCCGATCTCCACAGCGCGGTTGTCAGCGACTGCGTGTTTGACTTCAACACCGGCGGGGGAGCAACATTTGATTTGGTCGGCGGCAGCGCCCGTCTCGATCGATGTCTCTTCGCGAAAAACGCCTCGGGCGGACTGAGCGTCGTCTACGGCTATCAATCGATGCGGATAGACCGCTGTACTTTCGTCGACAACGCCTACGGTATTCAGGCACTCGGCGACACCTATGTCGTGCCGACCAACACCCAGATTGTCTTCAATCGCGGCGACGCGGCGTTTTGTTCCATCACCGACTCGGTGACGATCTACCTTAATTACTGCAACGTCTACGGCAACCAGCATGACTACACCGGGTGTATCCAAGACAACCTCGGTGTCAGCGGCAACATCCGCGAGAACCCCCTCTTCTGCGATACCAGCGAGTTTGATTTCACGCTGAACTCCACCTCCCCCTGTGCCACGGCCGGGTCGGGCGGGGTGGCGATCGGCGCCTACGATGTCGGCTGTACACCGACCGATGTCGACGAAGACATTCCTGCGCTGCCCGGCAAATTCGCGCTGGATCAGAACTACCCGAACCCCTTCAACCCCACGACCACCATCAGTTTCGCTGTTCCCGAGCGCTCCGATGTCTCCATCGCCGTCTACAACATCCTCGGAGAACAGGTCGCCGTGCTGTTTGATCAGACCGTTCCGGCGGGGTCATACGACGTTGACTGGGATGGTACGGACAGCAGGGGAAACCCGGCCGCCAGCGGCGTCTATTTCTATCGGCTCCAGGCCTCCGAGCGCACGGAGTCGAGGAAGATGCTACTACTGAAGTAGTCCCCGCGCAGATCCTGTCGCCCCTGACTGTGCCCCCGCCAGCCGGGAAACAGCACCCAACTGAATCTCTTGCTCTTTCTTTGCGTATAGATCTCAGGGAGTATTTATTCCGGTAATGACCACACCGATCATTCGCACAGAGTCGCTCACCAGATTCTACCAGCGCGGGCCGCACGAGGTACGCGCTGTCGACGGCGTTTCTCTGTCGGTCTCGACCGGCGAGTTTGTCGCCCTGGTTGGCGCCTCCGGATCGGGGAAAACGACCCTGCTTAACCTGCTGGCCGGTCTCGATACACCGACCTCAGGCGACATTTGGTCGGCTGGAACCAGGCTCTGCGACCTCTCCGCGCGAGAACTGGCGCGCTACCGCGCCCAACGGGTCGGGGTCGTTTTTCAGACCTTTAACCTCGTCGGGCATCGAACCGCCCTCGCCAATGTCGAACTGGCGCTCTACTTCACGGATATCCCGAGACATGAACGCCGGCAACACGCGGCCAGACTGCTGGAGGATCTCGGACTGGGAGACCGGCTCGACCACCGCCCGGCCGATCTCTCCGGCGGCGAGCAGCAGCGGGTGGCACTGGCGCGAGCCCTGGTGAAGAATCCGACCGTGCTTTTCGCCGATGAGCCGACCGGCAATCTCGACTCCGACAACAGCGACAAAATCGCCGACCTGCTGATCGACCTCAACCGCAGGGGACTGACTATCGTCCTCGTCACCCACGACCAGGAGCTGGCGGCCCGGTGCGCCCGGCGCGTGGTGCGCATGCACTACGGCAAGATTGTCGATGACAGCTCCACCGAACCGGGGGAGAGCGCCCCATGACGTTCCGCGACATGATCGATCTTGCCGCCGGCAACCTCTGGCGCATGAAACTCCGCACCGGCCTCACCGTCGCCGGTGTCGTCATCGCCATCGCCGCCTTTGTCGCTATGCTCTCCTTCGGCGCCGGCAACCAGCGAGTCATCCGCGAGCAGTTTGACGAGCTCGGCTTGTTTTCGATGGTCATCGTGCGACCGGGTGAAGCTACCGACACCACCGTCGCCACCGAACTGACCGACTCCTCCATCACCATGTTCAGCCAACTGGAAGGAGTCTCTCTTGTCTACCCGTACGATGCTTTCCAGCTGACCGCCGATGTGCTCGATACCCAGCTCGAGGCGTCAGCGCAGGCCCTGACTGTCTCCGCTCTCCACACCCCCTTCTTCTCCGACTACCGGGCGGGCCGACCGTTCACGTCGGACAGCTCGCACGAGGCGGTCGTCACCAGCGTCCTGCTGCAGGATTTGGGCCTCGAAAACGCCGATACCCTCATCGGCAGTCAACTGATTCTCTCCGTCCGACAATCCGTGATCGACAGCGCTCTGATTCACTTGCTCGATCTCGGCGACGGAGGGTTCGAACGACGCGTCCGGGCGATTGAGTTCCGAAAGCTCAGAGACGCCGACTACCGAGACAGTATCCTGAGCGCCGAACTGGGCAGCGCCATCTCGCGTTTTGTCGACGGCTACATGAACGCCACCGTCCCGGTCGCCGAAACGCTCACGGTTGTCGGAGTCCTCAACGGTCGCCGCCACGGCCGGGCCAGCGTCAAACAGATTCTCCTGCCCGCGAGCATCGCCCGCCGCCTCGCCGGGAGCGGCTTCAATATCGGCAATCCGTCCGCGATGGTAACCGCCCTCGCCTCGGGCCGAATCTCCTTCCAAACGAACGGAGAAGACAACCGGACCTACAACCAGGTCACCGTGCTCATGACCGAGACGGCCTCGTACGAGAAACTGCGCGACACTATTCAGGCGATGGGTTACAACACGTTCAGTTTTGCCGAGCAGTTTAAGGAAATCCGCCGCGCCATGATCTACTTCAACATGGGCATCGGCCTGATAGGCCTCATCGCACTGATAACCGCCTCCCTCGGCATTGCCAATACCATGATCATGTCCATCATGGAGCGAACCAGAGAAATCGGCATGCTCATATCACTCGGCGCCACCTCCGGCGACATCAAGGTCATTTTCCTCGTCGAGTCCGGCGTCATCGGCGCCGTCGGCGCCATTCTCGGAATCATATTCGGCTGGCTGATCTCCAGACTCGGCTCGACTATCGTGCAAACTATCATGGAACACGAAGGCATCACGCCGATCGACATATTCGATCTGCCCCTCTGGCTGATCACCATCGCCTTCGCGTTCGGGACTGTCGTCGCCGTCCTTGCCGGGCTCTACCCGGCCTCCCGCGCCGCCCGGATCGATCCCGTCAAAGCCCTCCGCGGCGAATAGCTGCTCCAGACCGCACCCACTGATTCTTCTTGACTTGTCTTGTCCCACCGATTGTATTCCACCGCCCCGAACAACAACCAAGGAGCCTCCGTATGAACAAGCTGCTTCCCGTTTTGCTGTTGATTGGATCGAACGTCTTCATGACCTATGCCTGGTACGGCCATCTCAAAGACTTCAGCGCCAAACCCCTGTTCGTCGTCATCCTCATCAGCTGGGGCGTGGCCTTTCTCGAATACACCCTGCAAGTCCCCGCTAACCGAATCGGCGCCACCGCCTATTCGCTCGGCCAGCTGAAAGTGATGCAGGAGATCATCACCATGTCGGTCTTCGCCGTTTTTGCGACTTTCTACTTCAAGGAGAAACTCACCCTCGATTTCCTCTGGGCCGGCCTCTGTCTCTGCGGCGCCGCCTTCTTCATGTTCCGGCATATCGGCGCCGTTCGATAAGACCGTCGCCGAAACGACTCGCCGCACTTGACCCGGGCGGTCGAATGCCTTTTCTTCCGGCATGTCTACCACCCGGCACACTATCGTCACCATGGACGAGCGGCCCGATCTGATCGACCCCGCCCAGAATCTGCCATCGGCCGCCTGGCCGACCTTCATGATGCAGGACAAGATCGTCGAACGACACTGGATGAAGATCTACGATCAGTACCCCGAATACCAGTTTGCGCTCCTGGAGTCTGACACTCAGCGAATAGTCGCCATGGGCAACAGCGTCCCACTGGAATGGAGGGGTGATCCCAAAGAACTCCCCGCCGGTGGCATAGACTGGATTCTCCCCGCCGTTTTCGAAAACCCTCCGCCGTCGGGCGATACCTGTCGCTGCCTGTTCGCACTGCAAATCGTCGTCGACCCAGGTCTCCGCGGACGTGCCCTCTCCGGCGCCGCCGTGCAGGCGATGCTCTCTATCGGACGCAATCGCGGCTGCCGTTCGTTGTTCGCACCCGTCAGACCAAACCAGAAGCACATGTACCCGCTCACCCCGATCGAGCGATACATCCGCTGGACGACCGACGAAGGACTTCCATTCGACGCCTGGATGCGGGTGCATGCCCGGCTCGGCGCCGAAGTGGTCGGTGTGTGCGAGGAGTCGATGCGGATCAGCGGGACCGTCGCCGAATGGGAAGACTGGACCGGCCTGACAATTCCCGAAAGCGGCGAGTATATCGTCCCGCTGGCGCTTACCCCGGTTCTTTTTGACAAGGAGAAAGACGAGGGGCTCTATATCGAACCCAACGTCTGGATGCATCACATTATTAAGCCGGACTGATTCTTCCCCATGAAGAAGGCACGCGCGAAGCTGACCTTTACGGGAATACTCTACTCGGTAGGGGTGAACCGCTGCCTGGATGTCCCGCCGAAAATCACTGCTGCCCTCGGCGGCGGAAAATATATCCCCGTCCACGCAACTGTCGACTCCTACGTCTTCTCCTCGCGCCTCGTCCCGCGCGGCAACGGGCAGCATCGGTTGTTTGTGCACAGTCGTATCTGGAAAGCGATGGGGATCGACAACGGCGACGAGATCACCGTCACTCTAACAGAAGACACGACGCCGGTTCAGATTGTCCTGCCTGATGACATCGCCGACGCGTTCGGTCGCGACGCCGAGGCGAGAGTTGCTTTCGAAGCCATGACGGTCGCCGGTCAGCAGCAGTTCGTGCGATGGATCAACGAGTGCAGGACCACATCCACCCGCGAGCGCCGTATTCAGACCGGCATGGACCGCCTGCTCGACAACGCCCGGAAGAAGAAGCAGCGGCGCTAGCTCGTCACCGCGAGGACAACCGAGCTCGGCTACCCGTCAATCGCCTTCCTGATCAACGCCAACTGGCCGATATGGTACGAATTGTGCTTGGCCAGCACCAGCGCTTCCCGTACCAGCGTCTGACCGTCACCATGCGGAATCTCCGCGTACAGATCATTACTCTCGTCACTGATCAAATCGATCATCCCCTGCAGGTCCTGCTGGAACTTCGTCACGCTCTCACTCCAGGCTTCGTTGGTCGGCGGCGCCGGCTCTTTCGGCCAGTAGTCCTTCGGCCAGTCCGGCGACTGATGTTTCGCACTCCGACTGAACTCCAGAATATCCCACTGGGCAATTCGCATGTGTTCGAGCAACTGCCAGGGCGTGTGCGGGTACCCGTCGAACCTCACACCGCGCTGACTGACGGGGAAATCGACGACAACCTCTTCGAAATCGATATGGGCGTTGGCCTCGGACAGCAGGCCGACCAGATGGCGGCGGAGGGACGCTTCGGACATGATCTCGCTCCTTCAGATGGTGCTCAGTACGACTATCAACCGACTCCAACCCGCCCGGGTTTCCGCAGTGCCTGCGGGCATTGACACCTCGCGAACTTCCACTTATACTTCAGAGTCCGTTCGAAGTTTTGGGATGATCCAAATGACTTTCGGATTCGGACATGGGTATGAGTCGCAGGGGAGAGCAGCATGACCAAACCGTCAGACTCCGAATCTCACCATCTGGCTCCCGTGCGGGAGATGATCTCTCGACCGAGCCCCAATGAACCGGGCATTCAGGGCATTCCATTCGGCGACGAACGGATTGCGACAGCCCTGGCATCCTGTATCAGACTGGTAGCACTGGGCCTGCTTCTGGAGGCCTTTGTAATCAACGTGTCGCTTGCAGTGCTGCACTTTGATACTCGGATAGTCGGCGACATCATCCTCCTGGTCGCGTTCTCACGCCTTCGAGACATCAAAATACTCAAACCGTTCCGTGAAGCTGCCGTTGTCGTGCTGATCCTCTGCATTATCGTGCGGGCAGTGGCGCTCGTTGGCTTCGGATCTTACTACGCGGGTGAGATTTCACTGGTGGCGCTGATAACCGGTTTGGCCGTGCTCATGCGTCTGACATCGGTAAATCCTGGTCTCGCCGCCCACAGGTCGGAATTGCGCACCGCCATGATACTTGTCAACGTCGTGTCGGTGATGGTCGTTTATGTCTATGCAGGCCTGCCTCATGCGGAAAAGCTTGTCTCCGTGCCTGATGCCGTGGTTCGCTGGGGGCTTGGCTCTTTCGTTGCCTCGTTGTTCACACCTGTTTCAATCGTGAGCGTCCTGGCAAGTGTATTGGCGATGTACGAGACTCTCAGATTATCCGATTCGATAGCCCGCCTTCACTCCGAAGATCTTGCCTCACTTGGCTCGCCCCCCGGCTCCGTCGGCACGGTGGGAACTGCCTAGCTCGCCACCTGCCGTTTCAGCGTGCGACGAATCTGGTGCACGAGAATCCCCTTCGGCTGCTTCTCGACAAACCGCACCACTATATTCGCAATCTGCTCGGCGTGCGTCACCGGCCCCATATGTCCCATGCCCAAGAGTCCCCGCACCTCGGCGCGCGGGAGATGTCCGCCCAGCCACTGAGCGATCTCCTGAGTCGCCGTCGGTGACTCCAGTCCGTACAGGAAAAGCGTCGGGATATCCAGCTCGCGATAGGCCTCCAACGGTGTCGGATTGCCGAAAGTCGCATCGAAATCCGACACCACCTTCACCATCCGTTTGGCAATCGCCTGGCGCTGCCACGATGGCAGCGAATCCCAAACACCGGGACCGGACCAGTAGTCGATAAACCGAAGCGCTGCCCGCTCCGTCTCTCCGGCGTGCACCAGAGCGCGAACATCATCCCGCACCGCCCAGATTTCCTTCGCCGCTACCTGCGTCTCCTTGAGGGAGAAGATCAAGTTAAACAGCACCGGCTCGAACACGGTCACACTTCGCACCCGATTCGGAACCGTCAACGCCAGCTTAAACGCCACCGCCGCACCATACGAATGTCCGATCACATGAAACGGTCCGGAGATCGAGTCCAGCACGGGACGAAGCAGCGCGATTTCGTCATCCAGACTCAGAATTCGTTTCTCACTCCAGGCAGGTGACTGACCATAGCCGTACAAATCCGGCGACAACACTTCGTAGCGCTGCGACAGGTGCTCGGTCAGGAGTGTCCACTGCTTCGAAGAGCCCGTGCTCGAATGCAGGCAGACCACTGCCGGTCCGCTTCCACTCCGCCGAACGTATGGTGTACTCATAGATACGCTCCTCTTCGTGATGGCCTGACTGGTATTTGATCACTGATGCTTGTGCCTGATGAGAATCCGCCTTCATATATCCGGGCAGCGCATCAATATAGCGATTTGCATACAGGCTACCAAGTCGAAAATGGTCCAGGATGGTCGTTGTAATCAGGTATCCCCCAAGAGGCTGTCCCACAGGAATTTTCAATAATTGACAAACTGCACCATGTTCATAAATTGTGTCACGGGGTGTCATTGACCCTCATCACGATGGTTCCGGGCGCCAGGCGTGAGTGGCACCGTCACTATCTGCCTGAAGCGGACGCATCAAGAAAACAACATATCGCAATCGCCTCTGTGGGCAGATGGGAGGACGGATGTTTCGATTGGCAGTGTGCCTCTTCGCGCTGCTCGCCGCAACCGTTGCGGCGCAGCCGAGCAAGCTGTGGGATTCAACTTATGGCGGCTCCGATGTCGAGTTCGTGGAATGTGGCGCCAAGATGTCCGACGACGCCTTCGTCATTTCCGGTTACAGCCAGTCTTTTGGCGCACCGGCGGATGTTTACGTCGTGAAGATCGACCTCAACGGCAACACCGTCTGGAGTAACACTTTCGGCGCCGGATGGTACGACTACACGCGTGGCATCGCCGAATCACACGATAATCAGGTCGTCGTCGCCGGCATGCACGAGCTGTCAGCCGGCGCCAATCGCCTCGCCTGGCTGTTCAAAACCGACGCTTCCGGGGCCATCGACTGGCAGAAAAACTACTACGGCGCCCAGAGTCTCTGGATGGGTGGTCTGTGCGCCACCGCTGACTCGGGATTCGCACTCGCGGGTTGGACCTCGACTGCCGGCAGCTCCGATGACGCCTGGTTGATCAAGACCAACGCGGCCGGCGATTCGCTCTGGTCAACCACGTTTGGCCGGACGGGAGTCGATCGTCCCTACTGCCTCATGCAGCACGACGACGGCGGTTACATGATCGGCGGCGTATCCGGATCGTATGGCGGCGGCTACTACTATCTGTGGATAGTCCGCACCAACGACGTCGGCGACACCCTGTGGACCCGCTTCTACGGCAACAGCACTGCCAGCGAACAGAATCCGGTCATGTGCCGAGCTCAGGACGGCAACTACATCTTCGGCTGCACTTCGAAACACCCCACCCGCGGCGACCTCCTGCCGTACTTCGTGAAAATCACACCCGCAGGCGATACCGTGTGGACTAAATGGGTTCTCTACGGCGGCCCGGCCTGGCTCGGCAGCATCTACACCAGCCCCGACCACGGTTACCTTATCGGTGGTTCAAGGTCGCTGGCAGGCGTTTCCAGCCAAATGATGGTCACCAAACTCAACGCCGACTTCGATAGTGTCTGGACCGTTTACACCGGCGGCTCCGGCTCCGAACAAGCGGTCTTCGTCCACGAAGCCAGCACCCGGGAGATCGTTGCGATCGGCCAGTGGGACCTCTCCCAAACCACCTCGCAGTACTACGCTGCGAAATGGCAGGCCTCGATCCTTGATGTCGACGACAACACGCCCATCGGCGAACTCCCCGACGGCTACGTGCTCAAAGCCAATTACCCGAACCCGTTCAACCCGGTCACGACAATCGACTTCAGTCTGCCGGAGAGAACCGAAGTCTCCATAGACATCTTCAACGTTCAGGGTCAGTTGGTGAAGCGGCTTTTTGATGGGTACATGCCGGCCGGGGACTATTCCGTCACGTGGAACGGCCGCGACCAGGACGGTGATCCGGTCGCTACCGGCGTTTATCTGTATCGTCTGACCGCCGGCGACCACAGCCAGACCCGGAAGATGATCCTGCTGAAGTAACAGAAGTGACAGAGTTCAGGAGAAAACGGACCCCGCACATCTCTGTGTCGGGTCCGTTTTCGCCATGCCTTTGTCGGGGCTGGCCCCAGCCGCAAGTGGTGCCCTAAGCGCAGCTAGCCGGTGCTGGACCGCCGAGGAAGAGATAGTTGACCAAATAGATGAGATCGCTCAGATCAGTGTTGCTGTCCGCGTTAACATCCGCCTCGTCTGCACAAAGCGGTGCCGGACCACCAAGGAAAAGATAATTGACCAGGTAGATTAAATCGCTCAGATCTACGGTATCGGAACCGTCGCCATTGACGTTGCCCCGCAACCCGACGCAGCACTCTCCGGGTGCAAACAGGCCATGCGGTCCGGCGCTCGCCGGCATCACACCGTGGCAGACCGAGCAGTCACTCAACGTTCCGGCGTACCCCTGCAAGGCGATCTGCTGGATATTGTCGCGAGCTTCACGGCTCGGGACGATCGCATGTGGTTCACCGTGACAGGCACTGCAAAACAGCCCGCCATGACCGCGCGACTCCCTGAACAGCTTGCCCGGCTCCTCGGCGAATTGTGACCCATGACAGGAACCATCGCCGCACGACGGCTCGTCGAACCACGGTTCGCGACCGCTACTGATACTCTCACCGACCTGCGTCACACTGCCGTGGCAGTCCTGACACACAAAGCCATGCTCGGTCGCCATTACATCGCGAAGACACTGTGTGTTCGGACCGGGATGGCACTTGTAGCAATCGTTGGTTCGCTCCCCATGCTTTTTATGAATCGCTTCCGAGAGCGACGGGAGATTCGGATTTCCCGCCATGCCCAGAGCATTTGAAGCGTGACAGGTCGCACACAGGATTGGCGTGTTGTTCGGATCGAATCCACCCTCGTCATCGTGTTGATTGAGAATCGCCGTCTCACTGGCATGACAACCGGAACTCACGCAGTTTATCTCGTTGGATACCGGCACCACCGGCTGCGCACTCGCCAGTAGCTGACTTTCCGACTCATACACCTGCAAAAGCCCGAGCTGAAACGGGTCTTCGTTGATCAGGTCCGCATCGACGAACGGCGTGATCGGAATACCCTCGACCTTGAAGTAGTTCTCGTGCGCCTCCATGTCGCCGCTCAGTCCGGCGCCCGTAAGACCGATATTGTCGGGAAGGTTGACGCCGAAAATCTGGTCCTCCCAACTCCAAAAGTTGGTCTTTCCCACCGAGTAGGTGTTACCCGGGATGTCATAGCTCACTCTGAATCCCGTCGTCACCACCGATGGCAGCGTGGTATCCGTACCGACACGGATGACCTGTGCCCGCACATTGTTATAAGGCGGAAGGATGACCAGGGTTGAGAAATCTTTGTTGCTGCAATGCATGCCGAGATCGTTCCAGCCGATGATGATGTAATCCTGGGCGGAAATCGATGTGGTGACCAAGAGGAACAGCAGGACGCAGGTGAGACGCTTCATGCGAAACTCCTTTGGTGTGTTGATATGAAGGGGGAGCCGTCAACCCTGCCTTAATAATGATAATATTGCCCATGTTTGTCAACGTTTTATTTTCACGAGATGAAAACGCTGTGGCGGTAGATTGATCCGTGCGCCCTGCGCTTATGGGAGGTCGGGGCGACCCTGTCATCGCATCCCACCCGCAACTCAAGCTTAACCGACCTGCCAGGCAATCACTCCCCGCCGGTGTGCCGGACCGCATGACCGGCGCTGCAGCCCATCTGATTCGGGTTCAATCGGGGTGCCAGGCGGCCTCGATAAGCCGCTACTCCTGCAGTAATTGCATTTATGCCGTGTTGCCTCTATATTCCAACGAACCGGCAACCACACTCGAACTACAGGGACTACTGAATGACGCGTCGCAGACTGCTCTGGCAAATCTATCCGTACTATTTCGCGGTGATTCTCGCATCACTGGCAGCCGCCGCCTGGTATGCTACCCGCGAAATGGAGGACCTCTATCTCTCCGAGACCAGACAAACGTTGGAGACGCGCGCCACCGTCCTCATCGAACAATTCCTCCCGCTGCTGGAAACGCCCGATCCGGCAGTCGTGGACAGCCTTGCCAAACGGCTGGGCCTACTCTCCGACACCCGCGTTACGGTGATGGACACCAACGGTGTCGTACTCGGCGATTCGGAGCAGGACCCCGCCCTGATGGAAAACCACGGCCGACGCCCGGAAATGCTGCAGGCGCTCAACGACAGCGTTGGCGCCGAGACCCGATTCAGCAACACGCTCCAGATGCGTCTCATGTACGTCGCAGTGCCAATCGAACGGAACGGAACCGTGATCGGCGTGATCCGCACCTCGCATTCTCTTTCCGACGTCGAAGCGTCTCTGAGCAGACTTTATCAACGGCTCACCACCGCCGCCGTCGTGGTCCTTCTGCTGGCAACCATCATCACCTTCCTGATCTTCAGCCGCCTCACCCGGCCGCTCGAAGATCTTCGCGAAGGGGCGGAGCGACTCGCGGCAGGAAAACTCGACACCCGCCTGCCGATCCCCGATACCCTGGAGATCGCCGATGTTGCCGATTCGATGAACCACATGGCGGTGCAGCTCGAAGCACGACTCCGCACCACCATCGAGCAACGCAACGAACGTGAAGCCATTCTGGCCAGTATGTCCGAAGGCGTCGTCGCGGTCGACCTCAAGGACCGCATCGTGACGATCAACCGCGCCGCCTGCGAGATGGCGCGCGTCGAAGCCGACCAGGCAATTGGTCAGCCGATTCTCGGTGTCGTCCGCGTCCCCGTTCTGCACGACCTCATCGGCCGCGCCTCCGTCAGCGACACCGTCGTCACCGGCGACATCACTCTCACCGGCGATCAGGAGCGGTACATCCGCGTCCACGCCGCCGCTCTGCGAGACAGCTACGGTACCCGTATCGGACTGGTGATCGTTTTTAACGACGTCACCACGCTCCGCAAACTCGAGCGCACCCGCCGCGACTTCGTCGCCAACGTCTCCCACGAACTGAAAACCCCCATCACGGCCATCACCGGCTATGCCGAGACGCTGCTTGAAGATGAGGAAGAGGTCAGCGCCGACGTTAAACGCTTCCTGTCCATCATCCTCAAACACGCCACCCGGCTTAACGCCCTCGTCGATGATCTGCTGGCACTCGCTCGCGTGGAAAACGATTCCGAACGGGGGGGACTCGAGTTCAGCCGCCAGAATCTTCGCGATATCCTCGATCAGGCGATCGAGTCGCGACAGGAATTAGCAGAGAAGAAGAACGTCAAGATCACCCTGGAGTGCGAGCCCGACCTCGAATGGGATCTCCTCCCACAACGCCTCGAACAGGCCGTGGGCAACCTGCTCGAAAACGCCATCAAGCACGGCGACACCGTGACCGAGATCACGGTCCGGGCCGAAGTGAACGATGATGAACTGCGTATTTGCGTCTGCGACAACGGCGTCGGTATCGAACCTCGCCACCTCCCGCGACTTTTCGAACGCTTCTACCGGATCGATGCTTCCCGAAGCAGCACCACCGGCGGCACCGGCCTCGGACTTGCCCTGGTCAAACATATCGCCCAGGCCCACGGGGGACAGGCATCGGTTGAAAGCACGCCCGGTTCCGGTTGCACATTTCGCATTCATCTGCCTCGAGAATCGAAACAAGACTAAATTCTGTCTCATTTCTGCAGCCCCGAAACGGCGGTTTTGTTAGGAATCTAACATTAATCGAATTTCATCCTAACATTTCCCTAACATTAGCCCGGTTCCGTTCCTCTGCAGGTTAGTGAGAACGTTTTACATAGGGAAGAACGGTTACAATGCGAAAAAGAGGTAGGCTGGACGCCGCCGTCGCGTTGTTGATAGCAGGGGTATGCCTTGCTGCCGGCAATGCGCACGCCGCCAATTGGTGGGAGACAATTAAGTTCAAGGGCGATCTTCGCTATCGCCACGAGATGCTGGACACGGACGACAGTGATGCGCGCCACCGGCACCGCATCCGCGCCCGACTCGGCGTGAGCGGCGAAGTATCCGAGTTTACGAAAGTCGGGTTCCAGCTCGCGTCTGGATCGAGCGACCCGGTGTCGACCAACCAGACACTGGACGATGCCTTCTCCACCAAGAGCATAGGTATCGATCTCGCCTATTTCGAAACTAAACACCCCAGGCTTCCAGGCGTCACACTCACCGCGGGAAAATTCCACAATCCGTTCTTCAAACCGGGATCTTCGGAGCTCCTCTGGGACTCGGACATGAACCCCGAGGGCGCCACGCTTGACTGGACACGCGACTTCGAGAACATCTCCGTGACCCTGATCGGCGCCGGTCTCTGGATCGACGAGCGCTCCTCCGGTGACGATTCCTGGATGGGCGCCGGTGAAGGCGTCCTGCGCTTCCACCTGCCCGAGAAAAAAGGAAGTATTGCCGTCGGCGGCGGGTACTACAACTATGTCAATATCATGGGCTACGAGCCTTTCTATGATGAAGACTCCTTCGGCAACACCACCGCCGAGTTTGTCAACGGCGATGATACCACCATGGGCTACGCCACCGAGTTCGAACTGATCGAGGGTTTCGTCGAGTTCAATCACCAGCTCGGCGAGTACCCGCTCACTATAATGGGCGACTTCGTGTCAAATACTGCCGCCGACAGTCTCAACACCGGTTGGCTGATCGGATTTGCGCTCGGAAAGGCCAAGGATCCCGGTTCGTGGGAGGTTCGCTACAACTATCGGCGGATCGAAGCCGATGCCGTCTTCGGGTTGTTTGCCGACTCCGATTTCCGCGGCGGCGGCTCAGATGCCCGCGGCCATGAGCTCGGCGGCGCTCTCCAGCTGGCCAAAAACACCACCTTCGGCGTCACCTACTTCATTAATGAAATAGGGCTCGAAATGGACTCGCCGAGCGACTTCAATCGGCTGCAGGTGGACCTCCAGCTCAAATTTTGAGAAATGTTATTATTGTGTTAATCACGCTTTCACCTACAGCGCATGAGACAGGAAGTTTGTATTTTCAGTGACACTGATCGAGGAGAGAAGTAATGAGAGGAACATTATGAAGAAGATTCTGATTCTGTGTGCGGCGCTGGCAGTACTGGGCGCCGTCGCTATCGCGGGGAGCACGATAACCATCAAAGGATCCGACACGCTCGTGCGTCTCGGTCAGCGCTGGGCCGAAGTCTACATGCAGCACAACAAGGATGTCGTGATCCAGGTCTCCGGCGGCGGCTCCGGTACCGGTATTGCAGCGCTGCTTAACGGCGCCACCGACGTCTGCGAAGCCTCCCGTGACATGAAAGAGAAAGAGTACAAGCTCGCTGCAGAGAAGGGTATCGAGCCCTATCGCGTGTCGGTTGCGCTTGACGGGATTGCTGTCTATCTCCACGAGACTAACCCCGTCAAGGAACTCACCTTCGCACAGCTCAAAGGCATCTACACCGGCGCCATCACCAACTGGACCGAACTCGGCGGACCCGATGCGCGGATCATTGTTTACGGCCGTGAGAACAATTCCGGCACCTACGCCTTCTTCAAAGAACACGTGCTCGATGAAGAGGACTACACCGAATACACCCAGACCCTGCCCGGCACGGCTGCGGTCGTGAACGCGGTTTCGAAAGACCCCAACGGCATCGGCTACGGCGGTATCGCCTGGGCCACCGGGGTCAAGGACGCCGCTATCAAGAAGACTGACGACGATGAGGCCGTCCTTCCGACCATGGAGAGTGTGTCCAACGGCACTTACCCGATCTCGCGCGACCTCTACTGGTTCTTCTCCGGCAATCCTGAAGGCGAGTTGAAGAAGCTTGTCAACTGGGCCCTTTCCGAGGAGGGCCAGAAAGTCGCACAGGAAATGGACTACGTGCCGCTCTCCAAAGAGAAAGCCGCGGAAAACATGGTCGACTAAGAACAAACCGGTTGACGGTCTGTTCTGAAAGTATATCGTACCGATCGAACGGAGCGAGCCCCGAGACGGGCTTGCTCCGTACGATGTGAAAGGTCGTCAGGAGCGAATGCGGGAACTGAAATTCAAGCCGAAATCCAAACTTCGAGAATTTCTCGGCGAGAAATTCATCGCGGTCAATGCGATGGTCGCCCTTATCGCCATCCTCCTGATCTTTGTCTTTATCTTCAAGGAAGCCCTTCCGGTCTTCACCGATCCTGAAGTCCAGGAAGAAGCCAGCGTCGGCAAGATGCTCTTCAAACAGGAGTACTACGAGGGCCGCGATCCCAAGTTTTCCTGGCAGCCGAACTCCGAGGTCCCCAAGTTCTCGCTCTATCCGCTGTTCCTTGGCACCATCAAAGCAGCGCTTATCGCCATGCTTGTCGCCATCCCGCTCGGTGTCGGCTCGGCGATCTATTCTTCGGAGTTCGCCGGCAGGCGAACCCGAGAGATAATAAAGCCGGCGATTGAGATGCTGGCCGCCATCCCATCGGTCGTGCTTGGCTTCTTCGCGCTCATGATACTCGCGACATTCCTGCAAGATACGTTCGGGCTCCTGTTCCGCCTGAATGCGATCAATGCCGGCATTGCACTCGGTCTCGCCGTCGTGCCCATCATCTTCACGGTCGCGGAGGACGCTATGACGTCGGTGCCGCGCGAGTTACGGGACGCTGCTATCGCGCTCGGCGCCAATCCCTGGCAGGTGTCCATCACGATGGTCCTGCCGGCCGCCATGCCCGGTATCGCCGCCGGTATCGTCCTCGGCTTCGGCCGCGCCGTCGGCGAGACTATGATCGTGCTGATGGCATCGGGCAACGCCGCTATTGTCTCCGGGAGCTTTGTCGAGTCGATTCGGACTTTCTCCGCGACCATCGCTGCCGAACTCGCCGAGGTGGTATTCGGCGATACGCACTACACCGTGCTCTTCTTCATCGGGTCGCTCTTGTTCATCTTTACGTTCATTATCAATCTTGCCGGCGACATGATCCTCGACCGGCTGAAACACCGCCTGCAGGGGAAGACCCGGTAATGGCAACGCGCGCTTTCGTGACCGACAATCCCGCCCCGGTCGAAACACTGTCGTTTCGTCCCAAGTCGTCGGGCGTCATTCCGCGCGGACTGACTTTCCTCGCCGTCCTGCTCATCCTTCTGATCCTCGCCATCATCATGGGCAGCATCGTGTGGGGCGGCGCCGGCGTCGTCTCCTGGGACTTCCTCTCGAGCCCCCCCGAGGACGGCATGGAAGCGGGGGGTGTGTTTCCGGCCATATTCGGAACCGTCGCACTGGTCCTATTAATGGTAATCGCGGTCGTCCCGATCGGTGTCCTGACAGCCATCTTCATGCAGGAGTACACCACGCCGGACTCGAGGTTTACCCGCCTTATCCGCGTTGCGATCAACAACCTCGCCGGTGTGCCGTCGATTGTCTTTGGCCTTTTCGGTATGGGCTTTTTTATCGCCTTCGTCGGCGGCGGCCTGGACACCCTCTTTTTCTCGAACTCCGACGGACCCGTTTGGGGACAACCGGCTATCATCTGGGCCGCGCTGACACTGGCCCTGCTGACACTGCCGGTAGTGATTGTCTCCACCGAAGAAGCTTTGAAAACTATTCCGCGGGAACTAAAAGAAGCCAGCTACGCGCTCGGCGGCACGCGCCTCCAGACAATCTGGCGAGTGATCGTCCCGCAGGCCATGCCCGGTATTTTCACCGGCGCCATTCTCGCCATCTCGCGCGGAGCGGGCGAAGTGGCCCCGATCATGTTCACCGGTGCCGCGTATTACCTGCCCTATCTCCCGACTAAGCTCAACGATCAGTTCATGGAACTGGGCTATCACATATACGTTATGGCAACGCAGTCGCCCGATATCGAGAAAACCAAACCGATCCTTTTTGGAACCGTGCTGGTCCTCCTGCTGCTGACGTTCGCCCTGAACTCGGTAGCGGTCGTAATCCGATCCCGTATGAGAAAGAGTCGTGCCGATGCATCGTGATATGTCCGTCAAGGAAGCCGAACGTAAGATTGCGGAGAAATCGATGAACATTCAACCTCGAGTGAAGGTGAGCGCAACCAACCTCAACTTCTTCTATGGCAAGCTGCAGGCATTGCACGATGTCTCGCTCGACATGGAAGAGAACCGCGTTACGGCGCTGATCGGACCCTCGGGGTGCGGCAAGTCAACTTTCCTCCGGACGCTCAATCGCATGAATGAAACCATCCCCGGAACGCGGCTCGAAGGTACCGTGACTCTTGACGGGCGCAATATCTACCGCGAGTTCGATGAACCTTCCCAGATCCGAACCCGGGTCGGGATGGTCTTTCAGAAGTCCAACCCCTTCCCGAAATCGATTTACGAAAACGTTGCCTATGGACTCCGCGTCAACGGCATCAAGGAAAAACATCTCATCGACCAGGTTGTCGAAGAATCACTAAAGAGGGCTGCACTGTGGGAGGAGGTCAAAGACAAACTGGACCACTCCGCTTTCATGCTCTCCGGCGGTCAGCAGCAGCGGCTTTGCATCGCCCGCGCTCTCGCGGTTCGCCCTGAGGTCATCCTCATGGACGAACCCGCCTCGGCGCTCGATCCGATCTCAACCTCTCGCATCGAAGACCTCATCGCCGAACTCAAAAACAGCTTTACTATCGTCATCGTAACTCACAATATGCAGCAGGCCGCGCGTGTCTCTGACTACACGGCCTTTTTCTTCGAGGGACAGCTGATCGAAGCCGGGGAGACCCAGCAGATGTTCACCCGGCCGGGCATCAAGAAAACGGAAGATTACATTACCGGGCGATTCGGATAAGAACCGGGAAAGTTGCAGGTATGACGAAACACTTTCAGAGCGAAATAGAAAAACTCAAAAAACGCATCCTCCTTCTCGCCGCCATGGTCGAGGAGAACCTCCAGAAAGCAGTCAAAGCCGTGACCGAGCGCGAGATCGACCTCGCCAATCAGGTCATCGACTCCGACCCCGAAGTCGACCTCCAGGAGGTCGAAGTCGAAGAGGACTGCCTGAAGATACTCGCGCTGCACCAGCCGGTCGCCGCCGACCTTCGCTATGTCGTCGCCATCCTCAAAATCAACAATGACCTCGAGCGCATCGCCGACCTCGCCGTCAACATCGCCGAGCGCGCCAAGGCCCTCGCCGCTAGACAGGCCGTCGCCGTGCCCTTCGATATGAGTTCCATGCTCGCTGCGACCGTCGGTCTGGTTCACAAGAGCGTCGATGCGCTTGTGAAGGAAGCTCCCGATCTCGCTCACCAGGTGATCGTCGAGGACGACACTATCGACGACTTCCACCGCACCGCCTACCGGACCGTCCAGGATCACATCGCCGAGAATCCCAAAGAAGTCGAGATTATGATTAACTTCCTCAGTGTTTCCCGCAATCTGGAGCGAATCGCCGACCACGCCACCAATATTGCTGAGGACGTCATCTATATGATTGAAGGGGAGATCGTCCGGCATTCCATGTCCCGAAACGGGACCTTTGGAGACAACGAGTAGGCGCACCGTTTTTTCCTGAGAAAATCTGCTTGACCGTCTGAAACAATCCCGTACATTGTGTCGTAGTTATGACTGGCAGTCAGTAAATGACCATGTGCTGCCCGTCCCGGCCGGGATTCTATAGTACTGGAGTTCTCGTGGGTACTGCTGAAAGGCGTGAACGAGAGAAACAACAACGGATCGCGTTGCTTATGGACGCCGCCCTGGAGGTGTTTGCCGAAAAAGGCCTCAAAAACGCCACCATGGACGATGTGGCGGAGAAAGCCGAAGTCAGCAAAGGGACTATCTACCTTTACTTTAAGAGCAAGGAGCACCTGTTTTTCGCCATCGACCAGCGCGCCGGCTTAATCCTCCGGGATCGATTCGCCGAAGCTGCCCGGACCGCGAAAACCGGATTGGAGAAGATAAAACATATCGGCCGGGCCTACTACCGCTTCTGCTTCGACTATCCGAATTACTTCAAGGCTATGTCGTACATAGAGAACATGGACCCCGAGACGTACCGGTCAATCGCCGAAGAGATGCTGCCGGGAGGAATCAACGAATACAAGAAATCCTCCCTCCAGATCCTCACCAACGCCATCGAGACCGGGCAGCAGGATGGATCCGTCAGGAAAGACGTTGACCCGTGGCAAACATCTATTCTCCTCTGGTCCACCAGCAACGGTGTCATAGAAATGATCAAAAATAGGGGAGAGTACTACAAAGTACTTGGGCTGCCCATGGACACTCTCTATCAGGCGAAGGAACAGATGGTGGAACGAGGCCTGGCGCCGTTGAAAGACGATTCCGAGACCTGAACCCGACCGCGCTCTCTTTTTTTTTGAAATAGAACTGACTAACAGTCATTTACTGAACATTAGACTCAGAGGCAAACGCCATGTCAATCCGTGTGGCCAAGCTGCTTGGCCCTGTCCTGATCCTGCTTCTGGCGGGAGGCTCAACTCGGGCCGATGAACCGGTCTCCAATCCCACCCGAACCGGAACCTTGAAGGGGGTGGTGGTCGATGCCGACACCAAATCTCCGATCATCGGCGCCTCAGTCATGGTAGTCGACACCGATCGCGGCGCCGCCACCAGTGACAACGGCGAGTTCCGCATCCCGGAACTCCCGGTTGGAAGCTACTCAGTCGCCGTCCGGTCGGTCGGCTACGGTCCGGTCACCCGCACCGACGTCATCATCCGGACCGGGCGACTGACGCAGCTCGATATCGAACTCCCGGTCGTCGTCACCGAGTTCGAAGGGGTTACGGTCCTCGGCGGCTATTTCACCGAATCTCCGACCGAACCGACCGGCTCCGTATCATACTCCGGAGAGGAAGTCCGCCGCGCGCCGGGCTCGGCCGGCGATGTCAGTCGTATCATGTTTACGCTGCCGAGTGTCGCCAAAGTCAATGACCAGGTCAACAACCTGATCGTCCGAGGTGGCTCCCCGACCGAAAACTCTTTCTATATCGATAATATCGAGATCCCGAACATCAACCACTATCCGCTGTTCGGCACCTCCGGTGGACCGATCAGTCTCGTCAACACCGACTTCGTCAAGAATGTCACCTTCTCCGCCGGTGGTTTCTCGGCCGCCTACGGTGACCGGTTGTCGTCGATCATGAACCTCTCCTTCCGCGAAGGCAACCGCGAGGAGATCGACATGCAGGCCGACCTCAACTTCGCCGGTTTCGGTCTCGTTGGCGAAGGACCCATTAACAACGGCAGAGGCTCGTGGCTTTTTTCGGCGCGGCGCAGTTATCTCGATCTACTGGTCGACGCTATCGGTACCGGCGTTGTCCCGCGTTACTCCGACTATCAGGGCAAACTCGTCTATGACCTCTCGCCGAAACACCAACTGTCCTTCCTCGGCATACTCGGTGTCGACTACATTAAATTCGAGCGCGAGGACGCAATCGACGAAGGCAACACCACCGACGGCTGGTCCGACGGCTACGAATACGCCCTCGGCACCAACTGGCGATTCCTCTGGAGCGATCACGGCTACTCCAACACCTCGCTGTCCTATCTCGCTACTCAAACCAAAGCCAACTATTTCGAATCCAGTACCGGCAAAGAACTGGTGCGGCAGGACAACCGCGACGGCGCTGCCCAGCTTCGCAACGTCAACTTCTACCGCTTCAACGAACGCAACGAAATCGAGTTCGGCTTTGATGTGAAGTATGAACTGGACCGCTTCGACTACTACGCCTCGGACTACACCAACTACATAGGCGACTCCATCCCGCCGCTCATCATCGACGACAACATCGAATCCCCCAAAGCCGGAGGCTTTGTCAGCTACATCCTGCGCCCGACCTCACGCGTCTCGGCCACCCTCGGACTGCGCTATGATTACTTCGAGTACACCCAGGACGGGGCTGTCTCACCGCGCGCGGCGCTCTCCTATCGTCTGACCGACCGCGCCAGGCTCAACGCGGCAGTCGGCATCTACAACCAGAGTATTCCACTGATCCTGCTCTCCCAGCAGGAGAGCAACCGCGATCTCAACAGCCCCCGCGCCTACCACTACGTGCTCGGTGGGGAATACATGCTTCGCGATGATACCCGCATGACGCTCGAAGGCTACTACAAATGGTACGAGAACTTCCCGATGGATATCGACCAGCCGGAGCTGTTTATCATCGATGAAATGGTGTACGACGAGTACTTCCAGTATCACGAAAACCTTCGCGATGACGGCAACGCCCGCTCATACGGCGTCGAGCTGACCATCCAGCGCAAACTCAAGGAAGGCATCTACGGCCTCCTTTCCGGCGCCTGGTTCCGCTCGCAATACAAAGACCTTAACGGCGATTGGCGCAACCGCGCTTTCGACAACCGCGTCATCCTCAGCGCCGAAGGCGGCTACAAGCCGAACAGCCGATGGGAGTTCAGCCTTCGCTGGGTCTACGCCGGCGGCGCGCCGTACACGCCGCTCGACATCGAAGCGTCCCGTGCGATCAACCGCTCGGTGCACGACCAGTCGCGCGTCAACGAAGCCCGCTATCCGGCCTATCACTCGCTGAATCTTCGCGCCGACCGACGCTTCAACTTCTCAGGCTCCAACATGATCGTCTATATCTCGGTGTGGAATGCCTACAACCGCGAGAACGTCGCCAGCTACTACTGGAACCAGCACGAACGCAAGCAGGACAAAGTGCTTCAGTGGAGCATGCTGCCGATCTTCGGCATCGAATTTGAGTTTTGAGCTGAACTCAAACGCCCCCCCCCTCTCACGGACGGGAGAGGGGGGAGACACATGTCTGAATTCGTGACGGCAGTACGGTTCTCAGCCCAATGTGGGTACCCGACGCTTCGGCGTAGGGCGTACCAACTTCCGAACTCGCTTGGATGACTTGCAGATAAGTTCCCCGTATTGGACGAACTGTGCAGGAGCCTCTCGGATCCTCGCACGAAGCTGATAGCCTCTCAACTACATGAACTGATGAAGGGTTAGGCGAGACTCGTTCAGTGATTTGCACCTGTGGTTCTCCGGACTTAGCAATGCAGATGCGCGGGATCACGTATCGGTGGAAACAGGACGAGTACCGAGGCAAGGAGTTCGACGACCACACGCACCTGGGTTCCGTTGTGAAGCGTTCGAAGAAGTGAACGGGGTCAGGTACCATCTGGTATCCTGTGACTACCTGGGTTTCGCACCCAAGCTCATCGTGGAAACATAGAATGCTCTTTGTGGTTGTTCAGACGCGCAGTATATTCGGTCAGAAACGTTAGGAATCCCCTTTTCCGGGCCTGAATCGCCACATGACTTCAGACACTGATTCATCGACTCAGCCGACTCAGAATCGCCAGATTCGAGTCTTTGTCTCCGTCACCTTCTTGTTTGAGGAGATACACCGGATTGTCTGAAGACGTACAAACAACCCAAGAGCTACGCTCGTCAGTTGCCGGTCATGTTTGGCACTAGGCGTCATGGAAATCAGAATGATGCAACATTTACGTTCTGATGTAGGAGGTGTACATGCTCCCGACTGCAGTTGTGCTCAGCAGGATAAGTCGCCCACCCACCCGTTCGGATGTACTCCACTGCAAGCAAGTCCGCTTGGAGTTGCTTGGCAATGAGGAACGGGACTACTTCGAGCGGATGTTCCCTCGTTTCTTTGAGGATGCTCAGGAGCATCCGCGGAGGAGACAAGCAGAAAGACTCGGCCTACGTTGCGAGGAGCCCTACAATGAACGGCGGTTTGGCGTTCGCGGTTTGCCCCGTGGCAATTACTACACTCTCTGCTCACCAGAAACAGGCTTCTCCCAGCAGACGTTGGCTATGGAGCTTCTGGCGTACGCGATAGTACCCCGTGACTTTGTGGTGGAGGCTATCGACGTTGCCGACCCCGCGGCAGCGGAACTCTTGAGCAGTATCGACAGCGAGATTGCATCGCGCTGCAAGCACTATCAGAATCGCTGCATTGTTGTCGTGGAGCGGCAACTTCAGCCAAATGCTGGCGGGTTAGGTAGTCCGAGGGGGATGGTGATCCCTTACCGGATTGCGGGCTTGAATAGGCAGATGGTTCTTGATCTTAGACAGAGGGACGCGATGGAATGGCTTCTGCGGATTCTCTGGGAGTATTTCCCCGGGACGCTGTTCCTGAATGTGGAGACTAATCCGCCGCGGGAGCTTGGCGACCGAAATCTGGGCTCCGCTCTTCCTCCCGTAAGATTCATGGGCGATCCTCGGCAACTGGAGAGAGTGATAAACAGCTCCGAGGCCGGGAAATTCGACATCAGGAATTGCGGACTCGGAGCAATCTTCGGCAACCGTCATCCGTTCCTAACGCTGCTTCAACTCATCCTGAACCCGGCTCTTGGCGGGACATCCGTCGACGACATAATTGGGGAGCTTCTTGTTGCCGTTGGCGTGGACTGTCTCGTCTATCCCTCGGCGCGACACGACTGCGGTGCATACTATGACGGTAGTGACCTAGTCGCTCATATTGGTTGGCACGCGGTCGATTACAGCAGCTTTGGTTCTTCACCCAACCATCTGGGTACGTACATGATCGATGATCTTGAATCTTATCTCAACATTCTTGGGAGCATCGAGTTCTTCCCCAGCCGACACGCAGAAGACCCGTGCAGTGTGGATAGTTGGCACCTGCACGGCACAGCCGCGGCCACTAGGGCTGCGGTTCTCCGTCGAGCATGGCAGTCGAAAATAGAACTGGAAAGTACGGACTTCTCTCTTGAACCCAACGTCATGGTTGAACGCACTCCTTGGTTGTCGTACACGCATGGCAACATGAATCGAAAACCGAGAGTGTTTGAGAATTGGTTTGATGTTAGGTTGGCCATTATCACGAAGGAGATCAACTTAAAATCATTCCTCCTGAACAAGGATCGGGAACGAACTTCGATCATGGTGGGGGATTTCTTAGTTGCGCTGTCGCAGAATCACGATCTTTGGGGTTCTGGAATCACTGCAACAGGCTTTGACGAGGACGATTCGTTTCTAACGCAGAACAACGGCGACATTATCTGTCCGGCATGCGGAGATCTTGACAGACAGCTTACCCTGTTACGCATGAGACGCTGTTTGCGTTGTGGATTTCCGGAGTGAATCCACTTCGAGGTCACTCTTGTTTTGGGGGATACAGGATTGCGATCAACAAGCGAATGCAGTAGAACGTCCCTGATGAGACGTTCCCGATCCACAGCGTTCGGCATCAATGACTTCACGAAAAGGACACGCCTATGGAAGTTCTTGACAAGTTGTTCGGCAATCGTGGAAATCACTGTGCCCGTTGCGGAAGGTCGATGTCACTGGTTCAAGGCATGATGAGGACGTCGGATTTCATGTCGCGGATTCAGAGATGTTACCGGTGTCAGGCTTGTGGAAGGCTTACTGTCTACGATTGAAGTGATAGTTGAGAACCTTGTTGTTGCTGTGCGCGGCAGTGGTCGGAGCGAACCTACTTGGTGTGGTGATGAGCACCTGATTGGGTAAGACTATATGCCCATGCACAAACTGCAATCGCAGCATAGGGTATCACAGACACGGCTCTTTGAGCCGGCCAAACGAGCCGCTGTCGCGGCACCTCCGGCCGCCTCGCCCGGTGCACGATTAGCCCAACACCCGGCTCCGCCAGCCGCGCTTCTCAACGGCCCTGACGTTCTCCACTGGTCCGAGCACTTCCAGATACTTCAGAAGCAAACGAAGCTCATCATCCGCCGGATCCCCCTCAAACGGTCTGACGATTACGCCATTGCCATAGTTCTTGGCCAGCTTCTCCGGGGAATCATCAATCATGATAATACGCTCTCTCTGAAACCCCTTACGCGTGAGCTTCTTCAGGTCCTTGCCGGACACGGGCACTCCGGCTTCCGGGTCATACCGTCGCGCACAGTTGGACGCCGACCAGACAAACGCCAACCGCTCCGGTCCCCCCAGCAACTGCCTCACTACTGCGTCGGCGTATAAAACGCCTGAAGATGACCAGACACCCACCGCAAACCAGTCCAGGCAGGTCTGGAGAAACTCATCAACTCCCGGTCGCTTGTAAACGTAGTAGTCGAAAACGCGGAAGTCCCACCTGTTCGGCAGGGGCGTCTCCACGGCATGAATCAGCGTCTCATCGAGGTCAAGTACTAACAGTTTGTCGAATCGTGGCATGAGGTGATCCATCAACGAGTCCGCCTGCTTCGCAGTTATATACGCAGAGGCGCGGTCGGGGTCAAGTCTATCACATGGCACGGGCGCGTTTGATGACAGCAGAGAATCCTTGACGAATGGCTACATATTTGTCTATGTTTCGGTATCGTTGCGGCGCGCTACCTGGTCAGTTCCCCGGGCCGTAACGCAGGGGTATCCACTGCAGCTGGGCGGGCAAGGGCGCGGGTCAATCAAACTGCTCATAAGAGATCATACGATCATGACGGACAACCAAGTACTCCCTCGCCATCGCCCCATCATCCGGCTCTTCGTCAGTTCGACGTTTACTGACTTCAAGCATGAGCGCGATGTTCTTCAGCGCGAAGTCTTCCTGAAGCTGGAACGACACTGCGCAAAACGGCAGTTTCAGTTTCATGCGGTCGATCTGCGCTGGGGTGTTCCTACCGAGGCCAATAAAGACCACCGCACCATGCGCATCTGTTTTGAGGAACTCCGTCGGTCGCAGGAGATCTCGCCTCAACCTAATTTCTTGATCCTGATGGGTAACCGCTACGGCTGGCAACCCCTGCCCGAAGAGATCTCTGAGGACGAGTTCAACCAACTCCATCGGGTAGCCTTGCCGGATCGGGAGAGAACGATACTTGGAGAGTGGTACAATCGGGACGACAACGCCCTCCCCCCTGTCTACATCCTTCAATCCCGCAAGATCAAGCGTAATGACGGCCGGGACTACACCGATGACGAGGTGTGGAAGGGAATCCAAAGTACACTATGGGATATTATCAATCGCGCCTATCCGGATAACGGACTCGCCGAGCGTTTCGCCCATCACGTGGCACTCGACCAGCCGCTGCCGTCAGTCGTGCGCTTCCAGGCGTCCGCCACCGAGCAGGAAATCTGGCGCGGTGCCCTCGGAGCGCCAAACACCAAAGAACATGTGCTGGCCTTTATCCGTGAGATTGAGAACCTGGCCGACTTTCCGCAAGCCGACCAGATCGGCCAGTTTGTCGATGTCGAAAAGCATGAGGTCAACGCGGTTTCGCAGACTGCCCTGAATGATCTCAAGACCGAAGTCATCAAGAGGCTTGGAGACGGCAACATAATCACGAGCGATCCGGTGCGACTGCTGTTGGCGACAGACAGGGATGGCAGACCATCGGCTGACGTTTCCACCGAGCACCTGCCGGAGATGTGCACCCGCATCTATACCGCTCTGGAGAGCATCATCGACCGGCAGATGAATGAATACTGGGACACCGAAGGTACCGATGTGGCTCCCTCGCGATTACTCGAGCTGGAACGCAACGAGCACCGGCTTTTTGGCCGGGAGCGGGCGCCGATTGAGTCCTTTGTCGGGCGGCAGCGGCCTCTTGAGACTATCGGCGACTATATCAACAACCAAACTCAGGGGCTGCTGGTGATTCATGGAGCCTCCGGCTGCGGCAAGACGGCGCTATTGGCCCGCGCCGCACAGGAGGTTGCCCCGGAGCGGCATCCGATTGTTCGGTTCATTGGTGTGACACCTCACACGTCCGATATCCGCTCATTGCTCAGCAGTCTATGCCAGGAACTGCGGGAGCGCCATCCTATCGACAGCCCGCTACCCACAGAGTACCAGCCGCTGGCGCAGGAGCTGTTGCAGCATTTAAACGCCGCTACGGCCGAAGAGCCGGTGATCCTATTCTTAGATGCCCTGGACCAGCTGGCCGACTCCGATGACGGCCGCTCCCTGCACTGGCTGCCGACCGATCTCTTGCCTGAACATGCGAAAGTGATCGTCTCTTGTCTCTCCGAGCGCGCCCCCGAGGATCCGGCCGGACGGCCGTATGCCGCACTCAGGGAGCGCGTACTCTCGGACAAGAACTTCATTGATCTTGACGCGCTGGCTCCCGAGGAAGCCCGGGAACTTCTTTTTGATCGTTGGCTTCCGCAGGCGGGACGACGGCTCGATGCCGAGCAGTCCGAAACTGTCGCCAGGCAGATGGAAAAGCAAAGCTGTCGGGCGCCTCTCTATTTGAAGATTCTTTTCGAAGAGGCCCGCCTGTGGCGCTCATCTGAACCTGTGCCAGAACTGGGAGACGATGTCCCGGCACTGCTTGGTGATTTGCTTGATCGTCTCGGCGATTCTTCCAACCACGGGATAACGGTAGAACGCGCGCTCGGCTATATCGCGTCGGCGCGTCGGGGCCTGGCGGAATTGGAGATTCTGGAGGTCCTTTATCGCGATCCGGAATACAGGTCATTCCTCGACCGAGTCACAGAAAAGACCGGTCATACCCTGCCGGACATTCCGCCTCGGATACCGATTGCCATCTGGGCACGACTTCGTTCTGATCTGGCGCCGTATCTGTCCGAGCAGGCCGCGCCCGGCGCCACCGTGCTGAACTTCTACCACCGCCAGATGTCTGAAACGGTGCGGGGAAGGTTTCTCAAAGGTGAGAAGAGATGCCGGCATTTTCACACGTCGTTAAGTGAGTATTTCGATAGCAGGAATCTGGATTCGCGCAAAGTTGATGAACTCCCCTGGCAGCTGGCTGATGGGACAGCCTGGCAGAGGCTGTATGAGCTGCTGTCCGATGCGGACTTTCTTAGGGCTATATGGATTTATAGTGGTTATGATGTCAAAACTTATTGGGCACGCATTGAAGAGTCCTCGAACCTGACACAGCTCAACGGCTATAGAGATGCCATAGAGTGTCCAGAATCAGAGCCCGACAAGAAATTCCTCGGGACGATAGCACTGCTGCTTTTCGACACGGGTCATCTTGACGAATCGTTCGAACTCGCACAGCACCTAATAGAATACCATCGGCAGGCTTATGACGCTCGCAGATTCTTGGCATGCCTTACTCTGCAATCGAACATACTTCAGTTGCGCGGACGGTTCATAGAGGCCCTCCAGTCGCTACAGGAGGCAGAACAGTTTTCTCGGCAAATAGGAGACAAGACAGCCATAATGATCAGCATAGGCAACCAAGCCCCGATCTATTTGTCGCAGGGCAATCTTGACTGCGCCATGGAGAAGAGCCAACAGCAAGAACTTATTAGCCGGGAACTTGGTAGCATGAGCGGACTTCAGGCCAGTTTGGGAAACCAAGGGATGGTCCTGTATCGTCGTCGCGACTTTGACGCTGCTATGGCGAAGTTCAAGAACCAGACATCGATCTGCCGAGAATCGGGTAACATGACCGGGCTCTCAACTAGCCTCAACAATCAGGCTTTGGTCCACATGGCTCAGGGAAATCGGGATGTGGCGCTCAGACTGCATGAAGAAGCAGCGCGCATCTGCCTTGCACTAGGTGACAAGGATGGTCTGCAGGCGAGTCTGGGGAACCAAGCCGAGATTCACGGAGCACGAGGGGATCCCGACAAGGCGATATCACTGTTGTCCCACCAAGAGTTGCTATGTCGGGAACTAGGAAACAAGGGCGGCTTACAGGTCAGCCTTGCGAACCAAGCGAGTCTACACTATAACCGCAACAACCTTGAGAAGGCGATGTCCGTACTAAAGGAGCAGGAACAGATCTGCAGTGAACTTGGAAGCAAAAAGGACCTTCAGGCTTGTATTGGCAGACAGGCTGCTATAGCCTCGAAGCAAGGTAACCCTGATCGCTCATTGATGTTACTCATGGAAGAGGAGCAGCTTTGCCGTACACTTAATGATAGACACAACCTACAGTCCAGCTTAGGCAATCAAGTCTTGATGCTGTACGAGATAGGAGATTTCTGCGGCGCCATGACGAGATTAAAGGAGCAAGAAACACTGTGCCGCGAACTGGGGGAACAGAAAGCACTGCGAGATAACCTTGCCAGGCAGGCCGGAGTTCACTATGCGCTTGGTGATCTCAATAGCGCTATGGATGTGCTTGAAGAAGATGAGCAACTGTGTGTTGAGCTACAGGACATGGAAGGACTCCAAGAGAGTCTTGGACATCAGGCAAAGATTCTCCATGAATGGGGAGAACTTGATACGGCGATGATGGCATATGGGGCGCAAGAGAGTATTTGCCGTAGGTTGGAGAAGTTAGATAGCTTGGCCAGATCCTTGAAACGTCAATCTGAGATACTGTGTGAAACTACGCAGTTCCATAAGGCTTCGAGGAAGGCGAGGGAAGCCTTCGAATTGGCCTCACGACACGGTTTTTCTGATCTTCGCTTGGAGATCGAGGCTGTTCTTAAAGAGATACGACAACAGATAGACGAATGAGAGGCTCCGATTCCGGCAAGCCGCAAACAATCAGGACCCTAGTATGGAGCATTGTAGCCAAGCAAATGATCTTTTTAGTTCTCGCAATAATTACGGGGCGATGGCGCCTCTGAAAGAACAAGAGAGGATCTGCCGCCAGCTGGGGAATGTGAAGGGCGTGGCAATATCGCTTGCCAATCAGTCCATCATCCTGGCCAAAGCGGGTCGGGTACAGGAAGGGTTGTCAAAGATAGAAGAAGCTCATCAGATGGCAGTCAAGTATGGTTACGCGGCTGTCGCGGCCCAAATCGAGCCAATGCTCTACGCCATCCGCCAGGCCGCGGAGGGGAGCAAACAGTGAGGAGCCAACCGTACCCCAATCCCCGTCGCCAGAATAGACTCCATCCTGTATCTTTAGTGCAGGACCGGATGGTCACGCAAGATTCGTTGCGGATATGCGTGTGAGGCCAGAACCACAGTCCGGGCGTTGGCGCCCAGGAAGGAAATGATCGATGGCAATCTATCAGAATAAAAACGCTAACCAGGTAGTCGTGGCTGGCGACATCTGTCTCGACATTCTGGCCGTCCCCAGACCGCCCCGCAAGCCGACCGACAAGGTCGTCGATAACTGGCGTCTCACCGGCGAGATGCGCACGCACCACATGCTCGGAGGGGCCTGCCTGCTCGCGGACTTTGTGGAGTGCGCCATACAAACGGCCAGGGATGAGGCTGAAGCCAAGGCTAAGGCCGAAGCTGAGGCTGCAGATAAGGCTGAGACCAAAGAGAAGGAAAAGGGAAAAGAAAGGGAAAAAGAAAAGGCTGTAATCATCACCGGCCCGGTGAGCAAACCGGTCATCGGATATCCGGACGATTTGGCTGACGTCGGGGGAGCCCAAGATCCGCTATCGAGCGACCGTCTGGCCAGGCTGAACCGCAATGAAGTGGTCCATTCCATGCTGGAACTGTGCGAGGAGCCTGACGAAAAGGACAAAAAGAAGAAGATCTGGCGGGTGAGCCAGGCGCACGGCTTCTCCGGTCCGGACAACGGCAACCCCGTGCTTCGGCCCTGGATCGAGCACGACAACCCGGCGGCCGAACTTGTGATCCTCGACGATACCGGCAATTCGTTCCGGAAGGACGAAAGCATGTGGCCGCGGGCGCTATCCACCCCCGGCAGCAAGCCGCTCGTTATCTATAAGCTGCATCGTCCTCTGCCTGGCTGCTGTGGACCCGCCGATGAGGTAATCGAGAACAAGCTCTGGGATCTGGTTGTGAGAGACCATCACGACCGCTGTGTCGTGGTTATCGACGTCAACGACCTGCGTGACCAGGGGGCGGTAATCAGCCGCGGACTCTCCTGGGAGAAGACCGCACTTGAGCTGGTCTGGCATCTACGTGGCGATGTTCGGTTCGCCGCGCTTCGGAATTGCCGCTATCTGATCGTGCGTTTCGGCTTGGACGGGGCGCTACTCTATCAGTATGACGGCAAGAATCCGCTGCCCGACATACAGCTCATCTATGACCCGAAGGAATCGGAGGACGGGTATCGCGGCAAACGCAAAGCCGGGATGGTGGGGACAGGCAGCGCTTTCACCGCCTGGCTGGCGGTCCAGTTCAACTCTCGGGTGAAGATGTTGAGTGGGATTTCGGGCGACGAATTGAACAAGAAGAAAACCGGGGCCTTGCTCTGGGCCGTCAAGGAAGGTCTCGCCGCATCGCGGACCGCCTTTGATGCCGGCTTTGGGGAGGTGTCGGAAGAAGATCCCAAGTACCCCGAACCGGCGCTCGCCGAATTGAAGAAGGCGGCAGGCGGATTCAGGAGCATAGCCATTCCCCTGTTCAGGGACGCCTTCGATGCCGATCCGAAAAAGTGGACCGTGCTGGACGCCCTGTTCGCTCCCGGCAGCAGGCTGGAAGATACCGCGGAGCGGGCCCTCAGAGAGGCCGAAGTCACGGATCTGGACGCGGTTCCGCTCGGAGTCTTCAAAGACCTGCGTACGTACGATCGCTTCGAGATCGAAGGTTATCGTTCGATTTTCACCATCATGCATGAGTACATTCACAACCCCGGTCCGGAACGACCGCTGTCGATGGCCGTGTTTGGGCCTCCCGGGTCGGGCAAGTCTTTTGGCATCAAGCAGGTTGCAGAGTTGGTCAGAGGCGACGCCAAGCTGGATGTGCTGACGTTCAATCTCTCCCAGTTCACGGATACAGAGGAACTTGCCGCCGCGTTTCACCTCGTCCGCGACAGCTCGGTGCGAGGACGCATTCCGCTTGTGTTCTTTGATGAATTCGACACAGGAATGTCAGGTGAAAAGCTCTTCTGGTTGAAACACTTCCTGGCGCCGATGCAGGACGGCCTGTTCATGGACCGTGGCGCCGCTCACCCGATCGGCAAAGCGATCTTCGTGTTTGCAGGCGGGATCTATTCGAGCTTTGAGAAGTTCAATATCCAGCCGGAGAAGCCGGCTCAGCCTGGAAAAACGCAGGATCAGCCCCGGGTCGATGAGGCGGTCAAAGACACAGACCAGAGTCAGACTTCCGTGCAAACTGATGCCGCTGAGCCTCTCATCTATGGGGACTTCAAGGATGCCAAAGGCCCGGACTTTGTCAGTCGCCTCCGTGCGCTTCTGGACATCACAGGCATTGAACATGTGGGGTTGCCGACGGCCAGTGCACTGTTGCGGAGGGCATCGATTCTGCGCTTCCAACTGAAGAACAAAGCCAAAGGTGCGTTTGATGTTGACGGGGGTCTCCAGATAGACCCGAGCCTGGCGCGGGCGTTGCTGCAGGTGCCGAGATATCATCACGGTGTACGCTCGATGGAAGCCATCCTCGACATGAGTCGGATCGGCAGCTGTCGCCACCTCACGCCGTCCTGCCTGCCGCCGCAGGAGCAGATGGACCTTCATGTCGCATCAGAGGAGTTCTCCAATCTCCTCCGTGCGCCGCTGACATTTGGCAAGACGGACCTCGATATTATCGCCCGAGCTATTCATGAGGACTATCTTGCACAACGAAAAAGCGACGGCACCTACGATGCGGCGGAGCCTACCCATAAGCGGTGGGAGGAATTCAATGAACTACTGGAGAAGGACAAGGAGACCATTGACTCCAACCGCGAACAGGCGCGCATGATCCCCATCCGCCTGCGATCGATCGGCGCTTATGTGCGCAAGTCGGCCGCTGGCAGGCCGACCGAAGACGTTCCCCCACTTGCTGAGAAACACATTGAGTCTCTTGCGAAGCAAGAGCATGACCGGTGGATGGCGGAGAAGTTCCGGAAAGGCTGGATCTATGGCAAGCCACGCGACAACGACCGTCGCATCCATCCGTGCCTGTTGCCGTGGGATCACGAGGACTTTCCCGAGTTCGAAAAGGATAAGGATCGGCGGACGATTCGCATGATACCGTCGTTTCTTGATGCCGCCGGCTGGGAGATCATCCCCCCGGATGAATCGGAGATTGGCAATCCGTCAGCAAAGGCAAAAACGACCAGGGCCGCAGCGGGGGAAAAGAGGCGCACGGCCGAAAAAACCGCTCGCAAGACCGTGCGGAAGTCAGCGCGAAAAGCAGTGCGCAAGACCTTGCGAAAGACTGGCGCCAAGCCCACACGCCCTCGCCCCAAAAAAGAGGCTTCCAAGGCGAAAAACAAGAGAAGGCCGTGATGGTGTCTCGTATCGATGTGAACTAATCGTGAGGCCAGGGAACAGAGACGATGCCATATGATATCTTTGTCAGTTACTCACGGCGCGATAATAATCGTGGACAGGTATCTCAGCTCATCGGGCAGATTCGTGATGACTGCGAACAACTGACCGGTGATGAACTCCGGTGTTTCTTCGATCTGGAAGAAATCCGGAGTATGGATGACTGGCGCCATCGCATTCTCGGCGGACTGCGCGAGTCAAAGATCTTCCTGCTGATTCTGTCACCCGCCTATCTTGCCAGCGACTATTGTCAGTGGGAGATTGTCGAGTTCCTCAAATACGAGCACTCACGCGCCGTCCAGGGACAGGGGGTCGCCCAGATCTATTTCGTTGAAATTCCCGATCTCGATTCCCCGGACTCCCAGCAGGAAGCGACAGAGTGGCTGGCCGGCGTTCGAAGACGCAACCACATTGACCTGAGACCGTGGTACAATGACGGTGCCGCTGCCCTGGCACAGGATGACGTGCGCGAACGACTGGCCGATCTCGAACGCTCGATCTCACACCGACTGACACGGTTAAAGCGTATCGTCAACGCTCCCGGCAACCTGCCGGCCCACAATCCCCGGTTTGTCGGTCGGGAAACGGAAATGGAACGGCTCCATAGGGCGGCCGGGCTGGGCCAGTACGGTATCCTCACGGCTGTCCAGGGAGTCGGTGGTCTCGGTAAGACCGCGCTCGCCATACAATACGCCTACGCCTACGCCGACTTCTATCCGGGCGGGAGATGGATGATCGGATGTGCCGGGCGGGACGATCTGGCCGGCGCTATTCGGAGCCTTGATGTCGACCTGGGGGTTCAGTTCACCGACGACGAGAAAACCGATGATACCCGGGCTGCCAGGCGCATCCTGGCCAACATGCGTGAGCGGGCAGAGAAGGGAGCCGCCGAGCGGGCCGCAGAACCAAACCCGCCCTCGGCGAGAGCGCTGATAATCCTGGACAATGTCGACGCCCCCGACATGCTCCGGCCGCCGCAGATCGATCTGGTCTCCGGTCAGAACTGGCTCCACGTGATTGCGACCACCCGGCTTGATCCCGGTGAGACCGGCTGGGACACCGATCGCCACACCCACGTCCCGGTGGATGAGCTTCCCGATGATGACGCCCTTCGCCTGATCGAAAGCCATCAGCCTGATGGCCGCTTTCAATCGGAGACGGAGCGCGACGCCGCCCGGGAGATTGTCGGTCTGCTGGGAGGTTTCACCCTGGCGGTCGAAGTGGTGGCGGTGCATCTCGGTGAGCGGCACGGCCGGCTGAGATGCGCGGATCTGCTGACGAGGCTTCGTCGCGACGGGGTCGATGCAATCGCCAAAGAAACGAGGCGTTCGGTCAATCATGTTGAACGGCTGATGTCGGTCACGCTGGCGCCGACTTTGGAGCTGCTCAGTGAGCCTGAACTCGAGGTGCTCACGACCGCATCGCTCTGCCCGCCTGACAGTGTGGTGCTGCCGTGGTTGCGGGCGGTGGTGGCCGAACGGTATCCGGAGTTGGGACGCGATGCTGAACCGGGGTATGATGATCCCTGGTCAAGCCTGGTCAACCATCTGATAGGCCTGCGCCTGCTGCAGGTGATTGACTGGGCCGATGACACCATCACGCCTCGCATCTGCCGCATGCACCGAGTGGTGCTGTCGGCTGTCCGGCAGCGCGCGCAGGAGGAGATGACTGAAAGGAGAGACAGCCTTCTGCGGGTGGCGCTGGACCGTGCTGGATTCCTGAAGAGAGAGTGGCTTGAGTGGACCAACCGCTGGGAAATTGAACCACTGGCTCAGTTTGCTGAGCACCTGTCGGAAGTGGATTCTGAGGATGCTTGTAGAATTAACAGACTCGCTGCCTTGTGCTTAGATAAGATTGGTCTTCATCGTGCTGCTGTGCCTATACTGCGGATGGTTTTAGAGTCGCGCGAGCAGTCACTCGGTTCGGATCATCCAGATACCCTGAGTATCGTGAATGATTTGGCCGCACAACTTGAAAAAAGCGGAGACTATACCTCGGCCGAACCTCTTCTCCGACGGGCGCTGGCCGCACGGGAGAGGTTGTTCGGCCCCTATCATCGAGACACACTTACCACTGTCAATAATCTGGCGTTTTTGCTACAAATCAAGTGCGATTTCCCCTCGGCCGAGTTACTGTACCGCCGGGCTCTGGCAGGGCGCGAGCAGTCTCTCGGTATTGATGATCCCGACACCTTGACCAGCCTTAACAATCTTGGTACACTCTTAGTGTCCAAAGGTGACCTTATCTCAGCCGAGCCTCTCCTCTGTCAGGCACTGAATGGACGTGAAAGGACACTTGGTCCTGAGCATCCAGAAACGCTGGTCGTTGCGAACAATCTGGCCGCCTTGTTCCGGCGCAGAGGTGATCTCGAATCGGCCGAAGCTCTGTATCGGCGTGCGTTTGAAGGAAGTGAGCGAGCACTCGGTTCTGATCACCCGATGACCCTGTCAAAGGCAAGCAATTTGGCCCTCTTGCTGGAGCGCAAAGGAGACCACAAGGCGGCCGCGTCCTTGCGTCAGCTAGCGCTGAAGGCAAGCGAGCGAGTACTCGGACCTGATCACCCAGATACTCTCACTTGCGTTAATTGCTTAGCTGATTCGCTGAAGAACGAGGGAGACGTCGAGTCGGCTCTGACTCTTTCTTGGCGTGTACTCAGAGGGCGTGAGCGAGTGTTAGGACCTGATCATCCTCACACCCTCGACAGTGCCAGCGCCGTCGCCTTGTTGCTCCAGAGAAAGGGCAGCTACGATCAATCTGAGGACCTAAACCGGCGGGCGTTGGAAGGGCGTGAGCGAGTGCTCGGTCGTGATCATCCGGATACTCTTACCAGCGTCAACAATCTTGCCTATGTGCTTCAATGCAAAAGGCATTACGACGCGGCCGAGCTACTCTTAAGACGGGGATTGGCGGACAGTGAGCGGGTGCTGGGTCCTGATCACGCACATACCCTCACATTCGTTCACAATCTGGCCCATATGTTGCAAAGCAAGGGCGTATATGGGCTGGCGGAGTCCTTATATCGGCGCGCGGCGGAAGGACGCGGAAGGGTGCTGGGCGTTGATCATCCGGACACGCTCACCAGCGTCCACAATCTTGCCCATGTGCTTCAATATAGGGGCGAGCTTGATTCAGCCGAGCCGCTGTACCGGCGGGCGCTGGAAGGAAACGAGCGGGTGCTGGGTCCTGATCATCCGGATACCCACACCGTTGCCCAGAACTTTGCCGGTCTATTGGAGAAGATGGGAAGACACGCAGAGTCAACAGAACTCCGTCGAAAGCGAATCGCGATCCTGGCCGCGAAGCCTGAGACGCCTCCACTTACGCTTCGCCATCTTGCACTCGACAGTTACAAGGTGGAGGACTATGAGACGGCCGAGGGATTGCTCGTTCGTGTGCTCAATGCCGATTTCGAAGTACCCGGAACCCGATGCCATCTCGCCCGCGTGTGTCTGATAAACAACAACGATACAGAAGCGGCTCTGCATGCAGAAGAAGCCTGGCGGCGTGTGGCTGAGGCACCACCGTACATAGTGGGGCGTATTCTCTGGTTCAAGACGCTCTTCGCCTTGCTAAACAGCGCCCCCTCGGATCCGTTCGTAGGCAGGCTCAAGATGGTCATGCAATCCGACGATGCTCACTTGGGCTGGGACATGGCTCGAGTGCTGGAGCACCTCAAGCCCCGTCTGCCTGCTGACCAGCACGCCTTTCTCGCTGCCCTCATAGCAGCGTTGAGCGATCAGGCGAATGGTGGCGCGCTCGACCAATTCGAGTGGTGGCGCAACGCAATCCCACAACCTATCACATGAGGATGTGACCTGGTGTCTGGCACTGCCATTCGAGCGTCCGGAAGAGTGCGGAGGATAGTTGGAGAACAATGAAACTGATTGCCCATAGTCCGAACAATGTCCTTTGTCGTTCAAATACGGGGGAACCTCGCTATGACTGAAGACGTACAGGTCGATCCGCATGGTCTTAGAGAGTTGCTCGACAATTACCTGTCCAGAGCAGAGGCCGCCTGGCCAGGCGGGCAGGCGGCTGACTGGGCTCGCGAGTTTCTCCGGCGTTTCAAGTTAGACCGCGCCGACGAAGTGTGCCTTCTGGGAGCCGCATGCATGAGGGAGTCATTGACCGACGGCAAACGTCACAGTACTGCAGTCGCAAACTCTGATATATTTGTGTCGATTTCCACTTTTCCCTGTGGACTGGAGGAGGCGCGCACAGCCTACTTCGCAAACGGCTATTTCGATTACCTGAACTCGATTCTGCGCGTTGCATTGACGGATAATCCCCGAAACCACTTCGTCCACATACTATTCTTCTGTGACCGAAAGAACTGTTGGGCGCAATTCACATTATTTCCCAATAGAGATAATCTGGGCTTTGATCCCCTGTATAGTCTTCCGGATGAACTATTGAGTGAATCGGAGAGACGCCAGGTGGGTCTCGCTTAACTCAGACGGGGAGATGCGTCTCCTGGCATCGCCAGTTGAAAATGCTCTTGGATTGGAAATTTGTATCCGCGGGGGGGGTAGATTGCCTCACTCCCCTCGGCGCCAGCGGCGCCAATCGGCGGCATGCTTCTTGATCCAGTCCATTGCCGCCGAGTCACCAACATCCATACCTGCCTTCTCGGACTCGATCCACTTATGCTTCTCTATCTCGCGCCATTGTTCGGTCAGTTCCTTGCGTAGCCGTTCATGCCGCCACTTCGAAGCGTGATGCACCAGCCAGTGGGCGATGGCGTAGGCCATCCCCACGTCGCGACCGGCCTCCTTTGACAGAAAGTACTTGTGTGTCTCGATTGCCTTCCGTTCCTCGCGGGTGAGTTCATCTTCCGAGTATTGATCGATCCTGTCACACATGTTGTTCGACCTCCGCAGATAATGCCCGTTGCTGATTCCGCCATCGCCAAAACTCCATGTGATGCAGGCGGGTGCGGGCATAGTGCAGGTGTGATGCGAGTTCGTCCGGGGCGACCACTACAAACTGACGAAATGTCTTCGACGCCGCATCGGTGTCCCCAAGCGCGTCTTCGGCCAGTGCCTTCCAGTACAACGCAGCCGGGTGGCGGGCATCGATCGTGGCAGCTCGCTCGTAGCATTCGCGAGCTTGGGTACAGTGCGGATGCTCCGGGTCAAGGCCGGCCCCCCTCAACCCGGCCCCCTTCTGTCGCGCCCCCTTTAACAGGGCCTCAGCCTTGAGCACCAGAGCATCCACGTGTCGATCGTTCTTTTCCAACACTCGGTTACAGACGGCAACAGCTTGCTTGAGCGATCTGGAGTCACCCATCGCGATTAGCGCCAGCGCCTTAGCGCACAAGGGTTCCGGAATGGCCGGGCTCGATACGGCTTCCGTTTTGAACTTCTCAAGCGCGGTCCTTAAATCGCCGTCGTGATAAGCCTGCAAACCTGTGACGTAGTCGTCTGTTGTTCGCTGAGCCTCCGATAACTGGCAACAGCTCAGCAATTCACTCAGATGACGCCGACGCGCCGCCACCAGATCGGCCTCGAATCTGGTTCCTTTGAAAAGGCCACTGTCATGATTCGCCAGTATCTCCTGCAGGCGTCGCTGTGCGTATTCGCGCTGCGGCTCACACGATGGCAGGGAGTCCATGACCAACTTCGCGTACGGTCTTGCGGCTTCAAACCATCGGCGCATTTCATCTTCGATGAGCGCTCTGAAGTACACCAGCGCGGGATTGTGCGGGTTGTTTACCGACACCTTCTCGAGGCAACGGACGGCATCCTCATCGCGCCCGAGCATCAGCAACGCCTCGGCTTTGGTCTGAGCAGCTGTGTAGTATTCTGGCTTCTGCAGCAGAATAGCATCGCAAATGTCCACCGCTTCGGCGTGGCGGCCGAGCTGATTTAGTGCGTGAGCCCGGTTGTTCCCAGCGGCGAGGTCACGAGGATTATCGGTTACAGCCCGTGTGAAGCAGATCAGAGCTTTGCTCCACTCTCCGCGGCGACCGTGCCGGGCACCCTTTGACGCTTCGGGACTGATTGTCCCGCCTCCAGACACGAAATGCTGTGTGTAGAGCCGATCAAGTTCTTCATTTCGCCTCGCAAGCAGGAAAGCAGTCTCGGCGCTCCGGCCGTCGCTATCCCGAAGTTTGTAGGCGGCCCGCGTCTGCAGTTGGGCATCTCCATCCCACAAAGGTGGGCGTTCGACCCCAATTCGGTAAGCGAACAGTGCACGGTCGGTCATCCCGTGCGAACTGTGGCGATTGCCAAGATTCAGCCAGGGACGTACACATCTGCTGTCGGTCTGGATAGCCTTCAGATAGGTCTTGATCGCACCGGGGGTATCGCCCAACGATGCCTGCGAGGCGCCTTTGCCATTAAGCGCCTGAGCCAGCGAGGGATCGAGCAAAACGGCTTGATCGGCCAGAAAGATTGCTTTTCGGAAAAACTCCCTTGTGCCGGTGCTCCAGTGGGCTATGGTTTCGTACAACAGCAGGAGAGCACGATCTTTGTTGCACAGGGGGACGGAGGAATCCTCATGGAACTCAGATGCGATGCGGGAAAGTTTCTTCGCCCATTTGTCATTTCTCTTGAAATCCACTCTGACGATGCGGGCGATACGCTGCGAAGGGTCAGAACTGTCGTTGAGAAGCCGCAGAACCGCGAAGACCCCGTCCCCCTTGTCAAAGTAATGCATTCGTTTCAAGACAGCCCCATCCATGGCTCTGACCGATTCACTGTCCAATGAACAATTCTGGTCGACGATATGGGTGGCCCGAAAGCCCACGTCCTGTCTAAGCAGGTAGAGAAAGAGACGATCCTCGGATGTAAACTGAATATCAGCCAACTGATTCATATGCTATCCTCTAATCGATTCCATCTGAAACGGTGGGTCGCAGACGGTTGACCGCTTCAATAATACTCCTGGCTTGCGACTCGAGCGCGGCCGCGGCGTCGCAGAGCGCATCGTCACCTTTCAGGCTTGGAACGACCATGTCAAGTCTGTACAGGTTTGCGAACAGCAGCTTATAGATTGGCACCTTCTGAGGTGGACATGGATCGCACCGAAGTTCCAGCTCAAGGTCAGACTTTGACTCATGGGCAAGACCAAACCAGCCGTCGAATGCGACCTCTGTCTCGAGAAACTCACGGAATGCCCTATTCAACCGAACGAAAAGCCGCGTCGCTATCTGGGGCAGGTTGGTGAGTTCCTGTCCGTCTCTCTTCGGCAAACTGTCGAGTAGCGCAGCAACCGCCTGCTGAGGGTAAACATCCTCAAAGAACCGTTTCTCGACGGGGCTTGCATGCACTCTGAGCGTACACAGATCAGCGCTCAGACAGAGGTACAAGATCTCCACTGCGCTCATGAACTGCGGCAGTTTGAAGTGATGGGCTGCGACGACCGCCGGACGTTGATCTTCATGCCACATGGCCGAGAGGCAGTAATGTCCTATGTGTTGCAGAAGGTCATCGGCGCAGGATTCTGGATTCTCAACGCCAGCACACTGCGTCGTCATGACTTCTGTACGGAATTGTGACATGCGGAGGTAGTACGTTTCGTGGCCCATGTACATGTATCTGGCAAATCGGCTATCCGCAAACGGAAAGCCGGGACTTAGATAGATGTCCTCCACAACCAGGCTGTACTCCGACCAGTAATCGTGGGCTATCCGGCTCAGGCTGTAAGCCGGCAATCCGCGCGACGTTCTTCGAACGTCCAGGAAGTAGTGGCCGCTACCCACCATCGATACCAGGCTTCGGAGTCTGTCCGGGCTAGTGAGAGGTGCTTCCTCCGGTTTGTGTTTAAGGGGTATGGCAACCGGCTCTCGCAGGAAGGCCGTGATCTCCTCCAGATCGTCGAATTCCCCACCGTTATTCTCAAGTTCCCTCCGGAAATCGTCGTACTTTCTCAAGCGGTCCACTAGTGGTCCCAAGACCTGCTTATCGTCCCGAAGCCCCGATTCTCTGCTATCGCAGTCGTACGAGGCACGTGAGCTTGTGTAGTAGTTGGACGTCATATGATCTTACTTCCCAGTATCTCTTGCCGTTAGAGGATCAACTGGTGACGTCGCTCTGCCATGCAGGAAGCTACATAGCGGCCAATCTTGTCGGTCACGGCAGTTTCATCTTCCAACTCGGCGTCGCTCAGAGCGATAGTCTTGTCAACAAGGTGCTCAAGCCCGGTCTCATTTGCGACACCAAGCCCGACGGTGGTAATGTGCAAGTCGGGTATGTCGTTTCGCCATGATCTCAGCAGTGAATGCACCTCCTCCTCGCCGCCAATGCCGGTATCAAACGACTCGTTCCATTTGCAGTCTGTGAGGTGGATCAGGTAGATGGTTCCACTTGTCAGCCTCCGAGCCTCGTCCATAATGTATGCCAGGGAGAGGGCGTCTTGCTGGATGCCTGTTCCGGTGTTCGGTAGTGATACCAGTGCTCTGGCGGCATCCTGATTGCTGGTAGCGACAGTTCGTCGTGGATGGGCAACCCATTGCACGAGAGGTCCCACCAAGCCGGAGCGTATGGCACCGCTGTGGTACAGGCCCGCCAGCACCTGTACGTCGGATCGAGCGGTCGCCACTAGCCAGCTGCACGTGAGAATCTTGAGCACCCGCATCTGGTTCGAATCAAGAGACCCTGACCCGTCGCAGGCGACTACCAGCAATGCCCGGCCGCGACGGTCCGGCTGACGGATCATCCGACTCCGGCGGAAGACGGCGGAGGACATATCGCCCAAAGCCAGCCTCGCCGGGTCAAGAGTACCACTCGTGCATACTCTCTGAGTTACGGGAACCCGCTCGACGCTGGGATATAGTATCCTTCGGATTGCATCGATGGTCGGGCGGCTTGCCTCCAGTAGCTCCGCTAACGCCACAATATCTTCCGAAAGCGCCACCGTGCAATCGAACTGCTCGCCGGTAACGGTCTCATCCGTGTCGAGGTTGACTGAGACGAGGTGTCCATCGGTCGGATTCCCCTCGATCGGACCGGTCTCGAACGCCCCGGAGATAAGAACGAACTCGAGCAGATCAGATCTCATGTCCTCCCATTGAGCCTGTCTCCCAGAAGCCTCCCTCACGGCATTGTTGAAGTTAGCCAATGTGCGAGCACGCCATTCCTCATCGGACTCCTCTCCGAGATGCTTCCTCAGAGCCATCAAGTCTCGCTCAAACTCGGATACCGGTTCGTCCGCCTTCCGTCCCAGCAAGTCGCTGACGTCGACCGAATCAAACAACCCAGGCTTTTGAGGTACGTCGGCAGGTCGTATGGCCAAGTTGTCATGATCCGTGGATGATCCCACTGCTTGTTCCCTGTGCAGCACTGTGTCCGTGTCGTGCGTCGACTTCTCACCATCCGCTTTCACCGCTGAACTCTCCTGTTCATCGAATGTATGGATCGTATCGAGGACGTTCTCACACAGCGCCTTGACCCACTCGCATCCAAGATCCAGGAGGAGATCTGATCGGGTTGAGGAGAGCCGTTGTGTGAAACGCCGACAAACAGCTGCTGTGCTCGTCGCGAACAGGAAGGCAAGTGGATGTTTGTTCATTGACAGATCTGTGGGTAGCACGTCGCCATACAGAACCGCAGTCTGGACAATATCCAGAATCGTATTGACCGAAGTTCGGTCACAGTGTGCGGCTACAAAGAGCCTGTATGCTTCTACCGGCTCCAGTCCCGATGCTCGCGACAGGTCTTCAAGCAATAGCCTGGTCTGGACACACCGAGTAATGCGCTTCGTGAGTTCCTCGAATACCGAACGGTTGATTGACCGATCGGCCGCATCCCCTGTTACTCCAAGAACTTCTCCAACGAATCGTTCGAGTAGTCGCCGGCTCGATAATTCTCGATACTCAAGAAAAGCCGTGAGTCCAATAGCTGCAGAAGCTGCCATGCGAGCTGGATACGACGTGTAGCATGGGCTGAGCTGAGCCTGCACCTTCGGCATCCCAGGAGACTGAGAAGGAATGCCAGCGTGAGTCGCCACAGCCCGCTGTGCCTCTCTTATCGCACGGGTCAGCAGACTCAGTGCCGAGAGTCGAATTCTATAGTCATTGGCAAACCGGAACGCGTCTCCAAGTCCGATCCCTGCCCAATCGGAGCGCGACCGTTTGCGTTCGATTGAACCGATGTTCGTATGGTAGGCCTTAGTCTCGGCCCCGCCATGTCTAGATGTATCCGTCATATGGTTCTCAGAATAGATTAGCCGTGAGTGTCTTGTCCTCTTCCGGATTGCGCATGCCGAACACCTCCTGCATGACCGATGGCAGGAGCTCCTTGTCCTTGGTATCCGCATTCCCAAGAATGGTGGCTTGCGCAACTTGCTGATGGGTCATGCCCGGCATGCTGTGCGCCTTTCGCAGGAAGGACAGATACCCGTGGATTGTCGGCGGCACCAGAGACTGGAGATTTCCTTCGCTCCGATGGCGACGAATGAGTCGGCCCAGCAGCACTATCTGGTTCACCAGTTCGGATTCAACGCCGATCTGCAGCGACTGTTCCGCCAGGCTCTGCAGTACCACCGATTCCAGCTCACTTGGCAGGTAGTCGATCGTAAGGTTGGAGCCGAACCGACGGCGCAGAGCATCATCAAGCGTCACCAATGTGTGGGTGGAGTCGTGTGCTGCCTGGTAATTGCTGTCCGCGATCCACGCTATTCCGTGACCGCTAATCCGTCTTCCGTCGGGCAGAACAATGTCGTCGTGCGTCATGAGGTCCAGTAGTCCTCCCTGGACGCTGGCAGCGTGTACCCGGCCCATTTCCCTCAGCCATACTACATTGTATGAGTCCTCGGGCGCGTCGGCCGCCTCGGTCAAGGACTGGACGAGTTGACTTGGTTCGTCAAATGTCGTGCCGTTCCTGATCGCGCGCCGCTGATACAACTCTCCGGGGGTTTCGTACACAGCCATCTCGACGGGGAAGAGCCGCACGGGCTTGACCCGGTGACCGAGTTCCGAGCAGATTGCTTCGAAGTTTGCCGGAACCGTGCAGACGGCCTCGATCAGGCTGCTCTTTGCGGACCCGGTTGGACCGCTGACGTGTATGAACTCGTGAGCAACAATATCGTCCACCAGAGATTGGAGGTGCCACTTCAGCATATACAGCGGATGGCCATGCGTCGTGGGCAGAAGCTGCACGAGATCGGTTGGTCCCGCCTTGCGATACTCATCCTCGTTATCGACTCGAAAAACCTGGGCTGTCATTCTGCAATCCCCTTCTCAGTTACTTGTGTAGAGTCAATGCCAGTTTCGTGGTATCCGCAAATCCCACGTCCAGAGTTGACCCGGTGCATTCTGCGAGTTCGCTGCGAATCGTCAGCAGGGCCTGCGTGACCAGCAAACGGGTCTGTTCAGCAACAACCCGGGCACCGTGGCTTATGAGACCAGATCCCAGTGACGCTACGACTTTCTCTCCGGTCTCGGGCGAAATTGTGATATGCGGAACAGAGACGCCAAGCACCCGCAGACCTCTCTTGAGCGATGTCAACAGTTCCCGTTCGGCTATCATTGCCAGATCCGATCCGGTGAGCGGAGCAAACAGAATTGGCCGTCCCACGCGGCTAAGGAATGCGTTCGAAAACAGTGACTTGATCTCTGCCTCGATGTTCTGCTGCAGCACAGCGCCCGATGGTGTTCCGCTAAAGCCTATGCTTCGCCGGAGTCGTTCATCCCGTCCTTCGGGGAGGTTGATGGTGAAGGCGAAAATCAGATTCGCACACGAGAACATCGCTCCCGTCGCGCTTTGCGCCTCACCTGTATCCAGTAACTGCAGGAATAAGTCAGCCAGGTGACTCCGTACAGCGACCGGAGCGTGGTCCAGGTCACTGACTTCGACTATGGCCCCAACTGAGTGTTTGGCTGCCTTTTCCAGGCGACCGGCCTCGTAAGAACCCACGATCCCCCGACCGGATCCCAGCAACTGGGCGCTCGCCGTGTGGTAATCGGGCTGACTTGCCGCATCTATGTTGATGTGCGGAATCTTGAGGTAGCGAGCCAGCAAGGCCGCACTTTCGGACTTTCCAGTGCCCGGCGTCCCTTGGGCACAATAGCGTATCGGTTGATGGTCGGCGCGCGTGAGGCACTCTGTCTGAAGTCGACCGACCAGTTGCGAGAGAGCCTCGTCTTGCGCATACAAGTGCGCTGACAGGAATACCAGCAGGTCGGACGCGAGCAATCCTCGCACGAAATTCTCGTGAACCTGCGGCTTCCTTCTGCCGCGCGGTTTGTCGTGAATGCCGGCCAGCGTTTCTTGTTTACCGATCAGTCTATTGACAAACGCGGCAATCGACTCTCCATTCACCGCCATCTCTGAGTCGTCATGCCTCGTTACCCTTGCCGCAATAACGGGAAGCATTCGCTGCCGCTCTGTCTCGGCCAGGGGGCGAAGTGCATCCAGCGCAGTCTCGTAAGCCCGCTCGACCCTTGCCCCCGATACTCCCCCTGATTGTCGGGCCGCAGATTCAACCGCGAACCGCGCCAATACATCGAATGGTATATCGGGCACGTAAGAAACCACCGGCAGCAGCGGATCACTCACTCCGCCCTGACCGCCATGAAAAACTGCCTGCAATTGCCGATAGTGCCCTGTGAATACCACCGGCTTATCCGATGACGACAGGATAGAAAGCAAACTCTGCAGTTGGTCGCCAAGTTCGTATGGACTCGTTGCTAGTGCGACACGACTTGCCGGCACCACCAGCCGGCCTGGTGCCTGCCTGGCCAGTTCAACGATATTCTTCGCACTGAGAGCAGGTGCCAGTACCATGCCAAGAGTCACACCACGGGTCTCTGCTGATCGTGCTAGTGATGCCATCGCAATATCCAGTATGATTGGCGATTCCGCGGCGACCGCCACGTTCAATGAACTTTCGAGCAAGTCCATGACCTCGCATGCCCAGGAACCCAGAGTCACTATGGAGTCATCATTTGTTTGATCCAGTGGCCACACCGGGCTCAGAACCTGGCCAAAATCAGCATACAGGCGCTCGAGTTCAGCAGCACTGTGCTGACGCGGTAACTCCGATTGAACCCATCGTGCGAAATTGTCGATCGCTTCCAACTCCGCCATCAGAACTGCCTCACGCGACATACTCAGGGGAGAGGTCGCCTTTACCTTCAGGCCGAGCCAGTACGTGGTCGTCTTCTTGACTGCGTTCGAGGTCGGCGGCAGCGAACGAACACCTTCACTGAGGCCAGACATATGTTTCCAGAGCGATGCCAGCGGAGGTTTGACCTCAGTAGGAGCTTCCAGACACTCGAGTTTCATCCATAGAATCGGCCCCTCGTGTAGTCGTGCGACTACGGACCTCACCCCTTGTCGCTCGCTTGTCGGTTCGGCTGTCCGAAACGACCGCCCATCGGGCAGCTTCATGATCTCGAAGCCGTAGACTCTCTTTACCAGTTCACTGACCTGCCACAGCACATCCGCAGCGCCCACATCTGCCGCTGTTGGTTGACACGCGGGGTTGGTTTGAGATTCTGTCATTGGTCCATGCCGAGGTTTGTCGGCGCCCCGTTAAGATTGTTGATTGCACATTTCGGTGACACTCTTCCATTGCACACTCCGTGCCTGCGCGAAACACGAACCTGGATCCGCTTGTAAGACAGTCCGTTATCCAGTCGTGCGGTTTCCTGCGGGATCATGACATCCGTTGACTTGGGATTGCCCCGATGTTATCTTGTATTGATTTGCCCATGATCCTGTTGAGTTGTGTGGGTAACCCTTCCCGGGGCAGCACCGATTTACGGAGACACGAGCCATGCAGATAGACACCATTCGATTTTATGGGTATCCGTCCGCCAACTCACCTTCCCCCTATATTCTCGCTTTCGAAACGGCTGACGACCTGAAAAGAGCTCGTGAGAACATCCGCCTTGGCGCATTGCTCATGCGAAACGATGATCTCGAAGAACTCTGTGAATACGAAACCGTCATCCGCGATCGTGGGAAGAAACACCCCGCCAGGAGTCTCCTTAGCTATTTCCTTCACGGGAAGCGGACCCGCTCCGATACCCGCATGCCGATTCTTCGCTGTGAGTACATCGAAGCGGGGCGGTTGATAGCGAGTGTCGCGGGCTTGCTTGACCATGCAGCAGACCGGGGAGTACGCAACACCTACATCCTGGGGGTTCAGCCAGACATCTTCGAGGAGTGCTTGAGAAGTATCGAGGGCGATTCGGCAGGGTATGGCGGTGCCCATTGTGCTGCCTCGAAGGCAGAACTGACGGATCGCCCAGTAGCGGAAGAGATGCTGGATATTCTGACCATCAGGGAGGTTCCGGAAGCAGTCTCTTCGCTGTACCTCGGTACTTCGAAAGAGGTACAGCTGGTGCATCAGCTTATCCTGCGTACGGCCGAAATCACCGATCCGGTCCTCATCGTTGGAGAGAGTGGCACAGGAAAGGAACTGGTTGCCCGCTCGATACATGAGCAGAGTACAAGACGAACGGGGCCGTTTCGGGCGGTCAACTGCGGCGCCATTCCCACCGAACTCTTTGAATCGGAACTATTCGGAACCACGAAGAGCGCATTTACGAATTCTGCCGAGAGGGAGGGCCTCTGGGCGCAGGCGAATGGCGGCACGCTGTTTCTCGATGAAATCGGCGATCTGTCGCTTCTCCATCAAGTAAAGATTTTGCGCGCTCTGGAAGACGGTTACGTGCGTCGGGTCGGCGGCAACATCGATGAGCCGATCGATGCCAGGATTGTCAGCGCGACCAATCGGGATTTGGCCGTCATGGTCAAGGAGGGTCAATTCCGGGAGGATCTTTATTATCGGATTCACGGCATCGTGATCTATACGCCGGCGCTGCGAAACCACCCGGACGATATTCCACAAATGGCGATCAGTTTCTGGTCGAAGATCGCGGGGAAGAAGACGAAGGCTCTGTCGACGGCGGTGTTGGAGGATCTCAAGGCCCGACGCTGGCTCGGCAACGGTCGGGAGTTGAGGATGTTCCTTTCGTCTCTGCACGGGCTCTTCAGAAACGAGACGATCACGCCTCACCACCTGCGGGTGGTCGACATGCTTTCCGGGTTTCGGTCGCGGAAGGGTTCGCAGGCGCAGTACGAAAAGAACCTCCGCAAGGTTGATCAGTTACGGCACTACCGGAGAATCATGGAAGTACTCTCTTCGCTCCGTACCTCGCTTCGTCCCGTGCTGATCGAGAACCTGACCGACCTTCGCACGGTTACCCTCGCGCGAGTGGTCATCAACAGCTATGCGGAGAAACTCGACTCACTCGCCGATGAACCCGAGTACTTCAGCAGTATCGCCTCGCGCCGGGTGGTGATTGAACTGGCCGATGCTCTGCGTGACTTCTCGAAATTTCTCGAGACCGGCGCCGGACAGGTAAGGGAGTACTGGCAGCGCAATGTGCAGTCGCGCTACCAGAATGTCGACTCCGGCTGCTTCACCGAAATCCAGACCCTCCTCGACGAGGTCGAGAAATGACAGCGGCGAAACCGCTTCGCGTATTCCTCAGCTACGGGCATGATGCCAATGAGGAACTGGTTCTTCGCATCCATGCCGACCTGGAGAATCGTGGTCACGATGTCTGGATCGACAAGAAGGAGATCAGACCGGGCGACGATTGGCGGCGTGAGATCACCGAGGGCATTCTCAACAGCCACCAGGTACTGTCATTTCTCTCAAAGCACTCCACCCGCGATCCCGGCGTCTGTCGCGACGAGATTGCCATCGCCCTCGGCGTGAAGGGTGGCAACATCCAGACCATACTGGTCGAAAGCGAAACTGACGTCCAACCGCCTGTGAACATCAGTCATGTTCAATGGCTCGATATGCACGACTGGAAGGACGGGCATGGTGTTGTGCACATCGTGAAAGGCGAACCCGCTGCCGGTGATACAACCTGGGAAGAATGGTACCAGACCAGGTTCGCCGAAATTGTCCGGGTGGTGGAAAGCGAACCCAGCGTCCGCTTTGCCGGCGAGATAGAAACGCTCAACGGTTATCTGAAACCAATCCAGTCGGAAGCCCGCATATTCGAGCTACTCAGAAAAGGCTACGTTGGGCGCGAGTGGCTCTTTGAGGCCATAGAGCAGTGGCGGCAGGACAAGGCAGGCAAGTCACGACTCTTCTGGATCATGGGTGAGCCCGGGGTCGGCAAGAGCGCCTTTGCCGCCCAGTTAACTCACACGCGGGGCGATACCGTTATCGCAGCCCAGTTTGTCGAATGGGACAAGCCGGATCACAGGAGTCCTGAGCGCGTCGTCCGCAGTATTGCCTTCCAGCTCGCTACCCGGCTTCCGGATTATCGCAAGCTATTGCTGACTCTGCCGGAGATTGCGAAACTGGACGGGAAGAACGCGGCGGATCTGTTTGACTACCTTCTGGCTCACCGGCTGAAGTCGGCTATTGGTGGCGGGCGCGAGCGGTATCTGGTCGTGATAGATGCCCTCGATGAAGCAGGCGATCATGGGCGCAACCCGTTAGCGGAAATGCTTGCACGTCACGTCGGGCGTCTGCCCGATTGGCTGGGAATTGTCGTGACCAGCCGCTCCGAGTTTGATGTCAAGACTCCGTTCCAGGCGTTGAATCCCATTCCATTCGATACTCAGTCTGAGTCCAACCGTACCGATCTCTGCTACTACCTTCAACAAAGGCTCGCTCCGCAACTCGATAACCGCTCCGACGCCGATCACCTCCTCGACCAAATCATAGACAAGAGTGAAGGCGTGTTCCTCTATGTTGAGCGGTTCTGTGACGATGTGCAACAGGACCATCTTTCACTGGACCACCCGGACCAGTTCCCGCAAGGCCTCGGTGGCATCTACTACCAGTGGTTTCAGCGGCAATTCCCCGATCCTGAGCAATTCGAGCAAACGATTGAACCGATGCTCGGCGCAATCCTCGCCGCTCGAGAGCCGTTGCCAATCGAGGTATTGCAGGGGCTGTTCGGTTGGCGCGAACCCGAGCTTCGCAAATGGCTTCGCATACTCGGCTCTCTCTTTCCGGTCAACGACGGATCCCAGGGTCAGGTTATCAGACCGTACCACAAGTCATTTGCTGACTGGCTGACCGACGCGGAAAAGGCGGGACAGTTCTTGGTTAGCCGATCAGAAGGCTGCCGCCTGCTAGCCTGTCGCGGAATGAGCGAGTTTCGTCAACGTGCTCAGACTATGCCGAGATATTGGGTGGCTCACTTGGCAGATCACCTCGTCGAACAACAAGAATCAGATGATCTCGAAGAACTACTCTGTTCATTCGAATTCCTGAGAGAGTATTCGAAGTATATTGGTCTTTCGTACACACCAGGGAATGAGTTTGCTGCCCGCGTTCAGCAATTCCTGGATACTCTTATTGAGCAAGACCGTCCGGCGGATCAGAAGCTGGAAGGATTATGCGCGCACATTACAGAGCTTGCAGCAGGATTAGACCTATGGGCGGTCCGCTATGTTGGAGGTCCAGATCCTAAAGCAGTCTGCAGAAACTGTGGTCAAGCTGGGATCATCCACGGTCACGTCGATCTAGGTGGCGTTGACTACTATGACAATTACTTTGCGTTCTGTACAAACTGCTTTTGGGCTTTTTTCACGGAACAGTACGCAATGTGGGGTTCGGAGGAAGCCGTTTGGGACTTTGACTATGCGACGAATACGTATCATTGGCCGTGATACGCGATAAACCGCGTTGTTTTAGATGCCCTTGCAACAGAATGAAAGGCAGGCTGACATTTGGGACAGAAGGTACTGGACCGACTATGGGTTGGTCTTGAGAACTGGTGAGTAAATAGAGGTGTTGCGCATGATGGAGTCTCAACGAGGCACACGTAACAGGTGAACAAGTGACTGGAGCAGGTGTGAGAGATCGCGTGTTTATAAGCAACAGCCACAAAGATCGTACGTGGTTGGGGCGGCTTCGTGTCGAGCTGGAACCCGGAATCAGTGAGAAACGGGACGATTGCTGGGACGACTCCGACTCTTGGCTTCATGCAAGTGCTGTGTTCGAGAGGACGAGAGCGGGAGGCGGAGCCGAGTGAACGCGAAACAGGGCAGTTCAAAGACCGGCGCATGGATTTTCGTCTCCCACTCGCATCGAGATCTGGGGCAAGTCCGCCAAATCCGCAATGAGCTCGAGAAGCTTGGCCATAATCCGCTGCTCTTTTTCCTCAAATGCCTGAGCAGCGACGATGCCCGCCTGCCCCAACTCATTCGCGACGAGATTGAAGCCCGCGAATGGTTCATCCTCTGCGATAGCCCCAACGCCAGGCGCTCCGGCTGGGTGCAGCAGGAGAGGAAGTTGATCAAGGCGATGACGGGAAAGGTCATCGAGACGATAGATTTGAGCAAGGATCCCCAAACCGAACTTCACAAACTGATCCGTCTTTCCAAACGTGCCACGGTCTTTCTTTCCTATGCCCGGCAAGACCGCGAAATCGCAGAGCGGATACGACGCGCTCTGCTTGAGCATGATTTCGGCGTTTGGTTCGATGCGTCGGTCCCAGCGGGGCAGGATTGGGCGGTGGCCATCCAGTCGGCGATTGATGACGCGGTCGCCCGTGGTTTCGTGCTTGTCCTGTTGAGTCCGGCATCACTGGCAAGCCAGTTTTGCAAGCATGAAACAGAGTATGCTCTCCAGCTCGCTGTACGCTCGCAACGTAGTAACGTCATCCCGGTTGTGGTCGCTCCGTGTGCGCACGAGGCGTTGCCGGTGCCGCTTGGGAACATCCAATTGTTCGACCTGACAACCGGCCCGTTTGACGAACGTATGAGCTCGCTCATTCACAACCTGAAGACTCGCAAAATGGAGTGACGCGTGAGTGAATCGCCAATCAAGACACCTCGGACAAGAAAAGCCCCGCGCTCCGAGGCTCGTGAATACTGTTTTGTCATCATGTCCTACCGACCGCGGTCGCAGTACGATCGAGTCTATCAACAGCTTTGCCAACTAATCGAAAGCAACTGCGGCCTGCGCTGTGTCCGTGCTGACCGCGAACCAGAACCAGGGCGCGACTTGCTGGGCAAGGTGCATGAGAAGATTCTTGGCTCTAGCGTCGTTGTTGCTGACGTAACAGAGTATAGTCCAAACGTCTATTACGAATATGGTTACGCCAGCGCTCACGATCGCCTGCCGATTCTCATTGCGAAGCGCGGAGCGAGACTTCCCACGGATCTGGTCGGGAAGGAGGTATTGCGTTATAAGGGAACACCGGCAGTTGACAGGAAGTTTTCAAAGGACCTTATAGACTGTGTCAACCGGGAGTTGTGCTCGCCACTGCCCGAGCAGCGGAGAATGCTCGCAAGCGCACGTCCGTTTCCTGCTTATCTTGCCACCGCACCGCGCGTGCCGGGTGCGGGTTCGAAACACTGGTGGCACCCGGATGAAGGACAGACTTTTGGTGACATGCTTGGAGTCGCGGGCATCCTTACGGCCTACGGAAATCTTTTCGGAACGCGGAAGATTCCGCACCTACTGCATGCGCAATGCGTCCACGCTGATGTGCTGGCACTACCTGCGTCCTTCTTCTGTATAGGTTCTCCAAAAGTGAACAAGGTTACCGGACACTTTCTTCCCTGGGTGCAGAGAGGACTTGTACCATTCTGGGAGATGCCAAGACTTGGGCGAAAGCCCGACAGGCGCGTCGTGATCAAGGGGGATCCGGATCTGGATGACCTATTGAAACTACCGGTTGAGAAAAAGCGAGATGGCTCAATTAGTGATTACGGGCTGATAATTCGTGCGCCCCATCCATTGGATTCCCAGCACTTGGTCTTGATTATGGCCGGCCGGCACAGCATTGGAACTCACGCCGCATGCATGATGGTAACCAGGCAGGAACTAATCAGCGCTCTTGAGCTGCGCCTCAAGAGACTTGGGGTATCGCTACGCGAAACTGCGCAGCCGTTCTGGGGTGTCGTAAGAGGAACACTGCTGTCCCAGGGAGAGATGCTATCGGAGGTTGAGATCGTCAAGGTGGGTGGGTACGTTCCCGGTTGATTTCTTAATCTTGCGAGTCGCCACGTGGTTGCGGTACGGGATTATCTGATCGTCTGTTTGTATTCGGGCACTCCGACTTGAACTAATGAGCATATCCGCTGAACGAAGTCGCCCAGGTCTGACGAGGGGGGACGAGGAGATTATACCCTACAGCCGCGGCACTTCCAGGGGCCGGGCGCGGTGCATGATCAGCCAGGCGCCGTGCTCTGCCAGCGCCTCCTGCCCGAGTGTGACCAGGACCTCCCGCATGTCGTCCCACCGATGGAGATTCCGCAATTCAACCAGCGTCAGATTCGCCAGACCAAACACGTTTTCCATCCGTGCGTACTGATGTGTCTGTTCGGCCCACGCCAGCATCTCGGCAAATCCGTGCCTGGCCGCGGCGACCGCCAGCAGCGCTGCTGCCAGCATGGCCATTCCTTTTCCAACCCACATCTGCCATCCATGCACTGAGGACAGCGGCGAGAAAAAAGGCACACACAGAACAAGCGCAATACCGCCGCTCGCTGCCAGTAGTGTGCCACCGATCTTGGTCGCACGCTTTACGGAATGGGAGTTGATCCGGTTCTTCCTATGATAGAACTCCATCTGTCCTTCAACCCATTGAGTTCGGATAAACTCCAGTTCAGATGCCGCCGCCACTCTCGACTTATTGATGAAGGGATGTACGAAACCAAAAAGAGCGATTCTAATCCAGGAAAGCTCACCGATTTGCTTCGGGATGCAGTGGTCTATGACTGATTCGGAGACACCCGCAATCTGCCAGGCTATCTGAACCCGCAACGCTTCTGCCAGCACCCGGTAGTCCTCGTGCTTCTGGTCATAGCGTCCCCTTTTCGCGCGGGCATACAGGTAGATTACCGCTGCAATGAGAACAACATACCCGATCACCGGAACGACAAGGTGCATCCCCGGCAAGTGAGGGAAGACCTTCACGTGCAGCTCAAACCAAATGAATGCCGCGATGATCAGCACGAAGAGTGTTGCGATGGTATTCACCCGAAGCCGCTTGAATCGATTGGCGAGCGAGTCCATGACGCTGTAGTGATCGACACAGGCCTGAAGACCCGGATCATCCGGGATCCCCGAGCGGTCGTTGAATAACCACTCACGGCTCCTTTCGATTTCCTCCGGATGAGCTTCACGCTGGTCCGCCATGTCAGCGTTGAGCTCCATTGTATTCTGGACAACCTTCTCAGAGATTTGCTCCGCGCGCTCGGGGCTTTCCCAGCCTTCCGGGTGGATGGGTTTCCGAGCATAAGGGTTGGTCACCTCGGGTTGGCTCAGGCGGGGGGTGACGATCTGAATCCCGTACCCAATGGGCAGGGCAGAGCGGGAGTAGAAAATCTTCGGGTTGGCCGTACCGGGGATTCCGGCCCGCATACTCACCACGTCGGATGTCCCCCCACGCTTGGTGAGCCGTTTACCGTCCCAAAGCGCCAGCAAGATGTGGCAGTTCGACGATATGAAGAGACCCAGCCGTTCGTATTGCAGCACCCGGGGATCTACATCCACGGTGGTGCCTTCGGTCTGCAGATCGTCGTGCAGCCACGGCAGTTCGATCACACTTTCCGCTCTGGACAGCAGCTCGCGGAATTCATCCAATGAGTCCGAATCCGCGAAATCCTTCTCGTAGTCCGCTTGTGGCATGGGCAGGACGGCGAGTAGTTCGATTCCGAGTTCGAGCGCCACCTCGGCGGCCAGTCGGTCTGAACCCTCGGCCAGCCCCGAGATCAGCACGATGCGGACGCCCACGCCTGTGCGGACACACATCCCGCGGATGCGCATGAGTTCAGCGCGAACCGCTTCTCTGAGTTTATCCGCGTCCGCCGGCACCGGATCCCGATGACCGGTGACGCCGATCAAAATGGGTACCAAACCGCTACTTTTGGTTGTGTATGCTGCTATCATAGCCCGTTAAGAAGGAACAGTGACTCATTGATTGTAGCCAACCAAATATCTGGGAATAAGGACCAGAAGGTCAAGCTCTTTGAATGACCCCGCGAAGGCCGGGACTGGATGGTGGCACCGCGAGGCTATTGCGCTGAGAGGGACAGGGCGCGTATATTGGAGTCGCGTCACCACGATAGCAGTGCCGTGCGGTCAGTGAGACATCTCTGCGGCCTGTTACCGCTTGACAGAGGCTGCGAAACGTTCCTATCTTTATAGGGAACGGCTTCCGAGAACGTGCTGCGAGGGCATAGGGGTGTATGAGAAGTTCTGTTCCCGCTCCAGGGTCTTTCCCAAACGCGGGCAACCGGTGGCATGCTGCACTTCGCCAGCGGGTCACTCTGCGTCAAGCTGTCGTGAATCTGCTACGGAGGGGCCAATCCGATCCGCATTCTCCCCCCACACGCGAAGGTCTAACTGAGATGATTCGAAAAGCGTAGGGGCGCAATGCCAACTATCTTCATTTGCTATAGCCACCGGGACAGCGCCGCCAAGGACGCCCTGCTGGAGCACCTGAAGAGGCTGAGAGACGTGGGAAGCTTCGAGATCTGGTGCGACACGGATCGCATAAGGGTCGGCGATAGGTTCACCGATGAAATCCTGGCGGCTATACAATCCAGTGACGTGGCGGTGGTGCTGGTTTCGATGCATTCCGTCAACTCGGAGTATATTCGGGACATTGAACTACATCTGATACAACGACGTCACGAGGAAGAGGGACTCTATGTCTACCCCGTGATTGTTGGCGGGGAGCAGGCGGTACGTGTCGTTGAGCAGCACCCATACCTCCGATCTCTCCATGCCGTCAGGCTCGATCAGCTGGGGCCGAAGGGCACTGTCGACGACATGATAGATTCGATGCGTCGCTTCGACAAGCCGCTCGAGGCGGAGGTCGCACGGCTGCTTGACATCTTCTACTCGTACTATGAGGCGGATGAAATCGGATCTGCCGATATGAATCTGATCACTCGTCAGGCATTGGGCCAACGATATCAATGCGTTCCTCGAAAGATAACCTTGGCCAAGGCGTTTGCCCGTCAGACACCGTTGAAGATTCTCAGAAGGTTGCGCTCGAACCAGGATCTTTACGAACTCTCTCAACAGATCCTCAGCACTTTTGAAGATGCGCGATTGCAGCAGATCCTCTGCTCAGCCCACTCCGGGAATCAGGAGCGAAGGCTCGTGATGGAGTATCCGGAGGATCGGAAGTACATCTTCATTCCTCCCGGCACTATGGTCATTGACGGCTGCAGACTCGAAAACGCTCTCCCGTATTATATCTCCATCGATCCGGTCAGCACGGGAGACCTTTCCGTCAATGACGTTCATGGTTGTTTGACTGAACTGCAGAAGGAACGGCGGCATCTTCACTTGCCGACCTTTCAACAGCTCGAATTCGCGTCATGGTGTGTCCGTGCCACAGCGGATCAGAATCCGTTTCGACTGAATCGCGAGTCATCGAGTGCGGGAGAATTCTGCCGTGGTCGCGACGACGCGGGACATGACCGAGTTGTGGTGTGGCCGTCGAACAGGAGCAGCCCAAACCGCGCAATGCTATGGTCGAATATCAGCTTTCGCGTCTGTTTCCAGCCGCCTTGGGACAACATAGGACCGTACCATCAGAACCGACTTACCCGAGGAGCGACATAAGGGAGAACACGGACGCGAGATCGCATCTGAACAACAATCCGGAAGAGGAGTCAGGGATAACACTATGCCGGAACAGCCATCGAGTACAGGCGACCCGCGAGCGAATCGCTACCTTGGTCAATCCTCTGTTCATCGCTTGACCGTCGGCTTCGAGCGCACGGCGGCGATTGAAGCCCTTCTCACTGCCGCGGCGGCCGTCGCACTCCTGTACTTACTGCACACATTAGTACCGGATCAGGACGTATCGGATGGCCTGAACATCCGCAAGCGCTTTTTCGACAGTGGTCCTATTCCGTACTCCATTCTCTACACGTTCTTTTTTGGTATGTCATATCTGTTGCACGTGTGGCGAAACCGCATCGTGAGGCTGTTTCACACGACCGATGAGGACGCGAAGTTCCTGGATCGCGAGGAACCGTACACACTGAATCAGCTACGAGAGATCACCGATGGCACCGAGAAAACGTACTACTACGAGCGGCTTCTGCGCCTGCAGAAACGCTGGGTACGAGATCCCGACCTGGCAGCCATCATCGCCTACAAAAATGAAATACTGGATAACGATGAAGAACAGGCGGTGCTGGCGTTTGCCCCGGTCCGACTGACAGAGTGGGCTCTACCGCTGCTCGGGTTCATTGGCACGGTGATAGGCATTTCGAAATCGATGTCGGGGATTAACGAGGCTATCAAGGACATTATTGAAGCGAAAGGTCAATGGGAAGCCGGGATTTTTACCTCGGCCTTTGATGGACTGGCACTGGCGTTTGATACAACTCTGCTCGGTCTCCTTGGTCTGCTCATTTTGGGCGCCATTCACGCCTACATACGCAAGAAAACCGGCGATCACCTGGCCAACGCGCGATCGTTGTTCTCCGATGTTGTCGCCGGCTGGGTCGAGCCTGTTGAGCCGGTCGTGGTAAAAGTCGACGTCAGCGGGGTGGAGGCCAGATTGGATCACTTTGGACAGACGGCGATGTACGTTATCGACGAGGCGAAGGGTCTGGAGAATGTTCGTGCGGCCCTCTATAAGAATGTTGTCAGCTTTGATAAAGCGCAGCCGGCTTTTGTGACCGATGTGAATAGTTTCGCACGGCAGGAACTGGGTGATTCGGTTCGTTTTCATTCATTTGCGTCGTCGGAGCAGCCATTTGTATCCGCTGCAGTAGTCAGCGCGCCGGGGCCCTCGAAGCCGCGGACTGAGCATTCGTCACTGATCGTCCGGTGGCCCGATGGCGGGTGTACAGAATCCGAGTTGTCCGGACCGCCCCCGCGGCAAATCTCGCTCAGCGCTGATGGACGTACTCTCGTCGCATGGCAGGCAGACGAACATCTCCTGAAGAGCTTCACGCTTGATGTCGACGCCCAGGAAGTAACGTCGCTGGACGATCAGTATCTGCATGACGTCGATGATCTTCGGATACTCGCCCCCGGCGGCCATCTTGCCGACCGTCTGCTGCTTGCCTACGGTAACTCTGTCACGTATCTGGAGTGCGATGACTCTCGAACTGCTCTTAGACGCCTGGGGCCGCGTCAGGACGGCGCCACCATTTGTGACGTGGCTTATGGCGCTGATTCGGAGACCCTTCTGACACTCTGGTCCTCCAACGAGGGGAGCTATATGATGGTCATTCGCCCGAGTTCTGACAAACAGCCTGAACGAGATGGTTATCGACATCCGGATGCAGATTATGTCGATGCAAAACGCGTGCAAATGGTACCACCGGCAAACATCGTCATGCTGACTGCGATGAACCAGCTGTCCGTCTGGCCCATGAAGGGACCAGTCAACTTTGCGCTGGAGAGCAATGATTGGGTGAACCACCGGGTTGATGCGCTGCTCGTGGGGCGGAACGGGTGGCTGGCCGTCGCCCAATCAAAATTTCTTAGTATGTGGAACATTTCGGCGTCCGGAAAACTCACCCGCTCCGATCTTGATGGAGATCGAAACGACGAGAAGTATGCGCTGGGCGATATCGATCCCCACACCCTCTTTGCGCTGCACGATGGCAGCTTCGTGGTGGCCCCAAGCGGCAATGAGCTGATTGCCTGGCGATTCCCGGTACGAAACGCGGATAAACTGACCCAGCGGTCCCCAGACCGAATAGAGAAGGAGTGAACGACATGAACGGTCGTGAAAATCTCGATCCACTCGGTCACGTTGTCAAATGGTTGTTGTCATCGTGGTTCTGGTTGGTGCTCATTGTCCTGCTGTTCGCGTGTGGTGGCGAGTGGGCGACATCGCCACTGGGTCTGCTGGCAGCCGCCATTCTCCTGATCTTCTCGTTCGCCTCGATCCGCGGACGCATGCTCGCCGTTGTGTTGGGCGCTGTCGTCGTTGCGCTCCTGTTGGGCCTGGTCGGAGTGGGGTTCTATCTGCTGAAGTGGGTGCCGGATCTGGATATCGTGTGGCTGTTTCAGCCTCTGCAGCTGTTCCGTACCTACACCACTGCCACCGAGCCGGCTTCGCTTACTCTCATGTCAATTCTGGCGGCGGTGGTGTTCGCCATCTGGATTGGCAGCCTGACCCACGAACAAGGACTCGAGAGCGCCCTCGATACAGTGGGGATTCCTTTCGCTGCCAATGAGCCGTTAAAGATGCTGTTTGGCGTCGTGTTCGGATTGGCTGCAACAGGCGGCATAGCCTATTTCGGACTTCAGCGCGTTGGGCTGAATGTCGGGGATATCTTGTCAAGCGCCCACCTGGCGGGCGCTAGCCGGATAGACTTGATACTCCCGGTCTTGTCGACACTCGTTCTAGTCATTGTTCTGGAGACCGTGCGTGCCTATTACCTGCTGGCCTGTGAATCGCGCTGGGGCATGGCGTCAGCATACGTCTTGGTCAGTGGCGCATTTGCGGCAGCCACACTGTTCACTTCAGCGTGCTCAATACTGGGGCTCGCGGGCACCTTCCTGATGGGACTTTTTCTTTCGTGGGCGTACTTTCGAACCGGTAGCGCCTGGTTTGCGATCGCCTTCTATGCGATTTGGCGCATCGTGCTCGGCCATGTACTCGGTATCCAACGATTGGGCGGATACAACATCTCGGTCATTCCATTGCCGGAAGAGCACCGACTCACAGAGACTTTCGGAGGACCATTCGGTCCCGAGGGCAGCGCGCTAGGGATTGCCGCTATACTGCTTACATGGGTTATCATGTACTTGTGGATGCGGATCGGCGGAGACGAGGAGAGTCAGTCAGAATAGTTGCCGATGCACTTTCGGATGAAGTATGCGACCGGAAACGGAACAAGGCGTACTTGAGTCAAAACTAGTTCACTGACACTGCTGGCAGGTATACAAGAAGAATGAAGAATCGCCTCAACGATGAATCCAGCGGGGGCCTGATATCCCCGCTTATCGATGTGATATTCAACGCCCTGGCGGCGATGCTCATCATTCTATTCATTTACATGATCTTGTTCTCCGATTCAGACGAGCCGCTCAGATTCCTGCCAGTCGAACCTCCCGATGCTGCGTGGGATGTACCCTATGCCTATTCGCTTCCTGTGATAGGGGGTAACTCGGCGCGCGTGTTCACGATTGTGTCCGGAGAGCTTCCGGACAGCCTGCTGTTCGATACGTCGCTCGGGCTTATCATCGGTGTTCCCTCCTCAAAGATCAATGACGGCAGTGTGCAAACTGTCCAGTTGCAAGTGAGCGTGGATGACAGTACATACCACGCCGAGACCACCCTGGCCTTTCGCGTGGTCCCTTCCGCGGTACCGTTCGACGAATCACGAACTCCACTTGCAATCCTGCATCAGGATTCCGTGCTTCCTCAGGGGCGAGTTAGCACGTGGTACACCAGCGTCATCGGGAGCGTCGGTGGGCTGGAGCCACAGCGATGGCGAGTCATCTCCGGCGCCCTGCCACCCGGTCTGTCACTTGACAGTGGACGGATCTTCGGAGTCCCGACCGGCTCTGGTGACTATCATTTCGTCGCTCAATCGGCATACTCTGCCGGTCGTTTTCAGTTCAGAGGCAGATCGCTTGATTGGTCCGCCGGCTCAGTCGAGCGCGAGTTCTCACTTCGAATCCTTGACCGGGTCAACCACCGCTTGGTGTTCCCGGCGGGCAGAATCGGCGAGCGGTACAACGGGTCTGTCATCGGCGAGAATCTGCTCCCCGGAGACCGTGTTGAGATTGACGGCTCGGCACCCGGTTTGAGGATCGGCCCGCAGTCGGTGGTGAGCGGCACACCGACCGACACGGGGACCTTTCCGTTCTCATTTATCGTCGCGCACAACAAAGACACCCTTGTACGGGGATCTTTCGACATCTGCATACTGCCCAAAATGCCCTCGCCAGCGGTCGGCAATACCATCATGCAATGCTGGGTCGACGAACCAATCAACTACGCCATACCACATACCGGCCTGATCGAACCGGTCAGAGTTACCGGTGGTTCCGACCTCCCTTCCGGTCTCACGCTGGACGGTAGCTCGCTTGTCGGGATCCCGGCGACGCCGTCACTTTCATCCGTGTCCATCGAGGCCGTCGACGCGCTCGGAGTCAGGGTCGATGGTCGGATCGGTATCCGAATCGGTCCAAAGCGGACCGAGGTGCAGGCGCACCTTCCTGATACGATTCGTCTCCTGGCAGGTCGGCCATTCGAATGGTTCCCGTCGGCCTCGGGAGGAGAGGGTGAAATCAGCTGGCAACTTCAGGCACCATCTCCGTCCGGTTTGATCTTGAAAGACGGGCGTTTGTCCGGAGCGATCGAGCAGCCAGGTATTACTGAAGTGACACTGCAGGTGCACGACGCGTTCACGAATAGTCGCGATGATGCCACCACCGTTTTGCAGGGCATTCGCCCTGATACTAGCCGCCTGCGGATACTCACCCGGCAACTTCCCACCGCTCACGTCGGACTGCCGTATGAGATTGTGCTGGCCTGTGAAGGCGGGATAGGCGTCCCGCAATGGTTCATCAGTCCAACCTCTGACCTGCTTCCGGGACTGGTCCTCACCCAAAGTGGCATTCGAGGAACACCAACTCGCGCGGGGACTGTCACCATTAATGTAGCTGTCAGCGATGAAGAGGGCAGTTCTGATGGTACGTACTTACTGAGGTTGGAGGTTGTCGATTTGACAAAAGCATACTCCGACTCGCTGATAAGCGCCCGGGACACCATCGGGGAAATGAGGTCGGACGTGACAGAGCTCAGAGACAGTCTCGGGGCAATGAAGTCGGATGAGATAAGGCTCAGAGACAGTCTCGCGGCATCGCAGTCCACCTGGCTCAATAACGACGACAGCAATCACGAAAAAGCCGACATCCAGCTTCCCGGTGCTCGAGAAACCACTTCCTCCGGCACTGCCCCGGGCATCTGGATAGCGCTTGTCGCTCTGCTTGCTGCTCTGGTAGTGCTTCTTGCAGTGTGGCTCGTGATTCTCAGGCGCAGGTTGTCTACCTAAGCCGGACCATCGCTGTGAGACCGGCCGGCAACAAGGTGGACATAGTCCGCAGACTGCCTCTCCGGCATGCTTCGAGCGCTCCAGGAAACCGAGCCCCGAAGGAACGTGGATCTGATCGCAGTAGGGTGGAGGCTTTCGTGAACTCGGAGGACGTCGTACTGATAACATGCGCATGTAAGGTGCACCGGAGATGCCTGCACTTTTTTCTCTGAGCACTATCATAGCCTACAACTTGCTCATCCTCTGGCCCGCATACGCTCATGGCTGGCCACTTTCCCTGATCGTCCTGATCTATCTCTCGGAGTTCATTTGTTCCTTCGTTCACCTCACCGGGCATCAATGGGCGGCCGAGAGATTGGGACTCCAGTCGCGCGGACTGGTCTTCAGGCTTCCCCCGTTTCAGCATATTCGCATACGCCGATTTACGGTGTCGAGTCGGGAGCAAAGCTCACCGGGCGTTGCGCACTACCTGCACCGTTCCCCACGCACGCGGCTGAACATTCTGGCCGTCGGTTGGCTCTGTTCTGTCGTTTCGGTGATCGCTGGCTTCGGCACGTTGCTCATGCTTCCCGACACATCCCTCACAATCGTTTGGGATTTCCTCGCTCTGTCTTCCCGGGGGGACTCCGTCCCACAGCTGAGTCTTGCGACCGCCGTGCTCTGTTTTACCTTTGTGAGTTGTTGCCGAGCCGTGTTCGCACTGCTGCCCTATAACTCGTCTGATGGCTCGAAAACTCTTCAGGCGCTGCTCGAAATCAACAACGCGGCATACTCGGCGGTCCGAATACGTTGGAGCGTAATCGGAATCTCGGGATACGCACTCTCGCTTGTGTCCGCTTTTCTCGGAGTTACTAGGTCGATAGGTGTTGTCGACTTCGTAGGATGGTACGTGCTATCTATCCTCGGGCTGGTATCGGTTTCTTTGTTTTCCAGTGTATCCATGATGTTCTCGAAACTTGATGATTTTGAGAGCGATGTTCTGTTGTGAGACATGTCGCAGAGTCTTCTGTTCGAGCCGGGTGGTCTTGCCAGATCCTCAGCACATCCAACCAACGGGCCTCGCCGGGAGAAGGTTGAGCCGCCGTATTGTGAGATCACCGCCACACCGCGGCCTTTCAGCTCGATTTGCGGCACACACGCTGGAGCTATGTACCGTGCGGCCAGACTAGCTCGTAAGACTGCTGTTCCACAGCGCTCGACGAAAGTGTGAGGGCAACTCGCCTGGGTACGGGCCTTTTTATCCGCACCCCAAGCCTCAGACGATCCACTATCTTATTTAGACACAATTACTTGAACGGGAACGCTGCGCGCTCAGCTATATAGAGAAGATTGGCTTGCGTCTCACCGCTCTGGTAAGCAGGCTTTTCCAACAGCACTAAATCGAAGCGGCTCTGAGCGGCAATTGAACCTTGATCTTACTCTACCAGTTAACGAGTGTGATGAGGTTTCCTGAATATGAACTCCCCGGGCCCGCGCCAACCCATCCGCCAGCGGCAGACTGATTAACAGTCAGCAGATGCGCTGGGATGACCTGAAGATAAGCTACCCCCCGATTGGACTCGAACCAATCCGCCTGCGGCGGACTGCTTAACAGACAGCGAATGCGACTAGAATGACTTGAATAAAGCTCCCCCGGTTGGACTCGAACCAACGACCCGCTGATTAACAGTCAGCTGCTCTACCAACTGAGCTACAGGGGAGTATCAGAGGCCTGAATTATATCCTATTTCGTCACTTTGTCAACGGTTTTGAACCCCGATTCGCCAAGATTTTGACCATCTAATCGGCCCGCCGACGCCCCTCGCAGCCCATTGATCCGGACCGGAGACCGCCCCTAAACGGAACAATCCCCCCGCACCTCTCGTATCACTAAACACGTCGAGCAGCAGTAACATATAAGACACATGGAGGACACGCTATGGCACGAACAGCCCGTATCCTGCTGATCGCCGTGCTGGCGCTCGGCCTGATGGCCGGTATCGGCGAGGCGAAATCCAAACGTACCGCCTGGATGGGCGTCTACACGCAGTCGGTCGACCGCGAACTGGCTGACGCCCTCAAGTTAGACGTCGACCGCGGCGCCATCATCACCAACGTCGCCGATGATTCCCCTGCTGAAAAAGCCGGCCTGCAGAAGGACGATATCATCATCGCCGTCGACAGCGAATCAATCGACCGCGCCGCCGATCTTACCCGCGCCATCGCTGACCATCGCGCCGGCGACGAGGTCACGGTGAAGGTGCTTCGCGACGGTCAGGAAAAGGATCTCACCGTCACCCTCGACAGCCGCCGCCGAGGCGATGTGGTCATCTGGTCACTCGACGACAACTCTCGCCTTCCCGAAGCCTTCACCCTCCGCGATGCCTACCGGATGGAGCCCCGGGGCTATCTGGGCGTACAGATCGATGATCTCAGCCCCCAGCTCGGCGAGTACTTCGGCGTCGAGAAGGCTCGGGGTGCGCTCGTGACCGAAGTCGAGAAGGACTCCCCCGCATCAAAAGCCGGTTTGAAAGCCGGCGATGTGATTGTCTCGCTCGATGAGGAGACCGTCTATGACAGCCGCGACGTCACCGATCTGATTCGCGAGAAGAAGAAAGGCGACCAGGTAGCCGTCACCGTCGTTCGCGACAGAAAAGAAGTGAAACTGAACGCGACCGTCGATGAAACCGATGACTCCACCTACGGCCTGCTCCGACTGCCCGATCTTCCTGACATCGATGTCAACGTCCCGAAGATGCACGGCCTCCGGTTTGGCGACACCAAAGCGATCTTCGAATCCGAAGACTTCCAGAAGGAGATGCAGGAACTCCGCGAGGAACTGCGTCAGCTGCAATCGGAACTCGAAGACCTCCGTCTGGAACTCCAGGAACAATAAACCACAACGACCTCACTCTTTTCGTGGGAAGCCCGCTCCGGCGGGCTTTCTTCATGCCATTTCTTTCTTGCCGCCGGTTGTTCAGCGCCGCTATATTGATTCCAATGGCGTCTATCGTTATCGAGAAACTCTACGACACCCGCAAACGCGACCTTGAGCTCACACCCCTGACAGGTCGCGAAGCCGGCATGAAACGGGAAGTCGAGAACCCGGAACTCCACCGGCCGGGTCTCGCCCTGACCGGATTTTTCGATCGCTTCCCGTCGACCCGCATCCAGGTTCTCGGTGAAACCGAACTGGCCTTCCTGAATCAGCTCCCCCGCCAGCACCTGCAGCAGGTCTCCGAAGCTATCTTCGGCAAAGGCGTTCCGGTTGTTCTTATCTCGAAAGGCATCACCCCGCCGCTCGAGTTCATCCAGGCTGCCGAACGAGCCGACACCGCCGTTTTCTCCAGTCGCCTCACGACCGCCGAACTCATGGCCCGGCTTTCCGCCTATCTCGACCATGTTTTCGCACCGACCATCAACGTCCACGGGACCTTAGTCGATGTTTACGGTGTCGGACTTCTCTACACCGGAAAATCCGGGATCGGAAAATCCGAGGTCGCACTCGACCTCGTGGAAAGAGGTCACCGCCTGGTCGCCGATGATGTTGTTAAGATTACCCGGGTGGCCCCCGATGTCATCATGGGTTCCGGCTCCGAACTGCTTGGCCATCACATGGAAATCCGAGGCGTGGGTATTATCGATGTCGAGGAGTTGTTCGGTATCCGTGCTATCCGTCTCCAGAAGCGCATTGAGGTCGAAGTCCACCTGACCTACTGGTCAGACACCGAAGATTATGAACGACTTGGAGTTGAGGAAACCCGAACGACCGTACTCGGGGTTGAGATACCGATTCTCAATGTCCCCATTTCCCCAGGAAAAAACATCACCGTGATCTCCGAAGTCATCGCCATGAATCACATGCTCAAGGTCTACGGAGAGAACTCCGCGCTGGAGTTCACCAAGAAACTCCAGCAGCGCCTGACCCGCCAGTCCCTCACCAAGGACTATCTCGAGTCGGATATCGAGTAATCCCAACGGTTTGAGCCCAAACGTCCGGAAATCGTTTGGCAATTCTACCCTGCGGTATTAATATCTACATCTGGCCCGGAAATCTGAAACCGGCCCAATTCCCGATGGTACAAGTGAAGATTGTCATTCTTGGAGGATAGAACGCTCATGCGAATGAGAAACCTGATTCTGGTGTCGATCGTGGCGGCCTGCGGGGCAATCCTGTCCGCGGGGTGCGGGTCGGACGGGGACAAGACGCTGGCAACCGTCAACGGCTACGATATCACCGCTGATGAATTCGCCAACTATATCTCGGGACTGAAATACCCCTACACCAGCGCTCAGGACGAATTCGACAAGAAAAGAGCCATACTCGATACCCTCATTATAGAGCGGCTCATGATACAGGCTGCCTATGACAAAGGTATCGACAAGCTCGACGAGGTCAACCGGCTGGTCCTCGCCAACAAGGACAAGTTCCTGCTCGACGGCCTGTACAAGACGCATGTCCGGGACAGGATCGATGTCACCGATGCGGAACTGCATGACTTCTACAACAAGCTCCGTTACCGTATCCGCGCATCACATATCGTCGTCTCGGACAAAGACACCGCCGATATGCTGGTTGACAAAATCCTCGCCGGTGAAAACTTCGGCAACCTCGCTTACCAGTACTCCGAAGATCCGCAGGCCAAACGAAACCGCGGTGACCTCGGCTATTTTACGTGGGGAGCCATGGTCGAGGAGTTCCAGGAAGCGGCCTTTAACATGGAGCCGGGTCAGGTCTCTCCCCCCGTCAAGAGCCGCTTCGGCTATCACATTATCAAACTAGTCGACAAGTCGGAAAACCCCGAGTGGGGAAGCTTCGACGCTGTCAGAAGTCAGATCAGCGACCGGATCCGATCCCAGAAGCACGGCGAGCTCTCTCGACTATATTTCGACAGCATCAAGGCGAAGTACCCCATCACGCTCGATACCGCGACGCTCGACTATCTTGAACACAAACGGACAAACATGTATCCGCCGCAGGTACTTGCGACCCTGCCGAACAACGATTTCGACCTCGAGCAGCTCGATCGAAGTGAGCGCGAGTTGGTCCTTGCCACCTGGGACGGCGGGCAGATGACTCTCTACGGATACCTCGCCAGAGCGCGCGAGATGCTCCATCCGCAGGTGCGACCGACCTTCACGGACTATGACTCGGTGGCCGCCATGATCTTCCAGCTCAACGCTCAGGATATTCTGGTGCGCGAGGCCATTAAGGAAGACATCGAGAACACCCCCTACTTCATGAAGAAGATCCAGTTCTTCCGGGAACTGAACATGGCCGACATCTTCAAGATGGACTCCATGCCGCAGCCGCCCACCCCCAACGAAGGGCAGCTCCGCATGTATTACGACAAGCACCCCGAAGAGTTTACCGACCCGGCGAAGATCCACATCTATGAGATCCTCGTCTCGGACGAGATGCTTGCCAACAAACTGGCCCGCGAAATCAAGTCGCTCACTCAGTTCAAACAGATGGCCGAGAAGTACACCGAGCGCCCCGCCAAGCGCGGCACCAACGGCGATCTCGACTATATCGAGAAGAAATGGTTCCCCGAAGTATTCGACGCCGCCTGGAGCACCCCGGTTGGACAGCTCGGCGGACCCGTCCCGACCGTTGGACGCTACTCCATCTTCTGGGTCGTCGACAAGATCAAACCGGCCCTCAAAGATTATCTCGGCCTCAAGGGACAGATTCAGGCCAAACTGATCAAGGACCAACGCCGGATGGCGTTCGAGAAATGGGTCCTGCAAACCGAATCCGAATCGTCGATCAGCGTCAACGAAGACGTCCTCTGGGGCATGATCGACACCAATGCCTACGCCTCGACCGACAGCACGACCACGGAAGGATGATTCTCAGCAATGAGAACACATAGCACTATCTGTCTCCTGACGCTGCTCGCGGCAGTTGTCTTCGTCTCCGCCGCCCGGGCGCAAACCGCCCTCCAGGATCAGCGTGAGACCGTCGATCGCATCATCGCCGTCGTCGGCGACGAAGTCATTCTGGCCTCCGAGCTGGCCTCGCAGATCCAGCTCTACACCCTGCAATCAGGCAGACAGCCCAAGACCGAACGGGAGTTTGAGAAACTTCGCGATGATATCCTCGACGAAATGATCACCGATCGGCTCTTTCTCTTCGAAGCCAAAAAAGACACTTCGATCACCGTCCGCGACGAAGAAGTCGACCAGATGCTCGATGACCATGTCGCTCGCATCGCCTCCAACTTCCCGACCAACGACGCCTTCATGCAGGCTCTCGCTCAGGAAGGCATGACCATTCGCGACCTGCGCAAGAAATACCGGCCCGACGTCCGCAACCAGATCCTCAAACAGCGCTTCATCCAGTCGAAATTATACTCGGTGTCGGTCTCGCGCCACGAAGTGGAAACCTTCTTCAACGACTTCAAGGATTCCCTGCCGGCGCAGCCTGAAGGCGTCAAGCTGGCCCACATCCTCCTGACGGTTCAACCGTCGGCGGAAATCGAAGATTCCGTGCGCAACCTGGCCGCTGACCTTCGCCAGCAGGTCCTCGATGGCGCCGATCTGGCCACCCTCTCCACCCGCTATTCCAGCATGGGAGCGGGCGCCAACGGTGGTGAGCTCGGCTACATGGCACGCGATGAGGTCGTGCCGGAGTTCGCGCGGGCCGCCTTCGCCCTCAATATCGGTGATGTCTCCGGCGTTATCCGCACCCAGTTCGGCTACCATGTCATTCAGTGCGAAGGGCGCCGCGATGACAAACTTAAGCTTCGCCACATCCTCCTCGCCGTCGAACCTTCCGCCGAGGACACCGCTCGCACCTATGTGCTGGCCGACTCCCTGTTAAGCGCCGCCCGCGACGGCGACGACTTCGGCGAAATGGCCAAAGCCTTCTCACGCGACGATGAGACCCGCGCCCAGGGCGGCGAACTTGGCTGGTTCGCCACCGAACACCTGCCGCCCGAGTTCTCCGACGCCGTCCGCGGCTGGAAAACCCCCGGCGAATATCGCGGCCCCGTCAAGTCCGACTTCGGTTTGCACATCCTCAAACTGCTCGACTATCAGGAGCATCGGCAGTACTCGCTCGACACGGACTTCGACAAAATCAAGGAACTCGCCCGCCAGGACAAAACCGGCCGCGTTGTCGACGACTGGATCGCCAAGGTCAAGGAACACACCTACATCCAACTGCGGCTGGACTCCTGATGCGACTTGATGACTACCTTTCGACGGTCGGCATCATCAAACGCCGCACCGTCGCTAAGGAAATGGCCTCCAACGGACTTATCCTGATCAACGGCCGCAAAGCCAAACCGGCCACCGAAGTCAACCTGCGTGACATCATCCAGATCAAAGGCAGCCGACCGTACGCACTTGAAGTGATCGAAGTCCCCGCCGGTGCGTCGATCCCCAAAGACCAGCGCGACAAGTACTTCAAACCTCTTCCGGTCGCCGGTTAAGCCCGTCGTATCACACCCGATTCCTCTCCCGGCCGGTCATTTCCGCCGCTGTCAGAACTATTCCCGTCTGCTTCCTGTTGTACAAGAGGCGGGAGGGCACATACTGCAATAAACTGGGCAACAAGAGGAACGTCCGTGAATATATCCAAGATTACGACCCTGGGTGCACTTAGACAGTCAGGCTGGCGAAGCCGCCCGGTCCGCGACGAGATGCGCGAGAACCTGCTGGCCCGCATCAACGAAAACGCCACCATCTTTCCCGGTATCGTCGGCTACGACAAGACCGTCGTCCCCCAGATCGTCAACGCCATCCTCAGCCGGCACCACTTCATCCTGCTCGGTCTGCGCGGTCAGGCCAAAAGCCGCATCATCCGGCAGCTCTACACGCTGCTCGATGAACACACGCCGATCATCGCCGGCACCTATCTCAACGAAGATCCCTTCAACCCGATCTCGCCGAAAGCGAAACAGATGATCGCCGAGATGGGCGACGATACCCCGATCGAGTGGAAGCCTCGCGAACAACGCTTCCACGAGAAACTGGCCACCCCCGATGTCTCCATCGCGGACCTGATCGGCGATATCGACCCGATCAAAGCCGCCCGCGAGAAACTCGACATCTCCAACGAAGAGGTCATTCACTGGGGCATCATCCCGCGCACCAACCGGGGCATCTTCGCCATCAACGAACTGCCTGACCTCCAGCCCCGCATCCAGGTCGGTCTGCTGAACATCCTCGAAGAGTCCGACATTCAGGTCCGCGGTTTCCCACTGCGCGTCCCCCTTGATATCGTCCTCGTCTTCAGCGCCAACCCCGAAGACTACACCAATCGGGGCAACATCATCACCCCGCTGAAAGACCGGATCGATTCGCAGATCATTACGCACTATCCGAAGACCATACAGGAAGCGAAATCGATCACGGCCAGCGAGGCCGATATCGCCGCCACCGGCGTAACCGTCCCCGAGTTCGTGCGCGACATCCTCGAAGAGGTCACCTTCCGCGCCCGCGAGAGCGAGTACGTCGACCAGAGCTCCGGCGTCTCCGCCCGCGTCTCGATTTCGGCCTACGAGAATCTCGTGTCGAATATCGAGCGACGCTCGCTCAACGGCTCCGGCGGCGACAGCTACGCCCGCATGTGCGACCTCTACGCCATCATTCCCTCGGTCACCGGCAAGATCGAGCTCGTCTACGAAGGCGAGCAGGAAGGCGCCATTCTTGTCGCTCACAACCTGATCGGACAGGCCATCAACCAGATCTTTCTGTCCTACTTCCCAACCCCGGTGAAAGGGAAGACCAATCCCGATGCTGCCCCGGAGGATAACCCGTACGAAGCAGTCATCGACTTCTTCGGCGCCGGACGCAAACTCGAACTGTCCGATGACATGCCGTTCGAGGACTACAAAAAAGCCCTCGAATCGATCGCCGGTCTCAAGAAAATAGTCCAGCAGCACTTCCCGACCAAAGACGACCGCGAGCTGCTGCTTCGCATGGAGTTCGTGCTCGAAGGGCTGTATCACAACAACGTGATCGCCCGCGAAGAACTCGATTCGATGGTCCGCTACGCCGACATCTTCTCCGACATGCTCAAAGGCATGGGAGGGGTGCGGTGAGGTTTATCTATCAGGAGTGGGACGATGGCCTGTTCGCGAAGCTGAAACGGCTTTCCGATCTCATGGCGATCTACAACTATCTCCTGATGAAGCTCTCCGGCAATGTCGATGAGACCCTTCGCCTCATGGAGCGCCTGCAGGCGCAGGGGATACTCGACAAGAAATACGACCTCGAAGAGTTCAAAAAACAACTCCAGAAAAACGACATGATCCGCAAGGGGAAGGGCGGCGGCTTCTCGCTCTCCACCAAAGGCGAACGCTCTCTTCGCAAGGACGCCTTCGACCAGGTCTTCAACAAGATGCGCGGCTCCGGCTCCGGCAACCACGCCCTGCCATACGAGGGCGGCATCTCGGAGGAAGTCCTCCCCGAGCGACGGACATTCGAGTTCGGCGACAATCCGAGACATATCGACTACTCCGCGTCGATCTTCAACTCCATCAAGCGCTCCGGTGATCTCGGACTCGGCATGGAAGAACGCGACCTCGAGGTTTTCGAGTCCGAACGCCAGACCTCCTGTGCGACCGTCCTGATGATCGACATCTCGCATTCGATGATCCTCTACGGTGAGGACCGCATCACCCCCGCCCGGCAGGTCGCCATGGCCTTCACCGAACTGATCCTGACCAAATACCCGCGCGACCACCTGTCGATCGTGGTGTTTGGCGATGACGCGTGGGAGATCAAGATCGAAGATCTCCCGTACCTGCAGGTCGGCCCGTACCACACCAACACCCAGGCCGGTCTGCGTCTGGCGCGGCAGATCCTGTTGGGGAAAAAGCACGCCAACAAACAGATCTTTATGGTGACCGATGGGAAACCATCGATGATCACCCGGCCGAACGGCCAGCTCTATCGCAACCCGGCCGGTCTGGACCCGCGCATCGTCAACCGCACCCTCGACGAGGCGGTCATCTGCCGCAAGAAACGCATCCCGATCACGACCTTCATGGTCACCGACGATCCGTACCTGCAGCAGTTCATCGCGCGCCTGACCGAACTGAACAAAGGCCGCGCCTATTTTTCGTCGGTCGACGACCTCGGCAACTACGTCCTCTGGGACTTCGTCGCCAACCGCAAGAAGAACAAAGGGAGAGGCTAGACCCCTGAGTGCGTGGTGTACGTCCTCGTGCACCACGTGACCCCCGCGAATGTTGCGTCACCATCACGAGTAGGTCAGGCGGCTTGTCCGCCTGACACAGTGTCAGGTCGCAAGCGACCTGACCTACTCGCACTGCAACATGGCAGGTCTGCGGACAGACCTTCCCTACAAAAACTCTCCTGACGACACATCGCAGATTTGTCATTCCCAGCCTGACTGGGAATCCATCTTCAATTGTGCCTGGTGTACGTCCTCGTCCACCACGTGACGCCGCGAATGTTACGTCACCATCACGAGTAGGTCAGGCTTGTCCGCCTGTCACAGTGTCAGGTCGCAAGCGACCTGACCTACTCGCACTGTAACATGGCAGGTCTGCGGACAGACCTTCCCTACAGAGCCACCAAAGCACCACCGAAAACGCAAAAAGTCATTGTACAAGTGTGAACCCGTGCGAGTTACAGCGAAATGGGTTCGTTTTGTCATTTTTTAGGGTCCTTTTTTTCTCTTTCCTCTCTTTGGTGCGAACGCGCACCGTGCCAAACGTATGTCCTCTACAAAGGCGACCCGATTCGTGATTGCCTGTGATGAGGTGGTGAGAGTGTGGAGAGCGACACGGTAGAGTCTCATCTCCTCACCCCACCTTGATGAAGATCGTCCCGTGACACCGCGGACACGGCGGCAGATTATCGCTTTTCTGATCCAACCGAAGGCGCTTCCAACATGTCGCACAGGCAAACGTGCCCACTCCCGGTTTCTCTCCCGTGACAAATGCCATCTCAGCTCTCCTTGTTCTCGTCCATTCCGGTCTTTGTAGAGACTGGCGTTAATCCATTTGCCACCTTTTCCCCACTTTTCCTGCATCATTTCCATACCTTCTCCATCTAATCCATAAAGGGACAGGACCCCGGAACCGTAAGCAGAGGATTCGTACATAGATGGGCAAAATCGGGACATTCGTAGTTGGGGTTATTGTCGGCGGAGTTATCGCCGCCGCCACCTTCTGGCTGGCCATGCCGAACATGATGCTGCACGTGAGCACAAGCTCGATGCCGTTCGAACAGACCGTCACCACGATCGAATCAAACGCGGTCGCCGCCGGCTGGCAGGTACCGAAAATCTACAATCTGCAGGAAAGCCTGCTCAAGGCGGGGAAGGGGGACATAAAGCAGCTCAAAGTAATCTCCCTCTGCCAGCCCGAGCACGCCTACAACATCCTCTCCGATGATGCCAACAAGGCGGTGTCGGCCATGATGCCCTGTCGAATCGGGGTCTATGAAACGCAGGACGGTTCGGTACGAATCGCCCAGGTCAACATGGGGATGATGGCCAAGATGTTTGGTGGCAAGATTCAGGAAGTGATGGGTAAGGTCTCCGAAGAGGAGAAAGAGATACTGGGGAACATCATCGCGCATTGACGGACTCCTGATGTGTTCCTTGGTGGATGGGCGGGTATTTCCCAGGATACCCGCCTTTTTCTTTGTTCGAGCCTGAGAACCACTGTGCCCCACCTGGAGTGAACCCGCCGCGGCGGGTGAACGGCGGGTGGGTAGTCGGCCAATCGTAGGTCAGCTCCGTTTGCGAGTTATCGGACCGTACAATTCACATCGGCCATTCCCGCAAACGGTGCTGACATCGGACGCACCGTGTACCGTCATGCCACCCCTGCGCCGTCACGCCGCCCCCGCGCCGTCATGCTGAGCGGAGTCGAAGCATGCCCCTGCACAACAACTTCCATGTCAGCACCGGTCGCTCGGCCTGAATTCTTCAAACGTGCGGTCTGCCCATCGCGACCGGAGCTGACCTACAAGTCTTCGCCCGAGCGACATGTGACGCCTCCCCCAGCACATCTCTGTAGTTACCGGTAGGTCAGCTCCGTTTGCGAATCCTAGCACAGTACAATTCGAATCCCGCTTCGCCCGCAAACGGTGCTGACATCGGACG
>JAHLKV010000002.1 GCA_020444475.1 bacterium
CGGCGTTGATTCACCCACCGCGCGAATCCGCACACGGAGCTGACCTACAAGGCTTAGCATGACGGTGCCGTGCGACAAACAGAAGATGTTCTGTCGCGTGCCAGTCGCGTAAGTCCGAACCCATGCGGTTCGGACATTCTCAAGCTTGGCCTTGTAGGTCAGCTCCGGTCGCGGTTGCAGCAATGAGCGGATTACCGAAGGTCATCGAGCGACCGGTGCTGACGCTGTCGCTGCCCACTCGATGTCAGCACCGTGTGCGTGTAAACTCGGCGTTGATTCACCCACCGCGCGAATCCGCACACGGAGCTGACCTACAAGGCTTGTCGATATCACGTTGCGGGTCACGTGGTGCACGGGGACGTACACCACGCACGCCTCCGATTAGACTAGTGTTCGAAGGGGTGGTCGTGGGTGAAGTCGGGGCGGTAGTGATCGGGGCTGTCGAGTTCCTGAATCCAGCCCCGGTAGAAACCGAGGCGGTCGAACTCGGCGAGAACGTCGTTGTATTCTTCGGGGGTGACGGTGCGTCCGAGGCGCTGGTAGTGGGCGACGTTGGAAGTCGGGTGGTATTGCGACATGAGCGAGATATGGACGGTCGGTGACAGTTCCGAGGCGATCCACTGCAGCACGCGTTTGCTGTTTTCGATCTGGCCGGGGAGGACCAGATGGCGGATGATCAGTCCCGATCTGATGCAGCCGTTGTCATCGAGACGGATGCTGCTGCCTTTCTGGTAGAACATTTCCTTGATGGCGGCGCAGGCGATGTCGGGATAGTTGGGGGTATCGGAGTAGGCGCGGCCCAGTTTCTCGTCCATGTATTTCAAGTCCGGCAACCAGACGTCGATGTCGTTATCGAATGCCTTGATCGTCTCCACCTTGTCGTAGGAGCTGGTGTTGTAGACGAAGACGGGTGAGCGATCGCGCGCTTTGAGGGCGTTGATGATAACGCGCACCTGGGGGACGAAATGCGAAGGCGAGACGAAGCCGACCGCGTGGGAGCCTGTGTCGAGGATCGATTCGACGCGGCGGATGATCTCCGGGAGGGCGAGAGTTTCGTCGTCGATGGCGCCCTCGCGCCGGCTGATCTGGTAGTTCTGGCAATAGAGGCACTGCATGTTGCATCGGCTGAAGAAGATATTGCAGATGCCGTACTCGCCTGACAACACCGGCTCTTCGCCGCGGTGGGCGCAGATGGAGCCGATGGCGAACTCGGTGCCGCTCTGACAGAAGCCGAGTTTGCCTTCGAACCGATCGGCGTGGCACTCACGCGGACAGCAGACGCAGTCGCGGAGTTGCTCGAGGGGAGCGGTGATGGCTTCCATGTCGAGCGGTTCGCCGGTTTCGGGGTGTTTGAGGTGGTCGGTCATGGGGGGAAGATAGGGAGAGCGCGCCTTCGAAGGCAAGATTTGACAATGCAATAAAGACCGGAGTTGACGTCCGATGAAGCACAATGTAGTTTGGCAGCAGTCGCGGGAACTGGCGCGCAACTAAGTGTCTCAGTGTGGCGTGGAGTTGCCATATCTGAGGCGATAGGTAATCAAGACTTTATGTCGGGGAGGCCCTGATGGTTGACGATAGCAGCTCTCAAAGCTTGCCAGCGATCGATTTCAAGGAGTTGTACTCTCTGGGAACACAGGGGGAGGGACTCCAACAATTGACACGTCTGATGGGAAGGCGATTGTTCTCCAGAGTCTCATGGTCAGGTAGGGGGCCGGACGACGGACGCGACCTGCTGTTCACGGAGGATTTGAGGGGCACCTTGCGACACTACCAGTTCAAGTGGCTTGTTTCCTGCAAAGACTTCGCGCGCAGCAGTAAGTTTGTGTCAGAGAGCGACGTAGGTGAGGTACGAGACAAAGTCGAACAACATGGAGCTCAGGGATTCCTTCTGGTGACCACCACAACTGCTAGTTCCGGCTTGAAGAAGAAGCTGGATAAACTGGATCGAAGTCCAGACAACGGCATGCATACGTGTGTGTGGGATTCAGCCGAACTGACCTCAATTCTCCTGCGTCCTGATATGAGCGACGTGTTTCAGCAGTTCTTTCCGAAGAGCAGCAAGCGGATCGCTCTTTCAGTCGATGATGCCTTCAACCGATTGAAGCAGGATCTCCCTGAGTTCGTCATTGAGCGAATCAGAAGGTCGGTAGATTCCTTCATGCTTGGTGGATTGGACTTCGGCGGTATAGACATCGTACCCGATTGCGAGGAGATTGCCAGCCTGATCGACGATGCATTGGTTGCCGTGTTTGATAAAGGTGACTATCAAGCTGCGACGACACATCTGGCTAGCATGGACAGCGACACACTTCTCGCACTGGCCCAGCGCCTTGATAAGTGCAACGAGCTGCGGTGTGAGTATCTGCTCATCGAGATAATCCAGTCTTCCCTCGATAGCGACCTCGTTCTGAACGCGTATCAATACCTCCTGGACAATCGCAGGCTCGAGGATTCTGATCGTTTGAGACTGGCGACCTTTCTGGATGATGCCTCACTTGACTTGATGCTCGGAGAAGAGATTGCGCTTTGGGCTCAAGATGAGTTGATGGCCAATATTTCCGAATATCATTGCTGGGCAGACTTGTTCGAGGTTTCTTCGCACTTTGAATACGAAGGACTGAGCGTTGAGAGCATCGAGTTGAATGCAAAGCAAGATTCGGACATCTCCTTCTCTGGAGAGATCTCCGTGAATATCCTCATCGGAGATGCGGCAGTTTGTATTCCTGGAACCTTCCACGGACACACGGAGCTGTTGTTTGGCACATATGTCATAGATGGTGTAGACGTAGATACATCTTCGTATTTCAGAGAATAACTGCACCGTCAGCGCCCGTCGCACTACTGTGTACAGTTGGTCGACAGATAGCCGAATGCGCGACCGGAGCGGACCTACGAATCCTACAGGTTCATTTCACCTCGCGCCACCGGGGGTTGGTCAGGCTGGTGAGGATATGGTCCTGCCAGCGGCCGGCGATATACAGGTAGTCTTTGGCTCTCCCCTCTTCGATGAAACCGAGTCTTTTCAACAGGTTGCCGGAGCGGTCGTTGGTGGGCATGTAGTTGGCCTGGATGCGGTGCAGGTTTTCCTGCTCGAACATGAAGGCGATCGATGCGCGGAGGGCTTCGCTCATATACGCTTGGCCGCAGGCGGATTCGGCGAGGGCGAAGCCGAGGTGGCAGGCGTGGAAGACACCCCGGACGATGTTGGAAAAGCCGATCCGTCCGATGGCGCACTCGGGGTTGTTCTTGGCGAACAGGTAGAAGCGGCGGGCGGCGCCGGCGCGTTCGAGCTGGCGATAGGAGTCGATCTGTTCGGTCCAGTACTCGCCGGTGAAATAGCGTTGTTCGCGGATAGGCTCATAGGGGGCGAGGAAGGTGCGATTGGTAGTCTCGAATTCTAGGACGACGAGCGGATCGCATTCGGAGAGGGTGAGCAATATCAGCCGGTCGGTTTCGAGTTTCACTCGATATTCCTCGTATGGTTAGCCGACGATGAGTAGTCGGGAGGCAAGATAAGCTGTGCGGCGGCGTGGTGCAACAACGGTATGGAGTATCACAAACCGATGGAAAGCGCCGCTGATGTGATTGCGAGCGCAACAGTCGGGACCGATTTTGCGTTACAGAACGAACATACAGTCTAAAGCAGTCAAGGCGCGTTTATCAGGAGGACGTTATGTCTATCAGTCAGGCCCTGTTGGGCGAATTCGATCATGAGATGGCCAGTACGCGGCGGGCGCTGGAGCGAGTGCCGGACGCCAGGATGGGATGGAAACCGCACGAGAAGTCTTACACCATGCAGGATCTGGCGAGTCACATAGCCAATATCCCCGGTTGGACGGCGATGACGTTGAACGAGGATTCGTTTGATGTGGCGCCGAAGGATGGCGAGCCGATGCAGACGCCGAAGGCGAACTTGGCAGCCGAGCTGGTGTCGATGTTTGACCAGAACGTCAAGGAAGCGCGGGAGGCGCTGGTGGCGTGCAGCGACGACCAGTTTATGAAGCCGTGGTCGTTGCTGGCCGGTGGAGAAGCGATGTTCACGATGCCGCGCGTGGCGGTGATGCGGGGGTTCATCATGAACCATCTGATACATCACCGGGCGCAGTTGACGGTGTATCTTCGGATGAACGACATTCCGGTACCCGCAATCTACGGTCCGTCAGCCGACGAACAGAATATGTAGAAGTCGGTTCGATTGCGCTGTTTCGACAGGAGTTGTTACCACACTAATCCCCGCCTCCGGGCGGGGATTATTCGTTTGTGGGCTGTGGCGCCTTGCGGATCTTCCGTTCCGCGAGCAGGCAGTAGAGCGTCGGAACGGTGAAGACGGTGATGATGACGACGGTCATGCCACCGAAGGACGGGATCGCCATCGGTACCATGATGTCGGAGCCCCGGCCGGTGGAGGTGAGGACCGGCAGCAAGGCGAGGATGGTGGTGGCGACGGTCATGAGGGCGGGTCGGATGCGTCGCTTGCCCGCTTCGACGGTGGCTTCGCGGACGGCATCGATAGTGGCCGGTTTGTCTCGATCGAAGACCTGCTTGAGATAGGTGGAGATGAGCACGCCGTCATCGGTGGCTATTCCGAACAGAGCGAGGAAGCCGACCCAGACGGCGACCGAAAGGTTGAACGTTCTCACCTGGAAAAGCTGGCGCATGTTCTCGCCGAAGAGCGAGAAGTCCATAAACCAGTCCTGACCGTAAAGCCAGAGCATGAGGAAGCCGCCGGACCAGGCGACAAAGATTCCCGAGAACACGAGCAGGGTGGTCGGCACATTTTTGAACTGGAAGTAGAGAATCAGAAAGATCACAACCAGCGAGAGCGGCAGAACCAGCATGAGGCGTCGCTCGGATCGGACCTGGTTTTCGTAGGAGCCGGCGAACTCGTAGCTGACGCCGGCGGGGATGTCGAACTCGCCGGACTCGATTTTGCTCTGCAGCAGACGTCGGGCGTCATCGACAACATCGACTTCGGCGTAGCCGGGTTTTTTGTCGAAGATAACGTAGCCGGTGAGGAAGGTGTTTTCGGACTTGATGACCATCGGTCCTCGCACGAACTGGATGTCGGCGAGATCTCTCAGCGGAATCTGGGCGCCCGCGGGTGTGGGTACGATGACGGAGCCGAGTTTGTCGAAGTCGTTGCGCAGTTCGCGCTGGTAGCGCACGCGGACGGGATAGCGCTCACGTCCTTCAACGGTGGTGGTGAGTCGTTTGCCGCCGATGGCGACCTCTATGACATCCTGGACTTGTCGGATACTGAGTCCGAAGCGGGCGATTTTGGCGCGGTCGATGTCGATTTCGAGATACGGTTTGCCGACGATGCGGTCGGCGAGGACGGCCGACGGTTCTACCGACGGGACTTCTTTCAGGTATTTCTCCAGTTCGAGACCAACTTGTTCGATGGTGGCGAGGTCGGGGCCTTTGACCTTGATACCCATCGGGGCGCGCATGCCGGACTGGAGCATAACGATACGGGCGGCGATCGGCTGCAGTTTCGGGGCCGAGGTGGTTCCGACCAGTTTGCCGGCTTTGACGATCTCTTTCCAGATATCATCGGGTGAGTGGATATGATCGCGCCAGTTGCGATAGGGGCGACCATCGTCGTCGGGGATCAACTCGCCCTGTTGGTCGCGAACGTATTCATCCGTGTCGCTATCATACTTGAAGCGAAGGCGTCGTCCGTGCTCGTCTATTTTGTATTCCGGTTTGTAATTGATGATTGTTTCGATCATCGAAATCGGCGCCGGATCGAGAGGTGAGTCGGCGCGGCCGAGTTTGCCGACGACGGATTCGATTTCGGGGATGCTTTCGAAGGCCATGTCCTGGTGCTGGAGGACATCGAGCGCTTCGCCGATAGAGGCGTGCGGCATGGTGGTAGGCATCCAGAGGAAGGAGCCTTCGTCGAGGTCGGGCATGAACTCTTTGCCGAGTCCGGGGAACGAGTGGTCGAGGGCGACAATCGGTCGTGTCGAGCGTAACCAGTCGGGCAGCCAGCCGAAAAGCGAGCCAAATCCGAGCCAGATAGTCAGGCCGAGTAAAACGAGGAGACTTGGCAGCGTGAGAAAGAGTGCCTTGTGGGCGAGGCACCAGCGGAGGATCGGCTCGTAGGCTTTGATGAAGAGCTGGAAGAGAAAGAGGATGCCGCCGAGCAGCACGACGACGAAGATGAAATTGAAGAAGACTCCGGTCTCGACGCCGAGGGGTTCCCAATGGTCGGCGAGGAGCCAGGCGACAATGATGACGACGATGTAGTTGATCCAAGTGGACATGCCGGTGGTAACACGCTCCGGCAGGTGTGCTCTGAAATGCAGATAGGCGCCGACGAGAATGAGCACGATGCCTGAGAACCAGAGCGAGAAGTAGAAGGCGGCGATGCCGCCGAGTATTAGACCAATCGGCCAAAGCGAGCGTCTCCGGGCGATCTTCTTCCCTTTCGCGAATAACAGATGAGCCATTGGCGGGATTATCGTCAGCGCGATAATGACCGATGCGATGAGCGCGAAGGTCTTGGTGTAGGCCAGTGGTTTGAAGAGTTTCCCTTCGGCGGCCTGCATGGTGAAGACCGGGAGAAATGAGACGACGGTGGTGGCGATGGCGGTCAGGACAGCGCTGCCGACCTCGGAGGAGGCGCGGTAGATGACTTCGATTCGGCTTTCTTCGGGCGAAGCGGCGTCAAGATGTTTAAGAATGTTCTCACATATAATAATGCCCATATCGACGATGGTGCCGATGGCGATGGCGATGCCGGAGAGGGCGACAATGTTTGCGTCGACACCAAATAGTCTCATTGCGATGAAGGTCATGAGCACAGTGAGCGGCAACAGACCGGAGATCAGCAGCGAGCTTCGGAGGTGCATGACCATCATCAGCACGACGATGATGGTGACGAGGATTTCATCGACCAGGGCCGTGTTTAGAGTTTCAAGGGTCTCGTAGATCAGGCCGGTGCGGTCGTAGAAGGGGACGATGGTCACCTTTGAGACGGTGCCGTCGGCAAGGGTCTTCTTCGGCAGGCCTGGAGTAATCTGGTCAATCTTCGCTTTGACGTTTTTGATGGTGGCGAGCGGGTTTTCGCCGAAGCGGACGACGACCACACCCCCGACCACCTCTGCCCCGCCCTTATCGAGAGCGCCTCTTCGCATGGCCGGTCCGAGTTTGACGGTGGCGACATCGGCTATACGAAGTGGGACGTTGTCGGTTTGTTTGACGACGGTTTGCTCGAGGTCAGCGACACTCTTGATGAAGCCGAGTCCGCGTACGACATACTCAGCTTTGTTGATCTCGACGGTCTTGGCGCCAACATCGACATTGGAGGCGCGGACGGCGTTGAAGACGTCGGAGAGCGTGACGTTGCTGGCGCGCATGGCGTCGGGGTTGACATCGATCTGGTATTCCCGCACGAAGCCGCCGACGGACGCGACCTCGGAGACACCGTCGGCCGACTGAAGGGCGTAGCGGACGGTCCAGTCCTGGATGGAGCGAAGTTCGTCGAGGTCCCAGCCACCGGTGGGGTTGCCGTCGGAATCGCGTCCTTCGAGGGTGTACCAGAAGACCTGTCCGAGTGCGGTGGCATCAGGGCCCAGCGTCGGCTGGACCGCATCGGGAAGTGTACCGGTCGGCAGGGAGTTGAGTTTTTCGAGGAGGCGTGAACGCGACCAGTAGAACTCGACATCGTCCTTGAAGATGACGTAGATACTGGAGAAACCGAAGTAGGAGTAGCTTCGGATGGTTTTCACACCGGGTAGACCGAGCAGCGAGACGGTGAGTGGATAGGTAATCTGGTCTTCGACGTCCTGTGGTGAACGTCCGGGCCAATCGGTGAAGACGATTTGCTGGTTTTCCCCGATGTCGGGGATAGCGTCGACCGGCACCGGGTCACGCTGCAGTCCGGCGATGTTCCAGTCGAACGGCGCGGACATGACACCCCAAGTGATCAACACGAGGGTGAGCAGGATCACGACGAGTTTGTTTTCGAGGCAGTAGCGGATAACGTGATCCAGCGGGGAACGGCGCGGGGTGTTGTTGCTGTGCGGGTCGGCCATGGAAGTATCCTAGTGCGAGTCTCCGGCCGGGATTTCCTGTTTGATTTCGCCGCAGCGGAGCATCATGTCGCCGTAGAAAGAGTTCCAGACGATGTTTTCTTCCTGCAGCCAGTAGGCGCCGGCGTTATCACGAGCCATCGGGCAGTAGGTCAAATAGAACGGCTCGTTTGCGGCGTGGCCGAAGGTGTCGTGCAATTCGATAGCGGCCTGCGACACGAAGAAGAACGCATCACGGGCTGTTTCGATATCGGGAGCATCGGCGCCTCGTCTCGCTTGTGCAGCGAGGCGCTCGGAGACGGCCATCCAGCGATCATGTGCTTCGCCGTTGAACAGCGACATATCGACCGTGGAGATGCTGTTCGTTAGTGTTGCGTAAGCGTCGGTGGCGGCAGACAGGTTGTCGTTGGCGAGGGCCATTTGCACTTCGAAATAAGCGGCGTAGACCGGCGAGAGTGCGGCGCGTGTCTCGGATGAAATCGCGAGTCGCACGGCGGTACCTGCCTGGTACGGTTTCTTCGAGGTTGCTTCCTTCCCTGTTGTCTTTTTCGTCGGTTCTGTGGCATGATCACGGTGCGGCATCGGTGCCGACCCGGGTGGTGACATCATGCTCGGTTTGGCCTGAATCTGCATCTCGCTGTCGATCTTGAAGGCGCCGTTGGTGACCACCTTCTCCCCTTCGCTGAGACCGGCCCTGACCACATAGAAATTGCCCGCGCGGGGGCCGAGGGTGATCTCGCGACCTTCGAAGAGAACGCCGTCATCGCCGGGGAGTTCGACATAGACAATAGCCCGCTCGCCGGTGATGAGGGGCGCAGTGGCGGGAATCAGCAGCCGGTTCTCGTTATCATCATTCAGCTTCGCGGAAACTTCACCGGTAACAAACATGTCGGGTTTGAGGCGGAGGCCGGGGTTATTGACCTCGGCGCGGACACTGACGGTTCGTGATTTTGGATCGACGACCGGATCGATGAAGTTGATGGCGGCGTCGAAGGTTTCGCCGGGGAACGACGGTGTCGTGAAAGTGAGGCGCCGTTGGAGAGTGAGCCAGGGGAGGTCGGACTCATACGCCTGCAGCATTACCCATAGTTTGGAGAGATCGGCGACGGTGTAGATTCTGGCGCCGGTCTGTACATACATGCCTTCGGTGGCGTTTTTGTGGACGACCACGCCGCCGACCGGAGCATCGATAGTGAGACGGTCCATCGGGGTGTTTTCGCTCTCTATGGATGCGACCTGGGAGTCAGACAAACCGAACAGGCGGAGCTTCTGTCGGGCGGCAGTGAGAGTCTGTTCGGCAGTTGAGGTGAGCACGGAGCTGCTCGATCCACTGAGGGTCGCGACGGTCTTCCTGGCCTGCAGGAGTTCTTCCTGGGCGGCGATCAGTTCGGGTGAGTAGATCTCCACCAGACGGTCGCCGCGCGCGACGGTGGCGCCGGTGTAGTCGACAAAGAGTTTGTCGAGGCGACCGGGGACCCAGGCGGTGATGTAGGCGACCCGGGTCTCATCGTAGGCCAGTTTACCGACCATGCGCACGGTGCGCTCGGCGGCGCCGCGAGTGACCTCGGAAGTCTGGATACCGGCGAGTTTGACGGCGGTTGCGGACATGCGTATCTGGTTGGGGTCGAGTCCTTCTTCGCCGCCGCTTTCGACGGGGATGAGGTCCATGAAGCAGATGGGGCATTTCCCCGATTTGGGAAGCTGAATCTGCGGATGCATGGAGCAGGTCCACATAGTGGTGGCGTCGGAGGTCGGCGCAGCTTCCCCTGTTGATTCCGTGTCCGACACGCCGCCGCCGGAGAACATGCTGCCCAAGACAAACGCGAGGAGGACGACCGCGATCATGGCGATGATCGCGGGGCGTCCCTGCGGGAGGAGTCTTTGCCAGCCGTTTCTTGTTTGTGTCTGGTCGTTCATCGTTCTACACCGGGTAAATTGCCTGGTGCTGTCGTCCTCTAGTGATCGTGACCGTCGTGACCGTGGTCGTGCCCATCATGTCCATCGTGATGCATCTCTTTTGATTCCTTGCCGGTCTTGGCGGCTTCGGAGGAAGTGACGGACATCTTCTTCAGGACTTTCTGCGGATCTTTGGAGAATGCAGTTCGGCAGTGGTCGCTGCAGAAAGCGATATGGCGGCCTTCGAAATCCGTCGCAATCGACTTGTTGTCCAGTTTCATGTTGCAGAGCGGGCAGGTGTCCTGGATGTTTTCGAACATGATGCCCTCGGCGGCCGCTGCCTTGAAGTACTTGTCGGGATCGGCGACGAGCTTCTCGGTGCAGGCCGGGCAGCAGTGGTAGACACGCTGGCCCTGGATGTCGGTATAGGCGCTCGAGTCGATTTTGCCTCCCATGACGGGACAGGTGGTCTGGTGCTTCATTTCCTTCGGGGCCGCTGCGGCTTTGGTGTCGGTGTTGTCACCGGCATGGGCAAACGTAGCGAGTCCAATGACAGCGATGAACGCGGTCAGGGTGGTTTTCATAGTGCGCATGGTTGACTCCCTCATTGGTTTATTCCTGTACGTGTGTTGTCAGTTCCGATCCAGATAGCATCTCGAGGCGGGCTCGCGCGGTGGCGAGCGATGCTTGTTCGCGGGCGACAGTGAGTTCGAATTCGAGCAGTTGCCGCTGTGCGTCGAGCAGACTGAGGAAGTCGACGTTACCGGCGCGGTAGGCGGCGTAGGTGACGTTGAGCGACTGCTCGGCTTTCGGTACGAGACCGTCGCGGTAGAGCCGCAGTTTGCGTCGGGCGTCGGTGTAGTCGAAGACGGCCTGCTCGGCGAGGGCGGTCAGTTGGTTTCGGGCGTCCTCGAGTGTGTATTCGGCCGCGCGGCGTCGGGCGCGGGCTTCGTCGGTACGGGCGCTGTTCTTGCCGAACCAGATAGGCAGCGAGAGGCTGGCGGAAATCATCCAGGGATCCTTACCACTTTCCGGCATAGTGGGGTTGAGGGCCTCGCCGGTTTGGATGTAGTCAACGCTGATGGAGAACTCGGGCATGGCCTGTTTGCCGGCCAGTCGTTCCCCGGCTTCGGCCTGGGAGATAGCGAAACGGACAGCGTCGAGATCCGGGTTGTTGGCGATAATGACGGCAAGCAACGAATCGCTGTTGAGCGAAGATTCATCGAGCGGCAAGCGCGATGGCATCGGCAGCGCCGCGTTCGGAGGCAGATTCAACAGGGAGCGAAGGCGCGCGGCGATCGGTGTGCGTTTGTATTCCAGCGTGCGTACACGGTCTTCGAGCTTGCCCAGCTCTACCTGGGCCTTGATGATGTCGGGATGCTTTTGCAGGCCGACTTCGTATCTGGTGCGGGCGACCGATTCCCAGAAGGTGAGTAGTTCGAGATTGTCGCGAGTGATGTGCAGTTCGCGGCCGAGGTAGTAGTAATCGGCATAGGCGGCCTTGACCTGATAGAAGAGACGAAGGCGGGCAGCTTCGAATTTGCGATAAGAGGCATTCGACATGGCGGTGGCGATGTCTCTGCGAGCGCCGAGCGTGCCAAACCAGGGGAAGGACTGGCGAAGACTAAAGCGCTGCTGTTGCGGGCCGACCCGGGTCTCGACGTGTTCAACGAAGTAGCCGTAGGAGAGGACGGGATCGGGCAGGCCACCGACGTAGCCGGTTCGTTTCATGTCGGCGATCCACTGCTCGTAGGCGGCGCGGAGGCCGGGGTTGCGTTTCATGGCGAGGACGAGGAAATCGTCGAGCGAGGCGGTTGAGTCCAGCGAGACGTCGGCTGCGACGGGAAGCTTCATTAGTAGAGAGAGAGAGTCTTCGGTAGGTTGACCTGGAATCCCATCCGAAGCGCGGAGGATTCCGGGAAGGATCAGCAGTACGATCAGCGTGGTAAGAAGGCCGAACGTGGTGATCGTGCGGTGGTCGTGGCGGACGACGCGGGCCGAATTGTGCCGTTTTTGATGTCGAATCAGGGTCATCATCGTGGAATAGACAATACAAGAGTCGTGCCGACTTATAAGGGCGTTGATTGATAACGGGTTACGTGGAGAGACCAATTCAGACGCCGGATTAGTTGGAGAATATTCGACAACTATGTATAATAGTATTGAATAATTGTCGACAATAATGGTGATTGATGGGATGCTCAGTTGACCGGAATGCGGTAACCTGCTGTTACACCGATAGTCCCGGGGGCAGCCGGGCGGCGGGTGTATTCGGGCACATTGATTGCATTCGGAGAGTGATTGGGAATAGATAGCAGATGTGGAAACCTGAAAAAAATACAACCAAGCTGTACGTGCTCGCGGGCGTGATTGCGATGACGCTCGGGATTCACTATGGCTGGTTGATCGAGCCGTTTTTCGGCCATGTGCACTGGCTGCATTCGGTGCACGGTCGGTTTTGTTATATCCCGATCGTCATTGGGGCAGCGTGGTTTGGTATTCGGGGCGGGCTGCTCACGGCGGCGTTTATTTCGATAGCGGTGCTGCCGTACGTGCTCGGTTCGGATCTGGGCCGGGATGCGCTGATCGATGAGTTCACCGAAATCACGTTCTACTTCCTCATTGCCCTTCTGGCCGGTGGTCTGGTAGAGCGGGAGTTCCGGACCCGCCAGCGCGCCGAGGAGATGCGTCTGCAATTGGAGCGCTCTCAGAAGATGTCCCTGGTGGGGCAGATAGCGGCGGGGATGGCGCATGAGATCAAGAACCCGCTGGCATCGATCAAGGGCGCGGTGGAGATCGTGTGTGACGATTCGACCTCGGAAGCGGATAGGAAGGAATTCGAGTCGATCGTGCTGAAGGAAGTCAAGCGGATAAATTCGAGTGTGAGTGAATTCCTCGAGTTCGCTCGTCCGAGTGACACGACGATGGCAAAGTTCAATCTGGCGGAGATCATCCGGTCGAGTATCCGGCAGGTGGAGCCACAGATGAAAAAGCGCGCCATGCGTATCGAGAGCAGAATCGATGACCCGGTGATTGTCTCGGGTGACGAGGAGAAGATTCATCAGGTGATGCTGAACCTGCTGCTGAACGCGGTGGAAGCGTCGCCGGATTCGACGGACGTGACGGTCACGCTTCAAGTCGATGGAGGCATGGCTGTAGTCGCGGTGAAGGACTCCGGCGAGGGTATTAGCGAGAAAGACGCGGGGCGGATATTCGAGCCGTTTTTCACGACCAAACCGGCGGGTACGGGGCTGGGTCTGGCGATTGCATCGAATATCGTGGAGAAGCACGGCGGGACGCTTACCCTGAAGAACCACCCCGATCGCGGTGCGATAGCGCGGTTGTCGCTTCCAACAGTCGAGAGCAGGGCCGGCGCATGAGAATTCTCTTGGTCGATGATGACTCTTCGGTTCGCCGTGTCCTGCAGTTCAAGCTGCAGAAGAAGGGATACGAGGTAACGACGGCATCGGATGGTGTCGAGGCGCTGGCTGCTTTGAAGGAGCGGGCGTACGACTTACTGCTTTCCGATATTCGGATGCCGAAGATGGACGGGGTTGAGCTGCTTGAACAGGCCACAGCCGTGCGGCCGGAGATCAAGGTCATCCTGATCACAGCTCATGCGACAGTGACACAGGCGGTGCAGGCAGTGAAACTTGGGGCGTTCGACTATATCACCAAGCCGTTCGAGGATGACGAGCTGTTTGTGGCTATCGATAAGGCGTTCGAGTTCGAGAAGCTGGAGACCGAGAACCGGCGACTTCGCGGCGCCCTCCGAAAGGCGGAGTCGGGCAAGCAGCTGATCGGCGAATCTCCGGCGTTTACGCGAATGAAGTCCCTCATTGGCAAAGTGGCCGATACGGATGCGACGATTTTGATCACCGGGGAATCGGGTACGGGTAAGGAGATGGTGGCGCGCGCCATCCATTGGGAGAGTAGTCGAGCCGACAAGGAGTTCGTAGCCGTCAATTGTGCGGCGATTCCGAGGGAGTTGATCGAATCGGAGTTGTTCGGCCATGTAAGAGGTGCGTTTACCGGCGCGGTGCGGGACAAGCGCGGGAAGTTCGAGCTGGCCGATGAGGGGACACTGCTGCTCGATGAAGTGAGCGAGTTGGCGATTGACCTGCAGGCGAAGCTGCTTCGCGTACTGCAGGAGAATGTCATAGAGCCGGTCGGGGCGGAGAGATCGCGACCGGTGAATGTTCGTGTGCTGGCGGCATCGAATGTCGACCTTCGGGCCCGCGCGCAGGCGGGTCGGTTTCGCAATGATCTCTACTACCGCTTGAACGTAGTGCCGGTGCAGGTGCCGCCGCTGCGAGAGCGCAGGGAGGATATCGGACTGCTGGCACGACACTTCATCGAAACGCACGAGGGTAGTACGGCGATCAGGTTCGATCCAAAGTTGTTGCAGGTACTCGTCGAGTATTCCTGGCCGGGCAACGTGCGGGAGCTGGAGAATCTGGTAGCGCGGATGGTCATTCTTCGGAAGAGCGACCTGCTGACGGTGAAGGACTTGCCCGAGGATTTCGGGCGTTTCGATCCGCATGAGACGAAAGACGAGGTAAAGAATTCGGACGTCACGCTCGAAGAGGCCGAGCGCACCGTGATTTTGGATGCGCTCGACAGATCGGACTGGAATAAGTCACGGGCCGCCAAACGGCTGGGCATTCCCCGGCATGTATTGCTCTACCGCCTCAAGAAGTACGGCATCGACGAGTCGATGTCTCATCGAAACCGGCACTAATCGCCGAGAGGTCCTCGCTCAGTCGTTGTGGCATCCGCCGCCGCAGTTTCCTCCCCCCTGGCCGTGTCCGTGACCGTGTTGGCCGGAGTGATCACACTGATTTGCCCCCGTTGCCAGCTCACCACGTAACAGGGCCCGCACGGCATCTTCGGCACGCATAGTCGGGACGCCGGAGAGGACCCTGACGCCGTTCTGTTCGAAAAGCATGACCGCCCGCTGTCCCATACCGCCGGCGATAATGTGCGTACAGCCAAGTTGATGCAGCCAGGCGGGCAGGACACCGTGGTCGTGCGGCGGCGGGGTGAGCGTTTCGGCCGAGCGAATGTTGTTGTCGGCGGTGTCGATCTCAAACACCGTAAAGGTGCTGCAGTGACCAAAGTGCGGGAAAAGAACCCCGTTTTCGGTGGGAACGGCAATTTTCATCATGGTATCGTTGTCTCCTGTAACTAGTCCCGCCGGTCTGTACTGAGATTGGTCAGTTGGCGGTCGATTCGATCCAGTTCGGCGCGGAGCACTTCAGCTCTATGTTCCAGTCGCTCGCGGGTGGTCATCTGATGGTCGGGTGTGGAGGGCGGTGTGTCCGGACCACGCCTTCTCCCCTGCCCTCGGCCGGTCTGACGGCCGCCCCGGTTGGCATAGCCCGGCAGGTCATTGCCCCGGCAGAAGCCGGCGCCTCGTCCGGTGAGGGGCCCCTTTCCCAATCGTCCTGTACGATCTCCATCGGGCATGATGCTGTCTCCTTGAAGTTGCGATACTATTTCGTTTATTCCTGTTTTTTCCGGTAGTTTCCTCTTCGGCCCTGCCCTCCTCGCCGTCGAGCACTCTGGCCAAAGCCGCCGGATGTATCGGCGCCTCTCCCTCGCCCGGCCTGCCGGCATCGTAGGCGACGGCCACATCCGGGGAGACGGTAGCGCTCCTGCTCAAGGGTGCCGTTGGTGTAGCCGCGCAGGATGTCCTCCACCGGTCCGCCGAGCCAGGGAATGACCTGGACATGATGAGCTTCGAGGAGCTGGTGAAAAAGGCGCGATACCGCACCGCACAGCAGTGTGCGAATACCGAGCGTACAGATCAGCTTGGCCCGTTCGTTAAGGTCGGGGCCGTCAAGCTCGATCGTTTGCGTGCCGACGGTCTGACCGGAATCAAGATCGCACAGTAACAGCTTCGAGGCGGTGTCGAGCACCGGTGAAACTCTTCCCTGCCATATCGGGATTGCAACACGTTCGCTCATACAGAGCTATGAGGCAGATTGCTTGCCAATCGCCTCGCGTGAGCCGAGAGTAAGACGCTAAATGATTGTCTAATAAGATAATAGGTTTGATATACATACGAGACAGGATCGTCCGACAGTATGGACATGATGCAGAAACGCAAGAGTCCGTGTCGTTACGATTGCAATAATGCAACGACTACTATGCAGGGGACTCAATACCGAGACGCTTCATCTTGCGCCACAGGGTGGTCTTGTGCATCCCCAATTCGGCGGCGGCGGCAGTGCGGTTGCCGTTGTGTTTGCGGAGGACAGAGAGAATGACCTGGGCCTCGAGCTGCGCCAGGGTGGGGGCATCGGCCTGAGGAGCAGCATCGGCCGGTCGAAGGTATTCGGGAAGGTGTTCGGTTCCGATCATACTCGCCCTGCACAGGACGAAGGCGTGTTCGATGATATTTTGCAGCTCACGGACGTTGCCGGGATAGTCGTGATCCATCAGAGCGACCAGTGCCGCAGGAGAGATATCCGTGATGGTTTTCCGCTTGAGCGAACTGAAATGGCTGAGGAAGTGGTCGACCAGCAGCGGGATGTCTTCCTTGCGCTCCCGGAGGGGTGGGAGTTCGATACGGATGACATTGATGCGGTAGTAGAGATCTTCGCGGAAGCTCCCGGCCTTGACGAGTTTTCTCAGGTTGCGATTGGTGGCGGTTATCACGCGGGCGGAAGTGGTCAGTGTTTCGGTTGAGCCGAGCGGTTCGAACGTTTTCTCCTGCAGGACACGGAGCAATCGAACCTGAAGGGCGGGAGAGATGTCACCGATTTCGTCGAGGAAGATCGTCCCGCGGTCGGCCAGAGCGAAGCGTCCGGGCTTGTCTTTCCTGGCGTCGGTAAAGGCGCCGGCTTTGTAGCCAAACAACTCCGCTTCGAGAAGTGTATCCGGCAGGGCGCCACAGTTGACGGTGACCACGGGACCATCGCGATGGGTCGACAGATCGTGAATGGCGCGAGCGATGAGTTCCTTGCCGGTGCCGCTCTCCCCTTCGATGAGTATGGTGCTGTCGCTCTCGGCCAGAGTGGGCAGGATGTCGAAGATCTCGAGCATGCGGGCGTTTTTGCTGACGATGTCGTGAAAGGTGTAGCGCTTCTCCAGTTCACGGCGGAGGTGCTCGATGGAGCTGAGGTCGCGGAAGGTCTCGACGCCGCCGATGATGGTGCCGTCGGCATCTTTCAATATCGCCGTCGATATGCTGACGGGGACACGGTCACCGTCGGCGTTAATGATATAAATGACCTTATTGACGATTGGTTCGCCGGTCTCGCGGGTGTGGCGCAGAGCGCACGAGGTCTCACAGATCGAAGCGCGGAAGACTTCGCAGCAGCGGCGGCCGATCGCCTCCTTGCGGGGAATGCCGGTGATTTGCTCGGCGGCGCGGTTGAAGGAACGGATCAGCCAGTTGTCATCGACCGTAAAGACACCGTCGGCGATACTGTCGAGGATGGCATCGGTGGCGCCATCATGTAGGTAGTCGGGCGACATGAGGACAATATAGCACTCGATAGCGGTTCGTCGACTAAGAAATCGGGGTTGGCGGCAGCGGAGGATTCGGTGTACGGAGTTACATTTGCTCCGGGGGGAGGTTTGTCGTACATTGGCATCTGTTGATTCGCCTTAGGTGGGATGGTCGGTTGGAGGTTGTATGGTTTTCAAAATAGTCGTCCTGGCGGCGTATGCCTTGATGATTGTCTGGGTCGGTGTGGCGGGATTTCGCAAGGCGCGGTCGTTCTCCGAGTACTTCCTGGGGGGTGGGAAGGTCGGCGCCTGGATGACGGCATTCACGTACGGCACCGCTTATTTCTCGGCCGTGCTGTTTATCGGATTCGCCGGGAAGGTCGGCTGGGGGTTCGGGCTCTCGGGTTTGTGGATTGCGGTCGGCAACACGTTGATCGGCGTGTTGCTGGTGTGGTGGCTTCTCGGTCCCCGGATCAAAAAGATGTCGACCGAGTATGGTGTTCATACGATCGGCGAGTATTTCGAGAAGCGCTATCACAGCCCGTATCTGAAGTTGTTTGCGTCTGTCTGCATTTTCGTCTTTTTCATTCCCTACACAGCAGCAGTCTTCATGGGGCTGTCATATCTGTTCCGATCGACATTCGGTATGGACTACACGGTCGCGCTTATACTCATGGGTGCGTTCACCGCCATTTATCTCGTGCTGGGTGGCTACCGATCGATGACTATAATTGATATGGTATTCGGGGTCATCATGATCGTGGGTGTCGGCGTGTTGTTGTGGAGCATTATCGATGAAGGGAACGGACTACATGCTATCGTCGGTGGGATATCCGCGATCGATCCGAAGTTAACGGCGCCGATTGGTCCGCCCGGGTGGTGGCCATTGTTCAGTCTGGTGTTTTTGACGAGTGTGGCGCCGCTGGCCATGCCGCAGTTGGTGCAGAAGTTCTATGCCATTCGGGACAATCGGGCAATAAAGATCGGCATGGTCGGTTCGACGGTGTTTGCGCTGATCATCACCGGTATCGGTTATTTTGCGGGGGCAACGACGCGTTTCTTCCTGACTCCCGAGACGGCGCCGATGGCGTTCCGGGAGGGAGCGCCGGTGTTTGACGCCCTCATGCCCGAGCTGCTGACGCGGATTATTCCGGAGGCGTTGTCGGTGCTGATCCTGTTGCTTATCCTGTCGGCATCGATGTCCACCCTGGCGGCGCTGGTGCTTATCTCGAGTTCGGCGGTGGCTAAAGATTTCTATGCCGGATTCGTGAATCGAACGGTTTCGGACAGCCGACTGACATTGCTGATGCGATTCGCCAGTGCAACGATCGTCCTGCTCGCCGTGGTCATGGCGTATTACCGACCGGCGACAATTGTCAGCGTGCTCGGTATATCCTGGGGAGCGATTGGCGCCGCGTTTCTGGGACCGTTTCTGTGGGGGCTATTCTGGAAGCGGACCGGCAGGGCCGGGGCGATAGGTTCGTCGTCGCTCGGCCTGGCTGTCTGTTTGGGGTTGTATTTCAGCGGTACTCCCTCGCCGCAGGCCGGGACACTCGGCATGGTAACCTCGCTCGTCCTGGCCCCGGTGATCAGTCTGATGATACCGGCGAGAGACGAAGATACGAGAGCACAACATGCGTAGTCGAGTGGCTGCCCTGGCGCTCCTGCTGGTGATAGGATTCTCCAGTGCGACCGAGGCGAAGAAGATCAACGATCGATGGTCGGTGAATTTCAGTGAGCGGTTTCGGCTGGTGAGTTGGGACAATGCCATTTCGCTCGATGAGACGGTCGATGCATCGCGGACGTTCACTCGTCACCGCAGCCAGTTCGGCGCCGTGTGGACCGGATCAGAGAACGTTGGGTTCGGTTTACAATTTGCGAATGAGTTCCGCTATCATGTCAATCCGACGACGGTGGATTTCAATTTTGATGAGATATTCGTTGATCAGCTCTATGTCACACTAACGTCGCCGATGGATCAACCGGTGACAATAACACTCGGCAGGCAAAACATTATCCTCGGTGAGGGTTTTGTCGTGATGGATGGCCATCCGCTGGATGGATCACGGTCGATTTATTTCAACGCTGCGCGCCTCGACTGGCGGCCGAAAACCGGGCATGAATTGACGGCGTTTGCCAGCTACACCAAGGAGACCGACGAGCTTCTCCCGGTGGTCAACAAGCGCGATCAGGCATTGGTAGAGCAGCCGGAGCCGGGGATGGGGCTGTATTACAGCGGGGTGTGGTCGGGCAAAGACGTACACGCGTATGTCGTACACAAGCGCCGTGAGGAGAACTCCAGCCGGCCGTTCGCTGCCGAAGTTACTGCGGTGGGGAGTCGCCTCAAGCTGCCGCTATCGCACTCAATTGATCTGTCACTGGTTACCGAGGCTGCGTATCAGTTTGGGAAGATCGAAGACGTAGACTGCTCTGCGTATGGCGGCTACAGCTACCTTCGATACAAACCCGCCTGGCCTGTCGGGCGTTTCTTCCTGCCGACGTCTGTCACCACTCGGTTCATTTATCTTTCCGGTGACGATCCGGGAACGGCCGACTATGAGGGGTGGGATCCGATGTTTGCGCGGTGGCCGAAATGGAGCGAGTCGTATATCTATACTCAGGTGAAGGAAGCGGCCGTGGCGTGGTGGACCAACCTGATCTCATTAAATGTGGAAGCGCAGTTTGGTCTGACTTCGCGAGTTGATCTTCAGTTCAACTACCATCATCTGCTTGCCGCCGAAAAGCCCGATCCATCGCTCGACTTCCCCGGCGGAACCGGTACGACGCGCGGTGACTTGTTTATCGGCAAACTCACCTACGTGTTCGACCAGTATTGGTCGGGGCACGTGCTGTGGGAGGGGTTTGTGCCGGGGGATTTCTACTTCGAGGACGCCGACAGCTATGCCTGGATACGGGCGGAGCTGATGTATCGGTATTGACATCCGAACGCGCTCGCATCCTGCAGGAGCAGTCGGTTCTGCAGGAGGAAGTGGACTGCGGTATCGGACGAAATCTTCAGGGACAGCGTCGCCCCTCGCATTATTTCTGTCGTGGCCGGTCGCCGCGATTCGATTTTCCCGTGGGAGCGTGGCTCCTGGTTCCCGGTCGTTTCCGGGGCCGTTTTCGCTTGGTGGCTTTCGGTTGAGACGGTCGCTCGGTCGGCCTCGGGGTAGGCTGTCGAGTGGGGAGTGCCGGCACTTTCTTAATCGACAGACCGGTGTGGATCAGTCGCTCAATGTCTTTGACATCCTTGCGCTGGTCGAATGTCGCGAACGAGATTGCTCGTCCTCCCATCCCCGCCCGTGCGGTCCGTCCGATACGGTGGACATAGTCCTGGGTGTTCATGGGGAGATCGAAATTGACGACCAGTTCGATGCCGACGACATCGATGCCACGGGCGGCGATATCCGTGGCTACCAGTATACGGTACTTCCCGGACTTGAATCCTTCGAGCGCATCGCGGCGTTGGGGCTGAGTCCGGTCGGAGTGAATTTCAGCGGCGTTGTGATCGAGTTTTCGGAGATTGCGGGCAAGCTTGCGCGCACCGTACTTGGTACGGGTAAACACCAGAACGGGACCGAGGTACTGGGTCAGCAGCAGTTGGAGCAGGCGCTCCTTGGATTGGCGTTCGATGAAGAATACTTCCTGTACGACGCGTTCGGCCGCCGTGCCGGAGGGCGCCATCTCGATGTTGATGGGGAGTTTCATGTGCTGTCGCGCCAGCGAGAGGATTTCAGTCGGCATGGTCGCTGAAAACAGCATGGTTTGCCGCTCCGCGGTCGCCGCCTGCATGATCTTTTTCAACTGCGGTGCGAAGCCCATATCGAGCATTCGGTCGGCCTCGTCCAGAACGAGGATTTCTATATCGGCGAGGTCTACGATGTGTCTTTCGAGGAAGTCTACGAGCCGTCCGGGGGTCGCAACAATCACCCTCGGTTTTTTTTCGAGGGCGCGAATCTGGGTTCCTTCGGAAGCGCCGCCGATTACAACTGCGGTTCTGAGGCCGTGTGAACGACCGACCGACTGGAGAGCGTCGTTCACCTGAAGGGCGAGTTCGCGGGTCGGCAGCAAAACCAGCCCACGACCTTTGAGTCGAGCAAGTCGCTGCAGCATGGGGATGCCGAAGGCGAGTGTCTTGCCGGTGCCGGTTTGGGCGATGGCGATAAGATCCTTGCCTTCGAGTCCGACCGGTATGGAGCTGCGCTGAATGGGGGTTGGCTCAGTGAATCGTAATCGCGCGATCGCGTCGAGCAGGCCGGGAGCAATGCCCAGGCCGCTGAATCCTGTAGGGAGTATATTCTTGGTCATTAAGCATGATACGGACAGCTTATCCATATTAACAGACAATTCGACCAGAAAGTGCAGCCGAGAGGTAACTAAAACGACAGTTGAAGCTGGGAGCGGACCTGGAAGACGGTTCGGTCGTGATCGAGGCGGTCCGTGCCGAGAAACCCAAAATCGTTCTGCAGCTTCAGATTGTCGCCGTCGAGGTAGTAGTTGCAGCCGATGGTCGCTTCCTGTTCGCGTTGCACTTTCCCCGCGCTTTTGTACCGCGCACTGACATCCGGGTCGTCGGTATCAGCGATGATTGCGGCGGCGCGACTTCGCGCCATCAGGGCGACGTTGTCATCAACATCAACCATTGCATACCGAGCCGCTATGTCAACGCGTTGTGACACTCTGATAGATGTCTGGATGAGAAACCCACTGAGGGCGAGTTTGGTGCGGTACCAGTCGTACTTTCGCATAAATGACAGATAGCCGGCCGTCATCAGTGACACCCCGCGACACTTAAAGAGGAACTCCTGCGCCACGCGCACCGACGGCTCTTCGTACATGGCAGCGTCCATGTCACACGCGGCACTGGCGGCGATACTTACACGAAGCGGGCCGCCGTCGGGATCGGAGTCGGAACCGACATCGATGCCTCGGGAGTTGTAGGCGAGGTGCAGGACCAGCTCGGGATGGAACTCGGAATTGGATGCTGAGCCGGAGAGATCCGAGATATTCACGATCTTCTCTCCGTGGAGCAGGGCTATTCCGGTTCCGTGTGAGGCGCGGGCGTTGACGCCGCTGAAGAGACCAAACACAAAGGCGTATCGTGGAGGTCGTTCATAGCCGTTGTGGAGAGCGAGGCCCATCTGGCGCTCGGCGCCGAAGTATCTCGTGACCGTTGACCAGTCTACGAAGGTCAGGCGCTGGAATGATTGTATGCGATAGCGTGTGAAGGGTATTTTAAACTGGCCCGCGCGAACGGAAAAACTGTTGTGAAGGCGGGCGTCGAAGTAGAGGTCCATCAGTTCGATCGCACCGGGGGCCGTGCTGAGATGAAGGCGGAACAGCAGGTGGCGTTCGGGGAGGCTGAGCGTGAGGCTGGGACGGATCCTCCGGGCACGCATGAACAGCCCGGATTCTCGCTGGGTCCCTCCCCCGTTGTCGCGGGTTTCCCAATAGGTCTGAAGCTGCGAAGCGAGTTGCAGGCGAAGGACGGCGGTGCTGTCACGATTGGCGGTTTCGAACGGACCGATGGTCGCCGAGACAGAACTGCAGGCGAGCGAGAACAGACCGACCAGCACGACGATTCTCATGGCGATATCTCCCAACGTGCAACGCGAGGATCAAGTTGCTGCAAGGATACATCGTTCGTCGATAATGGTCAAGCGAGTCCGCAGTGCGAGGCGCCATTCAGGAGCATGGCTATCGTATTTCGGGCAACAGCGAGACTAGTTCCGATCCGTCTCCTCGTCGGCTCTCTGAATGCGGTCGTGCAGGCAGGAGCGCTGTAGACGGATTTCCTCGGTGAGGAAACGTTCGAGTTGTCCAGGGTCGGGAGCGATCAGTGGTCGTAGTCGCGGCATCATTCTAGCGCCGGAAGTGGCTATTCGTTTGGCGTAGGCAATGGCGGCTTCGTGGAAGTCTCTTTCCGGCAACACCTCGGTGATAAGGCCAAGTTCGTGCGCTTCGGTGGCGGAGACGCGCTCGCGGGTGATGAGCATTTCAAGCATCTGGCCTCGGCCGATGTACTGCGGAAGGAAGAAAGTGAGTCCGCCACCGGGCATCGCCGAGTCGTGGATGGGGGCAAAGTTGAACCACATGTCTGTGCCGGCAAGGCGAACGTCGGCTACGAGGCTGAGTCCGATAAAGGGGCAGGCGACCTCACCGCAGAGGGCGGCGATAAGCAGCTTGCGGTAGCGGGCGGCCAGCAGGATGTACTGGCTGAGCATATTGAGTTCGCGGGCCAGACGGAGTTCCCGTTCTTCACGGGTGACGGCTGCATCGGTCGAGGTATCGCCGAGCCGGTGGTAGCGCTCTCGGGCGGCGCGCTGCACGCGTTCGTCGGCGAAAGCATTTCGTTCGTTCAGAAAGAGCAGGGCGGTGATCGAGGGATCTTCTTCGATTTCGTTCAGGCGCTGGAAGAGGGTGTCTTTCCAGTCCAGGGAGGCCATGAGTTCGATTGCCGCAGGCTTCATGTGAAGCACGGCCAGGTGGTCGTCCTTGTAGAAGACGACGGCTTCGGATTCGAAAATGATTTCGCTGGTCATCACATCATCTCCTGATCGTCGCTGCGTTCCGTGGTTTCCGACTGCCGGAAGAGGTGCGGGAGGGCAGCCGAAGCCACCCTCCCGCGAGCGGGGACCACGGGGGGGCTTGTGCGAACCGTAATGACAGACTCATCATCACGCGGTTGGTCGCGCAGCGAGTCTCTTTGTCACAGTTCAAATGCGTGTATATGCATGTTACTAGTCTCAATACGTTCCGCCGGCGTGTGTCCACCGACGGAGCTGCTTAGTCGCTTTTCTTATTCATATTCCCGGTCACACGCTGCCAATCGTACCAGGCAGCGAGGTATTCAAACACCGCTGAGTAGTAAGCGACGGTTGCCTGGTCGAGACCGACCCGGGCATCCTTGAGTTCCAACTGGGTGGTCAGTCCGGAGCGGGCGGTCGCCTCGGCGATATCAAACGCTTTGCGGGCCGTGGTCAGGGCGGTGTTGGCGGATGATATCCGCTCGTGGGCTTCTTCGAGTCGGAGCCGGACGCTCTTTATCTCCTTCTCGATCTCGTCCCTTCGGCGCGCGATCTCGAGCCGGGACTTGTCGAGTTGCACACTGGCCTGACGGACTTTCGCCCGGGTCTCGCCGCCCTGGTAGATCGGCACGGACAGCATCAGCCCCACAGTCCAGGAGTTGTTTTCCTCCTCGAGCTTGAAATCGTTGGACTGCGCCGAGTAGCCGTAGCCGGCAACAGCCGACAGTGATGGATAGTAACCGGAGCGCTGGGCGCTGACGTTCGTCTTTCGCAACTGCTCTTCCCAGAGCATGGCATTGTAGTCAGGGCGTTGTGCGAGGACGGTTTCGATGTCGACCTGTTTCGGCAATTGCGGGTAACGATCGAGCGAACCGTTGAGTTCAAGGGTCGTATCGACCGGGATACCGGCGAAGTTTTTGAGATCAACCAGGGCCAGTTCGAGATTGCGCCTGGTGGCAGCGGTTTGCGGGACAGCATCACGATAGCGCGACTCGGCCTGTAGCAGCTGGAATTCCGAGGCCAGTCCGCTCTCGAAGCGCTTTTTCATGTCCAGGTAGTTGTCATGGGCATTTTGTTCGGCCAGCTCGGCGACGGTCACCACGCGCTCCAGCAGCAACGCCTGCGAGAACGCCTGTTTGGAGAGCGTGAGGATCTGCTGGTAGGTTGCATCGTAGGTGTAGTCGGTCAACCGCCGATACTGGCGGGCGGCAGCGATGGCGTTGAAGACCGTGCCGCTGAACAGCGTCTGGCGCAGCGACACACCGGCGGTGAACTCGTTGTCCCGGTTCATATCGATCTTCGAGACTCCCCCTTCGCCGGAGAGTGCGGAGAAGTCGAGGTATGAGTAGACATCGCTCAGATTGCGGGTGTATCCGGCCTGAGCGGAGATATGCGGCAGGGCCAGTCCGATCGCTTCGCTTTTCTGAGCATCGGCCTCTTCACGATCCTTTTCCGCAATTTGGAGCTGCTTGCTGTATCGCTCGACCAGAGAAACGAACTCGTCGAGATCCACCTCCTTTGCCTGTAATCGTACGCCGGTCGGTGCGAGGCAGATCAGAAGTATGAGCAGTACGGCGATCGGTCGTATGATGATGGTACGTGTCATGTCGTCGAGCCTCACTTCTCTTTACGTTTCATAAGGAGATTTGCAACGCCGGGAATGACGATCAGCGCCAAAGCGGTTGAAGCGATCAGGCCGCCGATGCTGACCACGCCCATCGCCTGTCGGACTTCCTTGCCGGAGGCTCCCATACCGAGAGCCATGGGCATCATACCGAGGATGATGGCGATGGTGGCCATGAGGATCGGTCGGAGTCGCGCCGGGCAGGCCTCGAGCAGCGCTTCGGTGACACCCTTGTTTTCATCGCGAATCAACTGATTGGTGTAGTCCAGCTGGAGAATGGCATTGTTCACGACAATGCCGAGCAGCATGACGATGGCCATCATCGAAATGGAGTTCATGGACACACCGGCGAGAAACAGTCCTCCGAAGACACCGATGAAGGCCAGCGGCACGGTGCCGAGGATGATCAGCGGCTGGGTGAAGCTCTCGAGGATTGCGGCAAGGAGCATGTAGGTAAGGATAAGGGCAATGAGGAAGGTTCGGCCCATATCGGCAATGGTCTCGTTCATCATCTTCACACTCCCCTGCCACTCGGTGCGATAGCCGGGCGGAAACGTGATATCGGCCAGTCGCAGATCAATGGCGTTGGTGATATCGCCGAGGGCGTAGCCGGTGGCGGTGTTGGCGGTGATGAAGATGGTGCGGGTACGATCGAGGTGCTCGATTTTCGAGTAGCCGTCGATGAACTTCACATCAGTCAACTGCTCCATACGATAGATACCGTTCGGTCCGACCACGGCCAGGTTGCGGATGTTTTCCGGCGAGTTCATCGTCATGTCAGGCATGGTCAGGCGGATATCGTACTCTTCGCCTTGATCCCGATACTGCGTGGTCACGATACCTTCGACGGCACTGCGAAGCGTCATGGCAAGATCATAGACCGTGAGGCCGGCATCGGAGAGTTTCTTGCGGTCGGGATAGAGAGCGATTTCCGGCTTGCCGGGTCGGGAGCCGGTGGTGAGTCCGACCATCCCGGGAATATCTTTGATCGACGCCATCACTTTGTCGGTGTAGGCCTGCAGGGTGTCCATTTCGAGCCCGGTAACAGCAAGCTGAATGGGGCTTTCACCGCTGCCGACGGATGAGACGGCGAGTACGCGAATCATGGCGTTGGGGATCTCGGAGAAGTCCCTGGTGAACAGTCCCGCCATTTCGTCGGTGGTTTCCCGGCGATCGGCGGCGCTGATCAACTTCACTTTTACCTTGGCCATGTTGGTACCGACGTTGGTGGCGTTGATCTGACCTATGGTCGTGAGGGTGTATTTGACCTGTTCGTAGGTTCGCAGCCTGGTGTCGATGTCATCCATCACGGCTGCCGTCTCGTCCAGCTTGTATCCGAGGGGCAGTTCGACCTGAATCTCGATATCACCCTCGTCCATGCGGGGCATGAAGTCGAACCCGACCTTGCCGGCCACGCCGACGCTGAGTACGAGGAGGACGACTGAAAAGCCGACAAAAGCGAGCGCCTTCTTTTTGCTGTGGAGGAACATCTCCAGTGTTTTTCGGTACGCCTGCTCCCACCAGGCGAAGGTCTTCTCCGACCATTGCCCCAGCCGTCCGCCGGCGCCGAGTTTGGTGGGGAGAATCTTCGAGGCCAGCATCGGGACCAGCGTGAACGACATGAGCAGACTGAACACGGTGGCAAACACTACCGTCATGCCGAACTGCCTGAAGAAGGTACCGACGATGGACGTCATGTTGGCGATTGGCAGGAAGACCACGAGATTCGTGAGGGTGGCCGCAAGCACAGCAGCGACGACCTCGCTGGTGCCTTTAGCAGCGGCTTCGGTCTTTCCACTGCCCATTTGTTTGTAGCGGAAAATGTTTTCGATGACGACCACCGAGTTTGACACCAGGATACCGACCGATGTCGAAAGTCCCATCAGAGTCATGATATTCAGGGTGTAGCCGGAGAGCTGCACGAGCAGGAAGGTCGACAGAATCGACATCGGCATGGAAAGCGCGACGATGACGGTTGAGCGAAGGTCGTGCAGGAAAAGCAGAAGGACTATCGAGGTCAGAATGATGCCGAGGAAGATGGTCGAGATCGTGTCGTCGGCGGTATCCTCGGCGAAAATCGAGTTGTCGGTTGCGATACGCAGCGATGCTTGCGCCGGCAGTAGTTCCTGCATTTCGGGAAGTTGGTTGTGGATACGGTGTGCGATCTCGACCGTGTTACCATCGTCGGTTTTCATCACGCCGAGCACAACGACGTTGTCGCTGCCGGTTTGCGTCTGGTTATCAAAAAAGGAGGTTCGTTCGCTGACGTCGGCGCCGGTGTCGATGACGGTCGCGATGTCGGCGAGCCGTTTGTTGCCGGCAGCGGTGGGAATTTCGAGTGCCTCCAGTGCGTTCAGGTCTGCGAATTCGCCTTTGAGTCGCACGGAGATATCCTGAGACTCACGTTTGAAGCTGCCGGCCGGCATGTCGAGGTTCTGTGAGGCGAGAACCTGCGAGAGCCGGACCAGGGATACGGAGTTCTGGAAGACGGTACGGTTGTCCATCTCGATACGGATCTCCCGTTCCTGGCCACCGGTTATTTCGATCGAAGCGACACCGTCGACCTGCGACAGCCGGTTCTTGAGTGTCTTGTCGGCGAGGTCCCACAACTCCGTGGGGCTGAGATTTCCGCTCAGGACGACCTCGACGACCGGCCGGTTCATAGGATCCATCTTCTGAATGATCGGTCGGTCAGCATCAGCGGGAAGATCATTCAGGATAGCGTCGACCTTGTCCTTAACTTCCTGATTGGCGACATCCTCGTCTTTGTCCAGGGTGAAGAGGATGGTGACGATGGAGACGCCTTCCATGGAGTAGGAGCGCATGTAGTCGATATTCGAGATCGACGAAACGGCGTCTTCGATCGGTTTCGTGATCTGGGTCTCTATCTCCCTGGGTCCGGCGCCGGCGTAGACAGTCTGGACGGTGATGGCCGGCAGGGAGATGTCGGGAAAGAGTTCGAGGTTCAGCCCGAAGTAGGCCAATCCGCCGAACAAGAGGAAGACCACGAGGATCATGGTCATCATGATCGGGCGTTTTATCGACAGGTCTGACAGTATCATAGTCTGATCTCGCTGGTTGCGTCGTCCAAGGGTTGCAGGGAGTTACTGCTCGTGTGCGGCAACAGAGCCTTCGACAGTCACGTCATCGATCACCTTGAGCCGCGTACCGTTTTCCAGGTGAAGTTGACCTTCGGTGACCAGTCGATCACCCGCGCTCACGCCGTCGGCGATTTCGATATCCAGCGCGTACGATTCACCGAGTGTGACATAGCGTTTCACGGCGTTGTTGTTGTCGTCGAGAAATACATACGAGCCTTCGTTGTCCGAGAGGACATTCTTGCGTTTCGTTACCAGAGCCGAATCTTTCACGTAGGTTGCTATGGAGATCACGGCTGTGATGCCGCTCTGCATGTCTCCGCGGGAGTTGTCGAATTCGACGGTGACGCCGAAGGCCTGGCGCTGTCGGTTGACTGATCGGTCGACCTGGACGACGGTCCCCGACAACGTCTCGCCCTGCCAGGTTGCGGAAGCGGGCATGCCGGATGCTATTGACTGAACCTGGTAGTCCGGGACCCAGACGGTGGCCTTCAACTTGTCGGTGCGCGAGACAGCAAACAATTCCTCTTCCTTTTCGACGTTGTCGGACTCACGCACGTTGAGGCGGGTGAGCACACCGCTGATCGGGGCGCGGACCAGCACCGACTGCCTGACAGCGTCCCAGTTGGCTTCGGCGACGCGGAACGAAGCTTCGGCGTTGTCGAAATCCTGCCGCGAAAGACCGCCGGTTTCGAAGTATTCTTTCATGCGGTTGAAGTTCGCCCTGGCGTTTTCGTACTGAACTTTCGCCTGATAGTAGTTGGCAGAGGGGTTATCGGTCGGGAATGTCAGAATGACGGAGTCCTTGCTGACGTAGTCTCCCACTTCGGCGTTTATCCGGTCGATGCGATCGGCCACCGCCGCGTACGCGGAGGACTCCTCGATTCCGGTAAGAACGGCGGTAAACTCTGCCTCGCGAACGAACTGTTGCGGCATGAGAGTTTCGAACCTCACGGGAACGCCCTCATCGGCATAGATCTGCTCCATGGAGCGCGTCTCGGTTTTGGCGCCGTCGCACCCGAGACTGGAGAAGGTGAGCAGTGCGAGCGCCACGGCCGCACTTTTCAAAGTGGTCATATGATTGGTCCCCTTGCGATTTGATGGCACCGCTTGTACTCCCGCGTTACGTGCATATACACTTATTATGAAAGAATATATCATTCCTGGCAGCCAAGATTGGCGACCACTTTTTCGATAATCCGGGTCGCATCAGCAATCTGAGCCTCGCTCAGTCCCTCAAATGCCTGCTTACGGAACTTCTCGGCGTGCTCGTCCAGACCATCGGCCATCAAGCGCCCCTGCCTGGTGAGATAGACCAGTTTGTTGCGCATATCGGTTTTGTCCGGCACGCGGACGACGAGGTTGCGTTTTTCCAGGCCATCGACCATGCGAGTCATCGTAGTACGTTCTCTATCAGCGGCTTCGGACAAATCCCGCAAATTCTGGCCGTCGCGGTCCCGGAGGATAAACAAAACGATGAGCTGCTCGAACGTCAGGTCGTGCTTTAGTTCCGCGAGCAACTTGCGGCCGGAGGCTTTGACGGAGAGCCAGCAACGGCTGACAGCCCTTATCAAGTCAGGCTTCATCTGTGGGTGTTCTGATTCCATCCTCGTCATTCCTTCCAACGCTTAAACGTCGGTTCGATCTCGTTTGTTGCATATACACGTACTTTATTTCGGTTTTGTCAACAGTTTCTTGAGGTTTTTGCCGGAAAAGTATGATACATGGCCGGGATTGCCCTGAGCTGTGCAGATTCTGAACAGGGCGCCGGCCGCCGAACGATTGTCAGCGCTCTGCGACCGCGAACACCCGCCCCTCGGACTCCGGGTCCTCGAGCGGGGTCGAGAGACTATTAATAGAGGCGAAGCGGGTATTTCGCCAGCCGGTCTCCTGCAGAGCCGCCCTGACCTGCTGCAAATCAAAGGCGGTGTTGAAGACGGTTTCGTCGAAACGGGCGAAGCTGTTGTTATCGTTTCTACAGAAGCCGGATATTCTCATGACGGCTTTGTCGGAGTCTTTCTCGAAAAGACCGCGGGTCAGAATCAGACCGTCCTCTCCCCTGTCGTCGATCGTCACCCCGTTCCATCGCGTCAGCCCGCGGCGAGTGTTCAGGTCGAATATGAAGATGCCGTCGCAGACGCCCCGTACGCAGGCGAAGCAGTCGCGGAGGGCGCTGAGGCTTTCCAGGTGGTTCAGAGAATCGTAGGTCGAGACAACCAGTCCGAACCGCTCATCGAGGGAAAACATCTTCGCATCACCCTGGACAAACCTCGCCCGGTCCGATTCGACGAACCGCCTGTTGTTCTCTTCAGCGTACTTCAGCATGTGTTCCGAAAGGTCAATTCCCACGAGGCGATAGCCCTTCGCGAGGAAGTGGTTGGCGAGATGTCCGGCGCCGCAGCAGAGATCGAGAACGTTCTTGTTAGCGCGTCCGATTTTAGTTTGCTCGTAGTAGCCGATAAGATGGGGAGCTATCTGTTTGCTGAAGGCTGACCATCGTTGGTTATACACGTGTGCAAAGCCGGATCCGTAGGCTTGCATGGATCTTCCTCCCATTGGACCTGGTTTCTTGATTGGCCGGACCTCGCGGTCGGAGAAAAGCGGGTTGTGCGGAACCGACGACTTACTCCAAGATACAACATCGGAATGGCAGGTGGGCTATTTCTTTGCTCGTCGGAGCGGATCGAGTCGGTTGCAGCCATCGTGATAGAAACAGGACGGCGGGGAACTAGGGCAAGACCCACTCAGGCATCAGGCCCGGATCGATATGGAGGAGCCAGGGTCCGACAAGAAAGATCAGGGCGGTGATTAGCACCACTCCCACGAGATTCATGATCAAACCTGCTTTCACCATGTCGGCCATTCGGATCTCCCCGGATCCGAACACGATTGCATTCGGTGGCGTCGCAACCGGCATCATAAAGGCACACGAGGCCGACAGGGTGGCGGGAATCATAAGCAGTAGTGGATTGGTCTTGATTGCCTGTGTGAGCGCCGACAGCAGCGGCAGGACGATCTGGGTGGTGGCGGTGTTGGAGGTGAACTCGGTCAGAAAAGTCATGATAGTCGAGGTCGCCATCACCTGAAACAACGGTGAGATGGAGCCGAGCCCCTGCATACGTTCGGCGACCCAGGTTGACAGACCGGATTCCTTGAAGCCGGCCGCCAGCGCAAAGCCACCGCCGAAGAGGATAACGATTCCCCAGTTGAGTTGTGAGGCCGCTTTCCAGTCCATGAGGCGCTCTTCCCCGGAGCGTGACGGGAGAATGAACAGGAGCAGCGCGACCGCAATTGCAACCGTGCCGTCGTCAATGAAACCCGGTGTGCTCCACAGACTCGACCAGCCCGGTAGGGTAACAGCCCCGAGATTTATGTCTATACGGGTCAGCCACAGGAACGCCATCAGCGACAGAATTCCGAGCACGACCTTCTCTTCATACGTGACCCGGCCGAGTTTGCTCAACTCATCCCGGAACATGGGGAGCTTTGGTGGTTCAAACGTGCGAGGCATGAAGAGGAGCTGGAGCAGTCCCCAGGCGATCAGAACGAATGTAATCGACAGCGGGAGTGCGAATACCAGCCACTCCGCGAAACTTATCTCCGGGGCTTCCGGGAACGAGATGGCGAAGATCCGCACGAAGGCGAGGTTGGGCGGTGTGCCGATCAGGGTGGCCATGCCGCCGATCGATGCTGAGTAGGCGATGCCGAGCAGCAGTGCTACGGCGAAGCGATTCACCGCCGGTGAGGAGTCGGAGTCGCGGAATCTCAGGATGACGGAGAGGGCGATCGGGACCATCATCATGGTGGTCGCGGTGTTGGAAATCCACATTGAAAGAAAGGCGGTGGCGAGCATGAAACTGAGCACGATTCGTTTGGGGCCGCCGCCGATGAGCCTGATTGTCCAGAGTGCGACCCGACGATGCAGGTTCCATTTCTGCATGGCCAGCGCGACGATGAAGCCCCCGATGAACAGCAGAATGATGTTGTTGAAGTAGGTCGATGCCACCGAACGGCCGTCCATGATCCCCAGAAGCGGAAAGAGGGGAATGGGAAGCAGCGCCGTTGCGGGGATGGGGATAGCCTCGGTAATCCACCACACGGCCATGAGCGCGGCGACGGCGGCCGTACTCGTGACGGCGGAGTTGTGCGTGTCGAGGTCGGCGAACAGCAACAGGCCGACAGCAAGAGCCGGACCGGTCCAGAGACCGATCTTCTGTTTGAGATCTCTTTCGCCTGATGAATCCATGTGACCGCTCGAAGTCCAGAAGAAGGGAGTTTTCAGTAAGGTGCATGAGAGGCTCACCCGGTGTCAAACTTAAAGCCGGAAGTTGTCGATCGAGCGGCGCTGCCCGTGCTGACCACGCCAGGGAAGTCATTGACTTTACCATAAAATATGGATACATTAAATCCACGATCATCAAGATCGTGTCTTGCAGGTCATAGATTTTCGCTTGTTGGCAGGATATCGTTGGCGATGCGGGAACAGGTTTCAAACGAGAACCCAACAGCCAACATGAAGGAGTCGATCAGATGAAGATTCGCAAAGAAGAAGCCCCGGTAGCGTTGCAGCTTCCTGTCGCAACGTTCCGCGTCGCCGAATGGGACAACATGGCGGTCGCCTATGTCACGCTCTCGGCGGGCGCCGACGCCACTCCCCTGCTGGAAGGTCTTCACGAGGACAAATGCCAGTGTCCGCACTGGGGATATATGCTCGAAGGTGCGGTGCACGTACGATATGGAGATGGTACGGAAGAGATCTGCAAGGCGGGCGAGCTGTTCTTCTGGCCCGCCGGTCATACGGTCCGGGTCGAAGAGGACTCTTCCTTTGTCGAGTTCAGCCCGAAGAAGGCGCTGAAGGAAGTGTACGGTCATATCGAGAAGAAGGTTGCATCGCTGTCCTAGCCACATAGCACGATCGACAAAGCCCTCGCCTCTGCGGGGGTTTTTTTTCGTTCTGTTTATCGGCTCCCTCTCCGTTCCTCCCGGCCCGGCCGCATCGACCGACTACGAGGCGAAGTCATTGCAAGGCAGGCACATAAAGCAGCAGTCCTGCCGGGGACGGAGGTGATCGGTAACTTTGCGAATGGCGCCTGCCGAAAGAAACCTCACCTGCGACGATTTGGTGCTTGTTAAATGGACAGAATGGGCCTTTAATACTTGTCATCTAGCGCGAGTCAAACTGGGCACATCACTTCATTGGAGCACACATGTCGTTGCAGGCCGGATCGAAACTCGGACCGTATGAGATAATCGAACAGGCGGGCGCCGGGGGAATGGGCGAGGTATACAAAGCCAAAGACACCCGCCTCGACCGTACCGTCGCCATCAAAATCCTTCCTGAGCATGTGGCGGGGATGCCGGATTTCAAGCAGCGGTTCGAGCGGGAGGCGAAGGCTATCTCGAGTCTGAATCACGCGAGTATTTGTACTCTCTATGACATCGGTCACCACGACGGCTACGATTTTCTGGTGATGGAGTTTCTGGAGGGAGAGACGCTTGCCTCCAGACTTGGTCGAGGTCCTGTTCCGTACACTGAGATGCTTCGGATCGCTATCGAAGTGGCCAGTGCGCTTGACTCCGCCCATCGACAGGGCCTGATTCATCGCGACCTCAAGCCGGGCAATGTTATGCTGACGGGCGAAGGGGCCAAGCTGATGGATTTCGGCCTGGCGAAGATTGCGGCCAATGACGGCATGCCGCGCGAGCTTTCCGGAGTGACGCAGACGACGCCTCTCACCGGAGCCGGAACCATCCTGGGCACCATGCAATACATGGCCCCCGAGCAGTTGGAGGGGAAGGAAGCCGATGCACGTTCCGACATCTTCGCGTTCGGCGCCATGCTGTATGAGATGACGACCGGCAGGCGGGCGTTCGAGGGAACGTCGCAGGCGACACTTATCGCGGCCATTATCGAACGGGATCCCACGCCGATCTCGGTGCTGCTGCCGGCGACGCCGCCGCTGTTCGAGCGGCTGGTGAAGAAGTGTCTGTCCAAGGACGCGCAGAAGCGCTGGCAATCGGCGGCGGATCTTCTCGACGAACTTCGCTGGATCTCCCAGGGGGGCTCACAGGTCGGCCTTCCGGTGCACGTGGCCAAACGTCGCAAGTTCAAGTTCACGGTGGCCCGTATTGTCGGCGCGGTCGGTATTGCCTGTTCGCTGTTTCTGGGTTACCTGCTGTGGGCGCAGCCCGAAGAGGTGCGTCTTACCAATCGGTTCGCGATCTCCCCGGCCGGCGAGACCCCGGAGATCCGTTCGGTCAACTGGTCTCGAATATCGCCCGATGGTCGCCTGATCGCTTTTCGGGCGACCGACACGCTGGGTGTCACCATGCTGTGGATCCGACCGCTCAACTCGCTGGAGCCCTACCCGCTGCGCGGCACGGAGGATATCACCCGCCAGTTCTGGTCGCCCGATTCGAAGTACATCGCGTTTTTCAAAGGCAATCAGCTCTACAAGATTCCGGTGGCAGGCGGGCCGGCCCAGTTGTTATGCGAAACATACGGCGCCGACGGCAACTGGGGCAGCACCGGGTATATTCTGTTCGACGGGCAGCAGTCGGACACACTCAAATACGTGTCGGCATCCGGTGGCACACCGCAGTATGCCACCAAAATCGACTCGGCCAGGGGTGAGCGTTCCACGGCCTGGCCCTGGTTTCTTTCCGACGGCATCCATTTTCTGTACATCGTGTATACCACGACCGGCTCGGAGCTTCGGGTCGGCTCGATCGAATCGGATGAATCGACGCTGGTGTTCGGCAAGGACGAGATGCGGTTGTTGGAATCGAGGGTCGAATTCTGCAAACAGGGGTATCTTCTGTTTATCAGAGATAAGCTGCTGCTTGCCCAGCGATTCGACGAGGACGAGTTTAAGCTGGTCGGCGAGCCGGTGCCGGTGGCACAGGGAATCGATCAGTCAGGCAACGCGTCGGTATTCGGAACCTCGGACAACGGGATACTTCTCTACCAGTATACTTCCACCTCGAACAGGTCGGAGCTGGTCTGGTTCGACCGCAAGGGAGCAGAGCTCGAGAAGGTCGGTGAGCCGGACGCCTACCGGGATTTCGCCATTTCCCCCGACGGGTCCAAGGTGGTGTTCGGTTTGTTCGATACGCAGGGGTCGAATGAAGATCTTTGGATACGGGACTTCAAGAGAAACCTGGTATCCCGGCTCACGTTCGACAAAGTGAACAATGTCATGCCGGTGTGGTCGCCCGACGGAAAGTATATCGCCTACTCCGAAGCTGAGAGTGGATCATTCAATACGAAGTACAAGCGAGCCGACGGTCAGGGCGCTGTACAAAACATTGAAGGGCTCGACACGCTCATGAATGCACCGGGGCACTGGTTCTCTGACAGCGTCTTGTACGTGAACAGCAACGTAGACGGCTTGAGCATCTACCGGTATGATTTCGCCGACGCTTCTCTTGCACCGGTTATCGCGTCGAGATACACCGAAGTCTCACCGTCCGTTTCAAGTAACGGCCGGTACATCCTGTACACGTCCAATGAGTCGGGGCGCAACGAAATCTACGTGAGCGAAATGGCGGGGGAGCGCGGGCGATGGCAGGTGTCAAACGACGGCGGATTCAGCCCGACATGGCGCGCCGACAACAAGGAGATTTTTTTCTACCAGGGGAACGACCTGATGTCGGTTGAGGTCAGCATGCTGGACGGCAGATTTGAGATTGGACAGCCGAAGAAGCTCTTCACCCAACCGGTGAGCTACGCGGGGCTGGTGTCGGCCCGACGATACGTGCCGTCGAAAGACGGGCAGAGATTCCTCATCAATGTGCCGATTCAGGCGCAGTCGAATGATCGCATCATTGTGGTGCAGAACTGGATCGAAGAACTTGAGCGGAAGTAGGGGTAAACCCCGCTCGCCGGCAATAGGATAACCGTCATTCCTGGTGCTGAGCGCACACCGGCCGACTTGTTTCACGACCGCGGATCGGTTCACCATTTGCGCTCTTTCTCCCGGCGCGCTATATTCGCTTTCAACGAATAAGCAATAAGACGCCGGCCCCGAAGGGCGGGGCCACCCAGCAGAGACGGTGAGGTTTCCTATGGTCAGGATTGCACGGGTGACAGCGACTGCGCTGGCTGTTCTCGCGATAGCCATGCTTGCCGGATGCGGCAGTTCGGATACGGCCGATGATATGGCGGCCGGAACCAATTCAGACATCACAATCGGAGTCAGCCTGCTGACTCGAACCCACCCCTTCTATCAGGATCTCGAGGCGGGCCTTCAGGCGGCCGCCGACTCCAATGGCTATGAACTGCTGGTTACGGCCGGCGAGTTCGATGTCGCCAAACAGAAGGACCAACTGCAGGATTTCATCATACAGAAGGTCAACGCGATCGTTGTCTGTCCGTGCGACTCGCGTTCGATCGGCACTGCTATCAAGGCGGCCAACGATGCGGGGATTCCGGTGTTTACGGCCGATATCGCCTGTCTGGCCGATAACGCACAGGTGGTCACCCACGTAGCATCGGATAACGTCGAAGGCGGTCGTTTGGCAGCGCAGGCGATTATCGCGGCGATCGGCGGCGAAGGGAAAGTGGCGATAATCGATCATCCCGAAGTTGAATCCGTGATTCAGCGGGTGAAGGGATTCGAAGAAGCGATTGCTATGGCGCCGGGTGTCGAGGTGGTCGCCAGGCTGAGCGGTCACGGTGTAAAAGACCAGGCGTTCCGAACCGCTGAAGATATCCTGCAGGCGCATCCCGAACTGAAAGCGATATTCGGCATCAACGACGACTCGGCGCTGGGCGCCCTGGCGGCGGTGGAGAAAGCCGGCAAATCCGGGAAAGTGATCATTGTCGGGTTTGATGCCGTTCCCGAGGCGCGCGAAGCCATCAAGGCCGGTAAGATCTATGCGGATGTGATCCAGAACCCGTACTTGATCGGCAGCAGGACGATCGACGCCGTCAGGTCGTATATCTCCGGTGAACACCTTCCCCCCTCAATACTGATTCCATGCGGCCTCTTCACACAGGCAGATGAGCAGTAGCGAGATCACAGATGCTGACGGAAGGAACACGGCGAGCCCAGACAAGACGTCCTCTCTGCTTGGCGTAGTCGGTCTGCGCAAGGGTTTCCCGGGCGTTCAGGCGATCGCCGATGGTTCCTTCGATCTTCGCCCCGGCGAGATACATGCGCTGGTCGGTGAAAACGGCGCCGGCAAAAGCACCATGATCAAGGTGCTCACCGGTGTGCACCAGCCGGACGACGGTGAGATATTATTCGAGAATGCACCGTACCGCGTGTCCTCTCCTCTCGACTCACTTCGCCGGGGTATGGTCGCCATCTACCAGGAATTCACACTTATCCCGTTTCTCTCGATTGCAGACAATCTCTTTCTCGGGCGGGAGATCACCCGGGGCGGACTGGTCAGCAGTTCTGAACAGGATGCGAAGGCGCGAGAAATCCTTGCTCAGCTGGGGACCTCGCTCGATCCCTCGACCCGGGTAGCGTCGCTGTCAGTCGCAGAGCAACAACTCGTGGAGATTGCCCGGGCGCTGATGGCCGAGGCGCGGGTGTTGATTATGGATGAGCCGACGGCGTCGCTGACACCGCGCGAAGTGGAGCGCCTGTTCGTGATACTTCGTGACCTTGTCGAACAGGGCATCGGTATCCTGTTTGTCAGTCATCGACTGAACGAGGTGTTTGAGATTTCGGATCGTATTACGGTCATGCGCGATGGCGTGACGGTTGCAACAGAGGAGACCGGTAGTCTGTCGCGGGAGCAATTGATAGAGCTAATGGTAGGGCGCCCACTCGAGAGTGAGTTTCCGCGAGGTGAGTCGACACCCGGTCAGGTCATGTTTCGGGTGGAGCATCTGAGCGGCGGTCCGGTGCGCGATGTCTCGTTTTCGGTGCGGTCGGGAGAGATACTGGGGATTTCGGGTCTGATGGGGGCCGGTCGAACCGAGATGGCCCGACTGTTGTTCGGGGCCGATGGACGGGAGTCGGGGACATTCGAGCTCGATGGTAAGCACGTTGACATATCCAGCCCGCGCGAGGCGATCGAAGCAGGCATCTGTCTGCTCAACGAAGATCGCAAGGGTCAGGGACTGGTGCTGTGTGCCTCGGCGCTCGAGAATTTCGCGCTGGGGAATCTTCGTCGCTGGTCGCGATTCGGCATGATCGATCGCCGCCGGGAGATGGATGCGTTCGAAGGCAAGGTTGGCTCCCTGGCCATCAAAATCAGTGCGCCCTCGCAGCGAGCGGAAAATCTCTCGGGAGGCAACCAGCAGAAGCTGCTGGTGGCGCGCTGGCTTGAGTCCGACTCGCGGGTGATTGTATTCGATGAGCCGACGCGTGGGATTGATGTCGGCGCCAAGTATGAGATGTATGTCATCATTCGCAAGCTGGCCGCCGAAGGTAAGGCGATAGTTCTTATCTCCTCCGAGCTTCCTGAGATTCTCGGAATGTGTGACCGGGTGTTGGTCATGAAGGCCGGACGGATGACCGGCGAGATCAGCGACCTGTCTGGTGTCACACAGGAAGACGTGATGGCGCTGGCGGTATGAAAGGTCGTATGCACAGAATCAGGGTGAAGAAGATTCTCTCCGACTACGGTATGCTGCCGGTACTGGTGCTGCTGTGCGTGCTGTTTTCCGTACTTACGCTTAAGGATCAGGCGGTGACCGGTAAGTTGGGTGCCGAGGCATTGATGGAACAACTTGAGGACGAGACTCCCTCGCCCCGCAGCGCGCTGGTGGTAACCTCGAGCTCTACCGATGACAGGGAGTTTGCCGACGCCTTTTCTGAGGCTGCCCGGCAGAGCGGATGGCAGGTGACGACGATCGCCGGTGATCCGGTCTCAGTACGAGCCTCGCTGAGCGCGTTGGATATCACATCCGAAAACGAGTTTCACGTTTTTACGACTACTTCCTTCCAACCGATCGTCAGACAGATTCTTCCACAGTTCGGTCATATCACAGTCAGTAAGATAAGCAGCCCGCCGAGCCGTCGCTGGCCGACCTTCTTGCTTGCGGAAAACCTTCGCAATGTCGCGAATCAGATCACGGTGATCGCGATAATTGCGATCGGCATGACGGTCGTGATAATCACGGCGGGGATAGATCTCTCGGTCGGCAGTCTGATTGCGCTGTCGGCGGTGGTGATTGCGTGGGTGGTTGGATCGCTGGGCGGGGCGGGTGTTTCAACGACCGGTGTTGTCATCTCGGCGCTGGCGGCTCTGGCAGTCTGTGCCGGAGTAGGCGCGTTTAGTGGTGTGATGATCACCGCCTTTCGGATTCCGCCGTTCATTGCGACCCTTGCCATGATGCAGGTGGCGGCGGGGATTGCGTATATCATTTCACAGGGGAAGCCGATCTATCAGCTGCCAGAGAATTTCGTGTGGCTCGGTCGCGGAAGCGATCCGCTTCTGAACCTTCCGGTCGCGGTAATCCTCATGCTCGGGTTGTATTTTCTTGCCTGGGTGATGATGGAGCGCTCGGTGCTCGGACGACATATCTACGCGGTCGGTGGCAATCCCGAAGCAGCCCGGCTGGCAGGCGTGCGGGTGAATGCAGTCCTCCTGCTCGCCTATACGCTGTGTGGTTTGCTGGCGGGGGTAGGCGGGATCATCATGGCATCGCAGTTAAAGAGCGGCGCTCCGACCTACGGACTGACTTATGAGTTGTATGTGATCGCCGCCGTCGTCGTGGGAGGCACGAGCCTGAGTGGCGGTGAGGGAAAGATTGTCGGGACGCTGATCGGCGCCTTCATAATCGGCGTCATACAAAACGGCATGAACCTTACCAATATCGAGAGCTACACACAGAAGGTGGTGCTCGGTCTGGTGATCCTGGCAGCCGTCCTGTTCGACAGATTGAAGCAGAAAGGCTTCAGGAGTGGTTTTGGTTTCCTGAGGTCGGCACGATAAAGATCAATGAGGTTGTTACAATATTCGAAGGAGTTGGTCATGCGTACAGCAGCCAGACTTGCGATCCTTGCCTGCCTGTTTTTTGCGGTGACGGTGGGCGCCCAGCAGGCGCCGGATTCTGCGCAGAAGAAAACGCTGGGCGTAGTGGCGACAGCGCATCTCGATACCCAGTGGCGCTGGACTATCATAAACACGATCGAGGAGTTCATACCGAATACCCTGCATGACAACTTCAAACTCATTGAGCAGTACCCGGACTACACGTTCAGTTTCGAGGGCGCCTTCCGCTACATGCTGGCGAAGGAGTACTACCCTGAGGACTACCAGCGATTGAAACAGTACGTCGCCGATGGTCGCTGGCGGGTGGCGGGAAGCTGGGTGGATGCGGTTGATGTCAACATCCCGTCGTTCGAATCGCTGGTGCGTCACACCCTGTACGGCAACGGCTTCTACAAAGAAGAGTTCGGGAAACAAAGTTATGACATCTTTATGCCGGATTGTTTCGGGTTCGGCTATGCGTTGCCGTCGATCGCGCACCACTGTGGTCTGAAGAGCTTCTCGACACAGAAGCTGACCTGGGGTTGCTGGGTTGATATTCCGTTCTCGATCGGCACGTGGCGTGGTGTTGACGGGTCGACGATTATGGCCGCTCTCAATCCCGGCAGTTATGGCACGCAGTTCCGCGATGATCTCTCGCGCGATACGGCGTGGCTGGCTGAAATCGACGGTTTGGGCGATACGACCGGGTGCTATGCGGGATACGCCTATTTCGGTACGGGTGATGTCGGGGGCTCCCCGGATTCGCTGTCGGTCGATTGGCTGGAGAAGTCGATTCACAGCGACGGACCGATTGCGGTGGCAAGTATCGGCGCCGACGATCTGCCGTGGCTGGTCTCGCAGTATCCCGAAGCTGCGTTGCCGGTGTTTGACGACGAACTGGTGATGACACGACACGGAGTGGGGTGCTATACCTCGCAGGCTGCGATGAAACGCTGGAACCGCCGCAACGAGCTGCTGGCCGATGCGGCGGAGCGCGCAGCGGTCTCGGCAACTTTGCTCGGCGGCTACGAGTATCCGCAAGAGACCCTGCGACAGGCCTGGATTAGATTCCTCTGGCATCAGTTTCATGATGATCTGACGGGAACGTCGATCCCCGAAGCGTATGAGTTCTCATGGAGCGATGAGCTTCTCTCGCTCAATCAGTTCGCCGGCGTGCAGGATGGTGCGATCGCGGCGATAACGCCGGCGCTCGATACGCGGAGCAAGGGTCGAAGCGTGGTGGTCTACAATCCCCTGTCAATCGAGCGGAATGATGTTGTCGAAGTGGCCCTTCCGAAGATGGAGAACGTGCGTGTGTTCGGACCCGACGGCAAGGAGACGCCGAGCCAGGTGGTGGTGACGGAGAACGGTTCTGCGACGGTCTTGTTCCTCGCTGACGTCCCCTCGGTAGGGTTCGCCGTTTACGACGTGCGGCCGTCGGAGTCAGACTATGAGGGGAAGCAGAATATTATCGTGACGGAATCGACACTCGAAAACACCCGCTACAAAGTAACGCTCAATGCCAACGGCGATGTAGCTTCGATCTTCGACAAATTGGCCAGTCGCGAAGTACTGGCGGCGCCGATCGAGTGGCAGTTATTCTTCAACAAGCCACGTCAGTGGCCGGCGTGGGAGATTCAGTATGAAGACTTGCTGGCCGGACCGAAGGGAAAAGTCGAAGGTACACCGGAGATTGAAATCGTGGAATTAGGCGCTGTGCGCGGAGCGCTGAGAGTCACACGGAAGCACGGAAACTCGACGTACCGGACGACTATTCGGCTTGCGGCTGGAGCAACCGGGGACCGGATCGACTTCGTCAACGAGGTCGATTGGGCGGAGAAAGAGACGCTGCTGAAGGTAGCTTTCAACCCGACGTTTGCCAACGATAGTGTGACGTATGATCTCGGGCTGGGAACGATTACTCGCGGTTTGAATACCGATAAGAGATACGAAGTGCCGGCGCATCAGTGGGCGGACATCAGCGCGCCTGACAACTCGTACGGTTTTAGCGTGATGAACGACTGCAAGTACGGCTGGGACCACCCCGACCCGGGTACGCTTCGTCTCACATTGATCCACACGCCGGGCGTGTTTGACTCGTGGAACTGGGTCGGCGACGAAAGAACACAGGATATCGGCAGTCACCGTTTTGCCTTTTCGGTCTCGGGACATGAAGGGTCATGGTCTGAATCCAACACCTCGTGGCTGGCGGCCGGGTTGAACCAGCCGATGGTGGCCTACGAAGTTCCTTCGCACGACGGATCGCTCGGCAAGGAGTACTCGCTGCTGTCGCTGGAGGGTGACGGTCGGGTGATGGTGGAGGCGGTCAAGATCGCCGAAAAGTCAGACGAGATTGTCGTGCGCGTGAAGGAGCTGGCGGGACAGGGCGCTGACAACACGTCAATCGTGTTCAATAGTCCGATCGTGTCAGCTCGTGAAGTGAATGGGCAGGAGGAGGAAATTGGTCTACTCCCCGCCGACGGCAATACTCTCAGCCTCTCTCTCACCCCGTACCAGCCGAAGGCGTTTGCGGTGCGACTCAAGGAGCATGACCGGGCGGTTGTTGCGCCTCTGGTGTCGCAGCCGATCGAGCTGCCGTATAATCTCGACGGCGTTTCGCTCGACGCTGACAGAACCGATGGTGATCTGGACGGCGAAGGTAACACGCTGGCGGGTGAGCTGCTCACCAAGGAACTGACTTTTCAGGGCGTGCGGTTCGTGACCGGCCCGACTGATGCGGGTGCACTGAATGTCTTGTCGTGCGACGCACAACGACTGACACTACCGGACGTTGAGAGATCGTCACACAGCTCCGACCTCTACCTTCTCCTGCTCGCCACCGGGGGACCGGCTGAGGGCATCGTGACGGTGGAGTTCGCCAACGGCCGGGCTGAGTATCCCGTTTCCCTGTTCGAGTACACGGAACCGATCGGGCAATGGAACAACAGACTGGTAAACGGCCGGATGGTTGACGAGACCTCGGAGATCCTTCCGATGTATGTCAACCAAATGCCGGTGGCCTGGGCGGGAACGCATCGACACACGGCCGAGGGCGAGAACGATATATATAAGTTCACCTATGTGTACGCACAGAGGATCCTTCTTGCAAACGACGCACACTCGGTAATTTTGCCGGCAAATCCCAATATCAAACTGCTGGCGGCATCGGTAGCAGGTCGCCAACATGACTTCGTCACGCCGTTATCTACTCACTACGATGCGGCGTCGGCCAGTATCGCCCGTATCGATGTGAGCGACCAGATCTTCATTGACAGTACAGTCGCCCGGATGTACAGTCCGATGCCGGGCGCGACGGTTCGCTACACACTGGATGGGAGCGAACCAACCTTCGATTCACCCGAGTTCACTGGACCATTCACCCTTCTGGCGTCGACGACACTTCGCGCGAAAGCATTCGATAAACCGGCCGCCGGTGGTGTCGTCTCCAATCTTTCCGTCCAGAAGCTGGTTCCTCGGGACCCGGTGTCGGTCGCCGAGCAGCCCGGCCTGCAGTGTTCTTACTATGAGGGTGAGTGGCACCGGCTGCCCGACTTCGACTCCCTTACAGCAGTGAGCGAATTCGTTGCTGACACCGTGGCGATACCGGAGATCGCCCGACCGGAGGATTACGGTCTGTTGTTCCAAGGGTATGTTCTCGTGCCGAGCGACGGCATGTACGAGTTTGGCATCAGTTCCGATGATGGCAGCGCTTTGCTCGTAGCGGATACGCTGATCGCGGACAACGACGGTGTTCACGGTGACGGTGAAGTTGCCGGCAAGATCGCTCTGAAAGCGGGATTCCATCCGATTGAAGCACGGATGTTCCAGTGCAAGGGGGGGCAGGCCTTGCGATTGTATATCACCGGTCCGGGCATTGAGAAGCGGGAGATCCCGCGGGAGATGCTGTTCCACTAGTACAGAGATGTGACCAATTCGGTCGGCAGACTGACAGTCGAGGGCGGGCGGGGACGTTTCTTAGACGGCGAAGCGTCGCCCGCCGGTTCGACCCAACCGGTCGGCATCGTCGCGAATGCTCTGCCACAGAGCGTGAATCATCTCACGACCGCCGGACGCAAATGCCACGTAGGACTGCCGCCGGATTTGCGCTTGAGTGAAGGCCGGATCGTACGGTATGCTGGCGTGGAGAGTCAGCCCTCTTTCCGAAACGAATCGTTCCACTTCCCCGCTCATCTCTTCACTGATATCACACTTGTTGAGGCATACTCCTGCCGGAATGTGGAAGTGCTCGGCCAGACTTACCAGCCGCTCCATGTCGTGAATGGCCGAGCGTGACGGCTCGGTGATTATCAGCAGGTACGACGAGCCAGTGAGGGCGGCGATAGTCGGGCAGCCGATACCGGGAGGACCGTCGACAAGAATCAGATCGAGCCCTTCCCTGTCGGCGGCCGCTCGTGCCTCCTGCCGCAGAAGGGACACGAGACGTCCGGAGTTGGACTGGGCGATTCCCAGGCGGGCATGATAGAACGGACTGCGGTTCCCCTCGGAGCGAAACCATTTCCCGCTGTTTACTTTTCCGAACCGAATGGTGTCGGTCGGACAGAGGTGTACGCACAGTCCGCAACCTTCGCAGGCCGTTGGTTCGACCGCAAAGCGCAGACCGTGTGTCGTCTCCGGATCGGGTGACATGGTGATGGCTTCGAAGCGGCACGATTCCCGACAGATACCACAGGCGGTACAGGCGTCCATGTTGATTACCGCCTGGGAGCTGCATGAGAAGTCGTGTTCCTCACAAACGCGGTGGGGGACAATCAGGTGCAGATCCGCAGCGTCAACGTCGCAATCAACCAGGACGGCGGGGCTGGCGACCTCGGCCAGCGCCCCGGTCAGGCTGGTCTTCCCCGTTCCGCCCTTACCGCTGGCCACTACCAGTTCGAACACCGGTCACCTCCTGCCTGATCTGGTGGTATATGATCTGCATGTGTGCGCGGTAGCTCGCGCTCTCGTCGACGATCAGGCGACCGCATGCGTAGGCTTGCGCGATCTCCCGCGAAAAGGGAACCTCGAGCAAAATGCGAACGCACTCCTGCCGGCAGTAGTCCCACACCAGGCTGTCACCGATGTCACTGCGATTGATGACAACGCCGAAGGGAAGGGCAAGTTCTCTCAGCATGCCAACCGCGAGGCGAAGGTCGTTCAGGCCGAACGGAGTCGGCTCTGTCATGAGTACGACATAGTCGGCGCCGCGGACCGATTCGACTACCGGGCACGAGGTCCCGGGCGGCGCGTCGACAATCACGATTTCGTTTTCGGGCAGTCGCCTTTTGATCGCTCTTATGACCGGTGGCGCCTGGGCCTCGCCAATCGTCAGGCTGCCACCCAGAAAAGAGAGTCCCCGGACCGGACCGGAGCGGATGAAGCCGATCGGGCGAGGTTGTTCATGGAACGCGTGTTCGGGACACAGGGTCACGCAGGCGCCGCAGCTGTGACAGAGCGACGGGTAGACGAGTACGGTCGATTTCAGTACGGCGATGGCGTTGAACTCGCAGACGGTGCCACAAATGCCGCACAGGCTGCACCCCTGGGGCGAAAGCTGCGGGACCAGCACCGATACGTCGTCGCGGGTCTCCGGTTCGGGAGTGAGGAACAGATGTCCGTTGGGTTCTTCGACATCGCAGTCCGCGTAGGTCACCCGATGACCCTCCTGGGCGCAGACGACCGCAAGATTCGTGGCAAGAGTTGTCTTGCCGGTACCACCTTTGCCGCTTGCGATTGCAATCCGAATCGCTTCGTCGCTCATGCCTGCTTCCGTGTCATTGCGGCGCCGCACTTGGGGCACTTGATTTCGAAACACGGTACACCTGGCTCGTGCGGTACGGACTCACCGCAGTTGGGACAGACGCATTCGCCGCCCGGACCGGCCGCGCGTCCCCCACCACGACCGCGACCGCCGCCCATTCCCTGGCCGCGACCCTGACCGCCGCCCATTCCTCCGCCGCCTTGACCGCCGCGACCCTGGCCACCACCCTGACGACCGCCACCGCGACCACCACCGCCCTGAAATGTAGTCATCGTCTACTGTTCCTTATCATTTTTGAGTTGGGCCAGTCGTTGGTCGATCACAGCGAGTTCTCGTCGCAGCGCCTCTGCCTCTTCTTCGAGATATCGTCGCTCACTACCACGGACGGCCTGTTGCGACACCGGCGATTCTGCACTTCCTTCCCAGTTCCAGGCCCGGCCGGGGACGCCGGTAGCGAAGAACCTGTTGCGTCGTCCTCTGCCATAGCCACCACCACCAAACCCCGTTCCTCGACCCATGCCTCCGCCGCCAAAGCCGATTCCTCGTCCCATGCCTCGACCACCGAATCCTCTGTTCGCGAATCCGGCAACTGAAAATCCTCGGCAGTATCCCGCCCCTCTGCCTGTCATCGGACCCATTCCAAGCGGTCCGGTCTTATCTCCTCCGGGCATAGTCATACCTCCTGCTCATTGCTGTTTGTTCAGTCTCGTTTCGTCGGTGCGGTGTTTATCTCGGTGATGTCGACCTCGACTGCGTCGCCGAGATCGAGGGCCGCTTTCGCCTCGCGTCGCGCGAGCAGCTTCTGCCGAACGGCTCCTGCCAGTCCGAGGATCACACTGTCCGGTTTACGCACGTCCCGGATTACGGCGCCGACAACGGTCGCCGCCAGCGATCCGACTGCTATTTGTCCGCCCCTTCCCCACTTTCTCGGAGCACCGGGGTCGGCGCCCGTGCCGCCTGGGCACCCCCGCCTGCCTCGTGCGTTCATGTGTGCGTTCTCCTGTTTTTGTCTCCGGCGGGTTAACGCCAGTGACCACGTGTATTGGCTTCAGTGATCGGCTTGAGCTCCCCCTTCTCAACGAGCTCGACAGCTTCCGCCACCGTGCCGTCGCACCAGGAAACCATCTGCACGCCGGCGGCCTGCAGCGCCTGAAAGGCCTTTGGGCCCATGTTGCCCGAGACCACTACGTCCACCGCGTGTTGTGCGATCTGCTGGGCTGCCTGTATTCCTGCTCCTTGCGCCGCAGCGATGTTCTCTGCGTTGTCGATCAAATCGAACGTCTTGTTGTCGGTATCGTAGATGATGAAGTGGGCCGCCCGTCCGAAGCGCGGATCGACCGCACTGGTGAGATCCGATCCCTGCGCCGAAACTGCTATCTTCATGTTTACTCCCTGACACTCCGGTCATTCTCTGGTTGTTGTCACACCGATACGAGGGCCAATCGCTAGCGCGGTTCCGTATCGGTAATGCAACCCGTGACTTGCTGTCCCGCAATAGAGCATCAATCGTGCCGAGAACTCCGCATGGCTGCGAGACCAATCTTACTACATTGTTGCAAAATGACTTAACTGACCAAAATCATTCCGCGGGAGCGCTGACCACACAGTCTAATATTGCATATTTGCAATCATTGATTCTCATTGTATTGCATCACTGCAGCTATAGCAGCGTTCGGCGGTAGGGCTTTGCTGGGAGAAACGGTATGCGAGAGGATATTCAATAGGCTACGATTCGATGCCTTTCCCTGTTGATGGGACGACGAAGCGTGTCTCGCCGTACTCGCTCACAGACAGGGCGCCGGAGCTCACGAGGCTCTCCAGCTGCCCGGGTTTGCCGAAAGCAACTTCGAGCTTCTTCGCCTGATCCCAGCGCAGGGGGTGCCGGGATGACAGCCCAATGATGGCGTCGGCGAGCGTCGTAAATCCCGCAATCTCAAAAGCGCCGTCTTCGGCGCGGTCGAGTGTTTCGGCTGATCTAAACAGACGATGGGCGCGTATCAGCTTGTCCGGATCCGGCGGTAAGACCGACCGATCGGCCGGGGGGCGAATGGGAACGGCGATGTCGATTCGGTCCGGTTTGACTCCCCAGGCCAGTTTGCGGATGCTTCGCAGGTTGGATTCGCTGTCGTTGATTCCTCTTACGAGCATCACCTCGAGCCGTATCGCGCCGGGGAAGTCTCGTCGGAATTCGATGAGCCCCTCAACAACTTCGTGAAAATCGAGAGTTGGGTGTGGTCTGTTTATCGCCTGAAACGTCTCAGCATCACCGGCATCGAGTGACGGCAACACGATATCCGCAGCGCGGAGGCTCGTGCGAACTTCGGCGCGGTGCAACAGGCACCCGTTGGTAATCACGGCGACCGGGGTCGGCCAGCGCCGCTTGCATTGCTCCAGGTACCATCCGAGATCTGTCGACAGGGTCGGCTCACCATCGCCGACAAACGTGATGCAGTCCGGCGATGTTTCCTTCATTATCCGCTGGATTTCGTCGAGGACCTCTTCGCGGGGGAAGAAGGAGCGCCGAGAGACACTTCGTTTCCGAGTGTGTCCAAGCTGGCAGTAGACACAGGAGTTCGTGCACGTCTTTCGCGGGATGATGCTCACGCCGAGCGATCGACCGAGGCGGCGGGAAGGTACGGGACCATAGGTGAAGCGTGTGTTGGTGGGGTGCGGCGTCATGGTGACATCTCTTGCTCCCGTGACAAGAAGCGAGCCACCGCCGTGACTTCGGTTGGACGCGGATTGAGCGATGGGTGACAGGTGCGACAGTCGGCGAGATGCGGTCGTTCCACCTCTGCGGCCTTATCCCGATGACACTCCACACAGGTCAGGTGCATCGCTTCGCGGTACGAGTTCGCCACCAGCAGTTGCTGGTCACCGGCCAGCCGACCGGCGGGGAACATATCGTCTTTGTGGCATTCCATACAGTTCTTCGCACTCGCCGATGTTTTGGGACTTGCCGGCGTGTGGCACTCAGCGCATGCGAAGTTGGTGGGGTACAGCCCCGACAACTGCTTGTCTTCGGCTACTGCGGAGAGATGATATTCGTGGTCGAAGATGCAGTACGTTTCGTTCATCAGGCGATGACACCGCGAGCACGGTGTGGATTGATCACCGGGCATCGAGATATGGTGGCACTTGACGCACGATGCGGAGTCACCCAGTCGGTGCTGGTGGTCGGCATGTGCGAACGTCGTGACGACATCGCCGTTGTCGCCATCGATGAAGAGACTGGTCCGCTCGATATCGACACCCTTGGCCGGTCGCACGGTTGCCTGCGGGTCGCTGTCGAAGTAGTAAGGCGGGTACATCAGGACGAAGGCCAGCGGCACGACAAAAACCGCGATCAGTGTCACCCGGTGCAGGCTGTCGGTCGCCACGGTGTGCCAGAGCTGTGACAGGCTGCCATAGGAGAGACGAAACCAACCGGCCCTGCTTCCCGGTGCGCCGGGACGGGGACCGAAGATCGGCAGGTTCTCCGCCATGAAGAGGAAGGTGAGTCCGGCCGCGGCGACAACCCCCAACCCGACGGCCCATTCTATCAGCGACGGGAAGTAGATGGATCCGGCGTCGCGTATATAACCGAGAATACCGACGTCAAGTCGATTCAGCGCCAGTCCGGCTGCCGCCGAGGCGGCCGCGGTGCTGACTCCCGCCACGGAGAACCGCGACCAGGGAAGCGTCATCAGCACCAACGGCAGGACGGCCGAAAGCAGGAGTTCACCGGCATACAGCCAGCTTTCCCAGGTACCGGCCATCAGCGCTGCCCAGCCACCGTGCAAAAAGAGGTCGGCGATCTTGAGAACGAGGTACAGACCGAGTACGCCGGCGGCGATGGTTGCCAGCGCGCGGATTCGTGGCATCTCCGGGCCTTCAGGGCCGCGTGTGAAGACGGCCGAGGTGGCGCCGTTGGTCACTTTAATGAGCGGCAGCTGTTGCCCGGCGTTCGGCCCGAGTATGGACAGCGGTTCATACCATCGCGCCCAGGCAAGTTTGGCCAGCACAACCACCATCAGCCCGGCGCCGATCGCGGAGGTAATGAACAGCAGCGGCAGCCAGGGCGTGTACCACAGCGGGTGCAGGCGCTGTGGGGTAACGAGGAAGAGTGATCCAAGCGAGGAATGGTGCAAACTTGAAAGTGAGATACCGATCACCACAACGACGAAGGCTACGTGGTGGAGGGCGTCGGCGATTCGTTTGGCGCGAAAGCGTTCGAAGAGAACGGGTGCGAGTTCGATAGCTGTCACGGTGAAGTACAGCATCACGCACCAGAATACCTCGAACAAGAACGAATTGATGTTCCACATAAATATCGGATGCCAGAACCGATGCGGGAGGCCGATGTCGAACAGCAGAGCGAGACACGAGCAGCCATACCCGAGGAAGGCTATCAGGATCGCCGGCTTCATAAACGGTTCGAAACGCTTCAGCCTGAGTACATACACGAGGAACCCGACCGTGAAGCCGCTGGTGGAGAGCGCTACGCCGCCGATCATGTTCAGGATCTTCCACAGTCCCCAGGGGAACGCGTCGGAGAGATTGGTGGTGACGCCAAGTCCGTACCAGAGGCGGAAGATTGCTGCCACCAGTCCCGCCAGGGCAAGTCCCCAGAGAACATCTTTGATTCCGCGAAGTTTGCTACTCATGCTCGTTCTCCGGAGTCTGTTGATTGTCGGCGCCGCCCATCAACAGGTTGCGTCGCTTGACGATCCAGTTTAGCCCGATCAGTCCAACCGCAACACCGAGTCCGATAAACGGCGTGGTGTGAACCAGCGGCTCGGTAAGGTCGGGGATAGCCGACGAATCAGCCTCCGGCCATCCCAGCGAGGCCAGGTCGACATCGGATATGTACATCACCGATGTTCCACCAAGTTCGTGTTCGCCCCACACATGGTCGACATAGCGCCGGGGATGCTGACGAATAAGCGCGTGTGCCTGGCTCAGCAGACTATCGCGATCTCCGAATCGGAGTGCCTGTTCGGGGCACGCCTCGACACAGGCGGGCTGTTGCCCCAGGGCAAGTCGGTCGACACACATGTCACACTTTACGACAAAGGGAACGGTGTTCTGCCATTCATAGCGTGGTATATGGAAAGGGCAGGCCAGCATACAGTAGCGACAGCCGATACACTTATCCTGATCGTAGACGACCGGTCCATCGGCCGTCTTGCTGAGTCCCCCGACCAGGCAGGCCGAGACGCAGCTCGGTTCGAGGCAGTGCATGCAGCTTTTTCGCGCGAATCTGCCATAATCGACCTTGAGCACGGTCGAGACGCGATGCGAAGACAGTCCGTCTTTCGTGGTGGCGCGATCGTGCTCGGCTTCCCAGTAGTCTTCGCCGTTGCCTTTCACACAGGCTGCGACACACTTTTCGCACGCTGTGCAACGGGTCACATCGACCAGTATTCCGTACATCAGACACGCGCCTCCTTGCCGTAGAGTACTTCGGCCACTTTGTCGCCCGCTCCCGGTTGAAGCTGCCAGTGCAGACCGGAGATGCGGTCGAAGAAGAAGAGGACGATATGCGCCAGTTTGGTAAAGGGAATGAGCACGAAAAGCAGTTCGGCGCTGAGCAGGTGTATCAGCATCATGGCGTCCCACGGGAAGGGGTTGTAGGACGGGTGCATGGACAGATAGCCGCTCAGAAACGGTACGAGAACCACGATCAGCAGGCCGTAGTCAGCGGGCCGACTCATAGATCGCAAGCGCCGGGAGAGCAACCGGAAGGTAAACAGCACGAGCACGCTGGCGATCGTGAACAGGGTGAGGAAATGCGCCAACCCGTAGCCGATCGACGGGAGGTCGATTCCGGTGTAGCGTCCCCACAGCGCGATGTGATCGGCAAGAAACAGCGGAACCACCAGCACGCCGATATGAAAGAGATACGATACGGCCGAGAAGAGCTTGGTGCCCGGAATCAGGTGACGGACCGGCACGACCCAAGTCGCAGCATCGGTCAGGATCTTCCGCCACGGTGCATTCTGAAGGCGTCGGCCTTTTCCGGTTAGAAGCGAATAGACCTGGATGAGAACCAGCCGGCCGAGCCCGACTAGCATAATAAGAAAGGTGAACGCAAATAGCGGTCCCTGTGCGAATTCGATCCACTGTTCCATGATGTCCTCTTTCCCTACAGCTCGAACATGGCGGCATCTTCTTTGCGCTCGGCCGGGGTTTTTCCTCCTGGAATTTCGATGGCTTTGAGAATCAGATCGTGCAGTCCCATCACCTTGCACGGCAGCTGGTAGTACTCGACCAGTTCCTTCAATTGCTTTTTGCAGTTGGCGCAGGGTGCGATGCAGATTTCCGCCTGAGTCTGTCGCAGTTGCTCGGCCTTGACACGCCCGCCGATGCTCATGCGAAACTCATGCATTTCATCCACCGAAACCAGTCCGCCTCCCCCGCCGCAGCAGAAGTTGTCCTGTCCGGCAGGTTTCATGTCGACGAAATCCTTCACGAACGAGCGGAGAATCTCACGCGGCTGATCGACGATCCATCCGGAGCGGGCGATATTGCAGGGATCGTGGTAGGTTACACGTTCGGTGACGATAGTCGGATCGAGGGTGATCTTGCCTTTCCGTATGCAGTCGAGCGTGTACTCCATGAAATTCGTCACGGGATAGGCTTCGCGGCCGCCGAAAACGGGCACGAAATCGTGGGCGGAACGCGAGGCGTGTCCGCACTCTCCGATCAGGATGGTCTTCCCGTTCAACCGGGTGACTTCGCCGATCAGCTGCTTGATGATATTCTCGAGATGCCAGTCGCTGTAAAACAGCCCGTAATTGATGCCGTCGTAGTTGCCGGTGCCGATGGTCCATCGGTCCCAGTCGCCGGCCGCATACAGAACCGCGGCATTGCCCATGAGCGTATCGGGCTCGAGCAAATAGTCGCTGACGGCGCAGAAGAAGACATGGTCGCGGTTCGGCTGATCGACGGGAAACTGCAGTTTTACGCCGAGCATCTCTTCCATTTCCTCAGAAAGAAACTCCAAGGTGTTCAGGAGCGCCGCTTTGGGAATCTTCGACGTGTTCCGAGTCTCCCCTTCGAGCTGCTCTCGCACACTCACCTGCAGGGCTTTGGGAACGATGCCGATCAGGCTGAGAATATATCGGCCGAGATGAGTGATGAGTCCGTGATCGACACCCATCGGGCATTCACGCGTGCAGCGACGACAGGCCGTGCACCGATAGAACCCGTCGAGCATCTCATCGATAATCTCTTCGGTCAGCTCGAATCCGCCGCCAAACCGAGACTTGAGCCAGCCGCCGATGGTGAAGTATCGTCGATACGTTTCAAGCAACAGATTGGTTCGGAAGCACGGGATGTCGCGCGGGTCACCGGTTGCGAGAAAGACCGGACAGGCGACCGCACAGCGGTTGCATTTCGCACTCGATGTGCAGTACGAATCCAGCAATGGTCTGTAATCGCTGTAGGTGAGAATTGCCGCAAAGGCTTCGAGAAATCGACCCACACGATTGTCGGTGACCGGGTTTTCGATGTAGTACGGGTACTTGGGGATCTGAGGCGCCTGCACCCCGATCGGAGCTGCTGAGTTTGTTGATCCATCCACGTCTTGTTTCCTGTCCGTTCAGTGTCATGCGACCTGCATGCAAAGCGGATACCAAAACGGAGGCACGGTGGGTTATGACGTGTCGGAATGATGCGGCGGACGGTATCGCGAGCGGCTCGTTTTTGCTTTGCGGGCAAGCGATTACCGTGTGATTCCCGGGCTGTGGAATGATCGCTGATTCCTGCCCCTGAGGCAGATATCGTGCTCCGCACCGGTGGCCGGCCTTTCGGCTCCAATGTCGCACACGTTGCAACAGGGTGTTGCGCCATGCGACACTCTGCGACAGTTGCGCGACACCGACCGATCGGTACGACGCAGGCCCGTGACGTGGTGACAGAAAACCGCTCCCGGAACCGTCGGCAGCTTATAACCATCTATCCACCATAGCATTAGTGCCGCCATTAGGGCAGTGACCCGGCCCTTCGGCAATCGTGTTTGAGCCTGAATTCACCCGCGGCGCCTCAGCGAGATGGATCGGCACGGTAGTTGCAAAACCGGGTGGCAGGAGAATGTGATTATGAGATACGGCATCCCACTGCTGGGCGACCGGGTGGCGCCGAGGTCCACCTACGCTGATTCGATGCTGACGGTCGTGCTTCGTCGCAATCGGGCTCGCACCGAGACATCTTCGAAGCTGGCCGATCACACGTTGCTGGAGCTGGCGAAGACGCTGATGGATAACCGCATCGATGTACTCGTGTGTGGCGGAATCAGTCGCCAGGAGCGGGAGTTTCTGAGTGCACGACGTCTGGAGATTATCGACAACGTTGTGGGGTCGGTGGATGAACTCCTCGAAGCCATCGGCAGCGGTGCAATACGACCGGGTTTCGGGTTGCAGCCAACCACGGCACACGAAACGACAGCCCCGCCGACGGAGAACAAAAGCATCTATCATGATTGGACGTTGGGGGCGGATGGTCGGTCAGCGGGAATCGATTGCCTGGCGTGCACGAACAAGCGGTGTCTCCGAGGAGAGGACTGCAATGCCCTCGGCGGACGATGGGTTGGAACACAAACCGATCAGGCATGTCTCAGCATGAGAGAGGCTGCTCTGGATGTTTCATTTGAGAGTGAAAGAACGTTATGCCGGCTCTCGGAGCTGATCTACTTCTGTCTTGAGATGCACTATCAGAAGATCGGTCTCGCCTACTGCGTCGATCTGGAAGAACCGACTGAAATCCTGGTGCACGTACTTCGGAGATTTTTCGACGTCTACCCGGTGTGCTGCAAGATCGGCGGTCAGATTATCTCCGATGCGGTCACTCCTCCCCTGTCGGCGAAGGCCCATGCTTCGTCATGTCAGGTGGCGTGTAATCCGTTCGGCCAGGCCGAGGCGTTGAATCGGTGTGAAACGGATATCAACGTGTTGGTTGGGCTGTGTGTCGGATCGGATTGCCTTTTGACGAAGCTGAGCGAGGCGCCGGTGACGACCTTGTTCGTGAAGGACAAGTCACTGGCCAACAATCCAATCGGGGCCGTCTATTCCGACTATTACCTGAAGGAAGCGATGCAGGCGGTGCGGGGAGATTCCGGCAGGTCCCTATCATGATGAAAAACGATCAACCACCCACGAGTTCATTCTCGGGAGGATTCCCATGGCGATTCCAACACTCAATGCAGTAGGATTTTGTGCGCACTACTCCGATCCGGGCGACTGGGCGTTTGACTACGCCCTGCAGCTGTCTCGTGCACACCAGGTCCGTCTAAACGTCTTTCATTTTCGGAGCGATCCGTACGACCCGGACGACACGTTCGCAGATTCGCTTTCCGATACTGAGCGTGCGAAGCTCGCGATCGAACGAGAAAAGGAACTTCGGATGTACTATGACAAGCGTGCGGGCGACTATCTCGAAGTCGGCTTTCGTCTCTGCGAGCATGCCGAATGGGTCGAGCTGCACCGCTGTCTCGTCGTGCGCGAGTTTCAGTTACTCGTGCTCGGGTATGTCGAAAAGGATGTCTCATTCGGCCGTCGGCCGATCGAGGAGTTCGCTGATGCGTTCGTCTGTCCGGTTGTTCTTGTCGGTCCCGACCGACCGGATCAGTTGCATTTGAACAGCCGGGCGGAGCTGATAATCGACAAACTCGGACTGCAGCCGGGAGGCTGGTCCTTGCTTGATCGACAGCCGGCCGGTTGAACAGCTTCGTATGAAAGTCACCGCTGAGACAAAAAGCACGAAATGGCGTTGCGAAATGGAAAATATCGCTCATATTCCCTGTAGACCAGTCGAACGACTCGAACGGGTGTCGGTCATGGAAGCAAAACTGAGTCGGCTCATATTCAACAGCATCAGCGACGGTGTCTTCACGGTCGATCGAAACTGCGTTATTACATCGTTCAACCAGTCCGCCGAACGAATCACCGGCTTCTCCCGCTCTGAAGCCATCGGCAAGCACTGCTTCGATATCTTCCGTACCGAGATATGCCATCGTCAATGTGCTTTGAAAGACACCCTCAAGACGCACGACCCGGTACGCGATGCGCGGGTGACGATCATCACGCGGGATAACCGCGAAGTACCGATTCAGGTAACGACTACGATGCTGAAAGATGACGAAGGGACTCTCATCGGCGCGGTCGAATTCTTTCGCGATATCTCCGAAATCGAACACCTTCGCAAAAGCCTCGAACAGAAGCGGGCGCTCGAAGATATCGTGAGTGTCAACCGTCGCATGCACGAGTTGATAGGTCTTCTTCCCGATGTGGCCGAGTCAGAATGCAATGTTCTGATCCAGGGACCAAGTGGCTGCGGTAAGGAGTTGTTCGCCCAGGTGATACATAACCTGAGCCCGCGACGGTATGGTCCGTACATACGGATAAACTGCGCGGCGCTGCCGGCCACCCTGCTAGAGTCGGAACTATTCGGCTATGAGAAAGGCGCTTTCACCGATGCCAAGCGCGATAAACCGGGGCAGTTTGCGTTGGCGGCCGGAGGGACGCTGCTGCTCGATGAAGTCAGTGAAATGGATATCGCGCTGCAGGTGAAACTCCTTCGGGTGTTGAACAACGGTGAGTATCGGCCGCTCGGTTCGACCCGGACCTTCCACACCGATGCGAGGATAATCGCGGCCACCAACGCCGACCTGGAGTCCGCCATTGAGGAGGGAACGTTCCGCCGCGATCTCTACTATCGAATCAACGTGGTGAATATCGTCATCCCGCCATTGTGCGAGCGCCCTGAGGATATTCCCCTTCTGGTCAACCACTTCCTGGCTACGTGCCGTACCAAAAGCGGCAAGATGATCAATCAGATCACGCCCGAGGCACTGGGACTGCTTCGGCGAAGTCCGCTTCCGGGAAATGTTCGGGAGTTGGAAAACGCCGTGGAACATGCCTTTGTCATGTGCCATGGCAGCGAGATTACCCCGGAGCATCTGCCGCCTCATATCGCTGTGGCGAATGCGACTCCGGGACACGAGGAACGATCTTTGGATGAGCGCGAACTGATAGTCGAGACCCTCAACCGGTACCGGGGAAATCGTTCCCGGGCGGCAGCCGAATTGGGAATGCACCGTTCCACCTTGTGGCGGAAGATGAAGACACTGGGGATTATGTCGTAGGGGCTCCACCTGTACACCATCATTGGCAGCTTGTTGTCATCCACTGCGCTGTTCAGAAGGTGATTCCGTACACAGGATACGACTCCGCGGCGACAAACCCGAGCCGGGCGGCAAGGCGTTGCGACGGTACATTGGTTTCGGTCGTCTCCCAGAGCGGATCGAGCCCCTCCTCAATACAATAGTCCAACAATCCCACGCCGGCGGCTGTGGCGAATCCCCTGCCGCGAAGATTCGCATCGGGCGTGACAACATCGATCATGAACCGGCTCCCGAGCGAGAAACCGTTGGACCCGCAGATAGAGACAGGCTGACCGTCGGCTATCGCCTCGCACGAGATCGCAGTGAACGAACGAAAGTGGGACGCGGTTGCCGGCGCCGCGGCTATCTTCTCAGACAAGATCGGCGCGTTGCGAGTCTCAAGTTTCAGATCGTGCGGAATTGAGTATCCTGCACGGAAGTGTTTGTATCTCTCAACATTCCATGCATAGGTGGTCTCGAAGTGGCGAGAGGCATCGAAAACACGCAGACTTGCGTCCAGGAGGTCCATCCAATCACGAGAATCGGGTGCGTACAGCTCGAACCAGTTGATGCCCATGTCGCACGAATCAGGGACGATGATATTGCCTATGAGATCCTGAAGGGCGCTGTTCATGTCGTCGCGCACGAGATCTCCTTCAATGTACGCCCAGCGACCGAGCGCCCATACGACAGCACGTTTCGGGTGCGTTGCATCGTCGGCAAAGACGCGTCCGGGATACCGGTTCTCGATGACGGTCAGGGCGGGTAGGTACTGCGGGCGGTCTCGGAAGAGGTTTCTCACCACCTCAAACTGCGATACTGCCAATTCGAACATCATCGCCGTTTGGATAGCTGCGGTTCGGGATGGTGGCTCTGAAGTTGCATATGCTCACTTCGCGATCTCATTTGAAGCGCTCATCGGAGCGGTGGTGGGACGTCCGCTTCGACGCGTGCTCCAGCCAGCCAAGTGTCACGTCGGGTGGAGAGTCGAACTCCGGGACGTACGGTTTGATATCGAGCAACGGAGTGCCATCAAGCATATCCACATCAAGGAAGTGAACCTGACCGTTTTCGATTCGGTCCAGCCGGACAACCGACAGCCCAATCGGGTTGGGACGGCGGGGAGCGCGGGTCGCAAACAAGCCGCGTGGTTTGTCGTCCATAAACGGAATGACGTGGAGTTTGAAACCATCGCTCTTGTGCAGGTGATAGAGCAGGATGATGTGCGAGAATCCATCAAGGTCTTGCAGCCCGGCCACGTATTCCTCGTAGACCTCGACGACGCCTTTCACGCCGGCTCCGCCCGACGGCTGGATCGGCATACCCTTCTGGTCGGTGAAGGGAGTGTGTATCACACCGATCGGTTTGAGAACCACGTCCATATCTCAATATCAATCAGCTTCCGCATGATCGCAAGCTAGTCAATCCAATTGCCTCACGACGAAGGACATGATTCTCAAACTCGTCCGGCAACAACTCGTCCGGCAACAACTCCGCCGGCCGTGGACTCCTGCCGCCCGTTCCAAAAAACATTCTTGACACCGTCTAAATTAGTATCTATTCTAATCTTATGGAAGACGCTATTTCGATCCTGCGGCGCTGCGATATTCAGCCCACCCCTCAACGAATTGCTGTCGTCGAGTGCGTCTTGACGAGCAAAAGCCACCCGTCGGCGGACGACGTCTTCAGTGGCGCCCGCGAGAAGTGCCCAACCGTCTCTCGCGCTACGGTTTACAACACGCTCAATCTCTTGGTCGAGAAGGGACTTCTTCGGATGCAGACCATGAAGGAGGGGGCGGTCGTGTTTGATCCCAATATCGAGAAGCATCATCATTTCATCGACGAAGAGACCGGCGCTATCTACGACATTCCGTGGGACCAGCTCGAAGTCAAGGGCAAGCGGGGGCTGAACGATTTCGAGATCTCCGAGTACCAGGTGATTCTGCGGGGTAGACGGAAGAAGAAGTAGCAGGAATCCATCCCGGCCGGTAGTAAACAGACTGCGGACTCCATTATCTGCGCGGCGCCGGGATCGTCGGACCGGGCAACACTGTTGAAGTTGATATATACGCACACACGAACGACCAACAATAGCGAAGAAGGAGAGGAAATGAGCGACGCACACAAGGACAGTTCGGGCAAGTGCCCGGTGACGGGAGCGCACGGGAGGATGACGGCGAAGGGAACGTCGAACCGTGACTGGTGGCCGAACCAGTTGAACCTGAAGATGCTCCACCAGAATCCGCCATCGATGAACCCGTTCGGTGAGAAGTTCGACTACGCTGAGGAATTCAAGAAACTCGACTACGCGGCCCTGAAGAAAGACCTCGAGAAACTGATGACGGACTCGCAGGACTGGTGGCCGGCCGACTATGGTCACTACGGTGGTCTTTTCATTCGGATGGCCTGGCACAGTGCCGGTACCTATCGAATCAGCGACGGCCGCGGCGGTGGCGGCACGGGTAACCAGCGTTTTGCGCCTCTGAACAGCTGGCCCGATAACGCCAACCTCGACAAAGCACGTCGCCTGCTGTGGCCTATCAAGCGCAAATACGGGCGGCAGATCTCGTGGGCCGACCTGATGATACTCGCGGGCAACGTCGCGCTTGAGTCGATGGGGCTGAAGACGTTTGGTTTCGGCGGAGGGCGCGCCGACATTTGGGAGCCGGAGGAGGATGTCAACTGGGGCACCGAGACGACCTGGCTGGGCGACGAGCGTTACACCGGGGAGCGGAAGCTTGACAATCCCCTGGCTGCGGTGCAGATGGGTCTGATCTATGTAAACCCGGAAGGTCCGAACGGCAACCCGGATCCGCTGGGTTCCGCGAAGGACGTCCGCGAGACGTTCGCCCGCATGGCGATGAACGATTACGAGACGGTCGCGCTGACTGCCGGCGGTCACACGTTCGGCAAATGTCACGGCGCCGGTGATGCCGCACTGGTGGGTCGCGAACCTGAAGCGGCTGGCCTCGATGAAATGGGGCTCGGTTGGAAGAGCACGTTTGGCAGCGGCAAGGGCGGCGACACAATCACCTCCGGATTGGAGGGCGCGTGGACTCCGACCCCGACCAGGTGGGACATGTCGTATCTCGAGAGCCTGTTTGGCTACGAGTGGGAACTGGTGAAGAGCCCGGCCGGAGCGCACCAGTGGACGCCGACTGCGGCTTCGAAAGCCAAACAGGCGCCGGCGGCGCATGACTCTTCGAAAACTCAGCCGATCATCATGACGACCGCTGACATGGCGATGAAGATGGATCCGATTTACAAGCCTATCGCGAAACATTTCCTGGAGAACCCGGAAGAGTTTGCCGATGCGTTCGCGCGGGCCTGGTTCAAGCTGACGCATCGTGACATGGGGCCGGTCTCGCGTTATCTCGGTCCCGAAGTCCCGAAGGAAGAGCTGCTGTGGCAGGACCCGATTCCGGCCGTTTCGCACAAGCTGGTCGGTGAAAGCGAGATTTCGGATCTTAAGAAGAAGATTCTTGGTTCCGGACTGTCCGTCTCCGAGCTGGTCTCGACCGCCTGGGCATCGGCCTCGACATTCCGGGGCAGCGACTATCGCGGCGGCGCCAACGGCGCCCGTATCCGTCTAGAACCGCAGCGCGGTTGGGCAGTCAACGAGCCGGAGAAGCTTCACAAGGTGCTCGGCGCGCTGGAGAAGATCCAGAAGGAGTTCAACGGCGCGAAAATGGGTGGTGCGCAGGTATCACTGGCCGACCTGATCGTCCTGGGCGGCTGCGCCGCAGTCGAGAAGGCGGCGAAAGATGCCGGTCACACCGTGACCGTACCGTTCACGCCCGGGCGTGCCGATGCGACTCAGGAGCAGACCGATATCGAGTCATTTGCGGTGCTTGAGCCGCGGGCCGATGGGTTCCGCAACTACATGGCCGACGGATACGACAGTATCGCCGAACATCTGCTGGTCGATCGTGCCCAGTTGCTGACTCTGACCGCGCCCGAGATGACCGTTCTGGTCGGCGGCCTGCGAGTACTCGGCGCGAATGTCGGCCAGTCTAAACACGGTCTGTTCACGGACCGCCCCGGGCAACTGACCAATGACTTCTTCGTCAACCTGCTCGACATGGGAACCGAGTGGAAGTCGGTGTCGAAAGACCAGACGGAGTTCGAAGGTGTCGACCGTGCCAGCGGCAAGAAGAAGTGGACCGGTACGCGGGTTGATCTCGTCTTCGGCGCCAACTCGCAGCTTCGAGCCGTCGCAGAAGTGTATGCGAGCGACGATTCGCAGAAGGCATTCGTGCGCGATTTCGTGGCGGCGTGGAACAAGGTGATGAACCTCGACCGCTTCGATCTCGACTAATACTCTCGTCCGAGTTAGAGTAAACACGAACCGGGAAGTCGACCTGATCGGCTTCCCGGTTTCCATTTAGTCACTTCAGAGTCGTCGATTCGGTATCTGTGCGGCCTACTCCACCTTCTGGGCGGTGACGGTGTAAGTCATGACGACATAGCAGCCCTCTTCGGTAACCTGACCGATCCAGTTGGTCTCGCGGGCGCGCTTGTTGATCGTCCAGCTCTCGTAGCCCTGGCGCGTGGTTTTGTTCCAGTTACCGGCCCACGCCTGATTGTCCTCGTCGTAACGGTGCTGATATGTCGCGCTTTCGCTGAAGTCGTCGCTGGCGCCATCGTCTTCGCGAAGAGTCATTCTCACCCGGAACAGCTGGTAACGATAGCGTGGCAGTTCGAAGGTTACGCCGAACGGGGCGACCCGGGTGGTACCGTTGTGAAGCGTGGCGGAGCGCTCTCCGAAACTGGTAATGGCGAACCAGTTGCCGTTCTGGTCGGCCGTGTCGACATTGAGGCGATAATGAAAGTCGCCCGGATTATCGGGACCGTCGCAGTCCAGCACCGCCTGAAGGGTGTTGAAGGTGACGGTGATCTGGTCCATCTCATACTGAGGCGGGGGCGGCTCCGGCGCTACGGGATTAGAATCATCGGAGCTGGAGCAGGCAGCCATGGTCAGGGTAAGCGCCAGAACGGCGGCCAGGGGGCTAATGTGCTTGATTTTCTTGGCAATTGCAGTCATCTCAGGGCCTCGCTGGTGAAAGTGGTCAGTTGTCTCTCTGCCCACTACGCGAAGGAGAAGCGGGGAAGCTATCATGATTTCTCGAAAAGCCCGGGATGGCCCGCCGACGCGACCAGGGGCGTCGTAACTCCCTGATCTACAGGTGACGCGTATCCAGACAGCACGACCGGGAGCGAGGTCGCCAAAATGGTCGGAGGAGCAGGTCGTGTCCTGCTGTTAGATAGTGGTCGCATCGATGACGTAGCGGTACCGCGCTTCCTTATTGACCACCTTTGCCCACGCGTCATTAGCTTCCTCTGCATTGATCAGTTGAATATCCGGGTAGATACGGTGTTTCGCGCAGTAGTCGAGTACCTCTTGTGTCTCCGGTACACCGCCGATTGCCGAGCCGTTGAAATTGACCCGATTCCACACGAAGGCGAAGTGGTTGACAGTGAGAGTTCCGGCTTTCGGCACTCCTACTTGTGTATAGCTGCCGTACGGTCTGACCACCGATGAGTACGTGCCGACATCGTAGTCAACAGGAATCGTAGATATCATGTAATCAACTGACTTGTAGTGGTAGGCCAGTCGCTGCAGCGAATCGACGTAGACCGCTTCCTTCGCGCCAAATGCGAGGATGTCCTTCAGCTTATCCTCCGTAGTGGTGAACGCGTGGACCTCGGCGCCCTTGGATATCGCCAGCTTGACCGCCATGTGTCCAAGACCGCCGATACCGGCCACCCCTACCTTATCTCCCGGCTTGATTGATGCTCGCATAATCGGCGAGTAGGTGGTGATCCCCGCGCACAACAGCGGGGCGGCATCCTGCAGCCGCATGCTGTCGGGTATCTTCAGGACGAAGTGCTCCTTGACGATGATATTGTTCGAGTATCCCCCCTGCGTGATGCCGGTCGGTGATTTCTGGTACGGTGCTCCGTAGGTGAAGACGGTCCCGTACCGGTCGCAGTGGTGTTCCTCGCCGTTCCTGCAGCTATGACACGTCCCGCAGCTGTCGACCATGCAGCCGACGCCGACGCGATCCCCGACCTCAAATCGTGTCACCTTCCTGCCAACGGCAGCGACTATGCCGGCGATTTCATGACCCGGCACCTGGGGGTATTGCTCCGGCCCCCAATCGCCTCTCAGCTGATGGATGTCGGAGTGACAGATGCCGACGTACTTGATGTCAACGAGTACGTCATCTTCTCCCAGAGGCCGCCGCTCGAACTCCCACGGGCTGAGGACACCTGAGCTGTCGCGGGCTGCGTACCCTCTCGACTTGATATTGCCCGATGGCGCAGGAGTGTCATTCCGCATGTCCAGTGCCCGGAGCGGACCGGCCAGCAGTAAGCCGGCCCCCAGCAAACCGGATTGACGCAGGAATCTCCGTCGGGAGCTGCCGACGGACTGCTCCGCATTGTTGAGTTCACACATGGCACTTTTCTCCACTCAATGTTCAGGTTCGCTCTGAAGTAGTTTACGGCTTGAGGAAGCACGGAGGATATACGGTTCCTTTCGAATTCTTGCCTGATTCTACGAAATCGTGGACAAGGAGCTTGATTTACTGACCCTTCCCTGTTAGGTTCCAGTGAATCGACCGGGAGAGTAAGGCAATGCACGATAACGAGATCAACGAGCATCACGAAGAAGCGACAGGTGCGCAAACGCTGGTGAATCTGCGTAACCGGGTAGCCCGATGGACTGATCGGAAGGAACTGGTGACAACGGCAATCACTGGCATGTACTTGTTCCGACGGGATCGGCCGAGCGGGCCGGAGACGGTGATGTACGAGCCGTGTGTCGCCATCCTCACCCAGGGAGCCAAGCGTGTCTATCCCGGTGATGATTCGTTTGTGTACGACTCACACCATTTCCTGATGGCATCGGTGGACATCCCGACTATCGTGGAGGTGATCGAGGCGAGCCCTGAGCAGCCGTGCCTGGGTATCGTACTGGATATCGATCGGCGCGAGGTTTCTCAGCTTGTGGCGAACGAAAAGTTGCCTTTGCCCTCAAAGGGCCAACCGCAACTGGGGATCTCGGCGGGAGCAATCACCCCGGAGCTGCTGGATGCGGTTTGCAGATTGGTTTGTCTGCTGGATGCGCCGCAGGATATTCCGATCCTGGCGCCGGTCATTCGGCGCGAAATCATGTACCGTCTGCTGATGAGTGGTCAGGGGGCACGCTTAAGGCAGATGGTGACCGCCGGGAGTCGGAGCCATCAGATATCTCGGGCGATCGACTGGCTGAAAGAGAACTTCGATCAGCCGTTGAAAGTCGGCGAACTGGCCGCACGAGTCGGTATGAGCCCGTCGACGTTTCACCAACATTTTCGGTCCCTCACAGCGAGGAGTCCGCTCCAGTACCAGAAATGGCTGCGATTAAACGAAGCCCGGAGGCTGATGTTGACTGAGCATCTCGATGCCTGTCACGCTGCCCTGCAAGTCGGTTATGAAAGTCCTTCCCATTTCGGCCGGGAGTACAGCCGGTTGTTCGGAAACTCCCCGCGGCGTGATATCGCCGGACTTCGACAGGAAGTTTGAACTGCGGTCAATTGCGATGCGTAGTAGAATCCTCCGAGGGACTACTGCTGTCATCCACGATATCCACTAGCCGACGCATGCCGGATATACAGTCTCAGACCAACGGCGTCCCCCTGATACTTCGCTTCGCGTCCCATCACCGGAGACGATCAGTCTTCAGCGGACATCGTATCTGAGCACTGCGACAAAGGCCGCAGCCAGTGCCAGCAGACTGCCAAACAGGAGTATTGCAAAATCGACACTCGCTTTGGTCACAACCTCACCGGTACGTATCACGGGTGCTGAGAACGTCGGTTTTCCCGTCAGCTCAAGTCCGCTGTTGTTTCGCGATGCGGTTATCTTCAGGCCGGTCTCGGAGTTCATCTCGATCATGACGCCACCGACATCGCCGGACTCCGCCTGGCGTTTCTCGATGAAGTCCAGGAACTGGCGTCGGTACTCGCGCATCGCCTCCTCAAACCGCGCTTTCAGTTCGATGTCCGAACCGGCGAGATTCATAGCCCCCAGTTGCAGGGCCGAGGCGGGTGAGAAACGGGAAAGCGAGAACCCGAGGCGTTGCAGCACCAGTTTTCGATTCCGCCAGTCCTCCTTCAGCTGCTCCTCAAATCGGTCGATTTCGATCTGGACGGTGCGGCGAAGCGAATCCTGGCGCATCATGTCCGCCCACATTTCGTCGTCCGACCGCGGTTCCGCAGGCGCGTTGTCGGAACCCCTCGAGGCGGCGTAGAACGTCTCCATATCTTCCATGTAGGCAGCCCACTTATCTTTGGCGAAGGCGTCTCGCCGGCTCTCGATCTCCGCCAGCCCCGGCACATCGACTATCTGCCCGGCGGTCATCACGCCGGCCCTGGGGATGATCAGCACGAAGCCAATCCACACCACCAGAGCGACGAGGAACGAGCTGCTCGACCGTCGCGTGACGGACGACAGGAGGACGCCGAGTACGATGAAGAAGGTGACATATACCAGGGAGAGCCCCATCAGAGCGAGCAGGCGGATCCAATCGGCTTCGGAAAACTGAACGCCGAACAGGAGCACGAGGAGTATCGAGAGAAGGACGGGCACGAGGAGAGGGATAATCAGTCCGAGCCACATGCCTGCGACTTTCGCCACGACATACTGCACTCGCGAAACCGAGTTCGCGAACACCAGCCTGAGCGTGCCGCTCTCGCGCTCGCCGTTGACTGCGTCGTAAGTAAACAGTATCGCGAACAGCGAGAAGACGACCTGGACCACGAAGACGAAATCAATGAATCTGAACACGGCGAAGATGGGGTCGTCGGAGTAAGGCGAATTTCGCAGTTGCACCCCCTGCTCCGGGTCAATGGCCGACCACCGTCCGATATCGTAGTTTAGTCCGGAGACGAATATCTGCAGCGGATCGGTCGGACGGTAGGTGCGATCGCGCAGAGCCGTCCATGAAGTTTGCTGCTGCATGCGTTCCTCGGCCAGTTGCAGCGCCGTCTGATGTTGCTTGTTCATCTGCCGGTACTCGTTGACCCCGATATAGACGCTGAGCAGAAGAAGGATCGAGCATACGGCGAAGGTCGCCGGGAATTTCGGACTGAAGATGATTGACTGCAGTTCCTTCTTGATGAGACTTCCAAACATGTATTCCTCCAGTCCTGTTACCTGGCATCATAGCGGCCGAACGCGACAAAGGACGCCGCAAAAAACAGCAGATTGAACATCGCGAGCAGTCCGATATCGATCGCGGCCGCGCCTATCGAGCCGGCCAGCTCCCGTCGGCTCGGTTGAAACACGGGAATCTCGGAGGCGTCGATCTCCTCCTCCGGCTGAGCATCGTCGGAAAGCATCACAATCACCCGCCCCCCCATGTCCATTCCGGTCTTCTCTTTCAAGAATGAAGCGAACGCCTTCTGGTACCGGTTGGCGTCATCACGAAATCTGTCCTTCATGGCGAGTGATGTTCCGGCCAACGATGCGGTGGCCAGCGACAGCGAGGCGGCCGGCGAAAGGCGAGCCAGGCCGAAGGCGACTTGCTGCTGGACCACCTGCCGGTTGTACCGGTTCTCGTTGATTCGTCCCGCATAGTCGCTCATTTTCTGGTCGCGAGCCTGGGAGAGGCTGTCCATGTAGGCGTTGAAGGCGTGCATCATCGCTTCAATGTCGTCTGTCTTCGTACCCTGGTAGCCGGCGAGTTCGTCTCGGAAGTCCGCCCACAGCGACGAGGCGAAAGCGGCTTTCTCGTACGACGTCTGATCGACCGACGGAACGTCGACGGCGCGGCCGGCCAGGAGTACCGACGCGCGCGGGAGGATCGAGACGACCACGATCCAGATGACCAGCAGAATCAAAAACGAATTGGCGCTTCGATGAGTGATGGACGATACCAACAGCGAGAGGGTGAGAAAAACACCAAAGTAGAGAATGCCGCAGACGACGATCAGGAGGAGACGTGCCCAGTCGTCGCCGCTCATCGGCACTCCCATGATCGGCAGCAGCGTTACGCCGATGGCCATCGCTCCGAGCAGTGCAACGGTCAGGGTGCCGCCGGCTCCTATGAGCTTGCCCAGAATGAAGGTCGATCTGGGTATCTGATTGGCGAGGGCAAGTCTCAGCGTGCCGCCTTCCTTCTCGCCCGAGACGCCGTCGTAGCAAAGCAGAATCGCAAACAGAGAAAGGACCACCAGGAAGATGAACTCGAGATCGAGAAACCTGAACACCGCAAACACGGGCTCTTCATTGAATCGACTGCCGTAAGCGGCCAGTTCACCGCGTGGCTCGACATCGACGAGCCTCCCGACATCGTTGGACACACCGGACACGAGCGCCGCCAGCGGCTCCGGGGGCATCATGATCCGGTTCTGTTGCACGTTGAACCACTGGGTGACCCCCTCGAATCGACGGAGGTTCTCCGCTCTGGCCGCCTCGTACCTCTCGACTGAGCTCAGGTAGTTACTGGCGCCCGCGTAGAATGCGACGACAATCAGGAACGCGCACACCGAGAAGGCGGAGAGGAATTTTGCCGACGAGAGGATATCCCGGACTTCTTTGGCGATGACTGCCTGCAACATGTGCTCGCCCCTCTCAGGCTGCCGCCGTCTTGTGACCGGCGATGTGCTTCATGTAGATATCTTCCAGATCCTGCCCCTGGAGCGAGCTGGCCTTCTCCATCATGACAATGCGGCCGTTGTCCATAATGGCGATGGTGTCGGCTATCTCCTTGGCTCTGAAAATATCGTGGGTGGACATGAGGATAGCCTTGCCTTCGTCCCGAAGCGCTCTGACCAGCTTGGAGAAGTCGTGGCCGGCCTTGGGATCCAGGCCCGAGGTTGGCTCATCCAGGAGAAGAGCCGGTGCGTCTTTCAGTATCGCGATAGCGATGCCGCACTTCTGTCGCATCCCCTTGGAGAACCCTTTCAAGCGCTTGTTGTGTGCATCGTCGGCCAGGCCCACCCGACGGAGGACATTGCGATAGTCGTCGCGTTTGTACTCGGATTTACCGCCAAGCCGCGCGAAAAAGTCGAGATTCTGGATGGCCGTAAAATTGGGATACAGCATGACGTTCTCGGAGACGAACGAGACATGCTTCTTGGCTTCCAGCGGGTCCTTGTGGCAGACGATACCATTGATTCGGGCCTCACCCGACGTTGGCTCGATAAGATTCAGGAACAGGTTGATGGTGGTCGTCTTTCCGGCGCCGTTGGCGCCGAGCACGGCGAAGACAGAGCCGACCTCAACCGTAAAACTAACCTGATCCAGAGCCAGCAGGTCGTCTTCGTACCTTTTGCACAGGTTCTCGGCAACCAGCATTGCTTTTGGCGTTGGGATGTCATGCACTTCCATATTCTAACCTCATTGCTTGCGCGAATAATCAACGTCGGGACAGTTTCAGACCGAAGACGACGATCCCCCCCGCCACCGCGACAAGAAGAAGGGCAATAAGTATGGTGGCGGTGACGCTGGTTTCGGCCTTCACTTCGACGGTGATGGTCTTGTCATCGGCGGTGATCGGCTGACCGTTGGATATACCGCTGGTCCGCAGCCGAATCTCGTATTTCCCGGGGGCGATACCTGCCGGCGGCACGAATGACAATTGGACAGCGGCTTCTTCGCGAATGTCCAGCGACGGCAGCCGATCGGGGGTGATTTCGTGTATCCAATTGAGCGGCAGGTCGGCCTCTACCTCGATATTGTCGATCGTATGACTGCCTTCGTTTCGCACCGTGAGTGTCATTTGTGCGGCGCTGTCAGAATCGATCGAGTGATACAATTGAGGCAGCCGCACCCTCAACTCTCCCACTCCGCGAGGGACCAGTTCGAGTTTCACGTAACCTACGTTGAGTGCCTTGATTTCCTCTTCGGTCCAGTCACGGTCACGGTGTGCTTCGATTCGGGCGGTCAAATCGCGCGGCACCACCAGCACATAGAACGGAATCGATTCGTCCATCCGGATTTCACCATCGGGTCTGTCCGGCAGCGTCACGGAGAGGGCGGCTTGTTTCGCCCGTGCACTTTCGGTGAACTTCACCTGGCTCAGCCGGGCGGAACCGGCGCCGTCCCGGAAGTATCGCCCGATTTTCGGCGTGAGATTCACGACCTCCAGCGAGAAGGTGTTGCTGGTGCCGGAAAAGAGCTCGAGGGTCAGGTCAAACAGCGCCGATTCACCCAACTCCACCTCCTGAGAAAACTGCTCGGACTGAACCAGTACCCGATCGACGGACTCGTCCTTCTGCAGCCAGATCTTCATATTCCGCTGTGAGCCGTTGGCGTACACGAGGAAGACGTTGATAGCATCGAGGTCCTGCAGCAGGGCGAAATCGAGTTCGACCGGTTGCCCGTACTTCAACATGTCGATCTTGGCTTCGTACGGCTGGCTGACGATGGCGCCATTGTCGTTCAGCAGCGACACATAGACGTTGTTGACGATATCCGGCTGGAGCGAGCGAAAGAGCTCATCTTCCATTTCGATCAACTTGCGGAACTCGGCCGATCCGCCGGAGCTGTTGGCGACAGTCAGCCGCACATGCTTGCTACCGTCGTCCGCCTGATACTTGACCGCCCCCGCGACCGTTACGTACTGCTCCTCGAAAAGTACCGCCAGCAACGACTGCTGATAGTTCACCTCGGCGTCGGTAAATCTCGCCCGTGCCTGCTCAAGCTCAACCTCGGATATCAGGTGCTCTTTGTGCAGCTGTTCGGTGCGCTCCAGTTCGGACTTCTCAGCTTCGTAGACCTGCCTGGCCCGTTTTAGTCCGAGCAGACGATAGGTATCGTCGCGCTGGTTGAAGAAACTGCCGGACTGCCCGAGCGACGTGGTGGCCAGCAGGAGCAGCATCAGTAGTACGGATGCTAATGTTGATGGGCGGAAGAACATCACTTCTCGATCTTTCGCTCAACAACCGCTCCGCTGGAGGGCATGTCATTCGACCTGCTGAAGAAGCAGGTATACTCAGTACCGTCTTTCGAGTAGACGAGGGTTACCTTTTCCCCTTCCGGTGTCGCGTCGTACATTTTCTTGAACGAGGAGAGCGCCTCTGCCGAGCTGCCGTTAACGGTGACAATCTGCTCACCGCCGGACGGTAGGTCACCGTGCAGCTTGTCTTTGGCGTCCGGCATCACCATCGCGATTTGCACGCCGTCCTCTACCTCGGTGAGCATGATGCCAGCATCGAATACGGGAGTTACGGAGATCTCCCTGCCATCGGGACCGATGATCTTCGACTCCGAGTGTTCGTCGCCGCCGGGTTCGTCATCGCCAACGGTTGTGGTCATCATCATGACCGCCCCTCCGGACTGCTCACCCGACGGTTTTTCAAAAGACACGATCTTCATACCGGACTGGTTCTTGACGCCGAACTTGACCTCCTGCCCCACTTCGAGGGCATCGTATTGCTCGCGGAGATCGTCGATCGTTTTCACCCGTTTGCCGTTGAACATCATGATCTCGTCGTCCTTGTTCAGGTCAATCCCCCTGAGTTCCTTCGGCATCTGCTCTTTTTGAGGCATCATTTCCACGACCAGCCTGCCGTCCTTATCGAGCACCAGGGCACCGAGCCCCTGAATGAAAAAGGCCGACCCGGCGTCGAAAACCATCTGCTTCGTCTTCGTCTGTGCAAGCGACCCTGCGGCCAGCACGGCGACGAGTGTCAGGGTAAGGGTGAGAGATCGGACTCCGGTATTCATGCAAAACCTCCTCTGGACTGTTTTGTCTGGTGATAGTGTCTGTCCCAATGTACGCGGGACCTGCATGGCCGGCCCGTTAATCAATGTTATGGAATGTTAATAGATGTTAAACGAGTGTTGCCTGAGTGGGCGGCTGCGTATATTGGATGCGATGCTACTGAAGAAGAAAAACGTATCGGGATTTGTGCTGCTGATCGCCGCTGCGCTCTTTGGGCTCCTGATCGTCCAGGCCATCCTGCTTGCGGAGGCGTTTGCCTCACGCGAGACCGCCCTGAGACGAAACGTACTGGCCGTGATAGGGGCAGTGGCGCAGAAGATGGCTACCCGGGAGGTCATCTCGTTCGCTCTCGAGGCCGACACCCTCCTGTCCGTGGTGGACAGTTTGCAGACGATGATCACGGTGAATGTGTCCGACGACCGGATTGTCGGGGACTCTCTCGCGAAGCTGCTCCTGACGTCGGATTCGAGCGCAACCAACGCGCCGCTATCACCGGTCTGGGTCGAAAACGACACGCTTGGATTCCGTACCGACTCGACCAGCCGACTGCGGCTGGAGTCCATCGATCCCATAAGCGGCGCTCACCTGCTCGTCCTCGACACCGTCTGCACTCCCGGAGAGCACTTCTACAGCCTGGCTGATCTTGATCTTGCGAAGGGTGATCTTTTCCTGAAGGCGTCGGTTGACAACCGTTCCATCGTGTATCGAACGTCTCGCGATCTGCCCGCCCGGGTACTTAATCTGGAAACGGATGGAACGGCGCACCGGTCGGTAGCCATGCATATCGTAGCCGGACTTCGGGATGTAGAGCTGCAGCCGATAGAGTCCCGGGTCAACCTCGGTGAACTGGATTCGGTACTGGCCGGACAGCTTCGCGAGGCGGACATCGACCTCGATTACTCGCTCGCCGTCATAGACAGCCGGGACTCCGTGCGGATGGTATCGGACTCGAACGCTCTGGCGTCGCTGGTGCGCTCGGATTTTCGCGCGCCACTTTTTCCCCAGAGTTTCCTGTCGGAGCCGGCTGACCTGGTCTTGTACTTCCCGGGGCGAACGGCTTGGGTGTTTCGGCAGATGCTCCCCCTGGCGGTACCATCGGCAATTCTCATCATCATAATCGTCGGCTGTTTCGTCTACTCCATCCGCACGATCCTGACACAGCGACGATTCGCAACCCACGTGGCGGACTTCATTGCCAACATGACGCACGAGTTCAAGACACCGCTCTCGACCGTACGGCTGGCGTGTGAGGCGATCGCCAAAGACAGTGTGCTCGCCGATCGGGAACAGATACTCAGATTCAACGACACCATCCTCAGAGAATCCCTGCGTATGAAAGATCAGGCGGAGAAGATCCTTCAGATCACTGAGTTCGAGGAAGGCAACGTACGTCTCACCCTGGAAGACCTGGACCTGAATCAGCTCGTACGATCGTGTATCGAGAGCATCCGACTGCAAGTCGCATCGAGTGGCGGGCGGCTGGAGGTCGAGATCGGTGAGACGCCGTTGATCGTTCGGGCAGACCGCTTCCATCTGGCCCATGCCGTAAGCAATATCCTGGACAATGCCGTGAAATACTCTCGAGAGTCGCCGCAGATACTCGTGAGAGTCCGCTCCGATCAGCCGGTCCGTCGCGCGACCCTGTCCATTAGAGACAACGGTATCGGTATGGAAAAAGAACACGCAAAAAGAGCGTTCGAGAAGTACTACCGGGTACCGCAAGGGAATGTCCACAATGTGAAGGGGTTCGGCCTGGGTCTGAGCTACGTGAAGCAAGTGGTCGATTCGCACGGCGGTGAAGTGCGTATCTTCAGCGAGCCCGATGAGGGCACCGAGATCGAGATTGGACTGCCCGCGGTCCACAGTCGGGAGGCGGACCAGCGATGAGCCGGCGAACGATACTTCTGCTCGAAGATGATGAATCGCTGGGCATGGTCCTCCGGGAGCACCTGCAGATGAACGGGTTCGAAGTCATCTGGGAGCGCGATGGGGCGTCCGGTTCTACGGTGTTTGCTGAGCGACCGTTTGACCTCTGTCTGGTCGATATCATGATGCCCCGGAAGGATGGTATCACCTTCGCCCGGGAAGTGCGGCAGGACGATGTCGCGACGCCGATAATTTTCCTGACCGCCAAGTCGCTGAGAGAAGATCGAATCGAAGGCTTCAAGGCGGGATGCGACGATTATGTCACGAAGCCGTTTTCGATAGAGGAACTTCTCCTCCGGATCGAAGCCGTCCTGCGCAGGAGCGGTGGCGCTGCGGGTACCGCCGGGGAGACAAAATTTGCGATCGGTGGTTTCAAATTCGACTCGACGCGCCAGGTGCTCAGTCGGGGCGATAGCGAGCGCAAGCTGACGACCAAGGAATCCGATCTGCTGCGCATTTTATGTGAAAACATCAATCGCACCGTAACCAGGGAGTCGGCGCTCGATCGGGTGTGGCATGACAAGGGCTACTTCGCCGGCCGAAGTATGGACGTGTACATCTCAAAGCTGAGAAAGTACCTCTCCGATGATCCGCGAGTCGAGATCATCGGCGTTCACGGTGAGGGTGTTCGGCTGGTCGTGCGCGATTGAACTCGAGCGATTACTCGGTGAGTGGATGATCCTGTCCCCAGGCATCGCGAGCAACTCGCCACTTGCCGTCGGCATCGCGGTGATAAATCACCAGTCCCCAGCCGGTATCCTCATAAACCGAGCCATCTTCCAGCGAGGTGTCGGTCGACTTGTACGAATAGCGCTCGAACGCCCACTCCCCCGCGACCACAAATTCATCGACCGTCTTCACCCAGTGGGTCTGGTACGCCGCCAGGTATCCTTCGAGCCAGGGCATGAGCGCCTGCTTCCCTTCCATGACCGGCGAATTGGGGGCCATGAACACGACGTCATCAGTAAACATCTCCAGAAGCGAATCGAGATCGTTTGAATTGATCGCGGCGACGTAGTTTTCGTGAGCCTGATGGGCGGCGGGATCGATAGCGGCATGGTCCGCACTCTGATCGGCGGCCTGCTGACTGCAGCCGGCAATGAAGATGACGGCAAGAGCGGCTAAAATCGTACGCATGCTGAGGTACTCCCTTCATTATTGGTGTGAGATCCCAACATAGAGTATTGCTATCCATAAACACAACACCAAAGATGGGGATTTTATTCGGGTCTATCGTGGTGATAGGCGTAAATCGGGTCTGTTATTGTCCACTTATCGGAGCGTGATACGAACGTGTGGGAAGACCCTGCCTTCGAGCTGAAGTTCGGTTGTACCGGACGTTTTCCTGTGATCGTTGGTGAGTGGATTCACCGATAGAAAGAGAGACGCCGATCTCATCCGTGAAAAAGCGAGAATGGGCGTTGATACTCGTACCGTCGAAACTACCATCGTTGAGGTGGTACCCGCCGGGTATTACGGACAAACCGCTTTGGTTGGTATCGCCTGCGTTCGGGCCGCTTCAGTGCGGTGGGCGTGGTTTCGACTATCCATGGCAATGACACGTTCCGGGGGCGGCATCCCGGAATGCAGAACGCCGGCTATCTCTTGAGATAGCCGGCGTTCCGGTGTCGGGTCGTGATGTATGTGCAGGGATCTGTCTGCTACGGGAGCAAGACGCCATCGATAACGTGGATGACGCCGTTGCGAGCTTTGATATCGACCGCAATCACGTTGGCGTCGTTGACCTTGACCCCGCCGTCCACCGTGATCTCCACGGTGCCGCCGTTGGCCATGGTCGCTTCAGTAAGGTTCACGACGTCGGCTGCGAAGAGGGTACCCGGAGTCACGTGGTACAGGAGAATGTTAGCCAGCGTTTCCGGATCATTGAGCAACGCCGGGATGGTACCGGCCGGCAGGGCGGCAAAAGCACCTTCGGTCGGAGCGAAGACGGTGAACGGACCCGAGCGCCGCAGGGTGCCATCGAGATCGGCAGCCTTGACCGCTGTGGTCAAGGTCTCAAGACCGGCAAGGCGGGCTACGGTGTAGATCGAAAGATAGCGGGTCAGCCAGTTCAACCGACCTTCGACGATAGCCTGGGACACCCAGCCTCCACCTATACGGTAGCCCCAGAACCAGGAGGCAGCCTTCGGCATGGCCTCGCCGGCGGCAGACGCTTCGGAGGCAGGGATGATAACGGCGTCGATCACGTGAATGATACCGTTGGTGGTTTCGATATCGGTGATTATGACATTGGCGTTGTCAATCATCACACCACCTTCGCTGGTGATGGAGATGGTGACTTCGGCGCCATTGAGCGTAGCGACGCTGGACAGGGCAGCCACCTGCTCGGCGGTGACAGCACCCGGAACAACGTGATAGGTGAGAATCGCCGTCAGGGCATCGATATCAGCAAGCAGTGCCTCCACGGTGCCGGCCGGAAGCGCGGCAAATGCGGAATCGGTCGGTGCAAAGACGGTCAGCGGGCCTTCACCCTTAAGAGCGTCAACCAGATCGGCGGCCTCAGCGGCAGCCAAGAGGGTGGTGAATCGTCCATCCGCAGCAGCGGTTTCTACAATATCAAGCGTCGGGGCGGAGTTCATGCCGTTCGAGACCGGGTTGTTGTCGTCATCGCTGCAGCCGACCATCGCCATCGCAAGCACGGCCATCAGGGCCACCGTCAGTTTGGATTTCTTCGTAAACATCTTTCGTTTCCTTTCGTTAATCGATTCTATTGCTCAGCTTTTTTTGCTTTCAGTTCTTAGGCCGTTGCAGGCGACCAGCGACGCTGGATAGCCTTCCACTGCATCGCCTGATAGATCGCCGACAGACCGACCAGCGCGTAGACGACCCGTGACAGCCAGGCGCCGTCGCCAAAAATCGTAGCTACGAGATCAAAGTTGAAAATGCCCACCAGCCCCCAGTTCAGGCCGCCGACTACCAGCAGCAAAGCGACGATTACATCGAGATTCTTCATTGCATCCTCCGAGAGAGTTCAGGTTTCTTCGTTCGTCTTGCTTTCTGTAACGAGACGATGTATAGCATTGGTTCCGCTTTTGTCCAGAAATACTGAGATTTTGGGCATAATTCGGCGCGGCTACGATAATCTCTTGACATAGAGCACTTTAACTCATATCCTTAGGTGAGCAAGAGGTTCCGCTGGTTGATTTTCCGGGAACAATGGCTCCTATTAATTGGTATATTAATTAGACAAAATAATAACAAATTAGGAAGTTAGTGATGGATTATGGACATCCGATACGACTGGTCGCCCTGCGCACTGGCCTATCGCCCCACCTTATAAGGATGTGGGAACGACGATACGGCGCAGTGAGACCGGAAAGGACTGAAACCGGCCGGCGGGTATACTCTGATGAAGATATCAGGCGGCTAAGCCTCTTGCGGCAGGCCACCCTGATCGGCGAGTCAATCGGCCAGATTGCGAATTTGAATGGCGATGAACTGGCGCGCCTGGTGGCCGATGCCAAAGGGACCATCCCGTCGAGCGCACCAGCGAGTCCGGCTGACCGCACCGGCGCCACCTATCATCGTGAGTTGTGCCTGGAGGCCATACGGAACATGGACTCCGTCAACCTGGAGCTGCGTCTGCTGACTGCCTCGGTTGCCATGGGCCAGCAGCCGTTTCTCGAGGACGTTCTTCAACCGTTGCTGCACCGCATTGGCGAAGAATGGCGCGATGGAAACATGAAAGTAGCTCATGAGCACGTGGCTTCAGCTGTGATTCGATCGCTGCTGGGAACCATGTTTGTCAACTCTCGTACCAACAGCACGGGACCGCTTCTCATAAGCGGCACCCCTGCCGGTCAGATACACGAATTCGGTGCGCTCATGGCATCGGTTACGGCGGCCGCCAACGGTTGGCGGACTGTGTACCTGGGTCCGAATCTACCGGCTGAAGATATTGCCGACGCGGTGGCTCGACACCAGCCCGATGCGGTCGCGCTGAGCATCGTCTACCCGTCCGATGACGCCCGCATTCCGATTGAGCTCCGCAAACTGGCTCGCCTGATCGACAGGGATATTCCTTTGTTGATCGGCGGACGGTCATCGGAGGCGTACGCCGAAGTCATACGTGAAATCGAGGCGGAAGTCATCACCGACCTGACCGACCTTCGCCACCGCCTGGCTTTGCTTCGATCCCGTCACGACGAGAATAAAGTCGGGTAGTGCCGGACGCAGTGTGTCCCGTGGTATCTTTTGCCAGAGTCGCCTACTGCATCCGAGGTTTCCCCTTGGCTGATCGTGCCATTACCGTTTCGGCACAACTGACGGCGTTCATCGTCCGGTGACGCCGGCACCGCGACCGTCATGGCCCCGTACTCTTTCGATGTATCCGACGCCTCCAGAACAATGCGGAAGCGTGGGAAGGCAGACATGAAGAAGCGCCCCATTACCGGCCTCACCAATCGCCTGCGAGCTTTGTTACTCCGGTTCGGTCTCGCTATACAGCCATCGAAGGAAGGCGCTGAAGAACAGTCGGGCACGAACGTGACAAAGAGGCGAATGCCCCTTGAGCGCCATGAGAAGGGCAGGTCATATAACCCCGCTTCTCCCTGAACCACCGATCATCAACTCTATTTGATCAATAGCATCTTCCGTGATTTCACGTAATCGCCCGCCTGAATCCTGTACAGGTAGACGCCGGTCGATACGGGCTTTCCACATTGATCGGTGCCATCCCATGTGACCCTGTAGGCACCCGCAGATTTCCTATCATTGACAAGCAACCTCACCCGACGGCCAAGTACATCGAAGATCTCGATGTTCACGTCGGAGCGATTCGGCAGACTGTACTCGATAGTCGTGACAGGATTGCATGGATTGGGATAGTTTTGCATCAGGAGAAAACGAGGCAGCAACCATTCGTCATCCTCGCCAACATCAGTCACGATCCCGGGATCCGGACCCAGTTTGACCAGGTAAGCATCCAGACTGCCGGCTCCATAGGAGTATGTCTGTCCGGCAACGATATAGCCGCTGTCGGTGGTTGCTACGATACAGGAAGGGATTTCGTTCATGTCACCTCCCAGCGTCTTGGTCCACAGTGTATCGCCACCGGCATCCGTTCTTACTATCCAGATCTGGAGACTCGACACGCCATCCGGTGGATACATGGTGCCCGCCACGACGAATCCACCATCAAGAGTCTGCTTGAGGGAATATGCGTATTCATCATACTCGATTCCGTAATTCCGCTCCCAGAGAATCTCTCCGAGTTCGTCCAGACGCAATAGTCTGAAATCGTACCCCTTAAGATAATAGGTATCTTCACCAACGGCCGCATATCCGCCATCATCGAGTTGCACAACCGATTTTCCGGACGAGCCCGCGTGAACTTGCGTCCATGTCGAATCGCCGTTGTGATCCAGTTTCAGCAACAGGAGCCCGTCGCCTACCACCATCGCGCCGCTGTCAGACGTGGCTATTATCTGGTATAGGTGACGGGGACAGCTGATCGTCACTTCATTGAGCAGGAGCCCATCCGGGTCGATCTTCCAGATGTACCACTCTCCGTTGCCCAGTCCATAGTTTAGTATCAGGTAGTTTCCGTCCAGCAATCGGCACATGCCGACTGGCGACTCGCCAATCGACTCATATCCGTATACATTCGACCAGATGGTTCCTCCGTCCTGATTTAGTCTCAAAACATACGCATCGGTGCCGTTCGGCAGAAACGACTCTTCAGGTCCGCACACCAGGAATCCTCCGTCGCTGGTGACCAGCACGGACATAGCGACATCGTTCTGATCACCCCCGAAAGTGGCGTCCCACATGCAATTACCATCGAGGTCGGTTTTGATAACATAAAAGTCATGTTCGTAAGTCCCCGGTGCGTAGTTTCCGGCAACGACATAACCAATGCCTGCTATCTCTGCAACGCAATTGGCATAGTCGGCATCTTCACCGCCGAAAGTTCTCTCCCATTCAATTACCGGCGCTTCAGCAAAGAGCACCGCCGGCAATAAACAGACATACACTGCCATGACAAGATACTTACACACAGCAACCTCCAACAGATATCATCTCTCGCTCAGTGTGCCATGGATAGCTCGCTCCGATTGTACAACGGTGGTGATTAGTCCTGAGAGAGCCGCCGGCACGTGTATGATCTCAAGCGAACCGGACAGGCCACGGCATAGTCCACTGGCACGCTACCTCTCAATCACCTTACATGCTTTGCGGGGGACGCCAACACAACGATGCGTGTTCTCACTAGAGAACATCGTCCCAATTGTCGATTATGTCAAGCCATTGCTGTCAATTCTGCTCCATCCCGGGTTGCCTCTCATTGCCACATATTGGTCAATAAGACAGCGATGCGGGCCCGCGTACCGATCAGGCCGACGATTTGCTGAAGCGCTGACAGATTGATAGTGTGACGGAAACAGAACAGTCTTGTAGGCGAAGTAGTAAGTGAGGAACGAACCCACTACCACCTCGCGCGCGAGACGGTCCGTCGACCGGTGGGATAATCTTCCGTGTCGGGCGCTGACCGGGCGGGGCTAACGGGGAAGTCGATTCTCATTCCACAGCCCTCCCCGGTGACATCGGAGCTTTCGGAGTCAGAGCGGGGTGACGAGACGCATTCCGCGACGGGACTAGGTGACACGAATTCTGAATTACCGGATGCGGCGAATCTGATCGAACAGAAGCATGATGCTTCTTGTCGACGAGTCACCAGACCGCCGGTGAGCAGTCGATAGAGGGATAGTCGTTCGAGCCGATCATGAGCATTGGCTACGTGATGATCTTGGATATTATTGGAGCATTGGCCAGTCACGGTCAATATCAAGTCCCACTTCTGTTGCTGCTCACTTTCGGCCAGGAGAGTAGCTGGTTGCTGTTCGTGGGTATCTCCTATGAGACCTGGCAGCCCATATATCGGTGTGGTACTACACCCGGGGCCGGCGAGGTAATCCTGCGCCCACAGAGACCGCCCCCGGGTCGTTGTCCTGCTCCTCAGGCCAGTCTTGGCTGAGGTCGTGGATAGTCATCCTCATGGGCCAATGTCTCGGGCGAGTGGAGCGACTCGAGCCGGCCCTGGCTGAAGTGAGGCGACTCATACCTGCCTCGACGGCCCGTGCCGCTGCCCCGGTCATTTGCTCAATTCGATGGTTCCTAGAGCAATCGGACCGTGGAAGACAAAACTTCCAGTTTCTTCAGGAACTTCGAATACGAAATACTTGACTATTCGTTCTCCGGCCTCTATTTCGACCACGATCGAAACGTCCGGTTCATTGTACCAGTACTCTCTAGTTTGTCCACTGAACTTGTCGATCGTCTTTGTTCCCATGGCGACCGCGGGCGCAATCTGAGCAACGCCACGAAAGCGAAACAGGGCACTAAACATCTTCGGATACAGCGCGAATTCTCCTGCTGCGTTGGAAGTGCACACCAGTTTCACCTCGACGAACCGCGTGTCGCGCCTTGAAGGCTTGATGGAGTTGCCATTCTCACCCGTAAATTCGGCAATCTCAGTGAATTCGACACTCTCAACCGGGAACTCCCCGAAATTGAGCAACTCCAGTTCGGCGTATGCAACCGAGTACGTCATTACGAGCCAGGCGAAAACTATAGACGCTTTACTGATCATGTCATTCCTCTCTCTCAGTTTACTATTCTGCCGCCCTTGATGACGAATCGGATCTTTGCGATATTGTGAATATCATCCAAGGGGTTCGCCCTGAGTACAATCATATCGGCCCTCTTGTTCTCGTTCACAGATCCAATAACGTCGTCAATCCCAAGCATCTGGGCATTGATGATGGTCGCAGATCTCAGCGCATCAAGTGGAGTCATTTTTGCCCGCGTCACCAGAAGTACCAGTTCCCTGTATAGTGCCAACGTGTCGTTTTCCACCCTTGGCAATGGCATATCGGTTCCGGCCATGATGGTGACGCCCATCTCGTACGCGGTCTGAACCGAGCGAAACATCGCCTCCTTCATCGCTTCTCTGCCGCTCCTGTCAGTCATGGAACTGAGCATTTGGTCATTTACCACCAGAGTGGGATCGAATGCGACATCGTTTTCCACCATATGTTGGAATAGCCGCCGCTGTCCCAGACTGTCATAGTTCGAAATGTCAAGGGCTCGAGATCCATCCTTATAGCTCCACCCTTCGGGCAGGAGAAGGAAGCTGGAATGTGAAATCGCGTCGACGCGGGCTGCAACGACTTCCTCCACAGTCGCCGGATAAACGACAGCATGCGCCCAGACCTTCAGGTCCGATCTTCTTGCCTCGGCGGTAACCCTGCTAATCACATCTGCTGATAGATAGGCATATAGTTTTATGCCGGTTGCTCCGCAGTCTTTGGCATCGAGAACGATCTGAGAGATATCGCTGTTGCTGTCAACCAGCCTGGCCCAGGGTGCCTCACCGAGGTCGTATTCTGGCGGTGTCGACAGTTTGACCCTGGTGTCCTTCATTATCAACTCCTGACCGCCCAGCAGAGCCGAGAAGTAAATGTCCGGGCCTATCACTTCCCCGCGATTCACCGCCGCCTTCAGCACCCGGAGATAATATCCATCTCCCGCCATATCCCTGAGGGCAACTACACCCTTTCTCAGCGCGATAGTCAGACTCTGTTCGGGCAATTGTGTGATGTGAGCATGCCCTTCGATCAGTCCAGGTATTACATACTGCCCCTCCACATCAATCACCTGAGCGCTCGGATACCTCGCGCAGTTCAGATCGGAACCTATTTCATGAATTGACTCCCCCGAAATGACAATGTCAACTCCTTCAGACACCTCTCTGGCAATTACATCAATGACGTTGGCGTTCCTGAGGATCAAGACATTGCTCGTCTGACTGATTACTTCGTCGTCTGATACCGAACTGCACGACAATGTCAAAAGACTGAATGTGAGTAATACGAGAATAGTTCGTGTTCTTCGATCCATCCCAGACTTCCGATCGCTATCCTGCACAACTAATGGAGAGTCATCAGGTACATTGTCATACGTCTTCGCGTACTACTTGTTTCACAACGAATCAGCGTGAGACACTTAGGAGCCTGCACATTGGAAGAGTCTTCCGGAGCAGCCCGGGGTAGGCAGAATCAAAGCAGTACAGACAGACGAGTCTTTCAGCGGAATCTCGGAGCTTTCTGCCGGGGCAATCCGGTTGTTTCTATCGGGCGATACAGCCTTCGCCAGGAGATTGACCACGGCTCCGCCAATCAGGGGCGCGGATGGATCAGAATCGCGCTCCCCGGATATCACGCGTCCTCGCCGTGATTTAACTCAGTCGCCACGCGAGAAAAAACGCACGGCGGCGCAGACCGATGTCTCACAATCGGACGTTTCGAGGCGCGTTGTGGAATCGGCCGACAACCACCGCCGCCTGAACGGACCGCGACATCCTCTCCCCCGACACAAGCGGCCTCGTTTCGATGTCCGTACCGCGCGACGCGCCCACGGCCGGCCATGCCCGCAACGTACTATCTGGTCAGGACTATGCGGTACCGCACGTCTCCGTGTCGGAGCTTATCCAGCGCCTCATTGACCTTGTCGAATGGAAACTTCTCGATGATCGGCCTGATTTTGTGCCTCGCGGCAAACTCAAGCATCCGGGCAATCGTTGCCGGGCTGCCGACTGGCGATCCCGATACCGAGCGTTGCCCCATGATCAGTGAGAAGGCTCCAATGTCCAGCGGTTCCAGAGTGGCGCCGACAATGTGCAGCCGACCATTCGGCTGCAGGGTCGACAGGTAGGCGTTCCAGTCCAGCTTGACATTGACGGTAGATATAATAAAGTCAAGCCTGCCGGCCACCTGATTTAGTTCCTCGACTTTCCGTGAATCGATCGTGCGATGCGCCCCCATCTTGAGTGCTTCGCTTTTCTTGGCTTCGCTCGAGGTAAACGCAGTTACTTCACATCCCCATGCATTCAGGAACATCAGCGCCATATGCCCCAGACCACCAATTCCGATGACTCCAACCCGGTCGGTCGGCCTGACATTAAATGTCACCATCGGACTGAACACCGTAATCCCACCGCAGAACAACGGACCTGCACTCTGGAGATCAACTCCTTCGGGCAGGGCAACGACACTTGCCGCATGCGCCCGCACTTTGTCGGCGAAACCACCATGGCGACCGACTATGGTACCTTCCTGACTGGCACAAAGGTTGTGATCACCGCTCATACAGCTGGGACAGGTCATGCAGTAGCCGGAATGCCAGCCCAGCCCGACCTTTTGCCCGACCGTCACATTGGCGACACTTTCGCCAACTTTCGAAACGGTTCCGATAACTTCGTGCCCGGGCACCAGCGGGTATTGGGAGAACCCCCACTCGTTGTCAATCATGCTGAGATCACTGTAACAGATCCCACAGTACTCAACGTCGATTTCAACACCATCTTTACCAAGCGGACCGGGGTCGTACTCGAACGGTTCCAGTTTGCCACCCGCTTCCCTCGTAGCATACGCTCGTATCATACTCAGGTCTCCTCTCTCTGTCCAAAATACTGTGTACGGAATACCATATCAGAAAACGGCACGGCATAATGAATCGGACAAGTTTGCCACCCCAGGCCGGTTACTTCAATCGTGGCAGGCAGGTTCCACGGAAGAGTATACAACAATGTGGTGGTGTCGGTAAGCAAAAAGGTACGCTTGTGCAAGGGAGGGTTGAGTTCGACGGGCACCGGCTGCGTGTGACAAGCTATTGGGTAGTCACGGACTGACAGAGAGCGGACTGAGTATCACATCATACCTTTCCGATCGCACCATACAAGCGGCTGATGTTATTCCCTCCGACGGCGTCTATGCGTGGCGCGGTGAGCAACTGAGGAGCAAACCGACAAACACCCTCTGTGACCGGGAACCATGACAGTGCGATCGGCATCAGCAGCGGTCCCGAAACGCCGCCCGAACAACGACCGTCGCAATATCGATTGACATATCCAGATTATAATGTATCTTATGTAGGTTCAATAAGTTGGGTTTGTCCGAGCCGACTTCGCCAGACTCCTGCAGCACTCACACCGATTTCGCGCTCAAGTCCCGCATTCATACTGAAGACAGGAGTGACCATGACAACTCTTGTACGCTGTCTGCTGCCAGTTTTCCTATTGCTGATGATCTGCGGCTCGTCGTTCGGCGACGTCTACGTCAACATGCTTTGGGATGAACCTACGAGCAGTTTCAAAGTCAAGCCCCTCGTTCTTGAAGGCGGCGCCTACTTCGATCGCGGTTACCAAAACGCCTATGGTGAGTATCTCGGACTCGATCCGGGACCACCGTTCATCATCCAGTCGTCGATCATCGCGAATGGCACGGTGACTTTCGCTTCCGGAGGGTTCGACCCCATGCGTCCGTTTGACATACAGGTCTACCCGAACCCGTTGCACAGCGGACGACTGACCGCCGGTCAAGGTGTCAATTTCCTCGGCACCTGGCTCGATCCTATTCATATCGAAGGGATCTGGCAGATCGATGCCGGCATTGACTATCAGGATGGTGGCTCCGAGATGGTCTGGTCATACACGCTTTTTGATTGTACCTACAGCGATGACCAGGGCAACGGCACGCCGTTTGAGATTTCCGGCCTGAGTTTGCGAGCGGAAAACTGCCGTATGAGAAACCTCTCCAACGACTTCTTCTCCCTGATGTCGGTCAATGATTTTGATCCCGGGAGCCCGGAGTACGAGGTGTCATTCCGGAACTGCACCTTTGAGAATCTTGACTTTCTTGACCGCATGTGGCGCGCTATCAATCTCTCCAATCTACGCTCCGTCTCCATCGAGGGGTGTCGATTCGACAATGTCGACATCACGGAGTACGATGGCGGCGGTATCGTATGTATGCACACGTGCGGCATCACCTCTATCAAGAACAACGTCAGCGTACACTGCAACGACAGCAAGATGCGAATGATCGATACCTGGGCGGTTGACTCTGCCTACGTCGAATCCAGCGACAAGCTGCCGATTATCGCCAATGACATCGTTGTCCCTGCCGATGGTGCCTTGACTATAGGCAAAGGATCGGTAATTAAGTTCCTCGTGTCCGGGGGGCTCGATGTTGCCGGTCGGCTGTGGGTCGACAGCACCGTGTTGACTTCGTGGGAGGATGACGAGTACGGCGGCAACACCGATCTGGAGCCCCAGCCCGATCCGTTTATTGGGAACTGGGAGGCTCGTGGCAGCGGCATCTGGATAGATACGACCGGCTCGGCTGAGATACGCAGGAGCCTGATTCGTTATCCCCGCAGCGGGATACATGCGCGCGGTCCGATCACGCTCGACAGCGTCACGATTGAGAACAGCTGGTACACCGGCCTCGCGCTGCGATGCCCTCACGCGGCTGATTTCGAAATCTCCAACACGACCATACGCGGGATCACCCGCGCCGATCCATACCCGGCCGCCATCTTCTACGAGAACCGATCGCCGTACTCGCAATCACTGCGACTGACCAACGTGAACCTGGAAAACAACGCCCACGATGGCGTCCAGGTCTTCTATCTCCAGGGCGGTCCCACGACGATCGAAGTGCACAACTGCCGCATTGCCAACAACGCCGGGTACGGCATTGTCTTCCCGGTGGACGACCCCCTGACATCGGTTGAGATCCTGAACTCAGTTTTCGTCGGCAATCTCTTCACGGCGATACGAGGCACCGACGCCTATGCGAGCGGCGTTCCGATCAGAATAGAGAACAACGTGGTGATCGGCAATGGAATCAATGAGTACGGTACGCAGCCGTACGGCATCCACTTCTCCAGTGGCGAGGTCAAGATTGTAGGCAATACGGTCATCAACAACGGCGAGGTCGGGATTGTGGCCGGCGGGCTCGAAAACATCGAACAGTGCGTGCTGTCCAACAACCTCTTGGTGGGGCACACCGAGTACGGCTTGTTCAAGAGCGACGACGGAGCGCCTGTTGTCGCTGGCAACAATTTCTGGAGTAACGGTGATGAAACCCAGGAACTACGATATCAGGGACCCGAGGGCAGAATATATACCGTTGAGGACCTGCAGGCCCTTGGCGGCACCTTCATCACGAATATCAACGTCGAGCCGGGGCTGATCCCGAGCGTCTACGGACAGATCGATACCCTGATCTATGACAGCCGCTCCTATCGCTCGAAGCTGGTCGACGCCGGGGCCGGATTCACACCTCAGATGATTGCGAGTATGGTGCTCTGTGCCGACACCACTGATCCTCGCTGGTACCCGATCCACAGTCTGTCCGGTGACACCCTGTTTATACTCGGCGATATCAGAGAACATGCCGGCAGTGGTTCGGTCTACCGCCTGCTCAATTACCACCTGAGTGCGTTCTCTCAGGTAATCGACGCAGGATACACCACTCAGACTATCGAGACACACGACATCGATGGTGACGCTCGCATCATAGATGGTGACGAAAACGGCAGCATGCTGGTGGATATCGGCGCCGACGAGTTCAACTACGAAGACACCTCGTCGATTCGGGTCTTGCAACCATCAAGCGAGAAGCTGTTGGTAGCCTACCAGTCCTTCGCCATCGAGTGGCTGGTGCCCGACAGCGTAGCCTCGGTTGACATCGACTACAATACCACGTATGATCCGGCGAATCCGGATGTCGGTTGGAAGACGATCGCCGCCGGCACCGATGCAACATCCAACTACTACTCATGGCGTGTCCCCGGGTTCGAAACAGCGATGCACTGCTACATTCGGGTGCGGTCCACATCCCACCCCAACCTGTTCGGGCTCAGCGCTCCATTCAAGGTCAAGCACCTGGCCCTGACGCGCATACGGAACGACTCACTGATTGAATACACACATCCTGATGACGTCTGGCCGTTTGAGAACGACTCTGCCACGATGTGGCCCGTCGAAGTCTGGCCGTCGTACGCCGCGGACAGCGACCCGGTGACCGGCGACCCGTATCCCGACGAGTTCACTAATCCTACCAACGCTAAGTCCTCCGATTATCCCAGCTGGCCGACCTTCGTGGAGACTTTCGGCGTCGATGCCTGCTACTTTTCCGCCTGGAACGGTCACTGGTACCGGCCATCGGCCGCGTTGAGATGGGGAGCTATCAAGGAGGAATGGGCCGGATCATGTTTCGGCTTTACCGTCACCAGCCTGATGGCTTTTCGCGACTCGGTATCGTTTGCGGCCCGCCCGGGGATCGGACCGTTTGTCAATCTCCACAGTCTGGCCATAACCGACCTGCGTCGGGATCTTGTCAACCGCTACTACACGTATCAGTTCGGACAGCAGAGTATCAGTCATACTGATACCGTCGAGACCAGAACAGCGAATGAGACACTTGCGGAGATTCGCTCCATGTTCTGCAAGCTTGAGGCTTCGGACTCCATTCGGACAATCACTATCTGCGACACGAGTACCGTCAACAACGAGGGATGCCACTCGCTAACGCCGTATGCTCTTGAGAAGTACTCGGACGACGTATGGTATCTGTGGGTCTACGACAGTAACACTCCGGCACTTGCTTCAGAGATCATCTTTGACACAATCGCCAACAACTGGGAATATCTCGACCAGAGCTGGGAGGGAGAAACGGGGTGCTACCTCGAAGACCCGTTGTACAATTACGCGAATCCGGCAGTTATGGCAGCCGAAATGCGAGCGGGTCCGCCAGTGGCCAGGGCAGGCGGTACAGTGGAAATCTACCCCTCCGCAGCCGACTCGGTGCAAGTACGGCTGGGTGTCGGAGCCATTGGGAACTACGGCGACTCCTCCTTCAACGACATCCCCGGCGCCCGGCCGATCATTCCGAAGATCGGCGCTGCCAGGCGTCCTATCGGCTATCTCCTGCCCGAAGGGAACACGTCGTGTCGGCTCACCGGTGTTACCGATAATCAACTGCATGTCACGGCGTTCAGCGACGACCTTGTCATGTCCTACCGGCGACGCGAAGTGTCATCGACCGACACGGACGAGGTGGCGTTCCACATCGGGGGCGGTGTCTCCTTGTACAGCCATGCCGAGAGCCGAGCGTGCGATGTGGATATCGTGAAGATTCACTCGGACAGGGAACGCCTGTTGAGCCTTCAGGCTCTCATGCTGAGTGCAGACGACTCCGCCTCGGTGGAACTGACGGATACCGAGGCGCTGCGGATCGTCAACTACGGGGATGAGTCGTCGTATGATCTTCTCCTGCGCGATGTCAGCGGCGATGGACCGCTTGAGTTCGCGCATGAGAATCTGGTACTCGCGGCCAATTCATCATATCAACTGGAACCGGACTGGCTCAACCTCAACGACAGTCTTACTATCTTCGTCGACTCGGGCAACACCGGCGTCTTCTATGATACCATCGTCGTATCGAACGATTCCCCGACCGACATCGGTGACGAGTCCGACCTGGACCTGCCGTACCGGTTCGAACTGTCTCAGAACTATCCGAATCCGTTCAATCCTGTGACGACGATAGAGTACAGCCTGCCGGAGCGCAGTCACGTTACAATCGAAGTGTACAATATTCTCGGTCAGACAGTCCGAACCCTGGTCGACCGGGAGATATCGGCCGGTACATATCGGACGGTGTGGGATGGCACCACGGGTAGTGGTCGGAGGGTGGCGTCCGGTGTGTATCTCTACCGCTTCAAGGCAGGCGATCACATCGAGACGAAGAAGATGCTGCTGTTGAAGTAACCTGCCGTAATGATTCGAGAGAAGATACCAGCACAACGCAGAAGGCCTCGGCTGACGCCGAGGCCTTTTGTAGTCCGTAGCGACCCCGCAGGGCCGTTTCCATAACGCTGCCAGGCCTGCAATTATGCTTGACGGTGTGGCGGGGGCGGATGTACGATGGTACCCAGAAGTCTGCGAACAGGAATTGACCAGGAGAAATGACATATGAGGCTTGATTACGGCGGCGTGTCGCGAACGAACATTTACGTTATTCTCTGCAGTGTGTTCGTCATGTTAAGCCACGCATATGGCGAGCCTCATGGAGAAGATCCGGTCATCACTGCATTCGAGAACAGTCTCCTGCCTTCGGTCCTTATCGAAGGTGAACCGCCGTATAATCTTCAAGATCGCATGGCGCACTATAACATGCCGGGCGTCAGTGTGGCTGTGATAGTGGATTATGATGTCAAGTGGGTCAAACACTACGGATACCGTGATGCAGAATTGCGTGAGCCGATTACCGACAGCACTATCTTCTGCGTCGGATCCCTCAGCAAGGCGGTAGCGGCAGCAACAATCCTGCATCTGGTTGAGGAAGGCACAGTCGCTCTCGACGATGACGTGAACCGCTACCTGAAATCCTGGCGGGTTCCTGAGAACGAGTTTACTCGGAACACCAGGGTCACTATCGGGAGGCTCATGAATCACTCGGCGGGATTCGGGACAACCCCCGGACACTCATTTGTACCAGACAAGATGCCCTCACTGATAGACTACCTCAACGCAACTCCACCGTTGAATGTGCCACCGGCCCGTATCGAATACGAACCGGGTACGGCATTCAGGTATGCAAATGCCGGTTTTGCCATTCTCCAGATTCTGGCCGAGGACGTCACCGGGATGCGCTACAACGATTTCGCCAGAGAGGTTCTCCTGGGTCCGTTGGGAATGACGTACAGTACTTTCGAGCAACCGCTTTCAAGCGAAAAGGAGTTGTACGCCTCCGCCGGACACAAGTCAAATGGACGTGTTCAGGAGATCAAACGGTACGCCACCCCTGCGGTTACCGCAGGTGGTTTATGGAGTACTGCTGTAGAGTACGCCCGGTTTGTCATCGAGATACAGCGAGCACTCAAGGGTGAATCCGACCTGATAATGTCTAAGGAACTGGCCCGCCTGATGACTTCCCCCCACGAGGCTAAGGAGTACGGTTACGGTGTCTTCATGAGATATACCGACAGCGTCACCTATTTCGGACACATCGGCGATTTCAGGGGCTTCGTGGCTGGTTTCCTCGCGCATCCCACCGATGGATACGGGGTGGTCGTCATGACCAACAACAACAACGGAATCGGCCTTGTGAGAGAGATTACGTCAGCAGTCGCAATGGTCTACCGTTGGGAATCTGCTCTGCCACGGGCACACGAGCAATATCCGCTCGACTCTGAGACCGTTGCCAGTCGCGTGGGTCGATACCGAATCGGCTTTGATGCGGTCTGTTCAATTGAGCAGCGAGAAGGCAGACTCTTTTGCTCATTGCCCGGGGAAGAGTCCATTCAGCTGTATGCCATCTCGAAAGACACAATGGTAACCAAAGATCGGCTGGGGCAAATCGTGTTTGCATCAGACGCCGATGGTATGGTCGAGAGCTGCACCCCTCACTTTGCGGATGTCATTGGTCGCCTGCCTGCCACAACGACCAAAGCGAAAAGGATGTCTGACGAAGAGAAGACACCCCTGCAGCTGGTGCTCTCCGGCGATATGCCGAGCGCCGTCCAGATGTACCGGGAACACAAACATGAGGCTCCGGACGATCCGCATGTCTCGGAGGATCGTCTGAATCGCCTGGGCTACCAGCTGATGAGCCAGGATAAACTCTCCGCGGCCCTGACCATATTCAAGCTCAATACTGAATTGTACCCTGAGTCCGGTAACTGCTGGGACAGCTACGCCGAAAGTCTGGTAGCGGCGGGCTTCAAACAAGACGCATTGACGCATTACCGAAAGGCCCTGGAACTTGACCCGTCCAACGGAAACGCAGCAAAGTGGATTGAGAGACTCGAATCGGAACAGTGAGACGTCCCTCAACTGAGACCTGTCTGGTCACTCGAGATAGTTCCGGGCACATTCCCGGTGGTCCGTCTGCACCTGGTTGCCGTGACACTGTCGCCGGGGACAAGAAAGGGCTCTCGCGCGAACGAGCAACCTGTGAAGAGAAACGGGCCCTGCGAAACGCACGCCGCACCCGGTGATCGAAAATGCAGCTTGAGTCTCAACCTCACCCGTCCAGATTGTCTGAACACATACACAGCCTGTACTCAGACGTCAGTTCTCGTCGACCACGAGCGGATTGCCGGGATCGGCAGCCCACTCCTGCAGTGAGCCCATATATACAGCGACATCTTTGAAGCCGAGCCGGGTCAGGACGAAAGCAGTGGATGACGCCGCGACGCCCGCCCCACAGTAGGTGATGTAACGATCGTTGCTGTTGGCGGTAAACATGGTGACAAGTTCCCCATCTGACTTATAGCGGCCGGAATCATCGATCAGAACCAGAGCAGAGATGTTGTCGGCGCTGGGAATATGACCGGGTCGGCCGTACATGGCCATCTCTCCCCGGAAGTGAGGCGCGGGCATTGCATCAATGAGATGCACAGCATCGTCGCGTATAGCCTCGAAAACCTCGTCCCGGTCAGCGATCGTCTCTGGTCGAAGATTAAAAGTGAGCTTCTTGGCGGCATGGTCGGCCGGTTTTGTTGACAGTTCCCGCCCTTCAGCACTCCAGGCTTTCAGACCGCCATCAAGTAGCGCTGCCCGGTCGAATCCAATCCATCGCAGCATCCACCAGACTCGGGCGGACCAGACTGAGTTGTACGCGTCGTAGAGCACCACCTTCGAATCATCGCCGACACCCAGCTTACCCATGGCGGCGCAGAACTGCTCCGGTGTCGGCATCGCGAATCCAAGCGGGCTGTCAACATCGCAAAGGTCATGCGTGAGATCGGCAAACCCGGCCGACGGAATGTGACCTTCCTCGAAACGGGCGCGACCACTGACTGCTCGCATGCCACCGCCTGAGTCCGGTTCCATATAGACGGTGCAGTCGAGAATTACCAGATCCGAGTCGTTGAGATGTTGATAAAGCCACTCTGGCGTCACGAGCATTCCCATCGTATCACCAGCAACGGAATCAGACTGCGAATCCGCCACCCCGTGAGAACCAAGGAGTATCAGAACTGCTGCCAGAGCAAAGAACCTGTGTGAACGGTTAATGAACTGCATTACACTCTCCAGCCGATCGGTTTGTGAGATGAGTCGGGCGGTGCGAGCTACTGTCGCCCGTCAGTCTTTGATACGATCGGCCGGGTCAGGTGTTTCATCGGAATGACCTGAAGGCTCGCCGACCTCAGCGGGTTCGCTCTGGGCCCAGATCTGTCTGCCTGGCGGGGTTGTTCGTGAACGCGACACTGAAGCCCCGGGGATTGGACATTCGTATGCGGTCCCGACATCACTCTCCCCGGACTTCTGTGAGACTCGAGTTTCAGGCGAAATCATCAGTGCTGCTATTCATCGAGCCGGTCTAGGAATTCCATGATACTTGTCGCGGTGTATATAATGTCCTGAGGTGCTGCTCCGCCGATTCCATGACCGGCGTACGGGATCTCAGTATACCACACCGGTTGGCCTGCTTGCTCCATAGCATCGGCCATGTTACGCCCGGGACCGGGCGGCACCCGCGGATCCTGCCCTCCCACATTTATGTAGAGCGGCCTGGTAATCTTGTCGCTGTGATTGCAGGGCGATATCGAGTCGAGAAACTCAGCCATTCCCGGCTCGGAAAGATCACCCACTTCTCTTCGTTCCCATCCGCAGAAGAAGCGGTTCTCTGCGATCGATGTCAGATCACAGACGCCGACCATGCTGATGCCGCCTCTGAAAGCATCGGGATAGTGTACGAGCGATGCGGTTACGAAGTACCCCCCCCACGATTCACCATACGCTACGATCCGCTCACTATCAAGATTCGGTTGCTGCTTGATCCACTGGAGGAGCGCTCCGACATCTTCAATCTGCGACTCCCGGCTGAAGCCGTCGTCGGCATGTTCAAAGGTCGTGCCATACCCCCACGTGCCGCGGTAGTTCGGAAGCAGGACAGTGTAACCCTTAGAAATGAACAGACTGAAGAGAGGATTCATGGCTGCCGCCATCGGCGTGAACAATGCATCAGGACCTCCGTGAAAAGCGATTACCACGGGGCGCTTCGCACTGTCGGAATCAGTCGGTTCATACATGAAAGTGTGAATGCCGGTCATGACACCGATCACGGAATCTGTTGTTTCGTATTCGAAATCCGAAAATCTTACCCGGGATACGGTGGTAGTATCAACAGCATCAATCACTGTAGAGAGAGCGCCTGACTCAAGGTCCGCTGACATCAGGCGCATTCCATTAAGCGACATGGTAGAGAAATAGGCCAGATTCTTTTTGGGATGGACGAAAACCTTGTTCTCCCACTGGTGAGCGATGAGGTTTTCCCTGTCACTATATAGCACACGGTTTGAATCGCCGGCTCGGTCATACACATAGAGAGTGGGATACGCTTTCTCCACCATCACATAGACCACGTACCGTTCATCGGGGGAAAACCCCAACTGCCAGACATCGGCGTTCTTCTGCGGCGAGAGGCGCTTGCTTTCGCCCGTGAAGACATTCCTTTCCCAAAGACTGACAAACTCCCGGTCGTCTTCGGTTTCTCCGGTTCTTGCGTAGATAGCAAGGGAGTCGTTCTTCCCGAGTATGAACCGCGGCTGCAGATAGAGCCAGGCCGGTTCATTGCCGTGGTAGAAGATCCCTTCGCGCTCTTCGCCAAAAACCACTTCATAAGAGCCATTGTCCAGATCGACCCGCAACAAGCGACCCGTTTTATCATCGTCAGATTGAATTATATACCCGTATTTCAGTTGAGAATCGAATCCTTCGACTATTATGTGGCCACTGAAGGAACATAGTGCAATCGGCGTGCGGTCACCCTGGAGATTGATGCGGTAAAGAGTGTGTTTGTTCTTCTCCGGATCTATAACATAAGCCAGTACGACGGACCCGTCAGGAGAAATGCCATAGTGAAAGACGCCATGCTCTTCCGAGAGCAACGTCTCCGTACTGTCGGTCCCGGCGTGGTAAATCATCAGATCGAATTGCTCATTCGTGGCCCGGTCCCGCATGAACAGATAGTCGTCGCTGGTCCCCGGAACGCGCTGAACACCCGGTTCGTAGGGCAAGCTCTTCGAGGTCTGCGAAATTTCTCCGGTGGCATCGTCTATCCTGGACACCATCCCGGTGCCGTTGTCAAACTCCAGATTGTTGTCCTGGTCAAAACCGAAGACGAATAGAAAGCTTGGGGGATTAACGGCACCTAATGTGGCAAATAGGTTGGACCAACCGATGCGAGGGACATTCTTGGTGACAACGCTCCCCACATTGGGAACACCACTAATCGCAAGTATTATTGCTGCTATCAAGACGACACCGGCAACGACGCCTGAGGTCCATTTGACGACACTCCAAAGAGCTTTCATGCACTTCACTCCAAGTTTAAGTTGTGAACAAAGATAAATCGCTCCTTCTCAAATACCTATCGAATAATAGACAGGGCCGACCCATATTTAACCCGCACGGCTTGTGACCATATCTGAGCTGCAATCAACGAGAGCTGTGTGATGAGACTCAACGATTTAGTGGATGGTGGCGGGTGCAAGAAAGGCCCGGTCGCAGCGCCGCGCTCGTATCATCCTGTATAACAACGAGTTAGAAGGGGCGGACAGGGCAAATCACCGGACTCTCTGCCTGAGGTGCGACCTGTGAGGCACTGGGATGTCGATCTACCAGTCCGTTATCAATCTCTTCGGAGTGTGTTGTGAGGGTCCCGTTGGCGTCTCTGAGAATTCTCAGCTCCGTGTTGGGCGACGCGACGACCTTGTCCGACCGAGCCTCCAGTCCGGGTACCGTGCAGTCCATGTCTCGTCTCCTTCTGCCGTCGCTTAGCCAACGACTCCCGCCGGCTGAGCGATATTCAAACTGGCTCCTCAGATGGTCTGCGGCGTATAATGGTGCCTGATTCGACGAGGTGCTGCTCTACGGGACCACGAAACATCAGAAATGGAGGGACCTGGGCATGGTTCGCTTATATAGCCGGCTGAAGACCGACTCCTGCAATCTGCTGTCTTGTCTGCTGCTGATTTCGTCACTAATGGCCGATGCACATGCCGCCGACGGTGACATCGTGCATGTTGTCTCCCACGACAAAACACTGGTTCAGACCGACCCCTCCACCGGTTCCAACAGCTATGCGAAATGGACGCAGTTCCCTGCCACGGGCGAGTCCTATCGCAAGGTCACTCTCTGGATTACGTACGCCTGTCCCGACGGCCTCCACTGCGGTGAGTGGGACTATATCGATCAGGTGATGTTGAAGCGATCGGGACGCGCGGACGACCCCTCCGTGAATATCGAACTTGCGCGTATGATCTCTCCCTACGGCTGGCGTTTCGAATCAGACTGGCAATTCACGTGGCACAGCGACGTCACCGATTTCGCGCTGCTGCTCCATGACTCCGTCGAGATCGAATTCGTACATACAGGGTATGAGAGCAACACCGATCGTGGATGGTTGATCACGCTGGACTTTGAGATCCAACTCGGACCTCCGCCGACACGCTGTCTCAGAATGGATACACTCTGGTGTGGGACATTCCCCTACGGCGACTCCACCCGCGACATCGAAAGCCTGCTTCATCCGATTGAATTCCGTGCGCCTGTCGGTGCCGACTTCGCTCGGTTGAGAATTCACCAGACCGGCCACGGGATGGACGATCTCGAGAACTGTGCCGAGTTCTGCGCCAAGAATCGTCAGGTCATCTTTGACGACTCGCTGATCAATGAAAGGTCCCTGTGGCGAGAATGCGGCGAAAACCCGCTCCACCCGCAGGCTGGTACCTGGATTTTCGATCGCGCCAACTGGTGCCCCGGCGCAGTGGTCTACCCCGACGTATATGATCTGCCGATCGGGAAGATCGATGGTCACACGGTAGACGTCGCGATGGAACCCTATATCAACCCGAGCCAACCGTCCGCCAACTGGCGTATCTATTCGTATCTGTTTTATTATGCAGCGCCGGCCTCGAGCGACGACATCAGCGTCGATGAGATCACGTCGCCAGGTGACCTTGATGAATACTCGAGATTCAACCCTTCGTGTGATCAATTGAGCTTCGTCATGAAGAACAACGGCTCAGAAGTCATCCGGTCCGTCAACGTTTTCTACGGCATCGCTGGTCACGAGGAACATTCTTACGCTTGGACAGGACATCTGGAGCCACTGGAACGGACAGATGTTATGCAGTTCGCTGACCTGCCGTTGGTGGATAAACCGGAGTCCGTGTTTGTTCGCCTCGAAGATCCCAACGGGAGCGCCGACGAGTTTCCTCATGACAATATCGCCTATTCCATAGCCTCTCCCGTCGTTGTCTATCCAACGACCTTCGTTCTGGAGCTGCGAACAAACAGAGATGCTGGGGAGACATCGTATCGCCTGTCAGACGGAGACGGCAATCCGGTTCGGCAACGGGCGCCTGGATCCATGGCGGCGTTCACAACATATAGCGATACGCTTTCCCTTGATGCAGGCTGCTATCGCCTGGCCGTTGCGGACACGTCCGGAGATGGTCTTGAGCTCTGGTTCAATCCGGATGCGGGTCGCGGTTACGTTCGATTTCTGGACCTCAACGGCCGCCTCCTGCGGGAGTTTACGTCCGACTTCGGCAGCAGCATCGTGCATCACTTCACGACATCAACTGAATACACCGCCGTCGACTCCTCGGTCTGTCTGGTGCACGCCTTCCCACCGAGAAACGAAGGCACGTTTGATGTCGATGTGTTCCTCAATATGTCAGCAGCGGCAACGCTCCGTGTCGAACCCGAGGATTCTGACAGCACCGTCTTCAGCATGGAGTTGACAAACTTCAAGAGCGGATTTGTACCGGTCGACATAAGCGGGGCGCCGGATGGGATATACCGTGTGATAGTGAGCGCGCACGGAAAGGAAGTGACTCAGCGGATCCGGGTAAAGCGATAATCCCAGCCGCATCCGGCCGTTGGCCCGCACGTGAGAAAGCCCCGACTCTCCGGGAAACCCTTCGTGCTCGCATTTCGGTCACCGGACATGTATATTATCTTCACACCTTCCTGGCTTCGGGAGGAGGAGAGTTTCCGTGAGGGGATGCCTAACACGCCGTCTGGCACAATATTAGGGTGACTTGATCAACCCGTGCACATGGCACAGCGGTTGCTGGTAAAGTGCGCGGAGGTAACCATCGTGAGCAATAGAGTCATAAAAGCACTGGTGTTGCTGTCACTCGCGTGCAGTATCACGGCCGTGCCCCCACGGGTCGCCGGAGCCGCCCAAGACGCAGGCTCACCCGCAGCCGATCAGGTGACGCCGGCCCCGGAGGAGCCACGCGGTAAGGTTCTCACCCTTGAGCGGGTCGCGATCTCCGGCAACGCGCACGTGAGCGACTCAGCGATCCTCGGCACACTGGACCTGGCTGCCCGGGATACGATCACTGCCGAGCTTCTCGAGAAAGCCCGGCTCCGTCTGCTGGACCAACAACCCCTTCTGAGCACGGTTGATATCGCTTCCCGTCCCGGGTCACGTCGAGGCCGCATCATTCTCGATATCGCAGTGACCGAGAAAAAACCGATTGTTTTCGAGACCGGCTACGGACATCACGACACATACGGATGGTTTCTGACGCTTTTGGGCCTGCGCGTGGATCCTGCGGCCGCCTACGGCACCGAATACAGACTCGGTCTGCGCCTCGGGTTTCATATCGCCGGTCTGGACGGAGGATTCGAACGCCGCGCTGAGCACGGCAGACTCGGATGGGGCGGCAGTTTTCATCTCTACACGCAGGAGCAGATCTTCTATGCCGACCAGGAGCTTCCCGCTGCCGGAGACTCTGTTTCCGGAAGTCAGGACGCCCGCGAATACCGGCAGAAGATCGGACGAGCCGGAGCGGAGCTCTTTCTCCGGTATCGCCTAAGCGACAACACGAGGTTCACCTTCGGCCTTCAGGCCGAAACCGTTCGCCCGGACAGCTCGTACGAGCAGTCCGAGGACGGCGCCGAATTCGAGTTCTCCGATTTCCCGCGAAGCCTGCAGCCGGATATCAAACACAGCGATATCGTCGGGCTGTTTCTAAGAGCCGTGCGCGACACCCGCGATCGAGCGGATTATCCCCGGTCGGGATCATACCTCGCTCTGCGCGGGCAATGGAACAGCGATCTCCTCGGCGGAGATGAATCATATGCGAAGGCGGAGTATGACGTCCGCACGCACATTGGCTTTGGCAGCTGGCGCGTCCTGTCCAGCAGGCTCTCCGGGGGCATCGTCTCAAACGGAACACCGTATTACGATCGATTCTACCTGGGCGGAGCCTATTCGATTCGCGGCTTCCGCGGGCTCAGCCTCAGTCCGCCTTCAGGACACGACGGATATGTGATCGCGAGCAGCGAAATCCGTTTCCCGCTCATTGCCTCTTCGGCCAACCTCCCGCCTCGTCTCTCCGGCCTGATGTTTGTGGACGCGGGATTCGGCTGGAAGCGAGGTGACGCATTCCGGTGGACCGACGTCCAGGCGTCGGCCGGCTACGGCGTGCGCATGCGACTCCCCTGGATAGGTACCCTCGGTATAGATATGGGCGTACCATTCACCGATGGACGCACTGATGATCGCTTCTATGTGCACGGTTGTGTGGGGTTTTCTTTCTGATCGGCAAGTGTCACGGACGCAATGATAAAGAGCACACTCACAGCGGCGATGCTGGCAGGCGTTATCCTCATGGGAGGCGTCTCTTCGTCTGTCCGGGCCGAAGAGCCGCGTCCCACTATTGAGAGTCTCCGTCTTTCGGTTGAGGGAGGCTATCTGGCGGCAGACGTGGCGAGCTCGGGGCTTTTCTCGGAGCGCATCACGGGCACTGTACAAAGTGGACTTCCGGCTGTGGTCGATCTCTTTTACTACCTTGCCACTCTTGACGGTGGTACGGCTGTGGAAAACGTCCTGTCCTTCTCGCTGCGCTATGACGTCTGGGAGGACGTCTACACGATCGATTCCGGGGACACGGTGGTCTCGTATACAAGCCTGCCGCAAATGAAGCAAGCGATTCAGACCTTGCACGATCTGAGACTGGTCTCGCTCGACTCAATCGACCCCAGCCGATCCTACCGCGTACACATGAGCATCATGATCAATCCCCTGCGGGGCGCCGATCGGGACCAGATTGCGGGATGGGTGAGGGAAAACGTGCAAGCGAGTGAAGACGACTCCTGGCACGGTCAGGTGCTCAATCTCAATGAACTGATCTCACACTTCTTCTCGAAAGAAGGAGGAGTGGTGAACCAAAGCAGTTGGTACAAGTCGGACATCGTGAAGCCCGACTCACTTCGCGCACCCGAACAGGAGTAGCAGTAATGTCGATCAGGTTTCGTCTGCTCATTATGTGCGTTATTGCCACGATCCTGCCGGCGATTCCAATCACCTATCTGGTCAGAGATCTCCTGGATAAGAGCTTTGACGTCGGTCTGAGCTCGACAATGTCCGACGCCCTCGAGAGCGGGATGTCGGTATCCAGGAAGTATCTTGTGCGACTTCAATCTGAGTTCGAAAAAGACGTCCAGGGAATCATCGCGCACATTCCGCCAACGTACGCAGACCCGTCTCGCGTTGACGCTGTTTTCGAGCAATACGCTGATGAAAACGGGACCATCGGGTACTTCGTAGCTTCGCCGGAAGATTCGATGTACGCCGAGAGCCGCGAAGGCTCCCTCCCCCCAGCTCTTGAGGTGTTCGCCTTTCAGCCGGAGTTCACCGCCCTGATTGAAACCCGGAGTGTGAGCCCGCGACCGGGTCATGCGAACAATCGCGACACCCTGGCCTACTTCGAAACCGAAGACAAGGCCGTTCAGTTGGCGCTCTGGAAGCCCGCCAGCGCGGACGACGGCGGTCTGCTCTTTTATCGAGAGATCGACCCCGAGTTCCTCGCCAGCGCGCAGCGCCTGGTCCACGGCCGTCAGATTTTTGCCCAGCTCCGCCTCGCCCAGGGAGCGCTGAGTCATAGCTTCTTCTATCCCTTCATTATCGTGTACGGTGTGATTCTGCTGCTGGCGCTCTTGCTGGCGCTTTTTGTGGCCGAGCGCATGGCCACACCCGTTAGAAACCTCGCCGAGGCATCGGAGGCGGTCGCCGGCGGCAATTGGCAGATTCAGCTGCGGCGAACCATCGGAGGCGAGATCGGTCGTCTGATTGATTCCTTCAATCTCATGGTGAGTCGTCTCGACTCCCAACGGCGTCGCCTTCTCGATATGGAGAAAGTTATGGGCTGGCGGGAGATGGCGCGCCATCTTGCCCACGAAATCAAAAACCCGCTTCTCCCCATACGCCTGGCGGTACAGGAGATGCGAGACCAGTACCGCGGTGACGACAAGGCCTACGGCGAGTTTCTCGACGAATCGACGAGGGTCGTCGAGGACGAACTCGGACATCTGCAGCGACTCGTGCGGGAGTTCTCGATGTTCGCGAAGTTACCCGGGCTTTCGCCAACCACCGGCTCCCTCGAGCGTCTTCTGTCGGATCTGGCCAAGCTCTATCCCCAGGTTGAGACTCACATTTCCGCCGATCCCACTGTCCCCGAGTTTCCTTTCGATCAGGACCAGATGCGGCGCGTCTTTGTCAATCTTTTCGACAATGCGAGAAGCGTCTCCCGTATTGAGAACGCAACGAAGATATCAATCGAGCTAAAACGTTCGGAGAGCGACGCAGTTATCATCTTCTCCGATAATGGACCGGGAATACCCGCAGAGTATATCAATCGTGTCTTTGATCCGTATTTCACCACGCGGAGAACCGGAACAGGACTTGGCCTGGCCCTGGTAAAAAGCATTGTGCTCATGCATCAGGGAACGATATATGTTGAGAGTCCGCCCGGCCGGGGAGCCACATTCACGATGGTGCTCCCCCTCAGCGGACCCGGCAACAACGAAGCTCCACAGGAAGAAAGGTAGTATGACCATGACCGGCAGTGTTCTCATAATCGACGATGAGCCGAATATCCGCCGCATGATGGAAACCATCCATCGCAACGCCGGCTGGAAGACTGCCTCCGCCGAAGACGGGGATGCAGGGCTTACCCGATTACAGGCAGAGCACTTCGATGTTGTCTACCTTGACCTCGCACTGGGCAACCGCGATGGTATCGACGTGCTCAGGGAGATCAGACTGCGCAAGCCCGATCAGGTAGTTGTCATTCTCACCGGGCACGGAACCGTCGAGAAGGCGGTAGAGGCGATCAAGCTGGGTGCTTTCGACTTTCTGGAGAAAGACTTCGGCAAGGAGAAGATCCTGATCACCTCTCGAAACGCGCTCGAACGCTGCTCGCTCGCTGCGGAGAACCGGATGCTTCGAGATCGCCAGCACCGCCGGCAGGAACTGCTGGGAAACAGTGACAGCATCAAAGCGGTGCTTGAGCAGGTTGCGAAGGTGGCTCCCACCAACGCCCGGGTTCTCATTTGCGGCGAATCGGGAACCGGTAAGGAGCTCATCGCCCGCGAAATCCACGAACGCAGCAAACGATCGAGCAGTCCGTTCGTGAAGATTAACTGCGCCGCCATTCCGGAGGATCTTATCGAGGCCGAGCTCTTCGGCAGCGTCAAAGGCGCCTATACAGGATCGGTGGCGACACGCCAGGGGAAATTCCAGGAAGCGCACGGCGGAACCCTGTTTCTGGATGAGATAGGCGACATGAGTCTTCGTGTGCAGACCAAAGTCCTGCGCGCCCTGCAGGAAGGAGAGGTAGAGAAGGTTGGCGATAATAAAACGATCAAAGTCGACGTTCGCGTCCTGGCTGCCACCAACAAAGATCTCAACGAAGAGGTGACCGCGGGAAGGTTTAGAGAGGATCTGTTCTTCCGCCTCAGTGTCGTGCCAATCGTATCGCCCCCCTTGCGCTCGCATCGCGAGGACATTCCGATTCTTATCGACGCTTTTCTCGATGCCTACTGCGCTGAGAACGAGTTGCCCCGCAAGACGCTTCATCCAAAGGCACTGGAAGCTCTCGAGCGCTACACCTGGCCGGGAAACGTGAGAGAGCTTCGCAACCAGGTTGAGCGCATGGTGATCATGTCGCCGGATAACGTCATCCAGATGGGCGACCTGGCTTCGGAAATACTCGCCTCGAGAACTCTCGCCGTTCCGCTCGCGGGTACGCCTGATCGTGAGGCGACAACCCTGCAGGAAGCGAAGCAGGAGCTGGAGCGGGCGCTTATTCTCCGAGCTCTCGAACACAACGAATGGAACATCACCAAAGCCGCCGAAGAGCTTGGTCTTGAGCGAACCAACCTGCACAAGAAGCTCAAACAATACGGAATCGCCAAGGCTCCGTGAAAAATCGATACGGTCCGTGAATTCCCGCCACACTCTATCCACGGTGTTCAGACCCCGGCCCGCCTCCCGGCCGACTCGGCAAGAACCTGAATACCAATATCTTACGCGCATTACTCGGTTCGCGTACGCGGCCGGCGCTGCTGGCACCCTTCTTGATAGAGAGATACTCGTGTACGTCGAAGACTCCCGTTCGACGGGATAGCCAAACTGAGAGGACAGGTAGCATGAACAGGTGTAACTTGAAGATGGAAGCGATCAGAAAGCGCTGCACCATCCTGGTGGCAGCCCTTGGACTCTGTTTTTGCCTGATGTCAAGCACTGCACTCGCTGATGTCACCGAAGATGAAAACGGCATCTGTCTCGGCCTGACTCTGGCCGGCGCTTCTCTTCACTCGGATGCGACCTCCGATGCGTTCCATGTCATGGACCACGGCGAGGCGCTGCAACTCAGCGTCGGGTACCGCTTCAATCCGGTCTTCACTCTTGAGTTGGCAATCGGAGGTTCGAGGCATGATACCTCGGATCCATCGATCGATGCCGGAATCGCCTCGGTGCAGATTCTCGGGTACTATCGATTTCTGCCGGAGAAGTCCTTCCGGCCGTACCTCAAAGGCGGCATCGCCGGCTACAGCCTCGTTCTTGACTACGGCTCGGCGGACCTCCGCATCGACGGTGGGGGCCTGGCATTCGGAGGCGGCGTGAGGGCCTTTCTCTCCCCGGTCTTTTCGATCGGCGTTGACCTTACGCACAACATGATCAAGTACGATGATGCCAGGCTGTCGCTCGGTGATCTTAGCTTCCAGTCGAGCATTGAAGAGCATGGAAGACTGACGACTCTGGGACTTACGTTCGGTCTCTCATTCTAGCAGACTATGAAATCGAAAGAAAACTGGTGTACAGGAGGAAATGTTATGCGTAGCCGAGTTACCCTGACTGTTGTCGCGATGCTCCTCGCGACCCTGGCGATGGTAGGGTGTTCGTCGGACGATCAGCCGACGGGACCTGAATCTCAGGAGCAGCTGAGTCTGCCGCCGGTCAATACCATGAGCATCGACCTTGGCTTCTTTGAAGCGGCGGATGTCGACGGCCAGTCGATACAGCGGGGACGACTCTCCGAATCGGCGATAGCTTCGTCCGAAGCTCTGAAGCTCAATTACATCAACGCCGCCGTGCGGGTCCTTTTCCTCAATGTCGTCACCTACTCAGCTCTGGCTGAGCCGGTTTCGGCCTTTGTAGTCGCCGCTCATTCAGTGCCGCAATACCAGCAGGACGGTTCCTGGCTGTGGACCTACATCTACGTTGACGACCACGGCTCCGAATACGGCATCTTCCTGAGAGGGAAGCGTATGGAGGACCATGTGGCCTGGAGCATGGAAGTCTCAAGTACCGACCCGAACCTCCTCCTCGACCACTTCCTCTGGTTCGCCGGGGAGATCGCGACTGACGAGCGGTCGGGATTCTGGCAGTTCTATGAGCCGGAGTCGAGCGAGGCGATAGCGGCCGGCTCCGGGAGCACACCCGGCGTTCAGTCCATTCGCATCGACTGGCGAAAAAGCGCGGCGAACGATCAGCGACTTGCCCTGTTGATCAACAAGCAGGGAGACCCGGCCGAAGGAAGCACGCTGATCTTCGAGGAGTCCCCGGAGATGGCGATGGTTGAATTCTACGACGCCGCCAACACCACGACGGGCACGATCCTCTGGTACCCCGACGGCTCCGGCAGTATCGAGTGGCCGGACTACAAGGACGGGGTCAAAAGCTGCTGGGATGTGTTCCAGGACGATGTGGACTGCCAGCAGGGTGACTAGCAAGGTATCGGACGATCCTGCCAACTAAACACGCTACACAGCATCCACAAGGAGGAGGCTCTGCGCCTCCTCCTTTATCACTTTCATACGGCAGCTTGCCATTCTCGACGAAGCGACGACACCAATCTCCTCAGGACATCTTGAAACATGTCGAGCCCGGTAGCGACGGATCGAAAACTCGCAGCCAGCTGTGGGTGCGTTTGGGCGCACGCAATCGCGAAGCGCATATGGTGGCACTTTGCCACGCGACGTATCCCGCGACACCGCGGGGGTCAGCAATCAAAGCGGGATTGTGTATACGAATCTCGCAACTTTTTGCTGCAACAGGTAGATAAGAAAGACTCACAATCTTTGGGAGCTATGGCCCGCTTTGTTCTTAGAGAAATCAACTAGCAAGAATGTCAGAGAGTTTGGTGTTGCAATTGTGGTGCACAAACTCTTTTTTGTAAATAGTTAAAGTCGGAACGTTGTGGTTACAATATGGAATATCGGAGTACCAAAATGCCATCAGTTTTACTACATGTTGTAGTATTCCTTACAATTGTATTTGTCTCAACAGCATCGCCCCAGGAAATCATTAAAATCACGAGTTTTGATGGTGAACAGATAGTGGGAAGACTAAATATGCCGGCGGATGAGTACAGCGGTAAAATTGTTATCGAGGTTCCCGGTACCGGCCCAAATACTTATCTGAACAAACGTAAAATTGGGCGGAGCCTGTTGTTCAATTATCATGATTATTTTGCCGAAGAGTTCAACCGGCGCGGGATTGCCTATTTCAGTTACAGTACTCGCTATACGGAATTGGATACGATCCCGCCGAATTTCGATAAAGTAAACAAGGAAAGGTTCTTCACCTATACTCCTTCCACGAAAGTCAAAGATCTTGAAGAAATCATAAAGTTCCTGAAACAGCATCCTCGCCTAAAATCGAGTCAGTTTATCCTTTTGGGCCAAAGCGAAGGAACCATAATTGCCACCCTTCTTGTCGAGAACGATTCGGTTGCCATCGATGCTCTTCTTCTCTGTGGGACACCAACGGATGACGTCTTTTCAACTATCCAATGGCAGTTTAGTGGTGAAGCGTCGATGATAAACTTTAGGAAATTCTTCGATATAAATGGCGACGGTATCATTCAAAAAAATGAATATGAGAACAGCGATCCCAGAGCATTGAAACGGGTCGGAAACTTGAGCTTTGCTGCTCTTGATTCAAACGAAGATTCGCTGCTGACTGCAGAAGATTTTGGTACGCAGCTTCAACCAAGACTGGCGGCCATAAACAGCGCGATTGAGAACAACGATAATGAATGGATATGGAATAACTTTTTCCGCATCGGTACCGATTGGATTGATGAACATCGCAACTTGCGGCCAAACAGTGAGCGAATATTGAACCTGGATATACCGATATTCATATTCCACGGTGATGACGATGCCAACTGCCCGGTGGACGGAATCCTCAAGCTGCAGGAAACGGCGAAAGCAATGAACAAAGAAAATATTCATGTCTACACTTTTGAGGGACACGATCACAGCCTCGAGTTTCTTGGATGGGTTATTCACGAAACAATGCCCGAAGGCTTAAGAAAGCTGTTCGTTACTGCCGAAGAACTGTAGTTGAGGTCTATTTGACATATGAGGTCTATTCGATATGTATTGTTGGCGATGCATACAGAGAGCCCCTCAATCTATTGGCTGAAGGGACTCAAACTCCAAGAAAAGCGGCCCCTGCGAGACGCATTCCGCAACTGGGTGGTGTCCTGCGCCGCCTCAACCACACAGGAGATCGGCCCCCATGCGAGGACCGATCTCTCAGTGCAGATAGCTATGGGCAGTCCTAAACCGGTCGCCGGCCCCATTTCATAAAGAGGGCCGGGACGACAACCAGGTTCAGGAACGTGGCCGTTATCAGGCCACCGAGAATCACAATCGCCATCGGAGATTGTAATTCAGAGCCCGGCTTATCAGCCGCCAGGGCCAATGGGACAAGCGCCAGACTAGTGGTCATGGCGGTCATCAGAATCGGGCTCAGTCGCTCCATTGATCCCTGCACGACCGCATCGAAGAGTGACTTGCCTTCTTCGTCCATCAGGTAGTTGTAATGCGATACCATCAAAATGCCATTCCTGACCGCGATGCCGAACAAAGTGATGAATCCAACCAGTGAGGCGATCGAGATGATTCCCTCGGTGAAGAAGATACTCACGATTCCACCGATGAGCGCCAGCGGCAGGTTCACCATCACGAGAATCGCCTGTCGGAAATTGCCAAACTCAAGGTATAGCACGACAAGGATGGCAATAATCGACACAATACTCAACAGTGTGACAGTGCGCGTCGCCTCTTCTTCACTCTCAAACTGGCCGCCGTATTCGACGAAGTACCCCTGCGGCAGGTCGATGTTCGAGGCCACTTTCGCCTTGATCTCCTCCACGGCTCCACGAAGATCGCGGTCGGCGACGTTTGCCTGAACGACGATCTTCCGCTGAACGTTTTCGCGGCTGATGTAGTTCGGACCGCGCTCTTCCCGGATATTGGCGACCATCTCCAACGGGATCGCTCCGCCGGTTGGGACATCGATAAGTGTCTTGCGGATCGATTCCAGGTTCCCACGATAGTCTGCTGCATATCGCACGACGAGATCGTGCCGATGATCGCCTTCGTAAATCTGCGAGGTCTTGGCCCCCAGAAAGGCTACGTCGATCAATTCGTCGAGGTCGGCCGGTCGGAGGCCGTACATCGCCATACGTTCCCGGTCCGCCTGAATACGCACCTGCGGCACGTCAGTCTGCTGGTCGACGAACAAATCAACCAAGCCGTCGACTTCTTCCATCTCCTGCTTGATCTGCTCGGCATACCGTCGCAGTGAGTACAGGTCGGGACCAAAGAGCTTGACCGCAATGGCCGCCCTCGTACCCGACAGCATGTGGTCTATTCGGTGCGAAATCGGCTGGCCGATTGTAATGTTGGTCCCGGGCACCAGGGTCAATGCCGCTCGCAACTCCTCCAGAAGCTCCTGCTTCGACTTCTTCGAGAGATCAATCTGAACCTCGAGTTCATGGGCGTGAGAACCTAGAGAATGCTCATCCAGTTCCGTCCGTCCGGTGCGTCGTGCCGTTGAAACAACGGCGTCGTTGTCCAACAGGATGCCTTCGACCATCTTACCGAGTTTGTGCGACTCCTCCAGTGACGTGCCCGGAACCGTTGCGAGTGAAATGTTGAACGTTCCTTCGTTGAACTCCGGCAGGAACGACCGACCAAAAAACGGCAGAATCGCGATGGCGACAACAACCAGTAATCCGGAAGCTACTATGATCAGGCCTTTGCGCCCGAGGAAAAAGCGAAGACTGGGTTCGTAGAGCAGCTTCAGCTTTCGCACCAGCCAGCTGTCACCGTGGTGTTTCATCTTCTCGGTATTTCGAAGCAGGTATGAGCTGAGCGCCGGGGTCACGGTCACAGCCACCAGCAACGACGCCAGAATCGAGATTGCATACGCGAAGCCCAGCGGCTTGAGCATGCGGCCTTCCACTCCGCTCAAGAAGAACAACGGAATGAAAACGACGATTACGATAAACGTCGCCATAGCGATGGGAGACCGTATCTCACTCGACGCTCGGCCCACCACCTCCATGAACGGTTTCCGCTGGTCGGGTGGTTGGCCGGCGTTCTCGCGAACCCTCCGGTAGACGTTCTCCACGTAGATGATGGCATCGTCGACAAGGACGCCGATGGCGATAGCCATCCCTCCTAATGTCATCGTATTGACCGACATGCCAAACGCCTTGAGAGTCAGGAATGAAACAACCAGCGACAACGGAATGGCGAGAACAGAAATCACCGTCGTTCTCACGTTCACGAGAAACAGGAAGAGAATAATCGTCACCAAAATCGCACCGTCGCGCAGCGCATGAATGACGTTGTTTATAGCCGTCTCAATGAAATCCGCCTGCCGGAAGATCTCCGTGTGCATGGTGATGTCCTGAGGCAATGATGGGCGCAGATTGTCAAGTGTAGAGAGGATCTCCTCGGTCAGCTTCAGCGTGTTTGCTTCCGGCTGCTTGGCGATGATCAGCATCACGCCGTCCTCATTATTGATCGATCCGGTACCCAGCTTAAAGGCCGGACCAACCGTCACCTCGGCGACATCCTGAATCAGCACCGGCACCCGGTCACGGGTAGTAATGACTGTCCGCCTCAGTTCGTCGAGATGCCTCACCCTGCCGAGCCCCCGAATGAGATACTCCTGACCCTTGTCGATGAACAACCCGCCGATGGCATTGATGTTGGATTCAGCCACCGCTTTGAGCACATGATTGAGCGTAAGGTCACGCGCCGCCACCTTGTATGGATCGACCAGAACTTGATACTGCTGGTTTTCGCCGCCGTACACGAGTACCTGCGACACCCCCGGGACCGACTGGATGCGTCGTGCCACGGTGAAGTCGGCAAGCGTGCGAAGCTCCATCGGCGATGTGGAGTCGGCGGTAAGACCAACCAGCATGATCTCACCCATGATCGACGTGATCGGCGCCAGGACGGGTTGATCGACACCCTCGGGCAGGGTATTCCGCATGATCTGGAGCTTCTCGTTCACAATCTGCCGGGCGATGTAGATATCTACACCCCAGTCGAACTCAACCCAGACCGTGGAGAGCCCCTGTATGGAATTGGAGCGCACGCGTCGAACACCCGAAGCTCCGTTGACCACCGTCTCGATGGGAAAGGTCACCAGTTTCTCGACCTCTTCGGGCGCCATGCCGTGGGATTCAGTGAGAATCGTCACGGTCGGCGCCGTGAGATCGGGGAAGACGTCGACCGGCATATTGAGAGTTACGATCACACCGGACACAAGTATGCCGAGTGCCGCAATGAGAACGATAAGCCGATTGCGCAAACTGGCCTGCATAAGTTTATCTAACATGAAATCACCTTCTTTCCGCCAATCTGCCGGTTAGTGGGCGTGCCCGTGGCCGATTTCGGCGCTGCTCGCAGCAAGCTTGACCTGATAGCCACCGGTCGTGACAACCCGCTCACCGGGAGCCAATCCATGCGTGATCGCAACCCAGCCGTTGTAGTGAGGACCAACCTGCACAACTCTCTTCTCGAAGGACTCTCCCCCGGTCTGTACGAAGACGACATCAATGCCTTCGTCCTCATAGACTGCGGTTTTCGGTACGGCAGTGGAGATAGTTCCGTCTGATGCATATAACTCTACGGGTGTCGACTCATGAACCCTGAGGCGGTTGGTTTGATTTGAAACCTCGAGAAGCACGGGAACGGTCCGGGTGACCGGATCAAACGCGCCGCCGGTGGTCAGCACTTTCATGTCACCGTCCGAAATGGCCCAGCCACCACCGGGCCCATCGGCCTTGACATACGCGCCCACCGGCTGGCCGAGCGTGCGGAAGTCATTCTCATAGACATTGACGCGCAGCCACACCGTTTCCGGATCGACAATGGCCATCAGCTTGTCCCCGGCGTTCACCCGCTGTCCCGGGCTCACCTGCCATTCGATGATTTTGCCGCTGATCGGCGCATGGAGCTCGAGCGTCCCGTTCTCTCCGCCGCCGGAAACGGACTCAAATCCGGCCTTCATCGCCAGGTACTCGTTCTGGACCTGCTCGAACTCGCGCTGCGATATAGCCTGACGTTCTTTCAGACGCTGGGCCCGTTCGTAGTCCCGCTTCGCCTGTTCGAATGCCAGTCGCGAAGATGCCCATCCCTGACCCTGCACGGGAGGAGTGATGGTTGCTACCGTGGAACCCCGTCTCACCATCGATCCCGGCAGGGCCAGCCTGCCACTCTCGCCGACATGCACTATGCCATCCACCGGCGAAACGATCTCGACATAGGCGTTCGGACTGGGCAGCACATCTCCAATCGCCCACACGGCCCGTTTGACTTCGCGGGTATCGGTTTCGGCCGTGGCAAACGGGATCTTCCACTGCTGCTCCTTCAGAAAACTGATCTCATCGCCGCTTTCGACCTCTTCCGAATGAGGGATCTGATCGGCCGACGCGTACACGGCGAAGCCGGAGATGTTGAATGAGTCGCGTACTTCAGGGCCGTTGTACACGATCGCAAACTCGTGGGTACCGACATCGTGCAGTTCCACCGTCGGTGTGAATATCCCCTCGCGAAGCAGCTCGGTCTCGACAACATGGTGTGCATGACCGTCGGAGGTCACGAATGTGAGTTTCACACCCCCCTCGCGGACAGGCTGGAAGCCGTCAAGAATGGTGAGGTGAATAATGAACCGACCAGGTTGGTTGGCTGTCAGGACAGGATACTCCATGAACAGTTCCATCTTGTCGGTCCAGAGCGTGACAGCTCTCGACTCCCCTTCCTCTCCATCGTGTCCATGACCGTCACCTGCCTCTTCCCCGTGTTCGTGACCGTGCTCGGCCGCGGACTGCTGGGAATTCGCGGGCCCGTCCTCGCCGTGGTCATGCCCTTCGCCGCCATAGGCAAAAGAAGCACTGACCATGAGTAGCAATATCAGATGTCTCAGTGATTTCATACTTGTTGTCCTCATATCAGAACCTGACCAGCGAGGCCCCTGTCAGGGCTTCGAGTTCAAAGAGATTCTCGAAATATCGAATGAGCTGATGGTAGTAGTCCTCCAGACCGGCTGTCTCAATCTGGATGGCGTTGAGCAACTCGCTGAGTGTCAACCAGCCCTCTTCATAGGAGTACAGCAGATTGTTGAGCGCCTCCAGGTCTTCCTCGAAGTGATCCGCAACCGTTGCCAGCATGGTCTGCGATTCGGTGATCGATCTGGTGAGCGCCTTGACCTTTCCCGCCACCTGGTTACGGTAGAGGGCGGCTTCGTTCGCCGCGATATTGCTTTCTGCCTCAAACATACGGGCGTTGGCGCCGTTACGATTGAAGAGTGGCAGGCTCAGCGATACTCCCGCGACGTAACCATCATAATCGGGATCGATCTTTTTGTAACCTCCGTAGAGGTTGAGCGAAGGTATGAAAGCCGCACGCTCGGCCGACGCCTGTTTTGTCAGCGCCTCATGCATGGTTACTTTGGCCCGTACCCGGGGCTGTGATTCGATCATCCCCACGTACTGACTGGCCGGTTGCAACTCGATCTTGTGGTAGTCCACAACAGTCGTGAGTATCAGGCTGTCGTCAGCGGCGAAACCCATTGCGGCTCGCCAGAATGCCAGAGCTTCGCGCTGCTGCTGCGTGGCGCTTTGGTAGCTGGCGTTCAGCGAGATAACGGTCATCTGTATCAAATGCTCTTCGATACCGGAAAGGTGCCCCTCGGTGTGGCGCGAGGTCGCAACATGGGAAGCATCGGTGAGGATGCTCCGCAGTTGCTCCAGCCTTATCAAGTACTGCTGGTGTACCCGAGCCGCCACATACCCCGCCTTGAGATCGGCCAGGTGTTCGACTCTCTGGGCTTCGCGAAGCAGGGTCGCGCTGTGCACCCGCTCATTCCAGGCGGATCGCTTTTTGAGATACGCCCAGGGCATGGCGAATTGCTTGCCGATAGTTACCTGGTACTCTCTGGCCGGGTCGACGTCTTCAAGATCGTAACCGATCTCGGGATTCGTCCATTGCAGGTTCTGATCCCGGTCGGCCAGTGTCCTGCTGAACTCATACTCGATGATCCTGCTGCCCGGAGACTGTGACCGGGCGAGGCTATCGAGTTCCTGGAAGGAGATACTGATGGTCTCCGCCCTTGCCGTTCCGATTGACACGCATAGGAACAGACAAAGACAGAGCACACACGCAGCTTTGGTAAGCATACATGCATTCCTTATCTAAACGTTGTAGTTATTGCTGAGAGAGGCTGTGAAAGACTACCCGAGAGCGGGCGGGCCGCGCGGATCGATTCCGTCAGGAACGGCGGAATCCGGCAGCGGTACTGAGGCAGTTCGACAATATCTCGGTGATGAAATCTGTGTAGGGTCGGTATCAAACTGAACCGAGATATAAGCGAATTCGATGTGACTGAGAATGCTGCTGGAGTGCGTCCGAATCAGGTGCCAGTCGACATGTTGCTCGAAGTCTTGATGATGGTGATGATTGTCGCCGGACTCATGAGACGAATCATCATGACCATGTCCGTGATGTGAGTGGAACGGTTCAGCCTCAAACGGTTGAGTGCAGAGGTCAACAGGAGCGTCGTGATCGGCGTGGGCATGGTGGAAATGGACGTAGGGATAAACCTGGCTGAAATACAGTGCCAGCACAATCAGGCCAAGCCTGAGAACCCGGTTCATGTGAGTAGATTTGCTGTCCATGTGCGCGTCGACCAATTTACTCCATTATCGGCAGTAATCAAGCACTTTTGTACCCCCACTTAGGCTTTTAACCCCATATGGGATCGCTGGTTCCCCTATACCTGAGCACATTGCCAAGAAATCGGTTCTCAACTCAATTGCGCGAATCGTATATTGGAAGGCGTTTGGCAGCCTATTGACGGGCCGGGGGCCCCTGGGAAGATCAAGTATGTCTTCCTCTCATAAGAACTTGCCTCGGACGAACTGGAAACAGGCTGCATTTGTTTCATCGAACGAAAGGAACATAGTGATTAACCGGAACGACAATCGGCTATCTGGTCCCCGAAGGGCGGCTGTTCTGACACTGATCGTCGCCATCGCAATCTCTCTGTTCTCAGCGGTCTTGGCAGGACCAGGCACGGCCTTCTATGAGTCTTTGGTGGAATTCCACGGCGACGCCTGCGCTGGGTCGGTCTTTGGTGCGCGACTCGGGTTTGCCGCAGAAGAAGCTATCGGCCAGCATGGCAAGCTCAAGGCTCAGTACTTCGACCTGTCCTGCCCTGTTGATGGCATCCAGCTCTCGACCGGGGCAACGTATGGCAACCGGGGGCTTGAGGTTCTGGACCAGGACGATCATCGGCTTATCCTGACTGATGCTGACTCCGGCAGGAAAGTCGAGGCGCGATTGACCGAGCAGGCGCTGGAGCACGGCCGAAGAATCCGCGAGATATCATCCAGCCTGCGAGCAATAGATGCTGGATCGGACGAGGCGGCAGCTCTCAAAAAGGAGAAAGAGTCCGCCCTGGATTGGCTGAGAACAGCGCCTGACTCATTGGTCGTAACCGTTCGGTCAATAGAGTAGAGCGTGCGATGAAATCCCGGCCAGCTTCGTCCTTCTCGGTATCGATCGCACTCCTGTCGGCTGCCTTGTTCGGCGCCGCCACCCCTGCCAGCAAGGCCCTGCTGAGCGATTTGTCTGCGTTTCAATTGGCCGGACTGCTCTATCTGGGAGCCGCCGCCGGTGTCCTGATCGTTTTGATGCGCAAACGCTCCTGGCGACCGCCGTGGAGAATGGACCGCAGAAACCGGAACCTTCTGCTCGGCGCTATAGGCTTCGGGGGGGTATCCGGGCCGGTGCTGTTACTTCTCGGATTGCAGTTGGCCTCCGCCGCATCGGTATCGATGTGGCTGAATCTGGAGATGGTCGCCACTGCGGTTCTCGGACGAATCTTCTTCCACGACCATTTGGGCCGATTCGGTTGGTTGGGCGTGGCCGGAATCGTCTTGTCCGGGGCGCTGCTTTCGGCCGGTGAAGGGATGGCTGGCGTCTGGGCTGGCCTGCTGGTAGCGGGGGCCTGCGTCAGCTGGGGACTGGACAACCACTTCACGGCGCTTATCGATGGCATTACACCTTCGCAGAGTACGTTCTGGAAAGGTATCGTTGCGGGAAGCGTGAATCTCCTGATCGGATTGTTTCTTCACAGCTACGATGCTTCGGCAGTTGTGACAATCGGAGCCCTGGTCGTAGGGGTGTTGTCGTACGGCGCAAGTATCACGCTGTACATCAGCGCCGCGCAAGGGCTCGGTGCGACCCGCGCCCAGATGTTTTTCGCGAGTGCACCGTTTTTCGGCGTGGCTCTATCGGCGATAGCACTGGGGGAAAGTATCTCGACTGTCCAGATTGTCTCCGCCTGCATTCTTGCGATATCGCTGACAGTGCTCTTCCGGGACCAACATCACCATATGCACGTGCATCCCGAGACCACCCACGAGCATTCGCATCGCCACGACGACGACCATCACACGCATGAGCATTTAGACCTTCCGGCGTCGACAAGACACTCGCATTGGCACGAGCACGAGACGATGGAACACGCCCATCCGCATTGGCCGGACTTGCACCATCGCCACAAGCATGGGTAGCACTCAATCAATGGAGATATGTGAATGAAATGGATCACTCGTTCCAAAGTGAAAGTGGACCGGGTGGCGTGCCCCTGGCTCATCAGGAACTTCGTCGACAAAAACGCTGAGTTCATTTTTGTATCGGCGGATCAAGTGATGACCGTAGCGAAGCAGCAGGACGCCATCCCGTTTGATGTACCCGGAGTGGCGTTAGGCCATCACGGCCGGGAATGCTCGTTCGAGGCAATTCTGAAACAATATCAGCTCACCGATGATCCGGCTCTTGTGCTGCTCGGCAAAATCGTTAACGGTGCGGACACGGACAACTCACTGTGGCATCAACCAGAGGGACCCGGCCTGAATGCAATCGCGGAGGGATTCCGCCATCTCGGGTACAAGGACGATCACGAGATCAACGCCGCCGAGTGGATAGTCTATGATGCGCTCTTCGCCTACTGTCAGGAGATGATTAGACGAAGCAAGCCCAATGGTGCTTTTGAAGAGGAAAACCAAGGGTCCTAAAATGGATAGGGGGGTAGCCTTCGTAACTGTAAGTATCACAATTGATTACAAAAAAAGCGGGCTCTACGAGACGCATTCCGCAACTGGGTGATAGGAAATGCGGCCTGACCGGCAAGGGTAGTATCAACTCTGTCCGATCCACAGCGACCTTCATACTCACCGTTGGATGTCAAAGTGGCTGACTCGCCTCCAGGCGCTGGCGAACACTCAAGTACGGGCGATCAGGAAGGCGAATCGGCTCGTCTTGACTGCAGGAAACGGGCCACACTCCCGGCGCGGTCTTCGTAACTCAGAAAAGAAGTTCGGCGTGGAACGGTACCCGGCAGAACTCTTCCAGGCAGCTGCGCGCGACCGGTCTCCAAAATAGTGCGATCCTGATGGCTACATTCGCCCTAAAGACTACTTCAGAAGGAGCATCTTCTTCCCCTTCGCGAAATCGTCGGAGGTTATGCGATAAAGATATACCCCCGAACCGACTGCGTGTCCGTTGTCATTCAGACCATCCCATGTGACCTGGTAGGCGCCTGGCGCTTTCTCTTCATCGACCAGAGTTCGCACCGATTGTCCCATGACGTTGAACACCTGAATCAACACCCGTGAGTGCTTCGGCAAACTATAGGCTATGGTCGTCGTTGGATTAAATGGATTTGGGTAATTCTGTGACAACGTGAGTGCGCTCGGAAGCGGACTGTTTGAATCATCATCCTGCGACTTGTACATGATATTGGGTGTCGAGAGAGGAATCACTCCCGCTGCTACCATGTCGCCGGAAAAGATGCGACTGAGATTTATGGCCAGCATCACGTCGTCCGGATCACTGTTTAGATACTTATCGGCGAAGTAGGTAATCGCCTGACTGGCAGTGGCACCATCCACACTTACCACCGCTCTCTGGCTGAGACGAGCTGTGACTATATTGAACAGACAGGTCAGGAAGTACTTCCTCGTTTTGGCGGCGTTGCTGGCATCTGCAACATCGAACCACAGTGTGGCTACGTCATCGAAGGTCAGCGCTCGGGCTGGCGTTCCAGTATACGTTACGCCTTCGATCGCAACCTGATGTCCATCCACTCGGTCGTAGAAGTGATCGAAGATGGCAATGCAGTAGCTGTTCACACTATCGCGGGTAATACCTGCGGACAGAATATTGCCATCCCGAATCGCCTGAAGCTGACGCTTCCACCACCAGAAATCAATAGTCGACCCGATGGCGAGATCCCGTAGACCATAATCAACCTGCACCCCCACACCGGCGATTGTGACAAGTACGATCGAGGGACTGACCGGCCCGAATCCGAGGGGCATTACCAGCTCGAGAATGTAGTCGTCGGGAGGGATTGCATCTATCATGTAACTACCTGATGCATCTGTGGTGGACGTCCGGTGCGGGTAACCGTCGGTATCGAGCAGATTCACGATAACGCCGGATAACGGTGCGGCATCGGCGCTTACAATGACCGTCCCGTACACCGAGCCGGCGGTGGCGACTCCTTCTATTGTCAACATGCCGGAGTTGTTATCTTCGACGCATTCCGGGATCAGTCCATCCGGGTCCAGAAGTACCCAGATATGTCGCGGGATGGGATCCGCCATCACATATTGTACCTGGACCGTATCGGAGTGACCTCCTGTCAACTCCGGAATAATCTGATCAGCTCCGATTTGCTCCCCTCCTGCGTTCGGATCGCCGTCGAAGAACCGCACCACAATATTGGATACGGGTAGCGACCAGACATAGCTGTGAGCGATGGCCGAAAGCGTTACGGTCTCGCCGGGAAGTACCAGGGGGTTTGAAACTAGGACGTCCACGTTGGCCAGATACAAGTCGACTGACGGCGATATCAGTATCTTGACCACGACTGTGCACGCGGTGGAAGTGCAGGTCGTTGAAGCAGTAACGAGATATGAATAGACCCCCGACGTATCGGCACTGAAGGACAGCCTGTTGTTCGACCACGTGGCGCCTGTCACATCGACCTGGGTCTGATTCACGATGGGGAGTGAGATTGACAGCAGCCCGGAGTGGCAGATCGTGAGGTCAATTGTATCCGGCGGACAGCTGATCGTGACTGCCGGATCGACAGACACAACGACCGGAACGCTGCAGATGACGGTGTCGCCCGTACCAACTGCCGTCACCACGGGAATATACAGCCCAGCGGTGTCAACGTTGACACACAGTGTGTCGTTTTGCCAGGCGGCCCCGCTCACGGTGATGTCGGTGGCGTTCAGTATCTCGAGCGGAATACACACTTCGGTGGGGCCACACACCCGCACAGCAAGGGTGTCCGTCGGGCAGTCAATGGTTGCCGTCGGTTCGTCGTCTGCAATCACTTTGGCAAAATAGATACTGTACGGTCCGTTACCGGAGCTCCATATGACCGGGATATATGGCGAGCTGGTCGGCACATGAAAGCTGGTGTTCGGGTCCAGGTTGTAGGTATTGGCCGCTAAGTTGGACACCCGCACCGGATCAGTCCAGGTTTGTGTGTTCAGATTCCATTTTCGGTAATAGATCATCGAACTCGCAATGTCTGATGTAAGCTTTCGGGCATAGAAGATGTAGAGGTCATTGCCTCGGACAGTCGATGTTGGGAGCCATTCGTTGTCCAGTGTCGTGCCGTACGATTCGATAATCTCGTGGTTCCAGGTTCCCGTGCCGTTGTTGAAGTTCTTCCAAACGTGGTGCAAACTCGAATCCAGTCCGAAAACGAGATGGAAAGTCGTGTCGTTGACCACGTTGTGGGTGAAGGCGCGTGTCTGCTTCATGTTGACGGGGAATATGGAATGATCCGGTTTCGCCACGAACGACGTTCCGTCCCAAAGATAGTATTCGAGTCCCCTGCTATCGGCAAGGTGAAGGACTATCAGCGCCGGGTTGCCGCCAACGTAAGGCATTGAGCCGATCCGCACCGACGTTGAATTGGTCGCATAGGCGGTTCCCTGGGTCCAACTGGCGCCTTCGTTGTCGGAATAATTGTAAAGGACGTTTTCGCTCGGGCTGTCATAACTGAGACGGGTAAAGACCCAGATGCGGCCGGTGTTTTGAACCATGATGTTGGAACGATTGCGGCCGGTAGTTCCGGCCATCGGTACCAGCGGACCACCGTCCGTATTGCTGTGAACCGGAGCGCTGAATTTGCGAAACGTGATACCGAGCCTGCCGGGCCAGGTCGCATATAAGTTCCCATTTCGACCGAACACCGACAGGTGCATGTCCAGGTATCCGGCAGGGTCAATCTGTATCGCGTTCGTGCTCCAGGTCTCGCCGCCGTCGCTGGTATACGATATGTTGCTCAGCGCTCGGTTGCCGTTTATGTAACAGGCCCAGAACTGGTTTGGGTTGGTCTCACGCATGTAAGCTTTCCAGCGCGGGATGCCCAGTGTCACGTTGCGGGCCGCCGCTGACGTACCTATTTGAATGGGCGTCGTCACCGACTGAGCCTTCCCCGCAGGACCCGCCAGTAGCATACCCAGCACGCCAGCCAGAGCTATGCCGAATCTGAGGTCTTTTGCTTTCTGCACATTATCTCCGTGTATCCATCCAGACGGCGCGGTCGCAACCGCGCCGGTCTGCACCGGTGTTCATGTGACTACCATGTCACGGTGAGTAGAGTTCTCCGTCGTCCCGGTTTTGCAGCACTCACGACCTGGCATTTCGACAGAAACACCACGTCAACGCGCGCCACTTTCCGATCCGAGGATGGACGCAGCGTCCGAAGAGTGCATTACTTGAAGTGATTCGCCGCGTCCCTCAGGGCATATGTCATGGAGTCCCATGCAATATGGATTCCGTCCTTGAGGTCCTCCCACGCGTCATCGCTGGCGCCTCTGAGCTCGCCGAGTTTTATCTCAAGCGTGCTCTCTTTCTTGCGCAATTGAGCTACTCGCTTATAGTAATCGCTCTGTGTACTGGCGGAGGCTCGCGCAGCTTTTGCACTGAACTTGTCTATCTCCGCCGCCCATTCATCGAGTTGCGCCTGCAGCTTCTTCTCATAAAATTCCTTTAAACTCATGATCGTGCCTATTGTGCTATATTATCAACCGGCACCTTGTCTCGCGGGTATCGTCGCCTCACCGTATGAGGGGCGATACACGAGGGGAGCGACCGGTAGTGCCTCCACAGGGGTGATTACATGCCGAGCTTTGTCTGTGCCTCGTGCAGTTTCATGCGCCGGCTGACGACATCCTTCTGCTCCGACGCCACGTTCCGCATCGATTCCGCCGCATCCTTTTGCAGCTTCAGCAGTTTCTCTTCGAGCTCAGTGATAACCTGGTGGTCCGTATTGCGAGTGAGATCGCCTTGATTGCCGCCGACTTGCCAGCGGTAATCGCTGCGCTTCCCTTGCAGTTCTTGCTCCATCTGAAAGACAAGGATTGTCTTGTCGGCATATTCCTCCTCGACCCTGGCCACGTCAACCTCGGCCTTTCGAAGATCTCTCAGGCGCTTCAGGAGATCGATCGCCTTCTTGTTGGCGTTGGCTTCTATTTTCAGCGATGCTTCCTGTGACGGGTGCTTGTTGTCCTTGGCGTCGTCTTTGCGACGGTCGAGGTCGGCAATCGAAACATCCCGGTCCTGAATTGAGCGCTCGATCTCGTTGAGTCGGTCCACTGCCTGCGTATTGCGCCTCATCGCAAGCTGCCTGGTTGCAATCGCATTGTCGAGATCAGTGGTGATATCCTCGGCGCTGCGATCCGGGACTACGACCATGCGCGGATCGGCCGACCTCTGCCAATACTGCGTTTGTGAGTTCACTGAAGTGGCTGCAATAGCAACCGACATGAAGAGGATCGCCAATCCCACGAGCGGGATCGTATTTGGTTGCGATTTCATAACACTAACTCCTAATCTCATTATCATTTTTCGGTCAGGTGCGAACCATGCTTCTATACATGGATTCGGCTCCATGACCATCTTGCTCTCATCCGGCGCCCCTTCGGGTTGACCGATTGCGCCCGACAAAAATCATGACTACGCCAATCGCCACAGCTGCTGCGCCGGCGATCGGTGAAAGCGGAATTCGCTTCTCCTGATCGACCTGAAGGTGGACCGATCCCATGTCGACGACGTCCTGACTAGACGTGTAGGTGATACCTCCGTATATGAGACCCACCACACCAAGCGCGGTCAGGGCTATTCCGGTGACGCTGATGATATTCATATGGCTATCCTTTCCGACATTGACGAGGTCATATCGCGCGTCTACCCGAAATTACCCTGACGAGCACGACTATGATCGCTATGAGTATCAGCAGATGTACGAATCCACCCATCGTGTAGCCTGTGATCAGACCAAGTGCCCACAGGCACAAAAAGATAACTGCAAGTGTCCACAACATGTTGCACTCCTTGTTAATGCAGGAGGGTCGTTGCCGACCGTTTCATTCCGTTGTCGGTCGGCAACAATCCACCGCAACATGCGATCGATGACAGGACCGTCTCGATCATCATGTATTTGTCAACGTGTACCAATCCATCTATGTCGCCGGTGAGTGAAGCGGCCAGATCGATTGCCGACTGGTTGTTCGCCTCACCGGCCAGGGTCCCGACAAATTTGTGATTGCGTGTCAATGTCGTCGCCCTCGATATGAATTCTAAATGCATTCCTCTCCCGGGCCGTTGTTTCGACGTTCCTGTTGGTTTGAGCCGATTGCAGCGGAATATGGATACCGAACGGCATTCCTACGGCAAACAAAAGCGTAGCGGTGAACGCAGTGTACGTCTTCATCCTGATTACTCCGCACTCTCGCTGTTCGTGTTTCTGACCGTATCACTCCTCGTTACGCCTGGCTGTCGAGACCAACCTTCGATTGATGAGTAGAGTCTCCGGCTTACGGAACTGACGTGCATTCGAAGCGTCCGGTTCTGTCCGACTCGGCCATCAAACTGCCGGCCTTCCCCTCTATCTGCCAAACGTCCAACCAACTGTACCTTTGAAGTCAGGAGCATCCGCCAGCCCGAGCTTGCCTTCTATGAAGAAGCGCCCCGATCGGTTGTTGGAGGATCCTTTCCCTATTCCGAACTGCAGGTAGACGCCCAACTTGGACGAGCTTCCGCCGTTCTTAAACGAGTAGAAGATGGGACCGGCTCCACCGCCCAGATACGGAGTCCACACACCCCAGTCGGAACGGAAGCGGTAATCAAGTTCGAACGACGGAGCTACCGTGGTCACATTGTCGCCGAAACCGACTTCCAGGTTCGGGAGGATCATGAGATTGTCCGCCAGGTCGCCGAAATCGATGTGGCCACCGATATGGAACTGATCCGGATTGATCGTAAACCCGACCCGGGGGCCAATGCCGTGGAATCCGGCCGAGCGCTCGTTTGCGACGGTCGTAAGGGGGCATACCAGACTGAGACTCATTATGGTCAGAAGTATCTTCTTCATTTTTTGTTCCTTTTTTCGAGTATCGTTCGCTGCAGCAACAGGGCGTGTCCCGAGCTGTAGGTTGTTCTATCTCAGCGTGATCTTCATTGGATTGCTCGTGAAAAACACTATCTCCGACCCGGCTCCATAGAAGATGTCTCGCTTACCGGTCGCTGCGGACAGACCCGTGCCGGCAGCGGCACCAGCCACCGCCCCGATTTCCGTGCTCCCTTTCTTGTTCACCACCTTACCGATAATGCCGCCGACTATTGCCCCGCCTCCGATCATGGCAACTTCTCGATCAGTGTGTGAGGCCTTCTTCTCCATGATCGTGTCAGTCTCCACATCAACCCATCGCCCGCCCGCATCCTGGATGGCAGTCAGGCTGAAGTTCAGTTCGGCAGGGGTCGTGAGGCGACCGGACTCAACGACCTTGTTCAACTCTCCTTTGGCCTCAGCTCCGTACGGGAACAGGGTGTGACCGTCTACCACGATTGGCTCAGAGAGCTTGGCACGAAACTCCGTGCCGGATATGTGAACATCCGTATCGATAGAATCGACGAGGGTGACGGCTATTGCCGTGCTCTCCGGCATCATCACATACGTCGCCGTCTGCGCTTGTGCCTTGGTCGATGGTGTGCCATCCTGCGTTTCGGACGTGGCGTCGCCGCCGCACGACGAAACGACCAGTGCCAGCATTCCCGTCATCATTAAAGAAATTACTCTCAACATGTTAACTCCATGAGGAAACAGATTTTAGGTTGCTATGGTAGATTCCTTCTGCCGGCGCATCCGCATACCGCGCAAGATATCTTGGAAGATACCGGTGAAGTCTACCGACGATCGCTTTGACCGAGGCTCTTCGGAGATCGGTTATGTAGGCTATCTCTGCGTAAGAGAACTCTTCGCGCACCAGGAGAATTATGACAAGACGGGACATCGGGCGGAGGCGGGCGATTGCACCCTTGATTCTCATGTTCGGTATCGTCACGTCCTGCAAAGACCTGAGGCGTGCAGCCGACACGGATAAGAATTCGCTATTGTCGTCATTGTTCTCGGCCGTGCCGAATTCGGGAAGGAACTCAACAGCGAGACGCTGTCGAGTGCCGACGGGCGCGAATTCCCGTGCCATGACTCTGAACAGGCGTGCTTTGCTATCGAGTTCACTATCGCAGTCATGCCAGGTCAGATAGGCCTTGGTCAATGACTCTGCCAGTAACTCTTCGGCCGAGCTGGAACGCATGGTGAGCCACAGTGCTGACTTCCAAAGAGCCTCGAAGTGAGGGAAGGCGTCCTTCTCGAATTGCTTCCGTCGTCCCGACTTGGCTGAATCCATAGTGTTGCCCGTTTCATTTGTTAAGCGTTCTGTTCTAAGTCTTGTGGTTCTTCTTCGGGTGCGACTCGTACCTCCTTGCCGCGTCGGGCTCCCGATTCTTGATTCCGCCGATAACTCGATTCCGTACTTCCGATGTGGTGATCCCTTCGTGGTACTCGATGCCGGCCACCACCGTCCTGCTGGTTTCCTGACTGACGCCGGCATTCCTCATCGAACGGTCGATCTTGTCCTTGCTAAACTCCTCGGTCTCCCCCGATCGTTTTATGATGCTGCGCATATCTATCTCCTGTTCTGAGTTGAGCCCATGAATGTCCACGGCGAATAAGGACCGGATGACCCGCACAAGCCCGCCTTGTCGATCCCGCGGCAGCACTGCACTAATGCGCCTGAACAAGCGGCGGGTGTGGCCACGTACATATATGGTAGAAGACGGGTGTCGAAGATGCTCGACCGACGGTGCGGGGATCCAGCACCAGTGTCTGACCTATTTATACAGATGCAAGATAACTGATTTGATCGGGCGGGCAATCGGCCATAGGATGGAAAAGGGAGCTAGTCCTAACGATGGAGATGCTACAGCTTGTTGTCGAATAGATTCATTCTTATCTCCCTCACTACTCCCTCGGTGAGGGCAACGCTGACCGGTTCCAGCCTCGTATGAAGAGCCGGCTCTTCCAGCGTGTTGTGGACATGGCTCCTGACGGTGTGTAATGCGATATTGAGCTCCCGGGCAATTTCCCTACTGCTCATACTGCGAGCGATGAGATCAACCACTTCATGCTCACGCGCGGTCAACCTGACAGCTTGCAACAGACGATCCGATTTGCTGCTGTGCACGGCATACTCAACGACGTGGGCGAACAGCGAACTGGTCAGTGACGGGGGCAACACTTTTTTGCCTTCTGCTACTGAGCGTATGGTGTGAAGAAAGTCCTCTATAGTCGCATCCTTGAGAATGAACCCCGCAACGCCCGCTTTGACGAACTCCACAACTTCACCCTGGATCGCAATCAGGTCCATCACGACGATTTCGGCTCTGGGACACTCCTTCTTGATCAGCTCTGCTATACGCAGACTGCTCTGGCTGCGCAGCCCCAGATCGAGAAGCACCACGTGTGGTTTGATTTTCTTCGCCTTCTCCATCGCGTCGCCATTCTGGCCGAATAGACGCAGGGGTCGAGCCGATCTGTGCCATGTTGCCGATTGCCCCGTCGACATACTGTGAGCAGAAGGCCCGACAGGCGGACCCTGAGCGTCTGTCGTCTCGTATCAAGCGGGACGCACGGTTGCAGCCTGAGGTTCGCCGGGTGTGGGAGGAGAACTTCCAAGTATACGGTGCGCGGAAGGTGTGGCGGCAACTGAATCGTGAGGCGGTGACGGTGGCCCGGTGCACGGTAGAGCGTTTGATGCGGGACTCAGGATTGGCGGAGGCGGTTTGGGGTCGGAAGTTCAAGACGACCATTGCGGATGATACGGCCGCTCGGCCTTCGGACCTGGTGTGTCGGGAGTTCAGAGCATCCAGTCCGAACCAGTTGTGGGTCTCGGACCTTACGTACGTGGCGACCTGGCAGGGGTTCGTCTATGTGGCGTTCGTGATTGACGTGTTCTCGCGCATGATCGTGGGCGGGCGGGCCTCCCGATCCCTGCGCACCGATCTGGCCATGGACGCTCTGCAACAGGCGCTCTGGGCGCGGCCCGCCTCAGGCGGGCTGGTGGATCACAGCGACCGTGGGGTGCAGTATCTGTCACTGCGCTATACAGAGCGCTTAGCCGAAGCCGGCATTGAGCCTTCGGTCGGTTCAGTCGGCGACTCCTACGACAACGCCCTGGCGGAATCGGTGATCGGGTTATACAAAACAGAGGTGAGTCGTCGACGCGGGCCGTGGCGGAACCTCGAGGCCATGGACTTCGCGACCCTGGAATGGATCGATTGGTTCAACAACCAGCGGTTGTTAGAGCCGATCGGAAACGTTCTCCCGGCTGAGTTCGAAGAGGTACATTATAGCGATCAGAAAGCGCATGCCCAGGTGGCCTGACTCAACCAAAACGCTCTCCGGAATAACCGGGACGGTTCAGTTTCTCGGCCCGCTTCAGATTCCCCTCAAGGAGTACTCTTGGGTTGTCCGTCCTGCTTAGCGTGCTTCTCTTGCTTGTCTCGCTTTTTCTGAGCTTCTTTGCTTCTCTTCTGCCTCTTGCCCTTATCCTTGTCCTTCTTTCCGCCTTTGTCACCCACTGCTGGTTTCCTTTCCTTTAGATATGCGCAGTTTCACGATCACCGTGAATCTGCCGCCGCGAGAACATAGAACTCTCTCAACAGTCCTTTCTCATACCACATCTCTCGCGGGGACCAACTTATTGAGTCCTCACGATCAGTCAGATCATCCTACTGCGTGTCCAAGATTATCGGCAAACCATCTTTCCCCGCGCCGATAACAATCACCTTTGCGTTCGGCGAAGTCGCAAGCTTCTCTGTGGCCTCAATTCCCTTCCAACGTAGTAACTGTTCGCTAATGCCCGCGGCCACAATTGTCTGGAAGTCAGCGATGCCTTTTGCCTCTATTCGTTTTCGGTCAGCTTCCTGTTTTTCCTTTGTCAGAATGAATTCCATTCTCTGACTCTCCTGGTCAGCTTTCTGCTTTTGTTCAATCGCTTCGGTGAGCTGAACCGGCAGCGCGACATTGCGTAACGGCGTAGTTTCAATAATCACTCCACGCGGTGCTACTATTTTGGCGAGATCTTCCTTAATTGCCAGACCGAGCTGATCCCGTTGTGTCGAATAGAGTGCACCTGCTTGGAAGCTGGCCGTGACGGCACGGCTGATAGAGCGGAATTGAGGAATAAGAATGATGCTTTCGTAGTCGCCACCGGCCACGGTTTTGTAGACGCGGGCAGCAGAGTCAGGGTCGAGTCTGTAAAGTGCGCTTATCTCCAATCCGATGGTGAGGCCCTCGCTGGAGAGCACTTCCATTGTTTCTTTATGTTCTTTGGTCTGAATGGAGAATTTAATGACGCGCGCAAGCGGATTAACCAAATTTATACCAGACGGAAGTGTCCTCTCAGACACAACGCCAAAGAAGTCAATCACGCCAACATGTCCTGCCGGAACCTGCGTGAAAAACTGAGTCAGCGCAACAATTCCGAATAGTACCAAGGTGACGAGGCTACCGGCTCCAACAGACCGTAAGGCTGCATTGCCGTGCTTTACCTTACGCGCAGCGCTGACCCACACAAAGAAGGCGGCAGTACAAAGGAGTATTGCTAGTATGAATATCATTGGTTATTGTCTCCGGTATCTTATGAAAGCCTAATCGCTATATATGGAGTCGGATGTCCGAGCCATTACTCTATCCAAAGGGTCTTTGTAACCAAAGCACCGAATCACTTAACCAACGACACGAAAGTAGCGCGCCCTTCAGACCGGTACTCAATCTTTCCCTCGCGCGCCAGCCAACCGAGTGCCTGGTAGGCCATGGCGTCACTCTCTTCCAGCATCTTGGGCAACTTCGAAATGGCCACTTCGCCGTTCTTCTTCAGAACTTGCCAGATGTCTCCGGCCAACACTCCAATGTCTTTGTTAGTCAGATGTCTCTCCATTCTACTCTATCGATACGAGCCGTCCTGATGCATTTTGGCTACATAACGTAGTCCCATATGCCGTGCCAGGTCTGTCAGTACTCGGTGCGGAATCGAGTCAGCCTGAAGGGCCTTCCAGTTCCCTCCAGGCCTGTCGATCCAACTAGACCTTACTTCTTGGCAGGGGCCGGCTTCTTGTAAGATTCGTAGGCCTTGGACACCTTACCGTCGTGGTCGCCGAGCTTCGCGACTACCTGTTTCCGCACGTCCGCGGTTTTCATACCTTCTTTGTGCTTGACACCTTCGGAGATGCTCCGTGCCGTTTTCTCGTCAGCACCCGCACTCCGCATCGATTTTTCGATCTTCTTGCTCGAGAACTCTTCCTGCTCGTCTGAACGTTTCTTGATGTTCATCATGGTACATACTCCTTGTATGAGGTTATTGAGTGATTCCGCATTCCTTCTGACATGCGCCGATGGCTGATCAATTGCTGATCGTTTGTGGCGCTACGCGATGGGGAGCCACCTGCAGGCCGTGCGACTCGACTTCCGCGTGTCCCACGGCAGTGTGGTTTGTCACACTTGAAGATACGGCTTTCCCGGTATTGATGTAAATCGGTCGAAGGATTGGTTTTGGATCTAGCTCTTGCGATGGATGGAACGACAGTTCAAGTCATTCGGAGCACTCGAATGTGAGATGCAAGGGAGTGTAGATTCAGACAGTCACCTGGCTTTCCATGACGGTCAGCGGATTACCTCTCAGCATCGTGCCGTGCAATTGCGCGATCGCACGCGACGCCTGTGTTGCGAACGGCATGACTACGAAGCAGAAGCCGTAGGCGTCATCGTTGCGCGGCCGGTTGTCCAAACTCACACCGTCAACTTTTCCGTACATCTCGAATGCCTTGCGAAGCTGCGACGCCGTAGTGTTGGGCGACAGATTACCAACGTATATGTTCACATCATCCTCAGCTGTTACTTTTGGTTCTGATCATTGTGATGTCGGCGATTTCTGCTACTTCGAGTAGTCTGTCTTCACTCGCACCGCCTGTCGGTAGTGTTCCGCTAAGGCACCGGCCAGGAAGCCCGGGATGAGTCCGAAAATAATCCACGCTACTGTTGACATGATTCGATTCCTTTTCGATGAACGCCAGGCGTGCTGGCGCTGAGTTTCAAGAGAGACGCGGTATCACTCCAGCCTTCCGCAATGGCCGGGATGACGCTGTTCTCCCCCTGCCTTGATCCCCTAGCCTTCCTGAATCTTCAGGAGACTTCCACCAAGATCCTGGCCCTGCAGGGCGGCGATAGCTGCCAGAGCCTGCTCCTGGGACGGCATCTCCACAAAGCCCGACGCTCTGGACTCGCCCTGGACTGTGTACGTACTGATGGAGACATCGGTAACCTTACCGTGTTTCTCAAAGCACGCGATGAGATCTGAGCGCGAGGTTTGAGACGACAGGTTCCGGACATAGATATTCATACGACTCTCGTTTCTGCGATTTTTCTCAGGTAATGAGCCGGAGATGGTCTCAGGGACTTTCTCGGTGCACGATGGCACTGGTGTCGCCAGATGAGCGTTTGGCAAGGATTGATGGGCTAGAGCAAGGCTTGGAAAACAGCCAATTTGGAGACGCTTGGTCTATATATGTATACGTCTGAAAGGCGGAATCAGCCGAGTTTATTTTCACCGGCGATTGAAACGAGGCCTTGGGCAGGTTGTTGAGTGTCGCGGAATAGCCTGTGGCACTGCGAGTTCCATCCCAAACACCGGTCAGATTATTCTTGACGGACTTCCCCCCCAATATTATTCTGAGGCGAGGAAATCGCCGATTTGGTTTCAAGGGGATCACACATGTCGAAAATCCGCGTGCTCCTGATAGAAGATAACCGCCTCCTGCGCGAGGGGATAACCGCCATGCTCAATGAGCAGCCGGATATAAGGGCGGTATCAAGTTCGGGCAATGGCGATGCCGTGGAGAAGGCAAAGAAACTCAAGCCCCAGGTTGTTCTGCTAGATCTGGGTCTCAGGAGCCAGAGCAGCCTGCGGGTAGCCGAGCTTATCAAGACGGAGTTCCCGCAGGCCCAGATTGTCGTGATGGATCTGATTCCATCGCAGGCCGAAGTCGCCGAGTTTGTTCAGGCGGGTGTTGCCGGATTCATCCTCAAGGATGCGACCATCGATGACTTCCTGCGTACCATCCGATCGGTCGCTGAGGGCGAGAAGGTCCTGCCTCCGTCTCTGGCCCATTCTCTCTTTTCACATGTTGTTGAATACGCCGTTCAGAACGGAAAGGCCGCCCGACTAATGAAGTCGGTCCGCCTTACCAGGCGTGAACACGAGGTTGTCGACTTGATAGCGAGAGGCATGAGCAATAAGGAGATAGCCAACGAACTGCATATCGCCGTACACACTGTCAAGAGTCATGTCCACAACACTCTCGAAAAACTCGCCCTTCACACTCGCCTGGAACTGGCCAGCTTCGCCCTCACCGAAGGCATGGTGAGGAAATCATCTGACCGGGACTCCAAGTGAGAGTGATCTTTTGTAGGTCCTAAGATCTAGTCCCCTTTTCAATCTTCCGGCCGATTGTCAGGCCAACAGAATCAGCTATCTTTATTCTGACATTTCTTCACAAGCTCCAAACAAGCTGTCCAATGAAGGCGGCAGGAGATTTTGCCTATGAGATTGAAGCATACGATGTTCGCGACCATCGGTTCGGTCATTTTGTTACTGGCGACTGTTCTCACGACCACTGCCACATACGCACAGGAGACCTGGCGTTCGTTCCCGGCCGATCCGCATATGGTCGTAGTGCCAGTGCGCAGTGCCCAGGAGATCGCCACTGATCTAGCCAACGCTACCGCTACCCGCCAGGTGGCGATTCTTCACAATATGCAGGCCGCCGAACGCCTCAGGCAGATTGCCAGTGCCATCGCCAGCCGGGAGTCATTCATCGACGATATCAACAACCGCAAGGATGACGCGAATGATGACAATCGCGAATCCATGGAGGCATCGCTGAAGATCGAAGCAGAGGCCAACAAGCGGGCAATCGACCTTCTGAAGCGGCTCAAGGATCTTCGAGAAGCGGAAGTAGACGTCGCCGTTTCGGAAGAGAAGCATGCCGACATGAAAATCCTGGTACTCCAGCGCGAAAGCGACCTGCAGCAGAAGCGATCTGAGTATAACTGGCCGTCAATTGCCAGTACGGGCAATCTGGCCAGGAATACCGCCAGTCAGGTTCTCAAGGAACTGGAAGTAGATCTTCTGAACCTGCAGAAGGATCTGGCGAGCGCAACTCAAAACGTCGCTTCCAAAGAGAAGAAGGTAGTTGAAGAGCGCATGAAACTGCACGAGGCCCAGACAGATATCGGCCTGTAACTCAGGTGACGTGGCCGCCACCGCTGGATCGCCGCCGAGACACATGACGTCGCACCGACATCGGACGGCAAGACATGTTTCCGGTCCCGCGGTCGGTTCACTGTATCGGAGATTGAAATGAGAATTCGCACACTATTGATAGTGATTACCTTGAGCGCGATCGCCGCATTTGTTTGGCTCAACTGGAGCGCAATCACCTTAACGACAACTCTTTCACTGGGAGTTGCCACTATTCAGGCGCCGCTCGGGTTCCTCTTGCTGTCACTGCTGGTCCTGTTTACGGTGTTGTTCTTTGCGTTTGTAATCTATTCGAAGACATCTGGATTTTTCAAGGAACGTCATCACTCACGAGAGATGCAGGCCACACAAGAGCTTGCGGACAGCGCCGAAACCTCGCGGTTTACCGAACTGCGCGAGTTACTGGGCGTGGAACTGAAGAAGCAGGCCGAGCTCTATGGAGAATCGACTGCGAAGGTGCTGGCAAGGCTGGAGAAGCTTGACAGTGATTTCCGATCTGCAATCAAGGCATAACCGGACTCGCATGAACATATGTAAACATGAGTCATTGAGAACAAAAGGAGACAACCATTATGAGCAGGAAAACGGAGTACGAAGAGAAACTGCAGGCACAATTCGATGAATTCAGTGCCGAAATCGAGAGGCTTAAGGCAAGAGCCGACAAGGCCGAAGCGGACGCAGAACCGTGGCATCAAAAACAGATCGAAGTACTGCAGGAAAAACACAAGGTCGCCAAAGAAAAGCTGCATGAGCTCAGAGAGTCCGGCGACGACGCCTGGGAAGACATGAGGGATGGTATTTCCTCGGCGTGGGATTCAGTCAGCACAGCCTTGAAATCGGCCGCCAAGAGGTTCGAATAGTCTCCGCGCCTCAGGGCGTGCGTTCGAGTCTGGGCGCAGTGAGCACATCGTGGGACCGGCATCTCAAGGAGCTGGCGGTCACGTCTCAATCATAGGGACTAATCCCCTTTTCAATCCTACGGGCGATTGGGAGTACAACTCCCTTTGGTACATTGAATTGGTAAGAAGTCACCGGTAGTTGTGACGCGGCTCGATATCGCGCAGTCACCCTGGCCGGTCCGCGCCATCCTGCACAGACACCCGATTCATCACGTCGCGCTCGCGCAACGGCGGGTCTTTCAAGACGAAGAACAGACCGGCAACTTACGGGCAGGGGTTCCACCAGCCGCGCTGTATGCAATCGAGAATCCGGGGACGTGACGTAACTGTAAAGGAGAGTGTCTATCATGAACACCATTACCAAGCGGTCAGGCAAGGAGGAGAGTTTTCAGAGAGCCAAGATTCTCAACTCCATGAGAAATGCCGGCATTGGCCGCGAAACCGCCGAGACGGTGGCAAACGGTATCGATTACCACCCGGGAATGGACACCGCGGAAGTACGGAATCGAGTCATTGGCGGGATCAAAAATCGAGAACCACAAGCCGCGAAGCAATACGAATCGCATCCCAGAAAGTCGCACACCGGCTGATGTGGTGGTTTCTGCAGCGATGAATATAAGTGACGTGAAGACCGACCGAAGAGCACGGTTTGAAGACAACATGCTTCCTCACCTGGAGGCGCTGCGAAAGACTGCCCTTTGGCTTACGATGCGAGGCAGTCTTGCCGAAGACCTCGTACTGAAGACCATGAGGCAAGCCTATCGGCAGACGGATGAGTATCGCGACCATTTCAGCGTGAAAGTGCGGTTATTCAGGATACTTGCAAGAGAGTTCTTTCGGTTCGGAAGGCAAGGCCAACGGCGGGACCGATCCATGCCGTATCGCTCGGTACCGACGCGGTCGACCGACTGTCCCGACGGATGGAACCCGCACATCACGATGTCGTCGCTCGAGCATTCTCAACTGCGGACTCTGGTCGAAGTCCCGGGTATGTTCGTCAAGGGTTCGATAGCGCACTTGAATCCGTACTCGCGCCTGATGCTCGTGCTGCTGTATTGCGAGCAGTTTACGTACGAAGATATCGGTTACATCACTGATCTTCCAGGAACGTCAGTGAGGGCGATTCTCACACGACTTCGCATACGGATTCCCCGGTACATTCTCGAGTTCGCCCGCAATGTGAACAGAATTGATCATCCCCAGCCGGTAGGCAGGACGAACGTCGGCGAAGTCGATCGTGGACGGCGAACGGTGTATATCGAGTTTCCGTTCCCGGCTTCGCGCGTAGTTAGCGCCGATGCCGCTGCCGAGCGTTGGGAGAACGAGGGCGGGGCCCTCGTCGGTCGGAACGGAGGATGACGATGAGGCACAAGTTATCCATAGGTATTATTGATCTGGTTGCCAAAGCCCCCACACGGACTATGTGGATGCGGGTCATGGGAGCCAATTTTGTCAGTATCATGCCGCAGGTTGTGGCGACGTGGTGCGAGCAACAGGGGCACGATGTCACCCTTGTCACCTACACGGGTAGAGAGAATCTGATCGCGCAGTTACCGACACAGGTTGACTTAGTCTTTATCAGTTCTTTTACCGAAGCTGCGTTGCTCTCGTATGCGTTGAGCAACCTGTTTCGATCACGCGGCGCCGTTACGGCGCTGGGCGGCCCACACGCCCGATGCTATCCTCAGGACGCACAGAAGTACTTCGACTACGTACTGGGTTTCACCGACAAGGCGCTGATTAATGAAGTCACGCGTGACTGTTCGCAGCACCGCCCGGTCGGCCGGAACCTTTCGGCAAGTCACCATCCGGTCGACCTTCCGGGAGCAAGGGAGCGATGGAAGTTTATCGAGCAGGCCCTTCGGAAGGCGCCGCTGATAAAGATCGTGCCCCTTCTCAGCAGCCTGGGATGCCCCTACTCGTGCGAATTCTGCATCGATTCGTCGGTACGTTTTCAACCGCTGGCCCCCGAGGCGATGAAGGACGATCTTCGACTCCTTCTCACCAAAATCAAGCATCCCCGGGTAGCGTGGCACGACCCCAACTTCGGTGTGCGATTCGACGAGTGTATGGACGTAATCGAGGAAGTCGTGCCGCCGGGTCGCATTGACTTCATCGCAGAATCAACTCTTTCGCTCCTCTCCGAAGCTCGCGTAAAGCGGCTGGCGCACAACGGGTTCAAGGCTCTGCTGCCGGGAATTGAATCCTGGTTTGAATTGGGCAAGAAATCGCGGACCGGGCGGAGTTCGGGCATGGACAAGGTCAGAAAGGTCTCCGACCACGTGAATATGATCCTGCGGCATATCCCGTACGTGCAGACCAATCATATTTTCGGACTGGATCGCGACCACGGTCCGGACCCGTTTGAGCTCACGAAGCGGTTTCTGGACCTGAGTCCGGGCGCTTTCCCGGCCTATTCGATGCTATCGGTATTCGGACAGGCAGCGCCACAGAACCTCTCGTTCCAACGTGAGAATCGGGTGATGCCTATTCCGTTCCATTTTCTCAGCAACATCCAGATGAACATGAAACCGAAAAACTACTCCTGGTCGCAGTTCTATGACCATCTTATCGATGTCACGACATACTCGTATTCTTTCCGGATGATTCTCCGACGACTGCGGGCCAACGGAGAGACGATACCACGGTGGTTGAACGTGGTCCGTGGCCTTTCGTCGGAACGGTTCGGCCGAGTCAGATACTTCACTGAGATCAGCCGCCGGTTAGAGACCGACCGGGAGCTCCGGCGCTTCTTCGAGCAGGAGACGAACGATATCCCTCGGTACTTCATTGAAAAGATCCGCCGTGATCTCGGACATTTTTGGGACTGGTTACCAGAAGGGGCTATTCACCACAATCCCAACGCTTACCTACTGTCCGAGAACAGGACTTCGCCTCCCGAATCCATTGTACGCAGCAGTTATGCTTGATCGGCATAGCGAGCGATCGCACAACTGCGCGAGGAGTTACAGGGCTGACGCACGCTGTCTATCAAGGAGAGCGGATTACGTCCTGGCACATCGGATAGACAGAACGGATCACATGATCTCATGACAAAGCGAATTGCGTTCATTGGCAATTATCTACCGCGCTTATGCGGGATTGCTACCTTCACTACCGATTTATGTGCTGCAGTCGCTGCTGCGAATGAAGAGGCAACCTGTATTGTCCTTCCGGTCAATGACACTGATGATGGATACGAGTATGCTGATGCCGTTCGCTTTGAACTCACGGAAAAGGATATTAACTCATACCGCCGTGCTGCCGACTTCCTGAACATCAATAATGTTGAGCTCGTGTGTCTGCAGCATGAATACGGGATTTTTGGCGGTCGGGCCGGCAGTCACATCCTCGCCCTCTTGCGCCAGCTGCGTATGCCCATTGTCACGACTCTGCACACCATCCTGGAGGAGCCGGATGCCGATCAACGACTGGTGTTGGAGGAGATTGCGGCGCTTTCAGACCGGCTCGTCGTTATGAGTAAGCGCGGCATAGACTTTCTGACAAGCATCTATCATTTATCTGAGGACAAGATCGATTTCATTCCCCACGGCATCCCGGATGTTCCCTTTGTTGACCCGAGTTTCCACAAGGACCTGTTCGGAGTTGAAGGGAAAATGGTTTTGCTCAGTTTCGGGCTGCTCTCCACAAGCAAGGGGATCGAGAATGTCATTGAGGCCTTGCCCGACATCGTGGCCGAGCATCCTAACGTAGTGTATATGATCCTGGGCGAGACACATCCTCATGTTAAGGAAATCGACGGTGAGTCCTACCGGCTTTCACTGCAATGGCTCGCTCGTGAGAAAGGGGTAGAGAGCAATGTCATATTCTACAACCGATTTGTAAGTCTGGAAGAACTGAATGAGTTTATAGGGGCCGCGGATATTTACATCACCCCCTATCTGAACCGGGCGCAGATCACCTCAGGCACGCTCGCCTATACGCTGGGCGCCGGAAAAGCGGTCGTGTCGACGCCGTACTGGTACGCTGAAGAAATGCTGGCTGAAGAGCGCGGAGTCCTGGTACCGTTCGCCGACCCATCGGCGCTGGCACAGAGTGTCATCGATTTGTTGAATGACGATACCAAACGCCACGCGATGCGCAAACGGGCATATGTGTTCGGGAGAGAGATGATTTGGTCCGAAGTGGCGCGTCGCTATCTCGAGACTTTTGAACGCGCTCGCTCTGAACGGCGTCATTTCAGTCACCCGGGCCTTGTGGTCAAAGCTCTCGACCAACATCCCGGTGAACTCCCACCCATAAAGCTCGATCATTTGCGTAACATGACCGATGAAACGGGCATTTTGCAGCACGCCATCTTCACGATTCCCAATTACCACGAGGGGTACACCACGGACGACAATGCCCGTGCGCTTATCGTGAGCATTCTGCTCGAGCACGTGGGTAAGAACCAGTCTTTCGAATTGGCCTCTCGGTATCTCGCCTTCATCTGGTATGCCTACAGCGCCGAGACCGGAAGGTTTCGCAATTTTATGAGTTACCAGCGTACCTGGCTGGAAACGGAAGGTTCGGACGATAGCCATGGTCGCGCTTTGTGGGCGCTGGGCACGGTACTGGGACGCTCTCAAACACCGGCGCTCCAGAACATGGCCGGCTGGCTTTTCGAGCAGGCGCTGCCCGCCATTCTTGACTCCAGTAGTCCTCGCGCGTGGGCTTTTGCTCTTATCGGCATCCACGAATACGTCCGACGGTTCGCCGGTGACCGTCGCGCCAGCCAAATCCAGGAGGAATTGTCCCAGCGGCTTCTGACCTTGTATCAACAGTGTCGCACAGATGACTGGCGCTGGTATGAAGAGGGGCTCTCCTACTGCAATGCCGTTCTGCCGCACGCATCGCTGATCTGCGGACAGTCTATTCAGAGTAAGGCGATGATTGAAGCTGGACTGGAGTCGCTGGCGTGGCTGAGCAATGTACAACGAGCCAGTAGAGGTGGACACTTCGTTCCTGTCGGGTCCAATGGCTTTTACCGCAAAGGCGGAGAATGTGCTCACTTCGATCAGCAACCTATCGAGGGTCAGGCTACGGTATCCGCCTGCCTCGAAGCGTATCGCGTAACGCAGGACGACCGCTGGCGCAAGGAAGCCCAACGTGCGTTTGAATGGTTCCTAGGGCGCAATGACTTAAACCTTTCGATTTATGACCCAACCACCGGTGGATGTCGCGATGGACTTCACCCCGACCGCCTAAATGAAAATCTTGGCGCAGAGTCTACCCTTGCATTCCTCCAGTCTCTGCTGGAGCTGCGCCTGGCGGAAAACACCTTGTAGCCTGTGGAAACAGAAGTGAGATAATGAACAATCACCCCGAACTCCTAACGCGTCACAAGCTCAATCCTATTCTGACGGCCTCCAACTGGCCCTATCCCGTCAATAGCGTATTCAACCCGGCCGCAACATTGCTGGCTAACGGAACGACATTGCTTTTGTGTCGTGTAGAGGATCGAACCGGATTGTCCCATCTATGTGCGGCCCGCTCTGTCGATGGCGTGAATGACTGGAAGATCGATCCACAACCGACTTTCAAGCCGGACCCTGAACATTTCCCGGAAGAAATCTGGGGTGTTGAAGATCCGCGCATTACCTATGTTCCGGAGCTCAGTCAGTACGCAATAGTCTACACCGCTTTCACCCGAGATGGACCCGGAGTGGCTTTGGCGATCACCGAAGATTTCCATACTTTCAAGCGGCATGGGGTGATCATGCCCCCCGAGGATAAGGATGCGACATTGTTGCCACATCGTATCAACGGTCTGTGGGCGCTGATTCATCGACCGGTCAGTTCACCCCGGGCACACATTTGGATATCATATTCTGCCGATCTCACGCACTGGGGTGGTCACAAACTGATGATGGAGGCGCGGCGCGGAGGGTGGTGGGACGCAAACAAAATCGGACTCTCGCCTCCGCCCATAGAAACTCCAAAGGGTTGGCTGATGATGTACCATGGCGTGCGGCAGACTGCGGCAGGCGCAATATATCGACTCGGGCTGGCGCTGTTCGATCTGAACAGTCCCGAGTTATGTCTCAAGCGCGGCAGTCAGTGGTTCTTTGGTCCCGAAGAGCCTTACGAGCTGAACGGTGATGTCGGAAACGTGGTTTTTCCTTGCGGCTACACGATTCTTCCTGACGGCGATACTATCCACGTCTACTATGGCGCAGCCGACACGAGCATCGCCTTGGCTACCGGGAGTATTTCTGCCATGCTGGATTGGCTTGACCAAGACGGCTAAGTGCTGCAATATATGCCTCGATGCGAAGCTCATTAGGGGAGCGTTTACCGGCCCCTCGTGAAGCTTGCATCGAGAAGAGTACCGACACCATCAGGAGGAATCCCACAACTCCTGATCAGTCCCCGTTTTGAGGTCCTGTAGGAAGTTAGTCGACGATGATTAGTCTGCTTGAATTCGGTATTCTCGATTTGTTAGGCATCGCTTTGGTCAGCGTCCTCCTATACGGCGTATATTCAATGGTAAGCAAGACAAGGGCCGACAGAATACTGGCTGGCCTGGGAGCGGTAGGAGTATTGAATCTTGCGGCCCGGCATCTTGATCTCAACCTGACGGTTACAATCCTGAGGGCATCCTTCGCCGTCATCATTGCTGCTTTGATTGTAATCTGCCAACACAAGACGAGACGTCTGTTTGAGCGGTTTGGCGACCAGCGATGGGTCAGTAGGCGAAGATATCTGGGTGCAGGCGGTGTTTCTTCGGTTGAGAGACGCATCTAGATCTTAGTGGATACATCTTCAGACCCAGCTCAACAGCGAATCGGCGCATTGATAGTAAGCGAGGGTGACGACAATATAGGTTTGTTACTGCCAGGAGGTCTTAAACTGAACGGGATACTTAGCGAGCCTATCAGTAGGAGCATTTGCGATCCACATTGTCAGGGTCACGACGGTGCTATTATAGTCTCGGGAGATACGATTTCTCGGTTCGCTTGTCACTTGCCTCTTTCAACTGAGTCATCGAAGCTGGCAGGCTTTGGGACACGACATGCCGCTGGACTTGGCATCACGGAACGCAGCGATGCTTTTAGCATTATTGTATCTGAAGAACGAGGCTCTGTGACCATTGCAAGAGGTAGCCAGTTACAGGTGCCCGCAAATCCGGCCGCTTTGGCGGGCTTATTACGAGAGTTCTTCGAAGCGACGAATCGTGAAACAGGTGCTGGACTGACCAGAAATCCACTTACTCGCAACTGGCTACCGAAACTGATTTCAGTCATGATTGCGACAGTCCTTTGGGTTCTGGTGGTTTTGATACCGTCAGCTGATTGACCTGAGAGACCAAAGCTTTATGAAAGACCTACAGTCAGAGCTCAGACCGATCACCCGACTCACCAGACCCTTACAGCGATTTCTGCACGTTGAAGCTGCGAGCGGATTGGTCCTTATTCTAGCGACCGTTCTGGCTTTGGTCGCAGCGAACACGTCCTTCAGGGAATTCTATACGCAATTCTGGAATCTGGATTTCACTCTGGGCATCGGGGAATGGGCACTTTCTTATCCGTTATGGTACTGGGTCAATGACGGTCTCATGACGGTATTTTTCTTCCTGGTCGGTCTGGAAATCAAGAGGGAAATCGTATCTGGCGAGCTGAGGGAAGTCCGTAGATTAGTCTCGCCCGTGGTGGCTGCGCTAGGAGGCGCTGCTGTTCCGGCTGCAGTCTATCTCTTCTTACTCGGTGATCAGCCGGGGGAGCACGGGTGGGCCATCCCCATGGCTACAGACATAGCCTTCGTTGTTGGTGCCCTTGCCCTGCTGGGGAATCGAATCCCTCATGGGCTCAAAGTGTTCCTGCTGACGCTTGCAATAGTTGACGACATCATAGCGGTTATAGTGATTGCGATCTTCTACTCAAACCAGTTCAGTGTGATATGGTTAGCAGGCGCCATACTTGGACTGGCGTTCGTTGTGGTCCTGAATAGAATCGGGGTGAGGACAGTCGTCGGCTATCTAATCGTCGGCGCCGGTGTTTGGTTGTGCACACTAAAGTCCGGAATTCACCCGACTATCTCGGGGGTTGCCCTGGGACTCCTTACCCCGGCGATTCCGTTGATATCGAGAGCAGAACTTGGAAGAGGTTTGAAGCGAGCTACAGGGGCAATCAGTTCGGAGTCAACATCCAATGAAGGCACTAAGTTTCGGAACGTAATGGACAGAATGGCTTTCGTAACCCATGAATCGATATCTCCTTTGGAGAGATACGAAGCCGATGTGCATCCCTGGTCAGCCTTTCTGATAATGCCGATTTTCGCTTTGGCGAACGCCGGTATCCCCTTTTCAAGTAGCGCAATATCATCTCCGATAGCCACCACCGTTGCTCTCGCTCTATTTCTCGGAAAGCCGGTAGGAATCGTATTGAGTCTCTTCCTGGTCGTGAAGACAAGGTTGAGCATCATTCCCGGAGGAAGCAACTGGAGAGCTATCTTCGGCGCCGGATGCTTGGCCGGAATAGGATTCACAATGTCATTGTTCGTGGCGTCGCTTAGTCTTGAGGGACAGCTTCTTGTTCAGGCAAAGGCAGGCGTTCTGATTGGTTCTGCCCTTTCTGCAGTGATTGGAACGGCGATTCTGGTACTGTCCCTCAAAACAAATGCTGGTCATAAGAAACGGAAACGATCAGTGTGAAGATCTGCAACCGGTTCGCAGACGTGACCCGCCCCCCGTATTTTCAGTCACGCTTACACCGCTGAGAACATTCTACGTTCTGAGAGCACATTCGATGTGGTTGTGCTCGCTTTCACCCTCTGCTTCGTAAAGACGCCGAAGGCGCGTTGAATGAACGGCGACGGGTGCTTCGTTTATCTGGCAAGCTGCTTCACGGCATCAGACCTGGGAACAGCCCCTTGGGTAGAGAGTATATTGGAAAAGCTCGTGATGGACATCCACTCCACTTTCTGGCTCGCTTTCGCACAATCGTCGAGACCCTTCAAACAGTCAAGACATCCGGATTCAAGCGCACTCGGGCACCGAGTGCACTATTTCTGGCGACCAGATCAGAAGGCCTCACCACAAACAAAGGTGACCATTAGAATCGTAGAGAAAGCGGGATTCCATGGTGTCTTCATTGAGAGGGGAAATGATCTGTTACACTTTCACCGATGAGCATCTGTGACTTGATTCGTACACATTCGGGTCAGTATGTGAGGAGTGATGTTGGCTGTATGTGTGGCTACATTCTGTTGGGGGCAATGATGTCTCCATATCACTCTCCGCGAACTTGTGTTGAATTCACATTTCAAGTTAGATCCCGGTATTCCAGGGCAAGCGAAAGACGCTGGAATACAATCACGCAATCAGCGTACAGGACGACACTTCCTTCGCCGCAGGGGGCAGGTCTTGGCCCTGCTTTGCGTTAATTGTTGGCCTCCGGCCTCCGATCGGCTACTATCTAACGGACCAGCAAGACGTTGCAGATCGGCATACCGTCAGCCGCTTAAGGTGGGACACGAGCCGCTTGAGCGGCCAGCTGAAGAAGGAGCAAAGTGAATTCCAGATCAACGAACAAACCTGACGGCTCCATAGCGTGGTTTAACCTCGCCAAAGAACACGTATTTCAGAGATTACGCACATCCCCAGAGGGCCTCTCTTCTCAGGAAGCGAACAAGCGGCTCTCCGAATCCGGTCGCAATGAGCTGACTGAAAAGTCCAAACGGACGCGTTTGGCAATGTTTCTCGATCAGTTCAAGGACTTCATGATCATCGTGCTCATCACCGCAGCGGTCATTGCCGGCTTGACGGGTGATGTCGGCGACACCGTTGCGATCATTGTGATAGTAATTCTGAATGCGGTGATTGGATTTGCGCAGGAGGTCCGAGCTGAAAAGGCCATGGCCGCGCTCAAAAAGATGGCTGCTCCCGAGGCGATCGTCCTGCGGGATAGCGCCACCGCTAGCATTCCGGCTTCATCACTTGTCCCGGGAGATATTGTAATCCTGGAGACCGGCAGAATTGTCCCCGCGGACCTAAGGCTGATAGAGGCCATTAGTCTGAAGGTCGATGAATCAGCTTTGACGGGGGAATCGACGCCGGTCTTAAAGACCTCTGAGGCATTGATCGACGATTCGTTGCCTGTCGCCGACCGGAGCAACATGGCCTTCAAGAGCACGCCCGTCATTTTTGGTCGTGGGATGGGTGTTGTTGTTGCGACCGGCATGGCCACGGAAATCGGTAAGATTGCCCGGATGCTTCAAAGCGAAGAAGAGGTCAAAACGCCGCTTCAGCAGCGTCTGGCGCGGTTTGGCCGAAACCTCGCCATCGTCGTACTACTTTTGTGCGCAGTATTCTTCGTTGCCGGGCTTCTTCGTGGCGAAGAAACACTGCTGATTCTCCTGACCGCCATTTCGCTCGCGGTGGCGGCGATCCCAGAGGCCTTGCCCGCTGTTGTGACCATATCGCTCGCTCTTGGAGCCCGCAAACTGGTCAAACAAAACGCACTGATCAGACGACTGCCGGCGGTCGAAACACTTGGATCGGTCACGTACATCTGTTCGGACAAGACCGGCACCTTGACCATGAACGAAATGCATGTCGAGACTCTTATTGTTGACGACAGAGTTTTCCGGGCGGCGGATCTCGATCAACCGGAGCTGAACCCCGAAAATCATCGCCTTCTGATGACGGCCATGGCGCTGAGCAATGACGTTTCGGTTGACAAAGATGGCGGTCTGATTGGGGATCCAACTGAGACGGCGCTCTACAAGATGGCTCGAGAGGCTGGCTTCGACAAAGGCGAACTGGTCACCCGCCATCCGCGGGTGGCCGAGGTAGCCTTCGATTCCGAACGCAAACGGATGACAACATTCCATCGCTGGGAGAAGGGCGGTTTCGTTTCGTTCACCAAAGGCGCCGTGGAATCGATGATTGATCTTTGCGTCGACCGCCAGTCATCGTCCGAGACGAAACCAGTGGACAGTGATCGGGTACTGGAAAGCGCCGAGCGCATGGCAAACGAAGGATTAAGAACACTTGGAATCTGTCTTCGGCTGTGGGACCGACTTCCGGAAGACATGACCGCCGAGAATGTAGAATTTGGAATGACCTTTCTGGGCCTGGCGGGCCTGATGGATCCGCCCAGGGATGAGGCTGCTGAAGCGGTGAAGCTATGCAAATCAGCAGGCATTACACCTGTCATGATTACCGGGGATCATCCAGTAACAGCCCTGGCGATCGCGAAGCGTGTCGGCATCACCGAAAGCCGGGCCGGTATTGCGATAACCGGAGTGGAACTTGACCGCCTCTCCCAAGAGGAATTTGAATCGCGAGTAGAAGATATTCGGGTTTATTCCCGGGTGGCCCCGGAACAGAAGCTGAGGATCATTAAAGCCCTTCAGAATAAAGGGCAATACGTGGCCATGACCGGCGATGGTGTCAATGATGCACCTGCTTTGCGACGGGCCAACATAGGCCTTGCCATGGGGATCACGGGCACTGACGTCTCCAAAGAGGCCGCTCACATGATCCTCCTGGACGACAACTTCGCCACTATTGTGAAGGCTGTTCGGGAAGGTCGTCGCATCTTCGACAATATCCGCAAGTTCATCAAGTACACTCTGACCAGCAATTCCGGAGAACTTTGGACATTATTTATCGCTCCGTTTCTTGGACTGCCCATTCCACTCCTGCCGATCCACATTCTGTGGATAAACATTGTTACGGACGGACTGCCGGGATTGGCGCTGGCAGCCGAACCGGCCGAGCGGGGTATCATGCAGAAACCGCCGCGGCCTCCCCGTGAAAGCATATTCGCCCATGGGCTTGCGGTCGACGTTGTCTGGATAGGACTACTCATGGGCCTTGTCACCATCGCGACTCAGAAATTGTCCATTGCAGCTGGAATCGAGCACTGGCAGACGATGGTACTGACTGTTCTCTGCTTTAGCCAATTGGGATACGTTCTCTCAATACGATCCGAACAAGAATCCCTTTTCAAGAGAGGGCTCCTGACCAACAAAGCTCTTCTGGCAGCGATTGCGCTGACGGTCGCATTGCAGTTGACCATCATTTATGTCCCCGTACTGAACCCCGTGTTCCACACTGCCCCGCTCAACATTAACGAACTGCTGATTACCTTTGGGCTATCCGCGATAGTCTTCTTTGCCGCGGAACTCAAGAAGCTTGTAGTTATAAAATACAGTAGCAAGAGAAGGCAGACTCGATGAAGAGGTTACTCCTCTTGCTCATTTGTTAGACGTTGACTGCGGGCCTCAGGCCTGGATGCGCGGGTGAAAATGGAGAAGATGTTGAGGACAAGCCTCCGGCAACGCGGGTGCAAGATGATGATTCCGCTGCCGGTCAATCCCACAGTGGAGACGATGAGGTGGACGACGAAGCCGATTCGGACTCACTCGAATCCGAACCTGAAGATTCAGAGGATTGATACAATAGATCAAGGAGGCATCTGATGAATTTTCGATACGGCTTCTCTGAAAATCATGAGTGTTCCTCAGGAAGTTCGGATGTACCACACTTCAGGCAAAATCATACGTGCAAAAGGATCAAGTAAACTCATCAAGTCAAAAACTAAGATCACAGTCTTGTGATACTAAGTTTCGATGATCGACATGGCGGAAAGTACAGGGAGAGTGAGGCTTACAAGGACTTGCAGCTTGCAATCTACTGATCCACAACAGGTTCAAAAAAAGCGGCCCCAATGTCACTCTCCCCAGACTTTCGTAAGGTTCTCATTTTGGGTAAAGTTCAGCTATTCGACGGCAAGTGGAACACGTTGGAAGGTAATCAAAAGCCTGATCATATCTGCCATTGGGATTTTCTCGTAGGCCCAAGCGACTTAATATATGACTGGTTTGATGGAAAGTGTTTCTCATATTTCAGCTAGAAAAGTACGAAAGGTTCTGAAGATGCGAATGAACGAGGAAGGGTCGTTATGAGAGTAAGGATTTTCAAGACATGGGACCGCGTTCGTTCCAGTTTCTGGTTTCTTCCGGCAGTCATGGCCGGCGGGGCGATGCTGTTGCCCTTCGCAACCGTCGCCCTGGATGAGCCGGTGACGGACTGGTTGACGCTTAACTGGGGTTGGACTTTCTCCGGCGGAGCGGAGGGGGCGAGTTCCTTGCTGGGAACCATCGCCGGATCAATGATCACCATCGCCGGGGTGGTTTTTTCGATGACCCTGGTTGCTCTATCGCTCACCTCGTCACAGCTCGGTCCCCGTTTGCTCCGCAATTTCATGCGCGACACCACGACCCAAACGGTACTCGGTACTTTCGTCGCTACCTTCCTGTACTGCTTGCTCGTCCTGCGCACCATCCGCCACGCTGACGAGATCACCTTCGTCCCCCACCTGTCTGTCACCCTCGGCGTGCTGCTCGCGGTAGTGAGTGTGGGGGTGTTGATCTACTTCATCCATCATGTGTCCGTTTCTATCCAGGCCAACGAGGTCGTTTCGCGGGTCGGAACGGAGTTGATCGAGGGGATAGACCGCCTGTTCCCGGAGAACATCGGACGGGGAGCACCAGGGATTCCGACGGAACCGCCCGACGCAGGCTTTTTCGACACGTTCGGTCGAGAGGCTCGCCCGGTTGGCTCTGCCGGTGACGGCTATCTACAGTTCGTCGATGGGGACGCCTTGATGGCCTTGGCCATGCAAGAGGATGTCGTTATTCGACTGGAGCGACGACCCGGCCACTATGTCGTTGCCGCCCGCCCGCTGGTGTTGGTCTGGCCAGGAAACCGGGTTACCGATCAGCTTGCGGACGAGGTCAATTCCGCGTTCGCCTTGGGCAAGGAGCGAACGCCCGATCAGGACATTGAGTTCGCGGTCAACCAACTTGTCGAAATAGCGATACGAGCCCTCTCCCCCGGGGTCAACGATCCGTTCACGGCGATGACGTGTGTGGACCACCTGGGGTCGGCACTGTGCCGCCTGGCTCAACGAGATATGCCGTCGCCTTATCGACATGACACTCAGGCTAAACTTCGGGTCATTACGCCTGTCTTCATGTTCCCGGATGTTGCGGACGCGGCGTTCAACCAGATTCGGCAATATGGCCGTTCCAGTGCTGCCGTGACCATCCGTTTGCTGGAGACGATTGCGGTGGTTGCGGGATCTGCACACAGGCCAGAGGACCGCGCCGCGCTCTTGCGGCACGCTCAGATGATCAACCGAGGGGCTCGCGACGGATTGTTGGAACAGGAGGACCGCCAAGAGGTGAAAGAACGCTTCTTATCCGCGGGCCAATTGTTGAGCGAGTCGCCAGATTCTGATCTCTGAAATGCACGTTCGCAACCAGCACTCCGTTGGCAAATTGGCCGAACCATAAGGTGTGAGGCCAAGATGAGAAGCGAACTTCTCGGCACTCAGGATGTCCGCTTCGGTTAAGGTCTTCCGCTCTCCTTGTATAACCCCCTGGTGGCCTTTCTTCTTCGTACCCATTTTGGGTATGAAGTGCACCCAAATTGAGTAAACTCGTCAAGTCAAAAACTGAGATTACGATCTTGAGCATTGAGACTCGACGATTGGAATGATGGAAAGTACTGGGAGCGTGAGATTGGATTTTTTGATGCTTGCAATGTATTGGTGGTTAATGGCTTGATAAATGGCGGGGTTGATCCGCCGCGGCGGAAACTCACGGGCCTTCCCGCCGATGGCAATCGGGACGTTCCGACCATAACAGCAAAAACCCCGGCCAAGACCGGGGCTTAAAATAAATATGGCGGGGAGTCGCTGACAGGCTTGGAACGTTTGCAAGTCAACGTGACGCGCCGCATCCCCTTTTCGGGTAATGACTTAAACGAACACACCAGCAAGAAAGGTTATTGTAACACACCATGCCCTGCCCGGTATGGCTTTGCTACATTTGCTGAGTGTGCAACGCGTATTGCCTGCGAATAGTCGTCTCTCACCTCTACTTCTACCTCAACTACAACCACCTTGTCGTGTATCAATAACTTGCGAATTGTGCTGCAAGAAGCTTACGTAGTGGCTGTGAGTAGTAGTTCAGTCTTGATTGATTGGCTAACGCGACTCGAAGTGTGCTGAGGAATCGGAGATTTGCCTTGGAACTTAAGAAGTATTTGAAGGAGTCATCACCAGCCGAGATCGCCAATCGAATCGCAGTCTTGGCGGCTGATCGGTCAGCCAAGCATCTGGAGGAACTGATAGAGTTCTTGACGTCCCCCTCAGAGTTCCCGATCGATAAGCACTGGATCCCGTATCTCGTCTGTCGTGCGGTCGTCCAATACGGCAGAGAGGGACTTGATCTTATGTATGGCTCTCTGCTCCGTACGCCCAGCTGGATCTACGCCCAAGTTATCCTACGATCCCTCTGGTATACAGCGGAAGGGTCAATCCCGAAGTCTATAATGGTACCGGAGAATTTGATGCTCTTGATAGAGGGAAAGATCGAAGGTGTCCCCGATGCTGACGCGCAGCAAGCCGCTAATCAGAATCTGAGGAAACTCATCTCGGAAGCGGCTGTCGACTCGGAGTACTTTTACCACCTTGCGTCTTTTCTTTACAATGAATCCGTTCACCATGGGCTCACCGGTGATCAAGCTACGGGCCAATGGCAAGAGAAGTTGTTTTCGCTGATGACTGAATCTATGATCAAGGTCTCTCCCATCTTGCTGGATCGTTTTGTTGCTCTGATAGACCGGGAGACCTCCGAAGAGGAGTACCACGTCTTTTTAAATGAGCATCCAAGCCTGCTGGACCCGCTTGCCACTGATGTAAAAACGAAAAAGGCACTGGGGGTTGATTACGTAACCGACTTCGCAATAAAGCTGCTGAACAATCGATATGTTTTGGTGGAGATTGAAAAGCCTCAGGACCGGATCTTCACTCGCAAAAACGACTTTTCAGCTGATCTTTCCCATGCACTTGGCCAAGTCGTGGATTTCCTGGAATGGGTAACAACCAACAACGAATACGCCAAGAAACTACTTCCGGGCATTCAAAATCCAAGAGGTCTCTTGGTAATGGGACGGCGCACGAACCTCTCGGCAGAGCAGCAAGCGAAGCTCGCGCAGTTCAATCTGAGTCTTTCAAACATAGACATCATCACGTACGACGACATAGTGGACAACGCCAGGAACTTGCTCGAGAACCTACTTCGACGCTAAACAGAGTTTTCCCGCCTTCGGCGCATCCAGACATCATTGCCTGTCATGGTGGTTTGATCTGATGTCCAGCCAGCAAAATCCACTTTCGAATGGAACATTGGTCTGGTACCTTTCGTGTACTAATATCGTCTTGGGGAGTTGTTATGGCAATCGGATGGGAATCTATCATCCCGATGATCTGGGATGTGGTTAAGACAACAGCGAGGAAAGTCTGGAATTGGATTCGACGAGAAAAGTCGCACAGCGGACAGTCCGTGCCAAAGGGTCCACAAGTCCAAGTGCTCACTATCAACCGCGGACTTATAGTGAACTTAAAAGTGCCTCTAAGCAGTGATGTGAGGGACGTATTACACATTTCTCGAAACACTCCATTGGACCGTATTAGTCCGCGCCTAATCTTGCCAGGCGAGGGCCTTATAAAATCGGCTGACTTCGTGAATATTGCGCTCGACGAGAATCTGGACAGGGTGGACAAGGCGACGGAGTGTGTTGATTGCCACAAGCTGAGAAGATGGGGGACAACGCTCAATGGTCGTTGGGTTTGTGAGCAGTGCTATCGAAAGTTGATTCGCCAGATGACAAAGAGGGATGGGGAGTTCGCGCTAAGTGATCGCATAGTGGAGTTGGCAACTGACCAGAGATTTGGGCGACACGTCACGGACGATCCTCGCATCGCGAAGTTGCTCGACGATGACATGATAGCCGCTCTGATTGACCTCTCAAGGCAAGGATAGCCGTGGATAGGGTCCGAGTCGACGTCCGCTCCTGCTCTATCTTGGAGATAACCACGGTCATTCATGGCAAAGGAGTCCATGCACTACAACCTCAATTATCTAAGACATGGAACCCTTAGCGGGCAGTTTACGAGCTGTATTACTCTTGAGGCCGTCCCTTCGGCCTCATGTCAAGGCCTGAGCTATCCTTAGTAGATTAGATAAGTAGTTTTCGAATCGAGTTTGAGGCGGGGCCATTCGAAAGGACCCCCGAAGATACCCAGCCGGTCTTAACTCGCTCTTAGGAAGCGGTGTGCCCTGCACGACTCGTTCCAGGAATTTAGCCTGACTATATCTGCTCTTGTGTGCAATGGCGTTCCTAATGGTGTGAGCTTTCTTGATAATAGTTTTGTCGGAGTCCTCTAGAGTGGAAAACGGCCTCCCCTTGGTCAAGAAGGCCTCCGCACGCTGGATCGTTCTATCGTAAGGTAGCCAGTTGAGATAGGATCTGGCCTCGCTGGACAGAAGCTTATGAATGGTGTAGTCTGAATTCAGTTGAACGCGAGGGACTGTGTTGTGTGCGCTGCGAATCCTGTTCCCTCTGAGCAGATAGTAGAAGAGCTCTTCTAAGAATCCCTCAAAAGCCACAAATGCGTTAAGATAGAGGCTCTCATAAAGATGGTCCACAACTTCCAATGAAATAGAGCCCTGGAGGTACACCGTCTCTATCTTCTTGCGGGACGAGTCAAGACGCTGATATCTGGACCTCAGGTTGACAAATGGTCTTGCTGTCATCTCAGATCTTATTGAAAGTCGTCTCTAAGAACATGAGTCTCTCTTTGCGCGCCCCTACATTTCCAACAGCCCCCCGAAGAGCCTTCCGCAGCTTGTCGGGAAGATCCCCTCTCTTGATCCTATCGGATGCGACTTTCAGGACGGTCGTCATTCTCTTACTCATAGGCTTAGGATCGACGCGCACTAGCCGAGAATCCAATCCGTACATTTTGTCATAGTAGAAGCTAGCCAAGCTGCCAAAGAGGGTTCTTTTCCGAAACTCCGTCTTGCTCAAATCGCTGCCTACCGTCGCGTCGATCTCGTCCATAAGAGTCTCAAAGCGACGCGTCACTTCCTTTTCCTGATCGAACGAGTTTTCATGATCTCTATAGGTCTTATCTAGGAGGCTCCTGGATTTACCGTGTATGCCCGTAAGCATAGTGATCACAAGGTCGCTGGTCTCTTCTACCTCGTCCATGCGCGCTATTTGATTCTCAGAAAAGAGTCCCCATCGTCTCCATCGTTCCAGCTGAGTATAAGCGAGTTTGTACATCAGATTCTTGAAAACTCCATAGAACTCAGCGTTTCGGAGCTCTTGATGGTTTAGATTCACTCCTGTGGCGTTCATCCGAGCGAAAATCTGAAGCACTTCCCGATCTTCCGTATCAGATGGGAGTATGTGTACGCTGAAGGAGTAGTTGAGGATGGCCTTACGATCTTCTTTGCCGAGCTGTTGAAATGTCTTGCCTGCGAGCTTTGGATTGTGTGTCTTTTTGATTTCGAACTCATCTCGGGACTGAAGGAAGTCGTTGAGCAATCCGGGTTCGATGAACGAGAAGAGCGTACGAATACGTTGTTGGCCGTCGACCACCTCTCGCTTAGGCTCGAGTGTCTTGAGGTTGGTTTGCTCTCGCAGGAAGATCATGGGAATCGGTAATCCCTTGATAACGGTGTCGATCAAGAAGGACTTAGCATCCGGTCTCCAAACAGGTCTCCTCTGAAAGCTCGGACTTAGTTCCAGGGAGCCGTTGCGCTGCCACGATATGAAGTCACTGACTTTATAAACCGTCTTCTGAATGTTCCTGTGATCCACCGCATTACCTCTTTTCGGGATAGTGTTTTCAATCCCATGACGCCTTTACTTGCTTGGAGATTAGCGCACCATAGCCGAGATCACAGCTCCGACTCAACCTCTTTTATGGACTTTCCCTCTCTGGTCTTCCAAGCCGTCAAGCCATTGCATGCCCCACCTTCCACAGCTTGACCCGCTCGGCTGGGGCTGCTAAACTCAAAATCCCGGGTGAATACCCGCTTCTTGCCCGAAATGACCAATACTCCCTTTGCTTCCAGATCCTCGCGAATTTTCTTGGATCGAACTGACGAACGGCGATGCTCAAGTACCGCCTCAGATCCTTCGAAAACCAAGAAACCGCTCTCGGTTCTCTTCCCTCTTGCCTCAACCCCTTTGATTCTGAGATAGTATACGTTTGTGTTTTCATCTTGAGAACCGATGTCTGACAGGTTGAAGCCCTCGATCCCGAGAATCGGCAGAAGCTGATACACGTTCTCCAGAAAGACTCCCATTTCGGCCAAATCTGATTCAGGCAAGTGCCCACCGCTGGACTGTGAATTGTCAACCTTGACCCTGCCCAGCTCCTTGGCTCTCTCTATGAGCTTGCCTTCCAAGAACTTGATATGAGATTTGGTCAGATTCTCATCCTTACTTGTAAATACAACCGCTGAGTTCCAGAAATCCTTGTTGCTGTGGCCGGGCAAACGGGTGCGAATCACCTCTGCTTCGCCGACATAGACCATTGTGTCCTCCGAGTCAGTGTCGGTGCCTTGCAAGATGTAGACCCCTGCCCGTTTGCTTTCCTCACGGCCTAGTAGATCTTTCAATTCTTTTCTCGGACAGGCTATCGCTTTGCCAGTCCAATTGGAGATCTCAGCAGTCCGCAGACCCTTGGGCGAACCATTGACCAGGAAGATTTTGATCGTGGATGGATTCATCGGTCTCCCCACTCAGTTAGGTTCCTCAAGATACGAATCGGCAATCAAACCTGTCAATACCCCATTGGCACGGATTGGACCGGAAACCAATCAAGCTTAGACTTGCGGTCTTGCCGTTTTGCACCGAAATTTGCCTCATGAGTGGCCAATTCAGCAAGGACTATCTCAAGCAGCATTTTGGGGGAATTCAGGCTTTCTTGGACCTGGTAGCAGAAGGCGAATTCCATCCCAGATTCCGGTTGCCAGAGAAGCTCTTGAGAGGTCATACCTACTCCGCGCATCACAACTGGATTCATTACTACAGGCATGATCCACGCGAACTGATACGTGATGCAGCAATAGAGGTCATTGAGATTCTGAGAGTAGTGACGAGAAATGAGGACAGCGAAATAGTGCAGAACCCTCCTGGAGACCTCGAAAAGACCCTCTCGATCTTCAGATCGATTCCCGATTGGGGCGTGCTGTCTGAGTTGCTGTCAGATAGATTCAGGCCTGTGATAATGCGAGCTCGCTGTATCATTGTCATCGCAGTTTGCTACCTTCAATACAAGTGCATGACAGAAGAGCTGATACAACGAGCAATCAATCGAAATGAGGAGGCAGCGCTCAGTTTGATAAAGTTGGATCCGGCGTTCCTCACTCAAGACTTCGTTCAGGACTTGATTGTTGATGCTGAGGTCTCCAGGAACGACGGTTTCTTCCAAAGGCTAAGGAACGCTCTGAGACCGGATGCTGACTTTTGGACTCTAAAGGCAAAACGGAAGTTCATTTCTCTCTTTCTCCTCTACCACATGGGCGACTTCGCATATCGATCAGACGAAGATTGGGCCGACTTCCTCATTCCATTTGGCTTTGAGGCATATTACGACCTCGAGAACGTGAGACGTGATAGGCACCGCTACGGGTTGAAACAGATCCAGCGATAAAGGTCTCGGACAGATTCCTGAGAGAATCTTGTCCGTCAATCACGTATCTCCTCAGGCGGCATCACAGAATCGGACAGTGATCCGTCAGCTGGTTGCCTGGCTGAAATCTCCCGCACTTTCTATCTTCCGAGCATGAAAACTGCTCGAAAACCACCCCAACCGATTCAAGTGCTCGACCAGCTAAGCAGGGCTGATCTGGATCGGCTCTGTGATCTCGTTGAGCTTCTGGACCGTTGGGATCATGAATACACAAGGGAGATGACTAATGGAAGGCACCTTTCGAATGAGTCGGAGACAGTGCACCAAGTATCAAATCGACAAGGAGTATAGCGATGAGCGAGAATGTAATTGTGGAAGTCCGAAAGAAGGAGAATCTGGGGTCGTTGAAAGCAACAGCCGAAGTCACGCTTCAAACATCACACGGAGAACTCACCATCTCAAAGATCAAGATAATCCACCAAGAGGGAAAAGAGCCGTGGATTGCCTATCCAGACATCTCTTACAAACCAAAAGGGAGCGACGAATACCGCATTCTCAAGGTATTCATACCAAGCAAGAGACTTGATCAAGTGATCAAGCAAGCCATACTCGACAAGTACTCAACTTTCAAGACTGATGCGGGAGCCTTCTGAGGTGATCTTCCCTCTGTTGCTCCCAGATTCACAAGATCCCACGCCCAGGTTGGCCACTCCTGGCGTGGGGGGCGAACGGCCAGGACTGGGGGCCCTCTCGGGCCCCTGGCCGGTGCCCAGGTCGCAGGGGACCCGGCGGGGCTCTGCCCCGCTGGGCTGCGACCCCAAAAGTGGCCGGGCCGAAGGCCCGTCTTCTTTTCTTGACTCTTATAAGAACATTCGTAACAACTTCTGCGGGAAGTGGTCAGTTGCGGGGACAGTCCACGAGAATGGCAAGACCTATCGGCATGTGGCTCGGCTCGGCTGCAAGCGTTGGGGTTGCCCAGTGTGCGGCCCCAAGCGAGCTCTGAGGTTTCGTCATGCGGTGATACAAGCTGCTTCTTCGAATGGGCTCAATCGGTTCCTTACCCTCACTCTCGATCCCCGCGCATGTACCGCAGGGGATTCAATCAGCTTCATCAAGAGCTGCTGGGCCAAGTTCCGAGTATATCTCAATCGGCTAACGGGTGAATCCGTCGAATTCATTTGGGTACTGGAACGGCAACGATCCGGGTATGCCCATCTGCACATCTTGATTGATCGATATATTCCACAGGCTTGGATACAGAGGTCTTGGCAAGCTGTCGGAGGGGGAAAGTACGTAAATATCAAACAGGTAGATATTCACCGGATAGCCCCCTACCTCTCGAAGTATTTGACCAAAGATCTGATCTTGGCGGACTACCCTCCAGGGACCCGGCGCTATTCCACTTCTCGGGCCATAATACTTTTCGAAAAAGCGAAGAAAGGGTTCTGGGAACTAGTAAAGAATAACATCGAAAATCTTCGTGCCCCGGGCTCCAACCCTTTCATCGAGTCCTGCAAAGATGAAAACGGCCTATTGTTGTGGTTCAGATTCCCAATCATGGGATAACACCGTAATGTATCGTAACGTAACGTTGGAGGTTATATGTCATCGGTCGCCGGCGCCCCTATTCCGTGTTTTCTGTGCGGAAGAATTCTGAAAGTCAAAATGACCAAGCAAAAGAAGCCCTATTTCATATGTCAACATTGCGGTCTGCAAACGTTTGTGAGGTATCCTCTGGGGATTGACAAGCTTCGCAATGTACTGGGTAGCTGTGCGGGGTTCTTTGAGCGTCAGGAGAAGACAATGGAAATACTAGTCTCGGTTGCGACTCTGAATGAACTAAGATCCGAGCTTTCGCGTCTCGAGGACTCACGAAGCCTTTCAGATCTCTTGCTTCCCAATTCCGATCAAGCTGCCATCCGACAAAGACTTGAGAAGGAGATTCGCATAGTCCAGAAGAAGCTCGGTCAATGAGAGTTGACGTCGATCGCCATTTCAGTAAATTGGACTCTACATCGTTTGACGAGAGGGCGGCATGAAACCCGCAGAGCTACAAATAGGTCAAGTTCTCTCCAACACTGAAGTCAAACAGGCATTCTCAGTGGGCCATTCTGGTGGGATGAGAAGGTCTCTAAAGACAAACTCTCTCGTTTTGATTTCCGATCATACGAGGGGTGTTTACGAGGACCGCTGGGAAAATGGAATCCTGCACTACACCGGCATGGGATTAATAGGAGATCAGGATCTCCAGGCTAATCAAAACAAGACCTTGTGCGAATCGAACACAAACGGTGTATCTGTCTACCTATTCGAAGTATTTGCCCCAGGCGAGTATACGTACGTAGGACCGGTTTCGCTCGTTGATACACCACGCCAGGAGCGGCAACCGGACGCGGAAGGATCGCTCAGAAGCGTTTGGGTGTTTCCTCTCCGAGCTGTTGGTGTAGAACCTTACGTGCCGGACGAATCTAAGCTGTTGCACAAGCAGAGACTCAGGGAAAAAAGAGCGACGAAGCTGTCGGACCAAGAATTGATATCATACGCTTTGACCTCGAAGAGCCGGCGAACTCGTCGGGAGAGCAAGACGGTCGTTTATGAACGGAACGAGTATGTCGCGGAACTCGCGAGAAGGAGAGCCAATGGTGTGTGTCAGCTTTGTGAAAGTCCCGCGCCGTTCCTGACCAAAGAGAACAGACCGTTCTTGGAAGTGCATCATATCAAGTGGTTATCCCTTGGTGGGTTGGATGACTTGAGTAATACCGTTGCTCTGTGTCCGAATTGTCATCGACGAATGCACTTGCTTGATCTTACCGAGGATAGGAACAAACTAATCGCAGTTGTCAACGCAATTGAGGGGAGGAATTCGCTGTGAATCTCTCAGAGGCCAAAGAGAAACTATTGGCGCTAATGGTGAAGGACGCTGTCAGGGAAGGATTGGGGGTGGAAATCTCAGAGTCTTCTCCTGATGGAGATGTCGGGAAGTTTCTAATCGGTGACCGGATTGCAAGAACTGTAGTCCCCTATAACGGCTTCTATGCCAATATCCAATTGGACTGGTTTAGCGGTTCTGAGGAATTGCCGTTGATCAACGACGGTCCATTCTTCTACTACGCCTTTCTATTGCGGGAGAGTGTATCTCGGGACTTCAGTAAGTATTACATTTGCGACTATCGCACCCTTCGGCGATTCGCTTTAGATTTTCGAGGTGACAAAGGGCGCGATCACCAAGATCACCATGACTGGAGAGGACAGATCCATGTCCTGAGTAGCGGGGTGGGGTACTTCAGGTGGGGAGATGAAGACCTGAGTGAGCAGAGACCCGGGCGACTCATCAGCTTGAACAATTTGTCTGAAGTTGTTGAGGATTTCACTCCCAACATCCCTGGCAAATATGGATCAAGCGGAGAGTCTGACCAACACAGAGAACTAAAGGAATACATTTCTGCGAATCCCCAGATTCTCGAAGCACATAGAAAGGTTCTTGGAACAACCGAACGGCTATTCAGGACCGGAGACCGTGTGGACGTACTCATCGAAGATCCAGATTGCTCGGATGCGGTCATTGAAGTTGAAGTGAGTGGTGAGGACAATATTGTCACTGGGATACACCAAGCTATCAAGTATCGTGTTCTACATCAGGTTCAGAAGGGACTGGGGCTGAATGATGGTGCTGTTAAAGCATATGTTGTCGCGTATGAAACGGACTACAGCGGCGCCGAGGCCCTGGCGAAGCGATACAGTGTTGAGCTAGTGAGTATATCTCGGAGGGACGTGCAATCATGGATTACAGGCAAATAGGTGATCGAATTCTTCTAGTTCGCGCCACAGGCAAGCGCATATGGTGAAGAACCTTGCCGTAGCATACGCACGCGTTTCGTCCAAAGAGCAGGAGCGCGAAGGGTACTCTATTGACGCTCAGTTGAAGCTTCTGAGAGACTATGCTCATGACCAAGGACTTCACATTGTTCGTGAGCTCCAGGAAGCTGAGTCTGCAAAGGGCACGGGCAGAAAAGTCTTCAATTCGATGCTGGAGTACCTGAAAGCCAACCCCAATGTGAAGTTCCTCCTGTGCGAGAAAACTGACCGGCTCTCCAGAAACTTCAAGGACATCGCTACTCTTGATCAGCTCATGAACGAGCAGGGATTGACCATCCTACTTGTCAAAGAGAACGCCGAACTCAGCAAAGAATCGAAATCTCATGAGAAGTTCATGTTTGGCATTCGGGCGCTGATGGCGAAGAACTATGTTGACAACCTCTCTGAGGAAGTCAAGAAAGGCATGCAGGAGAAGGCAAGTCAGGGCAAGTATCCTGGGGGGAACATCCCCTACGGCTACATTCTCGACAAGAACACAGGAGAGGTCTTGCCTGACCCGCTCAGATCTAACCACATTCGAGAGATCTTCGAACTCTATGCGGAAAACAAAATGTCTCTTCGGGCTTTGGCCGCCTGGGCCAGATCGTGCGGATTGACTACCCCAAGAAGCGCCAAACCGATAACTATGTGTCAAATCGAACGTATTCTGAAGAACCCGTTTTACTACGGGGTCTTTCGCTGGGCTGGTAAATTGTACCCTGGAATCCACGAGCCAATTATCAGTCAGGAGCTCTTCGAACAGACTCGACGAGCATTCAAGCTTCACAACAAACCGCAGCTGAACCGCAGGCAGTTCGCCTTCGGCAACTTGCTCATTTGTGGAAGATGCGGAGCCAAGATCACAGCCGAGGTCAAGAAAAGTAAGTATGTCTATTACCACTGCACAGGGATGAAGGCGTGCGGCTGTGATTTGGTCTATGTGCGAGAAGCGGAAATCGTGGAGCAGTTTCAGGGAATGCTTGGTCCCCTGGTCCTCACCCATGATCAAGCCACGAAGATTTTGAACCATCTTTCGAAGCGCCAGGGAAGCTCAAAGAGGCGTGTGGAGGCGGAGCGCCAGAGAATACAGCAGAGACTCGGACAGATTGACAACTGGATTCGGAAGGCGTATGAAGACAAGCTTGAAGGCACTATTACGGCAGAACACTGGAGGGATTTATCCAACAGATGGGAGACCGAGCGAATTCAGCTTCTGTCCCAGCTCAAGGTCCTGGATGCTGATTCCCCAAATGCTATAGCAACTGCCGAGAGAGTCTTAGAACTCTCACAAAAGCTTCCAGATCTTTGGCTTAGCAGGAATAACTACGAAAAGCGAGAATTGGTCGAGCTGATATATTCGAACTGCACCCTGGACGGTGCAACTTTAAGTGCCGCATATAAAAAGCCCTTCAGCATCATTGCTGAAGGGACCCGAACTAAAAAATGGCGGCCCCAATATCACTCTCCCCAAACTTTTGTTGTATTCGAATTTCAGGTGAAAACTAGCTACTCCACTACAAGCGGAACCCGTTGGAAGACAATAGAATAGCAAGTGTCCTCTGACTGGGTCAGATTCACCGTCTGGCGCAGGACAAACGAAGGAACATTTGACTGCGTAAAGAGTTTAATGTGCAATACATTGACGACCAAGTCGGTCGATAATATATTAGGAGCCAATGAAACAACAGCTAAGAACATCTCTTTCCTCCATACTGTGCTTCCTCCTGATAGCAGGGGTCGCAGCAGGCAGCAACGGGAGTGTCCTGTGCATCGGCGCTGATGATCATGTCGAGGTAGAATCCGTCTGTCAGCCGTGTTGTGCGAGTGCTGAACGCGACTGCGATGCGAGTGGTTGCGATTTGGAGCATGACGATCACGAAGAATGCTCTGATTGTACCGATGTTGCCATCTCCCTGCAGATCTTACGCGAGAGAATCACTGTGCTTGGTTCCGGCTTGCAGAGCCATTTCTCCTCCTTGCAGACCTTAAGCGCAGTATCAGGAACTCAATACCTCACTACTGCCGTAACATCGAGGGCCGCCTCGGGTGGGTTACACGATCTAGTATCTGCTTCCTTCAGCAGACATCTCGCATCAACAGTTATACGCTGCTGATCCTTTCTTTCTATTTTTCCAAGTAAACAATCGCGTGCATCTCAAATGAGTTGCATGCCGTTAGTTAATTTCACCCATTTTGGAGAATACAAATGAAAGGATACGTGTACCGACTTCTCACGGTCGGCATAATCATTATATCAGGCAGTGTCGGCGCTGCTGAACGCTGGCAGATACCCTTTGACACCTCAACAGTAGGAACACAGCCGGAGGCGGATGGCGTTTATGGTCTTGCAGAGGTGATGAGGCTGGTTGCGCTGCAAAACCCCACCCTCAAGGCTCTCGAATATCGACAAGAGGCCGCGCGAGGATTGCTCAAGCAGGCCGGGCTGTGGTCGAATCCGGAGCTTGGACTGGAAGCTGAGGAAGTCGGTTGGGACGCTCCCGGTCTCGAAGAGTCAGAACTATCAATCTCGCTATCTCAGGATTTTGAGTTCTTTGGCCAACGAGGCGCCCGCAAGGCCCTGGCACGATCCCAGAATGACAACGTCCACTTGCAAGCAAGGTTGGCCGCGTTTGATCTCTATTTCGAGACAAAGGCCCGATTCTACGCGTTAGTCCATGCCCAGCAACAACTGGAATTGGCACAACGGTCAATGGAGCTTGCCGAACAAATTGTAGACAACATCAAATTCAGAATTGAGAAAGGCGCCGCGCTTCAGTCCGAACTTCTTCTGGCAGATCTGGAATACCAGCGTGCTCAACTGGCTCTGGAGCAGGCGCAACAGGAAGTTTCATCCGCCTCGGTAGTTCTGACCGCCCTCTGGGGTGATTCGTCCGCCAGTTTCTCTGTCTCGGCTAATACTGAGCCAGACTTTCAGGATGCACTGAACAGCGTTGCATCACTCGAATCTCAACTGGATTCTACTCGCTCTCTCTTGCAGCTGGAGCAGGAGACCGGGATTCTAAGAGCTGAAGCCTCGCTGGCGGCTGCCGAAGCTCGTCCCCCCATTACTTTGAGTGGCGGTTTCAAACGACTTGAGGGAACGAATTCAAACTCCCTCCTTCTTGGGATATCCCTGCCACTCCCGCTATTCAACCGCAATCAAGGTACCCGGGAACGACTGGAGTCGGAGATGCGCGCTCTGGAGTACACAACAAAGCAAACCCGAGTGGAAACCAGGGCAGCTTTGCAGTCTCAGGTATTCCGACTACGGCAACTGGTACAGCGCCATGATCGTCTGGATTCGCTTCTGTTGCCGACAGCAGAGAATGCCTATTCGACACTGCAGGATGCCTACGAGGCCGGTCGCGTACCGTACACGCAACTGCTTGAAGCCGAACGCTCACTGAATGAGCTTCGCTTCGAGCATAACAACATGCTGCTTCAAATCCACACCCAGGTCATAGAGATCGAGCGCGTGACGGGAATAACAATTCGTATTGACGAGGAGTAGTGATAGCCATGAAAAATAGATTCCTTCTTTTAATTGGATTACTGATTCTGCCGAGCATCGCCTTAAATGCTCAGGCACAGGATGACCACGATCATGATAAACCTGCCACCGCAACCTCATCGGCGCAATCGGCTGATCAGCATGATGACCACGAGGATCACGATGAACACGGCGATGAGGAGGCTCATGATGATCATGCCGAACACGATGAAAGTGAGTCGGAAGTCGTAACATTAACTTCGGCAGAAATGGCGGAGTTCGGCATCGTTCTTGACACAGCCGGGCCGGGTCGGATACGCAACGAGATTGTTGTCCCCGGAGAGGTTGCTGTCAATGGTGATCGTATTGCTCATATCGTCCCTCGCTTTACCGGTGTGGTGAAAGAGGTGCGAAAGCGCATCGGTGATAGAGTGCGTACGGGCGATGTCCTGGCTGTTGTTGAGAGCAACGAAGGACTGACTCCATACAATGTGACTGCACTCATGGACGGTACCGTTATCGACAAAGAAATCAACGTCGGTGAGGTTCATCAGGGTGACCGGCCCGCGTTCATCATTGCTGATCTTGACACGGTTTGGGTCAACCTGAGTATCTATCAAATGCATCTTACGGAAGTACAGACGGGTCAATCCGCAGCTATAACCGCTGACCACGGTATAAACTACGAAAACGGTGTGATCTCGTATGTCTCCCCTGTCGTCGATGAACATACGCGGACCTCGACCGCCCGCGTACTGCTGGCTAATCCGACCGGTAAGTGGCGTCCCGGTCTTCTTATTGAGGGCCGAATTGCTACCGACGCCTACTCGGCGGCTGTCGTTGTACCAAAATCGGCCATTTTCCATATGGATGATGCCGAAGTGGTGTTTGTCCAGGCTCCCGAGGGATTTCGAGCGCAACCCGTCACCATCGGACGCACCAACCATGTCAATGCCGAAATCGTAAGCGGCCTTGAGGCTGGTCAGACATATGCTGCCAGCGGCGGGTTCACGATTAAAGCCGAAATGCAAAAAGGGTCGTTTGGCGACGGCCATGCGCACTAATCGGGAGGACAATCATGTTTGAAAAGCTTACCGATTTTGCGTTGAAGAATCGCCTGCTCATACTGGTGCTCGGCGTCATTGTTCTAATCGGCGGATATTACAGTTACAACCGCCTGCCGATCGACGCCTTCCCTGATGTTTCCCCAAACCTGGTGCAGGTGTTTACGGTGACCGAGGGGCTAGCACCCGAGGAAATTGAGAAATATGTCACCTATCCGGTAGAGACCGCTATGAACGGCTTGCCCGGAGTGACCAAGATTCGATCGGTTTCGAACTTCGGGCTGTCCGTTGTCAATATCTATTTCGAAGACGACCTGGACATCTACTTCACGCGCCGTTTGGTCGGTGAACGACTACAGGAGGCCCGTGAACAAATCCCTGAAGGTTTCGGTGAACCCGAGATGGGACCGATTTCGACCGGGATGGGCTTGGTTCTTTTCTATTACCTTGAAGATACGACGGGCACCTATAGTATGGAGGAGCTTCGCAGTATCCAGGACTGGGTAGTGAAATTCAATCTCCAGACTGTACCCGGTGTAACAGAAGTATTGGGTATTGGCGGCTACGAAAAGCAATACCACGTCATTCTGCATCCGGAACAACTGCTTCGATATGATGTCTCTCTTGAGGAACTTCGGGAGACACTGATAGCAAACAACCTGAACGTCGGCGCTCAGTTCCTGGAACGCAACGCTGAGGAGTTTATTGTCCGGTCGGTCGGCCTGGTGACCGCTCTGGAAGATATTAAGAACATCGTAGTGAAAACCGAAGACGGTACACCGATCTATCTCGGACACATAGCCGAAGTCAAGGTTGGCGGGGCTATTCGTCGCGGTTTGCAAACGCGCAACGGTGTCGAAGAGGTTGTTTCCGGTCAAGTGGTCAAGCTGTACGGTACGAACTCCTCGACAGTCATTGGCCGGGTTGAGCAGAAGATGGCTGAAATCAACAAGATACTTCCCGACGGCATTCAGCTTGTTCCTTACTATGAGCAGAAGTCTCTGGTCGAGGCAGCAGTTGCGACTGTTACCAATGCCCTCCTGTTTGGTATTATTCTAGTTGTTATAGTCTTGCTTCTTTTCATGGGAGGTATACGGCCGAGCCTCGTTGTTGCCCTCGCCATACCGTTCTCGGTCCTCTTTGCGGCAATTCTGATGCGTCGAATCGATCTCTCGGCCAACCTCATGTCATTAGGCGGTCTTGCCATAGCGATCGGAATGCTCGTTGACGGTACTATAGTTATTGTCGAAAACATCGAGCGGAAACTTCGAGAGGCTGATCCCGCCGAATCGAAGCTTCATATCATCGCCCGGGCGTGCGGTGAAGTCGGCCGACCGATCATTTTCGCCATCGCCATTATCATTGTCGTTTTTATTCCCTTGTTTACACTTCAGGGGGTGGAAGGCAAGACTTTTAGTCCACTGGCATATACGGTGGCCTTCGCCATGCTCGGATCGTTGCTCTTTGCTATATTCCTTGCCCCGGTATTGTCATCACTCCTTATGAGACGCAGTAAGAAAGCCGGGACTTCTAAGGATGGAGAAGAGACCGGCGTATTACGCTGGCTTCTGATACCGTATCGACCCATGATTCGTTTCTTTGTGAGGAAGCGTTGGCTTGCGGTTGGAGTCGCCGTTGTATTGCTGCTGATCGGCGCTGTGGTCTTCCCGCAACTTGGCTCTGAGTTTACGCCGTCCCTTCAGGAAGGCACCATCGTGCTGCGCCTGACCATGGCCCCCTCTATTGCGCTGACCGAATCTACCCGTATCGCGCAGATCGTCGAGCGGCGACTCATGAATGTTGACGAAGTCACCGGAGTAGTCACGCGAATCGGTCGCGGGGAAGTCGGTGCGCATACCGATCCGGTAAACAGCGCAGAGATGTATATCCAGCTGAAGGACCCGGAGGAGTGGACCCATGGTGAGGATCAGGAGGAATTGCAGGATTACATTCGCGACCAGTTGGGTGCGATTCCCGGCGTTCAGACCAATTTTACACAACCGATTGAAATGACTGTCGACGAGTTGCTGGAAGGCATCAAGGCCGAACTGGCTATAAAGCTGTTCGGTGAGGACTTGCAGGAGCTCAAACGGCAGGCCGACCGGATCGCCGAAGTCATCGGTGAAGTACGTGGCGCGGCTGATGTTCAAGTCGACCAAATCACCGGTACGCCGCAGCTCTTGATTACGGTGGATCGGGCCGCCATCGCCAGGTACGGCATCAATGTGGAGGATGTCCAGCATACTATCGAGGCTGCTGTCGGTGGGGCCACTGCCGGTCAACTGTTTGAAGGTATCCGGCGTTACGATATTCTCGTTCGCTACCACGAAGAACACCGCAGCACCCCCGAGCAGATAGAAGACATTCTGGTCAAAGCTCCCTCCGGTGCCTGGGTTCCTCTTGAGCAACTGGTGACTATGCGAGAGATTATCGGGCCGCGCCAGATCACGCGAGAAGACAATCAGCGATTTATCACCGTACAGTGCAACGTCTTTGATCGCGATATCGGCAGCTTCGTCGAGGAAGCTCAGGCGGCTATCGATGAACAGGTGGACTTACCGCCCGGGTATCTTGTTACATGGGGTGGCCAGTTCCGGTTGCAGCAGGAGGCAAACAAGCGCTTTGCCATAGTCATTCCGGCTACTTTGCTGTTGGTTTTCCTGATGCTCTATTCCAGTTTCAATTCTCTGAAGAACTCACTCCTTATCCTGCTGAACATCCCGCTGGCGCTTGTTGGCGGGATTGTCGGTCTCTGGCTGACCGGAGAAAACCTGTCGGTACCGGCTTCGGTAGGCTTTATAGCCTTGTTTGGCATAGCACTTGAGAACGGGATGGTGCTGGTTACTTACTTGAACCAGTTGGTTCGCGACGGTAAGTCGTACGAAGAGGCATCCGTCACCGGTGCGTCTCTTCGACTACGAGCTGTCCTGATGACTGCCATGACCACCGGGCTGGGACTCACCCCGCTGATCTTCTCTAGCGGCGTTGGCAGTGAAGTTCAGCGGCCGCTCGCAATTGTTGTAGTCGGCGGACTCATCACGTCAACTGTCCTGACACTGCTGGTAATTCCGTCGATTTACCGATGGTTTGCCAAGTATCCAGAAGCCGCCATCGCCCATGAAACCACAAAGGAGTAGGAAATATGAAAGCAATACTTGCCATTATTAAGCCGCACAAATTAGCCGATGTCACCCTGGCCCTCCGCAAACTGGAGGGCCTCACCGGCATGACGGTAACGGATGTACGCGGCTTTGGTCGTACCCGTGCCGAAGGTGCGGGAGAGCTGGTTCCAGACGACGTCGCCGATTTTGTCCGCAAGTCTCGAATTGATATTGTGTGCGTTGATTCTATGGCAACGACGATCATCGAGACTATTCAGGAAAACGCTCATACCGGTGCCCATGGCGACGGAAAGATATACTCTTGGGATGTCAGCATGGCTATCCGTATTAGTACTGGAGAAACCGGTAATGATGCCGTCTAACTTTGTAAATCACAGGAGCATATCATGAGAACGTTATTCCAGTGTTCAGTAGCTTTAACCGCAATTGCGGCGATGCTCATCACCATGGGATGCAGCGATGATGATTCTGTCTCTTCGGAGAACAACACAACTGCTTCAATTACTCGAGTGTTTCCGGCTGACGGTGCGGTTGGATTATCAACATTGACAACAGTAGGCATAGTATTTTCTGGCCCCGTGGATTCAATGTCCTTTATGGACAACTTCCATTTGACCGGAGGATCGGGAATGCACGAGTGGCGCGATTCTTTGGAGCATTCCGGGGGATGGGGAATGATGGGGATGAATCAACAGATGCATATGATGGATTGGATGGATTCTATACATACAATGGGATCATTTCAATGGAATGGAAGCAAAGACAGTTGCGAATTCACTCCTGCTGGACCATTAGATCCAAATAGCGACTACCTGTGCGTGTTGAATGAAACGGGAATGCGGGATCACAACGGAGAAATGATGGGTGGTATGGGGCAAAATGACGATGGTCTTCATATGTTTGGATTCTCTACCGGAGCCGGTTCGCCTGGAGCTCCCCGGTTGATATCAACATATCCCACCGATGGTAGCGTTGGAGTCGACCCAGCAGCCTCACTTACGATAGTATTTGACATACCAATGGATACAATTTCCGTTGTAAACAACTTCCACATGATTGGCGGTGACGATATGCATATGTGGATGGATTCGCTCGACCATCATATGGGAATGGGCGGTATGGGAATGATGGGAATGGATCATATGATGGACTGGATGGACAGCATACAGTACCACTGGGAATATCACTGGAATGATGATATGGATACGTGTTTGTTCATTCCTGATTCGGCACTGATGCCTAATACCGACTATATGATGTTCTTAAGCGGCGATGTACATGGCCACAATGGGGAAATGATGAATATGCAGCAGATGCAATATGACGGTCATATGGTCCATTTCACTACTGGGCCATGATTGTGAACATGAGATAGAGCCGTTGTGTCAATTAATCGCAGTAAATACACGATCCCAAAAATGGACTGTCCTGTAGAGGAGCAGATGATCCGAATGGCCCTCTCTCAAATAGAGGGCATTCGGTCTCTCGACTTCGATCTTAATACGCGTAGTCTGGTAGTCTGGCACTCCATAGATGTTGGCAGGGTAACGGACAAGCTCGTTGGACTGAAACTTGGAACGGAGTTGTCGGAATCTCAGTCGGTATCTGAGAGTGAGTATTTGTCACAAGACTCGCTTCAGTCTGATCGGCACGAATCGCAAGTATTGTGGACATTGCTCGGAATCAATGCCACCATGTTCGTGGTGGAGTTCGTCTCGGGCTGGGTAGTGGAGTCAACCGGGCTTATAGCGGATTCTCTCGATATGCTTGCGGATGCCACAGTATACGGTATTAGCCTATACGCCGTCGGCAAAGCGCCCCTGCACAAATTGACAGCCGCCCGCGCAAGCGGATGGTTTCAAATGCTTCTTGCCCTTGGCGCCCTGACTGAGGTTGTCCGCCGCTTCATCTTTGGCAGTGAACCTGAGCCCTTTTACATGGTTGGTGTTGCCGCCGTCGCTTTGGTTGCCAATGTCGCCTGCCTGTGGCTGTTGGCAAAGCACAGGAACAAGGGAGCGCACATGAAGGCGAGCTGGATATTTTCGACCAACGACGTCATTGCCAATGTCGGCGTGATAGTCGCCGGAATATTGGTCAGTCTCACGGGCACCCGGTACCCGGATCTGGTGATCGGATGCATTATCGCGGCAGTTGTGTTCTACGGTGCGCTGCGTATACTAAAGCTGAAGTGAAAGCTGTAATGCTGATTTCTTGTCAATTATCTCGGCATGCGGGGCGCCAGGCTACTTGTAGTGCAAACAATCGTCAAGGATTACGCTAATGAGTGCCTCCCACGACCATGATCATGCAATGCGGCGCTGGGGAAAAGCCTTCGGTATCGGAATAGCGCTGAATGTCATCTTTGTGGCGGTGGAAGTATTCTACGGTCTTGCCGCCAACTCCTCGGCGCTCCTGGCCGATGCCGGACACAACGCCAGCGACGTTCTGAGCCTCGTATTCGCCTGGGCCGCAATTTGGATTGCAGGCAAGAAGCCGTCGGGGAAGTATACGTACGGATTGCGCCGTACCACGATCCTGGCGTCAATTGTAAACGCGCTTTTGATAGTTGCCGCAGCCGGAGTCATTTCCTGGGATGCGATCAGGAAGTTTCAGCAATCCGCTGAGGTTGCGGGCATGACTATCGTTCTGGTTGCCGGTATCGGTGTCGTAATCAATGCCATTACCGCCTTGATGTTCATGAAGGGTCAGAAGGATGATCTCAATATCAAAGGAGCATTCCTCCATATGGCCGCTGACGCCGGGGTTTCACTCGGCGTTGTAATTGCCGGCTTACTCATTCGGTATACCGGCGCGAATTGGATTGATCCGCTTATTAGTCTCGTAATCGTCGTGGTCATACTGTACGGCACCTGGGGACTTCTAAGGGATTCCGTAAATCTCGCGCTCGACGCCGTTCCAAACGACATCGATCTTGGAGAGGTTCGGCAATTCCTGAAATCTCGCGAGGAAGTGCAATCAGTCCATGACCTGCATATATGGGGGATGAGCACGACAGAAGTGGCCCTTACGGCTCACTTGGTTGTATCGGCAAGAAACGATGATCATTTCCTGAATTTAGTTCGTTCGGAGCTGCATCAACGCTTTGGCATCGCGCATACCACTCTGCAATTGGAGTCTTCTGACGACGCGGGCAACTGCGAGAATGGGTGTACTACTTGACTGCGCTTTTCTGTAATCGAGTTTCCAGTGAAAACGCGCTACTCTACATCAAGCTGAATTCGCAGGAAGACAATATCATAGGGCGATAGCGGGAACGCAGTAAAAGTTCTATGAAGCCGCCCAGATCCAACTACCTCATATCAGCTGACCCAGTCCAGCCTTCTTGAGGGTCTCGATATCGACACCACCGCTCGTACAACAGGATGCCAGTTTGCCATCTATGGCAACTGCGGGAACCGACTTGACGCCATATTCTTTTGCCTTATCACGACATTCGTTCGTTTCGCAGCCTTTGTTCAAATCATAGACTATAACTTCGCAACTTGAGCAGGCCGCTTTTTGAACCTGTTTCACTGTATCTTCACATACCGGGCACCCAGCAGTAAAGACTTCGACTGTTCTTTTCTGAGACATTCTTGATCTCCTTTCTTTCACGATTCACTCGTTTTACAATTCGGGCATGCTACAATTGACTCATTCTTGTCTGAGGAACTACTCTCCTTGATTGGGATATTGTTCCAGACTGATGCGATTATCAGAATAAAAGCACCTAAGTAGAACAGATAATCGGATAGAGCGTAGTATTTTCCCCCGACGATTATAACCGTACTCAACAGTCCAATCCAAAATGGACGATAACCCCGTCTGGTTTTTGCTTTATAGGCTAAGCTGAAAAGCGAAACACTCAAGAGCAACATAATGAGCAGATAGAAGTAAGTACCTGTCATCAGAAACCCTAATCCCAGTGCTGAGAGCATTCCAGCGTAAACCGGCCAGCATGCCGGACAAGTTGCATTTGGAAGGAGAGCGGCTCCAATGCCTGGAAGTACTGAGAGGATTCTCTTCACCATGCCTTAATCTCTCTGACTCGCCAACAGGTTTACTCTTATCAGTTCTTTTGAAGGAAATCCTTCCATCGTTTCCCCGTTCTTGTATCTGCGGCAACGCATAGAATATTCTGTAGAATCATCCTCAATTATTTCAAGGTCACGATCATTGATCCTGATTGATGGTGATCCGAGGAACCGATGTCTTGTCACGTCTTCGGGCTGCTCAATCTTTAAGATGTCAATCTCTTCATCTATTCCCATTTCAGAGAGAACTTCTTTCAGTTTGCTTAAGGCTGTTTCATGATTGGGACAGCCATCGAAATACAAGAATTCAATTTTCATATTGTTATGCTCCTTTAGAAAGCGATTCAATTATCGGGCAATTCCTTATTGTCCCGGTTCGTTGACATTCAGATACCAACATTGCTAATGTAGCCTTCAGCTGTTTGAGATGCTTCAGCTGGCTGTCAATATATTCTAACTTGTCCTCAGCGATCTTTCTGACATCACTACACTTGTAGATTTCCCCGTCTGCTATTTCTAATAGTTCCTTGATCTCTGAAAGAGCAAAACCAAGTCCTTTGGCATTCTTAATAAAGATGAGACGCTCCAAATCCTGTCGAGAATACTTCCTGTACCCGCCGTCTGTTCGTACAGGATCATACAGTAGTCCCTTTTTCTCATAGAATCTTATTGTCTCTTTATTCACTCCCGCCTTATTGGCCAATTCACTTATTCTAAAGTCATCAGTATGCATCTTTTCTCCAATTCTATATTCTTGAACACCCTGTACCATACTACAGGGTTTCAAGGAAAAATACGCTTTATCATCAAGAGTCGAGATGAATTTATGTGAATCCCTGCCTTGACGCAGATTTGGGATCAGTGCAGAAGTTTGTCGAGAGTGATGTCGGGTTTTTGGGGCGCTCGTAATCTATTCGTAGATAGTGGGATATGAAATGGCGAAGTGGCCCTCAGCCTCCCCGAACTTATGTGGAACTCGCCTTTTGAGTGAAATCCAGCTATTCGATGTCTTAGGTGAACACAACGTATCATCCTCAGGAGCCAGCTGCAGGACCGCTTAGTCCCCGACTATCGCGAAAAGGCGCGACCCCTATACCGATTGAATTCTGCTAGAGGGCCAATGCAGGATCAGGATTCCGCCGATAATGATCGCCGTCCCGATGAGTTCATTGGTCTGCAGGACCTCGCCCATGAAAACCGCTCCAATCAATAGCGCGAATAGAGGTGTTAGAAACGTAAAGGCGTTCATGCGGTGCAACTTCCCAACTTTCAGCACATGAAACCACATGAACGTCGCGAGAGCTGTTCCAGGAATGGCCAAAACTAGCAGCGAAATCAGCATCTCAGGACCAAGAACTATGGCACTCGGATCTTCTAGAACAAGGGCGGCTACTCCCAGCGGAATGCTCCCGACTATCAGTTGCCACGCGCTAACTCTCAAGACACTGGCTTCAACAGCTATCTTCTTCATCCAGACGTTGCCAAGAGCAACTCCCAGCGCACCCAGGAGCACAAAGCCGATTCCGCCAACCGAGAGGTTATTCTGCACGTGGTGAAGTGAAGGTAACACGATCGCGATGATCCCCACTAAGCCAATAGTGAGGGCAGCCAACTGCCGTTTCGTCACTCGTTCAACCGCTAACACATATGCGAGCGCCACGGCAATCATTGGCTGAGAATTCGACACAACTGTCGCCAGGCCCGGCGAAACGAGGCTACCTGCCAGGAACATTCCGCTAAAGCCGAGAGAGGTGTAGCCAAATCCGACGATCCCGATGCTCTGCCAATTCGACCAGCCACGGGGAATCACCGACCCCGGGGAACCCATCCCGAAGAGGAGCAGAGTGGCCCCTGCCAGTATCGATCTCACAAAGGCAAGGTAGAGCGGCGGAGACTCACTCAGAGCTATCGAAATAAACGGATAACAGAGTGCCCACAGCAGGCAAACAAAAACGGCTTTCAATTTCAACATTGAGTCATGTACCGTACGGGCCTATGCAATTGACATCGGACAGGCTGTCATACTTTGACTCGTCGTAGCCTGAGGGCATTGGCGACCACTGACACCGAACTGAAGCTCATGGCTGCGGCGGCAAAAATTGGACTGAGCAGGATCCCGAAGAATGGATACAATACCCCGGCCGCGATTGGTACGCCAGCCGAGTTGTACACAAAGGCCAGAAACAGGTTTTGCTTGATGTTGCGAATCGTGGAGCGACTAAGTTTTCTTGCCCGTACGATACCACGGAGGTCACCTTTTACCAGTGTAACCCCGGCACTTTCCATGGCCACATCAGTGCCCGTGCCCATGGCGATTCCCACCTGGGCCTGGGCGAGTGCCGGAGCGTCGTTGATTCCGTCACCCGCCATTGCAACATATTTGCCCTGATCCTGGAGCTTCTTGACAGCGTCGGCCTTTTGATCGGGCAGTACTTCGGCCATCACGTCATCAATGCCCAGTTTTTCGGCGACAGCCTTGGCAGTGGTCTTACTATCGCCAGTGAGCATCACGACCGCAATTCCTTCATCGTGCAATTGTTTGATCGCCTCAGGAGTAGTCTCCTTGATCGGGTCCGCAACGCCAATGAGACCGGCCGCTTTGTTGCCGATCGCCACAAACATGGCCGTCTGACCTTCACGCCGCATCTCTTCGGCTCTGTCCACGAGAGGCTGAGCATCTACTTCAAGCTGATCGAGCAGAGCACGATTACCCAGGGCGATCTGCTCGCCATCTATCTTCCCGGTAACACCCTTACCGGTAACTGACTCGAAGTTTTCTATATTGCCGGGCGCAACGCCGCGATCTCGGGCGCCCTCGATGATTGCAGCTGCAAGAGGGTGTTCGCTGCCTTTCTCCAACCCAGCAGCCGCCGCCAGCAGTTTCTGCTCATCCCACGGATGTTCCGCATGGACTGTTACGAGCTTGGGTTTGCCGAGGGTGAGAGTCCCGGTCTTGTCGACGACCAGCGTATCAACTTTCCTTAGTACCTCGATTGCCTCGGCGTTTTTGAATAGCACACCAACGGAGGCCCCTTTTCCGCTTGCAACCATTATAGACATCGGAGTTGCCAGTCCGAGTGCGCAAGGACAGGCAATGATGAGTACCGCCACGGCGTTGATCAATGCATGTGTTAGCCTGGGATCAGGTCCGACCAGCGACCAGACTACGAAGGTAACAATCGCGATCGCAATAACCGCCGGAACGAAGTAGCCCGAGACAACATCAGCCATTTTCTGGATGGGTGCTTTACTTCGCTGGGCGTTTGCGACCATCTGGACGATTTGAGATAGAAGTGTATCCGCACCGACTTTTTCTGCCTCGATAACTATCGAGCCAGTCCCGTTCACGGTGGCACCGATAACCTTTTCGCCGGCACTCTTCTCTACCGGGATAGGCTCACCTGTAATCATCGATTCATCGACAGAACTATTTCCTTCGCTGACAATTCCGTCAACCGGAACTTTTTCGCCCGGACGAACGCGCAATTTATCGCCGATCTGCACCTTTTCGAGTGGAACATCTTCCTCGGATCCGTCCGAATTGACTCGCCGGGCAGTCTTGGGGGCCAAACCCAGCAGCGCTTTGATCGCGGCTCCGGTTTGACTTCTAGCCCTAAGCTCAAGGACCTGGCCAAGCAGCACCAAGGTCACGATCACCGCGGCAGCCTCGAAGTACACGCCGACCTCGCCGGACACGTCGCGAAAGGCATCAGGGAATATACCCGGAAACAGCGCGGCAATGAGGCTGTAGACATAGGCGACGCCGACGCCTAGCCCAATGAGTGTGAACATGTTTGGACTTCGATTGACAACCGACTGATAGCCGCGGACGAAGAACGGCCAACCGCCCCAGAGAACAATGGGCGTGGCGAGGACAAGTTCAAGTATGGTTAGCATGCGCGCACTGGCCAGTGTCTGAAGCCAGTCATGGATACCGGGAATCCACTCACCCATGGCAACGAGCAAGAGCGGTACTGATAAGATCGCGCAGACCCAGAAGCGTCTCGTCATGCTTCGAAGTTCGGGATTGTCTTCTTCTTCCGCTGTGACGCTGCGAGGCTCGAGCGCCATCCCGCATATGGGACAATTCCCCGGTTTGTCCTGGACTATCTCCGGGTGCATCGGACACGTATACTCGGTCTTGGTTGACTGAAGAGTCGGAGTTTGCGGCTCGAGAGCCATGCCACACTTGGGGCAATCACCCGGTCCTTGCTGTTCTATCTCCGGATGCATGGGACAGGTATAGATGGCGCCGCCGGCAGCGGTATCACTGGAATCTTCCTGTTTGTTGTTGTGGTGGTGTGCATGTCCGGCATGGCCCGGGTGATCGGTAGTATGGCCCGGATTCGTCTTCGACCGGTTCAAGTACTCGTCCGGGGCATCCTTGAACTTGTCTCGACATCCGGTCGAACAGAAGTAGAACTCACGGCCATTATGCTTCGCAGAGTGGGTGGATTCAGCAGTAACTGTCATGCCGCACACCGGGTCCTTCAACTCTTTGTCATCTCGGTCTTCCGAGTGTGCCGTTTCGTACTTCCTCTTACAATGGTCGCTACAGAAGTAAACCGACTCACCGTTAAGCGACAGTCGATGGGCGGTCTCTTCTTCGACAGTCATGCCACATATCGGGTCTCTATGAGTTCTATCAGACATTGTGAATCTCCTCGCTTCATCCTTTTCCTCACCGCGTATACTACCGGTCCCCGAGTTCTATACGTAACTGTCTGGGGCCTTATTGAATGTTTTCAGGCAGCTTGCCGAGCAAAAGTACAGTTCCTTCGTCTTATAGGTGGTATGATGCTTGCTGTCCATCGGCACCGTCATTCCGCATACAGGATCAGTCGTCTGCCCGGACTCACGGGAACCCCCGTGTTTCGCCTCAAATTGTTGGAGGCACTTGTCGCTGCAGAAGTAGTACTGTTCGCCTTCTACTTCCAACTGATGTGGCGTGTCGGCACCTACGGACATACCACAAACCGGGTCTGTATACGTCTTGTCCATGAAATACCCCTTCCTCAATTGTGACTAGTCTTCATGCTACGCGGCGACTTCCTCTCTCCAGCCATTCATTGTCAATCCTCGATGCCCATCGCATGACCCTCCCTGACACACCTGCACCAGACACAGGTGCAATCCTCATGCGTGCATTCGCGGTCCTTCACTTTGCTTACATAGTGACGTCGTGCCATTCCCGAGAATAACCGTTTGCTGAAAGACCACTGGTAGTGGTGGTTCAGGATTCTTGAAGGTTCATGCCGGCTCAGCCTTCGCGCCAACACGCCATACCCGCGCTGCCCCAGCCGCTCGAACAGGAATCTGTTGGCGAGCGAGGCTCTCAAAGCGGGACGGAGATGAGCTTTCCATTGCTCATTGTAGTCAGTGCCATTGATTAAGCATTGTGCCGCAATGTACCCGGATCGCATCGCGTAGCGCATACCGAATCCCCAGAGAAAGTCCTGAAATCCGGCCGCTTCACCGATATACGTCTTGCCGTTGCGAACTTGACTCCCGCGCAGAAAGAAATTGCCAAAGCCTCCAAATCGACGAGAGTCGGAAAGGTTTAAACCGAGCCTTTCTGAAAAGAAGTCAAGACAGGCATTACGGTAGGCGTCGGAGTTGTGAAAATCTCTATACAAAACAGAGGCCATAGTCCCCTTCCCGTTGTGAACAAGAAGATACGCATACCCTTTGGGGGCCAATGTGTCGTCGAATACCATCGCTGCAACATGATCGTGGCTCGTTTCAAATGTCACGCCGGCTGCCAGAATATCAGCACCCTTCGGACCGGTTGCCACAATGGCCTGGCCTTCCAACTTGTCGATCCTTCTATTGAACACAATTTCAACGCCGAGTTGTTCAGCCTGGCGCCTTAAACTCTGATCGAGTGAACCACCGCCACTGCCCCTGCTTACCAGGTAAAAGGCCGGTTGGCTGGAGACTAATGACAATTCCTCACCGTCGGGAGTGAATAGCACCCCATTGCTGACCGGTACGCATTCAAAATCTGGTTGTAAACCGTATGAGCGTAATTCTGTTAGTACATCAGAGTCGGAACTCCAGTTCTCCAGTCCCTGAAAGTCGTTGTGGAACCGGAATCCTACATCTGAATGCTGCTCCCACACGGTGACGGGATATCCTCTGCGTGCCAACGTAATAGCCGCCGTTAAACCGGCCGGACCGGCACCAACTATGGTTACTGGGTGCTTCATACTGTTATATCCGCTACTGTCTGCTGCATGACCATTATTGATGCCGTTAAAAGCTACTTACCTGCGCACCGATCGCCCGTCCGGGAGTTAAAGAAGTTGTACAGCGGTACGAATACGAGGGCAATATATACTCCGTACAAAATCGTCTCTACGAGGCCGATGAAGAAGGTCGTCCACGTTAGCCAGTGAAAACCGGGAAGAAGAGCTTCCCAGGCACTGTGCATGGCATATTCGTGGAATATCAGCCCGTATATAACGCATAGGATATACGAACCCGCCAGGAAAATGCTGACAGAAAACGCTACCGGCTTGAAACACAACTTGTTCATGGTAGTCACCTTTCGCTAATGACAGCCCGACTTCTTCTCGCTTTTAGCCTCGCCAGCCGGTCCATGTTCTTGGTCACCGTGCTTCTTGTGGCCACCATGTGAGTGGCCGCCGCAGCAACCGCCCTTTCTCATCATGAAAAAGAACAGGGCGCCTATCACAACCAGCCAAATCAGGTTTTCCATGACCTACCTACCTTTGAGCCAGATCTCGTTTTTTTTCTTCGAACTCGTCACGAGTTATCTCACCGGCTGCGTACCTGTCCTCGATAATTTGCAGCGGTGTCTTTGACTTGGTATCGCGGTTCCGGGTCGAGTCGCTCAAGAGCTTGACCACGACAACCACTACAGCGATGATCGCTACCCAGAATAGTATCATTCCGAAGCCACCGAATCCAAAATGCATGGTTATTCACCTCCTGAAGCACTCGCCGGATGTCTCAGGAGTGCATCGAGAACAGCTTTCAAGCGCGTCCGAACCTCTTCCGCTACAGGCCCGAGAGCTGTGTTGCCGACAATACTCAAATTAGTCACCGGGTCGACCGCAGCGACCATGCAGGTGCCTTCTTCGATCTCATAGACAATGACATTACACGGCAGCAACAACCCGAGTTCTATTTCCTCTGATAACGCTTGGTGGGCCAGAGGCGGATTGCAGGCGCCGAGTATCCGGTACCTCCGGAAGTCGACGTCGAGCTTGTTCTTCAGAGTTTCCTGGACATCGATATCACTCAAAACTCCGAAACCTCGATCCTTAAGTGCGTCGATGGTTTGCGACACGACCTTGTCGAACTCACCGTCCACACGCGTTCTAATCCCATATTCGGCCGCAGACATGCTTTTCACTCCTATTCACTTTTCCTGACTAACTCCAGAGCAGTTAGTCGGAAGTTGCTTTCATTGGTTCCACCGATGACTCAGTCACAGACAAAACGAATCTGCAGATACCGGCATGGACCGCCATCTTCTTCTCAAGTGCATCCATCATGCTGCGGTGATCACTCAGGGCTTTCCGCAGTCCTTCCAGCCCACCTGATGCGGATATCTGATCGAGATGTTTCGACAACTCAGTATTGTCACGTTCGAGGGTCTCGAATGATTCCTTCAGGTTGCGGACTATATGAACTAGCTCAGTGGCACTTTTGTTCGTTCTGTCGGAGTCGATCGAACGATCAGCAACTTGGGTTTGTGAGTGTGCTTTCACCGCATAGTCTCCGAACAATGATCGAGCCACCGCCGTATAGTGCGCCGGGTCACGACGGAACTCCTTCTCACACAAAGGACAGCATACAAGGTACTCGTGGCCGTCTCGCTTGACGGAGTTCTGTGCTTTTGGCCTCGTTACAATCTTCCCGCATGTAATGCATCTATTCATCATACTATCCTCACATTCGCTAATCGGGGCGGCCGTTTCCGACCGCCCTAGCCGTCAGCGTTAATGGTCGTGGTTATGCTGCCCGTCGGCTTCGGACTTTGCGGAGTCCGCTCCCATCATACCAGGCATGCCGCCGGAGTGCGTCATTGACATCATATTCTGACACATGGTTCGCTGTTCGCTCATGTTCTCATGCATCTGAGTCATCATGTCATGATGCTTCTGCATTTCCGCCTTCAGGGCTTTCATGTCGTCCATCTTCATCATCTTCTCAAAGTGGGACTGCAGGTCGTCGAATTCGCTCGACATCATCTTGCAGTGCTTTGACATATCGCCCATCATGTTGCCCATCTTCATCATCATCCCTTCATCCATCATCCCGGAATGCGCAGTACTGTCGTCCTTGTTCATGGAGGAATGATCGTGATCGCCGCCCATCATCTGGGCCGCGGCAAAGGATGCGAGTGCAAGGGTCAACACGATTACCATTACTAACATCAAGCGATTCTGTCTCATCGTTAACTCCTTCATTTCGGTTTCTGCTCAAATATTAAGCAATAGCCATGCCAAAGCCTGACCCGGAACGCCTACGTGCTTGTCCGCCAGTAGGATAGAGCGCTTCGACTACGTTTCCCCGTCTCGGTGCCAAAGGACTTTCCGTAGAATATTCTTCATTATCGTGGACTATTCTAATCTAATACTGTGAAGGCAACCAGGCGTAAAGACCGAGCCCCCGTGCGTCTCACTATTCACACACGGGGGCTGGGGGGAGGGGGCGAGGAGGGTGTATGCAGATTGTCAATGTCTGGGGTGTTTGCTCTTGCTCTTTCGGATGTATTTCTCTGGATCCTTTTCAAACTCGGACTGGCACATCGGGCAACATGCGAGATACGTGTTACCGTCCAATTCGATTGTCATGTGTGCCTTATTCCGATTTACCGGTTTGTCACAGGTTATGCAACGGCTCATGTTTCTCTCCAATCTGTATCCGCTCTTCTTGGCGGTGTTCACTTGTTTCCAGCATCGTCCTTTGGTGAGTCCAGCGTAAATTCACCTTCCTCACCTGAACGAATCTTGATAGCTCTCTCGATGTCGCTGATGAAGATGACACCGTCCCCCTTGGCTCCCGTGCGGGCAAGGCCAAGGAGCGTATCTACAATGCGATGGGCGTCACTCTCGCGGCACACAATTTCCAGTTTGTAAACCATTGAGTAGTTGGTAACGTAGTTGAGTGACAGTTCACTCGCTTCAGGATCGGCCAGGGCGCCAATACCTTCCACCGGGATCACAGACATCGCCTTCACCCCAATTGCTTTCAGCCCGTGCACGATGTCGTCCATCTTGGATCTGCGAATGTATGCCTTAATCTCTTTCATGACGCTTGCTCCGTCCTTACTTTTTTCGCTCATTCGTGTGTGATGCAACTGCAATGCCAACTCAGCATGCAACTCCCCAGAAAACCGGCATCCGTCTCAAAGACAATAGAATAAAATGCCGCATGCCTCCAAATCATGTCGGCCGGCTGATCTCAAACGATTAATTGGCGAAGACTATTCATCGAATTCAGAGAATATTCTACGGATTGCTTTTCGGGTTACCAAACTCCAACTCTGCGAGCTACCAATAGAAAGAGCATGCCGCCCTCTAAGCCACTATGGGCCATCGGGCTGTGAACAAAGTACACATTCAAAATCCAACCTGCCCGTATTTGGCATGGCATGTGATAACAAAATGGTGTGTGAGACATAATTGTGGAAGAAATGTGAAAGGTCATTTCTATGAATACATTAGCTGTCGGCGGCCTCGGTGGCCAGTGGTTCCTCGCCGTACTCATGATAGTACTGGTGAGTTGGTTTGTGTTCCGGTACCTGATACCCCAGAGTTGGAAGGAATGGCGCGCGGCAGGTATCCTGCAGGCGTTCATTATCGCCTTGTACGCGGAGATGTATGGCTTTCCGCTCACGATCTATGTCCTTACCGCATATTTCGGGGTCGATATCCCCTGGCTCCATTTGCGGGGGCACCTGTGGAGTTCCCTCCTGGGCCTCGGCGATATTGGAGCGATGGCCGAGATGGTGCTCGGCTATGCAATCATCTTCGCCGGCATTGGCTTGCTCGCGGCCGGTTGGCGCCAGGTATACAAGGCTCAGAAACAGGACAAGCTCGTAACAGACGGTCTCTACAGGTATGTCAGACATCCGCAATACACCGGGATCTTCATAGCTGTTCTCGGGCAGCTCGTACATTGGCCGACGTTGCTCACTCTTATCCTGGCGCCCTTGATTGTCTTGATGTACTGGCGGTTGGCTGTAAAGGAAGAACGAGAGATGCTTAAGAAGTTCGGTGCAGAGTACGCCGCGTACACAGCCAAAACGCCACCATTCATCCCAAAAGGCAACGCCTGGCGATCGCTCATGCGGGCGACCAAGGAAACTGAAGAGGAACAGGACGGCGCTGCCAGACCGGTCCAAGACGGTAGAGGCGATCTTTAACGGCCACGCAATTCAAAGAGATCGGGAACAATGGACTTTCGGAAAACAACGGCACTGCGCGCATCACTGGTTGTATTCAAAGCCTCAATGCTCGTCTGGCTGATGGAGCTGAGTCTGCCGAGAGTCTATTCTCTCCTGTTTGACTACCACTATACATTTCTCTCGATTTCTCTGGCCCTTTCCGGTTTGGGGCTGGGTGCCGGAGTCTATCACGTCTGGTCAAAACATGAGCGACGGAAGCCCGTTTCCCTCGTGTTGTCGTTGTTGCTGCTGGGTACGGCAACAGTCCTACTTCTCGTCCTGATTTCCACTCAAATCACCTTGTTGATCAACCTCTACGTGATTGTGGGATTGTCGATAGTACCCTTCGCGGCATGCGGTGCGATTCTGGCCCACGCCTTCAAAGCACATTCGGGAAAAGCATCAATTCTGTATGCGGTCGATCTTGCGGGTGCCCTGGTAGCGATTGGCCTCTACGTGATATCCGCACCGCTGGGAGCTCTGTTTCTGCTACTTCTGTGCGCCTTTGTACTATTCACTCTGATTCCAATCCTGGTAAGGGCCCACCGCCCGCTACTAGCGTGGTCCCAAGTCGTGTGGATTCCGATTTTGGCCCTGCTCCCGCTCGCGGCCGGAACGTCCTACTGGCAACCCCGTATTGCCCTGCAACCGGGTCAACACAAAGAGATGTTTCATATGCAACAGCATCCCGGCCGCAACGGTGAAGTTGTCGCCAGCGAGTGGAGCAGTTTCGGACGGACTGACCTGCTTCAAAGCAAAAGTGAGCCGGACCGAATGGTGTTCTTTACCGACGGGTCCGCTGGATCCTCAATGTTCCGATTCAACGGCGACTACTCCGACACATCTAACACCGCGATTCAGATGCTGAGGTACTTCCCGGCTTTTTCCGCACTTGCCCTGATTCCGCCCACCGAGAAACAGAATGCTCTGATTATTGGACCCGGCGGTGGTCGCGACATTCACTTGGTGCGGCTGGCTGGATATGAGGTTGTTGATGCAGTAGAGGTCAATGGCGATCTCCTGAATCTGGGTCGGACGTTCAGCTGGTTTAACGGGGGCATTTTCGATGGGGCACTGCCCAACATCAAAGTGATCGAGGCTGAGGGGCGCGGTTTCGTAAAGCGGGCGAAGCAAAACTATGATCTTATCTACCTGAGCATACCCATTATCAAGTCAAGTCGTAGCCCGGAAGCATTTGCTTTGACCGAGAACTTCCTGTTCACGACCGAGGCATTCGATGATTACTTCTCTCATCTTTCGGAGCGGGGAAGGCTGGTGATAGTTACTCACGACGAAGCTGAGGTATTGAAATTAGTTCTGACGGCAAAGCGAAGTGACTACGCGAATAATCATCTATCGCAGTTCTATAATCACTTTTACGCAGCTGGCGCCGGAATGAATCCGTTTGTTGTATTTCACAATACCGCCCTGGACTCCACTTTGGCAAACGTGCTGCACGATGTTACGATGGCAACCGGCAACTTCAATCCAGCCGGTGCCTGGTTCCCGTTTATACAGGCACACGACATTCCAGTCCTTCTTTCCGGTAATGTCCCTTCAGAGATGCCAATGCTCAGTGAAGAGCTAAGGGGGCTGTCTGATGGCACTTATGGTCCGGACGAGTTGGTTTCTGCGAGTAATCTGAACCTGTCCCCCCCACGGGATGATTCACCGTTCTTCTACAATTTCTCTCGGGAGATCCCGGCAGTAATTGATCTTACAATCTTCATCTCCGGCCTATTTATAGTCTTGTTCATACTGTGGCGGATTCGTTCAAATGGAGTGCGTCGAGCTCACAGTTCTGTGTGGGGCTCAGTGTTCATAGGCTTGGGGCTGGCTTTCATGTTAGTCGAGGTGCCGTTGGTTCAGCGCTTTACGCTTTTCCTGGGCAGACCTATATATGGGCTGACGATCGTTCTCGGCTCGTTGCTTGCTGGCGGCGTGATAGGTAGTCTCTTCAGCAGCAAAATAGGCGGGTCGCTGCGGTCTTTGCTTGTAGGATCACTGCTCACGGTGGCACTCGTGGGGGCCGCTCATATCTTTGCTGTGCCGATGCTGCTCGAGGTATTTAAAGGCGAAGTGCTGACTACGAGGATGGCGCTTGCAACCCTTACTCTGGCACCTCTTGGGATCGCTGCGGCCATTCCTTTCCCTACGGCATTGCGCTACGCTGGCAGCCTGGGCATGTCGGGCGAGGTTCCTCTGTATTGGTCCCTTAACGGCCTTGCGGCTGTTCTCGGTGCCGCTACGGCGGTAGCGGTATCACTGTCCGCCGGTTTTGCGATTGCGATGAGCCTAGCCGTTGTGCTTTACATCCTGGCCGCGATGATGTCGTTGTTCCTCCGGTAGCTGCTGTATACAGGCCTGCCCGGAATGCCCGCACCTTTATTGGCCCCGGCATCCGTTGTCACTATAATGGCAGGACTTGTCGTTTTACGTCACAACCAGTTTAGGCTAGCCCGATACATTTGGTAGCGAATCGTGTCTGCGGGGAAAAATCCTGGCCCTGTGGTCTAAGGTCGCAGGACGACGCCTCCGCCCCAACCGAATTCCGAGTGCCATCGCCCCCCGATCGAAATGGGCTGCGCGATGATGTATTGCGTCCCAACAGAACCTTCCCACTCCGAGTCAGTATCGTATTCGGCCTCTCCGGTAATGCCGACACGGGGCAACAGCATGAGTTCCTTCTCGAATGCGAATCGAGCGGTACCGTCCGAAGCCACCCATGATCGCCAGTGGATAGACAGCGGCAAAAGGTATTGAAAGCCGGCAACGGCACGACTGTCTTCGAATTCATCGTCGACGCCGAGGAAGTTGCCACCGACAAACAACGTAAAGAACCGGTTGAAATACCTGTCCCAGGCAAGGTCAGCTTCCCATTCGGTTACGGGAATATTGTGCCAGCCTACTTCCCATCTGGCCGAGACAATGTTGCGAGTGTTGGCCAATACGACCATGCCTTCGGTCATATTACTCATCGCTTCACCGCCGAGCCAGTGATACCAGCCGTCATGATAGAGCTTCGAGCGCACGGCGGAAACGGCTGGAGGAAGTGCAAACCCTTCGTAGTGCACGGTGCGGGCCATTCCGCTCTCTAAATGATATAGCAGATGACAGTGAAAAAACCATTCTCCGAACTCGTTAGCGTCGAATTCGATAACCGTAGTCGACATCGGAGCAACATCAACTGTGTGTTTAAGAGGTGAATAGTCGCCGTGCCTATTCAGTACCCTGAAGAAATGACCGTGAAGATGCATGGGATGGTGCATCATGGTACGATTTATCATAATAAATCGGACAACTTCGCCTTCCTTTATCAGAATCGAGTCACTTTCCGCCAGCGGTTTGTTGTTAATGAACCAGGCATATCTTCCCATGTCACCGTCGAGAGTGAGTCGAAGTTCGCGCACCGCCTTGTTGGCGTCGAATACGGTGGGTTCCAGCGCACGTAAATGGTCGTAGGGCGGCCAGGGACGGGCCGGATCTTGTCCGTCGATCGCCAACTCCGAAGCGGTAGTAGCGTCGGCCGCGAGCGGGAGGAAGGCCATACCATACCTCTTGCCATTTCGTAATTCAGGGTCAATTGCGACAGTATCGATGAATCGTTCGCCTAATGTACTGCCGGAACCACTCATTTGGTCCGTGCCATGTGCATGCTCGTCTTCTTGCATTTCGCTCATGCCAGTCATTCCCATCATGCCGGGCCTGTCAAATTTCCCGGCCCGAATGTCGCCATCCGACATTCCCATGCTGCCGGCTGGAGTGAGTGCAAATATCCCGCTCAGGCTAAGAGAACCCATCGCACTGTACACGTTGGGCTTTGGTACCGGCTTGGCGGCGAAACGAGGCTCACCCGATCCGAGCCAGATTGTCGCAAATGCTGAACCGTCGTGCGCAGTAGCCCGCAGTTCATAGGAACCGGATTCCGGAATAATGATGATGATATCGTACGTTTCCGCTACCGCGATTAGAAATCTGTCCAAATCAACAGGTTCTACCAGCAGACCGTCAGCAGAAACAACGGTCATCGGGCCGCCAGCATATGTTAGATGGAAGAAAGTCGTCGATGATCCATCGACGATACGAATGCGCACCCTCTCGCCCGGTTCGGCATCAAGGCTGATTTCAGGAGATCCATTGGCGAGAAAGCGATCGTACGCCACATCGGACAGATCCATCGGAGGCATCCTTTGCAGTTCTCGCTTGAAAAAGTCACCGATCATTCCTGCCTTCACGGCGCCCAGAAGACTCTGGCCAGCGCCCTTCTGTATGGAGTACCACTCGCTGCCCCGCTTTAGTTTGCCAATCACGGAATTTGGATTCTCATTCGTCCAGTCGGAAAGAACGACAGTATGCTCGCGGTCATATTTCAGTTGTCGTTCGCTCGGCTCAATTACGATGGCGCCATACATGCCTCGCTGTTCCTGAAGTCCCGTATGAGAGTGATACCAATACGTGCCACTTTGACGCAGACGAAAACTATACGTGAAGGTCGTACCTGCTTCGATTGGTGGAAAACTCACGTATGGTACGCCATCCATGCCGGGGGGGACCAGGAGACCATGCCAGTGTATCGAGGTTTCGTTTTCAAGTTGATTGTGGACATGAATGACCGCGGAATCGCCATCTTTGAAGTACAGCGTTGGCGCGGGGATACTGCCGTTAATCGTTATCGCCTCGACGTCCTTTCCTGTGATGTTGATTGACTGTTGAGCAACGGTCAAGTCGTATTCGATGATTTCGGCGTTCGCGGTTGGAACGGCGTAGAGCACTGTTACGATTGAAAAAGCGACAAGAGCGATTTGGAAGCGCATCGTTTCTCCAAGACAAGCTGTTTGCGGGGCGTCTGTCTGTTACTGTCTGCACGCAAAGATAATGTGCACGTACTGCTAAAATAGACCGTCGACTCCTTATGTCAAGGTACTTCCGACGATTGAGCCGGGCGTGGGGAGACACCCTGGATGATGTGAGGCAGGTGATGTTCGGTTTGTCGATCAGCTGCCATGGTCAGGGCTGCTACCTTCTTTTCTGTTTGTTTTTACTTCTGCCTTTAGATACCACGGTAAGCGTAGCCGTCGGGGGAGCACTAGTATGAACTCGACAAGCTGACTCTTGCGTCGTCGCACTCTCACGCTGCCGAAGTGGCTATTCATCGTGTTTATGACATCAATCAGGGAATAGTCTGAGGTATTGCCATTCTCGGGCCTTGATAGTTCACTTAGGTAATATGAGTGCAACCTGACCTCGCCACTTGAACAACCAACCCAGCGGGAATTGCCGGACTCACCGGTATAGATAGTTACTGCCTCTATCAACTCGTTGTCGGTGGTCATCTCCTCAATAAGCCGGTGCAGGCACCGAAGGAGGTGTTTCCGGGCGACACGGCACTTTAGGGGTCTTGAGGCCAGGTGCGGCTCAAGTCCGACATTCGATCTGCCTAGCAATGGTGTAACCTGCTGGGCAAATTCCGTGGCAAGCTCATTTAGATCGATGACGGCCAATCGAACCCGCTTGCGCTCGACGAGCGTGATTAGACTGGTGCGTACGTCTGCAATGGACTCCGTCTGAGTGCGTATGACATGGATGAACTCACGAGCACCAGGGAGGTCTCCAATTGACGCTTCCAAAGATATCAGCACTCCTTGAATCGATCGGACCGGAGACTTAAGCGATCGAATTACAGAGCGCGCTACAGAGCCAAACTGCGCCATTCGTGCGTAGCCAAGCGCAGTTTGTCTCAGTTCTGCCTCCCGCTCAGACAGCCAGCCACCAACAAAGCCGATAACTGGAAACAACAGCACTTCGATTACTTGAGCCGATTGGTAGGCGGGGTGTGCTCCCCATGTCATGAAGATGTGTGGCAAGTACGCGACCGCACTCAAGACGGCTATGAAAATGGCGCTCTTGCGCGATATGGAGTACGCCGCCCACACAATCGGTATGTAGTAGAGCCGTTGGAGTATACTGTGTAAGACGAAGTTGGAGGGTGGCAACAGGTAATGCAGAGTCGTAATAAGCAGTACAAGAGCAAGCAATATCAGCAGCAATCGTCTGCCTGCCCGGAGGCTAGACTGCGCTTCGTCGATAAATCCGGGTGTCTGTTCGTTGCTGGGGCCGGGTTGCATGACGGGTTTTCCCATCACCTTCAGTCGCGAGAAATCATGTCGAAAACTCAACGAATCCTCGCATCTTCCTTTTCAGGCATGTGAAGTCCAGGCGTCGTACTTCTCCTCCGCTGAATTCGACTTCCACTCGCTGGCCTATCGGTAACTCGATTCTCTTGTTTAAGGCTGGAAAGACAATCGCTTCGTTGCACTCCCCGCCCGTGTTTCGCAGGAAGATCAGTTTTGCCGGAACACCCGCGGCGAATTGAATATGGTCGGGAACGAATGCCGTATCGACTATAATCGCGGCCGTCTGAATGGCTGGTTCAACCGCGCCCCATTGCTTGAGATCTGACTGTGCCGTGCGCCGCGAGATCATCATCGGCACAGCGATGAGCCCTACTAATAGCAGTATTCCTATTGCTTTCGGCCATTGTCGATCCATAACGGTTCTTCCTAGTGTCAGGGTGAGTATGATTGCCACGGTTATTGTAGCTGCAGTCCACTCCACGGCCGTCCTCCTTTCTGCGCTGGTACAATGGCGGTTGCGCTACTTGTTGGATGAATTCGCCTCCTCTGCGGCTGAACAGCCTTCGTGGGGGTCACGACTAGACATCGCAGATGGATTGGGATCACCGCAGCAGCCTCCCATAGACTTGGGCTGTAACAAGCTTTGCCTCGTATAGGTAAGATTCTGTCGGAACTGATTGAGCCGCTCTGTCATTTCTCCCATGTTGTTGGAGCTAAGAATTAAATCCACTTCGTCTTCACATGCCTGAAGAAGCCTCAGCATGTCTTGTTCACTACCGCTGCCTGGCTGCGTCTCGGAAGAAGCATCTTTTTGAGAGTGCATCGGACATTCGTCAGCCGCCTGGATAGTGTCAGCGGCCGATTCCGGATCACCGGTCGCATCGGTGCTTACTGCCGATATGGTCAGCAGTGCCAACAGTGCCAGGACTCCACTCCAGATAAGTGCCTTCGTTTTCATCGCTTGTCATCCTGTTCTTAGGGTTCTATTTCACTAACATCATCTTTCGTACTGCCCAATTGTCATCAGCCAGCAAGACCAAAAAGTAAAGTCCACTGGGCACTACCTGCGCCTGGTTGTCGGTGCCATCCCAGTGTGCCGTATACGACCCTGGTTGCTGACTTCGGTCTACCAGCCGCCTTACCTCCCGTCCCAGAATATTGTAGATTCTGACTTCAACATCCGCCTTGTCAGGCAGATCGTAGTCGAGATTGGTTGACGCGTTGAAGGGGTTTGGGTAGTTCTGGCTGACTTCAAAGTACTGTGGCACAATACCACTGGACATAGCCAAATTCGGCGATAGTGCACCATGCCCCGACTCGCTACTGTAGGCTGTATTTGACAGTGAAGTAGCGATCCAACCAAGCACTCCTGCGGCCACAAGCAGCTTTGCAGTTATTGCAGTTACACGTCTCATTGCCTCAGTCCTTATCAAGGTTCACACTACTTGACTTGATAGGCAACCCGCGTGCCGAAGCAGAGCACTATTGTGCCAGCTTGGTCTACTCGCATAGGAGCAAACCACTTACAAGGACTACGCAATACTATGTGATGCGAGATGAGCCGTTTGACTGTGATGCTGTTGAAGAATAGTCTATAAAGTAGGCGATTATTCTCGAGACGTAGTATCCAACGGCGCTGACACGTCAAGAGACTATGCTGTGACTGTAACGAAGATCCGGCCGTTGAGTACGTTGACTTCATATTCCTTGAGCGGTCGAGGCGGCGGACCAGCGATGTTACGGCCACGGAGATCGTAGTGACCATTGTGACAGGCACACCAGATGTGTTCAAAGTCGGAGCGGTACTGAACCGTGCAGTCAAGATGCGTGCAGATAGCCGTAAAAGCGCGAAGCTCACCTTCCGGCGTTCGGATGAGAATGCCTGGTCTATTGCCAATTGGGAAAATGATTCCTGAGTTTGGCGCAATTCCTTCATCTGCGGCAACGTCGATGGTACTGTTGCCGGGCCCTTTTCCCTTTGGGGGAATCAGGAAACGTATTATGGGATACGCAATCGTACCCGCCGCAAGTCCTCCGAATACAGTAAGTGCCAATTCCAAGAACGGCCGTCGACCTAGTTTGTTATCACTATCTGCCATTAAGAGACTCAATTCATAGAGCTGCAGTTATAGAGCGAGGCCGGGTCGGCAACCGCTCTGTTCCCGAATCCCGGCCTACGTCTCGCTGGAGGAGGCGTCGCTACGGAGCGGTAGTGAAGCCGTACATGTGATAGCCGTTGTCGTTGTGGTTGGCGCCACCCATCATTCCGCCATGACCGTCATGCATGCCGCCCTCATACAGTAGACACAGATACTCAGTGGTTGACATCAATGTGGAATCAGGCACAAATTCGCACGAATCGAGCGTGCCATTCCAGTGGAATTCACCAGGCGTGTGTATGGAGTCCATCCAATTCATCATCTGCTGTTCCATATTCATGTTCATCATGCCGAACCCGCCATGGTGACTAACTGAATCGCGCCATTCATGCATGGGTTGCCCGCCGGCCAGATGCAGGTTTTGCATAACCGACATTGTGTCCACCGGCCCGGTGAACTTAAGGGCAACCGCGGCCGACGTTGATACGTTCGTCGAACCGTCCACTGGATAGACCGCCGCGACAGATACGACACTCGTGCCACTGTTCGACATCATATCGTGATCGTCATCGCTGCAACCCGCAAAGGCGACTACGGCGATAGCCAATATTGTAATCCCGATTAAGGTGCTTAGCGTTTTCATATTGTCCTTCCTTCTCATATTGTACTTTACAAACCATAGTAGTTGGGGCCAAATACGAGGGTTGCTCCTAAATGTCCGGTCACACCTATTGCTACTACATTCAGCACCAGCAGCACTCTGAATAGCAGTTGGCTGCGCTGCGAGTCTCGCTTTCGCCAATGATATGCCACCAATGCGGTCAGCACGGTCAGCCCGGTGGAGGCGAGCCCCAGCAGGCGATGCCACTCGAAGTATTCCTCCAGCGCTGAAGGGAAACTGGCCCCTGAAGCGCGAGCCCATCCCAACAGCGCGGCTACCACCGCAAAAAATGCAGCCCAATACATGATGACGGCCGCCATCTGGTCGAATATCTCCGAACCGAGTACGAACTTCGTTCCCACAAAGATCAGAGCCATGATGATCAGCGCGATGGGAAAGTGCACGGCGACCGGGTGTAGTTTACCAAGAAAGCCAAGGACACTGATACTTTCCCCATGATCAGTTGCATGATCGTGATCGGAATCCGGCTCTGTCCCACTACCGTGATTCAAATCGACATCGGTATCATCGTGATCCTTCTGACCTAAGCTGCCGGTCGCTCCTTCTGACGAGTCTGCACTAGACACCGCATGATCGTGGTTGTGGCCGTCGTCAGATACACTCGCTTTGGCCGCCTCACGCTCAGCATCCTCCGCGTAATGCGCCAGCTTGTCGGACGTTGGCTCGGCGTCGACGTCCTTCAGATTAGCCAGATACGCATCAGGATCGGCAATAAAGTCGCGTTTACATTTATTGCAGCAGAAATGAATGCGCTTGTCTTCGTAGTCAAGATAGATGTTGGGATCTGCCTTTTCGGAAGTCGTAACAGGGCAGTATTCATTCGTTTGAGCCTTGAGTTGATCACTAGGTGCCAGGAGCGTTACGACCAGCAATAGAATAGGTACCGCAAACCGCACTAGATATGCACTTACCGGGTGTCTCATTCTTCAATATCCTTTCCACGGGAGATCTGGCGCTTGACCCGCAGCTCTGCCAGCAAACAGTAGAGAGTCGGTACTGTGAAGACAGTTATCAACACTACCGTCATGCCGCCAAATGATGGTATAGCCATCGGCACCATGATATCTGCGCCACGGCCAGTCGAAGTAAGCACGGGAATCAGCGCAAGAATAGTCGTAGCTACCGTCATCAATGCAGGACGAATTCGACGCTTGCCGGCTTCGACAGTCGCCTCACGCACGGCCTGAATCGTATTCGGACGATCTCGGTCAAATACCTGTTTGAGGTAGGTTGAGATGATCACACCGTCGTCGGTGGCGATGCCGAACAAGGCAAGGAATCCTACCCATACTGCAACCGATAAGTTGAAGTTCCTAACCTGGAATAGTTCCCGCATATTCTCTCCGAACAATGAGAAATCCAGAAACCAGCCCTGGCCGTAGAGCCACAGCATGAGGAACCCGCCCGACCACGCAACAAAGATGCCGGAAAAAACCAACAAGGTTGTCGGAACGTGCTTAAACTGAAAGTACAGGATCAGGAATATCACGATCAGGGCGAGCGGCATTACCACCATCAGCTTCTTTTCGGAGCGAACCTGGTTCTTGTACGAGCCGGCGAACTCGTAGCTGACTCCGGCCGGAACATCAAATTCTCCTGAACGAATCTTGTCCTGTAGCAGCCTCTGTGCATCCTGCACAACGTCGACTTCAGCGTAACCCGGCTTCTTATCAAAAATGACGTAGCCGGTAAGGAAAGTATTCTCAGACTTGATGACCATCGGACCGCGCACAAACCGAATCTCGGCCAGTTCAATGATCGGTATCTGGGCACCGCTTGCCGTAGGTACCAGGATACTACCCAATTCATCCAGGCTATTGCGAAGTTCACGCTGATAGCGAACACGAACCGGATATCGCTCCCGGCCCTCTACGGTTGTAGTCAACTTCTTTCCACCGACAGCCACTTCTATTACGTCCTGCACTTTTCGAATGCTCAGACCGTATCGTGCAATCTTCTCCCTGTCGATATCGATCTCAAGGTAAGGTTTGCCCACGATCCTGTCGGCAATCACGGCCGCCGGCTCCACCGAGGGTACTTGCTTGAGATACTTCTCGATCTCAAGACCGACTCGCTCGATGGTCTCAAGATCCGGTCCTTTGACCTTCACTCCCATGGGGGCTCGCATACCCGATTGCAACATCACTATTCGAGCCGCGATCGGCTGGAGTTTAGGAGCGGAGGTTGTACCCATGAGCTTACCGGCTTTTACTATCTCGTCCCAGATATCGTCCGGACTCTGAATGTGGTCGCGCCAATTACGATACGGCCTACCATCATCATCCGGAATCAGCTCGCCATACTGATCTCGGACGAACTCTCCCTTTTCCTCATCGTACTCGAAGCGCCGCCGGTGACCACTCTCATCCACCTTGTATTCCGGCTTGTAGTTGATGACTGTTTCTATCATGGAGATGGGAGCCGGATCTAGCGGCGAATCCGCTCGCCCAAGCTTACCAACTACCGACGAAATCTCAGGAATGCTTCGGAAGGCCATATCCTGATGCTGCAACACATCCAATGCTTCACCGATGGAGGCGTGCGGCATCGTCGTCGGCATCCACAGAAACGACCCCTCGTCGAGATCCGGCATGAACTCTTTCCCAAGACCCGGGAAGGCGTGATTCATTGCCACAAACGGTCGGCTTGAGCTAACCCAGCTGGGCATCCAACCGAAAATGGACCCAAACCCCAGCCAGACAGTCAGTCCGAGGACAACCAGAAGGACCGGCATCGTAAGGAACAGGCCCTTATGGGCCAAACACCACCGGAGAATCGACTCGTAAGCCCTGATGAACAACTGAAACAGCAAGAGTATGCCGCCGAGCAAGACCACTACGAAAATAAAGTTCAGAACTATTCCGGCATCCACGCCCAGTGGCTCCCAGTGACCCGCGAGCAGCCAGGCGACAATGACAACAACTATATAGTTGAAGTATGTTGGCACCTTCGAAGTGACTTTCGCAGGTAGACGGGACTTGAAGTGCAGATACGCTCCGACTGCAATCAATACAAAGCCTGTGAACCAAAAGGCGAAGAAGAACGCAGTCAGTCCGCCAAGCAGCAGTCCAAAAGACCAAAAGCGTCGCGAACGCGAGAGGTTTTTTCCCTTTGTGAACAGGATATGCGCCAGCGGCGGAATAATGGTAAGCGCTACGATCACCGATGCTATCAGCGCAAACGTCTTGGTGAATGCCAACGGCTTAAACAGTTTTCCTTCGGCTGCTTCCATCGTAAACACCGGCAGGAACGAGACGACAGTCGTCGCGATAGCCGTAAGTACTGCACTGCCAACTTCAGACGACGCACGGAATATAACTTCCAGCCGGTTTTCATCCGGATGCGCACTTTCAAGATGTTTGAGAATGTTTTCGCATATCACAATACCCATGTCGACAATTGTGCCGATAGCAATCGCAATCCCCGACAGCGCAACGATGTTTGCGTCGACTCCAAACAGCTTCATGGCAATAAACGTCATCAGCACGGTCAGAGGGAGAAGCCCCGAGATCAAGAGCGAACTCCTGAAATGCATGACCATGATGATGACTACGATAATCGTGACCAGAATCTCGTCAACCAGGGCCGTGTTGAGCGTACCGAGAGTTTCATAGATCAGCCCGGTGCGATCGTAAAATGGCACGATTGTGACCTGCGAGCTTCGGCCGTCAGCCAGCACTTTCTTCGGAAGACCCGGTGAAATCTCTGCGATCTTCGTCTTGACATTCTTGATAGTTGCAAGTGGGTTCTCGCCATATCGCACAACAACAACACCACCAACAACCTCAGCGCCGCCTTTATCCAGTGCACCCCGTCTCAAGGCTGGGCCAAGAGAAACAGTAGCAACATCCGATACCCTCAGGGGCACATTACCTGTCTGGCGGACAACGCTTTGTTCAATATCTTCGATATCTTCGATAAACCCGAGACCGCGGATCACATACTCCGCTTTGTTAATCTCGATAGTCTTCGCTCCGACATCAACGTTGGACATCCTGACGGCATTGAACACATCAGTCAGCGTCACATCGTTTGCTCGCATGGCATCAGGATTTACATCGACCTGATACTCCTGAACGAAACCACCGACCGATGCGACTTCAGAAACACCGTCTGCTGACTGCAGGGCATATCGGACGGTCCAATCCTGGATCGACCGCAACTCGTGTAGATCCCATCCTCCGGTCGGATTGTCGTCCTCATCGCGCCCTTCCAGGGTATACCAAAAGACCTGACCAAGCGCGGTAGCGTCCGGACCAAGCGCCGGCTGGACACCATCCGGTAGTGTACCGCTGGGTAATGAGTTGAGCTTTTCCAGCACACGTGAACGGGACCAGTAGAATTCAACATCGTCTTTGAAGATGACATAAATGCTTGAGAACCCGAAGAACGAATAGCTGCGAATGTCCTTCACGCCCGGAATGCCCAGCAACGAAACGGTGAGCGGATATGAAATCTGATCTTCAACGTCCTGCGGCGAGCGGCCCATCCATTCGGTAAAGACGATCTGCTGGTTCTCTCCAATGTCGGGTATTGCGTCAACCGGAACAGGGTCTCGCTGCAACCCGACAACGCGCCAATCGAACGGAGCCACCATGATTCCCCATGCGATGATGACCAGCATAAGGAGTATGACGACAAGCTTGTTTTCCAGGCAATACCTTATCACCCCGTCCAGCAGTGACGCTCTCTTAAATTCGTGTGAATGCTGTTGTTCAGTCATGGTGCACCTACTCCGTCACTGCATCGCCAGCATGCAGCTCCTTCTTGATTTCCCCGCAACGTAGCATAGACTCGCCGTAAAAGGAGTTCCAAACGATGTCCTCTCGTTGCAACCAGTAGGCTCCAGCATTGTCACGGGCCATCGGGCAATATGTCAGGTAAAACGGCTCATCGGACGCGTGTCCAAACGTATCGTGCATCTCTATTGTCGCCAGGGAGAGCTTGAAAAAGGCGTCACGGCTGCCAACAATCGATCCTGCGGAGTTACCGATTTTAGCGGCTCCTGCAAGATCCTCGGATATGTCCATCCACCGCTCATGCGCTTTGCCTTCAAACAGGCCCATATCCACGTCTTTGATCAACGTGGCCATCGTACCGTAGGCTTCTTTTGCCTCATCGAGATTGTCATTGGCCAAAGCCATCTGAACGTCGAAGTAAGCGTCGTATACAGGAGCCAGGGCAACCAGAGCTTCTTCACAATCATCCAGTCTCTCAGCGGTACCAGCTTCGTACGGGCGTTCTTCCGCTGTGGCCATCCTGACCGACCCGGTCTCGCCGTGATCGTGGCCAGCAGCAACGGCTCCACCCTGTGGCGACATCATGCTTGGCTTGGCCTGAATCTGAAGTTCACTGTCAATCTTGAAGGCGCCGTTGGTAACAACCTGTTCTCCCTCTTCCAGCCCGTCTCTTACGACATAGTAGTCCTGAGCACGAGGACCAAGCGTGATCTGCCGTCCCTCAAAAACGACACCTTCGTCGCTTGGCACCTGCACATAGACAACCGCTCGCTTGCCCGTAATTAGCGGCGCGGAGGCGGGAATCAGCAAGGGAGCTTTCCCCGTTGTCTTGTTTCCTCCTGAGTAGCCAAACGTCTCCGCCGGCACCAGGTCCATACCACAGATGTCACATTTGCCCGGGCCATCTTTGACTATCTCCGGGTGCATCGGGCTGATCCATTTCCCCGCGAGCTCCGGCGCTATGACATTGCCCTCGCTATCCAAACGAGATTGGACCGTAGCACTGACGAACATCTCCGGTTTAAGCCGCTGGTCGGTGTTACCCACCACCGCGCGAATATTGACCGTCCGTGTTCTGGGATTTACTACCGGATCGATGAAACTGATAACAGCATCGAAGACCTCACCCGGAAATGATGGCGATGTGAATGCAATGCGCTGGCCGTATTTCAGCCAAGGTAGATCTGATTCGTATGCCTCGAGCAGAACCCACAGCCGCTTGAGGTCTGCAATCGTGTAAATGCGGGTTCCTGTTGAAACATACATTCCCTCTTTCGCATCCTTGTGGACAACTACGCCACCAGCAGGCGCCGTAATCGTAAGATGGTCTGAGGGCACGTTCCCTTGTTCTATGGCGGCAATCTGTGATTCGGAGAGTCCATAGAGACGCAGTTTCTCGCGGGCCGATTTCAACGTTTGATTCGCCGTTGATTTTAGAACGGTACTATTGGCGGTGCTGAGAGTTGCAACTGCCTTTTTGGCCTGCAGAAGTTCTTCCTGGGCGGCTACCAACTCTGGAGAGTACATGTGAACCATGTGATCACCCTTTGACACTGTCGCTCCCGTATAATCGACAAAGAGACTGTCCAGTCGTCCCGCCACCCAAGCAGTAATATACGAAACTCGGGTCTCGTCGTAGTCGAGCTTGCCGACCATGCGGATCGATCGCTCGGCAAACGCCCTGGTGACCGGAGTCGTTTGAACGCCGGCCAGTTTAACAGCCGTTTCTGACATGCGAATTTGGCTGGGGTCGAGGTCTTCTCCGCCTCCGCTGGTTTCAATCGGGATCAGATCCATAAAGCATAGCGGGCACTTGCCCGGCTTCGGGAGCTGGATCTGCGGATGCATGGAACAAGTCCATGTGGTCGGTTCCGATGATTCACCTGATGCTGCCTGAGCGTGCTCATCTGCGCCGTTGTTTGGTTCCGTTGATTCTCTACCACCTAACAAGAGACCGCCGAGGGAGAACGCCACGATAGCTACAATCACCAGTGAGATGGTTGCTGAGCGTCCTCGCGGGATCAGCCCCCGCCAGTTGTTTCGAGTTGTCTGTTCAGTATTCATGACGTTCTTTCCCTCTTACGATCTCAATGCACAGCAACCCTAGTGATTGTGTCCGCTGTGGTCACTGTGATCCATCTTCTTCATGTTTTCTGACTTCGAGTCAGCATCCTCATCAAGTTTCTTCAAGTACTTCTCCGGATCTTCGTTGAACGTGCCGCGGCACTTTTTGCAGCAGAACACAACTCGACGGCCTTCGTAGTCTGAGTAGACAGACTTGTCCTCCAGTATTTCGCCTGAGACGGGACACGTGGATTGAATGTTCTCAAACAGTACGCCTTCTCCGGCAGCTTTCTTGAAAAACTTGTCCGGATCGGCTTTCAGTTTGTCCGAGCACATCGGGCAGCAGTGATAGACCCGCTGTCCCTGAATATCGGTATAGACTGTCGAATCGATCTTGCCGCCCATTACCGGACAATGAGTCTGGTTCTTCAGCTCCTTGGGAGCGTCAGCTTCAGATTTCTTGTCTGCATCCCCAGCTTGCGCGACCGATACAAGTCCAAAGACCAGGACGAGGGCTGTGAGTGCATGTTTGAGTGAACGCATTTCGTTACTCCTTCCGAGTAGGTTATTGTTGCAGGTGTTTGCTGAGTTCTGTTCCGCTGAGCATTTCCAGTTGGGCGCGCTTCGTGGCAAGTCGGGTCTGTTCTCGCGCCACCGTCAGCTGGAAATCCAGCAATTGTCTCTGAGCATCCAAGACATTTAGAAAATCCGTTTCACCTGCCTGATAGGCGGCATAGATGGCGTTCAGGGACTGCTCGGCTTTGGGAACCAGTCCCTCTCGATATAGACGAGTCTTGCGCAGAGCATCCGAATACTCGAACAGGAGCCGTTCACTCACCGCCACGAGTTGGTTTTCCGAGTCCTTCAAATTGTATTCAGCCGCCCGGCGCAGCGCTTCGGCTTCCTTCTTGCGAGCACTGTTCTTGCCGAACCAGATTGGCAACGATACGCTGGCGCCAATCATCCATGGATCCTTGCCGCTTTCCGACATGTCCGGATTGAGGGCCTCTCCAGTCTGAATGTAATCTACGCCCAAGGAGAACGACGGCATCGTTTGTTTGCCGGCTAACCTCTCCCCGGCTCGTTGGCCCTCAATAATCCTCCCAAGAGCCAAGAGATTCGGATTGTGGCGGGTGATGATGGCGACCACCGAATCCTCGTCAAGCGGCACTTCCGCCACAGTAATAGACTGCGGGACGGGAATCTCTACGTCGCCCGGCAGATTTAGCCAGGCTCTCAATCGGGCGGCCTTGGGCTCAACCTGTTCACGGAGCGTCTGCAAATGGTCTTCGAGCTTTCCAAGTTCTACCTGAGCCTTGATGACATCGGGATGTTGCTTCAGTCCCACCTTGTATTTGGATTGTGCGACCGATTCCCAGAACTTGAGCAACTCGAGGTTCTCGCTGGTTATTTGGAGGTCTTGACCTAAAAAATAGTAGTCATAGAATGCGGACTTTACGTCGTAGTACAGCTCATACTTGGCCGCTTCAAATCGCTGATATGATGCCTGCGACATTGCAAAGGCCATGTCTTCTTTCGCGCCAAGCGTTCCAAACCACGGAAACGACTGACGCACCCCAAACCGTTGTTCCTGCGGACCGACCCGGGTCTCCACGTTCTCGATGAAGTAGGCGTAGTTGAACATCGGATCGGGCAATGCCCCGACATGATCGGATTTCTTCAGGTCCGCGATCCAACGATTATAGGCGGATCGCAACCGCGGACTCCTTTCCATCGCCACCGCCAAGTAGTCGGCCAGAGTGCTGGTCGACCCAAAGGACGGAATCAGTTTTGGGATTGTGTCCAGAACAGGAGCCAGCGAGTTGACAGTCGAGCGCGCTTCAGACTTGTCGGCGGCCTGGACTAAACCTGCCCAGAAGAGAACAAACACCGCCAGTGAGGAGATCATGTATCCGTAGTTCCTCGTTGCGCATCGAGGCTGGTCAAATGAACGTCTGTTTATCATGTTTGGCCTAATCATCCAGTTTCTCAGTCGTGTTACTTTCATTGAACAATGGGGGTATCAAATGGCATGCCCAAAAGCGCAAGCCACTTAACAACAACGACTTCCGGATTTCGAGATAGGCGAGTGTAGAATTTGTGTGTAGAATATTCTTCAATATCGTATAATATTCTGTATAGCCCGGCAGAAAAGACCGGACCGCTTATCGTTGTTTTTCAGGACTGATACTTGTATTCCAATGTGAATCAATACATTACGGAGCTAGTACGCGATGGAGCTGTAGACTGGCATACTCATTGCTAAGTAAATCGACAGAGGCAAAAGTTCTATGTGGGAACCTGAAAAACAGACAACCAAATTCTATGTCCTTGGCGGTGTAATCGCCTTCACTCTGGCCTTACATTATGGCTTGATAGTGGAGCCATTATTCGGACATGTCCATTGGATTCATGCGATTCATGGCCGGTTCTGCTATATCCCAATTGTAATTGCCGCTGCCTGGTTTGGGTTGCGTGGCGGCCTTTACGCGGCCTTGTTCATTTCCGTTGCCGTCCTTCCCTACATTTTTACAACCGGCTTGGAAGTTCACGCGCTTGCAGATGAACTGACCGAAATCATCTTTTACTTCGCGATCGCGTTGCTGTCCGGCGGTCTCATCGAGCGGGAGTTCCGAAGCCGAAAAAAAGCCGAAGATATGAGACTTCAGCTGGAACGTTCACACAAAATGTCGCTCGTAGGGCAAATAGCTGCCGGCATGGCTCATGAGATAAAGAACCCGCTGGCCTCCATTAAAGGGGCAGTCGAAATCCTTTGTGAAGATGGTACTTCTGAGGAAGACAAGGCAGAATTCCAAGCCATCGTATTGAAAGAAGTGAAACGTATCAACGCCAGTGTGACCGATTTTCTCGAATTTGCCAGACCCAGTGAAACAACGTTAGCCGTACTTAATCTGGCCGATGTTGTCCGCTCCAGCCTCAAGCAGATTCAGCCACAGGCTTTGAGGCGAGATATAAGGATCATTAGTCACGTTGAAGATCCTGTAATCGTGATGGCAGACGAAGAGAAGATTCACCAGGTCATGCTTAATTTGCTGCTCAATGCCGTGGATGCATCCCCAGATGAATCGAATGTGACAATCAGCCTTGGGACCGAAGAGTCCGATGCGCGGATCACTATTGAAGATTCCGGCAACGGCATAAGTGAGGAGAATGTATCGAAGATCTTCGAGCCGTTCTTCACGACTAAATCAACCGGTACGGGGCTTGGGCTCGCCATAGCGAAGAGCATAGTTGAACGGCACAAGGGTTGCATTAAACTTGAAAATAATACCAGCCGTGGCGCAAGAGCGGAAATTAAACTGCCATTGACGGTAGTCGGAGTACCAGTATGAAGATTCTTCTTGCCGATGATGACTCCTCTGTCCGCAGAGTGCTGCAATTCAAGCTTGAGAAAAAGGGGTTCAAAGTGGATACAGCCGCAGACGGCCTCCAGGCTCTCGAGGCGATTAAGTCAGCACCTTATGACTTGCTGCTATCAGATATCCGCATGCCCAAAATGGACGGTATCGAATTATTGAATGAAGCAAAAGCCGCCCAGCCCGCCATAAAGGTCATCTTGATCACGGCCCACGCTACCGTTAATCAGGCTGTGCAGGCGGTCAAGCTTGGTGCATTTGACTACATCACGAAACCGTTTGAGGATGAAGAGCTGTTCGTTGCAATCGAGAAGGCCCTTCAATTCGAAAAACTCGAATCAGAGAACAAGAGACTTCGGGGCAAGCTGAAAAAGGTTGAGTCAGACAAGAAACTGATTGGAGCCTCAAAACCATTTCGCCAATTGAAGTCGATGATTCACAAGATTGCCGACACCGACGCGACGATTCTGGTCACCGGTGAATCGGGTACTGGGAAAGAAGTGGTAGCGCGAACAATACATCAGGAGAGTGCCCGCGCCGAGCAGGAGTTCATTGCGGTCAATTGTGCCGCGATTCCGAGGGAGTTGATAGAATCCGAGCTGTTCGGACACACGAAAGGCGCATTCACCGGCGCCGTCCGGGACAAGAAGGGCAAATTCGAACTTGCCGATGAAGGGACGTTGTTGCTTGATGAGGTGAGCGAATTGGCCATTGATTTACAGGCGAAGCTGCTGCGTGTTCTCCAGGAAAACGTTATCGAGGCGGTCGGTGCCGAGGTCTTACGACCTGTCGATGTGCGACTCATTGCCGCCTCCAACGTCGACCTCCGAGCACGAGTCCGTTCCGGGAAATTTCGCGAAGACCTGTTTTATCGGCTCAATGTGGTTCCGCTTCAGGTTCCGAGCCTCAGGGAACGCCGCGACGATATCCCCCTGTTGGCTCGGGAGTTTGTTCGTAAATACAGCGAACAGGACGAAATCAGCCTTGATCCAAAACTTGTGGACAAACTCATGGAGCATGACTGGCCGGGGAATGTCCGGGAACTTGAGAACCTCATAGCGCGGATGGCGATACTCAGGCGAGGCAACAAACTGACAACGAAGGATCTTCCGGAGGACTTCGGTCAGTTTGACCCTCGGGATGAAGGCCATGATAGCGATGGCGAGAATCAGGTAACACTCGAAGAAGCAGAAAGAAAAATGATCGTCGAAGCCTTAGAGAAAACCGGCTGGAACAAGACCAAGGCCGCAAAGCGTCTCGATATCCCCCGCCATGTCTTGATCTACCGCCTAAAGAAGTTTGAGATCGAGAATCCTGAATGAGATAAGAGGTAAGAAAACGGGCGAGGGTGGATCCTGACCGTCGTTTACGAATGTACCCGGGTGTGCCAGGCGATCAAGACTGATCGGCAGGTGAAGTCCAACGACGTAGTAACCACGCCGAATAATCGTAAACCGTAAGATTCAAACACTTAGAAAAACAGCCGGTCTGCAATGCCCTGACAGACAGACCGGCTCGATTGTTGATCCCAATCTTGCCAGATCAATCATCTCATCGATTTCTCATTGCACCTCGCATTTCCTCGGTGAGGATAGGTCTCAGCCACATTATCGGCCAGCGCTTCCGGATTCCGTTGATCTCGATTCGCACGGTCTTCATGTTCCGTCTTGGTGCTTCGACTACGACTACCTCTTTTCCCAAGTGCTCCTCGAATCCTGGCGCATGGGCGATCACATGGCGGCTGTTTCGGCAATGGGTTTTCTTGATGTACTGCCACGATTCCTCGGCAGTCGGTTCAACAAAGTCGTCTTTCATTTGGATAACTCCTTTTTCATGGTTTGTCTGTATTCGAGTTGATTGGTCATTCCTGCTCAAGGTGGCCGGTGGTTGATGGCCCGACCTTATTGTCTCAGTGTCGTCAGCCTTCGGACTGTCAGAGTCCATCGCCCTCAACGCGCCCTCCAACAGAAGCTCGGCAACAAGTGACACCCGCTCACGCTGGCTAACACCAACTTTCTTGTATCCAGAGCGTGTCATCACACCCCTCCCCGGCAAAGCGAAACGAAGCCGAAGCATTCGTAGGTTGGTCTAGCCGAACCCGGAATGCCCCGAAAAAATGGCGTATGTAGCAATGCACCAGTCAGACAGAGTGGTGTAGGACTAGCTATTAGCAGAGATAAATCATTACTTACCAGAGTGTTGAGCGTTCCACGGGGGTCAAATATGTGAGCTTGCTGCACCACGCTATTTTCCCCGACTATCGCGTCGTTTGGCGCGATCCTTATAGTTTTTGACCCGCCCTCGGTAGTACCGACTAGCTCTTCCCGTCAACCAAGAGGGCAAGAGACCTACCGCATACTTCAGGACTCCAATCAGGATTACCAGTGCGACCAGTAAGGGAAGAAAAGCCTCTAAATCCTGTGTGATCACACACAGAATCAGGATCGGGATGGCCAGCTTGACTATCAGCATGAGGAACGGGAATGGACCGCCGCCCTGAAACAGCCTGAAGATGCCATTGACAATGCGGCCGCCCCGGGCCGTATCGGTAAGATCTCCGCTTCCGCATTCTCCGCAGAAGACTGCATTGGCCGGATTCTGATGGCCTCGCCGACAGATTCGAACATTCCAAGTCAGCCCACAGAACCGGCAGCGTTCCGGCCACGCTTCATTGATCCGGCGACAATTCGGACAGTACCTCATGAGGCACCTCCGACCGGATCAAGTTCAGCAGCCAAGTGGAGTGCTTGTGCTATAGAATCGCCTGCCATCAGCCAGACTGGCGCGAATAACGGGTCGATTCGGATCGCCTCGATATTGGCGACATATATCTTGAGGTCATCTGCGACCGGAATGGCCTGGCTGATATTTCTGGTTCGAGTGCCTGAATTGGTCACGATGAACAGGCGAAAGGCCCGCCGATTGAATGCCTTGTTGAATAGTCCGCTGGCCTTGAATGACCGGTATAGTTCCACTTTCTTCTGAATCCGCGAGATCGGCTCGGTGCCGAGATCGGCCTCCAGAAAGAAATTGAACAGCGTCCTGTGAAGGTTATAGGAGCCGTAGGCGTCAGGCTTGAGCTCGATGTCGGCGCCGCCTTCGATAACGTTACATAATCCGACGATCTCCTCGTCCGATTTCCAATTTTGCAGTCCGCACCCCGGGTATCGCCGGAACGTAGATTTGAGCAAGCATGCGAAGTCAGTAATGAGCAGTTCGTGCGGCAGCAGATTGTCACTCATGTTCCTGAAGCGGTATCGTCGCCGGTTAAGAGTATTGGCAGCGATCTTGGTAGATTCGACGAGAAGCTTGACACCCTCATTGCCTATGAGATAGACCGCCGGTGTCGGCCCGAAAGTCCGGGAAAGAAACCGTCGATCAAGGTATCCGGCGTCAAACAGCTTTCGCAGCCGACGATTGACATCGGATACACAGTCCCAACCGAAGTAATCCTGAATATTGGTCCGAGTCATGACGCCATGTCGATAGACCGCCTTGAAAAGCTCTAAATCGCGTTCAGTGACAAGTACCTTCGGAGATTTTGAACGCTTGTGGGGCTTTGCGCGAGTCATACATCACCCTCCACAAAGCCGCCGGTCACCTTGCCGGTCGTTTTCCGCTTGGGTTTGGGTATAGCCGCAGGTTTCGGTGGAGGTGCGACCGGTTTGGGCGTTGCCGGCGTCGGTGTCGCAACCACCGGCGTCGGAGCGGGTTTCGCTTTGGCAATGCCGGGGGGCGGAGCACCGGCTCCATGTGACAGATCAAGTGGCCTTCCGACATTCTTTCTGATTCGGTCAATGATCTCCTTCTCCCGGGCGCTCAGCCTATCCGGGACAGGCGTGTAGTCGATGCGAAGCCGCTGCGGTGGTCCGCCGCCCTGCATCAGCATCGCTGTACCCGTTGGCAACGAGACCAGATCTCTCGCGATAAGATCACGAACCTCACCGGTCAGACCGGCTGCGGCAATCCGGGCATCCTCAGGCGAAAGCCGAAAGAACATTTGGGTCTGACAGTTGGCCCGGATTGAAGACAATAATCCCCTATCGAGTGAAGCAAAGGTCTGGGCGATCAGGGTCAGACCGACACCGAATTTCCGGGACTCATTCAGGAATGGCTCAACCGTTACCGAACTGGCAAAAGCCGGGAATTCCTCGATTATGATGAGATAAGGCGTTCGAGCTGCTTCCGGCAGATCCGATCTCGAGAAAGTTGCCTGCTGAAGTGACACGAGAATCATCGATGCCAGTAAACCCACCGAGTCAAAGAACTGACCTTTGCTAATTTCTATTAGGATTGTCTTACGTTGATCCATGGCTCGCCGAAAATCTATATCACTAACCGGGGCGTCGAGCATCGCCGCAATCCGTGGATCGGCCAGGAAGATCGTCACCTTGTTCAAAAAGGCTTCGGCCACCTGAGTGCGTCGGCGCGGTGACCAGGACAAATACCGCCCGAGAAAATACTCCCGCGCCCGATGGTTGAGCAGACTCAACGAATGAGTCCGCAGGCTGACTGTGTCGCTCAGCAGACTACTCACCTGCGGCAGCGGGATCTTTCGTTCGGCAAGAAGAATCAGCAGATTCTGTGTGAACTCGTGAGTCTGGGGCCCGAGCACGTCGCCCCAAAATACCCGCAGCAACTCCATTAGCGGCGCAATCTTGACGGGTGCCTTATCCGGCGACGGGCACTCCAGCGGATTGATCCGCACACACCACTTATCGTTGGCCGGTGAAACAAGCCAAATATCGTTGATGACCGATTCCGGTATCTCGCCAGCTGTAATGCGGCGGGCGAGAGTCCTCAATAGCTTTTCTATCGAGTCGTGACAATCAATTTCGAGAAAAGGTTGACCAACGGTGAAGTCGTGAATCCGGTCATTATTCTCAGAAACGGATTTCCCGGATCCCGTCGCGCCGGCCTTTATTTGATGTCGCAGCCTTTGGTCGATGGTCAGGCTCACCGGCGCCGTTCCTTTTCGACCGAACGCGGCACTGGCATTGCCAAGCCTTAGGTTCGTATCGGTCGGCACCGGCAAGCCTTTTTTGATCCATCGACGATCAAGTATCGGCTCCAGCAGACGGATTACATATCGTTCGATGAGTCCCATCAGACTGCCTCCCGCAAGTGCACGTCGAGTTCACCGAAGCGGAGGCGGTCACCTGCCTTGACAGCTATCAAGGTCCGCTCGGGCAGTCTCACCCACGACGTGCCATCCCAACGATAGGTACCGTTACGACCTCGCGACTCGACATATGTCACCGGGCCCCGACGCCGGAAGATGGCATGCTGAGCAGACACGGTGGGATTACCGTCCAGAGTATCGCGTCCTATCGGCACAGCCGCCCTCTCAATCGCTATCGCCCGCCCAGCCGGGGCGACTATCACGATTTTGGGGAAGGGCATTTTGCAGTGCGGACAACAAAAGGAGTAAGCATCTCCGATGAATGAGCCGTTACATCGCAAACAGATGAATACGCGCATAAGAGCCCGCTGCAGTGCTTCCTTCCATTCCGATGCGGTCGGCCTGGAAGACCGGTCCAGACTTAGTGACCGGCGAAACAACCGCGACAGTTCAGTGCCCAGAATGCCCGAGGGACAACCGCCAAGAGCCGAATACCTCTCTCCGCCATTGCACGGGTCATGAATCCACTGCCCTCGGCACATCGCTTCGTGAAAGGCCGCCTCATCGTGATCAGCGCCCGTAGCCGGGTGCTTCAGTAAGACGGCCTCATGGATCAGTATTCCGAGTTGGAAACGATCAGTATAGATGTCAGGCACGGCTGGTTTTCCGGCAGCTATGGCCTGACGCTGCTCCGGGGCCAGATACAAGTTCTGTCCGACCATGTCAGGTGGCGGTTGGCCCGGTGCATTGAAGTTATCTAAGTCGATCAGGTGCGGAATAAGTACGTCATCGCTGGCCACCTCGACGAGAACATTTTCCGAATGCAGATCACCATGCGCGATGTTCTCATCATGCATTACTCTAACAGTGTGCGTGAGTGCGACACCCAATTGTATGGCCTGAACAGGATTCACACTCCCCTTTTGCAACAGCTGATCGAGAGAGTTTCCTTCGGCATAAGGAGCGGAGTGTCCCAAGTGAGTGCCATCAGCAATAGTTTCGAACGGACCCGCGATGATGGGGCACCGCTCCGAGAAGCGGTGCCTCACCAGGTACTCAATTCGCCGGCGGGTGTTATCCGTGTTGAACTGCTTTTTGAACAGCTTGACAGCAACTTTCTGTTTGGTGTCAAGCATTAACGACTCAAAAGTGGTTCCTTGGCCGCGACTTGCTATCTCTCGACCAATCAGGAGCGTCTGGCCTGAGGTCGTGACGAGTTTACGAGGAGTAGCCATCACACCGTCTCCTCGCGCTCGATAGTTGTATGAGAGTGACGGTTCTTATCGAGGTCGGATTCAGGTGGCTCCGGCGTACCCACCTTTGCGCTATCCCAGAAACCGGGTGCCAGCAGTGGAGCCTGACCTGTGCCAAGCAAAGCCAGCGTCAGATTGTCATCGCAGATGTAACCGTGAGCGTCTTTCGTGTCGGCAAGTTCGGCAACAACTTCTTCGCTGACAGTTTGAAGATCGCCGCCGTTACGAATGGCCAGGCGCATAATATCGCGCGCAAACTCTGACGCATCGACCCGATCAGCAATTCCGTCAGTTGAGACAATAATCAGATCACCGGGAGACCGTTTGAAATCACCGCTGACGAAGGCACCCTGGAGCTGCGGTCCGAGAGACGCCGTGAGAACGTTCAGCATGTCTCCGTCTTTCTGAGGATTCAGTATAGAATCCACCCGACCATCAGGATGAAGGATATCAAGACCACCGTCGCCGATGTAGCCGAAATGCACTGTCGAGCCCTTTGCGACGATAAGGATCAATGTCGTGCGGAGCCCCCCGTTGATACCGTCAATGCGGAGTTTATCCCCGTGCATGCTGAGAGTGTGATGAGCCTGCGCCAATGCGCCTCGGAGAACTCTATCTACCCGAATTGGTCGCCATGGGGTCGTGTTGGCCAGTCCGGCAACTACAGATTTCACGGCCGCGAAAGCCCCCAAATAGGACGCTTTCTGACCGTGAGACAGACCGCCCATGCCGTCGGCGACTGCCACTACGTCGTATTCTCCGAAACGGCATGCCAATCCATAGTCCTGATTTTCGGACCGCACGTTGCCCTTAGCGGTAACCAGGCCCATGCTCCACGACCATGACGGAATAATCGGAATGTCAGAGGAGAGTTGTGACTTCCTCACGTAGTCAGCCAGCGATGCGAGGGCGGCGCTACTTGACGGCGGTGATAGCCGGGCCAACCTGTGAACATGGTCCTTAGCTATTATTCCGCGGGAAGATGCCGGTAACTCTGTAGCTGGTGCTGGCAAAGTGAGCGGTGAGAGGTCGACGGCCACCCGCTGAATAGCGTCAGCAGTACGGCGATTCAACCACATAGCAACGCAAACGCCGCCGGCGAAGATCAGAGATATGGCAAGAATCAGGACAACCGTGTCGGACTGCACTACATCATGACTCTCTGCCACTTCGGCCACCTGTTCGGACTGACTGTCAACCGGAGTCTGCAAGGAATCGACCGGAATCGAGTCAACGAGTGAGTCAACTCTGTTAGCTTCAGCGTCGGACGTCCCCTTAGAAGAAAAGGCCGCTTGAGCCAAAGCAAAGATCAGGATGGCAGCCAATGCTGCTGCCCACAGCCAATTGAAACGAAACCCCCGTTTCGATGTATCAAGGTGTTCGCTTTCGCATGGAGCAGGACTGACAGCTCGGGAGCTGCCAGTCCATGCGCCGATGGAGCGAAGAAATTCGATCTGTTTCTCGCTTGGAGTCAGTTTGGTCATTGTGTCCTCCCTTCGGAAGACAACTGAATCTGGCCAAGGGCTTTGGTAGCATTGACACCCGCGGCCAGACTCGCCGTCATGGTTGAACCGACAGCCGCAAAGAACTGCCGCAGGTCACTACCGTCTTTGCACTTATAAAAGTGTTGAGGACTCGTAGCCAATCCGCGAAGCAAATTGACGTCGGCGTCAGTGCCGTAGGCGACCGTGACGACATCTGCTCTCTTGCGAAGCGATGCGGCTACGGATTCCGGACCCCGTCCAGTATTGTGGCACCCGTCAGAGAAGAGCACCACAATCGGCCTCAACCACCGGGTTCCATCCTGAGCATCCGTCGGAGTCTTTCTGCAGAGGGCTTCGGCCTGTTCCAAACCGGCGGTGATATTTGTACCGCCGGCAAGCAGAGGTATCGAGATCGGCTTCAGGTTCTGAGCCAGTTCAGCTGCCGGGACGGAATTGTGTTTGATTTTCGCATTCCCGGAGAAGTCCACAACCGAGACCACAAACCCGTCCCTATTTTCGGGCAGGGCCAGGGCACGTACGAGCTCGAAACAGGCCTGCGAAGCGTCCTTTGCTTTCTGCCCGCTCATCGAGGGCGAACAATCGCGGTCGAATATCGCAAGTTGCCTGCAATGACGGCCGATCCAGCGAGGGCGCCTGAGGCCGCTCCGTACGACCCGACAGTTGTTGGATTGAATGAAGGTCATTCTACCACCTCCTAAATGTTGTCCGGGTTGATAGGTGACGTTGCGCCGGAACCGACCGTGGCAATGATCGAAGCGGCCAGCTTACTGGCGATTACCTGAAGGTCCTCCGCCTTTGGTTCGTTCGAAATTTCGAACATCAAACCGTCAGCGGTGTCGACCAATTCACGAAGCCTCGGAGTAGGCTGACACACCAGATAGAGAAGTACACCCTGATCCTTCACTTTCTGGCCAATCTGCGACGGACTCGCACCCGAAGTGGCGGGTTTGCTATCGGCAGTCAGAAACGAGATAATCGCCGCACGAGATTTCGAAGGATCCATGGCCCAAGGCGTAGTATCGAGTAAGTGCTCGATGCCATCGAGGTGATGCTCAGCCGGATCACCTCCGCCCTCATAAGTGATGTTTTTGATTTCTTCGAGAGCCTGATCTACACCGGCTTCTTCGACAACAAGAATCGGAAGCTGGCCCTCGTCGATGTCCCCGTGGGTTTGAACCCGACAAGTGACTTTCCTGGCCTTTGCTTCCAGTTGCCTGAGGATCAGTTCAGCTGTTACGGGGATGCCCCTGGCAAACTGTAAAGATGATCCGGTTCGGTCGACGTCCAATCCGACCTCGACTTCAGCCTGGATTTTTGGCCGGGCAGCAGGCCGAACGGCCACCGCCGACTTCTGCGGCGTTTCATCGAAACTCCAGCCGCAGACGCTACACGCGCCAGCCGACTTTTTAACCTCGGCCTGGCACGACGGGCATGATTTGGTCATGTCTACACTCCATTTCTGCGCGAGTTATTTCGCGCGTTTTTTGTTCACCATCAAAATGATGGCTGGAGTGCAGATCACCTAATCAGTTGATTTATCAGAAGTATCAGGCGGAATACTTGGAAACAAGCACGTACCCAACGCCCCTGACATTTCGCAGTAATGTCTTGGGAATCCCCTTGTTACGGATGCTATCCATCAGCGTACGGACTCTGCCCTGAAGTCCCTTTGCGCCATAATCTGGAACCTTGGAGTAGCTATTGTAGATCTCACTGAACGTCTTAACCTCGTCCAGCGATTCATGAAGAAAGCGAAAAGCAATGAGTTCCGCGTCCTTTAAGGGCTCCGGTTGCGCGACCCTCTTCAATTTGATTACACCGGTCTTGAGGTTTACCGACAGATCTCCCACCTCATAGATTCCGAATTGCCAATTCAGAATCTTCTCCAGATAACGTGGCATCTCCTTGATCAATTCATTTCGAACTTCTTTTCTCCGGAGAGCCGTGTAGGTGCCCTCGTCGTCAAGAGCCTGAAATCGTTTCCAATAGTCCTCAAGCTCCTTTGCCAACTTGTGTTGATCCAGTTTCTCCAAGACAAAAGAGCACATCTCCAGTGCCGCAATGGCCATAGAAAGCCGATTCTCGAAATCGTCCTTCAGGTGTCTGAATATCGATTTGTAGTACCCAAAAGCTCTTAGGAACTGGTCCTTCTTCACATAGGACAAGGCGATGCCGAAATAGTTCTGTAGCAATTTTCTTTTGTACCGAAATCTCTTGGCTATCGCTGCTCCCTCACGAAAGATCGTTGTGGCTTTGTCATACTCTCCCAGTTCGATATAGAGATCGCCGAGACGGGTGCTATTTTCTAATGTCTGACTGGGGTAGTCCATCTTCTGGGGATCCGACAGTGAATGCTCATACAGCTTCTGTGCCCTGCCCAGATCACCAATCGCTTTATAGATATCTCCACGTGCGCGGACCATCATCAGGTAGTGAGGACGAAATCCATGCTTCTTTGCGAATTGCTCCCCGCGCTCAAGATAATCCAAAGCCGTTAGGTACTCCCTTAGCTCACCATGTATCCGACCGAGATCATGGTGCAGTCCTGACTGCCGCCAATGGTACTTACTCTTAGTTGCGAGAACCATTGCCTCTCGGAACCAGACTAGTGCTTTTGGCCGCTCCTTGCGCACTTCGTGAAGGTGGCCAATCATTGCCAAAGCATCAGCCTCCATGTGCTCAAACTCATTGGCCCGGGAAACTTTCAATGCTGTGAAGGCATCGGCCATTGATTCACTATAGCGTTCCAACAGAAGATTGAGGAAGGCTCGTTTCCGAATCAAGTCACACTCAAGATCAACGATTCCATTCCTATTGGCCAGCTTTAGCGCTTCTTTCAATAACGTCATTGCCTTGCCCGAATCTTCGGTATCTCTCCATAGATCAGACAGTACGCTCAGAGCCTCCACTCGCTGGCGAACCTGTTTGGCTCCGGTTAGTTTTGCAATTACCGCTTCCAATATATCTCGAGCTTCATAAAGATTTCCCATTCTCTGAAGCTCCACTGCCTGCTTGATGGCATTCATCGGCCGTGGCCTGCTCTTTGACTTGCCTTTTTTCATGATATAAATATAGCTATAAGAGGTAATCTTGTCGAGTTGATTATTCATCCAGTTGGTGGCTTAACGCCGTAGAGTTTTGCGAACCGGAAGCGGATTGATTCCAAACTAAGCCATCGACTATGGACGTGAATAGGAGTTCTTCACGAGGAACAAATGCTATGAGGCACAATGAATTATATGGATCGCCAAGTAACGGAGTAGTCAGCCGCTTTAGAAGATTCTGCGCCCTCTTCCTCGAAAACACAAGAATCAGTATTCGCACTCTTCGGTGGCGTTCGCTATCGGTGTTTCGTAGAGCCCGCCTCCAGATTTGATATGCCATTATCTTTTCGACAAGCCGCGTCAGTGGCATTGTCCCGTTGTCGACTTCTAGGTAGAATTCCACCTCGAGCCCATTCTTCCTCAAGCGGAAGTATGCGTCAGCTTTCAAGACAACCTTCTTGAGGGCTTGGGTACGTATATCGGGAACGAGCACGGATTGAGCAATGGAACCATCGTGTTTCCAGTCACACAGCTTTACAGAGGAATTCTGACGAACAGAATTCTCCAATGCGATCCTGAAACTGTTTCTTAGAAGTGTATGGCTAAGGAACATGAGGCTCCCGGGACGTTTGGGCGGTTTCGGAACAATCCACCTGAATTCGTGCCCACCCTGGGCCTGAAGCAACCTTAGACCGGCTCTTGAAATTGAGTAGACTGCTTCGGCTGAAAGGAACTCAAGGCCAGGTGGTATCTTCACTCTATGGACAAAGCCAGCCCACCATAGTTGGTTGAGCCGCTTGCGTGCTCGGTGAATCGATGGAAAGTGCTGCGTGTGAATCTGGCTCGTGGTCAAGAACTGATTCTCGGCGAGTGACGTGAGTAAACTGATATCCCGAGCGGTCACCCTGCACCGCGCTTTGCGCCTGTCGGGTAGTCCCCGCCACATCTTCTTCGATAATTGGTCAGCATCAATTCGGCTTGGTGGCATGTTGTTTGGATCGTTTAATATGAGTCAGACCGACTGCCACTGCATCGAATAGGTTGAAGTAATGCCTCTCCTTCCAGCGCCGATCTGTCCCGGTGAAGATGCGGAGTTCAGGGTACTTGGAAATCAATACCTTGACGACGTCTCGTTTGGTGGCGTGACCGTTACCACAGACGGTCTTGCGGATAGAGATCGGCACATACTCGTGAACTGGAATGCGTCTGCGTCTCGCCATTGCAAGCATCTTGTAGTAGGCCAGGACGAGTAGCCCGTTCTGAGTTGACGAGGAAAATGTGGTTCTCTCCAGCGCTATCTCATTTGGCTTCTTCTCGTCCAAATATCGTCCAAGAACCTCTTCAAGCGACAGCAACCGTTCCCGGACCAACGGGGCAGAAGGAATGACTTTCACAACGTAGTCGATGAGTTGATTGCCATCGAAACTCGCGAGTCCAATCTTATTCATCCCGGGGTCAATCGAAACCAGGCGGCGGCCCGGTAGAGAGCTAGTCGAAGGTGTATTCGATGTTATGTTTCTTTTGGTTTTCATAGATGTCTTTTCTTAGTTGATCAAACAGGTCAAAGAACAGTATCTCGACCGGACACTTGATTGCCGCGGACAACCGCAGCGCATTGGTAAAGCTGGGAAGCTCTCGACCTTTTTCCCAATGTGATAAGTGTGCCGAACTCGACTGCCCTATCAACCTGGCCACGTCCCGCTGCCGGAGCCCGCGTTTTTCGCGATAGCTCCGGAGTTGATTAGCTATTTGGTTTTGGCTAATTCGGGACATAGGCTTTTTGTTTTTGTTTTCGGTTATCTTAGATCACACCTCCGATTTGGCAATTGCCGAAAGGAGCAATTTCAAACTCTACCATGTGGGTAATCGCTCACAGGTAAAGCCAGGCAGCTTAGCACAGCTGCAGGATTTGTCAAGGGTTACACTGATCCCGTCGCGGTTGACAGAAATCGCGATCTGTGTTAGTCTAAATGTGCATGGACTAACACCTATGAACGATCAACCATCACAAAAGCAGGATTCTCAAACCGATCTTGCCATTCCCAAGGATAAGCTGGTCCTTTTGCCGTTCTATCATGAGTTGGAGAATGAAGTAAAACAGCCGGACCGGGTACGCCTTCAAACCGACTATTTTTGGCGAAAATGGGCTCCTGAACTGGGCCCGACACTCACCGTCCTCGTAATCACGTTGCGGAGCTACTGCTACTACAACAAGCTCACTAAAGAGCGGCGGGACTGGTGCTATCCTGAGCAGAAGACCTTAGCCGATAATATCGGCGTGTCGGTGGATACCGTGCAACGGGAGCTTAAGAAGCCTATTGCTCGGAGTTTCGTTACACGCCAACCGAGATATAGGTACGATGAGAGGCTGAAACGGCCGGTTCGGACAGCTGATACTTATCATATCGCTATGGATGATCCCCTCACCCCCGAAGACCTGCAGGAGGTGGCCAATATAGCCAAGAATCGCCTTGAAAATGGCGATCCTGACGGTAAGCCGCAAAAAGCGGTCTACCCAGACAAACCTGTGGATAAGTCACCCGGTAAACCGCAATCTGCGGTTCACATAGCTACCGCAGATCGCCGTAGCCGAACTAGTACCTTGAAGAATGACTTAAAAACGTTATCAAAAGATATCCACAAGCCACTTTCTGAAGAACAGCAAGCTTTGGTAGAAGAGATTCTTACAGTCTGTGGGGATGAGAAGTCGCGGCGCTTTTATGAGATTGCTACGAAGACGTATCCAAAAGCACGGATCTTTCAGGCTCTGAGCGTGGTGAAAGATGCTGACCGAACGAGCCAGATCACAAAGAGCAAGGGGGCCTATTTCACAGCTCTCGTTCAATCGGGAGGGGTACATCAGTCATCCGGGCCCCGGTGAGAAGTTGCCTCTTCATCAATCCAATCTTCCTCTTCCCACGACATTCCGCGTCGGCCCGGGACCTTTCGCGTCGCTCCGGCTCGATGAAGCGAACAGCTCTTAGGGCCGTAGCAAAAGGTCTCAAATCTGTATTTCTTCTTAGACTGATCCCACTGATCCAGGATGATCTCTACCGGCATCCGGCAACCCCAGATACAGGTTGAGCATTTCGCATCATAAGTCTTGAGATCAAGGCGACGGTGACCTCGCTCTCGGTACGTCTCCAAAGAGGGGGGCGGTCCGAGGAACGGAGGGCTCGCCAACTCGGCAGGGCTCGACGAATCAATGATTCTAAGCCTACTCGTCTTGTAATACGCTGCAGTCTCAAGGCGTGGATCGGCGACCGGTACAGAAACGCCACTCAGCTCCATGCCTGCCGCAAACTGATGTTTTTCATGTGCCTTTTTCCCGACAGCCACAATGATTTCGCCCGGCTGACTATCACATTCGCCGCTCACACGGAGAACATATCCCATATAGCTGTGATACCGCTCGTCGAACGACCGGGTAAGACGTATACGGGGCTGGACTGATGTGATGCTACCTTCCCAGACTGTTTTCGCAGTTCCACTATTCGTATTATTGCCCTCGTTCTGCTGCCGTTCAGTAGATTGATGCTGTCATGACGCTGAAGCGTAGAACGGAGAAGGGACCGTTGGATATACACGGTATACGTGTCTGAATATTGCCTCGGCTCTCTCGTTAACCTCGTCTTCGGAATATTGATCAACTGGCAGTCCAGTTTCATCGCTCCAAAGGAAGTCGCGTATAGCCATGCGGACAGCGTCCCTTGTCGCTTCTTTGTCGCGCCAGTGGTCAATTTTGAGTTTTTCAGATTTCAAGGTATTCAGCAGTTCAACAGCCACACTCTTAATTCGTTTGATTTCAGAAGAGTTCAAGTCGGGCTTCTTGAGGAGATCAAACAATGCTAGGGATTCTTCCGTTAAGTTCTCACGTACGGCACGGCTCTCTTCTTCGTCCAAGGCCTGAACAAATCGAATCAATGCCTCAAAGGTCTTTTCAATCGTGAGTCGGTCCTTCTCTCGATTATACTGCTGTACAACTTCTTCATAGTGTCTCTGAATATCCATTCGCAAAGGATTGCGCTCTAACATTATTTGCAGTCGCTTTTCTATCGACTGTCTCAAATTGTGAATTGTAGTTCGCTTGAATGGGCTACGTTCGAATTCTTTACGAAGCCTGTCAAAATCGATATTCGCGATGTTGTAAGGTTCACGTTCCTCTTGAACGGAGTCATCACCTGTCTCGATGACATCGTCAACAAGTTGGTGTAATTGCCTCACAATTTCACTTATGTCGGCTTGTTCTGTATCTCGCTGGAGGCTTCTATACACAATAGTTATTGCGTCATAATCTTTGCGATACTCATTTACGCCGGGCAGAGTAATACAAGCCTTGAACTTCTTGAATACCTCCCGACACATAACCTCAAAGCGCTTTCGCGTCTCATCGCTCACATTTGCTGCCTCCTTGGCAGCGAGGATTGCTGCATTACGCGAGAAGCCGACACCATCGATAATTGTCTTCAGAGACGTACCGTGATCGACTAAGAACGTCTCCACAAATGAGATGGATTCCGCAAGGTCTGCCAGAAGCTCTTCCGGTGGCTTGGTCGGATCTTGATCACCACCCTCCCCATGCCCGCCATCCGGCTGCCCCGCGAACGTAGCCAAGGCCTGACGCAGGTTCTTAAGGATGCCACAATAGTCGACCACCAATCCATTATTCTTCCCTTCATTTACTCGATTGGCGCGCGCTATAGCCTGCATAAGTGTATGTGCCTTCAGGGGTTTGTCTATATAGAGGTTTGCGAGGCTTGGGACATCAAAACCGGTTAACCACATGGCACAGACTATGGCAAGCCGAAAAGGATGTTCCTGCTCTTTGAAGGCGTCATCAACCTGCAAACGCTGCAGGTTACGGAATTCCGGTCGCTGGCGCATATGTTCCGGTAATTCGATGCCCTCCTTCAAGAGCTTTCTATGTGGGATGATGTCCAATCCCCACCTTCTAAACCTGTCAACTTCCCCTTGCTCCTCGCTGACGACCACAGCAGCTCGTGTTTCTCGCATCCATGCAATCTGTCGCTGTCTTTGAATCTCTTCTTGCTCATCGGTGATCGCCGATAGCCCAGCTTGCAGTTCGCAAATGCGCTCGTCCCAGTACTTAGTGATAAGATTGTACATCCGCACGCAGGTGATCTTGTCGATGCAAATGAACATTGCCTTGCCGGATTCCCATGCAGTGGAATAGTGCCGGACAAAGTCCCGTGCGATCTGATCAAGGCGTTTTTCAGCAGTTATTATATGGTACTCGCGCCGTAGCTCCTGCTCGAGACGCTGTTGCACGTCGATATCCTCGATCTCCAACTCTTCCAGTTTGGCAGACACCCGTTCATTGAGATCCTGGGTCACGACGCCAAGCTTGTCACCACGGGCATCGTAGTACAGGGGAACAGTAGCTTTGTCCTCAACAGCTCGCTGAAAATCGTAAGTCGAGACGTAATCGCCAAAAACCTTCCGTGTTATCTCATCGTCCTTAAACAGGGGCGTTCCAGTAAAACCAATGTAAGACGCCCTCGGAAGTGCATTTCGCAGATTGAGAGCCAGCCTACCGTATTGCGTGCGATGAGCCTCGTCGGTGATAACGATGATATCATCACGCTGGCTATAGCCCATATCTGGATCGACGTCCTGATGAAATTTCTGAATGAGCGAAAAGACAAAGGACTTATGCTGGTGGAGAAGCTCTTCAAGATGCTCACGACTACTGGCCCGACACGGATCGCGATCATTATCTACCAGGCCGCAGCCGGCGAAAGTCTTGTAAATCTGTGTATCAAGGTCGTCGCGGTCGGTCAATATAAGAAACGTGAAATTGCCACCTAATTTGCGATGGACTTTTCGAGTAAACATCACCATCGAGTAACTTTTCCCTGCACCCTGAGTATGCCAGAAAACACCCAATTTGCCGTTTCTTGTCTGGCGATCTCGTACGGCCTCAAGAGCTCGATTGACTCCAAGAAACTGGTGATTTCGGGCCAAAATCTTGCGCATACCACCGGCTGATTCATCGAAAACGATAAAACTTTCAATCAGGTCAATTAGGTTGATCTTGTCACAGACACCCTTGAGAAGGGTCTCCATATCAACCTCGCCTACCTCATCTTCTGCCAGCCGTTTCCACTCGTGAAAGTGCTCAAACCTGCTCGAAATAGTTCCGATCTTGGCGTCTATACCGTTGGCCAGAACTATGATAGCATTGTAATGAAACAGGTGAGGAACGGTATCTCGGTAATCCGCGAGATTCTTTTCATATGCGATTCGAATGTCTTTGGTGACATTCTTGAGTTCCATAAAAAGGAGCGGCAGACCGTTCACAAATCCGACTATGTCAGCACGTCGCCGGTACAGGTCACCGCGTAACCATAATTCTCTTACGCAAAGGAAACTATTGTTGGCAGGTTGCTCGAAATCGATTACCCGCAATCGTTGTCTAACTCGTTCACCATTCTCGTTTCGAAAAGTGACCTGCACTCCATCCTTAATCAATGCATACTTATCGCGATTGGTCGCCAACAGAGATTGTGTAGAAACCGTTTCTGTGATCTGCCGGATAGCATCATCATACGCACCATCGGGTAGGCCGGGATTGAACTCAACAATCTTAGTCCTCAGATATCTGGTGAGAACAACTTCTCGATCGGAGGACCGGCCAAGAAGGCTATCCGGTCCGAACGTCTCGTTGTTGTAGGCATAGACAGAGTCCCAATCCAGCGCCTGCTGTAAATAGTCTGCGGTAGTTTGCTGGACCAGAGTATCTTCGGTATACTGAGCATTCACAGTAGCAGGTTCCCCCCCAACTTTACGGTTCTCTTCGTGTTGTTATTTCGATGGGGATTCCGAGCTGCACCGCCACCGGAGTGTATATGTCGACTTCTTCCTCCGATGTGTAGATGGAAACTACCAGTGAGTAGCGACACTGTCTGTTCCAACGACCTAAGTGATGTCTTTCTCTCCACCAACCGACTGCTGGGTAAACTGCTATTCTGTTTGAACCAGCCAGATCTGCAGCACGACCGACCCAAATATCGGAGTGAATAGAACCAACGTTTCTGGCCTCGCCAATTAGCCAGTTCTGCGCAATGCCCTCTGTTCCTGGATGCTCGCCATCGTCTCTCGCCTGAGTATTAACCCGCCGGATAAATTCATCCTCAGACTCCTCAGGTCCATTCACATCGAAGCGCAAAGCATGTGAGGTATATCTATAACGATTGTCCCAACCTACTTCTCCAGGGCTAGGTTCAATGAAATAAGACAGAGTCACTCTCATGGATACCTCGGTCTCGCCAAGCTCAGCAAGTACATCCGTTGGCCATGGCAGATTATAGAGGTGCATGTCCCGAGTGACAAATCGCCTTCCAGACTGATCAAATCTCTCGTCATAGGGTTGCATTGTGGCTTCTGAGATCAGGGTCAGTGAGTTTGACAGGCAATACGAAGCTCTCTCAAGGCTAGGGACTCCATAACCACATATGCGAAGCAGCCGAGCATAAGCGGCCTTATTTGGTGTCGGAGGCAAAAATTGGTTCTTCATCTGGTTTGTCCATTGGGCCGAATGAACAATAAGAGCTCTAATTGTCTCAGGCCAGGCATTTGGGTACTGAACCTGTACCTGGGCGGCAAGCCATGCCGCCTGACCTGCAGCCGCGCTAGTTGCCCAGAAGGGGGACAATTGGCACACTTGTGGTTGATAGCTTGTAGATATCAGCTTAAGATCTTCTGTATCGATGATTGAATCGTTTGGACCGCTTGCAACATTGCCACCTTCCATCAAGACTTCGGGCTTTACAGGCCACTTACGAGGTGGCCAATTCGTGGACGTTGTGCTGAATGGTGATAGGCTACCGGCCGCAGCAACTGCTGAATAAGAGGCAAGCGTTGGATCAACGATCCTGTACTTCTCTGTGTAAGCGCCTACAGTCAAGGCGTTCCATGCTTGACCTGGGTCATGTACTTCATTGGTCAAATTGTCTTGTGGATAATTGTGCCAGCAGTCCGGATCATCAACATTCCCAGCACTTACAATAATAAGCCTCTTGGAATCGTCTTCATAGCCCGACGCCAGCTCGTCCAAAGCACCTGACCACGAAGATGGCTTGCCTCGATCCCTATCGTCATCCGACGTCACAGCCATACAAATAATCCGTTTGCGAGCAGGGGCCTGAATCTCAGCACGGCTTATGCCTTGGGATGTAATGTAACCCCACAACTCTTTCTGGTTTGTGGCAGGCGGAGGAGGGAGTATTTTCGCAGATTCAAGAATGTGGTCGACATAAACGGGTTGTGTGCCATTTAGCAGAGAGAGGATATCACCATAAGCGGCCGTTCCAGCCATAAGTGTACCGTGGCCATCATGATCGTTAGTGTTCCAAGCCGGCTTCACTGCATGAAGGTCGTTATTGTCCAATACTGGCTGAATTAGAATGTGCCCATTATTGACACCTGTATCAAGTATACAAACAGCCGTTTCTGTTGCGTTATCATAACGCGTGCGACCTAGAAGACCCTGTACTAGCGCTAGCTGCTCTCGGTTTTCCAAGTCGATATAGAAGGTCGCAACATTCTTGGCAGATCGAAATTCTGCAACATAGTCAGTTTGCTGCAGCAATTGCTCAAGCTCAGTTCTATTCGCGAGAATCAGCTTCACGGTGCGTTCGGGAAAATCAAGCACTCCGTCGGCCGATTCTATATTCAGTGCTGTCAATATTCCGTTTGTCAACGCAACTGCATTGTTATCTTCCGTACTAATCCACAGCTCGACCCAGTCTCTTTCCCGATCCGGTATCATAGAGCGCTCAATAGGTGGCCAGAATGACTCTAATACGGCTAAGCGGATATCCGAGATACTTTCCACTAAATCAGCGTTCTTCGGCTTGCCCGTACGGGTCTGTTCCGTGGTGTAAGCATTCAGTTTCCTCAGGAAGCTGCCTCTCTTATTCAAGGGAACAAACACAGTTGCCAAAATCCTCTGATTGTCACCCTCTCCTTCCGTCCGAACACTACGCAGTCTAATACCCTGACGCCTATCCTCAAGACTCTTGACAACAAGGTCATAGCCCTGGTCACTCACGAACTCAAAGTAGGCTCCTTCGCGTTCAACTTGAACTACGGCCTGACGTTGTCTATCATACTCGTTCCAAGCCGCCTGCAAACGCCCCTGAAGGAACCTGCTGTGCGCATTTCGATCTCGAGTCGGAATCCGAGGCGACGATCCACCACGCCTCGGATTTGTGAACCCCTGAGTATCGCTCGGCTCTGGAATGAACAAGTGTTTGTACTTTTCGCCCGCCATTATTGATTAACGCCTCCGCCCATTGTGAGCACTCTGGCGCTCTTTCAGCATTTTGCGCAATGCTGCCGGACTTACAATCTTCTCATCACTGAGAATCGCTCGCTTTATTGAATCTCTGCAAGCCAAGTCGATCTCCGCATGGCTGAGTCTATTGCTGTCCGCCAAAACAGCTTTCCAAGTGAATCTTGGTGCCAAGAATGCGCCCAGCACGTTCTGGATCAGTCGCTTCCGCTCATCTTCATTAGGTAATTCGTAGTACAGCGTGTCATCGAATCGGCGAAATAGTGCACGATCAAGCAGGGTAGGACTGTTTGAGGCCGCCACTATGATGCTGTCTGACATGTCTTGCTCGATGAACTGCAAGAATGCGCTGATTACTCGCCGCATTTCTCCAACATCGTTTTCCAAAGTCCGCTCTCCGCCGATAGCGTCGAACTCATCAAAGAGATAGACTCCAGGATCGGCCTGAATAAGGTCGAATATCTGGCGTAACTTGGCACTAGTCTCACCCATAAACTTGGTTACCAAACGATCGACCTGGATTGTATGCAGGGTCAGACGAAGTTCATGTGCCAGTACCTGAGCCGACATTGTCTTACCTGTGCCCGGTGGCCCAATCAGCATTATCTTGCGCCGGTGCGAAAGTCCATGGCTCTTAAGTTTCGCCTGTTGCCGATATTCGTGAGTTATCCTGTCGATGCGATCACGTAGTGTTGTTGGTACTACCAATGCCGACTTTGGAGTATCCGGATCATCCGACAGGACCAATCCACGAATGTCTTGAGGTAGCTTCTGAGCCAATCCTCTGCGCTCCAAGCGGGCCTTGTCCACCAACTTGCGAATGTCCTGTGCTAAGGCACCATGTCCCTGGCCAGCTTCATGAGCTGCCACCCGCAGCGCGACGGCAAGAAAACGCTCCGGCTCACCACTCAGGTGTGACCGTATCAGCGATTTCAATTGTTCTGCTGTCGCCATATCTTATCCTTGACAAAAGGTTGTATTTTCCACGTTCAATATCTCCACTACTTAGGATTCTCTTATTTCACCATCACCCAAACCTCTGCTTGATGTAATCCTGTGTCTGGCTGGCGCCCAATTCTGTGGTTGAAGAGCCGGTTCGGATACAGAACCGCTCGATATTACCATCCTTCACGAATACCGCCTTCGGAGACTTACCACACCTGATTACCATAACCCGCCGACTATCAAAATCTACCTTTGCAAATACGGTATCGCTCATTTTTCCCCAATCTCCAATTGTTACCGTTCTTTACTCATGTAGTCGGCAGCCCCAGTTTATCGAAAAACGCTCGGTTGCGTTCTTTTGCAGCGTTCACTAATCTGTCAAAAGAGACCACTTCCAGATAAGCCTTGTAATTCGCATTGTAGCCAAAGTACCCCAAGTGGTCGTGCGTTGGTGTCAAATTTAGAATTTCACATCGCTTCTTTACACTCGGCGTAATATCACATATAGCATAACAGAACCCAGGTATATCAGCAGAATTCGGTATCTGGCGGCCGGATGCAGTTTGCACGTTGCCTTTCCTAATTCGATCAAGATATCCGAGAGCTTGCTCAATTGGGTCATCAGTTTCACCCGCTTTCGCATCGTTTCTCATCGGTCGCTTAATCTCGACAACTACAATTGAGGCCAATGGCAGCTTATTTCCTTCTGATACGAGGACGGGATTATCGAACACATTTAATGCACAGAGATCTGGCTCCTTTCCCTCCTCGCACCCAGTTATAGGCATTGAAGCCAAAGTCTTATCTGATGCCAGATAGTCGTGAAATGCCAACCGTTCATCCAGAAGCCAGAGATTACAACTATCTGGCTCTACGCCGTTAGAGTCCGTTCGCATTGGCATAATCAAATTGTGAATGATGTCCTCTCGAGCGTATTTACCCGCATCATCCTTCTTTATGGCCTTTTCAAGGAGCTCAAGAATCACTCTTCTATGCGAGATATAGTTGGCCAGATCGGACTTTTTGAGATCTGCGGCCTTCCTGAGGTATTCCTGAAGTCTCTCTCGATATTCTGGCAATTCTTCGCCCTCTTTGGGAGCAATGATGTCGTGCCCTTCAGTGAGTAGTTCCTCTTCAACGTCATTTAGATGCTTGTGCAGTGTTATATCCAGGTCTCTATCGGATATTCCCGGATCGACATTCAACTTATCATCGAGAATACGTGACAGGATCGGGCGATACCGTGGCTTCTTCTTCGCGACAAACTCCTCTACTCGTTCCTTTGCTCGCTTCTTGTTCTCTTCAAGATAATCAACCAAATGGTAGGCGGCTTTGCTAATGACGGCTTCTCTGATATCCTGCAACGATATCTCCGAATCTGCAAATAAGCCGTTCGTGCTTTCAAGTATGTCGAAATCTGTACGCTCTGGCCTCACTGCATCATCAAGGAATGGTGACGTGACATAGCATGAGTAGACGAAATCGCCGGTATCGTCTTTAAGCTTACCATATAGCCCGGGGATCTTGCCCGCCAAGTTCTCCTCTCTAACAAGCCGCTTAGCTGCACACAAAGCAATACAGTGGGATTGTGACGAAGTAGTACGTAGTTTGATATGTGTCAGAGTGAATTCCGCGCCTTTTATCGGCAACAATTCCGTTACCGCGGAAGACACCATGTGTTCATCATAGACGTTTATGAGATCGATGCTCTCGTTCTCATCCTGAACAGTGATGTCAGGAGATCCTCCATTGCGCACGAAATACCAAAGACAATGTTCAAATATTGAGTTTGCTATGGCCCTTGTCGTTTTGTAGGCCATGTCGCGGTACTTTGTCCCAAAGCCATCCAAATGGACGGTCGTTGACCTCCTTGAAGACCCTACGGCAGGGGAGTCTTTGAGATTCGTCACCCCAGAGTTTGCATCGAAAACAAAGGACCTTGACCTAACACCATTGTCATCTGCTCGGTAGAGACTTGTGATGCTCACTTTTCTGAAGGCTTTTAACCACAAAAGTCGCCCGATGCCGCGCCCACCCGTTGATGCCTTATAATCGGTATCAAGTGTCAAAAACGATGTCATGTTTGCTTCGTTGAAGCCTACGCCGTCGTCCGTGATCCTAAAACCGACGACATTTCCGACAGCTTCCGGACCTCGCTTCTTCTTCGAGTCCTCAAGGTCGAGAGATTGTTGGTCATCCCGGAGTATCTCTACAGTGATGTATCCTTTTAACGAAGGCTGGTCTAGCTCTTCAATCGCATGAATCGAGTTTATGACAGCCTCAAATAGCGGTAACAGGCCATGAGTATATGGCAGAGACGTGTTCCTCAAACGGCCGTGTAAATTGGTGTTCATGCTCATACGGCAATCTCCCCATTCATCAGGCGCGGAAGAAGAAGGTCCCGGGCGCTCGAAAGAGCGGCATTGTACTTCTGGAGGCAGTCAATTTGTTCGTGAATTGGCATCGCAATATCTTCAAATAGCCTTCTGAGTGTCTTGTTCGGTATCAACAGTTTACGACTGTGCGCGAAGTCACGATTCAATCCGGGCACTGCCACATCTGTACTGATGAATGGCGTATGAAATAGTGTATAATATAGCAGGAGGCTACTATTCTCTTTCTCGATGTAGTAAACAGTATCGATAGGGTGGAAATCCTCTATGCTCCAATATACGCTTCCTACATTTCCCTTTCGACCGATGATAATTGCGGGCCCAGCAACGAGTGCCTTCTCGTGTGTGCCTACTACACCACTGGAACCGTAGACGGGATACTTACCCGGTATGCGATCGTCTTCTTTTAGAGCCTTCCCGTACTTTAGGGGGGCATTTGCGCCTAGAGGCTTCTTCTCCCACCCCACCGGCACGCCGTTCTTGGTCTTGACGTGTTCATGGCCGGGGAAGCGGAGGTGAACGAACCATTCCTTATACAGCAGCCGCGCCGCCTGCTCCAGCAACTTAATCCGCCGTCGGTTGTTCTCAATCAAGTTGTCGTAGCGGGAGAGGACAAACGCTATGTACCGCTGGGTATTGATAGGTGGGAGCGGTACGCTCAGCTTTGCCACATTCGTTATATTTATGTTTTGTTGTGCTGCCCCGCGTGCTACTGAAAGTAGGCGTTGCTGTCCAGCGCGCGAATTGAACCAATAGCGGAAGAAATTGGGGTCCGCACATTCGCGCAGGCGAAAGCGAATCAAGAATGCTCCAGGCAAGACAAGTCCAGAATAGTCGCTAAAGATAGCTGCTGTGCCTATGCGTCCTGATCGAGTTATTACTAGGTCACCTGCCTTCAGGAAGTGCTTTGCGAACTTTGCCTCGTCGAGCTTGGCTCGCGGCATAGTTGTATAAGAGATCCGACCGTCCTCCGAAATGTCTGTCGTTCGGAGAGTCGATATATTCCCATCATCTGCGTAAGCGTCACCACTGAACCTTGGACCGAAAGCACTGTCCTCGATAATGTCAGCGAATGTAACCTCGTTCCACTTGGAAGAAGTAGTGACGCTCATACCCCCAACTCCTCAAAATTCCTCTTGATTGTCGTCGCCAATTCCACTGCTTCAGCGTTAAGATCATCCAGCTCGACGTGTATCTCCCGCAGGGCCTCCTCGAAATCGAAGTCGTCATCCTCCTCCTCAGGGGCCACGCCGACATACCGCCCCGGTGTCAGGCTCCAATCGTTGGCCTCTATTTCGCCGCGGTCAACCAGCTTGACCAAACCCTCGACATCGCGTAGTTCTGCCGCCGGAAAACGCTCGGTCAGCCAGTGCGCCTGCCGCCAAAAATAGCGTACCTGCTTGAGTTGCTCCACAGCCATTTGCCGGGCTTCATCAGCTGATTTACGGGCGCGGGTGATATCACGATGGGCCCAGGCTTCATTATCCCGAGCATTGCACTCGTTTTCGCACGTCTCGATGAGTCTGCAGATGAGTTTATAGAGCAGGTCACTTTGCCTAATCAGGTTGCGACTGGTCTCAGCCAGCGGCGCCAGCCGATCAACGGCCTTTTTCAGTTCACCATTGCTGGTCTTTTGCTTCTTCCAACCTGTATGCTCATTGCCAATAGCCTTCTTGAATGCGTCAACGTCATTCTTGAAAGCGGGCAGTGCATCTTTCAACTCCTTGAGCACCCCGGCATGAGGGCCGTCTTTCTTCTGAGTCTTGAGGAACGGCTGCAGAGCATCCAGGACGGAATCTATCGAGGCTATGAAGGTCGGTAGAGGCTCTATCTGGTCGCCCTCGTCATCCTGAGCGGTGAAGCATCCACTGCCTTCATCCAGCATCCGCCGGCAATAGCTGGCGACAAGTTCAAGATACTTCTCGGTCTCACCGCGATAGAGCCAGACAATAGCAAGCAGGTTTTTCTCCTGCTCAGGACTGAAATCATAGATCTTCCGCGTGACCTTGCGATAGACATTACGGGCGTCGATCATAAGCACTTTATCGCGGTGCTCTTCAGGTTTGGCCCGATTCAAAAACCACAATTCACAGGGAACGGTCCGCGTATAGAAGAAATTCGACCGAATGCCGAACATGATGTCGACATCGCCGGTCTCGACCAATTTCTGACGTACTTTCGACTCGTCGCGTCCTGCGCCGGATGCCTGAGACGACATAACAAAACCGGCCCGGCCATGCTCATTCAGATAACTGTAGAAGTAACTAATCCAGATGTAGTTGCCGTTTGAAACCTTGCCTTTCTTGTTCACACCGGGCAGACCGAACGGCAGGCGGGGATCCCGCTTGAGTTTGTCAGCGTCGATTTCATCGACGTTGAACGGAGGATTCGCCATGACAAAGTCAGACTTACCGAGTAGCTCGTGCGGATCCTCGTAATAGGTAATGGCTTTCTGGATATCTCCCTCAAGGCCGTGAACTGCCAGATTCATTTTCGCAAGGCGAATGGTCGTAGCGTTCTTTTCCAGACCCCGGAACGTGAGTTTCTCGACTGGATTTTCATCACGCCGCTCGACGAACCGGGCGCTTTGCACAAACATCCCGCCAGAGCCACAAGCGGGGTCAAGAACGGTACCGCCCTCTGGCTCAAGGACATTGGCAATGAGTGACACCAGCGAAACGGGGGTGAAGAATTCACCATTATCGTGAGCCTTGAGGTCGGCAAACTGAGTTAAGAAGTACTCATAAATGCGACCGAACACATCACCGGAAGCCTTTTGGAGTTCTTCAGGATTTAGCGTGCGAAGCAATTGCCCCAGGACAGCATTGTCCAATTCCTGATATTCGTTCTTTGGCAGCACACCACGAAGATTGTCATAGTCAGACTCGATAGACTCCATCGCTTCAATGATAGCTTTGGCGCGATCATCGCTATCGGTCAACGCCACGAGATAATCAAACTGCGCCTTTGGCCGAAGAAAGATAGCACTTTTCTGTGAGAAGTCCTCTTTGGTCAGCTCTCGAACTTTACCTCCGCGTTTGGGCAGACCGGGTTCGATTTCTTCTTTCACCACAAGGAACCGGCGATAGGCATGTCGAAGGAAGATCAAGCCCATGACCGGAAGGAAATATTCATTGCTCGCGTAGTTGGAATTGGCCCGAAGAGTGTCGGCGGCGTTCCAAAGGCGTTTTTCTATAGCTTCAATATGCTCAAGGTGGGCCATGCTACCTGGTTCCCCCAAAGTGCTTTTTCAAGAGTTGTTTGCCTTGATCCCCCAAGTCCTGCAACAAGTCTTCAATCTGTTTCAACGCTAGAGGCGAAGGCTTGGAGCGGCCATTCTCCCAGCGATTGATGGTCGGAAAGGAAACCCCCAGCTTCTGAGCAAGCTTCTCCTGCGTCAGCCCCAACGTTTGACGTAGCTGAAATATCAAATCAGCCGAGTCGGTGTTGGGGCCATTACTTTGAGATTTCAATATTTTTCTCCTGATCAGGGCCTCCGGGGTCGGTCATCACATGCTATAACAAACGATATAGAAAGCAGGTTGTCAAGGGTTTGTTGAAGAATGTGAGTGTAAGCGTGAATTGGGCAAAAAAATGAGGACTTAAGACAAAATCTTAAGCCCTCTTGGGGGGTGTTCTCATTCAACTTGTCACATTTGACTGACAATTGAAGGAGAGTCGGTGGCCTTGAATGGATTCAAGGCCGGAAAAGAACTAATTGATGGACTTCAGCAGTGCCCCGGCCCGCCGCTCGAGATTGACTCGAACGTCGGTGTGAGGTAGCTGACGGGCATAGGCAGTGAATCCTTGCACCATGCCCCAGAGTGTGGAGACATCGTCACCTTCATTTCGACCAGTTCGCCATCCGGCGATGATCTCAGATCCGGTGAACGGCTTCTCCTTAAACCATTCTGTGACTTTGTCCAGATCGTCACCGACCTTCACCTGTGCGGCTTGGTCGACACCGCGAGTGATTGCCTCGGTAGCCATGCGATTCTCTACAAATCGGTTCAAGGCTGGTAAGGCATCAGACCGAAAGCGGTCTAAAGCCTTTGACCGATGGACAATCTTCAGTTCCTGGACCTGTTCGGCGCCCCACACGATGTGGTTGCCACAGACATAGTTGTACAGGAATGTGGTAAGGCCGAACGTGCAAGACCCCGTTTCGGAGTTCCAGCAGAAGAAACCGCGACCGAGTTTGGCATTGCCAACCTCGATAGGGTTTTCATCGTTGATGAAGAACGCGAACATATCCCGATCAGAGGCATACAGGCCAGCATTGTCCGATCCTCCGTTGTTGCGGGCGGGCGGCACTCGCCAGCCCGTCCCTTCAACGGCGTCTTTCAATGAAGCCACTACGTCTGCATCCCAGATACGTCCGTACTTCGGTCCAGTGAATGCCGATACAATTCGATCTCCGGTGCCGTTCCGAAAGAGCAGCTTCGCCTGAGTGTCTCGTCTGTTGAGGCTGTACCGGAGACATTCGATTACTGTTTCTGGCGGCAACGTGCGAAGGTATTTCGCCGGTGCGCCAGTGACCGTGCAGAGCTGGTTGAATGACCAATTGGTCAGTATGGCCGGTTCCTCGGAGCCGTTCAGAGCTATGCCCGAATGGCCAGTAACATCAAGATGGACATTCGGAAGTCCGCGGACTTTCTCTTCGGATGCGTCTTTTAGACGCTGAGTGAAAGCCTGTAGACTGTCCAGATCGTGGAACCTCTCGTCAGGTGGTCGAATGCACCACTGACGATGAGCATCGTATAAATTCGAAGACATCTTTTCCTCCACGTATGGTGTTTGGTTTGAGTTTCTTGAAGGGATAGAGACAAGCTGCTGCGTAATTCGCTTAGCTCATCCTCTCCATCGTCGGCAAGGCTCAGCGAACTCGCAGTTGCCGCATTGCCACCCGGATTTGGGGTGATAGCAGCCACTGCTTATTGATCTGCAGACTGACTTGGCAAGATGAAAGAACCGGACCATGTCTGACTTCTCTCGAAACACCTTGACTGACTGCAGTCGTGGGTTCTTGGTCTTGGTGACAACATCAATTCGCAGGTTCGGCTCGCGGTCATATAGAATGCGGTAGGCATACCCGTAAGCCGTGAGTTGCAGATGATTCAGGATTGTCAGATTGTCATAGGCCCGAGCCGCTGTTTTCGTTTCGACAACAGTGTCCTCTGCTTCGAGAAGATCGAAGTAGCCGTCAAGCGGTAAACCCAGATCTTCACCTGTCTCCAGGTCAACAAGCGGCACACGAAACGGCACTTCCGTATCATGAACCGGCTTGCCGCGAAAGCCCTTGACATAGGCGTTGGCGAGCTTGCCTCCAACTTGGATTACATCATCGAGTGACTCGCCGTTCTTGTACTGCAGTTTCTCTTCTGCTTGCGCTCGCATGTCGGCTGCAAGAATCCTGGCAACATCCTCTGCACTCGGAGACGAACCGATCTTCCTGCGTTTGTGCCACCATTCAACCGCGGCGTGAAATGCGGTGCCGAGCGCCAATTCAATTGGCTTGAATGGGCGTGGCAGCTTGTCCACATACACAAAGCGATATTTGAGTGGGCACATCAGGTAGAGGTTGATCTGCGATACTGAGACATGATCTGTTGGATGACCGTTCCGATTGGTATTCAAAACGGTACCTCCTCGGCTGGCTTAGCCGCGTTGACCATCTCGTCGATCAGGATGCTCGCTTTGGCTTTGGTGATCTGATCCAGCAATTCGACACCCGCTTTCTCAAGCAAGTATCTGTGAGCGTCGTCGCCTTCAATCTGGCGTTCGGCCAGAAGTCGGAACAGATACCGGCGCTGAGCATCGGTTATAGGAGAATCGGAGTTGCTTGATTGCTCTGACTCGGCCTGTGGCCTTGATCTACTCTGCATACCAGGAATCCTGTTGTTTCCTTGATTTGGCTGCGGTTCAGTCGTACCGCCGTTGACCGGTCGGCCATTACCCTCCAGAGCCAACTCCTCAATCGACACGACACCGATGTTCACGGCGTCACGGAGTGCCCTCGCTTTCGCGCGGGTCTCTGCCATCCGGATGATATGAGGGATAATCCTCGACGCTACATTATCCGGGCTGGCATCTCCATGACCTTTGTAGATCCCACTCTCGGTTTCCACAATGGCCAGAAAGACGGCGGTGTGACCGTTTGTTTCCTCGGGAAGCTGCACCAGCGCGGTCTCAATTTTCTTGAGGCCCTGGTCGTGAGCCAGGCTCAACAAGCCCGCATAGGTAACAACATCCTCGGTTGCAATTACTCGGCCCTGACGATCCTTGATTTCAATCGTCTTCACCAGACTGCCATTTCCAGACATACTGTCCTCCTTAGGTTTGGGGTGATTGTGAAAAGGACTGTTTTTGTGTGATCAGTCTGGACCTTAGCAGGTCTGTATAGACCGTCAATTGCCGGAGCCGGCAACAAACTGGGCATCGACTAGTTGTAGATTCTCTGATAAGGTGTCGCGATATGGAAAATCAGGGCATCACCATCTTAGGCGAGACAAACTACCGCAATCAGCGGAAGCGGTTTGGGATTAAGGATCATGACCGACAACGGCATGTTTACGTCGTCGGACAGACTGGAATGGGCAAATCTACGCTCTTGCTAAACATGCTGGTTCAGGACATACAGCGTGGTAAGGGCGTAGCCCTGATAGACCCGCATGGCGACTTGGCGGAGCAGCTGTTAGATCATATCCCCCAGAGACGAATGACCGATGTCATCTACATCAACCCGGCTGACACTGAGTATCCGGTAGGGATTAACCTGCTGGATGGCGATAAGTTCGCCGGACGCCATTTGATCGCCTCTCATCTGGTTGACATTTTCAAGAAAATATGGTCTGATTCATGGGGACCGCGGCTTGAGTACATCCTGCGGAATACGATTTTGGCCTTGCTGGAGTGCGGCGGGCACACACTTCTTTCGATACCAAGGTTGCTTATAGATCCGGAGTTTCGGGCTGTTGTGTTGAGCTGGGTTCAGGACCCGGTGGTCAGGACTTTCTGGCAGGTGGAATATGAACTATACCCTAAGGTTTTTCGCACAGAGACGATCTCGCCTATTCAGAATAAGGTGGGGCAATTCTTATCTGTTCCGGTTATGCGAAATATCCTGGGGCAACCGCAAAACAAGGTCGATTTCCGTGCTGCAATGGACTTAGGCAGGATTCTGATCGTAAACCTGGCCAAAGGTCGGCTTGGAGAGGACAACACCGGGCTTTTGGGGTCGCTAATAGTCTCAAAACTCTTCCTGACGGCCATGTCCCGGTCGGACACGCTGCAAGCCAAACGAAAGCCATTTACTGTCTTTATTGACGAATTTCAGAGCTTTGCATCGGAGAATTTCGCCCACACTCTCTCTGAAATGCGTAAATTTGGGCTCCATTTGGTCTTGGCGCACCAATACCTAGCCCAACTACCTCTACAGCTCAAATCAGCCGTATTCGGCAATGTAGGCACAACAATAGCATTTCGGATCGGAGCTGAGGACGGAGAATACCTGGAACGCGAATATTGGCCCACGTTCAGGGCCTCAGACCTGCAATCGCTGTCCGCATATGATATCTACGTCAAGCTCTCAATTGACGGAAAAACGACTGACGCCTTCAGTGCCCGGACATTGCCGGAACCGGTTTTATATGAAAGCCACCGTGACGCTATTGTTCAGCTGACGCGTATTCGCTACGGAGAGGAGAAGCCAACCGTTGAGCAGCGCATCAACTCCTGGATGGCCGATCCCCTACACAGTTTTATGAAACCAACAAAATGATTAAGTCTGGTCCAGACCGAAGACAAAACCGCTTTAAGAACTAAGATATTTTTGCGCTGAGGTTAGCGATGAACACACGACTCTAATTAGAGGAGACTGACCAGCTAAGTGGCTTTGCTGAGTAGCTATCTCAGAGATGTGTTTTAAGTGTTACGAAAGGGTCCAATGTCGAGTACTCATAGTAAGTAGCATATGGTCCGTGTCAGAATGACCACCACCAGTTTGACCGGTAGATTGTCATTCCTGCCATAGCAGTCCAACTACGTGCCTCCCACATAGCCTTACCATCACTGGATTTAGCACTTTCATGAAGCTTGTTGTAAACTGCGGCGGTTATCCAAGTGGGATAATCTGCTGATAATCCGCATAGTTTGGCAGCGTAGTTAGCGGCTCGTCCGACCCACACAAGATCATTTGAACCACGGATACCTGTGCGAGCGACATGGAGGGAACTCGTGTCAATCCCAATCGTCTGACGCAACGAAAATTCAGTATTCGTATATTGGGCTTGGATCGCCGGATTGATAATTTTCTCAACTGCATAGTTTATTTTTAGGGCGCTTCGAACAGCTGACGTGTTCTTGCTGCCACCGATAAAAGTAGCCATTATGCGATCCCCATCATAGGCCGTAATAGCCCCATCTTCAGATCTTATGATCCGTGCAGCAGCATGCAGATAACACTTATAGATTTCAGCAGCAAAGAGTGGTTTGTACGTATCTACGAGGCCCGTCGAGTCGGCTAGATCAGCGTATAACACTGTGGCATCAAGTACAACTGCATCATTGGAAAGCTTAAGATCATCCGTATCGGGCACCTTCTGTCCGTCACGGGTATTCCATCTTTCTCTCAGAATTGTACCAATTTCATCACTCAGTTCTTCACCCAAGGACATAGACAATCTAGCTCCCAGAATTATAGAGGAGATACACCGCTAGACACCATGGTACTACTGAAAGAAAGAGAGCGATAAGTGCACGCTGAACCCAAACGAATTTCCGTTCCGCAATCTCCGCATTGCGATGGCATTGAGCACATAAGTCATCAATATACGATTCAGTAGACATTTGGGATGCGGCCTGCTTAAACTGGTCGAGATCACGTTGGGTAATTCCCCCAAAGTAAATCAGGGAATTCTTCGGTCCCTTTGTTCTGGGAAACGAAGCAAGAGAGAGAAATATAAGGCTGGACAATCCGAATACACCCGCGAATGCCGCAAATATGGCTGGTGCGACTGTCCAATCCCCTGCTGCCCGGGGCGACACGGCAGCTAGCACACCGAGCATTGCTGTATTTACTGCAAAAACGAACGATATCTTAGAGTCAGCAACGCCAATCCAAGTTATTTGGCGTGAGAGATTTATCTCCAAGAAATCTGGCAAATGATCACTTGAGCCTTTATCATGCATAGATAGAAACCCTCCTTACGACAGGATATAGTCCAAAAACATCTCTCTTCGAACTACCTGATCCAATAGAAAATAGCTGGATTTGTTATCTCCGGCAAGCTATATTTATAACTGAACACTCGAATCAAGGACGATGCCTATGCCGAGAGAAAAAACGACCCATACGAAACCGAAGATGATTCACATTCGACTGAGTGAGGAACTTCATCAGCAACTGCGAATTCAGGTGGCCAAAGAGAATCAGACTATCCAAGACTGGGTGGAACAACTGATAGACAAGAACGTCAAGCCTGGGCGAGGGAAGCAGTCTTGAGTCCAGTCAATGGTGAAAAGAAACGTTGCTACGTTTATGCGAGGCTGTCCACCGAGGACCAGCACCGCCGCGCCGAATACTCGTCGCTTGAGAGTCAGGAAAAGGTCTGCAAAGCTTACATTGCCAGCCAGGAGCCGAACGGCTGGAAGTATTTGACCACAATCAAGGATCTCAGTTCCGGTGGCAGCACCGACCGGCCCGGACTGAGCGAACTTCTCGAACATATCAAGCAGAACAAAGTTGATGTGGTTGTCACGACCAAGATGGATCGGCTGACCAGGAATATCAAAGATTTCTGGACGCTCTATGAAGTCATGCAGGAGCATGATTGCCAGTTCGTCTGCGCCACACAGGAACTCAACTCCACAACTGCTCACGGCCGTTTCTTCATCAACATCCTTATGAGCTTTGCGGAATTTGAACTTGAGACTATTAGGGAAAGAACCCGGGCAAAGATGCTTTCCCAGGCCGAAGAGGGTCTCTGGCACGGCGGACGGTCCCCGTTTGGTTACGAACGGCACAAGGATAGGAAGGGTCTGCTGATTCCGCACAAGACGGAAGCTGCGGTTGTGAAGAAGATCTTCGATCTTTTCGTCAAGTTGGGGTCGCCGGCAGCGGTAGCCAAAGAAATCAATGGCATGGGTTATCGGACTAAGAGTAAGAAGAAAACCAAGTTCTCCAAATGGACCATCACCTATATTCTTTCCAATCCGCTCTATATTGGGAAGACGACGTTCGGCGGTCAGAGCTTTGAAGGCAAACACAAGGCGCTTATTCCGGTCAACCGGTTCAACCACGTACAGAAGATGCTGGAGAAAAACAAACAGACCCGCACCGGACCGACCCAGAACAAGTACAACTTCCGGCTAAGGGGTATCCTCAAATGCGGTGATTGCGGCTCGATGATGACACCGAGTCCAGCCAAGAGCGGCAAGTATCTTTATTACCGCTGCACCAAAGTCTCAAAGTACTCAAAAGATGAATGTGCGGTCAGAAAGATTGGTGCTCGTGCGATTGAAGATGCGGTCGTCAACAAGCTGTGCGAAATCGGAACGGACGAGGCTGTCATCAAAGAAGCGGTTCGCAAAGCGAACAAGGCTTCGGTGACCAATGCCAAGACTAGGACCAAAGAGCTCAATGGCCTGAGAAAGGAATTGAAGCCGGTTCAAGATTCAATCGACAACATGATTCGGTACGTGGAGAAGCATGGCGACCTACCAAGGGCCATGTCCGACCGGCTACCGGAATTGGAAACGCGTAAAGACCAACTTGAATCCCAGATGCAGCGCCTGGAATTCGAGATTGGCCAGCTAAAGGACTACCAGATCGACACTGAGTTGCTCACAAAGACACTGCGGGACTTCCGGGCAATCTACAATGAACTGAACCCGGAAGAGCAGACTCGCCTGTTACAGCTTATGGTTCAACAAGTTGTCTTGGGTAAAGATACGCTGAAGATCACTGTTTTCCCGCTTGGGGATTCTGGAAAGCCCCTAGAATACCTGCTAAAACATCCAGAGTTTGCTGAGAGTGATAAAAAGCGGGGTTGACGAGACTCGAACTCGCGACCTCCTGCGTGACAGGCAGGCATTCTAACCAACTGAACTACAACCCCGTTATCGTCGAAACAATGTCGGCAACGGCCCGGGTTCCCGGTCGATGCGTCTTGTATGAAACCTGATCTCGGTACGGACGCGCCTCCGATTCGATCGGCCCACCCAAATACATGGGCGATACTGGATTCGAACCAGTGACCCCCTGCGTGTAAAGCAGGTGCTCTAACCAGCTGAGCTAACCGCCCGTACCCCGAACAACCGTATACGGTTGCCTCAGTTCAGGCCTGACAATATAGCTACAAATCGGAAAAGATCAAGCGCCATTTACGCCGCCCACTCAAAATTTGTGGACCACCGGTCAGACGTCACCCCGCCCCCAGTTACTCTCTAAACCTATTGTCGGTGAATCAATTACAGATCGCTCAGGACTGCCCGCCGGAATCGTCGGCGCTCTCCGGATCCGCCTTTTTGTCGCGGATGAAAATCGCAATCGGCATCAGAACACAATAGCCGATCACCAGCAGGATCGGCGCCATCGTGATGTCGCCGGAGCCGAGAAACAAAAATCCCGCCACCGTCACGGCCAGCGCTACCGCCAGCATGATGTAGTTGCGCCTGCCGAACGGCCAATGGGAACGATCCATTACTCCCCCGGTTCTCTTATCAGTCTTTGTTGCCATAGCTCCAAAAAGTACTGTAGTAGTAGAATTGTCAAGGGGTTTACACCGACTCGATCGACCGGTTCCCCTCTTTCTTCCGGACATACCATCCGGACAACCCCACCCCCCAGACCACCATCAGCAACTGCCGGACTTCCTCGTCAACCCAGGTCGCCTCCACCAGCGATGTACCGAAAAAGCAGATCGAACCGGCCAGTGCCGCCAGATACCACCCCGCTTCGCCATCGCCGGTGTCCCTGGTCACCCGATACCCGCGCCAGAAAAACCACATCGCGACCAGCCACATCGCCACAAAGATAACCGCGCCGGGAATGCCGGCAATCGACGAGACATTCAAAAGGTCGTTGTGGGCATGAGTGAGCTTGCGGCTGCTTTCGATATCCGGTCGAAGGTACCGCTCATAGTGAGTTTTGAAATTGCCCATCCCGACCCCTACCAGCGGGCGCTCCTCGATCACCTTTACCGAATTGCGCCAGATGAACATCCGGCTGCCCTCATACTCTCCTCGCCACTCGATGCCGAACTCGTTGACAAACCGATCACCAACTCCCGGTACCACTGCGACACCAACTACCAGCACCGCCAGCACAACGGCCGATGCTTTCCAGTAGCGTCGCCCCAATATGAGCAGGAGCAGAATGATCGTCCCCACCAGCGCTGCGATAGGTCCCCGTGAGAAACTCAGAAAGGTTGCGCCTGCCGCACACAACGACGCCGTCACGAACAGCAATCGAAGTCGCCCCGACAAGCGGCGATGATACCCAATCGTGAACGCAATCAACGTACAGGCTAGTACGGCGAAGAAGTTGCCGAATGTCAGCACGTGAGTGAACATGCCGATCGCCCGGTAGCCGAACCCGGGAGCGGCATACATTTCGTGGCGCGTGAAGAGATTCATCCCGGTGAGATACTGAAAAAGCGCATAGAGCGAGACGAGTATAGCTCCCGAGGCCAGCACCGCCATCAGTCGAACACCAAGTCGGCGATTGGAAAACAGAAGCGTCGCTATAAGCACCGCCGAAAACAACCACTCCTCTCTGCTCAGTCGTAACGAGCGAAGCGGCGTCTCGCCGAGCAGGCAGGTGAAAAACAACCAGGCGACCCAGACGGCGAACGCGACATGGACGACACGGAGCTCAGGTACAAACGGACTGACGCGTCGGCTCACGCTCACCCATAGAAAGAGAGCAGCGGCGATACCGAGTGTCACCTGCGAAACCGCTATCGAGAACGTCGCGCTGAAGAGGAAAAGTGCAAAGAAGATGGCGAGCAGCTTATCGGCCGCACTGTCGACGGATGCAGTCATGCAAACAGATCGCGTTCGAGTAAGTCAACCAGGGCGTGCGTAAGGAAAAGCAGTTCCTCCTGGATTCTCTGCGGCGATGGATGTGGCACGAGCAGGGCGCGATCGGCCAGTTTGAGTAGTTCTCCGCCCGAAGCGCCGACCATCGCACAGCTTATCATCTGCCGCTCGCGGGCCGCCTGGACGGCCCGTACCAGATTGGCGCAGCGACCATCGACCGACATCACGAGCAACAGATCCCCCTTACGCCCGAGACCGTCGACCTGCCGCGCATAGGCGTGTTCGAATCCATACTGGTTGGCGGCGTCGGTCAGCACCGACGAGTCAGCATTGAGCGCGATTGCCGGCAGGGATTGACGATTGCGATCACGGCCCGTACGCACCAGGAGTTCCGCGGCCAGACCCGAAGCTATCCCGGCGAGCACGCCGTTGGCCGCCAGAAAGATCCGCCCGCCGGTACCGATTACACCCGACATGACCCCCGACAGCGCGACCAGCTTCTCCGCGATCTGCTCGCTGACGGCTTTTCGGAGCAGCGCCGAATCATCGGCGGCCTTTTTCACCATGAGGATCTTGTCCTGATCGTTCATACGTCGATCATCTCCAGCGGATGTGTGGCGGCCGCCATCTCGCGAAGCTGACTGAAGCCTTTGCTTTGTTCGAATCGCGTACCCACCACTACAAACGAAGCGCCGGCTTCAATCTTCTCGGCGCACGCCTCGGGGGTACGAAGTCCCCCGCCGACCATCACCGGAATGTTGATATACGAACTCACCGCCGCAACCATCTCATTCGGTACCGAGCCGTTGGCGCCGGAGCCGGCCTCGAGATAAACAAGTTTCATACCCAGGTACTGCGCAGCCAGCGCATGGGCGCAGGCGATGTCGTTTTTGGTGCGGGGAATGGGCAGTGATCCGGAGATGTACTGCACCGATGTCAGCGAGCCAGACTCGATCAGGAGATAACCGGTGGGTATCGGCTCAAGACCACTCTGCTTCACCAAAGGCGCACCTTTGACCTGCTCTTCGATCAGGTACTGCGGGTTGCGTCCGGAGAGTAGCGAGGAGAACAGGATTGCATCAGCATGAGGAGTGATTTGCGCGAATGATCCGGGGAAAATTATTATCGGCAATGTTGTTTTGAGTCTGATCCGTTCAACCGCACTGGAGAATCGTGACTCGAGTGTGAACGAGGTCCCCACCAGCAGCGCATCCACCCCGCACTCTTCGGCCGCCTCGGCCAAAGAGAGATACCGATCCTCGGGGACGCGGTCCGGATCGAGCAGGAGAAGAAAGCCCCCGCCCCGGCGGTCCTTCAGATCACACAGGGTTTGATACACGCTGTTCATATGGTCAGGAAAGAGATTCCTTCACCCACGCTTCGACTGCTCTGAAGAGCTCTTCGACCGAGGCGCTCGTTTCAATGCCGCCCTGCGCAAACGACTCTTTGCCGCCGCCGCGTCCACCGAATTTGGGCAGCACCGATTTGGTCAGGCGACCTACATCAATCTTTTTCTGCGATACGGCGCTGCCGCTGGCCGCCGCCATAAAAGCACGCTTACCGTTGGTCATACCAACTGCCACCGCCAGGACTGGATTGGCCATTGCCTTCTGCTTGTCCAGCCAGGCGCCCATCGTGTCGCGGTCAGTCTCACCGAAATCATTAGTGGCGATCGTCACGCCGCCCACCTCCTGCGACTGACCGATCTCCCCACCGCCCCCGGCAAACATCTGCTCGCGGGTCTTTTTCAGTTCCTTCTGCAGCGATGAGATCGTCTCCTTGAGCTGCTTCACTCCTTCGAGCGCATCAGCCTCCGGGCGGTTGACCAACGAAGCCACGTCCTGCTTGAACGCCTTGTTGGCCAGCATGTAGTCGATCGCGCCGCGACCGGTGATCGCTTCCATACGGCGTACGCCCGACGCAATGCCGGTCTCGACCGTCACGAAGAACGGTCCGATCTGGCTGATGTTGTCGACATGCGTACCGCCGCACAACTCCATCGAGAACCCTTCGACCGATACCACCCGCACTTTGTCACCATACTTCTCGCCGAACAGCGCCATCGCGCCCGCTTTGCGGGCATCATCGAGCGCCATAACATTCGTTTGAACATCCTTGCCGGTGAGAATCTGGTTGTTGACGATCTTCTCGACTTCGGCAATCTCTTCCGGTGTCATCGGCTGATGATGCGAGAAGTCGAACCGGAGCCGGTCCGGACCGACATAGGAGCCGGACTGCTTGACATGGTCACCGAGCACCTTGCGCAATGCCGCGTGGGCCAGATGGGTCGCCGTGTGGTTGCGCATGATGTCCCAGCGGCGGGCCGACTCCACCTGTGCGGTGACCTGCACCGGAAGCTCTTTCAGCTCATCGAGTGACCCGCGCGTGACACGACCGACATGGAAGTGCAGGTCGTTATAGAGATGCAGAGATTCAACCTCGAATTCGAAGGTGTCGGTGAACAACCTGCCGGTATCGGAGATCTGTCCACCGGACTCGATATAGAACGGCGTGCGGTCGAGCACGATCGCCGCCGACTTGTCATCACCGACGACCGCAATCGCCTTGGCTTTCAAGGTCAACTCACCTCGAACAAACTCGGTCGGCAGCAGATTCAGATTCAAGGCATCAAACTTGTCGCGATGCGCGAACGACTCGGCTTTGAAGGTCGCCCCGGCCCGGGACTGCTCCTGCTGCTTCACCATCGCCTTGTCGAATCCTTCGCGGTCGAGCGTCAGCCCCTGCTCGCCGGCGATGATCTCGGTCAGGTCGTAGGGAAACCCGTACGTGTCGTACAGCCGGAAGACTTCTTCACCGTCGATAATCTTCCTGCCGGAAGACCTCGTCTGGGACGATATCTTCTCAAACAACTGCAGACCTGTCTCGAGCGTGCGGAGGAACGACTCCTCTTCAGCCTGAATCACACTCTCGACATGCGACTGTTTCTCCCGGATCTCCGGATAGGCCTGCCCCATCTCGTTTACCAGCACCGGCACCAGCTTGTACATGAACGGTTCGTTGGCGCCAAGCAGGCGTCCGTGACGGGCGGCGCGGCGAAGGATTCTGCGCAACACGTACCCGCGACCCTCGTTGGATATCCCGGCCCCGTCGGCGATGGCAAACGTCAACGCGCGAATGTGATCGGCGATGACATGGTGCGATGAAGCATTATCCTTGTACCTGGTGCCGGTGATGTCTGAGATGGCGACAATGATATTCTGAAACAAATCGATTCCATAGTTGCTGTCGACATCCTGGACAATCGAGGCAATTCGCTCCAGACCGGCGCCGGTATCGACCGACGGTTTGGGCAGCGGCACGATCCTGCCGTCGGCAAGCTGGTCGTCCTGCATAAAGACGAGATTCCAGATCTCGACAAACCGCTCCGTCTCACCGTTGACTTTGTCTTCGGGACCGGTGCCGAACTTCTCGCCCCGGTCGAAATGCAGCTCGGAACAGGGACCACACGGACCAACATCGCCCATCGACCAGAAGTTGTCGTGCTTACCGAACCGCATGATGCGGCCGTCCTTGAGTTCGGGCGCTATCTTCGCCCATAGGGCAAGCGCATCATCGTCGGTCTCGTAGACGGTCGCGTATAGCTTGTCTTTGGGGAGTTCGAGGTCGCGAGTGACAAACTCCCAGGCGAAGTATATCGCCTCTTCTTTGTAATAGTCACCGAATGAGAAGTTACCCAGCATCTCGAAGAACGTATGGTGGCGCGCGGTGAACCCGACATTGTCGAGATCGTTATGTTTGCCGCCGGCGCGGATACACTTCTGCGACGACGTCGCCCGGGAGTATTCGGTGCGGCGTTTCCCGGTGAAGACATCCTTAAACTGGTTCATGCCGGCGTTGGTGAACAGGATAGTCGGATCATCGAACGGGATCACCGGCGATGACGGCACCAGGGTGTGTTTATGTCTCTGGAAATAATCCAGAAAAGACTTTCTGATTTCGGCGGTCTTAATGGTCGGAGTCCTCAACTTCTTGGTTGTACAATTGCTCGAAGGCGGCGCGTGCCGCGCGATAGCCTATCCCGCGGCGGGACAGGTAACTATACGCCTTGCTGCGGGCCCGTTCAAGTTCTAAATGGCGAAGCGACGACCATCGTTTGGCGAGCGACTCGACCGCCAGCGCGGTCTCATCGCGCCCGTTTAGAATCATATCGACCGTCTGCTCGGCGAGGTCACGGTCGATCCGTTTCTTCCGAAGCACCGCGATCAGGTACGCTCTGCCCGATGGGTTTTTCTCTAACGATGATCGGACCAGCTTGGCGGCAACATGGGCGTCGTCGAGCAGCCCTCGCTCGCTGAATCGCTTTATGATAGTCGCGATCGCGTCTTTCGAAAACTCCTTGCGCCGGAGCTTCTCGCGAAGCTCGCCGGTAGTGTGTTCGCGAATGGCGAGAAATCTCGCAGCGGCCTGGTCGCACTGGTCCAGCTCCGCCTCGGCCAGCAGCTGGGTCAGCTGTGGAGGCGTCAGGACGATACCTTCTTTCAGGCGATGTTGATGCACCAGGGCCAGACTGATCTTGAGCGGCTCGTCCTGCGAGCTTATCTTGACCCGGTAGGTGTCACCGAGATTGACAAGTTGTGTGATTTTGATTTGCTCTTCGCCCGCCATGAAAAAACTCCTCCCCTTCGGTTGGGATACCGCCATGATATTATATAGGCCGCTTCGTACAAAAGACAAAATGGGTATAAAAGGCACCATCGCGATAGTCAAGCACACAACCCCGGTCCTTCAAAGTACCGAACAGTCTGAAAGGAACGCAAAAAAATACGGTAGATACTCACTTCTGGGTTGACGCAACAATAATTACATTATACTATCAGGCAGGATAGCATATCCTGGCTAACTAGTTATCACTTCAGGTGGTTAAGGGACGAGTAAAAATGACACTCCACCATCCCTATTCGTCCCAACCGCTTACGCCGCTACTGCCGGGGAAACAGAAGAAAAAGGTATAGGGATAACCATGGATCTGGATCTGCAAGGAAGTATTGAGAAGTTCACCCTTCCGGAAATATTCCAGTTGATCGCGGTCAGCCGAAAATCGGGCACGCTCGGCATCCAAAAAGACGAGTCGATCGTCATGATCTATTTCCGCAACGGTGACATCGTCTACGGCTACGGTCCCCGCCAGACCTACCACCTGGGACAGCTGCTCAAAGAACGGGGTATGCTCACCGCGCAGCAGCTCGACGAAGCGGTGATCGCACAGGCGCGCACCGAAAATTCTCTCCGCCTCGGAGAGATCCTGATAAAAAAACGCTTTATCGACCGTGCCGATCTCGAGAAAGTGGTCCGCGAGCAAATCGAACAACTGCTCTACTCCCTTCTCTCATGGCAGAGCGGTTCGTTTAAGTTCTATGAAGACCAGTTCCCGACCGAGGAAGAGATCACGGTCAACCTGTCGGTCGAGAATGTCATTCTCGAGGGACTCCGACGCCATGACGAGATGTCGATGATCAAAGAAGTCCTGCCCGATTTCGAACAGGTCTATTCCATCTCGGCGTCGCAGAAGGGTCGCTCGCGGGCGGTCACGATGGAAGCCGCGGAATGGAATATCATGGCGCTGGTCGACGGGTTCCGCTCCGTTAACGATATCTGCGAGTTGTCTTCGATGGAGCGCGAGGACGCCCTGAAGACGATGGCCAAGCTGAAACTGGCCGGCCTGATCACCCCATCGGAGCGCAAGAAAGCGGCCGCACCGGCCGCCGCAGTTGTTTCTGCCCCGACCGAGTTGGACAACATGGTCAAACGCCTGGCCGGTCTGTTTGAAGACTACCTCAAGGAGAAGACGAGCCACCCGACCATGGATCGACGCGTAACCGAGACGGTTTTGGGAGAACAGGTGTGAGCCGTCAAGAGACGCTGGAAGAGCTGGAATCGGTACTCGAAGGCTTCCTGGAACGAGTCGTCTCCGGCAAGGAGAAACGCCTGGAAGTGCTGGATGGTATCAATCGGTTGGACGATATCGCCCGCCGGATTGGTGACGGCAATGAGCTGACCGACCAGATCGGCGGCTGGTTCGCCGAGCACAACCAGTGGCTGAACGACAAGAGCCTTCGCCCGGCCGACACCGGCCGCATCTCGCGTATCCTCGACCAGATCGATGCCCGCCTTCGGACCAACCCCGAGCGCTCCCCCGCCATGGCCAAGATCGAGGCGGAAATCAAACGCTGGCAACATCATACAGGCGGCGAACGGAAAATCGTCCTGACCCGGGGACCGGAGATTGCCGTGAAAGCCGAGGCCGAGCGACCGGGTTCGCTGGCCCGTTTCTCGGATCTGATGGAACGGATCACCCGGCGCTTCGACGACCTCGCCGGTTCCAGCCAGCATATCCTGTCGGCGCTCGATGATGCCCTCAAATCGGCCGAAATGCAGCAGAATAAAGAGGCCTTGATTTTATCGGCGCTTATCATATATTCGCTCAAGCAGGAGAACTACAAAGTCGACCCGTACGTTAGACGGCTGAAAGAAGCCGAGCGACGTATCAAAGGGAGGCGAGCCGGTGCTTAACCTGTCGGAAAAAGCCTACGTCATGGCGCTTCGGTCGCTCAAACAGCGCGACTACGGTACCGCCGTGACCTACTTCGATCAGGCGGCCGAGCGGTTCGCTCACGACAAGGAGTTCGCCCTGCTTCATGAGACAACCCGCGTGCTCGTGGCAACCAAAAACGAACTCGCGGCCTTGCGTGCGAAATATGATAGTGAGTCGATAATCGAGGAGGTCTTTGATGGCCAAGAAACAGACTTTTCAGGATAAGCTCAAACAGAAAGAAGCCCGGAAAGAGTACCTGAAAGTTGTCAAAGCGGTCAAGGCCGAGAACGGTGCGTGGAAGTTCTCCACCAAAATGGTTCCGGTCACCGATGAAAACCGCGACAGCCTGTACAAATAAGCGTACACAAAGCTGACCCAAATCACCCTCCCGCTTCGGCGAGGAGGGTTTTTTGTTTCTGCTCCGGCGGCGCCCGACACACCCCCATGCGTGCGTTGGGTGGCCCACCATTTATGCTGGGTTTCTCTGTGCCCGACCCCGCCGCTGCGGACCGCGGACTCATATACCGATGTCCCAGACGTTGGGTGGCCCACCATTTATGGTGGGTTTCTCTGTGTTGAGTACCCGACCCTGCCGCTGCGGACTGCGGACTGCGGACTCAAGTACCGATGTCCCAGACGTCACCTTGCATTCTTCACCGTCACCCTGAGCGGAGTCGAAGGGGGACGTGCAAACAGCGCGTACCCCCGTCCGCCACGCATCTCATGTTGCACTGCCGATATCCCCCGCGATTTCACAACCAAACCAATGGTAACCGGACAAGCGCCCGCCTTTGTAAGGAGCAATGTCTATGACGTGTGACAACAACACATGCCAGTCCGTAAGTGCTGCGGATCGGCCTATCTTGCAATACCCGAATGCATTAGAGGGAATTTGCAAAAAACGGAACCTAAAAAATGACAAAACAAACCCATTTCGCTGTAAGGCGATGCTGGTCATTCTTGTACGACGAAAAACGTACTCGGCACGAGTCGCGTCATATAAACCCACGCCTCAGAACACCCGATGCCGACACCGTCACCCTGAGCCGCTTACCCCGTCACCCTGAGCGGAGTCGAAGGGGGAGCGGAGTCGAAGCATGACCCGGCGAACCCTCCCGCCCTCCAAACGAACCGACTACGACTTGAATCCGTTAGACAATACAGTATATTGCCGTGCACCGATCGATTCGATCGGCGGCCCGAAGCTTGGTAGTGGAGTCGGAAAGGAAATGAAAGCCGTTCACATGACCAGCGTCAACCCGACCGACCGGGGACCATCGCGCGACAACGTCGCCTTGATGTTCAACCGTATTGCCCATCGGTATGACCTGCTCAACCACCTCCTCTCCGCCAACCGCGACAAACGCTGGCGAAGAAAACTGGTCGACCTCCTCCCCCCCGGCGAGAACCTCCGCGTGCTCGATCTTGCCACCGGTACGGGAGATCAGTTACTGTCGGCTTTCGAATGCGGCCGTGTCTCCGAAGGAATCGGTCTCGATCCGGCCGAGAAGATGCTTGAAATCGGCCGCGAGAAGATTGCCCGGCGAGGACTCGCCGACAGACTTCGACTCGAGACCGGTTTCGCCGAGTCACTCCCCGTTGCAGACAAATCGATAGATGCCGTCACCATCTCGTTCGGCATCCGCAATGTCGGCGATGTCTCCACCGCGCTCTCCGAAATGACCCGCGTCCTTCGACCGGGCGGACGGGCCTTGATGCTCGAGTTTTCACTGCCATCGAATGCGATCATTCGCAGATTCTATCTGTTCTACTTCCGGCATATTCTGCCACGGCTGGGAGGTGTAATATCGGGAGACTCATCCGCCTATCGTTACTTGAACCGGACGGTCGAGACTTTCCCGTACGGTGAGGATTTTCTGGCGTTAATGCGGTCGGCCGGGTTCAGGCACGTCCAGAAGCACCCTCTCACCTTTGGAATCGCAACCATCTATCGGGGAGACATGTGATGTCACACCTGATGACCGACATCCCCACTGTCGAGCGCGGCGCCATTGTCGAGACAATCACCGGGCGCATAAAAGACCTTACCAAACGCTACGGTCGGATGCCGCACGACAGCAACCGCCCCCAGACTTATCGACTGACAATTGCGATAGATCGTATCTCTCCGCTGGCCTGGCTGGCCCGCCAGGACTTCGCACGCAAAGTGTACTGGGCCGATCGCGCCGGCAAGTGGGAGATGGCGGGGGTCGGGTCGGCCGAATTGATAACGATGAATGCGCCGGTCAACGTCGCCCCGCTCTTCAAGCGGCTGGACTATGTACTCTCTGAAGCCCCTGACGGCCTTCGCTACTACGGCGGCATGCGTTTTGACTATCGAAATCGAGCGCAGAGCGAATCGTCTCCGTGGCGCTGCACACCAGATTGCATGTTCGTTCTTCCCCGATTCGAACTTCTCAACTACCGTGACAGCACGGCGTTTGCCTGCAACCTGCTCGACAGCGATCTCCAGGACGGACGCTCGGACGAGATAATCAGCGAACTCGAGACGCTTCGATTCGATGTCGGGTCACTGCAACCAGAGAGAGCGACCATTCTCAGGCGAACAGATGCGCCCGGCCGGGACACCTGGTCTGAAACAATAGATGCCGCGCTTGCTTCGCTCGACGGTGACACGCTCAAAAAAATCGTCCTCGCCCGTGAATCACTTCTCGAAACGGAAAAACCGATCACACCGTGGCCGCTGCTCGAACAGCTCCGCGCCGCCGGTGACTGCTATACCTTCGCCTTCCAGTTCGATCCCACTCTCGTCTTTTTCGGCGCCACACCGGAGCGGTTGTACAGCCGGAAGGGGGTGCTGATCGAGAGCGAAGCACAGGCCGGCACCAGGCCCCGGGGCTCCGATGACGAGCATGACGCCTCCCTCGCGGACGAACTTCTGCACAGCGAGAAGGATCGCCGCGAGCACCAGTTTGTCATCGACGGCATCGCCGGTGCACTGACATCCGCCGGTATTTCCTGCCGGGTTGACCATGAAGTGACGGTGCGCACTACACCGCGGGTACAGCATCTCTATACCCGCATTCTGGGACGTATGCCCGAACGAAACGAAAACGATCTTGCCTGCGACGCCACCCTGCTGTCGGGGCTGCATCCAACGCCGGCGGTAGCGGGGCTGCCCTCGCACGCGGCCATGGACCGGATTGCTGCGTTAGAACCGTTTGACCGGGGCTGGTACGCCGGACCGGTCGGCTGGATCTCCCCCGATCGCTCGGAGTTTGCGGTCGGCATCCGCTCGGCCCTGACCCGACACAGCGAGACCAGACTCTACGCGGGCGCGGGGATCGTTCCCGGCTCCCGTGCCGAGGACGAGTGGCAGGAGATCGAAAACAAAACGTCGCCCATCGTGCGGCTGCTGACCGATTCATGAACCTGAACCCGGCCAACATCAACTCCCTGTGGGCTTCGCTCCTGATCGAAGAACTCACCCGTCAGGACATCACGCATTTCTTCATCTCCCCCGGCTCTCGTTCGACGCCACTGACAGTCGCGGCGGCGCGGCATCCGAAGGCCGAGTCGGTTGTTCATTTCGATGAGCGCGGAGCGGCGTTTGCCGCACTTGGTTATGCGCGTGGGGCCAGGCGGCCTGCCGCCTTGATTTGCACTTCGGGGACGGCAGTCGCCAACTACCTTCCTGCGGTAGTCGAAGCGTACATGGACCGAGTACCGATGATACTGCTGACGGCCGATCGTCCGCCGGAACTGCAGGACTGCGGCGCCAACCAGACCATCAAACAGCCGGGCATTTTTTCGCACTACGTCCGGCACGAGTTGAATCTGCCCTCCGCCGACACAAGCGTCCGGGCGACCGCTCTGCTTTCATTGATTGATCGCGCCGTGCATTCCGCTAAGTCGATACCGGCCGGACCGGTGCATATCAACTGCCCCTTCCGAGAGCCGCTGGCGCCGGTTGACGATGGTCAGGATTACACGGAGTATCTGAATGCTGTCGGGCAGTGGATGGAACAGACGTCGCCGTATACGTCAGCCGGACGGGAATCGAAGGCGCCCGACCGCGCCGACATGCACACGCTGGCGGAGTCGATCAACGCAGCGAGTCGCGGTATCATCGTGGCGGGGAAGCTCGACTCCGAGTCCGAGCGCGACGCCGTGATCGAGCTCAGCGAGCGCATCGGCTGGCCGGTACTTCCCGATATCCAGTCCGGTCTGCGTCTCGGACTGGTTCATCCCAACGTGATCTCCAACTACGACCTTGTACTCTATTCGGACCAGGTGAAGCAACACCTCGCACCCGATTGCTGTCTGCACATCGGTGGGCGGCTCACGTCCAAACGCCTGCTGCAGTGGCTCGATCATGCCAAACCGACGCAGTATATCATGGTCGATGGCGAGAAACGCGGCTTTGACCCGAACCACCAGGTGACGCTTCGTATCGATGCTTCTTTCGCCGCCGTTTGGACGGAACTGTCGAAACATACGACCGCGCGAGATGGCTCCGATCATCTTGTGCGCTGGCAAACGGCATCGGAGCGGACCCGGGAAGCGATCGCACATCTGATCGACACCGGCGAGTTGAACGAACCGTCGATCGCACATCTTCTCTCACACCTGATTCTCCCTCGTCACGCTCTCTGGCTGGCCAGTTCCATGCCTGTTCGATTGATGGATATGTTTGGCGCCTGTACAGGCGAGATGGCACCGATTGGCGCCAACCGGGGGGCGAGCGGAATCGACGGTACGGTCGCTTCGGCGACCGGTCTTGCGCGTGGACTCGGACGACCAACCACCCTCTTGATCGGTGATCTCGCTCTATTTCATGACCTGAACTCTTTGTCGCTGGCTGCCGGGTCCCGGATTCCGATCACAGTCATTATCCTGAATAACGATGGTGGCGGAATTTTTGCGCTGCTTCCGATAGCCGAGCACCACGATGTGTTCGAGCGGTGGTTTGCCACTCCGCACGGAATGACGTTCGCCTCAGCCGCCGATCAGTTTGGACTTCCCTACGAGCGCGTTGATACACTCGATGGCTTCCAGAAAGCATATCTGACGGCTCGCGACGCACGGCACTCTTCGATCATCGAAATCGCCTGTGACCGTGGTACAACGGTTGAGCTGATTCACAGAGTCGGACAGACCATGAGCACACTCTCCACGGACCAGAAGCCTCATGCCTGAGAAGTCACCTCTACTCGCTTTTAATGATACGGGCGGCGAGGGTCGTCCCGTTCTGTTTCTGCACGGCTTCGCCGGCGACAGACGTGACTGGGCCGACATCCGCGAGCGCCTGTCTGCCCCTGTCAGGGCCATCGCTGTCGATCTTCCCGGACACGGCGAAACCGGAATGATCGACGAAGAACACTTCGCAATGCCGAACTGCGCGTCAGCCGTACTTGCCGTTCTCGATCATCTGGATATTCACAACTGCGACCTGATCGCCTACTCCATGGGCGGCCGACTGGCCCTGTACCTTCTGGTCCACCATGGCGACAGATTCGGGCGAGCGATACTTGAGTCAACGACGGCGGGAATCATAGACGAGGAAGAACGCCGCGCCCGCTGCAAGCTCGACGAACAGCGTGCAGGCGAGATCGAGCGGAGCAGTCTGACCGCCTTTTTCATGAAGTGGTACGAGCAACCGATGTTTGCCGGGATGGGTCTTCAGCGCGACCGGTTCGAGAGCCTGCTGCAGCGAAGACTTGCGTGCCGTCGGGAAGGCCTGGCGCAATCGCTTCGTGCCATGGGGACCGGCGCACAGGCCCCCCTCTGGGACAGGCTTGGTTCCCTCGAACATAACATACTCTTCATCGCCGGGCAGCTCGACGGCAAGTTTCGGACTGTCGCAGAGCGTATGTCCGACTTGTGCCCGCACGCCGAACTGTGTATCATTCCCCGAAGCGGACATAACGTGCATTTCGAACAACCCGACCGCTTCTACACTGAAGTTGAATCGTTTCTGATATCGAGGAGAACATGACTGCAATTGCTTGGACCGAAGCCGGCCAGTTCACCGACATCAAGTACCACAAGTTCGACGGTATCGCCAGGATCACTATCAATCGACCGCAGGTACGTAATGCTTTCCGGCCGCTGACGGTGGTCGAGATGTCCGAAGCGCTGGCCGATGCACGCGAGGATCAGACGATCGGGGTGGTCATTCTCACCGGCGAAGGTGACAAAGCCTTTTGCTCCGGTGGTGATCAGAAAATACGCGGTGACTCCGGCTACAAAGATCAATCCGGCGTCCACCGCCTCAACGTGCTCGACTTCCAGCGCCAGATGCGGACCTGTCCGAAACCTATCATTGCGATGGTCGCCGGGTATGCGATTGGCGGCGGCCATGTCCTGCATCTCATGGCCGATCTGACAATCGCGGCCGACAACGCCATATTCGGACAGACCGGACCGAAGGTCGGTTCATTCGACGGCGGCTACGGCGCGTCGTACATGGCCCGCATTATCGGCCAGAAGAAAGCCCGTGAGATCTGGTTCCTCTGCCGCCAATACAACGCGCAGCAGGCACTCGAGATGGGACTGGTCAACACGGTCGTTCCGCTCGAAAAACTCGAAGAAGAGACCGTGCAGTGGTGCCGGGAGATTCTCGCCAATTCGCCGATCGCGATTCGTTGCCTGAAGGCGGCCCTTAACGCCGACTGTGACGGTCAGGCCGGATTGCAGGAATTGGCGGGCAATGCGACCATGCTCTTCTACATGACCGAAGAGGGACAGGAAGGGCGCAATGCGTTTGTCGAGAAACGCAAGCCTGACTTCTCGAAGTACCCTCGTCGCTCGTAGTAGTCAGCTCACACCATGTCGATGTCGCCGATCAAAGTCTGGGCGCTCGCGGCCAGACCGAAAACACTCCCGGCTGCCATAGCGCCGGTGTTGATCGGCACCGTCATGGCCTATACCGACGACGGCTTTCATCTGCTCGCGGCCCTGGCCGCCATGTTCGGCGCCCTGCTCATCCAAATCGGCACCAACTACGCCAACGACTACGCCGACTTCGTCAGAGGCTCTGACACCGCTGACCGGGTCGGCCCGACTCGTATCACCCAGGCCGGACTGGTCAGACCGTCCGCCGTGCGCAATGCGGCGATACTTGCTTTCGGGTTCGCGTTTGTAATCGGGATCTATCTCGTCTATCGCGGCGGCTGGCCGGTGGCTGCGATTGGTCTGCTGTCGATCCTGTTCGGTGCGCTGTACACTTCGGGTCCGTTTCCGCTGGCCTACAACGGCACCGCCGACCTGTTCGTCCTGGTCTTCTTCGGACCAGTCGCGGTGGGTGGCACCTATTACGTGCAGACATTGACGATCACATCGCAGGTGGTGATCGCCGGTCTTGCCCCCGGCCTTTTCTCGGTCGCCATCCTGACCGTCAACAACCTTCGAGACATAGACAATGACCGCGCCGCCGGCAAACGCACACTGGCGGTGCGGTTTGGCCGAACCTTCGCCCGCGCCGAGTATATCGGCGCCGTCGCACTCGCCTGCCTCATTCCGGTCTACCTGTACGTGGTCGAGTCCGGGCCGATGACCGCCCTGGTGGCAACCGTTGCTTTCGTTCCGGCCCTCCTGCGACTGCCTGATATCTTTCACGGTTCCGGACCGATGCTTAACAACACCCTCGCTGCCACCGGACGGGTCCTGCTGATCTACAGTGTCTTGTTTTCCCTTGGTTGGCTGCGATGGATATAGAGCAGTTTGACATCTACGCCTACCGGCTCCCGCTCAACCGACCTCTCGTCTTCGGCGGAACATCACACTCCCAGCGCGAGGGACTGCTGGTTCGCCTGGCAAGCGGTGATTGCTTCGGCTGGGGGGAGATCGCTCCTCTTCCGAGCTTCAGCACTGAAGATATCGCTGTGGCGACTGACGCTGTTCAGCGACTCCGATTCTTACTGCGCGGCCAACCTGTACCTGACAATCTCGAAGAGCTCTCAGGTGGTTTCGACCGCTGGATTGGGAAGCAGGCGCTGCTGCCTTCGGTCCGCTTTGGATTCGAGTGTGCGGTGCTGATGATGATCGCCGGCTCGCGTGGTCTTTCGCTGGCCGGATTGCTGTCCGACCATCCACACGGCTATGCAGCAGTTAACGGACTGATTACTGCCGACGACGATCAGCTGTCCGAAGAGTTGATCCGGATACGGGACGAGCAGTACCGCACGGTGAAAATCAAAGTGGGAAGCGCGTCGATCGAGCAGGACATCGTGCGCGTACGGACGGTCGCGGCGGGACTGGGCGGTCAGGTCGCACTGCGACTCGACGCCAACCGGGCATGGGAGTTCGACGATGCGATTCGGTTCGCTGACGGCATCTCCGGTGTACCAATCGTCTATGTCGAAGAACCGCTCGCGGATCCTTCTCGCCTGCCTGAACTATCCGCACGAACCTCTCTTCCGATCGCGCTCGATGAGTCGATGTGCAGCCTCGATCCGGAAACACTTAACCCGTTTGATGGTCTGGCTGCAGTGATTCTCAAACCGATGCTGCTTGGAGGCGTGGAGCGGGCAATGCGCTTTGCGCGCCGGGCGATCGGTCTCGGCCTGACTCCGGTGGTCAGCTCGGCGGTTGAGTCAACGGTGGGTTCGGCGGCTCTGGTGCATCTTGCAGCCGCGCTCACAAGCGAAAGTATCCCGATCGGACTTGACACGCTACGCTGGTTTGACAGGCAACCGGTAGGCTTCCCGCTTCGTATAAGGAATGCCCGACTCCAGATTGAGGATGCCACTGCCGCGATGACATCGGTCGAGCTCAACCAGCTGCGTGAGGTTTGCGATGTCTAGCATACCGTGCCCGGTGCTCGAGGCTGCCCGGCGGTTCTGCGGCCACACCGCCCTGATCGACCGTGATCGAGCCCACTCCTTCGACAGCTTTGATCGTCAGACGCTCGCTCTCGCGGGCGAGCTGTCGAAGCTTGGTTATGGCGAGGGGGACCGGATCGCCTTCGTGTGCGACAATTCCGCCCTGATGGTGCTTGCTCTCTGTGCGTGTGTTCGTTCCGGCATTGTCTTCTCCCCCCTGAATATCCGCTGGCCGGAAGCGATGATTGTCCGAGCGCTGAACCTCGTCAAACCAAAAGCTGTCGTCTCGCACTACACGTATGGGACATACGACTGCCTCGATCCCGCGAGATTGGAGGGCGCAATCGACTCCCCGCGCTCCTCGCCCATAGTCGATTCGCCCATCATGCGAGCAGCCGACCAGCCGGCAGGAATTGTCTTCACATCGGGAAGTTCCGGCGATCCGAAAGCCGCGCTGCTGACGCTGGGCAATTTCTACTTCAATGCCGAAGGGTCGAACGACAACATTCCATTCGGCCCCGCCGATCGCTGGCTGCTCTCGCTGCCGCTGTATCATGTGGGCGGACTCGGAATCCTGTTCCGGGCGCTGCTCGGCGGCGGGAGTGTTGTGCTTCCCGAACGCGGCATGGAACTGACTGAGTCGATTCAGCGCTACCGTGTGACTCATCTGTCGCTGGTCAGCACCCAGTTTCGCCGCTTGCTGGGAGATGAAAGCGCGCTTCGTGGGCGCTCCGCCCGGATCAAGGCGGTCCTGCTCGGCGGCAGCGCCATCCCGGACAGCCTGATCCGACGTGCCTGCTCGTACGAACTGCCGGTCTACAAAAGTTATGGCCTGACCGAGATGGCCTCGCAGGTCACAACCACCGCCCCTGACGATCTGCCGATCCGTACCGACACCGCCGGGCGACCGCTCCCCTATCGCGACCTCCGTATCGGCGATGACAACCAGATCTTCGTCAAGGGGAAGACTCGATTCGCGGGATATGTCGACGGCGACTCGCTTGAGATACCTTTTGACGGCGAAGGCTGGTTTGCGACCGGTGATACCGGGCGGCTCAACGCCGACGGTTACCTGACGGTTTACGGTCGCCGTGACAACATGTTTGTCTCAGGGGGGGAAAACATTCAGCCGGAGCAGATTGAACGAGCGTTGTGCTCGCTGGATGATATCGAAGAAGTGATTGTCGTACCGGCGCCCGATCCCGAGTTTGACTTCCGACCGGTGGCGTTTGTGCGAACGGTCGGGAACGCCAACCTCGACAGAAACCGTCTTCGTACGGCACTGGAGCCGCTCCTGCCGCGATTCGCCATACCGGAGCGCTTCCTCTCCTGGCCCGATATCGACTCGTCCTCCGGCCTCAAGCCGTCGCGCGCGGCCTTCGCAGCTCTCGTCGAGAGCGAAGACATTACTCGAGACTGACTACAGCTCTTCGAGTATCTCCACCAGTTCATCGGGAAGATCCCGTTTCTCACCGGTCTCGGCATCCACGCAAACGTGCACGGTTGACACCGAACCAACCTCGTCGTCATCGCTGGTAAAACGATAATTTAGTGTGAACGACGAGTTCCCGATCCGGCCGGCCGACAATTCAACCACCAGCTCCTGCCCCACTTCCAGAGCTTCGGCGTAGTCGGCCTCAGCGTGAACGATTGGCAGAAGGTAGTCGCGCTCGACAATGATAGTAAGAAAGCTCAGGCCATTGTCGGACAGGAAGCTCTCGTAGCAGTCGTGCGCCATCTTGAACTGATTGGCGAAAAAGAGCAGCCCTGCGGAATCGGTGTCGTGCAGACGTACGGATGTTTCAAACTGGTACATACAAGTCCTTGTAAGATCGATTGTCGTTGGATTTCAATGAGGTAAATAAAGGGAGTTTTGTTCGCCGTGCACAGCAAAAGTGTGAGGAAGTCGAGATTAATCGGATCGCACCGGCGCTATTTGGCTGCCGTGAGCACGAAATTGATATCGTTTACCACCGCGCCACCATCGATCGGTGCAACCTCGAACTCGATCTGCGCCGGAATCGACTGGTAGCCATACTGCTCCAGCTGGGCCGGATCGACATAGGCGCGGTATTGCCCCGGAATCAGCCCCAGATAATAGAACTCACCATCGTTGAAACTGGTGACCTCGGTCACGGTCTCCTTCGACAGGTTATAGAGCATTACTCGCACACCGCCGACTCCGACTTCGCCGAGTTCGGTTTCCCGCCTGACCCCGCCGTTGATTTCCCCCGCCATCACGATTGGGACTCTGATCTCGGTCACCATGTTGGGGCTGACGGTCACGCGGAAGTTCTCGTGGGTCGGCTTCAGAAGTGGATTATCGAGACTGTATTCGTCGATCTGCACCAGATAATTGTCGTAGGCGCGAAGGCGGTCGTAGTAGTAGACACGGTCCTTACCGGTTGGCCGTCCGCCCACTCCCTCGATCTTCGCCCGAAGACCGGGAAGATATTCATCGGAAGCATCATACTCGCCGTTGTAGTTGCGGTCGAGATACGGCCGTACTACCGCGGCGCCATAGCCGACCTGATTGCGCCGCTCGAAGCGTACGTTGCGGGCGGCGTGGTCGTACTGAATCGACCCGCGCTGCAACTGGTTCCAGCGTGTCTGGTTGTCCGAGCGCGACACCCGCGAGGTGAGACCGAGGAAGTCCGTAAAGACATCGACCGTCACCGAAAACAGATCGGACCCGGTCAACTCGTTGCGTTCATAGGACAGAGTCGTCTGGGCGATCCGGAACAGTCGTTTCGAAAGAAACACCGAGTAGCGGCTGATCTCATTCCGGCTGTGGTCATAATCGATCCGGAACTGCGGTCGTACCCATCGAAGGAAGTTGGGCGAGGCTATCAACTGGCTGTTGCTGGTCGTTGTCGTCCGGGTTTCGTTTCGCGAGAGCTTGGTGCGCCCGAGATAGTTCAACGAGATAAGGGGCAATGAGGCGCTCAGACCATACGACATACTGGTCGTGTTCACATTGCGCCGTACTTCGTGCAGCACATTATACCGCAGTCCGAAATAGCGGCCCTTGTAGCGAATCGGCGCCGACGCCGAAAACGAAAGGCTGTAGTCCCGTTCGACGTAATTACGAATCGGATTCTCGAAATACCTGGTCGCCTCCGCACTCAGACTGACCACCGACAACTCCGTGAAGTTCGCCGCCAGACTCATCTCGTTATTCGGCGAAAACGACGTGTTCAGCGTCAGGTTGCCCAATGGCTGGAACGTGAGGTCGGCGGCCACTGTTACCTCGGAACTGTCTTCGGCGGAAACCGGAACGTCGGTCGCCAGGCCCGCAGTCAGATTGTCCAGCACACCGTAGTAGGCTGTCCCCTGTGCAAAGGTCCCGGTCTCCCGACCCTGGTCGGTGGAACCGCCGGCCACCGTGTATTCCACGGAGTTTTTCGGGATCAGGTTATATGGAATCGCAATAAACTGCTCTTCGGTGCGGATCTCACCGTTGGGACCGTACATCTTCAGCGTGATAAGCGATGACCCGTAGACGATATCGAGGTTGAAGTTGTATTCGCCGTTCTGGTCGGTATCCATAAAATCGGTCAGCTTGTTGTCGACATACAGCTCAACCTCCCAGCCCTCGCCGAGATAGCCGTTCAACCGAAGCGTCTGGAAGTACTTGCGCTGCACCTGCGGGCGATTGGTCAGAAGGCCACCGTCGAGAGATCGCGCCAGCGGACCGTTGGTCGTGATTCTCCCGGCCTCGGCCTGTGTCAGCCAACCGTTGTTCTCCACGTAGTAATGCCACCGTGGAGACAGCCGGTCGGGCGAGAAACCGTTGACTGTATTGCCCGACGCTTCGAGTGTGAAGTCCCCGCCGAGCACAACGCCGCCGGCGGTCAGGTCGTAATAGTGGTTGTCTTCGAGAGGATTCGATGACAGCGTCCAGTCCAGCGCTCCTCCGGCCAGGTACTGTCGGCTCAGTGGAAGCTCACGAACATCGCGAAGGGCGACTGTTTCTCTCCGAAGTTTCTTCTGCGCCATTCTCCGCTCGAGCTTCTGCCAGGCCGGGAGATCTTTGTTGAGCTTCATGAAGACCCGCAGCATCGAGAAGTCGAACTCCAGATCGAGTCCGAAGAGTTTGTTGAAGAGCTCGACACGAAGGTACAGCTCGTATTGCGTCTCGATACAGTCACCGGCCGTGAGAGGAAACTCCCCCAGATGCGTTCGGGCTCGATTGGCCCGTACGTCTATCTCATAGCGCTGGTTATTGCTGATGAAGAAGCCATAGGCGATGTGGTTGTCGACATCGGTCCGGGCGTTGAGATCAAGCAGGCGGAAAGTCTCGATGAGCGGGAGATAGATCGCCTCACCGTCGTAGAGCACGAACAGGTCGGTCTTGAGCAGACGCTGCACTTCGAACGTCACGACGATCTCTTCGTACTCCGGCTCCTGTGCATACGGGGCCGATGCCACTGCCAGCAGCAGCCCGCACAGTACTCCGGTGCGCACAGCCCCCGGCAGATGTAAGAAGGATCGTATGTTCATAGACCGGTTTCATGAATCGCCGTTTCCTTTTCGGCGACTCTTATTCAATTGTCATGCTGTACGACACGTCGTTGCCGAACAACATATCCTCGCGCGCCACATCGGTGCGCCCTTCACTTGAGATATTGACATCGACCGTAAACGGCGCCCGAAACTGCGCCCGGTCGAACTCGAGATCGACCCGACGAAGCAGGTCGTCATACACTGCAATATTGAAATCTTTTTCGGCGGCCGTCTTGCCGTCGGCGTCGGTGATTGAGCAGCGAAGCACCCCCATGTACGAGGCGTTGCCGAGATTCTTCAGACCAAGGAGCACCTCCGCACCGCTGTCGGTCAGCGAAGCGGTATGATCGGTCATCTCCAATCGTGTCATGCACTCGCCATTGCGATATTTCAGCATGATGGCGGTCTGCATGACCATGTTTAGTCGCGTGGCAATCTGGTCATTGCCCTCGGGCGTCGGTAGCTCCGACTTCCCTTCGCGCGAAGTCACCACGATCCGCGCCCAGTACTCGCCGTCGGGCAGGTCCTGCGGCGGACGCGCCACCAACCGGATCACCTGCGTGCCTCCCGGCGGCACGACAATCTTGCGCGGGAACGGTTTCACCCAGTCGACCGCGGCTTTGGGATCGGTGATATTGGAGTCCTGGAGCTGGACGAAGACGTTGCCGAGGCTGTCCGATTCCGGCAGGCCATAGGCGAGCCGCACCGTAACCTCGCGCGGCGCATCGCCCGTGTTCTGCACTTCCAACCGCCCGGTTCTATTGAGGTCCGATATGAACACCACGGTCGGCGCCACCAGTACGCCGGCAAATGTCGGCATGGCGAAAGCGACCAGAGCCAGAAACACCGCGACTGCGGTCACGGGAGCAACGTGTGAACTATAAAATCTTCTGAACGTCATTTTAGCATTCCCTGTGTGAAGTGCGGTTGTGTACCTCAAGCTAGCACCGTCGGCCGCACTTTCTCAACCATAATCAGGTCCCCTCGTAGGCGACCGTGATGACAATATCCGCCTCGTAGGAACCGGCTCGCTGCCCGATCCGTGGGTAAACCGTGCCGCCCAAATAGACACTGGTGGCGCCGCCACCGCCGATAGCCGTTCCCGACGGAACCGCATAGGGGTTGATATCCGGCCAGCCACCGCCCCAGGCGCCGCCGGGAGATCCGGAGCCGGTCGAGTCGATCGCCAGATCGGTTGGACCGAAGACGATGTTCATGCGATCGGTGTTGTCTGACAGCGAGAGATACTCCGGCAATTGGAAGTAGATCAGCACCGGGGCGCCGCCGGAGCCCGAAACGGAGAAGATGCCGGCGTCGGCATCATCATTAGCGATCGCCACCGGTACCCCCTGATAGACGGTCCCGAATGCGAGTGGCGATGTGGCGCTTACGGTGATCGCCTGTACGACGGTCGCGGTCGCCGAACCGATGGCAACATCGTCGGCCCGGGTTGAGCCCGATCGAAGTAACAGCGCTAGTCCGAGACTGACCAGCAGCCATCGGATCTGGACACCTGCGAACTGCTGCCTATGCATTTCGCTTCTGGCCTCCTGTTCAAGATCTGCGCACCGGCCCTCATGGCAGTGCTCTATCTGTCATTGATAGTGATCGACCGGCTGTGCAAAAACTTAACAGCCGGTTCTCGATTGGCGGGGAATTGGGAGCTCCGGGACTACCGGGCAAAAAGAAACCGGCCCCGGGGCCGGCTTCTTCGAAACTATAGCTTGCTGTCTAACCTATTGTCTATCAATCACCTTCGTACCAAACGGTCAGTACGATATCGGCCGTGTAGGTACCGGAAGCCTGGTAGGCCTTCGGGGTCACCTTACCGCCGAGGAAGATGTTCGCAGTCGTCTGGCCGGCCGCGATCGTGATAGAGCCGAGACCGCGGGGATCGAAATCCGCGCCGGCGTACGAAGCCGGGGTAGCGTTACCGGTAAGATCGAGACCGGCGTCGGTGTCGGTAAACGTGAGATCAAGACGCTGCTTCGATACGTTGTCCCAGAGATACTCCGGCAGATTCAAGAACGCCTGGAACGGCTGGTCCGGCGAACCGGTCACCGTAAAGACGCCCGCACCGGCTGCATCCTTCGCCTGCGTCTTGGCAACACCGGCATACACCGTCCCGAAATCAAGATCAGCCGGCGTCGTAATGGCGAGCGCAGCGGCGACAGTCGCAGTAGCGTTACCGATACCTACGTCGTTGGCGAACGCCGTCCCCGTGAGGAGCATTGCGAGACCAACCGCGACTGCGGTCAGGGTCGACACTGTGCGATGATTACTCTTCCTGTCCATGATGCTCTCCATGTTTATTTGAGCCTTCTTAGTACTTGTCCCTGTATACAGCGCGCTTCACAGCGTTCGCTTTATCAATTGATCGAACACTGATCAGCAAAAGTTCAGGGGAAAGGCCCATTAATTATGGGGAGAATCCAAAGACTGATCGATTCTTGAACAGACCGAAAGGGTTGCTCTAAAGACCTGTATAAGCGACAGTTATGACGATATCGGCGGTGTAGTCGCCCGGCGGCTGTGCCAGCTTCGGAATCACCTTCCCCCCCAGCCAGACCGTCAGCCCGGCCGACCCCAGTCGATAGGTGATAACATCATATGGATCAAGGTCGTCCACCGGCGGCGAGGACTGGTCCGGAACCGAGCTTGAGTCCAGAGCGCACGAGGTCTGCGGAAAAAGGACCTGCATCGTATAACCGCTCTGGCTCATATAGGAGGGGAGCGTGAAGGTGATACTCACCTCGTCGCCGGCCGTCCCGGTGATAAGGAACTCCGCCGCCGATCCGGCCGTGCTCTTGTCTATCTCCTTGGGGACGCCGGGATAGACGTAACTGAAGATCAGATCCTCGTTTACCACCACATTCTGAGCTGACGCCGGTTCGAGCCACAGCAGAACGCTCAGTACGACAATGGCACAAACTCTGAGGGCCTGGGAGGTGTGAAGATGCCGCATTATTCGAAGATCATGAGAGGCGGGAAGAGAAGCAATATCAAAACGAGCCGACGGTGGCACGTGAGACTACTGATCGATATAGACCAACGAAACTACGACCGAGTCGGCAACAGCGTGGATCGAAGCCGTTTCGCTCAGCTGCGCCCGTCCCCGGATGTGCGGAGAATCGGAGTTGGTTAGCCGCACGGAGCAGGAGTCGGCGTCGTGACTCCAGCTGATCAGCCTCCGCCGAACCTGAGGCTCAGAATGTGGGTCGCCCCAGATATCCAGGCTCGACCGATCCGGATCGACAGTCACCCCGAGCGGCGCGATGACTGTTGCCCGCACAGAAATCGAAGCCGACTTCGAGTCAGGCGGGCAATGATCTTCGGCGGTAACGCCGCCGGATAGCAGCAACGCAAGCAGAGCGATCCGAAGCGATATCGAGAGCCGGAATTGAGACATGCGGTTTCCTGAAATCGTGTGGGTACGATTTCAAGATACCGCCAAACGCCGATCTGTCAATACCGGACCACCGCCGAACACGTGGACGGCGAGAGCTAGTTGCCCGTGTATGTCACCGTCAGTGTGATGTCTGCGCTGTAGTCACCGCCGGTTTGGGCGATGCTGGGCGTGACGATACCGCCGATCCAGATATACAGATTTCCAGCGCCACCAATATCCATCACGTTTGGACCGTTGGGGTTGATTGTCGCGGTCGGAGTCCCCTGCGAACCGGAACCGTCATCGTACGATGCCGAAGTCGAGTTGAAGCTGATCGGCATCGTGACCCCACTCGTGGTATGGCTCAGCGCCGGCGGCAGGTCAAATGTTACCGAGACCTCGGCCAGCGACGCTCCGGTAACGCGCCATTCACCGGCGGAACCGGCGGCGGCCTTGTCGACGGTTTTCGGCACCCCCGGAGTCACCGAACCGAAATCCAGATCGTGCGTCCCCTGAACCGACATCGAAGACACCACGGTGGCCACAGCCTGAATGATACCGACCTCCTGAGCGTCGGCGCCTGAAAATCCTCCCAGTACCAGCAACAAGGCCAGCACCAACGTGCAAATACGCGTACGCATGTTCTCGTCTCCCTTCGACGATGTTCCAATTCCATTCTGAAACATCTCAAGAGGCAAGCCCAATGCCACTTCGCCGAACCCTTATAAGCAATTACGTATTAACGGCTTACACCAAGACGGCGAATACCGACAGATTACCCCGATGGGGGAATCCTACGAAAGGAGTATGGGAGCGACCCATCAACCGTTGCTTCCGACGGCACCGTATGTTAAGAAACTCCCGACAGAAGCCGATTCAGCTAGTGTGCAAGAAATGAACAGACAGAATCACCTGGCGATAAGCCTCTTCGTCGTGCTGATCCTCTCAATACCGGCATCCGGGCAGGACATCCTCTGGGAAACCGGATACGGAGGAACGCTCAATGAGACTGGGGCGGCATCGTGCCCGGCCGAAGCCAACGGCCTGGTGCTGGCCGGTTCAACCTATTCGTTTGGCGCGGGTGACTTCGACATCTACGTTCTTCGCCTCGACTCGCTCGGCGACACTCTTTGGTCTGTTACCTGGGGCGGTACCGCCGCGGACTATGGCTATGATGTCACGCCATCTGCCGACGGCGGCTTCGTAGTCTGCGGCTCAACCGAGTCGTTCGGCAACGGCGGACGCGATCTTTGTCTGGTCAAAATCAGTAGTACCGGTACTGTGCTCTGGAGTCGGCAGATAGGCGGCTCGGCCAACGATGTCGGCGCCTCGATCCGGCTGCTCGCCGACAGCGGTTTTGTTGTCGGCGGTACTACGGCGTCTTCCGGCGCCGGCTACGACGATTTCTATCTGGTACGAACCGACCGCAACGGCATCGTCCAATGGCAGAAGACCTACGGCGGCGCCGGCGGTGAATCGGGCGCGGCCGTGCGAGCAATAAACGGTGGTTCCGGCGGCTTTGTCCTGGTTGGATCGACCGGATCTTTCGGCGAGGGCTACAGCAGTATCTATGTGGTCCGCACCAACACCGTTGGCGACACGCTCTGGACCAGCACCTACGGCGGTAGTCGGGCCGATCTCGGCCAGACCATAGAGATTGCACCTGACGGCGGTTTCCTGATCGCCGGTGCGACCGCGTCGTACGGAGCCGGATTCTACGACTGCTATCTCGTGCGGACCGATCCCGATGGCGTCCAGCTCTGGCACGACTGGTACGGCGGCGCCAAAGACGATCGCGCCTACTCGCTTTGTCCGCTCAGCGACGGCGGCTGGATGCTGGCCGGAACCACTGAGTCCAGTGGGGCCGGCAAGATAGACCTCTACCTCACCCGTCTGACAAGCGAAGGCGTGGTGATGTGGAACCGCACGCTCGGCGGCAGCGAATCGGACTATGCACGCTCAATCGTATCCACCGACGACGGCAACCTGATTGCGGCGGGATACTCGTACTCCTATGCCTGCGGCGGATCGGATGTGTATCTCGCCAAAGTGCGCCTGGATGCCATGACCTCGGTGTTCGAGCAAATGTCGCCGGTCCTTCCCGACCATATCGAACTCGAGCAAAACTATCCCAATCCGTTCAACGCCTCGACCACCATCTCTTTCAATCTGCACCAGCGAGCCTCGGCCCAACTGACTATCTACAACGTGCTCGGTCGCGCGGTCAGATCGTTCACGCAGAGGTCGCTTTCGGCCGGAACCTACTCGGTGACCTGGGACGGCCGCGACCAGAGCGGCACACCGGTGGCATCGGGCGTTTACTTCTACCGTCTTTCAACCGCTGACTACAGCGTGTCGAAAAAGATGGTGCTTCTGAAATAGTATTCTGAAATTGAATTTCAATTCTGTCTTGTGAATCATTCCATCTCCGGTCCCTTTTCTCCATGCGATTGTGCAATTAGGCTTGCTTTTTCATCGGATTCATTCTTATTGAGGAACCACGGACGTCACAACCGTGTTTTTCAAAGACAATGTCGAGAGAAAAGACTATGATTTACGATAAGGAGAATCACTCATGATGATCTCGAAGAAAATGGCTGACCGCTTGAACGAACAGGTCAACAACGAGTACTACGCGTTTTGGATCTACCAGCAGATGAGCTTCACGTTCGAAGACATGGGCCTGACCGTGTTCGGCAAGCTGTTTCACAAGCAGGCCGCCGAAGAGCGCGAGCACGCTGAGAAGATCGCGAAATACCTGGTCGACCAGGGCGCCCCGGTGGTATTGACCGCCCTCACCGCTCCGAAGACGAAGTACAAATCGGCCGAGGAAATCGTCACCGGCGCCGTCGAGCACGAGCTGAAGGTCACCAAGGACTGGAACGAGATCTCCGACATGGCGATCAAAGAGAAAGACCATGCAACCCGCGTACTCGCCGACTGGTTTGTCGAAGAGCAGGTCGAGGAAGTCGCTTCGATGCAGGAGTTGCTCGGCATGGTCAAGCTGACCCAGAACCCGGGCCAGCTGCTGATGCTCGAAGGTCGCGTCTGGCGGATGATCGAAGGCTAACCGTCAGTTTTGTCTTGCTGAATCGACAACGGTCGCTTTCTTGTAGAGCGACCGTTTTTCATTTCAACGGGGCTTACTATGACTAATCGACCTCGTCACATACTCGGCATTGATTTCGGCGGCAGTTCGCTCAAAGCCGCCATCGCCGATACATCGCAGGGGCTCCTGCTGAGTGAGCCGGTGCGGCGGGAAACTTCTATCGACATTACACCCGAAGACACGGTCGCAACCATCAGGGAGATGGTGAACGATCTGAACTGGCGCGGACCGGTCGGACTCGGCTATCCAGGAGTCGTCAAGCGCGGTATCTGCCTCTCGGCCGCCAACGTCTCAAAGCAGTGGATTGGTCTCAACGCTCAGGAGCTTCTGCATGGTGTTGTCGATGATCGCGTGGCGGTGATCAACGACGCCGACGCCGCCGGACTGGCCGAGCTGAAATTCGGCGCCGCCAGAAGCGAAGCTGGTCCGGACGGCCGTGTGGTGCTGATGCTCACCCTCGGCACCGGTATCGGGTCGGCATTTTTCTATCGTGGACAGCTTTTTCCGAATACCGAGTTCGGACACATCGAGCTGCTGGGTGGCGATGCTGAGCACTACGCCGCTGCATCAGTGCGCGTGCGTCAGAGCCTCGACTGGAAAGAATGGGCATCACGGCTGAATCGATATCTCCAGGAGATGGAGAAGCTCGTCTCGCCCGATCTGATCGTACTCGGCGGGGGCATCAGCGAGAACTTTGACAAGTACCAATCGTACCTGTCCACACGAGCGACCATCGCAGTAGCGTCGCTGGGCAATGCTGCCGGCATTCTCGGTGCGGCACTTGCCGTGGACACGCCGGTATAGGAGCACCATGCGCAACACGAACTCTCCCCTGCGCCTTCTGAGGCTATCGATCGTGAGTGTTGTCGTCGCAGCAACCCTGATGCTGTCTTGCTCCGATGACGACCGAACAACCGATCCGGGGCCGCTGGTCACCGGCGAAGAATCCGCGTTTTTCCCTCTCGCGGTCGGGAATCGCTGGCTGTTTGTGAGCGAGTATCTCGACGATGACGGCAGTGTCGTGCGAGAGCGCACGGACTCGATGTATGTCGCCAAGCAAACCGAGTGGCTCGACCAGACCTGGTACGAGGTCGTTGTGACTCGTTCGGTCGACGGACCGCTCGCCGAACCCTGGCGTTTCTGGTGGTCGAACGGCGACAACGGCCTGTATGATTCGTACGACTGGAAAGCCGATCCGCCGTCGCTGCTCTTTCAGTTTCCGGCCGACTCGGGCCTGACGTACAACTCCGGCTGGGAGGAGCAAACGGTGTCGGTGACCGTCAAGGCAAGTGACGTCCCCATATACACCGGCAACCGCCGGTTTTCCGGGTGGATCTACGAGTTCTCCACGCGAGTCCGATGGACACTCTCGCCGGGCGTCGGCCCGATCCAGATAGAGACCATCGACTACCCCGCTCCCCTGTACGAGGAGTTCGTCCGGACCCGCCTGGTGTTGAGCACCAGCTCGCTTGCATATTGATCATATCGAAAGAGAAAACGGGGACGCCCTTTGGAGCATCCCCGTTTTGCAGTATCTCTTGTCAGGCTACATCTTCACACCAAGCTTATCGAATATGAAGGCATATTCAAACGCCCGTTCTTTCAGGCGTGAGTAGCGACCCGATGTCCCGAAATGCCCCCCTTCCATGACCGTCTTCAGCAAGAGCGTATTCTGGTCGGTCTTGGTGGCGCGGAGTTTCGCGGCCCACTTGGCCGGCTCCCAGTAAGCAACCCGGGGATCGTTCAGACCGGCGGTGATGAGCATATCGGGATAGGTTTTCGCTTCAACCTGATCGTACGGTGAATAGGAGTACATGTAGTTGAAATACTCCTCTTCGTTCGGGTTGCCCCACTCTTCCCATTCGATCACGGTGAGCGGAATGGTCTCGTCGCGCATGGTGTTGATGATGTCGACAAACGGTACGTCGGCGACGACTACTTTCGCCAGGTCGGGCCGCATGTTCACCACGGCGCCGACGGTCAGGCCGCCGGCCGAACCGCCGGAGATGACCATCTTGTCGTGTGTCGTATAACCCTGCGAAACGAGATAGTCCGCGCAGTCGATGAAGTCCGTGAAGGTGTTCTTCTTGTGCAACAGTTTACCGTCTTCGTACCACTGGCGTCCCATCTCTCCGCCACCGCGAATATGCGGGATCGCGAAAACGAATCCCCGACTCAGCAGTGACAGGCGCGACGATGAAAAGTAGGGATCCATATTGATCCCATAGGCGCCGTAGCCGTACAGGTAGAGCGGACTGGAGCCGTCTTTATTGAACGTCGAGGTCTTGTAGACAAGCGAGATCGGGATATCCGCTCCGTCGCGTGCCGGTGCAAAGATGCGCTCCTGGGTCAGTTCACCCGGATCATAGCCCCCGAGCACCTCGGTCTGCTTCAACATCTCCAGCGTGCGCGCCTTCATGTCGTAATCGTAGATCGTACGCGGGGTGATAAGCGAGGTGTAGTCGAGACGCAGTTTCGTGCTGTTGAACTCCGGTGTGCTTCCCGGCTCCACGGAATAGACCGGTTCGTTGAACACCACCGGCTCGGTGTCGCCGGTCGACATGGTACGGATGCTCACCGTTTGCAGTCCGCTCCGGCGCTCGTAGATCGCCATGTAGTCCGCAAACATGTCAACGCCGTCGAGCTTCACTTCCGGCCGGTGCGGGATGACATCGACCCAGTTCTTCTTGCCCGGTTTGGTGACCGGCGCCTGGACGAGTTTGAAGTTGAGGGCATCGTCGGCATTGGTGGTGATATAGAAGTTCTTGTCGTGGTGGTCGACCCAGTACTCGACCATGTGCGTGCGCGGCTCGATCACCTGAAACTGTGCCATCGGCTTGTCGGCATCGAGATACCAGTACTCGCTGGTCGTATTGCTGCCGATACCGATCAGGATATATCGGTCGCTCCGGGTGCGGCTGACGCCCAAATAGAATGCGGCGTCGGTCTCGTGATAGACCAGCGCATCTTCGCCGGTTGAGCCGAGGGTGTGCCGCCAGACCTTGTCAGGACGGTAGGTTTCATCTTCGGTGGTGTAGAATACGGTTTTGTTGTCGTTGGCCCAGACGACGTCGCCGTTGGTGCTCTCGATCACGTCATCGTACAGAGAACCGTCGTTCAGATTCTTGAACCGAATCGTATACTCCTCGTTGCCGGCGGTATCGTAGCCGTAGGCGAGAATCTGCTGATTGGGACTGACCTCATAGGCGCCGAGCAGCATATAGTCGTGTCCTTCGGCGACCTTGTTGAGATCGAGCAGGATTTCTTCAGGACCATTCTCGCCTTTCTTGCGGCAGTAGATCTTGTACTCTTTGCCCTGCTCGTCGCGGGTGTAGTAATAGTAGTCGCCGTCGCGGACCGGCACCGACAGGTCGGTTTCCTTGATGCGTGCCACCATTTCATCGTACAGCGCCGTCTGCATCTCGACGGTGTGGCCCATCACCTTCTCAGCGAACTCGTTTTCGGCCGTCAGGTAAGCGATGACATCGGCGTTCTCCCGATCGCGAAGCCAGGCATAGTTGTCGATCATTTCCTTTCCGAAAATCGTATCGACTTTCGGTTCGACTTTCGCCACAGGCGGCGTCGGCTGGCCCGCACACGCAGTGAGCATCGCGAGCGCGGCAAACAACACCGACACAACCAGCAGGTGGAGCATTCGTCCGGTGATCTTATTCATCCTCATTCCTCACACATTAGGGAGCGTAATCTCCGTCCGGTGACGGAGGAGCATATCTTCTCAATACGCCGCCTGAATACCAAAAGTTTATTCTCTTGTCTATTCTCCGATAATTTTGATAAGGACGCGTTTTCGTCGGCGCCCGTCGAACTCGCCATAGAAGATCTGCTCCCACGGTCCGAGGTCGAGTTGACCGTCGGTAATCGCCACGACCACTTCACGCCCCATCACCTGACGTTTCATATGGGCATCGGCGTTGTCTTCGCCGGTATCGTTGTGGCGATACTGGTCAATCGGCGCGTGCGGTGCGATTTTCTCCAGCCAGGTCTCGTAATCCTTGTGCAGACCGGATTCATCGTCGTTGATGAATACAGAGGCCGTAATATGCATGGCGTTGACCAGCACCAGTCCGTTCTGCACGCCACTTGCATTTACCGCATCCTGAACCTCGGTCGTGATATTGATAAATCCCCGGCGGCCGGGGACGTTGAACCAAAGTTCTTTACGATAGTGTTTCATCATCAAAGTCTCCTTCGGAATCCGGCGGATACCAGGCTTCGGCGAGATAGCTCGGCCCCGATGACGACCGCGCCGAGGAGTACAGCCCGAAGCGATCGAGCGTGATCGGTTCGGTCCGGAAGAGACTGAACTCCGAGAGGTAGGCGGCCAATCGTTGCGGGTTGTCGTTCTTCACCGGGCCCGGACCAAATCGTCCGATCGTCACGTGCGGGAGATACTTTCGTGTATCAAGTGAGACTCCGCTCGGCCGAACGGCGGCATCGATTCTGGTCCGAAGCTGCTCGAGGTGCTCGTTCGGCCTGACACCGGCCCAGATCTTCTCGGGGCGCCGTCGCAGGGGGAAAAAGCCGATCCCCTCCAGAACCATTTCAAACGGCTCGAACCGGATGTGAGCGAGAGCCGAGCGGATGTCCTCGAATTGACCTCCATCCACCTGACCGAAGTATCGAAGGGTGAGATGGAACTGCGGGGGATCGACCCACAGCACGCCGGGGAGTCCCAGGCACATGGCAGCCAGTTGGTTACGGATGGAGCTCGGTAGCGGCAGGGCGGTGAAAATGCGATACATCGTTGTCTCCTCACAACTCCACGATAATGAGCGCCAAGATAGCGCAATTCAGGTGCTCGTGCCAGTGCATTTCCGCGCTGAGCACAGGCGGGCGGCTTATTCAATCTTGACCGATGCACTCCATTAAATTATAGTTAAGCTGTTGCCAATCAAGCCTCCATCGCCGATATTCGAGTGCTGACACGGGGCATCGGCGACACGATGGGTTAAAAGTACGCATCCCGAGCCGACATTACAGGCAGAGACCACACTAACGAGGAATACTTGCCATGACTTATCTCGTAACCGGGGGAGCCGGATTTATTGGTTCGAACATCGTCCGCAAGCTGCTCGCGAAGGGGCAAACAGTTCGGGTGCTGGACAACTTTTCGTCGGGTCGCGAGGAAAACCTCGCCGACCTGAAAGACCGTATCGAGCTGCACGATGGTGACATTCGCGACTACTGGACAGTCGTCAAGGCCGTGAAAGGCGTCGACTATATCCTGCACCAGGCGGCGCTGCCGTCGGTCCCCCGCTCGGTCAACAATCCGCTGACCTCGAACGTCGTCAATATCGACGGGACATTGAACGTCCTCGAAGCCGCCCGCCAGGCCGGCGTCAAGCGCATGGTCATGGCGTCGTCGTCGTCGGTCTACGGCGATACGGTCGAGCTTCCCAAGCACGAAGGGATGGTGCCGTCGCCGCTTTCGCCGTACGCGATCACCAAGCTGACCAACGAGTACTACGCGAAAGTCTACTACCAGCTGTACAATTTCGAAACCGTCTGCCTTCGGTATTTCAATATTTTCGGTCCCTATCAGGACCCGAACAGCTTCTACTCGGCGGTGATTCCGAAGTTTATCGCAGCCCTGACCAATAACGAATCGCCGACGGTGTTTGGCGACGGTGAGCAGTCGCGCGACTTCACATATATCGACAACTGCGTCGAGGCCAACCTGCTGGCAGCGACCGCCGACGGTGTCGCCGGGGACTATTTCAATGTTGCCTGCGGCGGACAGTTCACGCTCAACTATCTGCTCGACAAACTTCGCGAAATCCTCGGGGTTGACACCAAGGCCAAGTATGCGCCGCCGCGCCCGGGGGATATCAAGCACTCGTACGCCTCGGTGGACAAACTGAAAGCCAAGGGGTACGATCCGAAGATCGATTTCGAAGAGGGCCTGAAGCGTACGGTGGCGTTTTTCACCGATGAGGCCAGACGGACGCCGGTGAAATCGTAGCCTTTGCGATTCCCACCATGAATGGTGGGCCACCCGAGATTCTCACCATGAATGGTGGGCCACCCGAAATGGTGGGCCACCCGAGATTCCCACCATGAATGGTGGGCCACCCGGAATTGCGGTCCACCCGACCCCACCATAAATGGTGGGCCACCCGGAATGGCGGTCCACCCGACCCCACCATAAATGGTGGGCCACCCGGAATGGCGGTCCACCCGACCCCACCATAAATGGTGGGCCACCCGTGATGGTGGTCCACCCGGACGACTTTTTCATTGTACAAGCATGTTCGGCTTGCTCTTACAGCGAAATGGGTTTGTTTTGTTATTTTTTAGGTTCCTTTTTTCGTCAATTCCCTCTATGACATTCCGCCGCTGAAGGATAGAGTGTTTTTCGGCGCGTGCTGACGCGCATGTATTGCTACCACTTATCATAGACCTTGCTCCATACAAAGGCGGGCGTTTTTCCGATTGCCATTGACTTGGTAGTGAAAGTGTGGAGGAGATATGGCGATGTAGCGCGAGACGCGTGGTGCACGAGGACGTACACCACGCACGTAGGTCGACGGGATCGTGCGATGCATGGAGACGTACAACACTTATGGACGTCACCCTTCGACAAGCTCAGGGTGACTTGTGTCGGACAGGATCGCGTGGCGCACGGGGACGTACGCCACGCACGGTGAAGTCACTTCAGCAAGAGCATCTTTCTCGATGCTTCGAAATCGCCGACCGTCACCTTGTACAAATAGACGCCCGAGGCCAACCCGCCGCCGTCCCACTCGATCGACACGGTCCCGGCCGAAGACCTTCCAGTGATCCGATCAACCTCCTGACCGAGCGTGTTGTAGACCGTGAGTTGATACTCACCGGCAACCGGCAGATCGAACATGATGGTCGTGGTCGGGTTGAACGGGTTGGGGTAGTTCTGTCTCAGAGCAAACTCGGTCGGCAAAGTCGGGTTGTCCGGTTCGTCGATATCGGTGGCGGCTTTGATTTCAGCATACTTGATAACCGATGCGGCCGACGCGTTGGCAATCTCTGAAACATTGTCGCCGCCCAGAATCGCAAAGGCAACGGTGTCGCGCGCGCCGGGATCGATAGCCATCGGTCCGGCCGCCATCACCTGTATCAGATTTTGCTGTGCGGAGGCATAACGCGTGTACGCGGCCGTATCGGTGAGCGTCACGAGATACTTCTCCAGATCGAGGAAGCCGTTGCCGCCGAATCCGGGCACCGCGGCCACACTGTCTTTAAACGTCTGTGCCGACGACAGGGTCCCTTCGAGCATACGCACACCGCGGAAATCACTGAGCACCGGCGTGCCCGCGCTTGAATTGTAGGCCGTCCACATATACTCGTTAAACTCGTCGTAACCGCCGGCGTTGAACAGGTAGCTGAATACATCCCAGTCGAGCATGAGGCCAAGGCGAAGGTTGTTCACGGTGGAGCTTTGCTCGTTGACGAGGATATAGCGCATGATGATGAAATCGTCGTTGGGCGGATCGAAACTGAAGGTTTCCTGGATGATACGTACACCGATCGGATTACTGTTGTTGGAGTCAATAAACGCGCAGAATGATTGCTGGTCGGCCACCGCACCGGGATCATCGAACCGGAGATAGCCATCATTGGCCGGTCGGAAATCGTTGTCCGAAGCGTAAATGTAGCTGTGCACACCGCTGGAGACCTGCACGCTCGAGGTGCTGAGAATGAGCCCGCCTTCCCACAGATAGTTGCCGTCGTCTTTGTAGTCGAACCCGGCCCCCTGCAAAGGCATCATCGATATCGGTCCCATACCGTAGGTGCCGAAATTTGAGACGGTGAATCTAATCGTCCCGTTGTCGTGCGTGGCGACCGCGCGGTAGTGGCCCGGAGCAACCAGCACACTCAGGGTCATTGGCATGGCGGCGCCACCGTTGATGGACAGGTCAAACGGCAGCCCGTAAATCGAACTCATTGGTACCTGATCGGAAATCGCGATACGGACAATCTCCGGGGCGCTGGCGGTGTCCCCTTCGTTGAGCGTACCAAACGTCACCGAGCCGTTGAGAACGGTCAGCATCGGATCGGTACTGGTGATAATGCCGGTGACATTAACTGCGGACGAGCCGGTGTTGATAAGCGTCAGGGTTCCTTCGATGGTATCCCCCGGCGACACCGGCGTGTGTGTAAAGTCATAGATGCGCACGTTGGGCTGACTATTAGTCGCCGACAGGGCATTGAGAGCAGACAGGCAGTTTATCTCACCCCAGCCGCTGGAGTCGTTGACGACACTGCTGAAATTCGAACGGTCGGTTGAAGTCAGGATAGCGGTTTTGATCTGATCGACAGTGGCGTTGGGGTTTTTCTGTTTGAGCAGCGCCACCAGTCCGGCTACCGCCGGCGCCGAGAAGGAGGTACCGTTGACGCTGACATAGGTACCTCCCGGGTTGCTGGTCCGAATCGCATAGCCGGGCGCAACTACATTCGGTTTGTGGCGGCCGAGGTTGCAGATCGACGGTCCCCGCGATGAGAACAACGCAATACCGACCGAATCGGGCGCCAACGGATCACCAAACACGCGGCTGGCGCCGACCGCGAAGCAGTCAAGCGAGTCCAGCGCCCGGTTGGCCGGGTTGGCAATAGACTGGGCGGTTGGTCCTTCGTTGCCGGCGGCGAAGATGTTGACGATCCCGAGCGCTTCGATATTGTCGATGGCGTCAAAGAAGATGTCTTCGCAGCCGATACCATGGTCACCTTCGGTGAATCCCCAACTATGGTTGATGACATCGGGAACGTCGCTGATAGTGTTCGGATTGCCGTCGGGATCGGCCGCCCACTCGAACGCTTCAAGGATGGCATGGCTGACCTGGCTGGGAAGGTCGGTAACGGCGGCGGATATCCATTTGGCATCGGGCGCCACCCCGGTGGTATCAAATGAGGTCGGATCGCAGCCGACCGCGACGCCCATCACGCGGGTGCCGTGGGTGAAATTGAAACTGCCGGGGATGACGTGCGGGAAGGTATCCTGGTCGACCGGATCGAACCAGGCCGCCCGCCAGTTACCATCAAGTCCTTTCCAGCGCGCGGCGATAGCATTGTGGTCACCATCGACACCGGAGTCGAAGGTACAAATCAGCCGACCCTGACCGGTGTATCCGGCTGCCCAGGCGGAGTCGGCACGAATGTGGCGCATGGCGCCGCTGGCAGCGTTGGCTTCGTTTACGGCAGTGTTCGACGCGCGACTGTCTTCGGGGACAATCGACTTTATCTGCGGCGGGAGATAGATCTTGTCGACATCGAAGCGCGACGCCAGATCTTCGAGTTGGTCGGTTTCGACAGTCGCGACGACAATATTGGAAATCCAGTAGGTGCGGATATCCGAGACCAGTCCCTTCTGCTCCAGAGCGCGAAGTTCGCTCAGGAGTGACGCCTGCAACCGGGCATGGTCGGACTTGAGCTGCTCGATCATCGACTCGTGGCGCTGCTCGCGCGACATCGCGCTTTCATTGGCAATCCGCTTGAGCTCGGCCCGGTTGTCGACAGGCGGGAGTTTGATCCAGACGGTAACCTTCTCGCCCGGGGCTTTTGATGCCAGAACGGAGCCGAGGGCATCCGATAGTTCACCGGCCGACGAGACTGAGACAAGGGCAAGAACCCCGCAGAGGGCGATCAGGAATATGGCGAGTTTTTTCATCCGATTCTCCACTGGATAGACGAACCACAGGAACCTGTATGTAATAGAACAAGATAAACCTCGGTCGGCAACTTGTAAAGCGCGGCGAGCTTTTGTACTTTCCGGATCATAGCGTTACACATCGTGCTTTGGGAGAAAGACGTATGGCACAGGATATTGCCCAACTCGATCACGCAACCCTCGTAGGGATGCTTGAGGATTTCGCGAAAAACTGGCTGGCTCATGATGGTTTGTGGTTTCAAGCGGCCGAACAGAAGTTCGACATGCAAACCGCAATCGAGCTGGATACCACGGCCTGGGAGCGGTTCACCGTCATCGAAGCCAAACGGATTATGGCTCGGCACGGGATTGGGGAGAACGCCGGTCTGGAGGGGCTGAAAAGGGCGCTGGGGTTTCGGCTGTATGCGGTGCTGAATACGCAGGAGATCCGCAACGAGACAGAGAAATCGTTCGAGTTTTACATGGTGGACTGCCGGGTGCAGTCGGCGCGGGCTCGCAAGCAAATGCCGCTCTTCCCGTGCAAGTCGGTGGGGCTGGTGGAGTATGCCGGTTTCGCGAAGACGATCGATCCGCGGATCAGGACCGAATGTATCGGCTGTCCGCCCGATGAGCAGGCGGGGAAAGAGTACTATTGCGGGTGGCGGTTTTCGATCGAGGGGTAGGCACTGCCGGGCTGCAAGTTTATCCTGAGCGCAGTCGAAGGGTAGTCTCGGCCTACCAAGCCTCTCGATTGGCAGAACCGCTTCATGCTTCGCATTCGGGTTCTGCCCTACAACCACAACGCGATATGTCCGAACCGCAGGGGTTCGGACCTACAACTGCAACTTCGGCAACCCACCTGTCGCCCGCCGCAGGCGGGCTTTAGGTGGGCCACAACGACACCCGCCTGAAGCTTTCTACCGTGACTGAAGTCACGGCCACGGGAGTCAGGGGCACGACCACAACGGTATTCACTGTCTGAAAAGCGGTATGGTCCTCAGGCCGGTGGCGGCTTCAATCGTGGTCACCTCGTGGGGATGGCGGCAGAGAAGCAGCAGATCGTCGGGGTCGATGTCTGAGAAGTCGAAATCACCGCGATGGCGGTACTCGTTCTCGGAGCGCCAGTCGGTGATTTTGCCGCGTGACTGAGTTCGCCATCGTGCCATATCGGACGGTGGCGTCCCGCCGGCTGCGTAGTAGTGGACCGGGAGGATGCCCAGCCGCTCGCCGACCGTTTTTCGAATCCCGATCCCATACGGCTCGAAGGTCATCTGTCCGTAGCGCGCCCGCCATCGCATGAGCGAGACAGCCTCACGCGGCGCCAGGCCGCTAAACGAAACGGTCGGTGTGTTGCCGGGCATGTGGCGAGCCGACGCCAGCAACATCCGGGTCTTCCCTATTCGCATCAGGGTGTGGAGCGCGGTCCGAGGGAATTCGGACGAGTTGAGGATGGAACGATAGTAAGAGATGTTTCGCTCGCCGGGCCACGGACCACTACAGGTGCGAGTCCAGTGGAACAGGAAATCACGTGCGAGGTGATTTATCTCGTCGGAGAGTTCTGCGGGATCAAGGTGGTATCCGCAGGCGTGGCTCCGGTCGGGAGAGGCGCAGCGAAAATCCTCGATTACCTTCCGTCCATCCGCAGGGGTAGAGATCAGCCGTTCCATCTCTCCGCCTTTGCGGGTGGAGATGGGAATAAGGAGGTCACTGGCGGCCAGGACCGCCCGGTCGCGGGCGTGCATGAGATCAGCCCTGCTGCGACGACCTTCGGAGAGACGCACTGCCTCGAAGGTGACGGTGTCACCCCGAATCTCAAACTGCCGAGAGAAAGCGTTGACCGCATCGCTCTCCGACTCCCCCGACGAAAGAGGAATGAAAAGGCGCATGGGGACGTGATGAATCAGACCGAGCGCGGTGATAAGCTCCCAGGTCTGCATGCCGACCGAGCTGCAGAGGGTGAGGTCGTGCTCTTTGATCCACTCGACCGCACGGGCGGCGTTTTGTACCCAGTGGCATTGATTGTTCGGATATCTCGGTTGGCGCGATAGCAGCAGGGCTGCGGTTGACGGCATGTGTTCTCCCCCCGGAGTATAGTTGGTTGCGTATCTGTTCTAAGATATCGCCGCACGCAGTACAAACAAGAAAATCAGTATCACATACTTTGGACGGGGGCGGTTTCGTTCTCTCGGGAGGCTCGAACATGACGTTTGGCCGAGATGCGGCGAACGAGTATAGTTGTGATCATGACGATTGCGAGGATCAGGCCGCTCACGACCGCCATGGCGCCGGAGATTGAAGCATCGATCGCCGAGGCGGCGAAGAAGCCGCCGATCGCGCTGGCGGCGCCGATAACGCCGGAGAGAACGAGCATGACTGAAAGTCTGTGTGTCAGCAGGTAGGCGGTTGCGCCGGGGACAATCAGCATAGCGACTACCAGGATCGCGCCAACCGATTCAAACGCGGCGACGACGGTCAGTGAGACCATGGTCATAAGCAGATAGTGCCAGAGGCGTTCATTCAGGCCGACCGCCCGGGCCATAGCGGGGTCAAACGAGCAGATCTTGAGCTGTTTGTAGAACGAGAAGATAAACGCGAGATTCGCCAGCAGGACACCGCCGAGTATCCAGACGGCGCGCGGGCCGAGACTCTTCCCGCCGACAACGGCAACATCCCACGGGGTATAGGCGATCTCCCCGTAGAGCACGCAGTCCTGATCGAGATCAATCTGGTCGGCATATATCGCGATCAGGATGACGCCGACCGCAAACATAAACGTGAACACGATGCCGAGAGCGCCGTCGCGATAGACGTTGCGGGTGCGATCCAGAACTTCAGTCAGGTAGGCGGTCGCAATTCCCATGACCGCGGCGCCTACTATCATCGGGACCACACCGCGACTGGAGGTGATGAGAAAGGCGATGACCAGTCCGGGCAGGACCGAATGCGAGATGGCGTCACCAAGCATGGCGTTCTGACGAAGCACCAGAAACGATCCGATGACACCGCAGGCGACGGCAGCGAGGATGCCGGTCAGCAGGACCCACATGTCGGGACTCATTGTGTGCCCTCCCGGCCGATATTCGGTATGGCCTGATGGTGCGGATCGTATTCGGGGCGGTCGAGCAGTTCTTCGAGCTGCGCTTCCATTTCCGGGGTCATGACGTGCTCGAACTCATCGGCATCGCGGTGGACGTGGTCACCCGGCAGATCGAGATACGTTGTGAGGTACAACTCCCAGAGGCGGTGGCGTCGGAGGACGCGGGCGCCCTCGACCACGCCGTCTTCGGTGAGCATAAACGACCCGTTGTCCCGCTGGATGAAATCACGCCGATCCAGATAACGAAGGGCGGCGTTCAGTTCACGGTGCGAGAAAGACCAAGCCTGCTCGATTTGACTGATGCCGTAGCGTCCGGACCAGTTTTCGTCCTGCTCACCTAATTTATAGAGGGCCTTGAGAATGTGTTCGCGCACGATTTTCCCTCTTCCGTGCCGGTGCTGTCGCAGGCGGGAGATGATACCGCGTTTGGGCGCGAACAGGATCGAGACCAGGAAGATGAACGAAACAATCACCACCACCCAGGGTCCGGTGGGCAGGCGTGGGGCGAGAAATGATACCCAGGCGCCAAGCAGCCCGGCAAGGGCACCGAACAAAGCGGACAGCAATACCATCAGCGACAGGCGGTCGGTCCATTGGCGTGCGGCGGCGGCGGGTGTGATGAGCAGGGCGGCCATGAGTACGACTCCGACGGCCTGCAGGCCGATTGTCACGGCTGCTACGATCATCGTAGTGAGCAGGAATTGGAGCAGGCCGGTCGGAACGCCGGCCGATGTCGCAAAGCCGCTGTCGAATGAGATGAGCTTAAACGACCGGAAGCCGACCACCAGTATCGTCAGCAGGATGACCGCCACGGAACCAAGCAAAGCGACATCGCCCGAGCCGAGCGCGGCCGCCTGGCCGAACAAAAACTTGTCCAGCCCGGCCTGTGTCCCGGCGCCGCTTTTCTGGATGTGGGTGAGGATGACGACTCCCAATCCGAAAAACACGGTTAGGACGATCCCGAGTGCGGCATCCTGTTTGATTTTGCTGTATTTCGTTATGGCATTGACCGCCAGGGCGCCAAGCCAGCCTGAGGCGGCGGCGCCGATCAGCAGCGCCGGCAGGCTTTTGTAGCCCACCACCAGGAACGCCACCCCAACCCCGGGCAGAGCCGCATGAGACAAAGCATCCCCGAGCAACGAGCGGCGCTGCAGGTAGGCGAACGCGCCGAGCGCACCCGCCGAAGCGCCGAGCAGGATGGCCCCGGCCACGACCCAGCGAACGTTGCCGTCGGCCAGAGAGAAAAAGCGTATCGTCAGATCCCAGAATTCACCCACACATCACCTCTAGCCCTGCCGGGCGATTTTCTCGGCAGCCTGCGAGAGAAGCTGGAGTTTGCCACCGTAGGTAATGCGAAGGTTTTCCGGCGTAAAGACTTCGGCGGTGGGACCAAACTTAACGAGGCGCATATTGAGCAGCATGATGTAATCGAAGTATTCCTCGGCCGTGTTCAGGTCGTGATGCACCACGACCACCGTCTTCTGCTTGCTCTTGAGATCTTTGAGCAGCGTGATAATCGCCGCTTCGGTAGCCGCATCGACCCCCGCAAACGGTTCGTCCATGAGGTAGATCGATGCGTCCTGGGTGAGGGCGCGGGCCAGAAAAACCCGCTGCTGCTGGCCGCCGGAGAGCTGTGAGATCTGACGGGTGGCGTAGTCGGCCATGCCGACCTTGTCGAGACAGGCCATCGCGATCTCCTTGTCGCGCTTCGACGGTCGCGCAAACAAACCCATACGACCGTAACGACCCATCGTGACGACATCCAACGCATCGACCGGAAAGTCCCAGTCTACCGTTTCACGCTGGGGAACATAACCGACCAGTTCGCGCTGTTTCTCCAACGGTTGACCGTAGATTCGTACATAGCCGGAGAGCACCGGAAGCAACCCCATGATAGCCTTGATCAGGGTCGATTTACCGGCCCCGTTAGGACCGACCAGCCCGATCAGGGCCCCTTCGGGCAAATCGAAATCAATGTCCCACAGGACCGGCTTTTTGCGATACGCGACCGTCAGGTCGTGCACTTCAATCGGCGCCACTGCTGCCGTTCCCATGGCGCTACCTCAGAGCCTGGACGATGGTGTTGACATTGTGGCGGACCATACCGAGGAAGGTACCGTCGGGTGTGCCGGCCCTGCCCATCGCATCGGAGTAGAGCTGACCGCCGATCGTAACGTCGTGGCCTTTCTCCTGACAACCGCCGACCACAGCTTCGAGCGTGTTACGCGGGACCGATGACTCGACGAAGACCGCCTTGATACCGTGTTCGGAGAGGAAGTCGACCATGCTGGTGATATCATGCAGGCCGGCTTCAGTAACCGTCGATATCCCCTGCAGTCCGCGCACGTCCAGCCCATATCGTCGACCGAAATACTCGAAGGCGTCGTGCGCCGTAACCAGCACGCGGTGCTCTTCGGGAATGGTGGCGATTTGAGCGGTCACCCAATCGCCCAGAGCAGCCAGAGAGTCATCATAGGCTTTGCCATTGGCGCGGTAGAGATCGGCGTGGACGGGGTCTTCGGCCGCAAGCACTTCGGACACACGCGACACCGCCTGCCGCCAGAGAATCAGATCGAACCAGATATGCGGATCGGGGTGCCCTTCGGCGCCGGCCGGGAAGCGAAGCTGCGTGCTGTCGATCAGATCGCCGACAGCCACAACCGTCTTCACACTCGCCATCTTCTTGAAGACATCGGTGAGTTTGGCTTCGAGATGCAAACCGTTGTAGAAGATTACATCTGCGTCGTTAAGATGGTCGATATCCCCTTTGGTGGCTTTGTACAGGTGCGGATCGACTCCGGCTCCCATCATGACTGTCAGATCGACCTTGTCACCGGCGATCATCCGGACAGCATCGCCGACCATGCCGGTGGTGGCGACTACTCTCACGCGGGTGTCACCGGCGCCTTGATTATTATTGCCGCACCCGGAGATAAGTATCGAAAGGGCGGTTAGTGTGACCAGTGAAAGAAGAAACTTCATATCGCAATCAGTCCTTTATTATCACGCTGCCTAGCTGCGCCAGCCGTCGGTTCGGCGGCGTGGCAGGTTGGCAAAGTCTTCGTTGGTAGTGCTGGCGGAGCGAAGGAAATCCGTCACGATCCGCTGCTTGCTTTCAGGGAGGGCCAGGAAGTGTTCGAGAAACTCATGCAGTCGCTGGGAAGCTCTCCCTGACAGACCATGCTCGATCTGGCAGGTATCGCGCTCGGCGACGGCTTTGTCGAGTCCCAGAACGTCGGTGAAGAAACGCACGAGGTCCTCATGGCGATGTACGATCTCCCCGCCGATCCGCCTTCCTCTGTCGGTCAGTCGCACTTCGCGGCGGGCATCGTGGGATACGACATCCATCGCCGTCAGCTTCTGAACCGTCCGGGTGACAGTCGGGAGTCGGGTTCCGAGCGCGTCGGCAATCTGAGAGATGCGCACCCCGGCATCGCCGTTTTCTCTCTCAAGTCTATATATCACCTCAACATAGTCCTGTTGAGCGGCGGTCAGCATAAGTTCCCGGCCTCCTAAAACATGCCGTAATTACCTGCGGGTAATTAGTGAACAAGCTAACCCTCGGGGCTTGTTCCGTCAAGGGAATAAAAAGGTAACGTGGGGCGCTGTAGTCCTATTTCGAATCACCCGTGGAACATCCCACAGGAGCGCCGGGGCACGGCCGGTCAGGAAAGAGGTTGTGCTGGACGAGTTCGATTGCTTGCTTGTAACGAAGGCGGGACGTCCTCACCGAGCAGTACGCCCGAACCGGACTGCCCGGCACGACGTTCCACCTGTAGGGAGTGCCGGCGGCGGCCACGAATGCCCGAACAATCGCGAGACTTTCTAGTATAAACGGACAGTATGATCAACAACGGTTCCCTCGCTTCGACGATACGCGCGACTGCCGAACGGCTGACAAAGGCCCAGCTCGGCTGGCGCCGACATCTGCATCAACACCCCGAACTTTCCTACCAGGAAATCGAGACCACTGCCTTTCTCAGGGCCAGACTGCAGGAGATGGGGTTGAAGATACTCCCGCTCAAGATGGAGACCGGTTTGCTGGCCGAATTGACCGGTGCCAAAGGCGGACCGGTGGTGGGTATTCGCAGCGATATCGACGCTCTCCCGATCACCGAGCGCTCCGGCGTGCCGTTCGCATCGAAGAACCCCGGCTGTATGCACGCCTGCGGGCATGATGTTCACATGGCAACGGTGTTAGGCGCCGCGGCGGTGCTGTCGGAGTTGAAAGAACACGTTCCGGGCACGGTCCGGTTCATCTTCCAACCCGCCGAAGAGATGCCACCGGGAGGGGCGCGTCCGATGATCGCCAACGGGGCGCTGAAAAACATGACGATGTTGATCGGGCTGCATGTCGATCCGCACCTGAAGGCCGGGCGTATCAGTGTGCGCGACGGCGCCACGATGGCTTCGGTATTCGATTTCGAACTTATCATCCATGGTCGCAGCGGCCATGCGGCGCGACCGCATCTGGCAGTCGACGCGATCGTGCTGGCAGCGGAAGTGATAGAGTCGCTGCAGACGATTGTCTCCCGGGAGATCGACCCGATCGATCCGATCGCGATCACGTTTGGCAAGATCGAGGGCGGAGTGGCAAGTAACGTTATCGCCGAAGAGGTCCGGCTGGCGGGGACGGCCCGAAGCCTGTCGCCGCGTACATTCAAGCGCCTGCCCGCCATGATCCGACGAGTGGTGTCGGGGATATGCAAAGCGCGCGGCGGCTCGTTTGAGCTGAAGGCGATCGCCGACTATCCGGTGATGATGAACCATCGGGCGGCGAATATCATCCTGACACGGTGTTTCGAGCGCCTGTTCGGGAAGGGGAAGGTCGACGAGACCCCGCAGGTACTGGGCGGAGAAGATTTCGCCTGCTATGTCGAGAAGGTACCGGGCGCCATGTTTCGCCTGGGGACGATGAACAAAAAGCAGAAAGCGGACAAACCGTGGCACTCGCCGGAGTTTCTTGTCGATGAGTCCGCCATGCCGGTCGGTAGCGCCCTGCTGACGGCGACGGCTATCGATGCCTTGGGTGGTGTGAAGTGAAACGGGTTGTTTTCGCCATTGTCCTGATCGCGGTGGTCGTGGTGTGCGTATCGAGCGGCACCAACGCAGTCAGTCTCAGCAAGCAGGCGGTCACCTACAGCAACTTCAACTACGTCCACGATATCGCCGTTTCGATCAAGCGCGTCTATTTCGCGACCACCAACGGCCTGACTATCTACAACAAGGACACCCGCCGCTGGGATGATCCCCTGACCCTTCCGCGCGACGTCACCGAAGTCACCCGGGTGTGGGTCGACCTGTTCGATCAGACGTTGTACATCTCAAGCCCGATAAGTTACTACGAGTACGATATCACGCTCGATCGCTGGTTCAGTATCATTGACCTGCCAACTATCAACAACGACGCCCGTCATCTGAGTCTGCCACACAATTTCATCCCGCCGCCGAGGTTCAACTACTCGGCGAACGGTGATTTGATCGACGGCGACGGCAACTCGTATCAGGTGACAAACGTGGTCGACGACGGCGCGGGGAATCTGTGGGTCGGCACGTGGGGTTACGGCGCCGCCAAAGCCAACTCGACCACCAACGTGCTGGAGTTGCTGCCGTTTGGTTTGATCCAGCGACGGGCCAATGCTCTCACGATGCAGGACAGTGTCCTGTTTGTCTCCGGCGCGATCGAAAACGATGTCCGCAGCGGTGTCAGCATGTTCAATCTCCGCACCGGCTCATTCACATACTATGAGACGGGACTTCTGATGGGTATCCGGGCGGTTGATATCAATTGTCTGGAGGCCGACGCCGAGTACGTGTACATGGGTACGCCGCTGGGTCTGTACATTCTCGACCGCCGCAACAATACCGTTCGGGAGCACTACGATTTTCGACGCGGCCTGTCGGACGACAACGTAATCAGTCTTCGTGCAATCGGTGATTCGCTGTTTGTCGGGACGGCCTCGGGGTTGACGCTTCTGACGTTTGGGACCGACTCGATTCGCTACGTCTCCCCGGAAGAGCTGTCCAATCAGATCATCTGGAACATGGAGCCGGCCGCGGGTTATATGTGGATCGGCGCCGACGGCGGCGCGTATCGATTCCGCCTTTCCGACGGCGCCATGCAGCAGTTCCAGGATCCGACCAATATACTGTTCGGCCCGGTATACGACATTCAGCGCAACGGCGATGATCTCTGGCTGGCATCGGATGACGGGGCCGTGCAGGTCAATCTGAAGACCGCCGACGTCACGCCGTACCACGAGATCACCTCCGACCGAGGCATGGGTCGGGCGCTGGCGGTGAACGACGATATCGCGGCGCTGTCGTCGGAGCGCGGTGTGACATTTATATTCTACAACCGCGAGGACTGGTTCTCGAAGGAGTTCACCACCGAGGACGGCATCGCCGACGGTGCGGTGTTCAGTCTGCTTCTGGACGGACGCTATCTGTGGATCGGAACGAGTCGGGGGCTGACCCGTTTTCTATGGGACAATCCGGAGCGGGTTGACTGAGCAGGCGGGTTTTGTGTTGATTCCGGCCCTCGTTTATCGTAGTCTATTGTCGATATGTATCTGTAGGGTAACGTCTTTCACGCAATCCGGGAGCGCATGCCGAAACTGCTCGACAACTTCTGGCTGAAGGTGACCGCGGTCATACTGGGCCTTCTGGTCTGGATGCACGTGGCCACCGAAAAGGAGTATTCGTACGACATGCGTCTGCCGGTCACCGATGTGGCGCTCGGCGATTCCCTGACCCTCGCCTCTCCCCCGCCCGAGACACTCACCGTATCGGTCTCCGCGATCGGCAAGGAATTGCTGCGCAAGAAGTGGCGGGACAGGGGTCTTCGTATCAACGCCTCGCAGTTTAGTCCGGGGCGCCATCAGGTGGCCCTGACCGCCAACAATGTCTCGCTGGTCGGCCCGACCGGCGAGCTCCAGCTCGAGGATGTGGTGGCGCCGACCCAGGTGAATCTCAATATCGATATTTTGTCCGATGTTACCCTGCCGGTGACCGGCAATTTTGTGGCCGAGGCCGACGAAGGGTATGCGGTCGCGGGGGCGCCCACAATCACGCCCGACTCGGCCATCTTGTTCGGCCCGCGCTCGGTGGTTCGCCGCTTCCACGATATAGCGACGGAAGCCAAGCAGCTGAAGGGGCTTCGGGGCGACGTCACTCTTCGGCTGGCCCTTGACAACCCGCCGATGCATGGGCTATCGGTGGCGCCGGAGTCGGTGACGGTTGAGATTCATGTGGTGCCGGTGAAAACGCGCGTGTTTGAGGCTGTCCCGGTGCGGGTGTTCAACGCCCCGCTCAACGATCGACTGGTACTCAGTCCGGCCAGAGTACGTATCGAAATCACCGGGCCACCGGCCGATATTGACCGCCTTGATGTCAGCACCGTGACAGCTTCGGTGAACTACCGTACGCGCGCCGGTTCGGGGAAGGCCGCCCTTAAGATTGACTGTCCGCCCGCGTTTCGCATAAAGAGCATCTCGACAGATTCGATTCTCATCACTATCCCGTCGGAGACCAATGCTGACTCTCGGAATTGAAACCTCGTGCGATGAAACATCGGTGGCAGTTGTCGACAGCGGGTCCAAGACTCTCTCCAATGTGATCCTGTCCCAGAGCGTGCACACGAAGTTTGGCGGCGTGGTGCCCGAAGTGGCCAGCCGTGAGCATGTGCGGACAATTATCCCGATCTACAAGCAGGCGCTCGAGGAAGCGGGTGTAACGCGCGATCAGATTCAGTTGATCGCTGCGACCATGGGTCCGGGGCTGGTGGGACCGCTGCTGGTGGGTTTGTCATTCGCCAAGGGGATGGCGTGGGGCATGGAGGTGCCGTTTGTGGCGGTCAACCACATGGAAGGGCATCTTGCGGCTAATCTGTTGTCGCAGCCGGATCTCGACGACAACCACCTGACGTTGATCGTATCCGGCGGACATACTATGCTGGTCCATGTCCGATCATTTGGTGAGTATGAGATTCTGGGACGGACGGTCGATGATGCCGCCGGCGAGGCGTTTGACAAAATCGCCAAGGTAATGGGGCTGGGCTATCCGGGCGGCGCCGAGGTCGACAAACTGGCGAAACAGGGGGATCGGACCTACGAGCGGTTTCCGCGCGCCATGCGGCATCACGAGTACCGGTTTTCGTTCTCCGGGTTGAAGACGGCGGTGGCTCAGTATCTCGATAAGCTGTCCGCCGAGGAGCGCGACAAACATCTGCCCGACATAGCCGCCTCGTTCCAGGAGGCGGTGGTCGACATCCTAGTGGAAAAGACCGTCAAAGCGGCGAAAGAGAAGAACATTCGTGATGTCACGATCTCCGGCGGCGTAGCCGCCAACTCCCGGCTTCGCGAACTAATGCAGGAGAGGCTCACTCGCGCCGGGAAGCGCTTTTTCTATCCTCCCATCCAGTTGTGCACGGACAACGCCGCGATGATCGCAGCGGCGGGATACTTCCGGTTCCAGAAGTGGGGCGCGACCGAGTTTGTGGTCGATGCCGTCCCCTATCTCCCGCTCGACTAATACCTTGCCTTCGACCGCACAATCCGCTATCGTCCCCGCAAACAGGCTGTTGTTCGTTTTCCGGTACCCGAAGCACATAAGACATCACATGAGAACGCTGCTCGAACATTCGTTTTTCCCCTTTGTCATAAAACCCGGCCGCTATGCCGGGGGCGAGATCGGCCAGATCGTCAAGGATCCCGAGGGCCGCACCAAATACCTTCACGCCTATCCCGACAAATATGAGCTGGGGCAGTCGTATGTCGGCCTCCAGACGCTTTATCACCTGGTCAACGAGGACGACCGATTCCTGTGCGAGCGGGTGTTTGCGGTTGATGTCGACGCCGAGTCGGTGATGCGCGAGAAGAACATCCCCCTTTTCGCCCTGGAATCCTCGCGACCGGCAAGAGATTTCGATGCGATCGGCTTCACGCTGGTCGATGAAATCGTTTCGACCAACGTGCTGGCGATGCTCGATCTCGCCGGACTGCCGCTGCGAAGCGTTCAGCGCACCGATGAGCACCCGATCGTGATGGCCGGTGGACCGGGGGTGTTTGCTCCCGAGCCGCTGGCGCCGTTTATCGATCTGTTTTTTATCGGCGATGGAGAGATCGGCCTGCCGCAAATGCTCGGCATCCTCCACGAGATGAAAGGCGCTCCTCGCCGGGAGAAGCTGGAGCGCATTTGTCGTGAGGTCGAAGGGGTCTATATCCCGGCGTTTTATGACGAACAGCGAAAGCAGATAGTCGACTTTGCGCCCGAGAGAGTGACCGCGCGGCTCGTCTCGGAGCTGAAACAGGAGTACTACCCCCGCCAGCCGCTGGTACCGTTGGTGGAGATCGCACACGAGCACCTGGGTATCGAGATCATGCGCGGCTGTCCGCAGGGTTGTCGTTTCTGTATGGCGGGGCCGATCTACAAACCCGTCCGCCCGCGTCCAATCAACGACATCATGCAGCAGGTGCAGCAGCAGCTCGATGCGACCGGTTATAGCGAGGTGACACTCCTGTCGTTGTCATCGTCGGACTATCCCGAGATCGAGGAGCTGGCGACACGCATGTCTAAACGCCTTGAGACGTACGGTGCTTCGCTGAGTCTGCCGTCGCTCCGTCCGGGGACCATCAGCCCGCGCCTGCTCGAGGCGGTCAACCGGGTGCGGACGAGCAACCTGACAATCGCGCCCGAGGCCGGCACGGAGCGGCTTCGCCTGTTCATTCGTAAGGACTTTCCCGATCAGGCGATTCTCGACACCGTGAAAATGGCCTTCGATAAAGGCATCAATTCGATCAAGCTCTATTTCATGGTCGGTCTGCCGACCGAGACACAGGAAGATTTGCTTGGTATCGTCGAACTGTGCCGGACAATTCACGGAATAGCCCGTGATTTCTCCGGCAAGCGCAATATCACGGTGACCCTCTCGCCTTTCGTACCGAAGCCACACACGCCCTTCCAGTGGGACGAAGCGCTCCCCGAGAAGGAGCTGTTCGAGCGCATTCAATTCGTGCGGCGCAAGATGCGCACCAGCCACACCACCATCCGTCACAACAGCACGATTCTCGCTCAGCTGACGGCGATAATCAGTCGCGGCGACCGGTCGATGGCCGACACGATCGAAGCAGCCTTCCGCAAGGGCTGCCGTTTCGACGCTTGGTCGGAGCATTTCCAGTGGGAAAAGTGGCAGGAAGCGTTTGCGGAGACCGGAGTTGATATCGAAGCATCACTGCGTGCTATCGGATTCGACCGCGCCCTGCCGTGGGACCACATCCACAAAGGACCGTCGAAAGACCACCTTCGCGAAGAACGCCAGCGGACCTCGTTGAAGCTCAAAGAGTACGTCCCGTTCGATGACGCCGAGACAACCTCGCAGTATGAAACGGATCCCAACGCAGCCTTCGGTCGCGGAAAAAAGAAACTGGCCGCACGCACGCTGGTCCAGCCGACCAAGAGCAAGGTCCGTATTCGCTGGGGTCGCACGGAGCGCTTCAAGTACATGTCGCATCTCGACACACTTCGCATGATAGAACGCTCGATCCGGCGCGCCAGAATCCCGGTCGCCTATTCACAGGGCTTCAACCCGACTATGAAGCTGTCGTTTGGTCCGCCGTTGACGGTCGGGTATACGTCGGAAGCAGAACTGGTGGAGATTACGATGGATCAGGCATTCTCGGCGCCAACGCTGGAGCAGCTTCGCCGCGCCATGCCGCCGGGGATCGAGATGTTCGAAGCGCGGGTTATTCACGCCAAGTCAGCATCGCTGTCGTCGATCCTCAATCGCGCCAGATATACGATTGACCTGTCGCACTGGTCCGATATCGAGGCCCTTCGGGCGCAGGCCGAGGGGCTGCTGGCGAAAGAGTCGGTGATCTCACGGCGTAAGGGCAAGGACTCGGAGAAGGAAGTTGATATCCGCCCGCCTATTTATGAACTGACGGTTGGTGACAGCCAGCTTGCGATGCTGCTCGGAATCGGCGAGGGCGGGTATGTGCGCCCGAACGAAGTGCTCGAACAGTTACGCGAGGGGCTGGCGGTGCCGCCCGAGGGGGTAACCTGTCATCGCGCGGGACTGTACCGCGTGGTGGACGAAGAGACCATGGTTGATGGGATGCAGGCATAAGAGGCATGGAAGGCAACGGCGAACAAAAGCGCAGAACATCACACGATCCGGTACGCGCGCTGGTGGTCGAAGCGATCGAGAAGATCGATAGCGGCATGCAGACCGATGACGCTATCAAGTCCGTTACCGCAGGCAAGCAGCTTCGCGGATTAGATTACCGGTTTATCCAGCAGCTCGTGAACGGCGCCACCAAGATGCGGCGGCGGCTCGATCACGAGATCAATGCCTACCTGACTAAACCGGCATCGCAGCTTCATCCGAGGATTCGACTCGTCCTTCGGCTGGGGTTCTATCAGTTGATCTTTACCGATCGTGTTCCCGATGCGGCGGCGGTGTCGGAGTCGGTCAACCTCAGTCGATTTTACACCGACGACAAACTGGCGCGTCTGGTCAACGCCGTCATGCGGTCGCGACTTCGCGAACCGGAAAAAGTCACATTCGCCGATAAGACAGCGGATCCGGTCACCTATCTGGGCGACTTCTACTCCTATCCGGATTACTTCGTAAAGTACTGCCTCAGTGAGTTCGGGATAGACGACACTGAGAAGCTGCTTCATTACTACAACCAACCCCCGCTGGTGACATATCGCGTGAACTTCCTTCGCGCCAAACCCGACGAAGTCACTCACGAGTTGCAGGAGAACGGGGTTGAGTTTTCGTTTGGACGTTATCTTCCGGAGTTCATCCATATCAAACAGGGCGGGCTGCCACTCGAAGAGGCTCTCTTGAGCACCGGCAAGGTGTTTATCCAGGATGAATCCGCCGGTATGCCGGTGCGGCTGCTAAACCCGAAGCCGGGTGGTAATGTGATCGACCTGACGGCCGCTCCCGGCGGCAAGTCCACCTATGCGGCGATCCGCATGCGTAACAAAGGCCGGGTGACGTCGATTGACAAGTCAGCGGAGCGCCTGAAGCTGGTGGTAGAGAACGCTGAGCGACTCGGAATCAAAATCATAGCGCCGGTTGTCTGCGACATGAACGAGTTCAAGGGCAGACAGCAGTTCGACCGGGTGCTGCTCGACCCTCCCTGCTCCGGCTGGGGGACGGCCGGCAAAAACGCCGACCTTCGCTGGACCAAAACCGAGACCGATATCGAACATCTCTGCAACATCCAGACCAAGATGATCGACCGCGCGGCACGACTGGTAAAGCCGGGCGGGGTGCTGGTCTATTCGACCTGTACGATCATCCGGCAGGAAAACGACCAGATTGTCGAGGAGTTTCTGCTCCGCAATACGGAGTTCGAGATCGACTCGGCGGCGCAGTTTTTTGACGAGACGGTGGTGAATGACCGGGGATTCGTGAAGACGTATCCGTATATCGAAGATCTCGACGGCGCCTTCTGCGCGCGGCTTCGCCGTAAGCTCAATCCGTAGTATCCACGGGTATTTTAAGTTGCGCTCGGCGCGAGCATGCTCCACTATAGAGCCATTGTTTCCATCAAGAATGTTAGTTGTATAACGGATATATGGATAGACCACGCGCCAGTAGACTGCAGCAGGGCTCAACCCGGAGCCGGGGAGGTTTCCTCACCCAGTGGCTCCCGTATGGCAGTACTAAACGCAAGCTGATCCTGTGGCTGGCAACACCGATCGTCTGTTTTCTGGCAGTCGTTTTGGTTGTCGACAAGATCGTCATGCCGATTATCACCCGCCACGGCGATGAGTTCCAGCTGCCCGATTTCCGCGATTTGACAGTCGATGAAGCCAAGGCGGAGCTCGCCGAATATGACCTGCGCTATGAGATAGCTTCGGAGACTTACTCACCGGGCAAAGCCGAGGGAGTCATCCTCAACCAGTACCCGGAACCGGGCACGCGGGTGAAGTCGGGGCGGTCAATCAAGTTTGTGACTTCGCTCGGCAAGAAGATGGTGGCGATACCGAATCTGGCCGGCAAGTCAGTGCGGCAGGCGATGCTCGATCTTGAAGCCAACGGCCTGACGCTCGGCGATATCGCCTGGGCCTTCTCCGATACCATCCCCGAACGTGTGGTGGTCTTTTCTTATCCCGCAGCGACGACTGAGATTCCGCTCGGCGCGCCGGTCAACCTGATGGTCAACCGCGGGCGCGCGTCGAGTTTCACCTACATGCCCGATATCACCGGCATGCCGCTGTCGCAGGCGAAAATGAAGCTCGAAGAGAAGCTGCTGAAGGTCGGGGTGATCAGCTATCGGACCGATGAAAACTATCTGCCGGAGACGGTGCTGGAGCAGTCCGAGCCGGAAGGCGCCGAGCTTGATGTCAACACCGAGATTGATCTGGTGGTCAGCGCGACGTCGTAGCGATCACTGTCGGATGTCGCTCGAGCGCCGAGGGCGCTCTCGCTAGCATCCGACAGAACATCGTTCGGTACCGCCTGCGCTTGCACTTCGTCGGTTTCCCCCCTACCTTCCACTCATGACCAACCCAACCGGTACCATCATCGACCGGGAGCCGATTGTGCTCTCGAAGATATTCGAACAAACCTTCCGCAAACTCTATGACGGGTCTATCCTTGAGCGTGTGACAGTCGAGAAGATCACCTATATCTCCGACGGGCTCAAAGTCAAAGGCGTGATCGCCCTGCCCAAAACCGATGGGCCACACCCGGTCCTGCTGTGGAACCGGGGCGGGCATGGTGACCGGGGGGCGCTCGATGATCTGACTTCGTGGCTGATCCTTGGAAGCACCGCCGACTGGGGGATTGCGGTGGTCGGGTCGCAGTATCGCGGCAACAAAGGCGGCGAAGGCGAAGAAGACTGGGGCGGCAAGGATGTCGACGACGCCCTGAATATCCTCAAAGTCGCCGAGCAGCTACCGCAGTGTGATATGACTCGTATGGCCATCGAGGGCGCCAGCCGGGGCGGCATGACGACCTATCGGGCGTTGACTCGCGATGATCGGTTTCGATGCGGGATTGTCCACGCCGGGGTGGCGGATATCGAAGCTATTCGGGAGTTTTCGGGATCATTCCGTACGTACACGGACCGATTGTTTGCCGGTCACACGGACGGAGAGGCGACAGAAGCGATGCGCGCGATATCGGCGGTTCATTTCGCCGGTAAACTGCCAAAAACTACGCCTCTGTTGCTCATGCACGGTACCGAGGATCACACCGTTCCGATCGAACAGAGCGAGTCTCTGGTCGCACAGCTCGACAAGTTCGGGGTGCCGTATCGGTACGAGCGGATCGAAGGTGGCGGGCATGTGGCGCTGAAGGATGGCTCGTACAAGCAGATTGACGAATTGCGGAAGGAGTGGCTGGAGGAGTACCTGCTGAAGCCGTAGGTCAGCTCCGTTTGCAGGTACGCACAACAAACGAATCAAGATTGCCCTTACACGCAAACGGTGCTGACATTCTGTCTTGATCGCAGCCCGAAGGAATATGTATATGTGACCGGAGCCAAGGTACTTTCTCTGCGCCAGACACTTGATCTCCGTTCCTGGACAATATCACCCGATCTTGCCGTTCTGCAACCTCCTCCCCCACATTAATCTCATTAAACCTGTAACAAACTACAAAACAACCACTTACACCCACCGAATCGCTCCCCGGAACTCCATAAACCCCTTGCCTATTTCGCGCAAAGCCATATATTAGTTGGCTCTGGTAAACCCTTGTGACGCTTACCGGAAATTATGAATTGACCGACTGACTGCCGGGCTTCACGCCCCGGCAGCATTTTGTATGAACGGATTATGTTTGGATCGCTGACAGACAAGCTCGACGGCATCTTCAAGCAGCTTCGCGGGCGTGGCAAACTGACGGAGAAAAACGTCAAGGACACCATGCGCGAGGTTCGCCAGGCGTTGCTCGAAGCCGACGTGAACTACAAAGTCGCGCGGGATTTCGTCGCGGCCGTACAGGAAGAAGCGCTCGGCACGAAAGTGCTGGAGTCGATCGAGCCGGGTCAGCAGATGGTGAAGATCGTCCACGACGAGATGGTCAAGCTGCTCGGTGAGAAAGCAGTCGAGCTTCATCCGATCGACAAACATCCGACCGTCTACATGGTCTGCGGCTTGCAGGGGTCCGGTAAGACGACGCTGTGCGGCAAGATTGCGCTGATGGCCAAGCGGAAGAACAAGAAGCCGCTCCTGGTCGCCGCCGATATCTACCGCCCGGCCGCCGTGCAGCAGCTCAAGATGGTGGCCGACCAGCTTGGCGTCGAGCACTTCCATCTCGAAGGCAAACAGCCGCCGGAGATCTGCCGTGAGGCGGTCTCGTATGCGAAGAAGAATTTTGTCGATCTGGTCATTCTCGACACCGCCGGTCGACTGCATGTCGACACGGAGTTGATGGCGGAGCTTCAGGAGATCCAGAAGCAGGTTGAGATCGACGAGACCCTGCTGGTGGCCGATTCGATGACCGGTCAGGATGCGGTGAATGTGTCGGCGCAGTTCCACGAGCAGATCACTTTGACCGGCGTGGCGCTGTCCAAACTCGACGGTGATGCGCGCGGTGGCGCGGCGCTGTCGATTCGCAAGGTGACCGGCTGCCCGATCAAGCTGGCGTCGACCGGCGAGAAGCCGTCGGATCTCGAGCCGTTCCATCCCGACCGGATGGCTTCGCGCATCTTAGGCATGGGCGATATCGTCACGCTGGTCGAGAAGGCGCAGGAATCGATCGACATGGACAAGGCCGCCCAAATGCAGGAGAAGCTGCTCAAGGCGCAGTTCGATTTCGAAGATTTCCTCGACCAGATGAACCAGCTGAAAAAGATGGGACCGCTGGAGAATATTCTCGGCATGATCCCCGGGATCGGCAAGCAGCTGAAGGGGATTCAGGTCGACGAGCGCGATATGGAGCGGATGGCGGCGATCGTGAAGTCGATGACGATCGAGGAACGTCGCAAACCGAACATTATCGACGGCTCGCGCAAGAAGCGAATCGCGAAAGGTTCGGGCAATACGGTCCAGTCGGTCAATCAGCTGCTGAAGCAGTTTAGTGCGATGCAGAAGATGTTTTCGCAGTTTGGGAAGAATAAAAAGAAACTGAAGGGGCTCTCGCTTCCGGGCGGTATGCCCCCGATATAAGTCAACGATTCAAAAGGAGAACACGGTTGGCAGTACACATTCGACTTCGCCGCATGGGCAAGAAGAAACAGCCGTTCTACCGGATAGTGGCGGCTGATTCCCGTCGCGCCCGGGACGGCAAGTTCCTCGAGACGATCGGCACGTACGATCCGATCACCAAGCCCGCCGAAGTGAACATCGACGAGACCCGCATGTCGGTCTGGCTCGACCAGGGTGCGGTTCCCTCGGATACGGTCAGCTCGCTGCTGACGCAGGTCGGTTTCACCGAGAAGTATCATCGCGCGAAGAAGGGCGAGGATGTCTCGGAGGTGGCGATCAAGACGCAGATCAAGGAGCGTCCGAAAAAAACCCGCCGGATGAAAAAGGCGGCGGTAGCTGAGGCCGAAGCGGCTGCGAAAGCTGCTGAAGCGACGGCGGCGGCCGAGGAAGCCCCGGCGGAAGAGGGCGGCGAGAAACCGGCCGAAGGTTGATCGAGCGATCGATCGGACCCCGGCTGTTTGAACCAACGACGGAACGACTCCATGGGAGCGGATCGTGAGCGATGCCAGTGAGTATATCACGGTCGGCAGACTCGGTCGCACGCGCGGCGTGAACGGCGAGATTTACATCACCCCGCTGACCGACTTCCCGGACCGCTTTCTCGACCTGAAAGAGATCTTCGTCGAGCATCGGGGCGTCTGGGAACGATTCGAGATTCGTTCCTCGCGGTTGATCGGCGGCCGTCCGGTTCTCGGATTCGCCAATATCCTTACGCTGGAGGACGCCGCCCGGCTGACCAACCGGCATGTGGCGGTTCGTCGCGAAGAAGTGGTTGAGCTTCCCGAAGGAAGCTACTACATCTTCGACCTCGTCGGTTGCACGGTCGTCGAGGCCGAGACGGATCGCACGCTGGGTGAGGTGGTCGATGTCCGCCAGTACCCGGCGAACGACGCATACCTGATTCGGACCGGCAAGGGACCGGATGTCCTTTTCCCGGCCGTTCGGCAGTTCATCAGGTCGATCGATGTCGCCAACAAGCGGATCGTGATCGATTCCGCCGGATTGTTCGACGAGGTCTGACGCGGCGTGATACGATGAAGTTTGAGATTGTCACTCTCTTCCCGGACTATTTCAGCCTGTCGCTGAAACAGTCGTTGTTGGGTAAGGGAGTGGAAAACGGGCTCTTTGACATAGATGTGATAAACCTGCGGGATTTCGCTGTCGACAAGCATCGTACCGTCGACGACACCCCGTTCGGCGGCGGCGGCGGCATGGTGATGAAGGTCGAACCGCTCGACCGGTGTCTCCAGTCTTTGGGCTGGCCCCGACGCCCCGATAGTGACGACAGCGAAAAGCGCGAGCACCTGGTGTTGACCTCGGCGGCGGGAAAGCCGTTCGATCAGACCGATGCCGTCCGCTACAGCTTGTCCGACCGGGTGACGATCATCTGCGGACATTACCTCGGGGTCGACGACCGCATCATGCAGTTGTTCGACATCGAGGAAGTGTCTATCGGAGACTTCGTCTTAACCGGCGGTGAGCCGGCGGCGGCCGTGATGGTCGACGCGATCGGCCGTCTGATACCGGGCGTGTTGGGCAATTTTGAATCGGCGCTGGAAGACTCGTACATGAATCAGCTGCTTGGTTCTCCCTGCTACACGCGTCCGGCCGAGTACGAGGGATTTGGTGTGCCGGAGGAGCTTCTCTCGGGCGATCATGCGAAGATACGGCAGTATCGACGTTACGCCGCGATCGCCCGATGTATGGAGCGTCGACCCGAGCTTCTCGAGCACGCCGACTTGTCCGAGGATGAATGGCGGTTCGCCCGCAGCCTGAAAGATAAAAAGAAGTGAGAGCAATAGAGGAAAGGACAGTTCGATGAAACAGATTGCCCAGATCGAACAGAGTTACATGCGGGATGATCTTCCCGACTTCAACTCGGGCGACACGATAAAAGTGCACGTGAAAATTAAGGAAGGCGACAAGGAGCGTATCCAGGTCTTCCAGGGAACAGTGATCGGTCGTCGCGGTGGTGGAACCGGGGCTACCTTCACGGTTCGCAAAATGTCGTCGGGTATCGGCGTAGAGCGCGTGTTCCCGCTCTGCTCACCCAACATCGACAAGGTGGAACTGGTCCGCAAGGGTCAGGTCCGTCGCAACAAGCTCTACTACCTTCGCGATCTGACCGGTAAGTCGGCGCGAATCAAAGAGCAGTTGACTGATGCCCAGAAGCTGGCCGCCGGCGGTCAGGCTTCGGCCTCCCACGAGTCGAGCGAAGGGTCTGACGAATAACGACTTAACAAGTCCTGTTTAGTTTCGCAACACCCCGGACCATTTCGGGGTGTTTTTTTGTCCATTTTGTCAGGTTCATACCGCGGACCCCTGAAGAACCTCCTCCCTTCGGTCGAACATCACCGTACAGCTTATATATTTCATCTTCTGGGAGAAGAGGGTCCAGCTATGAGCAAGCAGCGTTTGAAGCAGTGCCCCGGCTGTGGGGATTGGTTTTCCTGGCTGTCAATTGTCACCGATCCGTACGTGCGTCCGCTCGGTTTGAATGTCGATCTCGATGATCCCGAGCACGGGTATCTGCATTTCTTCCATTCGGCGCCGTACTGCAACTCAGCTTTCGTCATACCGACCCGGGAGATAATCCCGGACATTATCTCTCGACCGAGATCGCTGGCCGAGAGCAGGCCGGAGAGCTGCCCGGGACATTGTACCGATGTTTCCGAACTGGCGGGCTGCAATCACGAGTGCAGTTTCGCGCCTGTCCGAAGGCTGTTTCTCGAAATGTTCAAGGACGAGCTGTACGAGATTTCGACGGAGGAGGAGTTGGTGCTTCTCTGAGAAGACCTGCTCCCTGTGATACCAGCATGTATGAAAAGAGCGAACCGTCAAGCGACCGCACGGGACAGGCCGAAGTGGTCCCTGGTACCGACCAGGAACAGCAAGTGACCACTCTCCCCAAGGTGTGTCCCTGCTGCAAGGCCGTGTTGACTATCGAAGACTTTGTCGAAAATGCCGAAGTAGAGCCGTTGGGGATGACAGTGGATGTGACGGATCCCTCCTTCAACTACTACTACTTCAACCACGAATGCCAATCCTGCGGGACTACCTTTGCGGTTAACGTTCTGACGTTTGAACCATTCATTCCTGAACCAATCCCGCCATTCGTTCTGGCGGGGACGGTGGAGTGCGAGCTACACTGCACAAGAATCGATGATCTGGCCGTGTGTACCCGGGAGTGCCGATATGCTCCGTATCGGCGGTACCTGCTGCAACTTCGCAAGAAGCTGAGTACCGACTAGTCTCATTCCCGCATGACTATTGCAGTTGAGCGAGCTTTAGTATCGTATACGTCGTGTTGCCGTACTTGCGGCGCTGCAGGATCTCGAAATGCTCCAAACGAAGGTGCTTCGTTTCCGACGTATCGTGCTGACACAATATCATCGTTTCACGGTGGGCGATTGATGTCCGCCGAACCACTTCCAGTGTCCGGTCCACCCAGCCCTTGTACTGAGGGGGGGCGATCATAATGATGTCGAACTGCTCGCCCTTGTCGGCCAGCGACGGCACCGCGTAGCGGACATCGGCCTCCAGGCAGGTCAACCGGTCGGCAACTCCGAACTGCTCGGCCTGCTGGTTGATTCTCGCCGCCAACTCCGGATGAAGCTCAATCCCAACCGCTTTCGCCACCCCCCGCGAAACCGCCTCGAACAGATACGACCCCGTCCCGCTATAAAGGTCAAGATACCGGGCCTCTTCGAGATACGGTTTGAGGAAATCGAAGATCGACTTGCGAAGGCGGCTCAGGGGGGGACGGGTGATGCCCAGATCCGGCGCGGTTATCTTCTTCCCCTTCAGCGCTCCGGCAATGATCGTAAACTCGAACTGCGGTGTTTCCGGCTCTTTCTTCATTCTGTCTCCAGCAGGTACTCGATGCAACGGCACTGCAAGGTAAGAAATCATCGCTGCGAAGTCGATACTAGTAACAGGAGATATTTGTTGAAATAACACCGTCGGAGAGGTTACGTAGGAACCGATGGCACACCCGACCACAGCACAGTCCCGGCTCGCTCAGTTTGATGCCCAGATCAATATCGAGCAGATGCTTCGTGATAAGGGATACAAGTATATCTGTGGCGTGGATGAAGCCGGACGGGGACCGCTGGCCGGACCGGTTGTCGCTGCGGCGGTGATTTTGCCGCTTGACTGCGCTATCGAGGGATTGACCGACTCCAAGCTGCTGACGGCCGACAGGCGTGATCATCTGTTCGAGGAGCTGGTCGAAGACTCCGTTGTCTCGGCAGTCGGGATCATGGATCACAATGATATCGACACGATGAATATCCTTCGGGCGTCGCTGATGGCGATGCGCAAGGCGGTACTCGATCTGTCGCAGAAGCCCGATGTCGTTCTGGTCGACGGCAGTTTCGCCGTCCCCAATCTCTCCCAGCCACAGTATGCCATTATCAAGGGGGACCGTCGCTGTCAGGCGATTGCAGCCGCCTCGATCATAGCCAAGGTTACCCGGGACCGAATCATGTCCCGCTACGAAGAAATCTATCCCCACTTCTCATTTGCCGCCCACAAGGGCTACCCCACCGCCGAGCATCTTCGGGAACTGCGGGAGCACGGTCCCTGCGACATTCATCGCCGCTCCTTCCGACCGGTCGCCGAGATTCTCGAACAGTATGAGCTCTTCACGAAATAACGAAGACCACCCCAACCGTCAGCACCGAATCGGTCAGCGTTTTGAAGATCAGGCGGTATCGTTTCTCGAACAGCTGGGCTTTGAGATTATCGAGAGAAACTGGCGGGCCGGCCACAAAGAGATCGATATCATCGCCCGGAAGAAGAGCCTGCTGGTGTTTGTCGAAGTGAAAGCCTCGATGACATCGTCGTTCGGACACCCTGCGGAGCGAGTGACGCCGGCCAAGATGAAAAATCTCTCCGAGGCTGCCCAGCGGTATGTGCTTGAGCGAGGGATATCGGGCTGTGATTTGCGGTTCGATGTGATTACGTTCAGCGATGGCCGGCTGGAGCATTATCCGGATGCGTTTCCGTTTACTGAGTAAAAGAACTCGTCAGGTGTAACGCGCCTTCGGCGCATAAGCACCTGACGAAACTTCTGAGCGCCTGCGGCGCACAGGCACTTAACGAAACTGATAGGTATGTTCCGTCGGATGCTTCTCGCCGGAGGCGGGTACATCCGACGGTCTCTTGATCAGAAGAGGGTTAGTCGTACACTGAAGGATCCGGGCGCGGCTGCTCTCCCCCACGCTCCAGGGTCAGCAGCGAATCCACGCAGACGTTGACCCGCTTGGTGAAATTGGTGGGGTCGTCGTCGGAAGTCTCATACCGCTTGAGGTACTTCAGAAGCTGCTCTTGCGAGACGTGGTTGGCCGTGAGTGCGGAGTCGCGGTAGGCTTCGTAAACCTCCGGTTCATGGCGGTATTTGATCGCCGCCACCCAGAGTTGAGCCGTGAGCAGAGCGTTTTGCATCTCGGTCTCGACTGCCCGGCGGTCCCGGTGCTGGACATAGTATTTCCAGCCAAACCAGATAACGGCGGCCAGGACAAACGGCACTAGGCGCTTAAACCAGATAATATGGGGCCAACTTTCCGTTGATTTTCGCGGTTACAAGTATAAATTACGTGCTCGACTGACACCGGTCAAGGAAACAGGATGGAACTTACATATCCCATACAGCGGCGCAAGAGCCGAGCCGTGAAAATCGGCGATGTTATCATCGGCGGCGGCTTCCCTATCGCCATTCAGTCGATGACTACAACCGATACCCGCAATGTCCCGGCGACGGTGAAGCAGGTCAACGATTTGTTCGAAGCCGGCTGCGATATCGTCCGTTTGTCGGTTCTCAACCACCAGGCGGCCGACTGCCTGCCGGCTATCCGCGAACAGGTCACCGGGCCGATTGTCGCCGATATTCATTTCCAGTACAAACTGGCGCTTAAGGCGATCGAGTCCGGATTCGACAAAATTCGGATCAATCCGGGCAATATCGGGGCGGAGTGGAAAGTCCGGGAGGTCACCAAAGCGGCCAAAGAGCGGGAAATCCCCATCAGGATCGGCGTCAATTCGGGGTCTCTGCCCGACGACGTGCTCGCGAAGTACGGTCATGATGATCCCCGCGCTTTCACCGAGGCGGCTCTTCGCGAGGTGCACATCCTCGAAGACATGAACTTCGAGAACATCGTCATCTCGGTGAAATCGACCAACACCCAGACCGCCTTCTGGGCCTACCACATGCTGGCCCGAGAGTGTGACTACCCGCTTCACGTGGGAATCACCGAATCCGGGATTCTGGAAACCGGAACGATCAAGTCATCGGTCGGTATCGGCGCGATCCTCATGACCGGGATCGGTGACACGATCCGGGTGTCGCTGGCCGCTGACCCGATCCACGAACCGCGCGTGGCCAAACAGATATTGACTTCGTGCGGCCTGGGGCCGGACGGTGTCGAAGTGATCGCCTGCCCGACCTGCGGACGCTGCCAGATCGATATGATTCCCCTGGCTGAGTCGATCTCGGCCAGAACCCGCCATATCAAAAAGCCACTCAAGGTGGCGGTGATGGGCTGCGCCGTCAACGGTCCGGGCGAAGCGAAGGCGGCCGATGTCGGCATCGCGGGCGGGGCCGGTAAAGGCATGATCATCAAGAAGGGTGAGATTATCTCGCGATTCGATGAGGCTGAGTTGGAGGCGCGCCTGCTGGACGAAATTGAGGCCATGACCGGGGAGAAAATCGACCGGGACTAGCCGGTGAAAACAGCGCTGCGTATTCGGCCGTCCGGCAATCCGGGCGGCTTTTTTCCTTTCTCGTCACATCCTCAGACCGTCGCCTAAACGGGTAATAATGGGTATATGATATCCCCATTTTTTGTTTGCGCAGGGCGGTATTTTTTCCGTACAAAATGGGTCTTTATTTTGTCCGAGTACGAAACTTAGACAACGCGATTTCCGTACTCGACTTCATCGTGCTTGAAGACGCACGGTGGGCCGGCGGATGTACAGTCCGGCCGGCAGGATCCCAAAACAATTTTTTTCACATGGAGTCATTGTACATGCGACGCATGAAGTTGGTGTGGCGCCGGCACCGCCGTTTGGTCCCCGCGCTGTTGTTGCTCGGCGCTCTGGTGGGGATGACGATCTTGTCCGCCTGCGGGACCGAAGGTCAGGCTAAGACCTCCCGGGCCGATATGATCAAGCGCGGCGAGTACCTGGTCAATATCAACGGGTGTAACGACTGCCACACGCCCAAGATCATGGTGAACGGCATGCCGGAACCCGATCCGAAACGCCTGCTGTCCGGTCATCCGGCGAACATGCCGATGCCTGCTCTTCCCACAGAACCATTTGACCCGAACGGCTGGGCAGTGCGGACCACTCTCAATCTCACCGCCTGGTACGGGCCGTGGGGCGTAAGTTTCGCTTCCAACCTGACGCCGGATCAGGTAACCGGCAGCGGCGCCTGGACGCCCGACGTCTTTATCAAAGCCATGCGCAATGGTAAGCATCTCGGCAGTGGTCGGGCGATTCTTCCGCCCATGCCGTGGCCGATGATCGGCAAGATGACCGATGACGATCTCAAGGCCGTGTTCGCCTACCTGCACTCAATCCCGGCGATCGAGAACATGGTCCCGCAGCCAATCCCGCCCGCTGCCGCTCAGTAGACGACCTGCTTCACACCGACGCCCGATAGATCCGGCGGTCGCAGACCGACAACGTTTGCGACCGCCACCTCCCCCTTTCAGCTTGACACCGTCCGTTTGTCGGGGCTTACTGATGGCAGCACCATCTTCCGGAGCGAGGAGAAGATACGTGAACGCGGCACACATTCATCTGGTCATCAATCATATCCCGGTCATGGGACTGTTGTTTGGGGCGGGTTTCCTGTTGGTCGGACTGCTGTCGAAGAAGGACTTGCTGATCAAATCGGCCTTCGTCTTGTTCATCATCGCAGCCATCGGAGCGGTCATCACGTTTTTCAGTGGCGAGGGCGCCGAGGAAGTCATCGAGCATCTGCCCGGAGTCGACGGGGCACTGATACACACCCACGAAGAGGCTGGTGAGACGGCGCTGATCGGCATGATCGTCATGGGGCTGCTGGCCATCGGCGGCCTGTGGGTCTACCGTTTCATGAACCGCATTCGCATAACCGCGGCGGTGTTGATCTTTCTCGCTTCGGTCCTCGCCCTCGGCTGGCTGGCCTACACGGCGAATCTGGGCGGCGACATTCGGCATCCGGAAGTCCGGAAAGACTTTGTACCGCCCGATGCAAAGACGCCGACGGTTGACGACCACGATTAGCCGAATGCGTACGTGGTGTACGTCCTCGTGCACCACGTAACAGAACAATGCGTCTGCCGATACAAATCGCGATCTACATCATCCGCCCCCACGGCGACAGCCATCAATACCTGATGCTTCACCGGGTGCTCACACGTCTCTCCTTCTGGCAGGGCGTGACGGGCGGTGTGGAGTCCGGCGAGACCATCGAACAGACCGCGGCGCGGGAGCTGACCGAGGAAACCGGTTTCGCACCCGACGACCTCCGTCCGATCGGCTACACCTACACCTTCCCCGCCGATGAGTTTTTCAAGGACATCTATGACGAACCGGTCGATGAGATCACGCAGCATGTGTTCGTGGCGAGAGTCCCGGCCGATTCCGAACCGACCATTGATCCGATCGAACATGACGAGTATCGCTGGTGTTCATTTCACGAAGCTCTAGCGTTGTTGTACTGGTGGGACGACAAAGAGTCAATCAAGCGCGTAGAAGAAGTCCTGACCACACCGTAACCCCGCAGCCCGCCCGTCTCGGGCGTGTTGAAAGAGCCCTTTGCCACGGTTGTCGCTTGACGCACTCAACGAGCCACGCGATGGAATCAGCTTGAGTGAAAATGAGATGCCGTCGGGTGTCGTCCGCCTGCGGCGGACTAGCACCCGACGGAACGGCTTCGAAACACCTTTTTCAACAAGCCAGTCTCGAGTGGGCAATGCGAAAGTGCGGGGCGTGCGAGGCGTACGTGCGGGGCGTGCGTCCTCGAGCGCCACGGAACCCTGCATCGCCTCGAGTAGCCCACCCGTCCTTTGCTCCCTGTAGCCCATCCGTCTCGGGTGGACACAGAATCCAATTTTATCCTCCCCAAACATCCTCCCGCTAACCTATCTTGCGGCGACGTAAACTGCCAACCGGAGAACCACCAATGCCCGATATGAAACTACCCATGCCGTCGAACAAGACTATCGCGCTGGTCGCACACGATCACAAGAAGGCCGACCTGCTCGAGTGGGTTCGATACAATAGGAAGATACTGGCCAATCACAGGCTCTACGCGACCGGTACGACCGGCGAACTGCTCAAGCGCGAGACGGGTCTCGAAGTAATCTCGTTCCGGTCGGGGCCGCTGGGCGGCGATCAGCAACTGGGTGCCAAGATTGTCGAAGGGGAAGTTGACATCCTGATCTTCTTCTGGGATCCGCTCGAAGCCCTCCCGCATGATCCCGATGTTCGCGCCCTGCTTCGGGTATCGGTGATCTGGAACATCCCGCTCGCCTGCAACCGTATCACGGCCGATTTCCTGATATCATCCCCCCTCATGACCGAGGAGTACGAACGAACCGTACCGGACTACGAAGAATATCGGAAACAGCGGGCATCAAAGAACTTCTGAGGATACTTCGGGGGGTGCGAGACAAAAGAGAGCGGGCAGGGCATCCTGCCCCGCCCGGCAATCCGAACATGCGGCTGGGACCCATCCCTCATGTCTCACTCCGCACACTATTGTAACGTCGAAACCAGACGACAGTTTCGTATTTTCGATTGGGCTACGCGTCCTTCACGGGCAGGACGTGAATCGCCTTCACGACCAGCATAACGCGATCGCCCTTCTTCAGCTTCAGATCATTGGCGGATTCGACCGTGAGCACCGACGCCATCTCGTGCGGCGTATCGACCTTGAACTTGGCGAGGGCCATGATATCGCCCTTTTTCACCGACGTCACGGTGGCTTCGATCTTGTTTCGAGCGCCGTGTTTCATATCTTTCCTCCTGGTTGATGTGACCGTTTTTCAATGTATACCAACGCTCGAGAGGAGTCGCCAGTGAAATCTCCCGCCCTGACAGTCGATGCCGTCATCCAATTCGAAGACGGACGGATAGTCCTGGTCAAACGCGGGCACGAACCATTTGCCGGTCGGTGGGCCATTCCGGGCGGCTTTGTCGAATACGGCGAGACAGTCGAGCAGGCCTGTGTACGGGAAGCGAAAGAGGAGACCGGCCTGGATATTCGTCTCGACCGTCTCGTCGGAGTCTACTCCGATCCCGGCCGCGACCCCCGAGGACACACGGTCTCGGTGGTCTATCTCGCGACACCGACAGGCGGTACGCTTCACGCCGACTCCGACGCCGCCGATGCCGTCACGTTTTCGGACTGGCACTCGCTTGACCTGGCGTTTGACCATGCCAGGATTCTCGCCGACGCGCTGGGCGACTGATCGACACCGCTTGGCTGCCGCCGAACACTGCCGTATATTCACCCCATGCAAACCGCCCTGCACATCCTGACACTCGTCAACGAACTCAAGCGAGAGCTCGTCGGCGGGACAATAGTCGGCACGGAGTTTTTCAAGAAAGAGCGGGCCGCGTTTCTCATCGTGAAGAAAGAGAAGTCGGTCGGGGCCCTGGGACTGGTTTTCCATCCGGCCGGCTCAGGAGCGGTGTTCGCCCCGCCTCGAAAGGTGCGACCCGACACAAAAGAAAAGCCGTGGCCGATCTTCGGCCTGGACAACGCCACCGTTGTCGATGTCTCCCTCCCGGTGCTCGACCGCATTTTCTTCCTGACTGTGCGACGCCCCGATGGTTCGGTCAACAAGCTCGCGTTCGAAGCAATCGGCCCCAACGGCAACATCTGGCTGCTCGATGAGAGCGACCTGATCAAAGGGACGCTTCGCAATCGAGACTACACCGAAGGCGATCGCTATGCACCGTCGCCGCTGCCTGAAGACCGACTGATCCCCACCGGCTTGTCGGTCGACAGTCTTCGCACCTTCCTTCGCGGCTCTTCGGCGAGTTCCCTTCTCAACGCGCTGGACAGAAAAGTCATCGGTTTCAATCGCACCATGGCGCTCGAGGCCATTCGTCGCGCCGATCTGGATTTTACGGAGATCGACGAACTCACTGATGATGAGATCGCCGAGCTGCACAAAGCCATAGTCGATATGACCGACCGGTTCACATCGGCGGAGTCCGGCTATCTCTACCAGATCCGCGGGGGACTCGAAGCGTATCCATTTAAGCTGAAATCCCGCGAGGATCAGCCGGAGAAATGCAAGACGCTTTCCCTCGCGGTGCTCGAAGTCATACAGCGGCGGCAGGTCGCCCGCGAAGAGGAGTCCGGGCAGCAGGTTGTTCTGCAGTCGGTGAACCGAGCCGTCAAGCGACTCGAGAAGCGCCTGACTAAGCTCGACGCCGATATTGCGCAGGCACAGGACTATGAGAAGTTCAAGAAGTACGGTGAACTCCTCACTATCGCCCGGGACAAGATCCGGAGAGGAATGGCGTCGCTCGATGTCGAGGATTTATTCGGCGACCACACGGAACGGGTGACGATCGAACTTGATCCCGCCCAGTCTCCACAGGACAATATCGAAAGCTACTTCCGGAAGTACCGTAAGGGCCGCGAAGGTCTGGAGTTACTGATCCGTCGTCGCGAGATATCACGCTCCGAACTGGACGAACTGCAACAGATGCAGAACGAGTTGGACAGCTCGTACGAGTCCGCGAGCCGCAAGTACGCCTCAGAACTGGCTTCGCTCCTCCCGAGGGAGGCCGGACGCCGCGAGAGCGCCCCGCGATTGCCCTACCGTGAGTATACGCTGTCAACCGGACTGACCATCTACATCGGGCGCGACGGCGCCGACAATGACCGGACGACGTTCGAGTTTGCCCGACCGCACGAGTTCTGGTTTCACGCCCAGCAATGTCCGGGCTCACATGTTGTGATGAAGTTCCCCAACAAATCTTTCGAACCGTCCAAACGAGAGATCGAAGAGACGGCGGCGATCGCCGCCTGGCACTCCAAGGCCCGCAATGACTCCCTGGTCCCGGTCATCTATACCCAGCGCAAGTACGTCCGCAAACCCCGCAAAGCCAAGCCGGGGCTGGTAACAGTGGAGCGGGAAACCTCCGTGATGGTTCAGCCCCGCCCGGCCGAGTAACCTTTCCGCTGACCGCTTCTGGACCGGCCGCATAGCCGATTTGTTATCTTTTTCACATAAGGTCATTAAATATCGATGCCTGTCCCGAGACGCAAGGCGCCCGACTGGACGGGTAACCGTCTACATAACAGTATATTACAGCTAAAAATCGTCCAAATTGTATACTTTTAAGTATAGATAAACGAGGCGATTTTCGTTGACATGATGTCGATAGAATACTTAGTTAGTCCTAACTTACTGAGGTGGGTGCTATGGCTGTTGTGGATCGAAAAGCACAGTTGGTTGCCGAAGCGACGCGGCTGTTTAGCCGTCGCGGATTCGACCAGGTGACGGTGAAGGAATTGGCCCGCATGTGTGGCATTACGGAGCCGGCGGTCTATCGCCATTTTCCTTCGAAGGATGCTATTTACAACGCGGTGCTCGATTCTCTCGAAGAGCGTATGGATTGCAGTACCTTGTTCGCACAACTCGAGCACGAGAGTGACGTCGAGGTTCTGCTTCGAGGAGTCGCCTCCCATGTGATCAGCTTCTTCACGCGCAACGACGACATGTACCGTTTGCTGTTGTTCTCAGCGCTCAAGGAGCATACCAAGGCGAGGAAGGTGTACGACATTATCCGCGGCACCTACGTCCGTTTTCTGGTCACGCAGTTTGACCGGCTGTTTCAGGAGGGGGTAATCATCGAAAAGCACAACGAAATTACGGCGCGCTGTTTTGTCGGCATGGTATTCGACTGCGCTTTGGGACGGACCCTCTGGAGGGGGATGCAGGGCAAGCAATTCCGTCCCGAAGACGTAGTCGCCAATAATGTCCCGATTTACGCGCGCGGACTTCGCAAATAATTCCATGGTTCAAAGGCAAAGGAGCCTACTAACACACTGGGAGGACTGTATGACTGGGTTTGATCGTACAGACGGCCCGCGTCCGCCACTGCTCATTCGACTGGCAGTGCTGCTGATTGCAGCCGTCTGTCTACCGTCCACAGCCCTTTTGGCCGGCGACATCGAAAACGATGTCTGCGCCGGGTGTCACGAGGATGTCGCGGCAGGGTTCACCATGACCGCCCACGGCGTCTACTTCACGGACCGTCCCGCCCTGGTGGACTACGGTTGTGAATCGTGTCACGGTTCGGGTCTTGCGCATGTCGAGGATCCCAACCCGGGCAACATCATCAACCCCGCCAACACCGATCAGTTCGGTTCGTCGATGCTGTGCATGACCTGTCATGACGACGGCGCGATGGACGACTGGGACTTTTCGGCGCATAACGGGGCTGATGTCAACTGCGCCAGCTGTCACAGCGTGCACGCCACGTACGACACCAGACAGGCGCTCAAGAAGGCCACCCCCGACCTGTGCTACGACTGCCATACCGACGTCAAGGCGCAGACGATGATGCCGTCGCATCATCCCATCGCCGAGGGCAAGATGTCCTGCAATGACTGTCATAACCCGCACGGCGGGAGCGCCAAACTGACGCAGGACTTTACCGGTCGCGAGCTTTGTTTCACCTGTCACGCCGACAAGGAAGGGCCGTATGTCTATGAGCACGCCCCGGTGAACGAAGATTGCGGTCTGTGCCACACCCCGCACGGTTCGGTGGCCAATAACCTGCTGGTGCAGAACGAACCGACCTTGTGTTTGAACTGCCACGCCATGCACTTCCATGCCACGGTCGAGTCGAACGACGGACCGTTTATCGTCCCGCAGAATCAGTCGCGCAACAGCGTTTCGACCGCGGACGGGTGGAAGAAGGGCTTCTTGACCCGGTGCACATCGTGTCATTCCATGATTCACGGTTCGGATATGCCTTCGCAGTCAATCTCAACCGGCGGCAACGCCCTCACCCGCTAAGGAGGATGCCATGAAGAGACTGCTATCTGTCATCGCGCTGGCCCTCCTGATTGTTGCAGGGCCATCACTGCTGTCGGCACAGGACGGTGAGCTTACCCAGGAATACTCGATCTGGATCGGCTCGCACTACACGACTTTCTCGGATTACACCAAGAAGGTCGGCGAGTACAATGTCGGACTCGACGAATACATGCCCGAGTTTTCGGTCAACTACCTCGGTATCGGCACCGACAACCTGTTCCGTCTCGACGGACATTTCTATGACAAGTACAATATCGACGGTATCGTCGACGTCACGATCGCGGATCGGTTCTCGTTCGGCGTCCAGTATAGTTCGCTCGTTCACCGGCTCGGCCAGGACAAGCTGGAGTACATGTCGGCGCGTGAGTATTTCGAGGACACCGATACGTACGGCGGCAAGATCCTGACCCACGAGCTGCTCGATCCGGATGCGGACTACGACCTGCACCGTCAGGAGATACTCAGCGAGCTGAGCGTTCTTCTGTCGCGCAAGAACAACATCCGCATGACGGCGGCGCATCGGACGATTATGACCGACGGCCATGCGCAGAGTCTGTCCAACACGCACTGTTTCTCCTGCCACGCGACATCGAGAAGCGTCGAGGTTCAGAATCGCACCCACGAGCTGCAGGCGGGGATTCAGGCCGATCTCACCGAAGAGCTGACGGTCGGCTATCAGTTCGACTACCGCTCGTTTGATCCGCAGTCGCCGGCGGCCGAGGCCTATTTCGACCAGGCCAAGCATCCGGTGAACGGCGGCTCCGGCGCCGAGTTCAGTTCGCGCCAGGTGTACGATGACACGTCGGTGGTGATCAACCAGGTGCCGAAAAACGAGAAGATCGGCAACAAGATCCGCGTCAAGGGCAAGCTCGGTGACAAGACTCGTTTTGCGACCTCGGTCGGCTACAACCGGGTCGAGAACAAGTACACCGAGATCTACTCCGGCGCCTGGACCGGCGCGGCGAATATCAGCACCGTGCTGTCGCCGACCACTCGTCTGGTGATCAAAGCGACCGGCGTGCGGATCAAAGGCACCGATGACTATTACATCGACCTGCCGATCTTCCGTGATGGCCGGCCGGGTCCGGCCGGCAGCCGTCCGAGTTTTGACTACACCCGGTTGTCGTCGCTGGATCGTACCGACGGTCGCGGTTCGGCCGAACTGACGCACAAACTCAATCCGAGAATGACGTTGTCGGTTCTGGCCGGCTACGAGCGAATAAAGCGGTACAACTATCCCGATGAGGACTATGTTACCGGCCGCCTGATCGGCCAGGGCAAACTTCGCTACCGCAAGTCAACGAACTTCTCCGGCTGGATGAAGTATCGGTTCGAGAAGACCTCCGATCCGTTCGTCTCCGGCAAGGGCTTGTTCGAAGCTCGCGGGTATGAAGAGCTCAGCCGCGACCTGCGGAATTCTCCGGCGCCGTTTACGTTCTACTACGAACGCGAAGCGTTGCGCTACCAGGCGATCACGACCGCTCCGACCGACGAACATGAGATCGAACTTCGCGGGGTATTCAACCCCAATCCGAAGGTCAATGTCAATCTCGGTCTGAGATACAACTACAGCAAGAACGGCGATCTGGACTCGCTCGATGTCAAGCAGACAACGATGGTTCCGTCGCTGGGTATTAATCTGATGCCAAACGCACAGTGGGTGCTTTCCGCGGGCTATACGATGCACTATGACAAGTCTCGCGGACCGATCACTGTCGCACTCTTCGATGGGTGAGCAGGCCATCTTTTCGACGCCGGGAGCGTCGACAGCATTATGTATGTTGAGCATTATGGCTCGCTTTCAACCATGGAAGACTATACGACGACTTCTCACAGTGTGTTTGCAAACGTCTCTTACACCGCCAGCGACAAGATGCGCCTGTTCGGTACGATCGGGTTCACCAAGGCGACGGCGGAGTTGAATGAGGTGCTGATGCCGGAAGTGTCCGCCGAAGTGGCGACCGATCTGTCGCATCAGGACTTCACGTTCGAAGAGATGTACACGTACTCGGATCTCGACTACACCATCATGCAGCTGACCTTCGGCGGCGAGTACATGATTGCCCCGAATGTCACGTGGACGGCTGATATCGATTACGCCGACTTCGCGGACGATCAGCCGTATGTGTACGGTGACGAGACGGGCTCGATGTTCGTCATTCGATCAGGGGTACGTTTCGACTTCTAATTGACAATCTCCTTTGCCCTTACAAGCCGCCCGGAGATCCGGGCGGCTTTTTTGTATCCTGATGTGCGTGGTGTACGTCCCCGTGTCTTCGTGGCCGCGACTTCAGTCGCGGTGCAATAGCTCATCGCATGAGATGTCTTCCCGTCGTCAGGTCGCAAGCGACCTGACCTACTCGGTCTTCGTATGAGAGGTCTTCCAACCGTGACTAAAGTCACGGCCACGAGAATCGGGGTCACGGCCACGAGAATCGGAGTCACGGCCACGAGTATTGGGGACACCTGCCATCAATACGCTATCAAAAGTGTGAAAAGTCGTTGTACAAGTGTGAGCGCGATGGAGTTACGGCGAAATGGGTTCGTTTTGTCATTTTTTAAGTTCTCTTTTGGTCTCTTCCTCGCAACGACAGGACAGCCAATGCTCCAACCGTCTTTCGAACTGTGACTTGTGACTGCAGTAGTATCTCTCATCATCTCTCCTCCACGTACAGTGGTGCTTTTATAAAGGCGGGGACTTTCAGGATCAGGGGAGAATTTGTTGAGAAAGTGTGGTGGTGAGGCTTGAGTGGGGTGGTTAGGCGTCACATGTCGTCCGCCGTGGGCGGACTAGCATGTGACGCAACTTTGAGCCGGTTGCGTGGTGCACGGGGAAGTGCACAGCGCACGCAGTCACCGGCAGAACCACTTCGGCCCGCCACGGCGGGCCTCGGGTTCTTCCCTACTGGCACGTAACGTAACACGGCACGGTTCGCGTGGTCCACGGGGACGTAGACGACGCCCAGGATCCATGTCGGGCTGTCGCGGTGCACGATGACAGAGCAACCCACCATAAATGGTGGGCCACCCGTCCGGTTCGCGTGGTGCACGGGTACGTACACCACACACAACATCTCAAGCACCAAGCAAGAAACCCCCGCCTTGCAGGGCGGGGGTCTCACGATACAACTACCTGCAACAGTATGTTATACCTGGCAGGGTGCACGGTGACACCTGCCGCTTCATACCACGCGAATCTCGCGCGTTTGTGCCGGGCTGCAAGCAGCCTCGGCCTACTCATGGCGGGTTCGAAGACGGACCCGCCCTACGAGCTACTTCTTCGGGCCGACCATGTTCTCCGGACGGACTTTCTGATCGAACTCCTCGGCGGTCAGCAGTTTCAGCGCCACTGCCGCCTCTTTCAGGGTCGAGCCGTCGGCGTACGCTTTCTTGGCCACTTTCGCAGCATTGTCATACCCGATGTGCGGATTGAGAGCGGTGACCAGCATAAGCGAGCCGTGCAGGTTCTTGTCGATGTTGGTCTTGTTGGCTTCGATCCCGACCGCACAGTTCTCGTTAAACATCTCGCAGGTGTCGGCGATCAGCCGGATCGACTGCAGCAGGTTGTAGATCATGACCGGCTTGAAGACGTTCAGTTCGAAATGACCGGTGGCGCCGCCCATGTTGACGGCAACGTCGTTACCGATCACCTGCGCAGCCACCATGGTCATCGCTTCACACTGGGTCGGGTTGACCTTACCCGGCATGATCGAGCTGCCCGGTTCGTTGGCCGGCAGCAGCAGTTCACCGATACCACAGCGGGGACCGGAACCGAGCATGCGGATGTCGTTGGCGATCTTCATCAGGGAACAGGCGATCGTTTTCATCACGCCGGACGCTTCGACGATCGCATCGTGGGCCGCCAGCGCCTCGAACTTGTTCGGCGCCGTTACGAACTTCTTGCCGGTCAGTTTCGCGATTGTCGCGGCCGACTTCTCGGCGAAATCCGGGTGGGTGTTCAAACCGGTGCCGACCGCCGTCCCGCCCAGCGCCAGCGGATAGAGCCGCTTGAGGCAGTCATCGATGCGGGCCAGAGAGTTGGTCAACTGCTGAGCATAGCCGGAGAATTCCTGGCCGAGCGTCAGCGGGGTGGCGTCCATGAGGTGGGTGCGACCGATTTTGATGATGTCTTTAAACTCGTCGGATTTCTTCTTCAGCGTATCGCGAAGCAGGGTCACCATCGGGATCAACCGGCCGTGGATCTCTTCGACAGCGGCGATATGCATGGCAGTCGGGAAGGTATCGTTCGACGACTGCGCTTTGTTGACGTCGTCGTTGGGGTGAACGGGCTTCTTGGAGCCCATCTCACCGCCGGCCATTTCGATTGCCCGGTTAGAGATGACTTCGTTGGTGTTCATATTGGTCTGGGTACCGGAGCCGGTCTGCCAGACAACGAGCGGGAAATGGTCGTCGAGCTTGCCATCGATCACTTCATCGGCGGCCTTGACGATCAGGTCGCCTTTTTCTTTGGGAAGGGTGCCGAGCTCCATGTTGACCATCGCGGCGGCCTTCTTGAGAATACCCATGGCCCGGATCAGTTCGCGCGGCATGCGTTCGCCGCCGATACGGAAGTTTTTGAGGGAACGGGCGGTCTGAGCGCCGTAGTAGCGGTCGGCGGGAACCTGTATCTCGCCCATCGAGTCGGTTTCGGTGCGGAATTCCATTGTGCACTCCTGCTTTGTTACAGAATTCACATGATAACCCGCCTAATATACAGGATTGCGTCCTTCGGGCAAGTCAGATTGCGGGGCCGGATCTTGCCAACTACTGTTCGACCCTGGCCAGGACCGACTCAAACGGGTTGAGCGTTATCCGGTTGGGCTTTTTGTCGAGCGGCGGGAGAGTGATTCTCTGTTGCGGCTTGTCGATCAGCAGGCGAACGTACGCTTTGCCGCCTCCCTTGAACTCGATTTCGATCGGCACGAACATCTTGAAGCCGTCGGGGACCCCGGACTGGCTGATATCGCACACCACTTCGTGCAGGCCGTCATCAGTCGGCGTCACTTCGTACGAGAACTTGTAGACCGGCAGGTAGTAGCCGTAGACCCACTCCTCAAAGAACCAGCCCATATCCATGCCGCAGTACTTCTCGGTGAGCCGCCTGAAGTCGTCGGTGGTGGCCCGGCGGCCGTAAAAGATTTCGTGCCATTCCGTCATCATGTCGAAAAAGCGACTGTCATCGAGTGTCTGGAGGTCCATGAGCATATTGCGAAGCATGTGCAGGACGTAGGCCCCCTTGCGATAGATGCTGATTTCCTGCAGGGAGATGGAGGTATCGATCCGGGCTTCCTGTCCGGATGCGGTCGCCAGTTCCTGGCCACCGAGAATCTCGGCCGGTGTACGGCGAAAACGGACCACGCCGGCCTGGTCGTTTTTGGGATCGTCATCGCTGCCATACAGCGTGGTACTGAAATCCTCGATCTCGACGGTCGAGCGATGTTCCTGCAGGGTATTGATGGTCGCCAGGCCGGCTTCGGCGAGCGGCTCGACATCTTTGCGGACGAAGTTGGTCTCGGTGGAGTTGACGCGATGCCCCAGGGCGATCGGCACGGACTGAGTTCTCTCCGAGCCGACGAACCTGGCCATCGACTCGATCTGCTTACGGTATTCTTTCAGCCACCAGAAGAGCCTATCGTTGCCTTCGGCCGCCTGCAGATAGAGGAGGGCGGAATAGGAGGCGAAGCTCTCCGTGAGCCAGCGGTCCCGATAGCTGTCGATCAACACGCCGTTGCCCCACCACTGACGGGCGACGAGGTTGGCCCGGCGAAGGCGCTGTTCGCCCCACATGTCGGCCAGATGAACGGCGTCCCAGTTGAGCTGGACGATTCCCGGCTGGCTTTCGCCGTATGGAACGAGCGTTTCGGAGACAATCAATCGAGGCAGGCGATACGGGCCGAAATAGTGGGTAAACAGTTTCAGGGCGCCGGAGACATCCTCGGCCACGCGCTGGCGCATCTGCCTCCCTCCCAGCTTCTTGCTATCGGGGAGCGAACGGGAGACATCGCGCTTGAGTGTCTCGCTGATATACAACTCGATCGGGGCGACATCGGTAGCATAGTCGTATTTCTCGAACTCTCCGATTGTGAAGGATGCCGCCGGCATAGGATCACGCACCACCCAGCGACTGAAGCGGGTGTCGTGGGTTTCACGGTCCTCGGTCAGTTCGCCCGAAGCGATAAACGAGAATACTTTCGGGGTGCTGAAGCGCAGGTCGAAGGTGGCCCGTTGCATGAGACCGTGTCGCGGATACCAGTCGGTGCCGGCTTCGACCGTAATAATACCCTCGCGGCGCTCGACAATTTTGCCGCCGTAGTAGAACGTGAGTGACCCGACCTCACCCTGCTGAAGCGGATGGTTCAGGAAGAGATACAGCGAGTCGTTTCTATTGGCCCAGTCGGAGTATCGAAGGAACGGCAGGGGGTTGCCGTCGCCGTCGACAATCGAATCGATCTCGGCCTTGTCGTTCAGGTGGAGCAGCAGCAGTTGTGTTTCGCTCAACAGGGCCTCGAACTGCATATCTGTCTTGCAGCGCATCATTCCGCCAGACTCGATTTCGCTCTCAATCGCATAGTGGCGGGGTTTGATCCGTTCCCGGTTGATACCGTTGATTTTGCGGTAGGTCGGATCGGCGTAGACCGAGTAGCTGCAGACTTCCTCCATGAAGAATGATACGAAGAACCGCTTGTAGTCCTTCAGCAGTGCGACCTCTTCTCGGTAAGCAGGATTGAACCGGTATATCACGTGCACGGCGTCATTGAGGTCAGCATCGACCAACAGGAACGGTCGACGCTGGGGGAAGGCGAGGTTGCGCAGGGTCTCGAACAGGAACATCTTCGACTCGTTCCTGGTCAGGTGCGCGTACAACTCCTTCAATTTCCCGTCGGAGTCTTTGTCCCAGGCGGTCGTGTCGGTTACCGGGGTTCCGTTCTGACGGATGATCCCGGCGAGGGAATCGTTGAGGAGCAGCACTGAATAGGAGGTGGGACGATTGAGTGAATCGGTCTCGAAAAACAGCTGGAGCTGATTTTGTTCAATATCGAGCGATGGGGCGAACTGAAAAAGGGCCTTTCCGCGAAAGAGCGCGCCCCAGTAGCGGGCGGTGTCGTTGATCGTGATCGGTGCGAAGAAATAGATGCGGCCCGATTCGACGTGCAGCGCGAAGTCCTGACGGGTGAGCGAGAAATCGGTTACATCGTAGATTACCGATGGCGCGGTCGGGACTTGCTCCATTGTCAGGTAGGCCCGGTGAAGCTGCTCGGCATCAGAAGCCGCGACATCGACGGAACATATCGCCGCTGCTGCCAGCAGCGCTGCGGAAAGTATGGTAAATCTTTTCATCGGTATCCTCATCTATTCCGACTATATCCAGCACGGATCGCGTTCACGCCTACTGCTTCACGCGAGCCAGTACCGCAGTGAACGGATTCATCACGATCTTGTCAACCTCGCCGTCGAGCGGCAACACGAATTCGGCACGGTTCCCTTCGAGCCAGGCGGTTCGGTAGACCGTCCGCCGGTCGTCGTAGCGAATCTCGAACGGCATCAGCGTGCGAAAGTTATCGGGGCCGGATTCAAGTGTGACCGTGCACCGCGCCTGCCGCCTGGTCGCCTCTGATTCAATATCGTACACAAACCGGTATTCCGGCAACTCGTTATGGTAGACCCATTGATCAAAAAACCAGCCCATGTCCGTACCGGTGAAGCGTTCGACCGTGTGCCGAAAATCGCTCGTGGATGCGGTCGCGCCGCGATACGTTTGGTGGAACTCTTTAAGCATCTCGAAAAACCGGCTGTCGTTCCGGGTTTCCCAATCGGTCAGAAGGGTGCGGAGCATATGGAGAACAAACGCTCCCTTCTTGTAAATGATCAGGTTGTAGTCGCCTTCGGTCTTGGTCGAGGCGGTCCGCCGTCCGAGAATCACCGGGCCCGACTCGGCCCCGTCGAAGAAGAGGTATTTGCGGGCCGAGAAGATGTCGTCGGCGTATTCCTTCAGCTTATCATAGTAACGATCATCCCCTTTGGCCTGTTGCAAATACAATAGCGAGGCATAGGTGGCGAAACCTTCGGAAAGCCATTGGTCATGATATGTTTCGTAACCGAGCGAACTTCCCCACCACTGGTGGGCAACCTCGTGGGCGCGGAAGAGGTGGTCTTCCCCCCAATTGTCGGTGCTGATGAAGGTGTTGGCCCCCATGTGGATAAAGCCGGGAAACGACTCGCCGTGGGAGTAGAATATCTCGCCGACGACCAGCCGGTCGAATGGAAACGGTCCAAACGTGTTCGAAAAGAGCTCGAGACAGGCCACAATATCGTCGCCAACGTCGTTGTACGTACTTCTGCCGGATCCTTTCAGGACATTCCGGTGCAGTGGCTCATTGTAGTAGACAGAAACCGGCGGAGTTCCGTCGCCCCCAAACTCATAGCGTGTGAACCAACCGATGTTAAACGACAGGTTGGTCACCGGTATTTCGGCCTCCCAGTGCGTGTACAGCGTATCGCCGGTCGTTGTGGAGTCGATCAGATCGGCTGAGACGATAAAGGTCAGATCGCGCGGTGTGCGAAAGCGAATGGAGTAGGTCGACCGACGCCCGAAACCGTAGCGGGGATACCATGAGGCGCCGGCATCGACCTTAAACTCCCCCGCCTCTCGTTTGGCGATATCGCCGTGGTAGTAGTAAGACAGCCGCAGGGAATCGTCGGGATTATACGGACGATCGAACAGCAGGTATAACCCCTCGGACTTATGGGAGTCGTTTTCGTAGCGCACAAACGGTACTGCACTGCCGAATCGATCTCTAATGGAATCCACCTCAAGCTCTTCATGAAGCGCCATACGCACGAACTGGGTGCTTTCGTCGAGAACATCATAGGTGATTGTGGCGCTGCCCCGGAACTCTCCCCCGTCGCTCAGAGCGGCCTCGATTTCGACATGACGCGGACTGAGCTGGTCGGTCGCGTGGCCGTTGACGGTGGCGTACGACTCGTCGATGTCATCCACATAGCTGGAGACCAGTTCCATGAACTGCTCCCCCGGGATGTTGTGATCACGAACCAAGTGCACCGGCTCTCGTCGATAGGGATCATACATGTACGCGGTGTGACTTCGGTCTTCCAGCTCCGTCATCACCAGCAGGAACGGGTCCGGCCCGGGATGAACCAGCGCGCGCATGACCGAAAAGGTAAACAGGGAATTCTCATGGCGGACCAGCGGCCTGAGAAGTTGCTCGAACGACCGTCGCGTTGCGAGCGATGTTTCTGCGCCTGTCCGGCCCCCTGTGTGTTCGATTACGGAACGAAGTGAATCATCAAATAGAATCAGCGCTGAAGTGACAAACTGGTCGAGGGAATCGGTGTCGTAGAACCTTCGAACCTGGTCGCGCTCGATCGAGACCGGCGGTACGAACCGGAAGCGCGCTTTCCCTTCGAAATAGGCGGCCCAGCGCATCGGACCGGTTTCCGACGTGGTCGGCTCCAGCCAGATGAATCGCCCGGTATCAATCGTAAACGTGAAGCTGTGGTGTTCTATTGTCAGATCGCCGACAGCCTGTGCGACCGTGTCAAGCCCGGCCTTCGGCATCGAGCGAAGGTTCTGAGCCCAGATTGAGCTGTCCGATGGTCTTTCGGCCAGCGCCGTGGAAGCTAACAGAACACACAGGGCTGTCAGGAGCGCTCGGTGCATGAACCCGCTAAGATCCTTCGGGATGATACGATCGCACGAACGCCATTCGCTTGCTCAACGCCGGATGGGAGTAGAACCAGAACTCGATAATCTCCGGCGGATTTGGATCGGAGAGGTTGTATACCGACAGCTTGTCAAACGCGATCGCGGCATCGTCGCCCGATACGCCGGTGATGTCCATGCCGTAGATATCCGCCTGATGTTCCATATAGCGGGAGGCGTAGTTGTCGACCGGCTGGAACACGAAAGAAATCACCGATACGGCGATCAGCACCAGCGGCAGCGATGCGATATCTTCGAGTTTGTCGAATTTGAAGACACCGCTGAACATGCGTATCACCGGGTGGATAATCAGATCAGTCAACCAGAGGGCAAACAGCATAAACAGAACGAAGAGACCGAGGCCCCACCAGATATGGTTCATGACATAGTGTCCCATCTCATGCCCCATGACGAACCTGATCTCGTTAAGTGAGAAATTCTCTATCATCGTATCGTACAGCACGATCCGCTTGGTATTGAACAGCCCGGTGACGTAGGCGTTGATTTTGGTGGACTGCTTTGACGCATCGACCTGGAAGACATCGGAGCCGTGAATCCCCGCTTTATCCGCCAGAGTGAGAATCTCCGACTCGAGATGCTTGTCTTCGAGCGGCGTGAAGTCGTTGAACAGGGGGCTTATCAACACCGGAGCGACGACGATAATGAGTATTGCGAAGGGAATCGCGCCGAGTGTGAAGGCCAGCCACCATCGTTTCATGTACCCCACGAGCTTATAGAAGAACCAGACCGGCAGGACGCCGATCACGAGGGTGATCCCCAGCCCTTTGAGATCATCAATCAGCCACTCCTGAAGCGTCTGGTTGGAGAAGCCGAAATCGTGTTCAACAACGAAGTTGCGATAATAGGAAGCCGGGAAATTGAGCAGGTAGTCGGCCAGCATGATAAGGATGAAAAAGACCCATATCGCAAAGAAGCGTTTGGGTATCTTCTGTGCCAGGGTGCGAAATCTCGCCGACAGGCCGGTGAACAGCAGGATTGCCAGAGTGGCAATCCCGATCCCGAACGAGACAAACCGCCATAGATTGTTGAACTGGGAGTAGGCGATCAGCAGGTCCTTACGCTCCGGCGAAAGCGGGTAAACCGACTCGTTCTCCTGGGACGACTCCGTTCCCGCCGCGGTTTCGACGGCCGGAGTTGATTCGGCTGTTGAAACAGCCCCCATCGTATCACCGGCGATCGGCTGGGTGTTGTCGGTCTGCGCAAACCCGATTGCACAGCAAAGCAGGATCAGTCCGACGGCCAGACCTGACCCGATTATGAGATTCTTCATTTCGGAAAGCTCCCTGTCTCCGATGAGAGACGGACAGTTAGTCTTGAATATGAAGTCAAACTTGCCGCCTGCGACTTACGATGTCAACAAAATGAGCAACTATCCGAGAGGTTTGCGGTAGAACTGTTGGACAACCGAAGCAGATTCATTTCCCGGGAGGGTTTCCATGCACCGAGCGATACCCTGCGTCGTATCGCTTATACTGTGCCTCGCCGCCGTCAGTGTTTCCGCCCAGAGCCAGACAGACCTCAAGGCGCTTCTCTCGCCACCGCGCCCCGATTCCTGCCGTGACTATATCCGCAACGCTCACCAGTTGATTCCGCCGTGGTACGACCAGGGGAAACTGGACTCGGTACGGCTGGTGATCGAATTCGTTGAGCAGGAATGTGAGACGAGTTCGTTTGATCGATTGAAGACACTGCTGGCGATTGAATCAGGAGAGTTCGAGACCGACTTGTGCGACTCGGCCCTGATCGATCATGTGCTCCACGGCTATTACCATCGAAGCGGCAGGTCCCCCGACTGGCTCACGCTTTTGATATGGGGTGAGCGGATTCCTCTGTCTGATACCACGGCCTATTCACGTCTGGTCGACAGCCTGACTGCTCGTCTCATTCGCGAGACCGACAGCACCAGCGCCGCTTATGTGGTCCTGATGGATTTCACCGGTGACTACGACTATATCCGCAAACGGCTGCATCGGGGTGCTTATCCCGGTACCTGCCTTCAGGAGGCGTATAACCGAGAGATCGCCTACTGGCTGGAGCGGCGCTACCGGGGCCGCATACATCTGGCCGCCCTGACCGGTATCTGGATGCCTCAGCACGCCGCGAGTGTGCTGGGCAACAAAGCCGAACTTGGTTTCAAGATTGGCTGGCGGGGAGAGCGACTGGGAACCGAGGGTACGGTGATCTTCCGCTTTCTCGATGCCAAGCGTGAGTATGTGGTGAGACAGGATGGAAAAGAGGATCGCGGCCGGAGTTTTTTCGGCGGATACGTGGGCGCTGACCTGGCGTATGAGGCGATTCGCTCGGAGACTTACGCGCTTGCTCTGATCGGCGGGATCGGGCTTGATGGGTTTGGACATGGGTCGTCGAAGGATGATGACGACAACACCAGCGGCGTAAACTCGCTGAACCTGAATATCGGCGCGGAGTATCGCCTGGCCTGCAATCGCACGCGAACCCGCTATGTCGGTGTGCAGGGGCGATACAATGTCGTCAACTATGCGACCGGCGGGCGTACTGATTTGTCAGGTAACGCCGTCTCGCTCGAACTCATCTATGGCGGCCTCGGCAATACCGCTTCGAGCCGACTGGATAGATTGAAGTACTATGATTGACCTCGCGCCAGGCGGATTTCCACTACCCATCCCGGCGCCTGGCCTTTATACTCCAGTTGGCTAATCTACTGTTCACCTGCGGGAGGGTTTCTTATGCGGGGAGTTCTGTTTGCTTTTCTTGTCTTCTGTATTTCGCTAGTTTGTATCACCGATCTGTACGCGCAGAGCGACGACGATACTGTGCGTCAACTGCTCACCGCTCAGCCGACCACCGACTGCGCCGACTACGACTACAACGCCCGGCTGATTCTTCCCGGGCTGTTTGAGCGGCGCGAGCTTGATTCTATCGACGCCATCATTCAGTTTGTCGAGGACAACTGCAATCCGAGTACATTCTGGAAGCTTCGCGATCTGATGACGATTTATCGCGGGGAGTTCGGTGACGGTCTCAAAGGCTACGACGTGTACATGACGGTCGTGCTGGACGATTTCGATTATGACGTTTCCGAAGCATACTATGTCGAGACCAACTCCTCGGTCGATCAACATCTTCAATCCATGCTGGGGTACGGTCAATTCATTGACTCGCTTGCTCTGGCCCTTGAGGACAACTACGACTCAACGACTGCGGAGCATTACATGCTTCGCTTCATAAGAGGAGACTATGGTTTCATCCGACGGCATCTGCGGGCGGGAGATTGTCCCGATCGGGAGCTGCAGCTTCGCTACGATGATGAAGTCGAACGGCTTCTCGAGCGATCCGAAGACGGGCTACGACCGCATCTCGGCGCACTCATGGGCGTGTGGATTCCGTTTGATGCCGACAACGTTCTTGGTCCCAAGATGACGCTGGGCTTTCGAGGCGGCTTCAGTTACCGTCGGTGGGAGTTGAATGCAGCGATGATCTTCAAGTTTCTCCAGGCACGCCGGGACTACATCACGAAAGAGGACGGATATGTGGACACCAGCCGGAGTTTCTTCGGCGGCTACATCGGTCTTGACGGCTCCTATCGCCTCACCCGGCGCGACCGGCATTCTTTTAGGTTATTGGGCGGGATTGGCTTTGACGGTTTCGATCACAACTCCAGGAATCCCGACAGAGATGCAACGGTTGTCAATTCATTAAATCTCAATATCGGCGGCGAATATCGTATCGCATACGGCCGCAGCAGGGAGTTCTATTTCGGTCTGCTGGGGCGGTACAATTTCGTTAACTATGCGACCGGCGGCGGGAGTGATCTGTCGGGCAATACGGTTTCGATCAACCTGACCTGGGGCTGGCGGGGGCCGAACTGGGCCGGGAAGCAGTTGGCGCGGATCGGATATTTTGATTGAGTTCGCCTGACTGAGCGTTGCACCAAAATGCCTGTTGGTCCGACTATATACTGTTGAAGCTGCAGGCAATTATCTTCGGGAGGGATCATATGCGGGAAGTTCTCCTTTTCTCACTGGGATGTCTTTTATTTCTGGCGGCTGTATCAGACGTTTTCGCACAGCAAGATACTGCCGGCATGCATGCTTTGCTGACCGAGCGGTCGACGGAAAAGTGCAACGAATATGTGTTCAATGCCCTGCTGCTCATACCGGACATGTATAAGCGGGGCCGGGTGGACTCCGTTTTGCAGCTTATCCGGTTTATAGAGTCCGAGTGCGACTACAGAACCTTCGCATCCCTGAAGACGCTAATCTCTATTCAGCAGGGGCATTTCGGCGGCACACTATGCGATACCCCGACGGTCTGCGCTGTTGTCGGCGACAGTCCAGGGTATGGATGCTATGGGTACTTTGACTCCAGAGATTGGTACGGTTCGATGTACCAAGGTCCGCCGTCCCAGAGATACGCGGATTTCGAGGACTCTCTCGCGGGGGTTTTGGTTCACGAGACCGACAGCACCACGGTCGCTCATTATTGGCTGCGGCATTTCACCGGCGACGATTCGTTTCTACTCCGCCACCTCAAAGCTCGAGACTGCCCCGAGCAATGCCTGCAAGACGCCTACGACGCGCTCGTTGCGAGACTCCTGAGCCAGCGATACGAGGCTCGTATCAATCTGGGTGTTCTGACCGGCGTATGGCTGCCCCAGAGCGAAGCAGATGTTCTCGGCCCCAAACTTGAGTTTGGAGGGCAGTTGGGTATCTATCCGGGGAGATTCGGGCTGGACGCCACACTTCTCTTTCGAGTCCTCAATGCCAGAGAGGACTTCGTGATTGTTAGTGACCCCGGTCCGGATAGCGGTAAGAGCTTCTTTGGCGGATATGTCGGACTTGATGGCACGTACGAGGTGTACAGGCACGACCGCCACACATTCGGGTTACGGGGCGGTACGGGTTATGGCTGGTTGGGACACGTGCAGAACGGAGACCATTCCAGTCGACCGAACTCAAACACGTTTGACTTCAACCTCGGTTGCTCGTATCGATTGGCCTACAACAAGACCCGAACCAGGTACGTCGGCTTGATCTTTCGCTACAGCGTGCTGAATCACGCCACCCGCGGAGGGAGCGATCTCTCCGGCAACGCCATTTCGTTATGTCTTACGTATGGTTGGCTCAGCGACTTGTGGCCAACCAGACAACTGGAACGTCTTGGCTACTTCGACTAGCTCGCCATGATGCGGCGGTTATCCGCCAACACACATACAAAAAGCCGCGCTCTGATTGCAGAGAGCGGCTTTTAGCTTTTTGGATCGTCAGCGTCGCTTAGGCGGTCGCTTCTTCGGGGGCGTAGACCGAAACCTGTTTGCCCTTTTTGCCGACCCGCTCGTACGTCACGAAACCGTCGACCTTGGCGAACAGCGTGTAGTCCGAGCCGAGTCCGACATTGATACCGGGTTTGATCGGCGTGCCGAGCTGGCGGACGAGAATCGAACCGGCCGAGACAAACTGGCCGCCGTAGACTTTCGTCCCGCGCCGCTGGGCATTGGAGTCGCGACCGTTTTTGGACGATCCTACACCTTTTTTGTGAGCCATGACGCTAGTCCTCTATTCTCAATCGTTCATCTTCGTTAAGAACTCCGACAGCCAAACGCGTAGCTCTGCCTCGCGGCCGAGCCAGTCGGCGCTGGAGCCTGCTAATATAAGAGATCGGCCGGAAATGGCAAGGGAATTAATATCTTTTTGGACTGCAAAGAGATAGGGCAACCGCGGCTCCTGCAGCCTTCCGGAAGCCCTGTGGATCAACATGGCAATTGTCAGTCGGCCTCTAATTGTCGCAGGATGAATCGGTTCAGTAGCGGCACCGCGAAGGAGTACTTCCCGTGGCGGTTCTTGTATACCAGACCCGCCTCGCTCAAACTGACAAGCATCTGGTTCACGTGACTGGATCCGAATGGCTTGTGAAGGACCTGTCTTGACATTGCGACTATCTCCGCAACCGTGAACTCGTGCTCCGCGTTCTCGAGCCGGGCAGCTACACCCAAGAGCTCTCGTTGTCTGTCGGTTGCCCTTGCCCATCGCCCGGCGAAGAAATCCGAGTCCAGCTTCCGCAGAATCTCATCAATGGGTACGGCATAGTCTTGTCCCGCGTCTGCCTGCTGCATAAAAATGTCGTACACTTCGCGACAAATGAACTGGATAAAATAAGGATAGCCTGCTGAAATATCACAGATGGTATCTACGGAATTGAAATGGAACTTCACCGGGCAAGCAGCTGTCTTGATCGGTTTCTCAATGGCATCTCTACTGTCGGAGTCAGACAAACGGTCGAGGAACAATACCCTAAACATGCGCTCAGAGTATGTGCGTGCTTCGACCAACTTCGGAAAGAGCGTCGGCAGGCCGGTGAGTGCCAGCATGAAAGGTATGTCAACCTTCTGAATGGACTGAAAAACATCTAGCAGCAGCGAGAGCGGATATTGCTCTTTGGCACTGTGGTCGGCGAGATTCTGAGCCTCGTCGTATGCGAAGATGATTCCTCGTCGATCAGTTCGCTGAACGAGGGTCCATACGTACTTGAGAATGGTCTTGAGCTTGTCCGCTGTGAGACCCGGCGTTGCATCATAGATGCGGGACAACATCGCATAAGTCAGGGTCTGTGTGGATTCCACCTCTTCGGGCTCGAATCCGATGCCGCTTCTCACCTCTTTGCTCAGTACGAACGAAGACGTAATCAGCGACAGATCGGACAGCAACCTTGTCGCCATGTTGTGCTCGCTGATGCTGGCCGATTCGGACATATCTGTCCCGACCCATAGCCATCGTGACTCGATAGCAATCGGTTTGAAGGTCTCCAACAGGACAGTCTTGCCAACGCCCCGAAGACCAGTCAGTATAAGATTCTCAAGAATGGTCTCCTGATCAAGCAGACGAGTGAACTCGCTCTGCTCCTGAGTCCGACCGGCCAGATACGGAGGCAAATGTCCGGCCCCGGGACGAAACGGATTCTTGAAAGTAGTGGCTACCATAATTAGTTACTATTATAGCACCATCTAAATGTAGCGTCAAGACTAAATTTATACATCTTTGATAGTGCATATTGATTTAAGTCTTAGCCGGAGTGATGGCCGTTGAACTTTGCTAAGGCATTGGCCAACAGCGGAATGAAAAAGAGAAGGCGGCCGGAGTAAAAGCTCCGGCCGCCGTGGAATAGACACTATGAGTTGGGCCTACTAGCTTGTCGCCGGTGTGCCCTTCTTGGCAGGCTTGCTCTCGGCCTGATTAAACGTAAAGGTCAACTGCTCGGAGCTGGCGCCGATAATCAGGTCCAGATCGCCGGCGTACTGCCCGCGGAGGATCTCTTCGGCCAATGGATCTTCCAGATATCTCTGGACGGCCCGCTTGAGCGGACGAGCGCCGTAGGCCGGGTCGAAACCTTTCTCGACCAAGAATTCCTTGGCTTCGGCGGTCAGTTTGAAGCTGATGCCCTTCTCGGCGAGCTGCTTGGCGACATCGACCACCAGAATCTCGATGATCTGCGTGATGTGTTCGCGTTCGAGCGAGTGGAAGACGATCACTTCGTCGATACGGTTCAGCAGTTCGGGGTTGAAGGCCTTCTTCAACTCCTCGCGGACCTTTTTGGACATGGTGTCGAAAGTCAGCGCCGAATCATCGGCGTCGAATCCGACCGTGCGATCATCGCGAAGTCGCTTGGTGCCGATGTTGGAGGTCATGATAACGACGGTGTTCTTGAAGTCCACCTTGCGGCCGAAGGAGTCGGTCAACTGACCGTCGTCCATAAGCTGCAGCAGGATGTTGAACACATCGGGATGCGCCTTTTCGATTTCGTCGAGCAGGACGACCGAGTACGGTTTGCGCCGTACCTTTTCGGTGAGCTGTCCGCCCTCTTCGTAGCCGACATACCCCGGAGGGGCGCCGATCAGACGGGAGACGGCAAACTTCTCCATGTACTCGGACATGTCGATCCGGATCAGCGAGTCGACATCGTCGAACAGGAACTCCGCCAGACGGCGGGCCAGTTCGGTTTTGCCGACACCGGTCGGACCGAGGAAGATGAAGCTGCCGATCGGCCGGCGGGGGTCACCCAGCCCGGCGCGGGCGCGGCGAATCGCTTTGGCGATCGTCCCGATAGCCTCGTCCTGACCGATGATCTGTTTGCGCAGTTCATCTTCCATACGAAGCAGCCGCTGTGATTCGGCCTCTTCGAGACGGAACAGCGGGATGCCGGTGATTTTGGCGAGCACCGTCGCGACATCGTCGGCAGTCAGCGTTATCTTCTCTTTTTCGCGGGCCTCTTCCCAGTCCTTCTGGAGTTCGGCCAGCTTCTCTTTTTCGGCTTTGATTTCATCGCGAAGCTGCGCGGCCGTCTCGAACGCCTGGTTCTTGACCGCCTGTTCTTTGTTGGTTTGCAGCTCGACGATGTTGTTCTCGATCTCCGAGAACTGTTCGGGGCGCGTGAAGGTCGACAGATGGGCCCGCGAACCGGCCTCGTCGATCAGATCGATCGCCTTATCCGGCTGGAATTTGCCGGAGATGTAGCGGTTGGAGAGCCGCACCGCAGCATCGATGGCTTCGTCGGAAATCGTGAGCTGGTGATGCTCTTCGTACTTCGGACGGAGTCCTTTCAGGATGGCGATAGTCGCTTCTTCGGTCGGCGGCTCCACCATCACGGTCTGGAAGCGACGCTCCAGAGCGCCGTCTTTTTCGATATACTTGCGATATTCGTTGAGCGTGGTGGCGCCGATGCAGCGAAGCTCGCCGCGCGAGAGGGCGGGCTTGAAGATGTTCGAAGCATCGAGCGATCCTTCGGCGCCGCCGGCGCCGACGATGGTGTGAAGCTCATCGATGAAAATAACGACATCGGTCGAGTTAATGATCTCGGTCATGACCGCTTTGAGGCGCTCCTCGAACTGACCGCGGTACTTCGTACCCGCCACCAGCGAGGCCATATCGAGTGTGACGACGCGCTTGTTTTCCAGGGTCTGCGGGACGTTGCCCTCGACAATACGCTGGGCGAGCCCTTCGGCAATCGCGGTTTTCCCCACGCCCGGTTCACCGATAAGCACCGGGTTGTTTTTCTTGCGGCGGGAGAGCACCTGGCAGACGCGTTCGATTTCGTATTCGCGGCCGATGATCGGATCGAGTTTGCCGCGGCGGGCCAACTCGGTGAGATCGCGACCGAAGTGGTCGAGGGCCGGGGTTTTGGATTTTTTGCGTTTCTTCTTAAACGACGACGGTTTGCCGTTGTTGATATTCTTCAGTTCTTCGTACGCTTCCTTGTAGTCGATCTCATAGGTGGAGAGCACCTGAGCGGCAACTCCCTCTTCGTCCTTGAGAAGGGCGAGCAGGATATGTTCGGTATCGATATCTTTCGATTTAAGCGCACGGGCTTCCTGCCCGGAAACTTCCAGCGTCTTTTTGGCGCGGGCGGTAAGCGGCAGCTGGCCCATGGTCATGGTGCCGCCGGACGGCTGCACGACTTCCTCGATGGCGCCGCGAAGGTCGTCCATATCGAGGCCCAGGTTGGCCATAATATCGACCGCACGGCCTTCGCCGAGACGTACCAGCCCTAACAGGAGATGCTCGGTACCGATGTAGTCGTGCCTCAAGCGGGAGGCCTCATCGCGCGCATACTCAATCGCCTTGCGGGCCGACTCGGTAAACATCTCATTCATTACTGATTATCCTTCCTCTGTGTCCACATTCGCACATCACAGCGTCTGCACAGGTTAAACGCCCGGTCAGGCGTTGATGTTCCGTAGTTTGTCCCGGACCATCTGGGCCCGGACGAAGTCGCGTTTGTTGTTGTCCATCTCCTGTCCATAGTATTTCTGGAGGTGTGCGGGCTGCGACAGGAGCAGGATTTCGTTGATCAATCCGATATCGATCCCCTCCAGAATCTTCATGGCGCGCCCCAGCCGAATCGCGGACAACAGGTTCATTACTTCGTCGGAGGTCAGTACGCGGGCATGTTTCAGGATTCCGTACGCCCGCCAAATCTTATCTTCTATCATATCACCGGCTTCGTCGATCAATCGCTGACGCGCCGCCGCTTCCTCTTCGGTTATATCGGCAGTTGCGCGGTTGATTTGATTGATGATCTCTTCTTCGGAGATCCCCAGCGTGTACTGGTTGGAGATCTGGAAGAGATTGCCGAGCACATCGGAGCCTTCGCCGTAGAATCCCCGCACCACCAGGCCCGAGGTAGTGAGGCGGTTGATGATTTTGTCTATTTCACGCGTCAGAACCAGACCCGGAAGGTGGATCAGGACCGAAGCGCGCATGCCGGTACCAGCGTTGGTGGGACAGGCGGTGAGATAGCCGAAGTCATTGTCGTAGTTGAACTCGAGCAGGTTGCTCAATTCTGACTCATACCGCAGCGCCATCTGATATGATTCCTGCGGGTTAAGTCCGGCCGAAAGGGCCTGGATCCGAAGATGGTCCTCTTCGTTGACCATAATCGATATCCGCTGATCTTTGCCGATAAAGACCGCCTTGGACAGTTCATTATCCAGAAAGACCGGCGAGATGAGATGCCGCTCGATCAGGAACTGGCGATCGAGTTCGTTAATTTCGGCCGCTTTGTGGTAGTCTCCGTTGGCCAGCAGCTCGGAGCGTGTGATGGCGGAGTCGAAATAGGAGATAATCCGCTGCTTGGTTTCTTCGTCCGCCTGAGGCGGGAAATTCGCCCCGGCGACATTGCGTGCCAACCGCACGCGGGTCGACAAAACGACCATCGACTCTTCGCCCTGACCCGAGAGCCAGGCGGCCGGCGCCTTTGCCATATCTTCAAACATCGTCTGCAACTTTCACCCCGTCGTGCCTAGTTGTCAACAGAAATACCTTCACGAAGGCCCTTGAGCTTGTCGCGCAATTCCGCAGCGCGCTCGAAATCTTCGTCCTGGATCGCCCGGCGAAGCTCGGTTTCGACCCGCTCCTCTTCCTTGATCGGGACGATCTGGTTTTTGCCGCTCTCGGAGGTGATTCCCGGTTTACGTCCCCGGTGGATCGAGTTGCCGTGAATCTTGCGCATAATTCCTTCGAGGCGCGGGCGGAACGAGTCGTAGCAGTCGCCGCAGCCGAACCGTCCCTGCCGTGCGAACTCATCGAACGTGAGTCCGCAGGTGCGGCATTCCAGCTTCTCCATCGGCTCGCTGCTTTTGGCAGCACCGTAGCCGGGCGACATGGTGGCAATCAGATCGGCCAGTGGGAACGGCATATTGTCGAGCGGTGAGTGGAAGCCGTGTTTCGCCGCGCACTCCTTGCAGAGGGAGACCGAGACCTTCTTGTTGTTGATGATCTGGGTCATATGAAAATCGGCTTCACGTTTTTTGCATTCCGGACACAACATCGTTACACACCTTCCCTGTGACTAGTCAAAGACCCGTCCATCGACCATGGTCAACCGACGGTGACAGCCATCGGCCAACTGTTCGTTATGCGTGGCGATCAGAAACGTGATATTCTGCTCGGAGTTAAGGCGCAGCAGAAGATCATGCAGCGCGCGCCCGGTTGCGGTGTCGAGATTCCCCGACGGTTCATCGGCGAGGACGATATTCGGTTCGTTGGCGAGGGCGCGTGCGACCGCCACCCGTTGCTGTTCACCGCCCGAGAGTTGTTTTGGTCGATGACTCGCTCTGTCCTGTAAACCAACCTGCTCGAGCAGCAGTTCCGCACGTTCGCGGGCGGCGGGGCGGGTCTTCTCGGCCAGGATGAGCGGTATCATGACGTTTTCCAATGCGCTAAAGTCGTCCAGCAGATAGTGGAATTGAAACACGAACCCGAGGGTGCGATTGCGAAACCGGGCCAGCGCTTTTTCCGACTGTCTGTTGATCGCGGTGTCTAATATCGTTATCTCTCCGTGGGTTGGCCGGTCCAATCCGCCCAGGATATGCAGCAGGGTCGATTTGCCGACACCCGATGCGCCCGTCACGGCCGCCACTTCACCCCTGGACAGTTCCAGGTCCACTCCTTTGAGCACCGGAAGGGTTTTTTCGGGCGTTTTGAACTCCTTGAAAACACCTTTTGCGGAGAGGATCACCGAATCTGCTGTCATGGCCGTAGGTCCACCTCTCCCACCGGCTTACACTTACTGTTTTCGCCATATTTCGGCAAATATTTAGTCATCGAAGCCCTTTTCGGCTGTCGGTTACTGACGCAGGACGTCGATCACGGAGGTCCGCGATGCCTGCAGGGCCGGGTAAACCGATGCCAGGAAACAAATCAGCATCGTTACCCCGCCGGCAAACAGGAAATCCGTGGGATGAACGTCGATCGGCACATAGCTGATGAAATAGATATCCGGCGGCAGCGAAATCACTTTGTAGGTGTTTTGCAGCCACGCTGCCAGCCCGGCCAGTGTCCAGCCGCCGGCGACACCACCAACACCGATCAGGACGCCCTTTAACACGAAGATAGTACCGATCTCGTTGGGAGTACTTCCAATCGTTTTCAGTATTCCGATCTCGGAGCGTTTTTCCATGGTCGTCATGACCAAAGTCGAGATGATCGAGAAGCCAGCCACCAGCACGATCAGGATGAAGCCGATAAACAGGATGATCTTCTCGAATTCGATCCACGAGAAGATGTTCTTGTGCAGGACATTCCACGGGACAATCTCGTACTGGTAGTCGAGCAGTTGATCGATCAGCGGGGCGACATCGTTCGCCATGTAGATATCGGTCAGCTTGAGATGGACGGCGGTGACGCCGTCGTCCATCGAAAAAAGCGACTGGGCATCGGCCAGCGAGATATACGCCAACTGCGCATCGAACTCAAACATCCCGGTCTCGAATATCCCGGAGACATAGAACTTGGCGATTTTCGGACGACTCCCCGCCCGAATGTCATCGCCGCTCATCGCGTACAATACGACCGGCTGTCCGACGAATGTCTGCAGCCGGTCGGCCAGATTGCGCCCGAGCAGAATCCCCGAGAGAGTATCATCGACCACCACCTTCTTCTCGAACGAGTAGTCCCCGGCGATTATGTCCTCACTGATGTTGGCGGTTCGCGCTTCGGCCTCGAGATCGATCCCCCGTATGACGATGCCGTCGGTGGAGGCGGGGGATGATATCCCTCCCTTGTAGTAGATAAACGGCGAGGCAGCGACCACACCATCGAATGAGTCGAGCCGTTCGACAAGATGGTCGTAGTTGTAAATCAGTTTGTCGCCGAGTGGGAAGACCGAAATGTGGGCGGTGGTGCCAAGCAGGCGGGCGCGGATTTCGGACTCAAAGCCGTTGTGCAGCGACATCACGAAGCAGACAACCGCTACGCCGAGGGTTACGCCGAGAATAGTAATCCAGGTGGAGACGGAGACAAAAAAGCGCCCGGAGCTGAAATAGCGGCGTGCGATAAAGCCTTCAAAGCGCACGGCAATCCCTGTTGTTCACGATGTCTAATCCCTTATACACGAAAGTATTATACCACACCGACCGGGCGGTGCAACCGTTTTTGGTACCCCCCGGAGAGATTCGGGTCCGCACAAAAAACCCGGCGGGCTTGAGGTTCGCCCGTCGGGTATGCAAATGCAGCCCAGTTGCCTGGGACAGCCGGTCAGTCTAAGCAGCTGTTATCGCGAAGGCGGAGGCGAATCTGGTCGCCGTCGGTCTGGAAGCAGTCCTGCAGCCTGTCGCGGAGGCGATCCTGATCCTGATCGCCGGTCGGACCGCCATCGGTGGACGACTGTTCGCCGATCTGGAAGCGGTGTCCATGCTTGTAGCCGTCGCCGTCATAGGGGCGAATCCAGTCGGGGTCGAGTCCGTTCGGGATCCCATCACCATCGGCATCCTGGAACCAGTTGAAGGCGTGTGCCCACGCGGAGCCTTTGCCATCGCCGGCCATGGCGGTCGGCGCACCCATCAGCACGACCAATCCGAGAATGGTCGCCAGAAGCAGAGATTTCCTCATCTCTACACTCCCTTTGTGTTTAAGGTTTCTCTTGCGCTCCGGCCGATCACACGTCGGTTCGGGGTGTAACTATGGCAAAGGGCGTGCCGGGCTTTCGTGCGATGAAAAAGAGGTCACACGACAAGGGGTTACAGAGACAGGAGAGGAATGGTCGGAGTAGTGAACATGTACCGTTTGGTCCATGCGATGGACGGGCGGGTACGGAGAAAGAGTCAGGCGATGAGGTTGCTTGCCGAGATGAAAAGATGCCGTCGGGTGTCGTTCGCTCGCCACGGCGAGCGAACTAGCACCCGACGGAACAGGTTCATAAGGCGAACTGGCACCCGACGGAACAAGATCAAAAAGCCGCCGGGGTGACACCCAGCGGCTTTAGTGATAGTCTATGGGAATGTTACTGCTCTTCTTCCAGCAACTGCATGAGGATCTTCGAAACAGGCACCGTGCCCTCTTTTGTGTCCTTCATCTGCGGGAAAAACAGCACATCGCGGATTGAATGCTGGTTGGTCAGCAGCATCACCAGGCGATCAATACCAAACCCCAGCCCGCCGGTCGGCGGCATGCCGTAGGCCAGCGCCGTGATGAAGTCGTCATCGAGCGGCTGAGCCTCGTCGTCACCCGCCTGGATCGCTTTCCCCTGATCGAGGAAGCGCTGCAGCTGGTCGACCGGGTCGTTCAGCTCCGAGAAGGCGTTGCCCAATTCGCCGCCACCCGCAAACAGCTCAAACCGTTCCACGAACCGCGGGTCGCTTTTGTGCTTTTTGGCCAGCGGTGATATCTCGACCGGGTGGTCGGCGATGAAGGTCGGCTGGATCAGATTCCGTTCCACCTTCTCCTCCCACACCGCTTCGATCACTTTCCCACGGTTGTGCTTGTCGGTTATGTCGACGTGGAGTTTTTTCGCTTCGGCCTTGCACTCATCGTATGATAGGTCGGTGAAATCGACCCCGGTCGCTTCTTTGACGGAGTCGATCATGGTGATCCATGTAAACGGCTTCTCGAAATCGATTTCGTGCTCGCCGAACGTGATCGTATACGATCCGCACACTTCTTTGACGGTGTGACGGAGCAGGCGTTCGTAGAGCCGGGCGATATCTTTGTAGTCCGCAAAGGCCCAATAAAGCTCCACCATGGAAAACTCCGGGTTGTGGAAGCGGTCCAGGCCTTCGTTGCGGAAGTCCTTGCAGAACTCCCAGACCTTGTCGAAGCCGCCGACAATCAGCCGCTTGAGATAAAGCTCGTCGGCGATCCGAAGGTACATGGGGATATCCAGCCGATGGTGGTGGGTCACAAAGGGCCGGGCCATGGCGCCCCCGTAGAGCGGCTGCAGGATCGGCGTCTCGACCTCGAGGAAGCCTTCGCCGTTGATGAAGTCCCGAATCGTCTGGATAATCCGGCTGCGCATGCGGAAGGTATCGCGCACTTCGGGATTGACGATCAAATCAGCATAGCGACGGCGGTAGCGCGTCTCGACATCGGTCAACCCGGCGTGCTTGTCGGGAAGCGGATGCAGCGCCTTGGAGAGCAGTTCAAACGACTCGATATGAATCGTTCGTTCGCCGGTCTTGGTCACGAATACGTACCCTTCGCAGCCGATAATGTCGCCCATATCGAGGGAGTTGAAGATCGCAAACGGATCATCGCCGACATCGTTCTTGCGGACATAGATCTGCATGCGCTCGGAAGCGTCGCGGATATCGGCGAAAATCACCTTGCCCATTTTCCGTTTGGTCATTATCCGCCCCGTCACGCGGACACGGGTCTGCTCCGCTTCGAGCGCTTCGAATTCGCGCTGAATATCGCGGATATAGTGCGTCCACTCGTACTTGTACGGGTAGGGGTTGATACCCTGCTCGCGGAGTTCCTGCACCTTCTGGTAGCGGGTGCGGATCAGCTCGGCGAGCGGAATCTGCCGGCTCTCCTGCTGCTCATCGGAAACGGGTCGATTGTTCTGTTCGTCGCTCATCGCTTTACTTCCTGGGGTTCCAATTCTGCCGTGAAGGCGGTAGTATACGGATTGAACGGTGTTTGGGCAACGGTTGTTGCAGCTGATCGAACGGCTCCGAAACCTGCGTCTAGCGCGTTTCGGATTTCACTTTGTCACGGATTTTGTCCACGATGCTGTCCGGGACCAGCCCCTCGACATCGCCGTTGTGCCGGACGACATCCTTGATCATCGACGAAGACAGGTAGACCCACGAGAGGGCCGGCATGAGAAAGACGGTCTCGATATCGTGGGCCATGCGGCGGTTCATCAGGGCCATCTGGAACTCGTATTCGAAATCGGAAACGGCGCGCAGGCCTCGTACGATCGCACAGGCGCCGAGCTCCTTGGCGAGGTTGGCGGTGAGTCCTTCGAACGAAATCACCCGCACCTGTGAGGCGTGGGGCAGCTCGGCGATAGCGGTCTTCATCAGCCCCACCCGTTCATCGCAGGTAAACATGGTGGTCTTCGATGCGGTTCGTCGGGCGACCGCGACCACAACCTCATCGAATATCCCCACCGCCCGCTCGACCAGCGAGAGGTGGCCGTTGGTGACGGGGTCGAAGGTACCGGGGTAGAGGGCGATTCTGTTGGCGTCTGCTGACATATCCTATCTTTCTGTCCGACAACGAACATCGCAATGTAGAGGGTAAGGGCGAACTTGGCAAGGGGCTATTTGACGGTCAGGCCCAGGGCGACCATGAAGCGCTCGAGCGGAACCTCTCCCCCGCGCGCGGACTCAGCGAAGTAGGCTTCGTTGAGACGCGGACGGGTTACGCCGGTCGGAAAAAGCCGGGTGAAGACCGGCAGCCAGGACTCTTCGCATTCACCGGAAACCACCAGTTTGGCGAGCGGGACGGTGATGCCGAGGTCGGCCAGTTCGGCGAGCTTGAAGTTGGTTATGGTGCGGAGCTCGACGGCTATCTTTTTGCACGCCTGTTCATCGACGGGGGTCGAGCGGTCAAATGCCAGCGAGGTCAGCGAGATGATCTTCTTCTGGTAGACGAAACAGACCGAGACCGCCTCGGCGCCGATATCGGCCAGGCAAACCAGATCTCCCGGTTCAGTCCGGGCGAAGGTCAGGTAGCCCATACCGAGCGCGGCGGCCCGCATCCGGCCCGTGTTGCCGGTGGGCGACTGTCGGCGGTAGGCAAGCCCGAGGATGCGGTTGGGGCGCGATGTCGGAATCAGGTCGAACGTGTAGAAATCTTCGGAGTCGAGCAGCGAGGCGGCCAGTTCGAACCGGGCGCGCTCTTCGGACGGCAGCGGCTGGTCTGCCGGGACATGCATCGACTTGACAACGACCTCCCGGTCGGGGATCGAGCGGATGCACGAGGCTGAATCGGTCTCGATGGTATCGAGTGAGCTGAGGCAGTCGATCGAGCGCACCATCGAGCGCCCACTGTCATCGTCGACCCGAACAGTGTAGCAGGTCGCGCCCTGCCGGTCGATCCCGATTCTTTGTTGGCTCACAGTCGGTGCACTTTCAGGTACGGTTTCAGACGTTCGTAGAGGCGGGGACCGATCCCCTTGACGTTGGTGATGTCGATCTCCTGCTCGAAACGATGGTGCTGGCGATAAGCGACAATCCGGTCAGCCAGGGTCGGTCCGATCCCGGGCAGCAGTTCCAGCGAGTCGGCCGGGGCGGTGTTTGGATCGAGCACGAACAGCCCGGTGTAGTGTGCCTGCTCGCCGAGGAGGACCGGCAGTTCGAGTGTGGACTCAGTCGGCGAGGCGTTGGCGCGGACGAAATGGTATCCCGACACGAGCAGCAGGAAAATGCTCATGCCCGCGAGGACCTGGAGCTGCTTTTTCGAAAAGTCGAAATACTGGTTCATGGTAGATCGCAAAAACCGCACGATTCGCTGCAATATAGCGACATGGCGAGGATCAGGCAACGGGAGGATTGGGGTGACGCCCGGTGTGCCATCAAACTGCCATCGAAAACGCAAAAAGTCATTGTACAAGTCTTGTGGGTCAGCTCCGTGTGCGAATAAGAGTTGTAGCCGATTCAACGCTGAGTTTACAGGCACACGGTGCTGACATCGGATGGGCAGCGACAGTGTCAGCACCGGTCGCTCGATCAACTTCTGCAATCCGACCAGTGCTGTAACCGCGACCGGAGCTGACCTACAATGCCGGACCTTTCCCCGGATAACCCGTAGCCCATCCGTCCCGGGCGAGCGCGAAGTCCGCACCATCAACTCACCATCAAAAACGCAAAAAGTCATTGTACAAGTGTACGACCGTGCGAGTTACAGCGGAATAGGTTCGTTTGTTCATTTTTCATATAGTGCAATTTCTCCGTTCTCCCTCTGCGAGCGGTGGTACCGCCTGGTCTTTGTAAAGAGGAACACGGGCGTGATTGCCTTTGAGTTGATAGCGAATGTGCGAGAAGTGGTGGTGACCGGGTTGTCATGACCTGTTGTTTCGAGCCCCGCCAGCCATCGCTGTAGCGCAGGTCCCGTCCAGCGATGGATCGGTCGATAGCGACAGTTCATCCAGCAAGGGACCATCGGTTCGGAGTTGCCTCGCGAGGACCTGGGTTGGGTGGCCCACCATTTATGGTGGGTTCCTCTCAATCTCACAATTGAACGGCATCAATCTCCAGCGGAACATCACGAATCCCGGTATACCAGCGATAGCTCGAGAATGTCCAATCGATCGGATCCCGCACCAATCCGCTCTTAACCGGATTCGCGTGGCAGTAGTTGATCTTCTCCCGCACGATTTCAGCGGTGCGGCAGTTGTGATCGTAGCAGCGCCGCTGCCAAAACGCCGCATAACCGGAAGTCGCTCCGTCTCTCCGTATTCGCTTCGTCGCAGCTCTGCCTTGTTCTCTCCAGCAGTCAATAACGTGCCGCGCCACTCTTGCCTTGAGTTTGCCGATCTCTATTCCCAATCGGACATGATCCGACGGCGTCAAGACGAGATGCATGTGATCAGGCATGATGACGTACCCATGTATGGCGGTGCGCAGTTGCTCTCGCATCGAGGCGAGTTGGCCGATAATCGCTCCGGTAACCTCAGGATCCAGAAGAAGGCGCATCCGCTGATAAGTTGAGAAGGTGACAAATCGAGCTGTGCCCAGAGAGTCGAAGTGACGTAGCTGAGGCATGTATCTATCGTTCCGTGTGGCAAGTTGACGGCCTTGTCGGGAGATACCCACCATAAATGGTGGGCCACCCGACGGTGTATGACGGCGGTTCGGTGTTGATTCGACAAGATAGGGATAACAAGGAGTTCGCTGGGTGGGACCTGATCTACAGGTACGGGTTAGGGCGGCGCGTTGGCAAGGGTCGCGTGGTGCAGTGGGGCGTACATCTCGTTCGGATATGTGATCCCCACCTGCCGTCCCCGCCTTGCGGGGACTTTAGGTGGGCCACAGGCAGAAAGAGCTATCAGGCGAGTCGCCTGACAGCACGAAATTCGGATTCACAGCACAAAAAAACCACCCCCTTCGCGGGGGTGGTTGACCCGTTTCGAATAGAAAATCTTATGATCGAAGCGATCGCGCTAGTTCAGGCCGATACTTGCCGCAGGGACGCCTTCGGGCAACGGCAGCAAACGTCCGGCGCCGGACATCAGTTCGCGAAGGTCGCGTTTACCGGAGGCCAGCATCGCCTTGATCTTCGGCGCCAGTTCGGTCGAGTAGATGCCGAACAGCGGCTGGGATCTGTCGGGATCGGCCTTGGGATCATAGTAGCCCAGAAAAGCCTCGCCGTTGTATTCGCGCACCAGCTCGACCGCCAGGTGGAGCGGGAACTCGCCGATCTCCAGTGAGCCGATAAAGACGGCATCGGTCTCGGCGCTGTCGAGCGCGGCCTTGACACCATAGGCGGGACAGCTGTCGGTTTCTTCGTCGCACACATGCGGGAAATTGAGATACTTCTCGCGGGCCTGGTCTTCTTTGAGGACAAGCGCCACGCGCTCGAAAACCGCGGCATAGCGACGGTAGCTTTTCTCCAGCCGGGTGAGCGGACCCTCTTTGACGAAATGCTCATCCCGGCCGCGCTCGCCGCCGGCGAGCACGTAGCAGGTCATTTCACGAAACGGGTTCTCCATACCAACTCCTCACTCGAAGTCAGACTTCGAGAAACAACTTCCCTGTCGCGGATCTGTTGGGGGAATATGGTTGAACTTTCAGTGACACTGAAAGCATATGAATACGCACAACCAACTTGAATGCAACAGGAAAAATCAAAACGAATAGGGAAAGTTATAACAGATTAGAATACAGCAGGTTACAGCTCAGACTCACTCGGCCTTTGATCGAGCGTTCCGGAGACACCCCGAAGGATCTTGAGGCCGTTGAGCTGCCGGTCGGCTTCGAGGCCGTACCCGGTGAGGGTATCGCCGGCACGGGTGATTTTTACGAACAGGTCGGTGTGGATCAGGTTGGTTTCGGGATCGAAATAGAGCGAGTCGGTCTCTAACTTCGCGGAGTCTTCGGTGACCACGACCACATGCCCGTAAGCGTGGAGGTCTTCGGTGGACTCCCGGATCAGGCCGGAGTCGGAGACCAGCGACGAGATCAGCCTGCCGGTGGTGTCAAACATGTTGATATCGAGCACATAGCCCATAGTCGAGTCCCGGGATTCGTACTTGCGGATGCGTTCGGCCTGGATTTCGGCGGTGACATACTGGCGGTCGTACATATAGATGGTGGCGCCATGCATGTCGGAGTCGGGCCGAAGGGTGTCGAGTTCAGTCGACTGGGCGCCAGTGCGATCGCGGTCGGTCGAGCAACCGGCTGCCAGGATCAACGCCAGTCCGGCGAGCACTATGTAGAAATAACGAGTCATGGTTCTTCTTATACGATTTGTCGGACAGGGAAGATACGTGATTGAGCCGTTTCTCCAAGTTCTTTTGTAGGGCAACGGATTGGAGCACGGAATGTTCCTGGTGGATCGCGGTTTCCCCCGGTTCAATCGCTCGTTGACAAACCAGTCCTCTTTTGGCAGCTTACGCGCAATGACATAGTCTCGGTCATTCCCGGGAAGGGATGACGGGGCCGAGGGACTTTCGGCTGAAGGAGAGAGTACGATGAACTGGAAGCGAATCACAATCCTGGTGCTGGCGGTGGCGATGCTGATGATCAGTGTGACATCGCTATCGGCGTTTGAGCGCAAAGGGACTACCGCGGTCGGCGTGCGCGCCGGCGTTTTTATGCCGTTGTATAATGGCGATGATTTCACCCTCTACAACGGATCAAACCAGCCATTTCTGGCGGGCTGGGATTTCGGACTGGAGGCGCGACGGGGATTATCGGAGCGCGTCGCGGTTGGCCTGACGTTCAACTACCTCAAGACCTACGACGACACCACATGCACCGACAATGCCGGGGATGATTTCTACAGCTCGGAAAATGCCCTGGCAAAACTGACCGGCATGGCGTTTGGGTTCGATGCGCAGTGGTTCTACGCACCGGACTGGAGGTTCCAGCCCTATCTGCTGGGCGGTGTGGGAATCGACATGTGGAAGGTGGAAGCGATTGACGGCGGTGATTCGTACAAGAGCACCGATTTCAATCTCAAGATCGGCACCGGGCTGTTTGTGCCGCTGAGCGACAAGGTTGGATTCGACGCCCAGGTGAAGCTCACCAAAGATATCGCGAATCTCTCCGAGGATTTCCCGGCCGGGTTCTACGGCCCGGATACCTGGGAGGAGTACAACAACCGTCCGTTCAGGGGGTATCTCGAAGTGACCGCCGGTCTGAGCTATTTCTTCGGCGGCAAGATCGATACGGACAAGGATGGTGTGGAGGATGCGCTCGACGCCTGTCCTGACACGCCGAGGAACGTGAAGGTCGACGAGCGGGGTTGTCCGCTCGACGCCGACCGCGACGGTGTGCCGGACTATCTCGATCAGTGCCCGGACACTCCGAGTGGTGTGAAGGTCGATCCGCGGGGTTGTCCGCTCGACAGCGACGGTGACGGCGTGGCTGACTATCTCGACAAGTGCCCCAATACGCCGAGCGGCGTGGCGGTGAACGATGACGGTTGTCCGCCGGATGCCGACGCTGACGGCGTGCCGGACTATCTCGATCAGTGCCCCGGTACACAGGCGGGAATCAAGGTCGACGCCAAAGGCTGTCCGCTCGACAGCGACGGTGACGGCGTGCCGGATCACCTCGACAAGTGCCCGGGTACACCGAGTGGGATCGAGATCGACTCGACCGGCTGTCCGATCGTGAAGCGGATTACCGAGAAGATCACACTGAACATCCAATACGCGACCAACTCGTACGAGCCGGACGACGTTTCGAAACAGCAGCTCGACAGTATCGCGCTTCGAATCAGAGCCTATCCTGACACGAAGATCGAGATCCGCGGATTCACAGACAACAGTGGTTCGGAGACGACGAACCAGACGCTGTCCGAAAACCGCGCCAACGGTGTTCGGGACTATCTTGTCTCGAAGGGAGTTCCCGCGGAGCAGTTGACAGCGAAGGGATACGGCGAGGACCCGGCGTATTTCGTAGCCGACAACGCCACGCCGGAAGGCCGCGCGAAAAACCGTCGAGTGGAGATTGAACAGGCGAAATAACGTCTAAGCCACATACGACATATATAAACGGGAGGTCCCGGCGGGCCTCCCGTTCATATTAACGATAGTATGTGAGAGGTTATATGGCGAAACGATATGATGTCAGGATTACGCTAATCTCCCAGATTGGGAAGTGTCCGGCCGGGCATAAGGTAGGCGATCAGTGGACGATTCACAGATTCACCCCGGCGGGGATGTGTATGGGGGCGTTTAACTCGCTGAGTCCGTTTATCACGACGTTTCGGTTCGGCGGGGTGTTTCCGTGGGAGAACAATCCCAACGAAGCGACATTTTGTTGTCCAGACCCGAAGGTGGTGAATACGTTTAAGGTTGAGCGGATTGTGCCGGAGGGGGAGGTGGCAAGCGCTACCGAGACAGAACATTGTTAAATCCGTTGGGTGGCGTGGCGCACGAGGACGTACGCCACGCACGGAATTCGTCTCGAAAGGCAGCTAAGCATGTAGTCAGGCTTCGACAGGCTCAGCCTGACTCTGTGTGGAAGTGTCTATCCCGTGCGCCGGAAGCCGGGCTGCAAGCAGCCTCGGCCTACATGTCCTGTTACCGTCGCAAAAGGGCCAAAAGGGGCTGTTAGAAACGGTACCCGAGCGTAAATGACAGGACCCGGTTTTTGATGTAGTCGTCATCGGCCATATGATAGATGTCCATCGGATCCTGAGCGTCGACCACATCGTTCCACTTGTCCGGATCATAGACATTGAGCATGCCGACGGTGTATCGGACGTCAAGGGCAAGATGCTTGTACTCCACCATTCCACCAAAGGCAATACCGACATCGACACTGCCGGCGGCGTCTTTGGTATCTCTATCTTCGGAAATGATGCTCGACTTAAACTCGGCCGAGGTAAGCAGGCTGAGGGCCGGTCCGAAGAGAAGGCTTGGTTTGAACGTGCGCTCGCTCACCAGGCAGTATTTCAGGAGCATGGGAACTTCGATGTAGTTATGTCTCCAGCTTCGTCCCCTGAGAAATTCTCCGCCGGCGCCTTTCGCGACAAACAGCAGTTCTGTTTGCAGCGAGACCGTCGGTGTGAAATCATAGGTCACGAATACCCCCAGAGTTCCTCCGGCATAGCTGTCATAGTCTTCGAACTCGGAAACGGTCGTACTGATGGTGGCAAGTCCGAAACCGGCTTTGATACCGTAGCCGCCGACACCAGGAATGGTATTCTGTGCGTGGACCAGGGTGGCAGCGAATAGTGCCACCAGCATTGCGGTTAAGATGATCTTCACGAGTTGTTCAATCCTCCTTCCGGCAGGACCATTGGTGTTGAGTCGCGCTATTGGCCGGCAGGACCGACCACATGGGGCAGATTCCATGCGTAAAACGTAAAGTGCAGTCGCGTTAGATCGGGAGTCGATTGCAGGCAAGCACAGAGCCGCGAATCGAGCATGTAATGCATCCCGATGAATCAGTTATTTAAAACAAGACGTGTTTTCGCTGAAAGGAAGGATCCCGGTCAGCAGTATTGACACATCAGTCCATTATGTCAACCGAATTCGACCGGCAAGGATGGAATTCGTCGCGGTGGGTTGCATGGCCGTGATCCCGGAATGCGTCCGGGGCATGCTTCAGCAACGGTGCGCACGCCTGTCGGGTGGGAGGTCAGTGAACCGTGACTGAAGTCACGGGCACGGCGCTGAGGTCATGCTTCGACTCCGCTCAGCATGACCGTGGGGGGCGTTCGGCAGGACGGTGCAGATCTGTCTTTCGATTGGCAGAACCACTTCGGCTTCGCCTTCGGGTTCTGCCCTTGTAGGGTGGGTCCGCCCCCGGACCCGCCAGGTGATGGCATGTCTGAGGACAGACATGACCTACGATCTGCCCGAAGATCTCTGTCGGGCTGCAAGCAGCCTCGACCTGCTCGACTCCTAAGGCGTCGCATGTCGTCTGCCTCCGGCAGCCTATCATGCGACGCAACATCGTCGGGGCGCAAGCGATCCGAGCTACTCGATCATGGCGGGTTCGAAGACGGACCCGCCCTACACTAATTTCGAACGGAGGATGTCGTGGAGGTGGATGATGCCGACCAGCTTTCCGTGGTCGTCGACAGTCGGAAGCTGGGTGATGGAATAGCGCTCCATCATGCCGAGGGCAGCATCGAGAATCGCATCCTGCAGGATCGATTTCGGCTTTTTGATCATCACATCGGCCATGGTCAGCGAATACATGTCCCGTTTGCGCTCGACACAGCGCCGCAGGTCACCATCGGTGAAGATCCCGCCGATCGTGCCGTCGTCACTGCGCACCATCACACAGCCGAGTCGTTTGCCGGTCATCTCGACCAGGAGGTCCGACATCGAAGTCTCCGGCTGCACCATCGGAAGCTGGTCGCCGGTGTGGTGAAACTCGGAGACGCGCTTGAGCAGACGTCGACCGAGAAAGCCGCCCGGATGGAGGGCCGCGAAATCATCGGCGGAGAATTTCCGCTCCTGCAGCAGCGCAATCGCCAGGGCGTCGCCCATGACGAGGGCGGCGGTCGATGACGAGGTCGGTACCAGGTTGTTCGGGCAGGCTTCGGAGGTCACCGAGCAGTCGAGCGGGATGTCGGAGCGTTGATAGAGGGGCGACTCGATCGTGCCGCACAGCGCGATGATGCGGATGTTCAGTCGTCTCGCGGTCGCAATCATGACATCGGCCTCGTCGATCTGCCCCGACTTGGAAATGAGGAGCAGGATATCTTCGGGGCGCATCAGGCCGATATCGCCGTGCATAGCTTCGGCGGGATGCAGGAAAAACGACGAGATCCCGGTGGAGTTGAAGGTTGCGACGATTTTCTTGCCGACCAGCCCGGACTTCCCCATGCCGGAGACAATCACCCGGCCGGTGCAGTTGAGGATAGCTTCGACAGCGAGATCGAAGTTCTCGTTCAGGCGTTCGGCCAGCCCGGCGACCGCTTCGGACTCGAGCCGAAACACTTCGAGAGCGTGCTTGCGGGCGTTCATCCCTTAATGAACTCCTTCGGATCTTTGCCGATCGCTTCGAAATACATGTTAAGCACCTCGCGCACGGCGCCGTAGCCGCCCTTCCTGTCGGTGACAAAAAGCACTTCATCTTTCAGCTCGTCGACCGCATCGGCGACGGCGATCGGCAGGCCGATTTTTTGAGCGAGGGTGATATCGAGCAGATCGTTGCCCATAAACGCTGCCTGCTCGAAACGGATCTTCAACTGCTCCAACAGCGGCTCGAGCATGGCGACTTTGTTTCTTTGTCCCTGCATGATGTGCTTCACGCCGAGATCGCGCATCCGGGTGTCGGTGGCCGGTGAATAGCGGCCGGAGACGATAGCGATCTCCAGTCCGGCGCGCATGGCGAGGACGATCAGGAAGCCGTCGGAGATGTTGAACCGCTTCATCTCGAAGCCGTCCGGTCCGAAATAGATGCTGTCATCGGTGAGGACGCCGTCGACATCAAGGGCGAGCAGCCGCACGCCTTTCAGGTGCTCGATGAACTGCTCGCGGGTGAGCTTTTTGCGATCACCGGCTGTCATGAGTGGGCCGCCTCTCGCACGCGAAGAACCTCTTCGATGAGTTTCGGCATCTGATCAAGCGGCAGCATGGCACCGGCATCGGACTGCGCTTTGGAAGGCTCCGGGTGGGTTTCGACAAAGAGACCGTCGATGCCTACTGCGGCGGCGGCTTTGGACATCGGGATAACGTACTGCGGCTGGCCGGTCGAAGTTGCTCCGGCGCCGCCGGGAAGTTGCAGCGAGTGAGTGACATCGTAGATGACCGGGAAGCCGGTCTCGCGCATTATGAGCAGGGAGCGGAAATCGACAATCAGGGTGTGATAGCCGAAACTGACACCGCGCTCGGTGAGCATGACCTTTTTCGAGTCGGCTTTGGCGGCAATCTTGGCCATGTCATCGGGGGCGAGGAACTGCCCCTTCTTGATATTCACCCACTTACCGGTCCGAGCGGCGCCGACTACCAGGTCGGTCTGGCGGCAGAGAAAGGCCGGTATCTGGAGGATATCGGCGACTTCGGCAACCGAGTCGATTTCATGTGTCTCATGGATATCGGTGACAATCGACAGGCCGGTTTTTTCTTTCACCGCCCGCAGGATCTTCAGCCCGTCGTCGAGTCCCGGTCCGGAGTAGGAGCCTTTGGAGAGGCGGTTGGCCTTTTTGAACGACGCTTTGAAGACGAACGGCAGATTGTGTTTGGCTGCCAATTCGCCGACGGTGTGGGCTATTCGAAGGCAAAGGTCTTCGGTTTCGGCGGCACAGGGGCCGGCGATGAGAAAAAACTGCCGATCGGCTATGTGTTGCAGCGTATCAGTCATATGGGCTTTGAATATAGGGTTACCCGGCTTGATTGCCAGCGATTTATTGTCGCCGCTCGCTACCACCCTGCCTGGCGATAGTGCCAGACAACACGGTCGTTGTCGCTGGTAATATAGCGGTCGGCGCCGAGATCGGGGGTTGAGTCGTTGACCGTATATATCCAGTAGGTCTCGCGGGTGACTTCGAGCGTGTCGATACCGGTCACAAATGTCCCCAGACTGCTCTGCTTGAACTGGACATCATGCTGCTCGCGGAGCAGATCGAGCACGCTGACGGAGTCGCGGCCGACCAGCTCGACAGTGGCTATATCGCCCGGGCCCTGATTCTCTGTTGTCGCAGTCTCGTCCTTCTTGTGGCCGCAGCCGATCGTAGCGATGAGAACTGCAAGTGCCAGAATCCAAAAGAAAAAATAGCGTGTGGCACCAAAAAGTGACATATATCAGTGTCCTCCTGTTCGTGATGTAATAAGCCGTCTGGCGAGGCATTCGTCAACGGGCTTCTGGGGCAGGGGTAGACCGCGGGACCAGACGGTCCGAAAATCAAACCGGACTGGGTTGGAGAGGGCAGATGGGAAAAACGTCGAGACTGATAAGTCAACTCCTTGATCGCTCCATTCAGACAGCGTGGAATTACAAGTCCTTGTGGCTGCTGGGAGTTTTTGCCGGATTCGGCATGAACTTCAACCTGGAGACATCGGGCCAGTCGGGCGCGACTGCCACCATGGAGGGATTGGGCGGTGTCACCACGACTATACCGGCGCCGTCGGTATGGACGTTCGTGTACGCGATCGGCCTGTTCATCCTGCTGAATACGATTGCTATCCCATCACTGGTTTCAGCCGTGCGGAATATCGATCGTCAGGGGAAATTCCGTTTTGGCGCCAGCCTGGCGGATGGAATCGACGTCTTCTTCTCGGTGCTGGCTCTTACGCTGGCGGGCGTGATACTACTCGTGGGCTCCGTGGTGGTGCTGGGAGGGATAGTGGGCGCCCTTTTTGGGATTGCGAAACCGCTCGGCTGGAGTTCTCTCGTTGTTGTCATCCCTGTCGGCGTCACCATTCTCTTCTTTTATTCCATGATGATAAACCTCTCCATTCGGGACATTGTCATTCGTCGAGCCAGCCTGCTGGGGGCACTTCAGACCACATGGCGGCTCATTATGTCGAATCTCAAGGCCACGATCGCGCTCTTCCTCATTTCGCTCTGCATCGTCGGAGCATCGTTTATCGCGCTGCGATTTTGCTTTTATCTCCTCCGGCTTATCATCGCACTGGTGACCGGGAACCCGACCGGGGAGCTATCCACCTTGCAGGGACTTGTGTTTGGTCTGCCGTTTACGCTGATTGTGGGCGGGTTTTTCGGGGCGTGCGCCGAGTCGCTCTTCACGTACTACTATCTTGCCATTGAGCAACCGTCGCGTGACGATATCTGGGCGACGACCGGTATCCGGGACAAGCACACGGACTAGTCTATGCGATGCGCGGCAAACATTTAGTTGATCGTCGGTGTCGCGCGTGAATATATTGGTTCATTGCCAAGTAGATCGAGTAGCCGAAGGGGAGTTATGGATTACGGATATATAGTCAACCGGGCGTTTCAGATCGCCTGGAGATACAAATCGCTCTGGGTGTTCGGTTTGTTCGTGGGTGGGTTCACGAATCTGAACCTGAATCTACCGGGTGATTCGTTTGATTTCGGTCAGGGTGGCTCCGAGCCATTTGGTGCGATATCGCCGGAGGTATTCGGCGCCCTTCTCATGCTGGGGCTGATTCTGGGGCTTGTTTTTTTGATTGCCTATTGCATCGCGGCGCCGGCGCTGATCGACGGCGTCAACCGTATAGAACGCGGTGGGGTATACACGTTTGGCGCATCGTTTTCGACCGGGGTCGACAATTTCTGGCGCATACTTGGACTGGGTGTGCTGCTGTTTGTCGTGATGGTCGCCATATTCGTCTTTGGGGCTATCGTATTCGGGATCGGCGCGGCCATAATCGGGATATCCGCCGGTGATTCGAATCCGGGTCCGGCGATTGCTGCGATTATTCTCGGGGTATTGATTTTGATCCCGGTCTTCATATTCCTTTATTTCCTCATTGCCACACCGTTCCAGCTGGCTCAGCGAGTGATAGTCGTACGCAGCGCGAGGATTGCCGACGCTCTTTCGGAGGGCTGGCTGCTGTTTAAGCAGAATTTCGGCAAAGCGCTAGTGATTTTCCTGATCAGGATCGGTATTTCGCTCGCCATCGGTATCGTCATGTTCATCATCTTCGCGGTGATCGCACTGCTGGTCTTGATATTCGTGCCCAATCCCATGGAGCATCTGGCAGAGGCCGTTATACTCGGGATTCTTTTCGGCCTTCCGATTTCGCTGGTATTAGGCGGATTCATGGGGACATTTGACAGCTCACTGTATACCCTTTTCTATTTTGAACTGGTTGAACCGGCCGCCTCTCGCCAGCCAAATGTCCAACCGCCACCTATTACGCCGGAGACAACCGGCTGAGTTATTGGTATAAGCAGCTATGAAACAGACTTCGCTCTACTCTCGATTTGTCTCCCCGATCGCAGCAGCCTTGCTGCTGGCAACGCTCGTGGTATCATCGGTCGTGGCACAGGACCCGTACGATGATCCAGTGATCAACTACAGCGACATCCCGACCGTCACGATTCTCGACAACAATGTCTCGCTCCAGAGTGCCCTCTATCAGGACTACTACCGCTCGCACTCGGCAGCGGCGGACCTTCGCTGGGTCCAGGAGAACGACAGCGCGATTGTTGATTTCTGGGTGCAAAAAGGCAGCCTGGTTCTCCATCTGCTGTCGCGGAACGCCGGAATCGAGTGGCTCGAAAGCGAGTTTGACTTTTATCTGCTTCGTTTTTTCCAGACCGAGGGATCGGGTGACCCGTTGATTATCCCGCTCGGCGGGACGCGCCAGGGGGGGCTCACGGAGGCGGCGTGCTACGGGGCTCGGATGCAGTTCAATGTCATCTATCAGCTGGCTCGTCGGATGCTGGCGCAGTCGGACCGTCCGGGCAACCGGAATCAGGCGATAGCGAGCCACCCGTTGATGCGGCCCGGGGCGTATCGTCGGGACAATCTGGCGATGTTGCTCGCACTGGTGACAGCCGAGCAGGTGATTGGATTGGATTCGACGTTTGATGCGTATCAGTCGGCGTACTGGAAAAATCGTCATCCGGGGCGAGAAGTATTCGAAGAGTATCTTCTCAAGGAGTGGATACTGACTCCGGAGCGGCCGCTGGCGACCTGGATCGCGCAGGAGCCGTACAGCTCACGACTGGTGGCGGCGACTCGTCCACCGCGACTGGCTCGGCTGAGTGAGTCGATCACCCGGCAACGTGTCGAGGGACTGCCAATCAAGGGACGGCTCGGTTTCTCGGTGCGGATCGATGATCGCAACCGGCTGGTGGTCGACAAGCTCGACATGAACCGACTGGCGTTTGCATCGGGTCTGCAGGAAGGGGATATCATCCGGCAGGTCGACGGTGCCCGGGTGGCGACCCAGAAGCAGTTGATCGAGCGTATTCTGGAGGCCCTCGACGGTATTGGAGCTACTTTGAGTATCCAGCGGGAGGGGCAGCCGATGACGGTGATTTTACGACCGGTCGAGGTCTCGCCGCTCGACGAGGAGTATTTCTGGGAAGATCCGCAGGACTTCCTGTACGATCCGCCGGTGGTCGGCGACAGTCTTCGGGACACCATCGCCCTACCCCCGAATCAATAGCGATTCGGAACAGAACCCCGGTCCAAGCGCCGAGATGACCGCGTGGTCGTCGCGGCGTTTCTCTTGTGAGCGAAGGTATTTCTCCAGCACAAAGAGAACCGTCACCGAAGACATGTTGCCGTAGTCGCGAAGGGTCTCGCGCGAGTATCGGAACAGATCCTCGGGAGCATCGTACGCTCGGCGGTAGGCATCGAGGACTTTCGCCCCTCCCGGGTGATAGAGATACTGTCCGACAGATTCGCGCGTAAGGTGGTTCTGTTTGAGGAAGACGTCGAGTTCGGCGGCCGAGTTCTCGGCCACGAGATCGGGGATGTGGCGGTCGAACACTACCTGCAGGCCGCGCGACTGAATATTCCAACCCATAACATCGAGTGAGTCCGGATAGAAATTGGACTGGGTGGCGAGAATCTCGGGGCCGTGACGTTCGATTTTATCGCCGCTGACCAGCACCGCGGCGGCGCCTTCGCCAAACAAAGCACAGGCGACCAGATTGCTTTTCGAGAAGTCGTCGGGCATGAAGGTCAGTCCGCATAGTTCGACCGCCACGATCAGCACGCGGGAGTCGGGGTGCCCGAGAGCGTGATGGTGGGCGTGCGAAAGAGCCGCCGCACCGCCGGCGCAGCCGAGACCCCAGATCGGTGTTCGGCGGATGTCCCTGCGGAGTTTCAGTACGTTGATCAGGCGAGCGTCGATCGAAGGTGTTGCGAGACCGGTCGTGTTGATATAGACGATGTAGTCGATCTGGTCGGGAGTCAGTCCGGCCGTTTCGAACAGCGTCCGGCAAGCCTCGGCGCCGAGTTCGGTGGCCGATTCGATATAGGCGTGGTTTTTTTCTTCCAGCGTGTGCTCTTCGGAGAACCAGTCGAGGGGGCGCGAGAAGTAGCGCTGCTCGATACCGGTGTTGTCGAACAGGGATAGGCGTCGCTCGAGATCGTCGAGCCGATGCGAGAAGAGGGCCCGGGCGAAGTCACGGGCGGTCGGCTGATCGATCTCGTAGGGTGGAACGGCGGTGGTTATGGCGTCGATGGAAGGCATGGCGGTACATCTCCTGTGCGTCACCCTTCGACAGGCCCAAGATGACGATTGTCCGTGGCAGTGTCTCTCTCAGAACAGGTGGATTGCCGATCTTGTGCCCACCCGGGACCACCAACCTCATGCCCACCCGGGACGGGTGGGCTACTCTATTTGTAATTATTGCCGTAGGAGCGGGTCGGGACGATACAGATGAACTCAAACGGTTCATCGTACGGGTTTTCGAACTGGTGTTCGGTGTTGGGGGGAACGACCGCGAAATCTTTCGGCCCGAGTTCGTGGATGGTATCGCCGATCCGGAGTCGGCCGCGTCCCCTGACGATGTGGTTGATATGTTCCCAGTCGTGCTGGTGGCGCGGAGTGTGGCCGCCCGGTTCGATCTGGAAGAGGCGCAGGACGTGGTTGGTCCAGCCCTGTTCGGGCCCGATGACTTCGACGCCTGAGGCTTTGTCTACCCCTTCCATCGGGAGCGGCTTCTTGACGATACTGTCGTATGCGAAGACGGCCATGGTATCCTCCTGTTTTGGGGAATATAGGGGGTGGGTGCTGTCAGACCAACCGAAACAACTTTTTCGTTGTACCAGTTTGGTTTCGTGCGAGTTACAGCGAAATGGGTTCGTTTGTTCATTTTTCGAAAAGCGCAAATGCTCTGTTCTTTTTCTGCGGGTGGTGGCGCCGTCCGGTCTTTGTAAAGGGGGGACCCGGGCGGGATTGCCTACGAGTTGGTGGTGAATGTGCGAGAAGTGGCGGTGACCGGGTTGCCATGACCTGTTGTTTCAAACCCCGCCTGCCATCCTTGTAGCGCAGGTCCCGTGCAGCGACGGATCGGTCGATAGCGACAGACCATCCAACAAGGGACCATCGGCTCGAAGTTGCCTCGCGAGGACCTGCGTGTGCGTCGGCGGATGGCACAATCAGGTCCTCGACTGGTCAGCGAGTGATTGCGGTTTGGTTTCGATTCTAGGTGATACGGACAACATCGACGACTCTGAGTAGGACCTGATCTACAGGCGGTTCGGGCCAGGTTTGACGTGGTGCACGAGGACGTACGCGACGCCCGGAAGTGTGATCCCCACCTGCCGTCCCCGCTTGGCGGGGACTTTGGGTGGGCCACAGGCAGAAAAAGCTGTCAGGCGAGTCGCCTGACAGCACAAAGGGCGAGTTGCCTGTCAGTACACCCGATTCTGAGAGGCAGGCGAGTAGCCTGAGCGGCCAATAAAAAGACCCGTCGCGCGTGAATGCGGACGGGTCTTTTATGTCAAATGAATGACGTCAGAATCGCAAAGCGATCGTCGACTAGCGACGACGGGCGGTGCGACGACGAGCGGTCGGCCGAGCGACACGACGCTTCGAGGAAGCGTAACGACGCTTGGAGGTGGTCCGACGGCTGACAGCCTTACGGCTGGTGACCGGACGACGACGGGAGACCTTCTTCGTCTTGGTAACGCCGCTGTTGCCCTTCCAGACGGACGGGTTGGCCTTCTTGATGTTCAGGTCGGAAGCTTTGTAGCGCACGGAGTACACCGAACGACCGAGCTGACGAGCAACCCACGACGTCTCGTTGTTGCGATAGTACTTGCGGATGAAAGCGATTTCCTGTTTGCTCCACGGCGTACCGGCAACACCGCGACGTCCGTAATGCTTGCGGGACGTGCTGCGCTTAGCGGTTCTGGTTCTCTTGGTAGCCATGCGTTACTCCTTTTGTGAGTCGTTAAAGCCTGCAGCCGTCGCTCCCCACGGGGCCGCGGCCGCTGTTATCAACTTACTTTTTTTCATCGGACCATTCTTAAAATCCTTGATCACAATCGTTTACCCTTGAGCCTGTGCGAGCGGGCAGGGATACCCCGGCGAGAGCCGTTCGGAGCCCTCCGGCAGCTGCTCGCACCACCCGCGAAGCAGACTCGTGAGGGCGTGAGCAGCATCGGGGGGGCGGCCGTGAGGAATCCGCGAGAAAGCTAACACATTGCTAATAAAACATTTAGCGGCAATCGTAGACTTGCGCCGCCATTATGAACGGAGCGTGATGGACTGGACGATCGGGCCGGTCGGTGGCAAGGTGAGGTTCTGGGGCGCGGTGGAGGGCTCGTGAACGGGCCGGGATTTTGTTCAATTATCTAGCACGCTTTTTTTCAGGAGACGGTTCAGGAGCGCGATCCGAGGGAGTGTGCGCCGCGCTTCGGTTTTACTGTTGCGAGCGGTCGGTGCGGTGTGTTAATTCGTGCAGGAGCGAGTCACTCACAGAATCATGAAACGCGAACACGTACTCATATCGCTGTTCTTCCTGATAGCAGCATCGTTTTTCTACCTGTTTTATCAGGTGATCGTGCCGTTTTTCGTGCCGATCTGCTGGGCGGGCGTGTTTGTCGTTCTGTTCTACCCGCTGTACGAGAGGCTGGTACCGCATGTCCGCCGCCGGGGGATCGCGGCGATCGTAATGTGTGTCCTGATTTTGCTTCTGATAATAGGCCCTCTCGGTTATCTGGCGGTGGCGCTGGTGTCGGAGGCCTCGGATGCGGTCACGTACATCAATGAGATGTACAAGAGCGGTGAACTAAACGAGATGTTCGCGTTTAATGTCCCGTGGCTGGAGGGGCTCAAGGAACAGCTCGGCAGATATTACGATATCAGCTCGGTGAATATTGAGGCGATTGCGAAAGACGGTATCGATGTCGTCTCTACCGTACTGGTCGCCCAGACCCGGAGCCTTCTGGCCAACGGCGCTCAGGCGGTGTTTTATTTCGTGCTGATGTTGTTTACGATGTACTACTTTTTCCGCGACGGCGCCGGGCTGATCCAGCGACTTCGCCGACTCATGCCTCTCACCCCAACCCAGATCAATGTCACGTTCCGTCAATTGCAAGATATCATCCAGGCGACTATGTACGGCGGAATCGTGGTGGCATTGATACAGGGGCTGTTGGGCGGGATATTGTTCTGGGCGGTCGGGATTCCTTCGGCGGTCTTCTGGGGCGCGGTGATGGCGTTTTTGTCGATCATCCCGCTGGTCGGGGCGTTTGTGGTGTTTATCCCGGCGGCGCTTATCCTCGCCATATCCGGTGCGTGGATCAAAGGCATCATTGTGCTGGCGGTGGGAACGGTCGTGATCAGCCAGGTAGATAATATTCTTCGGCCGATGTTGATCGCCGGGAAGACCTCGATGCATCCTCTGCTGCTCTTCTTCTCGATTATGGGTGGGATTGCGCTGTTTGGATTGCTGGGAGTAATTCTGGGGCCGATTATCGCGGCGATTTTTCTGACCTTGTTGAAGATATTCGAGATGAAGCTGCATCCTGATCCGGCGGCGCCGGTGCCGGAGGAAGAGGTCTAGGTAGCGGGCGGTTTAGTCGACGGGTCATGCTTCGACTCCGCTCAGCATGACGGTGTGGGGCGCTTCCCAGCACATTCTCGCCTTTTGCTTTTCACCGCAATTCGACAAGTTGTTGTGGCATGTCTGAGGACAGACATGCCCTGCGATCTCTGCCGGGACATATACGCCTTTTGGTTCTCACGCTTGTCCGACCATCCCACCTGCCGTTCCGTCGGCGTTCGGCGGACTTCACTCCAGGTGGGCCACAGAGTTTTCTCAATCCGACAATTTGATGTGGCATGTAGGAGGACAGACATGCCCTACGATCTGCCGGGTTGCGAGCAGCCACGGCCTACGCGGCAGTCCGAACCGCAGGGGTTCGGAGCTACATTCTGCGAGCAGCCTCGGCCTACACGGCTATCGCACGCGTTTCAGTTTGACCGTGAAGCCCTGGCGCCGGCCGTTGTCGTCGAGGCCGGTCACTTCGATATGCAGGCTGTCGCGGCCGAAGGCGGTGTAGATGATGTCGTTCGGGAAGTCGTGATCGGGGTTGCTGAATCTCGCCTGCTGGTCCTCGTCGCCAAGCGCCGTCATGGTGAACGGGACGCTTTCCTTGCCGCCCGGGTAGGGCGTCATCACCACAAAAGAATCAACCATGGAGAAGCGCTCGAATTCAACGAACGCGGAACCATCGGGTAGCAGTTCCTTGCTGATACTGAGAATCTGACCGCCTTCGGGCGAAGTGTAAGTTGCCTCGAACGTGTTTTCCCCCAGCGTTCCGCGCCACGTGCCTTCGAGCCAGTGGAGTCGAGCAATCTTGTTCGGCGCCGGGTTGTTTTCGGCGCGGCTGTTCACGCTCGCCATAGCAAGAATTCCCATAGATAAAGTGACTGCATACAGCACGATACGTTTTGAATGAATAATGTGTGATATGTGCATGACTGAGAAGGTCCTCCTGAAATCGAAGGTAGCAAACGGTGTTTGTCCGGACAATCGGAATGTCAATCGTCGGCTGCGAGCGTGAGGCATTCGCCGAAATCGAGAGCGCGGAAATCGGGTCGATCCGCCGGGTCGAGCGCGTCGAGGGCGGCGTTCATTTCTTCGACCGCCTGATACTGACTGTCGGCGCCCAGTTCAAACGTCCCGAAATGAATCGCAATACTGGTCTCGGCCTTGAGGATCCGAACCGCTTCGACCGCTTCGTCGGGAGAGAGGTGAACATCGGCCATAAACCATCGCGGCAGATAGGCGCCGATCGGGATTATTGCCAGTCGGATCGGCGAGAACTGCGCGGCGATGTGTTTGAAATGAGGCGCCATGCCGGTGTCGGCGCCGAAATAGACGTGACCCGATGGTCCGGTGAGCATACAGCTCATCCAGAGCGTGCGCATGCGGTCGGCGAACCCGCGTCCGGAGAAGTGCTGGGCGGGCAGGGCGGTGATGGTGAGGGTGTCTTTTGCCGTGACCGTGTCCTGCCAATCGAGTTCGGTCACGCGTGTGAGGCCGATGCGTTCCAGCAGTTGTTTGTTGCCGAGGCTGGTGATGAACTGAGCATCGGGGTGCAGCGCACAGAGCTTTTTGAGAGTCGGGAGGTCGCAGTGATCGTAGTGGTTGTGGCTGACTATGACGAGGTCCAACGGCGGAAGAACCTCCAATGAGAGGCCGGGTTTGCGGATTCGTTTCGGTCCGGCGAACTGCACGGGGCTGCATCGGTCGGACCAGATCGGGTCGGTGAGGATGTTGAGGCCGTCCATCTGGATCAGCACGGTGGCATGGTTGATATAGGTAACAGCGATCTGACCGTCGGTAACGCGTTCGTTCGGTGGCGGGAAGCGCTTGTTTTCGGTTTTCTTCCAGACGCCTTTTTTCGTGCCGAACATGAACTTCATCAGGTGTTTGAGGCCTTTGGGCTCGACCGGGCGGGGATTGATGAAGCGGGTGCCATCGAAGTGGTCTGATTTCGGACCGGTGTACGGCGGTGCAGACAGCACGGAAGCGTCCTCGTTTGAAGTGGCGGCCTATCTCGACGAACCCGATACTATAGTCAGGGGTTCCGCCAAACCCAAACAGAATTGCGTGAACCCTGCCGGGCCGCTGCTGTTCTGGAAAGTGACAAGGATTTACAGACGTGCTGCACGAGAGACTGTTTTTATACTACTACCCGGACCGTACCGACGGTGTCAGCGATATTGTCGAGACCGCCCGTCAGTACAAGCTCGATTTGCTTTCGGTGAATCTCAAGGATTCTCCTGACCGGCAGGCCGAGGTGCTGGAGTGGGTTGATTCGGATCGCGATCTTCTGCCGTTGCTTCGTATCGGCGATGAGAAGATGCGAGGCTACTTTTTCGCTCCACGAGGGTCTCTTCTCATTCGATTGTTCGGTGATACGCTGGATCATCGGGCCGCCCCCAACGGACACCTGAAGCTTTTTACGACTTCGACCTGCGGCGCCTGTCGCATGCTGAAGCAGTGGCTGACGACGGTCGGACAGGAGTTCGAGGAAGTGGATATCGGCGAGGTTGACGGCGCGGCCGAAGATCTGATTCGCTGGTCGGGGGGGCGACGGGTGGTGCCGACAGTCGAGTTCGAGGGGACGGCGCGGTTGTTTAATCCCGGTATTCCGCTGATGAGCCGATATCTCGCGAAGCGCTGAGGGTGTCGGTCAGGACTTGCCCTCTCGGTTACCTCTCCCTTATATTGGAAGTTTGATCTCCGTCGGGAGCCTGTCCGTGCGGAGAAGAGGATCACGTGAGAGAGGGGTCGTATGAAAGGCAAACGAGTTCTGGTCACCGGCGGCGCCGGTTTTTTAGGGTATCATCTCGCCCAGCAGCTTCCGTCCAAGGGGGTTGCCTTCATGGCATTCAACGATATCGCTCCCTTCTTTGAAGACGAGTATCCCACCGACAGTTTGTGTGTCAATGTCGACGTGCGCGACAAGGAAAAGATGCGGGCGCTGATCCGCGACAACAAAATCGATATCATCGTGCACGCCGCCGCCGCCCTGCCGCTCTGGCCGAAGCAGGAGATCATGTCGACCAATATCAACGGCACCCGCAATGTGCTGGAGCTGGCCAAAGAGCTGGGTCTCGAACGGGTGATCTATATCTCTTCGACCGCGGTCTACGGTGTCCCGGAGAAACATCCGCTGGTCGAGAGTGATCCGATGGTGGGAGTGGGCGCGTATGGGACGACCAAGATCGAGTCCGAGCATATGTGCGCGCAGTATCGCGAGCAGGGGATGTGTGTGCCGGTGATCCGGCCGAAGACGTTTATCGGGACGGCGCGGCTGGGGGTGTTTCAGATTCTGTATGACTGGGTTGATTCCGGGAAGCGGATTCCGGTGATCGGCAACGGTGAGAATTTGTATCAGTTGCTCGAAGTCACCGACTTGATCGATGCCATCTATCTCGCAGGGGAAGTTGATCCGAAACTCGCCAACGACGTGTTTAATGTCGGCGCGCAGCATTATGACAAGGTGAAGCTTGATGTCGGCGCGCTGTGTGAGTTTGCGGGCAACGGCGCCCGGGTGCAGCCGACGCCGGCCAAACTGGTTAAGGGTACGCTGGGGGTGTTTGAGTTCCTTCGGATATCACCGCTTTACAAGTGGGTGTATGGGACGGCGGATAAGGATTCGTACGTGTCGACGCAGAAGATCGAAGAGAAGCTGGGCTGGAAGGCGCGGTATTCGAACGAGGACGCGTTGATAGCATCGCACCGCTGGTATCTGGAGCACAAGGAAGAGCTGGCGCACGTGAAGTCCGGTGTGTCGCACCGTGTCGGCTGGGACCAGGGGATATTGAAGTTGGTGAAGAAGTTTTTGTAGGGGGGTGTGGGCACCTGAGGTTGGGTGGCCCACCATTTATGGTGGGTTGACTAATGTCGGGCTGCAAGCAGTTTGGACCTACTTGCTACGTGATGGGAGGGAATACGTGAGACCAATTCTAATCATCGCTCTCATCTGGGGGGGGTTAGCAGGGGGTTGCTCCAACAGTTTCGTTATCGCTGATGAGTACTACGTATTTTTGACGGAACGGCAAGTCATCTACTTCGACACGGGTGACGACTCAAGGCATTTGTATGCGTCACTGATCCCAGCTACAGATGATGATGTCCAACTCGGTTTAATCGGCTCCCTGGGGAGGGACGCCCGGTTCAAACGTGACTCAAGCTCGTTGCTTCTCGACATCAGAGTGACCCCCAAGTCAGCAAGAGAGTATATGAACTACTATCCTGAAAGCCTGCTGGCCGAGATAGATGCCGACACTCTCGTCTTGAACGGACACAAGGACCGGTGCAATCGACGCGGTTGTAGATTTGCCGCGTCTTTCGACTTCAATCCCCTCAATGACCTCCCGCCCGGAGTGTCCCCTGACTCCGTATGGCTTGCGCTCGATCTTACCAGGGCATTCAAGTACAAGGGACAGCGGTTGGTGTCGGACGTGATATGGGGAAAACTTCCAAGTGTGGCCTTTGACCAGGGTGTGCCAACGCCTGAAGGAGCTAAATTGGGCCTGTTGGACCAGCCCACCGCAAGCGGTGGGGTACCCGGTTTGTAGTTGTCGGGCTGCAAGCAGGCTGGACCTACTCGAAGAGTGGCAGAACCACTTCGTCCTTCGGACTCGGGTTCTGCCCTACAAGTCCTACATGTCGGGTCGCAAGCAGCCTGGACCTGCCTGATATCTTTCGCTCGTGGCGGGTTCGAAGACGGACCCGCCCTACATGCTCTGTGAGGCGGGGTCGCCTGACAGCACGTCGGGTCGCAAGCGGCCCGACCTACTCGACCTCACCTTACGGCCCAACACCTTCACTCGAACACCGCGATGACCGGGGCGTGGTCGGAGGGTTGCTGGCCCTTGCGCTCGTCGCGGTCGATCACCGCTGACACACACTTTTTTGCGAGCACATCGGTCGCGAGGATGTGGTCGATCCTAAGGCCGTCGTTTTTCGGAAACGCCAACTGCCGATAGTCCCACCACGAGTAAAGTCTGCCCTCGGGGTGTTTCTGGCGGAAGACATCGTTCAGGCCCCAGTCGAGAATGTCGGCGAGCGCTTTACGGGCTTCGCGAGCACAAAGCACACTGCCGGCCCAGTTCTGGGGATTGGCGACATCGGAATCATCGAGTGCGACATTGGTATCGCCGCAAACCAGAAGCGGCTGCGACGGATAACAGTCACGCTCGAGGAGGGCGTGAAAACGCTTCATCCACTCGAGCTTGTACGTCCATTTCTCGGAGCCGACCGTGTCGCCGTTCGGGAAATAGGCGCAGATAACGCGTGCGCCGTCGATCTGGGCGGAGATCAGCCGCGCCTGGGGATCATCGGAAGCATCATCGAAACCGTGTCGGATATCACTCGGTTCGGACTTGCTGAGGACAGCGACGCCGTTGTAGGTCTTCTGACCAAACACCGTGGCGTGGTAGCCGGCGGATCCGATCTCGTCGAACGGGAACTTGTCTTCGAGCGTTTTCAGCTCCTGCAGGCAAACGATGTCGGGGCGGTGTCGGTCAAGGACGCGGAGGAGGCGCTCGAGCCGGCTGCGGATCGAGTTCACGTTCCAGGTAATAATTTTCATGCTGTCAAGATACGTGAAGTTGAGTGATAGTACAAGCAGGTAGAGACGATGTCAGCACCGGTCAGGCGAGTGAGACCGCCGACACGGGAGTCCGGTTGGTTGCGATCGGGGCGGGTATAGGCAGCCTGGACTGTCGGATGTATCCGTCCTTCGGACGGAAAGCAACCGACAGAACATATCCCATGTCAGTCACGGCCGCGAGAGCCAATTCCCCACCTGTCGTTCGTCCGGGGCGGACTCTCTTTAGGTGGGCCACAAGACTTATCAGGTCGCAAGCGACCTGACCTACTCGCCTCACCTCTCTGGCAGAACCGCTTCGACCCGCTACAGCGGGTCTTGGGTTCTGCCCTACAAGTCCCGGCGCACCCGCTTAGATCTCCGGGGCCGGGGCGCCGTAGGCCGCCCATTCTTCTTTCGAAGGGCCGTACGGGCCGGGGACTTTCAGTCCGGCCTGGCGCATGAGGACGGTCAGTTGCCCGCGGTGGTGGGTCTGGTGGACCTGGAGAACCAGCAGCGTCTCCCCTTTGGGCCACTGCTCGCCGTACATCTCGTCTTTGGTATGCAGGGTGTCATCGGTCCATTTCGATGTCACCTGCGCGAGCAGTTCGTCGGCGGCCGCCTGGTATGTGCTCGCGATCTCTTTGGCGCTGGTCGGGACCGGGGCGTGCATGTCGACGGACTTGAATGTCAACCCGGTGCGGCTGCACATCTCGGGAATGGTGGTAACAATATGCCAGGCGATCCGCCCGATCGTCCGGTGACCATCGGAGACGGACTGGGAGAGTGACTGATCGGTAAAAGCGTCAAATAGCTTCCGTGTTTTCTCGGTCTCCATCGACCAGAACTTCTTAAAGTCTGCAATTGAGCGATACATGGTAGTTTCCCCGACTTTTTGGATTGGGTTCCTGATAATAGATATAAGAAACCTCCCGCATAGCCGGGAGGTCAATCACATTAATAGAGCGTATGAGTCCGGTCGGCTTAGTTCGGCTTGTTGCCGAGGATCGTCTCAATCTGGTCGAGTGTCTCGTTGTCGAGTGTGACATCGACCGCCGCCACATTCTGCTCCAACTGTTCGACCTGCGTGGCGCCGGTGATGGCGCTGCTGATCTGCGGCAGGCGGAGCACCCAGGCGAGGGCAAGCTGACTGATGGTGATATCAAGTGACCGGGCGATCTCGGCGAGCGCTTTGACTTTGGCAAGGTTGTTTTCGTTGAGGTCGTTCTGCAGCCATTTGGTTTCGGCGCCGCGAGAACCTTCGGGGACACCATCGTTGTACTTCCCGGTGAGCAGCCCCTGAGCGAGCGGTGACCAGACGACCAGCCCCATACCGTGTTTTTCGCAGGTGGGAAGAATCGACGCTTCGATGTGCCGGTCGATCATGTTGTAGCGGGGCTGTTCAACCGCCGGGATGAAGCCGTTGAATCGATTGGCCTGTGCGACGGCGCTTTCGATCTGATCGGATTCCCAGACCGAGGTGCCCCAGTAGAGTACTTTCCCCTGTCGCACGATATGCTCCATGGCGCGGACGACCTCTTCGACTTCGACCTCAGGGTCGTACCGGTGGCAGAAGTAGAGGTCGAGGTAGTCGGTGCCGATGCGTTTGAGGGATTTGTCGATCGACTCGATGATGTGTTTGCGGGAGAGGCCGCGGTCGTTCGGGTTGTCAGACATCGGCCAGAAGACTTTCGAGGAGATCACGAGGTCGGAGCGGGTCATCTCTTTGATGGCTTTGCCGATGTATTTCTCCGATTCCCCCCGGGCGTAGATATCGGCGATGTCTATATAGTTGATGCCGAGTTCGACGGCGCGACGGATGATCTTTTTGGTCAGTTCCTTATCGACCGAGCCGCCGTAGGTCAGCCATCCGCCGATCGAGATTTCCGAGACTTTGATGCCGTATGTGCCGAGCTTGCGATAATTCACGATGCCTCTTGCGGGTTAGGGGTTCCTTGTGTGCGTGGGGAGAAAGTACGAAAAACGAAAGCGCCGCGCAACTGCGCAGCGCCCGGACTCAATCCGTGCGAGCCAGCGCGACCAAGTCACTTCGGCGAGTGGAACCGGAGCAACTCCCACGTCTCTTCGGAGTCCCAATCATTGACGACCCTTCGCACCATGCCGTAGCCCGGCACGAAATGCTGTTCTTCTGTATACAGCACGGTGCCGCTGGTGGTATCGGTGATGTACCGAGAGAGTAAATAGGCCTGGTTGAAGGTCCCTAACGGAACCGTGACAAGATCGCGATCTATCACATACATGGAGTCAACCCCGATGTACATGGGGACGACCTGCCACCGAGCGCCGAGACTTAGTGGCAGAACATAGCGCTCGAGGCGGTACTTCCCGACAACGTGAGGAACCAGCCACTCCAGCGTATCGCCCTGTATGCGGAGCCATCGGGTCTGGACTCGATCGCCATTACGAAGCATCGACGCGATGTAGATCTTTGCATCATCGGAAGCGATGGAGTCGCGTTCGATGGTGATGGTGAAGGTGTCGAGAAGTTCCCAGGTCTCGTTGACGCGCTCGTAGACCCACTGGGTACCGATGGCGGTCGGGTAGTCGGCGTTGGGCACGATGGTCGGATTGGTCGACTTATCGGTGGAGCAGCCGGCGATGACGACTGCCAGGGTCAGAATAATGAGTATTCGTTTCATGTGCGTTGTCCCCACGTACGTTTGGTCACTGCCTGGAGTCAAACGATCACTCGGGCAGTGTATAGTCGATCAACGTCCAGATATCGTGTTGCTCAGCCGGATAGGGGTCGAGGAAGTCGCGCACGAGGTTCTTTTTCACCACCCCGTAGCCCGGGGCAAACCAGATTTCATCATAGTGGATGTAGTTCAGGAAAAACACGATCCGCTCCAGCCGGTAGGCTTTATAGAACTGTCCGGCCGGGGTTGATGCCAGATTCTTCTCTCGTACCCACACCGAATCGTATTGGAATGATGCCGTCCAACCTCGTCCGATCTCGAGCGGGAAAAGATATCGCTCGGTGATCCAGCTGGTGTACCCGTTGCCGGATCTGACGGTCGCGGTGTCTCCTTTAAGGAAGAGGGTGTCATAGCGAAGGGTGTCTGATGTTTTGTAGCGGGCGATGTGCGCCGTGCGGCCATCGGGAAGGGCCTGCTCTGAGACCAGCGTGATGGTCACGGTATCGGTGACAGTGCGGACCGAGTCGATTCGCTCGTAGATCCATTGCGTGCCGATGGCGGTCGGATAGGTACCATCGCCAATAATAATCGGCTCGACACTCTTGTCGGTGCAGTTGAACACGGTGACGGTCAGAAGAGTGAGAAGGAGCAGCGCGACAAGCTTCGGCATTTATGCCCTCCGCGTGGGTGAAAGTCCCGGAAACCCTATCGATAATATAGACGGGCCGGGCGCTCTTTCAAAGGAACAAAAAGTTCGACGCCGATCAGGCCGTCGCTACTTCTCCAGTTCGGCGATGCGGGCGTTGAGTTTTTTCCAGATTTCCGGGAGCTGCTCATCCCATCTCTCGGTTTTGTATTCTTCGCGGGCGCGTTTGAGCAGTTTCAGACCGCCGCTTTTGTCGCCCTTCGCAATCATAACTTCGCCAAGATCCTCGCACGCCTGGCCGATTGCGGAGTGGTCGCCGAGCCGTTCGGCCCAGGCCAGCACCGGCCGAAGCCATTGAGCGGCTTCATCGTGCTGTCCCAACTGACGGTAGGTCATGCCAACATGGTAGTCGGCGAAGAGTTTGCCGATTTCGCCGGAGTGGCGCCAGTGGTACTCGCGGGCTTTCTGGAAACAGGTCAGGGCGGAGTCGTAGGATTTCATATCGAAGTAGGCAACCGCGAGGTTGTTCCAGAGCGGGCCGAGCCAGGACTCTTCGTCGGATTTCTCTGCCGCTTCGATCCCCTTGTAGCTCCATTCGATCTGCTGTTTGGGGTCGGTGGAGACGATCGCGATCATGTGAGCGGCATCGACCGCTCTCCCCCACAGGGCGTTGGTATTGCAGTAGGTGTACATGTCATCGAAGGTTTTGCGGGCGGCGGTGAGGTCGTCGTCTTTCCACTCGAACCGGCCTTTCACCCCGAGATAGCGCGACCAGCCCATCGGGTCAGCATCGTCGGCCCGCTCGGCGGCTTTGGCCAGCCAGGCGCGGCCTTCCTCTTTGTTGTTGAGGATCAGATTCATGCGGGCGACCTGGGCGAGCGCTTCGACCTCGACCGAGCGGTTGAACTCTTTGCGGGCGGTTTCGACCACTTCGGTGTAGGCGGTGAGGGCGTTATCGTAATCGCGGGCCTGGAAGACGGAGTCGGCTTTTTCGAGGAGTAAGCTGGATGAAGCTTCGGTGTATGACATAGTAGGTTTCCTGTCGACGACATCAACGGCGTAGCATAGTACCGGCAGGAGGGCCAGCAGGACTGCGCGTGTGATCGTTTTCATGGTTTTGCTCCGGGGTTGGGAGTGTTGTGGGGGGAATATAGGGTGGGGGTGGGCGGTTGGCAAGAGGGGGGGGCGGCGATGGGCTCGCCCGCACTACCGCTTGGGAATTTTGCTTTTTGGCGTATATTGAGTGGAAACGGATCAGGCATTAATAGTCTCGCTCGCGGCAAATCCAGGGGTGGAGTTTACAATGTCATATCGATTCCTGCGTTTCACGATTCTCAACGTTATCTTTCTGGTGTCGGCCCTTCTCACGACCGGCGGCTGCGGCGGAGACGACGATCCGGTCCGGTCCACCATCCAACCTCAGAACCCGCCGAGCTGGCGGTGGCAAAATCCGCTCCCGCAGGGGAACGCCCTTCGCGATGTATGGTTCACCGACGCCCAGCACGGTACGGCGGTAGGACTGATGGGGACTATCGTTCGTACAAATGACGGCGGCCTGACATGGATCACACAGGAAAGCGGTACTACTGGCTGGTTGTCCGGCGTCTGTTTCACTGACGAGAATACCGGGACAGCGGTTGGGTATTCGGGCACGATACTAAGAACGACGGACGGAGGGGCGACATGGATACCCCAGGTGTCGGGAACCAGTACTTCTCTTCTCGCTGTCAGTTTCGCTGGAACAGACACCGGATTCGTGTCGGGTCATGGTGGAACCATGTTGCGTACGGTCGACGGCGGGGCTACCTGGACCAAGCAGAATAGCAACACGGGATCACCGCTCTATGGATTGTGGTGTGCCTCATCGGATGTCGTCACGGCCGTCGGTGACAGGGGCACGATCATCCGCACCGACGACGGCGGCGCAACCTGGTATGAGCAAGCTGGAGGACTCGACAGATTATTGTATGCTGTGAGTCTTTCCGATCCCGATACCGGGATAGCTGTCGGCTCGAATATCCTTTTAACAACGACCGACGGTGGCTCTAACTGGATACGGCATACTGATGATCCAGCAGATGCCGGGGGGACCGATGTCTTCATGATCGACGGACACACCGCGACGATACTGACTTTCGGCAACGCGTTCCTCCGTACTACCGATGGAGGCGCCACCTGGTCAGGTCAGACCAGTGGCACTGCGATCGGGCTTTCGGCTATACACTTTCTTGACTCTAATGTTGGGACGGCGATCGGCAACGCCGGCACGGTCCTTCGGACGACCGATGGCGGGACATCCTGGACTCGGCTCTCCGGCGGGGAGGCCTCAATACTCTACGGAGTCAGCTTCTGCGACGATTTCCACGGCGTGGCCGTCGGATCCTCAGGAAGGATCCTCCACACCGCCGATGCGGGCCTCACCTGGACCGACCAGACGGGCGCCACCTCGCAATGGCTGACGGACTGCTCTTGTTTGAGCGCTGATTCGGCAATTGCGGTGGGCCGCGACGGTACGGTCCTTCGTACGATCAACGGCGGCGCAACGTGGGCGGGGCAGGCAAGCGGCACCGGCGACGATCTCAACGGGGTGAGTTTTGTCGATAACGATACCGGGACAGCGGTCGGCGATCAGGGGACTATTCTCCGTACAGTAGATGGTGGCTCGACCTGGCAAAGCCAGACTAGCGGCACACCCTACACGCTGCTGGCAGTGTGTCAGATCACTCCCGATACTGCTACGATAGTCGGCGGGCTGGGATTGATCTTTCGCACCACCAACGCCGGCGCCACCTGGCAAAGCCAGGCAAGCGGTACCAATTTCTCGCTGCGAGACGTCGACTTCATCAACACGCGGTGCGGTATCGCTGTCGGCGACAGCGGCACCATTTTCGTCACCTGCAACGGCGGGGCACTGTGGGAAGACTGCTCCTGGGTTCCTCTGCCAGGGTATGCGCCACTGAATCTCAATTCAGTGACCATTCTCAGCGATCAGGAAGCTGTTGCGGTCGGCGACTTCGGAACGATGTTGTACTCGAATGACGGTGGACGATCGTGGACGAAGATCACGTGCGGCACACATCTGTCGCTCCACGCGGTATGCTCTCCAGTTGCGGGAGCAGTCGTGGCGGTTGGTAACGACGGGGCGATACTTCGTTCCGTCGAGTAGGTAGGTTGGAAACCCTGCGGTTCCGACGGGGGAATGTCCGAACCGCAGGGGTTCGGACCTACAAGGGCCTGTCGGGCTGCAGGCAGCCTCGACCTACGATTAGGTCGGTGTTGGCAGGACCGCTTCGCCCTGCGGGCTCGGGTCCTGCCCTACAGAGAAGATGGATACCCGTCTTCACGGGTATGACACATCTTCGATGTGTCTCTCCGTCCGAACTCTCAGTCGTGCCGTCCGAACCACAGGGGGGCGGACCTACGAATTCCGTCGGGCTGCAAGCAGCCTCGACCTACTCACTACTCGCTCTCTCACAGCCCCCCTGCCCCCCTCATCTAAATCCGGTTGACGGGGTATAAGGTCTCATATATATTGACCGGACCCGATCAGCGGGGCTAAGATATTGCCATTCAAGCCGATAATTCTAACAGATCGTTAACGAAATCGGCTCGTACACAGGAAGTTTACCATGCGCGCACTTATTACCGGTATCACCGGCCAGGACGGCTCCTATCTGGCCGAACTGCTGCTCGACAAAGGCTACGACGTGGTCGGCATGGTCCGCCGCGCCTCCACCGAATCGTTCGAGCGGATCGACCATATCAAAGACAAACTGACCCTGGTCCAGGCCGACCTGCTCGACCAGCTCTCGATCGTCAACCTGATCGAACAGCACCGTCCGGACGAAGTCTACAATCTCGCCGCCCAGTCGTTTGTCCCCACCAGTTGGCTTCAGCCGGTCCTGACCGGCGAGTTCGACGCGCTCGGGGTGACCAAGATGCTCGAGGCGGTCCGGCTGGTCGACAAGAAGGTCCGGTTCTATCAGGCGAGTTCTTCGGAGATGTTCGGCAAGGTGCGCGAGGTGCCTCAGACGGAGCGGACGCCGTTTTATCCTCGGTCACCATATGGTGTAGCCAAAGTCTACGGCCACTGGATTACGGTCAATTATCGCGAGAGCTACGGCATGCACGCCTCATCTGGGATCCTCTTCAACCATGAATCCCCCCGTCGCGGGCTGGAGTTTGTCACGCGCAAGATCAGTTACTATGTCGCGATGATCAAACACGGCTATACCGATAAGTTGCCGCTGGGGAATCTCGACGCCAAACGTGACTGGGGGTATGCCGGTGATTATGTTCGCGCCATGTGGCTGATGCTTCAGCAGGACGAGCCGGATGATTTTGTCATCTCGACCGGGCAGACGCATGCGGTCGAAGATTTCTGCCGGCTGGCGTTTGAGCGCGTAAATCTCGACTACAAAGACTATGTCATCACCGATCCGCGGTTCGTCCGCCCGGCTGAAGTTGATTTGCTGCTGGGCGATTCGAGCCACGCGAAGAAAAAGCTCGGCTGGGAGCCATTGGTGTCGTTCGAGCAGCTCGTGCACATGATGGTCGACGCCGATGTGGCGCTGCTGAAGGATAACCCGCCCCGGCTATGAACGCTCGGTCGGCTTTCATCACCGGTATCGCCGGTTTTGCCGGTTCTTTCCTGGCCGAGGAGCTTCTCGCGCAGGGCTGGACGGTGGCGGGCGCAGTCTACAAAAACGAACCTCTGGACAATCTTCGAGCCATCCGCAAACAGGTGAAGCTGTCGAGTCTGGATATTCTGGATGCCGCCCGGTGCAAGGCGGTGATCGCAAAAGCCAACCCCGCGTATGTCTTTCATCTGGCCGCGCTGGCATCGGTGGGGCAGTCATTCGCCAAGGAGCGGGCGACCTATCGGATTAATTTCGAGGGTACGCTGAACATTCTCGAAGCTATCCGGGAACTGAAAGGCCTCAAGCGGTTGTTATTTGTCAGTTCCTCGGACTGTTACGGTCCGTTCACTCCTCGCAACAAGACGCTGACCGAAGAGCAGGTATTCAACCCGGTGTCACCGTATGCGATCTCGAAAGTCGCCGCCGAACACCTGGTGCAGTACTACCATCGCCAGTATGGTCTGCCGGTGGTGATCGCTCGGGCGTTTAATCACAGCGGGCCGCGCCAGGCGGATAGTTTCGTGATACCGGCGTTTGCCAAACAAGTGGCGATGATCGAAGCCGGAAGGCAGGAGCCGGTGCTGAAAGTCGGTGATCTGTCGGCGCGGCGGGATATCTCCGATGTTCGGGATATTGTCCACGGATACCGACTGCTGGCCGAAAAAGGGCGCGATGGCGAGGTTTACCACCTTTGCTCGGGGAAGGCGGTGGCGATCAAGCGGATTCTGGAGATGCTGGTCCGAAAGGCGACAAGAAAGATCGATGTTCAAGTCGACCCGGAGCGGCTTCGCAAGACCGAAATCCCCGTCATGCGGGGGAGTTACGAGAAAGCCCGTAAACAGACCGGGTTCCAACCCCGATACAAACTAGAACAAACACTGCAGGATACCCTTGAATTCTGGAGAGCCAACGTGTAGACTGTCTGCGGCACGTTGCACTGGAGAAAGGATATATGGCCACCAAAAAAGGGAAACAGACGACGCCCGCTGAGGCGCTCATTGCGAGACTGAAGAAACGTGAGACGGTCGCCGGCGTGATCGGCCTCGGTTATGTCGGTCTGCCCCTGTCGATCTCGCTTGCCGAAGCCGGTTATACGGTGATCGGTTTCGATATCAGCAAAGAGAAAATCAAGCTGCTCAACTCCGGGAAGTCGGATATCGATGATATCAGTGACAAGGAAGTTGCCGCCGTCGTGAAGTCGGGCAAGTTCTCCGCCACCGATGATCCCAAAAAGCTCGCCGAGTGTGACACGATTTCGATTTGTGTCCCGACCCCGCTGTCAAAGACGAAAGACCCCGATGTCAGCTATATCCTGTCGGCGATGGACTGGGTAAAGGACAACATCTCCGAAGGCACGCTGGTGGTGCTGGAGTCGACCACGTATCCGGGGACGACCGAGGATTTGATCCTCCCGCTGCTGGACAAAAACGGTTGGAAGCCGGGCCGGGATTTCTTCCTCGCCTTCTCGCCGGAGCGGGTTGATCCGGGCAATCCGAAGTTCAACACCAAGAACACGCCTCGCGTGGTGGGTGGTGTGACGCCGGACTGCACCGATGTAGCCAAGACGTTTTACGAGCAGACGCTCGGCAATGTCTACGCGGTATCTTCGACCAAAGCCGCCGAGATGGTCAAACTACTGGAAAATACGTTCCGCTCCGTCAATATCGGGCTGGTGAACGAAGTAGCCCTGATGTGCGACCGGCTGGGGATCGATGTCTGGGAGATTATCGACGCCGCCGCCACCAAGCCGTTTGGCTTTATGCCGTTTTACCCCGGTCCCGGTCTGGGCGGACACTGCATCCCGATCGATCCGCACTACCTGTCGTGGAAGCTGAAATCGCTAAACTACTACGCCCGGTTTATCGAGCTGGCCGGCGAAGTCAACTCCCATATGCCGGAGTATGTGGTGGAACGGATCACGAATTTGATGAACAAGCGATTCGCCAAGTCGATCAACAAATCGACTATCCTGGTGCTCGGGATCGCCTACAAGCGGGATATCAAGGATATCCGCGAGTCCCCGGCGCTGGACGTGATCAAGCTGCTCGAGGATAAAGGCGCGAAGATCGTCTGGAACGATCCCCATGTGCCGAAGTTCAACTGGCGGGACGGCGTGGTGAAGTCGACCAAGTTGACTGCGGAAGTGCTGAAAAAGGCCGACCTGACGGTGATTCTGACCGATCATACGAGCTATGACTACCAGATGATCGTCACTAATGCCAGGGCAGTATTTGACAGTCGAAACGCCACCAAGAAAGTGACGAAGAACCGGGAGAAGATCGAAGTCCTGTAGTCGATCGACGCCCGTTTTTCAGACATTCGCAAACCGGCCCTATTCGGGCCGGTTTTTTTCTAGTAATTGTGGAGCGGCTGCCGGCAAGAGCCGATACCCCTGATAATCAGGGGATTTTTGGCATATGACGACGGGCGCACCACATAGTTCAACATCGGTCGACCAGATACGGGAAAACCTTCGCGACCTCCTCAAGGTCATGAAGGTGGTCTGGATGTATCCCCCTGACAACCCTCTCCCCTTCTCCATGAAGCAGTCTTATGCCGAGAAGCTCTGTGATCTGATCACCGATATCGGCGCCATTACGCTGGAGATCGAACGGGATAAAATTCACTGGAAAAGCGAGACGGTGTTTGTGGACCGCTCCAAAGAGGAGTCGCTGGCCGGTTTGTTTTTCGATGCCGGCATCACCAAACTGACGTTCGACCGGACCCTGAACTGGGACGCGGTGAAGGACCTCCTGGAGTGCATCCGTCGCTATCAGAACCGCGAGACCAACTCCGGTGATCTGACCGGTCTGTTGTGGGAAGCCAACCTGACCGGGGTGAAGTTTGAGACGGTCGAAGATGTCTCCCTCGCGCAATATTCTGGCAAGCTCGCCGTTCAGGAGTTTCTGGCAGACGATGACGATGATGCCCTGAACGATACGGGCAAAGAGAATCTCTACGAGTCGTTGTTCGTGGGGGTTGACTATGATCTCAATGACGGTGACCGCGATGACAGCACCGGGTTCACGATCAACACCCTGAAGGACACATCGGGAATAGAGATAGTCGACAGCGCCAACGCGCAGAACATCTTTTTCGGCGAAGAGTCCGACGAGGAAAAATCCGAGACCGCCACCGCCACCAGGGCGATGGGATACGACGATCTTCAGAGTGCACCGCTGCCGCGGGTCGACACGCGGCGTCTCCTGATGAATGAGACCCAGCTCTCCGAAGAGGAAAACGAACAGTTGAGGCGTATGCTTGAGGAAGACGCTTCGTTTGATATGTTCGAGTCGACTCATGAGCTGCTCAAGGAGCTGCTGCATCAGGAGAACGAGCTGTCGGCCTTCAGCGAGACCGTCACAATCTGCGAGAAGTTGCTGACCAGTTTCATCGGGCAGGGGCGGTTCGCACAGGCGACCGATCTGTTGAGCTATTTCCGGGTGCTTGAGGCGCAACTTCGTCTCGAGAAGCCGCAGTGGAGTGAGCGGTTGAAAGAGGCGGTCATAACCGCCGGGAGCCGGGAGCGGCTGAATACGCTTGCCGATGCGCTCAACTCGCACAGTCATATCACCGCTGAAGTGCTGATTACATATCTGAGCAATTTCGGGTGGGAGGCGCTCGGGTCGATCGCCGACCTGCTGCCGAGATTGGAGCACCGTGCACACCGTCGGGCGCTCATCGAATATCTCTCGGAGCGCGGCAAAGAGAACCTCGGATTTGTCACCCGCGGGTTGACCGACAAGCGCTGGAATGTCGTCCGGAACTCGGTGACGATCCTGGCGAGAATCGGCACACCGGAAGCGCTGAAGCATCTCGCGAAAGTCGTCACACACCCCGACGAGCGGGTGCGCCTCGAACTGGTTTCGCAGCTATCGGACAGCAAGGCTGATGAGGCGCTCGAGTTATTGAACAGTGCGGCCTACGACTCCGACCAGCAGATCCGCCGACAGGTAATCAGCTCAATCGTGGCGCGGCGGGGCGCCTCGGCGTTCAACACCATCTCCGATATCATCAACGATGAGCGGTTCGAGAAGCTCGAGGGGGATGATCAGCAGGCGCTGCTGAACGCCTACTCGCTGTTGGGCGGTGACCACGCGCTGGACTACTTGAACGGTTTGATCACCCGCGCCAACCCCCTGCGGGATGCAACGTTGTCGTTTTTCCGCGAGGCGGCGTTTGAGGCGCTGACGTACAACCGGAGCGACCGTGCCGAAAAGCTTCTTATCAAGCTCGGTTCGAGCTGGCGTCCCGATCTGAAAAAACGCGCACGGGAGGCGATCAAGATTCGCCGTGATCGTATCCATGGAGAGCACCACCATGTCTGATATTCGTTCGGAGTCAGCCTCGGCCCGGGCCGGGAGTGAAGTCGAGCAGCGATTGGTCACGGCGCTATTCGTGTTGATCAAGACGGCGCGGCTCGTCGATACCGGCAATGCGACCTTCAAGACAAAGCTGGAGGATTTTTGTGCGCGGCTGGACACCGTTATCGCGGACTATGGCGAAGCGGCGTTTAAGGTCCACAACGAGCGGTATTTCGTTAACGACGCGGTGGTGAAGCTCTCCGATGACAACCGGGCGGCGGCCGATACTGTCGTTCGTGACTGGGCGAAAGTGGGAATCGGCGGCGTACGGTTCTCCGGCGATGTCATTGCCGACGAGATCACTCGTTTTGTCGTCGAGCTGGCCCAGATGCGTCCCGATGAACACAATCTCGAGCAACTCGCCGAGCATCTGAAGTCATTGGGGATAGAGCATGTCGAGCTGCTGGGAGTGCGCGAGGAAGTCTATACCGATGACGGCACGCCGGAGACCACCGAAGTGGTCCGTCAGAAAGTGCGGAAGTCGGCGCGGGCGGCGTTTTTCCAATCGATCTCGACCGTCCAGGAGGTGATGCACCAGGCTTCCGAGGCGGAGGATATCAATGTCGCCAAGACCAAGCGGGTAATTCACTCTTTGATCGATCATATCATTCTCGATGAATCGTCGATGATCGAATTGACCGCGCTCAAGAACTACGACGACTACACCTATGCTCACTCCAACAATGTCTGTGTTTATTCGCTGACGATGGGTGTGCGGATCGGGATGGACCGCTCGCGTCTGTCACAACTTGGGTTCGCGGCGCTGTTTCATGACGTCGGGAAAATCCGTTTGCCGAAGGATTTGATTCGCAAACCCGACGCTTACGATGACAACGACTGGTTCCAGATGCAGCGTCATCCGCTGCTGGGCGCCAAGACGCTGCTTCGCAATCTCGAATTCTCGCTGTTTACGGCGCGAGCGGCGCGGGGCGCGTTCGAGCATCATATCAACTCGGATTTCACCGGCTATCCCCAGCTGAAGTATCACCGTCGGGAGCCGACGCTGTTTTCGAGAATCATCGCAATCGCAGACACGTTCGATGCGCTGACATCGGGACGTGTTTACATGAAGCGGAAGATCACGCCGGATGAAGTCATCAAGAAGATGCGCTTCCAGATGGCGGTCAAGTTCGACAGGCTGCTCCTGAAAGTCTTCACCGACATTGTCGGTATCTATCCGGCCGGTTCGTTGGTGCTGCTGTCGACCGAGGAAATCGCGCTGATCCTCACGCACAACGACAAGGACCGGAGCCGCCCGTTCGTGAAGATTGTGGGTGACCGCTCCGGCCTGCTGCCGGATCCGATCTGGGCAGACCTGTCGAGCGAAGAGCATCAGGAACGTCGCATTCTTCGGCTCATAGAGCCCGAAAAGCACGGTCTCCAGCTCGAGCAGTTTATTCTTCAGGATTAATCAAAAGTTCAAAGACAGCACGGCCTGCGCACCGCCGTACTGGTCGGGGACGAACTCGAAGGTCACCTGATCTCCGGCGATATGCTCCGGCGAGCCGGAGAGGTGGGCGTCGACGTAGGCATCGAACATCGAGATGAAACTGCAGATTACCGCAAACCAGGTGAATTTGTTGCGCTGGCCGCGTTTGTCCTCATAGATATCGTAGAGCCGGTTCCGTTCGGCCAGATTGGTCTCAGACGACCAGGCATCGCGGGCATCGGAGGCCTGCCCGCCGAATCTGATAGCCGAACTGATAAACCAGGTCTGGAAGCCGGCAAAGATCGCCGCCTTGATATATCGCTTGTTTCCCACTTGTCCCCACCCGGGAATCGCCATGGACTTAAACAGTGCCACGGTCGGCTGCTGAGTCAGGCGTCGCTCGTAATTGACCGTGTCCGTCACACGCCCTTCGCGCTCGGCGTCGAGGTCCGGAATGAACATGATGGTGTCGGGACTGATCTCGGCAGCGGCGGTATCGATCGCGACGAGGGAGTCGGGAGAGACAAGACTGTCCGGTTCAGCGGGAGGCGGTTCGGTCTGGGCGTGGAGTGCGCCCGCCAGCAGGATACCGATAAGGCAGAGGCGTATCATGGCTTTTCAGCAGAAGACTTTGACGGCTTTTTCGCGGATTTCGATCGGCAGCTCGTTTTCAACCGGTTCGACCAGGTCGCCGTCGATATACAGCTTGCGGCCTTTCAGCGGCACCAGGTGGATGATCCTGCCCCGATAGAGCTGAATCTTCTGGCCGTACAGGTATTTTCGTTTGGAGATAAGCCGGGTGAAGGTCGAGAACTCACCCATCGCCTCCCCCTGATCGAAGATCACCTCGGCCAAACCGTCGTCGGCGATCGAAGTCGGCGAAAGCGGCAGGCCACAGGAGTAGCCGAGCAGGTTGACATTCAGGATAAGCGGGGAAGCCTCGAACAGGAAGCGATCTATTTTGACGGTCATCCGCACGGGTTTTACCTCGGCGGCGGCCTGCCCACCGAGTTTGGACCAGCCGATCCCGAATCGGGGGGGGCGTCGATCGGCCAGATGCCCGGCCAGCGAGGGAGCGAACCCGATCCCGAGGGATCCGATGAAGCTATAGGGGCCGGCCTGTCCCATATCGACCTTGCGATAGTCGCCCGACATAATAATCTCGACCGGTTTCTTCTTTTCGTTGAGGAGGCTTCGGGCGATGTTGTTCTGCCGTCCCATCGGAAGGATACCGACGGGGAGGTCGGCCTCGACAGCCAGCTGGGCGGCTTCGTTAAACGTACCGTCGCCGCCACAGGCGATGATCGATGTTACCGGTCCGCGGCGGGAGATCGCCGGCGGGACCGAGCGCCGGGAGCCACGAAGGCCGAGGGTGGCGCGGGCCATGGAGAGGGCCTGTTCCGGTGTTTCCGGCTTGATCACGGTATACTGGCATTCGGCGCTTCGTATGGCCGAGATCAGCTCTTCGAGCGTTTCCGACCGATATCCGGCGGCAGACTGGTTGACCAGCAAACAGTAGTGTCCCTTGCGGGTCCGGTGATGCCTTCGTCGTCGAATCATATACCTTCGTTTCGGGTCAAATCCGGTTCATTCTTTTTACAAACAGCTTAATATCTCGGCTTCAGGGGATACAAACAAGTCCAAAGACGGCTCCGGCGCTCGGCAGACGCATTTTGTTTTGGTGGTAAAAAGACTGTCCCGGTCGATCATCGTTCAGCCGCATGGTTTGGTGGTCGATACCAATATTATATTTGTCTATTGAAATGCCCGGAAGTACCTTTCTGCCATGACCACTGAGACATTGCACGCCCGACTTACCCACTCAGCCGGACTGCTCGCGGTGCCGTTTGCGCTGCTCGTGGTCATTTATCTGCCCACCCTGATCGATCTGGTCGGCGACTGGTGGACCGACAGCAACTACTCCCACGGCTTTCTGATCCCGGTCGTCTCCGGCTATCTGCTCTGGAAGAAGCGTGACGAGCTGCAGAAGAGCGCCGCCGGGTTCGACTATCACGGGCTGGTGTTGGTCGTGTTGGGGATGATCATGTTTGTGTTCGCCAACGGCGGCGCAGAGTATTTCACGCTTCGGGTGTCGTTTGTCGTATCGCTGTTTGGGCTGATCTATTTCCTGTTTGGGAGACAGATTATCGGCAAGAGCTGGTTTGAGCTGGTCTTCCTGATATTCATGGTGCCGATCCCCTACGTGATTTATTTCGCAGCAACCTTCCCCATGCAGTTGCTGGCATCGAAAATCACCGCCGGGATTCTGAACTTCATCGGTATGGGCGCGATCCGGCAGGGGAATATCATCCACATCCAGGGCTATTCGCTCGAAGTGGCGGAGGCCTGTTCCGGGATGCGTTCGGTGATGGCCCTGCTGGCGCTCGGGGCGCTCTATTCGTACACCACCCAGAGGCGGTTCTCCGGGAAGCTGATCCTGTTCCTGTCGACCGTCCCGATTGCGGTTGTCGCCAATGTCTTCCGCGTCTTTGTGACGTCGCTGCTGGCCTACACGGTTACTGAGAAGGTTACACACGAGCCGCTGCACTCCATCATGGGTCTGAGCGTGTTTGTGGTGGCTTTCATTCTGATGTTTCTGTTCGGCCAACTGCTGAAGAAGGTGCTGCCATGAAGAAGCCGGTTGTTCTTTCGGTGGTGCTGCTGCTGGTTGGGGGGGCGTTCGGCAATTTCCTGCGATTCGCCGACAACCCACCGCATCGCCCGGCGCATTTCGGAGAGATACCGTACGAGGAGGATGGATACCAGGGCGAAGAGCACCGCTTCTCCGAGTACAGCTATGAGATACTGAAAGCCGATACGACGACCCTGCGGCTGTACCACGGCCCCAGCGATGATTCGTACTGGCTGTTTATCGCCTATTTCGACTCGCAGAAGTACGGCAGCCAGATTCACTCTCCGAAACACTGTCTTCCGGGTGGCGGCTGGCAGATTCTTCACCACGACCCGTACGATCTTCGTCTCCCCGATGGGGTCACCAAAAGGGTCAACCGGCTGGTGATCGCCGATCGCGGCCGCCGTCAGTTGATGCTCTACTGGTTCGAGACCCGCGGTGGGGCGATTCGAAGTGAGTTCGGATTGAAATGGGATCTCGTCATGAATTCGCTGTTTCTTCGGCCGACCGACGCTGCAATCGTGCGCCTGACGCTTCCGATTGACGAGGAGCAGGGCGGCGTACGCGGCGCGACCGAACGGGCCGAGGAATACTTCAACGTCTTCTATCCCGATATCCAGCGCGCCCTGCCTTTCACCAGTTAATACTTGAGCCGCATTCCGGCATCGGCTATCATATCCCATGCTTGGCAATCTGTTCAGGATGGTCCGTCCGGGGCAGTGGACTAAAAACGGTCTATTGTTTGCGGCGCTGGTGTTTGCCGGCGAGATACGCGATTTCGCACGGCTGGAAATAGTCATTATCGCTGCCGCACTCTACTGCGTGCTGTCTTCGAGCGTCTATATCATCAACGATCTGGTCGATCGCGAGTCCGACCGTAAACACCCCACGAAACGCCACCGACCGATAGCCTCGGGTGCCGTTTCCCCCGCCTTTGCCGGTTCTCTGGCAGTCGTCCTGCTGGTGGTGGGGTTGGGTGGATCGTGGATGATCAACCGCGAGTTTTTCATCAGCGCGCTGGTGTTTGCCGGACTGAACCTGCTCTACTCGTTTTTGCTGAAGCGGCTTGTGATTATCGATGTAATCGCGATCGCGATGAGCTTCGTGATACGGGCGTTTGCGGGGGCGGTGGCGATCGATGTACCGGCGTCGGACTGGATGCTCATGAACACGCTGCTGTTGGCGTTGTTTCTGTCATTCGGAAAACGCCGGCATGAGCTGGTGCTGCTGGAACAAAACGCCGGGGAGCATCGCAGGAGCCTGGCGGGTTACAGCTCGTATCTGCTCGACCAGATGATTGCGGTGACGACACCGTCGGTGCTGGTCGTCTACATGCTATATACGTTCTCCAGCGAAGTGTCCGAGAAGCTGGGGACCGACAAGCTCTACTTCACCATTCCGTTTGTGGTGTACGGCATCTTTCGCTATCTCTATCTGATTCACCAAAAAGACAAAGGCGGTTCGCCGGTGCGCGTGCTGCTTACCGATGTCCCGATATTGATCACGGTTGTACTATGGCTGATTACTGCGATTCTCCTCATCTACTGACGCGAGCACGGGGTGTGCTCGCGGTTGTTTTGTGCGGCGTGCTGATAAGCGCGGTGCTTCTGTCCTGCTCTTCCGATGAACCTCGGAAGACGAGCGGGCTGGCGCCGGGGAGATTCAACGCCGATTCATTCCTGCCGGGTAGTCTTCCGGGCATCGCCCTGCAGACTATGAGCGTGCGAAAGACCGAGGAGGAGGTCGAGCGCTATATGGGATCGCGCGCCGGCGACTACTACGACTACCACCTGGTGGGTCTGGTCGCGGCGTTGTACAACGCCGACTCGGTGCGGCTGTCGGTGGAGATCGCGCAGTTTGCCGGGGCGCTCGACGCCTACGGGTTTTACGCCCTCACGCGGCCGGACAACGTGGAGTTGACGAAACTCGGCGCCGAAGGCTACATGGAAGGACACAGCTTTTATTTCGCGGTGGGGCCATACGCCGTGACCATATCTGCGATTTCGGACTCCGCCGGTGTCACCGATCTGGTGCAGCGACTGGCGGTGAGTATCAGCGCGGAGATCGGGATGGACGGTGTGCTTCCCGATGTATTTGCGGTCTTCCCCGCCCGGAACCGGATACCGGTTACGTACCGGTACTTCCCGGTGTCGTTTCTGGCCACGCCGAACTTCGACTCGGTATTGACCTGCCGCTACGAAGTTGACAGTGCCGCCTGCACGTTATTTATCACGGGAGACGGGAGCGGGAAGAAGTATCTGGCGATGTCGATTCGGGCCGATTCGCTTGGTGACGCCAACCCGGCGCCGGAAGATATCGGTTTCGACGAGAACTACGGTGTGATCTACTCCGAAACGGACAGCGCCGTTGTGCTGGCAGGGTTGGTGTCGGGCAGATTAGTCGGTGTGATCGATTATGTTCCGGAGAAGCACGAGGCGTTGTTTAGGGCGTGGGTGGCGGAGCTGCGGGAGGAGTAGTCTGTCACGAGTCGTGACACGTGGTGCACGAGGACGTACACCACGCACATGGTCCGTGTGTTACGTGGTGCACGAGGACGTACACTACGCACGTAGTCTGCGCGTTACGTGGTGCACGAGGACGTACACCACGCACATAGTCTCGTCTGTCGAAACAAGAGCCGCTACTTCATTTGAAACGCGTTGCTGATGGCGTCGGCGACATGGTCTGGTTTTACGCGATCGTTTGAGTCGCCGCCGACAAAGATCTGCGCGAGCACTTTCCCCTCGATATCGTACACGGTGATATCGACCTTTTTCACGATATCGGCGCGTCCCCAGTCGAACCCTTCTTCGCGTGTCGCTGATTCGACATGGCCGGAGTGCGGCCAATCGCCGGACAGTTCTTCCATTACGCGTTCAGCGTCGGTTTTGGTGAGTCCGGCGCGGGGCACGTTGACACCGTAGAGCGCAACCACGATTCGTCCTGTAGCCGGTACATTCTCATAAAAGGAGAATTTGTGCTCGCGCGAGAGCGCCTGTTTGATATCGCCGATATAGGCGAGGCAGTATTCGGGAAGCGAGTATTTACTTTTGGTTTGCTGTAAGCCTTCGATCGTAGTCTGCGCCACCGGCTCCGTGTGACCGCGCCATTCGATCGTCCAGTTTTCGATTGATCGCACGGTACCGTCGACTGCACCGACCTTGACCGCCGGTTTGGAGCAGCCGAGAAACGATATCACAAGTGTGGTGAGTAGAAGTAGACCCACGCAAAGACGAATTCGTCGGGTAGTCATCATGTGTGTCGCTCCTCCTGAGCGAGTGTTAGTCCTCAAACAGATCGTCAAATTTTCGTTTGCGATCGAGTTTTTCCTCGGCGGGAGTGGTCATCACGCCGCCGGCGCGCTTGATGACGTTGCGCATCTGGAAGAAGTCGCAGAAGTTTGACTTTTCTTTGTCGACGATATTGCGATCGACATTCTCGCGGCACTGAAACCGTCGGGTCGGATCAAAATGTCGACAACCCCGGCAGCAGCGAAGGTCGGCCAGGCAGTGGTCGCACTGGTCATTGCGTGCGACTTTGGTCAGGATGCCGGTCGGCTTGCCGCAGCTCCAGCAAAGTAATCCATCGGTAGCCATACGATGATGCTCCCATTTGTGAGGTCTCTCTTTAAAGGTATGAGAAATCGGGAGATGGACAAGGGGTTTTGGAGACGTGGGGCGGGGTAGTTTTCGGACCCGCCAAAGTCGATAGGGTGCCCGTTGCACGGGAACGTACACCAGGCACCTTAAATCTGTCGGGTGTCGGTCATCTCCGACGACCAGCACCCGACAGAACGACATCGTACTTACTTCGAGCGGGTCTTGATCTCGTTGATGATTTCGTCGGTAAACTCGGTCGTGCTGCAGACGCCACCGAGATCGGTGGTGAGATGCTGACCGATAGCCAGCGACAGCACCATCGAGCGCCAGATCTTTTCGGCGGCGGCGGTCTCGCCCAGATGGCGAAGCATCAGCAGGGCCGAGAAGATCAGCGCGGTCGGGTTGGCGATGTTTTTGCCGGCAATATCTGGCGCCGATCCGTGAACCGCTTCGAATACCGCGTATTCACTTCCGATGTTCGCACCCGGCACCACTCCCAAGCCGCCGACCAATCCGGCGGCAAGATCGGACACGATATCGCCAAACAGGTTGCCGAGCAGCAGCATGTCGAATCTGGTCGGATCCATGACGAGGTTCATGCAGAGGGCATCGACGATCTTGTCTTCGGCTTTGATATCCGGGTAGTCCTTGGCGACTTCTTCGAATATCCGAAGGAACAAACCGTCGGAGACCTTCATAATATTCGCCTTGTGCACCAGCGTGATTTTCTTGCGTTTGTTGGCGCGCGCGTACTCGAATGCCCACCGTGAGATATTGTAGGACGCTTTTTCGGTAACGACCTTCATCGCACTCACGACACCGGGTGACACGACCGACTCGATACCGGTGTAAAGATCTTCGGTGTTTTCGCGGACGATGATCAAGTCGACTTTCTCGAAACGGCTTTTGACACCGCCGATCGACTTGACCGGACGGAGATTGACATAGAGGTCGAGTTTCTGGCGAAGAGTGACATTGGCGGACTTGAAGCCTTTGCCGACCAGAGTCGTGAGTGGTCCCTTGAGGGCGACCTTGTTTTCGCGAATGGAATCAAGCAGTGAATCGGGCACCGACTCACCCGTCTTCTCGATCGACGTCAGTCCGGCGTCCTGACGATCCCATTCAATATCAACGCCGGCAGCCTCGATAACCCGCACTGCCGCTTCAGTAACTTCCGGGCCGATACCGTCGCCCGGGATCAGTGTGACCCTGTGTTTCGCCATGTCCTCTTCTCGATTGGATTGTGTTGTAACGTGTCCAAGTATATCAATGCTCTTCTCGCCTGTCAACGTCGCAAAGTACTTGACTAAACGACCGATGATCTCTATCTTTGATGCGAGAACAGGTCAGTCTCTTATATCCCCACTCTCACAAACTACACTCGCAGCGGTTGTTCGTTTATTCGTATCGGTCAGTCGTTGCATCCCCACCAGTACGTTTTCGACCGCCGGCGATCATCCACCCGATCCGGCGCGGGCAACCGCGCACCCATCTGGGGGCTGGGGATTCGTACGCCTGTGTGCGTACGGATTAGCCGCACAGGAGGGGGAAAAGGCGGCCCCGGGGCGTACGCATTCGGGGCCGCCGACCATAAAACGTTCAGCGCTTTTTGGCCAGCGGTCTGATATCGACGTTTGAAATCCACGCGTTTGGGTTTTGTTTCGCGATATGCAAAGCCGTCTCGGCGACCTCGCGGATAGTTAGCTTCGTGACAACCGAACTCGATGGTCTCTTCCTGCCACCCGGTGATCCAAACCCGGTGTCGGTCGATGCCGGTGATAGCGTGCAGACTTTGATGTTGTCATTGCGCACCTCTCCCCCGACTGAGTCGGACATGATATTGAGCGCGGCTTTCGAGGCGGCGTAGACTGCCATGTTGGGCACGCCCTGTTTGGCGGCCATCGACGAGATATTGATGATCTGTCCGCCCCCCTGCTTTTTCATTTTTGGGATCAGCTCACGGAAACAGAAATAGACCGATTTCAGGTTGGTATCCAGAATGAGGTCGTACTCTTTCTCGATCATCTCGTGGATCGGTTTGGCGAACCCGACTCCGGCGTTGTTGATGAAGATGTCGATCCGCCCGAACTTTCGGTAGGCCGTCGCGATGATCCTGCGCATCCCGGCTGCTTTGCTGATATCGGCCGTGACAACCGCGACCTGCTTCTTGGGCAAATCGAGCGAGTCGGCCAGTTTCTGCAGGTCGGGCTTCTTGCGGGCGGCGAGGACGAGGCGGGGGTTTTCCGACGCAAACAGTTCGGCGATACCGGCCCCGATACCCCGCGAGGCGCCGGTGATGACAACGACTTTATCGGACAATGATTGCATAGCGGTCCTTTCGATCTCGTTCCTATCCGGGTGGCCCACCATTTATGGTGGGTCGTAGGGTGGGTCCGTATTCGTATCCGCCGGACTCGGCGATTCAACTAGAATAGCCTATAACGCCGGGATTTGCGGATCGTTCCGGGAGAGATGGTCACTGCGGAACTTGGCCGGCGACGAGCCCGACGCTTGTGATTGCCTGTCTTGCGTCGGACTGCTATCTTGCCGATGGAGTAAGGTTATGCTATTGCCCAAAATCGGGGAGAGTTGAGATGTTAAGAGGGGTCGTTACACCTGGAGTGGCTTTCGCCGCTCTATTTACAGCTATCTGTCTACCCGCTTGTGCACAGCAAGTTGTATTCAGGTTCGATCCGCCGGACGGGCTCACCTATATTCAGCACCTGACTATCACCAAGATTACGACTGTGGAGGGTCTCGCCCCGCGCACCGACGTCACTACCAGCCGAACAGAGGTAAGTATCCGCGAGTCCGACACCGGCTTCACCGTGACGGCACTGCCATCCGATATCGAATTCACGCGAAATGGCGAGAAAGTTGACAATCCGCTGCTTTCCCTGCTGGAGAAGCTGGCCATTTCGATAGAAACCGATCAGCAGGGACAGGTTCTCGCTGTTCGCGGATATGACAGACTCGCGACGTTGATGGACAGTCTGCTACCCCCGGCTGTTTCGGTCACGCTTTCGGGTCAGTTCACAGAGGAGTCGATGGTTTCGGACGAAATCTACGAATGGAACGATCACTTCGCCGATTTGGTCGGCTGGCACCTCGTGGTCGGTGACATTTCCGTGGGAGCTGTGTTAATGGGCCTCGGGAACGGCGAGGAGATCACTACACTTGTTGCGACACAAATAACCGACACGACCACCTGTGAGTACGGCCCGTGTGTGGTACTGAGACTTAAGTACGGTTCCGACCTGGATGAGGTGGCTTTGTTCCTGGAGACCCCGATTGAGGAGATTCTGGAAACGGTAGAGTTAACTGAGGAAGCGTTCGGCGGAGACACGAAGTTCAGTAGCGAGAGCGCACGAGTGATCTATCCGAACACCTTGCTGTACGAATCCGAGTTTAGTAGTCGTGTTTTCGACTATGATATTGAGCTCCCCGGAGTCGGAACCAAGCATGTCACCCAGGATGAAACCCGAGAATATCGATTCGAGTATCCCGACGGAATCTGACCGAACTAAAAGGCGGGCCGCTGACGGCCCGCCCTGATGCCTTCCTATGGCTGCGTGGGCTTACGCCCACCTCGTGGGCTTTACCCACGTTCTTTCTTATATTTCTCCAGGACGCCCAAGACATAGTCGATGTCGTACGGGGTATGGTCGGCGGCCACCTGGAACCGAATCGACTGGTCGCCTTTGGGTACGACCGGGAAATTCAGTCCCGTAGCGAGGACGCCGTTCTCGCGAAGGAACTTCACCATGTCGGTCGTTTTCGCCGTGTCTCGCACCAACAGCGGCGTGACGGGATGCGGGCTGGGGAAGGTCTCGAACCCGAGATCGGTCAATCCCTTCTCGAACTTCTCCGTCATCGCTTTGAGATGTTTCAGCAAACCGCGTCCCTGCTCGCTGTCGAGCAGATCGACGGCGGCAATCGATGCTGCCGCTTCGGACGGCGTGATCGGGTTGGTGTAGATGTAGAAAGAGTTTTTCTCGCGAAGGTACTGGACGATTTCCTTTTTCGTTACGATGTACCCGCCGTTGACACCAAGCGCCTTGCCGAGGGTCGCGACAAGGATATCGACCTTCCCGCATTTCGTGTACTCTTCGGTGCCGCGTCCCGTCTCACCCAGCGCGCCGACCCCGTGGGAGTCATCGACAATAAGCACGATATCTTTGGGGAACTTGTCGTTGTACTTCTGCACCAGTGCCTGAATCTTGTCGAGCGGCGCGTAGACGCCGCGCATGCTGAAGATACCATCGGTGACGACAATCACGTGCTCGCACTTGCCGACCGCCTTCTGCAGGCGGTCTTCGAGTTCACCCATGTCGACATGACGATAGATCATCTTGTCTTTCGGGCGGGCCAGTTTCATGGCGTTGATGATGCAGTTGTGGTTCAGCTCGTCGGAGATGATGATTGTCTCGGGGGTGGTCAAGGTCGAGATGACGCCCATCACCGAGGTGTACGCGGCACTGGTGATCATGCACGCCTCGCGTCCGTGAAATTCGGCGAGTCGTTTCTCGAGTTTCACATGCGGCTCGAATGTCCCGGAGATAAACCGCACCGCGCCCGGTCCGACACCGTATTTCGCGGCGGCGTCTTCCTCGGCTTTGATCACCTGTTCGCGGATCGACATGCCGAGATAGGAGTTGGCGTTCATGCGGACGAACTCGGTCGCGCCGTGCCCGGCCAGTTTGAGGCGGGGGCCTTTCTCGCCAGAGGGACGGATAACTTCGGTGACAACAAACTCGGCGCCTTTGGCGGTCCCCGATGACTGTAGTTCATCGAGTCCGGCCTGCAGGTCCTTTATGAAATTGGCGTGTGGCATGGCTCTAGCGTCCTCTCGCTACATTCGCCTGGCCGTCGAGAGTCGGCTTTTTCGCTAACTTGTCGAGCATGTCGGCAGTCATGGCGGCCAGATCATACTGCGGTTTCCAGCCCCACTCGGTGCGGGCGGCGGAATCATCCATGGAGTTCGGCCAGGAGTCGGCAATCGCCTGGCGGACCGGGTCGACATCGTAGCCGATTTCGAACTCCGGCTGATGTGTGCGAATCGCCGCCGCCAGTTCTTCGGGCGTGAAGTTCATCCCGGTGACATTAAAGGCATTGCGGTGAACCAGCTGGTCGGCATCGGCCTCCATCAACTCGATCATCGCCCGGATAGCATCGGGCATGTACATCATATCAAGCCGCGTCTCCGGCTGGAGATAGCAGGTGTACTTGTTGTGTTTGATAGCTTCGTAGAAGATCGAGACGGCGTAGTCGGTCGTGCCACCGCCCGGCTCGGTTTCGTAGGAGATGAGACCGGGGAAGCGGAGGCCGCGACTGTCCAGCCCGAACCGTTTGCAGTAATAGTCGCAGATCAACTCGCCGGTCAGTTTGGTGACGCCGTAGATCGTGCTCGGCCGCTGGATTGTATCCTGCGGGGTGTTGTCTTTGGGGGTCGACTCACCGAACGCGCCGATCGAGCTGGGGAAAAACAACGCGCAGTGGTACTGCCGGGCGGCCTCGAGGATGTTGTACAGGCCGTTGACATTGATCTGCCAGGCGACATTGGGGCGGGACTCGCCGATCGCCGACAGGACCGCCGCCAGATGATAGACCGTGCCGATATCGTAGATCTGCATGACGCGCGTGATGTGGTGTGGGTCGAGGACATCGAGGAATTCAAACGGGCCGCTGTCGCGGAGTTCGATATCGGTGGGCATGCGGATATCGGTGGCGATGACTTTGTCTTTACCGTAGCGTTTGCGAAGGGCGCTGACCAGTTCGGAGCCGATTTGGCCAACCGCGCCGGTGACGAGAATCTGTTTCATGGGCGATACTCCTTAGTACCGCAAAAGGTTGACTATTTGGTCGGAGTATACGAAAGCGGGGCCGAAAATCAATTGATTTCGGGGTTTGCGGGGAGTGGATGGGGGTGGGGGTTTGAGCAACCTTGTCATTCCCAGCCGCGGCACAGACGATGTCATTCCCTGCTACGACGGGGAATCTATCTTCAATTGTAGGGTGGAACCCGAGACCGGAGGTCAAAGTGGTTCCGCCAATAGGCGTCATCGACATTGGCAGGACCGCTTCACCCGCCACGGCGGGTTCGGGTACTGCCCTACGAGCTTCGCCGTCGGGTTCGAAGACGGACCCGCCCTACGAGCCTGGTTTGCGGGTTCGAAGACGGACCCGCCCTGCCACTGCCCTGCAGCGATCGTCACTCCTCGACATCGCGCATCAGACGTTCGTGCGGATTGAGGAAGATCATCTTCATCCACCCGCGGGGGGCGTCATCCCATCGGAATGGGTACGGGATCATGGTCAGGATGCTGTAATGAAGGTGCGTTGGCGCATTGCGGGCGCTGCCGCTGTTACCGACGCGACCGATCGTGTCCCCCTGCTGGAGGAATTCTCCGACTATCGCTTCGATCGTGTCCATGTGGGCGTAGTAATGCAGTCGCCACTGTGGACCGGCGACAAATGCCGCCCGGCCCCCCAGGTCCATCCGGCCCGTGAACAGCACGATTCCGGGTGTCGCCGCAACGACTGGTGTTCCCCGCTCGGCGAATATGTCTATCCCGTCGTGCACGCCCTTGGTGCCCCAGGGGTAATACCAGAAGGTCTCATGATTCCAGTCGGCGGTGGTGGCGCCATCGACCGGGATAATCAGGTTTTCGGGAGTCGCGAATCCGGACAGGATGATGTGCAGCAGGGTGTAGAGAAGAAATTCCATGGTGGTGGCTCCGGTTTCTTATACACCGAAGTGCGTGTCGGGATTACGCGGGAGAGTGCGGAGAGCTCAGGGAACTGCAGGGTGGAACCCGAGACCGAAGGTCGAAGCGGATTGGGATTGGCAGGACCGCTTCACCCGCCACGGCGGGTTCGGGTACTGCCCTACGAGACTCGCCGGCGGGTTCGAAGACGGACCCGCCCTACGAGCTTGGTTTGCCGGTTCGAAGACGGACCTGCCCTACGAGCTCTCAGCGTAGCTCCCAGATCAGATAGCCGTCAAAGTCATAGGCGCTGAGGAGAATGACTTCGGTGTGAGAGGCCATATACTCGCACTGTTCCAGCGTCAAATCGCTGCCATCAGTGGGGCGGATTTCTTTAGGGAGCGAGGTCAGCAACATGCAGGGCTGCCAATCACCCGTGATATTGAACTGCATCCAGTCGCGTGTATTCCTCCGCGCGTCGTCGTTAGACAAACTCCAATACACCCGGTCTTGATCGAAGTGAACAAGAGATTGGATCTTAGGAACCCACTTGTCTCCGCGACTGAGGAGTTTCGCCTGCCCAATCGCGATACGGTCTGGCGCTGATTGAAGGAATGTTCTCACATACTTCTCCATGAACGGGACCGTTGATCGGCCGTCAGCCAGCCACGACTCCTCGAATCTGTACAAGTGATCCCATTCATAGTCGTCGGGCAGGAAGGTGAGCACTTTCCCCTGATCGGGACTGATGAGTTTGAGAAGAGCTGAGTCGAGCTTTCCATCCCAGAACATCTCATTCATGCGATCGTAGACGTACTGGTTGGCGCGTTGATCGAGATCGAATCGACGGTATGGTCCGGTGTACTTGGTGTTGATGTTCGCTCCTCCCTGGGATGTTCCCCACCTGGGACGGGTGGGCTACTCATTAGCCGGGTGCCCCACCCTTTGGGTGGGCTTGATCTTTGGCGGGTTCGAAGACGGACCCGCCCTACGGATATCTATTGCTGTTCGCTCTCGGCGGCCATACGGGAACGCAACTTCTGAATGTGCGCCAGGCACGCAGTCCGATACGCACAGTCGGGTGCGAGTCGCTCGGATTCTGCAATGAGATTCTCGGGTGTGCAGGCCAGGGTAGTCGTGATCGTTTCCGAAGAGAATGGAAACGGATCCCAGTTGAAAGTCCGCTTTGTCTCCGAAACCGCCAACTCATCGTTTAGCTCTGCAAACGAAACGTCCTTGTTCTTCAAAATTCCCAAGATCGCTTGTCTCTTTTTGAGCAGAGCCTCAAGATGCCCCTGTACGATCCTGAGAGCCGAATCGGCAACGGACAGGAGCGCGCTAAGCTCAATGTGCACAACTTGCGAACTCAGGTACGAGGGGTAGTAGTTGTCCCAGCTGTTCAGCGCGCGGGCTATCGCGGATGTCCCTGCCGTGTCCCGAAACTTGTCATACAGCGCCGCCAGATAAATATCGGCGAGCGACTTCAGGCTGGAATCAAACGCCTTTTGATCGGCGCGAATGATTCGATCCCATTCCGTCCGCAGTTCGTCATAGAGATCTTTGTCGGTTTCGAGATTGGCGAGGAATGTCAGCGTGTCCAGCAGGGCATCGTCCGCCGAGCGTGTATCGGCGAGGCTCTCTTGCGCCGAGAGCAGGATGTCGTCGGGTGTACGACCCTTCTTGATGACTTTCTCGAGTGCGATCTTGCAGTAGGTGCAAACTGCGACACCCTCAAGGCTCGAACTTGTGCTCCAGCTGTAGGGCCGGCCGCAGGTAGCGCAGTCCTGCCCTTTGCGACTTTTCTCGGATTTGGAGAACCAGCCCATTATGATTCCCGACAGTATCCAAACCGAACCGCTGCCTTGTTCGGACGTGGGGAGGTGGCTGAATCAAACATAGCGGGCAATCGCGCTGCCGCAATCAGTCCACGGTCTGGATGACGTTGTTTTCGCGTTCGGTGAGACGGGTCAGGATGTTGGTCGTGCGAAGTATCAGGTAGATGATCGCCAGTATCGCGCCGATTCCCAGCGCAATAAGCATCAGCGTCATCCATCGGTTCTCACGTGCGTGTAACATAGATATACCCTCCTTCGAGGTCTTTCTGTTCTTTGTCGGTCCGCGAACGAAGCGGGTTTAGGCGCCGCCGGAAATGGCCCGAATAGCCTCCAGCAGTTGCTGCTTGTTGGCCATCGAAATCTGTCGCCCCTGAATCGGCAGGTTGTCGAGCGTGCGGGCGTAGCGGCGAAGTTTAACGACCGGCAGCTTCTCCAATTCCGCGATCGACACCATCCCCTGCTCTCCTTGTACGGGCGGAGGCGGCGTTGGTTTGGGCGAAGGTGTCGGTTCGACGGCCGGAGGCGCAGTCACCGGGGGGGTCGGTTCGGAGGTCGGTTCGGGTGCCGGAGCAGGTGACGGCGGTTTTTCGGCTATCGGCTCCGGAGTCGGTTGTGGTTTCGGCGGCCGGGCAGCCTTCGGTTTTGGTCCGGCAACGCGCGGTTTCGGTTTCGACTCAGCCACCGTTCGCGAGAGCACCGTGATACCGGTCCCGCCCGGGATCGAGTCGAGCAGTCCGGATAGTTCTTCGGTCGGCCGGCCGAACACCCGCGCATTGATCAGGGTGCCGAGCTGACGCGCAGCGCGCGCGCCGGCTTCGATAGCCGCCTGCACCGCGCCGAGATCACCCTCGATACGGATCACCACGAGCGCGTCATCGTTGGAGCTGATCGAGCCGATCCGCACTTCGGCCGCCTTGCAGGCAGCATCGGCAGCCTCGAGCGCACCGACCAGACCGCGGGTTTCGATAAGTCCCAGAGCATCGCGGAGCATACTTAAGTCTAAGGGATGGAGCGCAAAATGTAAATACAAAAGCTGTCACACCGGCGCGGGAGCGTACCGTGCCATGCGGAGCACCAACAAAAAATAACCGGGGTCGCGGCTGGCAAGGACTGCGACCCCGGCTGGATGGTAGGGGTATGTAAACAATCGCGTGTGCGATCCTTTTAGGTCTTAAGTACCACCCGCACTCCCCTCGAATGCGGGTGGCAATCCACCAAAGAAAAGAGGACCTACCAAGCACTAACAGCGCTTAGGAGTAAAATGACAGTCTTCCCTTTAGCAACGCCTGTGCCATTTCTGAACAGCAGTCGTTCACACGCCATTTCGCCGTTGTGCTACAAGGAGTTACAGAGTGTCGGGCGAAGGGTGCGGTTGGCACACTCCGCAGAAGGATCGTATGATCGTACGAGCCGATCCGACAAAAAACGCGGTAAGCGCCTGAAAATCAGACGCTTACCGCAACCAGGGAGTAACCGTGCGATTCGTACGGCACAACGAGTGTCCGTGCGAATCAACTGGGTTTCTTTACTTGTCAATCATGCGACCCTCGCCGCGGCGAGCGATCGCACTCACTCAGGCATGGCCGGCCGGGCGTGATCGAATATCCGTGATCGCGCCCTGACCGGTCGCGCACCCCTTGAGTGCCCCCTGAGGTCCGCCCATGCCAGATTCATCTCGCCGCCCGTTCAGTTGGGCAGCGAAGCATCAAACGATATGTTATATCGCTTCAACTTCGTCCGCACGGTCGCCTCGTGGATACCGAGCAATCGGGCCGCTTCGCTTTTGTTGCCGCCGGCGGCAGCAAGGGCATCGCGAAGCAGTTCTCTTTCGAACTGCTCGACCCGGTCGAACAACGTTGCGGCTGCTTCGCGGGAAGCCGTATCTCCGCCGAACAGGGTGTTACCCAGCTCAATCAGGTCACCTTCGGCAACCATCTCAGCCATCAGCTCCAGTCGCTGGACCCGCTGCTCGAGCTCGCGGATATTGCCGGGCCAGTCATAGCTGAGGAACTGGTGAAGCAGCTCGGCCGGAACGGACTCGTCGTCACCCAGCACACCACGACGGCGCATGAAGTGTTCGGTCAGCAACGCGATATCTTCCTTACGCTCGCGAAGCGGCTGGATCGTAAACGAGACACCACTCAGGCGATAGTACAGATCGCGACGGAACGTACCCGCCTCGACCATCGCCTCCAGATTCTGGTTGGTGGCCGCGACAATCTTGACATCGAACGGTATCTCCTCGGTCGAGCCGAGCGGAGTCAGAGTGCGGTTCTCCAGCACGCCAAGCAGCTTGGCCTGCAGTGAAAGTGGCATGTCGCCGATCTCGTCGAGGAACAGCACGCCACCGTTGGCCTGAAGGAACAAACCGTCCTTGCTTCGATCGGCGCCCGTAAACGCACCTTTGCGATAACCAAACAGCTCGGACTCGAGCAGCGTCTCGGGCACCGCGGCGCAGTTAATCGGACGGAACGGACCGTCGGGGCGGACTATCGAGTGATAGTACTTCGCCATGCGATCCTTACCGACACCCGTCTCACCGCAGAGCAGGATCGACAGGTCGGACTTGGCGTAGGCGGCCAGCTGCGCCTTGAACTTCTGCAGGCGCGGGTTGGCGGTCAGGTAGTCGGCCGTATCCGAGGTGCGCGATGCTGAGCGCGTAACAGACGGCTCTTCGCTCTGCTCCAGCGCACTGATTGTCCGGCTGATTTCACCATGCCGCACTTTGTTGCGGGTGCGGGCGAAAAACTCTTCAGCGCGGAAGAGATACGTCAGGCGCTGACGATACTCAAACACGTCGCACTCACCGGCTGCCGCAAAAGCATCGGCTTTCTCCCAGCGCACGCCGGAAGAGTCGAGGGTCTCGAAGGCGTCGGCGAACAGCGAGCGAGCGTCGTCGGCCTTGCCGCGCGAAGCGGCGATTTGCGCCTTGATCTTCAACAGCGCGCCGACTTCAACCGTATCACCGGCCTTCTGCATGATGACCAGCGCGGCCGAGCAATGACGCTCGGCGGAGCGAAGGTCGTTCTTGCGGATGGCCAGTTCGGCGAGATGCCGAAGAGCGCGGCCGAGGGTCGGCGATTCGGCGTTGGCGCCGCGCGCCATACCGACCGCCTGCGCGAGCACGTCGCCGGACTCATCGAACCGACCGGCGCGATAGTACAGCTCACCGAGATAGGTCAGATAGCAGATCTCATCGCGGTGGCTGTTCTGGGCGACAATCACCGGGTAGGCGCGCTCGAGCGCCTGTTCGGCGTTTTCGAACTGCGACTGCTGGATGTAGACATAGGCCAGCGAGAGCTCGGCCCGGGCCGCTTCGAGCGGATCGTGCAGCTCGTGGGACAGATCGATATTGATCTGGAGGTGCTTGATCGCATCGTTGAATTCACCGGTGAACGTGCAGATGCGACCGATATTACCCATCATAAAGGCAAGCTTCTTCTTGTCGTTGAGCTTGCGGGCGATTTCGACAGCGTCCATCAGAACCGTAAGGGAATTGCGATAGTCGTTCTGGCGGAAGAAAAGTCCGGCCAGCTGGTTCAGCGCCCGGCTCTGACCCTCGGGGGAGTCATTGCGGCGGAACACCGACTCGGCATCGCGGAAGGCTCTTTCGGCTTCCTTGAACTGGCCCATATCACGCAGCACTGCGCCCACGGTCATAAACACCTCGGCGAGCAGGAGCCGATCGGAGTCGGCTTCGGCCGCCGCCTGTGCCAGGCGGGCGTGTTTGAGCGCCGCTTTCAGATCCCCAAGACCGGCGTAGGCTTTGGCTGCCAGGCGATACACCCGGGCGGCCTCGGCGCCGGTCGGTTCGACCTGAGCGCGGAGCGACTCGAACTGCGTGATGGCGCCGGCGAAATCGCGTTTGTCCAGAAGCGACTCAAGCGAATGAGCCACTGTCAGGACAAAGCCTGTGCCGTTGTCATCTATGTTCTTCATGGTAGTCACCCTTTATCGCTGCAGGTCGGTACGGTTGTTGTACGGCGTGCGAGAGAGGTAGTAGTCCGAACGGCGGGCCGCCTCGTACGCGGAGATGCGATGCTGCTCGTTGGTGACCCGGATCGATTCCAGGAGTCTCGGCTTGACGAGGAACTCGGTAATAAGGAAATCGATCACCGGGATGCTGGTGGTGATTGTGACCGAGGCGCGGGCCGGATCGAAACCGTCGCCTTCAGGATCGTAGGTGGCTTCATCGCCGCCCCACGGATGGGACTCGCCGTCGTCGGGATACCCGAACGGGCGGTCTTTGGCCATCGTCTGGTCGGCGCTCACGACGAACGCCAGCAGCAGGACGGCCAGCAGGATCAGGACGTTTTTCATGATAGACTCCCTGGTTAAAGAGTATGTAGAGAAACTGAATGTTCGTATCGTAGTCACTTTACGCAGCGCGGCAGTGCGTATCCGAGAGGGTGAGGGGGGTGGAGCGCTCATGCTCTACTAACATGATAGTGAGATTGGAAGTTCGTGTCAAGGCGTTTTGTGGGTTGGGGTTAGGGGGGGCGCGGGATGTGGCTTGACAGATGAGTCGCGGAGTGCGTCAATTGGGTATAAGTAGTTTCATCCTGTCTTGCGAATCGGGGAGGCGTGCCATGCGCAGTCTGAGATTCTTGGCTGTTATAGTCGTGCTGTTGTTGTCTGCTGCCATTACTTTGGCCAGCGGGCAATCGTGGACCACATTTAGTGTGCGGTTTGCAGTGGGCTCAATTCCGGATGTAGGTGGAGAGGCCCACGGAACGCTCACCATCCTGCCGGAGTTCGAGGGCGATGACTTCCAAATCTATATCGACAGCATCATTGGGCTTGAGTACGACGGACCTATACACTACTCGTGGCCTGGCCAAGTGGGCGATACGTTCAGAGTTGACCTTCCCTTCCGCATACCTAATGGCAAACGCAGTTCGGTTCACGTCAGCATAACTCGCGGAGAACATCAGAAGTCTCGCAGTCTCTATTTTGATTTGACGGGAGATCGTGCCCTTATCTACACGGCTGATCCCGATAGACCGGGTGTCTATCCCGTGAACTACGAACAGCCACCAAAGAGGATCGTCACCGTGGAGGACATCTATGGTCCTCCTCCCGACCAGCAGGTGATAAGAATCCCCGCTCCTGATACCGTCCCTCAGCGCAGGAGCCGGTGGAAAGGATATGACGTCGCACCGGTTGTAACTCGGATTGAGGACACCGCGGGGTTGGCTCAGTGGGGTTTCTGCGTCGAGGATGAGCTCGAATCAGGCTGGGTTCTTCTGGGCAAGACCGACTCAATAATCGCAAAGATGCCCAGGGAGTTATGGGACGAGCATTTGAGCCTCGATCGACCACCTGAGACCGATCGCGAGAAGATGGAGCGCCTCGAGCGCACTCCACTGGACTACACGGATGAAGAGTGGCTGACCGTGGATGACACGCTCTTCATGAGACGACGCGGGCAGAACAAGTTCGAACCCATCGCGCTGGCTTCCACGGGCGAACTGCTCGGCGACCACAAGCCACAGGGGCGTGCTCCCGAATCGCCCGAGACGGTTGTGCTTGATCTCCACGATCCCCAAGACTTGGCATTTGTCAGAGAGCTGACGGACTCCATCGTGCCTACAGAAGTTCAGGACTACTACGAAGTGACGGTGAAGTTTGAGGATGTTGGTAAGATCGTGAAGAGAAGAATCTGGGGGTACAGCCTCGACGCCTGGCTGTGGAAGCACCCGCGCCAGAGCGATCCCGCACCTGACTCGTCTTCAAAGCCATAATCCCCCACCCACAAACAGGCGGCCGGGGCCGCCTTGCCATCTCAGTAGCTCTTTTCCGGATGATTGCATGTCAGGACGAGTACGGGTTTGAGATGTCTGCGGCAAGGAGGGCCTGTGGGGCATCCCTGCCTTGCCTGAGGAGAACAGCACATTTGCGATCGTGCTGTGGACTCCAGATTACACCCTGTCAGTTACTGTCTAGTGAGCCGTCCGTTATAGCTCGGTTAATCTGGCAGCTGCGGGACGGCGTCTTTTAAGCTGCTGATTGCCATTCCGTTACGAGAAACGATCAAAAAATCAAAAAAAGTCCTGAACCTTTTGCCCCGTTCTGCCGTTTAACTAACCAACAAGTTAGTTCAACCGAATGGTTAGTTAGATATGAGCGACGATCAAAACACCAACAAAGCCCCCGCGCCGGCCGAAGCCGAGCCCACCCGGAAGCGTATTCTCGCCGCCGCCCTCGATGAATTTGCCGAACACGGGCTGGCCGGCGGGCGGGTCGACCGAATCGCCGAACGGGCCTCGGTAAACAAGGCCATGATTTACTACCACTTCACATCCAAAGAGACCCTCTATAAAGAGGCGGTCGCCGATGTCTACCGTCAGGCGCTGGAAGGTCTCGGCGACAAAGTAAGCGCCGACCAGCCGTTTGAGGTCATGCTCGGCCAGGCCGCCGATACCTATTTCGATCTGTTTGTCGGCCACCCGCAGATCCGCCCGATCCTGCTTCGCGAACTCGCCGAACCAAACTCGGAGATCCTGACGATGGTGCAATCGATGATCGGCGAGTACGGCATCCCCGCCAAACTGATCGCGCGCTTCCAGCAGAAAGTCGCCGACGGCACTCTCCGGAAACTCGACCTTCGCCACACCTTAGCGTCGTTTCTGGCGCTCAATATCGGCTCGATCATGATGCTTCCGATGATACGGAGGATTTTGCATATGGATGACAGCCAGGCCAAAGCGTTCCTCGCCGAACGCCGCGACGCCATAGTCGATTTGTTTCTCAACGGCGTGAGGGCGAAAGCATGAGAGCACTCCTTCTGATACTGCTGGCGACTTTCTTGCCGTTCCAGATTGGTTTCGCGCGCGACCTGTCACTCGGCGAAGCGCTCTCATTGGCGCGCGCACACAGTTTCGCTGTCAAGCAGGCGGAGGCGAACGCCGAAGCAGCTTCGAGCCTGCACGAAGCCGGGCAGCGCGACCGTCTCCCGACACTCGATATCAAAGGGACCGCAAACTATGTCAGCTATGTGCCGACGTTTGATATCGAGCTGCCGCTTGGCCAGAGCCTTTCTCGAGAGATCGGTACGCACGAGCACTACCAGACCGACGTTCGTCTGACCATGCCATTGTACACCGGTGGTAAGCTCAGCGGCGGGATCGATCGCGCCGAAGCGATCTTGCAGATTAATCGCGCGCTGACCGAGGCTACAATCGAGCAGGTGTATCTGCAGACGCGGGTGGAGTACTATCAACTGTACAGATATGACCGGATGCTGTCTGCGGCGAAGGCTTCGCTGGAACGTGCGAAGATCACCTCGGGTGACGTGCAGTCGATGTACGACGCCGGGGCGGCCGACTCGACCGACCTGCTCGAAGCGCGTCTCAATCTTACCGATGCTCAATTTGCTCACACGCAGGCGGTCAATGCCCGACGTTCGGAGGAGATTCGTCTGCTTACGCTGCTCGGGCTCGACTACGATGAGTCGGTTGTCCTGACCGACACCGCCCCGGCGCCGACCGGGGTGCCCTCGAATGAAGAAGTCTCTTCGATGAAGGCCGAACTTCAGACAGCCGAGGCATCAATCTCATTGAGCCGGGCCGATCTGAAAATGCAGAAGTCGGGTTTTCTGCCGACCCTCGCGGCGTATGGCGGGTGGTCGTACGGCAAACCGAATCTCGATATGTTTAACAACACCTGGAACGACTACTTCACGGTCGGGGCGCAGTTGAGTTGGTCGTTTAATATCGGCAACAAGACCGGGCATCAGGTGCGGGCAGCGGAGTATCAGCTCGATGCCGCCCGTCGGCATTTCGACAACGTCAACGAAACGCTCAGCCGCGAGGCAGAGCTTCGCTGGCAACAGATGCAGCTTGCTTTCGACGCCTACACGACCGCACGCACGCGCTATGAAACGACCTCGGACAACTACCGACTGGCGCGCACGCGCTTTCAGGACGGCGCTCTGGCGAGCAACCGACTTCTCGAGATCGAACAGATGCTGACCGCTGCGGAGTTTTCGATGGCGGCCTCGGTTGCCGACTATCATATCGCCCGAAGCGCCTGGTTGTATGCTATTGGGTCGGAGCAATTGAAGGAAGGAAACTGATATGCGATATCTCACCAATCGATTCGGGCTGCTTCTTTTCGTGCTGCTGCCCATCGTATTCGCCGGCTGTGCTGAAAACGAAAACGGCGCTGCCGGGTCGGGGTTGATCGAAACCGATGAAGCGATTGTTTCGGCCGAGACTGCCGGTCGGGTGATGCAGAGATACTTCGACGAAGGCATAGCACTCTCCGCCGGTGACACGCTGCTGATGATCGACACCACCCGCCTTGCTTTACAGCTTGATGCCGCCCGGGCCGGTCGAAGCGCCGCCGAAGCGCAGTTGAACACGGAAAAGGTACAACTTGCCCAGGCGAAAGAAACCGAACAGTTCGCCGAGAAGGAATTCAATCGCATCAACAAGCTCCTCGCGTCGGGAACCACCTCGCAGCAGAAGTTCGATCAGGTACAGCACGAATACAACTCGGCGGTGAACGCCCGCCGCACGATCGACGCGCAGATAGTATCTATCAAGGCTGAGATTGAGAAGATCGAGGCCCAGATCGCCGGTATAGAGCGGGAGCTTCGCGACTGCTTCCCGATCGCTCCCTCGCGTGGAACGGTCACTGAAAAGTATGTCGATCCCGGAGAGTTGCTTTCGCCCGGCAAGCCGATCGCCCGTATCGCACGGCTCGATACGGTGTGGGTGAAAGTGTATCTCTCGGCCGGTAAGTTTGCGCACATCAAGAACGGCCAGCATGCGACAGTCAACACCGAGTCCGGTGGCCAGACATTCGACGGTACGGCAATCTGGACGTCGAGTGAGGCTGAATTCACTCCCAAGAATGTGCAAACCGAAGATTCCCGCGCTGACTTGGTGTACGCCGTCAAAGTATCAATTCCCAACCCCGACGGCGTGCTGAAGATCGGCATGCCGGTGTTTGTCACGTTGGAGCTGCAGTGAGCTTTCTCGAAGCACATCATGTCAGTAAGAGCTATGGCGATGTCCGCGCGTTGGAGCGCTTCTCGGTAACGATCGAGAAGGGGGAGATAGTCGCCCTGCTCGGTCCCGACGGCGCCGGCAAGACCAGCTTCATGCGCATCCTGTGCGATCTTATCGATGCCGATGCTGACGCTGAGATGTCGCTGAAAATCGACGGTGTCGATGTCCGGAAGGACTTCGCGAAAGTCAAGCCGCTGGTCGGCTACATGCCGCAGACGTTCTCGCTGTATCCCGATCTCAGTATCGAAGAGAACATGACGTTTTACGCCGGTATCTACGGTTTCACCGGTGCAGCCTATCGACAGAAGCGCGATCAGATGTATGCGTTCTCGAATCTTGGCCCATTCGCTAAACGACGGGCGGGCGCACTCTCCGGCGGCATGAAACAGAAGCTTGCATTGTCCTGTGCGCTGCTTCACGATCCGAAACTGCTGATTCTCGATGAACCAACCACCGGTGTCGACCCCCTCTCCCGTCGCCAGTTCTGGGAGATGCTGCTGGAACTTCGCGCTTCGGGGGTGACGATTCTGGTAGCGACGCCCTACATGGACGAAGTTGAGCGAACCGATCGGGCGGTGTGCATTTTCGGCGGACGCAAACTAACCGAAGCGTCGCCCAAGGAACTGGCGCGTCAATTCGAAGGGCGCATTTATTATCTGCCACAAAGCCCGTCGCGCGAGTTGATCGAGAGGCTCGATGCTATCGACGGTCTCGAAGCACGTCGGTTCGGCTCCGGCGTTCATCTCTACACCGACGAACGGACGGAAATCACGGTATTCGACGGGTCGTTGCGAAACGCCGGAGTGGATCCGGCGCAGATCGAACCGATTGAACCCTCGGTCGAAGATCGCTTCATCCAGTTGATGGAGCAGGAGACGGTCCAATGACGCCGGTAGTGGAGCTCGATAATCTGACCCGTCGGTTCGGATCGTTTACGGCGGTTGATTCGATTAGCCTGACGGTCGACGAAGGCGAGATCTTTGGTTTTCTCGGCGCCAATGGCGCCGGCAAAACAACCGCGATTCGCATGTTGTGCGGCCTGTTGCTGCCCAGCGCCGGAACCGGGCGGGTGGCCGGGTTTGATGTGTTGACCGAATCCGAGAAGATCAAGAAGTCGATCGGCTATATGTCGCAGAAGTTCTCCCTCTATCCCGATCTGACCGGCCGGGAGAACATGCACTTTTACGGCGCAGCCTATGGATTGACCACCAGCCGGGTCAAAGAACGGATTGGCGCGCTGAGTGACCGCCTCGATCTCGGCTCGTTTATCGACCGTCGCTCCGGTTCGCTTCCGATCGGCTGGCGGCAGCGACTGGCTTTGTCCGTCTCGCTGTTGCACGAACCGAAGATTCTCTTTCTCGATGAGCCGACCGGCGGGGTGGATCCCGTCTTCCGCCGGCGTTTCTGGAATATTCTCTATCAACTGGCATCAGAAGGTGTGACGATCTTCGTCACCACGCACTACATGGACGAAGCCGAGTACTGCGGTCGCATCTCGATCATGCATCGCGGCAGGATCATCGTCAGAGGGGAACCTGCCCGACTAGTTCGCGAGCACGGATCAGACAGTCTCGAAGACCTCTTTATCGATTTGATCAAAGAGCGCGATATCAATGCTCGGTAATATCAAGCACATCGCGCGCAAGGAAATCTACCATATCCTTCGCGACCCGCGCTCCCTGGTGATCGTCTTCGCCATGCCGGTGATGATGACCTTTCTCTACGGCTTTGCGGTCAATCTCGATATCGAACGGATCACGCTGGCGATAATCGATTACGACCAGACACCATCGTCACGGGCTTTGGTTGATGACTTCTATAACTCGACGTATTTCGACCGACCGGACAAGGAGATCGACTCCTGGAATCCGGAGGAAGCATTGAAGGCGCAGGACGCCGCCGGGGTGCTGACCATCAGACATGGTTTCGGCGAAGCGCTGGAGCGGGGGGATGAGTTCGCATTGGGCCTGATGATCGACGGCTCTGACAACCTGCTCGGCGCCGCAGTTAACGCCTACTCCAACGGGGTCCTGCTGAAGTTCCTGCAGGATCGGCTGCCGCCCGATTTTGAACTGCCGGGGATCACGATCTCCCAGCAAGTGTTGTACAATCCCGACCTGAAGTCATCGCATTTCTTCGTGCCCGCGATCGTGGCGATCATTCTGATCATGATCTCCGCCCTGCTGACCTCGGTGACAATTGCCCGCGAGAAGGAAACCGGTACGATGGAGCAGCTGCTGGTCGCGCCGGTGCTGCCGAGAGAGATATTGATCGGCAAGATTCTGCCGTATATCGTCATCGCGTTCATCGACGGCATGCTGGTGCTGCTGTTCGCGAAGCTGGTCTTTGGGGTGCCGATTGTGGGGTCGCTGTTTGTGCTGGCGATTTTCACGATGGTCTATGTCGCCACGTCGCTTTCGATCGGCATCCTGATATCGTCCCTGGTGCAGACACAGCAGGTTGCGATGATGTTCGCACTGGTGACGACGCTGCTTCCATCGATCATGCTCTCCGGGTTCATCTTCCCGATCAAAAACATGCCGACCGTACTGCAGGTCATCAGTCATATCGTCCCGGCGCGATACTTCATCGACGCCACCCGTGGAATCCTGCTGAAGGGTACCGGCTTCGTGCTGCTGCTACCGCAGCTGGGAGCGCTTCTGGCGCTTATGCTCGTCCTGTTGGTGGTGGCCGGAAAGAAATTCAAAGCGAGGATCGGATGATCATGTTTCGCGCTTATACGGGGTTGGTCAAAAAGGAGTTCCTGCAGGTCCTCCGCGACAAGAACATGCTCCGCATTATCTTCGCCGTCCCGATCATCCAGCTCATGGTGCTTGGCTATGCGGTCACCACCGACGTCAAAGATATCGATCTCGACGTCTACGACTTCAACCAGAGTCAGTACTCGCGGGAGCTGGTTGATGCCGCCGGGGCGGGTGAGTATTTCACGGTCACGCACGATCTCCAGCCAACCAGTCAGCACCCGGTTTACGACCTCCACACCCGGTTCCAGGCGGGTGCTTCCGAGATGGCACTGATTATCCCTGAGAACTTCTCCCGCGATCTGACGAGCAATGAGAACACCACTATCGGTTTGGTCGCCGATGGCTCCAATGCATCGTCGGCCGCGACAGCGCTCGGCTATATGAGCCAGATCGTGCGGCAATATGCCATGGACAAGACCGGCGTCAAGCTGCCGATCGAGATTCGGCGGCGGGTGTTGTACAACCCCGAGGGGGAGTCGGTCTATTTCATGGTGCCGGGAATTGTCGCGACCCTGCTGACTATGATAACAATCATGCTGACCTCGATGGCGATTGTCCGCGAGAAGGAGATGGGAACGCTGGAGCAATTGCTGGTGACGCCCATCACGGGTTCTTCGCTGCTGGCCGGGAAGCTCAGCGCCTTTGCCGTACTCGGCATTTTTGAGATGTCATTCGCGCTGGCGGTGGGTGTGCTCTGGTTCGGGATACCGTTTGTCGGCTCGCCGTTGCTTCTGTTCGGTTTATCAGCGGTCTATCTGATCGCCACTCTCGGGATAGGCTTGTTTTTTTCGACGATAACGTCAACTCAGCAGCAGGCGATGTTTTTTGCCTGGTTTTTCTCGATCTTCGCGATTCTCACCTCGGGCTTCCTCACCCCCATATCCAACATGCCGGACTGGATCCAATACCTGACGTATATCAACCCGATGCGGTATTTCGTCTCGATAGTGAGGGGGATCATGATGCGCGGGGCGGGAATACCGGAGTTGATCGGTGATATCTATCCGATGCTGATCTTCGGGGTGGCGATCTTCACCATTGCGGCCCTCAGATTCCAGAAGCGTGTATCATAGCGAATCACTTCAGGTCCGTTTGAACAAGAACAATTTGACCGCCCGCATCGTTATACGTACCGTTAGGCGATTCGCGGCGCCCGGATGGCGCCTTTGGTATGCGACAAGAATGCGAGGAGATATTCATGGCACTCAAAGTTGGCAACAAAGCGCCTGCCTTCACGCTGGAGAGCCAGGACGGCGCAAAGGTCAAGCTGGCCGATTTCGCCGGCAAGTGGCTGGTTCTCTATTTCTACCCCAAAGACAATACTTCCGGCTGCACGATGGAGGCGATTGATTTCACCGGCGCCCTGAAGGACTTCGAGAAGAAAAAGGCCACCGTGGTTGGCGTCTCCCCTGACTCCGTCAAGAGCCACCAGAACTTCTGCTCCAAGCACAACCTCGGTGTCATGCTGCTCTCCGATCCGGACAAGAAGATGCTCGAGAAATACGGTGTCTGGCAGGAGAAAAGCATGTACGGACGGAAGTACATGGGTGTCGCGCGCACGACCGTGCTGATCGATCCCGACGGCAAGGTTCGACACATCTGGGAGAAGGTGAAAGTCAAAGGGCATGTCGACGACGTCAAGAAGACACTTACCGAGCTGCAGAAGGCATAACGATGGCGAAGACGCTCAAAGTTCTCATCTCCGGCGCGTCGGGACTTATCGGTTCCGCATTAGTGGACACACTGCATGTCGAAGGACACACCGTCCACCGGCTGGTGCGCGAGCGCTCCGATGATCCCGATATGGTCTACTGGAAGCCGTCAACCGGTGAGATCGAAGCCGAGCGGCTCGAAGGCTACGATGCGGTGGTGCATCTGGCCGGGGAGAATATCGCTTCCGGACGTTGGAACGATGAGCGCAAGGCGAAGATCCTCAACAGTCGGGTCGACGGTACCCACCTGCTGGCTGAGACACTTGCCGCCCGCAGTGACAAACCGCAGGTGTTTGTATGTGCCTCGGCGACGGGATACTACGGTGACGGCGGCGAAACAGAACTGACCGAGGACGCCCCTCGCGGAAAGGGCTTCCTGGCCGATGTTGTCGAAGCCTGGGAAGAAGCGGCCGAGCCGGCCCGCAAAGCGGGCATTCGCACCGTGCACCTTCGGTTCGGCGTGGTGCTGGCGGCCGACGGAGGCGCGCTGGAGAAGATGATTACGCCGTTCAAAACCGGCATGGCCGGAAAACTCGGCGATGGGCAGCAGTGGATGTCATGGGTGTCGCGCGATGACGCCGTCAGCATGATCCGGTTTGCTATCGAGACCGAGTCTCTCTCGGGACCGGTTAACGCTGTCTCCCCGACACCGGTTACGAACGAGGAATTCACCAACGCCATGGGTGAAGTACTGAATCGACCGACGGTGCTCTCGATTCCTGTCTTTGCCCTGAAGATGCTGGCGGGAGAGATGGCCGAAGAGATGCTGCTGATCAGCAGCCGTGTGATTCCGAAGAAGCTTCTTGATGCCGGTTTTCAGTTTTCCCACACCCACCTGACGAAGACGCTGCACCAGATACTGGACGAGTGACGATTGGCGCGCCATGTTTTTCGACCCGGGAACAAATCGTCTGTAGATCAGGTCCCATGCAAGAACCTTCCCGGCGGCTGTTGGCTGTCGCCTTGAATCGCGCGCGTTCGAATCACGCGGCCCGGTCGAGGACCTGATCGTCCTTTCGACATGGTGTTGCCACACGCAGGTCCTCGCGAGTGTGCGTCAAAGCACCACAGCATCACGTCGAGGCTTAATCCCTATGCCGATCGAAATGTCACTGGAAGGGACCTGCGCTACAAACAAGCGCCGTTCTAATCAGCCCCCTCCTGTTTCATCTCCGACTCCGGATCGAGATGCACCAGCACCTCGGCAACCGGATCCATGTCCTCGAGTAGTCGCAGCCGCACCTCGCGCGCAATCTCATGCCCCTCGTACACGGTGATACCGCCGCTTACGACGACGTGCATTTCGACCAGGATGCTTGGCCCGGAGTGTCGCGCCTTGAGGTCATGCACCTGTAAGACACCGGGTACCTGCTCGGCACGGTGATGCAGTTCCTCGAGGATCCTCTCCTCGGGAGCGGCATCGGAAAGCTCCCGAAGTGAGTCCCACATCAGGCTGGCAGCGACCTTGAACAGGAAAAGCGACACGACAATCGCAGCCAGAGCATCGGCGAGATGCCAGGCGGGGTTGAGCATCGAAGCAGCAACACCGATCAGTACCGCTACCGAGCTGAAAGCATCGGAGCGATGATGCCAGGCATTGCCGATTACGGCCGAGGATCGTATGCGACGTCCGATCATCACGGTATACCAGTAAAGCGCTTCTTTGCTCGCGATACTCAACACGGCGACGACGATTGCCGCGAGATTCGGCGCAGAGGTCTCGTGTTCATACACGGCGACAATGGCGCTGTAAGCGATCCATACCGCCGCGACAATCAACGAGAGACCCACACCCAGACTGGCGATTGTCTCAATCTTGCCATGACCGTACGGATGGTCGGCATCGGCCTCTTTCCGACCCCAGCGAAGGCCGAGCAGGACGATCAGATCGCTGAACAGATCCGAGGACGAATGAACGGCGTCGGCAATCAACGCCTGACTGCGACCGACAATGCCGCCCCAGAGTTTTAGAGCGATCAACACGACATTGACGATCATCCCGACCCAGGTCACTTTCAGGCCGGCCTTCATGTCCCGTTCCGATTGGAGTCCGTCGATTGTCAGCATGAAACTGCTTTCAGGCGGTGTACACCGCGTGTTTATCCTTTTACGACCCCGAGCGGGCGAAGTTTGGCCACCCGCCGTGCGATACCGGAATGGTGCGAGATATCTATGACGCTGTCAATGTTCTTGTACGCGCCGGGAGCCTCTTCGGCCACACAGCGACGGCTTTTGGCGCGAAGGTAGATACCGCGATTCTGCAGGTCGGCAAACACCCGGTCGACCGGATGCTCTTTCATCGCCCGCGACCGCGACAACCGTCGTCCGGCGCCGTGGCATGAAGAACCAAATGTCTCCTGCATCGCCTTGTCGGTTCCGACCAGCAGATAGCTGGCCGTCCCCATGTCGCCGGGAATCAACACCGGCTGACCATACTTTCGATAGCGGTCGGGTATCTCCGGATGGCCCGGGCCAAACGCCCGCGTGGCGCCTTTGCGATGCACGTACAGCAGACGCTTTTTACCGTCAACCTCGTGCTGCTCGAGCTTGGCAATATTGTGCGCTATATCGTAAATCAGATGCATCCCGAGTCTGGTCGCCGGCTGTCCCAACACACTCTCGAACGACTCCCGCACCCAGTGCATGATCATCTGGCGATTGGCCCAGGCGAAATTTGCTCCGCAGGTCATCGCCGTGAAGTACTGCCGCCCTTCGGGCGACGATGCCGGCGCCGATGTCAGCTCGCGATCGACCAGCGGTATGTCGTACTTCTTCTGTGCCCGGCGCATGGTGTCGAGATAGTCGGTGCAGATCTGATGGCCGCAGCCGCGCGAGCCGGTGTGAATCATAATAGTGATCTGGTCTTTCTCGACTATTCCAAACGCCGACGCAATCTCCGGATCGAATATCTCTTCCACTCGCTGGATCTCCAGAAAGTGGTTCCCCGCGCCAAGCGAGCCGAGCTGCGGCGCGCCGCGCTTCTTGGCGTTGGGACTGACAGTCGACGGATCAGCGCCGTCAAAGGCGCCGTGTTCTTCGATATAGTCCAGATCCTCGTTCCAGCCGTAGCCGTTGTTCACCGCCCAGCGGGCGCCGTGCTCGAGCACCTCGTCGATCTGCGTCGCGGAGAGTCGCACCCGACCCTCCGAGCCGACACCCGACGGCACATTACTGAACATGGTATCGACCAGCTTCTCGATATGCGGACGGATGTCTTTGAAAGAAAGATCGGTGCGCATCAACCGCACCCCGCAGTTGATATCATAGCCGACACCCCCCGGCGAGATCACCCCCCGGTCGGCATCAAAGGCCGCCACCCCGCCGATCGCAAATCCGTATCCGTGATGAATGTCCGGCATGGCGATCGATCGCCCCACTATGCCGGGCAAAGTGGCCACGTGCGCCACCTGATCGGGAGAGTTGTCCGTGACAATAGAACGCCACATGGCCTCATCGGCATAGACCAGCCCCGGCACCGACATCGTGATGCCCGCTCGTCCCATCGCCGGCGACGCATACGACTTGTCGATCTCTATTCGATACGTATCAACCCGCTTTGTCGGTCCGTTCCATGCCATGCGCAGACCTCTAACGCCTTCCCTATATGTCGAACAACACCTGCACCGAAGCAGGTTCGCTGTCGGACGGTTCCACTATCTCCATCATATGATATGACACACCCTTCACCTGTACTCCCTCACCATGACGGGATGCATCGAACGGTGCAATTCCAATCTCAGCGCGAAGGTGAGTCTTGTCGAGCAGCGTGACGTCAACATCGCCTAGTACCACCGATTCGGACTCATGGCGGACGATCAACTCCGATAGAAACGCCACCAGTAAGCCTTCCCGGTCGATAGACTCGACTTCGATCACCTCGCGCCGGCTCGCAACAATCTCTGCTTCGCCGGTAATCACCGCAAACATGCCTTCGGCGGCAGCCGCAAACGCTTCGTCGAGCGTGGCGCCGTACGCCTTTACGATGATATCGGCCGTATGTTCCAGAAACTCGAATCGACGGAGTGTGCTCATACTAAACTTCGGTCGTTCATCTCCACACTAATAATGTATGCGCTTCCGCATTTCCTGTCAGCACAATTCGAGACCGGGCGCCAGCCACAAAAAAAGCGGCCGGAGCGCAAACTCCGACCGCCCGCACATGCTCTTTGTGTGAGGTTCTTACGAACCGTAGGGGTACATACCCTTTTTGATGGTCGCCAGCTGGTCGAGCAGCGCATTGTGCTTCTCCTCGTCGGCCAGCAGGTACTCAACCAGGTACTCCTGCACCGTCATCTTGGCGCCCTTGAGATACGACTTGGCTTCCTTGGCCAGCTCGATTGTCTGGCGTTCGGTCTCGATATGCTTCTCGATCTCGGTCCACACGTCGGCCAGTTCGTCCGGCGTCATGGTGTACGTACCTTTGAGGGTATCGACAATCATCTTCTGCGTAAGGGCGTGCATCTCGGAGTCACGTTTGATGATTTCCATGACGTGCTTGATGATCGGGTTTTTGACCTTTGCGGCGATATCGGCGGTGGTCTTGATGGCGTTGGCTTCGACCTGCTGCCAGCGCTCCATGTTGGCGATCAGTTTCGCCTGCATCTCTTTCGTGGACATTTCACAACCTCCCGGAGTCAGCCCCGCACCCGGGGTGACGGATCTATGGTTTCGTATTGGCGTTAGCCGTATTCAGGGGAGAGCCCCTTATTGAACATCTCCCGATTGGTCCAAGATAAAAAGCAGGATGGATTTTGTCTACCGCTATCTCACGGAATGCGTTTGACGCGTGCGACGGATGGCGATGATAGCGGCGGAGGTATGACGGGTATACGGGACGAGTACGGCCATATGACTCCCCACCCGACGTCCGCCGTCGGCGGACTCTGGGTGGGCCACAAGAAGACGGGCGCCCGCCTTCTACAACAGACAGGTAATCGCGGCCAGCTCTTCGTTGAGCACCCGGTTGTTCTCCGTGTAGTCCACCGGGCAGTCGATTATATGCACGCCGCCGGTCTGATACGCCTTCTCGATAGTTGGTTGGAGCTGATCGGGCGAGAGAATCACATGCCCGTTCACACCGTAAGCATCGGCGTACTTTATGAAATTCGGGTTGGTGAAATCGAGTCCGAAGTCCGAGAATCCCATCCCGATCTGTTTCCACTTGATCATCCCGTACGAGCTGTCGGTCAGGATCAGCACTACCAGGTTCAACTTCAGCCGCACACAGGTCTCGATCTCCTGGCTGTTCATCAGGAAACCGCCGTCGCCGACTATCGCCATAACCCGACGGTCCGGGTAGAGCAGGCAGGCGGTCATCGCCGAGGGCAGCCCGGCTCCCATCGACGCCAGCGCGTTGTCGAGAATGATGCAGTTCGGGCGGTAGGTGGGGTAGTTGCGCGCAAACCAGATCTTGTACATGCCGTTGTCGAGTGCAATGATACCATCGTCGGGCATCACTTCGCGAACGTCTTTGACCAGTGTCTGCGGTTTGATCGGGAACCCCTCATCATCGGCATGCTCGAGAATATGTTCCTCGAGACGCTTTTTCACGCGAAGATAGTACGCGAAATCCCACTTCTCCTGCGGCGTGATCTTCTCGGTCATCCTGCGCATGGTGCTGCCGATATCTCCCGGACAGACCAGCTGCGGGAAATAGACCTCGTCGAACTCCGCTGAGCGGTAGTTGATATGGATGACTTTCGTCCCACCGGGGTGCATGAAAAACGGCGGTTTCTCGACCACGTCGTGGCCGACATTGATGATCAAATCGGCCCGGTCGATCGCACAGTGAATGTAGTCGTGATCGGACAGAGCAGCCGTCCCGATAAACAGCGGATGGCGCTCGTCGATAACGCCCTTCCCCATCTGCGTATTGAAAAACGGGATGCCGGTCTTGTCGATAAATTGTTTGATCGCCCCCATTCCCGGCTTGCGGTTGGCGCCGGCGCCGATCAAGAGCAGCGGCCGCTCGGCCGCTTCGATCATCTGCACTGCTTCTTCGATTGTCCGCTCGTCTGCGTCGGGCCGGCGGATTCGCACGGCGGGTATGACCGGCGTGTCGGTTTCTTCGGTCGCGATATCTTCGGGAAGCTCCAGGTGGACTGCGCCCGGTCGTTCGATTGTCGCCAGCCGGAACGCTTCGCGCACGATCGCCGGGATCGTGTTGCCGTGGACGATCTGTTTGGTGAACTTGGTCAGGGGCTGCATCATATCGATAATGTCGATTATCTGGAACCGTCCCTGCTTGCTCTTGAGGATCGGTTTCTGTCCGGTGATCATCACCATCGGCATAGCGCCGAGCTGCGCGTAGGCGGCGGCGGTGACCAGGTTGGTGGCGCCGGGGCCGAGGGTTGACAGGCAGACGCCGGGCGAGCCGGTCAGACGGCCGTAGGTGGCGGCCATAAATCCAGCCGCCTGCTCATGGCGGGTGACGACGAGCTTGATGGTCGAAGTCCGCAGCGACTCGAGCAGATCGAGGTTTTCTTCGCCGGGAATGCCGAATATGTATTTGACGCCCTCTTCTTCGAGCGCTCTCACAAACAGATCCGATGCTTTCATATCCTCCAGAGCCTTTGTAATGGGGCGGGTCTACCAAGAGTATCGGCCGATAATCGGCCTATCGCAAGAAAGGCCAATTTCGGCTTTGCTTCAAGCAGATTCGGCCCTTGCGAGTGGTTGGGACGACCTATCGTTTTGTCAGATAACGGATTTGGGGGCAGGAAGTTCCGGGTGGGGGATTATGTCGTGGTCTATTGTACGCGCTTAGATTTCAGACGAGATGAGTAGGTCAGGTCGCTTGCGACCTGATGGCTCCGTAAAGTCTAACCCCCTCCCCCTTCAACCCACAACCCCAGCATCGCTACCACGCCGGTCACCAGCCACAACGCATAGATCGCCGCTACTATCGAAGCCAGTGTCGCATATCGGAAGGTTCGCTCGAAAAGCCGCGTCCGTATCCCGATGGTCAAACCTATCGCCGATGGCAGCAGCGCAGTCAGCATCATCACCTTGCTGAACTCCGCAAATCCAAGTTCCGGTCGCGAGACGAAAATCCAAAACGACAGGCACACCGAGACAGCAAACACAGCCAGATACGCTATGAACCATCGGGATTGTACAGACACCAGGACAGATCCCCCAAAGAGAAGCTACTTTTCTCTATGATTCGGTCGATCAGCCGCCGATATTCATAATAGACTCTTGTATCCCTGTTAATCGAAAGGACACTCCCATGCGTACCGGGCATGTTATATTCTTGTTGTCCATCGGCTTACTGCTGACAATCGCCTCCTTCGTGGCCTGTTCCGATGATACCCCAACCAAAGGCGGCTCGGTCGATCCGACCGGCGATATCGACGGCTTCACCGCCACCCATCTGGCATCGGATCAGTTCGACCAGATTCCCCAGGCGGCGTTTGATTCGGTCCGCGCCAGATTCACCATATTCTACGGCCATACATCTCACGGTAGCCAGCTCATGACCGGGCTGGACCTGCTGGAATCCGAATACGCCCATTGTGATCAACCCTCAGTGCATGAGTACGGCGATGATCTCGGGACGCTTGGTGATACCTCGTGGGTGCCGCCAACCCGTTCCTGGCTGACCGCGCACCCGGAATGCAACATGGTGATCTGGTCCTGGTGCGGCGGTTGTTCGGGCAACACCACCGAAGGGATCAACGCCTATCTCAGCGCCATGTCGGGGCTGGAGTCCGACTATCCGGATGTCATATTTGTGTACATGACGGGTCATCTCGATGGCACCGGGGTCGACGGCACGCTTTACCAGAGCAATACGCTCATTCGCGCCTATTGCGAAGATCACGACAAGGTGCTGTATGATTTTGCCGATGTCGAGAGCTACGATCCCGATGGTACGTACTATCCCAACGAAACCGACTCCTGCGGCTGGTGCCACGAGTGGTGTGCAGAGAACGACTGTGATGACTGCGGCTGCGCGCACTCACACTGCTTCAACTGTTACCGCAAGGGGCAGGCATTCTGGTGGCTGCTGGCCCGCCTGAGCGGCTGGGGGGACGAGTACTAGTTCGACCGTCTTGTTGTAGGTCAGGTCCGGTCGCGATTGTATCTCCGAACGAGTGAGGCAGTGCAACACGAGCGACCGGTGCTGACGGCGCCTGTCGCGGAGAAGATGTCAGCACCGTTTGCGGGTGAGATTGGTGTTGGAATGCACGAGAGGTGGTTTCGCAAACGGAGCTGACCTACAATCAATTGTCGGGATGACGAAACCTTCGAAGCCTGTCATACCGGCGATGGCCGGTGCGAAGACAGACCTTCCCCGCAAGCCGCGTAGGCAGGTCGATTAGCGTCTGAGTAAATCATCCTTCGACTCCGCTCAGGATGACGGGAGCCGTTCCGTTCAGGATGACGGGAGCCGTGTTGTCAGGCGGGGTCGCCGACAACTCCGTCCACCCACAATCGCCTTGCCCCCATAGCGATACATGCGGTATATTGTCTCTTCCAAACCACAACCGATCACCCGAAACACGGCCCGTCGAATAGTTCCATGACCGACCACTTCCGTACAGTCTGTATCCTTCCCGCCTACAACGAATCGGGCAAAATCGGCCGGGTCGTACGCAAGGTGACTGATACCGGTGAAGTTGACGAAACAGTCGTGGTCGATGACTGCTCCACCGATTCGACCCACGACGAAGCTCGCGCGGCCGGGGCGACGGTCCTTCGGCACGAGCGCAACTCCGGGGTCGGCGCCGGTATTCGCACGGGGCTGTTCTACGGCCGCACACACGGCTTTGATATCGCGGTGATTTTATCCGGGGATGACCAGCACGAACCGAAAGAGCTGAAATCAGTGCTGGATATCCTCCGTGAAGACCGCGCCGATTTTGTCCAGGGCTCTCGTCGCCTCAAAGGGGGCAAGACGGTCAACGGTCCCCTCTTTCGTGAGATCTCCACCCGCCTGTTCTCGCTCGTTTTCACTATCATGTGCGGGAAGCGAATCACCGATGGCACCAACGGTTTCCGGGCCTTTTTCCTGACGCTGCTCGATGATCCGAGGATCAACCTCGAACAGGAATGGCTCAATACCTACGAGCTGGAGCCCTATCTGCTGTACCGCGCGGTTCAGTCAATGAACTGCCGGGTGGTTGAATCTCCCGTGACTGTATATTATCATGGAGACAGCCGACAGTATACCAAGATGAAGCCGTTTCGTGATTGGTGGCGGCTGGCCCGCCCCCTCTTCCTTCTGCGGTTTGGGATAAAAGGCTGATACTATGACCGAGCTTTCGTTTGCGGGAAAAACAGTCCTGGTGACCGGCGGCGCCGGATTTGTCGGGTCTAATCTGGTCGGGCGAGTTGCTCGCGCCGGCGGAAAGGTGATCGTTCTTGACGATCTCTGCTCCGGTACGCTCGACAATCTCGATAACGACATCGAGTACGAGTTCATCGAGGGTTCCGTCACCGACTCGGCGCTCGTCACCGATCTGATCAAACGTGCCGACTTTGTCGCCCATCTCGCCGCCCGCAATATCGTCGTCTCTACGAAGAACCCCCGCGATGACTACGAGGTCAATATCGGCGGCACGCTCAACGTCCTCATGGCCGCCCGCGAGCACCCGGTGGAGCGGATCGTGTACACGTCATCGGCCTCCGTTTACGGCAATCCGAGAATCATCCCCATTCTCGAAGATGAACGTCCACATACCTTCTCGCCGTACGCCGTTTCGAAACTTGCCGGCGAGAATTACTGCTACGCTTTCTACGAGACCTACCATCTGCCGGTAGCATCGGTCCGCTACTCCAACGTCTACGGCCCGAAGCAATCGCCGACCAATCCTTACTGCGGCGTGATCGCCAAGTTTATGGACAGCATCAGCCGAGGCGAACACCCGTCGGTGCACGGCGACGGTCAGCAAACAAGAGACTTCACCTATGTCGACGACGCGGTCGAGGCGACATTGACGGCGTTGCTCTCCCCCAAGTCCGAAGGGGGCGTGTACAATATCGGCACCGGTACCGAGACCAAGGTTCTGGAGCTGGTACATATTATCGCACGCCTGCTCGGCCGCGAGGTGATACCGGAGCATATCGACCGAAGAGATATCGACAACATTCGAAGGCGCGTGGTCAGTATCGAACGTATCCGCACCCAGCTTCGCTGGCAACCGACCGTGACTCTTGAGGAAGGCCTGCGGCGGACGGTTGACTGGTTCCTCCAGACCCATCGGTAAACCGTCTTCCGGTGTGGTCACCCTTCGACAAGCTCAGGGTGACTTTTTTCGGCTCTCGATTCGTTAGTTCACCTCAATAGCGTCGGAGACGTCAGTCTGAGCCTGGCGAAGACTGAGCCTGGCGAAGATTGAGCTGATCGAAGCCTGCCCCTCCCCCTATGCAACGAACTGTCTAAACACCGTCGCCAGCCCCCGCTGTGGGCAGTCCCCTATACCCGCGGAAGCAACCGATTCCTAACGACTTAGCAGGCCGTGACCGCTCGTGACAAAATCGGCCCGCCGTTTGCAGTACCCCCTCTCAGAAAAACAGCCATCCGCCCACGGAGACTTCTATGAAAAGACTGCTTGTTTTAGCGTTGCCGATGCTTGCCCTCTCGATTGTCCCCGTCTTCTCGGGCTGCGACAAGGAGAAGGTTGTTAACTCGACCGAGTATATCGAGAAATATGTCGAAGGTCCAACCGATACCGTGACCGTCCATCATACCGACACGGTAGTGGTCCACGACACAACCTCGTCGACCATCACCGATACGGTCGTTGTTCGCGATACCGTCAGCATTCATGACACGGTAACGGTGACGCAGCACCACTACGATACCACGGTCGTCACGGTCACCGTGACCGACACGGTGCAGACCATTGTCAACCACTACGATACGGTAACGGTGACCAGTTATCAGCCGAGTGCAGAGCACGCCTACACCGCACTGCAGGCCTACAACGATCCGATGGTGATAGATTTTGCGTACAGCGAGTTCGGCTACAACGACGGTTGGGTGTTTTACCTCTCGGCCTACCAGGTCGATCTCCAGCAGAACGCGACCGGCGTGTATTCTATCTATGGCTATATCGACTACTGGGCGCCCGACTGGTCCGGCTATTATCCGCTGGAGTTTTACTGGACTATGTCGTACCAGGGCGGTGACCCGGCCGATCCCAACAACTGGTCGATAGCCGAGCCGACCGCGGCGAGCCCTCATGAGCCAGGTATCCGACTCGCCAATGATCCTCGTCGCGACTACAATTCGACTCGATAAGTGTTCCTACTTACTTGCTGAACAGAAAGCCCGGAGAGCGCCGCTTCACGCTCTCCGGGTTTTCGCATTACGCCAGCTTCAGCGTACCGCTTTCAAGCACATACAACTGGTCGGCGACGTGCTCTACGAATGCCCGGTCGTGACTGACGATCAGGTAACCGCCGTCAAATTCCGCAAGCACCTGCTCGAACACCTGGATCGACTCGATATCGAGATGTGATGTCGGCTCGTCCAGGATGATGAACTCGGCCTGCTGCAGGAGGCATTTGACGATGGCAGCCCTCATCAACTCGCCGCGAGAGAACGCGCCGATCGGCTCGTGCACCTTGTCGCGACGCAACTGCACGGCCCCCAGCGCGCGACGTACCTCCGTCTCCGACGCCGCGCAATCGGCGAAGTTGTCAAGCAGGGTCGGCTTCGTATAAAACCTGTCGAGTTGCTGGGGAACTTCGGCCAGCATGACCGACTGATTGTGCTCCACCGCTCCCGTCCGAGGGTGCAGCTTCCCGGTCACCAACTTGAGCAGGGTTGATTTCCCGGAACCGTTGGCCCCCATCAGGCAGAACTTGTCGTTGGTCGACGCACCAAATGACAGATCGTGAAGCAACGTCATATCGTCGCCATAGCCGAACGACACATCATTGAGCAGGAACACGCGACGATTGCGGACGGTCCTCGACGGCAACAGCAGGTTAACCCTTTTCGGAACGAACGGTTTCGTCCGCTCGAGCTTCTTCGTCTCCTTCTCTGCTGTTCGTTCCACCGCTTTCGCGCGCTTGTTCATCTTGGCGGCCCGCTTGGCGATAAACGGTTTCTCCGAACCCGCCCCTTTTTTGGACTGCTCCTTCCGATAGGCCCAGGTAGTCTTTCGCTGGACATCGTCCTGCAGAGCGCGGATGCGTCTTCGGATCTGCGCTGCCTGTTTCGCACGGCTCTTTACATCCTCCTCCCGCTCTCCCAGCACCTCGGTCGCCCCGCCCGGAACCCGGTAACACCGCTCACGCGTCATGAGGATCGTCTCATCGGCACACCGGTCGGCCAAAGCCCGGTCGTGAGAGACTATCAACACTCCTGCTCCCCGCGCGCAGGAGCGATCCAGATGATACTCCAGGGCGGTGAGGCCGACTATGTCGAGGTAGTTTGTAGGCTCATCCAGCAGCAACAGATCAGCGTCATCCGCCAATGCCTGCGCCAGCATGAGCTTCTGCAACTCTCCCTGAGAAAAGTGGCCGTCCGGCCTGCCCGGTTCGGTCAGACCGAAATCCGAAGCCAGTCGACAGACCAGTGCCTTCGACTCGGGGAGCAGACCAGTCAAAGGCGTCACATCAACGGGTATGGTCTGAGGCAGATACCGGCAGCGAAGATTAGTGGCGAGATGCAGCGATCCGTCAATAACCGGCCCGAATTCCGGTCGGGCAGTGTCACTCTCTGAGCGGCGATGAATGAACTCCAGCAAGGTAGACTTGCCGCAGCCATTACCGCCCATAAGACAGATCAGGTCACCGGATGATAGACTGAGATTCAGACTCTTCGAAAGTGGAACGCTATCAAGTGATATGGACAGGTTCGTACAGTGTACCAGCACTCGGGGGGACATATGTCACCTCCAACAATCTCCACTTCGTTGGAAAAAGGTTCAGGGCACAGAAACAGGCAAGACCCGAACCGGTATATCGTAGAATCGAGTGCTGAAACTACATCGCCGTACCTTTCAAATAGAGCCCCGTCGTCACTATACGAGAGTGTTTCCCGGCCGGCAAGTTAGCCTGAGCCGAGCGCAGTCGATCAGTTCGAGGTTGACCGGACGAACAACCAGGCGGGAGATGTGTCACACTCACCGCGACGCCAGCACATGAAGTCCGGCCCGACCTGGCATATCCAGACCGAGTTGGCCATGTAAACCGGCGGCGCATCGATTGGCGTCAGAGTCAGGGTATCACCCTGCAGACTGTATCGACCGTTTACCGTACGCGTACAATCAGTGCACTCTACCTGCGTATAGGTGTGGTCGCGACGAAGCGTAACTGAAAAGGACATCTGAGCATCGGCTACACAATGCCCTTCGCATTCCAGAGCTTCCCAGTAACCAACTACAGAATACGTCGCCGTCGCGGCAGGAGCGGTGATATCCGGACAGGTCGCGCAATCATCGTCGCTGCACCCTGACAGACAAAACAGGGCGAGCAGACTCGATACGATTAGCAGTGCCTTCATGGTATTACCTTTCTCATGAGATGAGATGATAATACAAGATAGATATAATGGATAAACTTGTCAATCCTATCCACGAAAGAAGACAATCCCGCCCGAAATTGCTAAGATTTGCTCACATTTTGTTGAATAGACGAGCCTGTTATGGGTACCTTAGACAGGAAACAGCGATGGAGGTTGCCATGAGCAACTCAACCTATCTCATCATCGTGGGCGTAGTAATACTCGCTCTCGTCTTTGTTGTTCCTCAGATGCTGGAGCTGCGAATTCGTGTGCTCCGTTTCCTGCGCTGGCAGAGCTTGGCCGACTGGCACGAACGTCATCGGGCCGGACTTACAGTCGGCGTTCGGATCACGATCGCCATAATCGGTACCGTGCTGATTGTGATCGGCGCCTTCGGCGTCTAGTCGCAGCTCAGCGATCGTAACACTCTCTCGCGCCATCAGTTGACATCGCGGGGCACAACGGATATCTTCAGTCGGCGGTACGTCCTGTATCGCCGACTGATGGACCACTCCAGCGGGAGGTAGCTGTGCAGCTGAACGAGTTTGTCACCGCCGATCAACCATCCGGCACGCTGTGGGGCGACCGGTACAAGATCCCCTGGGATGAGCCGGAATTCAGTCGGCGGATGCTGGATATCCATCTTTCGCAGGAGAGCGATCTCGCCAGTCGGAAGCTCGCTACCGTCGAAAACCACGTCCGTTACCTCCACGAGACCCTCCTCGACAGCAAACCAGCGCGTATCCTCGATCTCGGATGCGGACCCGGCCTTTATGCCTCACGCCTGGCGGCACTCGGTCATACCGTTCGGGCGATCGATTTCTCTCCGGCGTCGATAGAACACGCTATCGAGCACAACCACCATCCCGACCGATGTGAGTTCACGCTCGGTGATCTTCGCACCGTGGATTTCGGTGGCGGCTATGACCTGGCAGTCATGATTTATGGCGAGTTCAACGCCTTCTCCCCCGAGGAGATCGGTGATCTGTTGGCCAAAGTCCACCGTGCGCTGAAATCGGGCGGGAGGTTTCTTGCCGAAGCGCACGCGTTCGATACGATCATGGGAGTCGGGACCGGACCGGACACCTGGTACAAGGCTCCCTCCGGGCTTTTCTCCGACCGTCCGCATCTTTGCCTGATGCAGAACCACTGGTATGAATCCGAGCGAGCCGCCGAGACAGTCTTCCATATCGTGGACGCTGCCGACGGTACAGTCAGTACGTACCGCAACACCCTGCAGGCCTGGACGGAGTCCGATTATCGTAACCTGTTGGAGGCAGCCGGGTTCACCGGAGTCTCCGTCTCCCCCGCCTGGGGCCGGGCCGACCCGGCCGAACGCGAGTCGATGCTCCACCTGTCCGGTATCCGCGCCTGATCACCCCCGCCGATCGCCGACCGGTGACGCGACGCTTTAAAAACATTGACCAAATGGCTCCAATTTGTATATTTATATTCGGGCACGACCCGGCGCCGGATCAGGCGTCCGCGTTTCGCAAATCAACAACAGCTACATAACAGAGGTACCATCGATGAAACGTTCGCTCACGATTTTGTATGCATCACTGCTCTTGGTCGCAATCGGGATTTCAGTACAGGCTCAGATCTCGATCCCGACCAACGGCTACCTGCCGTCGCCCGGCACGACGCAGGAGACCGCGTCGTCCGATAGTGTCGATCAGGCCTTCTTCGATGCGGCCGTCGCCGGCTCCGGAAATCAGACGTGGGATTTCTCCGGTGTCGATTTCCCGGATATGTACACCACTCTCGTCGTGGAACCGTCCACCGCTCCATTTCCCGACAGCTTCCCCGGAGCCAATGTCGTCACGCTGAATCTTCAGGGTTCGGGCAGCGCCGACTCGATGTGGTCCTACACCGTATCGCTTCCGACCTCGCTGTCCTTTGTCGGCAGCGCAGCGAAAGTATCGGGATTCGGTTGGTTCGTAGAAACCTATGATACCAAAACCCCGGACTTCGTCTTCCCGCTCCAGTACGGGAACACCTGGACGACCGTGAGCAACAAGAGCTCCTCTTCGTTTGGCGTTCTGGCCGAGTCGTTTGACACGACTTTCAACGAGGTCGACGCCTGGGGTACGATCACCTATGACGGGCAGACCGTCAACTGCCTCCGGGTCGCTTTCACCGAACGCATCACGGTCATTCAGAGCTTCAACGGCACGCCGATCTCTACCGATGTCAGCACGCTTGAAGGCGCGTTTTTTATCGGCGCCGGTCCGGAGCTGCTGGCGGTGGTCGAGAAAAGCAGCGTGGGCGGCTTCACATGGTACTACGGCAGCATCTCCGGGTCGCTTCTCGGGACGCCGACCGATGTGCGCGAGAATGATCGCGACAACCTGCCGGAAGGGTTCGGACTCGCTCAAAACTATCCGAATCCGTTCAACCCGACCACCGAGATTCAGTTCAGCCTGCCGTCCAGCGGTCAGGTGCGACTCGAGGTCTACAACGTGCTCGGCCAGTTGACCAACGTGCTTGTCGACCGGTATCTCTCGGCCGGCAGCTACACCGCTGAGTGGAACGGCACCGATCAAAGCGGCGCCAAAGTATCTTCGGGCGTCTACTTCTACCGTCTTACGACCGGTGAATTCAGCGAAGCACGGAAGATGCTTCTGCTGAAGTAGCAATCTGTTATTCGGTTGGTGCGTGGTGCACGGGGACGTACACCACGCACCGATCTCTGGTCTTGTCACGCACAGGTCGCTAGCGCTCTGTTACCTCATACCTCGTTCCATCACCCACAACGCGCCACAAACGCCCGTCCTGCCAGAGCAACCCCTCCTGACCGCCTCTCGCTTCGATATCGACATCGATTGCCACCACCCGACCACCGTGACAGGTGACCAGGCTGTCCTGCTCGGAGTGGCCGACAACCACCCGGTCAGCGTCGAAGAAACTAAGAACCGAATCGAGTTGCCGATCGGTCAGCTCGGCATAGCGATCCTCAAGGTCGCGCGTGTACCCGCGATACCAGAGCGGGCCGAAACTGCCGTAGGCCTGTTTTATGCCCGGCTCGAAAGTGAGACGAAGCGATGAGTAGTCCAGTCCGCCACGGACGAGATTGTTGATGTCGGCCAGATTCAGACCGTCGCGGATGTAGTCGGTGAATATCCCGCCGTGCACGAACAGCGTGCGGTTGAGTTTGATTGCGGTCGGTTTGGTGCGAAGCCACCGCCCGAGAGCGGTTTCGGTTCCGAACAGCTCATCGTACGCTATTCTCCCCCGCCGCGAGATACCTTCCAGATAGCGATCGTTGACATAGCGAAGGTCGCCCTGCAGCACCATCAGTTCGTGATTACCCAGCAGGAAATGCACGGCGCCCCCGGCGCGGGCTGCCTCCTGCTCGAGCCGGTAGATGAGCCAGAGACACTCGGTGACTTCTGGACCGCGGTCGAACACATCGCCGTTGACCACCAGATGCCCGCTTCCCCAGTTCCAGTGCAGGCTGCTGTCGACAATTCCGGCGGTGCGAAGGATCTCTGCGAAATGTTCAAAATCGCCGTGCAGATCGCTGACGGCGAAGAACTTCTCTATATCGGACCACTGATCGGTTGGAGGCAGCTTTGGATGCCTGACGACGGTGTAGCTGATGCCGGTGTCATCGCACACGCCGTCGAACCGAACCGTGTCCACGGCTTGGTACTCGCGGCTGAACAGAGAATCATCGCAGAAGTAGAATACGACTGCGTGTGTGCTGTCGGCGAAAAAGACATGCGGCCCATCGTTGGTGGAAACCGCTTCGGCAGTCGAATCACTGCCGGCGTAGTCCTGTGCGGTGGTGGCCGGGACACATGTCAGGCACAGCAGTGCCAGCCGAGCCATCATTTGCCAGCCAAATACCCAACCTGATCGTTTGACCACGAGAACTCCTTATCGTGCAGGGGCCGACGAAGTGTTTTGGCCAACATAACCCGTAATGTCGGTTCGGGCAATACCCTGAGGGGACTGCCTGTCGCTTCTTCTCAACGCCTCTTGTGTTGACAAAAGCCGCCCGTCGTGCGATCTTGGTGTAGATCATGGCACCGGGGAATAACAGCAATCACGAAAATCACCGGCGGGAGGCTCTTATGTTCCGGCTAATGCCTGTTCTCTTGTGCACGCTGCTTCTGGTTCTGGCGATCGGTTGCAGCGATGATGATTCCTCTGTTAACAGCCATCTGTATCCGCCCGTTGTCGGCTCCTGGCTAGTTGACTCCGCGTCGGCAGATGGGGTCGTCTATCCGGTCGGAACCGACACCGTCACGTATCGCGTCAACCACACCGGGACCAACTGCTCTCAGATCGCCTGGGGACACTACGAGTTCACGTACTCGGTGGTGGGCGACTCGCTGTATGTCGAGGTCGAGGATGGCTCCGGGGCGGGGAACCTGCTGACGTACCAGTTCGTCCGCGACGAAGACCAGCTGTTACTTGCCCGCCAGGACGGTGCGGTACTGCGAAAAACATTTCTGACTCGCCAGGATAACTGACCGACAAAACAAAACGCATCCTCCCGGCGTCGGTATTCGTAAAGAGCAGAAAGCCCGGGAGGTTGTCTGTATGGTCCGTCGTCTGCTGGTGTTGCTCATCATCTCCCTCCTTGTCGCCTGCGCGGAGCAGTCCGCAGGGCCGCGTCTGGCTGTCCGGTATATCGCCAACTGCGGTTACCTGATCGAAACCGAGCACAAGGCGGTCATTATCGACGGGTTCCTGGCGCCGCTGGAGCGCGACTTCTATTTCAAACCAACCGACAGTGTCGCCAACCTGATGCGCGAAGCGCTGCCGCCGTTCGACCGGATCGACCTCGCGCTGTTCACCCACGTGCACGATGATCATTTCAACGCTGCTGTCACTGCGCGGCATCTGTTGAGCAATCCCCGAGCGCACGTGGTCGGTCCGCCGCAGATCGATTCGGCGCTTAGTCTGACCGCGCAATACGCCGACATCCGCGATCGAATCCATATCGTCCCGGCGCCGGGCGACTCGGTGGTGACTCTCAGCATCAACGGCATTTCGGTCCGGGCGCTGCCATCGAAGCACTCGTCGTACATTGATGAGGACACGGTCACCTTCGAGAAATTCGACCGCCATGGCGGTATCGGGCATCTGGAGTATATCGTTGCGATGGACGGTCGGACGTTCTATCACAGCGGCGATGCCGACCTGTTGGATTTCGAGCGCTACCAGTCGTTTGGGTTTGGCGATACGACGATCGATGCTGCGTTTGTCGATTCGTGGGACGAGCGGCCGCGGATAACGTTTACGCAAAAGCTGATTCATGATGTGATTCGTCCCGAGCGCATCTTTATGATCCACATGTCACCGAGCCGCCCGCCGCAGGGGCGGCCGGATACGCAGACGTTTGTCGCGCGTGAGGTGTATCTGCCGGAGTCGCTGATGCAGCGCTGGGTGCTGGAGTAGGGCGGATGTCTGTCCTCAGACATGCCGATTTTGCGTGGCAGGTTTGAGGACAAACCTTCCCTACGGAGCTGTCGGATGTACCTGCCTTCGGCAGGAAGCATCCGACAGAACAATGCGACAGGACGTTTTCGATTTCCCACCTGCCGTTCGTCCGAGGCGGACTCACTTCAGGTGGGGCACAGCGGGCGGAATCACTTTAGCGGGAGTAGGGCATGTCTGTCCCCAGACATGCCGACTTTGCGTGGCAGGTTTGAGGGCAAACCTTCTCTGCAGAGTCGGTTGGCTCTCTATCGGCTAATCGAACACCCCGATCAACTGCTCGTTGACAGTCAAGCGCTCGCAGGCGCGGTCGATAGCTTCGTATTCAGCGGCTTTGTTCTGTCTGAACTGCTTGTACGAAGATTCGGACTCCCATCGGTCGATAGTCACGAAACGGAGTGGGTTCTCGAGATCTCGCAGCAGCTCTGTCCCGAGGTAGCCATCGGCTTGTCGAAACAGCCGCACCCAATTGCCGTTAGGGCCGTATGTTTCGATGAACTCGTCGACGTGTTTCTCGTGGACGGTGTATTTCCAGATGCAGGTGTAGGGCATACGTGATAGCCTTTTGTTGCGCAATGGGACTGCGTCTTGTGGGTCGGAACGACCGTGTACCCAGCTGACCGATGTCCGAACCGCAGGGGTTCGGACCTACGAGACTAATCCAAGTTTAGGAGCCCACACCAGATAGTTCAATCACTTTGTGCAGGTTACTAGTCGTTACTTTCCCCCATAAAAAAATGCGCCATCAGGGGCTCGAACCCCGGACCCGCTGATTAAGAGTCAGCTGCTCTACCAACTGAGCTAATGGCGCATTCAAAATCTGTAGACTCCGGACAGGCCGGGGTCGATGTCGAGGCAACAATATATACAAAGACCCGGATCGCGCAAGCCCTAACCTGACTATCGAGGAGACACCCTCGGTCGAGACTCGGACGCCAATGAGTCAGGAGCACCGGGCTGGTGCGGAGACAAAGACAGGCGCCCCGGCCGTAAGCCCGACCGAAACGCCTGTAACCAAGAAACTTATGAGGGTGGAAGGGATCGAACCTTCGACAGCCTGCTTAAAAGGCAGGAGCTCTACCCCTGAGCTACACCCCCATAACATCTGTAGCCGTCCGCAGTGTAGTCGTCTAAAATAGCCCGGCGGCCTGCAAAGTCAACCGTTTTGTGACGGGCAAAGTTCGCGTCAGACAAGGGGTTTGCGGGGCTCATGCGGCTGTCGGATGTACCCGCCTGCGGCAGGAAGCATCCGAGCGAACTCGTGTAGGTCAGCTCCGTCTGTAGATTGCAGCGCCGATCGTTCCAACAGAAGCCTCTCCCGCAGACGGTGCTGACGCTTCACACCAAAATGCAGTGTCAGCACCGGTCGCTCGGGAGTTCACAGTAAATCGTCAATGTCGCGAACCTGCAACCGGAGCTGACCTACGAAACTGAAGTCGCGGCCACGAGAGCCGATTCCCCACCTGTCGTTCGTCCGCGGCGGACTCTCTTTAGGTGGGCCACAAGACTTATCAGGTCGCAAGCGACCTGACCTACTCGATTCACTTCACTGGCAGAACCGCTTCGACCTCCGGTTTCGGGTTCTGCCCTGCAAGAAAACTGTCGGATGTACCTGCCTTCGGCAGGAAGCATTCGACAGAACATCGCGACAAGAAAACCGCCGCGATCGTGCGACCGCGGCGGCGTGTATCTTCGCTCTACAGAGCGTGTGCTTCCAGGAGCTACTTCGTCGCGGCCGTGTACAGCTCGCCGACTTTCTCCCAGTTGATGACGTTGAAAAACGCCTCAACATAGTCCGGGCGCTTGTTCTGATATTTCAGATAGTAGGCATGCTCCCAGACATCGATCCCGACAATCGGCGTCTTGCCCTGCGACAGCGGTGAGTCCTGGTTCGGGGTCGACATGATCTCCAGCTTGCCGTCTTTGACCACCAGCCAGGCCCAGCCGGAGCCGAACTGACCAACCGCCGCGGCGGTGAATTTTGCCTTAAACTGGTCAAAACCACCAAGTTCTTTCGTGATCGCATCAGCGGCCGGACCGGCAAACGTGACGTCCTTCTTCAGGATCGGCCAGAAAAACGAGTGATTGACATGGCCGCCGCCGTGGTTGCGGACTGCGGTGCGGATATTTTCCGGGACGGCATTCAGATCGGAGACCAGCTGTTCGGCCGATTTCTTCTCCAGCTCGGCGTTGCCCTTGATGGCGTCGACCAGCTTGGTGATATAGGCCTGGTGGTGCTTGTCGTGATGAATCTCCATCGTCCTGGCGTCGATAAACGGCTCCAGGGCGTCGAACGAGTATCCGAGTTCGGGAAGGGTATGCGGCATGGTAGTCCTCCATTTTGTTTGTCCGGACGGCGATCATGGGCCATCCGAGTCCAGATTCCAGTATGTACGGGATACAACACACGAGAGTGGCAATTGTGCCCGAGAGAATGATTTTGGGGAGGGGTGAGTTGATTGGAATCGGCGATTGTGGCCCACTTGCCGTTCGTCCGCGGGGCGGACAGACCTGCTGTCGGATGTACCTGCCTTCGGCAGGAAGCATCCGACAGAACCCTGCGACAGGACGTTTCCGGTTCCCCACCTGCCGTTCGTCCGCAGCGCGGACTCACTCTAGGTGGGCCACAGGCGGGCGGACTCATGCCAGGTTGGTCATGCTTCGACTCCGCTCAGCATGACGGTGTGCTACGATCGGCAAGGTGTGGTACGATCGGCAAGGAGAAGCGCCCCCATCAAGGATGAGGGCGCTTCATGAGTCTGTAGGTCCGAACCCCTGTGGTTCGGACATGACCGGTCGGAACCGCAGGGGTTCCGACTTTGCGGTTCGTGGCGTACGAGGACGTACGCCACGCACGAGCCGGGCTGCAAGCAGCCTCGGTTTACTCATTCTTTGGTGTCAGGTCTGAGGACAGACCTGACCTACACGTCTCATTGGATAGTGGCAGGTCTGAGGACAGACCTGCCCTACACGTCTTTACAAACAAGACAGTCGCTACAAGTCTACATGCCTCGGTCTACTTGCCGGGGTAGCTGATCAGCTCGATTTCGAACAGAACGGTCGAGTTGGCGGGGATCATGTTGCCCATGGCGCGGTTGCCCCAGCCCAACTCCGGCGGGACCAGCAGGCGACGGGCGCCGCCCGGTTTCATCCCGACCATGCCTTCGTTCCAGCCCTTGATCAGGTTGCTGTCACCCAGTTTGAACTTGAAGGTCTCCACCTGTCCCGTGCGCGGGTTGGCCTCGTGTGAGTCCTGTACCGACTTGCCCTTGACGCCGTCCTTGTCGGAGAGCCAGACGTGGTAGTGGCACTCGACATTGTCGCCGATCTCAGCAGCTTTGCCTTCGCCAACCTTCAGATCCATCCACTTGAGGCCGGATTCGTTTTCATTCCATTCCATGTCACCATCCGCTGTTTCGCCCGGCTCACCCTTGTCGGACTTGACGGTCGTGGTTTTACCCTTCTGCTCGGTCATCGTCGTATCCTGCTTGTCGGCGGCCTTGCTGTCGTCGTCCCCGGCGCACGCCGTAACGGCGAACATCAGCGCCAGCATCGACGCGAATATCATCAGCTTCTTCATGTACAAACTCCCTTGGTTTTCCGTAGTCATTGACCTTGTCGGCGCATGGTCTCTTATACCATGATGGTCTCTTCGCGTTTCGCTCCGGTCGAGACGACGCGGATCACCACGCCGAGATCATCGGCGATATAGTTCAGATACGCTTTAGCTTTTTCCGGGAGGTCGTCGAACGACGTAATCCCGGTGGTATCGGCCTGCCAGCCCGGAATCGCTTTGTAGACCGGCTTGACGTACTGAAGCTTGGCCATATCGAGCGGCACCTGGTCGATCGTCTGTCCCTCGAGTTCATAATGCGTACAGACTTTGAGTTCGGCCTGGTTGTCGAGCACGTCGAGCTTGGTGATGGCGATCGAGTCGACGCCGTTGATACGCACGGCGTGTCTCAGGGCGACCAGGTCGAGCCAGCCGCAGCGTCGCGGGCGGCCGGTGGTGGCGCCGTACTCATCGCCCAAACGACGGATCTCTTCGCCGCAGTCATCGATCAGCTCGGTCGGGAACGGTCCCGATCCGACGCGGGTGGTATAGGCCTTCACCACGCCGACCACTTCGTCGATCATCTTCGGACCGATCCCCAGACCGGTCAGGGCGCCGCCGGTGGTGGTGTTTGACGACGTCGCAAACGGATAGGTGCCGAGATCGACATCGAGCATACATCCCTGCGCCCCCTCGTACAACATGACTTTCCCTTCGCGGTACGACTTGTGCAGCAACAGGGATACATCGACCACCATCGGGCGAAGGATCTCGGCCATCTCGAGCAGCATGTTGTACGTGCGATCGAGATCGGCCCGCTCATCGGTGGAACCTTCGAGATAGCGCGATTTGATCGTGCGCTGGTAGTCGAGGCGACGGCGGAGTCTTTCGGGCTCGAACAGGTCGGCGACCCGGATACCGTGCCGGGCGACTTTGTCGACATAGGCCGGACCGATGCCGCGCTTGGTGGTACCGATCGATCCGGTTCCCCGGCTTTCTTCTTCGACCGCATCGATCAGCTTGTGATACGGCAGGACGAGGTTGGTGGCCGGGCTGACGAACAACCGTCCCTTGTATTCGATCCCTTCTTCGGTGAGGAAATCGAGTTCGGTGCGGAAGTCGATCGGGTCGAGGACCACGCCGTTGCCGATCACACATGTCTTGCCGGGCTGGATAATCCCCGAGGGGATCAGGTGGAGGACATACTTGCGGCCATCGACATGGATCGTATGACCGGCGTTGGCGCCGCCCTGGAAGCGGGCGATCACATCGGACTGGGCCGCCAGCAGGTCGACAATCTTGCCTTTGCCTTCGTCGCCCCATTGACAGCCGACAACTACTCTATTGTTACTCATGTACAGACGCCTTTCAGCGTGGAGAGAATTCATCTACCAATTCATTGACCGCGCGCAGCAAGTCTATTTTGCCGACGCCGGATTTCGACGAGGTCGCGATGGCCGACAGTCCCAGTTCCTGTTCAACCTGCGTTTCTTTGCGGTTGAGCTGATTGCGAGTCAGCTTGTCGGCCTTGGTGAGGGCAATCAGGGCCGGCAGTTCGCGGGCCGCCAGCCAGCTCAGCAGCTGGGCATCCTCGGGAGTCGGGTCTCTTCGGCAGTCCAGCAGCAGGACCAGTCCGGCCAGTGCTTCCGATGTGCGGAGGTAGCTTTCGATCAGCTTCCCCCACGACTGCTTGATATCTTTCGACACGCGGGCGTAGCCATAGCCGGGCAAATCAACCAGGTAGTAAGCATCGTTGATCAGAAAGAAATTCAGCGAGCGGGTCTTGCCCGGTGTTCCGGATACCTTTGCCAGTCCCTTTCGTCCGACCAGTCGATTGAGCAGCGAAGACTTCCCAACATTGGAACGCCCGGCCAGTGCAACCTGCGGCCGGGTGTCTTTGGGAATCTGCTCCATGTCGAAAAACGAGCCGACAAACTCCGCCTTAAAACCTTTCGCTCCTATCGCGTTCCTCCTGGGACCCACGCCCCCCGTCCCCGACAGCGACTCCGCTCGCGCTTAGCTCGGGCGATGCTGAGTCGCATGGTGCGCCGTGCGACGTTTGTGTCGCTCCTGCGGCGCCTCCGTCATTGCCAACTTGATAACGTCATCAACCCGACGGACGAAATGCAGCGTGAGACCGTCGAGCAGTTCCGGCTGAAGGTCCGGGATATCCTTGCGGTTTTTCTCCGGGACGATAATCTCGGAGATCCCGTTCCGTTTCGCGGCCAGCAGCTTTTCGTTAAGGCCGCCGATCGGCAGCACGTCACCGGTCAGGGTCACTTCGCCGGTCATGGCGATATCGGTGCGCACCGGGATTCCGGTCACACTGGACAGCATCGCCACAGTCAGGGTGATGCCGGCCGACGGTCCGTCTTTGGGCACGGCGCCTTCGGGGATATGCACGTGCAATTCTATATCTTCGTAAAACTTGTCATCGAGTCCGAACCGCTTGGTGTGGTTGCGGATGTAGGACAGGGCGGCCGATGCCGATTCGCGCATGACCTCGCCGAGCGATCCGGTCAGTGTCAGCTTGGCTTTGCCGCGCATCGGAAGCACCTCGACCGGGAGCGCTTCGCCGCCCATCTCGGTCCAGGCCAGACCGACCGCGTAACCGACGGTGGGTTGCTTTTTGATATCGGTATCGATGTAGCGACGGGGTCCCAGCGCTTTTCCGACTTTTGTTCTGTTGTACGCCAGCCGACGGACTTTTTTCCCTTTCGCCATATCGAGCACCGTCTTGCGCACGACCGATGACAACTTGCGTTCGAGCTCGCGAACACCGGCCTCGCGGGTGTGATAGCGAATGATCTCGAAGACAGCATCGTCGCGAAGCTCCATGGTCACCGACTCGACCCCCATTTCCTTTTTGATCTTCGGGAACAGGTAGTCTTTCGCAATCGCCGCCTTCTCGAATTCGAGATAGCCGGGCAGGCGGATGATTTCCATGCGATCGCGAAGCGGCGCCGGAATACTGGCGGTGGTATTGGCCGTCGTGATGAACAGAATCTCGGAGAGGTCGTATTCGACTTCGAGATAGTTGTCACTGAAGGTGTTGTTCTGCTCCGGATCGAGCACTTCGAGCAACGCCGAGGCCGGGTCGCCGCGGAAGTCCTTGCCGACTTTGTCGATTTCGTCGAGCAGGAAGACGGGGTTCGAGGACTCCGTTTTCTTCAGCGCCTGAATGATTCGTCCCGGCATGGCGCCGATATAGGTTCGCCGATGGCCGCGAATCTCCGCCTCATCGTGAATGCCGCCAAGCGACATGCGGACGAAATTGCGACCCATGGCACGCGCGATAGAACGACCCACCGATGTCTTCCCTACTCCGGGCGGACCAACCAGACAGAGAATCGGTCCTTTGACTTTGCCCGCCAGTCTGATGACGGCGAGGTGTTCGAGGATGCGCTTTTTGGCTTTGTCCAGACCGTAGTGGTCACCGTCGAGAATAGACTGCACTTCGCCGAAATCGGTGCGGTCTTCGGTGGTAATCTCCCACGGCAGCGCCAACAGCCACTCGATATAGCTGCGCACGACACCCGATTCGGCCGAGTACGGGTGCATCCGCGACAGACGCTTGATCTCTTCTTCGGCTTTGTCTTTCACGCGTTGCGGATAGGCCCGCGAGGCCAACTGTGCGAGGAGGTCTTCGACATCGGCCGAAGTATCATCGGCCTGACCGAGCTCATCCTTGATCGCCTTGAGCTGTTGCTGCAGGTACATCTCGCGCTGCGAGCGCGACATCGAATCCCGCACCGAACCATCGATCTTCTGCTCCAACCGAAGTATCTCTACCTCTTCGGTGAGCACATCGGTCAGAATATGGAACTGCTCTTTGATCGAATAAGCGGCGAGAATTGCCTGCTTGGTTTCGATCTTGTGCAGAATGTGGGCGGCGATCGTATCGGCCAACTGCGTGTATTCTTCGATCGACGCCACCGAAACCAGCACCTCATCGGGGATGCGGCGGTTCAGGCGGATATACTCCGCAAACTGCTCGGTAACCTTGCGTGAGAGCGCTTCGGTCTCGCGGTCGTACTGCTCGGCATCGGGTGGAATAACTTTGATCCGCGCCGAGAGGTAGTTGTCGGTTTTGGCCAGACGGACGGTTTCGGCCCGCACGAGACCTTCGACCAGCACTTTCAGCGTGCCGTTGGGCATTTTCATCACCTGCAGCACGCGTGCGACCACGCCGACTTCAAACAGGTCATCGGAGGCGGGGACTTCAATCGAGGGCGACTTCTGGGCCATCAGGAATAACTGCTTGTCCCGGATCATCGCCTCCTGCAGGGCATTCACGGTCATCTTCCGTCCCACCAGCAGGGGGTAGATCATATGGGGAAAGACCACCACATCGCGAAGAGGGACCACCGGCAGGCGTGACTTGATATCTATTGTCTCAGTATTATGCTTCAGTTTCATACAACGAAATCCGGCCTTTCAGGGCGTAGGTATAGAACGCTCCGTGCAAACCCTTTATAATAGCCACACGAGGGCCAATCGCCAATAACTTTCTGGGATCATTCGGCTGGAAACGAAGCGGTGAAGGCGTTATATGATACTATACGACAACATCTTAGCGGGCATTAAAGGTAACAATAAACCAGATGATTATGAGAATCAAGGCGATAATCGAGAGGATCAACAACCGTCTCGGGCTGCCCGGAGAACGCTCCTCGGCCTGTGCCACCCCCGTCACCTGCCGGGTGTGCTGCTCGCGCATCTCCTGCAGCGAGGCCAGCAGGCTGAGGGCCGACAGGCGATCCGAAACATCGCACGCCGTCATCCGCTCCAGAAGCAGTTTCCCCTCGTGCGGAATCCGCCGTGCGACCGGAGACTCGAACGAGATTGGAATCGAACTCACCGCGGTTGTCACCTCGCCGAAGGTCTCCCCGTCAAAGGCCTCTTCTCCGGTCAACATCTCGAAAAAGACCGCGCCGAGCGAGAAGAGATCGGATCCCACCTCAATCGGCCCGCGAGTCAGTTGTTCCGGTGCGCGATATCGTGCGGCGTCGATTACCGCCTCGCTTGTCTCTTCGGGATTGCTGTCCCACGGAAGGCAGGCGTCCACAATCCGCACCTTTTGGTCATCATCAACGATGATATTCCCGGGGGAGATGTTGACCAGCGCGACTTCTTCGACATGCGCCGACTGGAGCAGGTCGGCCAGTTGGATCGCCAGGTCGAGAAACTCCCCGTAGAACATCGGCTCACCGTTGGTGAACGCGCGAAGCGGCTTTCCGGTGATATACTCGCGCACGATAAACGGTCGGTCGGTTTCGGTATCTATGGTGAAAAATGCCGCCAGGGCGGGATGTTTCAGGGCATTCAATCGCCGCATCGACTCGGCGAACTGCTCGCGAAAGCCGGCATCGGTGACCAGCGTCGACGGCAGGAACTTGAGCGTGACCGGGCGCTGCAGCGCTTCGTCGATCGCCATCCACGTCTCGCCGTGTCGGCCCGCCCCGAGCCGGTCGGAGAGCCGGTATTGTCGAATGTGAGATTGATCCATAGGCCCGATAGTTAAGAGAGTAAGCCGCACACCGCTCCGGAGAGATCTCTGGTGGCAGTATGCGCTGTTGTGGATCGGATTGTCAACTACTGGAATCGGTCTATCAAAACCGGATCCCGAACTTCTCCTCCAGTATCCGCTCGTATTCCTCGACCGAGCCCACCGGCGTCTCCATCTTCAGGCCACTCTCGGTCTCGGTTACTTTGGTATCGGTCAGGGTAAAGCGCCCGGTCGGCGTGGCGATCGTGATCATGTTTCGCTGCGTGAAATGGGAGTCGGGCGAGGTCTGATGATACCGGCACATGTCGGAAAATTCATTCGGCTCGCGAGCGACGGTCGAGAACTGAAAGAGCCCTTTCCACGCGCCATCTGTCTCCCGTTCGAGCACGAAAGCTTCTGTGTCACTGCTTTCGGCCGCTTTCAGCCGGTAGTGACCGGAGATGTCCGCATGTTGCCCGTTCGGGAGCGGAAGCGGTCCACGCGCCGAATCACCAAACCCGACATCGACCAGCAAACGCTGCTTTGCCAAATGCACGATCAGTGCCATATGATCGAACTCGGCGCTCAATGTGCCGTTGTCCCTGAACACCCGCGCCGAGACCATGTCGACGGTGTAGCCGAGTTCGCGAAGCAGCTCGCAGAAGAGGCCGTTCAGTTCATAGCAGAACCCGCCGCGACGGTCACCGATCACCTTGTCATAGATCGTACCTGTATCGAGTGAGATCGGCACGGTTCGTTTGATATCGAGATTCTCGAACGGGACATGCAGCAGGTGATGCTCCTGCAGGTACGCGAGGCCGTCGATTGTCTCCGGCTGCAGTTGTGCGACGCCGATTCGGCGAAGGTATCGCAGGGTGTTCATGGTGTTTGCCCTGTTATGAAGTATCTGCTGCTAATCACGGTCATTGCCGTCATGCTGAGCGGAGTCGAAGCATGACAGGTATGAAGTGCCCACTTGCCGGTGCGATTGGTAGCCACGCAATCCTCATGAGACCTTGACTATTAGCGAACGAAACTTCCCATACGTCGCGCCTCCCGGATGAGAGAAGTCCGTCCACTCGACTTCGTACTTGCCCTGTAAGGTGAGAGGTCGCTCTCGTCCGTACTTCGTGCCGTCCGAGGTCATCGGCCCCCATCCGAGTTTACCTTCGAGGACTCGCCCGGAGTGAATTCTGAATTCGGCGTCGGCAGCCTCATGACTTGTCGATTTATGCCAGTAGCCACTTTCATTTGTGAGCATGACGGCGTATCCCACGTAGCCTTCTCGCCCCACTGCAACATGTTCCAGTCGCTCAATGTCTCTTATAAAATCATGCCGGCCACAGTCTAATGCGCTGTGACTTTTTAATCGATAGTGTTCGCCACCGACTTCAACGGACAGCGCGTGAGTCTTGTACTTCAACTCCACAGCTACTGTTTCATCCAGGTGCTTTATCCAGATGTCAAGATGGATGAAGTGGCCATTCACCTGAATCGGCCTCTCCAGACGAATCGACGCGTCTGGAGACGATTGGTGAACCTCCCAGGCAAAGGCGTGCTGAAAGTCAGCTTCCGAATGGAAAATCGGTCTTAGCTTGGCGATGTCAGCCATTATCTTACTAACTTCAATCACAGTTCTTCCTATACCTTGCCGGGCTCGTCGCCGTCACCCCTCACCCCACCACTTTCAACTTGGCGTACTTCGCCATGATCTTTTTCACGCCGATCCCGGAGAACATGATCTCCAGCCGGGTCGACTCCCCGAACCCATCAACTTTCAGTATCTTCCCGCGCCCAAACGTGGGGTGCATGACCAGGCGTCCCGGACTGAAGCCGTGCTCGTCTTCGTATTCGTACTGAAGCTCTCCCGGCTCGGCGACATGACGCACGGCCTGTTTGGGCAGAAACGACGGTTGTCGCGATGTCTCCGTGGGGGCGAACACGGTCCGCGAGCGATAGTCGCGGATCTCGATCAACTCCGCAGGGACTTCTTTGATAAAGCGCGACGGGATCGACTCCACTTCGCCGAATCGAAACCGTGTGGTCGCCGACGACAGGTAGAGTTTCTTTTTGGCTCGCGTGGCGCCGACATAGAAGAGCCTTCGTTCTTCCTCGAGTTCGAGCGGCTCCATCACCGTGCGCTGCAACGGAAACAGGCCCTCTTCGAGCCCCACCAGATAGACAGTATCAAACTCCAGTCCCTTGGCGGCGTGGAGCGTCATGAGAGTCAGTTTGTTTTCGATCTCGCGGTAGGCATCGAGATCGGTAAACAGCGAGATATCGGCGAGATAGTTCGCCAGGCCGTTGTTACCATTGGCGCGGGCGTACTCCGAAGCGCCTTCGATAAACGCCTCGATATTGTCCACCCGTCCCTGTCCGGCCACTGAATCTTCGGCCAGGAGTTCTTCGATCAGATTCAGATCGGTTACCAGGTCCTGTATCAGCAGATCGACCGGGCGGTGTTCCAGATCGGTTCGATACTTCTCGATAATGTCCGTAAACGGTGTGATACGTTTTGCTTTCCCCGCCAGGTCGGGATACAACTCGGCGTTGCGGGCGATCTCGTATTGCGAGGTTCCCTGTTGGCTGGCGATCATCGCTATCGACTGCGTTGTCTTCTGGCCGATTCCCCGCTTGGGATAGTTGATCACCCGTCCAAACGAGACGTCATCTTTGGTGTTTACGATCAGCTTCAGGTAGGCCAGAAGGTCCTTGATCTCTTTGCGCTGGTAGAATCCGACGCCGCCGACAATCTGGTAGGGAAGTCCGCGACGCCTGAGCTGCTCTTCAAAGGCTCGTGACTGGGCGTTGGTGCGGTACAGCACCACCGTCTCTTTCAGCGACATCTCATGCTGGGCGTTGTCGATCTGTTCGACGATCCGCGCGGCTTCGTCGTTGGCGTTGTCGACCAGAAACAACTCGAGGTTTTCGCCGTCGCCGACATCGGTCCAGAGCGTTTTCTCTTTGCGCATGTCGTTGTTGGCGATTACCGCCGAGGCGGCCTTGAGGATGCGGCTGGTGGAGCGGTAGTTCTGCTCGAGCTTGATAATCTTCGCGCCGGGGAAATCTTTCTCAAAATTCAGGATATTGCTGATATCGGCGCCGCGCCAGCCGTAGATCGACTGGTCTTCATCGCCGACCACACAGATATTCTTGTCCGGACCAACCAGCTCTTTAAGCAGCAGGTACTGGACGTGGTTGGTGTCCTGGTATTCATCGACGAGGACATACTTGAAGAAACTCCGGTATTTGTCGCCGATCCCTGAGCCGTTGCGAAGCAGCATGACGGCGTTAAACAACAGATCGTCGAAATCCATGCCGTTGCAGGCGCGAAGGCGCGTCTGGTAGAGCTTGTATATCTCCGCCGTGCGGGACTCGAAATATCCGGAGCTTTGCTGGGCGAACGTTTCGGGACCGATCAACCGGTTTTTGGCGTCGGATATTTTTCGCATCTGCCCCTTGGGCGGAAACTGACCATCGGAGAAGCCCAGGTCCTTCAGGCAGGTTTTGACCAGTGAGAGGGCGTCATCGGCGTCGAAAATCGTAAAGTTGGTATCGTAGCCGATCGCCGAAGCTTCGCGTCGAAGGAGTCTCGCACAGAAGGAGTGGAAAGTGGAGACGTTCATGTCAACTACCGAGCCGCCGACCAGTTTGCCGACTCGTTCTTTCATCTCGCCGGCGGCCTTGTTCGTGAAGGTGACCGCAAGTAGTTGGTAGGGAGTGGCTTTACGCGATGTCAGCAGGTACGCCAGGCGGCGTGTCAACACCCGGGTTTTTCCCGAGCCGGCCCCGGCGATCACCAGCAGAGGACCATCGGTGGTCTCAACCGCGTCGCGCTGGGCTGGGTTGAGGTCTTTGAGCAGCCAATCGGAAGTCATTCAGCGAATATAGGCGCGGCCTTGTTCGATGCAACCGCTTTGTCATCCCAAATGCGCGGGGGTGAGTGTCCATGGAAGACAGAGACTTGTAGGTCAGCTCCGTTTGCAGGTCCGATACATGGACGGCCTCCACCAACAGAACCGGGCAAACGGTGCTGACATCAGATCCACACGGCGGCGTCAGCACCGGTCGCTCGTATTGACTTCCCAAACCGTCGGGCTCCAAATCCGCGACCGGAGCTGACCTACTTGCACTGTTGTGTCGGATGCTTCTTGCCCGCCGGGGCGGGCGAGTACATCCGACACCTCCCGACGCCGATCTACCGACTTTGCAACCTTTCGCCACTGGTACGTATAATATGGGCAGAGTTACTCTCTCTTCCCCACGCTAATCAAGGAGTCCGGTATGACACCCACACCCTCCAAAGCCGCGCTCGCCCGGCAGCTTGCGCAGGCCGAAAAAGACCTTGCCCGACAGAAAGCCAAAGTGCTCAAGCTTCGCAGGAAAATCGCCGGCGAGAAGGTCGAAGACTACGTACTTCGTGACAAAGGCGGTAAAGCGATCAAGCTCTCGAGTTTGTTCGGGAAAAAAGACGACCTGCTTCTCGTCCACAACATGGGCAAACACTGTCGCTGGTGCACGTTGTGGGCCGATGGTCTCAACGGTGTCCAGCAGCATCTTAACAGCCGGGCGTCGTTTGCGGTTGTGTCAAACGACAAACCGGATGTCATGAAAAAGTTCGCCGACAGTCGCCACTGGACGTTCAAGATCCTATCCGGCGCCGACAGCCCGTTTGCGAAGGACATGGGATATATGCACGACGATGGCAGCCCGCAGCCGGGCGTGTCGGCGTTTCACCGAGAGAAGGACGGAACGATCGTGCGTACCGGGCACACGTGGTTTGGCCCGGGTGATGATTTTTGCCCGGTGTGGCCGTTGTTTGACCTGCTGAAGGACGGCGTTGATACCTGGGAGCCGCAGTACAAGTATTAGGAGGCGCCGTGACGTGCGTGGTGTACGTCCTCGTGCACCACGCGACGCAAGAACGCAGGTCCTCGCAAGGTTGGTTGATCCCGCAGGAGCGGTCTCGAATCGAGGTTGACCATTAGCCGTAACGTCGGTGGAAGGGACCTGCGCTACAGGGTCGAGCCATCGAGTGTCGCGATCGTATGGCAGAACCCGAGCCCGGCGTGGCGGGCACTCCAGGTGGGCCACAAACCGGGGATCGCTAAATAACACTACGCCATGGGTCAACTACGCTGAAGGATCACTCCACCCCGTACACTAACTCCGGTGTCAGGTACTGCGGGAAGGTATCGAGCAGCTTCTTGCGAACATCGTAGCAGAAATGGCACTCGTCGACATAAGCATCGTCGTGCGCCACGTTGTGCGCTTTCGCCAGCTCCATCGGTCCGCCTTTCAGCAGCGGGCCGACTATCGGGTGTTTATCCGGATTGTAATCCCGCATCAGGGCCGCCAGGCCGTTGGTCCACATGTTACCGATCGAGACCCCCTGACAGACCATCACATTGCCGAAACAGTCGACATGCACCCGCCCCGGCTCGGCCAGCTCTTCGCGATCACAGGCGTTGAAAGCGCTGCAGGGGGTGCGCGGGAGTCCTTCGATGAGTTTCTCGGCCGCCCGGCCGCGGAATCGCACCCCGCCCGCGACAATCGGTTCGCCCTTCTGCACTTCACCTTCGGAGCGAACATTGGGCGGTTCGATACAAATACCATCGACCGGCAGACCGAGCTTGCGCGCGGCGGCAATCGCGGTGCGGGCTGGATTATGTTCCGCGGAGCTATGGAATTCGTCATCGCTGATACTGAGATCGTCGATCCCCATCTCGGCCAGCGGTTTCAGCCACAGTTCCGCGTCCTCGATCGAGTTGCCCCAGAAACCGTTGGATACGATCCCGACTTTCAGTTTCTGCGCCCGCGCCATACGAATGCCTTCGATCAGCAGCGGATAGTACAAAAACGGTTCACCCCCTTCGAAATAGACCCCGGTGACGGTGCCGACCAGGTCGATCTCACGGAAGAGCCGCTGCAGTTGATTGACTGTGAACGTGCCGTGCGCGCGTGGCGAGCAATGCAGGAAGCAGTGGTCGCACTCGTTGGTGCAGGCATAGGTGAGAAGAATATGAACACCGGTTACCATGGTCACCTCCCGGACGTAATCTATGTGTGTTGTCAGGCGAACTCGTCTGACAACACCTCGATAAGCCGCTCACTGAAGTAGGTCAGCTCCGTTTGCGAATCCGGACTCCTGACAATCTTCAGCGACAGAAACACGCAAACGGTGCTGACAGCACGCCGATATTCTCGTGCCGGGGTGGCCCACCATTTATGGTGGGAGACTCGAACCCACCGCCCGCCATGGCGGGGTGGGGTACCCAATAAGGGTCGCCCATTCCACACGAATCAGCATCAGGTCGCAAGCGACCTGACCTACTCGGCTTCTACGCTGGTCGTGCCGGCCATCGTTTTGGCGGAACCGCTTCACCCTGCGGGCTTGACTTCCACCCTACATGAATCAACGTTCACACCTGCAACTCGCCACGCATGGTCACCACCGCTTTGCCGGCCAGGTGCACGCGATCACCGGCCACCGTCACCCGGATAGTCCCGCCGCGCCGCGAAGCCTGATACGCGAGCATCGTGTCTTTCTTCAATCGCTCGGCCCAATACGGCGCCAGCGAACAATGTGCCGACCCGGTCACCGGATCTTCGGCGATTCCCGCCCCCGGCGCAAAAAAGCGCGAGACGAAATCATGTTCGCCACCCCCCCGGGCGGTGATCATCACCCCCCGCACGCGCGCTTTGGTCAGCAGATTGAAATCCGGCGCGCAGGCGCGCACTTCGGTCTCAGATGTCAACTCGATCAGGTAGTCGAACCGGGTTTTGCCAAACGCCACCGGTTTAACCCGGAGTGCCTCGACGACTTCGGGAATCGGCTCCATCAGTTCGGTGCGTGAGCCGGGGAAATCCAGCGACACGAGGTCGCCGTTGCGTACCGCATGAAGCGGTCCGCTCTTGGAATGGAACGTGATACGTTGGTCCGCCGGCACATGCTTATCAGCATATAAGACATATGCCGATGCCAGCGTCGCGTGCCCGCACAGTTCAACCTCGACCGCCGGCGTAAACCAGCGAATACTGAAGCCCCCGTCGACCGGATGCACGAATGCCGTCTCCGACAGATTCATCTCCATCGCCACCGACTGCATCCATCGCTCATCACCCGGTCCGTTCATCACACAGACCGCAGCCGGATTGCCCCTAAACGGACGGTCCGCGAACGCATCAACCTGAATGATTGATTGACCCATGAATGTATGACCTCTTGTGATATGCCCGCCTGTAAGATACGAACGACATCGCCGCTCGCCAAGCAGGAAAGACTCGATCAGGTGCGGAAGAGATACTGAAGCTTCACGAAAAGCCGTTGGGAACTTCGCCGCACTTTCTTCAGCCCGGTGTAGTCGTAGTCGGTGTAGTCGTGCGAGGATCCTATGTAGAAGATAGTGAACGGGTTGAGCTCGTAGGTCAGCAGCGGCTCGAAGACCAGTGCACGGGCGCTGTTATCCAGCTCATAATCGTTTTCCTCGTCGAAGTATTCCACTATCAGGCGAAGGTTGAGCGGACGTGAGAATTGATAGTTGAAGTACGTACGCATAACCCAGGCGGAGACTATTCTCTGACCGGGTGTGATCTGGGGATCGGTAAACCAGTCCGGGTTTACGTCGTCGAAGAAATCCGCCTGGAAGTAGCCCAGCTGCGGCTCGATTGTCAGGCGCCGCGTCAGCTTGATCCGCGACCACACATCCAGTTCAAGCGTCTGCCCCAGAATTGGCCGCTCGAGGAAGCGAATCAGGGAATGCCCGGTCGATAGGTTAAACCCTGCCGACACCGGCTTGGAGAAACGGGAGTCGAGATAGAATCCGAATCGACGGATACCCGCGATGACGGTGTCCCGGAAGCGCTCGCGACTGAACAGGAGTTCCATATCGATCTGGGTCTGTCCTTTCAATCGGACGTACATGCCGGGTATAACCCATTCATCCTGGAAACGCTTGTCGAAATCCCACACCCGCGCCACCGTGATTTGCGGCTCGATCATATCAAAGATCGGGTGTTTGTCGTATCGAAACAACAGACCCGTCCACGCTGACACTTCGCGGCTGTTGACCCGACTGACGAAGCCGTTGTCGGCCCGGAAGCGGGGTGAGTATTCGTAGTAGTCGATATTCACGTTCCACGTCCGGGCATTGCGTTCAACCGATGCATACACGGCGTGTCCCCAGAAACTCTCGCCGTCGAACTCCACCGTGTGCTTGCCGTTGTCGAAGGTCGGCGACACCTCGCCGGAGTCAAGCCCCAAAAACGGACTGTCCAGCTCGTCGGTGTGACTGGCCGCGGTCTGAAACTCAAACGACCAGTTCTTCGTGAACCGCACCGAGCCATCGGCACTCAATACCGACCCGGAGCCTCCCCCGTCGAGACGACGGTCCGTAAACGTCGCCCCGACAAACGAGTTTTCGAGAATCGTCTGTTTGACCCGGAGGATGTTCGAGAACGCTTTGTCCGCCGGCGCCAACCAGCTTCGCTCTTCACCCGGCACCAGCACCACCGCGTTTTCGTCCTGGGCGGCGATATAGGCGACCGAGGTCCGCCCCAGTCGCCCGTAGAGCTTGCCGGCAAACTCCGGGTCCTTGATCGTGCGGGTGTAGACCACATCGAAATACGTGTCAAACAGGTCGCTGCCTTCCTGGAAAAACGGTCGCCGTTCCGAGAAATAAAGTGCAAAGGTCGAGTTGACATCGATCTGCGTCGCATCCGACTCGACCTGGCTGAAATCGGGATTAATCGTCCCTTCGGCGGTCAAATCGGTGGCGAGATTGTACTTGAGATTGAGCCCGATCTCGGCGTCGGGATCATGATTGTCGAAACGCTGATCGCTCTCACCATAGTCGACCAGCTCGCCCGACTGGAATCCCACCATCGATGGTAGCAGTTCGACCTTCCCGCCGGGTGTGACATTCTTGATTCCCCGAAGGGTCCCGAAATTGCAGAGCCAGCAGGGATTGTCGCGATCCATCGCCGCCCACGAGTAACGCCGACGGCTGTCCCGCGGGTGATTGCGCCAGAAGTTTACTGTCCAGGCCTGCTCCTCACGGTTCGGGAAGCGGAGCGACCGAAACGGAATAGCAACTTCGACCTGGTATCCTTCCGAAGTTATCTTCCCCTGCGAGTACCAGACCAGATCGTACGACATATCTTCGTTGCCGCGATTCCAGCGAAGATCCCCCTGGACACCAAACGGGTTGACGAACATCTCGTACGCCCACGCTTTGTCACCGTAGGTATCGAAGATGATCCCGAAGTAGTCGTCCTGCCAGATGTTGTCCCGTTCGGCGAGGGTGGCCCTGATAGTCGCGGGATCATCGTAGGCTTTGAATAACAGATAGAAGTTGGCGTCGTCGTAGGTCACATAGACCTCGGAGTTGACCGGCGGCCTGACCTGATCGCCGGGATCGTTCTCCGCAAAATTGGCGGCCAGGGCGGCCGACTTCCAGCCGGAATCATCGATCTCACCATCGATTTTGATTTCGCCGCTCATTCGGGGGATATCGAGCACCGGATGGTACTGTGGGCGGAACTGCTCATCTGCCGACGCTGCAGTCACCGCCACCAGCAGGATGATCACCACCCATGCAAACATCAGTTGCCTCTCGCCATACACACGCATGTTTTGGAGTACGAGCAACTAATGAAATAGTTACAGAAAAAAAAGACCCTTCCGAATGGAAGGGCCCTGAGTCGTCAATCTGGTCGACTGCTACTTGTACGACTTAATCGCTTCGTCGCGGCTGTCGAAGTGCTCGAACACGGAGATCAAGCGGGTAATTGTGAGAATCGACTCAATCTTGTCGATATTGCACAGCACCAGACGCCCGCCCGAGTTCTTGACCGTCGTCAGTGCCGAGATCAGCATACCGAGTCCCACCGAGTTCATCCAGTCGACCTTACCAAGATCGACCACGATATTCTTCTGGTTGGAGCTGATGTACTCATGGATCTTGCCGTGGAACATGGTCGCCTCTTCGCCACCCATGATCTTTCCGGAGACATCAAGGATAACCACGCCGTCTTGAATGCTATCATCAAACTTCATCGATCGGCACCTTCTATGTGAGTTCTACTTTCTTGCGTCTGAATGTGTTCGGGTCAGAATCGGCATTGCCGACCCGCTTTGGCGCGCATTCCTGCCCCGAAGTCGTTGAAAAATAGCGTCCTGCAGGCAAAAAGCAAGCCCTTTTTCCCCGCGGAAAAGTTGACTCAGAACCCCGTAGCCCACGCGTCCCGCGTGGGTGCGGGCGCGGTCTTCGAGCCGCAGGTCCTCTGTAGATCAGGTCCCGTCCAGAGACCTTCCCACTGCCTGTGACCGGCCAAATCACGGCGCGTCCTGCCGGACCGTTGCGACCCGGCGAGGACCTGATTGTCCTGTCGCAAAAGGTTGTTGCCACGCAGGTCCTCGTGAAAGCGGCTCATTCCGTGAGGCCGGAGTCGGATCGCGATTGACTGCTGCCCGCAAAGACCTCGAAAGGGACCTGCGCTACAGGGCTGACTATTCCCTCAACCGAGACCCCGTAGCCCACGCGTCCCGCGTGGGTGCGGGCGGCCGCTCTCACCCACTTCGCGGTTGCTCCCCACCCCAAACCGCCGTACCATGCGCCCGATGTTTGAGTTTCCCGTATCAGGTGTAGAGACCTATTGGTGGCTGCCGGCGCTGGTGGCGTTTGGAATCTCTTCGATCACCTCCACCGGCGGTGTGACCGGAGCGTTTATCATCCTGCCGTTTCAGGTCTCCGTGCTTGGTTTCACCGGTCCCGGCGCCAGCCCGACCAATATGGCCTACAACATCTTCGCTATCCCCTCCGGGGTCTGGCGTTTCCACAAAGAGCGCCGCATGCTCTGGTCGCTGGCCTGGGCAACCGGTCTCGGTACCCTGCCGGGGGTGGCGATCGGCGCCTGGGTTCGAATCAAGTACCTTCCCGATCCGGCCGCGTTTAAACTGTTCGCCGGATTCGTGCTGCTCTATCTCGGGGCCAAACTCGTCTTCGATCTCTATCGCAAACGTAATGCGAAAGCCCCGGCGGCCGGGAAGTCGACCATGACCATAACCTCGGAGAGCTTCAATCTCCGCACCATGAGTTTTACCTACGGCGATGACACCTACACCGTGTCGACTATCCCGATTGTCGCCCTCAGCTTTATCGTCGGGATAGTCGGCGGCATCTACGGTATCGGTGGTGGTGCTATTCTCTCGCCGTATTTCGTGGCTATCTACCACCTGCCGGTCCATTCGATTGCGGGCGCGATGTTGCTCGGCACGTGGATCACGTCGATTGCGGGCGTGATCTTGTTTGTCGTCATCTCCCCGTTGATAACCGGCGGGGCGGTTGTCCAGCCGGACTGGCTGCTCGGTCTGTCGTTTGGCGTCGGCGGTGCGCTTGGTGTATACACCGGCGCGTACCTGCAGCGGTTCGTGTCACCGACCGTGATCAAGATCGTTTTGGTAGTCGCTCTGTTGTTTATCGCGGGCAAGTATATCATAGGCTATTTCGCACCATGACCGACCGCCAACTCACCCAGACAATCATCTTCGATCTCGGCAAAGTCATCTGTCCGTTCGACGTCCTCATCCCCTGCCGGCAGCTTGCTCCGATGTGCGGGATGGAGCCGATGCAGATCAAGCAGACGGTCTTTTTCGGCGAATCGGAGACGCTGTTCGAGACCGGCAGGATCGACGAGCACGAGTTCACCCGCCAGGTCAATCAGGCGCTGGGGCTGTCACTCTCGACTCGGGAGTTGCACGACATCTGGGCGCCGATGTTTGAGCTGGACCGGGCCATGATCGCGCTGATCGAAGAGTTGAAGCCGACCACACAGTTGATTCTTCTGTCCAATACGTCGCCGTGGCACTTTCAGTGGATCGAGGATCAGTTTGATGTCGGCCGTCATTTCGATCATCTGGTGCTGTCGTACGAGGTCGGCTACATGAAACCGGCCGAGCCGATATACCGTGCCGCGCTCGAAGCTTCGCGATTTCCCGATACCGCCATCTTTATCGATGACCTGCAGGTCAATGTCGATGCATCGATTGCATGTGGCCTTCCGGCCGTGCTGTTCACTGACGAGCGGGATCTTCGCGACCAACTTCAAAAGCTCGGCAAACTCTGAGCCCCGTAGGGCGGGTCCGTCTTCGAACCCGCCATGGCTTCGCACACACGTGTAGCCCACGCGTCCCGCGTGGGTAGCAAGAACCCAAAAAGACTCGTAGGTCAGCTCCGCGTGCGAGTCAGCAGGCCTCGAGTTTCGACCAACGACCTCACCCGCACGCGGTGCTGACAACGCATCCGCCGTGAAATGTCAGCACCGGTCGCTCGACAGTATCCTGCAAACCGTCAAGCGCTGCATCCGCGACCGGAGCTGACCTACACCCTGATCCCGCCTTGAACCGTCATGCTCAGCCCACCCTAAACCGTCATGCTGAGCGGAGTCGAAGCATGACCTCAAGCACGGATCGCCCACCCCCGCTGCGGCGGACAGGCGTCTCGGGCGGATGGCAAGAACCCAAAAAGACTCGTAGGTCAGCTCCGCGTGCGAGTCAGCAGACCTCGAGTTTCGACCAACGACCTCTCCCGCACGCGGTGCTGACAGCGCATGCGCCGTGAAATGTCAGCACCGGTCGCTCGACAATGTCCTGCAATCCATCAAGCACTGCATCCGCGACCGGAGCTGACCTACTGTGAGATAAACTGTAAGATAAACCCGGCCCATTGCCCGGCTGCGGATGTATAATGGGTGTCACTCCAGAGGAGGGGTCTATGGCTGGATTTCTGCAGAGACGATGGGTACGAATAGCGGGACTCATTCCCGCCGCCATTTTCGTTTTTCTCTCCTACTGGACCGTGGTCTTTGTTCTCCGATGGTCTCTTCTCCGCACTCCCAACCACGTCTTCGCTATCACCGACCTGATCAGTTTCATAGGCTACGCCGTGTTTCTCGTGTTCCTGTTCGGGTCCGGGGTTATCTCGCTTCTGATGGCTCGCTTCATGGGCGGGTTCTACCGGGTGCTGTATATTACGGGTCTGGTCACGGTGCTGGCTTCGACCATACATTTCCCCATGACGCTCTTGTACAGCGCCGATTGGAACTCCTACCCCAAAGAGGTCCCCTCGGCAGAGGCTCTCGCCGGCACCTGGTGCAACAGCTACATGGTGTTGGAGCTCCATCCCGATTCGACCTACTCGCTCACTCTCGTAGACCCTGATCAGACTACCGACAGTTTCACGCCGTCTTCCGGCGCCTGGCATCTCGAACGCAACAAGCTGCACCTGACCGATCTCGATTTCACCTGGCCTTCGCCCTGGTGGATTGTCACGAGCGAAGGGCGCTATTTTATCCGCTATGAATTCCCGGGCAACCCCGACGCCTGGTCGGGCAATCTCGGCCTGATGCGCGAGTCCGACTGGAACGAGATCTGAGTCGTTGCGTCACATGGTAGCTTTGAGTAGCCCGCCCGTCTCGGGTGGGGCCGTCCTCGAACCCGCCACCGGAACGGCTCGGCAAATATCCCTTCCACCTTACGGACAGGAACCGCACTCAGCCGGAGGCGGGCCACCAAGAAACAGGTAGTTGACCAGGTGGATCAAGTCCGACAAATCGACTGCACACACCAGGTCACCATTGACATTTGCTTCGGCGAGACATGGTGGCTGCGCCCCCCCAAGAAAGAGATAGTTAACCAGGGTAATCAAGTCGGATAGATCGACCTGCCCCGCCGGATCGTCATTTACATTGCCGGTAGTACCCACACAACATCCTCTCGCCAACGAGACGCTCTGGATATGGGTCGCTGTATCCCCTTCCGCCGGTACCGGCTCCTCCTCAGCCAACACCAGACTGTCATCACCCAGCACTGACAGCAGTGTGTAGGTGTCACCGGGCTGTGCTTCGGGGCGCCGAATCACTCGAATCGTGTAGTCACCGAACAAATGCCCGTCCAGGATGACCCTGTCGTCGGGATCGCCATCATCGTTAACATCCGTGATTGCGTCGTACTCGGCTCCGGGGATGGTGTTGAATCCCGACCCGCACGAGTCGCCCTGCGGATCGATCAATACCAACTCGACTGGCGACAGCCCGACGAAGATAAAAGACTGGACTGCTACGTTCTTGCTAAACTGAGAGGTCCCCCCCTCCCCGACCGCCAGCGCTGTGATAATGTCATACTCTGAAAGATTTGCGGTGTTTGCGTTCACATCAAGGCCGCAGACATCACTCACAAACGGGTATCGTCCTGACCCGTCCGGTACGAGATCGCACACCGTGGTGCCGATCGGAGCGGAGTAGATGGACCCACCGGAATCGAGCGGGTGAACACCGCTAGCTGTAAACGTCGGTTCCCAATTCCGGGCGAGATAGAGCTTTATCGTCGCACCGGCCGGTCCCCATCCCGTGACACACCAGCCATCGCCTCCAGAGTAGTAGAGTCCGAGGCGAGCAGGGGCAATACCACCGTTGTCTTCCCATGCCTCTGCGATATCGACGTCAAGTCCGCCCTCAACAGAGCCGTTGTTGTAGACAATGTTGTCAGTGAGATCATTGCCACCGCATCCGCCGTAGCCGGACGGGCAGGTGACCAGCATTCCGCCTCCCTCGTTCAACGCAATCACATTTGCGCTTATCACGCACGATGAGCAACGTACCATTTCGATCCCATATCCTCTGTTGTAGCGGATATAGTTAGGCCAGTTCCACAATCCAGGATTATGGCCGATGCGCCCTTCAACGACATCCGTCATCTTGATTCCGGGACCGTTGTTCGGAAGCGCCGCACTGAAGTCCTCCGCAACTCCTATCTTGTTATGGGCGAGTGTGACTCCGCCCATGCTTTCGAGAATCACTCCCGGACCACCGTTACCGCTGATCACGTTGTAAGTCATCTCAACTGGAGGACCGTAAATCCCCGCGCCCGGTGTCGGTGGGCCGATATACAGTCCGCCGCCTTGATTTGGCATTGCAATAAGTCCGGTCGGATCTGTTCCTATCCTATTCCCGGTGAACACATTGAAATTTTCGTAGATAGGTTCATTCGGGAAAGGAGAGTAGCCCCAATACAGACGTACACCAAACTGGCTATGCCCGGAGATCGTGTTTCCGTCAAAGAGATTGTTTCCTGGAAAGAGCACATTCTCACCGGTAATGTCGCCGTAGATTCCGTACTCGCCGCCGCACGATGCTGTTCCGTTAGCGTTGAGCCCGATCAGGTTGTCGACAACATCATTGTCGTGGAATTGCGCCGCGCAGTAGAGACCATACTGACTGGCGCAAATAACGTTGCGAAGTATATCCAGGTCACTGACCTCCGGTGCGGCGAAGTAGATGCCTGTTTGATTGAGATTAAACGACATCCCGTCAATAGACGTACCGAAGAAGTTGTCCTCGATGTCATGACAGCAACCGTACAGCAACAATCCATAAAGGTTTCCCGAAATGACGTTCCGCCTGAAGATACATGGAAGCGGATCTGTCGGACCAGGCTGAACCATGGTAATGCCAATCTGACAGTCATGAATATAGCAATCTTCCACCAGCATCGCGCCGTTCGAGTACTGGATTCCGTTCATTCCGTTACAGATTTCCACCCCACTAACATGGAGATACGGAACTAATTGAGTCACTCGCTTTGCAGTTATAATACTCGTACCTGCGGGCATGCTCTGGCCATTGAGTACGATTCCACTTGGTGATGACTCGCCCTTGATGTGAATTGGAGTAGTTATCACTGGCAAACTATCAACCAGCATTATCGTGCCGCTGGTTGCAAAAAAAACGGTGCCGCCTCCTATAGATTCCGAATACGCAATCGCATATCGCAGCGAACCAAAACTTCCGTCATCCTCAAGTCGTGTTACTATCCAATTTTCGAGGCCATCCACGATCGAAAAACAGGTCTGATTCCAAACGACAGGCACCGTCCCCCCCTGCCAGCGCCACGAAGAACCAAGAGGATCGGCTGTGTTCACAGTGTCGACGCACAGGGACTTACCATGATTACCTGCCCCGGAGGGACCAAGATCAACCTCGATAACAAGCCCATCAACCGCGCTTCCGCCGACAATGCCGTTCCCCACAGACGCAAGGCCGGTAAATCCAATAGTGTCTATGCCGGAACCGTCCGCGTTGCTTAAGTCGATGTTGACACCAAGGTCAAACAGGCTGTTCAACTCAGGGGTTGTTTCTGCCGCCAGCGACGACCAGTTTGCTCCGTCCGGGGATGAAATCTCAAAGTAGATTCCGAAGCCAAGAATGTCGTCACTACCCTCATCTGCCCTCAATTCGAAATGAAAGCGATGTAAACCGCTGCCGATCGTCGAGTCTGCATTTATTCCTTCATCAGAGAGATAGCTGACCGAACCACTCGGCTGTGCGTTGATTGCAGCGCTGCTGACAAACGCTACCAGCAGACAGACCACGATTGATAGATACCTCATAATAAACACCCTCCCAGGGTATTAGGATGGTTGTCCTCTTGACTGGGTCATGGAATCTGTTGGAACGGATATATTTTCATAGCCGGACCGCCCACGTCCCCGATCACGGTCCGCTACGTGTTCGTCTTGCGGGAGATGATAATCACTGTGTGCCCCCGGATTGATTGCATCTGTCAGACACTTCGCATCTCCATCGGTAGACAGAACGCGGTTGATTTAGCGACCGACCGCTGTTAAGTCAGCCAGCTGAGATGTCCTACCCTGAACTGCATTTGTCCCGTGCAAGAACCACTTGCAGCGCCCATTCTTCGTTTGGTGTTGCAGCAATACAACGCAGCGATTGGTAAAAGTAGAGAGTATTCTGATGTCGGCGCGGTGGTGTTGTCGCGAGTGCCCCTGCGATTGCTCAACGTCTTGTATATTAATAGGGAACATGGTTAGATTTGTCAAGTATTATCGCGACTGCGACCATTTGATATAGCGTGAATTCGATCACGAGGCTTACTCGCCTTCGCAGGAGTGACAGCGGTGTCGCCCACAGCTTGCTGTGGGATCCTGGCGTCGGCGAGTAGCCAACCCGTCCCGGGTGGGTGGCAGGAACTCAAAAAATCATCGTACAAGCGTGATCCCGTGCGAGTTACAGCGAAATAGGTTCGTTTGTGCATTTTTCAAAGTGTCGCCCCCATTCCTCCTGTGCGAGCGAGACTAGTCGAGTCTTCGCTCCTCTGTATCGGGCGACTGCACACGTCCATCGAACCAAATCCTCCTTCGCATCTTGTCTTTATCAATGCCGATGGTTTTGCGATTTGGTGTGAAGTCGTAGGAAAAGTGCTGGGGGACGTCGGCTTCACTCAGGAACAACGGGATACCCACTGGAGCTGTTTCAATAACCTCTAATGCGAAATCGGACAAGCATACCACCAAGTCAGTGGTGATCGGTGAACCATCCACTCTTGTAAAGACCATCAACCAAATGGCGAGAGGTTGTGTGCCGTGAATTTCCCCTCTGACTACGTATGGCAATTGCCGTTTGCGCCGAGCTATGTTGCGTCCAATGGACTCTTGTATTGCGACGATGCTGCATCGGTGCTTTTGGAGTTCCCTTCCAATTCGGTGAGTATGATCCTAACCGATCCTCCCTATGGAGTCAACTACCGCTCGAATGCAAAACGTACGTCAAGTTCCGACGAGATTCACTCTCCCCAAGAAGGTAATTGCATAAAGAACGATACCCCCATCAGGGCATCAATGTACTACAGCCTACTCATCCACGAATCGCAACGAATCCTTCGACCGGGAGGTTGTCTCTGCTGCTTTGCAAAGGGGGGAGGGTCAGACCTCAGTTTTTCCCACTATGTCCAGCTGATGCGACGAATAATGGAATTCAAGCAAATAGCGGTCTGGGACAGACAGAGATTGGGCTTGGGCCGTCACTATCGACAATGCTATGAATTCGTTCTAGTAGCTAAGAAGCGCGGGGCGCCGTGCAAGTGGCGTGGAGGATATGGCACGGGCAACGTCTTTCGGTTCAAGAGACCCAGTGGCTCTGTGTTTCAACACCCAACCCCCAAACCGATCGAACTGATGGCGCATCTTATTGAGATTCACTCAGACCCGGGTGACATCATACTTGACCCATTCTGCGGTCATGGATCTACGCTCCTAGCAGCTCAAGCCACTGGAAGGCGCTATGTGGGCATAGACATCGAATCACAGCACATTAGCGCGTGTGAAGCTCGATTAGAGCGGAAACACGATGCGTAACATCCGCACACAACCGAGGATGGGATTCAGATTCGTAGCGCGTGTCCGTCCTCGAACCCACCATAGGATCGCATATGAGTACGCGAGTGCCCCACCATAAATGGTGGGCCACCCGCGGCAGAACCGCTTCGCCCTTCGGGCTCGGGTTCTTCCCTACAACTCCCCCCGAAACAAGAACAACCCGCCTTTCACAAAAACAGCCCGCCGTGGGGCGGGCTGTGTGAGTCGTCTCGTATCGTCGGCCGGGATCAGCCGGCTTTCTTTTTCTCGGCGTGGGTCACCGTGCGGGGCGGGGCGCCCTCGGTGATCACCTTCTCAGTGATAATCACTTCGGCCAGCTCCGTCTGCGACGGGATATCGTACATGACATCGAGCATCGCTTTCTCGAAGATCGAGCGAAGCGCCCGCGCGCCGGTCTTGCGCTCCATGGCGACCGCCACGGCCGCTTTGAGCGCCCCCTCTTCGAATGACAGCTTCACACCCTCCATCTCCAGCAGCTTGGCATACTGGCGGGTGAGAGCGTTCTTCGGCTCGGTCAAGATCGACAGCAGCGCCGTCTCATCGAGCGGTCCCAGCGGGGCCGAGACCGGAATGCGCCCGACCATCTCGGGAATCAATCCGTACTCGATCAAATCCGACGGCGTGACATTGGCGTAGACCTCTTCGGAGCCCAGCTCGACCTTGCGGACTTTCGCTTCGAACCCGACCACCTTGCTTCCCAGACGGCGGGCGATAATCTTGTCCAGACCGTCAAATGCCCCGCCGCAGATAAAGAGGATGTTGGTCGTGTCGATCTGCACAAACGCCTGCTCGGGGTGCTTGCGTCCGCCTTTGGGCGGGATATTCGCGACCGTGCCTTCGAGGATCTTCAGCAGCCCCTGCTGCACGCCCTCGCCGGAGACATCGCGGGTGATCGACGGGTTACCGTCCTTGCGGGCGATCTTGTCGATCTCGTCGATATAGATGATCCCCCGCTCGGTTTTCTGCGGGTTGAAATCCGACGCCTGGAACAGGCGCACCAGGATATTCTCGACATCTTCACCGACATACCCGGCCTCGGTCAGCACGGTAGCGTCGGCGATCGTAAACGGCACCTTGAGAAACTTGGCCAGCGAGCGCGCGATCAGGGTCTTGCCAGTACCGGTCGGTCCGAGCAGCAGGATGTTCGACTTCTCCAGCTCGACATCGGTCGAACCGTTTTTGCCGTTCCCTTCAGCCAGACGGCGGGCATGGGCGTTGATCCGCTTGTAGTGATTGTACACCGCCACCGAGACGGTCTTCTTGGCGGTCTCCTGCCCGATAACGTACTGGTCGAGGAAGTTTTTGATATCCGCCGGGCGGGGAAGATTCGCGATTTCCTCGGTCGCGTCGCCGTCGGGGGCCGCGGTCAGCAGATCCGAACAGAGCGCCACACACTCGTTACAGATGTACGAGTTGTGGCCGGAGAACAACCGCTTGACCTGGGTGTACGGCTTCCCGCAAAATGAACAGCGATGCGTCAGTTCGGGCGGGCCAGTTTCGTGTGCCATAAGTATCCTATCCTTACGAGCGCGTCACGCCGACTCCCGGCGTGCTACTCTTTCGCCTTCTTGGTTGACGGGAACTCGTAGACCTTGTCGATGAGCCCGTACTCTTTGGCTTCATTCGCCGACATGAAATAATTCCGGTCGGTATCTTTTTCGATACGCTCCATCGGCTGCCCGGTGTGATGCACCAGCAGTTCATTGAGGCGCTTCTTGGTCTTGGTGAACTCTTCGGTCATGATCACGATATCGGAGATCTGCCCCTGTGTCCCGGCCAGCGGCTGGTGGATCATGATCCGGCTGTTCGGCAGCGCCGAACGTTTCCCTTTCACCCCGCAGGCGAGCAGGAAAGCGCCCATCGAAGCCGCCAGGCCCATACAGATCGTGGTCACATCAGGCTTGATGAACTGAATCGTATCATACATCGCCAGACCGGCCGAAACCGACCCACCCGGCGAATTGATATACAACGAGATGTCCTTGTCGGGATCTTCGGCCGCGAGGAACAGCAGCTGCGCAATCACCAGATTGGCGACATTGTCATCGATCGGCGTCCCGATAAAGATAATGCGATCCTTGAGCAGACGGGAATAGATGTCGTACGCGCGTTCGCCCCGACCGGTCTGCTCGACCACCATCGGGATCAGGTAGTTGGCTGAAAGTTTGTCGTCCATAACTCCCTTTTTCTTATGCAAATACGGTCCTTTGTCTTACAGAACTACTACCGGCTCACTTGGTTTCCACCGTCCGGGCTTTCTCAAACAGAAAATCGAGCACCTTTTGTTCCAGAAGCGAATCTCTGATACTCGAAGCCCGCCCGGATTTGGACAGCGCCTCTTTGGCCTGTTCCGGGGTGACGTTGTTCGCCTTCGCAAACCCGTTAATCCAGTTTTCGGTATCGGCGGCCGAAACTTCAATATTTTCTTGCTCCGCCAGCTTGTGGTACAACAGGTTCCAGCGAATCGAGTTCACCGCATTCTCCCGGTAATTCTTCCGGATTTCCTCTTCCGGCGTCCCCGGGAACTGCTGCTGATAGTCCTTGACCATCGCCTCGAGATATTCCTCGGTCAGGCTGTCCGGTATCGGGATCGGGTTTTTGTCGCACATCTGGCGGATTATTTCCCCGCGAAGCTGGTTTTTGGCGACATCTTTTTTCTCGTTCTCCAGCTCCTTGCGGATGTTCATCCGAAGTTCCAGGGCGGTCTCGGCCTGACCGGTCCGCTTGGCGAGTGAGTCGTTGAAATCGGGCAACAACCGCTCCTGGATTTTTTTCACCAGCGCGTTGTAGACGATCGTCACACCCGCGAGGTTTTCGTCGCCGTAGTCATCGGGATAGCTGACTTTGACGTCTTTCGACTCGCCGACTTTCAGACCGGGGAGCTGCTCTTTGAACTCTTTGATCGTGATCGTCTTGCCGAGATCGATCTCGACATCCTCGTACTTGTCTTTCGGCATGATTCCTTTGGGATCATCGACCTTGGACAGATCGAGCAGAGCGACATCGGTATCGCCGAGCGGACGGTTGACCTCGCGAAGTTCCGAATAGCGCTGGCGGTAGAAGCCGATTATCTCCTCGAGTTCTTCATCGGGGACCTCGATAGTGGACTCGGTTTTCTCCAGCCCGTCGAATACGATCGTGCCGAGCTCCGGGAAGACTTCGACTTCGGCGCTGTAGACCAGATCACCGGCGTCGTTGAAATCGAGTTTGGTGAGGGTGGGTGGTCCGGCGATCTTCAGTTCTTTTTCTTTGACCGCATCGTTGAGGGTGCTTTTGATCAATTCGTCGGCGACCTCGGCGCGGGCCTCATCGCCATAGAGCGACTTGATCATGGTCATGGGGGCTTTGCCTTTGCGGAAGCCTTTGATAGTTGATTGTTTGCGGAAGTCGTTCAGTTTGCGATTGATCTCGGACTCGACCTGTTCGGCCGGCACCTGGATATTGAGTTCCCGCTTGAGATCTTGTTTTTCGGTCAGTTCTACTTTCACCGTCTACTCACTTCACCTGCTTATCGTTGCTGCGTTTCATTCTTCCAAATACGTGCGTGGTGTACTGTGTTGTCAGGCGACCCCGCCTGACAACTTCCACTAGGGTACCCCACCGCTTGCGGTGGGCCCGGTATAGCATACCACGAACCCTGACGTTTGTTGCCCACCTAAAGTACCCGCCCCGGCGGGGACGGCAGGTGGGACCCGCCAGTACGAGACAGAGCAAAGTTCTGTCATTCCCGCCCCCTTTGTCATTCCCGCGCAGGCGGGAATCCATCTTCAATTCCCCCAACGACTTACATCGCCGCCCCGGTGCAACATGCGAAAGGGGGGACTCGAACCCCCACTCCTCACGGAACTGGATCCTAAATCCAGCGCGTCTACCAATTCCGCCACTTTCGCGTATTTATCCGGGAGAAAGGTACACGAATTTTCGAATTATGGCAAGGGGGGAGAAGAGGGGGGGTTGACAGCAAAGCTGCGAGTCGTGTATTATGGAGTAGGGGAAGAACCACATCCCGGGCAGATCATCTACTAGTAACTCTATTTCTGTATTCGAGGTTTCGTGCCCGATAACTCCAATCTGGACGACCTATTCGTTCCTGTCGATCAGGGAATGCGAAGTGCTCGTACTGTCCTGCTCACGGTTAACGTAATCTGCGCATTTCTTTTTCTCATGGTGTTCGAACTGGTCTTGGGTTGGCAGGGATTCCGGGGTTCGGCTTCTCGCCGGATCTATGCCGAGAGTTTGGCTCGGCTGGCGGAAATTCAGTACTTCGAGAGAAGTAACCTCAACGAGTTTGACCGTGGGGTACTTGACCTCGCCAACTGTCATACGAAAGAGATTCTGGGCTTCTACGATAGCTCTAAGTCGTTCGCACCGTGTGATACCGATACAGCCGAGAGAGATTCGTGCTTCAGGAAGCTTCGATCCCAAATCCAACACGGTTTGGACAGTCTGCCTGTTTGGTATCAGGAGGAGCGAATACGCGTCTTCGCCGCAGATGTGAAGAGGTTGCAGGAGCGGTATAAGGACTCAGTTGAGATTGTGCTGCCGCGGGATCGCTCATCAGTCGCGCACTCCACCACCGAGACACGTCTGACCTTCAATTCTACGACGACAAGAAACAGGTCAAGAAAGAAGAGCAAGGAACTCACTAAAATAGGGCTTGAATTCTCGAAGGGCCCTCCGTCCGAATCCGAGGCATTCACAAGCAACTATGAGATTTCCTTTCACGTGCAAGAGATACTGGATCGCTTCCGCGTAAACGAAGAAACGAGAGGTCGACGGGTCGGACGCCGCGAGTTTGAGTTCCCCATCATCGGCACTACAATGCAGATCGAGGATATCAGCCTCCCGGTTGCGATCTTCCTGATGCTGCTCGCCTTCTGGCTGTATACAGCAACCATGCGAGCCTTCAACTCAGCAAAGGTATACCTTCAGCGCACGGGAGTCCTCGTTGGCGACCCTCGCGGATGGGAGGAGAGTCACATTGGCGTTCTCTATGACAACATCGCCCGACTCGTAAACCGTTTTCAGTTTGTGCGTTTGAGAGAACGATCGCGGAGCACTGGGCGGTGTGTCATGCTCGAATCAGCTCGTCGCAGCTTCAGCAAGGCCTCCGGAGTCCCGGACTGGGAAACGCTCCGAATTGACACCGAAAGTGACAGTCTTTCAGCAGGCGAGCAATTGGTGAGGCGGGAACCGTGGCCGGATCTGGCTATACTTTGGTTATTCCTGTCACCTTTCCTCGTGGTAACTTCTGGAGTACTTGCGAACTGCCATGAGTCATTTCTCAACGATGTCAGGTGGCACGGCACGGCATTCCAATGGCGTGAGGGAACACTCTGGGTATTCGTGGTTACGCAAGGACTCGTCGTCGGATGCGCCGTATTCCTCTTTCGTATAGCCTTCAAGCTGAGAAAGGGGTTTCTTAAACTGGCAGTTCGGTGCAGTCGCATCTGGGAGCAGGCTGCCGAGAAGGCAGGCACAGGAGGTACGCCAATCCACATGCGAATGGGAGGCTGTACCGAATCGGGGGAACGGAGCTCTCATATGTCTCGGGTTTGGAGTACGGATCGCGCGACGTTCGGCCTGATCGCCGTGTCGCCGTTTGTCGTGTTCGGTGCCTTCAGCACCTTGTATTCGCAGGGGATGGGTTTCGAGCGGCACTACTTCGTTCAGTTGGGAGGAGCTATCGCCTATCTCGTCATACTCGCTCTCTATGTAGGTGCCTTGCTCGTGACATTCAGCCGCAGAGAATTGCCCCGCTTGAGAAGACTTGGATTGGGATACACCTTTATTCTTCTGCCACTCAGCGGGATTCTGGCTCTTCCTCCCGTGAGCGAAGCCGCGAAGTACTTCTACGTTGTCCTGTTGCCGACAGGTCTTTCAGTACTCGGGATCATAGCGGTCGGGTTTGCCTGCCGCGTTTACGATCGCATCCGACACGGAATGCGCTCGAAGAGCCACAGGCGAGATAACGGGTAGCACCGAGAGGCCCGCGACGCTTCCTTCTCCGGAACATACCGTCAGTAGTGAATCCTCACCGCACGCCGAGCCACAACAGCAGCAGCACGATCAGGATGATGATGCCTTCGACTATGCGGCCGCCAAAATACGCGCGGTCGGATCGGTCCAGTTTGCCGCTTCGCCTCTCCGCCCGATACCATCGCACGCGAAACCACAAAAACACCCCCACGGCGACCAGCAGAATCGGGATGTACCAGTTGGATGTCATTGTCGTTTTACTTTGTGCCCAGTGTCGTCTCACGTCACCCTTCGACTCCGCTCAGGATAACGTGCGGCACGGTCGCCCTAACTCCGAGTGGCCCACCCGTCTCGGGTGGGATCGCCTGGTCCCTGCCCACCGCAAGCGGTGGGGTACCCGGACGAAGATGGATTCCTGCCTGCGCAGGAATGACATAACTTCGTTCTGTCTGTCCTTGGCGGGTGCGAAGACGGACCCGCCCTGCAGTGCCAATAGCCCTCTCCTCCTTGAGCAAGCCAACCTTCATTCTTCTGCGCCAGGAGGGTGAACTTTCGCTTTGTCCACGTACCATCCGTCAGAACGAATCACGTATCTCTTGGAGCCACAGCGCACCTTCATGCCAGGCTTTGTCAGTGCCGAAGTCAGCAACGAACTCACGTCTCGGCTCTGTTCCGCAGTGGCAGTAATGCAGATTGCGTCACCAGCAGAGTCATTCAGATGGATCACCGTTGTCGAATCGGAGTGCTCAACCAGCTCGTAGGAACCTTCATAGGACCCACAAGAGGAATCTACCAAGAGAAACACATCAGCCCGTACAACAATAGAGCCACCTGTTATCACGTAGGCCTCAGCAGGCGGCCCGTCATTCTCACTCGCAACCGTATCGAGATGCCAGGCACACCCGGCCAGGAGTGCAGCTACACTCTCGGGTGCTCCGCCGCTAATCTCTGCGACGAGTACGTCAGTGGTGTTGGTCTGCCTTGTGGCAGGCTCGGTCTCGTCCCCTCCCCAACAGGTCCACAGCGAAACGCCACCGCATATTGCGGCTTGAGCCATCATCCCCATAAGTAAGAGCATGAACGGCCAATTCGGGGGACACTGCACACCTCGCGACATAACACGTCTCCTCACTTGGAGTACATTCCGAGTAGCCCACCCGTCTCGAGTGGGTGCTCATGGCGGGTTCGAAGACGGACCCGCCCTACGATTTGTACCTGCGTCACACTTTCACTATTCATTCGATGGCAACTGCAAATCTGGTCGCCTTTGTGAGGACAACCGTCAATCCGTCGGGCCGCACCCGGCGGCAAAAAGGAAAAATGAAGTTTTTTGAACGTAAAAAATGACAAAACAAAGCCATTTCGCTGTAAGTCGCTCGGTCACATTCTTGTACGACCATTATTCGTTTCTGCGGCTTCTCGTGGCCGCGACTTCAGTCACGGTTCGCACGCTCCACATGCGACAGGGGCTACCACCGTGACTAAAGTCACGGCCACAAATTCATCTTGTCGAAAGGTCTCCCCCGATGCGTGTGCGCGATGTCTGTCCGAGGCCTCCCGCCCAGTTGGCGACTATCCCCCAGTCGGTGACTGTCCCCCCACTGGTACTGGAAAAAACGCTGATTTGTGGGGAAATGTCAAGAGGTTGGATGTCGATGGGTTTCGTGGTGCACGAGGACGTACACCACGCAAGGAGGGCAAAATGAAAGGGCCCGCTTGTGCGGGCCCTTATGAAGTTCAGATGCGCGGAATTAGAACCGCGGAGAGCAGAACCTCGAAACTAGTAGTTGCGACGGAAACCGCCACCGCTGCCACCACCGCGATTGCCGCTGGCGGCGCGAGGCTTGGCCTCGTTGACGTTCAGTTCACGACCGTCCAGTTCCTTACCGTTGAGGCCGCTTATGGCAGCGATAGCCTCGGACTTGGTCGGCATTTCGACGAACGCGAAGCCACGCGGCTTGCCGGTGTCGCGGTCGGCGATAAGATTGACGGTGGAAACTTCACCAAACGCCTCAAAAGCGTCGCGAAGGTTGGTTTCGGTCGTTTCAAACGAGAGATTGCCGATGTAGATATTCATCCTACACTCCAAAAACTTGCATCCCGCGAAAATCCCCGCTCGGGTCGAGCCGGACAATCCGGGAAAGATTGTGTGCGCTTCATTGCGCGATCAATTCGAGATGAAGCTTTATACGGAGAGTTGTTGGTTAGGACAATACTACGATAAAGGTCGAACAGGAATTGACGGTAACTATTCAGTATATCGACCCCCGATCCGAAAACCTACACTTATTTTGCGAAAAGGCAAAATATCTTGGATCGGGCCGGATTGACGGATTCCGGCAAAACGGCGTTCCGTGGCCGTCCGTGGAGAGTTTGTCGAGCTCCCGTGGCCGTGACTTCAGTCACGGTTGGAAGCCGAGTAGCCCACCCCTCCGGGGTGGGTGGACTGCCGACCCACGCGGGACTCCCGTGGCCGTGACTTTAGTCACGGTTGGAAGGCTCGACGTCCGAGGGGTTATCGCACCGCGACTGAAGTCGCGGCCACGAAGGATCCGTGGTGCACGGGGACGTACACCACGCACGGACCCACGCGAGACGCGTGGGCTGTAGACTTGGAGGTTGATGTGACTCGACAGGTCAGACAAATCGTTCGGAGCCGAACAATAAACCGGTGGGGTGCGTTCACACACCCACCGGCTCTGCCCCCCACGCAGTATCGTCGACCTTCGCTCTGTCCCCTCACCGTTACCCGCCACCCCGGAATTCTTCAAAAATATGCAGACAAACGTCACGTCATGACGCATCGTTGTCGATATATTGGCAGCGAAGATTGTTTGTCTCTGCTTTTCTGGGGGAGTCCCAGGGGAGGATTGCCATGTCCGAATACAAGCAGGCCGAGCGTGTGATACGCATCCTGCAACGGCTGGCGCTGAGCCGCGAAGTAACGGTCAAGCAGCTCTATGACTACTTCGAGCGACAGGTCCCGCAACGGACGCTTCAGCGGGACCTGCAGGAGCTCTCCGGCGCCAATATCCCGCTTCACACCAAACCGGGCCGTGGACGCGAGCTGATCTGGTATCTCGAGCGGGATTTCGTCAAGTTTGTCCCGATCACCCTGAGCAGCCGCGAGCTGATGATGTCTTATTTCCTGCAGCGTCTTGCGGCGGTGACCAAAGGGACGCATCTCGAGGCGGATATCGGCTCGCTGTTGTCCAAAGCCAAGCAGCTGGTCTCCCCCGAAGTTTTCCAGTCATCGGAGAATATCGAGCAGGCGGCCGACATGTTCGGCGCGACATTTGTCGGGCATATCGACTACTCGCCGCACTCCGAGACGATCGACATGCTGGTGCAGGCGATTTCGCGCTGCAGCCGGTGCCGGTTTATCTACAAATCAAACTGGCGCGCGGAACCGTCGGATTTCCTCGGCGACCCGTACCTGCTTTTGTATCACAAGGGCGCGCTGTACGTAATCGTCTTTGTGCCGTCGCACGAAAACTACATCTTCCTGCCGATCCAGCGGATTCGCACAGTCAGCATGACCGAGGAGTTTTTCGAGCGCGATCCGGAGTTCAGCCTGGAGAAGCTTCGCGAGGGTCGGTTCGGGATATTCGGCGGCGAGGATCGCTCGCCGGAGCGGGTGGTGCTGAAGTTTACGCCGCAGATCGCCGATGTGGTGTCGGAGCGGATCTGGCATCCGTCGCAAATCCTCACCCGCGATGCCGACGGCTCGCTGGTGATGGAGCTGGAGACGATCGTCTCAGATGAGCTTCGCTCCTGGGTGGGCGGCTGGCTGCATTATGTGACGGTGGTGGAACCTTCGGACCTGCTGGAGCACCACGACCACGAGTAGACGGAGTCGATACCACCAGCCGGCCGGAGTGCTTTTTTCCTTTTGCGGATGGTGAAATCAGACTATCCTTGCCATGCTGGACTCAAAGCAGGCAGGTGTTGGTCGCTCGATGAACTGGCTCGTACTACTCGGATTGGCGCTCGGACTGGCGATGGATGCGTTTGCGGTATCGATTGCGGTCGGCTCGCGGTTCGAGCGGCTGACTATCCGCCCCCTTTTCAGACTCTCCTTCCATTTCGGGCTGTTTCAGTTTCTCATGCCGATAATCGGCTGGTACGCCGGCAGCCGGATCGAGCGGTTTGTCGACTCGTTCGCTCCCTGGCTGGCGTTTGGTCTGCTGGCCTGGATCGGGATCAAGATGATCCGGGAGTCCCGCCAACCGGCCGCATGTGATCTGGCGTTGAACGACCCGACCCGCAAGTGGTCGCTGGTGATGCTTTCGGTGGCGACGAGTATCGATGCGCTGGCGGTTGGGTTTAGTATTGCGCTTTTGAAGATCGAGGTCTGGTCGGCATCGGTGGTGATCGGCTTGGTGGCGGGCGCCATGACGGCGATTGGGATGTATTTCGGGCGGGCGCTCGGGGAGCGGTTCGGACGGGTAATGGAATTAGCGGGGGGCCTGATCCTTATCGGGATCGGCGCCAGGATCCTGATTCAGAGTCTCTAGTGGTTGTGTCGCTCGCGCGACGGGCGATTTGCCGAGGCGTGATATTCCATCGCCCACAACTGGACACCGTCGGTGGTCTCCAGCTGCGGCTGCCGGCCCGGCTCGAACCCCGGCACTGAGAAAAAGACATAGCGATGCTGAACGTCGTAGTGTAGCACGCGGATGATGTCTTTGTTCAGCTTGTTATTGTTGGTGATAGAGACCGCCGCGAATACTTCGGCGGCGAGCAGTCCCGGTTCGACGCTTTCGATATCCGGACCCGGCTCGGTGCCGAGATGGAGTCGGAAGGCGGTGTCGGGGAAGTGCTCGAAGAGGATGCGGAGAGCGCGGAAGCTGGTCAGGTAGGTAAAGGTCTGGTTGACCTGTTCGATCAGGTTCAGGCGTCGATCTTCGAGCGGATGCCACCCGATTCGCTCGAACTTGATTCGTTCGAGGAACTGGACCCCCTGTTCGTGTGATTTCAGCAGTGATTCGATGGCACGTTGCGCGGAAGTGTCGATTTTCCGCTCCAACGACTCAAGGTCGTCGAGACCATTAACGATCAAACCCATGAAACCCCCTATGATGCCTGCACTTACTATATGCATGCCGGCCTTGGTTGTGTCAATACAGAAGGTGACCGGCCAGTGGGACCGGCGCCTGCGGGGCTGTGCACATCGGTCGACCGAGTTATCCACACGTTTCTCACATCGTGGATAAGCTCTATGCCTAACAACAGCTTAACAATTGAAGTCGCGGTGTGGGAGGGGGAGTTTTAATCTTGCAATCGGGCGGTACATTGGCTACCGTAACATGTGGATATCTGTTTGCTCCACTGTTGATTGCACCGATTTTTGACAAGGAAAACGCTGATGTCGATAGATCCTTCGATTTTCAAAGCCTATGATATCCGGGGCACGGTCCCGGACCAGCTAAGCCCCGAAGACGCGTACAAGATCGGCGCCGCACTGGCCCAGTACCTCCAGCCGACCTCAATCGCGGTCGGCCGCGATATGCGCATATCATCCGATGACATGTTCGAGCAGCTCGCTCGGGGGATCAATGACCAGGGGGCGGATGTGATCGATCTGGGGCTGATTTCCACCGATGCGTTGTACTTTGCGGTTGGGAAGTTCGGTTACGACGGTGGCGTGATGATCACGGCATCGCACAATCCCAAAGAATACAACGGCTTCAAGATCTGTCGCAAAAACGCCGTGCCGCTGTCGGGGCAGGAAGGGCTCAATCAGATCCTGACCGGTATTCAGGATGGCAGCTACGAGAAGAAAGCCACCAGCAAAGGGGTAATCATTCGGCGGGAGATCAGCGATGAATACGCCGAGTGCTGCTTGTCGTTTATCGATATCAAAAACATCAAGCCGTACAAGGTCGTGATCGATGCCGGTAACGGGATGGCCGGGCAATCGCTGCCATCGGTGTTGAAGCGGCTGCCGATCGATGTGACGCCGTTGTACTTCGAGCTTGATGGCACGTTCCCGAACCACCCCGCGTCGCCGATTGAGCTGGAGAATCTCGAAGATCTGAAAGCAAAGATTGCCGAGGTGAAAGCTGATTTCGGAGTTGCGTTTGACGGCGATGCCGACCGAATGTTCCTGATGGACAGACATGGTCGGCAACTTGGTGGGGATATCACGACAGCGCTGGTGTCGAAGTCGCTGCTTCAGAAATCGCCCGGCGAAACAGTGCTGTACAATTTGATCTGTTCACACGCGGTGCCGGAGTTGGTCGAGCGTGAGGGTGGCAAGGCGATTCGCACGCGGGTCGGGCATGCGTTGATCAAGCCGCTGATGAAAAAGCACAATGCGATTTTCGGCGGCGAGCATTCCGGACACTTCTATTTCCGCGATTTCTGGTTTGCTGATTCGGGGTTGATCGCGTTTCTGGTCTGCCTGGAGTTGATCTCGGTTGAGGGCAAACCGCTCGATGAGATGGTGGCGGCGATTGATCCGTATGTCCGTTCGGGCGAGATCAACAGCCGGGTGAGCTCGATTCCCGGTAAGATTGAAGAAGTCAAACAGGCCTTCGCCGACGGCGAGCAGGATGAGATTGATGGCTTGACGGTGACGTATAAAGACTTCTGGTTTAACCTGCGGCCGTCGAATACCGAGCCGCTGCTTCGGTTGAATATCGAGGCCGACTCGATGGATATACTGGAGAAGAAGAAAGAAAAACTCCTCTCGATTATTCGAAGCTGATGAGTGAACGTCGCAAAAAACGAGTGCTGGTGGTCGATGACGACGCCACCCTGCTGGAACTGCTGGTCGATACGCTCGAGGCGGTCGGCTATGAGACAGTGCCGGCGCCGGGTGGTATCGAGGCGCTGGAGGAGTTGACCCGGCAGTCGTTTGATGTGATGGTGACCGATGTGAAGATGCCGGGGGTGGACGGTATCAGCCTGCTCAAGAAGGTGCGGCGGCACTATCCCGATCTGCCGGTGTTGTTCATCACCGGGGTGGCGACGCCGGATATCATCGCCAGTGCCGATCCCGATGGCTATCTCGCCAAACCGTTCCGTATCTCCAAAATTGAAGAGATGATCGAGGCGACCATTCAGCGCAAGGAGCACCGTACGGCGAATACCGTTCGGCGAGTGCTGGTGGTCGACACCGACCAGCAGTTCAGTGATATGATCTCCGACGCGCTGTCGGTGAGTCAGTTCATGGCGTTTGTGGTGCCGAGCGGCAGCGACGCGCTTCGCGAGTTAGGCAACGGGGAGTTCGATGCCGTCATTGCCGACCTGGCTTTCCCGGACATGGAGTGGCCGGAGTTTCACGAGAAGGTGAAAGCCGAGAGCCCGGGCCTGCCGATCATCCTGACCAGTGCCGACCATGATGAGCGATCGATTGCGGATCAACTTCACGGCGCCGAGGTTGATGCGTACTTGCAGAAGCCGTTCCCGGCCGGTGAAATGATCGCGCTGTTGAACAAGATCACGCCCGTGCCGAACGGGTAGCAGGCGCCCGATTGGGACACCTGCACGCCGCAGTGTGGATAGGCTTTCGGGCTATTCGAAGTCTGGATAATACATTGGGCATTTGCGCCCCTCCAGCAGGTCGTAGATATCCGGTGGTGCAAACACAATACCTATGTACGCATCGCGATACTTTCCGGTCAACTTACCTACATGAATGTGCTCTTCGCTTGCTCTCCAAACCCACCAGTCGGACGAGACTCTAACAGGTTCTTCTCCCGCCTTGCGCCCGTAGTCATTCGTGGATCGGAAAAACACGTTGAGATCACCAACCTCACGGACGTGGCCGACTTTCTCCCAGTAGTTCAATTTCAAACCGATAGCAAGGAAGAAATGCGCGTAGAGTGTCACGCGGTCGTTGATGACACCGTCCAGATCCGGAGCCTCGTCTGGTGCATACGACTTCTCGAACACTCGGACGACATCGCTTCCGAGCTGAGTCTTATCTCGTGCAACGAACTGAAAATACCTGCTGGTATGGTCGTTGAGTCGCACGCAGAAGACATCACCGATTTTGATTCGCGTTCGCTTCAATAGTCAGTCACCTATCAACGCCGCGCATTTCTTGCGCCGTAAAGGGAGATGGTTCACTTGCCGTCATCTTCAGAGAATCCAATGAGCTTCTTTAGCTCACTCCACTCGGAGTCCGTACACATGTGATAAATCTCTCCGAATCGTATATCTATCTCGATCGATTTGTCCTGCAATCCCAACAGAACAGTCTCACGTGCAGCCTCACGCTTCAGCTCCAGGAGTATCGTATCAAACTCCACTTCGATCTTGTTCCGGGCGTTGGTCGGCTGCAGTTTGACCACCCGATCACGCCACGTGAAGGACTTGTGTTTCATCCAGACTTATCTCCCTTCTGGCGACATAGGCTTGAGAAGACTCCTGACTACTGCCTTGGCCATGTCCACCCTCGATAGTATTCAAGCCCAGTTCCTTGGCGACTCCAGCCGAAGTCAGCCCGAGGCTTAGGAATCCGCGGTCCACGTATTGGCTCGTAGCACCTGACACGTACGGCGCGGACCGCCGTGCCCGGATTGTATGGTGGAAGGTTGAGCGCCTGTCGGGCAGGCGTTCCAAGTGAGTATGGTGGCTTCGCTCCGTACGAACCAGCCACCCATGGAGAGCTGTAGTTCAAGTTACCTTCGGGATAGTATTGCCAGTATCTACGGGGTACGCCTATTGGCCTCTGTCCAATATTCGCTGCGGCAAGCGTAGACGCCGTCCCAAACCACGTATCCTCTGTCCACAGCGAAGCGAAAAACCCCGGCCAGAAGTTCAAAAACGCCTCGAAGCCGTATGACTTGTTATACTTGCATGCCCAGTAGTCCGTCGCTTCTTCGCCGAAACCTGTGAACGGACCACGAAGAATGCTCTCAGGTATCAGCGGAATGATTTTGGATAGTACATAGGAATTGTATCGGGTCAGGGGATCGAATTGATAAGCAAACTCTACCGCTCCGGTGACTTTGGTCACTACCGAGTTGAGGAGTGGTAACCAGTCCAGCCCTTCGGGATCGATGTTAGAAATGGGGTTTGCCCCGGCATAACCGTACAGATTCATGCCGCCCGCCAGGCCCATCGGGTCGGCTTGGAGATAGCGGCCGGTCGAAGGATCGTAGTACCGATGCCAGTTGTAGTGCAGACCGCTCTCCCGGTCGTGCCACTGACCCGGGAACCGAAGCTCATTGCTCGCCGATACATACTCCGAATACAGCTCACCGTAGGGGTAGTACTCCCCGCGCCAGACTACTGTCCGCTCCCGATCCGTGAGTGATAGTTCTACCGTCTGAACTGCCAACAGATTCCCCCGCTGTTTCTCTGTATATCGGCGAGTTGACGGTCCGATTTGAGTTCTGACTTTTATACCCTTCTGTCGCTCAAGCACCCTTGAAGTCAGGCACAAAAAAGCCCCGTCCGCGCGAGGCGGGCGGGGCTTTGTAGAATCTGATAAACCTGAACTACTTCAGGAGAACCATCTTCTTGGTCTGCGAGAACTGATCAGTCGTCAGGCGATAGAAGTACACGCCAGACGCGTTCTTCGTCGCAGCATCCCACACGATCGACTGCACACCAGCATCAGCGTGACCGCTGAAGGAGGCGACTTCCTGACCGGTAACGTTGAAGACCTTCAACGTGTAGTCGGAAGCCATCGGCAGCGCGAACTCGATGGTCGTGGACGGGTTGAACGGGTTCGGATAGTTCTGCATCAGAGCGAACTCACTCGGCAGGACGTTCGCGTGCACCGGGGTGCCGTCGGCCGTGGCCAGGTCGGCCACGAGGATTTCGGCATTACCGATGTTCAGGAACGCACCGGAGCAGCTTTCCATCGCGGAAGCGCCATCGAACGGAGCGAAGACGAGTACGCGAGTGACGCCAGCTTCGGTGTTGTATTCCATCCGCATGTTCGGAGCGAGCAGCTGCGGGTGGACCGTACCGGACAGTTCGATGTAAGCACCGGCGATGCGCAGGTCGTTACCAACGGACAGGTTGCCGTTCATGGTGGCCAGATTGGCGTCAATCGGGCTAACCTTGGCAATCGGGGAGTTGGCGTACGGGACAGCGTCACCGACGATGATACGAATCAGGTAAACGAGGTCGGCGACCGTCAGGGTCAGACCGTCGGCGTTAACATCCGAAGCAGCCGTGGCGGCTTCGATCGGATACTGAACGTCGATATCCTCGAAAGCGGCGTTACCAAAGATGAAGTAGTTGGTGAACATAACCGCATCAGCGATCGTGTTCGCCACGCCGTCCTGGTTGATGTCGCCGCGATCGTCGATAGCGGCGGCGCAGATGATGTCAACACCACCGTTGAGGAAGTCGAGCATGCGGATCGGGAGCGGCTTGCCGGGCTCGTTGGCGAGACAGGCATCGACCACACCGTTCGCACCCGGGAAGACCGCGGCGGAGGTGTTTTCGTTGTAGGAGTCCGGGAAATCGAGATTGATATCGCCGACTCCGCCACCGATGTAATCCCAGATGCTGTGATCAACATAGAGGACCTGACCGGAAACGTCAGACATCGAGTTGTCACCACACTGGTACCAGAAGAACTTAACCGGGGCAAACATGCACTCGAGAGTCTGGTCGGAGGTGACCAGGAAGCGCAGGTTGGCCAGGGTCGAGTCGGTCGCCGGAGTTTCGGAGCCCTCGGCCACGGTGCCGAAGCATTCCGGGTGGCTCGGGCCGTCGTTGTACTCAGCGATCGCCACCAGACGAACCATGCCGGTCGGGCAGCCATTGCCGCAGTTGCCGAACGGACCGGTCCGATAGGTGAAGTATTCCCATTCGCACTGTTCGAGCATGCCGCCCTCGGAAGCGCCAAGGAAGGTCAGGGCCGAAGCATCGTACGAAATGAGGAGGTTATAACCACCAATGGTTATGCTGCCATCGAAGTACACCGGGAGGGTGACTTCGGTGCCGAAGAATACGCCGTCACCGTCCGGGCCGTGCAGCTTATCGATAGCCACGAGGGCCTTGTTGACCACGACGGTGGTCGTGATAGTGTCGGCATTGGACGGGCTGCAGGGATCACAGGTATTGGCGCCGTCGGACACCGTAAAGGTGATAACAAACTCACCGATATAGGCGTCGTCGAGCGGGTCCGTCTGCCACGAGAAGTTGCCGGCGTTGTCGACGGTCGGCATGTTGCCCGGGCTCGGGCTAATGCTCAGGACGTCGAAGTCAAGCGCGTTCGGGCCGCCATCGGGATCCGTAGCGTTGACGACACCGGTAACCTCGTCACCCCAGACCCAGGTCGGCTGGTCCTGATCGACCGAAGAGGCGACCGGGGGTTCGTTGGTGACACAGATCGTGAAGGTTCTGGAAGCGGTAGCACCGCAATCATCCTCTACCTGGATCTCAACTTCATGCTCACAGACGTCGGCACCGGACGGAGTCCACGTGATCCGGCCGGTCGACGAATTGACGTTCAGGGCGGCCGGGCCACTGACCTTGGAGTAGGTCAGGGATTCACAGCCATTGGCTAAATCGGCGTCGCCGCCGACCGCGTCGTAGGCAAACAGATCACCCCAGGCAACCGTGCCGTTCGGGATAGCAGCCAGCGTCGGAGCACTGTTCACATACGTGACCGTGCCCGCGTTGACAGCCACCGGGAGCAGATCAAACGTGTTCGCATCAACGAACTGCGTCTGAATCGTCACGGGGAGGGGGTAGTCGAAAATGCCGCCATTGATGCCGACGGTACCCGTGCACAGTTCCCGGGTCGTGAACGAGACGTTCGCAACAACATGGGAACCGATCGGGAGCACGACATCGGCTACGTCAATGAGCATAGCAGCAAGACGAATCGTATCAGGGGCCACACCATCAGCCTGCGAGGCATCGATGATCCTGGTGCCCAGCTGTGTAAAAGCCGGATCCCAGTCAACGTTGATGGCGTCCAGATACGCGCCGCCGCCGGTCGAGCTGATGACCATCACGATCTCAACCGCGGCTACGTCAACCGTATTGTCTACGGTCACGTCGAGCACGTAGTCGTTACAACGGGAAACGTTCAGACTCTGAAACGTCACCTCGTTGGCCAACGAATACGAGAACGTAAATGCCACTAAAAAGGAGATCAGCAGCAAAGAAGTTAACGTTCTTTTTTGCATCATTTAAGCTCCTTTTACCTCAGTCAAAAGAGTTGCGGTCATCTCGAGCGGAATCAATTTCCGCGAGATTGACCGAAAAAGGTGGTAATTCCACTGCTCTCCCACCTGCAGAAAAATCGGTTTCCGCACATCGCTAAACCCCTCACCGCCGCCTTGCCAAAAGGAATACCTCAGAAATGCAGCAGTTCGAAGTCGTCTTTGTTGATGGGAGAATTATGGAAGGAACTTGCAAAACCAATCAGACACACGTGTCCGACTGTGTTTCAAAGCTCTTTAATTAAACCAGTAAGCTAGAGACTGAGCAAAGCTAACGATATATTATGCATATCGTTAATAAGGTGCGCCAGATTCAAGAAAGAAGTTTTTTTCACACAACAACTTTCCCTAGACGCTCGAATAATACACCCGGAAGCGGTTTTTGTCAAGAGAAATGTCCCAAAATCCGCCTTAACACGGCAGTTCGGCCGAGGCAGCAACGACACAAGTTGTCAACATTGGTTCGGCTCAATGGGGATATGTCGGGACCACGGAGCCTAATGACGGGTCAGAAATCGTACGTCAGATTGCTGGATATCAGATACAACCGGTTGTCTTCGTCCTCCAGATCATGCCATTCCCACTCGGCCGACAGAAGCAGGTTGAGCCCCAGTCCGGCAGTAAGGTGAGCATCGCCGAGCACGGTCAGGCGCTGAAAGCGAAAATCCGACTGAAATTCGTCTTCAAAACGGAGATCTCTGACTCCTACAGACCACTCTAGGGAGCCATACACCGATCTGACATTGACATAGTCTATGTCGATCCGGAAGGCGTACTCGCTGTAATCGGCGGCGTTTACCAGCTCCGTCTGGCCTTCGGCGAGAAACTCGGCCTGCGGTCCAGCCCACAAAGAGAGGTCTCCCCTGTTCCATCCTCCCTGAAGATACACCAAAGTACGTATATAATCTACGTTGACGAGATCTGAATCCGAGAACGAGCTATACTCAAGGTCTATATCCTGCCTGGTGAGCCAGCCACCGCCCAGCTCTAACTTGTTGTGCCCAAGCACTTCGAAGCGCGTGTAGTCGTCTTCGTGGTCCGGTTGATTGTAATCCTTGCGCTCCAGCCGGGTGGTCAGGTCAAGGTCTCCCCCCTGATAGAAGGCGAAGAGGTTGGCCTCGACACCATAGTTGACGTAGTCCAGCAACGATGAGTCCGGTACGGATCTCGAGCCAACGAAGAACATACCGCTCAAGCTGGAGAAGTTTCTGAAAGTACGGGAAAGTCCGATACTCCCCAATACCCGGAGCTGATTGTAGCTCAGGTCACCAGAGGAGTCGAAATCGACGAAATTGGTGCGGATCGACCAGAATTGGTCCCAGCCATCGGCGATTCTCAGATCGAGCCGCGCCCTTGCCGCCCCGTAGATAAACTCCTCCCCGGCATCAGTTTCGCCAGAGTAGCCCGTCCGGACTTCCAGTTCGTTGTTGAGTTGGAAGCGGTGTTGGCCGAGTTCTAGGCGGCTGTCGCTGTAGAGCTTGGCGCGGATAAGATCGCTGGTCTGTTCGAACTGAGCGGTGAGATCGAGCCGGCGACGGTCCAGCAGATTCGACTTGAACCGCACAAAGCCTTTTAGCTCATCGAGATAGGTGGTACTGAGGGTGAGCGCAGCATCAAGGGAATCGATTCCGGTCTGAGTCAGGGAATCAAGGAAGAACTCCTGGGAGATGACCTCGTAACCAATCCCGGCGCGTATGTTGATATCAGCGGCGAAGACGGCGACCGAAGATGTCACTATAACGAGAAGAAAAATTGCCGCGACACAATTTTTCACCGGGACCTCGTCTGTTTGGCGACCCACGCCGTCGTTGATTAACGCCCTGCTACGCGCCGAGCATTCGCCGCGCCTGCTGCATAGTCAGCCGGGCCGCCTGAAGAGCGGCAGCTGCTGCTTCGGGATTGTCGTTCTGAATATGCTCCCTGGCTATATCGAGCTGCTCCCGCGTCCTCCGGAGCATCTCCTGCACCGCTTCGTTCCCCTCGGCCTGTTCGGCGAGGCGTTCGCTTTCATCGAGCAGGCGCTGGTATCTCTTCTCCAGCTGATCGGAGCCCTGGCATTCGCGGACCGCCTGCATGGCGGCCTCGCGGGATCGCTTCAGGGTCGCCAGGGCCTGTCCGGACTGCCGCTTGCCATTGAGATCATCCGCCAACTGCAACATCTGGCGGGCGCGTGCCATCTGCTGCTCGGCTTCGATCGATTCGCACCCGGCGGTGATGTCGCCGGCGTTGTCGATAAAATCGCGGACCGCCTCGCGACGCCGCTCATACGAAGCATCGGCCATCTGGCTCAGCCCGGCGGCCTGCATCAGCTTGCGCGCGGCCTGATCGACCTGATCGGCCAGCTTGAGAGCCGGCTTGTATTGCTTGGCTCGGTAAAACTCCCAGGCGCGCTCCAGATTGGAGCGAGTACTCTCGTAGAGGTTTTGGAGCACGGAGCGGTCGGTACCGGCGAGGGTCTCGGCCACGCGGTCGAGATTCTCCGAGGCGCGCTCAAGACGGCGGACAACGGCGCCTTCGTACTGCTCGACCTGTCTCGAGAGACTGAGGGCCACTTTGCCGCGCTCCCGGGCCTGCTTGGTCAGGGCGGCGGCGATAACCAGGCGGTCATCGTGAAAGGCCTCCCAGGCCCTGGCCTGGAGATCCTTCGCCTGTTCGTAGGCCAGCTCGGCCAAAGGGACGTTGGCCTGGGCCACCGCATCGGCGATCCGCTCCAGTGCCTGATCGGTGCGCTCGAGTTCACGCTCCAGCCGGACGGCCTGATCGGTTGACGGTCCCTGTGCTATCGAAGGCCCGGCGAGCATCAGGATCAGGGCCAGGGAAAGGAGCGGGACCAGTATCGGTATCTTGTTATTCTTCATCAGTCTTCACCTCGTTTGGTCGAGGAGAGATCAAATCGTATGCCGATTCCATCGGTAGTCGTAAGTCATTATATTTCAATACCCTTTCTCAAGGAAGCGCTAATCGCCCGGCCCGGGGTGTACCCTTCGGTACGAAACGTGTCCCGAATGGCCCATCTTCAGGCGTGCTCCCAACGTGCTCCGGATCGGTGAATTGCGTGCTCCGGCCGTATTTACTGCCTGATTCCATGCACTTTCATCCGGCTGTAGAGCCGCCGTCGGGTGATCTTCAGCAGCCTCGCCGCCTCGGTTTTGTTGCCGTTGGTTTTTTCGAGAGCGTCGAGAATCATCTCGCGCTCGGTCCCTTCCAACCCGCCGGCGGAGATCGCCCCTCCTCCCCCGATCGGCTCATCTTCGACTTCCAGTGAGAACTCTTCGGCGGTCAGCGGCTCGCCGTTGGCGAGGATTACCGCCCGCTCCAGGACATTGCGAAGCTCCCTGACATTGCCGGGCCAGTCGTAACGTAGCAGGAGGTCGCGGACCTCGGCTGACAGGTCCGAATGTGTGAATCCCGATGCTTTCAGGAAGTGCTCTGCCAGTTCGATGACATCGGAACCTCGCTCGGCCAGCGGCGGGAGGGGGATCGGGAAAACGTTCAGGCGGAAATAAAGATCTTCGCGGAAGCCGCCCGAGGCTATCTGTTCTTTCAGGTTGCGGTTGGTGGCGGCGATAACGCGGACGTCGACATTGATCATGTCGACACCACCGACCCGGACCAGCTTGCGCTCTTCAAGCACGCGGAGCAGTTTAGTTTGCATGCCGGGGGACATCTCCCCTATCTCGTCGAGGAAAATCGAGCCGCCTTCGGCGAGTTCGAATCTCCCCTGCTTGCGCTCGACGGCGCCGGTGAAGGCGCCTTTCTCATGACCGAACAGCTCGGATTCAAGCAGGGTCTCCGTTATGGCGGCGCAGTTGACCGCGATAAACGGCCCGTCGGCCCGTTTGGACAACTCGTGAATGCGTCGCGCCACCAGCTCCTTGCCGGTGCCGGACCGACCGGTGAGCAGGACAGTGGCTTCGGTGGGCGCCACCTGATCAATCATCTTGCGCACTTTCCCGACTGCGGTCGAGCGGCCGATCATATCGGTTGGTTTCCCGCCGCTCAGTTCGGCGCGGTAGTGACCGGAGAGCGCCTGAAGTTTCTGCTGCTTGACCAGTTTGGCTACCAACAACGAAAGCTCATCGAGCGAGAACGGCTTCACGAGATAGTCCGCCGCGCCTTTCTTCATAGCGGTTACCGCCGTCTCGACCGTCCCGTATGCAGTCATGATGATGACATCGATTTGCCCTTTGGCCAGGGCCTTGTCCAGAATTTCCATACCTGAGATTTCCGGCATCGAGAGATCGGTGATCACGATGTCAAACGAGTGTTTGTCGATCAGCGAGAGTGCTTCTTTCGGCCTGGTGGTGGTCTGGACGGAATGCCCTTCATCTTCGAGTGTCCCGCAGACCAGCGAGGTCATTTTCGGTTCGTCGTCTACAACCAGAATGCGTGCCATATGCTATGCTTTCGCTCGTTTCGGAAGGCGAACAGTCACCCGCGTTCCTGAGCCTTTCGTGCTTTTTATGTCCAGCCGTCCGCCCATGTCGGCGACAATGCGGCGGCTTATGTAGAGACCGAGTCCGGAGCCGGTCTGTTTGGTCGTATAAAAGGGATCAAACAGTCGCTTCACCTGTCCCGGATCGATACCCGGACCGCGGTCAGTCACTGCAAATACAATGTGTTGCTCATCGGCTTCGACGTCAACTCCGACTGCAACCGTCAGTCCGGCCTCGTGACAGGCTTCGATTCCGTTGATGAGCAGGTTCAGCAGCACCTGGCGGAGCGAGCGGCGATAGCCGACGACCTCGATCGACTCCGCCGTCGTTCTCCCGATCCATTCGAACGGCGCCTCGCCGTAGCGTTGCGCAAGGTGCGTTTTTAGTGACCGGGCCAACTCAACCGCATCAAACGATTCGGGTGACTCCGAAGCCACGATCGATTGGCTGGTGCTGGCGAACTCCAGATAGCCGGAAACAATCTGGTTCAGCCGGTCGACTTCTTCGACGATGTAGCGCGATTCATCGGACTGCTGTTTGCGAGCCAGGCGTTCGGCGGAGCCGCGAATGATCATCATGGGGTTTTTCAACTCGTGGGCCACCACCGATACCATGCGGCCGAGATACGACTCGGTCTCGGTCAGGAAGAGCTTTCGCTCGGCCCTATTGATGCGCCGCTGGAAGTCCAGGAAGATCAGACCAAGCAGGATGCCCCCGATAAGCGACAGGCCGGTGGAGTAGTAGAGATTCTGCCGAAGTTCACCGAGGGAGTCGAAGTAGTCGACGCTGGCTTCGAGTCCCAGCACGCCAACCGGAAGGTGATCGGAGTCAAACAATGGTGCGAATGCTGATTTGAGATAGACGGAGCCGGTTTGATATGTTTCGGACACCACCGCCTGACCGCTCGTTCCAAACAGTACCGAGTCAATGTACGGTCCGTTGAGCGCTGAGAGGAAATAAACGCTGTCGGATTCAAGAGTGGTGGTGGCGAGATAGCGGTAGCTGTCATCGAGTATAAACGCTTCGGCGAGCGTATCGGCCCGGCGAACCGCTTCGAGAACGGTCACGATATCGATATACGAGCGGGCGTCATCGAGAAGCAGGCCGTCGATCAGAGCCGGATCGATTGCGGCGGCGGCGGTTTCGGCGAGGGCGTGCAGTTTGCGGGAGAGCTGGTTCTCGAGCAGGGTCTCGGTCCGCTGGTAGGTAAACCACCAGGCCAGGTTGACCAGCACGATGAGCAGCGCCGTGAAGGCTGCGATGGCAACAAACCGTTTCGATCCGCCAGACATGCGGTTATAATGGTCGCGGGACAGAGGCAAAGCAACAACAAGAAAGGGCGACTGCGATGCCACTTACGCCAGGACGGGAAGATTACAAGGGTACCGTAAGAGCATACCACGAGTCGACGCCGGTCCACCGGTATCTCGGTATGGAACTCGGAAGCATCGAGCCGGGACGGGTGATCGTCGCCATGCCGGTCCGGGCGGAGTTCACCCAGCAGAATGGCTTCGTGCACGCCGGGATCCTGACGGCGCTGGCCGATGCCGCGGCCGGTATGGCTGCCTGGTCGCTGATTGGCGAGAAGGACAATCTGCTGTCGGTGAGCATAGCGGTCTCTCTGATGCGCGCTGCGAAGGCTGACTGTCTGACAGCCGAGGGTCGGGTGGTGAAGGCGGGGGAGCGGGTTATGTTCTGCGAAGCTTCGGTGTGGGCGACCGATGATCCGGAGCGAAGGGAGTTGGTAAGAGCGAGTTTCACGATAGCGGTGGTTGGCGACCGATAACCGGAATAGGCTTTGGAAACGAAGTCCGGACTATATATTACGGATGTTCGAACCGAAGAACCGGGAGGGAGATCATGTCCGGGCCGCGAATCCATGTCTTTGTAATTGCTGTCCTCTTCGCCGTCCTCACCGGCACGGCATCGCTGTACGGTGAAGCAATCCCGCTCGACTCCGCTGGTTCAAGCTCCGAGGCATTCATGTACCCCACACTCGACGTCGACCGTGAACAGATTATCGTGTATGTTCAGCATGCAAGCGATTCAGGAGATGACCTCCGGGGTTATCGCCTTTCGAGCGGTCCCGAGTTGACGGTTTTGGAGTCGCGCACGTATCTCACAGAGAGATCGAAGGCCAAGGTTCCCCGGCTGGTCCGCGTGGGGACGAAGTGGTTGCTGCTGTGGTACGAAGATATAGCCGATCTGCTTCCTTCGCCCACCTCCCGGGATCACGTGCAGGTGTTCTGTCTTTCCGATCACCCGTTTCCGAGCGATTCGCAGCTAGCGTCTTGCGACACGCTTCGCAGCCTTAAACCGGGTTGGATGGACAAGAAAAGTGAGACACTGGAAGAGCCGCAGGTAGTGCTGGCCGATACGACCATATATCTCGCCTACCACACGATGACTGGCATGGACAATCAGGAGATATGGCGTACGGAATCGGTCATGCGCTCAATTAGCTATACCAGCGGTCACGCCAATGACTTCTCATTTTATCAGCAGATGGGCGGGCTCACGTCGCTGGTCCCTCGCGGCGACAGCGTGTACTGGGTGCACGGTCGGCAGTGGTGTGATCAGGAACCGGCTATTTACTGCGCGAACATCGTCTCATCCGAACGTGCGTGGCTGGTGCGCGACACCGGACGGATTGGAATCACCGGCTTCTCCAGCCATCGCGTGTGGTCACCAACCCCAACGAACATGGCCGTGGATTACGACGACTCGGTGGCATGGATAACGAATGAGCTGGCCCGCGACGTGGGCAGACTCGACCTCCGGACCGGAATGTACGATGATGTGGTGCATCTTCCTGGGGCACTCCCGTATGAGCTCGGACTGACACTGTTTCCGTTGACGACGCTCACCTACAACATCGTGTTCGAGCCGGATCATCGCCTGGCATACGTCTACGATCAGCAGTGGCAGTTCGTCCAGACGGCGCAGATTCCGGTCACCGGCTCCCTGCTGCATTTCTCGGAGTTCAGGAATATCCCCGGGACCGACCGGGTGGTGTTCGCCTATGCGTCGGAGGTCGAGGCTCCCGTCGGCACGGCGCTGGTGTATGTCGATCAAATCTCGTTCGATATTGTCACCGATGTAATCGACTCGCCGCCGGCGCGTCCCGTGTCGATGGAACTGGCACAGAACTACCCCAATCCCTTCAACCCGACTACTTCGATCCGTTACGCCCTGTCGGTGGCAGCGGACGCGCGGCTGACGGTGAGCAACGTACTCGGGCAACATGTTCGGACTGTGGTAGACTGTCGGCAGGGGGCGGGCAGCTATGAAGTCGAGTGGGATGGCCGGGATGATCGCGGTCGTGTGGTTGGTTCCGGGGTGTATTTCTATCGGCTCGAGGTGGGAGATCGGAGTTTGAGTCGGAAGATGCTGTTGCTAAAATGACGGTGGATCGAAAAGCGGGGGAGAAGTTGAACTCGGCAACCGGGGTCGCATCCGTGCGACAGGACTGAACGGCCCGTTCGTCCCTTAACTCTCTCACCCCGGTTACGAACACAATACGCCCCCTCTGAGAGATGAATATGTCGGTGCGCTCTTCTCTTTGTCAAGCGCATATTGTGAAAAGAGTTATGAATAGTCATTTTTAGATACCGGCTAATTGCCTCTATTTTAGTCGACTGCAGAGGTATCGAGAGTATGTTCGTCAGGAAGCGACAGGTCTCAGGCGCCCCTGACCGGCAGGAGGGGGTGACCAACTTTGAGGGGTTGTAGTCGTCGAGTATCTCGCGGAACCGGGGGTTCAAAACGCCGGTTTGCCTCTATAACTGCTTGACAGGATTTCCGAAATCGGTATTATAGTGATCTTCCGGCAATCGCCGGAGCCAATCGAGAGACTGATCGACCCCTTCGTCTAGTGGTCAGGACACCGCCCTTTCACGGCGGTAACACGGGTTCGAGTCCCGTAGGGGTCGCTTTTTTGTGCCTGGTGCCCTGCTTCACGCGGGGCTTTTTCATTGTGTTCTCACTCTCCAAACCGTAGTTTTTTTTCCGGCAAGGGCGGAATATATGCTGTCTGTTCCGACAGCACGAACCGAAAGGTCGGGTCAGTATGAGCAAAGCGATACAGTCGTTTCTGGCAGTCTTGATCTTCGCGGCACTCACGGCGACTACAGTCGCCGAAGATTGCTCGACGCCCGGTCTGTCGCGCGGCCAGTCGATCTATGTGCCGGCCTACTCACACATCTACAGCGGCAACAACGAACGCCCGTTTCTAATGACCGTCACGCTGAGTATCCGCAATATCGATCCAGAGCATTCGATTACTGTCACTGCTGTCGACTACTATGAAACGCAGGGGAAGTTCCTAACCGCCTATCTTGACTCTGCGGTTGTGCTCGGGCCGCTGGAGTCACTTCGCTATGTGGTCCCGGAGAAAGATACCTCGGGTGGATCCGGCGCCAACTTCATGGTCGACTGGGAGTCCGACCGTTGCGTCAATCCGCCGATTGTGGAATCAATCATGATCGGCACGCAGATGCAGCAGGGCCTATCGTTTACGTCGCGGGGCCGTGTCGTTATCCCCTCAGAATGATACCACCAACATGCCAGCGCGGGATCTCGACGTCGTTTCAACGGCAGTTGTCCGCGTGAGCCCTCACCTTTTGCCATCTTTCCTGTGGCGGTGCGTTTTGGGCGGTAGATCTCCCCAACCTTAGCGCCGTGTCCGCAACGATCCGGGACGGACAATCTCGAGACGCTCTCCCGCATCTACCCTTTCCCGGAAGAAAAAAGAGACCGCCCGCCCTGAGGCTGGGCAGGCGGTCTCACGATTAACGGTTAGAGAGGTGAGATTAGAACGGGCAGACCGGCGGATTGCCTCCATGGAAGAGGTACGCCGCCAGATAAACAGCATCAGCAATATCAACGAGGTCATCACCGGTGCAATCACCCGCGAAATACGGAACCGGAGCCGGACCGTAGTTGAACAGGTAGTTGATCAGGTACATGACATCGGCCATATCCAGGATTTCGTCACCGTTGGCGTCACCACAGACATAGCTGTCGATTACCAGCGTGTAGTCCTCGACCTCACCGTAGGAAGTGTTGCCGCACGGGCTCGGGGCGTTGAAGGAACCGTCGAGCAGGCGGACACGCATACGGGTCGGGACTTCCACAGCACCAACCGGCGGGTTCAGAGTCGCAGTGTACGGACCGAACCCAGGCGAACCGGCAGTCGAGATCGCCTCACCGGCATCGTCGAAGTCGAAGTCGTTGTTCCAGTCAATGTACAGCCACAGCTCGTCGGACGAGTAGCCGCTGCCGTTTTCGACCGTGATCTGGTAGTCGCGGCCGATATACAGCGTCGTCTGGAGCGCCGTGTAGTCGGTGTAGAAGCTGGCGCCCGACGCGTTGTCGATATCTACCAGTTCCACACGCGAGATGTACTCATAGGCGGCCGAGTTCGACGCCGCAGGACAGTAGCAACCATCGACATAGTAGTCAACGTCGATCGTCAGCGTGTACGGTCCGGAAGCACCTGGCTCCTCGAGCACCGGGTAGTAGTAAGTGCCGGGCTTGAGGCAGGCCCAGTTGATCACGACGTTACCGTCGCCGGCAAAGGTGTATGCACCGGCGTAGGTGAAGTCGGAGCACGGGCAATCCGTAGCCAGGTTCAACCAGGCGTTCTGGAACGCCGGCGAGGTGCCTTCGTAGGAGATCGTCACGCTGGCATCACCGGTGATCGTGAAGGCTTCCCAGACATGGTTGCCGGGGAACGACGCGCACTGGTTGGATGCGCAGGTGTTGTCGCCGTTGACGACCGCCGGGAAGGTGGTCTGGACGACGGCGTCTTCACAGTTGTCGTTGGCCGGCGGGGCACAGACCGATATGGTCAGGAAGCCATCGCCGACGTTGGACGAGTAACCGCCAACCTCGACCAGATACTGCTGACCGGCAACCACCGGGATCAGGATCTCGGACTGCAGGCCGCAGGCATCGTCATTACAGGCGAGCTGGGTCGGCAGCGGGCTGCAGCTGTAACCGTCATAAACAGCCAGCTTGGTGTCAAACAGCGATCCACACAGGCTGATGGTCGCATTACCAGTGATGCTCGGCGTGTAGACGTACCAGATGTTCGCCGAGGTCATACAGCCACCGGACTGGTCGGCACCGGCCTGCGAGGTCGACCACGGCAGGTTGGTTACTTCGCCAACCGGCGTGGCGTTGGCACACAGGTCGTTAGGCGGAGGAGGCGGTGCTGCGTTGAAGGTAATGTCGAAGTTCGGTATGCAGGTCGGTGACGGCCAGGTATCAACCATGATATAGTAGGTACCGGGCGACAGGCTTACCGCGTTGATCGTCTTGGCCAAACCACTCGATGAACTCACCGTTCCCAGACAGGTGGTGGCGTTCGGCGGGCAGGTGGCATCGATCAGCATACCACTCCAGGTCGTCCCCTTCGGGTCGAGCGTGATGTTGTAAACGCCGCCTTCGGTGATGGTGACTTCGAACACCGCGTCTTCACCACCGTCATAGCTGCCCAGACAGGTGGTACTGTAGGAGTTGGCGGCGCCGCAGTTGCTCTGATTGGCAACCGTATACGGCAGGCTGGCAATAGCCGGCACCGTTACGGGTGTCGGGTTGCCGCAGTTGCTGGCCATCGGGGCTTCATCGAAGATCAGGTCGAAGTCCGGAATACACGCCGGAGCCGGCCAAGTATCAACCATGATATAGTAGGTACCGGCCGTCAACGTAATTCCGCTTATCGACTTGGCGGCTCCCGAGGAGTTACCGATCGAACCCAGACAGGTGGTTGGGTTTGGCGGACAGGAAGCGTCGATCAGGAAGCCGCTGTAGGTCGTCCCCTTCGGATCGAGGGTGATCTGATAGGTGCCGGTCTGTGTGATCGTCACCTCAAACATAACATCCTCGCCGCCGTCGTACAGACCGAGACAGGTGGCGTTGTAATCGTCACCATGTCCACAGCTGGTCTGGTTTGTGACAGCATATGGCAGACTGGACAGCGACGGGACGGTTATCGGAAGCGGGTTGTTGCAATCGTCACCGGCGCCGGCCACCGGGCACGGGGTGGTGCAATCCAGCCCGGCATCCCAGGTACCGCCCAGCGTGTTGCAAGCCGCTTCGGTAACGTCAGCGCAGGTCGGGCTCATCGGATCGCCGTAACAGCAACGACCGGTGGGCGGCGGGTTGTCCTCGACCGAGATAAAGTCGAAGTTGCCCTGCGCACCATCGGCGCCGACATACCGGAAGCCCAGCTTAACGTTGGATTGACCGACATAGGCGGCGAGTGAAATGGACGTCTCATAGAACACGAAGTTCGAGAAGGTACCTTCGCCGCTCTCATCCCACAATTTGGTGGAGTAAGTCGTGCCACCATCCGTGGAAATCCAGATCTCCAGGTCGTAGTTGTCGTACGGGCTGACACCCCAGTAGTAACTCATCGCCCACGCGAAGTTCAATTTCAGGTCGGTGGTTGCCGAAGTGAAATCGAGCGCCGGTGTGTAGAGCCACTCGTCCTGCGCGTTCAGCAGGTCATCGTACAACACCTGCGCCGAGGCAAAACCGTCGTACACGCTGGCCGATGTCTGGTGCCAGGTGAAGGTCGGATCGAAGGTGTTTGTGACCAGCGCCCCCCACCCGGAGGGAGGAACTGAGGCCTCGAAGCTTTCGGTCAAGAATGCGGTGGCCGGGAACTGCCGAGTCAGCGTCGCCTCCTTCGGTGGAGCCGCTTTCGCCGCATCGGATATGTCGTATTCGGGCTCCTCATCCTTCGTCATCAGGTCGGCGTCCTTAATCGTTTCACCGGTTCCCGGACGCTCGAAAAGAGGATTGACCGACTTGGGACCGTTATCGACCGGTTCCTTGTCGGCGAATGAGACAGCAGTCATCCCCATCAACACCGCGAGTGCCAGAAGAAGCGTAGCTATCTTCTTACAATTTGTCATCATGGCACCTCATGTTTTGTTTTCTTTTGCGTTTGTTTTCTTGTTCGAAAAAAAATCTTAAGTCTTCTGTGAACTACCTTAAGGGTGAGGGTTCAAAGAAGCAGTGCGCGATGAAAGGCGTGTTGTCGTTCTCGAGTAATTCCAAGCTCATCAAGCCGTTACACACGTAAGCCCGTTGCACTGAAAAAGTCAGTTGCAAAGTGGGCCATAGAATGCCGCCGGCAAATGGCTCTACATTTGCATAGAGAGTTATTTGATCTGAGTTGAAGAAGACTGGTTAATCGCTAAGTCACAACCAATATTGCCCAGAACGCCCGACCTGTCAAGGGAAAAAAGACTCTGTGATCGCCGTTTACTGTCAATCGCGACACCTTCTGTCACACGCCATTAAACGTGCATCGAAAACATACTGCCGGGTAGGTAACGGCATCAACGACCGTCAGTGTCTACGTTAGTACCATGTCGTGACAATTATTGACACGGATGACCATATTCCAGTGAGACAGATAATGGCAAAGTTAACATGGTCACACGCCGGGGGTGGAACACCGCTCGACCGTCGTCAAACCAGGGTCACCAATGGTCACATGCGCAGAGAGATACGTATGGATACCGGCCCGGGATGCACAGGTATGCGGGAGCATGGACCTGCGGGAGCATGTTTGTCGAATGGAGCCTGTAACCGGCGTTACCTCCGTTCGCGCATCCAGTGGGTGACCGCGCTTCCGTCGGGATACAGCACGGTCCAGGAACTACCGGTCGTCTTCGCCCAGTACCGACCCGGCTCCAAAAGGTACGGCTCGCCGATCGGGTCAAGTGTGACAAACTTGTAGTCGTGGACGGCGAGCAGGTGACGCTCGCTGGTTATAGTGTTGACGACCACCGCGCCTACCACGCGGATTGGCCGCCAGCCCTCTTTCTCCAGGTACCTTTCGGCCGACTTGGCGGTAAACGACGGCACCGGCGCCGTGGCGAATGATTGGATCAACTGCTCCTGTTCCGAGGCTTCGAGCTTGTACAGCCCCGAAGACTGATACTGCTCCGGCATGAGTTGTTCGAGCGGTGCGGTGATCGCTTGTTCGTCGGCGACCAGCATTCCCGACACGAGCACAACCACCAGGGCCGCAACCGCACCGGACACGAATAGGCGTTTCATGATTAACCTCCCGGGTTAGCTACTCTGTCTGGTTATACACGCCGGGACGACAGACGGTCGTCAACGAAGTGTCCGTGTCGCGAGGCGGTTTCGAGTGCGTCAACCGGTGACAAGGTCCTCTTCGGTCAAAGTCACACTCGGTGCTCCGGGGCCGCCAAACGTCACGATCGAATTGCGATCGGTGGACGACGGTGGTGTCTCTCCTTCGTTCCACGGTGAGGCGGTCAGTTCGAGGGTGGCGATGATGCCCGGTCGAGTTTTTTGCACGACGGGGATCTTGAACACCAGTGTTTCGCCACGGACGCCATCGACAATCGTCTCCGACGCCAGAACCGGTTTCCCGGCCCGATTGGGGGTACGGGAGTCGACACCAACTTTCAGCCACCAGTCCGGGTGCTTCTTATCCGGCGGGCGGGCCTCGATATTCAGACTCTCGCGATAGAGATAACCGCCTTCGTAGTGGTCGTCGAAGATCAGGAAGCCATCGACCTCATACTGCGGCACCAGCACGCCCAGTTCGACACTAAACCCCATCGGCCCCAGGCGACGGTCGGGACGTCCGTATTTCGAGAGGAAGATCGAGAAGAGGTGGGGCGGGCGAAGTTTTCGGGTGTTGTCGTTTTGGACCAGTTCGTCGTACTTGCGAAAGACCGCCGAGTTTTCCGCCGTCGTTCTTCGATGCAGATCCCACAGCTTACCGCGCACGCGCACAACGGTTTCAAAGTGGTACGACGCCCGAATAGTTTTGCCTTCCTTGTCCTTTTTGCGCTGAATTTTCGGTGGGAGCATGATCTCGTCGATCAATAGACGGCCGTCGACCCGGATGTTCCCAAACAGGAAACGCGCCAGGTTCTGGTAGCCGCTTTCCGAGTTGACGATCCCGTAGTGGCCGGAGTGACTTCGGTGGACGAACGACCGGGGCGAATGGATGGTGTGCCGCTGGTTGTTTTTGTCGACCCACGGTCCCCAGACGGTGGCGTTTTCGATTTTCACCAAACCATCGCTCATCGGTCCGATAATGGCCGACACGGCGCCGCGGGCCACGCGGTAATCATCGTGGTTGGTACCGACCAGGGTGAAGAAGCGCGAGGGATCGAACTTACCGTCGAGGCCGGCCACGTTTTTCGTGTCGCTATAACTGAGATTCAGGTAGTTACTGATGTGCTTGCGGTTGAAGTTGTCCGAGTTGTTGATCGAGAAGATGCCGGGGACATTGCCCAGCAGCTGGACATCGATTCCATTGTGCGGGGTGGCATAGGTGAACACCTTGTCGACCCACGCCCGCACCCCGGCACCGTCAACCTGAACCGCCTTGCTCTCGGAGGTGACAACGGGTTGGTCGAACAGGGTGTTGTTCTGCAGGAAGCATCGGCAGATCAGACCGCCCATCGAGTGTGCGACCAGGTAGACGCGAAAGCGGCTCGGATCATTGTGCAGACGATCGGCGAACTTCCGGTACAGGTTGTGAATCAGCAGGCCGAGCCGTTTGGCATAGTCGATGATTTCATCGCGCCGGCCGACCCCGAGGTCTTTGGAGGCCGGGTCGTAGTAGCGGAAGATGATGATGGAGCGCGGATTGAGCGTCAGCTCTTTCGACATTTCGAATCCGCCCTCATAGACGTCGCGATAGCTGTAGTCCTTCATGAGGCGGATCAGAGGGGATTCGAAATAGAAGCGGTCAATCTCTCCCGACCAGAGTTGCCGGATCTTGGTGGAGCCGATATTGAAGCCCATGTAGGGATCGGCAACGGTTTCTTCAACCTCTCCCTGCGAGCCGGCATAGCCCCGGACATAGATAATCGGATAGAACGGATGTTCAAAAAGGTCTTTGGACATGAGAACCCCCCGGTGACTCGGCCCGGCGTATCACCGTGCTTACTGATGTGAATGGAACCCTGCTTTGGTGAAGGTAATCAAGGCGCGGCCGGCGCCGTCCGCAAGTATAGAAAGCCTCCCGAGCGGTGGAAATCAACGCCGACCTGACAATCTTCGACATGGACGGTCCCTTCGACGGGGCAGCTTCCGCCCCATCCGGTTGCACTTGCGAGGGGCGGGGATACCTGTTATATTCGCGATTCGCGGCCGGGAGGCCGCCCGAGAAAAGCAACGAAACGCTGGTCATAAAACCGCACGAAAGCGGAGGTTAGTATGGGTTTGTTCCAGATTCCCACCCCCACAAACGAGCCGGTGAAGGATTATGCTCCCGGTTCGCCCGAGCGCGCGCGTCTGGAGAAGGCGCTTAAGCAGTTGAAAGCCAACCCGATCGAGGTCCCGATGGTGATCGGCGGCAAGGAAATCAGAACCAACGAAACAATCGATATCCGCTGCCCGCATAATCTCAGCCAGGTGCTGGGCAAATATCACCAGGGTAGCGCCGAACACGTCAAGATGGCGGTTGATGCTTCGATCGAAGCTCAAAAGACCTGGGCCCATGTCCCGTGGGAACACCGGGCAGCGATTTTCCTGAAAGCCGCCGACCTGCTGACCGGGCCATACCGCGAGATAGTCAACGCCGCCACCATGCTGGCGCACTCGAAAAATATCTATCAGGCCGAGATCGATGCGGTCTGCGAGCTGGCCGACTTCTTCCGGTTCAACGCCTACTTCATGCAGGAGATCTATCGCCTGCAGCCGAACAGCGCCCGGGGTATCTGGGACCGGATGGACTACCGTCCGCTGGAAGGGTTCGTGTTTGCGGTGACGCCGTTCAATTTCGTCTCGATCAACGGCAACCTGCCGAGCGCGCCGGCGATGGCCGGTAACGTGTCGGTCTGGAAGCCGGCCTCGACCGCGACCTATACCTCGCATTTCATCATGAAGATCTTCCGCGAGGCGGGTTTGCCTCCGGGTGTGATCAACCTGGTGTTTGCGCGCGGTTCGGCGATTGGTGATACGGTGCTGAAGAACCCGCACCTGGCGGGAATTCACTTCACCGGATCGACCGGCGTCTTCCAGAACATGTGGAAGACGATCGGTGAGAATATCGCCAACTACAAGAGCTACCCGCGTATTGTCGGCGAGACCGGTGGTAAGGACTTCATTATCGCCCACAACTCGTCGGTGCCGGACCAGGTGGCGACGGCCATCACGCGCGGCGCGTTTGAGTTCCAGGGGCAGAAGTGCTCGGCGGCTTCGCGCTGCTATCTGCCGAAGTCGCTCTGGCCGCAGATCAAAGAGACCCTGCTCAAGCAGCTCAATGAGATCACGATGGGTGATCCCGAAGATTACACCAATTTCGTCAATGCGGTGATCGATGAGTCGGCGTTTGATTCGATCACGCCGTATATCGACCATGCGAAGAACACTCCCGGTCATGAGATTATCGCGGGCGGCAAGTATGACAAGTCGAAAGGCTATTTTATCGAGCCGACCGTGGTCGTGACGACCGATCCGCACTCGAAGTTGATGGAAGAGGAGATTTTCGGCCCGGTCGTGACGTTGTATGTGTACGACGACGACAAGTATGCCGAGACACTGCACATTCTCGACGGCACGTCGCCGTACGCGCTGACCGGCGCGGTGTTTGGTACCGATCGTAATGCGGTCATGCTGGCGGAGCGGACCCTTCGCAACGCCGCGGGCAATTTCTACATCAACGACAAGCCGACCGGCGCGGTGGTTGGTCAGCAGCCGTTCGGTGGCGGACGTGCCTCGGGCACCAACGACAAGGCGGGTGCGATGCAGAACATGATTCGGTGGATCTCGCCGCGTTCGATCAAAGAGAACTTCATTCCGCCGACCGACTATAAGTATCCGTTCCTTGCGAAGTAGCGTTCGCACGGATTGACTGACGTATGAGAAGCCGTCGGGTCTGTAAGATCCGGCGGTTTCTTGTTTGGGGGGCGTTGGGTCACACTCGCCTACGACGAGCAGGATCTGACGGAACACCCAACGCCGAGGTGATGGCAGAACCGCGTCGTCCGCCACGGCGGACTTGGGTTCTGACCTACAAGCCGTACAAGTTTCGACAAGCACACCCGGCAAGCTATGGGCGACCCCGCCTATCGGCCCCGGCGGGCGAGCGACGTCCCACCCGCCGTTCGCGGACTCACTCCGGGTGGGGCACAGTGCGGGGCATGCTCTAAACTCAGCGAAAACTCGAATAATCATCGTACAAGCGTGTGGGTGTGGAGGTTACGGCGAAATGGCTTTGTTTTGTCATTTTTAAGGGTCGCAATTTGCTGTTTTCTCTCCTGGGCCGAAGCTCGGCCCTTTATCTAGTGGGGGTTTTCCGCATCAGGTGTGAAGTGGTAGTGAAAGTGTGGGATGGAAGGGGCGGATTTGCACGAGGCACTCGCGTTGTGAATCATCTGGCAAAATGCGGAGTGGGCTGTATTTTATGGGAAGTCTATCATCGCCGGCGGTCCGGCGATGTCAGTTGTTCGGGTGGAGGAATTCCCGTGAAGAGTAGAAGTTCTGGCGAAGAACCCACAGCAAGCTGTGGGCGACCCCTGACCTGACGGAACACCAAGATGGTGGCAGAACCGCGTCGAGCTTCGCTCTCGAGTTCTGCCCTACAAATCATTGGAGAGTCGGGCTGCAAGCAGCCTCGACCTACTCATTATCAGGTCGCAAGCGACCTGACCTACTCAATGCTTCATCAACGTATAGTTGAGGCCGGATTGGATCGGGTTGCCGTCGATATCGAGCATGGTGATGCTCGAGTCGGTTATCGCAAACAGCTCCGGGCGGCCCTCGCCGATCAGCACTAACTGCTTCTTCCCACTTACAACATGCCAGGCGCCCGAAGTTTCGTACGTCACGTCTTCACCGTCTCTCGCTTCAAGATAGACTCGCGTGAGTGAGAAGGTGCTGTCTTCGTTGAGCGTGACGCTCTGCCGAATGCCGGGGCAGTCGGCGCAGGGGATAAGGCCACTGAACGTGGCTGGCGGTGTGATGGTCGAAATCTGTTGGGGAGTGCAGTTTGTCGTCAGAGCGGCCACGCCCACGGCGGCCGACAGGAGCAGACTCCCTAGGAGCCATTGTTCAGGCATTCGCAAGATCTTTAGTCCGTGCCGAGCTGGATATCTCGGAAGATCTTCAACTCACCGTTGCGTACAACCTCGACCTCGACCGCCTGCCCCTCAGAGGCCACCACGACATCAAAGAACTGATCCGGATCGGTGATAGGCGTGCCGTTGAAACGAACGATCACGTCGTTTCGAAGAAGGTCGGCGTGAAAGGCGGGAGAGTTTCGGATCACCGCCGCGATAACAACGCCGCGATTGGTTTGGAGCTGTTGCCGCTGTTCGTCGTCGAGCCGCTGAACCATCACTCCAAAGATGGGTGGAATTGATTTTGCCCAGAAGGTGGCCGCATAATCGAAGTAATCGACTGTCTGAGGAACATACGTCGTTCGGTATTCACCCTGCATCGATCGTACAATAATCTGCTCGACCACCTGTCCGGCGTTGGGTCCCTGGGTGGCGATGACGGTCTGCTTGATCGTGTCCTGACGAGCGGGGATCCATTCCTCGAAAGGAACCGATTCCTGCACTGAGGTGGCATACTGCTCTCGGACGAAGACAACGGGGGCGCCCAGTTCTTTGGCTAGTTGCCGGGCCGCGGTCGGATCTATCTGGGCACTTCGGAATTTCGAGCGACCGAGCAGGAGGTAACCATGCTCCATCATGCGACGAGCGTCGCCCCGCATATCCGTAGAGGTGACGATTTCGACTGTTCCGTCGAAAGGTTCCAAGCGAGTGAGTTCGCCGCTTGGCCAGCGTTCGAGTGAACTGCGATAACTCTGCCTGAAGATGTCACCGGCGCATCCGGCGAACATGATCGCAACCGCACAAAGCGCGGCAAGCCAACTTCGCAGTGGCATAACACGTGCTCCCCTGATAGAGTTAGTCACAAGCAACAGCTTATTCGGTCACACGCTCTAGCTGGCCGACCTTCTCCCATGTCGGGTCGGCTTCCATCACCACAAACAAGTACAACGTGCCGTCGATAAGTGAAGCTTCGAGCTGGCCGCCCGAACCGTCGTCGGACTCAGCCTCATCGTCGTCTTCGGCATCGGTGGTGTCGGCGGGAGTTGTCTCGGGGATGACTTCCTGCGGTGTGACGGTAGCATCGCCGCCCGGTTTATCGGCGTTGGCGGAGTCCGGCTGCGGGGGATACATCGGCATGGTCGGCTGGGTCGAGTCGGCCGCCGGCGCCGGAGTCCCCTGGCTTTCCAGCATCGCCTGGACTTCCTGGGGGGTCAGTTTGTACATGGCGCCGCTGAGGGCATCGACCACCCACCCGATCACCGGGATGTTAATATAGAAGGTGGTGTTCCACTTGCGGTCGAAAGTCAGTTCGTACGGTTTGTAGCCGTTGAGTTCGATCAGGACGGTGTATTGCTTGTTCCGCTTGAGGTGGATAACGGTCGGGGTCTGGCCGAACGAGACGTTGTTGACGAAGACCGAAGCGCCGGGCGGAGTGGAGTTAACGGAGATTTCCTGTCGTGTGCCCTTGAAGAGTGTCGAGCACCCGCCGAGGGCGATCGACAGAATGACCACTGCGGAAACCAAAAGTATCGCGGGGCTGATTTTCGTGACTGCTTTCATTCGTTGCTCCTTCAGCCTGTCCTCTGACCATCGGCCGTGTTCGTCGGCGCTTCCCGGGCGCCGACCGTCGCGGATCGACTCTCCCATACCCTTAGAGGTGGAAATACTCGCGGAAGTCAAGCTGAAAATTGTGGGGTGTGTACTCCCCTTTTTCCTTGTTGAGAGTGTAATCTTTGTGATAGTCACCGGCGGCGATCTTTTTCACCATCGCCACCAGCCGGTCTATCTCTTTGGTTGTATTGTACAATCCAAACGAAGCCCGCACGGCGCCGGGGATTTCGGAGCGGTCGCGGGCCAGTATCTGTTCGCGCAGTTTCAACTCGGAAGCATCATCGACACGCAACAGCATCTTGACGTAGGTATGCGCGCAGAAACATCCGGAGCGCACGCCGATAGCGCCTTCGTAGCTGAGAATCGCCGCGGTCAGGGCATGCGGCAGATCGCCGATATTGAACGAGACGACCCCGAGTCGGTCGCGGGCGGTCGAGGGATCAGTGGCGCCGTAGAGCGCCACACCCGGTATCCTGCTCAGTTCAGTGAGAGCGTACGCGGTGAGTTCGGCCTCGTGCTGAATGATCGCCTCCCAGCCGAGTGACTGGAAGAGGCGGATAGCTTTGGCGAGTGCAACGACTCCGATAATATCCGGGGTGCCGGCTTCTTCTTTGTCCGGCAGTTCCGACCAGTAGGCTTCTTCGAGGGTGACGATATCCACCACACCGCCGCCGACCGTATCCGGCTCTGAGTCTTCGAACATCTTTCGGTCCGCCACCAGCACACCGACACCAAACGGGGCGTACATTTTGTGAGCGGAGAAGACAAGGTAGTCGATGCAGCGTTCCGGGTCGGACGGTTTCATATCGACCGGGCGATGCGGCACGAGCTGGGCGCCATCGATAAGGATGCGGGCGCCGGCTTTGTGGGTCTCGCGTGCGAAGTAGTCCAATTCGTTGATGTAGCCGGTGACATTCGACGCGCCGGTGAGGGCGACCAGTTTCACGCGGCCTTTGTGCTGCTCGAGTTTGGCGTGGAAGTCTTCTTTGCTTATGGTGCCGTCGGTGTTGAGTCCGACATGCACGACTTTCCCGACCCGCCGCCAGGGGAGTTCATTGGAGTGGTGCTCCATGTAGGTCGTGAGGATGATGTCGTCTTTGTGCAACGGCAGGCGCTTGGCGAGTTTGTTAAGCGCTTCGGTGGAGTTCTTGGTAAAGATCACGACCTGTTTGGAGAGATCGGCGCCGATGAAGTCGGCGACCAGATCGCGGGATTCTTCGAACGCCCAGCTCGAGAGCTGACTTTTGAAGCCGGTCCCGCGGTGGACATTGGAGTACCAGCGCATAAACGACGTGATAGCGTCGTTGATGGGCGTAAAGGTTGGCGTCGAGGCCGCGTTGTCGAAATTGATATAGCGCTGTTCGCCATCGAGGGTGGGCACCATGGTATCGGCGCCGACCAACAGACCGGGAAGGTCATCGAGGCGGACGTCTTCGACTGCGGGGGGACTGCTTACGGTAAGGGCCATTTTGGGATACTCCAGTCGGGGGCTTGTCCACTCTGTGGCTGGAATATACGCATGAAAGTAGATCGGAGAAAGCTATTATGCGTTCTGCAGGAAGTCCTTCAGGAAATCCTGATAGCGTTCTGCCCAGAGTTCTCGCTGATGGAAGCGGACGGCGTGTTCGTGATACTTAACGCCCAGCGCTTCGCCGTCGATCTCACCCCGCTTAAGGCGCATGATCAGTTCCGAAAGCGCGTGGGGATCATCGGGACCAAACTGCAGGGCGCCGCCGGCGCGGGTCAACTCGCGGATAGCCTCGCCGTCGCGAGAGCCAAAAACGATCGGGCGGCCCGAAGCCATATACTCGAACAGCTTGGCCGGGAAGGTACCGCGCGTGATAGGGACGTCTTTGAGACTCTCGATCAGAACATCGGACGCCTTCAGGAAGAAGGGGATGGTTTCCAGCGGCTGTGAGCCGAAGAACATGACGTTCTTAAGGCCGTAGTCGCGGACCATGCCTTCAAGGGCGTTGCGTTTTTCGCCGTCGCCGACAAAGACAAACACGATATCGGGCTGATCGGTCAGCTGGCGGGCGGCTTCGACCACCGTCTCCAGTGAGTGCGCCCAGCCGAGCGTACCGGCGTAGAGCACAAGGAACTTCTCTTCCAGACCAAATTTCTTGCGGATGCCGTTGGGACTGGAAGTCATAAACTCGGCGGAGAAGCCGGACTTGACGGTGACGACCCGTTCTTTCTCGACACCAATCTGCTCGAGGAAGGTTGCAATACCATCGGTGACGGCGACAATGCGGTCGGCGCGACGGTAGAGGCCGTGCATGACCTTTTTGAGCAGGCGCGTGAAGAGACTGCGATTGAGGTTACCGAAATCTTCGGACGACTCCGGCTGGAGGTCGCGGATCTCAATCACGAACTTGGCGCGTTTCAGTTTCGCGAGCAGCCAGCCAATCACCGGAGTGGTAACGGGCGGCGTTGACGCCAGCACGAGGTCGAAATTGTCGCGCACGCGGAAGGAATTGATCAGGGTTGAGAAGAGGAATAGAACAAACCCCATCATGCGTCTTCCGGGGTAGCGATTTGAGGCCGGCAGCACCCAACTCCGATAGACCTTGATCCCGTCGATAACTTCTGAATAGAAGAAGTTACCCCGATATTTGGGCGGAACGATGCCGTCGGGGTAATTCGGGATCGCGGTCATGACGGAGACGCCGTGGCCGGACCGCGCGAAAAACCGCGCAAACTCAAAAAGCCGCCTGACCGCTCCCTTTTCAGGCGGAAAATGCTGCGTAATGATTAAAATATTCATACCTAGTCCTGCGCATGGTACCTTTTTTTTTGCCCTTTGGCAAGGCAATAGTGGGGCGGGTGCTGTTTTTGCTCTGCCTGCTAACCGCCTGTAAACAGGATTGTTACGGGGCGGTTACGGTCGCATCGGTGGCCCCGGTTTCGCTATGATCGTTTAGGTATTCCCTCTCCCCGAGAGTCAGATCGACAGAGGTGTTATTCGTCCGTTCGAAGTGGAAAAGTCCGCACCGAGACCCAGGTTTCTCCGGCCACCGGCGCTATCAGATCTACCGCCCGGGGTACAAATGACTCTTCTGGAAGATACGGATAAATCTTCTCTTTGACCAGCATAACCCGATGCTCAGAAATTTCCCGGGCCACGGTCACGTGGGGTGAGAAACCCCGGTACGGCAGGGCCAGGTCGAGTCTGGCATACAGGTTCTTATAGAGACGATCGATGGTGTCATTTGGTTTGATTTGCCAGTAGATCAGCGGCGCCTCCGGGTAGGCATCGCCCAGCCGGTCGAACTGGATCTCCGGGGCGGTGATCGCCGAGGTCTCCCGCCGGATGATGCCCGACAGCTCGTCGAGCGGGCGGTCGGTATCGAACGGAGCGACCAGGATCAGGCTGCCGGACACGAGTGAGTAATCGGGGTCGAATCGTTCCCGGATCGGCCGGACCAGCATCTCGAGCGAGTCGGGCAGGAAGATGGAAATGGCATAGCGGGTCAACTCGTGACCTTCGATGTGCACCTGTCGGTAACCGTATTGCATAAGCTCCCTGATGTCTTAGCGGTAGAAGACGATTTCGATCCGGCGGTTTTTAGCCCGACCTTCGGCGGTCTGGTTGGAAGCGACGAAATTCTGCTCGCCGCGACCGTAGGCCTTGATCCGGTCGGCGGAGATACCCTGCGTAATGAGGAACTCCATGACGCGGCGAGCGCGCTTTTCCGAGAGGGCTTCGTTGGCCTGCTCGGTGCCGATGTTATCGGTGTAACCGTTTATCTCTAGTTTGATATCGGTGACAAAGTTAAGTAAGTTTGCCAGTTTTTCAACCCGCTTCTTGTTATTCGGGTCGATTTCGAACGATCCCGGCGGATAATCAATGTTCAGCACCATCGGCTCGGAGAACATGCTCATGTCGATACAGCCATACCGGTCAACCTCGATCCCGGTCAGGGTAAACGGGCAATCGTCGAGTCCGTCCGGAACCCCGTCGCCATCGGAGTCGATCGGGCAGCCGGTAGCATCGACCGCGGCGCCGGGCTGATTGCCGGGGCAGGCGTCTCGGTAATCCGGGATTCCGTCAAAGTCCGAATCAACCGGGCAGCCATAGATATCGACCTTCCCGCGCGCTTCAGGCGGTGTGTCCGGGCAGTCATCGAGACCGTCAGGGACACCATCGCGGTCGCTATCGAGCGGACAGCCAAACCGGTCGACCTCGACACCGCGGACGGTCATAGGGCATTTATCGAGCGCATCGGGGACCCCATCGGCATCGGAGTCTCGCCTCGTCTCACCGGGGATGACCGGGGCGCCGGAACCGGCGCTTTCGGCACTCGGCTGGGTCGGCCAGACTTCATCGGAGCGCCACTCGGTTTTTGGTTTGTTCGATCCGAACAGGAGGGTAAACGAGACATTGGCGCCGACCAACAGGCGGTCGCGGCCGGAGTTGACATCGGACGAGAAGTCCGCCCCACCGCCGGTGAGATAGTCGGCGGTGCCGGTGACGCCGAGACACAGTTGCGGCAGGGGACGTATTTCGAAACCGGCGACACCGGTCAGGATCAGTTCGGTGGCCGAGAAGTCGGTCGCCTGGTCCTTGTTGCCGGTAACTTCGAGAGTTCGGTTGGTCTCGGGGTCGAGCATGTTCCAGATCAGCAGTCCTCCACCCGCGCCGAGTTTCACGTTGAAGGCGCCGCCTGGGTCGAGAAAAAGATGCTCGGCGGTGAGTGAAATACGGGTGGCATCAAACGTGACCGGAGTGGCCGGCGAGATGCCGTCGAACGCGACAGTCGTATCGGCGCCCGAAGTATCGTTTTTGAGTTCATACCAGGACACAGCCAGACCGATCTGCCATTTGTCGGCAACGCGGTGGCCCAGCATCGCGCCGTAGCCGAGTTCGCTGTCGAAGCTGAAGACATCGCCGCCGGTGAGCATCACCGGCCCTCCGAAACCGCCGAGCGCGTATCGGTAGGGACCGGTCGAGGCGGTCGCGGTGGAGATCACGATCAAGCCGAGTGCAAGCGAGAGAAGAAACCTACGCATTGTCGCCATCCATGCGCTGCGTATTAGTACAGCTGTTTGAGTTCGGTACCGGTGTAGAAGTGGGTGAGGATGGAGTCATAGGTCCAGCCGAGCCGTGCTTTGCCGATCGCGCCGCACTGGCACATGCCGACACCATGACCGTATCCCTGCCCGGTAAACGTAATGGCCGTCACATTCCCCTGACCATCGTGACCGAGTTTTACCTCGAAGCGGTCCGACGGGAGGATGAGGTCCGGATTCGAAGAGCGTCCGATGACCCAGCGAATCCGATCTTTATAGAACCGGTACATGTCGTCTCTGGTATAGATTTGCAGTTGCATGACGCGCCCGCCGGCCGAGTGTCCTTCGATACGGATATCGGTAATCGGGGCGAGGCGCATATCGCGGCCGCGCTCGCGCGAGAGATACTGCTCCAGTCGCATGCGCAGTTGCGGCTCGGTGAACACTTCGCGCCAGCTGAAGTACTTCGACCAGTTGCAGTCGGTGTCGGCGACCGGTTTGAGATATGGCTCCGGGGTGCGCTCCCAGACATCGACTATATCATCGGTCATACCACCGCAGGTGGAATGATAATAGGCGTTGATGAACTGGTCCTGGTAGGTGATCACGCGACCGGCGGTAGCGTCGATCGCCTGATTGACGAGCTTGTTCTCGATATTGACGCCCTGATAGAGCTGGTCGATGATGGTCGATTTGAGGTCGTACGGCTCGGCGCCGTACTGCTGCAAGTGGGCCATCGTGTAGGTGCGGGCGGCGACTGCCTGCGCCTTGACGGCTTCGATCTCGCTCGCCTCGCGCGGTCCGATCTCCGGCGGTACGACCCCGCGCAGGTAATCTTCGACATAGATGATATTAACCAGGCGAAGACTCTGGCCATGCGGGAGGACTTTCATGATGCCGCGATAGCGGCTGTCGTTGACGTGAATCCGGTTGCCGTGGCCGCGCGGGAGGATATTGACCTCCTGCATGCCCTGCTGGATCATGTCGCCGCGTTTATTCTCGACCCGAAGGGTGCCGTTGCGATTGGCGAGTGTAACCAGCTGACTGGAGTAGTAGACGGTCTGCTTGCCGTCCTGCAGGCACTCGATGGCAAACGAGGCGTCCGAGCCCAGCCTGACCACATCGGAGTTGTCTTCGAGCAACACGCGCACGAACGGCACGCGGATGTAGTTGGTGACGGATTCTTCTTTGAGACCGGGGACCGAGGCACAGCTCCAGATGAGCACGATGAGAAAGAGGCCGGCGGCCAGCCGAAGCAATAGCGGGAGGATCCGCACGGGGTGTCTGGTCTGTTTATCGGTGTGGCTCATGGTGTCCGTCTTCACAGCGGTGGCTGTGCAATCTTTCCGAGTATCGGGTGTGCATCCGTGCGCGAGCCGGTTACTGCCGCGGCGAGTGATTCGCCGCGCAGGCAGGCTTCGCCCATAACAGCATACGCGGCCGCCTCGACCAGCCCGGCGCGAATGCCGAGCGTGTCGATACGCTCGACTTTCATCTCGGGCAGACGGTCATGCAGGCCACGCAGGAAAAATCTGTTACGAGCGCCCCCTCCAGTCAAATACAATTTTCTCGCGGGAGGAGAGGCGGGCTTGAGATGCGCGAGCGACGCGATGATCCCTTCGGTGGTTAACTGGGCGGCAGTCGCGAGAATATCGTGCGGCGAAAGTGACAGTTCGGAACCGAGAGCGACAATATGATCGGCCAGCTCCGGACCGAATGACTCGCGTCCGGTGGAGATGTCGGAGTGTCCGGTGAAAAACGGATGGGCCAGCAGCAGCGAGAGCAATCGTCGTGAGACTTGCCCCGCGCGGGCGAGGGCGCCGTCCGTATCGAATGGTTTGTCGAACAGCTTGCGGCAGAGCAGATCCGAAAGCAGATTGCCCGGTCCGCAGTCGGCGGCTTGTACGCTCTTCAGAGAACTCCCCGCCGGGAAATAGAAGAAATTGGCGATGCCGCCGATGTTGACGATCAGCCGAGTCTCTTTTTTGTCGCCGAACAGCCGGTGCATGGCGCCGACCGTAATAGGGGCCCCTTCGCCGCCGAGCGCGATATCGGCCTGCCGGAAATCACCGATCGTGACGCGCCCGGTCTGCGCCGCGATCCGCTCGAGTGAGCCGATCTGGAGGGTGGCGTGGGCCGGTTTGCCGCCAAGAGCGATTCGTCCGGGGAGATGCTGGATAGTCTGGCCGTGCGATGCGACAAGGTCGACCGTCACGCGCTTATTGCTCATCCTCGTGATGAACTGCCGGGCGGTTCTGCCCATGAACAGGCCGAGTTCATGGTCCAGCGAGGTAAGCTCTTCGAACGGGATAGTGTCGCTTTCGGCCGCGGCGAGCAGGCGGTCCCGCAGGACAGCCGGGTATTTCTTCTCCGTCCCGCTCATATATCGACAGGTGCAGTTTTTTTCTCGACGGGAGATCTCGATCAGGGCCAGATCGACGGAGTCGATAGACGTACCACTGTTCATGCCGAGGACGGTGAGTCGTCGGCGGGTATGCAGTCTGCTGAGAAGCATGATTACAGTATCACTTTGTTGCCAAGCAGGCATTTGATCGAAGCGATCCGTTCCAGCGAGCGGCGGAGTCGCTCGGCCGGGATATCGCCCCGTTCGACGGCGGCGGCGAACGCATCCATCGCCTCGACCGCACGTTTGGTGTCCTGACCGAACAGTAACAGATCGTGGCCGGCCAGGAAAGCTTTGATCGTTCGCTCGCCGATATCACCCAACTCGCCGGCGCCTTCCATGCACAGATCGTCGGTGATCACCGGGCCTTCGAAAGCGAGCATGCTGCGAAGCAGTTGGTCGATGATGCGGGACGAGCCGGTGACGATGGTATCGTCGATAGCGGGCAGCATCAGATGGGTCGTCATGATCAGGCCGACCCCGGATGTGACGGCGGCTTCGAACGGCCGCATCTCCCGCCCGCTCCAGGTATTGAGGTCGTAGTCGGCGGTCGCGACCGCATGGTGCGGATCAACCGATGCTGCGCCGAGACCCGGGAAGTGTTTCACGCACGAAAGCAGACCGTGTCTTCGGGCGAGGCGAATGCTCATCTGGACAAACGGGATGACATCGGACGGTTCGGCTCCGAAACAGCGTCCATCGAGGCAGCTATTGGCCGGATTGAGCGACAGGTCGGCCACGGGGGCAAGATTCAGGTTGATGCCGACCGATTCCATGTAGACCAGCGCGCGGGAGTAGTCCTCACTGTACGATTCGATCGCCATGAAGCGGCCGTACTCGGCCGGCGCTTTGATTTCGGCCGGTGCGCCTCTGAAACGGCTGACCCGTCCGCCTTCCTGATCGATGGCGATCAGCGGCGGGGAATCGGTATACTGGCGCTTGATGGCCGAGATAGATTTCGACACACTCTGATAGCTCCGGCAATTGTCTTCGAACAGGATCACGCCGCCCAAACGACGTTTGCGAACCAGATCCAGAAACGAATCCGGCACCCGCTCCCCTTTGTAGCCGATAACGAACAGCCGTCCGATATTGTCAGGTGTTGTAGATAGCATGCCCTACCTCTCGTTGCCCCCCAGGGCAATGTTGATTTTCCTACCAGTCACGATTTGCACCCCTACACCGAGCAGACGAGATTCTTGCCGGAGCCTTTGGCGCGATAAAGCGCCTGATCGGCGGCGGTGACGAGATCCTCGTGTGACCGTCCGTTCTCCGGATAGGCCGAGACTCCGACGGATACGGTGATCTTGAGCTTCTCGTCCTTTTCGGTGTTAATAATCATCTCTTCGACCTGCGATCTGATTCGCTCGCCGATATGTTCGGCTTCCATCTTGGCGGTCTGCGGAAGGATAACCGCAAACTCTTCGCCCCCATAGCGACAGAAAATATCAACATCGCGGATACACCGCTTGATGACGTTTGAGAGCTCGCGAAGGACGACGTTGCCGGACTCATGTCCGTACGAGTCGTTGATCTTCTTGAACCAGTCGATATCGACCATAATGATGGACAGCGGCAAGTCATATCGCAGGGCACGTTTCTTTTCTTCTTCGAGCTTGTGGACAAAGTAACGGTAGTTATACGTCGCCGTCAACTCATCGATCATGGTGAGTTCTTCCGTGCGACGGTGCAGTTCGGCGTTATCGAGCGCCATGGCGGCCGAACGTGCGACCGACGTGAACTGCTGCATATCCCGTTCGGTGAAGTGGTCGACACCGATCGATTCGGCGATCAGGACGCCTTTCGGCTTACCGTGCGCAATCATGGGGACCAGCAGCGCTGAGCGCGCCTTGGGTTCCATCGGACGGTAATCATCGCGAGCCGCAATATCCTTGACCCGCACCGGTTCTTCGATCTTGATCACACGCTTGATCAGTTCGGAGCCGTCGTGATCGATGGCTTTAAACAACCAGTTCGGACGACCATCCATAGACCGCGCCCGGTAGTAGAAATGGTTCCATCGGTCGAGTTGTACCACGGCGCAGTATTGGTAGCGCAGGGTGTTCGACATGATGCGGATCAGTTCCTTGACGATGCCGTCTTCGTCGAGAATTCCTCCCAGCGTTCGGGTATTCTCATAGAAGACTTCGAGCTGAGCCTGCGATTTCTCCAGCTCCGCCGTGCGCAGATTCAGGGTATTAAACAGCTTGATCAGGCGCGCTTCGGATTTGCGCAGGTAGCGGGACACGTAGCTTATCGCGAGGTAGTAGGCCCAGAGGAAAGCGAGACGAAGCCCGAAATCGAGGGCGTTCTCGATCGAGACTTCGCCGACCACGAGATAGACGTATGCCGCCGATACCAGGGCGACCGAAACGGTCGCAAACCAGAAGGTAAGGACGTAGGCCGCCACCGAGATCGTGATAAAAAACAGCAGGTACATCGAAGAAGCCAGTCCGCCCGCCAGGGAGATCGCCACCGGGACAAACATCAGGTCGTAGATGATAGCCGACAGATAGGCGAGTTTCAGGTCGAAATTGCCCCGCATGGCGGTAGTGAAGACACCCAGATGGGCTACGAACGTCGCGAAAACAAGCCAGAATGTGGTCGGGTAGGCGGCGATGAAGCCGGAGTCGTAGGCAAACCACGAGAAGCCGATCAGCGTCAAGGTGCGCGTGACCAGATAGATTACATCCACCCTCGGCAGCAGGGTTCTGTTCCTGTCAAGGAATAGCTTCATCGTTAGTTCGACCTATAGCAGGTATATCGGCCGATTGCAGAGTTTATTTATTGTCGGTGAAGAGCTTATGCGGAAAAAGGTGAGGCTTTCGCCGGGGGCGCGAAAAACTGCCGGACGGAGATAATCAACACGCCGATCGCCAGCGCCAGCAGAAGCACCGACATGCCCGCCAGAATCAGATTTTCCTGCGGCCAGTACGATGTCACCAACTGGTAGGCGAGGGCGGCGATAGTGGTTGCCATCATCAGGAGAGCCGGCACCAGCGTAAACCAGCTTCTCTTACCCGCTCGATGCAGCCAGACGGTGGCGGCGATCAGGGTCAGGGCCGCCAGTAGCTGATTGGTGGCGCCGAAAACCGGCCAGATGTATTTCCAGCCCTGCGACTGGGCCAGCACAAACATCAGTACCACCGAAAGTCCGGAGTTGAACCAAAACTTCCTCATCAGGGCCGGCGGGTTGGGCAGGATGGCTCGCCAGAGTTCTTCGAACAAGTAGCGGTTGAGGCGGACGGCGGAGTCGAGGGTGGTGATCAGGAAGCCTTCGACGATCAGGATCCCCATCACCGTCCCGAGCGCCAGCGACAGTCCGAACCCGTTGTGAAGCAGATGTCCCATGGCGGTCGCGAACGCGAGGATCGGGTTGCCGGCTGATCCGGTCGGCCAGGCGATCTGCATATAGTCGGAGTAGCTGATTGAGGAGCCGATGGCGATGAGGACCAGAATCGCCAGAGTGCCTTCGAGCAACATCCCGCCATAGCCGATCGCTTTGGCCTGCGGTTCTCTGGCCAGTTGTTTGGAGGAGGTGCCGCCGGCGACAAGCGCGTGGAAGCCGGAGATAGCGCCGCAGGCGATGGTGATAAACAGAAACGGCCAGACCGGTCCCATTTTGGCGGCGCCGACTTCGAGGTTGGCAGCCGGGTAGGTGACGGTCAATCCGTTGAGACCGCCGACCACGACACCGGCCATGAGGGCGAGCATGCCGGCGTAGAGGAGTTGGACGTTGACAAAGTCGCGTGGCTGGAGGATCAGCCAGACCGGGGCCTGACAGGCAAACATCGTATAGACCGAGATGATCACGGTCCACCAGAGCGGCGACAGCGCCAGCGGGAAGGCGAAGCCGATCCAGACCGAGACAAACCCGATCACGGTCGCTATAGTATAGGCGAGCACGGTGCTGATGTTCTTGCGGAGGATCAGCAGGCCAAGCAGCGGCGCCATGAGCGTGATGACTATGACCGAGGTCGACGCTATGCCGCCGACGATGCCGACCGTTTCGCCGTTGACCTCAGTCGTGCGGATGAGGGTCTGCCCTTCGCTGAGACCAAGCTCGGCAAGGGGACGCATCGACGTGAGTGACACCGCTGTCAGGGAGAGAAAGGCCGAGGTGACCAGGACGATCAGGATAATCGTGAAGATGATGAAGAGCAGAAAACCGGTCGGTCCAAGCGCCTTGCGGGCGACCTCGGCCATCGACGCGCCTTTCTCCCGCACCGAAGCAAACAGGGCGACGAAGTCGTGCACGCCGCCGATGAAAATGGCGCCGAGCACGATCCACAGCCAGGCTGGTCCGACACCGTAGAGGATGCCGAGAGCGGGGCCGACTATCGGTCCGGCGCCGGCGATAGTCGAGTAGTGGTGCGCGAACAGCACCGAAGGTCTGGTCGGGACGAAGTCCTGGCCGTCTTCCTGAGTCACGGCGGGTGTGGGGCGGTCGGCTTTCTCACCAAAGGCGCGTGAGAGATAACGTCCGTAGAAACGATAGGCAAGGATGAAGCACGCGGCGGCAGCCAGGAAATAAACGAGAACGTTCATGGCGTTCGCTCACTTGTGGAGAATGCGGTTGGCTTTCAGACGCACCGACACCAGCCCGGCCAGGATGCCGCCCAGGATGAGGGTGATGCCGAACGAGAGCTGCCCATAGACCGACCACGGCGGTGAGACTTTCATCTTCGCTTCGGAAGGATTTTCCGGGTTGTAGTGGATCGTGACCGCCGAGCCGACCGGGTACATCGCGGCCATCGTATCGGCCGCTTCGCGGCGGTTGTTGCGGCCGCCGAAGCTGGGCATATTCAAGTCCGTGCTGTCGAGGTGCACGACACCGTCGACTTCGTACGTATAGACGACATTGGGACGGAAGGCTCGTTCGCCGACCACTTCGGAGATGGTGATGATACCGGTGGTGGCCGGCCAGTGGCTCATAATCGAATAGGACTCAAACCGGGTGGCGGTGGAGTTGACCAGCAGTCCCCCGGAGACGAGCAGGAGAACCGACAGAATCAGTGTGATTCGGCTTTTGGTAAAAACCGGTGGTGGCTGTGATGACCCCATAGACAGGCCTGCTTTCCGAGCTACGCTTTATCGGACAGTAATATAACTACTAACTATCGACCGACGCAGCCAATCTTTTTATATTGCCTTTTTGCGGGCGTCGGGCAACTTTGGAAAACGCCCTAACGTAAAGCAGGAAGCGGCTTTTAGGCGAAATTCGACGATTATGAAACGGACACTCACACTCCACGTTCTGACGCTCGCAGCAGTCGCTGTGGCGATGCTCTTGTCGGCAGGTGTCACGTACGCCTCGGTCTGGGAGCACGAGGATGTGCTTGAGATTTCCCGTTTGCACACGATCGATGATGACCTGTGGGTCTCCGCCAACACCTTCCGACTCAACGGTTCGGTGACCGGGGATGTCTGGTCGTTCGGCTATACCGCTGACATATCCGGCAAAGTGAACGGATCACTGCAGACATTCGCTCGCGTTTTCAGGATGAACGGCTCCACCGATGGGTCGGTGCGGGTGTTTGCCCAGACACTGGAGTTGTCGGGGTATGTCGGCCGTTCGGTGCTCGCCATGGCGGAGACGTTCACGCTCGATGACGGTGCGGTGATCGGTCGCGATGCGCACGTGCTCGGAAGCCAGATTTCAATCAACGGCACGATTCGGAACAACGCCTTCCTGATGGGGGATCGTATCGAGATCCGGGGTATGATCGAAGGAAACGCGACCCTGGAGGGCAAAAAGATCGTCATCATGCCGCCGGCGGTTATACAGGGAGACCTGGTTTATAAGACCGAAGACTCGACGGATATTACGATCGAGCCCGGTGTCACGATCCTGGGGACTACGTCGTGGAACCGGGATGTCGACGAGGGGGACGGCGACGATGAATCATCGTTTGGCACCGACCTGCTGCTGAGTATCTCCAGTCTGCTGGCGGCGTTTCTGTTTGGCGTAATAGTGGTACGGATCTTCCGTCCCTACGCCGAGGAGTCGTACAAGCAGCTTCGCGAACGGACGCTGGCCGCCCTGGCCACCGGTGTGGCGAGTGTGTTTGGCCTTATTTTCTGCATCCTGATTCTGCTCGTGGCAATCTTCTCGATTCTCGCCGGGATGATTCTGATCGAAAACGGCGGGCTGGCCGTGTTCGGCGGGCCGTTGCTGATCCTCTCGATTCTGCTGGTACCGATCACCAGTTTCCTGTCCGTATCGGGCGCGGTGATCCTCTACTCCGGAAAGATCATCGTGGCGTTTCTGATCGGTGCGATGATTGTGAAGGGAGTGCCGGGGCAAAGTCCGCTTCGCGCTTCGGCGCTGATTCTCGGACTGCTTGTCCTGGGGATCGTGTTCCTGATCCCGTATCTGTGGTTCCTGGCGTATGCGGTCGTGACCGTAGTCGGCGCCGGGGCGATTATTCTCGGTATTCGCAACTGCCCGCGCCATCAGGCACAGTCGGCATCGGCCCAACAGCCTCCGCCTCAGTAACCGCTGGCTGAGCCCGCCCGCCGGCGGTCCGCAACAGCCTGCATCATCCCGGTCTCTTCCACCATAATGACATTGACGTTGCCGATCGCCTTGACCTCTTCGATATCGTATCCCTCGCGAATCAGCCGCTGAATCACCGCCACCGAGTAACCTCCCTGTTCCACGCGGACAACTTCGGGCACCCACTGGTGGTGGGCGCGCGGATGGTTGACCGACTCGGTGAGCGTGAGATTGAAGCGCGTCAGATTCAGGATGACCTGCGCGACGGCGGTGATGATTTTCGAGCCGCCCGGCGACCCGATTGCCAGGAACGGCTGACCGTTGTGCAGGACGAGCGTCGGCGTCATTGACGACAGCATCCGCTTGCCCGGCTCGATCTTGTTGGCATCGCCGCCAACCAATCCGAACTGATTCGGTACACCCGGCTTGATCGAGAAGTCATCCATCTCGTTGTTGAGCAGGAAGCCTGCCCCGTCGACCACCAGCAGGTTGCCGTACCAGCCGTTGATGGTATAGGTAAGCGAAACCATGTTGCCGTCGGCGTCACACACCGAGAAGTGCGTGGTCTCTTCGGGCTCGGAGCGAAGGGGTGCGCCCGGACCGATGTGACTCGAGGACCCGATCCCTTTCTCGGGAATGAGATCGCGGCGCTGGGCGAGATAGGAGTCATCGAGCAATCCACTGGGGACATCGTAGTACGCCGGATCGCCGAGGTGCGCCGAGCGGTCGGCGTAGGCGAGCCGACACGATTCGACCAACAGCCGGATGTACTCCGGGGAGTCCGGGGACCAGGGGCTGGTATCGACCGGTTCGAGCAGTTTGAGGATTTGGCCGAGGACGATTCCTCCCGATGACGGCAGCGGCATGGAGTAGATATCGAGTGAGTCGAACCGGAAATGAATCGGCTCCCGCCAGATGGCTTCGTACGAATCGAGATCTTCGCGTGTGATCAGACCGCCGTGTACTCGCATGGTGGAATCGATCAGGGCGGCGACACTGCCCCGGTAGAAGGCGTCGGGACCTTCGGCAGCGATTTGATACAGGGTTTGGGCCAGATCGGTCTGCACGAACTTTTCGCCGACGGTCGGGGTCACACCGGTCGGCGCAAATACGCGGGCGGTTTCGGGAAAGCGTTTGAGTGAGTCGGCGTTGTCAGCCAGAGATTCGGCGAGGCGCTCGTCGACAGCGAACCCGCTGTCAGCGAGATCAGCCGCGATTCGCACCAGGTCCTCCCACGGCAGCGAACCGTACCGCTCCCATATGGCGTGCAGGCCGGCGACTGTGCCGGGCACACCGGCGGCTTTGGCGCCGATCAGTGACAGCCCCTCGATCACGTTGCCGCTGTCATCGAGAAACATCGTCTCGGCAGCCGCCGCCGGAGCGGTCTCGCGGAAGTCGAGGGCGGTGATCTGACCGGAGGATCCCTGGCGCATGACGGCAAACCCGCCACCGCCGATATTGCCGGCCTCGGGATCAACCACCGCGAGGACAAAACCCACCGTTACGGCCGCATCAAAGGCGTTGCCGCCGTTCTCCAGTACCCGGACGCCGGCCTGAGTGGCGATCGGCGCCGCGGAAACAACCGCGCCGTTTTCGTAGAAGCGGGTGACGTGGAGGTTGTCGCAGGCGAGCAGCCCAAAAAGGAGCCCGCAAACGGCCAGAAGACCGGCGGGCGCCTTAAATCGAAACGTATTGTGGCGTATCATATCACAGTATGTCGATTTTTATCGCTTCTCCACAAGGAAAATCAAACCATCGGGATAGTCAACTTCGAGCGCGAAGCCGTCGCGAAGATCCTTGGCGGTCGTCTTGATCGGTTTCGCTTCCTCCCCTTCGAGAATGTTGGTCAGCTTCACCCGCGCCGAGGTGAACCCGTACTTCTTGAGGTTAATCTGCAGGATAATCTCCCGCCGACCCGCCTCCAGACCATCGGACAACTCACCCGGAGGGGGGACCACGACGAAGAGCAAACCCTTTTTGGAACCCATCTGGCAGGCGATATCGACTGACGGATCGGAGCAGAAGGCGGCCGATTCGACACCAAACCCGGCCAGGATTGACTCCAGGTGCGACAGCTTCTGGTGATTGCCACCCGAAGCGATATCAAACGAGAAGAGATAGAACTGCCCTTTGAAGCGGGTCGAACAGACGCCAACCGTCTTGGCGCCGACCTGCGCGAGTTTCTTCACCTTGGCATCGTCGGTCGAGCGGATCGAGCCATACACGTATGACGGGAACGCACCTGCCTTGTGCGTGATGGCGCCGATATGATAGTCGACGGTGGTTTTGATCCGGAAGTGATTGGCGAGTACCTGACAGTCTTTGAAATCTTCATCGTAACGAGGCATGAGGCCGCAAAGAATAACGGTCTTGCCGGCCTTCACGAGTTCGACCAGCGCTTCCTGGTCTTTCTCGGCCATGACTTCGGTCGAAGGCACAAACAGAAGATCGTAGTCCTTCATCGTCTCGTAGTCACGATTCTCACGGATACCGTAGGGGATCTTGAGACGAAGCAGGTCGTGACAGAAGCCGGGAGTGGTCTCGTCCATGAGGCGGCCGACGTAGGTAAACTCTTTCGGACTTGAGGTCAGCCGCAGCCAGTAGTAGAGGCGGTTGGCGAGGATGGCCACTTTCGGCTGATGGTCCATCTCCTCGAATCCGATCTCCTGGATGGCGGTGTTGAAGTTCTTGATGACTTCGTATCCCGGCGAGACGGTGCCGTCGCTGCGCAGCGGGGCGCCGTACCAGTGATCACGATCGGCCGCCATGTAGTGGTTGAGGCCCTTGAAGCCCGCCGCCAGACCGGCCGCAAAGTAGAACCTCCGGGTGTTGTTGGCGATCGGCGCCATAGCTTCCTCGCGCGCCGGGTCTTCGGCCGCCCGGCCGCAGGTGAACGAGGTCGCGTAAGCAAAGCCGTACTCCGATCTCATGAAGCGGGCCTTGTTAGTCAGATCGAAATAGGTGCCTTCGGGGAAGACATTACAGCCCAGGAACGGCGCCCGGTCTTCGGGGACGAGATTATAGGCCGGTAACAAATCGCCGGAAGCGAAATAGAGCGAGCGGAAGAAGAGCGGTTCGACCGTATACGACGTGAAGATGTCCTCGAGCGTCTCCAGATACCGGTTGAGCATACGCTCCCGGAAGCGGAACCAGTCCATCACCTTCGGGTAGTCCTCCGCCTTGAGATCGGTGAACTGCCTGGGCGGTTCGACATTCGGGAAATCGCCGTTTTTCTCTTTGTATGTGGAGTTCAGCTTCTTGATATCTTCGTACCGCTCACGAAGGAACGCTCCGTAATACTCCTCCAAAACCTCGGGGTTGTAGTCCGCCGAATCAGGATTGAGCAGGCGGCCGAACGAGGTTTCGTAGTCAAGCTCGACCATAAAAACCGGTCCACGCGGATGGACGTAGTTCTTGGTCGTCTCGATAAACGTCTTGAAGTAATTCCGCAGATGGAACTGGAAGTTCTTGTGCAGATACGACGGCAAATAGCCGCCGTCGACACCGTAGTCATCGGGAAGCTTCAGTTCCTGTCCCTTGGAGTCGCGCGCAAAAAGTTTGAGATCCTTATACAGGAAAGCCGGCAAACCGCCGTTTTTGAGCTGTCCGGCCACCCAGGGTCCGGGGCGAAGGATAACCTTGAAACCGAACTCGCGAGCCAGCTCGAGGAAGACGATCAGATCCTTGCGGGGGTCGTCGAGACCGATAAAGTCGATCTGTTTCTTGTTCCCCTGGTGGATATTCCATGGGACGGCGGTGGAGATGATCCGGAAGCCGGCGCGTTTGATACGCTCAAAGCATATGGACCAGTACCGTTTGTCGATTCGGAAGTAATGTAGTTCGACTGCGAATGGATCGTAGGTTTCTTTACCGATTGAGAACTTATTTCCGATAACCCCTAACATACAAGTCCTTATGCTGCAGTGACTTAGAAATATTTCGGCGACAAGGTAAAACACCATAATATCCCCGAACCTGCCAAAAGTCAATACAAATTATCTAACCTCCTACCGCACAGATAGTTAGTGCTATCAATATGGATTTTGTGGTATTTTTGTGTAGCGCAAGAAGGTGTGCAATGAAAACGCCTCCGGTCGTGCGACCGGAGGCGCTAAGTTTTCTTCGATCAGATCAAGATGCTTACTTGAGCATCAGCATCTTCTTGGTGTCGGTGAACTGATCGGTCGAGAGGCGATAGAAATAGACGCCGCTGGCAACCCGGGTACCGGCATCGGTGGTGCCGTCCCAGACCACTTTGTGTTCGCCCGCGAGCATCTCGGTATTGACGAGCGTCTTGACCTTCTGGCCGAGCAGGTTGAACACGTCAAGTCTAACATCGCCGGCCATCGGGAGGGCGAAGCCGATCGTGGTGGTCGGGTTGAACGGATTCGGGTAGTTCTGGGCCAGCGAGTAGTTCATCGGGACTTCGAGGTCGCCGCCATCGTTGGCATCGGACGGATCCTTAACGACCAGCGGTCCGAGCCAGATCGGGAAGATCTCGTCACCGGCGTTGTAGCCGCCGTTGATCTGGTAGTTCACGGTCGGGTAGGGAGTGCCGACCCTGACGGTGTCGAACACGACCGAATCAGCCGCCGTCCAGTTATCGACGTGGAAGTAGTAGGTAACCCACTTATCCCAGGTGCTGTTGGCCGGGACGCCGGGAACACCAAACGCAACGGTGTTGACCAGCATGATCTGTTCCAGGTTAGTCGTGGCGATGTTGTTAAGCAGGTAGTAGCTCACGATAGCGAACGGATTGCCCTGCACATGACCGGCAGCACCTCTCGCCGAGTCGAGCTGCACATTCGGGTTGTCCCATTCGAAGGCGATCGATGTTCCGACGATAGCCTGGGAGTCGGTCCAGAGCCACATCTCGACGATGAAAGTAGAGTCGTCGGCGCCTGCTGCTGGTCTTGTAGCGACCAACTTCAGCGAATCCGGAGCACCGAGATCCGCGGCCAGGGCCGGGACAGCGCCCAGAACGAGCAGTCCGAGGAAAAATGAGGTCAGTAACGACTTCATGGTTAAAATGCCTCCATGTTCTGTATCTTTTGTATCCTTCGTAACTTACACAGCAAGAAAGAAGGTGCGGCCCCGCTGCGGCAGATGGGAAATCCGCACCGCGTTACGATATACGATTGACGAAAGTCAGTCAATAAAAAAGTAACCTATTCCTGCACAGTACATATGTAATAACCCGAAACTAGCAAATCCGTTCACTAAAACGCAAATTATGTGCCGCCCGGGAAAAGGGCCGAAATCGGCTCAAAGCAAGTCGAATGCCCGGGAAAAGGGAAACGGCCGCTCCGAGACGAGTCGGAGCGGCCGTTGCAGAGTTATTTAGTCTACTTTATCCACAGGCGGGAATGCATGCCGCCGGGGCGGGACCGCCAAGGAACAGGTAGTTTACGAGGTAGATGAGATCCGACAGGTCTATTGCACAGCCGAGATCGCCGTTCACGTTGGCAGCACCGACGCACGCCGGAGCCGGCCCACCGAGGAACAGGTAGTTAACCAGGTAAATCAGGTCGGAGAGATCGACCGCACCGCCGCCATCGCCGTTCACGTTACCGGTCGAGCCGATGCAGCAGCCGGCCAGATAGAGGTAGCCGGGTTCGAACGTAGGCACAAAGGCGCCGATGGGACTGATCAGCTCGTTGTTCCGGCTGCCGAAAGTGGTTGTATCGATCACGATCGGCGTTGACTCGGCGTAGTTGCCGGGCACGTTGAAATTGAGAGTCATGACCGGTCCGCTACCGGCCGGCAGCCAGTCGGTATCACCGGGATCACTGACGGTGATAATCACCGAATAGCGATCGTTGGCCACGTCGTAACCTTGAATTTGCGCCGTCATGCCTTCACAGCGGGTTCCTGTCAGATCAGGAGATGCAAAGACGACGCCGTCATCGTTGGGGATCCTAAACGAGTACTCGATACTCGTCACCGGAATTGAATTAGTCAGGCTGATCGTCACGGGGACCGTGGTGCCGGGGATCGCTTCGACCGAATCCGCCTTCACCGTATCAGCCTGCGCCCAGACGTAGCGATTGAGTCGCTCAGTGCCAACACCGTTGGCATCGGTCACTTCCAGCGTAACCGTATAAAGCCCGGGAGCAGTATAGGTGTGCTGAGGGTTCTGATCGGAGGAGAAGCCACCATCGCCAAAATCCCAGTCCCAGGTCGTGGGGCTGTTGGGTGACAGGTCAGTGAAGTCTATCGTCAACGGCACCGGACCATCGGTCTCGGTCGACGTGAACTGAGCGTTCGCCATGGTCGACAGCGCGTTGAAGGCGTTGATGCGGCCGGTACCGAGTTCGCCCGCATACGACGGGTTAATGGCGTCGATATCGTCGGTGGTCGCCATGATTACACTGTCAACCTGTGCCTTCGTCAGCGTCGGCATCGCCGAGCGAATCAGCGCCGCGAGACCGGCCACCATCGGGGAGGCCATCGACGTACCCGAGTAGGTGTCGATATCCGGCGTGTAGGCGTTGGAGACGGTCGAAAGAATTCCGGAGCCGGGAGCCGACACATCGACCCACGCACCGTAGTTCGAGAATGAAGACTTGGTGTCGTTGTCGGTGGTCGAGGCTATCGAGAGCACATTGGTCCCGAACCCGTCGAGGGCATCGGGGCAGTCGCAGTTGTCATTGCCGGCAGCGTGGAGAAGGGTCAATCCGGCGGAGGCTGCGAGCGCGATTGCGGTCGACTGCGTGGAGCTGCCGCCCCAGGACATGTTGATGATATCGGCGCCCATCAATCTCGCATAGTCGATCGCCTGGGCGGCGTTGACCGGATTGACATAACCGTTGCCGTCACTCGCCGTACCGCCGATGCGACACACCATGATGCGCGATCCGCGGTGGGAGCGATGCGCACCCGCCCAGCCGCCGGCCAGACCAATCACATCGGTCGTGTTGTTTGTTACGGCGGCGGAGATCCCGGCACAGTGCGTCCCGTGACCGTCGAAGTCGTTGGGATCTTTGTCCGGCGGACCCGGATCCTCACCGGTCATAACGGTGAAACCACCGCTGAAGAAGTCCCATCCGATAACGTCGTCGACGAAGCCGTTACCGTCGTCGTCGACCCCGTTGAAGTCGTCGTCGTCCCACACGATGCCGTCACCATCGATATCTTCGCCGGGGTTCACCCAGATATTAGCCTTGAGGTCGGGGTGGTTATAGTTCACGCCGGTATCGAGAATGGCGATAACGACATTGTCGGAACCCTTTTCGTACTCCCAGGCGGATTCAAGTTCGAGTTCGATACGATGCCACTGGCTGGTGAATTCGGGATCATCGGGCGTGGCCGTGACCGGCATGGCGTACAGGATATGCACGTCGCTGATCCGGGGATTCTGCAACAGATCGTCGCGCACGGCATCGAGATCAGCAGTCTCCGGCAAAGTCAGCTGGTACATGCGCGTCAGCCGCTTCTCCTCGAGACTCGTCGCAAGGCTGGCCTGACGCCAGGGGAAGACTTTGGCGGCGGCGCTGATCTGGTGCTTTTCGAAAAGTTGATCGACCGAAGCCAGGCCCACGGAAACAAAGCCGAAGCCCTGCTGCACCTGCTGGATGTTGGCATCGGACTCAAACTCGATAACGAGCGTGCCCTGCATGAGGATCGGCTCGGCCTTGGCGCTGTTGGGATCGACGTTCGCTTGCGCCAACGGCGCGAGGAGCGCGAGAACGGCCAGGACCGTCAGAAGCATACCCGTTCGGGTGACGCGCATAGCCATAGCGAGATTTCCTTTCGATATCGAAATGTCGTACTGAGTTCTCTTTATTTTTCTAAACGACAGATACGGCTAATCTCTTAACCGTCCACCAGTCGTAACGGTTTCCTCGGCAGACCGACAGGCCGGGCTTTTTCCGACAGTTGCCGGTTTTGGGCCGATGTGAGAACAAGTGAGGTTCTTGTGACAGTATGACAGGTACCCGGTGTTCGGCGGGTGTGCCACCGAACACTTCCAATATACGCCATCGACGGGTTTGGACAAACAAAAAAATGACCGCCCTCGCCTGTGCGAGAGCGGTCATATCGGTCATCTGACTGAGCGCACTCAGTCAGCATCTGGTGCTAGTCGCTTAGCATCCGGGGATGCAGGCGGCCGGAGCCGGACCACCCAGGAACAGGTAGTTCACCAGGTAGATCAGGTCAGAGAGGTCAACCGAGCAACCCAGGTCACCGTTGACGTTGGCCGCACCGACACACTGCGGAGCCGGACCACCCAGGAACAGGTAGTTCACCAGGTAGATCAGGTCGGAGAGGTCAGTGGCATTGCCCGGATCGTTGTTGACGTTACCGGTCAGACCGATACAGCAGCCGGTCGGCAGCGGGCGCACAGCCAGCGGCGCGTGGCTGGTGAACCAGGCACGGCCGGCCTGGATAGCCGACACGAGGTCAGCTTCGACACCATTGCGAATCGTGGCCATAACCACATAGTAGACCAGCGTATCGCCGGCGGCCAGGTCGTAATCCTGGAACAGCCCCATAACCATGTGCTGGTCTTCAGTGTTCGCGTCGATCGTGAAGCCGCTCTCGCCGGTAATATTCCGATAGAGTTCGATCGGAATGAAGTTACCGGCCGGGAGGACAAAGGTCGGGTTCGACGCGGTGTAGAACCGTTCCGGCGGAGTGCCGGTCTCAAGACCGGTAGTGGAGTTGTCCTCGAAGCCGATCAGGGCAGCGCCGCCGAAGCGACCGCTGTTGTCCTGACACTCGAGGCTGTCACCCTGCGGATCGGTGTATTCACCACCGCGGTTGTACAGAATTCCGCTAACCGGAACCTGGCCGGCAGAGTTGTCGGCGCCGGAGTCGGACGGAATATCCCAGTCCCAGGCCTCACCGAGTACCAGACCGGTCTTGGCCGACCCGTCGGTTGACCACATCGCCACGCGCTGGATGATGAAGGACGCATCGCCGGCATCTGTCGGCGCATACGAGGTCTTCTCCATCGTCAGCGAGGAGTCACCGGTCGTGAAGAAACCGGACCAGTAGGCTTCGTACAGACCACCGGTCAGAGAATCCGCAAGCAGACCCGGGGCGTCATAGCCGAGGTCGGACAGCGGACGGAAGGCTTCTTCGGTCGCCAGCGAGGTGCTGAAGATCGACCAGTTGGCGGCGATCGTCGTATCCGTACCGCTGATGCTGTCAATCCACAGGACAAATGACGAGTTGTCGTAGAGGTAGACGCGCGCGTCGCCCGGAATGGTGTCCAGGGTCGAAAGCGCATCGCACTCGTCGCCGCTCAACCAGAAGTCCATGTTGGCGCGACCGGAGTCGGCACCGGCGATACCGGTGTTTCCGGCGCGACCGGAGTTGCCGTTGTTACCAACGGTCAGGCTGATGTAGCCGGTCGAGATGGTATCCCAGGCCAGGCCAACGATCGTATCAGCGATGATCAGTTCGATATCGAGGCTGATGGAGTCACGAACGGTCGGCTCGTCGACCCGAAGGACGATCTTACCGATCAGGTTCACGACCGTGCCGGCGGCGCCGTTAACGATGCCACCGTTATTCAGGGTCACGAGAGCGGTATCGAAGTTGTTCGGAGCGATACCGAGGCTCACGACAGACTGGTCGACGGCAAGCCAGCCGCTCGGACCGTTGTCCTCCTGAACGACCAGCTGACCACTCAGCGGAGCAGTACCCGAGTTTTCGATGATCAGATTCAGCGAAGAATCGACACCGTGCTGCAGGTAGGTCGGGAAACCGATCACCGTCGGCGACAGGTTCGGGTTGGCTTCAACCACCGGCTCAACGCACGGCAGACGGAACCAGCGAACCGGGTTACGCGTCAGGGTCTCGTCATCCTGGGTGCCGATACCCGGGGCCTTATCGTGGATGTACATGACATCCAGGAAGTAGGTACCGGTGTAGGACGGATCGGGATCAACTTCGTCGACCGCCTGGGTCGGGAAGGTGAGCGAGCCGAAATCGGCATTGTTCATACCGTAGCGCGACATGGTCGGCCAGTTGTCACTGGCGCAGTCGTTGGAACCATCGACGACCGTGTCGCAATCAGGCGTGTAGGAGTTGGTCAGGTTGCGAGCAGCATCCCAGGCCAGACCGGTCAGGCCGGCCGAGACCGACAACCAGAGATCGCCGTTACCGTTGCGGCCGGCGCTGAGGTCGGCAGAGCAGTCGTCGACGAGGCCTATGGTCGGGTCGTTGGACTGGACCCAGATGACATAGAGGCTGGTGTCGCACTGGGAGATGCTGGCGGCGCGGGTGTTCAGCGAGTTGACATCCATCACACCGCAGACATCGTTCGGATTCCACTCGGCGTTGTGCACGGTGGAGATAACGCCGGTCTGGCTGGCCCAGTGGAAGACACGGCACTGACGGCCGGTCGCCGTGGTGCCATCGTAGACGTTGGCGTTCCAGACGATGTGGAGGTTGTCATCCGTGTCATAGAGGCCGGCACTTTCCAGCCAGGCACGGTGACCGGGGACGCCGGCCGCATAGTTGGTCACGTTGATGACCGGGCCGAACGTGGCGCCCATGTCGGTGGACTCGCGATAGGCGATATCGCGATCGGAGCTGCCTTCGGTCTCACCGGCGGCCGGGACCGTGTAGACCACGGCGACCTTGCCGGAGATACGAGAGGCGACGACATCCTGCGAGATGAAGAAGCAGGTGTCGATGATCTGGCCCTGCCAGGTGTTGGCGTCACCGAGGCGGCCTTCTACGCGCCAGAAGACAATCGGTTCGACCGCGGCATCGGACGAGCCGTAGCTGACGGCGTAGGTGAATGTATCGTTACCGTTGATATGGTATTCGATTTTCGGCCAAATGAGGTTGTCGGCCGTGTAGAACAGATCCTCGAGCGCATCGCCGATGCGGTTCGTGGCCGAGAAATCGCAATAGCCGTCAAGCTGTGTAGCCTGATCCCAGAACACCTGGGACTGGAAGTCTTCACCGGTATTCGGCGAGACGTGAGCGCCGTACACGACACTGGCCAGCTCGCCCGACACACCCGGATCCGGGGGACGGACGTCGATGTTACAGAAACCGGCGCGCTGGATGTTCGGGTCGACGACCGGGCAGCCGGCGCCGCCGTTGAGCGGCAGGGTACCCGAGATCGGATCGAACATCTGATAGGCGACCGTACGGTCACCGGTCACGTTCAGCGACGGACCGAAGGTGTAACCAAAATGAATCTGCGGACCACCGCGCCAGTCAACCTGGCGGCCCATGGTCGAGTTCTGCTGGACATCGTAGTACGAGAAACCGATCTGACGACCGGCCGAGCCACCGTCCATCGCTTCAAGGCCAATCGGCCAGTTGATGCGGCTGGTAGCGGTGGAAACGCCCTCGTTACCGATAACTTTCATCGTGGGCTTCAACAGGAAGTCGTAAGCTTCCATCTTGTCGATAGCCGCATTTTTTGCGACTGCCGTAACGCCCAAAAGCCCTACCAGTACCAGGGACAGGACAAAGAACATTGAAAGTTTTCTTGCCATTCTTTGATCCTTTCGACGGATTAAAGTTCCCAACGTTCACTATGTCTTGGACATCGCCGAATTCGTCTGGGGGACGGTTCGACGATGAAGCTTTTCACGCGGTGTGCAGGGTCACACCGTCGGCACGTGAAACTGTTACTCTCTTGTCGATTACACCTCCTTTCACGAACCGCACATAAACGTGCATGCGCAGATCGAAGAACATATCGCCCTCAGGTTAGTGTAGGCACTAAAAGATAGCACACGCATTCTGGTTTGGTTAAAGCCAAGCTAATGCCGGTAATGCACTGTCTGCACCACAGAAAGAGAGACGTTCCTGGGCGCGGAGCGCGCACTACGCCCGGACGTGCGAGTAATTGTTGTTTGTAGCCAGTTCTTTTGTTCCGAGACCCTAAGTCAGTAAGAAAAATACTGCCGATTTGGGTATTTGTCAAGATAATAACCCCCCTCCGAGTTCCGTTTACAGGTCGATCCGAAGATAGAGAAAAGGCCGCCCGAAGGCGGCCTTTTCGTTACTGCGCGAAGCCGACAGCCTCAGTTTACTGCGGCGGCTGCGGGCCGTTGTTGTACATGAAGTTAATCAGGTAGAAGATATCGGTCAGGTTTACCCCGGTATCGGCGTTCACATCCGCCACATCCATCAGCTGCGGCGCCGGACCGTTCCGGAACAGATAGCTGACCAGGACCCCTAAGTCGTTCATAGTGTAACGGCTATCGAGATCGATATCACCCCGCAGGGCGTTCACGACCAGGATTGAGGTCGAGATCGTGTCGGCCAGACCGGACGGATCCGAGGTGATAAACGTCACCAGCTGATTGGTGCCGACATCAGTCAGATCCGGCTGCCAGCGGAAGGTCCCGCCGGTGGCGCTCGGGACAAACGACGCTCCCGGCAGGGTCGGGTCAAGCGGCGTGCAGGTGGTGGTCAGGGCATCCAGATCCGGATCGTAGGCTGTCACCGGCAAGCTATAGAGCGAACCGGCGGCAATAACAGTCTGCGCGCCGAGTACGGTGGTGAACACCGGCGCCTGATTGCCCGCCTCGGTGACGGTTATCTGCACCGTCTGGGTGTCAGTGGCGCCAGCGACATCAGTAGCTGTGAACAGAACCGCATAGCTTCCGGCCTGCGTGAAGTCCGGCGTGAACCGGAACGTACCCAGGTTCGGGAAGCTGGCATTATACTGCGCGTTGCTGTCCGGCAGGTTGGAGACGGTGATGGTCGCGAGCGCGCCACCGCCATCGGGATCGTCGGCGAACACCTGGAACGACAGCGTGTCGCCCTCGGAGATTGTAAACGGTCCCGATCCGCTGGGGAAGCCGAGGGCCGGCGGCTGGTTGACATTGTTCACGCGGTATGCGATCGACGGTCTCGTGTTACTCAGACCAGAATCGACCGAGTCGACCACCGTGAAGTCGATGTAGTAGATCGAGAAGAGACCGCTGACGTTGTTGCCCTGCGTGTAGTCGGGCGTGAAGACCACCGTCCCGGTGCCGTCACGATTGTCGATGAAGGTCATGTTGGCCGGCAGTGTCGTCAGGCCATTCTCATTCGCATAGATGTACGGCGTATCACCGTCGTTGTCGGCAACGGTAATCGTGACTATCAGCGTATCCCCTTCGCCAACCGTCTGGGCCTGCGGTCCGGGCGGCGGGAAGTAGGGTAGCTGGTTGACGTTGGTCACCGTGATGGTGACGACCTGAGAGTCATAAACCGCCGGATCAACAGCATCGATCGCATAGAAGATCACCTCATGCGTACCCGAGTCGCCGTAGCCCGGCGTCCACGTGAACGAGCCGTTGCCGAGGATAGTGGGACTGGGGACGAACGTGGCGCCGGTCGGAAGCGGTCCTGTCGTCACGATCGGCGGATTCTCATCAGCATCAGTCGACTGGACGATGATCACCAGTTGCTGGTTCTCGGCCACTGTTGTGTCGGGGATCGGCTGCAGCACCGGTGTCTGGTTGCCGGCTTCAAGAACCTCAAGGGTGACCGTGATCGTGTCGGAGGTCGCCGCAGCGTCGGTCACGATGATACCGATATCGTAGAATCCGGCTGCGATGAAGTTCGGTGTCCAGGTGATCGTGCCGGTACCGTCGCCGTTGTCCGTGAAGGACGCCCCGTTGGGCAGGGTGCCGTCCACAATAGAGAGCGTGACCGGGCCACCGTCAGGATCGGAGGCACTAAATCCAAACGAGCCCTCGATACCTTCAGTGATGGTCGGAGAGGGAATCGAATCAAAGACCGGAGCCTGATCGCCGGCCTCCAGCACCTGGAAGAGCACCGTCATACGGACGACATCAAAGCCGTCGCTGGCGCTGAAGGTGACGGAGTAGAGCGCCGAAGGACCATCGCCGGCCTGCGTGTAATCGGGCGCAAACTGGAACGCCGCCGTACCGTCGCCCAAATCCACCAGGGTGGCGTTGTCGGGCAACGTACGAGCAAAGATGCTGGGCGGCGAAGCACCATCGGGATCTGTCGCCGAGATCAGCAGCGAAAGCACATCACCTTCCGTAACCACCTGTGGTCCAACCGGATCGAAGACCGGCGGGTCGTTCACCTCGACCACGTTCACGACTATTGTCCCGGTTGTCGACAGCGCCGGCGAGCCCTGATCGACACCCAGAATGCTGAACGTCCGCTGGCCGAGATCGGCCGTCGTCGGGATGAACCGGAAGGTACCGGTGTTGTTGCCGTTGTCCACGAAGGTCGCGTTCGACGGCAGGGTCACGCCGGAGAGCAGGACGCGCGGATTGGCCGCCGGGCTGGTCGAGTCGGCGGCGGTGACCGTCACGAACAACGTGTCGTCGACCGTCACGCCGTACGGGCCACCCGTTTCGATTGTCGGCGCCTGGTTGACATCGATCGTGGTCAGCCGGAGCCCGAGCACGGCCGTCTGCGGCGGCGTGCCGCCATCATTCGCAATGAAGAAGACGGAGTCGGTACCGGCCTGATAGTAGTCAGGCGTATACGTGAACGTACCGGTGCCGTCGTTATTATCTATGAACGAATACTGGGAAATGCTGATCCCGGTCGTGATCGACAGAGCCGGAATGGTGCCGTCGGGATCGGTCGACGTGATCGTCAAGGTCAGCGTACCACCTTCACTCACCGAGGTATCCGGCTGCGCTACGAACACCGGCGGGCGATTGCCGGCTTCATTGACGGTGATCGTCACGATCGCCGTGTCATCGGCGGTGCCGTCCGAAGCGATAAACGTCACGGGATACGTGCCGTTCTGGACGAAGTCGGGTGTGAAGCTGAAGGCGGCCGTACCGTCGAGATTGTCCGTGAAGGTCGCGTTGGCCGGCAGATTCTCGGCCGTCAGCGTCGGAATCGTACCGTCGGCGTCGGTCGCCGTAAGCGTGACATCGAGCGTCTGCCCTTCGACGATCGTCGTGTCGTTGAAGGCGGTCAGGACCGGTGTCTGGTTACCGGCATCGTTGACCGTAATCACGACATCCTGGGAGTCGATATCAATCCCGTCCGCGGCGTAGAAGGTCACCGTATAGGCGCCTGCCTGCGTGAAGTCGGGATCGAAGACGAAGGAGCCGGTACCGTCGAGGTTGTCCGTGAACGAAGCGTTCAGCGGGACGTTGTTCGCCGACAGCGTCGGGATCGTGCCGTCGGCGTCGCTCGCCGACACGCCGAACGTCAGGTTAGTACCTTCGTCGACCGATGCGTCAGCGATCGCCGCAAGAACCGGCGCCTGGTTGGTTTCGTTGACCGTGATCACGACAACTGCCGAGTCGACCGCCAGCGAGGCATCAAGCGCCTTGAAGACGATGCTGTAGCTGCCGCTCTGGGTCAGATCCGGCGTGAAGGTGAAGTCACCCGTGCCGTCGCCGTTATCCGTGAAGCCGGCGTTGGCCGGAAGGACCGTGCCGCCGAGTTCGTAGGCGGACAACGTCGGCGTCTCAGCGTCAGCATCAACGGCCGAAATCGTCACCGCGAGCGTCTGGCTCTCGACAATCGTCGTGTCGGCAAAGGCCGTAATGACCGGCGCCTGGTTACCGGACTCGGTCACGGTGACCGTGACGAGCTCCGACGCAACCACTGCCGAGTCATCGGTAGCCGAGAAGGTGATATCGTACGTGCCGGCCTGCGTGAAGTCAGGCGTGAAGGCAAACGAACCGGTTCCATCACCATTATCAGTGAAGGTCGCGTTGGCCGGCAACGGTGTCGCATCAAGCACCGGAGTCGTGCCGTCCGGGTCGGACGCGGTCACCGTGACGTTCAGGGTAGCCCCTTCGGCGATCGACTGCGCGCCGATCGGATCGAGGGTCGGGCTGAGATTGATCTGATTCACGGTGATCGTCACCTGCTCGGCATCGGTGCCGAACAGATTGTCCGTCGCCGTGAAGATCACGTTGTACGTACCCTGTTGGGTGAAGTCCGGCGTGAAGCTGAACGAACCCGTGCCGTCGCCGTTGTCAGTGAACGTCGCGTTGGCAGGAACGTTGGTCGCCGTCAGCGACTGGATCGTGCCGTCAGGATCAGTAGCGGAGACACTGAAGTTCAGGGTCTGACCCTCATCGACCGACTGAGCACCGATAGCAGCCAGCACCGGCGGCTGGTTACCGGCCTCAGTGATAGTCACCGTGACTATCTCAGCATCAGTAGCTGAAGAGTCATCAGTGGCCGTAAACGTGATATTGTATACACCAGACTGGTTGAAGTCCGGGGTGAAGCTGAAGCTGGCCGTTCCGTCACCGTTATCCGTAAGGGTAGCGTTGGTCGGAAGCGGCAGAGCCGTGATAGTCGGAATAGTACCATCGGGATCCGAAGCCGTCACCGTGAAGGCAAGCTCAGTACCTTCGGTACCGGCCCGCGGGCCGATCGGATCGAGCACCGGCGCAAGGTTCACCTGGTTCACCGTGATCTCGGCAATCGTACTGCCGGTCGCCAGACCGTCGTCGGTCGCCGTAAACGTCACGTTATACACACCCTGCTGGGTGAAGTCAGGCGTGAAGCTGAACGAACCCGTACCGTCACCGTTGTCAGTAAAGGTAGCATTGACCGGAAGGTTGGTGGCTTCGACTGTCTGAACCGTACCGTCGACATCGGCAGTCGTCACCGTGAAGGCAAGGTTCTGACCTTCATCGATCGACTGCGGAGCGATGGCGGTTACGGTCGGCGCCTGGTTGCCACCTTCCGTAACACTGATTGTGACCAGTTCGGCATCGGTCAGCGAAGAGTCATCGGTTGCCGTAAAGGTAACGTCATACGATCCGGCCTGGGTGAAGTCCGGCGTGAAGCTGAACGAACCGGTACCGTCACCATTATCAGTAAACGTGGCGTTGGCCGGAAGAGCCGAAGTGGTAATCGAGGCCAGGTTACCATCGGGATCACTGGCTGTGATCAACAGGTTCAGCGTGGCACCCTCGGCCACCGACTGAGCACCGATAGCGGCCAGGGTCGGGGCCAGGTTCACCTGATTGACCGTGATTGTTACGATCTCGACATCAGTCGCCAGACCGTCGTCGGTCGCAGTGAATGTCACGTCGTACGAACCCTGCTGGGTGAAGTCCGGCGTGAAGCTGAACGAACCGGTACCGTCACCATTATCAGTAAACGTCGCGTTGGTCGGCAGGTTGGTAGCGGTCAGCGACTGGATCGTACCGTCGACATCCGAGGCACTCACCGGGAAGGTCAGCAACTGACCCTCATCAACCGACTGTGCACCGATAGCCGCCAGCACAGGAGCCTGGTTACCACCTTCGGTAACAGTGATGGTGACCAGTTCGAAATCGGTCAGCGAAGAATCATCGGTGACCGTAAACGTAACATCATACGACCCGGCCTGCGTGAAGTCGGGATTGAAGACAAACGTCCCGGTCCCGTTGCCGTTGTCCACGAAGGTGGCGTTGGCCGGGAGGGCCGATGTCGTTATTGACTGGATATTGTTGTCCGGATCACTGGCCGTGATCGACAGGTTCAACGTCGCACCTTCGGCCACTGACTGAGCACCGATAGCCGTCAGTGTCGGAGCGAGGTTGACCTGATTCACGGTGATCGTCACCTGCTCGGCATCGGTGCCGAACAGATTGTCCGTCGCCGTGAAGATCACGTTGTACGTACCCTGTTGGGTGAAGTCCGGCGTGAAGCTGAACGAACCCGTGCCGTCGCCGTTGTCAGTGAACGTCGCGTTGGCAGGAACGTTGGTCGCCGTCAGCGACTGGATCGTGCCGTCAGGATCAGTAGCGGAGACACTGAAGTTCAGGGTCTGACCCTCATCGACCGACTGAGCACCGATAGCAGCCAGCACCGGCGGCTGGTTACCGGCATCGTTCACCGTAACCGTCACGACCTCGGCGTCAGTTGTCGAAGAGTCGTCGGTGGCAGTGAACGTGACATTGTACACGCCGGCCTGACTGAAGTCGGGGGTGAAGCTGAAGGAGCCCGTACCGTCACCGTTGTCCGTGAACGTGGCATTCGGCGGCAGCGGCGCGGCGGTGATCGATGCCAGGTTGCCGTCGGGATCCGAGGCGTTCACGGTAAAGGCGAGCGTGATGCCCTCCGTGGTGGACCGCGGACCTATCGGACTAAGCACCGGCGCAAGGTTCACCTGGTTGACAGTCACCGCGACGATCTCGTCGTCGGTGTCAACGCCGTCACCGGCTGTAAACGTGATATTGAACGTTCCGGCCTGCGTGAAGTCCGGGTTAAACGTAAACGTCCCGGTACCATTGAGGTTATCTACAAATGTCGCATTCGTCGGAAGCGGCGCGGCCGACAGCGTAGGAATCACTCCGTCTGCGTCGGTCGCCGACACCGTAAACTGCAACTGCTGACCTTCATCGACAGACCGAGCACCGATAGTCGCGAGGACCGGAGCCTGGTTGGTACCGGTTACAGTAACCGTCACCAGTTCATCATCGGTCAGCGAACCGTCGCTCGCCGTGAAGGTGATGTCGTACGAGCCTTCCTGCGTGAAGTCCGGCGTAAAGCTAAACGAGCCGGTACCGTTACCGTTATCAGTGAAGGTCGCGTTGGTCGGAAGCGGGCTAGCTGTCAAAGCCGGAATGGTGCCGTCGGGATCCGAAGCGGTCACCGTAAACGCCAGCGTCCCACCCTCGGCAATAGACTGTGCACCGATAGCTGTCAGCGTCGGAGCCAGGTTGACATTATTGACCGTGATCGTAACCAGCTCACCGTCGGTATCGGTACCGTCGGTAGCGCTGAACGTGACATCAAACGATCCCGCCTGCGTGAAGTCCGGATTGAACGTAAATGTCCCCGAACCATCGCCATTATCTACAAACGTCGCGTTCGTCGGCAGCGGCGCTGCACTCAGCGCCGGGAAACCACCATCGGGATCCGTAGCGTTGACCGTAAACTGCAGCTGCTGGCCTTCGTCGACAGACCGGGCACCGATAGTCGCGAGGACCGGAGCCTGGTTGACGTTGTTGACCGTGATCGTCACTAACTCACCGTCGGTATCAGTACCATCGGTAGCAGTAAACGTCACGTCGAACGTTCCCGCCTGCGTGAAGTCCGGGTTAAACGTAAACGTCCCAGTACCATTGAGGTTATCTACAAACGTGGCGTTCGTCGGCAGCGGAGCTGCACTCAGCGCCGGGAAACCACCATCGGGATCCGTGGCGTTGACCGTGAACTGCAACTGCTGGCCTTCGTCGACAGACCGAGCACCGATAGTCGCAAGGACAGGGGCTCGATTGACGTTGTTGACCGTGATCGTAACCAGTTCGTCGTCGGTATCGGTACCGTCGGAAGCAGTAAACGTCACGCCGAATGTACCGGCCTGCGTGAAGTCCGGGTTAAACGTAAACGTCCCGGTACCATTGAGGTTATCTACAAATGTCGCATTCGTCGGAAGCGGCGCGGCCGACAGCGTAGGAATCACTCCGTCTGCGTCGGTCGCCGACACCGTAAACTGCAACTGCTGACCTTCATCGACAGACCGAGCACCGATAGTCGCGAGGACCGGAGCCTGGTTGGTACCGGTTACAGTAACCGTCACCAGTTCATCATCGGTCAGCGAACCGTCGCTCGCCGTGAAGGTGATGTCGTACGAGCCTTCCTGCGTGAAGTCCGGCGTAAAGCTAAACGAGCCGGTACCGTTACCGTTATCAGTGAAGGTCGCGTTGGTCGGAAGCGGGCTAGCTGTCAAAGCCGGAATGGTGCCGTCGGGATCCGAAGCGGTCACCGTAAACGCCAGCGTCCCACCCTCGGCAATAGACTGTGCTCCGATAGCCACAAGCACCGGAGCGAGGTTTACATTGTTGACCGTGATCGTAACCAGTTCGTCGTCGGTATCGGTACCGTCGGAAGCAGTAAACGTCACGCCGAATGTACCGGCCTGCGTGAAGTCCGGGTTAAACGTAAACGTCCCGGTACCATTGAGGTTATCTACAAACGTGGCGTTCGTCGGCAGCGGAGCTGCACTCAGCGCCGGGAAACCACCATCGGGATCCGTGGCGTTGACCGTAAACTGCAACTGCTGGCCTTCGTCGACAGACCGGGCACCGATAGTCGCAAGGACCGGAGCCTGGTTGACGTTGTTGACCGTGATCGTCACTAACTCACCGTCGGTATCAGTACCATCGGTAGCAGTAAACGTCACGTCGAACGTTCCCGCCTGCGTGAAGTCCGGGTTGAACGTAAACGTCCCGGTGCCGTCGAGATTGTCCACAAACGTGGCGTTGGTCGGAAGGGGTGCTGCGCTCACGGTCGGAATCGTACCGTCGGCATCCGAGGCACTCACCGTAAACTGCAACTGCTGGCCTTCGTCAACAGACCGGGCACCGATAGCCGCAAGCACAGGCGCCTGGTTGACGTTGTTGACCGTAATCGTAACCAGCTCACCGTCGGTATCAGTACCATCAGTGGCGCTGAACGTGACATCAAACGTACCGGCCTGCGTGAAGTCCGGGTTGAACGTAAACGTCCCGGTACCATTGAGGTTATCTACAAATGTCGCATTCGTCGGAAGCGGAGCTGCGCTCAGCGCCGGGAAACCGCCATCGGCATCCGAAGCACTCACCGTAAACTGCAGCTGCTGACCTTCATCGACAGACCGGGCACCGATAGTCGCCAGGACAGGCGCCTGATTGACGTTGTTCACCGTAATCGTCACCAGCTCACCGTCGGTATCAGTACCATCAGTGGCGCTGAACGTGACATCAAACGTACCCGCCTGCGTGAAGTTGGGATTGAACGTAAACGTCCCGGTGCCGTCGAGGTTATCGACAAACGTGGCATTAGTCGGAAGGGGTGCTGCGCTCAGCGCCGGGATAGTACCGTCGGCATCCGAGGCACTCACCGTAAACTGCAACTGCTGGCCTTCGTCAACAGAACGGGCGCCGATAGCCGCCAGCACAGGCGCCTGGTTAATATCGTTGACCGTAATGACTACCTGTTCGGAGTCGATATCGGCCGTGACGATGTCGTTGGCGTAAAACGTCAGATTGATCGAGCCTGCCTGCGTGAAGTCGGGCGTGAAGCTGAACGAAGCCGAACCGTCGCCGTTGTCGGTGAAGGTGGCATTCGACGGCAGGGTCGACGTGGTCAGCGTCGGAATGGTGGCATCGGCGTCCGACGCCGTTATAGTGAGATTCAGGGTTTGCCCTTCATCGACCGACTGTGCCCCAATCGGGTCGAGTACCGGGGCGGCTGTCTGCGCCGAGGCGCCGACTGCGAATACCGCCAGTACGAAGAGAAGAGCGAATACCTGTCTTATCTGCAACATCTATAGGTCCTCCTCACGCCTCTATTTCAGGAACAGCATCTTTTTGGACTGCGATTCTTCATCGACCCGCAAGCGATACAGGTAGATGCCGGTCGCGACGCGCTGACCGGAGTCGGTCGTGGCGTCCCAGACGACGTTATACGTGCCTGGAGTCATTTTATCATTTATCAGCGAGGTTACCCTCTGTCCGAGGACGTTGAAGATTTCCAGGCTGACCTTCCGTGGTCCAACCCCACCGCTTACCCCGGAGCCGATCGTAAAGCTGATCGTCGTCGTCGGGTTGAACGGGTTCGGGTAGTTCTGAGAGAGCTCGAAATCAAACGGCAGTACCGGATTCACACCGTTGACGGCGATTGACGCCGCAGCGGCGTTGGAGATCAACGCCTGCGAGAGACGCATCTTGGTCTCATCGCCCGGCTCGATGTTCTGCTTGGCGATAACCGGAATCTGCACCAGATCGGCAGCGCCGGCCTGCAGCAGTTCGGACTGACGCTGCGGGTTCATATGGTAGAGCAGCACCGTCATCCGGTTGCCGTGATCCTTGTAGCGAATGACGAATTTCTCGTCGTCTTCCGTCAGGATCGGAATCCCGAGCGACACCGCCGCGGCGTCGTAACGAACCTCAAGCTGCACACCGGCTACCGCTTCGGGGATCTCGTCGGCAGTGACTTTCATCATGGTCGACGAGCCGGCCGAGATCGGGTCGTGCTGGAGGGCGATCGTCACCGGCTGTGCGTTGTTGATCGGCGCCGGGCTGACATCGACCGGCAGACCGTATATCGAATTGATAATGCCGACCAGGTCGAAGACGTTTACCGAACCGTCGATGATGATGTTCGCGGTGGCATACTGACGAGGCGTGAAGGTGAAATCACCGATGATATTACCGACACAGCTGACCGCATCGGCGACGTCGATATACTGGTCGAGGTTGACATCCCCCAGCGAGTCGACTTCGATAAGCCCCGATTCGGTCACCAGTTCGAGTGACCCGATATTCGGGTCCGGGTTGACCGACTCGCGACCGTTCGACAGCGTGATCGGGATTTCATCCCACGGGGTGTTGCTTGAATCGATCGTCATCACCGTCCAGAGAATCGCACTGGTCGTATCGGTCGCAACCGGCTCGTTGGCGAGCCCGAACGCGACCACTCTGACCTGTCCCGGCGTATCGCCGACATTGTCGTAGATGACCCAGTCGGGAATTCGGCCGCTGGGAACGAAGGAGTCGATCTTGATCTGCGACGGTGGGTAGCTCATGTCGTACTGGACGCCGTAGACATTCGCCTGCTGCGTCACCAGGTTGATCGGGAAGTAGATTCCGCCCGTTCCGGGCAAACCGCCGACCGGCGAGAGGTTCTCGGCCGAAGATGAGAACAGTCGGTCGAACTGCAGCTCCGTGACGGAGATGGTCGCCGAAGTCACCCGCTGATCGTTGTCGGCGTCGACCGCCGTGAACGTCACCGTGAAGACACCCGACTGGTTGAAGTCCGGTACGAAGCTGAACGATCCGGTGGCCGACGGGATGCCGGTCGATGGGTTCGGCGAGAAGGTAGCGTTGTTTGGAATGTTGCTCGCCGTCAGAGTCGTCTGCTTGCCGTCGGGGTCGGTCGCGGTCACCGTAAAGGAAACCGCCTGTCCCTGTTCGGTGGTGTAGACACCTCCCGAAGGGTTGAAAGTAACATTCGGCGCGTTGGTCGGGGTTGTATCGTCGGAATAAGTCACGTTTACGCTTGAGGAAGCGGTGAGCCCGCCGTCACCCAAAGCCGTCACTGTGTACGTGTATACCCCGTTTGCTTGTGGCGGCAGGGTGGTCGTGGATCCGTTCGCGTTGAAAGTTCCCAGCGACGTTGTGCCTCGAGCAATCGTCACCGAAGTAGCGTTACTCGTCGTCCAGGCAAGGGTCACACTTTGACTGGGGCCGACCGTGCTCGGATTGGCCGTAAACGAGTTGACTACCGGATCGGAGCCGGGGACGTAGCCCGTATCGACCACCAGCGCACCGCGAGTGAGGGTCGGGAATCGAACCGTGGAGACGGCGTCAGGTCTTAAGACAAACGTGGTTTCGGGCGGGCTGACGCTGGAGTCAATCTGGTCGACGACCAGCGACGAATCACCGGTGTAGCGGAATCCGGCAAACTCGGGCTGTTCGCAACCGCCCAGCCACACGACCCGCGTCGGGAAGTCACTCGAATCGATATAGTACCGCTCTTCCTTATACCAGTCGAAATAGAGCGTATCATTGTGATCGGCTGCGGGATCGACTTCCATCTTGACGTATATCAGCCGATCGTTGCCGGGCAGGATCGTGTCGATCGGTTCCTGACTGTCTGCAAGCAACAACTGCACCGCGTTCACCGAGTCCACGTAGCGCGTGTTGTACGTCCGATATCGCCGGACGTTCAGGTTGCTGTATTGGGGGGTATAGACATAGAATGGGGCAGAGCCCGTCCGGGTCCATCTGGAGATCGGGAATCGCCCGGTCAATGGAAAGTCGGGGTTAATCGAAGCGCCGCTCTCCATCTGCGTCATGATGCTGTCGGGGATCCCCAATGAATCACCATAGACGAAAAAGTCGATGAGCGTGGTATCACCTTCAGTGCCGCCAGCATCGATGTACACCGGGTTAAGTCCCTGTTCATTGTACGTGAACAACAGGCGCATACCACTCAATATGAACGTGTTCTCGATGCGGATGGGGATCAACGCCGTGTCGCCCGGTCGTGCCTTTATCAAGGGAAACGAGGCTTTTTCGGAGGGGAACGGCGTGAAGTCATCACATGAAATCACTGTATCCGGCGGCGGTGGCGGCTGTATCTGGGCGCTTGCCACGGACCAGAAAAGCAGCAGGACCGGCAGGACCAAAAGGATCAGCTTAAGTCGCTTCATTGCTACCTCTACCATCTATTCATCATCACAAACATTCTCTGTATGCAAACTGCCATCTATTTCAGGAGCATCATCTTACGCGACAAGGCCGCGCTCTCGGTCTCCAGTCGGTAGAGATAGATCCCCGACGATACCGAGCCTCCGGCCTGATCGGTTCCATTCCACGTAACCTGATGGCTCCCAGCCGTCAGATTCCCATCGAACAGGACCTTCACCTTCTGTCCCAGCACATTGTATACCGACAGCCGAACCGCCCCGGAAACCGGCAGATCGAAGGCGATTCGGGTCTCGGGATTAAACGGGTTCGGGTAGTTCTGATACAGCGTAAACTCTTCGGGCAGTGCGGGTTCAGACGAATTCAGCGACAACGCCGCCGTCCGACCGTCAACCGTCCCCATCTCTGCTGCAATCAGCGTAATACTTTCTGCATTTTCGACCACGAACAGCTCGTGATGTCCGGCCGGAAGACGCTTGCCCTCGAGCGAGTAGAGCAGCACCCGAATAGTGGTACCATTCTGCCCGGCAGCCATCATCATCTCATGGCCGTCGGCCTTAATCTTGTTCAGATCGAAACTGGGAGGGGCTTCAAGGGTAATAAGCGCTGCCGCGATCTCAACCGGGCAGTCGTACCAGAACTCACGGTTGCTGTACTCGGTAAGCTGCTCTGACCCCAAAGTTGCCTGCGGCGCCGGCTCATCAAGAAGCTTCGGTGTCGTCGCCCCGCCGTACACGACGACATTGATCAGCCTCACCAGATCGGCCAGCGATGCCACAATCTGATCGTTGTTGATATCGGAGTTGGCGTACTGCAGCGCCGTGAAAGGATACTGCGACGGATTGATAAAGTGATTCGTAAACAGGATCACGTCGCTGATCTCATAGGCGATACCATTCAGGTTAATGTCACCTATCTTCACGGTGCCGATCGAGCGGATCGTGACCGCGCCGTTGGCGCGATACACCTGGGTCGTGTCGATACGCGCACCGACCGTATCAGTCAACACGTTGTCCGGGTTTGACTGGCTGCCGAGATACTTGAATGAAATCGGCACCTGGTATCCGGAGAAAGCCAGATCACCCGTCACGCCGAAAGTCAACCGGGCGATCGGTCCGTCGCCGGCCGCCAGAACTTCGTTGATCGGCGAGCTCTGATCGGCGATACCGACCACACGAACATTTCCCGGAATCGAATACTCATCGTAGATGACATTGAAATAATCGAAATCTGCCGCCCGCGTGCCGGAGTTGGTGACATCGATGATACTGGTCGCGGTCCTGTCGTAGCCGAACAGGATATTGAATCCCGTAACGGGAACCAGGTTCTCGAGCAGAATGTCAACATCGACCTCGCCGCCAAGGTCAGCTGTAACCGTGTCGATAACCAAAGAATAGAGCGTCGCGGTGCGGACGCGGACGGTTACCAACGCGGTGTCAGCCGCTGCATCGGGGTCTTCGACAACAAACTGCACCTTGTATTCCGACGTATCGGTGATCGGCGCCTGCCAGGTGTACGTGGAAGGATCACCTTCGGTAAACTGATAGTTGCTCTGCAGCGACGAGACCTGCCAGGTAAGATCTTCGAAGTCGGCGTCGGTCGCGGTGATGCTGAACGACATGCTCTCACCGGCCGCGACAACCACCTCCTCCGGAGCGGTGATCTTCGGCGCCCGGTTGACATTGACGACGTTCAACGCGACCGACTGCTCGACCGAGAACTGGCCGTCACCGGCCCAGAAGACGACCGAGAACGGTGACCCATCGGACGAGTACGGTCCGACGAAGCCCGGTGTCCAGACAAACCGGCCCGTGCCGTCGCCGTTGTCGACAAACGACGCGCCGGTTGGCTTGGAAGTCGCCGCCAGTTTAACGTTGTCGAGATTCGGGTCGTTGATAGCGACATCAAGCACCAGCTGCTCACCTTCGTACACATACTGATCCTGAAGTCCGACAAACGTCGGCGCCTGGTTGGGGACTTTGATCGTGATGACGCCGGGGGTGAAGTCGGGCCGAATCTGGGTGCCGACCGAGTTTTCACTGAGAATCAGTTCGCCGCCGGGGGGATAGAAGAGGGTATCGATCACCGTCTGGGTGCCGGGCTCGGCGTTCGGATTGACCGTAAAGGTCGCCGTGAAGTAGAGGCCATCGCCGGCCGGTATCGGCGCCTCGGAGAATCGAACCACCGCCGCTACAAAGTGGCCATGAATATCCGCGGCTTTCTCCGGGGAGATCAATCGGGTTTCCCAGTGTTCTGCCCGGGACCCTTCGAAACTGAGCGCCGTCAGCGTCAGCAGGCTGGTATCATAGGTAAGTGGTACCGAGATGGAACCAATGGTCTCGTCGTTACGCAGGTTGACCTGCACCGTTACCTGTTCACCGGCCCGCGCTTCCACCGCATCAATATAGACGAGATCGGGCTCGCCATACGGGTCATCGGCGGCAACACCAAAACCCGCTGCAAAGAACAGCAGAATCAGTAAAACTACCGCAGAACGCCCCAAACTCGCAAACATACGTTCTCCTGTCGGATTCAGTCCACACCCTGCTTGAGCAAGAATCGGACCAGAACCCGGAAATTGCCGAACAGATGACGCTCATCCCTGGGGCGCCCGTTCGACCCGCACTCGGTTCTGTTTCGCCTTCCTTAAGGTCCTTATAAGGATAGGTATGTCAGTGACTTACGAGCCAGTCCCCAGGCTCGCATCAACTATAGCGGTATGGCGGTGTGAAGTCTCCTAACGCTACGGTGCGTACGGGGTACGGTGAGGTAAGGGTATGTACACAAAAACGACGTGCAGCGACCTGCAAAGGCGCAGATGCGTGCACAGTAGTTACTATCAACAATCTGCCCCCGAAAAATGAACGCAAATTGCTCCTCAAGGCGCCAGCGTAGTTCTTTGACCGGCCCCTGACGGTCCGTCTGACATTCGCCGTAGTGGTGCAATTTCGTCGCTCCAACATCGCTCCAATCAATTATCTTTATCGATACGTCTCGATCGAACCTCCTTGCCATCCCCCTTAGTCCGACTCTCCCAAGGGAATATCGTCTATTGGCGCAATATGTCAAGGCCTCTTGACACCTTGTGCCATTCAATTTCCGCCTTATTCACGCCTTCTTGGGCCTCTCTCCAACCTCCCCCTTAACAGCCTTCACAGGGAGCGGGACCACCGTTAAAAAGGTAGTTCACCAACCAGATGAGATCCGACAGATCAATCCCCGGGGTACAATCAATCATCGCCCACGCGGGTACGATTGGCGCCGGACCTCCGAGGAACAGGTAATTCACGAGATAGATGAGATCCGACAGATCGATATTCAACTCCGTGTCGCAGTTAACGTTGCCGCAACTAAACAACGGCGCGTAAACCAAGGTGACACATTGCGGTCCGGAAAACGCGGGCATTATATCCCCGGCTGGCGGATATGATGCCGCGCTGCCCAGCCACCGCCATTGGTAAACAGGGTTCGGCGCGGTGGCGGCATTGAAGACCGAATCGATGCAAATTGTCAGGCCATCGTGCGCCGGACCATGATTGAGCGTGACGGCGACTTCCCACGCTGGCTCACTATAGCCGCCCGACGGGACGCCCAGTCCACCCAGGATGGCCGTTCCCAGAAAGCGGACGGTGTCGGCTCCGGATCCGGTCGGACTCCCGACCGGTTCAGCCGCGATCACCGGAAACGTACTGCTGCTCCAGTCGGAGGTGACGAATGCCGGTGTGACGTCTTGCCATGTCGCGCCATCGGGCGAATACACCCGGAAACCGTTGATGAAGCTGTTGAGACTCTGCACGTCTTCTTTCATCTCGACCCTGATGCGAAACACCAACTCGCCACCGCAATTTATCCACACGGAGTCACTTCCGTAGAGTGGACCGCTTATCTCATCAAATACAATCGCGTTATCTGTCACCTGGCTCATCGATGAGCCGGCAATGCATATGGCCAGCATACCTGCCAGCAAAATCTTTGTGCGCTTCATACCCCGTTTCTCCCAGCCTAAACGTGCCCGAACTCCGGAAGCGCCAGCAGTCAAAATCAATATCAATCATTCCCGTGAATGACGCCCCTCACAAATGCAAAAAAAGACAATCCCGTTCGGTAGGTTCCCTCCAGTGGGGCCGGTCAATGTCATCATGACGACCATCCTCTTTGTCCTACGTCAGGTCATGCCTTTCGCGATTCATGCCGTTCCTGGTTATCCGTTATCGAGTGTCGATGGAGCCTCCACGATTCGCTGTCGGTTTCGATTTCGGTTTCGAATATATCCCCGGAGAGGGGTTAACCTCTCCGGGGTATTGTCAAGCGTCAGAGACGCCTGGCAGACAAGAGAACAGAACTACTTCAGAAGCACCATCTTCATGGTCTTCGAGAAGTCGTTCGCCGACACCTTGTAGAAGTAGACACCAGACGACTGGTTCGTCATGTCGACTTCGATCGAGTGGGTACCGGTCTGGAACGTGCCGTTGATCTGCTTCACGAGCTGACCCGTGACATTGTAGATCTTGACGGAAACGTCGCTGCTGGCCGGCAGAGCGAACTCGATAGTGGTGGTCGGGTTGAACGGGTTCGGGTAGTTCTGGGCGACCGAGTAGTCAGTCGGCATCTCGAGGTTGCGGACCGGGGTGCCGTCGTACGTAGCCATCTCGATGTAGGAGATGGAACCGTTGGCATCCAGGAAGGAACCTTCGAACGTCGCATTGGCTTCGGTCGAGTAGATGATGGTTCTCCACTGGCCATCGACCTCAGCGGTCTTGAATTCCATGTTGTCAGCCAGAAGGACCGGCTCGGCGCCTTCGCTGATCACGAAAGCGGCGGCAACAGGAGCATTGACCGTGAGAACGCCGTTGGCGTTGGTGTAAGAAACATCAACCGGTACCGTCTTCGGATAGGCAACAGCGTCACCGACGACGACACGGATCAGGTACACAAGGTCAGCAACCGTCAGGGTCAGACCGTCAGCGTTGACGTCGGAAGCAGCGGTAGCGGCTTCGATCGGGAACGTGGCGCCCTGAATGATGGTGAAGGCCGAGGTGCCATAGATGAAGTAGTTGGTGAACATAACCACGTCAGCGATGGTGTTGGCCACGCCGTCGAGGTTGATGTCGCCACGGGCGTCGATGTCGTCAGCACAGACGATGTCCACGCCACCGTTGAAGAAGCCAGCGCCTTCGTACGGGCTCGGCTTGTTCGGATCCGGGTTCACGAGGCACTCAGCCTGCACACCCAGATAGGTCGGGAAGCCGTAGTTCGGATTCGCCAGGTTGTCGGAGTACGGAGCCTGCGGATCGAAATTCTGGTAGTCATAGACAGCCTGAGAAACGATCAGCGTGTCACCAGCCCAGTTGGACATGGTGTTGTCCGTGCAGTCAACCCAGAAGAAGCGAACCGGCACGTACTGGCACTCGAGGTTACGGTCGGAGGAGACCAGGAACTCGAGCGAGAAGAGAATACCGGTTTCGCAGAGATCGGTCGGATGGTTCGGACCATCGTTGGTCTCGGCAATACCGGTGACACTCACCAGACCGGACGGGCAGCCGCCGGAGCAGTTGCCGTTGGCGCCGGTGCGGAACGTGAAGTATTCCCAATCGCAGTCCTGATAGAACGGCGAGTTGTCGACGTTAGCGCCCGAGAAGCTCAGAGCCGAAGCATCATAAGCCATCAGGAAGCTGAAACCGCCGATCGGACCGTCAGCCGCTAGCATGGTAACGTCCACCGTGGTGAACTGACCCTGCAGAGCGCCAAAGCCGGTCTGACCCTCGTCCTTCTCAATCACGACCTGGTACGGAGCACCAGACGAGACGAGATAGTTCAGCGTGCAAGTCGTGGCCATGTCACCGTCAGTCGCTTCGACGATAACGTCGTAGGGACCGTCGACGGTCGGCGTGAAGCTGACGATACCAGCGGCATCAACCGAAGCTTCGGCAGCGCCGGTTCCGCCAACGATCGACCAGGTGATCACATCGCTGCAGCCGTCGGTCGCGTTCAGATCGGTCGTACGGGTGACGCCGGTCTGAGCCGAGATCACATCAACCGGGCAGTTGGTGATGACCGGAGCCTGGTTGTTGACGATCACGTTAACCTGGGCAACCGGACCCTGACCGGCAACCGGATCAGAGGCAGCGACCTCAAGTACGTAGTTGCCGACATCGCCAATGCCCGGATTCCAGCTCCACACGCCATCGTTGTCAATGGTACCAGGACCGCTGACCACGGCGAAGGTGTACGGAAGGTCGTTTTCCGGATCGGCAGCGTCAAAGTCGAACTCGAAGACGCCGCAGTGCAGGTCTTCGATATCCGTCGGGGCATTCGTGATGCTCGGCGGAATGTTCGGAATGAAGGCATAGGTGAAGCAGTGCGGGCCCGAGAAGGTCGGGAACACATCACCAGACGGGGCATAAGCAGCACCCTGAGCGGCCCACTTCCAGGTCAAGGACGGCGGGAAGGTAGCCGTCGAGTCGAGACAGATGGTGAGACCATCGTTGGCACCGTCGTTGACGGTCGGCATCGTGATGGCCCAGGCCACGCCGCTGTAGCCGCCGGCCGGGATGACCAGACCGCCACCAAACGACACGCCGTTGAAGCCGATCGTGTCGGCGCCGGCACCGGTGGTCCACTTGTTGACCGACGTCACGTTGAAGTTGCCACCAGCCTGAGAGAAGTCGCTGTTGACAGAGCCGTCGATGAGGCCCCACGTGGCGCCGTCGGGCGAGTAGACGGTGAAGCCACTGGTGTAACCAGCGAGGACCCCAACGTCTTCCCGGATGTTAATACGAAGGTTGAACTGCACCTGAGCGGTTACGTTGTAACCAATCGTGTCGGTGCCGGTCAAGCCGGTCGTATTATCGAGGATAATCGCATTCTCTGTTACCTGAGCGTTTACCAGCCCAAAAGCAAAGACTGCTACAAACAAAGCAAGGAAAAATGAAATGCGCTTCATTTTTTTCTCCTACTTAGTCCAATTCTTAGTAGCCGATTTGGACGAATAATAAGTTCTCTTTCTTTTCCCCCTCTGCCACTGTTATGAGCCGTCGGAGAATGAGAGCCACCAGATCCTCTAGACAACCCCGGCCAGAGCAGAAAGAGTCAATTATCCGTTTACTCATCTTGAGCGCGTGCTACTACCTCTTGTAAGCGTCCTCCCTACCATCAAAGGGTTTTTCTTTTCAAGTGAAACGGCACGGCGAAACGCCGCCCCGTGTTTCTTTCGTGACTAACCAATTTGAGACTATCGCTCGTATGTTTACTACTCGTTAGTTCGAAACTAGAAGTACGTTTTGCAGTCATTCATGCGCCCGTTTGTTCGCGCCTCACGCCGGCCCGCCCCACATCGCCAGGCCGGCATCACAGCGCCGATTGCCTCAGCAACCGGCGCAGGGTGTTGGACCTCCCAGGAAGAGGTAGTTCACCAGATAGATCAAGTCAGACAGGTCAACTTCGCCCGGTGTCCCGCAGTTCACGTCGGCGTTTATCATCGTCGGCGGCGGCGGGCCACCCAGGAAGAGATAGTTCACCAGATAGATCAGGTCGGAAAGATCGACCTCCCCCGCACCGTCGCCGTTCACGTTGCCGCACTGTTTGCACAGCACCAGCAGGGAGCCGTCCTGTACGAACACATTGGCGGTGTCGAGCACCGAAACAACCGAATTGAAATACTCTACGGAGTCGTACGGCGGCAGCGACACGCGAAGCCATTCGATACACTCGTCGCCATCGTACGACGTGCACCGGTACATGTTGCTGTCCGGAATCGTATCGGGCAGATAGCCGATCGCCGTACCGTTTGGTCGTGAAAAGACGAACCACTGCTTGGCGAGATCGATGACTTCTATCGGAGAATCTTTAAAGACCGAATCGGGATCACATTCGAGCAGGTCGGCCTGCAGGCGGAAGAGCACGCGCGAGCCGCCACCGGACACCGGTGGAATGCCGGGCGTGTACCCCGGTATATCCTGGGTGTTGGCGAGCGCCGTCACACGGATGTCATTACCGTCACCGTTGATATTGCGCGTATCGACAAACTCCCAGCCGGAAATCAACGTCCCGGCAGTGTCGATATTACCGATCAACGCCGCGACCGTATCGACCAGGAAGTAGTCCGGTGTCGGTCCATGCAGCGTTTCGATCCAGGTGACCGCCGAATCGCAGTCGGGCCAGGTCCCGGTGATACAATGCCAGTAGGTGGTATCGACCACCGTATCGATATCGGTCTGGAATTTGGCTATATCGCTTCGCGCGAAGCGAATCCACAGCGTAAACGCGCCCACCGTATCCTGATAGTTTTCCATATATACGGTGACGACGGAGTTCAGCTGGCCACCGGCGCCGGTGGTATCGCCTACACGAACAAAAAGAGTCTGAGCTTCAACTGTGGGGACCGCTGAAAATAATACCACAACGGCAACGAGAAGAATGAGCGGACGGTTGCACCGCGTGAGGTAAGAGCCGAACGGCATACCTGCCTCCTATCCAGTTTAGAATGCTGACACTGTCACAAGGTTACCCAGTACACACCTGACCCGAAAGACGCCCAAGCCACACCGTCGACCCGTCCCTCATGGACAGATTACGACAGCGATCCTGAGAAGTGTACTGCTTAGTTCTTTAACAACGGTTGCGTGTTTGTAAGTAACCTGTTAGTAATGTCGTCTTGGACCCCCACAGTCGGCTGACGACTTGAAGTACTTACCTGACAGTTCGCGTTCGGAAAGAGGTCGGCTCTGGAGAAACGTACGTTCAACCGTATGACAAGAAAGTTGAGGTACGACTGTGAACGTAACACCTATCATCCAAGGGCCAATATATACCGACGTGCAGAACTTGTCAATACCGAAAGGCTGAAGCTATGGCACTTTTTTAAGCGTCGTGCGCGGGGGCACCAACCTTCGACTAACCGTTTGTTGTCCTTCCAATTTCGCGGGATCGCACAGCCCTCGCGGGGGCCTCGCAACCAGATCGAGCGACTCCACGCCGGGACAATAATCGCGCTTCGCCCCGTTTCCGGGCCGGTCTCGTCGCTGCGATCCCAGGTTATGCCGGTGCTGGCTGTCTCCTGCAAGCACCATGCCGTCACACCAGGCTTCGAACGCAGTTTATCCGAAACGACCATCTTCGCCGTCTCCGACCGCCGACTCCATGCGCCGTAGTATCTTGCGGCAGCCGGCGCCCGCCCCGATCGTCACTCCACATGTCACCCCGATGACAAAACCGGTGCATCCTTCTGCATATATCGGTCAATCGGGTGGATTTGCCAGCGGGCAAGTAAACGGAAATTGCACATTAATAGAGCCAAAGGGTACCGTTTTACTCGTCTCTCTTCGGGAGCATAGCAGAAATCGGGAGCACGGGAAATGGCCTGCCGGGAGCATTCTTACTCGCCACCATCCCTCTTGCAAAACAAGGAGATACACGGGCCAAACGGGGCCGGAAGCTGTCAGCTGGGAGCACGACCGGCCGAAAGTGGCTGGCAAATTAGGACCGCTGGACACAACGACCATTCGGCCGACAACTTTATTATTGACTCCGGTCGATGCCTGCGGCATATACGGGCACGAACCGCGTTACAACGGCTTTCTGCTGGATAAGGTACAGGGTAGTGGTATGAAATTGTCACGGCAAACCAGAGAAATCATCAATATCGTCATCTTCTTCCTCGTTCTCGGCATTCTCCTTACATCTTATGTAATCTATCCTCTCAATCGCACCAAGGCCGCCATGGCAAGACCGGAGATCGAGCTTCCCGACGAGTTGGCCGATTCGCTTGGTGATACGGTCATATTCGCCAATGATCCCGGCCCCTACCTCGACGCCGGCCTGGCGGTGGATACCTTTCGGGTCGAGTCCGATGGCCTGACCACCCTGAGCTGCCTCTACCTGGCGCCCGATTCGACCCTTCCTGCCGACAGCACCCGGGGAACTGTTTTTCTGATTCCGCCGGAATGGACCGATCGCACCGCCATGATCCCGCTCGCTGCGGCGCTGCATGACTCCGGCTTTGCGGTCGTGACCTATGATCAGCGGGCCATGGGGGGCTCGACCGGCGAGTATCACGGGGAAGGTCGCTATGAGGCGACCGACCTCGAAGCGTTGCTGGCCTGGCTTGAGATCCGCAATCGCCTCGCCCACCCGCTGACGGTGGTCGGCGCCGGACTGGGCGCCGAGGCGGCCCTGCTGGCGGCTCGCGAGGAAGGGCGGATCGACTACGTCATCGCCTGGTACCCGTACCTGACGACCACCAACTGGCTCGATGATCTGGCTGACCGCAATGGCTGGCTCTGGTTCCCTTTCCGAAGAACCGTCATGTGGTTCTGGTATGAGCTTCGCTCCGGCTATGCCGCCCCGTATCGGGATTTGGACCGGATAACCGGAGTCGGCTGCCCGACCCTGCTGGTGGCGCAGAATATTGATGACTCCGAAGCGATCGAACGCCTGCGGGAGGTCTCACCGGAACATATGCTGCGTACAACAACGTCAGAAAACCGCAATTTTGAGACTGGACTGGACACGATCATCGGCTATATTGTTTCACCAAACAAGTGAACCTCGGTCGGAACAGACCTGATTGATGACCAGTCGTACGATTCGTACCATCGCTCGTCTTGCGCTCGCGGCCTACCTGCTGTTTTATCTCAGCATCCTGGTACCCGCGCACGCGGTGCTGTTCACGTGCCATGATTCCGCGTCACAGCAGCTGATATCCCACTCGATCGTCGAGCACGGTTGCTCATCCAACAGCAGCCATACGCACGATCCGGAGCGATGCCAGATCTGTCTTAACGGCGGGCACGCGCCGACCCTGGTAAGCGCAGTCGTCTGGCAGGTTGCGCTCGACTGCTCTCCGCTCGAAACTCCGCGCGCCGTGGAAGTGTCGGAACGACCGACCGCTCACTGTGTCGCCTCGCGCGCTCCTCCGTTGGGCTGATCCCTGCAGCCTTTGATTCTTCCTACAAGATTGACCTTACACCTGTCGACCGGCGCCTTCGTGCCCGTTCGACCGCGGAGGATATGCAATGAAGGTACTTTGCCTGACGGCGTCGGTGCTTCTCTGCCTGACCGGCGTCGCATTCTCGCAGACGACACTCAACCCCGACATCTCGCTGATCGGGGATATGAAAGTGTTCAGTCACAACGACAGCACGCGGACCGATGAGTCCGAGAAGCTGAATCTCGCCGACCCGGAGATGGAACTGTATGTCAGCGGCTATCTCAATCCCTACGCCAGCGCCACGGCGACGGTCGCCTGGCACCCGGGGGCGAATGCCGAGATCGAAGAGATCTACGCCACCTTCCACCGGGGGCTGCCCCTGGGGATGAACATACGCGCCGGTAAATACCGGCTGGAGTTTGGCCGTCTCAACACCACCCATCCCCACGCCTACTCGTTTATCAAGATGCCGTTGGTGCATGGAGCGCTGCTCGGCGAAGAAGGCCTCAATGATATGGCCATCCGAAGCGCCTTCCTGCTGCCGACCGGCGACGCCTACACCGAATTGATGGGTGCGATTCTCAAGGGCGACGCTCTTCAGGGACATTCACATGGTGAAGAAGAAGAGAGCGAGGAGGAGCACGGTCATGGCTCCGATGAACGAGTCGACCCCGGCTTTCTCGGCCGGCTGACAACATCGCTGGCGGTTAGTGAGTCGTCAGAGCTGGCCTTCGGCGCCACCGTCGTCAACTCCGTTTACGAGCTGGTCGAACATGAGCACGACGGGGAAGCTGAGTCCGAAGAAGACCCCACGCAGCTTCGCGCCTGGCTGCTCGGCGGTGATATCAAATACAAGTGGAAACCGTCGCGGTATACCTCACTGCAGCTCGAAGCCGAAGCTATCGCCCGGCGCGAAGAGCAGCATGAAGGGGACGACATTACTTCGTACGGCGGCTACGCTTACTGCGACTATCGCTTCCGCCAACGCTACAATATCGGTTCGATCGTCGAGTGGCTCCGGCAGAAGCACGCCCATGAGCACGAAGAGGGCGAGATCGAGATTCATCAGATGGACACCTGGCGTCTCGGCATGTTTGCCGGATTCGCGCCGGTCGAAGAGACCAGTCTGCTTCGCCTCGCCGGCCACTGGACCGAACCGGAGGAAGGGGACGGTTTCTGGGAAGTCACCCTGCAACTCGTATTCAGCCTCGGCCCGCATCAGCCGCACAACTTCTAAGGAGGAGACACCCCGATGAAACATATACTCATATTGCTGGCGGTGCTGATCCTTCCTCTGGCGGCCGCCGCCGAAACGAACGTGGTCGCCTCGACCGCCGACCTCGCCTGGTTTGCAGAGCAAATCGGGGGAGACGAAGTATCGGTCGATGCTATAGCGTCGCCGACCGCCGATCTGCATTTCGTCGAAGTCCGACCGAGCTACATGGTGAAGCTTGCCCGTGCCGATGTGGCTCTCAAAGTCGGTCTGGAGCTCGACATGTGGATGGACAAGTTGATCGACGGCTCCCGCAACAATAACCTGACGATTATCGATTGCTCGAAATACATCAAGCCGCTGGAGGTACCGTCGTTTAAGGCCGACGCTCGCTATGGTGATCTGCATCGCTATGGCAATCCACACTACTGGCTGGGACCGCAGAACATTCAGGCGATCACCGACGCCATAGTCGAAGGGTTGTCCTCGGCCGATCCCGACCACGCCGGGCTGTTCGCCGACAATCAGCAACGCCTGTTGGAGTCCATTAACAACGGACTGGCGGCGCTGGCGCCGAAGATCGAGAAGCTGCACGGCATCGAGATCATCACCTATCACAACTCCTGGCCTTACTTCGACCAGTACACCGGGTTGGAAGCGGCGGGGTTCGTTGAACCGTATCCCGGCGTCCCCCCGTCACCGTCGCACGTGAAGGAGTTGACCGACCTGGTCAAGTCGCGCGGCATCAAGTTGATCGTGATGGAACCGTATTTCGACAAGCGGGTGCCGGAGAAGATTGCGTCGGTCACCGGCGCCGTCGTCGTGATACTCTATCCGTCGATCGGCGGGCGTGACAAGAATGAATCGTACGTGCAGTGGTTCGAAGGCAACGTCGACGCTCTGCTCGAGGCATTGAAGTGAGCGACTATTTCGTCTTTCTTCTCTGGCCGTTTCTGGCCTGTGTGGTGCTGGTTGGCATTCATGTCTATTTCGGCCTGCATATCATCCAGCGCGGTATCATATTCGTCGATCTGTCGCTGGCGCAGGTGGCGGCGCTCGGCATGACCGTGGCTTTTCTGGTTGGACACGGACCCGACACGACCACGGCGTATCTCTTCTCACTGGGGTTCGCGCTGGTCGGCGCGACCGTGTTTACGCTGACCCGGTCAATTCAGGGGAAAGTACCACAAGAAGCGATCATCGGTATCGTCTACGCGGTCAGTTCAGCGGCCGCAATCATGGCTGTCAGTCATCAGCCCGAAGGCGCTGAGCATATCCGCTATCTGCTGGTCGGCAGTCTGCTGACGGTGACACCCGCGACGGTCGGCAAGACGGCGCTGGTCTACGCGGTGCTCGGGTTGTTCCACTGGATCTATCGCAAACGCTTCCTGTCGCTCACCTTCGGTCCGGCCAAACCGTCGCGTCCGGCGCTGTGGGATTTCCTGTTTTATGCGACGTTTGCGATGATCGTCACGTCATCGGTGGAGATCTGCGGCGTATTGGTCGTGTTTGTGTTCCTCGTGGTGCCGTCGGTCTTCGCCGCCCTGCAGACGGACCGTATCGGGCTGCGACTGGCCCTCGGCTGGCTGTTTGGACTGCTCGGATCGGCGGTCGGCCTCGTGCTGTCGTTTATGATCGACACCCCGACCGGCGCAACGGTGGTGTGCACGTTTGGACTGATGCTGTTGCTCTACGCGGGGATTCGCAGATTGAAACGCTGACGAAAGCATACCAACAAGAAAGGGCGCCGTCTTCGGCGCCCTTTTTATCTCTGCCATTTTGCGTGCTTATTGTGGCGTGACGACAAACTCACCGTAGGGATCACCGACCTCGATCCCCATCGTCTGCTGACAACGGAATCTCCCCAGCCCGTTCGGATACGGACCACCGTAGGCGAGATCCATAAACGCCCGCGAGACACCTCGCACCATGTAGGCGCAGGGACGGGAGATGTTTGGCGTTTTTGCTTCGTAGTAATGCCGGGCATGCACCACCATACGGCGGGCCGGCTCCAGCTCAACGACCTCGGCGTCGGCCCACCCCCAGGCGCCGAATACACCGTACAGACCGCGAAGGATGTCGGCCGGGCGCTCCTCCACCATCGGCATCACCACCGCCTTGAACTCTTCGGACTGCACGATACCATATCCGGTATAGTAGCCGCACTCGGCGGCAGCATTTTCCAGCAGCATCTCGGCCGCTTCGGTCAGTTCATCCGGCGCTGTGGTGAGGATGCGACTGGTGAAGTTGTTCCAGAAACTCGCCGGCATCTGTTGCAGGAGGACACCATAGGCCGGGATCAAACCGTTCTCGTCACCACTGATGTACAGCCGCGACAAATCACCGATTATCTTCTCTCGATCAATCGCCATGGCGCTCCATCCTCCACGAAGCGGTAAATTCGCTTTCCGGTGCACCGCAGACGATGCTCGCGGATTCCGTTACCCTGATATCCTGCCAGTCGGAGAGATCGAACGTAACGGCGAGAGCGGCCTTGATAAACCCGGCTCCCATGTAATTCACCGGTTTATCCCGCTGTCCCCATCGGCGAAGCCAACCGTCGTCAATATGCGATCGACTGAGTGTGGCCACCGCTGATTCCCCGCAACAGACGAACCGGATCTTCCCCAGACCGCAAAACGAGAAATACGCCTCGGCTACCGCGATGCGGTCGGGGATCAGCGTGATACCGCGTGTCGCAATGTATCGCTTGAGGACGCGATAAAAAGATTCAGCCGCCGCGTCCGTCAGATGCATCGGTCCATCGAGATGTTCGGCGTCGCTCGCCATCTGGGTAAACAGCGTGATGTAGTGGTGACAATGCACGACTGACTGTTCGCCGCCAACCGAGTGCTGCTTCAGTTCCCGGTCGAAATGACAGACCGGTTCGAATCCGACCGTAGCGCCGGCCGAAGTCAGCTCACTATACTGATTCCATGACGTGGTCTTCATGGGACTATTACTCACATTTCCTTTTTGATCCGCACCAGTGCGGACTCCAGCTTCCGGATCGCTTCCGGCGAATCCTTCGCTTCCTCCGCGCGATGCGACGTCAGCCCCGTCAACATGGTAAGGCGCATCTGTGCCTTCACTCCGCCAATTCTCGCGGCCTCTTCATATAGTTGTTGCAGACGAACACCCATCAGTTGCTCCGACATGCTCCCCCAGGTGCAACAGGCCCCCGGCAAAATGCCCGCAGTAACTGTCTATCGGTTATATCGGCGGTACGAATGGATGTCTAAACGACGGGAAATGTCGGATCAGGAACTCAGGTGATGAGCCGGGGGGGTGTTTGACCACTATTCACTGTGGGGGATGGGACTTGTGGCCGGAGGTAACCTTAGACCGATCGCCTTGCGAACGGTCAAATCTCGTCACGACCTGCCTGAATGCTGATACGGCCAGGTCGGGATCACCGGTTAGTACCAGTCGGCCGCTCAACGCTCCTTCGACTCCCTTGAACGTACAATGGCCCGGGAGCTCCAGGCGAAAGAACGGACGGGCGAACTCCTTGAAGTACGACAGCTTGCCGCAGTGCCCCAGATGCTTGATAAACGCCGAGTCTATCGGCTCATCGAAATGTACCTCACGGATAATCGAGCGGCCCAGACAGTCATCCAGTCGCTGTATCTCGACAATCTTCATTGCGCCACCCCCGCCAGGGCTGTCTCGCGGATGGCGTCAAGACACCCGACCAGTTCCTCATCGGTGGTGAACCACGACGGACTGATCCGCACCGTACCGTCCGGCGCCGAACCCAGATACTCATGGATCAGCGGGGCGCAGTGCAGACCGGAGCGGCAAATGATACCGTACGATTCCTGCAGTATATACGAGGTTTCTTCGGGTGTGAGCCCGGACTGACGGAATGACACCAGCGGTTGGGTGTCGTTTGGTCCGGATGCACCGTACACCGTCACGCCCTCGATCTCGCGAAGCCCATCCTCCAGGCGGCGCCGCTGGACCGCTGCGCGGCGTTGAAAAGCAGTCTTACCGATCGCTTCGATCTCGTCCAGACCGGCCTTGAGTGAGACGATTCCCGGCATGTTCAGGGTGCCCGCTTCGTACAACAGCGGACGTTCGGGTGGCTGGTGAAGAAGAGCGCTCTTGATCCCGCTGCCGCCGGTCTTTAACGGTTCGAGATAGAGGCCGGGTCGTATGTACAAACCGCCGATCCCCGGCAGCCCCCACATCGCCTTGTGACCGGTGAACGCCAGCAGATCGATCGGCAGCGTGGTCAGATTGATATCAACAGCACCCGCCGACTGGGCCGCATCAACCAGCATCAGTATCCCGTGTTCGCGGGCAATCGTGCCGATTGCTTCGATATCCTGCACCTGCCCGGTAACATTGGAGCAGTGACTTATCGCCACCAGTCGGGTGTCCGGCTGGATGCTCTCGAGTATCGATTCCGGATCAACCCAGCCGCTTTGGTCGCAGCCGACTATCGTCAAACTGATCCGACTGTCCTGCTCCAGCAGATACAACGGACGGAGGACGGAGTTGTGTTCGATCGCGGTTGTAATGACGTGAGCACCATCGAGATGCAACCCCCGAATGGCGAGGTTTAAGGACTCGGTGGCGCCCGATGTAAAGACGATGTTCTCCGGCGAACCGGCCAAGAACAACTTCGCCAGCCTCGCCCGGCACTCGCCCACCGGATCATCGGTCGGGCAACCACCCGAGCCGCGCCCCGGCTGGGCGGGGATGCCGCGCAGGTAGCGGTCGACCTCACGGAGTACCCGTTCCGGTTTCGGGAAACTCGAGGCCCCGTTGTTCAGGTAAAGCTGTCCGCTGCGGTTTGTCATTGTTCGATTTGTCGGCACCCCCCGGCAAACGTTTACCGGGCGAACTAATCACGACATAACTTGTTTCACGGATAGATTTGCCTATATTTCAGGCCCGATTTGAACAAAGTGGAGAGTATACTAATGGCAGCGACAGCTATAGCGGACAACGTCTGGGCAATCGGCGTCACCGACTCCGAACTCCGGGTCTTCGATATCATCATGGAGACCAAGACCGGCACCACCTACAACTCCTATCTCGTCAGAGGCGAAAAAGCAGCCCTGATCGATGGCTCCAAGCTGGAGTTCCAGGACGAGTGGTTTGCCAATATCGAGAAGGTCATGCCCCTGACCGAGATAGAGTACCTGATAGTCAACCACACCGAACCGGATCACTCCGGCTCTTATCCGGAGCTGCTCAGGCGGCATCCCAAAATCAAGATCATCTGCGCCGCCCCGGCCGTGCCGTTCGTCAACAACGTCATCAACACCGAGGCCGACATCACGGGCGTCAAAGACAACCACGAACTCGATCTCGGCGGCAAGAAGTTCATCTTCAAAGCCACTCCGTACATGCACTGGCCCGACACCATGATGGAGTATCTGGTTGAGGACAAGATTCTCTTTTCGTGCGATGGCTTCGCGGCCCATATCGGGACCGGTGAGTTGTACGATGATGAGCTATCCGACAAGATCGACATGGACTGGGAAGTTAAGTACTACTACGACTGCATCATGCGGCCGTTCTCCGGCTATATCCGGCGCAATCTGCCCAAGCTCGACGAGTTCGATATCAAGATGGTCGCCGGTTCACACGGCCCGATCCAGCGCAAGGAGCCGCGGCGGTATATCAATCAGTACCAAGAGTGGGTGGCCGAGAAGTACGACCAGGATGTCGCGGTCGTCTATGCCAGCAACTACGGCAACACCGGCGCCATGGCGAAGATTATCGACAGCGAACTGCAGAAAGCCGGTGTAAGCACGGCGATGGTGGACATGACGGCGCTCGACGAGGCGCGGGGTCGTGACGTGATCGAGCGCAGCCGGGCAGTCGCGATCGGGACGCCGACGTTCAACGGCGATGCGGTCAAGCCAGTGTGGGATTTTATCGGTTTGTTTGCCTCGGTCTATTCGATCGGCAAAAAGGCGGCGGTGTTTGGTTCGTACGGCTGGGGAGGCGAAGGGATCAAGCTGGTCGCCGACCGTCTGTCGGGCATGAAGTTGAAAGTGTATGAAAACCAACTTCGCACCCGACTGGTAGCATCGGAAACCGAAAACGCCGACACGAAAGCATTTGCAGCCGGTTTCGGGGAGTTTGTAGCGAGCGGCAAGAAGTAACCATATCTCGTGCGTGGTGTACGTCCCCGTGCACCGCGCAGCCCTTCTCAACAAGGCGACGTAGGGCAGAACCCGAGTGCGAAGCACGAAGCGGTTCTGCTATCCCCGCGAATTTTCGTGCGTGGTGTACATATTGTGTGGTCAGGCGACCCCGCCTGACCACGCGTCCGGACGATCCCACCTGCCGTCCTCCTGCGTCGGACTTTAGGTGGGCCACAAAACACATCTAAGCCCAGAAAGGCCGTCGGCCTCGTCGACTCCGATAATGTCTTGCTAAGTCCAAATTAACGCGTATCTTAGGGAAGATCGTATAGGATCGGAGGGGACCATGCCGCGTCATGTCATTTTTCTCATCAACCTTCTCATAGTCATAGCCGTTGTCCCGTCGTCCCATGCAACCCTGCAAACATCGATCGATCTCCAGATCAGCGTTCCCGACTCCTTTCCATACTATGGCGACTTCTCGCTTGTCGATGTCGACCGCGACGGGCAGGTGGACCTGCTCCAGCAGCGAGGAGACACGGTGTGCTCGTATTCGCTTTCCAGCCACGAAACGCTGGATTGGCTGATCCTCCCGACTCTTTCCGAATACTACAAGCGCTACGCTGTGGGTTGGCTCGACGGTGATGACCGGATTGATGTCGCCAAGGCAGTGATCGTTTCTCCGGATGTCGCAAGTAGGCAATTCCTGTTGGTGTTCTATGCTCGGACGAACGGCGTTATGACGGCGGATACGGTTGTCGTGCTTAATCTGGAGTCAGGCGAAGAATACCACTGGCAGGACTATTTCATCAGAGATCTGGACGGCGACGGATTCTCCGAAGTATACGGGGCCTTCTACTATACACACTCCTTCCAGTACTGGCCTGATGAGCCGCCAGTTGTCACCTACTACTGGACGAGGTTTCGCTACGATTGCGCGAGCGGGGAATACTCGGAAGTTGACCGGCTTCCGCTTCAATGGAAGGATTCGTACATCGACGAAAACACCGGTGAAACGATCTACTGGTCCCGCGTGCACGGCACCCACTCCTATCCCGGTTCCCACGGAATCGAGCCGTACACGTACAGCTGGGAGGACTTGAAAACCGGCCTGTTTGATTCCGTCTTCAACACGCTGCGCATCTGGTCGGAGTCTGAACCAGGGGTGGAGGACTGCCCCTACTTCGCGCAGACCTATGATCGGGACGTGTTTCTCTGGCAGTATGTGGTGGCCGACATCTTGCCGGAGCACCCCGGCCACGAGTTTGTAGGTGGCTTCGTCTATTCCGCCTGGGGTCTGGATTTCCTGTGCGGCGAGTCCGACACCAGTTTCGCGCGAGCCTATGTGTACAGCCTCGAAGATCCGTTTAATCCGAATCTTCTCCGCACCATCGACCCCTACACAGGCGTACTTACGAGCGGCAACCCCGTCTTTGCTCTTCCCGGCCACGATTATACGTTGTACACGTATTCAGCTGGAGAGCACCGCTTCTATTCCGCCGGCACCGAATCATATCAGATTCAGGACTCAAGCAACGTGCTTCCATTCAACGCCAACTACTACGGTGTTGTCGAACTCGACAGCAAGTCTGGACCGCACGTCGTACTCAGGGACGGCCGGCACTTCTATTTCGTACGAGTTGGTACTCCGACCGATGTCGACAATTCGGGCGGATCACTCGATCTTCCCGAATCGTTCACACTAAGCCAACCATATCCCAACCCGTTCAACCCGACCGTCTCGTTCTCGATCACCCTGCCGGTGAAGACGAACCTGACAGTCGAGATATACAATACCCTCGGACAACGCGTGGAAAGACTATTTGACGGTGACCTTCCGGCCGGCGAAAAGCTGTTCGAGTGGGATGGGACGGATTATGCTTCGGGCGTCTATCTGATCAAGGTCTCAACTGAATCGGAGACCAGATCGGTCAAAGCAATATTGGTGAAGTAGACCATGGAGGGGAACTATGCGCGTCATTCGGATCCCGCTGATCATTCTTCTTCTGGTAGTCTCAGCTTCGACGTTCGCCCGCACACTCGATTTCGTTCTCGACGCCACCTTCACGATTCCAACTGACACGGTCCGCGAAGCTACCTTTCGCGATATCGACTCCGACGGCTGGCCCGAAGCGCTTTTGGTTGGCGGTGACTCGATCTGGCTGTACTCACTGGTGCACGATTCGGTGTTGTTCACTACGGCTATTCCCGATCCGAATTATTACGAGTATTCTGTTACGCTGGCCGATGTCAACCGGGATTCAGTAATCGACCTGGTACTCGGTGGGCTGGACCTGCACTACACGCGGGTCGACGTGTGGGACGGCGCCGCCCGATACGCTGCTATCGCGAGCAGAACATACGGAGATTACAGCAGTTACTACGGGGGAAAGAAGCATGGCGTGGTCGCTTCGCTTGATGTCGACCGCGATGGGTATGATGAGCTGGTTGCCTCGTACGATGATGAGTCCGGCTATAACATGTGGTCAGCCTTCATGCTGGGTGGTACCGTGATCTACTCGTCATTCCCCGATCAGCCACAAGATTCGCTCGACACACAGTCGCTCCACATCGACAGCCTTCGGAATCCCGATGGCTCCTTCTTCCATGTCACCCAGCAGCATGACGCGTATACGTATCTGAGCACCGGTCCCGACTGGACGGGCCACTGGTCCTGGCTGGTCGCGCCGTGGGATGTCTCATTCATCAACGCTCTCGCCGGGGTAGATTTCTGTGGACACTGGACCGAGCCTGAATGTGGCGAGGGGGTTGTCTACACCGATCACTGGAGTTTCGGCTGCGGCGGGGAGCTTGATACGCGCCTGACCAGTTCCGAGTTTCTCTGTGTGAGGGAGGCGTATTCTCCCTGTGAACACGACGGCGCTGAGTACGTCACGTGGGACTCCACCCAACTTTATCTCTTCTCGCTGATCGCCTCCGAATCAACTGAAGAAATCTGGCACAAAGATATCAGCGGCCAGATCTGGGATAACTTCCTGTACCATCAGGGCTTCCCCGGATACTTCTTCGCCTTCGTCGATGACGACTTCATCATGTACGATGTCACTTCGGATACGATTCTCCAAACCAACCACGATGTCCCGGTCGGCAAACGCTCCTGGACCTGGCCGTATCCTGACAAGCTGCCGCGGCTGGTCACCCTCGATGCCAACCACGTCACGCTCTACCGGCTGGACATTTCCACGGCAATCGGCGATCAACCCGGCCGCGAGCTACCTGAATCGTTCACGCTCAGCGAGCCATATCCCAACCCGTTCAACCCAGCCGTCTCGTTCTCGATCACCCTGCCGGTGAAGACGAACCTGACAGTCGAGATATACAATACCCTCGGACAACGCGTGGAAAGACTATTTGACGGTGACCTTCCGGCCGGCGAAAAGCTGTTCGAGTGGGATGGGACGGATTATGCTTCGGGCGTCTATCTGATCAAAGCGGCAAATGGTTCGGAAACGAAATCCGTCAAAGCGGTGCTGGTGAAATAGCCCTCACACAGGTGGCTCGGCATCGGTCGGGGAGCGGGGGAGCGAAAACCCCGACCGACACCGAGAGGTCAACTACGATCGGACGGGCCTCTTCTCATGAACCGAGCCCGAACCGCCCGGTGTCGACCCATTCGTTCTTCAGCAGCGACCACCAGTCAACCGCCAGCCAGTCGAGCACATATTCATACGGCAGCCACCCGTAGCCATCGTCTCCCCATCCGACTCCCCAGGAATTGCGGATAAGAAGCGCCCCGGTCGTGCTCTTGGTGCTGTTCGAAATGGCGATCTTCTTTTTGTCGTCGAACCCGACTGCGACGATCGCATGCCCGCCCGCGCGGCGATCTCTCGGCCCGGGGTAGGGGATCTCTCCGGAGCTCGAAGCGCCCCAGATCGAATTGTAGACCGTGAAGCCGAACATCAACGGGAGTCGCGCGCATATGAACAGTTTGATTCGCTTCAGCAGTTCCTTACGGTCCAGTCCGGGTGGATCGAGCCGGAAGTACTGCAGCGCCTGGTAATTACTCGCGAAGGAGTATTGGAAGGCGGCCGGCTCAACATCGAAGTCGGCGATAACGTACGGCCAGTATTCTTCAGGCGGTACACCAAACAATGCCATCGCGCCCATGGTCGTTCGAAGATAGGCGCCGGTGTCCCCGGTCCAGTGCAGCAAGTTCCGAGTGACTTTGTAGAGGAACAGACGGGAAGCATCGATATGTTTGCCAAACGCCCGTCGCTCGAAGTACTCGACCATCCCCACCCCGGCCTGCGCCGTACAGGAACCGAGCGACCCCTGATCCTCGATCGGCGAGCAATCGCCGCGAAGATCGAAGTGTGCCGCGGGCGGCGCGGCTTTGAATGATCCCAGTTTGAGCTTGGTCATCATCTTCTTGACGCTGTCTTTCTCGCCTACCTGCATCGCGGTAGTCGAGAGGCTGTCGGCCTCGGGTGTGAAATCACGGAAGTCGGGATAGTCCGGCACCCAGCCCATGTTCTGTGCATACAGTCTGGTCTCAGGCATAGAGACTCCTTCAAATTGACGGATTGTAGCAGATGTAGTGGACGAATCGCTCCCCCGCATTCCGGCTGTTTGATCGAGAAGTGTGCGGATTGAAATCCCCACTGCAATTATGGGGGAGGGTGCTCGGCTGTCAAGAAAGGGAGTCTATAATCGCCAGAATTTGCGCGATCCGCGTCAGAAAGAGACGAACTGAGGAGTCTGCTTGGTCGGGATCTGTCAGTGGTGTGGTGTGCGAATGCCTTCCGGCGCGTTGACTAGTACAACCGCTCGCGCTTGCTCAGAAACGCATACAGCGCCTTGTCGAACGACATACCGGTATCGATCGGGTGGTAGTCGATATTCGCCTGCCGACAGGCAGCGCCGATCCGCTCCGCAAACTGACCAACCTGCCTCGCGAAATCCTTCTTGATCTGGAACGGCAGAGTCGAGATCTCTTCACCCGTCTCCATATCCTTAAACACCGCCTCCCCACCAAATGCAAAATCGCGCTCGCGCGGATCGAGAATATGGAATACGACCACCTCGTGGTTGTTGTAGCGGAAATGTTTCAGCCCGGAGATAATTGTCTCGGCGTCGTCCAGCAGATCGGACATGATCACCACTAACCCCCGACGTTTGATCCGCTCCGCCATCTCGTGCAACGCCGATCCGACATCGGTGCGCTCCGACGGTTTTGCATCGGCGATTTCATTGAGCAGTACATGTAGATGCCCGGATTTCGAACGCGGTGGTATATATCGACGGATCTTCTCATCGAATGTTACCAGCCCGACCGCATCGCGCTGCCTCAGCATCATATACGACAACGCCCCGGAGAGCATCCCGGCATAGTCGTGCTTGTTCACCACCCCGGCCGACTGGTACGCCATCGACTTTGAGCAGTCGAGCAGCAGATAGCCTTTGAGATTCGTCTCTTCTTCGTACTGCTTGATATAATACCGGTCGGTCTTGGCGTAGACTTTCCAGTCCAACCCCCGGATATCATCGCCGGGCATATACTGGCGATGCTCGGCGAACTCCACCGAAAAGCCGTGATACGGCGACTTGTGCAGCCCGGCGATAAAGCCCTCAACCACCATCCGCGCTTTCAGCTCCATGCCCTTGAGCTTGGAGACGGTCTCCGGCTGGAGATAGGTCCTGTAGTCAGTCGCCATTATTTTCTGTTCGCCTTTCGGCCGAGATCGACATAGATCATCAGCGCCATGTATGCGATCACCACTAAGATCGCCACCCCGCTCACCGCCAGGATGTCGTCGTAGAAAGATCCCAGCCCTTCACCCGACAAACCGATCGTGTGAAGCAGAATCGTGATTCCAAACACCCAGATTACAATCTTCTTGATCTTTACGGTCGCCGAGCTGAACAGAAATACCAGACCGAGCGTGAAAAACAGCAAGGTCTGACCGTTGATATGCGTGTGGGCCAGCCCGACATTTCTGCGAAGGTGCTCGTGATGGGAGCCGTATTCCGACTCGGTTTCGACCTGCTTCTCTTCGGCTGCCGCCTGCTCATCGGCCATCTCGAACTCATGTGCGACCGTCGCCGAATCGGCCACCGCTTCTTCGCCGGCGAAGGTGCTGTCCCATATCGGTGCCAGGACCGACTCGGAGTCCGATACGACCTCTTCGATATCCTGCCGCATCTCAGCCTCGGCGTTCGCCGGGGCGCCGGTCATGGTCTTGGTCAGATAGAGCGGCACCGAGTCTTCATCGATTATCCCCTTATCAACATAGAAAATAAACACCGCCCAGAGACAGACCAGCAGCATCAGGGTCGTGAATATGCCGACAAACAGCTTCTCGACGTTCGGCAGACTGGACAACGCAAAGCGCTCGAATACCGTCTGTGAATCAGTCACTCCTCGGCCTCCCTGGCTGTCCGGATCTCAAGCGCCGACTCGGCCAGCTTCAGCAGCGACCGATTGGTTACTACCTGCTGCCTATCGAGCTTCACGCAACCGCGCTTGAGCAGGTGGGCGTTCACGAATGTCCGGTTTTTGAGATAGACATACGCCGAAACATGGTCGCCGTCCGGGGCGATATCATTTTCGGTCTTCAAACAAACCTGACGGCCACGCACATGGTCGTTCAAGTACGCCATCGCGTCCCTGCGCGCGGACTGAACTGCTGCCAGACCGTGAAGTTTCACCGTGCGATTATCCGACAGCTCTATCTCCACCGGTGAGAGAACATCGCGCACCGTCACGTACGACTCGACTGCTTTCGGAGCCTCCCGGCTGATCCGTGAGCCGAACGTCCGCTCGCGCGGATCGTGATGTTTGTCGAGTTTGAGGGGATCTTCAAAGCGATAGGGAAGTTTGATTGACAGCGCCGCCACCGGCTTGGTGTCGTGCTCGAAGGTGATAGAGACGTCGTCGGACTCTCGTGCCGTGTCGAGTCTCTCATTGATAAGGGACTGAAATTCCTCGTTGATCTCACAGCCTATCGAATTTCGTCCGCACTTCATCGCGGCCACCGAGGTTGTCCCGGATCCGGCAAACGGATCAAGGACCGTCTCGCCGACAAACGCAAACATGCGGATCAACCGCCTCGGCAGTTCCTCGGGAAAAGCCGCGATATGATCGACCTGCTTCTCGCCGGGGAAATTCCAGTGACCGTTGAAGTACAGATTCCACTCTTCGGTGCTCAACTTCGACTGCGCCTTCACATCGGCTGACACTTTCGGCGCTTTGCCATGCTTCTTGAACAACAGAATATGCTCATAATCCAGCTTCACGATACCGTTGCGCGGGTAGGGGAACGATCCCATGATAGTCGCGCCCCCCGACGTATTACAGGTCGTGACCTTCTGCCAGACAATCGCGCCCATGAAGTCAAAGCCGATCGTTTCACAGAAGCGGATTATCTCGGTGCGGATCGGAATCACTTTGTATCGACCGTAGTACACAGCCCGCGCAAACTGATCGCCGATATTCACACACAGCCGGCAGCCGTCGTGGAGCACCCGGTGACATTCCATCCAAACCGCATTGAGATTGTTGATATACTCCTCGTAGGAATCATCAAACCCGATCTGGCGTTCCTCTCCGTAGTCCTTGAGCTGCCAGTACGGCGGCGACGTCACGACCAGCTGGACGCTCTTATCGTCAACCGTCGCCATGCGGCGGGCATCGCCGAATATGATGCGATGATTAGTAGGCATGGTGTGACAGGCGACCGCTACGGTCGCCGGCTCACTTACTTCTCAACCTTTACGGCATCAAGCAGACGCCGGATAATCTCCATCGAGTCAACCCCGTCGGCTTCAGCGTTAAACGACGTTACGATACGGTGACGGAGCACCGGATAGGCCGCAAACCGTACATCCTCCGGTCCGGGGGTGGGCCGACCTTCGAGAATCGCCCGCGTCTTGGCCGCCAGAATGAGAAACTGTGAGGCTCGCGGGCCGGCGCCCCAGTTGACCCAGTTTTTCACGAAATCCGGCGCCCCGGGTTCGTTCGGGCGGGTCGCACGAACGAGACTGACCGCATACTTCACCAGATGATCCGATACCGGAACTCGCCGGACCAGCTTCTGGAACGACACGATCTCTTCGGGAGAGAGGATACGGTTCAGCTTGGCTTCGGCTCCGGTCGTGGTCGATTTGACAATCTGTTCTTCTTCGTCCTGCGCCGGGTAATCGACAAACACGTTAAACATAAACCGGTCGAGCTGGGCTTCGGGAAGCGGATAAGTCCCTTCCTGCTCGATCGGGTTCTGCGTGGCCAGCACAAAAAACGGCTCATCGAGCGTGTATGTCTGTCCGGCCGCGGTGACTTCGTGCTCCTGCATCGCCTGAAGCAGCGCCGCCTGGGTTTTCGGTGGAGTGCGGTTGATTTCGTCGGCGAGGATGATATTCGCAAACACCGGACCCTTGACGAACCGGAACTGGCGTTTGCCGGTCGAATGGTCGTCTTCGATTATCTCCGTGCCGGTAATGTCCGAAGGCATCAGGTCCGGGGTAAACTGGATACGGTTGAACTTGAGATTAAGCACGTCGGCCAGGGTGGAGATCAGAAGGGTCTTGGCCAGCCCGGGCACCCCGACCAGCAGGCAGTGGCCGGACGATAACAGCGAGATCAGCAGTTGGTCAATGACTTCCTTCTGGCCGATAATGACCTTGCTGATTTCGCCGGTGATTCTTGCGTAGGCATCGTTGAGAGACTCAACAGCTTTGATATCGGACTCGAACTCGGTTGGAGACATCAACTCCTCCCAACAAAGGGTGACAACAGTAGTGAGCGGTTCGGCAATCCGGTTGGAAAGCGCAAAGTACCGAAAAGTTGTGTACAGCTTGCGACAGTCTCTGACCGACCGATCGGACGGCGCCGAAAGGTTCCTCCGTCAGGGATGCCGGCACGACTCGGACCGGCCTCCCCAAACGGAGTACAAGTTTGTACGGGATAAAGGCTTAGTTTGTTCCCACCGGGACTGAACGAAAGGACAAACGGCGATTAAGTGCGTCTACGAAGTCGAAACTGCCCGGAACTGTGGATAACCTCATGACAAAGACCGTCAAAAATCGACATAAGATGCTTGTCAACAGCGAATTAGCCTCATTTCCACAATTTCCGGCAATTATCCACATGGACCCGAAAACGCGTCGACTAGTTGCCGCTCTCCTTGGCGATCGACATCAACTTATTGCGCTCTTTGTTGTCCTTGCCCTGGTCCAGCTTGTTTTCGCTTTTGCTTTCCGGGGGGAGGAAATTCAAATCGGAGCGGATTCCTTTGTCTTTCATGTCGCAGGCGCCGCAGAAGATTGCCCCCTGCTCGATGACCAGCGAGTTGGTCCGGATATCCCCTTCCATCTCGCACTTGGCCTGCAGTTCGATCTTGCCGCTTGTCATAATGTTGCCGTGCATTTTGCCGGCCACCACCGCGGAGTCAGCCTCGATATCGGCTTCCACCAGTCCCGAGGCGCCGATCGTCACACAGTCGCTGCAGATAACCTTCCCCTTGACCGTGCCGTCGACCCGAACAGCGCCCTTGACATCGAGCGTCCCTGTGAAGACCGTGTCCTTACCGATAATCGTGTTCATGGCTCCGCTTACCTCACTGCCGTTCGTCTTCTTCATCATACGGATTGTCCAACGGATTTATGGGTTCATCATTAACTCTGATTTCGTAATGCAAATGCGGCGCGGTCGACACTCCCGTATTGCCCGACAATGCGATCCGCTCGCCGACTGTCACCGACGCGCCGGGGGAGACCAGTATCTCCTCATTGTGACCGTACATCGACGTCACCGTGTCATTGTGCCGCAAGACAACCAGCTTCCCGTAGAGCGAGTCGAACCCGACAAACTCCACCAGCCCCGACCCGGTCGCCAGCACCGGCGTCCCCACCGCGCAGGCGATATCGATACCCGGATGATAGTGATCTCCTGCGGGTGCAAACTGCTGACTGACAAAACCGTCAATCGGCAGTCCCACCGGCACCGAATAGTCGGCGGTCACCGGTCGAGCCATCACCGCCATGGCAGTCTGGTCGAGCTTCGCGAATATCGTCGAATCGGCCGGTACCTCGGGGAATTCATAGTCGACCCCAGCCAGCTTCGTCAGCCGCGTCACGACCTCTCTTACTTCACGAAGGTTGGCCTCGAGAAGTTGCACCTTATATCGATAGCGCTTGAGACTCTCGTTTTCCGCCTGCACCTTTTCGGTCAGAGCGGCGCGGGAAAGGATACTGCCGTAGAAAGAGAAAAACAGAATGATTCCGACCAGGATCGCGATAACTCCCCCGACAATCAGCTTCAACAACCACTGGCGCATCCGCCACTGGTTGCGGGCCTCGGTCCCGTCGGGGATAAGCATGACTGTCACGTATTTGGTCGGCATGATATCCTATTCTATCCTGGCAAATAACTCCAGGAGCCGATTCAAGTCGTCATCACTATAGTATTCGATCTCAATGCGCCCTCTCTTTAGCCCCGGTACGATTTTTACCGAAGTTCCCAGTAAACGCTTCAATTGAGATTCCGCGTCGGCCAGCGCCGGAAGCTTCCTTTTCGGGATCAGGCGGCGCTTTTTCCCGCTGGAGACCTTCCCTTCGACCTGCCGTACCGACAACTCGCCGGAAACAATCGCGTCCGCCATCTTCAACATGGCCTCTTCGGAGTCCATCGCCAGCAACGACCGGGCGTGCCCTTCGGTCAGACGGCCGTCGCGGAGATACCGGGCAACCGACTCGGGAAGCCTCAGCAGGCGAAGCTGATTGGTTACGGCTGTTCTCGACTTGCCGACCCGCTCCGACAGCTGCTGCTGTGTCAGACCGCACTGCTCGATCAACCGACGGTAGGCCTCGGCCAGCTCGATCGGGTTGAGATCCTCGCGCTGGACGTTTTCGATCAACGCCAGCTCCAGCATGCGGGTGTCATCAACATTCTCCATCACCGTCGCCGGCACCTTTTCCAGGCCGGCCAGTTTGGCGGCGCGATAGCGACGCTCACCGGCGATAATGTGATACCCGGACCCATTTTTCTTCAATACCAGCGGCTGCATCATGCCGTCCTGCTTCAGCGAGTTCGCCAGCTCCGCCAGACGCTCACTGTCGAATGTCTGACGCGGCTGCATCGGATTCGGCGATATCTCCGCCAGCGATATCATCTGGAAATGCCTGCTCTCACCCTCCGGCTCCGCCTGACTGGGAATAAGCGCCCCCAGTCCCCGGCCCAATACCTGCTTGCTCATCGTGACATCACCTCCTGGGTGAAAGCCATATAGTTCTCAGCGCCGGTCGACAGAATGTCGTAGAGGATAATCGGTTTGCCGAACGACGGCGCCTCGGACAGTCGCACATTGCGGTTGATAACGGTGTTGTACACTTTCGAATCGAAAAAGCGTCGCACTTCATCCGACACCTGTTTCGAGAGGTTCAAACGACCGTCGTACATCGTCAACAACACTCCCTCGATCTGCAGCGACGGATTCAGATGCGCCTGCACCAGCTTGATCGTGTTCATCAACTGGCTCACACCCTCCAGCGCATAGTATTCACACTGGATCGGGATGATCACCGACTGGGCGGCGGTAAGGGCGTTGATCGTCAAGAGACCAAGCGACGGGGGACAGTCGACAATGATGTAGGTGTAGTCGTCGCTCAACGGCGCCAGGGCCGCTTTGAGACGGGTCTCGCGAGAGAGAATGCTGACCAGCTCGACCTCGGCGCCAACCAGGGAGATCGACGACGGCACGAGGTGGAGGTAGTTCATTTCGGTGGGACGGATGACCTGCGAGAGGGTCGCCCGCTCAAGCATGACATCATAGATCGAAATATCTATTTTGTCCTTTTCGATACCGAACCCGGAGGTCGTGTTGGCCTGGGGATCGAGATCGATCAGGAGGGTTTTCTGTTCGGCGGCCGCCAGACAGGAAGCAAGGTTGACGGCGGTGGTGGTTTTTCCCACGCCCCCCTTCTGGTTGGCAATCGCGATGATCTTCTGCACGGTGACTCCTTGTCAAGAAAAGCTGCCATCCACGTACGCGCCAATCTTACCATCCCGACTAGGCTTATGCAACTAAAAACGGGTCGGCTGCAAAGCTATTTTCGGGCCAAGAGACAGAAATGCTTAAGAGGCTGATCGGTTGATGTTTGAAAGCAGAAGCGCCGGATGGCGAAATGATCGATCGAGAACGATGGGTCGCTATAGTAGACGAACACGCCGCCATTCTCAAGCGTGTGCATGATTCCTTTTAGCAGCGGCGGCGTGAGCTTGACATAGCGAAGGGTGATCAGTGCGAACGTCGATTCGAATCGGACATCCTCGAATGTCCGCGGTGTGACAGTGATATCAAGCTCCAGCTCTTTTGCCATGCGGATAATCGCCGAAGCTTTCTTCTGGGTTCGCTCACACGCCGCGATCCGATCAAACCGCTCGGCGAACGAGATTGGAAAAAGAGGGAACCCCCCGCCGGCGCCGATATCCAGATAGCTGTGGGGCCGCGCATCCCCATCGAGCAGTTCGAGCGGGAGCAGGCATTCGGCCGCCATGCGGTCGAAATCCGCGCGCGATGTTTCACGTGAAACAAGATTGACCCGCGAGTTCTCTTCCATCAGAAGCGTGTGAAATCGATCAAGCGCCTCCCGGCAGCCAAAGCGCTCGATTATCGCAGCGGCATCAAATGTCACCACCTTCGGCTGCCTGCTCACACCGACTGCCCCTGTTGCCGCTTGAGGTGAACCGAAAGAATCGCCAAATCGGCCGGCGTCACACCCTCGAGCCGACCCGCCTGCCCCAGCGAGTGCGGACGGTAGCGGGAAAGCTTCTGGCGGGCTTCGATCCGAAGGGCGCTGATAGCATCGAAATCAAACTGCTCCGGGATGCGCTGTCGCTCGAGCTTCTTGAACTTCGCTATCTCGCGATCCTGCTTCGCTATATATCCTTCATATCGAATCCGTATCGCGGCCCGTTGCAACACCTCCGGCTGATCGGAAAACTGACCGTCAAATCGCGCCAAAATAGGGATCACCTGCTCCAGGCCGATCCCCGGCATCTTGAGAAGATTCTCCAGCGAAACCGCCTCGCTCTTTTGGAATCGATCCCGAAGCTCGCCCAGCTCATCGATCCGCACCCGAGTCGTGCGGAGTTTCTCGATCTCCTGCTCGGTTTTCTGCTCGAGATCCGTGAATTGAGCAAAGTCCTCTGTTGGAATCAGCCCGAGCCGGGCAGCGTGAGCAAACAACCGGTCGCGAGCGTTGTCTTCGCGGAGCGCCAGGCGGTATTCGGCGCGCGATGTAAACATTCGATACGGCTCCGTAATCGAGCGAGTGCAGATATCATCGATCATCACCCCGATATACGCCTCGGAGCGATCAAGTATAAACGGCGGCTCGCCTGCAATGCCCAACACCGCGTTGACTCCCGCCATAAGACCCTGCGCCGCTGCTTCTTCATATCCAGAGGTACCATTAATCTGGCCAGCGAAAAAGAGCCCTTTAACCGAGCGGGTCTCCAGCGACGGCGTAATCTGCCAGGTCGGGCAGTAGTCATACTCGACCGCATAGCCCGGGCGGACAATCCTGACCTCTTCGAGACCGATCACTGTCCGGATCGCTCTCTCCTGGACGTGCTCCGGAAGGGCTGTCGAGAAACCGTTGGGGTAGATCTCCGAAGTTCCGTTGCCTTCGGGCTCAAGAAAGAGGTTGTGCGTCGGTTTGTCGGCGAAGCGGTAGAACTTATCTTCGATCGAAGGGCAGTATCGCGGCCCGGTCGAAGATATCTGTCCGGAAAACATCGGCGACTCGCGAAGCGACTTCAGGATGATCTCCCGGGTCCGCTCGGTGGTTCGGGTGAGATGACAGCAGGCTTGCTCGAAATCACGAGGCTTCGAACGGTAGGAGAGACGGGGGATCGGCCACTCGCCGGGCTGCACCTCGCAGCGCGACCAGTCGATCGTGTCACCGTCGAGACGGGGAGGGGTCCCGGTCTTCAGCCGTCCCAGCTCGAAACCCATCCGTGCAAACGATTCAGAAAGCTTATATGCGGCGTTTTCACCGATCCGGCCGGCTCTGATCTTCTTCTCGCCGATATGTATCAGTCCGCCAAGGAATGTTCCGGTGGCAACCACGACTGCCGAGCAGGAAATCGGGCGGCCGTCCTCGGTGCGAACGCCACAAACACGGCTGTCGGAGTCGAGCATGATATCGCCGGCGATCGCTTCGATCACGGTCACTCTCGGCTCGGCGGCGACCAAATCGACAATGAATTGATTGTAATAACGACGGTCTGCTTGCGCCCGGGTTGACCAGACCGCCGGGCCGCGAGATAGGTTGAGTCGCCGGAACTGGATCCCGGTAGCATCGGTGGCCAGAGCCATCACGCCGCCGAGCGCATCGACCTCGGCGACCAGCTGCGACTTGCCGATCCCGCCGATCGCCGGATTGCACGACATCAGGGCCAGCTTCTCAGCATCCATCGTCACCAGCGCAGCGGTCTCGCCCATTCGGGCCGCCGCCAGAGCCGCCTCGACTCCGGCGTGCCCGCCGCCGATTACGACTATGTCAAAATCGCGCGTATTCATGTCAATCCAGAACGGCTTTCATCGCAGCGATGTTTCACGTGAAACAGGGGGGTAGCCTGTCAGGCAATCCTCTCGGATAGATTCCCGCTTTCGCGGGAATGACAACAAACTCACTTCCCCACACAAAACGAACTAAATATCTGCCCCAAAACCTCTTCGGTGTAAATGCGCCCCGTGATCTCATCCAGCGCATCGCGAGCCTGACCGAGATTATACGCAATCAGGTCCGGTTGATCAACCTGTCTCAGCTGCTCGATAACGATAGCCATTGATTCAGCCGCCTTCGTCAGTTTCTGCTGGTGGCGAGCCGAGGTTACTACCACCCCCGATGTCAGGTCCGGCATCCGCTCATTAATACGACCGACTATGGCCGCGGTCAATTCGTCGATTCCCCTCCCCGTCTTACAGGAATACGCAATCGTTACGGAATCGCCGGGGTCGCCTACAGCCAGGTCGAGTTTATTGCCGGTAACCAGCAGCCTGGAAAGATCAAACGAGTCGATATCACCGTCGAGATGCGACCTCCAACCCGGATCGGCCAGGTCGACCATCCAGATAATCAGGTCGGCGCTGTCGATCAACTCCCGCGCCCGGCTCTGGCCGGCTTTCTCAAGTTCGTCACCTTCGATACGAAGTCCCGCGGTATCGATCAGATTGACTGCAAACCCCTCAAGGTCGATCCACTCCGACAGATAATCTCTTGTCGTTCCTGCTGTTGGATTGACAAGTGCTCGTTCCTGGCGAAGCAGCAGGTTGAACAGCGATGATTTCCCGGCATTGGGCCGACCGGCCAGGACAATCTTGTACCCCTCGTTAATGATCCGCCCTCCGCTGTACGTCGCGATAAGCTTCTCCAGATCGGCGAGGATCTCACTCGCGGGCTTGCCGAGCGCCTGAATAGTCTGCGGCTCGATATCCTCTTCGACGAAGTCAATCGAGGCTTCGATCTCGGCGAGGAGTGTGACCAGTCTCTCACGCAGTATCTCTATCTCGTGTGAGTATGCTCCCAGCAACTGCTGTCGCGAAATCTCGTACGAATGGGCGGTGTTGGCGGCGATCAGATCGGCCACCGCTTCAGCGCGCGCGAGGTCGATCCGGCCGTTGAGAAACGCCATGCGGGTGAACTCCCCCGGCTCGGCGGCCCGTGCTCCCGCACGCAGGATTGTATCGAGGATCATCCGTACCACCTGACGGCCGCCGTGGCAAAACAACTCAAACTGCTCCACCCCCGTATACGAATGCCCTTCAGGCATATACACCACAGTAACTTCGTCTATCGCACGGCCGGTCGCATCGCTCCATTGCCCCAGCCGGAGCATGAACGGTGTAACGGCATCCGACTTATTGTGTGCGTGAGGATGGAAGAGGGTGTGGAGGATAGTCAGGCTGTGCGGCCCGGCCACACGGAGCGCCGCAATACCCCCTTCGCCGGGGGGAGTGATGACAGCGGCGATGGTGTCATCGCCGCTGCCGAGCTTTTTTTTTCCAGGTCCATGGGAGAAACCTACGCCGTTTGCACCTCAGGATTCTTCGGCTTCCTGTACACCAGCCAGTCAAGCAGGGAGAAGACCGAGAAACAGATCCAGTAAAGAATCAGTCCGGCAGGCAGGCTGTAAAGGAAGAAGCCCATCATCAGCGGCATGACATACATCAGCGCCTTGTTCTGCTGGGTACTTGACGCCATCGTCAGGTGCTGCGAAAGGAACTGCGCACCCACCATGATGATTACCAGCGAGATATATGGGTCGGTGAAACCGGTAGCGCCGTGCGAGAGATCCTGAATGAACCAGAAGAAAGGAGCATCGCGAAGCAGGATAGTCGCACGGAAAACCGAGAACATGGCGAACAGAAGCGGCATCTGTAGAAGGATCGGCAGACAGCCCGACATTGGATTAACGCCGTGCTTCTTGTACAGCTTCATCATCTCCTGATTCATCGCCTGCGGATTCTTCTGATACTTCTTTTTCAGCTCCTCGATCTTCGGCTGCAAGTCTTTCATCGCCTGCATCGACTTGAATGACTTTAGTGACAGCGGCATGGTGATGATCTTGATCAACAGCGAGAACAGGATGATCACGATACCGTAATTGCTGATCACACTGTACATGATAGGCAGCGCCCACATGACCGCCAGGGCGAACGGCTTGATAATCCAGCCGACAAACGGGGTGGTGCCGATACCCAACATATCTTCCAGACCAACATCGTACGAGCTCATCAGGAAATAATCCATCGGACCAACAAACACCGTGAAGCTGTCGACCAGTTCATGCCGACCGCCGAGCGGCATCTGAAGGGCGACCTTCGGCTCCCTGACTTCGACCTCGCTGCCATCGATAGAAGCTTTCCACTTGCGCCCGGTCGCATGAGCCCCTTCGGCCGCCTGCGAGCGGGGAATCAGCACCCCGGCGAAGTACTTGGAACGCACTCCGGCCCACGTCGTGGTACCGCTTTCGGTTTGATTAAGACTCCCGTCGTCGTAATCGTCGAGCTGCTTGCGAGCGCCGCCGATCATCGCCACCGCATTCATTTCCTGGAAATCGGTCTTGGCATCCGGCTCGGTTATGGGAGGGGGGTTGTTCCAGACCAGTTCGTAGCTGAGATCGATGCCCAGCCGATCGGAGTTCCGAACCGTAAGCACCATATCATACGAATACTTATCCGGATAGAAGATGTAGTGTTTTACAATCTCTACTCCGTTGGGGGCCTGGAAGGTGTAGTCGATGGTGAACTCGTCGCCAGTGACGGCGTATGTGCCGGGGGAGAGCGAGGACTCAAACGGCAGGTCACCGGTCATGACCGCACCGTTGGCAAAACTCGCCTCGGGCGCGACATTCATCGGCTCCGGAAGCATCTCGATTAGCTCGCCATCGCGATAGGTCTGCTCGCGGAGCAAAATCGAAACCGGCCCACCCCCCTTGCTGATCAGCGTGACCTGGTACATATCGGTGGTAACAATCACCGAATCTATTGCCATTGAGTCACTTACCGTCTCCGCCAGCATTTCGGGAGCACTTTCGCGGCCGAACGAACTGGTGTCGGTGAGCAGATCGGGAAGCCCGGAACCGGATTGTAGGCGCGAGCTATCTTGTTGTTGTACAGCTTGTTGCTGTGGTGATTCGGTCTGTTCGACCGGAGCGGTCTGCTTGGGTGGTTCCTGCTTTTGAATCCCCAGAAAATCGAGGATCTGCCAGTAGAACAGGACTACGAGAGCGAGTATCACAACCAGAACAATTGACTTCCTGTCCACGGTCACATTCCCTTACGCTTATATTACACAACTATTTAACAAATTATGGGACCGGATCATACCCGCCCTCGCGCCACGGATGACAACGGCCAATCCGCTTGAGGGCCATCCAGGCCCCTTTTAGAGCCCCGTGCTTCCTGAGTGCCTCCTCGGCGTAACGAGAGCAGGTCGGCGCAAACCGGCACTGGTTTCCCATAACAGGTGACAGGGTATAGCGATAGAGATAAATCAGAGCAATGAAAGGATAAGCTGCCCAGGAAACTTTATCCGGGCTGCTCTGAGAGGCGTGTGAAGATCCGGCTGACATCAGCACTTAGTTTTTCCACGGTCGGAGTGTCGGCTGCAGGCCGAATGAGAATCCCGACCCACCCGGTGACGGTGAGCCTGTCGCGGGAGAGGCGGATTGCCTCGCGGACAACCCGCTTGATGCGATTGCGACGGTGCGCCGGGCCACAGGCCCGGGAGACAAACACCGCATACCGGAATTCTCTGGCCGGGCGCCACAACAGGGTAAAAGAATCCCCCGGCAGTCGGCGCCCTTTCTCAAAAAGCAGGTCGATCGAGACCCGACTTTTCAGGCTCTCACTCCGGGGTAATCTATTTCTTGCGGCCAACGCGGACAGTCAGACGTTTTCTGCCCTTGGCGCGACGGCGCGCCAGCACTTTGCGGCCGTTTTTGGTAGCCATCCGACTCCGGAAACCATGATCATTCATTTTCTTCCGGTTGGACGGCTGGAATGTCCGTTTCATATCTCTATACCTTCTATTCTAGTGTAGCACGAGAATATACCCAAAAAAGGTTGTCCGTCAAGACATTAATGGTGTCCGTTCGATCCCGCCAATTCGATGATCCCGAACGCATTAAATGGTGGGACCGACCACCCGCCAGACCTATATTCCCGCCATGGCCCAACTCTCGCAAAAGATCTTCAACCTCCTGCAATACTTCGGCGTCCGCTCCTCCAGCTACTACCATTCCGAAGCGGTCGCCAACTACGATCCAAACCAGCCGCTCGCCTACTATCTCGATCATTCCCCGCGAGCCTCGTTTACCGGACCGACCGACTCCGATGGTCTCCCGATGTACACTATCGACGGCCGCACCGATTACCTTCCGGTCCTGGTCGCCCTGGTCGCCCTCGGCCACGGTGATCTGTTCGTTCGCACCGGCGATACGTCGCATCGCGAGTTTCTTACCCGCGCCGCCGAGTGGTTCGCCCGCACGCAGCAGAGTGATGGTAGTTGGCGTACGCCCTGGTCAATGAAGAAATTCAATCTCGAATCGAACTTTCCGTCGGCCATGTCGCAGGGGATGGGGATCTCTGTGCTGGTCCGCGCATATCTGCTCGAAAACGACTCGCGTTTTCTCAACGCCGCCGTTAAAGCGGTCGACCTGTTTAGCGTCCCGGTCGCCGAAGGGGGCGTGCGAACCGAAACCAACCGCCGTGCTTTCTTCGAAGAATACCCGTGTGACCCACCGGCCCACGTGCTAAACGGATTTCTCTACGCCATCTGGGGACTGTACGACTTGATCCGACTGCACAACGATCCGGCCGTTCGCACGCTGTGGGACGACGGGCTAGCGACTTTGATTGAATGGCTGCCGCGATTCGACAGCGGCCACTGGTCATGGTACCACATCGGCGAAGGCACCCCCAATCCCGCCACCATACCATACCACAAGCTGCATATCGAACAGCTGAAAGTCATGCACGCCCTCACCGGCGAACAGATATTCGCCGACTACGCCCAACGATGGCAGTCATATTTGTCCGGACGCTCCAACGCCCTTCGGACTCTGCCCGCCAAGATACGCTGGAATTTTGTTCGTGGGATGTAGCCCGCCCGATCAGGCGCGCTTGAACTTCGAGATAATCCGCTCCACCACCGTGCGCGGCTCAGGCAGTTTCAGCAGAAACGCCGATCCGGTATAAACAACCACGCCCGCCGCCCCCATCACGACCAGGCGACCGAACACACTCCACAGCGACCGCCCCGTATCGTGCGGCCACACCTGCTGCAATCCATACCAGCAGATTCCGGTCACGACCAGCGCCGCGGTAATCTTGAATACTGCCGGTACAAGCAGGGTACGCAGGCTGACCGATAGCTGCCGCCCGAGATCGAGCGTCATGATCACTGCTCCCACAAACCAGGCGATCGATGTCGCCAGCGCGAGACCATCGTGATGCATCGGTTCCACCAGCAGAGAACTCAAAACGACCTTCAGTCCCAACAATGACAGAAGCAGCGCCCCCAATCGCCACATCTTCAGGCGGGCATAGTAGAAACGCATCTGGAAAAGATAGACGGAGTAAAACAACACCCCAAGGGCGTAGAAGATCAACGGCGAAGTAGTCAGCTGCAGCGAGCGTTCATCGAATTCCCCGCGCATGAACGACACCTGCACGATATCGGGCGCAAACATAATCACGCCGAGCGCCACCAGCGCCAAGACAAACACGATCAACCGCACCGACTGACTGTACAAACTCACCAGCCGCGTACGCTGCTCGGTCACCGAGAGATCGGTAATCCACGGAAATGATGCACTCCCGAACGCCACCACAAACATGCCGGTCGGGATGTGAATCAGAAAAACCGCGTAACGAAGCGCCGAGATCTGTCCTTCGCCGAGAAACCGCGATGCGAACATGCGGTCGACTGTCGGATACAGAAGTGCGATCGACTCCACCGCCCCGACCACCAGCACCAGACGAAGCAGCCGTGCCGCGATATCTCCCTTGAGCGCAAACAACCCGGTCGGACCGACCGCAAAAACCGCAAACGCGACATTAAACAGACAGGCCGCAACCGCACCCAGCAGCCACGCCCAGGCCAGCGACTCGATCCCCAGCGAACCCTGCATGGCATACAGCACGACCAGGATCACGACATTCATCAGCATCGCCGTCGTCGCCGGCACGACGAAGTGCTTCCGATAAAAGAGCCACCCGCGCGCGTAGGACTCAAGTCCCCTGAAGAAGACAATCGGCGCTAAGATCTCCGCGAGCGACAGTGCAAGCGAGCGCTCCTCGCCGCCGAGCGTCGGCGCGAGGATATAAAGAAGCTGTTCGCGGAACACGTACAGACCGACCGAGATCAACGCCAGCACCGCCCCCAGACCGAAAAGCCCGTTCCAGAACAGCGACGATTCGCTTTCGTGATCGTCGACCGTCATCCGCTTGAACATCGGAATCAGGACCGTCGGCACCGCCGCAAACAACACGAAAAACAGCAGCTCGGGGATACTAAACGCCAGCAGGAAGGTATCGAGTGTGATATCGGTCCCGAAATACCCCGCTATCATCGCCTCGCGAGCATAACCGATCAGTCGACCGACCACGTTGGCGCCGATCATGACTATCGAGCCGGCCAGCAGAGATTGAGTGAGCAGACGGGAATTCACGCGCTACCTTCGGTGGAAAGTTGCTCAAATATACGGGCGGGCACCCGACCGTCAATCATTGAATAGCCGACCCGCATCATCGCTGGTGAATTGCTTTGACACCGCCCGTAGAACGGCGCTACCATGCACTTGTCCCTGCGGGGATACCGTATGTCGGAAAACACACAATATATAATCATCTGGCTGGGCGTGGCCGCCTGCCTGTCGCAGTCGGCGATATTCTCCGGGCTCAACCTCGCCGTCTTTGGCATGACCCGACTTCGACTGGAAGTCGAAGCGTCGTCGGGCAACGAGGCCGCCGCTCGCGTGTTGAAACTCCGACAAGATTCACATTTCCTGCTTACCACCATTCTCTGGGGGAATGTAGCGGTTAACACGCTTCTGGCTATCCTCTCCAATTCGGTGCTGACGGGAGCGGCGGCGTTTGCTTTCTCCACCGTCCTGATTACCTTCGTCGGCGAGATCATTCCCCAGGCCTACTTCGCCCGCCACGCCCTGCCAGTGGCCGCCCGGCTGACGCCGTTTCTCAGGTTCTACCAATTCGTTTTGTACCCGGTTGCCAAACCGTCCGCGAAAATCCTCGACTGGTGGCTGGGCTCCGAAGGCGTCGTGTACTTCCGGGAGAAGTTTCTTCGCGAAATTATCAAAAAGCACATTGAAGCCGACGAGGCCGATGTCGATCACCTCGAAGGTGTTGGCGCCCTCAATTTCCTGGCGTTTGACGATCTGGCGGTGGCTCACGAAGGGGAACTGATCGATCCCCGGAGCATTATCTCCCTGCCGGTTAAAAACAACCGCCCGGTCTTTCCCGCGTTTGAACGGTCTGCCGACGACCCGTTTATCAACAAAGTTGAAGTCTCCGAACGGAAATGGGTGATCATAACCGATCCCGGCGGCGAGCCGCTCCTGGTGCTCGATTCCGACGGCTTCCTCAGATCGGCGCTTTTCGACGACGGGCCGTGTGACCCGTTCGAATACTGTCACCGCCCCATCATCGTCCGCGATGCTGCCACGCCGCTCGGCGAAGTTGTCTCCAGGCTCCGCGTCGAAGCGGAGAGTCCGGCTGACGATGTGATCGACCGGGATACCATTCTGATCTGGGAAGACGAGAAGCGGATTATTACCGGGGCGGATATTCTCGGCCGCCTCATGCGCGGGATCGTCCATCGCGATCCGCACGGTGACCAACACGGACCGGAACCGGAATAGCCCCGCCCCTCTCCGGAATCACTTCGTCGTAAGATACCGCTCCTGCGACTCGCGGATCACCCGCTCGGCCGCGGCCCGCGGCGACCAGCCCTCGATACCGGTCTTCTTCTTCTCGAGGTCCTTGTAAACCGCAAAGAAGTGCTCTATCTCGAGCAGCAGGTGCGAAGGAACCTCGTCGAGCTCCTCGATTTTGTTCCACATCGGGTCCTTCGTCGGCACACACAGGATCTTCTCATCGGGCCCCTTCTCATCCCGCATATGAAACACCCCGACCGCCTTGGCCTCGATATAGCAGCCCGGGAAAGTCGGCTCCCAGACCAGCACCAACGCATCCAGCGGATCGCCGTCGCCGGCCAGCGTGTCGGTGATAAACCCGTAGTCCGAAGGGTAGTGGACCGCCGAGAAGAGCATCCGGTCAAGCCGGATTACCCCCCGTTTGGAGTCATATTCGTACTTGTTGCGGCTCCCCTTGGTGATTTCGACCATCACCTCAAAGATCAGCTCATCGTTTTGTTTAGTTGACATGCGCCTTTTACCTTATCACTTTTCTACTGTGTGCGGACGGTGCGCTCTCTGATCGGCCGCATCCGAGGGAGTGTTTCAGGGTCCGGATGGGGGGCCGAAGCAAAAATGAGGCTGGATTTTATACAAAACTGCCGATACATTATATATCATGGAAGTTGAATCGCTCAAATACTTTAAGTACGAAATCGCGGTCGGCGCGGCGGTCCCGATGCCGAAGCCGAAGTCCGATGCCTACCCTAATAATCAGAACTCCGTCCAGGAGTACCTGCTCACCCTGTGCAAGGAGCATATCGGGTCGCTCGGGAAGATCGAGAAGGAATGGGTATTCAACGAAGCGGTAGTCGGGGAGAAAGTCCGGCTGGACAACCGATCGGATATCCGTCGGATTTTTGACTTCGCCGAAGAGCTTGGCATGATTGTCGCGGCCCCGGATCAGAGCGGCGACGGCTGGCCCGAAGGGTTTATGGCTTACAAGCTGAGCGAGACCTACTGGACGAAATTCGACAAGTTCGCACCGTGAGGTGTTAGCGCACGAGTGAGATTCCCAACCCGCCGGAAGGCGGGTTTTTTGTTGGGGCGAAAGCGCGTTACTCTCAACTGCCGAATTGCGTAGAGCGGGTCCGTCCTCGAACCCGCCAGAGTTCGAATCTGCACCGTTGGACCCTCCCTTCATCCCTACCTTCGAAACTTTCTCCTGAGAGCGAGCAGGAACAGCGGTAGGATTGTGGCGGTGCATATCAACTGGACGATGACGCCAAACACAGTCCCGGTTGATGTTGCTTTCACCGTCCGACCCACCTGAAGAGCCATTGCTGCCGCACTGAACAGAAGGGCGCGCAGAAAATCCAGAATGTGCTCGCCAGAGAACCGTGTGCAGTCCCAACACATATGGTATTCCACGTGTCTGTCAGCGAAATCGAAACCCGTGAAGAAATACCAGAAGCCGAAGACAACCCACAGCCCAGCGAGCCAAAGGAAAGCCCTCGGGTAGTTCTCCCCGTATTCGGAAACTGCCTTATACAGTGCGTAGGTCTCGCAGGTGAACCATTGGTGTAGCCGAGCGAATCTGCGCTTTCCGCAATTCTCCCCTGCCATTTGGCGTCGAATCTCTGTCTCTCTGTAGAACCACTGTCCGGCGCGGACATAGTCCTGATTTGACTCGCTGTTCTTTTTGAGTTGCTGATATTCCCACCTTAGGTCCTCCAGCGTAGACTTGTCAGAATGCTGGAGTTCGTCGTAGGCTATCCTACGGTCATCGTGATCCGGCCACCTGACATTGATGAATCGGACCGTCTCCAGTATTGCATGTATGAAACTCGCTTTTTCGAGATTGGCCAGAACGAAGGTTGCGGACCTCATCTGCGCAAAATTCAACTGTCCAAAATGGAGCAACGGACTGACTTCCAACGACCTGCGATCATTTGCTAACTCAAAATGTCCCTGAAACTTGAGCCCGGTGAAGTCGATCTCAGACGCTTGGACAGCCAGATAACGAACGTCGTAGAATCCAACCTCCCTGCCAGCAATTCTGATGTAGAACTGATCTGCTTCGACGAGGCAGTTGGCAAATGAAAGTGCTTCTGACCCAACCATACACGTATCGAAGGGAGCACTGCTTCCCCTAAACTTGGAGAAGTTGAAAAAGGTCCCCTTGCCTCCAAAAGTGCAAAGACTGAACGGGGGGGCTTCGTAATGAAAACTCGATCCTCCAAAGTGAGCATCGCCGCCAAAGGCGCAATTCACGAAACTCGTATTGTCGAATGTACAATCGGAGAATTCTACGCGGTTGATGAAACCGATACGCTTAAACTGGCACGTATCGAAAATGGCATTGTCGGAAAACAGGGAATGTCCATGAGAGACAATTGCATTCTCAAAGTCCTCTCCGAATTCGACTTCTCTAAACTCGAGGCCCGATAGATCAATGACCTCTCGATCCGCATGGTCGGATATGTACTCCAACAAAGCATGAGTGTCTCCAGCCGCAACAACTCCCATGGCGTGCAGCCGGCACTTGCCACCATCGGGGTGATACTCCGGTCGACCGCATGGAGACGAGTCTGCGAGCTTCTGTTCACATGTTCCCCCCATATTCTCCTCCCTTCTTACACTTGTTCAGAGGCGGTCGGCGCACGGGGATGTGCGCCAACCACATCAAAGTCCCCTACATCTTCTCCACGCACCCGGCGATCAAGTCACGCAACTTCGGTTCGGTGCGCGAAGCGGTCCCGATCACGTCCTGCAACGAACAGGGATGCATGTTATCCGCCAGACCCATGTCGGTCACGATCGTGAACCCGAGGATCTTGTTGTGCTGATGGTGCGCGGTGATAACTTCGGGCACCGTCGACATCCCGACCGCATCGGCGCCGAACCCGCGAAGCATCCTGTACTCCGCCGAGGTCTCCAGGCACGGTCCGGTCAGACCGACATAGACGCCTTCCTGCAGTCTCAGGTTCTGCTGGAGTGCGACATCCTTGGCGAGCTGGATATACTTCTTGTTGTAGACCTCGTACATATCCGGAAAACGGTCCCCCCAGGAATCATCGTTCGGCCCAATCAGCGGATTGCCCGGGAAGAAGTTGATATGATCCTTGATCACCATGATATCGCCCGGCTTGAAATTCGGGTTCATACCGCCGGCGGCGTTGGAGACAATCAGGGTCTCCATCCCGAGCTTTTTCATGACGCGGATCGGAAAGGCGATCTGCTGGAACGTGTAGCCTTCGTAGTAGTGGAACCGCCCCTGCATGCAGACGACCGGCTTGCCTTTGAGATGGCCGAACAGCAACCGTCCGGCGTGTGACTCCACCGTACTGACCGGGAAATGGGGGATCGTCTCGTAACCGACTGTCCCAACCATGTCGATCCCGTCGACCAGAGAGCCGAGCCCGGTGCCGAGGATGATACCGATCTGCGGTTTGAGGTCGATCGTCTTGCGAATATGTGCGACCGCTTCGTCGAGCATCTTGTGAATTTCGTCCCAGGTATGCAGCGCCATACTGATTCTCCTTGTACTGAAATGATATCTCTGTTGTGGTGGAGAATATAGGCGATTTGGAGTGCGGGGAAAGCAGAAGTTGGCAGGTGCCGGGGAAGTGGGCGTTGCCGTGGGGTTGGTGCAGGGCACGATGCCGTAAGATTGCAAAAGTCATCGTACAAGCACTGTAGGTCAGCTCCGGTCGCGGATATAGCCCCCTCCAGGTCAACACCGCACCGGCGAGCGACCGGTGCTGACATCGCCTTACCCGTCGGGTGATGGCACGTCTGAGGACAGACGTGCTCTGCAAGCGGAGGGGGCGGGCACGATACCGTGAGATTGCAAAAGTCATCGTACAAGTTTGACTCTGTGTGAGTTACAGCGAAATGGGTTTGTTTTGTCATTTTTTAGGTTCGTTTTTTTCATGGATTCGGGCTACTCGGTTGGAGCTCTGGGAGATAGCCCTCCTGCAGGGTTCGGGTCGGAAACAAAATCTTCACCATCGTTGCATCAGCCTCCATCGATGAGTTTTGTTTTGTCTTCTCTACAAAAGGCGGCGTGGCCGGGATCACCATTGGGTTAGTGGTAGAATCGCAAGGCGAAGGATCGGACCGTCAGCATCGTTTGCGAGAGAGTGGCTGCCGAGTACGCCGGGCGTTCTGCCTTGCAAACGGAGTTTGCCCACGTCACTCAGCGAAGGGGGCATGCTTCGACTCCGCTCAGCATGACGGTGAGAGATATTCCGCGGTAACCAACACCAGAGGCGGGTTCAACAGGCGCTTCCCAAAAATCTACACAAAAAAGGACCGGCCTGGTGAGAACGAGGCCGGTCCGGAAGCAGTACGGGATGGGTATGACTTAGCTTTTGGCGGCTTTGTCCATTTCTTCGTTAAATTTCTCGACAACCGAGTCAAGTTCACGCGCCAGGTCATTGGGATCCATCGGCGCATTTGGATCGCGCGGCGCATTGTCGTCGCTCGCGCTCTCCGGAGCTTCCTGCACCGGCACGAATTCTTTCGGCACATCCTCGGCGCGGGAGTCGGTTTCGGTCACGGCGCCCTGAGGCGGAACATCGGCCGCCGCAGCCTTGCGAGCGGCATCGGCCTGCTGCGCCTTGGCGTGCTGGTAATTCTCGAGCGCTGCGGCCAGCTCGGGATCGATAGGCGAGTCCGGCTTGGCAGCCAGTTCGTCATCGTCGGAGTCGTTTTCGGCCCGGTTGCCCATTTCTTCGGAAGACATGTCCAGCGGCTGGGATTCCTGAAGCGGCTGACTTTCCTGAAGCGGTTGACTTTCCTGAAGCGGCTGCGACTCCTGCAGGGGCTGGCGTTCCTGAACCGGCTGTTTGCTGACAGTCGGTGCGGAGGTCGGCTCCTGTTCGTCGCGGACGATCTTCCGAAGCGATTCGGTCAGGTCGTCGGACTGCGGTGTCGGAGCCTTCGGTGTCCCGGCTGCTCCGGCGGCAACCGTCACGATCTCGTCAGCGGCGTTGGCCTCTTCGGTTTTGATCGCCGGCTGTTTCGACGGCTGGGTGGCGACTGTCTCGCGACGGCCCCGTTTCAATTCCGAAGAGTCAGTGATATCGAGCTGCTGTTCTTCCTTGACTTCGGCCGGCTCGGCGTTGGCGATATCGTTGACCAGCTCAAGGTGATTGGAGATGAGCTGGCGAAGTTTGTTCACGTAGGATTTGCGGGCCAGCTCGAGCTTGGTAATCTGCGCTTCGTAATGCCGGCTCTTGGACTCGTGTTCGCGCTTGATTTCCTCGGCGTGGTTGCGCGCCTTGTTTAGAAGCTCTTCGGCTTCCTTCTTGGCGTTGGTCAGCGTCATGTCGGCGTTGCGCCGGGCATCGATCGCCGCACTCTTGATCGTGTCTTCGAATTGTTTGAGGGCGGTCAACTGGCTTTTCAGCGACTCAACTTCCATCCCCAGCTTGACGTTTTCCTGCTTGAGGGACTCGAACGCCTGAGCCATTTGTTCACGGAAGCTGTCCACTTCCGCCCGATCATAACCGCGCATCTGATTCGGAAAGTGATAATTGCGGATATCGTTCGGCGACAAATCCATAATGTCTCTCGCTTATCTACAGTGGCTGTTTCTTTCGTGGTCTCTGAGTTATCGTCGGTCGGGTCCGGTGTTCGAAAATCAAACAGGACGACATCCTCTCATCTTCTTTATAGTTATCGGGGATTTGCCGGATTTATTTACCCGGAAAAGGGCACTCCGGGACAGCCGCTGACAGAGGCCGCAGGTCCGAGAAAAGACGGGGAAGTTACTGGACGGTTGGGAGATAGGGGGGTGAGTGTAGGTCAGCTCCGGTCGCGATCGATGGGTTCATTGGGGCGACACCGGCCGAGCGAGCGACCGGTGCTGACATTCCCCGGCGGATCATGGAGATGTCAGCGCCGTTTGCGGGTAATCGGCTGCTCACTATGCATAGCAATAGAACCTGCAAACGGAGCTGACCTACGCTGCAGCATGTCCGGGAGATTACTTGGCGCGCAGCCGCCGGGCGGCCCGCTCGAGTTCGGGGGTCGAGAGCTGACTGAGCTGCTCTTTCAACGAGGCCAGCGCGGTGTCGTCGAGTTCCGCCAGGCTCTTCACAAACGCACCGGAACGGACTCGCTTGTAGACGGCCTGCATGCGTTTCTTCACCGACTGGTCGATCAGTTTCGGTCCGGTCTCGGCCGAGCCAACCCGCGCCGCCACCGAGATGCGCGCGAACATGCCTTCGATCCCGTAACGCTTGATCAGGTCGATTATCAGGTCGAGTTGATAGGCGACTTCCAGCCAGGCGTGTTCGGGTTTGTGACCGTTTTCCACCAGCACTTCGAATCCCGACTTGATCAACATCGCCAACCCCCCGCACAGCACCGCCTGCTCGCCGAACAGATCGCCGATAGCTTCATCGGCAAACGTCGTTGGGATCAACCGCCCCCTGGCAATCCCAATCCCCGCGGCGAGCGCGAAGCATTTCGACCGCGCTCGCCGGCTCCGGTCCTGCCCGATAGCATAAAACCCGGACACCGACCGGTCGCCGAGAAACTTCTCGCGCACTGCGGCGCCGGGAGCATGGGGGGCAATCATGATGACATCGGCCCCGTCGGGCGGTGTCACCATCCCGAAATGCACCGACAGCCCGTGCAGAAACAACAGCGTGACGGTTGGTTTCAGATTCGGAAGGATATCTTTGGTGTAGACGCGGCCGTGCAGATGATCCGGGAACGCCATCGCAACCACATCAGCCTCACGTACGGCGTCCTTCACCGACCGGATATCTTCGATCCCGTCCTTCCCGGCCAGCGGGCGAGATTTCGAGCGAGAACGAAGGCCGACTATGACCGGGTAGCCGGAATCGCGAAGGTTGAGGGCGATTGCCCGGCCCTGCGAACCGTAACCGATTACCGCGACGGTGGGTACCGTCTGTGACTTTCTCCGGGGTGGCATGGGGCGAATATAACTTGAGGTTTGACTTTTCACAACGCCGCTATTCTTTACGCGATATGGACTCCCAGGCGTCATCACTGCTCTCGCTGGTCAAGGCGGCGCTGGCCGAAGATATTGGTCCCGGCGATCTGACCTCGCTGGCCTGTCTGGAACCGGACCCGGTCCTGGCGAAGATTATCGCCAAATGCGATGGTGTCCTCTCCGGGCTGAAGCCGTTGCTGCTGACCTATGAGATAGTCGACTCCGCCAATGTCGTTCGCCCTCTTATTAATGATGGGGACTCATTCCGAGGCGGTGATACGGTGGTGGAGATCGAGGGGTTCAACCAGACAGTGTTGGCCTCGGAGCGAGTTGCGCTGAATTTCCTCGGCCGATTGTCGGGGATAGCGTCGCTCACCCGGCAGTTTGTCGAGCGGATCGGCGAGCACCAATGTACGGTGCTTGATACCCGCAAGACGACCCCCGGCTGGCGACGACTCGAGAAGGACGCGGTCCGGCACGGCGGCGGCGGCAATCACCGCATGGGGCTGTACGATATGGTACTGATCAAGGACAACCATATCGCCTCGGCCGGTTCAATCACCAAGGCGGTCGCGCTTACGCGTGAGTTTCTCGATACGCCGGATTTCCGTCTGCAATTCGACTGCAAGGCCGAAGATATCGAGATCGAGGTCGAAGTTACTTCGAAGGCCGAGCTTACCGAAGCGCTGGAGTGTGGCGTTACGCGGTTGTTACTGGACAACCAGACGATCGATTCGCTGGCGTCGATGGTGAAGAAGGCGCGGGCTATCCATCCCGAGGTGAAGCTCGAAGCGTCCGGTAACGTCTCGCTTGACACGGTCGCCGCTATCGCCGCTACCGGAGTTGATTTCATTTCGGTCGGCGCCCTGACGCACTCGGCCAAAGTGGCCGATTTTTCGATGAAGGTCACGCCCGCCTTATGAGCGACCCGGCTCTCGAACAACTAGCCGAGAAACTGCTCGCGATAATCCGCAAGAAACCCGGCGAGCGATTCGAGTTCGAGAAGCTCGGCAAAACGCTCTCGTGCGATATCGAGCAGCTCCGTGAATCAGCGCGGTTGCTTCATGACTGGCGCTATCGACTTAAACGACACCGCAAGACGATTACGTTTGTCGCCCCACCCGATCTGCTCACCGATATCGAGATCAAATTCGGACTAAAGACAAAAACGATCGGGCGTACGCTGTTCTGCTATCACACGGTCCAGTCGACCAATGACATCGCGGCGCAGAAAGCCGAGCACGGCGCGCCGCACGGGACGGTGGTGGTCGCCGACCAGCAGACCAAGGGGCGTGGGCGGCTGGGGCGGGTGTGGCACTCGCCGCCGGAGACGGGGATCTATGTCTCGATTCTGCTTCGACCGCCGTTTGCCCCGGACAAGGCGCCGGCGCTGTCGATCATGACCGCGGTGGCGCTGGCTGATACGTTTGGCGCCTATGTGCCCGGCGAAGTGCAGATCAAGTGGCCGAACGATGTCTGGATCGGCGGCAAAAAGGCCGCTGGTATTCTGACCGAGCTCTCCGCTGACAAGCACAAGATCAGCCATGTGGTGATCGGCGCCGGGATCAATGTCAATCAGGGCGTGCGGCAGTTCCCGGAGGAGCTTCGCCCGATAGCAACCTCGCTCCGGAGAGCGGTCAAACGCAAGGTGCGTCGGGTTGACCTGCTACAGGCCTTTCTGCTGAATTTCGAGAAGGAATATGCCGCTTACGAGAAGGACGGCCTTCGCAAGTCACACGCCAAGATTCGACGGTACTCGTCGTTGATCGGCAAGCAGATCGGCATCCGGACGGGGAATACGGTGGTGGAGGGGATCGCGATTGATATCGACAACGAAGGGCGGTTGATTATGGACCGCGACGGTACGGCGGTGGCGATCACGGCCGGCGAAGTGTCGGTGGTGAAGAGGTAGGCGAACTCGGCGATATTGCATCGGACCGGAATCCTACGTACCTTCCACCCTATGTACAACGATACCATCATGGAGCATTTCCAGAACCCGCGCAATGTGGGTGAGATCGACGATGCCGATGCTATCGGTCAGGCGGGCAATGCCGCCACCGGCGATGTGATGCGGATCTATCTGAAAATCACCGATGGTCGCATCGTGGCGTGCCGGCACAAGACCTTCGGCAATGCGGTGGCGATCGCGGTCAGCTCGATGGCTTCGCTGATGATCGAGGGGAAGACGCTGGCCGAGGCCGAAGAGATTAGCAAGGAAGACGTGTCTGTCGCGCTTGATGGTATCCCGCCGGACAAGATGACCTGCTCGAACATGGCGCCCGATGCGATCAAAGCAGCGGTGGCGGACTACAGAGCGAAGCACCGGGGGTAAATCAGGGTGGCCCACCATTATTTATGGTGGGGTTCTCTACTCCTTCTACTCCTTCAGCTTCTCGATATCCTCGCCTTTACCCAGCACGACCAGAATGTCGCCGTGTTTGATCTTGAACGATCCGGCGGGGGCGAAATCGAGCGCCTCGGTGCTTTGGTTTTTCACCGCGACTACCTGAATGTGATGCTTATTGCGAAGGTCGAGATCGATCAGCCGCTTTCCGGCAAAATCGCGTGGCGCGAGCACCTCGGCGACATAGTAGTCTTCGGAGAGCGGCAGATGATCGAGCATATTGGGTCGCGCCAATGACAGAGCCACCCGCTCCGCCATCCGCTGCTCCGGGATGACCGCCTCGTCGGCGCCGACTTTGAGCAAGACTTTCGCATGATCGCTGGAGTTGGCCTTGACGATGACCTTTTTTGCGCCAAGTTCTTTGAGGTGCAGGGCGATGAGGATCGAGGCGTGCGAGTCCTTGCCGGTGGAGACGACGGTACAGTCGAAGTCCTGTACGGAGAGTTTTTCGAGGAAGGCATGGACACTGGCGTCGCCAACCAGCGCCAGGTCAACATCGTCCACCAGCGCCTGAACTTTGGCTTTATCGGAGTCGACCGCCGTCACCCGACAATGTTCTGCCGACAGACGCCGTGCGACCGTTGCGCCGAAATTCCCGAGACCTATAACAGCGAAGCGTTTCATCTGTATTCCTCACTAACCAACCATGATCGGCTCATCGGGATAGACCAGCTCTCCGGGCTGCTCGCCGCGTGACAGCGAAAACAGCAGAGTCAGCAGACCGACCCGACCGACAAACATCAGAATAATGGTGATGATCTTCCCGGAAACCTCGAGTTTGGCGGTCGCACCAAGCGAGAGTCCGACTGTTGCAAACGCCGAGACGACTTCGAAGAGGCTATCGACGAACCAGCTGTGGGCTACCAGGTGCGGTACCGGCCGCTCCTGGAGGAACATCAGTGCCACGAATGCCCCGGCGATGATGATCGAGGCTACCACCATGACGGTCAGCGCGCGCGTGACCGAATCCGGCGACAGCGATCGCCTGAATGCCCCGACCGAGCGACGACCGATCAGGCGGTTGTAGGCAAGCAGGACAATCACCATGGCAGTTGTTACTTTGGTCCCGCCACCGGTCGAGCCGGGACAGGCGCCGATAAACATCAGCAGCATAGTCACCAGCAGGCTGACTTCGGTGAGGTTCGTTTGCGGAATAGTGTTAAAGCCCGCCGTGCGGGCCGTAACCGACTGGAAGAAGGCGTTTGCGAAAGCATCGGTGGCCGACATATGTGCAAACACATTGCCGCGATCGGCGACGACAAACGCCAGCGTACCCGCAACAATCAGCACCGCCGTCCCGCTCAGGCACAGCTTGGTGTGCAGCGAGAGGCGCGTTTGCTTTGATGGCCGCCATACAACCATATCACGAATCACCGTAAAGCCCAGTCCGCCGAGTATAATCAGCACCGAGACCGTTGCAATCAGAGAGAGATTGGTCTGGTAGTGTTCCAGACTGCTGCTGAAGGTGGAAAAGCCGGCGTTGCAGAAGGCGCTGACCGAATGGAAGACAGCATGCCAGAGGGCCTGATCGAACGGATAGTCGGCCCGAAAGACGAAGAACAGGATTGTCGCCCCTGCGGTTTCGACCACCGCGGTAGTTATCAGCACGGCCCGAAGGATCGAGTGCGGGCGCAGCATATTTCCCGTGGAGAGCGACTCAGAGAGCACGAGATTGTCCTGAAACGACAGCCGGGGTGTTATTGACAGTAAGAGCGCTGTTGCAAATGTCATGATCCCCAGACCGCCGAGCTGGATGAGTGTCAGGATCACTAGCTGTCCGAACAGCGAGAAGTCTTTCGGTGTGTCCAGCACTATCAGGCCGGTTACACACACCGCCGAGGTCGAGGTAAACAAGGCATCTATATACTCGATGTCCGGTCCTGCTGAACTGACCGGCAGGGTCAGGAGGATCGAGCCGAGCAGGATGGCGCCTGCGAAGTAGGCAATCAGTTTGCGCCCGGGGCGTTGTCCAAGAAGTTCCATAACATACCATGATACTACAAAGCCGGTATCTTGATGCGGGGTAATATAGTGGCGTCCCGGGATGTCACAACTTAAAGATATCGGGGGCAATCGGCGAAACCTGCGCGCGAACAAGCGCGTTTCATAGACATGCCGGAATTACCAGAGGTCGAAACAGTCGTTCGCGGTCTGCGCAATCTGATCACCGGACGCACTGTCAGCCGCGTAACGCAATGCGCGCCGCCATCTTCGATAGTAGTCAGTCCTGCCTTCGGGCGACGGACATTCGAGGCGATTCTTCGCGGTCGGACGATCAGAAGCATCACCCGGCGCGGGAAAAATATCCTGATCGCCCTCTCGGGTGATATTACTCTCTGGGCCCATCTTAAGATGACCGGCCGCTTCCTGCATCTGGACCAGTCCGTCCCGCTCGACAAACACGATCTGGTGTCGTTTGACTTTGCATCAAACGGTTCGGACAGCTCGCTCCATGTACGATTTAATGACTATCGTCGGTTCGGTCGTTTGCGGGTCTATCCCGATCACGAGCTGTGGCAGCAGGACGGCCTTCGCGATCTTGGGCCCGAACCACTGGAGATCACCGCTGAGGAGTTTGTCGAGCTGTGTCACAGGCGCTCGCGCCAGATCAAGGCTGCCCTGCTCGATCAGAGCTTCCTGGCTGGCTTAGGGAATATCTACGCCGATGAGTCCCTGTACTACAGCCGTATTCATCCAAAACGCCTGACGGGTTCTATCTCTCGCAAGAAGTTGCTCGAGCTGCACGGGCACATCCAATACCTGCTGCGGCTTTCGATTGACTCCATGGGGACTTCGGTGAACACCTACAGCGGCGTCAACGGCAAGCCGGGATCGTTTCAATCGTACCTGAAAGCGTACAATCGCGAGGGGGAGCCGTGTGAACGGTGTGGGAAGGGGTTGACGCGGGAGAAGATTGGCTCGCGATCGGCGCACTACTGTCGCCATTGCCAGCGCGAGCGGTAGCTAGCGGAAACGAAGCCGCTCGCCGGTGGGGGGATCAAAAAACAACAGGGCGCTGGAGTAGAACCCAAACCGTACGTCGGCGCCGATCTCAACCGACTCTGCGAGCTTAGCCACCACCAGCCTGATTTCCTTGAAGCGCAGCGTCGCGACATATTGATCCCCCATATATTCGCAACCTTCAACCGTTCCAGTGAACTCAAACTGTGGTCCAAGCCTGATCGATTCGGGCCGGATGCCAACTATCACGTCGCGGTCGGAGCACTCTGCCAGATCGGATCCAAACGGTATCAACCGTCCGTCGCGCACCTGGCATCGAACGATATTGATTTTCGGCTGGCCGATAAACTCCGCCACGAATTGATTCGCCGGGTCGGCGTACAGCTCTTCGGGCGTCCCCAGTTGCTGCGTCACTCCGCCGTGCAGAAGCGCGATGCGATCCGCCATCGTGAGCGCTTCGGCCTGGTCATGAGTCACATGCACCATCGGCCGCCGCTGGTCGCGCTGGAGGGCGACTATTTCGCGGCGCATGCGGACGCGAAGGTCGGCATCGAGATTCGACAGCGGCTCATCGAGCAAATAGATCGACGGGCGCCGCACGATCGCGCGCCCGAGCGCCACCCGCTGACGCTGACCGCCGGAGAGTTGCCCCGGCTTCTTCTTCAATTGGTCGGTCAGCCCCAGTTTCGATGCGATTTCGGCTATCCGCTCAACCCGCTCTCCTTTGGGGACTTTGGCGACTTTGAGTGGGAACGCGAGGTTCTGCTCGATCGTCATGTGCGGATAGAGAGAATAGTTCTGGAATACCAGGGCGACATTGCGATCGCGCGGACGAAGCTGGTCGACTCGCTTGCTGTTGATATAAATCTCCCCTTCGTCGGCTTCTTCCAAACCGGCGATAATTCGAAGCAGTGTCGACTTGCCACAACCAGATGGACCCAGCAGGACGAGCAGCTCGGAATCGCCCAACTCGAAAGAGATGTCGTTAAGCACGACCGTATCGTCGAATGACTTACTGAGCTTGCGGACGGTCAACCCGGCCATCAGTGCATCTCCTCGATAATCCCCGCCTTGATCCGGAAGTTCCGGCTTTGCGCCATCAGTTCCTCCGGCGGCGTGACCGCGGTGGTCAGAAACAGCTGATCAAACCCTTCGAACGCCTTCACCAGTCCGAGTGAACGGTTGTTGTCCAGCTCGGCGAATATCTCATCGAGCAGAAGGACCGGTGGACGGCGGCGTTTCTCTTTCAGGATATGGTACACTGCCAGCTTGAGCGAGATCGCCGCTGTGCGAAGCTGCCCCTGGGAGCCGTGTGTCCGGGCCGGATAGCCGGCGATCTCGAAAAGTATATCATCACGGTGCGGTCCCACCAGCGATACCTTCATGATCCGTTCCCTATCGCGGTGTGACTCCATAGCCGCATAGATACGTTCCTCGATTGCCTTCAGCTCCAGGTCGCTGTCTTCGAGTCGTACCGACGGTTTGTAGGTCGTGATCAGGCTTTCCCCTCCGGCGATCGCGGCATAGTGGCCCCCGGCGTGGGAACCGACATCGTCAAGGAACTGCCCTCGTGCCGACATCACCCGGGCACCGACCTGCGCGAGGACTACATCGAACGGCATAGGATCCATGTCGTTTTTCAGGGCGGCGTTTTTCTGCGCCAAGGCTTTCTGGTAGTCGGTCAAATCGGCGAGATATTTTCCGGAATACTGTGACAGATACATGTCAAGGAACTGTCTTCGCAGGGAAGGCGAGCCCGACAGGATGGCCGTGTCCTCCGGGCCTGCGGCCACCGCACTAAAATGCTCGTACAGCTCAGCCAGACGGATCGTGACCCCATCGAGTGTGATTCTCTTGCGCCCGCCCCGCTCGTACGCCAGCGCTTGCTCTTTGCGTGCGTCACCAGCCTCAAATGAACCTTCGAGGCGGTAGTACGGCTCATCCTGCTTGACAAGTACAGCATCGGCAGCGCCACGCTGCGAGCGCCCCAGCATAAAGACGAAGATAGCCTCGAGCAGATTCGTCTTACCCGACCCGTTGTTGCCGTAGAATATGTTCACTCCCGGGGCGAACTCGACCGAGAGGGCCGAGAAATTGCGGAAGAAGGTGGCAGTGAGCGATGTGATCCTCATAACAGCGGGAAAAGAAAATGGCAGATAGACACTACCTGCCATTCTCCGAAAAGTCCGTGAATTATCAGTTCCTTACTCTGCCAGTCGAAGCGGCATAATCAGGCAGAGGTACTCCTCTTTGGGTGTATTCGGCGAATAGATCACACCCGCGGCGACCGGCGAAGACAATTCGAACATAACCTCGTCCCCTTCGATCCGGGAGAGAATCTCAGTCAGGTAGGACGCGTTATAACCGATCTCTATGGCGTCTCCCGTGTAGTCACACTCCAATTGCTCCTGACCTTCGCCGCCCACGTCGACATTGCTCGTCGAAAGTGTCAGTGAGCCATCGTTAACCGTAAACTTCACCTGGTGAGTGAGGGCATTGGAGAGGATCGACACACGCCGGACTGCGCCATTAAGGTCCTCTTTCGAGACGACCATTTTCTTGTCACTGTTGGCCGGAATTACCTGCTCGAAATTCGGATACGGTCCTTCAATCAGCCGGGATGTCAGGATTACATCGTCGAGATTGAAAATGATATTATTCTCACCGAAAATGACGCCGATTTCGACCCCTTCCTTCTCAAGGAAGCGGGGAATCAAATTCAGGACTTTCGGTGGAATAATGATATCCTCGTGTAGACCTTTGAGTTTCGGATTGTCCAGGGACATTTTAGCGAGGCGGTGACCGTCGGTGGCCACCATCTGCATCCGTTCACCTTCGGTCTGCCACAAGACACCATTGAGGGCCGGCCGGGTTTCATCGGTCGAACAGGCAAAGGTCGTCTTACGGACCATCTTCACCAGATCGTCACCCGCAACGCGGACTTCCTTTTTGGTATTCACCGCCGGCAGTTTCGGGAAGTCATCAGCAGATACGGTTGCGATCTTGTATGACCCGTTGGGAATGCGAATCTCCATTCGGGTATTGGTCGATTCAAACGTTATCTCTGACTCCGGCAACTCGCGAATAATCTCAAACAGGATTCGGGCCGGCAGAGCGGCCGATCCCTTTTTGGCCACCTGACACTCGACGGTCGCGGTGATGGAAATATCAAGGTCAGTCGCCGAGATCTTCAGCTTGTTCTCCAGCGCCTCGACCAGGATATTGGTCAAAATCGGCAGTGTCGACTTGGTCGGTACCACCTGAAGGATCGACTGAAGGGAATTGCTCAGTCGGGACTTCGAAAGAGTAAACTTCATCGCTCTGTTCTCCTGCAGAGATCTTCCCACAGAAAGTCTCTTATAATGCCCCTTTTATATCAAAGGCATAATACTAATAAGGGCTGTTGAGATGTGTACAACCGCCCTCGTGGTTCTCCAAAGATAGGGTAGTCGCTAGCTGGAAAGCAACTTATCATATTCAGACAGGTGCGATCTTTTCCACGACCGGCAGGCGCAATCCTGTGTGTAACTCCCCCCCTGTCCACACTGTTGATGTGGCTGATTGTTATCCCGGTGTTGTCCACGGTGTCTTCCACAGCTTACTAATAGAGTAGAGAGGCTGAAAGTTTGTCGATTTTCTCCCGGAAACCACCGTCGGTAGCCATGCGTTTGGCGACCAGGTCGCAGGCATGAATGACGGTCGAGTGATCCCGCCCACCGAAGGCATCGCCAATGGCTTTCAGGGAGTTATCCGTGAGCGACCGCGAAAGGTACATCGCAACCTGACGGGCCAGAGCTATATGGGCCGTTTTTTTCTTGGCGGACATCATCTCCAGCGCCACACTAAAGAACTCTGCTGTTTTGGCCTGGATATTCTCCACCGTCACGTGCGCCCGCTGCTCTTCGATGGCATCGGAAAGCACCTTGCGTGTCATTTCCAGATCGACCGGGACCCCTTTTAGCGAGGCGTAGGCCAGTACCCTGATAAGCGCTCCCTCCAGCTCCCGGATATTGGCTTTGATTTTCTCCGCGATAAACCGCACCACGTTGTCCGGGATGGTTTTCTTCCCCTCCGACTCCAGCTTCTTATAGAGGATAGCGGTTCGGTTTTCGAGATCCGGGGCCTGAAGATCGGTCACGAGACCCCAGCTGAAACGGGAGAGCAGGCGGTCTTCCAGTCCGCGGATATCGCGGGGCGGGCGATCCGATGACAGGATGATTTGCTTGCCGTTATGATACAGGGCGTTGAAGGTATGGAAAAACTGCTCCTGGGTCGACTCCTTGCCCGTAAAGAACTGGATGTCATCGATAATCAAGACATCGACTTCACGGTACATTCGGATGAAGTCATTGATGGACCGATCGGAGATCGAAGAGATAAAATCCGACGTGAACTTCTCCGAAGTGGCGTAGAAAACCCGCTTCTCGGGATACTGCAGCATGATCTCATTGCCGATCGCCTGAATGATATGCGTTTTCCCGAGTCCGGTACCGCCATAGATGTACAGCGGGTTGTACTTATTGGCTCCGGATTCCTCGGCGACCGCCATCGATGCAGCGCAGGCGAACTGGTTGAAATCTCCCACCACCAGCGTACTGAACGTATAGCGGCTATTGAGATTATGACCGTTACCATGGTGCGAACCGACTGCCGGCGCCACCCCGCCGCCCGGACGTGAACCATTGGAGCCCCCCGTTGGCGCCAGGTCGTCGGCGAACTCGAGTACGGTCTGGTCTTCCGGGTCCGGTTGCCCGGTCAGTACGTATACTGTGTCGTAGGTGCGGCCAAGCACTTCCGCCAGCGCTTCATCGATCAGCGCCCCGAAGTGATCCTTTATCCAATCGGCCACAAACTGGTTTGGGACCGCGATTTTGAAATCGCCGTTCGATCCCGGCTCTCCTTTGGTGGGGCGAAGCCAGGTATTGAACGTGCCTTCCTTGACTCGGCGAGCCATGTAGGCAAGGCAGTCTTTCCACTGCTTGGAATTCGTTACTCTTTCGTTATGCACAGAAGTCCCCCACTCACATGTGTCTCGTGTCTCTGCATAGGTATTGTCTTTGGGTTGTGAGGATAAGCTCAGTAACAAGAAGGGCGTACAAGTTTCTCCACATAGTTGTCAACAGTCGTGCTCTTTTTTAGTGGTGATAAGGCGCTGAACGGAAAGCCGATGGTGCTCACCCTGCCCAGACTATCCACACCTTATAAACATCGTGTGTCTCACCCGCTACCATGTGCATAATTAGGTTGAGCGTGTACAACCGTCAAGGGACCCCCTGGAAAAAAAGCGGATTAATCTAAAGCGCTTGGCCCGGCGCGTCTTACACCCGTCCATTATTCGGGTTATGTTAGCACGCTGTTACCGGGAGACGGTAAATTGAAAAACCACTCACTCTAAGAGGGTGGCGCAACAAAGGGTTATCGCAATTACATCGCCACAATGCGACGTGCGATACCTTCGAACACCGCCTGCTGTTCATTCGTACCGCTGTCGGCCACCGGATGACCGTCATCGGACCCTTCGCGAATCGATGTCTCCAGCGGGATCTCACCAAGTAGATTCACACCGAGTTTCTCGGCGAGAAACTTGCCGCCGTCGCGACCGAAGATATATTCCTTCGTGCCGTTGCTCTCGAAGTACGCCATGTTCTCGACGACACCGATCACACGGAGGTTCGTTTTTTCGGCCAGCTTCGCAACACGCCCCGCAACATGGGTGGCGGTTGCCTGTGGTGTGGTGATGACCAGCAGTTCGGCGGTGGGTATCGCCTGGGCGATAGTGAGTGTCACATCCCCCGTACCTGGAGGAAGATCGAGCAGCAGAAAATCGAGTTCATCCCAGACGACATCGGTAAGGAACTGGGTGATAGCTTTATGCAGGAGCGGACCGCGCCAGATCACCGGCTCATCTTCGGCGACAAAAAAGCCCATTGATACTGCTTGAAGGTTGTTTCCCCAGCGAAGCGGCACGAGTTTGTCGTCGATCTGGGTCGGCTGTCCGGTCAGACCGAGCATGCGGGGTATGGAGAAGCCGTAGACGTCGGCATCGAGCAGTCCCACTTTGTAGCCCAGTTTGGCGAGTGCGACAGCGATATTGGCGGTGCAGGTCGATTTGCCGACCCCCCCTTTACCCGAAGAAACGGCAATGAAACGTTTGGCGAACGAGACCGGCGCATCAGCGGCAGCGCCGGCGGAGTTCTTCAAGCCGAGCTTCTTCTTCAGGTTGTCGCGCTGGGCATCCGTCATCACGCCAAATGACACCTCTACGGCCTTCACTCCCTCGAGCGCTCCCACGCCGTTTCTAACGTCGCTGGATATTTTCTCTTTCAACGGACAGCCGGGGACTGTCAGGGTAATCTCAATACGAACAGTGCCGTCGTCTATGTCAACCGAGCGGACCATGTCCAGGTCGGTCAGGGGTCGTTTCAACTCCGGGTCGTCGATCCCGGAGAGCACCTTGTGTACGTCGTCTTTACTTAGCATCGATGCCTCGCTCGCGGGTGTGAAAAGCAATGTCGGTCAGGCGTGTGTCCCGGAACACGGTCTCCAGGGCGCCCTTGGCGCGGTCGTAGACTCCTTTCAGTTCACAGCCGGGCAAGTGCAGGCAATCGATCGCACCGCGCTGGCATTCGAACAGGTCAAGTCGTCCCTGGATAGCCTCGATTATCTCAAGTAATGTAATCTCGTAGGGAGGACGATTCAAGCGAAGTCCGCCACGGTAACCGCGCGCCGACACCAGCAGCCCGGCCTGGACCAGCTCGGCTACTATCTGGGGAAGGTATTTTGGCGGGATCTGCTGCGCTTCGGCCACCTGGGCCGCCGTACGGAGCCCCTCCGAGGTCTGCGCCAGCTCCCACACCGCCCGTATGGCGTATTCGGTCTTTTTCGTAATCATGGCGGGCAATATAGGAAATTCTGCAAAAATGGAAAGTCTTATCTATGAACAAATATCTCTCGGTCTGAAGGGGGTTACCCGTTGTTGGAGATGCAGGTCCCTGCCATGAGTGCCCCGAGCGTTCAGCAGAGCCCCCGAGACCGTAAGGTATCAACAACGTTCAGCGCAGAAAGGGACCTGCGCTACAGGGTCTGGTCATGCTTCGACTCTTCGACTTCGCCAAGGTCACTCTGGCTGTACACGATCAATGCCTCATATATCCATCTGTAGCTCAGGTCCCGTACAGAGATCAGTCGGGCAGCAGTTACACTATGTCATTGAAATGTATGGTCGAACGATAGATACCGGGCGAGGACCTGATGGATGATTGATTCCGTGAGGCACGCAGGTCCTTGTAGAGAGACAGCAGCCGACGAGACAGTACTTCAATGTTGTCGCTTGCGTGGATTGGTCGGTTTCGGGGCGGGACCTGCGCTACAGGGTCTGGTCACGCTTCGACTCCGCTCAGCGTGACGGTTGTGGCGCTCGGCATGACGAAAGACGGGGAGCTTCTCAGGTAGAGGGGATCAATCTTGCAGGCTCCCCGGTCCGGTGAGGGTCGTCTCTGCAATCGCCGCCTTTCGGTCATGACGCGGTTTATACCAGAGCAGATAGACCAGCAGGAAGATCATGGCGCAGAATATGGCTGCATCGGCGATATTAAACGTCCACCAGCGGTCGAGCTGATAGCCAAAGAGGTTTATGTCGAAGAAGTCGACATCGATGAAGTCGACCACCTGTCGAAACCGAATGCGATCGATCAGGTTGCCGATAGCGCCACCGGCGATAAAGGCCAACGGGATAGAGAGGGCCGCCTCGCGACGGTGGTGGTAGATGTAGTAGAGGATGAACGGGAGGATGACCAGGGCGACAACGAGGTAGTAGGTGGGTGAGCCGAGCGAGGTCCCCATGGCGCCGCCGCGGTTGAAGACGAGAGAGAACTGCAGGAATTCGCCGAGGACGTGCATCGACGGGGAGTCGGCGAGCGCCCTGAGGGCCCATATCTTGGTCGCCTGGTCGATTGCCACGACCAGGAGGATTATCAGGACCGACCAGACCAGCGTTGTGCGCTTATCGGCGGCCAGCTTTTTTTTCCTCTTCGGCCGATTTGCATTCGATACACAGGCGGGCATGCGGTACCGCCATCAGGCGCGCCTTGCCGATCTGTTTGCCGCATGAGTGGCAGTCACCGTACGTACCGTCCTTGATTCGTTTCAGTGCCATGTCGATGTGGTAGACCAGCCGACCGGATTTCGACGCAAACATGAATGCCATCTCGCGATCCATGTTGTCGGTTCCCTGATCGGCCATGTGGTAGGAGTACGAGGACAGATCGCCGGTGGCATCCCGCACGGTGCTGTTGAATCGCTCGCCGTGCAGTCCCATTTCGTCGAGCAACTCCTTGCGCTTTTTGAGCAGCAGCTCCTCGAACTTGGCCAGGTCTTTTTCGTTAAATGCCATCTGTAACCATCCCGATTATGCTTTGGTCACCGCAATAACGGCTTCCTCGCCGTTTATATTCCAGACTTTGGCACCGTCTCGTGCCTTGTCGACATCGTACTCGATCCGATCGGCCAGCGTTTCGCGACAGATGAACTCCTCATGGCGGTCGATCGCCGTCTTCAGGCGATCTGACGGATGCAAGGCCACCGTGATACGATCGGTGACATCAAGTCCCGAGCTCTTGCGCATGTTCTGGATTTTATTCACCATTTCCCGTGCGAAACCCTCGTCGAGAAGGTCCTCGTTGAGATCGGTAACCAGCGCGATCGTCAGTCCGGCATCGGTCTCGACCGCAAACCCTTCCCGTTCGATCCGGGAGACCTCGATTTCGTCCGAAGTCAGCGTCACCCTGTCCCCGTTCACCGCGAGTTCCATTTCGCCGGAGCGTGCGAACGCCCGTACCTTCTCGCTGTCAAGCTGCTGCACCATCGGCGCCACCGCTTTGACCCGGGAGCCGAGTTTTGGTCCCGCGGCCTTGAAGTTCAGTTTGGCCGAATAGGTTACGTAACCGTCAAGTTCATCCGACTCAACAATCTCTTTGACATTAAGTTCATCGCGGACAATCGGCAGGTACTCCAGCAGGCGATCAAGATCAGTCTTGCCGTGCAGGGCAACCATCAATGTTGACAGTGGCTGTCGCACCTTCAGGTTGTGGCGCGAGCGCGCCGCCCGACCCATCGATACCATGCGACGGACCGTATCCATCGTCTCTTCCAACTCGGCGTTGATCATCGAACCGACCGGGCGCGGATAGTCGCACAGGTGGACGGTCAGTGGAAGGCCGAGTTTCTCGCGGTCGGTCCCGGTCAACTCCGTCCAGATCAGCTCCGAGACAAACGGCGCCACCGGGGCACTCAGTCGGCAGACGCCTTCAAGCACACGGTAAAGCGTCAGGTAGGCACGCATCTTCGAAGGATCGTCTCCTTCGGCCCAGAAGCGCCGACGGTTGTTGCGGACGTACCAGTTGGAGAGGTCTTCGATCACGAACTCCTGAATCTCCCGCACGGCGCGCGTGATGTCATAGCGGTCGAGCGAGCGAGTGACCTCAGTCACCATCGAATGGTACCGCGAGCTGATCCAGCTGTCGAACCGGGTCGGCTCACCGGCCATCGGCTCGAGGAAGGCGTCGACCGTCTTGCCGGCGTCGTTGGCTCGTCCGGCCACATTGTCGATATTGGCGTAGATCGCGAAGAAGCTGTATGTGTTGCGAAGGGTGTCGAAGTATTTGCGGACCACTTCGGCGAGCCCGTCAAAGTCAAACTTGGTCGGCAGCCAGGGGTTCGAGGTGCTGACGAGGTACCAGCGAAGAGGGTCGGCGCCGTACTGATCAACCGTCTCGAACGGATTGACCACGTTGCCTTTATGCTTCGACATCTTCTTGCCGACCTTGTCGAGAATGAACTCAAGCACGATCACGTTTTTGAACGGTGCGATCCCCTTAAACATGGTGGAGATGGCCAGCAGCGAATAGAACCAGCCGCGGGTCTGGTCGACCGCTTCGGAGATGAAATCGGCCGGGAACTTGCGCTGGAATTCATCGACATTCTCGAACGGGTAGTGCCACTGCGCGAACGGCATCGCACCCGAATCAAACCAAACGTCGATCAACTCCGGCACGCGCGTCATCGTCTTGCCACATTCGCATTTCAGTTTGAGCTGATCGATCCCCGGACGGTGCAGGCCGAGTTCTTTCAGCGTCTCGTCGACTTCGCTCGCCGAGACGGTCGCGTGCTTCTTCAGTTCTTCAAGCGACCCGATCGCATGCTGTTTGCCGCAGGCGGAATCATCGCAGATCCAGATCGGCAGCGGCGTGCCCCAGAAGCGCTCGCGTGAGAGCGCCCAGTCGACGTTGTTTTCCAGCCAGTTGCTCATCCGGCCGGTGCGGATTTCATCGGGGTGCCAGTTGATCGAGTTGTTATTATCGAGCAGCGCCTGGCGGAAATCGGTCGTTTTGATATACCAGGACTCGCGGGCGATATAGATCAGCGGAGAGTCACACCGCCAGCAGAACGGATAGCTGTGTTCGTACTGCTCTTTCTTGAACAGCTTGCCGCCGATCTTGAGATCTTTGGTGATCTCCTTGTCGGCGTCCTTGATCCACATCCCGGCGTACTTGCCGGAGTCCGGCTTGAAGATCCCGTTCGGCTCGATAGCCTGAAGGACCGGCAGACCGTGTTCCTTACCGACCTCGTAGTCATCGGCGCCGAAACCGGGGGCCATGTGGACAATACCGGTACCGTCATCCATCGTCACAAAATCGGCGGTCACGACAAAGAAGGCTTTGTCTTTCTGATCGGCGAACGTATCAAACATCGGCTCGTACTTGCGATTGGCGAAATCCGAGCCCTTGAACTTCTCAAGAACGGTCGGGGCCTCGTCGAACACCTGACCAACCAGCGCTTCGGCCAGCACCAGCTTCTCCCCTTCGTGCTCCACCATCACATAGTCGGCTTTTGGCTGCATGGCCAGTGCGGCGTTTGAGGGCAGCGTCCACGGCGTAGTGGTCCAGACCAGGTAGGAGAAATCACCATCGGCGGCCTTGACTTTGACAAACACCGACGGGTCCTTGACCATCTCGTAGCCCTGTGCGACTTCGTGGCTGGAGAGTGCCGTGCCGCATCGCGGGCAATACGGGACAGTTTTGTGCCCCTTGTAGATCAGTCCCTTGTCGTGCAGGAACTTGAGGATGTGCCAGACCGACTCGACATAGTTGTCGGTCAGCGTGACATAGGCGTCATCGAGATCAAGCCAATAGCCAATACGACGTGTGATCCTGTCCCAGTCCTCGAGGTAGGTGAACACCGATTCACGGCACTTCTTGTTGAACTCGGCGATGCCGTACTCGACCACTTTCTGCTTGGACTCCAGCCCGAGCGCCTTTTCGACCTCGATCTCGACCGGCAAGCCGTGGGTATCCCAGCCGGCTTTGCGGTCGACCCGATAGCCGGACATCGTCTTATACCGACAGATGAGGTCCTTGACGGTCCGCGAGATAACATGGTGAATCCCCGGACGGCCGTTGGCAGTCGGAGGTCCTTCGTAGAAGACGAAATGCGGGCGGCCCGCCACCATCCGGTTTACGTGTTCGAATACCTTGCGCTCATCCCAGAAGGCGAGCACTTTTTCCTCGGCTTTGGGCAGCGAGAAGTCATCTTTGAGCGGATCGAATCTCATGGTAGTATCGCCGGTTATGCTGATCTCCGTTTTGTTATAGCCTTTCAATTTAGACGGCGGGGCCGATTTTGTAAAGACAAAACGGGGCGCTCCCGCTTGCCTTGACAATCTCGCCCCATAATGTCGATTTTATAGAAGCCCGTTCGTCGTCTTTGTGATACGACCGGGAACACAATCCGGTGCACACTTATTCTTTCGACCGTAAGAGAGGAGTCCACCATGCGGCAGTATATGTTGCTTATCCACGACGGCGACTGGAGCGAGCTGTCCCCCGAACAGATGCAGGAGACGATCAACAAGTACATCGCCTGGTCGCGCAAACTGGCCGATCAGGGCCGGATGGTAGCCGGCGACGAACTCAAGGAGGGCGGGCGCAAGCTGATCGTGAAAAACGGTCAGATTATTGACGGGCCTTTTACGGAGACCAAAGAGCTGATCGGCGGCTATTTCGTTATCAAGGCGAACGACTACGACGAGGCGGTTGCGATCACCAAAGAATGCCCGACTTTCGACCACGGCGGCGCCGTGCAGATCAGAGAGATCAACCTTCGTGAGAACTAGCCGGTGACTGATTGGAATGCGCAGTCTTCGGCGACCGACCGGGTACATCACCTGGTCGGTCATCTCTTCCGCCACAAGGCAGGAGAGATTATCTCGACCCTGGTCCGGATCTTCGGACTCGAGCGGCTTGAGCTGGTTGAAGATGTCGTTCAGGACAGTCTGATTGCAGCCCTTAAGAACTGGTCTTTCAAGGGGATACCGGATAACCCCGAGGGCTGGCTCGTGACCGCCGCGCGGAACCGGGCCATTGACATGATTCGGCGAGAGAAATCGCTGGCGGCACGTGAGTCGGATATAGTCTCGCAACTCTATGACCGCCTGACTGATAACAATACCTTTCAGCAGCCGAACTCAAGGTGGGGCGCTGTCCGGGGAGGTTCTCCCGACGGCATAGCCGATGACCAGTTGGCGATGATGTTTGCCTGTTGTGACCCGGATATCAGCCCTGAAAGCCAGGTGGCGCTGACTCTTAAGTTATTGGCAGGCTTTTCGGTAACGGAGATCGCTCGAGCCTTTTTGACTGCCCAAACGGTTGTTTCACAACGGATTGTCCGCGCCAAGCGGCAGCTGAAACAGCATCGGGCCGCATTTAAGATACCTGAGGGTAATGACTTAACATTGCGAATCCGAGCAGTTATGCAGGTGCTTTACCTGATGTTCAACGAAGGGTACAACGCCGGCGCGGGCGAGGATCTTATTCGAATCGATCTCGTCAACGAGTCAATCCGCCTCACTGAACTTTTGGCCGGACACCGATGCGGCGAGAGCCCCGAGGTGTTTGCGTTGCTGGCGCTGCTCTGTTTGCAAGCGGCGCGACTTGGGGCCCGGGTCGACCCGGAAGGGAATCTGGTTTTGCTGGACAAGCAGGATAGGTCACTTTGGGACAAGAAGTTAATATCCAGGGGGATGCACTTTCTGGACAAGGCCGCCGCCGGAGACCGGTTGACTGCGTACCATCTCGAAGCGGGCATTGCGGCGTGTCATGCCTCGGCGCCGAGCTACGATCAGACTGACTGGCCACAGATTCTCTCATACTATGACCAGCTGGTCGCACTCAGCAGCTCGCCGATTTTCGCTCTCAATCGGGCGGTGGCGGTTGCGATGACTCATTCGCCGGAGACGGCGCTGGAAGATCTCGAGCCGCTGGCTGATGATAAGAGGCTGTCATCGTACTACCTCTACCACGCCACGCGTGCCGATCTGCTCGTGCGGCTGAATCGCAACGGCGAAGCGCTCGATGCATACCATGCAGCCCTGGAACTGACGTCATCGGAGCCGGAGCGACGGTTTCTGAGTGGGAAGATTGAATCGCTCTCGGAGCGTGAGCAGTAGGGCGCTTCCGTCTTCGAAACCGCCAGTTATTGGCAGAACCGCTCGCCCGTTAGGGCGGACTCGGGTTCTGCCCTACAAGCTACCGACTTGCGTGGCCGTTCACACGAATATCTCGCGCACGCCGCGATGGGGTTCCGCCGGTGCAGGCTGCAATTGGCAGAACCGCTCGCCCGTTAGGGCGGACTCGGGTTCTGCCCTACAAGCTACCGACTTGCGTGGCCGTTCACACGAATATCTCGCGCACGCCGCTCTCCAATTCGAGCAGGGCTTTTTTGCGCCAGATCTTGCCGCCGTAGCCGCGAAGGTTGCCGTTGGCTTCGATCACCCGGTGACAGGGAATCACAATCGAGAGATAGTTAGCCCCGTTGGCGCGGCCGACCGCCCGCGAGGCTCCCGGCTTGTTCAAGGCCGAGGCTATCTGCCCGTACGACCGTGTCTCACCGTAGGGAATCTTCAACAGCTCGCCCCACACTATCCGTTCGAACGGCGTACCGGTGACATCGATCGGCACCGTAAATCCTCGAAGCCCGGCATCGAAGTATCTTTTCAGTTCATCACGTAAGAGCACGAGAAGATCGTTGGTGCTTTCGATCAATTCGCATTTGTAGCGTTTTCTCACACGTTCTTTGATACGGTCGACGCCGCCCCGGTCGTGCCATTCGAGAAACGACACCCCCTGCTCGCTCGCCCCGGCGATCATCGGCCCGAGCGGTGAATCTATATCAGTAGTCCAGATCTTATGCATGGCTCGCATACCTCCCCGGCGTGTGGCCGAATTCGCGGCGGAAAGCATCGCGGAATCCCGACGGCGACTCATAGCCGCATTCATAGGCGGCGGTGAGATAGTCCGTGCCCGAGGCCAGCAGTTCCTTTGCATAGAGCAAACGCTGACGGCGGTTGAAAGCGAGTGGTGTCATGCCAAGATGATTGCGGAAGTGTCTTCGAATAGTAGTGATATCCACGCCGGCAATCTCCGCAAGCATGCCTTCGGTCAGGCGCTCGGTGCGGTTGTCGCGCATAAATGATACGATCTCGCGTACCCATGACGGGAGGGTATCGGGGAAGCGGTCGGACCTGCATCGTTTGCAGCCGCGAAGGCCGGCGGCGAGGGCTTCCTCGCGGGTTGGATAGAAAACCACGTTTTTGAGAAGCGGCAGCCGGGCCGGGCAGGAGGGCAGGCAGTAGATGCCGGTTGAGTGGACGCCAACATAGAAGCGGCCGTCGAACGATCGATCGTTGGTTCGCATGGCGCGGACCATCGTGTCATAGCTTAGCTGTTTCATGTCTTCAAGATGCCCGGATCGGCCTGATTACGCTACCGGAAATCGGGCGTGGATGTCGGTTTGTCGCGGTGGTTGTCTTTCTGTGGCCCACCTATAGCCCGCCTTCGGCGGGCGGCAGGTGGTACTTTCGCCCGGTCACCCTTCGACTCCGCTCAGGGTGACGGAATGGCAGAACCGCTTCATGCTTCGCAGTCGGGTTCTGCCCTGCAAGCATCTGGATTCCCACCTGGCGTTCGTCCGCGGGGCGGACTCACTTCAGGTGGGCCACAGACCAACATTTCTGCCGTGCTGCTCGCGGCATGTCTGAGGACAGACATGCCCTACGATCTACTGGCACGTGACGCAGCATTTCTGCCGGGCTGCAAGCAGCCTCGGCCTACAAAGCCGTCCAAAAATCCGTCCAAGAAGCCGTCCAAAAATTCATCCACGAAGCCGTCTACGTTGGCTTGCGGGCGCTTAGTTTTACCGAGGCTACCCGGTTGGCGTATTTCTCCAGCGAGGCGGCGTTCAATGTAGAGTCCGGGTCGCCGCAGCCGCAGGCATCGTTGCCCAGAGCGCTGATCGAGTCATCGCCGTACACCATGCGATCGACAATCTCGACATCAACAAACCCGGCGTTGCGGGCCAGCGCTTTGTAGTCTTCTTCGTCGACCGCCCCGGCGATACATCCGGCCCAGGCCGCCATGTCATCGCGGTATTCGTCGGGAAGGTCGATCGTGACGATATCCGAGACCATCACCCGACCGCCCGGCCTCAGCACCCGGAACGCTTCGGCGAATACTTTCTGTTTGTCCGGCGAGAGGTTGATCACGCAATTGGAGATGATCCAGTCAACTTCGTTGTCCTCGACCGGCATGGCTTCCATCTCACCAAATCGCACGTCGGCGTTGGTCACACCCGCGCGCTCAAGGTTTTTCTTGCAGGTTTCGATCATCTCCGGCGTCATGTCCAACCCGATCACTTTGCCGGTCGGGCCGACCTTTTTGGACGCGAGAATCAGATCCAGCCCGGCGCCGGAGCCGAGATCGAGCACCGTCTGGCCTTCGGTTACGCCGGCGAGCGCTACCGGATTGCCGCAGCCAAAGGTGGTGACATCTTCGGGAAGTCCCTTCAGTTCATCAGGCGTATACCCGGCCATCTGGACAAACCGTCCGGAGGAGTCGGACTCCAACGATTGCACTTTTGGTCCGCAGCAACCGGACTTACTGGTGATCGCTTTGCCGTAGTGCTCGCGCACGGCGGCTTTGATATCTTCGGGGGATTTCATTTTCGTCATGATGATATCCTTACACGTAGAGAGTTACTTCTTCATTAATATCAGATCGAGGGCTTTGAACTGTTTGCCGCAGCATTCGACGATAGCGTCGCCGTTGAAACGGTAGTAGACTTCGCGCCCCCGTTTCTCCGACTGCACCAGACCGGCTCGCTTGAGGATGTCTAGGTGGTGGGAGATCGATGGTTGCGACATGTCAAACGGTTGGCAGATCTCCGAGACACAGCACTCCCGTTTTTTGAGCATGGCCAAAATAGCCAGTCTGGTTTTGTCGCCGAGGGCGTTGAATACCGAGCAGCAGGCATCATCCATCAGTGGTAGCCTCCATATCCATAGATATATGTCTATACGTTTATATATGGGGAAAGGTTCCGGAGAAATCAAGCAAAGATTCAAATGAAAAGAAATCGTCGGGAAAGGGCGTGGATTACTCTAGTTCTGATCCGGTTACGTCTTTCACTCCGGCGGCAGCCTTGAGTTCTTGGCGTATGTCTCGCTCGATCGACTGGCGGTGGGCGTGATCACGGACAGCATCGATCAGTTTGTACACCAGGAAGCCTCCCAGTCCGACGGCGGCATAGCCTCCCACGCGCGATAGATCCTTGTCGTCCTGAAGTCCCGCCACTCCGCCGACCGCACAGCCGGCGATCCCGAGGCTGTACCGGTAGTAGACATGGTCGTGGTAGTCCCCGTCGACGATTCTGAGTGAGTCGTAGAGGATGATATTCCGTCCGTAGTGTGCAAGTTGGGAATCGACCCGCGAGGCCGTCTCTGCTGTCGGCGCCCACGGGGCACCTGTGGTAAAGAACTTCCGTTCTCCTCCTGCGACATTGATCGCGGAGAAACCACTGTCTTCGAAAGTTGGTACCCAATAGTAGAAGAGTGAGCGCTTGCTGAGGAGACCGGATGTGAGAATGAAAGTTTTTAGCCTCGCTCCCGACGTGTCAGAGCCATGGACCACCGACACCGGCAGAAATCGCATCCGCTCCGGGTAGTACGGATTCGTGTTCGATGGTTCTTCGATGTAAACAACTTTAGACGATTGGTTGTGCAGGACCGATCGAAGCAATTCCCGGCTCGCCGGCCAACTCTCATCGGCAGGCCGCACTTCTGCGCTTGTGGCCAAGATTGCAGCGACCACGATCGAGCTACTGACCAATCGTCTGCAGTAGTGGCAGAACCACCTCATGATCAAACTCCTCAGCGAATACCGAGTCACTGACCCAGAACACGCCGTTCAGGCTGGTGAAGCCTACGTCCTCGAATCTCCAGGCGCCGGTGGAGTCTCGCCTGACAACAAACCCCCCGTCGATCATCCCTGCCGAGTAGTAGGGTGATTCACGGACGGCCCATATTAGTGAGTAACGGTACGACGACTGTCCAAGCGCCTCACGCCTTTCAATCTGCATGTTATGCCCTGCCAGTACGAGTTCGAGCGACGAGAGGAAGTCGACATCGGAAAGTTCGGCACCAAATCGCTCCTCGACAACCGCCTCGTGGGTACGCATTATCGATGTGGCACTCATGGCTGTAAACGCTAAAATACTCAGTACAATCACTGCAGCCCGGTGGGCTGGAATCCGGCGTGAATGCGATGAATCCGCGAGGGCCAGTGCGCCAAGGAACTGATAACAGATCGGCAGAACCACCAGCGCCGACAGGTCGGTCATGTCAGCCACACGCGACGGCATCGGAAGTCCGGTCATCCGGGCCAGCGGATCAAACACCAACTCGACCGGCGCCAGCTTCCACACCACCCAGAGGGCCGCGACGATTGCGTTGAGAACAAAGACACGGCGTCGAGAGTTGAGGCGGGGCCAAAGGAGAAAGGCTAGAAACAAGGCAAAGACAATCAAACCCGAGAAATCGGAGAGCTTGCCGGAGATGAAAGAGGGGTACACTGCTTTGAGGACGTGGTCATTGATAATCAGGATCGCCAGTGAGGCAATAAACAGCGGATTGAGCAGGATGCGCGAGCGATCCAACGGCATACGGTCCCTCCCGGTACGACCTGGCGTGTCTTGTTATTTATACCTGATGGTCGGATGGTTGTTCAACAAAAAGCTCGGTTGCTGGGGACAGCCCGGAGCCGCAGCGGTGTGCTCCGGGTAAACCTCGCGTCGTTCCTGAAGAACCCACAGCGTGTGGCGGCGGGTGGGTGATTCCCAAGACGGGTCGCGTGGTGCACGAGGACGTACACCACGCACGGTAGTGGGCTATCGTTCCCCACCATAAATGGTGGGCCACCCGAGCCAAAACGGTGGGGCACCCGAGCCGGCAAGCTGTCGCACCGTGACTAAAGTCACGGCCACGAGGAGCGGGGATCACGGCCACGAGGAGCGGGGATCACGGCCACGAGGAGCCACGTACGGTTGAGGGCCATCGTTCCCCACCATAAATGGTGGGCCACCCAAGCCAAAACGGTGGGCCACCCGAGCCGATAAGCTGTCGCACCGTGACTAAAGCCTGCCCCGGACTTGATCCGGGGTCACGGCCACAAGGAGCCACGCACGGTTGAGGGCCATCGTTCCCCACCATAAATGGTGGGCCACCCGATTCCACAAAACCACTTGCCACGTAATCCGTCCATCACTACCTTGCCCCTGACAAAAGAAATTCCGTTGGGGGTGGCGTAAAACACCGCCTGAGATCATACCCCCTCGACCTGATCCGGGTAATACCGGCGTAGGGAAACGGAGATGTAGTTTCACATCCCCCTGTCTGCATCGCCGCAGGCTCACCTATCGACTCAGGACGGAATCTTGCACAAACGTAAACCGTTTACCGCGAGGTTGCTGTCATGAGGTACATTGTAACCCTCTTGTTCCTGCTGCTGCTCTGGGCACCAGCATCGGCGAAGACACTCGAAGGTGTCGTCGTCAACACCGACTCTCAGCCGCTGTCCGGCGTGTCGGTCGCTGCCAATCAGTCGGGAATCGGCACTATCACCGACTCCACCGGCCGTTTCCGCATCGACGTGCCCGACTATGTCACCCGGCTGACATTCAGCTCGGTCGGTTACCAGCCGCGCCAGTTTGCGGTGTCGTCGGTGCCGAACAGAATCATACTCGAGCGGCGCTACTACCAAAGCTCGGGTATTATTGTCCGGGCTGAGCGGGCCGAGTCGGGGGTCGATCCGATCGCGTTTTCGAACCTCTCGAAAGAAGAGATCGAAAAGAGCTACACGGTCGGTGAGTTTCCGCTCCTGCTGGAGCCGACCCCGAACCTGCATACCTTCACCGATGGCGGATCGCCGCTCGGATACTCCTACACGCTGATCCGCGGCTTCTCCGACAAACAGGTCACGACCTATATTAATGGTGTGCCGTTGAACGATCCCGAGGATCAGTCGACATATTTTGTCGACCTGCCGGATTTCGCCGCCAATATCTCCGATATTCAGGTGCAGCGCGGGATCGGCAATTCGCTGTACGGCGATGGTTCTTTTGGCGGCTCTATTAATGTAGTAACGAGTGCCCTCGCCCGACCGCGACAGGCGACTCTCACCACCGGCTATGGTGAGTTCAGCCACGATGGTGACTGGGTGTCGGATATCTACAAGCAGAGTGTCGAGTATTCATCGGGGCTGGTTGATGGTACCTGGCATTTCGGCGGGCGGTTCTCCAACCAGAAGACGGGTGGGTATCGCTATCGAAGCTGGTACGAGGGCTGGTCGTACTATTTCTCTCTGGCCCGGCTCGATCCGAATATGACGACCGAGCTGTATTTCTATGGTGGCCCGATCAAGATGCACCTCTCGTATTACGGCTCGACGCTTGATGCTATCCGCGAGGATCGTCGCGCCAATCCGCTCACCTACGGCAATGAGACCGACAACTTCAACCAGCCGCATTATCATCTGCACAATACATACACGCTCAACGACCGGATGACCCTGCACAACACGCTGTATTACATTCGCGGTACCGGGTACTATGAGCAGCTGAAGACCGGCGAGTCTTTTGTCGATTACGGAATCGATCCATCGGTTATCGAGATCGATCCCAACACCAGCCAGCCGTACACCGACGGGGATCTCGTGCGGCAGCAGTGGGTGAAGAAAAACCAGATTGGCTGGAATCCGCGGCTGGATATCGACCATGATCGCGGCCGGCACTCACTTGGCGGGTCGGTTTACTATTTCGAGTCGGATCATTACGGCCGGGTGGTGTGGGCGCAGCATCTCGCGGATGAATTCAACCCGCAGCACAAGTACTACCAGTACTACGGCAAGAAACGGGCGGGGTCGCTGTTTGCCGAGGAATACTATCGCCTGGACGATCACCTTTCGGCGCAGGTGACCGGGCAGCTTCGTTATCAGGGGTACAAGTTCGATCAGGTGCCGATGGGGGAGTATCTTGGGTTTGACTACGATGCCAGCTGGGTATTTTTCTCCCCGCGGGTCGGTGTCAATTATGCCGTGAATGAGCGCGTTGACGTATTCGGTAACTTCGCGATTTCGTCGCGCACGCCGACCGACGCTTCGATCTACGATGCGAATGATCCGAATGTGCTGCCGTCGCTGGCGATCGAGTCGGTCAATGCCGATTCGACGCGCTACACCTTCGGAGATCCGCTGGTTGATAATGAGCGGCTTTACAATTTCGAGCTGGGGACAAACTATCGCTCGGAGAAGATTGCGCTCGGGGTGAATCTGTTCTGGATGAATTTCCAGAACCAGATCATCCCCTATGGCGGTCGCACCGAGAACGGACTGGCAATCACGGTCAACGCCGACCGAGCCGTTCACAGCGGGGTGGAGTTTACGCTCAAAGCAAAACCAACCCCGCTTGTTGATCTGTCGGGGAATCTGTCGCTGAATCACAATCGCATCAAAGAGTTCAAAAACACGTTTGATGTGTACTACTTCGATGACTCCCCGACCGGCGCGAGTGATTCGATTGATTTCAGCGACAAGGTGGTGCCGGGTTTTCCGGAGTATATCGGTAACGTCAAAGTTGATCTCACCCGCGAGGGTTTCCACGGCGCCGTGTCGGCGCGTTTTGTCGGCAAGCAGTACGCCGAAGTGTTGAATATCGACTCGCTGGCGATTGACCCGTACGCGACGGTCGCAATCAGTGCGGCCTATACGTTTGCCAATGCGTTCGGGATGGGGGATCTCACGCTGGCGGTGAAGGTCGACAACCTGTTCGACAAGCAGTACTTAACGTCGGGATACGGCTACTCGTACGGCCTGGCGGCCGATCCGGACGTAACAGTCGGGGAGAATGAGCTTGTTACCGAAGGGGAGTATTTTGTGGGGCCGGAGCGGTCGTTTTTTGCCGAGTTGAAAATGCAGTTGTTCTGATAGGATTGTCATGCACGCGGTAGACTATGGTCTGATTATCGCCTATCTGGCGATCCTGCTTTTTCTGGGTATGCGCAAGCGGCTGGCGCGTGATTCGAGTGCGACCGACCTGATTGTAGGCGGTCGCACTCTCACCCTGCCCGCGTTTGTGGCTTCGCTGGTCTCCACCTGGTACGGCGGGATCCTTGGGGTGGGAGAGTTCAGCTATCAACACGGTTTGTCGACCTGGCTGGTGTTTGGGCTGCCGTACTATGTCGCCGCGCTGTTGTTTGCGCTGTTTCTGGCGAAAAAGGCGCGTGAGTCCGAAGTGCTCACGATTCCGGAACGGCTTGCCCAGACCTACGGCAACCGCACTGCCACTGCCGGGGCGGTGATTATTTTCCTGATGACAGTCCCGGCCGCGTACGTGCTCATGCTCGGCGTGCTGTGCCAGTATCTGTTCGGCTGGCCGTTCTGGGTGGGGATAGTGGCCGGGACATTGTTCTCGATCGTCTATGTCTACCTTGGTGGGTTCAACTCGGTGGTGCGGACCGATCTGTTTCAGTTTGGGCTGATGTTTGTCGGATTCGCGGTTCTGTTAGTGATGCTGGTTGCCACTGAAGGGGGCCTGCCGTTTGTTGAGTCACACGTTCCCTCGGAGTTGCTTACCTGGCACGGGGGGAACACCGGTTGGTATATCGCCACGTGGTACTTCATTGCGCTGGCGACGTTGATCGAACCGGCATTCTATCAACGCTGTTATGCCGCGAAGACCGCTTCCACGGCCCGCAACGGCATCTTTATCTCGATCGGCTGCTGGGCGTTGTTTGATTTCATGACCACCTCGTGCGGCTTGTATGCCCGCGCCCTGATTCCCGATCTGGCTGACCCGGTGTCGTCCTATCCGGCTCTGGCGGCGTTGGTTCTCCCGACCGGGCTCCTCGGGTTGTTTGCACTGTCATTGCTGGCGACCGTGATGTCGACGGTTGACTCATACTCGTTCCTGGCCGCTTCCACGTTCGGAAGAGATATCGTTGAGCGGACATTCGGACGGGAGGGATTGCGATCCACTGCGATGTACACACGAATCGGGTTGGTGCTATCGGTGGGACTGGCGGTGGTACTGGCGATCTGGTTTCGCTCGGTGGTGGAGATCTGGTATTTGTTTGGATCGATCGGGACCCCGGCCCTTCTGGCGCCGGTGTTTTTCTCGCATGTTGGCCGGCGTCGTCTCACGGCGGCTTCGGCGCCGGTCAGTATCGCACTCAGCGGCGGGATGTCACTGCTGTGGTATTGTTCGCAGTACTGGACTGCGGAGGGCGGTTACTGGTTGGGACTGGAACCGATTTTCCCGGGGTTGGTGATATCGCTTGTGATTTGGGGTTTGTGGGGGAAGCGGGTGTAGGGACGTATGGTCATGCTTCGACTCCGCTCAGCATAACGGGTGTGGGCGCCCGGCGTGACGGAGGTCGGCTTGGGATGCGTTGGTTGGCGTGGCGCACGAGGACGTATGCCACGCACATCATTTAGTACTTGAGCACATACGTCACTACAGCACTACGCCACGCACTCCTATTCCAAATCCACCACCGTCGACAGAAACGCCGACAGGCGAACCCGCGCGAACGGCTGGGTAGTGTCATCATCGGCAATGTGCTCGCGGTTGTGGATGAACCGCACGCCGCCTTCGATATCGACAAACAGCAGATCCTTGATGAACCCATTCAAGCCTAATGATCCGGTCGCAGTTCGTTCAACCACGCCGGTCGGGAACGGCTCGCTGTAGTCACCATCGACATCAAACCACGGCGCCGTCCACTCCGCTGTGATGCTTCCTTCCCCCTGGCGGAGGAACGATCCGTTCAGGCGCACGGTCAGATCATCGTTCAGCCAGCGTATGACACAGAGAGCCAGTTCATCATAGTCGTTGCCGCGCACGGCGCCGAGCGGCTTGTCATTAAACGAGTATCGATTGCGTTCGAGTATCTGGTTGAATGTCCAGTTGGTGACACGGGTGTATTCGAGTCTCAGATCGGTTGCTGACATCACATCGGCCGCGTAGCCGCCAATCACCAGACCGTACTGGTCGGTCTCCTGATCTCCCTGGGTGTTTTTCTCGATCTGGAAATCATCGACAAACAACTGACCATACAGTTTCAAACCAAGCATCGGCTTGATGGTGAAGTCGAAGCCGAGCGACGTGTTATCATCGGCCCCTTCGTTAAGCTGTGATCCATGGAAGAAGATCAGCGGATTGAGGTAGAACAACTCGATCTGCCGTCCGGGGCCGCCGAATATGACGGTTTCGAAGGCGCCGACTCTTACGCTGTTCGACAGGTGGATATCCAGACGATGTCCGGCGAAATAGCGGTTCTCGAATTCCTCGACCCCGTCGTGCTGCGGCGACAGACCATCGAGCCGGCCGAGACGATAGCTCAGGGTCACTTTCCCCCAGCGATACCGCCACTCCAGCCCGTCGAGCCGGTTGTTTTCAGCAAGCACTACTGAGTTGCGAATGCCCCAGAAAGACCCAAATCGTCCGGCGATCGCCTGAAACGGTCCGGCGTCGAGATGCACAAACGCATCCTGAACGTCGCCGGCCAGCCCCCGCCACTCCTTGCCATGATAGGTCGGATCGTCGGCCAGGGCTTCATCGAGTGCAAACGACCCGAACACAAACAACCGCCTGGTCGGTCGACCCACCAGTCCGCCACGAAATGATTCAAACCCGTTTCCATTTTGATCTTTGGCATAGGAGTAATCTCCCCCGGCGAACCCAAACAGATTCATGCGGTAGTCGGCCAGCTGTGCGAATCGTGCAAACGGCCCCGGGTGGAACCGCGTGCTGTCGAAGCGATACGGTCCGAGCTGGTAGTCAAACCGCGTATCGCCGAGGGCTTCCTGTCGCTCAAAGCGATCATAGACGATGCGGTACTCCGGCGCTCCAACGGGCAAAACGCCATCGGCAAACAGCGATGGCGTCGCGGCGATCAGCGCGATCGCTAACATAATCCTGGTAACGGAGTTCGGCATCGTCACACGTCGCCCTACATGCCCGTACCCTTGAGAACGGTGGGGACGGTCCTGGCAAGAATGCGTACATCCCCGGTCAGTGACCAGGTGTCGATGTACTCGAGATCGAGCCGCATCCAGTCTTCGAAATCAATATTATTGCGGCCGTTCACCTGCCAGAGGCAGGTCAGGCCCGGTTTGACCGCCAGCTTGCGACGCTGCCAGCCTTTGAAATCGACGACTTCGCGGGGAAGCGGGGGCCGCGGTCCGACCAGCGACATGTCTCCCATGAGAACATTGAAAAACTGGGGGAGCTCATCGAGCGAATACTTGCGGAGGAAAGCGCCGACTTTCGTGATGCGGGGGTCCTTGGCGATCTTAAACACCGGCCCGGACATCTCGTTCTGATCTTTGAGCTTCTCTTTGATTTGCTCGGCGTCTTCACACATCGTGCGGAACTTGTAGAGCTCGAAGGCACGACCGTTCAGTCCGGAGCGTACCTGCCTGAACAAGACCGGTCCCGGGCTTTCCAGTTTGATAAGTATCGCACAGGCCGCCATGATCGGCGACGCCAGCACGATACCGATGACCGCGCCGATCTTGTCGATTACGCTTTTCATCAGCAGTGCCACCCGGCTCTCGGGAGTCGCACGCAGAATCAAAGCGGAGCGTCCGACAATCTCACCGGCGTTGAACTGACCGATCGCCGCTGTGTAGACATCGGGGAAGATGCACACCGGGATGCCCATCTGCTCCGATTCGGCGATCAGCGGTCCGGCCATCGCAATCTGCTCCGGTTCCACCGCGAGGACGACGGCATCAACCTGGGTACCGCCGACTTTGGCCCGAAGGTCTTCTGGTCCGCCGACCAGCGGGATGTCACGGTAACTCCACAAGCGGTGCGAGTTCTGGTCGATGAAGCCGGCAATCGTAAAACTTTTGTCGAGGGAATCGAGAAGGATATCCGCTGCCTGCCGGGCACGTTTGCCGGTACCGACCACGAACACTCTGGTCGCGGTGCCGACGGGCTGATCACCGACGCGTTCGCGTGCGATCAACTTGGTACCGATATACCATCGTCCGATCTGCGCCGCCAGGTTCAGAATGAGCAGACCGGCAACGGCATTGGGCGGAAAGCCGGGCTGCAGGCAATAAACTGCGGCCAGGGTGCCGATCCCGGCCTTGATTTCATAGCGGACCACCGACCACAGCGTATGCGAGATACCGACCTGCCCCAGCAGCCGTCGCGCGCCGGTCAGCCGACCGATCGTCCAGCGAAGGGCCGCAAAGCCCAGTGGCCCGAAAAACAACCAGTACGGGCTGTCGGTAACGGTGTTGAGCACTGCCGTCGCCAGCAGGACGGCCAGCGCCATGTCGGCAACATCGCCGCTGAGCGCCCTCGCCCATACCGGCTTGACCGTTATGCGTCGTGCCCGCTCTTTCTTCCGGCGGGCGCGCGATGTGACAAACGTATACGGCTCAAACGGCTGGTCTTCCGCCATTCGATCAATCGGCGCCTGGTGCCTGCGATCGAGTCGCTGAAGCCGCTCACCGGTGAGGGTTTCGCGGTTACGCAGTCTGTCCGTCGCTTCTGCTGACGGTTGTATCATCGGCCTACTTCCCCGTTTGTGTGCGATCTGTCCGCCACTGCCGGCGAATGTTCTCTGGGCGTTCTCACGACTGTGCGAACACCGTCTCATCTTCTCTGATGGTCGGCGCTTTGGAGTCACGCTCCACCACGCGGGTGGTGTCGATTCCGTCCACCGGCTTTTCCTGCTTGCCGGAGCGGAGACGCATCAGGCGACGGTCGAGCGAGTCGATCGCATAGTGATCCTTCGGCATCTTCCGGATGGTGCGAAGCAGGATATCGTTGTTGAGCGGCGACTGGATCGTATAGCGTACGTAGTGTTTCAGCTCGGGATAACCGTCGAGATTGAGCATCTCGACTTTGGCCGCCGCCAAGGCGTTACCGAACCGTACCGGATCGGCCACCCGCAGCAGGAGGAAATCGGTCGGGGAGATACGACTCTGGATCTTGAGCGAGTTGAGCTCGCCGGCCAGGCGAAGCGCCTCGTCGTTGAGCAGCTTGACCCGCATCGCCCGCGCTTCGCTGTTTTCGATGGTTGTCGAGAGGATGCGATACAGCGTGACCGTGAAGGTCTGCGCCTGACGGAACTCGTCGAGTTTCCTGACGATTGACGGGGACGCCATGATGAACCCCGCTTCCGACGATGCGATCCCGAATGCCGATGTGAACGAGCGCAGCACCGCGATATTGCCGAACCCGGCCAACATCGATTCGGCGCTGATATTGTAGAAATCGAAGTAGTACTCATCGACAATGAGCAGGCCGTTCGGTACGGCGCCCGCCAGCATCTCCAGATCGGCCTTACCGAAGTTCGACCCCGTGATCCGGTTGGGATTGGCGACATAGACCGTCTCGCGACCGGTCACACAGCGCTCGACCACACCGTCGGGATCCGCCGCAAACGGTGACGTGCCGAGATGCTCGCAGAGTGTCAGTCCGGCCCGATCGGCTGCCAGGGCAATCTCCGGACCGGCATGACCGGCGACGAGCACTTCGGAAACCGACTTGTCGGACAGTCCGAACAGCGCGGCGAGCGCCGCCTGAGCGTCGACAAACGGAATGATATTGTTCGCGGGGGTGACGGTTGATCTGGCAATCGACGCGATAAGCGATTGAACCCGATCCTCGGAAATGGTGCTGATGAGACTCATAGCGAAGTCCTTTCGATAGACTTGATATCGAAAAGGGAAGAGGACAGGCGGGATGCGAATGCATGGCACGCCGTGACGGCATGCGCCGGGGTGTGGTTGTGTCGGCACCGATCCATTGGTAACCTCCGCGTGTGACTTCCCTGTCGAGTGTGCGGTTCTGTCACACGGTGTTATTGCAAGGTCGGTGCCATGCTGTATGATTTCTGCACACGCCCTCTAAGCCACCAAACTACAGCGCGTTAGCGGCGCGTGACGGAAACTGCGCGGAGAGGTTTCCGTTCCTGGGCAGGCCTTTCTTTCCGGCGTGCCCGACAGAAATTTCCGGTTGTTAAAAAACCGCCGGGGCGGCGTATCTGCCACCCCGGCGGCCAGGAAGGTGAGAAAAGAAGAACACTGCGATTTTTACAGCTTGTCTATCAACAACACGGTGGTCAGTACGCCGGTCGTGGCGGTGATGGCCGTCGTGAATGTCTTCAGCCAGTTGGAATCTTTCTGAATCTTGCTCGGGACCACGATCACGTCTCCCTGATTGACACGCTTGCCGAGAATACCACCTCCGGCGTAGACTTCACCGCTGGCGCGAATCAACCGCGTGTTGCCTTTATCGGACTGCGGTGTGAAGTTGCCGGCGCGCTCGATGTAGTCTTTCACTTTCATTCCATCGGCGAACTTGATCGTTCCGTTGGCGCCGACCGCGCCCATGACGGAGATTCCGGAGGGTACCGATGGTACGTAGATGCGGTCACCCGGTTCGAGCACCACATCGCCGATCCGGCCGTCGGACGCCATAATCGTATTCATATCGACAATGATCCGATTCACGGACTCCGGTTCATAGTCGAACATCACTTCGGTGTGCAGATTGCCGAGGCTGTCGATGGCGATCGGATTGGAGCGTTCCAGTAATTTTGGTACGCGAAGCCGCTCCAGCGATTCGCCGATACTCCGGCGCTCGAGCACGGTTCCGACCGGGAAGGCGTTTTGCGTGAAGCCGCCCGCGCGGAGCAGGATCTGGTAGAGCGTTTCGGATCGGTCGGCCAGCACATACTCGCCGGGGAACTGAATCTCTCCCTCGAGCATCACGGTCCGGTGGAGCTGCCATTCGGGAATGCGACGGATATACAGGCGGTCGTCCTCCTGCAGCGTGCGGGAGGTGGTCACGGAACGCGCCAGAGAGACTTTCTGCAGGGAGACATGTCCCTGGGCGTCGAACCGTGCCAGTTCCGCCTGGAGGGTTGACGCTGACCGCGTATAGGAACCGGCAAGGAAAATCAAATCCTGAACCGTCATGTCGGCATAGAGCGGATAGCGACCCGGCCGGGCAACTTCGCCTTCGATATATACGTAGCGATCCCACGTGACATCGTCTATCGCATAGATATGCAGTGAGTCGCGATCCTGAAGCAGGACGTTTTGCGATTCGTTACCGTCGATCAAGGCCCGGATATCAACCGGAATGACTTCGACCCGCCAGTCCGAATAGCGGCGGAAGAGGTTTGCCCGGTCGTAGTAGACATCGTATTCCTGGAGCGAGCCGCGGTCGATCAAATCGGCGACTCGGGTCGAGTCCCGACGTTCATAGTAGCCCGGATGTTTGACATGGCCGAAGACGGCCACCATGTTGCGTTTGGCTTCGAAAATCGAGTAGACGGTCACCCGGTCGCCATCGATCAACACCGTATCGGCGGTTGTCGTGTCGGGTGTCTCTTTGAGGGCGAGATCGATAACTTCCCACTCACCGGCGTCGTTGATCCGCTCCAGCATGACTCGATCGAGATGCGCCTGGGCGGTGGCGCCGCCGGCCAGGGTGAGCAGGTCACGCGCGGTTTCATCGCCCGTCATCTCATAGATCGCCTCGCGCCGCACCTGTCCGCGGATCGCCACCCGCGCTCCGGCAACAGGTACGAAAATGGCATCGCCGGACTGCAGGCGGACATCGCCGCCGTTGTCACCGCGAAGCAGGAAGCGGTACAGATCGACTGATGCGACTTCCGTGCCGCCGCGCATCAACCTGATAGCGCGCATGGAGCCGCTTTCGGTCGGACCTCCGGCGAGATACAACGCGTTAAACAACGACGTCAGCGAGGACACCGTGTAGGCGCCCGGACGGTTGACTTCGCCGGTGATATAGATCCGAATCGAACGGATCTTCCCCAGCGAAACCGACAGGTCGAACTCACTGTAGACCGAAGAGAATCTTCTTTTCGCAAACGCCTCGAAATCTTCGACCGTCTTTCCCCACGCCGGGATTGTCCCGACCTTGGGAATAAACACGGAGCCTTCGCGATCAATCGTCAGATTGTACTCCTGCTCGGCGCGACCCCAGAGATAAATGATAAGGTTGTCACCCGGACCGAGAACGTAGTCGCGCGAGGCGGCCATGTCCGACGGGGGAGCGGTTTCTGTCGGTCCGCCGAACAATTCCATTCCAAACGGCGCAAGGTCTTCGAAAGCCTTAGGCTCATTGGGGTCTCGTGGCGTTGTCGGAAGCTGCAGGTTTTCGGTCTCCGCCGGATGTGATGGTCGGCTCGGCGGTGGAACGGAGTCGTATATCTCCGGACTCCGGTATATCTTCTGGTCGGTGGGGGAGATCCGAGGCATCTCGGTTTGTCCCGACTTGAACTCTCGGAGCAGCTGTTCCCGCTGTTCCGCAGTGAGGGACGTGAGGTCCTGTGCGCGAAGTTTCACGAACCAGTCTATTGAGACCAGAATGATGACCAGCAACAGGACCAGCAGTACTTTCTTCATCGTTTCACCTTCCTATGGTTCCGCGATCGAAGTCGAACGCTCCGGCTCGACTTTCCTGTTTTCCTGTTTGTCCCTAAAGCAACGCCTGTGCCGACGGTCGCACGAAGCGCGTAGGGTGTTGTGCGATAAGCCCATGACTGTGTGACGGTGACATCTGACGGGACTTCGGGAGGTCTCCGAGATGAAAAAAGTGCCGACTTCGCCGGAAGTTATTTCCATCCCGCCCGCTGATACCACGTGAGAGCGGGGGGTTGGTGGTCGAAGGGGATCGCTGTAACTGTCAGCAGGGGCTTCTATTCTAGTTTTCTTAAGTTATGGGGCGGGGGGGAGAATTAATTTCTTTACAATCGGCCGGAGCCTGCGTCATATCAATGGCTGTCGCTAACTGAATAGTTTTCAGCAGGTTATTAGGACCAAAGGAGTGCGGAAAAGCTCATTCCGGCTTGACAAGGGTAGACAGGCGTAGTAACTTGCCGAATCGTTTTTCGTGCGTACGTGGCTTCGACTCACGATCAACGTCGACAGTCTTCGGACGGCCCTTAATCTCGTGGTTTTCGGTCGGTCGCCCGAGGTGTGAAGGTTCAGTCAGGTTGGGAAGTATTTCGTATTCAGGATATTGTATGGAGAGTAGAATGGGGATCTTAAGACGTCTCGCCGTCACAGCTCTGGTTCTGCTGCTGGTGTCGTCGTCCGTGCTGGCCAGCGGGTTCGAAGTGACCGGACTGGGTACCAAGGCCAGGGCCATGGGCGGCGCCTTCCGGGCAATTGCCGATGATTGGACGGCCGCGTACTACAACCCGGCCGGACAGGCCTTCATCTACGACAACTTGGTCGGCGCCAATGTCGGCTTCCTTCATTATCGAAATGAGCTCACCTCCGACTACCGCTACGGCGGAGTGTACGAGTCGGGTGTTGTCAACGATGAAACACTTTACAACAAACATGAGATCCTCAGCAACCCCGCCGCCGGGATCATCCTCCAGACACCGTACTGGGGCGGCATGAGTGTCGGGTTCTCTATGTATCAGCCGTTCGATAACAACATCGAGTGGACGCTGTATCAGATGCCGCTGGCCTACAACGACAGTCTGTACAACGATCTCCCGCTCGATCAGTATTACAGCAATCTTGACGTAGTGGCATTTCAGGTGACGCTCGCGAAACGGTTTTCCGAGGACCGGCTCGCGGTCGGACTCGGGCTCCAGCTGCTCCGCGCCGACCTCGCTTTCAACAACGTCACATTCCGGGCCAATCCCGCCGACGCTCCTTTTTCCGATCGCCCCCGCGACCGGATAGTGCAGTTTTCGCAGAACGATGGTTACGGCTGGGGATTCGGTCTGACCGCCGGTATGATGTACCAGGTGAACGAGAAACTCAGCATCGCCCTCACCGGGTCGCTGCCGTTTGACATCACGGTCGACGGCGACACATACCAGATGTTCTATATGCCGTACGATGCGACTCTTAACAGCCGCACCCTCGGCTCCATCGACAATATCTGGGTCAACGGCGCCCTGCACACCATGCATCCGGAGTTCGAGACCACTATCAAACTTCCTTCTTCAGTCGGTTTTGGCCTCTCTTACGACGTTACCGAGAAACTGACTATTGCGCTTGATGCTTCCTATACGATGTGGTCGAAGTATGAAGGGCTTGAGTTCGTTTATTCGAACTGGGATCCGACTGGTCTCGCCGCCGATCCGTCGGTCGTCGATTTCTTCGAGACCGACCTGACCTATCCCCAGGACTGGAACGCTGCCGGCAAGGTTGCACTCGGCGCCAGCTATGACTGGAAAGACTACCTGACGCTCCTGTGCGGTGTGTCGGGCGACCAGTCGGCCGACCGCGATCCGTCGGGATTCACCCCCCAGCTCGTCGACACCGGTGACAAGTGGGGATTTAATATCGGTGCCATCGTCACGTTCCAGCAGTGGGAAATCGGTTTCGCGACCAGTTACATCCACTACCCGGACATCGATATCAACCAGATGCAGGATTTGAACAACGACGGATTGTTCGACAATTTCCCCGGCGAGTACAAGGCCGAGACGTTTGAGACAATCTTCTCGTTCAACTACCGGTTTTAGGAGATAGGCCATGTTCACATATACCAGATTAGCCGTCGCGGCGCTGTTGCTTGTGCTGGTGGTGCTGGCCGGCTGTGATGATCGCGGACGCAATGTTCCTTCCCGACCCGATTTCGTCGAGTGGGAAGTCGACCCGACCAACCGCGTCTTCTCCGACAGCACAACTCCCGTGACGTCCCCCATGGAACCGGAACTGCTGTTCCAGATTCGCAATGATATCGCCGTCCTTGAGATGGAAACCTACATCCCGCCCGAAGCCTTCACTGAGCCGGTGCCGACCCTTGTCCTGCTGGCCCCCGAAGGCGGCGGTGACACGTATTATCTCGAACATGGTCTTCTGCAGATCGTCGAAGAGATGACGGCGACCGGTGAGATTCAGCCGATGTTGATCGTCATGGTCGGCAACGACCCGACGTTTGATGGCTATTTCTACGGCAACAGCTATGCGGCCGGCTTCTACGATCGCGTCCTCGGCGACAAGATGATCGAGAAGCTCTCGTTCCTTTTCCCGAGCTTCATCGCCGACCCTGCCAAGATTGGTATCGGTGGTATCGGGCAGGGCGCCTACGGCGCCTTCCGCGCCGCGATCCAGAACCCCAATACGTACGGCTCGATCTCCGCGGTTGACGGCCCGCTCGATTTCGACGGCGCCAACGGCAGCGGTGGTTTCGTTCCGTATATGCAGCAGGTCGTCACGCTGCAGGGACTGACCCCGGCCAACTTCCGCACGGCGTTTGATTCGGTCGCGACCGATGAGCCCACCAAGCTCTTCATCGGTGGTTCGCTCGCTTTCTCGCCGCACGACACCCTGCTGTACTACACGCTGAATCTTCTGGGGGACATCGGCGAGCCGGTAACCAAGAACATCACCCAGCGCTTCCAGCGGTTGTCGGATACGACGACCCTGATCAATACGATCATCGGTCCCGATGACGACAACATGCATTTCCACCTGCCGTTCGACGGCACCGGGAATCCGTACACACCGATCTGGAATCTCTGGCTGGCCAACGACCTCGAACGCCTCCACGACAACGCCTCGGTCAGCCAGCCGCTGACCGGTGTTAACATCTGGATCGCCAATTCCCGTCAGGCCAAGCTGAACTTCGGCGACCAGACCGCCTCGTGGATCGAGACGCTTCGCGACGACGGCTACGCCCCCGAAGTGTATAACTACTCGGGATACGAAGGCTATCCGGCGACCAACGGTAAAGTTGTGTACGATTTGATCCGCGAGATGCTGAAGTTCCACTCGGAGAGTTTCGGCGACTGAGCAATCGGATTATGAATATGGGCGCCCGGAGGATATGAGCTTCTTCCGGGCGTTCTTTTTTGGGGATGAGCTACATGAGTGATGCTACGCAATACGACGTCCTCTCGATAGGAGCGCACCCGGATGATGTTGAGGTCGGCACCGGCGGGGTGCTGATTGATCTCGTCAAACGCGGCTACCGCTGCGGAATGGTTATCCTGACTCAGGGGGAGATGGGGACCGGCGGCACCCCCGACATCAGGCGAAAAGAACTCCAGCGCGCCGCCGGGATCATGGGGGTCGATGTCCTCAAGACGTTTGACTGGGGTGATACCAAACTCGAAGACAGTTACGACAAACGGCAGGCTCTGGCGGCGGTGATTCGCGCCGCCCGCCCCAGGCTGATCCTTTGTCCCTATCCGCATGTCGGGCACGGCCGACGGCAGTCGCATCCGGATCATGTCGCCGCAGGGATCATTACGATCAACGCCACCAACCTGGCCGCCCTGCAGAAGGCCGAGGTACCGGGAGAGCGCCATCTGGTAACCCGCATCCTGCACTACTTCCTGCCGCACGGTGTGACCCCAACCCTGGTGGTCGACATCACCGACCATTTCGATCAGTGGATCAGCGCCCTCAAAGCGCATGAATCGCAGTTTCTCAATCCGGAGAAAAGTAAGGACTATATCGACAGTCTGACTTCGATGTCGCGGTCATTCGGTCTGGTGGCGCGTTGCCGGTATGGTCAGGGGTTTGTGTCGGTGGAGCCGCTGCAGATCAAGGATCTGATGTGTCTGGTGGAGGGGCAGGACGAAGACCGGGCCTGAAGCTAATGTACGTGCTGTCAGGCGACTCGCCTGACAGCTGATGTAGGGCAGAACCCGAGTGCGGAGCGCGAAGTGGTTCTGCCATCACTGAAACGCGTGTCTTGTTGCTTCGCTGGCGGAACCACTTCGGCACACTCCTCTGGCGCACAAGCGCCGAGGCGTGCCTCGGGTTCCACCCTACAAACAAATCTTGCTCAGGATTGGCTCGCAGTCCGGCCCCAGTACCCGTCAAGGCCCCTCAGGTATCGCCAGCCGTACCCCCAGCCCGATCAACACCGAGCCCGTAATCCGTCGTTGCCAGCGCACAAAGCGTGGGCTGCGTTGGAGCCACCCGGCGCCGACTCCCACCAGATACGCGACCGCCACATTGACGGTCGTGCCGGTGATATTAAATACCAGACCAAGCAGCAATATCTGGGGTGCGACTGTACCCCGAGAGGGATCTACGAATTGCGGGAGGAACGAGATGAAAAACAGGGCGACCTTGGGATTCAGCAGGTTGGTCAACGCTCCCTGCCAGAACACGTGTGAGAGACGATCATGTGCTCTCCGGACCGAATCCGAAAGTATCGAGGTCGGCCCACTCCTGAACAGCATGCGAACTCCCAGGAACACCAGATAACCTGCGCCTGCGTATTTCACAACCTGATACGCCAGGTCCGAATAGGCGAAGAGGGCCGACAAACCAAACGCCGCCGCTGTCATGTGGACCAACGACCCGGCGGCGATCCCAAACGCCGAAACCACCCCCGCCGAGCGCCCCTGACCGATCGTTCGCGACGCCACATAGATCATGTCCGGACCGGGCGTAAGGTTAAGTCCGATTCCGGCCACCATGAAGATCATAAGACTGTAAGGATCAACCACAGGCTATCCCTGAAGTGTGCGGTGAATATGTACGTTATACGGGAAGACTCGGAGGGAGTTTGCCGTGGGCCCACTCACTCCACCGGCACCTTCACGTAATTCAACCCCAGATCGGGAGGCAGAGAGTAGTCGAGATAAAACTCGTACCGCTCGCGCGAGCCGTCGGTATAGAGAACAACCACTGCCACCGCAAATTTCCCCCACGTATAAAACGACTCCGCAAACCCGGACTCGCGGCTGTCGTTGTGGCGGATCGGCTCGGCAAACGTATCGTGCAGGCGGTATTCGACCAGCCGTATCCGGGCCAGCACATCCGGCGGTTCATCGATAAAGACCGCTACGTGGAAATGCTTCCTGCCCCCTGACCGCTGCTTATATTCGATCCGCCCCTGGGAATCGGTAACCAGTCGATAGCCGAATTGCATGCTCTCAATATAAGAACTTGTTGCCACCCCGCCAATTCGCTACCTTCGTCGCATGAACGACTCCGCCCCGCAGCAATCGGTGCTCATTACCGGCGCCAACGGCTTCATCGGCTCGCGCATGTGCCGGCTCTTTCTCGACCGGGGCTTTCGCGTCATCGCCGGTGTCCGCCAGAGCGCCAACCTGAACCTGCTCGAGGGTCTGGATATCGAACTGCGCTATGGCGATATCAGTTACCCTGACTCGCTCCCTGCGATGGTCAGGGGCGTCGACTATGTCGTGCACAACGCCGGAGTCGTCAAAGCCAGGACCGCCGACACGTTTTTTATCGTCAACGAAGATGGAACGAAAAATCTTCTCAAGGCGATCGTGGCGCACAACCCGACCGTCCGCAAGGTCATCTACATATCGTCGCTGGCCGCCGCCGGACCGTCGCTCGACGGTCGCCCCGTCACCGAGAAGGACAAGCCGCACCCGATCACGATCTATGGCCGCTCCAAGCTGGCCGGCGAGCGGGCTGCACTCTCGTTTGCCGACAGGTTCAATGTCGTCGCCATTCGGCCGCCCGGTGTCTACGGTCCGGGAGATAAAGAGGTCTTTACGTTTTTCCAGACGGTCTATCGCCACATCCGTCCGGCAATTGGCGACATTACCCGTAAACTGCAGTTGGTGCATGCCGACGATCTCTGTCGTGGCATCTACATGGCGATGATCGCAGAAACCAAAACCGGCTCGGTGTATTTCATCTGCGAAAACCACGCCTACGAATTCAGAGAGCTGACTGAAATCCTGCAGGAGGCATGCGGCCGAAAGGCCTATCCACTTCCGCTCCCCGGATTCGCGTTTCGCGGGATCGCCGCCGTCTCGGAACTGCTGTTCAAAGTGGTTGGGGCAACCCCGATGCTGACCCGCGAGAAAGCCGGAGAACTGCTCTCTTCGTGGGAAGTGGATACGTCAAAAGCGAAAAAAGAAATCGGGTTCGAGTCGAGCATTCCCTTTGCCGAAGGCGCCCGGCAGACCTACGAGTGGTATCTCCAGGAGGGCTGGCTGTAATGTTGTCCTACGACCTGCTTCTCTATTCCATGGCGGTCGGCGGTGCATATCTGTTCGTCGTATCGCTCATCATAGAGCTGATCGAGCGCCGCCTCAAACTCACCCGCCAGATCCCCGAACACCTGGTGGAGAACGAAGGCTGGGTGTGGTGGGGAATCAACTTCGTCATGGAGCTGCTTTTCTATGTCGGCATCCCCCTGGTGGCCTACGCCTTTTTCTATTTCGCACTCCCGTTCTCGGGTGTGCGGGCCGGTATGGCGGGGGCACTGTTTGCCTTTGCGGTTGGCGCCGCGCCGCTCGTACTGGGGCTGTCGGTCCGGATCAAACTGCCGATGCCGTTTCTGCTTTTCCAGCTACTGGCATACCTGATCAAGATAGCCGGTACTTTGTCGATCATCGCCTGGCTCTATTCACTATAAGAATACCACCGAATCATTCGGAGATCCTATGTCACCCGATACCGCCGCCAAATTCGCCGAGACACGGAAGCTCTTTCCGCACACCGCCCACTCCGTCTATTTCAACAGTGCCTCGTACGGTCCTTTTTCGACGCCTCTCAAGGAAGCGGTCGAGAGCAATATCGCCATCCGCGTGGACTGCCGCGAGGATGACTCGCATGATGCGTTTTCCACTTCCGAAGCGCTCCGCGCCGACTACGCATCGCTGATCGGCGCCGAGCAACACCAGGTGGGGATTGGGCTGAACACGACTCACGGACTGAATGTCGCCATGTTTGGTCTGCCGATGCAGCCCGGGGATGAGGTCCTTATATCCGATGTCGAATTTCCGGCCCTCTATTATGTTGCTCGCGCCGCCGCCGAGACCCGCGGCGTAACGATCAAGCAGATCAAATCGGTCGATCGACGCACCACGGTCGAAGCCATCGAGCAGGCGATCGGTCCAAAAACCCGCATGCTGGCTATTTCGTGGGTGCAGTTTTTCGACGGCTACAAAAACGACCTGGCCGAACTCGCCGCACTGTGCAGAAAACACAACCTGTATTTTGTCGTCGACGGTATCCAGGGGATGGGTGTGGAGCCTGTTGATGTTGTGAAGCTTGGTCTCGATGTGTTTTCTTCGGGCTGCCAGAAGTGGATGCTTTCCCCGCAGGGATGCGGCTTTTTCTACATCGCGGACAAGGTGTTTGACTCGATCAAGCCGCCCTTTATGAGCTGGCTCGGGGTCGACTGGGGAATGAACTTCTCCGATCTGTTCTACTTCGATAAACCGTACTTCAAGGCCGCCCGCAAGTTCGAGATCGGCTACTATGCGGTGTTGAACCTGATGGGGATGAAAGCGTCGGTGGAGATATTCAAAGAGCTTGGCATCGCCAACATCCAACAGCACAACCACGCCCTGATAGACAAGCTGACGGCGTATCTTAACGATCATCCGTTCTACACGGTGACGTCGTCGCTCGAAGAGAAGCACCGGTCGTCGATACTGACCTTCACCTGCAAAGACTACGCACTGTTGCAGAAGCGGTTGGTAAGATCGGGCATTGTGCTGGTGCATCGCGAAGGCTCGATCCGGGCATCGATTCACCTGTTTAATGATGACTCGGATATCGAGCGATTGATCGGGGAGTTGGATACATTCGCTGACGAGCAGTAATTGGGTGGCCCACCATTTATGGTGGGGTCGAGAGGTGACGTAATACACGAGGACGTACACCACGCACAATGTCTACAGGGAATCCCCAGCCAATATCTCTGCCAACGCCTCCGCCGCCACCGCATGCCCCTTCGCATTGAAATGAATCGGGTCCAGCGCGGCGTCATCGAACAAATCCTCATACTGATCGAACAACGCCGCGATATCAACCAACTCAGCGCCGGTGTCGTGCGCCACGCGACGAACAGCATCGTTGTACCTCTCATGAAAGGCATGCATCGGTGAGCGCATCCCCGGGGCGTAGTACGTCGCAAGCGCTGGTATTGGTGAGGTCAGGAAGATCACCCGCATGTGGTGAGACTGACCGATAGCGGAGATCTCCTGAAGGTTCTGATAGAAGTCCTCGAGACCCACCCGATAGACGATAGTTCCGGGCGTGAACAGCGAGTCCGGACTTGGCTCCACTGCCGACAACAGCAGTTTCTTGTAGAGCCGATATGACTCGAGATGCGAGAGCAGGTTCTGGATGTTTAGTATCCACGGTGGCGGAAACCGCTGGTCTTTATCGGCGATTCCGTTGGCCGCTGCCCAGTGATCGTTCCAGGCAAACAGCACGAGCAACACTTCGGGTTCCAGCCGAACGAGGTCACTGACCAGGAACGTCTTCCCCTGGTACGAGGTGTATCCCGGAATGGCGCCGTTGATCATCTCGTATTCGTTATCGAGCAGCCGCCCCAGCTGCCTGATGTAAATGCTGTCTTCGGTCACCCCCCAGCCAAACGTACAGCTGTTGCCGATCGCCAGTACGCGCGGTTTCATCTTGGGGACGGTCAACTCCGGGCCGCGAAGCCCTCGGCTGTTGATATGATAGGTTGCGCCCTGAAAGAACTCGGAGGTGATGGTCTGATCGGGGCGGAAGCGCCAGAAGAGATCGTGGTCTTTCTTGAAGACATCCGGGTAGTCCAGCGCCCGGTTAAGAACGAAAAAGCGGTTTTGGAATTTCGTCTCAAATCCAACGATTCGCACGACGCCTTCAAGAAGTGCGAGAAACAGAACGATCGCCAGCAACCCTGCGGTGAGGCGGGTCAGCAATGAATATCGGCGTGTGGACATGGCAGGAATATAGGCTGAGTCAGGCGCCGCTGTCAGCCATTTGTTTTTGGCACTATTCTATGGTTGCCAATATGGGGAGGATACCCCATGTTACGGTCACGGAATCGTTTCGGGGGGGGGTCGATTATAGACCCCGCCGTCACCGGATACGAGGTTAGGGGATACCAACCTATGTCTTCCGAAACACCAGCCAACGAACCCGAAAAGCAGCCGGTCGGGACCCTCACCGATCCGGTCGCACTCGGCAATCGCATCGAGTCGCTCGATGTCCTCCGCGGCTTCGCGCTGCTCGGCATACTCGTAATCAATATCGTCCTGTTCAGCTATCCAACTAGTGTAATGCAGAACCCGACTGTCGCGGGCGGCTTCACCGGAATCGATTTCTTTTCATGGCAAATCTCTTACCTGTTTTTCTCCATGAAGTTCATGGCGATCTTCTCGATGCTGTTCGGGGCGGGGATCATCCTGTTGACGGAGCGGGCGGAATCAAGAGGCGTATCGGTCCGGCCGGCCTTCTTTCGAAGACAGTGGTGGTTGCTGCTGTTTGGCGCGCTCCACGCGTATTTCGTCTGGTTCGGCGACATACTGTTCCCGTATGCCATCTGCGGTATGATCGTCTATCTCTTCCGGCGGAAGTCCGCGCGGTTTCTCGTCATATTCGGCCTTATCGTCACGCTGTTCGGTTTGGCGCCGATGGCGGGGGTGGGGGCGCTGCTCGGCTGGATGCAGGGACAGGCCGAAAGCGGACAGGCCGCGCTCGACGCCGGCGAGAAACCGGATCCGATGGAGCAGCGGATGATCGAGGTGTGGGACGAGGTCGAGCAGGGTTTCCATCCCAACGAGGAGACTCTTCGCGAAGAGACCGATATCATGCGCTCCGGCTATTGGGATATCATTTTGCACCAGCTCCCGACCGTCCTCCAGATGCATCTCATCTCGTATCCGTTTTTTATCGTCTGGCGAATCGCCGGGCTGATGCTGGTCGGGATGGGTCTGATGAAGCTGGGAGTGTTTTCAGCGCAGCGCTCGGTTCGGTTCTACAGGTGGAGTGCTGTCATCGGCTATGCAGTCGGGCTGCCTTTGGTCTGGTACGGCTCGACTTTGCTGGTCGGTCATAACTTCGATCCCGCATACATGTATACCATTGGAGGCTCGGTCGACTATGTTGCCGGACTGCTGATGGTCCTCGGACATATCGGTCTGGTCATGCTGGTTTGCAAACGCCAACTGCTGACGGGCGTGCGAAAACGACTGGCGGCGGTCGGTCGGATGGCGTTGTCCAACTACCTGATCCAGAGCCTCATCGGTACGTTCATCTTCTATGGCTGGGGGCTGGGCTATTTCGGCGAATTCAATCGCGCTGCGCTCTGGTGGTTTGTGCTCGGTATCTGGGCGCTGCAACTGGTGTACAGTCCGCTTTGGCTGTCGCGGTTCCGGTTTGGTCCGTTTGAATGGTTGTGGCGGTCGTTGACATACAAGAAGCGCCAGCCGATGCGGATGGCTGCTGAGACGTCGTAGCAGTCGGCAATCTGCCTGGACGAATAAGTTAGTCTTACAATCCCTGTAGCGCAGGTCCCTGCCACGGTCAGTTCGGTTGGCGCTCACATGAGGTCTGAGATACGGCTCGGGTGCTCAGGCAATCTTGCGAGGACCTGCGTGAGAACACACTCGCATTGGAAGACAATCAGGTCCTCGCCGAGACTGACTTGGTTCGGACGGCGTTATGTAGATTCTCAGGTGTTCAATCAGACTGATAGGCCCGTGAATGGGACCTGATCTACAGGGGAGCGGGTCAACCAGAACGCGCGGCGCACGAGGACGTACGCCACGCACGTCCAGGAGGTCCTAGAACAACGAATAAATAAACGGCGCCAGCGCCGATGACTCCGTGAAAATCACCAGCAACGACAACAGCACCAAAAAGACAAAGATCGGCCCCAACCACCATCGCTTGGAAGTTTTCAGGAAATACCACATCTCGGAGAATATCCCGAGCCGCCGCATCTTTTTTTTCGCCATCGTCGTTCGCCTTCGCATGCGTGAAGTGTAGGTCGGAACCCCCGTGGTTCCGACACGTCCGAACCGCAGGGGTTCGGACCTGCTAGTCCAGTCCCTTCTCGAACCGAAACCGTTCGATCAACTCCGGGCTGATCTCTCGTTTGTCTACAAGATACCGACCGAGCAGAAGCAGGTCAATACCACCCGAACAGAAGGTCGCAAACGCCTGTTCCGGCGTATGCACGATCGGGTGCCCTCTCAGGTTAAACGAGGTGTTCAGCAGCACCGCGACCCCGGTTTTTTGTTCGAACGCCTGCAACAGATCATAGACCAGCGCGTTGTCTTCGCGGGTGACGGTCTGGATGCGCGACGAATTGTCGACATGCGTCACCGCCGGAATCACCGACCGCTTATTTTCGCGAACCGCGAAGTTGAACAGCATGTACGGCGAGTCGCTCTCGCAGTCGAAGTACTCCGAGACTTTCTCCTGCAGCACTACCGGCGCAAACGGACGGAACGGCTCCCGGTATTTCACTGCGTTGTTGATCTGCTCTTTCATCCGGTTGTCGCGCGGATCGGCGAGAATCGACCGGAACCCTAACGCCCGCGGCCCGAACTCCATCGCACCGCGATAGACCGCAACGATCCTGCCTTCGCACACCTGCTCGACCATACGATCGATCAATTCATGATCACTCCCCACCGTGTACGGAACGCCGTGCCGGTCGAGAAACTGCTCGATCTCGCTGTTGGCGAAGGACGGCCCGAGCGAGAAGAAGGACTGACGTTTTTTCCGTGGCGCGCCGAGCTTGTGCGACACATACAGCGCCGCCCCAACCGCACCACCGGCATCCCCCGAAGCCGGCTGGACGTAGATTTCGTCGTACAGGCCCTCTTTCAGCAGCAGACCGTTCGCCTTACAGTTGAGCGCCACCCCACCGGAGAGACACAGGCGGGGAAGATCGATTGTCTTGCGAACATTCGACGCCATCTTCAAGACGATCTTCTCGGTCACGGCCTGAATCGACGCGGCTACATCCGAGGCAAACTGATCGGTTGGCGTTTCCGGGTCGCGGCGCGGCCGACCGAACAACCTCTCGAACCTCGCCCCGGTCATGCGAAGGCTGTGATGGTACGTGAAGTACTTCAGGTTAAGGTGAATCGAACCATCATCGTGAATAGTCACCAGCTCCCGTTCGATCAGCTCGGCGAATCTCGGTTCGCCGTACGGCGCCAGCCCCATCACCTTGTATTCGGCGGAGTTTACCTGAAAACCGAGATAGTAGGTGAACGCCGAATACAGCAATCCGACCGAATGCGGATAGTCCATCTGCGCCTGCAGGCAGATCTCCGCGCCATTTCCAATACCATACGATGCGGTCGCCCACTCGCCGACACCGTCGATTGTTAGAATCGCCGCTTTCTCGAACGGCGATGAGAAAAATGTCCCGGCCGCGTGCGACAAATGGTGCGGCAGAAAGAGCATCTCACCGTCGTACCCCAGCTCCTTGTGAATGACATGTTCGGTGAAGAGCTTGCGCCGAAGCCAGATCGGCATGGCGGCGAGGAAGGCGCGGTAAGAACGAAACGGTGTCGCGGTGTAGCCGACCAGGATGCGGTCGAACTTCGTAAACGGCTTGTCGTAGAATGCGATGTAGTCAAGATCGTTGATTTCTATTCCGGCCCGCTCAAGACAGTACGCAACTGCCCCGCGCGGAATCTCCGGGTCATGTTTGATTCGGCTGAAGCGTTCTTCCGATGCAGCCGCGAGCAGTTCACCATCGACCGCGATAGCCGCCGCCGCATCGTGATAGAAACATGAGATGCCAAGTACCTTCATGTTCAGCTCTGTCGCTCCAGCGAATCCAGATCAGGGGAGCCATCGCGGACCGTCTGCCAGTTGCTCTCGGCTTTTCTCGCTTTTCGGCCTGTTCGAAGCGGGTCCCAGCCAAACAGCCGCATCACCGCTCCAAGCGGCGAGAGGATCAGGAAATAAAACAGCGTCAGCAGGACCGCGGTATTCACCCGTCCGACCACCCGCGCGAACCGCATCCAGCCGTTCCAGATCTGTCTGAGAACCTTTTTCATACGCCTGTCGTTGTGTAACTACATGCGGACCATTATCATCTGCCGTAATATAGCGACCGAAGACCGGTCGCCGAACAATTTGCTGCTATCGCCATGAATCTAGCGGGCAAAAAGATACTCGTCACCGGCGCCGCCGGCTCGCTCGGCGGGCAGATCATCCGTGATCTGGCCGACCGCGGCCTCAGTCCGATCGCCCACGTCCGGGTCAGCTCCGACACCACCCAGATAGACCGGCTGGGACTTGAAAAACGGACCGCCGATCTCCGCAACGGCCGGGAGCTGCTGGCGATCATGCAGGGGATCGATGCTGTCATCCACTGCGCTGCCCTGGTGGAGTTCCGGGCCGACCGCCTGACCCAGTTTACCGGCACCAACGTCATGGGGGCGCTCGACATGTACGAGGCTGCTCGTCGCTCCGGGGTCGAGCGGTTTGTCCATGTCTCCACCGTTGGGGCCGTGGGAGCACGCCCCCGCAACGGCGCTCCCGCGGGAGCACATGAGCGGGAACCGCTTACCGAAGAGCACTCGTTCAACCTCGATCACCTCCGCATCCCCTATATAATGACCAAACGGGCCGCCGAAAACGAGCTGCTCAAGGTCACCGATCCGGCCTCCCCGGAGCTGGTGATCGTCAACCCTTCGATAATCCTCTCACCAACTTTCGGGGGACCCGATTTAGCCACCGTCCGCACCTACTTCAACCGCCTGTGGTTGCCGGACCTGGACAACCTGCTGAACCTTGTCGATGTCCGCGATGTCTCTTCGGGGACGATAGCCGCGCTCCGGAAGGGGCGCCCCGGGCACCGCTATATCCTTGCCGGCGATGATATTGAGGCCCGCGAGCTGGTTCTGATGGTTTCTCATCTCGTCGGCAAGACCCCGCATCTGGTTCGAATACCTCGATCGGTGATTGATTTGGCTGCTCGATTGTCGTTTTTCTGGGCTCGCCTTTCCAATCGGGGGCGGATCGGGTTCTACCCCGATCTCGTTCGAATGCTCGATTTTGACTGGACCTTCTCATCGGAAAAGGCCCGCCATGAGCTCGGTTATCAGAGCCGGGCGCTGCTTGTTTCGCTGTCGGATCTGCTCTCCTCACACTCTCACGGCCCATCGTAGCTGGGAAAACCTGCCATTTCGGCGGTTGATTTCCAGGGATCGGTTCTATTCCAGGGTGAAAAGGTACCCCAAACAGCCGATTTGTATACAGACGGTTTTTGTGAGCAGCAAATTGGTCCCAGAAAATACCACTTTTGTCAAAGGATGTCTTGACAATCCGTAACCACTGACTATATTTACGTTTAGCGATTAACGGGTCTTCTATCATTCAGTTTCTAGTACTCCACTTGAGCAAGTGTTTTGGTCATTTGTTGACGGCGAGCTATGGCTTAGTGCCACAAGCAGCCTTTATGTGTGTCGGGCCAGAACATGAAAGGTCTTGAACAGCAACGAATTACTTGCGATGATACAATCCCCAACGCGGGTGTGGGGCGTCGAGCCTTTCACGTAAAATCATGACGAGGTAATTCGCAGTAGACTTAAATTTTGAAAAGACAAAAGATGACAGGTAGACAGAAAGAGAACGAGAACGAGAGGTACAATTATGGCGAACTGTAGAAAGATAGCTACATTTCTTCTGGCAATCGTGCTGGTGTTTGGAATGACGGCTGTCGTTTTTGCCGACAAGGAGCCGGTCGATAACGGTCCCAAGTCGGTCAATCCTCTCTTCCAGCGTCCAGGTACCGGTGAGCTAATCAAGGACCTGGATCTGTATACTGAGGACGGCAAAGTCGCTCCGCCGAAGACTGCCGATGCACAGCGGGCCATCCCGGCATCGACTATCCTCGGCGAGGACTTTGAGACGGCTGTGCCGCCGACCGGGTGGACCGTGGTCAACACGAACCCGAACGGCGCCGATTTCAACTGGCACCAGTCGTTTGATGCTTCCTACAGCGGGTTTGCCAGCGCCGAAGTCCTTTATGACGACCTCCTCGGCCTTCAGGACGAATGGCTGGCGACTCCGGTGATGGATCTCACGGGAACAACGCCGGCTGACCTGCGGGTCGATTTCGCGGTCTTCATGAGCTACTACTGGTCGGTCAGCCCGAATGACAACTACGACCTGGAGCTGTGGATTTCGACCGACGGCGGTGCGACCTTCCCGACCCTGCTGTGGAGCGAGGATGATCTCGGTGTCTTCACCAGCTTCGTCTGGATTCCCGTCACCGTATCGCTTGGCGCGTACGCCGGTGAAACCAGTGTCGTGCTGGCGTGGCGCTATTATGGTGCCGACGGCGCCCAGGCCGCGATCGATCTCGTCAATGTCAACGATGATCCGCCGCCGGTGGGTCGTTGCTGCTACGGCGATCCTTTCTCTCCGTCGTGCTCCGATGAGACCGAGGCCGACTGTGATCTGCTGGGTGGCACGTGGGATGAGACCCTGAGCTGTGGCACCGATCCGTGCCCGATCGCCGGACTCGGCGACGACTGCTCCGCTCCGATCACGTTCGCGATCGGCACCGCCGATCTGCCGTACACCATCGCCAACCAGACGAACTGCGGTCACGCCAACAGCTACAGCAGCACCTGTCTGGGTTCCTATGATGGCGGCGAAGATGTTATCATCGAACTGCAGGTGCTCGACGACATGAGCGTTACCCTGACTCTCGACCCGAAGGGGACGACCTGGTCGGGTATGCTGATCGACGGCGCCTGCCCGCCCAATGCGACCACCTGTATCGGTACTGTCACCGGCTCGAGCGGCTCACCGAAGTCGATCGTCAATGTGCCGCTGACCGCCGGTACGTATTATATCATGGTCGATACCTGGCCGACCCCGAACTGCATCCCCGACTTCGATATCACGATCGAAGAGGTTGCCGGCGCCCCGGCCAACGACCTGTGTGCTGATGCCGAAGCTATCGGTGAAGTGGTGGATCTGCCGTTCTCGACGGTGTCCGCCGGCAACGATGGCGGTGGCACCTGTATGACCTCCCCGAACATCTGGTACGTCTACACCCCGAGCGTCACCGGTAACGCCACGATCAGCCTCTGCGGCTCCTCGTACGATACCAAGATGGCTGTGTATGACGGCTACTCCTGCAGCCCGCTGCCGACCCAGCTCGCCTGTAACGACGACGCCTGTGGTCTGCAGTCCGAGATCCTGATCCCGGTGGTTGCCGGTCAGCAGTACCTGATCGAGGTCGGTGGTTACTCGTCCAACGTCGGCGACGGCATTCTGAATGTTTCAGTCTGTGCCCCGCCGGCCAACGACAACTGTGAAGACGCCGTCGTCCAGACCACCTTCCCGGCGGTCGTCAACGGCGACAACACCTGCGCATCCAACCAGTGCGCGTCGTTCCCCGGCAACCATGTCTGGGAAGCCTTCACGATCACCGGTGATGCCAGCGTGACGATCTCCTACGAAGGCACCTCGCCGGCGTTCCAGAACGCCTGGTTGAACCTGGCTACGGATTGCCCGTGCTCCGACTTCACCTACGCCGGTGCATACACCTTTGCCGGCGACGGTAACGTCGTGATCAACTGGGCCTGCCTCAAGCCCGGCACTTACTACTACCCGGTGCTCGAGGAGCCAGGTGCTTCCGGACCGTACACGCTGACGATCGACGTTGACTACTATGTCGATGGTTGCTACTGTCCTGCGGCGTCGAACTCGGCCGCCTATGAGTACATCTCGCGTGTGGAACTGGTAGATATCGACAACGCGTCGGGCGCCAGCTTCTACACCGACTACACGGCGCTCCAGACGACGCTGTATATCGGCCGCGACTACCAGATCACGGTCGAAAACGGCAGCGGCTACTCGTCCGACGAGCTGTGGCTGTACATTGACTGGAACAACGACTTCGACTTCGACGATGCCGGTGAGGCGATCTCGACTGCCGGTTCGCCTGGGTTCGGTCCGTACACTGCGACTCTGAACCCGCCGGTTGGTGCTGTGGAAGTCCCGACCCGTATGCGTGTCCGCCTGCTCGACGGTTCCTTCAACGCCCCGAGCCCGTGCGGCAACACTTCCTACGGTGAGGTCGAGGACTACACGCTGGTCGTTGACAGTTATGTCTGCGGCGATGCCAACGGTGACGAAGTTCTGGATATGTCCGATGTCATGTACCTGATCGATTACCTGTTCAACTACGGTCCCGCTCCGGTTCCGTATTTCGCGGGTGATTGCACGGGTGACGATATCGTCGACATCGCCGACGTCGTCTACCTGGCCGCCCACCTCTTCCATGGTGGCGCCGCGCCGGTCTGCCCGTTCTAAGACGATCGCAGATTTGCGATAGGTAAGGGACAATACAGCCGCCCGCTTCATCGCCGAAGCGGGCGGCTTCTTTATGCGTCCCAGTGCAGCCCTGGTTGGTGTAGTTGGCCGCTGTGAGGAGCGTCGGGGAAACGTAACTTCGTTGTACAAGCCTGTCCCTGTGTCAGTTACAGCGAAATGGGTTTGTTTTGTCATTTTTTAGGTTCGAAATTTCTCTTTTCCCTCCTTTTGGTGCGAATGAGCACCGCTCTCAAACATATGTCCTCTACAGAGGCGACTGAAATCCTGATTGCCTGCGATGTGGTAGTGAAAGTGTGGTGAAGCGGCGTCACATGTCGTCCGCTCCCGCGGACTAGCATGTGACGCAACAGCCGGGGTCTGTATCGAGTAGCCCACTCGTCTCGGGTGGGTGTCAAAGACGGTGCTGACAATTGGCCTTGTTACAAACGGTCACGCGCTCTATCTTTGAGAAGAACACCAAACTCCCGGGGGAGTGCATGACCGTCCGCATAGCTGCTTTTGTCGTCGTCTGCTGTCTGCTACCGTTTGTAAACACGCACGCCCAAGAGCCGCAGTTCCTCGGGAAGATAGTCTCCGATACCATCAATTCATCATTCGGCCGCAGAGTACTTCCAATGGGCGACCAGAATGGTGACGGGTTTGCTGATTTGTTGGTTTACGACAACAGGGGTTTCTTCAGTCTATTCCTGGGCGGAGAGTCCGTGTCTAACCTCGTGTCGTTCCGAGCTACCAACCAGACGATTCCGTTTGGCAACAGTTTTGACGCCAATCAGGATGGATATCGAGATTGGGCGGTGCATGGAGGTGGGAGAGGAATCCGAGTTTACTTCGGCGGCCCAATAATTGATGACTCTGTCGACTGGTGGTTTTGGGAGGATACTCTTAGTGGCTTCACGTTGTTCCAGGATGTAACATCCGACATCAACAACGATGGGAGAAGAGAGCTTGTCTCCAACTACTATTCTCCAGGAAAGGACCGTCTCCTGTTCTTCGAATTGTCACTACCGTGGGATAGTCTGTACGATTTCTCAATCGGCATTCCTCAGACAATGACAGATCATCGACAGTTCGCTGACCAATTTGCGCTCGGCGATTTCAATGGCGATGGATTCCAGGATATCGCGACCAATGCAAAACCAAAAATCTCAGATACACCGGCTGCGGTCTGCATCTTCTACGGTGGTCCTGCCTTTGATACCCTGGTGGATCTCACTATTTATCGACCAGGAGGTTACGTTGTTGGCTCCGACAATTTTGGGGCAGAAGTGCTCCTTTGTCCCGGCGACTTGAACGCCGATGGGTGGGACGACCTGGTGATTGGCAGTAGTCACGCCGGCGATGACTCGCTGACATTCGTCTTTTTCGGTGGGCCGTCATTGGACACGATTCCGGATGTGACCATAGCAGAGTATGTCGGCTTGATGCACTCCGCTGGCGATGTCAACAACGACGGTGCTCTGGACCTCATTTCGAGTCTTCCACTCTCATGGATCGGCGGACTTCATGTCCAGTTGTATTACGGTGGCGCAGATATCGACAGTATTCCTGACTGGGAGATACGGGGTGCAGATCTGCCCGGATTGAACAGCCACATTGGTATGGACGTCACAGGCATTGGTGACTACAACGGCGACGGTATCGATGATTTCGCCTTCTCCACCATCGACAATCAGACGGGAACAGTGTGGATCTACGCCGGATTCGACGGCTCTACCGATGCCGGCGGCGGCGGGGGAGTGGTCCTGCCGGTTGATTTCCAGTTGTACCAGAACTATCCCAACCCGTTCAATCCAACGACCACCATTGCTTTCCAACTTCCCGTCAAATCACATGTCGAGATCGATGTCTTCAACGTCCTCGGCCGACGGGTCACGACGATCGTTTCTGCCGAATTTCCGGCCGGGTCACATTCGGTCGTATGGGATGGCACGGACGCTGCGGGTGATGACGTCGCCAGCGGCGTGTATGTGTATCGTCTGACGGCCGGGGAGGCGGTTTTGTCGCGGAAGATGGTGCTGGCGCGGTAGGGAGTCCTGTAGGTCCGAACCCCTGTGGTTCGGACTTGGTCAATGGCGGAACCACAGGGGTTCCGACCTACGAAACGAGTTGATTGTAGCGACATGCGCCGTCAGCACCGGTCGCTCGGATTGCACGGGATAACGTGTCGGGAACGGCAATCGCGACCGGAGCTGACCTACAAGATTTTCGCCGGAGTGACAGACTCCGTCTGTCCGTATCATGGCACGTCTGAGGACAGACATACCCTACAAACTGCACCTCGGCACGCCTGAGGACAGACATGCCCTACAAACGGTATTTCGTCTGCGGGCAGACGTGCTACTGCAGCTGCCAGAGTCCGTGTTGGTTGTCCCCAAGAAAATAGATAGCAAACGTTCCGCGGCCGGGAATCTCCATTGGCGGAACCGCAATCTGGCCACCCGCCTTCTCGACTACCGCGACCGCCGCCTTGATATCATCCACCAGCCAATAGGGCCGGACCACCGGCTTTTCGTCGGCGTGCAGGGGAGCCCGAACCCCAACCAGGGAGCCGTCGTGCAGTTTGGCAGTGCGGGCGTTGCCAAGCAGCGAATCCGGCTCACCGAATTCTATACCGTGGGTTGCGGCGTACGCGAAACACACTGCGTCGACATCGTTGGTCACGATTTCCAGATAATGTACTTGCATGCCTTCCACCCCGGGTTGTTCCAGGTTCATATCTTGCCTGCAGCCTGCCACTAGAATCAGTGTTGCAAGAACACTTGTCGCTGCGATCTTTCGTAATTCGAGCATTCGCTTCTCCGTTTCGATTATGTAACCCATCGCAGGAGAGACTTTTCTTGAATGACAGTGAGCCGCCGTCGGGTGTCGTTCGCTCGCCGCGGCGAGCAAACTAGCACCCGACGGAACAGGTTCTGAACAATTTGCTACATAAGCTATTTTCGCGCAAATTTCGCCTCACCGCATGTATCCCCACACCCACTGTGCCACCCCCAGCAGAAACAACACCGCTCCTTCGAGACGCGAGATCCTGCGCGACGTTACCGCCATCACAAACACCACCACCGCAATACCAACCATAATGGCAACATCGATCCGCGATGACAGCGCAACCGACAACGGATGAATCGTCCCCGCTATGCCGAGAATAAACACGATATTGAAGATGTTGCTTCCGATCAGGTTGCCCAGGGACAGAGCGTTACGTTTCTTGAGCACCGCCAGTAGCGAAGTAGCGAACTCCGGCACCGAGGTACCAAACGCGACGATAGTCGAACCGATCACCCACTGCGACACGCCCGCCCGCGACGCAATCGTCACGGCGGCGTCGACCATCACGTGCGAGGCTCCAATCACCAGACCCAGACTTACTAGCAGCAGGAGGGGATCGAAACGGCGCATGGGGGAGACCGGCGTCGTATCATCGGGCGCTTCCTTTTTCCAGAAGAAATATCCGAGATAGGCGGCAAAAATCGCCAGCAAAACAACCGACTCCAGCCGACCGAGCGAGGCATCAAACAACATCAGCCCGAGTACGGCCGAGACGATAATCATCACCGGACCGTCGCGTTTGACGATATTGTGCGGCGTGCTGAACGGACGGATCATCGCAATCGCCCCGAGAATGATCGTCACGTTGACGATATTCGAGCCGACCACATTGCCGACCGATATATCGCCGGAGCCTTTCAGTGCCGCCAGTACCGAGACGGCGAGCTCGGGGGCGGAAGTTCCAAACGCGACGACGGTCAGACCGATCACCAGTTCGGAGATACCAAGCCGGGCGGCGATCCGGGAGGCGGAGTCTACCAGCCAGCTTGCGCCGAGCGCAACACCGGCGATACCGCCGACGAGCAACAGCACTTGTACGAGTATGTCCATGGCCGACTACGACCTGTGTGAAAAAGTGTTAGCGAGCGTTGTTGTTGCCGAATACCGAGCAGCCCACCCGTCCCGCCTTCGAGTAGCCCACCCGTCCCGCCTTCGAGTAGCCCACCCGTCCCGGGTGGGTACACCAAAGCCCTACTGCATGTAGCTGTACACCCAGTGCGCCAGACCAAGCGCCAGCAACATACCCCCTTCGAGTCTCGTCACCTTGCGACCGGTCAGCGCGAATACATAGACAATCACCGCGATACCGGCCATGATGATGATATCAACTCGGGCGGCCTGCGCGACTGTCAGGGTGTTGATCGAACCGGCGATTCCGAGCACCAGGAGCAGATTGAAAATGTTGCTGCCAACCAGGTTGCCGATCGACATGGCGTGTTTGCCGCGGATCGCGGCCACCAGCGAGGTTGCTATCTCGGGCGCCGAGGTACCAAACGCCACAATGGTCGCACCGATAATCCACTCCGACACACCGTACACCCTAGCGATAAACGATGCCGACTCCACCATAAGATGCGCCCCGCCGACCACCATGCCCAGGCCGAGGACGGTCAGAAACGGATCGTACCATTTCATCGGCGAAGTATCGATCTCTTCGTCGAGAGGCTCTTTTCTGACGAACAGGAAGGTCAGATAGCCAACAAAGAGCACGAGAAGAATGATTGAGTCAAGCGGCTGCAATTGATAGTCGAGCAGCATAACAATAAACGCGCCGGTGATGGCCAGCAGGAACGGACCATCGCGGAAAATCACCATGCGGGGTGTGCGAAGCACCCCGAACAGGGCCGTGCCGCCCAGGATGATCGAGAGGTTGATGATATTCGATCCGACCACGTTGCCGACCGAGATATCTCCGGCTCCTTTGAGTGCGGCGAGGACGGTGACGCCGACCTCGGGGGCCGAGGTACCAAACGCGACCACGGTCAGGCCGATCACCAGTTCGGAGATTCCCAGACGGGCGGCGATTCGCGAGGCGGAGTCGACCAGCCAGATTGCTCCCTGGGCGATGACGGCTATCGAGGCGACGAAGATGAGGGCGTTAATCGGTACGGTATCCATAGTCTCCAGAGTCGGAAAAAATAACCCGGTGCGGCCGTAGGAAACAAAAAAACCTGAAGCATTGCAATAGGATAGTGGTAAGCTTTAGGGGTGGGGAATTGGTTTTGTGATGATTGCCGGGCCGGTCCGCCAGGTGAAACACCTTTCTGGCCCGAACGGTTGAACGGCCGGTAAAGGTCAAGTGGTGCAAACGGATAATGGCAGTGCCGGCGAATGACAGGGAAACTTTTTGTCGACTGGTACGTTTGAACAGTGCGGCTTGGTGAAATCCGGCCGACAGGGTATATTACCCAGGGTTCTTTGACATCGATATCAGTTGCCCAACGCTCTGATATCCGATTTGAGATCAGTATTCCTCAGATATGGGGGTGACCGGTTTCGACGGGTATGGCGGGGGGTTATCAGCGTGCCGGAGTAGTCTGGGGCTCCGTTATCAAACCGGACGAAACACTAATTGGCGAATCTAACTACGCCATGGCTGCCTAACATCTTAGTGTGTTAGGCCCTAAAGCCCGTCGCACCCGATCCTTTGTTCCCAGGGTTGGGCTGCGGCGTCGATAAAGGGGACTCGGTGCCGCGATGTCTCTAAGCGGTGCTTAAAAACAGAGGCTGGTGTTAGTCGTGGCCTGTCGATCGGCAGCGGCTGGCACGAGAACTTATAGACCGACTACGCACGTAGAGGATGGCCTGACGTTTTACTCGGACGGGGGTTCGATTCCCCCCACCTCCACCAATATCCATCAAGCAGAACTAATATATTGTTTGACAATGTATTAGAAGTTCTTATCTTTCCCGTAGATAGTCGCTGTGTCACATCTGTGCCAAGTTGGAGGCAATCATGGCACGAATCTACAAGCGGGGGAAGATCTGGTACCTTGACATATCGGTCAAAGGTCGTCGCGTTCGTAAGCGCGTGGGTACCTCGAAAAAGATGGCCGAACTCGCTTTGAAAGATGCTGAAGTCAAGGTCGCCCGCGACGAGTTTGGCTTCTCCAGCCAGGACATCAAGGTCGGGGAGCTCATAGAACGTTTCCTCGAATACAACCGTACGAACCACCGCCCGTCAACTATGAATCGCTACAAGGCTGTCACCGACCATTTCAGGCGCTACCTGACTGAGAAACAGCCCTCAGTGGCGATGCTGTCACAGCTCACTCCCGAGGTACTTGAGGGGTATAAGACGTTTCGTCGTGACGAGTGGGTCAACCCGAACGGCAAGCCGGTCGACGGGAAGATTCGCCAGCACACGCGCAAGGGGGCAAGAGCGCGCACGGTGAATCTGGAGCTTGAAGGTCTCAAGACCATGCTGAACCTGGCTCGACGCTGGGGATACTTGAAGGACAATCCGGTCAATCAAGTCAAGCCACTGAAAACCGATGACAAGCGCACCGTCCGATTCCTGTCAGTTGAAGAGTGCCATCGCCTTCTTGAGGCCGCCACTCCCGAGTACTATTCTGTGCTATTCACGTTCCTGAATAGCGGGCTGAGAAAGTCCGAGTTGGAGTACCTGCGCTGGTCGGATATCGACCTGAGACGTGGTGCGATTGCGATCCGATCCAAGGCGGACTGGAAGCCAAAGACCGGCGAGCGAGAGGTGCCAATGACTGACGAACTCAAGGACTTGTTTCAGAAGCTCAAAGCTAAGAACAAACCGGAGCAGGACGACTTCATATTCCCAATTAGGGACCGGGCAAGATCGCACAACTGGCTGCGCAACGAACTCATTCGGACTGCATTGAGAGCGGGTATCACCGACCTGACCCGTGTCCATACCTTGCGACACACCTTCGCGAGTCACCTGGTGATGAACGGCGTGGACCTGCCAACCGTTGGTAAGCTACTTGGCCACTCTGATATCGAAACGACTATGATCTATGCACACCTCGCGCCTGAGCACTTGGTGAAGGCGGTGGCGAAGCTGCCCTTCCGGGCAACGGAATAGCGCAGGGAGTGCTATAGGACAGACGGTCCTCTTTTCGTTCGACCGGCAACTGCTTGCTTTTCGAGCCAACGCATTATCTCAGACTCCCGGATCCTGACGAATCTCCTGATCTTGACGTGAGGAATGAAGCCGATGTGCGTCCAATTGTATATGGTAGACAGCTTCACGCCCAACTTCTCGGCGATCTGTTCTGGTGTCAGGAGGGAGTCCATCATTGCCTCAGCTACTCGAGCCCATTTCGACCTGACCGCTTCTGTTGTTGTAATAGCTGGATGATGCGATCCAGCTCCTGGTCATCCATCTCAGGCTCTCGAGCACCCTCGAAGTCGATCCGGGAGACAACATCCAAGACCGTTTGAGAGTCAAGTGTGCCGTAGGTCATGATGGTCGTGCCGATGTGTTCGTGACCTATGTTCTGGCTAACTGACTTCATCTCTCTCGCTGTTCTGCACCGACTCATTGCCAGGTGAACTGCGGCGTGTCGAAAGGAGTGTGGCTTGTAGTAGTCGAGCCCGGCCGCTGTCGCCCGTTCACGGAGTATCCTTCGAATTGTGCCACCACCTGACCAGAATGCTGGTTCGAGTCCGGTCGCTTCGAACGAAAGGCCCTCTCTGCACTGCTCGACTCGCGTTCTCGGGAACAGCGGGTCGGTCGAACCGAACAGAAGCCCCTGCTCGAGATACTCTGCCCAATCACAGACGATACTGATCAGCTCGGAGTCGAAATGCATCAGGCGTGTGTTTATGGTCTTGTTGAATTTCGTTTTAACCCCTTGTCTTGGGTCTTGGTGCACCATGAGGCTGTCTCGGTCGAAGCAGCCCAGAGGAAGTGACGCTATCGCGCTATCGCGCATTCCGCTAACCAGCAGAAACGCGATCAGGGCTCTGTCTCGTCTCTCCACGTCGCTCACGCCGGGTATGGACCGCACCAGCTCTTTGACGTAGCTCAGCGAAGGCAGCCGCACGGGGCGGGGAGCTACAGCCTCCATTGTAGACTTTCGATCGAGATTCAGGAAGCTGACGGCATCCAGCTTCACACTGGACTTGTATCCTGGCTGGCCGGACAACCACGTCAAGAACGCAGCAACTTGCCTGAGATGGTTGTGGACCGTCGCAAGAGATAAGGGCTTGCCTCCGGTTCGCCTCTCCTTCAGCCATGACTTGAACTGTACAGCCAGCTTCTGATTGAACTTCACATAGTCCTGATTTCCGCAGAACTCATCGTATAGAGCGATTGATCTCTCTTTGCAGGATATCGTCATTTCCGAAAGTCCATCTGCTTCACGCAGCCTCTTGAAATACTGGCGCTTCACTCGCTCGTTCTTGCCCCTGCTACTCATGTCTATAGTTCCCTTCATTCATGCTGTTTGGGGTAGCATCACTGTACCCATATCTAGTCCGTTCACCTGTCGTCAACACCAGCACCCTCCAGGCATGATTAAGGCGAGAATAGCAAGTGAAACGATTCAGAGGACAGCCGCACAATTCGCAAACTCCCGTCACGTGAAGCGAGTAATCCTTCTTGCCAAGCTTCCGACCAGTGTCCAACACAGATATGGCGTTGGGATCGGATCTCCTGGGTGACCGACAACGCGGACAGTAGAACTCGTCTGGCTGAAGGCTTTGCTTTGCCTCCGAGGCGCGCTTGAGGATGAAGGCTTTGGCGGCCTTTCCACGGAAGTACAGCGGTTTGGACTGCTCCTCCAGAGGCCGCAAGCCGCTCGCCCGCCAGGACCGAACGGTTCGACTGTGCACCTCAAGCTGGCGAGCAAGTTCCTTGATTGTATATGTGCGGTTGTCCCTGAGTCTTCGCGCCAAAGCCACGGTCCGTCTCTTCATGAGTCATTCCGATTACTGAAAAGCCCGGAAGACGGATCTGGCGAAGGAAGGTCTTCCGGGCCGATTCCCTCATACGAGGTTTCCACTATCTGTCAGCCAGATCCAATGTTCTTCCTGACTACTGTTGGAGAGATTTCTCAAAACGGTGAGAAGAACTTGGCAAGAACCGCAGAGGGGAATGTAAGTAGTTGTAAGACAATCACATTAGGATGCAAGAAAAGCAGCGTTGGATTTGCCTACCTATTAGGAGAAATCCTAATGGCGAGAAGAAGAACCGCGACAATCGGTCAGTTTGAACTTCGCGACCCAACCAAATTCCTTGCTGTAACGATGGAAGGGAGACTCGGACAAGCCGAAGAAGCTCTTCAGGACCTTCGCAAGCTCTTGGACCGGTTTTGCTTTATCCGGCTTGGCGTAGGGACTCGTCCACGAAAGTGCTCCGTCGCAGTACGCAAAAACGAGAAGAAGCTTCCATTGCTTGGACAGCGTCTCCGCCGTGCGCCCGTCTCTGAAGCCGACATCCAATGCCGCATACGAACGCGTGATGTCTCCAACACGCACGCGGATCGCATTATCGGATGTTACTTCAATCGTGATATCCGACCAACGAGTCCCTTCCGGTGTGGGGAACCGCTGACTTGTGCTTGTGCCTGAGGCATTCGAGCCAGGTTTGACGCCGATTGCAGCGAGCAGTGAATCAGAATTCAAGCGTCCTTCAGCGATTTCTTGAGAGTGGCGGCGAATCACACGCGCCAGAGAATCGCAAACTTGTGCTCCGTGCCGCTTGTGGAGATCAAGAAACATCCTGGCGGCTTTGCTGGTAGGGAGCTTGACATGGGCCAACAGCCTGGTGATTTCCCCGAAGCCTTGTATGAACTCGTCATCCCCCATTCTGAGCAGCTTGCGTGCGTGCTGAAAATAGGACAAAACCATAGTGCGGTCCATTGCATTCGGGATGGGATCTGTGAAGAGCGAAACCGCGTACTGCTCCTCCGGATCACAATCTTCTACTTTGCAGTAAGTCGTCGCCACCCGACGCTCAATGCACTGAGAACACACGCCGCAATGTGTATGGAGCTTAGTCGTCTGGCGCGTGTGGCTGCAACTGTTCGTCAAAGGGATCAGCTCCTTTGCGCCTAAATCGGCAAGCTTCCCCACAACCTCGGATTTCGTCTTTGAGAGATACGGATTGGAGACAGAGAAGTCTTGTCCAAAGACAAGAGAGATAATCTGCTCGAAACCTCTGAGCACTTTTGGGTGCGTAGAGCGGCTCGCACGTCCTCCCACCACCTGCTCGCTAAGTGGGAGATTCACACTCACTATCCCGTTCTCGTAGAACTTGATTTCGTTTACTCCGAGCATCTTGGCCACCGAGGCCCCCAGCGCAGCGTAGAGGAATGACCGGGACCGCTGGTTGGCGTCTCGCGATAGCTCCGCACCCTTGTTCATCCACACCGGCACATGTAGGATTCTGTCTGAGCTTCCAGTCAGACCACGAACTGCATCGACCAGGTTCACCTGACGGTTGGCGATCTTTCCAACCGGACGGTGACTGACGAGCGCGACACTCCCTCCTTGATCGACGAGTTCGTCCACGGCACCCGTCAGCGAATCTAGGCCGCCAGAGAATAGCAGTACACTATCCGCATGGAACCACGCTTCATCATGGTTGAAATCGAAGTAGCTCATCGGATTGGCAGGCGAGCCTCCAGTCCGAAATTCGAAGCGATAGTGATCGTCCGACAAGAAGCCCAGAGTTTCTTCGAGGCATTGGAGGACATCGTCCCGATTCCACAAGTCATGGTTTCGCACCGGAATACAGAGCCTGATACGACGGTTCCAGTTCTTCCCGTTCCTGGGGAGTGTGGGGCCACCTCGTGTGAATGCCTGATCCGCGCAGTAGACATAGCTGGCTATCTCAAGAAGGTCGGCAGCAACATCCGGAATGTCCTGAGCAAGCCGCCTGTGTATGTTTTCGAAATGGAGATTTACATTCTTGTTGGGACCCGAAGTGGCAAGACACTCGACCTTATTGAATCCATGAGCGAGGTCCCGAGGAACAGACTCCGGTCCACACCAGGCCAAGAATGGCTCATCGGTTGCCATGCCAGCTCCCCCGTGCGAACTCACCTGCGATCTTCTTGAACGCTACGTGGGCGTATCGTGTGACCGATGCGTTGTCGAGGGTGCCTTCATGGATGGTCTTTCCAAGCCAGCCGGGAGTGAACTCGTCGCTGATCCGCACAGACTGTCTGACATACAAGTCCAACGCATCGTCGAAAGCTTCATGCCCATCGATGCTCTCGAAGTACCCTTCGCCGCCGACCCTACTGGGCAACTCCCGGCTGAGGTAGTATGACAGGTATCGTTTGGTGAATCGGGCATAGAACTCGTGCATGAGTGCGGACAGTTCTTTCCCTCGAGCCAGGCTTCTAACGGCTTGTTGGGATTGCTCTGGAGTGGTGTCGAACAGCGATGGTAGCTTGGTGTTAGCCGATTGTAACAGTACTTCCGAGAACGTGTTCTGAGCCATCTCGGCGACATCGGACTTCACTTGCAACTGCTCAAGTGTGCGGTCAGTGCTCGCACGCAGGCTGGAGACGATGTCCAGAACCCCTGCGTCGGCCGGAAGGATATACCCAAGACCGGATAGTGCCCCCACAAGGTCCGGTGATCGTGCTGCCTGGATGAATTGGAATACAGAGGTTAGGACGGTCGTGAAGCCGGGATCGCCCGGGACGAGTTTCAGGCCGCTCTTGGCCGCATAGAAGCTCTTCTCGGCGATTTCGCCGAGATCAGCACCTGCCTCGAGCAGCTCAATGACCTGCTTCCACCGCCGCGTCCTCGGCAATACGCCTAATCGAATGTGACCCAAGGAACTCCTCTCCCCAAGAGGTGTGTTATTGTCACCTACACCGAGTATCCTTCGGTGTGACCACGCTGTCAAACTGAAAAGCCATCCCCCCTTCCTCTTCATATTGATACACCACGCCCGGTTTGTCGGCCTTGACATTTATGTTATTGACAGCCTATATTTTACATCGGCCCCGCTAATGTGGGGCAACAAGCTGGAGCCAATACCGGCGTTGTCTTCTGCGGTCAATATCTAAGGGGATATCCCTGATAGAATGACTGCGGCCTCGCCATCTCACTTAGGCTCTTGTGGGGAGTGAATTTGTTTCTTCCAGTGTGGACCCTGGGGGAGTAATGCCCGGACTAAACGAAGCTGATACCAGAGCAAAGCTCATCGATCCTGCCATACACCGGTGCGGCTGGACCGAAGACTTGATTCGACGAGAGGAGACCGCTGGAGGCGTTGATATTGTCAACGGCCGTGCGCGCCGCCGCTCGCGCGGCAAGATTGACTACGTACTCAGAGTCAAAGTCAACATTGCTACCCAGCCGGTGGCACTTGCCCTAATCGAAGCAAAGCGCGCTGACCTGCCTCCCGGACACGGCCTCGACCAGGCGAAGGGGTATGCAGAGTGCAAGCGCTTGAATGTGAAGTTCGTCTTTTCCTCCAACGGTCACCAGTTCGTTGAGTTCGATTGCTTCACCGGGCTGACTTCTTCCCCCCGGCCGCTCGCGGAGTTTCCATCCCCCGCCGAGCTTCGCTCCCGCTACGAGCAGGGGATGGGCTTTACACTCGACGTGCTGTCGGCACGACCTCTTCTTCAGCCGTATTCCGGAGGTGAAGGAGTCCGGCGCTATTATCAGGACGCCGCGATCCGCGCCGTTATGGAGAAGGTGGCTCAATGCACACAAAAGGGCGAGCCGCGCAGGGCGCTTCTGTCTCTCGCCACGGGAGCAGGAAAGACCTTCATTGCGGTCAACCTGTTGAAGCGCATGTCCGACGCCGGTCAGCTGACTCGTGCTCTGTTCGTGTGTGATCGTGACGAACTCAGAACCCAGGCCCTCAAGGCATTCCAGAACGTGTTTGGATCGGATGCGGCGGAGGTCTATAGACGCCCCGATGGCACCAACAACGCCAAAAACGCCCGTATTCACATAGCCACGTACCAGACTCTCGGTGTCGACAGTGATAATGGCGATGCCAGTTTCCTGACGACGTTCTATCCCGAGAACTACTTCAGCCATGTCGTAATAGACGAGTGTCACCGCTCGGCCTGGGGCAAGTGGTCACAGGTACTGGTCAGAAACAAAGAGGGCGTTCATATCGGACTCACCGCGACTCCCCGTCAACTCCGAGAGACCGAGCAGTCCGCTGAAGCAAAGCGGGATTCCGAGATAACCGCCAACAACATCGATTACTTCGGCGAGCCGGTCTACGAATACGATATCGCCCAGGCCATCGAAGACGGCTATTTGGCTGCGTGCGAAATTCAGAAAGGCAGGGTCAATCTCGATGACACAGGGATTACGATAGATGAGATCATCGCCCGAAATCCCACCGATGCCATCACAGGTCAGCCAGTAACCCGCCAGCAGATCAAGGACCTGTACCAGAAGACGGAGTACGAAGATCGCATTCTCCTCCCGGATCGGGTACTTGTTATGTGCCGGGACTTGTTCAACTACCTAATGGAGACCGGTGGCCCGGAGCAGAAAACGATTATCTTCTGCGCTCGCGACCGCCACGCCGATGATGTCGCCATCGCCTTGAACAACGCCTACGCGAGATGGTGTAAGGAGAATGGCAAACAGCGTCTGGACTACTATGCTTTCAAGTGCACTGCCGCCGGAAGCGGGAACGATCAATTGCCTGACTTCCGCGCTGCCTCGCGCAGCCACTTCATTGCCACCACCGTGGAGCTGCTTACCACCGGCGTCGATGTACCCTGCGTGCGCAATATTGTCTTCTTCAAGTACCTGAGAAGCCCGATCAGTTTCTATCAGATGCTGGGGCGTGGAACGCGGATCGATGCGCCGACCGGCAAGCTGATGTTCCGTGTATACGACTACACCGACGCCACCCGGCTGTTTGGGCAGACCTTTGTCACGCCGCCTCCGCGAACCGGCTCGGGCGGCACCGAACCACCGCCGCCGCCTCCAGAGCCGACTATCGTTGTCGAGGGGTTCGATGTTCAAATCAGTGAAGCTGGACGATCTATTCTGACCTTCGTCGACGGTCGCGCAGTACCCGTTCCTATCGAGGAGTACAAAGCCCGTCTGGCGGAGCGGCTCACCCAAGAGGTACCCTCGCTCGAGGACTTCCGCGCGCGCTGGGTGAGTCCACCCACCCGCCAGGAACTGATCTCGATGCTGGTCGCGTCGGGCTATTCGCCGACTGTCGTGCGGACGGTCGACGAGAAACAGGCGTATGACCTGTTTGACCTGCTCGCCGAGCTTGGCTGGGGGATGAGCCCCCGCACCCGCGCCCAGCGAGCTACCGCTTTCTCGTATAAGAACGAAGCCTGGCTCGGCTCGCTGCCGAAAAAGACGGCGGAGGCCATACGCGCCATCGTCAGCCAGTTCGCACGGGGCGGCACCGATGGACTGGAGAACCAACAGATATTTCAGACCCCGGAAGTTATGGCTGCAGGAGGTCTGGCTGCGCTGAGGACGGCAGGGAATCCGGCGGACCTGCTGAGTGAGACGAAGAGAAGGATGTTTCTGGCGTGAGTAGTGCAAGTTTAGGGAAAGACACTCGGCGAGAGTTGCCGCAGGGATGGCGGTGGGTCAGGTTGGGAGAGGTGTGCGAACTGAACCCCAAACGTCCGCCACTCGAGCGCGACGACGACGAACCGACCACATTTGTGCCCATGGAGTGTGTTGACGCGCAGTCTGGAACGATAATCGAATACCGCACGAGACCCTTCGTTGAAATTAAGAAAGGGTATACGTGGTTTGCAGAGGGCGACGTGCTCTTCGCGAAAATCACCCCATGTATGCAGAATGGGAAGCACGCCGTTGCTCGGGAGCTGCTCGGAGGGTTCGGGTTTGGGACAACAGAATTCCATGTGCTTCGCCCTCGTGAGAAAGTTGTTTCGGACTTCATCTGGCACTATCTTCGTCAACCGTCGTTGCTCCAAGATGCGACTGAGCACTTCACCGGAGCCGTGGGGCAGCAACGGCTTCCTCAAGACTACCTGGCGAATCTGACACTTCCACTGCCACCCTTGTTTGAGCAGAAGCGTATCGTAGACGCTTTACGCGAGCAGATGGCATCGGTGGAGAAAGCCCGCGCAGCGGCGGAAGCGCGGCTGGAGGCGGCCAACGCGATGCAATTCGCTCTTATTCGAGAGTCTATGCATAGCGGAAAGACACACAAGTATGGGCTTGGGGATTGTCTCGTCGAGGTCAAGAATGGAGTCGGTGACGATTGGGCGAAGCATCCCGTTCTCGGTGCAACTCGGGCTGGACTGGCTCCCGCCAAGGAAACTATCGGCAAGACACCCGAGCGATATAAGCTTGTCGATCCCACAACTGTTTTCTACAATCCTATGCGTATCCTCTTGGGGTCTATTGCGATGGTAGATGAAGGCGACCCTACGGGGATTACCAGCCCCGACTATGTAGTTGTCAAAGGCAGACCGGGTCTGCTGGATACACGGTGGTTCTATTATTGGTTTAGGTCAGTAGAAGGGGCACACTTGATCGATTCACTCTCGCGCGGTGCTGTTCGTGAGCGCATACTTTTCAAGAGGTTAGCTAAAAGCGAGATAGAAGTGCCCGACTACAAGGCTCAGCTTAGCGTATCACATCAACTGAAGAACACGCGGAATCTGGTAGAGAGCATCGCACAAGAACGTCGTGAATTTGATGCGCTACCAAGTGCCTTGGTTCGGCGAGCACTTGATGGAGCAACCTGATGGGTTCGTACTCCCTACCAACTATCAATGCCTTGGCGCTGGCAATAACTGGTGGATCTGGCGCGGCGACTTCGCGCTCGACACCGGGCATATACCGTACCGCTTGGAATCTTGAGCAGTTCTTCGGCGGAATCCGAGTCGATTTTTCGGTGAGTGGTCGATCACGAGTACCCGCAGTGCTGGACTGCTTAAAGGAGTTGAATGAAAACAACCCTCTCAAGATCGAAGAAGCAATACTCGCTGCAGTCGATCCGCGTGAATACATTGACATGCCAGGTGAACTAGAGGCAGTTGTTGAGTACTTGAACGAGAGGCTCGCGTTCGATGACATGGAACTGCGGTTGCAGGGTAAGCTTTATCGCTTGGTTTCCACGACGACTGCAAACTTATCCGTTGCAGGACTGAAGGCAGCCATCGACCTCACGGATTATGATTCAGTGCGATCGGATTTTGAGAGATCACTCGGTGCAGCCGATCGTGATCCGGAAGACGCTATTACCGCCGCTTGTTCTACCGTTGAGAGTGTTTGCAAGTGCATTCTCGACGAAATGAACCAACCCTATCCAAAGCGCGAGGACATCAAAGCCCTGGTATCAGAGGTAGGCAAGCATCTGAACCTATCGCCCTCTCGCACTGACCTGCCGGAGAATATCGCAGCCGACATCAAGCAAGTGTTATCTGGTCTGGTAAGCGTGACATCAGGCATCGGTGCGTTGCGGACCCACGCGGGGGATGCCCATGGTCGTGGCAGAATGAAGGCTCCAGTAGACGCCAGAATCGCTCGGTTGGCCATCCACTCCGCAAGCACAGTATCCCTATTCTACATCGAGACTTGGAATCGTATGAAACAGAGTGATTAAGCGAATGTCCAAGAGAAAAGAAAACAGGAGTGGCAAGAAGAACGGTCGCAGGCACGCCACCCAGCAGTCCGTGGACCAGGCTGTCAAGAGTATATGCGATATCATGCGGAGGGGCAACTGCGCGGGGGCCATGCAATATGTCCCCGAGCTTACCTGGATTCTCTTCCTGCGGATTCTCGATGAGCGGGAGTTGCGTGAGGAAGGCGAAGCCAAAACTTTGGGCATCCCTTTTCGTCCATCGCTGGACTCCCCATATCGCTGGCGAGACTGGGGCACGCCGCCCGACTGTCTTCCGGAAGGCGTCACAAACAAGCGAGCAGAGTTGCAGGACGCCCCGCAGAATAGCTTCTTTAACTTCGTCAATTCCGAGTTACTTCCACATCTCAAAGGGCTGAAGAACAAACCGCACGCCACACCGCGTCAGAAAGTAATAAGTGAAATTATGACAGGTGTGGAGCGAGTGCGCATCGACACGGAGCGCAATTTCCTCGACGTCCTCGACAAAGTCCATCAACTCACCGCCGAAGCGGTCGATCCGACGCACGTCTTCACTCTCTCACAGGTCTACGAAGGTCTACTGCTCAAGATGGGGGAGAAGGGAAACGACGGCGGCCAGTTCTTTACGCCACGGCAAGTCATTAAGGCCATGGTGCAGGTGATTGATCCCAAAGTTGATGAGACCGTTTATGACCCTGGTTGCGGTACGGGCGGCTTTCTGGCACAGGCCTTTGAGCACACAATGACAGGTTTGGGAGACAATGCTACTGCCGAACAACTGGAGACACTCAAGCAGGAGACCTATTGGGGCCGAGAGAAAGAGAATCTCATCTACCCCATTGCATTAGCCAATCTGGCCCTCCACGGAATCGACAAGCCGAATATATGGCACGGAAACACGCTGACGGGCAGCGAATCGTATGCGGGTCTGTTTGAGGGCGCTCCGCATTCGTATGACGTGATTCTGACCAATCCGCCGTTTGGCGGCAAAGAAGGGAAAGAAGCACAGACCGGCTTCGACTACAAGACCGGAGCCACCCAGGTGTTGTTTCTCCAGCATGTCATCCGCAGTCTCCGCGATGACGGTCGGTGCGGGATTGTCATTGACGAGGGGTTGCTGTTCCGAACCAATCAAGACGCTTTCACCAAGACCAAGAAGAAGCTCCTGGATGACTGCGAGCTGTGGTGTGTGGTCAGCCTTCCCGCCGGAGTTTTCACGGCTGCCGGGGCCGGGGTGAAGACCAATCTGCTATTCTTCACCAAGGGCAAGCCGACGAAGAAGATCTGGTATTACGACCTGACGGACATCAAAGTCAGAAAGAAGACCCCTCTGACCTTGAAGCACTTCGAGGACTTTCTGCGTCTCTTACCAGACCGAGCGGATAGTGAACTCTCATGGACAGTCGACTTGGATGAGCGCAAACGGACTGCATCGGAAGAAGCTCAGCCACTCAAGGACCAGTCGATCAAACTCGGTCAGCAAGCCGCCCAATGGACCAAGCGACTCAAAGAGCTGAAGAAGGACAAGCTGGGGAGTACTGATGAGGCGAAGGAAGCAGAGGCGAAGGCTAAGGAGCTGTCCAAGGAATCTAAGTCACTCGCAGCGAAAGCCAAAGAGATTGAAGACGCGGTCTACGACCTTAAGGCAGTCAACCCGAACCGAAAGCCCATCGTAGACACGCGCACTCCGGAGGAGTTGATTGCGATCATAGAAGAAAAGGGCCGCGAAATCTCAGATGCACTGGAGTCACTCAAACAGGGGCTTGGCAACGTCAAGCGAGAAAACGTAGAGAGTGGGGAAGTGAAATGAAGAAGAAGAAAAAGGCTCGCAAATCACGACCGCTCTTACTCGGATACATGGAGAGAATCTCCAGTAAGGTCTTTGAGGAGTACTCGAAAGAGATCACCGCGCTCATAGGAAAGCAACACGGAGTTTACGCCCTCTACAAAGGGAAACGCCTCTACTACGTTGGTCTGGCGTCGAACCTGCGCATTCGCTTGGGACAGCACACCAAAGACAAGCACTCCGGTAAATGGGACAAGTTCAGCATCTATCTGGTCCGCAAGGCTGATCACATCAAGGAGCTTGAGTCGCTCATCATGCGAGTGGCGGCCCCGGAAGGAAACGCAGCCAGAGGCAAGCTGAAACACGCGGACAACCTCAAGGCAGAACTTCGGAAATCGATCGAGAACAGCAACAAGGAACGCATTTCCGCGATGCTGGGAGAGCGGAGGACGGCCAGGAAGCGAACGGCACAGAAGAGTCGCAGGTCAACCGGGCGTGGCGCGCCGCCTTTAGCTGAGTATATCAGCAAGGGATTCCGCATTCGAGGGGAATACAAGGGACAGCGATTTAGGGCGACGGTCTACAAGAGCGGGACAATCAAGTTCAACGGCGTTCTGTACAATTCGCCTTCCTCGGCCGCCGTCGCCGCCAGAGGAAAACAGACCAGCGGATGGACATTTTGGAGGTACAAGACGGGCGGTGAATGGGTACCGCTGCAGGAGCTGCGCCGTAAATAGATGCATCGGTGGGGCAAAGAGGTTCTGGCAGTTATCTAAGTAGATTGGGAGGTTGCTATGGATGAGACAGCTATTCGTGAGCTGATAGCTGATGACAAGTTCGCTGAGTTTGGCAAGCTCTTTCTTGCCGAGTTCCTGAAGAACGGTTTTGGCACCGCCACGAAACGTCACACGGAATTGCATGTCTTCCACCTACTCGAGCGACTCGGTTCTCTTAGCAAGCTCGACAACAACACCGCGTCGGAAGCACTCCAGATCACAGAATCCAAAGTCAAGAACTACCGTTACGAGTCCAAGCTGAGATTCGCAGCGATTAGCGATGACGAGTTCAAACAACACGTACTATGGATGTTGGCCAAGTCTGATTTCGACACCGATTCGCTCAGAATCAAACTGGTCGTAGAAGACACGTTGATGCGCAAGCGACTGAGTGCCACATCAAAGCGCGTTGGAGGAGTTCCTGATACTTCTTTTAACTCTGAGATCGTGAGCCTTCCCCACGACCAGCTTGCCTTTCTAATTGAGTGGATTTTCGACAAGGATACGGCAGAGGATTATCGAAAGCAGTTCAAGAAGCTACTTGCGAAGGGGTCCAAGGTGGGATACGCAGAGATACAGAAGGCCTTCGTTCTTGGCGTTGCAAAGGGGTTTGGAGGAGGGTTGGTCACTGCCTTGAAAAAGTGGTTCGCGGGTGGTATGACCTAAATAGATTATTGCGCGTAGTCACCGTCATGGGACGTGTGTGCCGTAATGCAGCCAAGTTTACAGGGTGTTGTCCAGTATTCTTAGCAGGTACGAGAAGAAGACGTCTTGAAGGCTGTCCGATTAAGATATTCCATTGACAAGGCTGGCAAGCGAAGCTATATACATAGTTCTGCCCGTGATTGTGATTCGAGAAGCAGTGTAATCAGTTCCGTTGGTCTTGGAGGCTATTCAACACTGTGGTGGGTGAGTGATGCTGGCGGGGTTTCCCTTTACTGAATCAAGTTTATCGCGACGCATTGATGATAAGGACGTCGTAGTTTGTATAATCGGACTTGGCTACGTCGGCCTGCCTATCGCTATTCGCATGTCGCGCGCAGGTTATCAAACAATCGGAATAGACGTCAATGTCACTCACATAGCCGCGCTCAAGAGCGGAGACTCAATCATAGACAGCGTGTCAAAAGAGGATCTGGCTTCAGCGAATGGCAAAATACGGTTTCTTGCGATCGATGAGACGTTCTCTCAGACTCCGGTTCCCATCAAGAGTGAGATTGCGGCTGCGGAGGTATTCGTAGTCTGCGTTCCTACGCCCCTGCGATACGGAAAGGAAGTGAGTCCTAAAGAGGATTATCTTGAGAACTCCGCAGAGATCATTCGTCACATAGGTGCCATTGAGGAAAAACGGCATCGCTTGGTCGTGGTCGAAAGCACGACCTACCCGGGATGCACTGAGAGGATTTTCGATTTCCCGAATGGACTCTTCTCTGGAGTTTATGTTGCCTACTCGCCGGAACGTATTAACCCTGGCGGAAAGTACGCATTTGAAGAAATCAACAAGGTCGTAGGGGCTGGCAGCGACACCGCACGTGAATTGGCGAAGAAGTTGTACGCACCTCTGTTCGAGACAAGGTCAAATAGGGCGGAGCATAAACCAGGGAAACTCATCGATGTAGGATCGACCGATGCAGCCGAGGCCGTGAAATGTGCTGAAAATGGCTTCAGGCTTATGAGTATTTCCTTTGCCAACGAACTCGCCCGTTTGTCACCACGTTATGGTGTGAACATATGGCCCGTTATCCGACAGGTGCGGGCGACAGGCAAGCGTGTCAATCTGCCCGACATGCTTGACGGTCAGCCCATCTCGACTCATGTCTTTAATCCACAGGTGATGGACGGCTTGACTAAGGATTGGGATGAGCCTACAAGGCTACCACACCACCGGACTATTAGCAGTTTAGCCAATCTCTGCTTTCAAGATGCCTTGTCCGACGCCCAGCAAATCACTGACGTGGACGCACTTGTCGAGACCGTCATTCGATACTACGACATCCTGAGTCGCATCTTCATGTACGAGCTTTCGTACTTCTGCAGGGCATGCAACGGCAAGGTTTCGTTCCAGAGAGTATACGAAGGCATGTTGAGCAAACCATTTGGCCTTGATTTCTGTGAACCCGGACCGGGCGCTGGAGGACATTGCATACCGGTCGATCCTGTATATCTCGTTCATCAGGCCAGGAAGAATGGCACCAAACTCGGCCTGATTGAGGAGGCGTATGCAATAAATGAGCGCATGCCTATCTATGTTACACGTATGGTCTCGTATGCTATCGCGCCATACACAAAGGTTCTCAAAGTAGCCCGTGTGCTGGTACTCGGCGTCACTTACAAGCCCAACATCGCCGACCTGAGGGAGTCGAAGGCACTCGATTTGATGAACCTATTGGTAGCTTCAGGTGCTCACGTCCATTATTGCGACCCGGTTTTCTCGCGCCGTCAGAAGGAGCTTTTCCGACGAGCAGATGACCATACTCGACGACTCGTCAGCCTTCGAAAGCGAACTCGTCCCAATCCGAAAAACGCGGAACTCCAGGAGAACTACGTGTTAGAAGAAGTCTCCTATGGGGAACTCTCCGATCGGAAGAAGATCGAGGAGATGGGTTTCGACTGTGCGGTTCTGATTACCGACCACGACGAATTCAAGGACGAGCAGTTTCAGGCAGAACTGCTGGGGACTCGCAACCTTGTGGTTGTGGATACGCGAAACCTGTTAAATCCGGATGATGAGGCGCTTTTCAAGACCAAACTGCACGTGTGGGGGAGGTAGAGTGCTACTTCGGAGGCTTCCGGTTCCAGAGCAACTCGTCGTACTTGCGTTCGAGAACCGACACAAGGTTCTGACCATGTCCAATCTCCGTAAGGTCCTCTCTTGTCACTAAGAGGATGTTCCGTGAGTCCGATCGTCGTGCATCGAAGCGGGCCTTCTGAGCGTCCCGCGTCTCACTCTTCCGAGCGAATATGATTCCACATTTGGCTCTGACTTGCTTCATATAATCGTTTATCTGCCAGATATCAGCCTTGTTTATCTTGTCCGCGCGGTTCTTGCATTCGACGACTATAGGATCTGAAACATGGCCGAATGGAGATTCGCAGGTTATTCGCAAAAGTATGTCTATCTTCGGTTCAGGCGGATTGCGCTTAATGACTTTGAACAAGCTCGTTGACCAAGTTAGTAAGGTCTCCACTAGATCCTCGTAGGCATCGCCTACATCTTTGGGAATAGCCTCGAATCGTGTTTCAGTGACTGCGTCAGCACGCTGTAGGAGGCTGTCGAAGACTTCCTTGTCGAAGTGTTCGGCAAAGACGCGGTCGTGTTCTCTTGATTCCCAGGAACCGAATCGTCTCGCGAGCTCACCACGCGCAGCCCTCGGCCGCTGAACCTTGCTCCGCTTTACGCCCCGAGCAATCTGAAGCTTAATCGTAAGTTCAGAGATGTCTGTCAGTTTACAGGGCTCTCCCACAGTCAAGTCGCAGTTGTCGTTATCGCTTACGTGGAATTGACCCTCCATGCGAACTCTTGGAACTGCGAAGACTACGGATAGCGGCACCTTTGAAGGCAGTGCATACCTCCAACGCTTTCCGGACGGTACAGCCTTCGGCAACTTGTGCGGAGTGATCAAGTAGGACTCGGGCCAGTCAATGGTCATACGGCGCTTGATTGACATGAGCAAGTGCTTCCGGTTAGTTATTCCTCGTCCACCCAATCACGTAGCAGATATCGAATGTACTGCTTACTAAGGGATGATTCTCGTTCAATATCACCGATCCGTACCGACTTCTTGCGCTCCTTCTTCTCCGTGAGCTTGTCCCAAACTACATGAAGTATGCAATTTACATCTTCCGCCAGATCAACCAACTCATCGCGTCGATCCTCCTGACTTGCCAAGACTGCATTTAGTGTGGAGAAGTCGTTATCTCGAACGGCATCGATAACTGTCAACTCGGGAGTCCTCAGATGCAAGGGGAGTCGTGATGGAGCGAGATTCATGCATCTCGTCCTAAGCCTGGTTTCCTGATACCAGGCCTGTCCACGCTCTGACGAGGGAAGGATCTCAATCAAATATTCTGCTACGTCATAGCGTCCCGAACGCTCTGATCGTTCGACCCAGCGCTGAATTGTGGTTGTTGAAAGTCCCTGTGATAGACGCTGGTTTTTTTCTATCAGGGAGCTGAGTCTATTCCAGTCACCACGCTCCAAAGCATTGGATAGTGCCGCAGCGAGTCTGCTACAACTCTCCGCAGTTGCCGCCCTCTCTTTGGTCAGCTCAATCACGTTACTTTCGGAACGTGGGATGACCTTGCTCTGCCGTTTCTGAGTGCTGCGCTGAACTAGCAACGACTTAGAGTGAGTCGATCGCGTTCCGAAGTCGGTGAAGGTTCTCCTGCGAACTCGCATTAGCTTCTCAGCCGGCATTCGCGCACGTATCGACCTTCGACGCCGCCGCGTAGGCTCACGGGATTTACTATCACTCATGGGCGCGCCTCGTGACATACTCCTGACAGTCACTCGTGTTCCATATCCTTAGCAATTCGTAGAGATCGAGCAGGTACAATACAGTTATGTCAACCTTTCTTTGATTCTGCCAAAATAGCTCGGCATTGAGAGTGTCTCTGTTGGGATAACCGGGTACGAAAAGAATGCCGCGTACGTCCTCTGGGTAGAGTTCCCGGACCTCCTCCACCGAGAGTCCAAAGTTGTTTATTGCACTGACCCAAGTAATGTCAACCGTGCTCGTTCGTAGAAGATATACAGCCTCGTCACTGGAAGGGAGTGTCACGAGACCATCGAAGTAGCGCGGTAACAAGGACGACCCTACATACTTGTCGCCAAATGCCAGAGGTACAAAGGCTGACTCAAAGAGAAACGTGAAAACTGCGCGGAAGAAGAGTGTCTGTGTGATGCGCAGATATGTGCGATCTGAGAAGCGTCGGGTTTCATGGGTCAGAGCACCAGAGAGTCTCACAAAGCAGGAACTCTCAGATATGTTGAGATACCGCGCCCAGGAACATAGCCCCAAGTTGGAATAGCTCCTGACGTAATCTGGTTGTTTCCAAGCATTCACCCCAAGTTGATGCGCAAGTGTCAATTTGACCTTGACGTCCGCGAGGAGCTCGTCGTGAAACGTCTGCAACGTCGTCAGAGGCTCGGTGTTGAGTATGACGTCCCTTAACATCAGTGCAATGAATTTGTCTGTTAACTCTCGTTGTTCTTTCCGCCGATCGTCGGAGTCTTCACCATGGTCGGTAGTCTCAAAAGCCAGAAAGTCCATCATCGTGTGAAAGTGGGTGGCAAAATCCAAATAGACAATCTTCGCAATCTCATCTTCAGACGCAATTTTGGATTCAGATCGCTTTGGATCAAGGCCATTTACCGCCTCTTGGTAGGCGTTGCGGAGTTGGGCCAAGTTTCCATGCAGCAACATTCCGCAAGGCCACTTGTGGTCTCTATGCTGAGATTCTGCCATTCCTTATTCCGATTGCCTAGCTTCGCGAGTTAATCGAGCTATCGGCCGGTGTGACTTCGGACCCGGGAGGGATATTCCTTCTGATCTCCGTTCCTGGCGTAACAACGCTGTGCATGCCCACCTTTCGGCCTGGTTGCACCAAAGAGTTTGCTCCGATCTTCACACTATCTCCAATAAGAGCTCCGAAACGGTTATTGTGGCGGACAATCGTAGTAGAAGCATGGTACTTCGACATCTGATCGTATGGGTCGCTGAAGTCGATTAGCTCCGGAACGGCCTCTACCGCGTCGCCGCAGGGCTCAATGATTTCTGAATCTTCTCCGATGGCGATAAGTTTTTCACAAGCTATTGTAGATCGCCCACCAATCACTGCACCCCGCCCGACTACGCTGTAAGTGACGGCAGCGCCGCTCAGAACTTTAGCCGAATCCATGATGACAGAATGGTCGATGTTGCAGTGGCAATCAATGAGGCAGTTGGCTCCGATATTGACCGTATTCAACATAGCATTGGCGCGAATCTGGGTTCCGTTACGGATAACACAGTGACCCTCAATAGTGACATTGCCACCAATGTACAAACGCAGGTCCCTCACCTTGGCCGGATTCGGTAGAACGAGCGTGCCGTTGATTACCACGCTGTCACAAATTCCCCAATTTTCACGGCTATCATATTCATTCGTAAACCTGTGCGCTCGATTGCTAGTTCTCATCCGAGGGGCGGTTTCACTGTTTGAAGTAGGAGCATTGGCGATTTCTGGGTCAAGAAGAGCCTTCAGTTGTTTTGTTGAGCTGACGATAATGAAATCCGAGTCCTCAAGATCCCGTGGGACATGATCGTCCCGACCCACTAGTGAGCTGGTGAGGTGGGATGGCATTTGGCGCGCCAGACGACGACATAGGTACTCATTTGCCTGCAGATACTCCCAAGGGTAATTCACATCAATCCAAGCATCCGCGTTCGTTACAACACCCTTCACAGTGAACTGCTTGTCCACCAACAGGCGACGGGCCGAAAAAGGGATGGACTTCATGCCGAGCGGGTCACGTTCTTCTTGGTGTTGGGTGAATTTGTCCCACAGGGATGCTGAAAAGATGAGAACCCCCGATTCCAGCAGTAACTCGTTTTGATCCTTCCACTTCCCATCCGTGACTTGCGGCGCTGGGTCAGCTTCATAACGTCGGGTCAGGTAGTTCTCTAGCAGATTGGGATAGGTTGGGCGGTAGAGCACATCCCGGATATCCTCTGTGCTTAAGTGCCAAATCGGTGGCTTGTCATCGGAGTCATCCCCCTTACAGATCTCTTGTAGGTTTCGGTTGATGACGATATGACCCCAACGATTCTTCTCATAGTGTTTAGCAAGTTGCATCTCCTGATCCCGTATGAATACGACAACACACCAGTCCTTCTCACCCCCTTCCAACTCGCGCTCATGTAACTCATCAGCTACTTTGAGGAGCTCTTCCAAGACCAGATCCTGCACTAGAGTGTCGCCGTAGAAAATCAGGAACGGTTTGTTGCGGTCTTTATCGGTAAGCTGCTCCCGAGCACGATTAACGGAAGCCAGCACTCCTCTTCGACGCTGAAGCTCTTCTGATATGACCGTTATACCGGAGCGCTCGCAGAGTTGCCTATTGTAGCAGGATTCAAGTTCCTCATCGACAACAACGTAGATATCCCCAATCCTGTCACAAAATTCGTCCTTGCGCAGATCGTCGACCAAGTACTGGATGAGACTCTTGTGAGCCAAAGGCAGAAGGTTGAAGTTACCTTCTCGAAAGATATCTGGATAGATGCCAGCATCATCCACTGCGCTGGGAATAATTACTGGATAGCGGTTGTTAAGGAGTCCTGACAATCACACCCTCCCGACGAGCCCCCGCAGCTCAGCTTCGAGGTCGCGCTACGATAATCGAGCTAGTCGTCTGCGTTTGCGATAGTCGAATAACGTGTCTGCACGGAGTATTGTCAACAAAATTGTGGAACGATCCGGATAAGTCTCTGCACTACATTCGTTAAGAGAGGCCGTATGTTGTAAGGACTTGAGACGCTGCTCTGAAGTGTCATATATGGATTTGTGGTCGTTTGGAAGCCCTATCCTAAATCGGGTGATGGCATCGGCTGTCCCGGATCGTTGCCCTGTTGAGCTTGGGTGGGCAAGCTACCGACACGATAGAGGAATCTGAAGTTGAAATGCGTAAGGCTGTTCACCATCGACCCTTGGTCACACATTGGGTCGCTTCCGGATTTCAAACTGAGGGGATTCACCGCACAGACATCGGAGTTCTCTCAGCTCAACCGTCGGCCGTGCGATCGCATGATCACTGACGGATCACAGGATCTCAGCGTCGCCCAACTGCGGTTCCTGGCAGCTTGGGGGGCAATCGACCGAACAGCCTGTTCTTCGCCGGAGATTTGGGCCAACGGATGTTTCGACAACCGTTCTCGTGGAAGGCTCTCGGGGTTGATATTCGTGGTCGATCCAAAACACTGCGTATCAATTATCGGACATCTCATCAGATTCGATCGCAAACCGATCGCCTGCTCGGCCCGGAGGTATCCGACGTAGATGGGAATGTTGAGAGTAGGGCGCGTACAATATCTGTTTTCAATGGTCCGCATCCTACCATTACAATATGTGCGACAAAAGACGAAGAGTTGGATATTGTCACGAAGTGGCTTGCAGGTTTGCTTGCCAGTGGTGTTAAGGCTCATGAGGTGGGAATCTTCGTCCGATCAGATGCGGAGTTGGATCGAGGTCGAGCCGTAGCAGATGCGTTGGAGCTACCGTCCGTCATTCTTGACTGTCAGCTCAAGACCAGGAACGGGCATGTGGCCGTAAGTACCATGCATTTGGCCAAGGGGCTTGAGTTCCGGGCGGTAGCCGTCATGGCATGCGATGACGAAGTGATTCCCCTTCAAGAAAGGATAGAGACGGCCACCGACGACTCGGATTTGGAAGAAGTGTACAACACAGAGCGCCACCTCCTGCACGTGGCCTGCACAAGAGCCAGAGACTACTTGCTCGTGACCGGGATCGAGCCAGCATCGGAGTTCCTGGACGATCTGGCCGATGAAAGTTAGTCTTCTCCGGATCTTTGGGTCATTATGTGACAATTCTCGCTACGCCCCTGCAGATCATAGCTTATTGCGGATCAGTAGATTGGGTGCAAACCCGCAACGCAAGAGTGTCGATTCGTGATTTTGCTTCCCTCCAGACACTTTTTCTTACTTTCTTGTGAAAATTCAGCCAATTGCGGCCATAGTATCTTAGAGGCATCAGGGTCGGTCTGTCCCATACGAAAGGTGACGGCGGGCCTGACAGGAGGGCGAGTGGACTATCCATCGAAAGCGTTCTGGAACGATGTCTTGGGCAGTTCCTGGCAGCGCCGGTACCCCGCTATCGTGGTGAATCGTGTGTATGCACGCTATCAAAGAACGCTGCCGTTTCAGGAAGCAGAGGACATCTTCGGGGCGACGCTGGAACGCGTGCTCGTGAAGGAAACTCTGCCGGGATTGGAGAAGAAGGACCCGGAAGAGGTGCGGAAGATCATCTTCGGGTATCTATTCAATGTAATAAGAGAGTGGTGGCGCGGAGAGCTGAGACACCCTTCCGGCGATGACGTCGACTCGATGACCTACGTCCCCAACGAGTTAACGGTGACGCAAGACATCAAGGAACGCGTGTTTAATGACGCCTGGCGAGCTTTTGATGATGAAGAACGCTTGGTCTTCCAAATGTGCTATCTCGATGGGCTCACCCAGTTCGAGGTGGCAAGCCGGATGAACTGGGCTATTGGCAGGGTGAATGCCAGGTTGCAGAGCGCCCGGCGCAAGTTCTATGATATATTAGCAAGAGTAAGTGAGGGTAATTATGCATCACCACAAAGTTGGCACTGAACAGATACTGCGGTATCTCCGCGGTGAGCTGGACGACGACCAAATGGTCTCGCTGGAGATGCATCTTGCCACTTGTGACGAGTGTCTCCAATACATGGAGGATCAAAGACAAGAACTGGCCGTGCGGAGCTTTGCCTATGAAAACCGGCATCTTGGTCAGGCGGTTTTCGCTCGCAGTCGTGGGACCGACCTCAAGGTGACCATTAGGAAGGCTGCCGAAGCTGCTGAAAAGATTGAGTCCAAACTCCGCGAGACGCTCAGCAGATTACTGGATGGTTTCGGAATGCAATCGGCATTTCCTGCCGTTGCGCGCGTCCGGGACGTCTCCTCCACACAGCAGGACCGGGCCATCGAACTGCTTGAAGGCGGTTTTCCTGTTGAATTCATAAGGGATTCTGACAACGCGTCATTTTCTGTCATGCTCGATCCAGGGACTCAAACCGTGAGTCTTGGTTTCAAGGGCGATCTCAAGCGCATTCTGACAAAACTTGAGATACGGTCGGGTTCTGGAGAAGTTATTGAGGAAGTTGATGTAAGTCCGTCCGGAACCTTTGACTTCTCGCTTGAACTCATTGAAGCCGACGTGACCCTGCTCTGGCATTTACAATGACGTAGGGTTTGCATCTCAGGTTTCATACTGGTTCAGCATCCAGCTGTCGCACGTGGGCTGCGACGTACTCAATCTGCCCATCGCTCCAGATTCATCAACTTTTCCGGGATTCATGTGAAAATCCGATCCTCTCCTGCCATGTCCTAAGTGAACAGGCCAACGCAGCCGGTCTTTGGGCTACCCGGAGCGGGGAGCCAAGAGACAACGAGTTGGTCACACACGGGAATGCAAGACGAATCAATCTTGGGCTGTCTCAGAAGATAGCCGTAAGGAAAGGAGTCAGAGATGACTAAGAAGTTGGTACTTGGGATTGCGGCCCTGCTCTTGATCGCAGGTTTTGCTGTTGACGCCGATGCTGGCTACTACTACAAGGAAATCACGTTCGTGAACACCAGCTCGCGGGTGCTGTATGTCTACGCGATGCAGGACTACGACTGGAACGACGTGTGGTACTGTGGAAACCTGTACTACCAGGGCAAGCTCTATCCTGGTGAGAGTGTGACATATTACATCGACCAGGGCGAGGCGGCCTGGTTTACGTTCCACACCTCATTCGGATGCTGCAACTCGTGGACACGTTTCTGGAGCACGTACATCGACACCCAAGTCGAACCGTACGACGATTTCATCTACATCTGGTAGAAAAACCAGCGCCTGGCGACAGGTGCTTGGAGCGTAACACAAGAAAGGGCGAGGGCTCAACGAGTCCTCGCCTTTTTTCTGTTCGAACCTCCCCTCAGGCAAATCGAAGCGCGACCTCAGGACATCCTTTCGCAATTGATCTACCGGGATCTCCCTCAAGAAATCCGGATTGACGCCACGAACGCACCAGACTATCTTTGAGAAAAGGGTGCGCTCATTCATGTGGACAATGCTCAGGGCTTTTTCGGGAGGGCCATTATGTTCGATATTCTCGTTCGCCTTATGTCCCCTATTGGTCAGGATCGAACCAAAGAACCCGCGCAGCGCTTGAAACTGGTCGTGGTCACAGCTGCGGCGATTCTCTCGCCAGCGATGTTGCCGGCAGCTGTTGTGAAGGTGCCACAGGACTACCTTAATCTCCAAACCGCTATAGAGATGGCAAACAGCGGTGATACGGTCCTCGTAGCGCCTGGCCAGTACCGCGATACCGGGTTCGTTGGGATCCAGTTTCATGGTAAGAGCATCTCAGTGATCTCCGAAAAAGGACCTGACTCGACCATCATTCTCGCGACGGTGGATACGAGTGGGGGAGGTGAGTACCTTGTGGAGACACTCTGGATTCACGAAGGCGAGGACACGGCCGCACTATTGGAAGGCTTCACCTTGACGCGAATCGGAGACGAGGCATACATGGGTGCTGGCATAAGAATCGAGAGTGCATCCCCTACCATCAGAAACTGCGTACTCTCGAACATGTATTCCGGAGGAGCGGTCTATATGAGTGCTGCGTCGCCACGGTTTGACAGCTGCACGTTCGTGGGTAACAGCACGGGCAACAGCGCGTATCGTGCGCTTTCAGCCCAGCAAGGTACGAGATCCCTCAGGGACGGAGCAGCAATGTACTGCGGAGGAGGGTCCTCCCCGATGATTACGAATTGTAACTTTCTGAGCAACAGCACCGACGATCAGAATGGCGGTGCTGTGGCGAGCGTCGGGTCAGACCTATCCTTTGTGGATTGTAGTTTCGTGCGGAACAGGACCAGTAGTGACAATGAATGCAGGCAGGGTGGGGCCGTGTATCTGTCAGGGGGGTCAACCGGTTCATTCCTTCGATGTACCATTCGTGCAAATGGCACAAGAGGAAGTGGGGCAGCAATAGCCTTGATTGCATCTACCGCGACACTTGATACATGTATTCTTGACAGTAATAGCATAGATGCTTGGGACGAAGACCCCTGCGTATCTTCCAGCGGTGGGGCGATTTTCTGTTCCGAAGCGGGTGTGCAGTTGAACAACTGCACGATAATTCGCAACTCAGTGTCGACTGCCTCTGAATACGACTACAGTGGCGACGGATCCGCAATCATGGCGGTGGCCGGCTCCGATGTAGTGATTCAGGAGAGCATAGTCGCATACAATGGCTTCAGTGGTTCTGCGCTGTCGTGTCGAGACTCCAGTTTAATCACCGTCTCCTGTTCTGACGTGTACGCAAATGTTCCGTCAGATTGGTCCAGCAACCTCTCCACCCAAACCACGCAAGCTGGGAATTTCTCGTCTAATCCGGAATTCTGTGACATCAAAGCAGGGGATCTGAGTGTGAGTCTAAGATCAAAATGTGCTCCACCTAACAATTCTTGTGGGGTTCAGATTGGCGCTGAGATCACAACCTGCGACTCGTCAATGAGTACCCCCCTACGCTTGACAGCAACCTCACCGGCATCCTGGGCGATCTTGGAATCCCGCTATCTCGATGTCTCTGCAACCTTCGATCAGTCTGTTCTCAATCGCTCGGTCAACAAGTTTACCTTTGTGTTGTCTGGCACGTTTGGGCGAAGAATTAGGGGATCCATTCAATACCAACCATCCGTTCGAGCCGTTAGTTTTGCTTCAGATCGATCGGTGGGAGTGGGGGAGCTGTTGAACGCAACGCTTTCTGAGACAATACTCTCTGAGGACTATACGAAGCTGAATGGTGGCTACGCATGGTCGTTTGTAACTCCAGTTCGGCGGAGCTATGGGGTATCCCTAATCACAGATACGAATATCGTCGCGCCGTACAGCAGTTCTCCGTTCGACTTTGAGACCACACCAGTGGCAGCTTATTTAGATGGGGATAGTGATCTCGACATCGTTGTACCGTGTTTCCGTCTCGACTCCCTCTTCGCGATCATGATGGGTGCAAACGGGAACGTAGACAGAGTGCTATCGTTGCCATCTATTCCCGACCCTGTTTCAGTAGCAGCTGCGGATCTTGATGCTGACGGAACCACCGATCTCGTGGTGGTAGGTGCCGGATCTGACAGTCTTTGTATGCTCTACCTGGCGGAAGCGAGTGGCAACCTGGATGATTTTGTCTGCTATACTGCGGTACGTTCACCCTACTCCTCACCACGACCAAGCCTGACAATCGGCGATCTGAACTCTGATGGGAACCCAGACATTGTTACGAACTCAGACTCCGGTTTCTGCGTCCTGCTGAATACGGGAAACCGCACTTTTGACACGGCGCGTCACCACAGGGTGTCGACCGATGTTTACGCCGCGAGTATCTGCGATTTCACTATGGATGGCATCCCAGACGTTGTCATCCTCAGCTATGAAAGCCTTCTCATCTATCAAGGTATTGGCAACGGCTCCCTTGTCTTAGATACCACGATAGCTGTCGAGTGCACCGGGTCAGCACTGGCTGTTGCCGATTTTACCGGAGACGGCGCCCCCGATATCGCGTTTGTCCAATCTTCGTCCGAGAGTACGATTGGAGTAGTACCAAACGATGGCGTCGGCCACTTGCTGGCTCCAAGGGAGTACTCGATCTCATCTCTCTATCCATCGGATCTCGTTCTTGGAGTCGGAGACATGGACGGAGACGAAGATCTGGACCTTCTCGTGCCTTCCGGTAGTGACGGAGTTGTTGTTGCCTTTAACAACGGAGGAGGTTCGTTTGATAAAATGTCCGAATTGGGCTCCCCGGCCGTTTTCCAATTTGGATTGTGCGTTTGGGATTACGATGGGGATTCGGATCTCGATGTTTGTACCGTTCACGGGCTGGACGAGGTGCGATTCTATGAAAACAGGCCAGTCTTAACCGGATTGCGGTTGATGGGTCCTGACTTCGAGATAACATCTGGTGATACAGTTGCGCTAACGGTCTTAGGCGAGTTTGGAGGGGATTCCACCGTCTCTCTTGCAGGCGGAGTGCTTTGGCGGAGTCGCAATCATTTCGTAGCTGATTTCGCTGACGAAGACGTAGGTCTGCTGATAGCCAACGGTCCTGGCGTCTGCACCGTTAGTGTCGCTATGGATGTTTTTGCAGATACTAGTGAGGTAGTGGTTCGGCCACGAATAACGCCGATTCCAAGTGATAGTACATGGCCCGAGCAACAGCCCTGTACCCTCACGGTGTGGATCGGAAACGATCCGGACTCGGTATTCCTCCAATATGCACCGGGTGGCCTGCTATCGCTGCAGGGGGGAAAGACCACTTCAAGAGTGCGTATGCGATCATTGGGTGATTCGTTGTACGCCGGAGAACTTCCGGCAGGTGCGTTGGTAATTCGTGGAGTGCAATACGGGTTCGAGGCGTGGGAAAACGGTATCCAGGGAGTAGTCCTTGCTGACTCGCTGGGAAACCCTCTTCTCCTCCGTGCCCAATTGGCGGACCTCGCTCTTCCAGTTCTGCCGGCCGGAGTGTTTCGCATGGTTGGTTTTCCTCTGGAGTTGAACCCCAGCGAATTTGATAGTGTGTTTACCGATGATCTGGATGATCCTTTGGGCAACGATTGGCGAGTGGGAAGATGGGATCCTGTCTTGGGTGGCTATAAGAGAGACTCTGAAGTCGGTCCTATCACCAGTGGCAGAGCTTACTGGGTACTTTCCGCTTCGGAAGATACAATTGACTGCAGCGGTGCTACTCGGTCGGTAGATACCATAATCGACTCGGTGCCCTATGCGACATTGGTGCTCCAGTCCGGATGGAACCAGATCGCCAACCCGTATGCATTCCCCATTTTGTGGAATGATTGCAAGCAGGATATCCCGAATACGATTGATGATTCGCTCTGGGTGTATGTATCCGGTGTCGCCGATGCAATATACAAGCACAGCGACACTCTCAAACCGTATGTGGGGTACTGGGCATACAACGAAACCGCGACCGACCGTCGATTATTTGTACCTTTCGTTGAGGCCAGTTTGATGACAAGTAAGACACGGACAATTGATGAACATGGGTCTCCACCAGGACTGCGTCTGCGGCTGTTGACCTCTGATAGACGCACAAGCAGTTGCTTCCTTGGCTTCTCATCTGGTGCCAGCGTGACTCTTGATGATCTGGACTACTTCAAGCCCCCCGGCATCGGCAGATATGTCTCGCTAACTTCCATGGTGCTCGATGACCAAGAGCGCTTTCATTATTGTGCCGGCGACATTAGAGAAGTGCCCGTGGGGTGCTCTAAGTACCAACTGGCCGTGGAGAGCAGTGTGCCAACGCCTGCAACACTCTCCGCTGAGGGTGCGGACTTGAACGCGGACAACCTAAGGGTAGTGCTACGGGATCCCCTGACCAACAAGACTTACAATCTGGTAGGATCGCGACCCCTCGTGCTTCCACGCATCGTCGACTCTTCTACGGCGATATACGAGCTACTTGTTGGAGACTCTACTTGTTTGAACTCGAATATGGCAGATGGATCGCTGATGCCTGAGCGCTTCTATATGGCACACAATTACCCAAATCCGTTCAACAACTCAACACTGATCGAGTATGGGTTACCAACCAGTTCACCAGTGAAGGTAAGTGTTATCAACATTCTCGGTCAGGAAGTCCGTCGGCTCGTGGATGAAGATAGGCCGGCGGGTCGTTACATCGTCGAGTGGAATGGTAAGGACGATCGTGGTAACACCGTTGCGAGTGGAGTCTACTTTATGAGATTTGTCGCGGGTGAGTTCGCGCAGTCGCACAAGGCGATTCTATTGAAATAAGCCTGCCGGCCAGCGCAGCGGTAAGAGGGACAACCCTTGCCACTCGTAGCCATGGGAAGAGGGAATAAGGGGAAGTCAGTTCCCGGGCGGCCCTGGAAAATCGGGTGTCGTTGCCGTGCCCTGATCGTCCGCGGGGTCAGTCTTCGTCAACAACCAGATGGTAACGCCTATCGCCGCGGAACCTGCCGCCGCCAGTACGTAACGCAGAAAACCTCGTGATGACTGCGAAAGGGAATCGGCTTGCAGCGAGATAGCTGCCAGTGAGTCTTGACGCGCTTGATCCCTTTCCTCTCGCACCCGCTCGCGCGCATCCTCGAGCCAAATCCTCAATAGTTCCTCGTTGATCGCCAGAGGACCCGTCCATAGTGAATCCAGTCGGATGGCGTTGACAAGTTCCTGCTGCACGACGATTTTCCTCACTGGAAAACTTCTGCTGCCTTCATCCGAGAAGTAGATGGCGGCCAGCAGTCCGTGTGCGTCTGCTGCAACATTGTCTTGAATGCCCTCGATATCGAGTAACGCCAGCAATTCTTCCCTGGCACAGTCATAGTCGAGCTTTCCAAACGAGGAGCGGGCGCTTTCCAGGGTTGGATTCTGTCTGTCGAACGTGCAGTTGTTAGCCTGAGCAATGGCAAGAGAAGAAGTGATCGACCAGACGAAAAGCCACAGGGCGACATATAGGCGCAGACCACGCCAAACTGGACTATGTGATTTCATGATTGGAAGCCTCCCATGCCACGCTCACCAATACAGTAAGATATCAATCTGCGGCGGTTTCCGCCAGAGTGGATTGGCTAAATCGACTATGGTGTCCCTGGGGGTAAGTACCTTTCTGAAATCCGGAGATTTCGGAAACAGGGCGACAGAATCAGCAGGGGTGATGTTTCCGTCGGCTGTCTGAACCTGAAACCGTATGTCCCACTTGCCCCTCTGCAGTGTGATGCCCCAGATTGGAAATGTATAGTATGTACGCCTCTTGCCATTTATTGACAGAATTGCCGAGTTGTTGCCAAGCTGTGGGGGATCCCCTCCAATGACTACGCGCACAGTATCGACCTCTCCAGGCTCCGGCGCCAGAGCGTACTGCTTGACGTCGTTCGCGGTTAGTCGGACCACCTCTTCGAGGATTGGATAGTCCGGGTGGACTATCTGAATCCGATAGCTGCCGGTGTCCAGAGTGATTGGCTCGCCAATACTTCGACGTATACCGCCGACGAACAGCCTTGCGTTTGCGACGGGGTCTACGTTCACTGTCAGGTTCGCTGTCTGAATCCTGACCGGTGGCGGTATGGGCGGCGGTTTCTCTCGTTCTGTCTCCACTTTGTCCGGAACCACGAAAGTTGTCTGCGTCGAATCTTGAGAGAGCCAACCTCCCCTGACCGAGTAGAGGACCACCCTATTCCTACTGCCCGGAGACAAGTCATGGTAGTAGATCTCACTCATCCAGAGGGCACTGGTTGTTGGAGATAGACTTTGTTCCAAGGTCACCTTCCCGGACCCCCGTTCGCCCTTAAGAACCTTCAACAAGTACGCATCTACGGGTAAGCTTGGCTTCCTCCAGAAGATCCCGATCGAATCTTTCGCACTAGACACGGAGTCTATGGCAGGCGGACGCAGCCGCGTGTCAATGCTCGATGCATCGGTGAAAACAGACGGTTTTCCAGCGCGGAGGGTAGCAAATGAAACACTTACGGAATCTGTATTCGGCGGAAACTCCGTCTGGTAGGCGCGCCGATCCTCCGACACGGTATCTATCCACGATCGGTGCGTTCCATCTGCCATGAAGCAAGTAGATGAGACGAGCATAGCGTCTGCGAACTTCGCAGCGTGGTAGGTACGATGAACGAGCAAGGTAGATGATTGGAACGATGAACTGGTGTACTTGGGTGGTTCCGGAGGGAAGAGCCCGATTACCCAACTGGCTATCGGTCCCCAATAGCTGACGGCCAGTGTGGCGAGTAGTACTATTGCCAACACGACGCCGACGATTCCTGACAGACGTGACTTCTCCTTGCGACGAAACAGAATCCCGTCACGAGAACGCATGTAGAGGACCGGTGTGCCCCACTCGAGCCCATCAGTCCATCGCGTTCGAAGCGCGTGCCGAGCATTTGCAGCGGCTATATCGACCGGTTGTCTTTCAGAGACGGCAGTATAGAAGGTGTGCGCCAGGACCGAGGCTGCCTGATCGGATACATCGTTGTTCATCGCCAGCACTGCCGGGATCCCCTCCCGTACCAGGGTCTGAGCTAATCCAACAGCTGACTCCGAAGGGGGGATGACGGCTCCCTTACAGGCATTGAGAAAGACCAGTCTCAAGGATGCGCTTCTTCCCACTACACGTGCCAGATCACGAGCGCCCACACGAGATAACTGATCAGATTCCCCCCGCATCAGAAGAAAGCCGTCGCCTGTGGCTCTGTCGATATCGCCGTGTCCAATATAGTGAAGGACGTGGTAAGATCCGCTCGACATTACCTGCGACAGCGAAGCTATGGACGGCGAGTCCAGTCTGTCTAGTACTACCTTTCGTTCCTTCTGTGCCTGCGACAGGGAGCGCTGAATCAGATCCCACTCTCTATCCGACTCTAACTCCGCTGAGCCCGGCGGAAGCGATATCAACACCAGAATTTTGACGGCCCCGGAGACGGCGAGTGGCAAGGGAGGGTTCGGTGATGGCAGGTAACGAACGAGCGGAGTCCGAGTGGAAAGAGCGAGGTGATTCACACGTTCGTGATACAGGAACTCCCAGGGCATGTTCTCGAGTTCCGGAGTGTCCTCAAACCATAATCTGACGCGGACGTATGACTCCGCCAGCCGGGCATCGCTCTCGCAAGCGAGGAAATTGGCGAGGATGTCTTCCTGAAACAGTGATCTGAACAGCCTCTGACCAATACTGGTCACCTCCGCAGAATCGGGCAGAACCATTGTGGCATCTCTAACTCTCAACAGAGCGAGACGCCTGATCTGGCCAAGTCTAATCAGATCTTCAGCGCTCAGCGGATTGGAGAAAGTCGAACGCACTTCACCACGCGGCGAGTCGGCTCTTACGATATAGCCCGAGGTGCTTTTCTGAAGGCTCAGATTGAAAAGAATGAAATTCGACGCTTCAGCGGCCATGTTAAATACAGAGGGCGTTAGTAGTCAGTCTACGGACTGACCGTCACGCCCCTCCCTTGGTAGCCATCCCCGAACCAAGCTGGTTGGCGGCAAGCAACTGCTTTGGACGTTTTCGGATGCTGTGCAGCCCCGTGAGCTATCGGAAAGATAGCACACTGGAACACCAAGTCAAGTTGGCACACGTGCCAGTGACTCAGTTTGCCCGACCAGAACGTCCCCCGCTATCGCTTCAGGAATTCCGCTTCCTACTGACCCATCTATAACCCTGACCAATAAGGAGGTTGGTATGGCTGCTGTTATGTTGGTCGCTGAGAACATTTGGAGTGTTCTGCTGGTCGTGGTCGCAGTCTGTGGAGTTGCACTTCCCGTCTGGTACTCTCTCGACTCCGAACGCGAACGTCTGGAGCGAGAGCGAGCTGGCGAGGAAAGCACCCAGCTCGAATCCGACCAGCTGGCGCTTCCGCGCAGTGCGCGATTCGGCGGCCGAATCGGAGACAGGACGTCAGGGCATACGTTCTTTGACGTCTGTCCCCGTCGCAAAGGCCGGCCAGAATAGCTCTTTGGGCCTGGCCGGCCCCTTTGAAATCCACGCTCAACTTGATGCATAATCACTAATCTCAAAGGAGACTCACCATGCGTTACTTTTCTACTGCCTTTCTGTTGGCCGTGCTTGTCCTGTGCGGCCTGTCTGACGCTCGCGCTGATCGCGGGGGCCATGCTGAACTCTCACTCGCGGTCGGCGGAGCGATACCCGACGAGACATTTGGGGAATCTGCGTCCTCGGGCGCCGCCTTCGATGTCGGCTTCGGATTCTACCTTTCGCCAAACTTCCTGCTTGGGCTGGAAGTTGGTGGACGAGCCTACGAGCCTACCCGTGAGCTTCAGTCGCTGGCCATGTATCTGACCCAGGACCCGAATGCGGAGATTGGCATTTTCGCCTCTCACGTTTCCGTATTCACCAAGATCTTCTTCACGCCCCAGCCTGTCACCGGGTATATGAAACTTGGAATCGGCTCCGGGACGACAGAAGTATCCCTGTCTGCACGAGGTGTGGAGGAGTCAGAGAGTATATCTGACGTTACCTTCTCAATCGGTGTCGGAATTCAGGCTGATTTCAACGAGGTTCTCGGCGGTTTCTTCGAAGCCGGCTATCGCAGTCTGGCGAGCCAGGAGAACGAGGGACTGGCCAACACCGAGATTCAGGCCGGCATACAGATCAGACTGTGAGGGGGGCACGCCGTTTCTGACCGAGCCGGTCAGAACGCAAGGCCCGTCGCAATTCGCGGCGGGCCTTTTTTGTTGATATCGCAAGGTTGTCAGTAGGCTTTGGATCGGACAAACCACCAAGACGGCTTTCGAGTTGTGCCACATTTGTGCCAACCAACTCCCAAATCACCCTATTTCAAGCCACGCCAGATCAAACCAGATAAAGATAGTCAATTCATTATTGTACAATAGGATGCGTGCTAAGGCGCTGACCTACAAGTATATGTCCAAACCCACTTGTGGCGTATACCCCCACCTCCACCATTATTATTCTATGTATATCAATAGGCTCCTGGCCGGACAGGGTATATTCCCACCCTTACCCTCGTAAGCCTATATCCCCTAACAACACCGAATAACGTGACACCGTTTTGGGCACGATTGGGTCACATTGTAATTGATGAATTCCCTAGCCAGCACAAAAGGATAACGGGATTAACCAACTATTTCTTCCCGGATTCAATAGTGGAAAGAAGGTACCATTTTTTGTATACTTGCCAAATGGTGATCTTCAAAGACCAGAAGAAGCTGCTTTACATCGAGCGCCATTTTACCCGATTGTCTGTACTAATCCTGTTAAGTTTCTTGGCCCTGGCGCACCACGGATGTGCGAGAGGTACCAATTCTGAAACTGGATTGCCAAAAGCGGTCACATCTGAACTGGCCGATCAGATAGAGCAGATTGTTCTTGAAGCGGGACTCCCGTCGCTTCAAGTAGCTCTGATCAGTGGGGATGAGATCGCATGGTCACAGTGCTTTGGCAAGGGTGCCAACCTTCAGCAAGTTTACATGATAGGTTCGGTTCAGAAAGTTTTTGATGCAACAGCCATATTGCAGCTGAGTGAAAAGGGCTTGATTGACCTTGATGCTGATATCAACACTTACCTGCCGTTTTCGATACGTCATGTTGACTATCCGGATCAGTCAATTACGGTTCGAATGTTAGCGACTCACAAGTCCGGGCTCGGCAACTTTCGGTATCACTTTGCGTGGGAAACTGAATGTATGGCTTATCCCAGATATCGTTCAACCTGCAACGAGGAACTTTTGCCTCTTAAGTTAGATTCCTACTTGAAGGAATCCTTGCTGGAGGACGGACTCAACTATTCACCTGAAGCTTGGCTATCGAAACCGGGCGAGGAGTATCACTACTCTGTCACCGGTTATTCGATTCTGAAGTACTTGATCGCACAAGTAGCGAATCAGGCGTATGTAGAATACATGAAGAGCAACATTTTTGATCCCCTTGATATGGACAACGCTGGGTTCTACCTGTCAGAATTCGAGGGGCGTCATGCGATTCCCCACACTTACCTGAGGGGTGAATATGAGGAAATGCCATTATGGAATGGAAATGGTGACTTAATGAGAATGACAGCGGTGGATCTTGCAAAGTTCCAGATAGCTCTTATGAACGATGGAAGATACCAAGATGTCCAGCTACTGCAGCCGGAAACTATTGAGCTCATGCGTGATGAGACAACCAATCAAAACAGTGTTTTTAATCGAATTATCAAGTTCTTTAATTCAGATCGCGGCATTAGCACTCAGCATTTCAAGGGTGGCTGGATGGGCTATGGAGGTTCTGTCCCAGGTTACATATGTCTTTGGCGATTCAATCCCGATGCGCAGGCAGGCTACTCCTTTCTTATCAATGCTAACTCGATAGTCATGAATACAGATGATCTTAAACTAATAACAGCGGCCTATACCAGACTGCAGAAGATTATCGAAAACAGGATGGTACCGACGTCAATTTTCATATCGAAGCGTTTTGTATTTCCATTACTGAGCGCCATCACAATAATCATAATCGCTAGTATCGTCTATCGCAAAAAGCGGTCACAATGCGGTCACAACAGGGTGTAAGTCCCTGTGCTACAATGTGAGTATGGGGTTTGATTCCCCACCTCCACCGATATCGTCCTATGCTCATTAATAGGTTCCTGGCCGGACGGCGTATATTCCCACCCTTACCCTGGTAAGACTATATCCCCTAAAAACGCCGAATAACGTGACACCGTTTTGGGCACGATTGGGTCACCGTGTTCTGCTGCGAAAATGGCCTCCGTGACTCCGTGCAAGACGCAGCCATTGGATAATAATCGTTGACGGACTAGTCTCTATCGGTTATATTTATAGCCGACCACTGTATGAGGAGTGTGATGTGCCAAGGAAGAAGCAAGAACCTCCCCGCGGTCCGATGATTCATATCCGACTTGACGAGACAACCCACCGCAAACTCAAAATCCGTGTGGCTCACGATGGCACCACTATTCAATATCTGGTCGCAGATCTGATTCGCCGTGAAGTCGGCGGGTCGGACAACTCGAAAATGAAATAGACTTGACATCTTGCACTGCAGAGCAACATAACCCGTGCCGGAGGAGTTGTCTGATGTGCCAAAAGATTCGCTTTTGTCTGGAGTGCGGTGCAAGTTACTTCACATTCTTCTGCATCACTCTATTATCAATCGTTCTGACGACCTCACAAATAGCGGCCCAAGTATTTGAGGTAAGTCATCGATACGGAATCGGAACTAACTCTGGCATCGTGGCAGCCGCTGATCTCGATGGAGATGAGGATATCGACCTGGCAGTCGTGCAGGATGATGCAAGTGAGATCTGGATATTATCCAATGACGGCATCGCCGGCTTTTCGCACTCCCATACATTGACGGATTGTGAGCCTGAAAACTTGTGTGTGGCCGATCTGAATGGTGATGGCTACAACGATCTTCTCTGGTTCGACGAACGCACTGTCCTTTCTCCTGATTGGGGTATGACATACTACTTCAACAACGGTGACGGCACGTTCTCGATGGCATTCAAGGACTCTACCGGATCCGATATAATGTGCGCGGGCGACTTTAATGGTGACGATACTGTAGATGTGGCGGTGGTAGGCGTAGCTCTGGATGACCTGCATGTCGCCCTACTCTTTGGCACTGGTGGAGGGAGTTTCGCGCCCCCGGTGAAAATATTGCCAGGCACAGTTGTGTCGGGTCTGGCCACGACTGATCTTGACCATGATGGGGATAATGATATCATCGTCAAAACCAGCCCTTTATACCAGTCTCTGCTTAACAACGGTGATGGTACGTTTGCGGAGCCTCTGCCTTCGGGTGGTTTTGGGATCTTGCCGCAGGCAGATATTGATGGCGACGGCTACCTCGACATGGTGGGCATGATGCCGGCTGCCGCGTGTAACTTTGCCCCCGGATTCGCCTTGAGTGAACATGACGGCACGTTCTCGAATCGCATACTGGCCTGGGAAACGGCTGGAATCCTCAATGGCGCCATTCTCAGTGCGGCCGACTTCAATGGAGATGGGTTTGCGGATATTGCATGGCATCCGCGTGACCAATTACGGGTAACAATCGGATTGAACAACGGACGGTCGGTGTTTCGAGAATTCGAGTATATTCCCGAGGTGGCCGCCGGGGGCGCGGGAATGAAGTCGGCCGACCTGGATGGAGACGGCGATATCGATCTGGCTATTACCGGCGTGGATGACACGCTGACAATTGCCCTGAGTCAGGCCACCCAGCACATAAGACGCATACTGGTTCCCGGAGATTTCCCCACCGTTCAGGAGGCTGTGGACTATGCCTGGAACCTGGATACGATCGTCGTTGCACCCGGGACCTATGTTGGAACCATAGACTTTCAGGGCAAAAACATTGTCCTGATCTCATCAGAAGTCTCCCCAAAGGATATGTTCGCTGCTCAGGAACCGACTTCGTATCGCGACTTTTCGACGATCCTTGATGGAGGCGGTATCGATCGGGTATTCGTGTTCGCCAATGGCGAGGACGAGCGTTCGGTCGTTGCAGGCTTTATCATTCAGAATGGCAATGCTGCCGGGCAGGGGGGTGGTGTGCTCTGTGAAGACAGTACCTCGCCAACGATCATGAACAACGTATTCAGAGAGAACTATGCGAGCAACGGTGGTGGGGCCATTTCTCTCCAGGACTGCTCGGCGAGCATAAAGAACAACCTGATTATTGACAATAGTTCCGAATGGTGGGGTGGCGGTGTCTTCATTGGTGGACATATGGGAGATTTCGTCAACAACACCGTTTATGGCAATACTACCGTCAATGGTGGCGGGGGTCTCTGTTTCGCGCGTGGCACGCCGACCATCTGCAACAACATTTTCTGGGGAAACAGCTCCACGGCAAACGGACAGGAGATCGATTACATTCAGACGACCGTGCCGACAATCACTTACAGTGTCATTGCGGGTGGCTGGACGGGAGATGGCAATATTGACAGTGACCCGATGTTTGTTGATCCGGTTAACGGTGACTTCAGTCTGCTTGCCGGTTCTCCCTGCATTGACGCCGGCGATCCGAGCGGGTCACCCGATCCCGACGGAACACCGCCCGATATCGGAGCATACTACTACCGGAATCCTCTTGACGTTGGTGGTGATGATGCAAGCCTACTGCCATATCGTTTCGAGCTTTCTCAGAACTATCCCAACCCGTTCAACCCGACCACTACTATCAAGTACAGTTTGCCAAGACGCGATCACGTGATCATCGAGGTTTATAACGTCCTTGGCCAGCAAGTGCAGACATTGGTTGATCGTGAGGAATCAGCCGGCTCATATACGGTCACGTGGGATGGAACGTCGGATAACGATCAGCCTGTAGCAACCGGCGTCTACCTGTATCGCTTCCAGGCCGGAGACATCATACAAGCGAAAAAGATGTTGCTCGTGAAGTAGATCTGGAGAGAAAGGGGCACAGTTCAGTCACCCGCGATTGGCGACTATACTCTCGCAGGTGCACGTGGGGGACCCGGCATAACGGGAATCAGACGGTCCCGGCTTGACCCGATCGCATTCATGCGTTAATCTCAGGTCTGGATCAATCACTAAACAGAGAGAGAAGGATGAAATCTCACCTTACCAGCAGATGCCTGCTCGCCGCGTGTGTTGTCCTGCTGTTCGCTGGCCAGGCGCTCGCACAGTCTCCTCAATCCTCAGGGCAGGACGACGATTTGGTTCGTCTTGTGACCTGGATGAGTGGCTCGTTCAGCAGCGAAGAACAAGCCGCGAACGACAGCGACTTCTTCGATATTCGTCTCCACGTCGTGAGAATCTGGCCCGAACTCAGTTCCGGCGTTTGGCTGTATGTCGAGCAGGCCTCCGCTTCGAGTCTTGACAAACCCTACCGCCAGCGGGTCTATTTTGTGCATCGGCTCAGTGAGGAGTTGTTTGAAAGCAAGGTGTTCTCTCTGAACGATCCCCTGCGATTCGCCGGTGAATGGAGGAATCCTGAACCGCTGAAGAACCTGTCGCCCGATTCCCTTATCATCCGTGAGGGGTGCTCGATCGTTCTTCGGATGCGTGGTACAGAGGCATTCGTAGGCAACACGGTTGGCAAGGAGTGTTCGAGTGACCTGAGAGGCGCCAGCTACGCTGTCTCAGAGGTGGCAATCACCGAATCCGAGATGGTAAGTTGGGATCGCGGTTTTGACTCGGAAGGCGGGCAGGTCTGGGGAGCAACAAAGGGCGGTTACATTTTCAGGAAGCTCCAGCAGAAGTGAAGTCATCGTCGTGCAGTTCTGCGAATGTGGTGATACGATGGCGAAACCGCGCGAGATAGCGTGGTACAGGGCTACTGCATGAACCAGGCGGCCGAAATCAGGGACAAAGTCAGAGCGAATCTTCTGAAGTACACCAGGCGCGCCTTCGACGCCCTTCCCGCGATAGTCAATCCGAGGATTCTCGAGATTGGCTGTGGAACGGGACTGGTTACTCTGGAACTCGCAAAGATGAGTGGCGGCCAGATTGTCGCCATAGACGTAGACCAACGAGCATTGCATCAACTCTGTGAGAGATTCAGCATTAAAGGGAGGAGAGACAGGATACAGGTCGTGCAAACGTCAATGCAAAACCTGCCGTTCCCAGGCAACAGTTTTGATGTCATTTGGAGTGAGGGGGCCATTGCGAGTATTCCCTTCGAAGACGGGCTGCACGAATGGGGGAAACTGTTGGTGCCAGGCGGCTGTCTCGTCATTCATGATGTGCTGACAGATTTCGCACGGAAGCAGGATCTCATCGAAGCCTCGAATTACACGATACTGGAGCGTTTCACTCTGGGTCCGGAAGTCTGGTGGGAGGAGTATTATGAGCCGCTCAGGAAGCTCATTGCAAGTGTCGGGACGTCGGGTCCTGGTGAAGACACGAAGTCCATCGAAGAGTTCAGGTTGATGGAACAGGAGCTGGAACAGTTCAGCTACTCCGACGATCGCTTTGGCTCTGTCTTTTTCGTACTGAGATTGCAGAACGAAACGGCGTGAGAACCAGTCTGAACCTGGTCACTAAGCGGCGTAAGTTCTTGTGCCGCAACAGGAGCATGGGGTTCGACCACGCCTCCATCGGGTCAAACTCGTTACCAATCAATAGCTTACCTGTCGGTTGGGCATTACACCCGGGCCCCTGCTCTCTATTAATGTATATCGCCTGGATCACCGCGTGGTCACAGGTCTCTCGGCTCTCGAGGTTGACGGTACTTAGGAACCCCCAGCCCGGTCTCGGACAAAGGCGCGACAACGAGAGGAGCTACTTTCCGCTTGACATACAATATGGTTGGAGGTACTTTGTTCGTAAAGCGAACAAAGCGGTGGATCGACGTTGCCACCCTCTATCAGCCGCAGCTCCCAGGATCTCGATCCCCGTACTAGACCTGGAGGCAGTCATGACTGCAAAGTTCCTCTATCGACTTCTCATCACCGTGACCATGGTGACACTGGTGCTCACCACGGGCTGCGAGAGGGATGTTGATACGCTCAGTCCAGCTCCCCTTCCCACCAGTCCTGAGGTTTTTCTCGATGTTTTTGGACCGGATGTCGACTACCAGGCATTCTCCAATTCAAAGCTGGATGCCCTGACAATCGATGGGGTAGTGAAGCATGAAGGTTCCAAATCAATGCGGATCACGGTCCCGAGTGTCGGTGATCCTTCTGGTTGGTTTGCCGGCGGTGCGTTTGTTACCGGCTCGCCGCGCAATCTTTCGGGCTACAACGCCCTGACGTTCTACGCCAAGGCCAGCATGGTTGCTCCCCTCGGCCTGGCAGGATTCGGCAACGACAACACCGGCACGTCCAAGTTCACGGCGTGGCAGACAGATCTGTCGCTTACGACTGTTTGGCAGAAATACATCATCCCGATTCCGCTGGGGCAGAGGCTCCAGGCCGAACAGGGAGTGTTCCAGTATTCTGCCGGGGCGGATGGCAACGGCGACGGGTACTACATCTGGTTCGACGAGGTCCAGTTCGAAAACCTGGGGACCATTGCCCATCCACGGCCTGCCATATCAAGTCAGACGGTTAGCGCACAGATCGGAGATTCCGTGATTGTTGACGGCACCATCGTGACATTCGATATTGCGGGTTCCGAGGTGGTAGTAAACGCAGCTCCCGGTTACTTCAGTTTCGAGTCATCGGATGAGTCAGTAGCTACGGTTGATGCCGATGGCGTGATAGAAGCAGTGGGCGTCGGCAGCGCGACCATCACCGCACAGCTGGGCACAGTCGATGCTGCCGGATCAGTGGTGGTGACTGTGCAGGGTGCCTCGCCGGGTCCGACGGCTGCAGCGCCGACACCTACCCTACCGGCCGGTGACGTTATCTCGCTGTTCAGTAACGCCTACACTGATGTCTCGGTCGATACATGGTCGGCCGCCTGGGACGTCGCTGATCTTGCCGATATCCAGATTGCCGGCGATGACACCAAGCTCTACACGAATCTCAGCTTCGCCGGCATCGAGTTCACTTCGTCACCTATCGATGCATCCGCTATGACCCACTTCCATATGGATGTCTGGACACCCGATCCGACGGCGGCTCCGGCCGCGTTTAAGATCAAGCTTGTCGACTTCGGTGCCGATGGCGCTTTTGGTGGCGGGGACGATGTCGAACACGAACTGTTGCTGAACGGCTCAACGACGCCTGCGATGGCCACGGGAACCTGGGTCGGACTCGACATCCCCCTGTCAGACTTCGCGGGCTTGACGACTCAGGGGCATCTCGCGCAACTGATCATTTCCGGGGATCCAAACACCGTCTATCTGGACAACGTGTACTTCTTCACTGCCTCGGCATCGACCGAACCATCGGTAGCCGCTCCGACACCCACTCAGTCGGCCGGCGAGGTAATTTCGCTCTTCAGCAACGCCTACACGAACGTTACGGTAGATACGTGGTCGGCGGCATGGGACAACGCCGACGTAGCCGATGTCCAGGTAGTGGGCAATGACACAAAACTGTACACCAATCTGATCTTCGCGGGAATCGAGTTCACCTCGGCTCCGATTGATGCAACTTCGATGACACACTTCCATATGGACGTGTGGACACCTGACCCGACCGCGTCGCCGGCCGTCTTCAGGATGAAGCTGGTCGACTTCGGTGCCGACGGTGGCTTCGGCGGCGGCGATGATGTTGAGCACGAGTTGACATTTGATGCGACGACGACCCCGGCGTTGACAACCGGCAACTGGATCGGTTTTGATTTGCCGTTAGCTGATTTCACCAACCTGACCACAACGGGGCACTTGGCGCAGCTCATCATCGTCGCTGATCCGGGTCCCAATACAGTCTATATCGACAACGTCTACTTCTACGGCGCGGGCGGGACGCCGACGGAACCGTCCACGGCGGCCCCCACCCCAACTTACCCCCCCGGTGATGTCATCGCACTCTTCAGCGATCCGTACACCGATGTCACCGTTGACACGTGGTCGGCGACATGGGACAACGCTGATCTGGTCGATACCGTGGTGGCCGGTGATGCGACCAAGCTTTACACGAACCTGGTGTTTGCCGGGATCGAGTTCACCTCGCAAACCATTGACGCCACGACCATGACGCACTTCCGCATCGATATCTGGACACCCGATTCGACCGCAGCGCCGGCGGCGTTCAGGGTCAAACTTGTCGATTTCGGCGCCGACGGTGGTTTCGGCGGGGGGGACGATGTTGAACACGAACTGACATTCGATGCGACGACCACCCCGGCGTTGATCACGGGCAACTGGATCAGCTTCGATTTACCCTTAACCGATTTCACCAACCTGACGACAACGGGGCACTTGGCGCAGCTCATAATCGTAGCTGATCCTGGTCCGAACACCGTGTACATGGACAACGTGCTGTTTCACCGATGAGGAAATCGACAGGGAAAATACCGCTGGGCGGTGGTGTCGGTCGCAATCGGACGGTGAACGCCGACGGGCAGACCAACGTGTCAGAGCGGGGGCTGTCGCTGGCCGACAGGGTCCTCCGGCTTATCTGGGAGGAGCAACAGATCTCTCGCGCTGAGATAGCGCGAACCGCGGAGATGTCTCGATCGACCGTGTCAGAGATTGTTGATGACCTCCTGAAGGTTGGTTTGATAGCCGAGGTCGGGGCGGGCCCTTCGCGTGGAGGCCGTCGGCCAATCGTGCTCGAGTTTCAGGACACGGCCCGGGGTATTCTGGGCGTCGATATAGGCGCCACCCACGTGTCAGTGGTACTCACCGACCTGCGCGGGCGCGAGCTGGCCTGGAAAGAACAAAGACACCCCGTGCGCAGCGACCCGCAGGGGACTCGGGCACTCGTGATGAATCTGTGCGATGCCTGTCTTGGGTCATGGCACGGCGGTTCCAGCCGTCTGCTCAGTATCGGGGTAGCTGTTCCCAGTCCCGTCGATCCGGTGCATCCGGAGTGGTTGTCGGAAGTGGTTATTCCAAACTGGCAGGGTCGCAGCGAGCTGGAACGATTGCATCAGAAGTATGACGCTCCCGTGTATGTGGATAATGATGCTAACTGTGGCGCCATAGCCGAGCACTGGTGGGGTGCGGGGCGGGGAATCAGCAATTTCGTTTATGTGAAGTTGGCCTACGGCATCGGCGCCGGATACATTCTCAACGGAGAGATCTACCGGGGTGCCGGTGGTGCTGCCGGCGAGTTCGGACACATGCCGATCGATCCCCGCGGCGAGACCTGCGTGTGCGGTTTGAAGGGCTGCCTGGCGACATTCGTCGGCACTGAGGCGTTGGAGGCACGTACCCGAGCGTTGCGCGCCGATTTCCCGGACAGTGCCTGGAGTGATGATCAGCCGAGTCTTGCTGCGCTGCTGGACCAGGCCCTGGCCGGAGACGCGCTGGCGTTGAAAGTTGTTGAGGAGGCGGCAGATCACCTCGGGACGGCAGTTGCAAGCTGGCTCAACCTCATGAACCCAACCATGGTCGTGCTCGGCGGCGGCCTGACCAAACTCGGAGATGTCCTGCTTACACCGATTCGCAATAAAGTAAAGGCGTGCACGCTGGTAAGTGCGGCCGCCATGGCAAAGATCAGAACCAGTGAACTCGGACCGCGGGCGGTTGCCTTGGGGGCTGCTACCCTGGCCCTTGAGGCGGCGTTCGCCGAGCCGAGTCTCTTCCGGCGTAAAGCTCGCCCGGAGGTGCGATAATGACCGAAAAACGAATGACCATCTTCGTGATGGCGATGTTGCTCATCTCGCTTGCGTTGTTCGGGTGCAGTGATTCCACCAGTTCGGAAGACGAGTGGCAGCTCGTGTGGCACGATGAATTCACCGGGTCGGCCGGACAGCTGCCGGACGCCGACAAGTGGGGCTACGACATCGGTACCGACTGGGGCAACGGCCAGCTTGAGTATGACACTGATCGCCCCGAGAACGTGTCACTTGACGGCAATGGCAATCTGGCCATTGTTGCGCGTGCGGAGTCGTACCAGGGGCGCAACTATACGTCTGCCCGAATCACCACGCGCGGCCTGTTCGAACCGACGTACGGCCGTTTCGAGGCGCGGATGAAAATGCCCTGGGGGCAGGGTATCTGGCCGGCCTTCTGGTTACTCGGAGCCAACATAGACTCTGTCGGTTGGCCGCAGTGCGGCGAGATCGATATCATGGAGTATCGCGGCCAGGAGCCGCTCTTCGTACATGGTACGATTCACGGTCCGGGCTATTCCGGCCCGCAAGCCGTTACCCGCCGATTCAGCCTGGTTAACGACAGGTTTGATACCGGCTTCCATACCTTTGCGATCGAATGGAGACCAAACGAGATCAGGTGGTTTGTGGACGGCCGACTATACCACACCGCCACTCCGGCTGACGTTTCCGGTGAGTGGGTGTACGACCACCCCTACTACATCATCCTGAATCTTGCGGTAGGCGGCAGTTATGTTGGGCCGCCCAACGCGAGTACGGTTTTCCCGCAGACGTTGTTGATCGACTGGGTGCGGGTCTATCGGGCGGTCCCATGAGAATGCTGACCTGGTGCTTGACCGGGCAGTTTCGGTTAAGTTCTGAGATTCCCGCCGGATCTCTTCTCATAACGAGCGAGCGGAGGATCCACGTATGAGTCAGCAGGCTCACTATGAAACAGCGCCCCAGGATCGAATATCCTTTGGCGCGAAAGTAGTCTACGGGCTGGGGGCGTTTGTCAACAATCTGCTGGCCGCCGCAAGCGGCGGTATGATGATCGTCCTTAATCTCGGCCTGGGTATGAGCCCGGCCCTGGTGGGACTACTCGGCGCGCTTCCGCGACTGACCGACGCCATCACCGATCCCCTGATGGGGTATATCTCCGATCACACCCGATCCAAGTACGGACGACGGCGGCCGTACATCTTTCTCGGTGCGATCGGCGCCGGCGTGATTTTCGCGTTGCTGTGGCAGTTGCCGAGCGGACAGAGCGACACGTTCTATTTCGTGTATTTCCTGGTCGGGTCGATCCTGTTCTACCTGGGCTATACCGTGTTCGCCACGCCATGGGTGGCGCTCGGGTACGAACTCACGCCCGATTATCACGAGCGCACCCGGCTCATGGGTGTCCAGAACTTCATCGGTCAGCTCGCCTATGTCGTTTCGCCCTGGTTCCTGTGGATCATGACCTACAAGGGATTTTTCGACGATCAGGTTTCGGGAGCGGCCGGGCTGGCGATTATCATAGCGGCGGTGTCGATAGGATTCGGCATACTGCCCGCGATCTTTCTCAGGGAACGATTCAAGGACCACACCGTCGAAGAGAAAAACGCGGCCAACGGCGCGGCGGTGGCGGTGTCGCAGGGGGCCGTTCTTCGCAACATCATGGAGTTCTTCAGGGGTTTCGCGGCAACTCTCAAATCAGGTCCTTTTCTAAAATTGTGTCTGGCCACCTTCCTGGTGTTCAACGGCTTCATGCTGGTATCATCGTTCCAGTTCTATGTGATCATCTATTATGTGACCGGCGGTGATCAGCAGCTGGGGGCTGAGTATGCCGGCTATGCCGGAACGGTCAGCGCCGCGTCCACGTTTCTGGTGATCGTTTTGGTCACCTGGATCGGTACGAAGATCGGTAAGCGACGGGCGTTCTTCATTGCCACCGGCGTGTCCATGATCGGCTATGCCCTGAAATGGGTTTGTTATAACCCTGATATTCCGTGGCTGGTTGTCCTTCCGGCCCCCCTGCTTGCTTTTGGTCTCGGCGGTCTGTTTACGCTCATGCCGTCGATGGTGGCCGATGTCGTTGATATGGATGAGTTGAGTAGTCACGAACGGCGTGAAGGAATGTTCGGCTCGATATTCTGGTGGGTGGTGAAGGTCGGCATGGCCGCGGCGCTGGCGGGCGGCGGGGTGCTGCTGGAGGCGACCGGTTTCGATGTCGCGCTCGGAGGCAATCAAGCCGAGAGTACTATCTTCTTCATGCGGTTGTGTGACGCCGGCATCCCGATTATCTCATCGGTAATCGCGATCTGGGCAGTCGCGAAGTTCCCGATTACCGAAAAAGTGGCGTATGAAGTTCGTACCGAACTCGAGCGCCGGCGTGGGACACCGCATGACGCGGCCCGCAGTCGCGTACCCTCTCACATTGGAGAACCTGAACTGGTGAGGACATTGATGGACAGCAAGAGCATAGTAGAGAAAGTTGAAGACCTCCTGGCGAGGATGAGTTTGGAACAGAAGATCGGCCAGATGCTGCAGACCGAGCGTCTGGCCGTGCGTCCCGACCAGGTCAAGGAACATCACATAGGCTCGGTACTCAGTGGTGGCGGCTCGAATCCCGGCAACAACACACCGTTAGACTGGGTGGCGATGAACGATGCCTACTGGGCCGCCTCCATGGAGGCGGATGAGCGCCATCTCCCTATCCCCCTGCTCTACGGCGTTGATGCCATCCACGGCCACAACAATGTTCGCGGCGCCACGGTTTTTCCGCACAATATCGGTCTGGGCGCCGCCAATGATCCCGAATTGCTGGAGCGAATCGCTCGAACCACGGCGAGAGAGATCCTTGCGACCGGCGTAGAGTGGACGTTCGCGCCAACCCTGGCGGTGGCGCGCGACGACCACTGGGGGCGGACATACGAGAGCTACTCCGAGGATCCGGAGATCGTCAGTGCCTATGCTGAACGGTTTGTCAACGGCCTGCAGGGTGATCTGGGACGGGACAGCGTATTGTCCTGTGCCAAGCACTGGGTGGGTGACGGCGGTACCGAACACGGTATTGATCAGGGCGATACCAGGGTCTCACTGGACGAGCTCGAACGCATTCACATAGCCCCGTATTACAGTGCGATCAAATCGAGTGTGCTGACCGTCATGGCTTCCTACAACAGCTGGAACGGAAACAAATGCCATGGTCATCATTATCTGCTGACGGATTTGCTGAAGAAGCGTATGGGCTTCAAGGGATTCATCATATCCGACTGGAATGGTACGGACCAGCTTGCGGAGAACTTTGAGGAGGCCGTCGGTCTCGCGGCCAACGCGGGTGTCGACATGTTCATGGTGCCGGAGAAATGGCGGGAGTTCATTGCTGCCATGAAGAACCTGGCGCAGAATGGCTCCGTGCCGATACAGCGCATCGATGATGCGGTACGGAGAATCCTGACCGTGAAGTTTGCGTACGGTCTCTTCGAGAAGCCACGCCCGGCGGAACGGTACTGGTCGAACCATGCCAGCTTCGGCTCACAGGAGCATCGCGAAGTGGCCCGGGAGGCGGTCAGGAAGTCTCTGGTCCTTCTGAAGAATGACAATTCCGTTCTGCCGGTGGAGAAGGGTGCGCGCATACTGGTCGCCGGCAAGAGTGCCGACAATCGAGGCCACCAGTGCGGCGGTTTCACGGTCGAATGGCAGGGGACATCGGGCAACCACGCTATCGAAGGTGGAACCTCGATTTGGGAAGGTATTCACCGCATGGCGCCGAATGCTGTGTTGAGCGAAGATGGTTCTGCCGCCGACTCGCAGGAGTTCGACGTTGCCTTCGTGGTGATCGGAGAGCGTCCGTACGCCGAGGGACTCGGTGACGTGCGCCGAGACGGCGCTGTCTCGCGGGGTTCCACGCCTGAGCGGCCGGATCTTGTGCTCAAGCCGTATGCCGACACCCTGGAGTTGGCTGTGACGCACCCTGAGGATCTGCGGGTCATCAAGCGAATCTCTCAGAGGGGAATACCGGTCGTGGCCATTCTGATCTCCGGGCGACCGCTGGTGGTCAATCAGGAACTCAGCGAATCTGCGGCGTTTGTCGCGGCATGGTTACCCGGCTCCGAGGGTCAGGGAGTGGCCGATGTCCTGCTGGGGGATTTCGACTTCCAGGGCAAGCTGTCATTCTCCTGGCCGGCACACCCGGATCAGAAACTCAACAGGGGCGACGATCCGTACGAACCGCTGTATTCCTATGGATACGGGTTACGCTACCGCGGCTAAGTCCGTTTGATACCCACATTGAATCTGCACGTGAATGCCGGAAGTAAATTCTTCCGGCATTCTTTACTGGCGCCAACCGCCGCGCACATGAAGAGAGAGGTCGCTATGAGATTGATGACAGGTTGGCTAGTCTTGCTTTCGACTGCATTTCTTGCCACGACGTTCACCGTGTGCGGCCAGGGGGATTCGCACATCACTGCCGACGATCTGCGGTTGCTGCTGGCTGATGTACGAGGGGAGTTGGAGTCAAATGCGGCGCAGCCGAAGCAGGCCCCCTTTGCACCGCGATCGTTCAGGCCGTTCATGGAAGACGAGTGGATAGGGAATGCTGTCTCGTATGGTCCGTATCGTCGCGGGCAGGCACCCGGTACGGCAGGTCCGAGTGAGGAGGAAATATTCGAAGACCTCACCATTATCACCCGATATTGGAGTTTGATTCGCATCTATGGCGCCGACGATGATGCTGAGCGCATCCTCAAGGTGATCGATGGAAACGATCTGCCGGTCAGGGTGATGCTGGGGGTGTGGCTCGAACCGGAGGAGAGCAACGCTGAGCGCAGGAGCGACAACATTACCCAGGTGCTGCGCGGCATCGAGCTGGCGAATCTGTATCCCGATATCGTGATCGCCGTCAATGTCGGTAACGAAACGCAGGTCTTCTGGTCCGCTCATAAAATGAATCCGACCACGCTGGTTCACTACATTCGGGCACTGCGGAAGAATGTGTCTGCGCCGGTGACCACTGCCGATGACTACAATTTCTGGAACAAGCCGGAAAGCGGAGTGGTAGCCGGCGAGGTCGACTTCATCGTTACCCACATCTACCCGCTCTGGAACGGAAAGACGCTGGATGAGGCGATCGTGTGGATGGACCAGATGTATCGCGAGATTCAGGGAATGCACTCCGATAAGGTAGTGGTGATCGGTGAAACAGGATGGGCTACGGACTACAATGCCGGGAAGACCGGTCCCGGCCAGCAGGGGACACTCGTCAAGGGCGAGGTTGGGCTGGAGGCACAGGCGGCCTATCTGGTCCAGCACAACGAGTGGGTCGACACCAACCGCATTACATGCTTCCTCTTTGAGGTTTTTGACGAGCCGTGGAAGGGCGGCGGCGAGAGTTCGCCGGCCAATGAGATCGAGAAACACTGGGGGGTTTTCTACGAAGATCGAACTCCCAAGCCTTCCTTCATCGAGTATCTGTCTCTCAGCGGCAAGTCCGAGCGATAGTTTTGCTCGCTGATTCTGTAGAAGAAAAGGGTGACCCGGATTCCCGGATCACCCTCTTTTCACTGGTTATGAAATGCTTGTGATTAAAGGCCTACGCTCAGATGCAGGTAGGTACGAATCTCCCACTCATTGCCATCGGAGAAGCCCTCGGCCTCGGGATCGCACACGAGCTCACCGGAAGGATCGAGCAGCGTCGTCGGGCAATAGCGGGGAGAGTACCGGTCGAGCGAACGCCACTTGGCCTGCACGCCGATTCGTGTCTGCGGAACATCGAACCAGTCCGGCGCACCCAGCACGTACGACAGATCACCCATAAATTGCAGCGGGAAGGTGTTGTTGAAGTCGCGGTGATAATCGTACGGACCCCAGTCGTTGATCTTGGCGAAGCCACCGAACTTGAACTGCCCGGCCGTAATCCGAACGTCGCCGCCCAATCGGTTGACCGTCCGTTCGTCATCGCCGTTGGGTTCCCCCTTACCCGCGTACAGATTCGTAATCACGCCCAGTCCGGGCCGCACCTTGGAGACGATCCTGGCGTGCGCTTCCCAGAGGTCACGCGCGGGTGGAGCGCCCGGGAAAGGAAAAGTCGTGCGACCATCGGCCATGATGCCGATCGCGGCATCCTGCGTGGTGGGATGGTGCTTGAAGACAAAGCCGATGCTCGCGGCGAGTCGCGCATCTTCCCGGACGTCGCTGTCCCAGGCCCACATCCACGTCGCCGGTGTTGGGTCGAAGGTTATGAGAAGCTCACCCGCGGTTGTCTCGCGGTTCTCGCGAACCGCAAAGGGATCGTCGAGTATGTTCCTGGGTCTTCCGGGCGCGGGGACATCGGACGGTATCGGTCCCTCGATTGGCTTCTGCCAGAGGAAATTTGGCGCCACCTGCCAGCTGCCCAGGTTGACAGCCAGTCCGGTGATGACGTTATACTGATTGCCTTTGCCAACATCCTTGAGTCGCCATCCGGTATAGGTAAGCGTCTGGGTGTAGCCCCCGTCAGCCACCAACCCCATTACCGCACCCTGGGCGTACCAGTTCCAGCGGCCCTTCTGATACGTCAGTTTCGCCTTACCGCCGAATGCGTCGGATGCCTTGATCTCATCTTCCAGTACCCGGTAGTCGCCCGGCGATCCGTCCACGATCTGGAATGTCTCACCAACTTTGTTTTCGCCGGACCAGATACCGCCGATCTCGATACCGAACGGTCCCTGTTCGGTCGCCAGGTGCAGCGTAACCTTTCGCGTGGGGGGCAATGGTATGGCGTTGGAGCTCACCGCAGCCCCCTGTTCATCCAGATCCTCCTGGTAGATGGCGGTGGCTTCGATGCGACCCACCTGCTGCTGATACTTGAGCAGCATGGCCGGGTTTGCGCCCCACCAGAGTTCGGGACCCAGAGCGAGCTTCAAGCCGTGGAGGTCTCTCTTGAACGCCATCTCGAAGCCGAGTGGCGCCTCGCCGTTGTAAATGTCAATGTTCGGTCCGTAGCTGGCTTCCTGGTACAGTCCGAAGAAGTCACCTTCATAGCCCCAGTGGTAGTGATTGGTGCGATAGAAGGCATCCAGCGTAAACCACCGGTCGTCCCACGAGAGATTTGCCTGATACACTTTCAGGCGCTCGATATCGTCGACTTGAAGCGGTTCACCAACTATCTGCTCTCCGTCACCGGGCGTGGCAATCTTCTTTGACAGACCGCGGTTTTCGTAGAAGATTTCGTCAATCGGATTTTCCGGTACGTGCCCGAGGTAGTTGAGTGTCACGCTGCCGTGGACATTTCCCGCCGGGCGTGCCTCGAGCTTCGCATAGTAGGACTGAAGATGATCGAAACCCTGAAACGCCGGATTGCCCTCGTAGTCATCATCTGGATTCTCAGGCGTCACGACGCGGCTGCCCCCGGTACTGATGGTCTCGAATTCCGCCCGCACGCCGCTGACACGGACCCGCTTCAGCTCCTCGGTTATCAGAGCAGCTTTGTCCCCACGGGCGGTAAGCATAGCTTGCATCGGCTCGATGTTCCTGAAATGCCTGTTTATCGCGACCAGATCAGTCGTGGGTGCGTACGGATCAAGGGTGTATGCTCGCTGCAACGCATAGTACGCGGCGCGAGGATAGAGTTCAAACAAGCCCCTCGAGTCAGTCGGGCCCTTGGCGCAGATGCCCCACCACTCCTCGTTCATATTGTTGTCACCGGGCACAAAGTCCTCACGGTAGGCATCGTTGGCCCAGGACGCGTTGATGTCGTGAACGTCGAGGTTGATCTCCTGGCCGTACTTCCACCACCCGTCGCTCCATTGGAATGTGAGTCCGCCGATGGCGTTACCAATCGTTCCTTTGCCGGCGGAATGCTCATAGATCGCCTGCCACTGTCCGAGAAGATACCTGGCCTGCGTCACCTGATCCTCGCGCATTTCCTTTGCATCCCAGGCGTCGGCCCCGAACTCAGTGAAAAACACCGGAATGTCCAGCTTCGCTTTGACCTCATCGAACAGGTCGGTGAAAGTGATGCCGCGGTAGACATTGGCACCGAAGATGTCCAGGTTTTCGATCTCCTCGGCGATAATGTCGATGAAGAGCAGATCACCGTTGGCGATGGCGACGGGGTGATCGGAGTCGAGTTCCTTTATCGCATTGATGCCGTCGTTGAATACCGAGTACATATGGCGAGCCCGCACCATCTCCTTCGTGACACCCTCCGGCAGATCCTCGGTTTCGGCGCCGCCCCAGAAGAGGCCGTAGTTGTTTTCGTTGCCGAGCAGCCACATCAGCACACCGGGTACGTCACGGAACTCCTCCACCATCGTCCGCACCTCCGACACGAGTTGCTCGCGGACGCGGGGGTCCGAGTAATCCGTGGTCGGGATATACACGCCGTCGATGGTCACACCGTACCGCCCGAAGGAGTGATTAAGCACTGTCCAGATACCGTACCTCTCGTAGATGTGCCTAACCCAGCGCGGCGGGATTCCCGTGTATATCCGCAGGGCATTTATGCCCATCGCCTTCAGCATCGGCATCTCACGGGCGAGGGCTGCCTCGATGAAGTCATCGGGCTGCGACCACAAACTGTAGGCATAATTCTCGCCGATTGGGAAATAGTCCCAGTTTATCCCGAGAACCATGAAGTCCCTGCCATTGACTTGCAGCCGGTCACCTGATTCATCGGAGACGACCCTGACCAATCCGGACGGTTCGGCCGCCGTCGCAGCGACGATGCCGGGCCTGGTAGAAACCGGGGTCACTGCTGCCGGTTCGGTGGTGGCCGGAGCCGTGACCACCTGTGTGGCCGCCGTCGTGTCCCCTTCATAGAAGTAGAGATTGTCCAGGTACACGGTGTTCGGGCCCGGATCCGAGGTGATGATCAGTCTGCCCAGGTGACTTCTCGTCGTCAAGTCACTGAAGGCCGTCATCGGGATATCGAAACTGATCCAGCTTCCTGATACCAGCGCCGGAGTCGACGCGGCGTTGAACGCCAGCTCGTCCTCGACATCGTCGCCACCGGCAAGTGCACCGTCGGCCCCGAGGTCCACGAGCTTGATCTTGAACATGGCCGGGACAGACGTCGGATCGGGCGTCCAGATGTCCATGTGTAAGTGCGTCATCGACGTCGCGTCGATCGGCGCAGTGCTGAACTCGATGCTCGCAAACACCAGATTGGTGTAGAGTTTGGCATCGTCCCCCTCCAGTTGAATATCAGCCACGTCGGCATTGTCCCATGATGCAGACCAGGTGTCGACAGTGACATCGGTGTAGGCATTGCTGAAGAGCGATATCACATCGCCTACCTGAGCACGTACGCCAACCGGCACAAAGAGCAGAACGAGCGCCGCCAGCGCGACATAGCTGCGTCCCGCTACGAACCGACGGGATTCGTTACGAGGCGAAATCATGCGAGCCTCCTAAGAGCAAGTGGTTTGACGCTGGCCTCGACGGAGCACGCGGTAGTGCTGCGGGTAGATGCGAAATGCGCTATAGGTCGAAGTGCGTTCATTACTAACGTTCACGGCTCCGGAAGAACACGGGAGAACGGGCGGCAAGGCGCGAACGGTGGAGGTGCTCGGGTTGTGACTGGATGGAGCTGCCGAGAAGATCGAGGTGATACGGGTGCATTGGTTGCTCCTAGCGCCAGTCAGAGCGTGCGCGATGGCTCTCCCACTGGATTCCACGAAGTCTCCTTCCGGACAAGAGTACTTTGTTCGCTATACGAACAAAGTACCGATTGGCCTCCTGGTTGTCAAGGAGAAAGTGCGAAAAGATCTCGGCGTCGCAAAGACTTAGGATTCGCGCAGGATGCCGGGGCGGATGTCAGGCCCTCCTCCGGGTGGGCTCCCTGGTGGAGGTATCAGAGACGGTCGCTATGGCCGCACTCCGCAGTAACTGTCTGTGCCGCAACGCCATCCTGAAGCGTGATCACCCCCTTTCCGGTTGTGTCACGGCATCCCATGCTTGGTCGTATGTCGACTGTGGAGACACCGTGACCAACGAGAAACCTTAAACAGAGAGCTCTTAGTCGATAATCATTGACGAATCCCACCGTGCCGGGCATATTTATGATCGACGATTAGGTGAGAAGCGTGCATACGCCTGGGCGCCCGAAACAGACTCCGACATCCGGTTACCCGCAGTCTGCTCGATAATACAACGCAACCCACGCTCCATGCGAGCGACAGGTCATAGCACCGTAATCAAACCTCTAATCGTTGATTTGATTCCCTGCAGGTTGATGAGTCAGACGGACGGCTCATTCCGCAATTGAGCGCTGTGTCTTCAAGCAACCATTGGAGATGGAGGACGATAGTGCGACCCTACCCACTCACAGTCCAGACGATCCTGTTGCTCGCCGGTATTGCCCTGGCACTCGGCGGCTGCTCGCGCAATTCGGCAGGCAACGACGATGTCGCCACGGACGACGGAACGGCTCCGGCGGTCGTTCAGGACCTGGCCGTCTATGCCTTCACCGATTCTTCGGTCACTCTGACCTGGACCGCCTCCGGCGACGACTCGACTATCGGCACGGCCGCGCGCTACGAGCTGCGCATGGCGCGCTCGACGATCCACTGGGGCAGTTTTGATTCGGCGCAATTGATTTCCGGCCTTGCCGACCCGAAACCCGCAGGGCAGCAGGAGCGATTCGAGGTCACCGGACTTCACGAGGACAGTACCTACTTCTTCGCTTTGCGTGTGTTTGATGAGAAGGACAACTACAATGGGGTGTCGAATTGCGTCCACGCAACCTGTATAAACGATTTCGTTGTCACAATACCCGATGCCGGTCTGCTGGCCGCGATTCGTGCCAGGCTAAGCAAGCCGGCCGGCGATATCTTGAAATCCGACCTTCTTGGAATTGAAGATCTGCTGGCTACGGATCTGATGATTGCCGATCTGACGGGTTTGGAGTACTGCACCAATCTGAAGATGCTGAACATTATCAACAACGATGTCAGTGGTCTGGCGCCGCTGACCGGTTTGCGTAACCTGGAACAGCTGCACGCCGGCCAAAACGATATCGTCGATATAGCACCTTTGAGCAATCTCACAAACGTAACCTGGTTGCGACTAAACGAGAATCGGATCGCCGACATAAGCTATATTGCCAATCTGACGGGGCTGACCCAACTGGACCTGCAGGGCAACGCCGTCGTGGACGTGGCTCCGCTCGAAACGCTTGTCAATCTCGTCGATCTACAGCTCACGGCAAACAGGATACGGGACATCGCGCCGCTGGTCAGCAACTCCGGACTGGGAAGTGGTGATGTGATTTCGCTGCACCTGAATCCTCTCCTGCATGAGTCGATTTTCACCCATATTCCCGCCCTGAGGTCACGTGGCGTGACGGTGAACTGGATGGAGAATACCGTACCCCCGGGTGCGATTGTTGATCTGGCTGTGGATACGGTCACGGCGTCGGCAGTGACATTGACCTGGACGGCGCCAGGTGAAGACTTCTACGAAGGGATTGCGTACCGGTATGACGTGCGATACGGTACTGTGAGAGCCGAAGTGGAGAATTGGACCGGCGGTGATGTGGCAGCAGGTCCGACTCCCGATACTTCCGGAACCGGTGAGTCTCTGCTCATCGACGGCTTGCTGGAGGACAGCACCTATTATTTCGCGGTTCGCACACAGGACAACTCGGAGAACTGGTCAGGTATTTCAAACATCGTCTGGGCTCGACCCTTCAGCGATGAGGTAGTTGGCTTTCCCGATGTGGCTCTGGAGTCGGCGATACGGGAGGCGATCGGCAAGCCTACCGGAGATATCTACCGATCGGACCTGACAAGTCTCGATACGTTGATTGCCGATGGTCAAGGTATCAGCTCCCTGGTCGGTTTGGAGAACTGCGCGAACCTGATTATTCTCCACCTTATTGACAACGACGTGACTGCACTGGACCCGATCAGCGGGCTTCTGTCGTTGGTCGATCTGAACCTGCAGGGCAACAACGTCACGGATATCTCCCCGCTTGTGGGGCTGGCGAATCTGCTCTACCTCCAGCTGACCGGCAACCCGATCGATGATCTTGAACCGCTTTCATCGCTGACGCAACTTCGTCTGCTGGCAATCAGTCTCGTTGGCGCTGATTCCATCGGGTCGTTGTCATCGCTGGGCTCTTTGCAGTATCTCTTCATGACCGGGAACAACATTGATGATCTGACGCCGCTCAGTGGCTTGACGGAGCTAGTAACCCTCTTCGCCGGATATAACGCTGTCGAAGATCTCGCGCCGCTGCAGGGGCTCACCCAGTTGATCACACTCGATCTGCGTTACAATCAGATAGTTGACATCCAGCCCCTTGTGAACAACATCGGACTGGGTGCCGGCGATCAATTGAATCTTACGTCAAACCCGCTGTCGACGACATCGATTGATATCCATATACCGGCGCTGCAGACTCGAGGTGTGTCAGTCACTTTTTGATTGGAATGCGATACCGGGGATACCGGCTGGTTTCTCTTGCTCCGGAGAGAGTTGATTCGGGGCCCGGTTGTGTGAATCTGAATCGCCCCGGAACGTTGATACGGTTACCCGTTGGTCACAATAGGGTGCAAATCCCTGTGCCACCAAACCGAGTATGAGGTGTGCCTGCCACGATTTCCACAGATCTCGGATGCTGTTCTGCAGTCAGACTCGCTCAATCGGAGGCGTCTTATGATTGCAGACTCGTGACACTCGAGACTGCTTCCCTGTAGGCGGCGCCGATCCTAGAATCTTCTTTGATGATGTGGTCAACGAGCCAGTGTTTCAAGAACTGCAGTAGATCCAGCGCATTGTAGTCCTCACCAGCCTTCAGCTTCTTGAGAATGCCTGCGACTTCCCCCAGAAGAACTTTGTGCAGAATTGCGTGTCTGTCAAGGTCTGCGAATCTGATACCCCGCATAAGCGTCTCTTCGTCTCTGAAGTGAGTTTGGGTGTACTCGACAATCTCCTTTAGAGCCGAGCCGACCATGGGATTTTGCAAGCCGTTCGGCAACGACAGCCTGAGCCTCTCAAGAAGGTCCACGAGCTTCTTGTGCTGGGTGTCTATCTGAGAAACGCCTATCTCGTATTCCTTCTTCCATTCAATCTTGTCAGGCATAAACCACCTTCATTTCACCGGAGAAGAGACTTCAAATTGATAATCCACTGTAGTTATTATCGGCAGATTCGTCAGAGAATTGCGGAGAACGACAAGTGATCGCCATCTGCTCCAGCTGCGACACTTCGCTAAGCGACTCATAGAGTTAGTGCTACCGCACCGTGGTCGCAGGCTCGTCTATATCGACATTCTCGCAGTTGGAGTTAGCATCCTCGAAGATGACGGAATTCGTTTACAGAACAGCCATAATCCGTTCACGGGACACCACGGCCTGAACGCACCGGCTCCGGCTTGCTCGCTGCATACCGAACCCCAACCGACACCACCCCCGATAACAGCTCAGTGGCCGCGTATTCGCTGCCACAAGAACTGCATGGCCTTGCCGGCGTCATCGACCTCCGGATCCAGCTGTGTCATGAGGGTTCGCGACTGATCCGTTACGAGCCTCCAATTGAAGACGTACTGGCCCTGCCGCTCGGAATCGGTGTGAATCTCGCCGAATCTGAGATCGCTGAACACAAGGGAGCCGTCGCCTGCTTCCCCAACGGTATACCAGCCGTTCGAAAACCACAGCAGTTGACTCACCGCCCGGCTGTCCCGGATCCCTTCAAGCAGCGCATCGTTCCTGCCTATGAAATTGAACTCGATTTCAGAACGCGTGTCGAACAAAGAGTAATAGCCGACATAAAAGCCGTCGGGGACTTCCGCCGTCGCTCGCCACAACACCGTGTTGAACAGAGTCGGGGTTGTCATCAGTCGTTCGTGTGAAATACCCTGTCGGGCCAGCGACTGTTTCACCACGGAACCGACGTGGGTCTTGATGACGATACTCATCCCCATATACATAGTGCTGAGCGCCAGTCCGGTGAGGACCACGGCTCTTCTGGCACCGGGTGAACGGCGAAGAAACAGCGCCACCGCTATCGCAAACAGCAGCGGAACCGTGTAGAGAGGATCTATGATGGAGATGTTGTTGAAACCGACCTGATAATCGCTGAATGGCTGGAACACCTGCGTTCCATAGACCGTGAAACAATCCAGGAGCACGGCCGACAGCAAACATGCCAGCGACAACACACTCCAGTCCTTCACCGATGCCCGACGGCCGTTCAGCCTGAAAAGTACCCAACCCAGCACCGGGGCAAGGGCGCAGTTCAGGAGCAGGGAGTGTGATATCCCGCGATGCCAGCCCAGCCGGGTGACTTCATCCATCAACGGATAAAACAGAACGTCGAGATCGGGAAGAGTACCTGCGACGGCGCCCCAAATCAACGCTCTGTTGCCTACCTTCGGCCCCAGGATTGTCTCACCTACCACGGCACCCAAAGCCGCCTGACTTATTGAGTCCATCTCATCAACCATCCATACGGTGGAAGTTTCGTGCCTGTCTCTCGATTCACAGGTCGCCCGTCCTAACGCGGCAAGATAACCCCCTGTCCGGTCTCGCGCCTGATAGATTATCCTCAACGCTCCGTCATGTACCATAACTTCGTATGGGGTCTCTCCGTTCCAGGAACCACTCGGCTCATAGCGCTGTTGGAGCAACATAATGAAGGCGCCAATACTCTTAACCGTTATCCTCTTGAGCATCACGCTTATGGCCGAACGATGCTACTCGGGAGAAGATCAAGTGACTGAAAAACAGGAAACGGATCGTGTCTTGTTTGATTTTATCGACCCTTCGGAGGCAGATCTCTGGCGGGCGGTCAATGACAACGTGATGGGGGGAGTGTCAAAAGGCAACGCGTCTCCCGGTGAGGACAGCTGCCTGCTGTTTTCCGGTTCCATATCTTTGGAGAACAACGGCGGATTCGCGTCGATTCGCAGCCTGATTACGGATCTGAATCTGGGCGACTACAATGGTATACGGATTAGAGTTAAGGGGGATGGACGGACTTACCAGTTCAGACTGCGTACGGACCGTAACCTGGACGGCATCGCCTTCAAGCAGGAGTTTGAGACTATCGAGAACGAGTGGATCGAGGCAGAGCTTCCCTTCGCCTCATTTGTGCCGACGTATCGCGGACGGATACTGACAGACGTAGAACCGCTCGACCCCGCCGATATCAGGCAACTCGGGTTTCTTCTGGCGGACAAGAAAGCCGGGCCATTCAACCTGATGGTAGACAGGATTGTGTCTTTCAAATAGCGATTGCCTTGACTTAGAGGAGTTATAGTGGTCAAACCGGGTATTGTTTCTCTGTCGACGACAATTCTGGTGATCCTCGCGACCGGAAGTGCTTTCGCGGGCTGGTCAGTTGATATTGAAAGTGGGCTCGCCTCCAGCGGCTACAATGATGTTCGCATCCCGGGCAGTACCGGAAGCGACATCTCGCTCTCCGAAGATCTGAAGGCTGAATCCACAGAGTTTGTTCGATTGCGACTGGCAATAGATCTGGGTGATCGACATCAGCTGTCTTTTCTCATTGCTCCCTTTACGTTCGAATCAACAGGGACGCTGGACCGCGATATTGATTTCAATGGAACGCGATTCACCACGGGAGTACCGTTGCGCTCACGCTATCGATTCGATTCCTATCGTGTGACCTATCAATACACGTGGCTGCGAAACGAGCGGTTGACGGCCGGGATTGGGTTCACTGGAAAGGTGCGAGACGCCTCGATCAGTCTTGACAACGGGATCGTTTTTTCGGAGAAAACAAACACCGGCTTTGTCCCTCTCATCAATTTCGCCTTCGATTGGCGCTTCGCGTCGAAGCTGGGATTGATCCTGGAAGGCGATGCCCTCGCAGCCCCTCAGGGTCGAGCCGAAGACGTTTTGTTGGCGATATATGGTGTGCCATCAAATCACCTTCGCCTTCGTCTGGGCTATAGAATCCTGGAGGGTGGAGCGGACAACGATGAAGTCTATACCTTCGCTTTGGTGCACTACCTGTCAGCAGGTATCACCTGGTCGTTCTGAGAGGTTCTTAGGCTGTTTCGTTCGCAAGACAACAACGCGGTACTGACGCTCCGACTACTCTCCACGAAGCATGAGCGTGCCATCCGGACGGGGGCAGTTCTTTTTTGATAATTGACCATGCTGCCCGACACAAATCATTGATCACCAGTCGCTACGTCACCTTCCGCATCAGGAATAATCTGGGTGACAGAGCCGGCGCGACTGAACATTCTCGTCCGGTTGAGACCGACGACAATCACGGCGACGACGATCAGAATATACGTATCATAGGGTTGGGCGTCGGGCCATATCGGATTCATGAGCTGGAAGTGCATCAATGCTGAAAGCAGGATGCTGCCGCGGGACGCATTGAACAACTGAGTCATGATAAGGCTGATGGCTATGGTGCCGGCGAAGAATGGGCCAAATGACCAGGCGCTTTGTTGCGTTCCGCTGAGTAAGAACGCGGGCAGATGCCAGAATCCCCACACGATGCCAATGATCGAGGCCGCCCACACCGGAGCAAACGTGCGTTGAAGCACGGGTTGTGCGAATCCCCTCCAGCCGAACTCTTCAACCGGTCCCTTTATGATTCCAAGCAACAGAGCCGTGACAAGGGCACCGGCCGAGGAAAAGGGAAAGGGATCCGAAAAAAGAGTTCCCTTCCAGGCCGAGCCCATATAGAAGACCAGAGGAAGACCAATGAGCAGGAAGGCGTACCAGTATCTGGAGCAGCGCCACAGCAGCAGTCTGGTCAGATACCGCTGCAGACCACCAACACCCGTCTTGTGCAAGATTATGATAAAGGCTGCGATCGCCGGTGCATACACTGCGAGAAAAAAGAGTGGATGATCTCCGGTCAACTGACCGAAAATGGCGGTCATCTGGTCCGTCAGCAAGATGTACAAAGCGAGTATTCCCCAGGCAATGCCGAACGTCATAATCAGAAAAGGCACCAGGGATTTCGCGGTGATCTGTTTTCCTTCTGTTGCCGAGTCTCCGGTTTTCACCAGGGTATCCTCCTCATGTTTGTTCTCAACTTAGTCACCGCTCTTGTCTTGCCTGGCCGCAGCGACAACTATCTCGGCAAGACGCTCCTCCATGTCCTCAACTACCGGCTCTGAATGATCGACTATTCCGATATCAGTGTTGATCTGAAAGGCAATGCAGATATCATACTCGGGATAGTAGCGCAGGCTTGAAATGTATCCCGGAATCCATCCTCCGTGGCCGTATGTCGGTCCGAAAGGTCCACCGGTGTGAACAGCGACCGCCAGTCCGTAGCTCGTGCCGGAATCGGTATCAGCGACCGGCACGGAGGCAAGGAGATCGTCGAGATAGTTACCCTCCATGGCCCGTCCCTCATAGAGCATCTTGCCCCACACCGCCAGGTCCTTCGAATTGCTGACAAACCCGCCGCCGGACCATTCGATCCCGGGGTTCCAAACCATGCGGCCGGGCGCAGAGGTCGTTTTCGGCGGCAGGCCGAACGAGTTTTCTTCCACCATATATCCTGCGGCAAGGCCAGGCAGGTCTACTCGGTCGGAGGACGTTGTCCGAGAGAGATTCAAAGGCTGGAGAAAGCGTCGAACTACTTCATCGTACCAGCGGTACCCGGTGGCTCTTTCGATTACCAGACCCAGCAGGAGATATCCTGTATCGCTATAATACCAGGCCTCGCCAGCCGGAAAAAGGGGCGGCTGATCCAGCACGAAGCCAATCAGCTCTTCTCGTGAAAACGGATTGTCAACAAGTTGCCATCTCTCGCTGAATGCAAGTGCGAATTGCTCGCTCTCAACATGATTGGGAATGCCGGACGTATGGTTGAGAAGTTGTCGGAGCGTTATGGACTCATGATTGGGAAGACGCCCGAACCAGGGCTGATCACCGAGCCACTTTGATACAGGATCGTCGAGCGACAGCAGTCCGTCTGCAGCCAGGGCGAGTAGAGTTGCTCCCACGAAGGTTTTGCCGATGCTGGCCGCCAGCATACGTGATTGAGGCGTCATCGGTTTCTCTTGTTCGATATCAGCCAGGCCGACGGCGAAATCCTCCACCGTTCCATCCGGCAATACGTACGCTGCCGTTGCCCCCGGGAATCGATAGTGCAGATGCAGTGAATCCAGTTGTGCCTGAAACCGCTCCTTCAAGGGTCGTTGGTGTGAGCATGAAGGAAAGATGGCGACACTGATCATTGTGGCGACAAGGAGGGCCGATGACAGTAGAATCGTTCGTTGCCGATGATGCATTCCGATATTCACACGTAAACTCAAGTGGCTACTCCCTACAGCTCGAATTGAAGTCCTATCCGCAGGTACTGACTCGGTTCCAGATCGTTCGAAACGATCTCTTCGTCGCCAGAGTAAAACTCGAAACGATGCAGCCCGATCACTCCCGCTTCCACATGCAACCGCAGGTGTTTCGACAGGCCGATCCTGGCCGCCGGCCCGATGGTCATCATCGTGTATCTGAGCTCGGGGCGTTCGACCTGGTACCCTTGAGGGTCAAAGTAGTAATTGTCTCCGTCGCCGGACAGCAGCACGCCCAAGTCGACGCTTTGACCGGCTTTGTACCACACTTCCATGCTTGAGGGCAGGATGGCGTTTGCTGACCACTTCTCACCATCGTTCCAGTCCAGAGAGACTACCGGCAGTGGGACCGCGCTGCCAAATTGTGTCGAGTAGGCAACTCCAATCCCGATTGAAAGTTTTTCGCTGAAGTGTCGACTGGCAATGACTGCGGTTTGGAAACTGAGGTCGTCCGAGGAGAGTCCTGCCTCGAAATCGGATGCCAGAGACGGGTTCACCATCGCAAGTATCGACCACGTATCAGAGAGTCGGTGGGCCAATGTCAGGGAGTAACTCACTGCGTGCAGACTCTCCAGTATACTCTCGGTCTTACGATACTGGAATCCGATGCGCTGATAGGAAAGCTCGTTCAGCAGAAGGGTTCTTCCCTGAGAGAACATGACCGGATAAGCAAACGTCGTGCGAAACTTGGATAATCGTACCTGAGCATCGTCAACAAAGGAGCCGTCTCCCATTTCAATCGGTTCATCGATAGTTTGATAGGGGAGAACGTCATAACTGACCGAATACGATGGCCTCAGTTGTGATGATGCGCTCGCGGCGATCGTCAAAGCGGATATTGCAGCTAGTATTGTCATCGAGCATAAACGTTTCATAACTCCGTTTTACCTCCAGTTAGCATTGTTGGGTAGTCCTTCACAGGAGAATGGCATGAATAACACCGGGCCGAACATCCGATTGTACCCTGCATGGGATTCCCGGCTGCAGTCATGACCGATCCTTTGTTGTCAGTGAATGTGGTGTCATTGATTCAATGTTGTTGCCGCGAGCTGAGACTCCATCGCACGGAAAAAGCCGTCCCTGATCTGCTCGACGGTGATACCTTGAACAGTCGCAACCAATTCACCTCGGTTCTGTATCAACTCGATGACGCCGTTGCTCTGACACCACAGCAGGAGAGACATCTTCTGCGGATGGATGTTGGCGCGAATGGTGCCATCGTCGATTCCATCCGCTATCGCATCGGCCAGGACTTGATGGATCCTCTGTACAGCCTGCATGTATTCGTTCACCATCGGGTTGTCTGAAAGAGGAGTAAAGGCTTCGACATCCATTCTCCCCAGTTGAACTTTTGCCTGGAAGCAGACAGGGCTCTCCATGGCATGGTCGAAATAGAAATGACCAATCCTCAAGGCACGATCCAGACCGTTCCGGCCCTCCTCGTAAGCACGGCGGAATCCCTCTTCCTCTTTTTTTGTTCCACGCAGGTCAAGTCCAAGCAGAAGAAGTTGTTTGCTGACGAAGTAGTTATAGATGGTCGCTTTGCCGAGTTCGGCAGCTGATGCGATTTCGTCCATGGTAGCTCTTTCGATCCCCTTGTCCATGATCACCTGGCTCGCCGCGTCGAGAATCATGTCTATTCGCCGCTGGCGCTCTTTCGCCTGCCGTTCTGCAATTCCCATGTATCCGCACCTCAAGACGGTTGTATCACGTCCGCGAATCCGACTATCGGTTCATAATCGACTACAAGTCTATGTACGACTATTGGTCGTATTTGTAAAGGGATATCTCAGAGCCTCATCCTGGTCGACGGAGACCGTCACAATACGGTCGAAGTGTCTCTCCCACAACGCGATGCGGGGACGTTCCACCTGCCATCAGGTTAACCCATGGTGTCACAACAGCGTACTATCCGGACGGGGGCACCCCTCGGACTGCTTCTATGAGTCCATATCCCCGAATGCCGTGGCTCGGTTTCAGGTACGATCCGGTCACAGCAGAATGGCCGGCCTGCCGCCGGATCCCCCGCAAGAAAAGTGGGGAAGAAACTCCATCATGCGAAGTACAACACATATAATGTACCCGTTAACCTTCGGATAGGAGATCACATGAATCGGATCCCGATCCTGGTGTTTATCCTCCTCGTGACGGCAAGTCTCGTGCGAGCGCAAGCCGTACCAGTCGAGGAGGTCGTCCTGGGGGATCAGACGTATCCCCTCTATCCAGCTGTTTTGAGCGACAAACCCGACATACCGTCTCCAGTGACGGCGGTGGACGGCGCAGAGTACGTTGTGTGTCTTACCAGAGACGGCAAGTACACCATAATCCCGGTCGCTGTCGAGAATGGTGATTCGCTGGACTACCGACAACGTCTCTGGTATGGCAAGGGACGGCAACTTCAGGTTGACTCCTTGGATTTTCCCACCCTTGCTGCCACCGGCCTGCATTCGGACACCGAGTTGTGGCAGGCCACAGAGATTACGGGGCGAGCAGTAGAAGAGATCACTCGCACAGGACGGCCGGAACAGTATTCAGGGACTGGCTTCATGGCGCACGATGAAGATATCGTGTCAGTATTGAAAGGTGACAATGTGCTGGTAAGCAGGCTGGGATTGACCCATCCCGAGCTGGCCAAGCCCTTGTTCCACGTATTCAACGTCATTCAAGCTGTCATGAAAGACGCCGGCCACAAGAAACGGGGTGAGGATCAGAGGCTTCTCTACAATGGCAGGGTACTCCATCTCAGATTCTGGGGTGCGAAGGGTTGGCAGGAATCGATCTTCGATGATGAGATTCTGGGGTACTGGCAAATAGAGATCCGAAGAGAATTGGACCCGGAGGAAATCGCGTTCGTGTCGCAGCGTTATTCCGCGCTCGACGACACGGCTCGAGCCGAGCTGATCCGACAGCTGTCATTCATTCACACGGGCGAGATGGTGCCGTTTTACATTATGCGGTACGGTTTCTATGAAGGTCATACTGACTACCGGGCGGACCCGATCGCTCTGGCGTCGCTTTTCGGCTTACGCACTATTCAGGAAATCAACGAGGCTTTCGGATCCGACCTCTATACAGCTCTGTCGAAGCATCACACGCCCGAGAGCATCATTCAAGACTTGTCGGCCGAAGGCAAACAGGAGTGACAACCGCCGAGAGAGTGATGGACAAGAACACTGGACGGAGACCAGTACCGCGTGGATTGATGCCCTCTATCTGCCGAGGGAATATCATCACGAGATGAATCCCGGCACTCGCAGGGGAATATCCTCTTGCGACGCGGCATCCGATCACACCCATTCAGGCAGCATTCCGTGATCGGCGGCCATGATCGGAAGCAAGCTCACCCATCTGACTTGATTGCGACAGCGGCGTCGACTATACTACCGCCACATGTGACACACGGATTTTCCAACGAAGGACACAGTGGGCAACTCCAGAATAAGCATATCTTCTCTGAAGACTATCCGCACCTTTCTCTCCGCAGGTTCGTGAGCGACAACACTGTCAAGAGTTCTTGACCAGGCGTTTGATGATCCGATGGTCGTCGAAGAAGTGGCCGCCTCGCCTCTCGCAGGTGGGATACTCCAGCACGGTTACCAGTGTGGCATGATTTGGGGGGCGACTCTCGCCGCGGGGAAGCAGGCGTATCTCCGCGTGAGCCCCGTTGCCAGGGCGGAAGCTCAGTCCGTCATGGCTGCGCACAGACTTGTCGATTCATTCCGCACCCATAACAAGCACATCAACTGCGTTGATATCACCGAACTGGATAAATCGTCGTCATCGATGCAGATGGTGCGGTTTTTTCTCCTCAAGGGAGGAGTCGTCAGATGTATGCGACGAGCCGCCGCATACGCCTCGGAAGCTCTCAACGAAATCGAATCCGCTCTGGCAGAGCCGATCGGCGAAGTGCCCCGTCAACCGGTGAGCTGCGCCGCCATGCTTGCACGCAAGATGGGCGCCACCGAAATGCAGGCCGTAATGGCGTCAGGACTCGCCGGCGGCATCGGGCTGTGCGGAGGGGGATGCGGCGCTCTGGGAGCCGCTCTATGGATCATCGGTCTCAGAACGTGTGAACAGGAGGGGGGCACGGTCACATTCGATAACCCGGAGCTGGCGGACAAAGTTGAGAAGTTCCTGGAGTTCACCGGCTACAAGTTTGAGTGCGCCGAAATTGTCGGGCGGAAGTTCAGGGATCTGGCTGACCACTCGGCCTACCTGCATGATGGAGGCTGTACCGGACTGATAGATCTGCTGGCAGCGCCGTAGCGTGCCCCGAGCGCAAAACCGTGACCGGGCTGCTTCCCGGCGCCCGGGGGTCTTGAGGTTCGGGCGACCTGACGGTCCCTCACCCCTCTACCATCTCGCTGACTATCATGGAACGGGCTTACGAAGATTATGGGCGAGATCCGGTCAACATTGCCGTCGAGCGGTCCGAGGACTCTGGTCTGTCGAAGAACTCACGCACACCGGCGCTTCGTTCTCCACGGCAGCCTCGTATTCGGCTACCAGCTCCGCCATGAGTTTCTTTACGGAGACGATCTCCTTGACCCGGTAGACATTGGCGCCGGCGAAGGCGAATCCATGACGGAATCGTCCCTTCTTGGCATTCATCAATGCGTTGGCTATACAATACGGGGAGTCCTTATAATCGCAGGTCAGAATGCAGTGATAGGGGCAACTATAGGGTTTTTTTGATCCATTGTTGACGTCGTCGAGGAACGCATTCCTGATCGCCCGACCCGGCATTCCGACAGGACTCTTGATGATAATGACATCGTCCTGCTTGGCATCGATATAGGCCTGCTTGAAGGCTCCATCGGCATCGCATTCGTGAGTGGCGACGAACCGCGTGCCCATCTGAACGGCCTGTGCACCGAGATTAATGAACGTACGTATGTCTCTGCCCGTATATATGCCCCCAGCCGCGATGACGGGGATAGCCTTGCCGTACTGACTCGAATAAGAGTTTGCCACCTCAATAACATCCGTCACCAGTCGCTCCAGAGCATACGCCTCGTCATCGATTTGCTCCAACTTGAACCCCAGGTGTCCACCCGCCTTCGTACCTTCGACCACAATCGCATCAGGGAGGTAGTCGAACCGTGCCAGCCACCTTTGGCATATCAGCTTCGCCGCGCGACCGGACGATACAATAGGTATCAGTTTCGTGGTTACGCCGTCGCGCAGAACTTTCGGCAGGTTCAGAGGCAGCCCGGCGCCGGAGAAGATCATGTCGATACCTTCCTCAACCGCGACCCGCACGAAATCGTCGTAGTGAGAAAAAGCACACATGATGTTGATCCCCAGGATGCCGTCAGTCAGTGACTTTGCCCGTCGAATTTCACGGCGCATGGCGCGAACATTGGCTTCAACATAATCGGTGTAGAAATCCCGTTCGTTCATGCCGATACCGGCGGCGGCGATAACACCGATACCACCTTCATTGGCGGTGGCGGATGCGAGACCCGAGAGTGAGATGCCGACTCCCATGCCGCCCTGGACGATCGGCACGGCAGCCACTTTGTCGCCGATGACCAGTTGTTTGAGACTCTTGGATATCATCAATTACACCTGCAGATGTTTTCTCTACACTCCGTTGTCGCTTAACTCGCACCTGCCCATTCGTCGAACAAACCGGTCACCGTAATCTGATGCCACTGATCGCGCAATACCGGGCGAGCAATTCGAGATTCGGCTTTAGCGGAGGATTGTGGTATTAGAACAAGACTACGATAAAGGTCGAACTCAAATCCATGTCAACGGCGTAGTATATCAATTCTTCCGCCAGATTCCTACCATCATTATTGCCGTGGCCGCTCTGTTTTTCCGGGAGAGCTCACCGAAGGCGGTCAAAAAGGGCCACAATACGGCTCAGTCCCCTGTGCCGCAACGCAAACATGGGGATTCGAATAACCCGGCTCCGCCATGAGGGGGCCGTACAAGCGGCAAGTTTCTGACGATAATCGGATAGCCGCTCCCCCAGCAGCTAACCTTGACACCGCGAAAGCCACTGAATCGGCGGCCGACGCTCACAAAACGTGTGTCAGAAGGTGCTCCGCCGCCTGGCGTCCCGACCATACCGCCCCTTCGATCCGCCCCCATCCGAAACCGTCACCTGCAAACAGCAGGGGCCCGGGCTGCTCCAAAGCAACATATGACTCGCTCAAGCGAGAGACTGCCTGGCTGTACCGCCAGCGATGCAGTTGCCAGGTGGCCTGCGACGTATCAATGTACGAGCCGACATCGTGCAGCATCTGACGGGCAATCTCCTCCTCCGGCGCCTCAAACATCGCCTCGCTGTAAGCGGCCGAGGCGTGCAGAGTGACCGCACCGGGCTGAGCCGACACACCTTTGGCGTGATTGTCCACCAGCAACTTTACGCACCCTCCGTCTGGGTGTACAAACGTCTGATCGAGCCGACACGCCTGCGGATCGACAGTGACCAGCAAGGCCAGACACGGCTCGTATTGTACCTGCCGCAAGTCGGATTCGACCGGCGATTGCAGCTCGATCCCGCTGTGCTCCATCAGTCTCAGTATCTGCGGGACCGGGGGAGTCAGAATGGTCGTCCGAGCTGTATACGCCGCTCCGGACTCACTCGCAAAATGCCAGCAGTCGTCTCGCCATCCGATCGACGTGATCCGCACCGATGTCTCAATCGCCAATTCCTCTGCCAGCGTTTTGGCAATAGCGCTCATACCGTTGACTCCCGCAAAGAGACCCGACGACGCCCCCGGCTCGGATTGATGCGGAGCACTCACACACGGCCGAACGACCGCCCGGTCGGGGTCATCCGATAACAGAAACCGAAGCTCAAGGGGGAGACCGAACAATACCTGTGCCCCGTGATCGAAACGGTACTCCCCGATTCGTCGCGTCGCCATCCGTCCGCCCACACCGCGGCCTTTGTCCAGCACTAATACACGCTTGCCTTGTGCTTGAAGAGCCCGGGCCGCCGTCAACCCGGCAGCGCCGGCGCCTACTATGATGCAGTCATGAGGTTCAGTATTCGTTGCCACGTACACCGTCCGATCAGAAGGTTTGCTGTTAGCATTTGCTGTTCCCCCGCGGCCACTGCAGTCTACAATCAAGGGAACCCTGTCCGCCCGGCCCAAGTTCCATACGTGACCGTGAGTGTCGCGAATCATGAATGACCTCACCGGCCTTCGAGCGAGGCTGATAACCGAGAGATTTCTTCCCTCCGTCGGTCGATCCGATTCAGCCGATCCCTAATACCACATCCGTTCGATACCCGCCGCCCGGCGGGCGTCGGCCAACTGCCCCCGATGCATGTACCAATGATCGGCCACATACTGAAGGCACCGGCGATACGTCCCGAACAACCCCTCACCGCCCTTCGGTGCGCTCGCGCTGAACCGGTCCAAATCCTCCTCAGACAATGAATCGAGCAGCGCGATTGTTGAGGCACGCCGATTCCGGCACTCTTTGAGCACCCGGTCGAACGCGGGGAAGAGGCTCGCATCGCCCGACACCTCAGCCCCATCAAACAGTTCTTCCCAGTCAGCCAGTGGATTCGGCTCGCCGAGCATGAAGCGGTGAATCACCAGTCCTTCGATGTACGCCAGATGTCCAAGCACCCACAGGGTATGACAGCCGCCGTTCGGAGTCGGCGGGACCATACAATGCTCGCGCATCTCCTCGATCCGCGAGAAAACGATCTCTTCGCTTTGCTTCAGATTCTCTTTGATAAGAACGATTGAGTCCACACGCACTCCGTGTTTTGATCCGGAAGGAACCCGGAAGTCTCATCACCAAAATGTCCCGTGCGGGCGACAGTGACAACCCCGAACTGGGTCACACCGCGTATTCGCAGCCGAACAAGTTGACGTAGTGACCGTTACAGGTGTATAGTACTTCACCGACCGGTCCGCAGCCACCACTATCGATCCGAAGTAACGCCCGATTAAGGAGCTAGCCATGACTCAACTGCTCAACCAGCAAATCAAGCAGCGGACGTTCATCGCCGCCTCCCCGGAGAAAGTCTACGATACGATCACCAGCGCCAAAGACTGGGACACCTTTTTTACTACCGGTATGGAGCTTGACCCCAAACCCGGCGGCGTCTGCTCCTTCTGCTGGCAAGACTGGGGACCGGACAAATATACGCTCGAAGTACCCGGAAGAGTGCTGGAGGCCAAACGCCCGGAGTTGTTCTCATTCGAGTGGGGAAGTGAAGGCAGGGCGACAACTATTAGAATGGAACTCTCGCCCGTTGCGAACGGCACCGTGCTCACGGTTACTGAAAGCGGCTATCGCGATACTCCCGAGAGTATTGCCATGATGCTCGAATGTGCGTCAGGCTGGGGCGAAGCTGTCACCCTGCTCAAGTTCTACATCGAGCACGGCATCGTCTACACCAGCGCGCTCAAACAATAGCCGCCCCCGCTACCGCACTCTCTACGGTCTATCGATACAAGTCACCGGACAGGTAGCGAAGGCCGGAGTCGATAATGAGCGTCACGACCTTCTTGCCCGGCCCCAGTTCGCGCGCTCGCTGCAGCGCCGCCCAGACATTAGCCCCCGATGTTATCCCGCCCCAGACGCCTTCCTGCGCTGCCAGTGCCCGGGCCGTTGCGTACGCGTCCTTGTCGGTTACGGCTATCACCCCGTCCTTCAGGTCGCTCCTGAAAATCGACGGTACAAATCCCAACCCGATTCCTTCAAGTCGGTGCGTACCGGAAACATCTCCGCCCGACAGGAATCGCACCCGCTCCGGCTCGATTGCGAGACACCGTACGGAGGGGTTCTCCTGCTTGAAAATCTCGGCGTTCCCGGAGAATGACGCTCCCGTGCCGACCCCGGTCACGAACTCATCGATATCGGGACCGATCTCCGCAACAATCTCCCGAGCCATCGCATGATACGCCCGTCGGTTGTCGACGTTGTTGATCTGGTCCGTCCAGAACGTGTTCGGCTCCTCGCTCAACTCCTTGGCCCGGGCGATCATGTCATCGATCAACTTCGCCGTGATCTTCCCACCGTCGCTCGGTATCAGCTCCAGCGTCGCGCCGAACACACGCATCGTCTGGAGCTTCTCTTCGGCGAATGCGTCCGAGGACACGAAATGCGCCCGATAGCCACGGTTGGCGCAGACCATCGCCAGCGACGCTCCCGTACTGCCGCCGGTGTATTCGACGACCGTGCCTCCGGGGCGAAGCTCACCACGTTGCTCAGCGCCTTCGATCATCGCGAGCGCCATCCGGTCCTTCATGCTGCCGGTCGGATTCCCCCCTTCGTACTTCACATAGACCTCCGCACACTCCCGCCCCGGGAGCCGCTCCAGCTTGATCAACGGTGTTTTGCCGACTCTGTTCACGGTATCACCGCACACTCCTAAGATGTTTCATCGCCCGGTCCTTGAAGTCGCGACGCCGGACTTCAGCCTCCAGCTTGTCGAGACCCTGAAGGAAGTCTCTGTTGGAGCGAAGCATCTCCCGTATCGACGCCCTCCCTGCCCGCCAGATCTTCTCGAATTGCGGCAACCGACGCTCAGCTTTGGTCGATAGTCGCAGTACCCTCGTTCTCCCGTCCTTCTCACAACGCGACACCGTCAGGTAACCTTTTTGGACCATCCGCCCGATCATCTTGGTCACCGCCGGCTGGGACATGTGAAAAGCTTCCGCAAGTTCACTCATGGTGCCCTGGCCCTGTCGCTTGAGTTTGATAAGCACGAGATGCCAGCTTGGCTCGATATCGACACCGGCCGCCTTGTACAACTCCCGGATACCGGTCGAGAAAGCGTCGCTGAGCCGCTTCAGCCGGGCAGTCACGCCCAGATACTCCAGCTCCCTCAAAAAGTCGTCGTCCATCATCAGCTCCTTAACTGGTTAAGTAAATATAGAAGGAAATACTTAACGCATCAAGTATATTACGGCCAGGAAGGTCCGCTCAAAAAAAGACCGGCGGCCGGGAGATACCAGCCGCCGGATAACACGGGCATCGACAGACAACAACGAAAAGCCGCTACTTCACCAGCACCATCTTCTTCGTCTCCGTGAAACTGTCTGTTTGGAGGCGATAGAAGTATACGCCGGCCGCAACCATTTCTCCCTCCGCATTGCAGCCGTCCCACGTCGTCTGATACGATCCGGCCGGCTTCACATCATCCACCAGTGTGACAACCTTCTGCCCCAGGGCGTTGAACACTTCGATCGTTACATCGGACTTCTCCGGCAGACTGTACCTGATCGTCGTCGTTGGATTAAACGGGTTGGGATAGCACTGCGACAGCGCATACCCCGGAATTGGCATATCGTCCGCGGGCTCGTGGACGTCGGTGGAAATATCCGTAACCAACTCGATATGCCAGGCTTTGAGCGTTCCGCTGTTGCCTGACACACTGTCGCTCAGCATCAGCACCCACTCGCCTGTCGGGTCCATTCCGCGAAAGCCGCCGAGCTGCTCGCGGGGACGGAATCTGCCGGTGTACGGAGCCTGGGCGAAACCAATGGCGGCCACCGCGCCATCGACAAACCCGGTGCCGGTGAAATCCACTCCGGCCGCGTCGTGCGGCGCCACCAGCGTCACCTCGACTCCATCGTGCGACAACACCGCCATCACCTCGTCCACCGCCGGATGTTCCAGGGTATCGAGATAGACCCGGACGCCCATCACATGCAGTCCGGCCAGTCCCGGGTCATCGATCAGTATCGTATCGACTGCAGGTGAGGTGTCATCGAACGGAAGCTCGATACCACCATCGTGGAAGGTGTGCGATGTGAATCCCGGCTCCGGCGCGAATTTCACCAGGAATGCCGACATCGTATCGCCGGACATCAGACCGCCGACGGCATAACCGTTGTCCGCGGTCTGGACCAGACCGTACGGCGTATGGCCGTGGAGAGAATCACCCCAGAACGCCGTCCACGTCGTGTCACCGAGCGAGTCAAACTTGATCAGCCCCACCTGCCAGTTGCCGTGACGATGCCACGAGGCTGCCACCGCATAGCCGCCGTCGACCGTCTCAATACCGCTCCACCCGACATCGTGGTAGCTGTCGCCCAGCTGCGTGCTCCACTGCACGCCGCCGCCGGCGTTCGTCTTGACAACATAGACATCCTTCGGCCAGCTCACGTCATGGCGGAAGCCACTGAGGAGGTACCCGCCGTCCGACGTTTGGCAGATATGATACGCATACTCGTCGAAGGGATGAGCGCTTCCGATGGCGTTGGACCACAGCTCAGCTCCGGCCTGATCGAGTTTGAGAATCAGCATGTCATAGTCGTACTGGGTATCAAACGACTGCGTGTATCCGGTAACGACAAACCCCCCATCCGCAGTAACATTCATGTGTGTGGGTTGATCGGAGTCCGGCCAGGCTAGATGGTACGGGATCTGCTGGACCCCAAGCGTGTCCGTTTTCGCCATCCAGATATCGTAGACGGTCGACGAATTCCAGAAGACACCGGTCGCAACATATCCACCATCGAGGGTTTGCGCCGCACCGATTCCGGACACACCCCCCGTATCCCTGCCGACCAGCGAGCCCCATTCGCCATAGCCGTCCTGGTCGGTCTTGACCAGGTATATTTTGGAAGGAGAACCCGGCGGCGAAATGGGTGCAGCCGTTCCCGCAATCACAAAACCGCCGTCGCGTGTGGGGCGAAGATACCCGCCGTTTTCCGCATGTCCGCTGGCGCCGATCTCTCGCGTCCAGAGCGTATCACCCAGTGAGTCAGTGCGAATCATGTACAAATCCCGATGTGTATCCCCTTCGGGGACGACATACCCCCCCAACACGAACCCGCCATCAGGAAGCTCATACAGTGAGTGAGCCGCCGAATGCGGCGCATACGTCCGCGACCAGAGCGTGTCCGGCGCCTGTGCCGATGCCATCACGGCGAAAGCGAGCACAGACATCGCAACCGTCAGACTAGTAATGACCAGATTCTTCATGTAAGACCCCCGGCGAAGCCTGAGATAGATGATTTGTTGTCCCGTGAAGACGCGGAGACCCGAGCAGCATGCCCTCGATGGCGGACCCCACACCCCGTATCACCCAAAATCTATTGAATTATCCACGATTGGTCAAGGATATGTGCCGTACTCGACCGAAAGGGGCAGTTCGAGCAACTCCCCCATTAATATGACCGCCCCGAGGGATGAGGTTCCATACAGGAAATCCCCATAATACCCCCGTTGAGGCCGCTCCTTCACGCTCGTCGCCCCCTCCCAACCATCGATAACCGCTTGTTGTCCCGACGCTTACACTTTTCTGAGATTCTGCTCAAGTTTGCCTCCTCCGACTCCGAATCATGGAGTACGCGGGTACATACAATCCATATCAACACACCGTCCGACCCGGCGCCACCCGCGCCGCCGGGCTCTCTCGATTCACTGTCAGACTTTCTGTGGGTAAGGAGTTCGCTATGAAACGTCTCGCTGTCATTACCGCCGTCCTCGTCCTGGCGCCGATCCTCGCGGCTTCGGCAGCCGACAATGACTACCCGATGCCGACGATGGAGCAGCAACGGGAAAATCAACACGCCCTGCCGAGCATTCGCACCGTTACCGGCCAGCTTATCACCGGCTACAACGGCGGCACGGGGGTGCACGCCAGCTTCACGTTCAATAACTTCGCCGAAGGTTTTCCGTTCAGCCTGCGCGCCGGTGTCGGCCACTCCTGGGTGGCGCCCGGCGATGCGGTCGCTGCCCGGCGCATCTTTATCGATCAAAACACCAACGGCGAACCCCGCTCCAAGGCCAAGGTCTGGGATGTACGACTCGATGTCATGTATCCCGTCCAGCTCTTCAATCTCAAGCACACCAGCGCTTTCGGCGGACCCCGACATACCGCCTACGAAGCCTACTTCGAGTACATCGGTGGCAACGAAACCTTCGACGTCATCTCCAAGTCCTGGGGAGTCGGCGGCGGTCTCGAGACCTCGTTTCCGGTCTCGCCGCGTGTCTCGATGATCGTTGTCGCCGGCGCCGACTACTTCTTCCGAAGTGAGCTGTCCGGTCACGACACGTACTACCGTCCCGACGGTGACGATCTAAACGCCAAAGAGAGCTTCACGTACGACGACGCCGACAAGGCCGTCGAACAACCCGACTTCGAAACCCGCATCATGTTCGGGGTTTCCTATCAGTTCTAACACCACGCGGCGGACCGCCCAAAGCGGTCCGCCGACCTCGCTGATCACACGATGCTGAGTTTGTGGAAACCACGAGAGATGCAGCTATGAAGACAAAGATTCCGTTTCTTGTCATCCTGCCGGTTGCGGCAGCCGCCCTCATCGGCGGCTGCGCCGCTCCCGGCAAACAGATGTGCGATGCGCCGGCGGTCGGCGCCGAAGAGATCCAGCTCGATCAGCAGGCCAACAAGCTGATGACCGACGACCATATCTACTTCTCCAAGGAAGGCTCTTCGGGCGGGCGATCTTTCGGCAGCGGTGGATGCGGGTGCAACTGATGAACCCGCGCTCGCTGACAAAACCGCTGGCATCGATTGCGGCCGCCCTGCTGGCCGTCTCACCGACTGCTGTCCATGCGCAAAACCGCTCGGAGACGACCCTGCTGGTCTACTCCGAGAAAGACCGCATGAAAGCGACCGAAGCGGTCTTCAACTTGACGCGCCAGCTCAAAAACGACTTCACCCTCAACCTGGCGATCACCTACGACGGTCTCACCGGCGCCTCACCAACCGGCGCCTCGCCGTCCAAACAACCCCAGACCATCACCCGCCCCTCCGGCGGAGGTGTCATTGTCCTCGATGCCGGCGAATACCCCCGCGACGACGGCTTCAAGGATCGACGCTTCTCCATTGATGCCGCTGTCACCAAACCGGTCAGCGGCTCGGTCACCCTCACCGGCGGTCTGCGACTCTCCAGCGAGTATGACTATTCCTCGGTCGGCGTCAACGCCGCCGTCGAAAAACGCTTCAATAACAACCGCACCCGGATCGGCGTGTCCGGAGCTATCTCGAGAGATGTCATCAGGCCACTCGGGGGTACGCCGGATCCATTCCATGATATAACGACCATCACCGAAGACGATGGCTTGTTCCTCGAATGGAACGGTCAGCAGAAGATCACTGCCGACGCCGTTCTCAGTGTCACCCGCTTCCTCAGCCCGGAAACCGTCGTTCGCGTTAACTATGCTCTGTCCGTCGCCGACGGCTACCTGACCGATCCCTATAAGATCATCTCCGTCGTCCAGCCGATCGACTCAACCGATCCCGGCGAGCCGGCCCAGAGCCTTTACGAGCACCGCCCCGACAATCGCACCGGCCATGCCCTGTACGGACAGATCAAACGCTCGACACCACTCGGCGTACCCGATGCCTCCTACCGCTTTTATTTCGACAACTGGGGCATCACCTCCCACACCGTCACGCTGTCCTGGCGGGTTGACTTCAAAAGCGTCGGCGCGTTCCAGCCGATGACCCGATGGTACACCCAGACGCGCGCCGACTTCTCCAGACCGTTCCTCATCCAGGGACAACCGCTGCCTGACTACGCTACCGCCGACAGCCGCTTCATGTCGTTCGACGCCCTGACGTACGGCATGACCTACGACGTTCCGGTAAGCCCCAGCTCGCGGCTGATCCTGTCGATGGAATGGTACACCCAGCGAGGGGACACCAGTCCTCCCGAATCGTTCGGACCGCTTCGGGAGTTCGATCTCTTTCCGCCCCTCGAAGCCTACATGCTGCGGATCGGTCTCTCGCATGATTTCTAAGTAGCCTTACCTCCCGAAAGCACGAAGGCCCGGCGCCCTGCCGGGTCTTTGTGTTTTTCACACCTCCGTCCGCACGCGACAGTATAATAATTGACAAGTCTATCCAGTATCGTATCTTTAAGTGACGTCTGATCAGACTCCAGGTTGTTCAACCGACTCTCATCAATCGACTCACACACACATCACCGGCATCTCCGATAGCATCGGCTGTCATTTCGGCACTCGGGGCATGCAATTCAGAGCTTTTTACAGCCGATGGCATCGGTCCGGCATAGGAGGCTGTATGCTCAAAACGCTCACGATTGTCGCTATCATCGTGCTGACGGCGGGGGTGCACGATGCCCGAGCGGACAATGATCCGCTCGCCGGCAACTATGTCATCGGACAATCCGCCGAGTTCACCGCCATCTGGCCCGGTGCAAGACCGGGGGACAGCTGCCATGTTGGCATCTACGACTACACCGGCAGCACCGTTCAAACCGACCATCATGTCTACCATGGGCTTTTTGGCAACTGGGAGTTCAAATCGCTCGATGTTACGACCGGAGACTTCACCGGCGACGGATTCGACGACATCGTCTACGCCTACTTCGATCCGACCGTATCCAGTTACGACAACGACGTTCGGATCCTTATGCCGACAGGCATGAACGGATCGTTGTCCTACTCCGGTACCATGGAGTTCACCATCCCAGGGCTTTGCCTTGGTTCGGTGTTTTTCCTCGACTATATCCCCTTCCGGCTCTGCGCCGGTAATTTCGACGATGATCCCGCCAGAGAACTTGTCATCGCCTACTGGAACATCAGTAACTACCGCATCACCATCCGAATCTACGATATCGACGAGTACCACATGCCCACACTGACCGCATCCGTCGATGCCGATCGCCTCGCCCCCTGGCTGGAAGACGCCGCCCGCTTCGATATCGTCACCGGCGATCTAAACGGCGATGGAACCGACGAACTGGTCCTGGCGGGGATCGATTCCGTCTCCGCCAACGACTGGCGCGTCTATGTCCGCGCCCTTTCGGTAAACGCCGCCGCCGGCACCATCACACCGCGGGCTAAAGAATATCTGTATCAGTACGATCCGCCGGGCACTGCCAACGGGGAAGGGGACTTCATCGAACGTATCGCCGTCACCACCGGCGATTTCGACGGCGACCGCCGCGAGGAAGTCGCGGTCGGCTGGCAACATCGCAACGGACAGTGGTTCAAGGGAGTCTTCGCGTGGCAAAACTACTACCGGGTGTATACATCCTTCTTCCTCCAGACTGTCAAGTTCTCGACAGCGCTCGACGATGCTACCTTCGACTACGACGACCACAAGCAATACAATACCGGTTGGGTGCAGTACAACGGAGAATACGGCTCTCCGCAATGGATGTGGCTACCCGGCTCGTCTATGGGCGTCGCTTCAGGCGATCTCGACCTCGACGGTCGCGATGAGGTGGTCTGGACCTACTGGGATCATGTCCGAGGCTATGCGATCGACAACTCCCTCGCCATGACCGAGGTCATCCACACGACTCGCTGGCGACGGACCTGCGACCCCGGCGTCAAAGTTATCGCCGTCGCCGATGTCAACGTACACCCGAACGACGCGCAGTGGCGACCGGAAATACTCCTTCACGACTGCAACACCAGCTACCACCGCTTCCAGATACTCCGCCCCGACACCAACGCCGCCGGCGAGTTCAGCGGGTCGCTTACGCAGATAGGTGTCAGGCAGGAAACCGGCTCCAGTTGGGGACACGCCGCCATCGCCGGGGGTGATTTCGACGGCGACGGTGTCCGCTTCGGTCCGCCCACTCACCACACCTACACCGCCTTCTCACAGCCGACTGTCATCCTGCACGCTCCGCCTGTCCATTTCGATATCCTCGGGAACGACACGTGCGACCTGAACCTCTGCTACGGAGACGATCTCGACCACTGCGATTTCTATGCCACCTACTCCAGTGAAACGTCCAATCAATCCGAAGTCCTCGCCACCGTTACCGCGGACTGGGGAATCGATGCCACCCTTGCCGGCAGCGCCAACTACATGGGTGTGCAGGTTACGGGTTATATGAGCGCCAACTACGGCGAGCACTTCGAATACACCAACACGCACTCGCACACGGTTACGGTCGGCAGCAGAACGACTGCCTCGCTGTACGACTATGTCTTCGCCACCGAAACCGACTATGATCTGTGGGAGTACCCCGTTCTTTTCAACGGGGCGGTGCAGGGCTACGTCCTGACCGTCGTTCCTGGCGCCGTCAATGAAACATGGTACACCGTCGAAGACATGGAGGACTGGAATCTCCCGAACTACACACCACAACACGAAGTGGGGAATCTCCTGTCCTACAGTAACTATACGAACATCGCCCAACAGGACCCCCACGTCGACACCCTCATCCACGCTCCCCAGTCGCAGCCGGTGAATCAGGGCTCGGACTGGCAATGGTGGCTGCGCGAAGAGAACTTCGCCTCCCAGCAGTTGTCCACGTCGCACTCCATCGGACTCCAGGTCGGAGCCTCCGTGAGCGGCTATGGCATGGCGATCGGCGTCAATGCCCACTATGCAGCGAGTGAGATCAGCACCCAGACCATCTCATTCACCAACGAAGCGGAGCTGCACGCCTGGTTTGGCAACACCGATCCGGCCATGTCCGCTCCGTACAAGGTGGCTCCTTACGCTTACTGGTCGAAGACCGGCGCCCTCGTGCTCGACTACGATGTTGAACCCCTGACCGATCCCGCTACGCCCACGTTCTGGGATCTGCACTATGGGACCAAACCCGACCCGGCTTTCCTGCTCCCGTGGCGTTACTTCCCCGAAAAGGGACTGGCCCTGCACGACCCGTCGCGGCGCTACCGCTCTCCGGATGTTGTTCTCGATACCAACGAAGCATCGCCGGGGGATCAGGTGCACATTAACGTCCGCGTGCACAACTACAGCATGGAGGAGTGTGACAGCACCATCGAAGTGCGCGTCTATCTCCAGGAACCGGGACACGGGGGGGTGCTGGTCGACGCACCACAGACGATCGCGTCGACCATGGGCTCGAACGACTTCTACGATCTCTTGTTTGTATGGACCGTTCCACTGGTCGTACCGGAATATGCACGGATCTGGGCGGAGATCAACGAAGGCGGGGCTGACTGGGAAATCCACTCCAACAACAACAAGGCGTTCGCTCCCATACACATTACAGGGGGAATTCCAACCGATGTGGACGATGATCCGGCCTCTGCGCTCCCGAAAGACTTCGCGCTGGCAAGCAATTATCCCAATCCGTTCAATCCCTCGACTACGATCGAGTTCGCACTGCCGCGTCGAAGCGACGTCCGAATCGATGTTTTGAACATCGTGGGACGGCAGGTCTGCTGCCTGCTGAACAAGACACTACCGGCCGGCGAGCATGCTGTCGTCTGGAACGGCCAAACCGACAACGGCACTCCGGCCGCCAGCGGCGTCTATTTCTATCGCCTCAGCACCGAATCCTTCACCGACTCTCGCAAGATGGTTCTGCTTAAATAGAGGCGTACGTTGTACCGACCCGGACCTTCCTGGGGCGCCCTTGGTGGGGCGCCCCAGACCCATCACCTGTACCGGAAGGTACAAATCCGTCCATGTTAGTGAGCCCTCACGTACATCCGGCTCCCACCGCGACCACCGACTCGACAGCGTAATCCCCTTCATTGTAACAGCTTAAAAAAAGACCGACCAGTCCGGCATGCCGCTTGTTCCTCTCCCAACCCGGAGAAGAAAACCAAAAGGACAACATCGGACCCGCAGACCGAAAGAAAGGAACTAGCAATGAACTTCCGAAACCTCTTCCTGACGGCTCTCGCCATTATCGGCCTGGCCCTCTTCGCCGGACCGGCAGCCCAGGCCCAGACCTGCGACGGCACCGGTAACAACTTCGTCGACCTCAACGGCGACGGTTTCAATGATAACGCCCCCGACGTCGACGGCGATGGTATCCCGAACGGTCTTGATGAAGACTTCATCAAGCACGCCCAGGACGGCGACGGCTATCAGCACCGCACGGGAGCTCAGGGCGAAGCCCAGGCTCAGACCCGGACGAAAGCCATGACCAAAGCCCAGATGTTCAACCAGGTTCAGTCGCAGTTTGGCTCGATGTTCCAGTACCGCAATGGTGCTCTTGGCACTACCGGCGGTTCGGGCAACGGCGTCTGCGACGGCACCGGCGGCGGTATGAACGGCGGCGGCGTGTGCGACGGCACCGGCCCGAACGGCAACTCTCAGAAGCGAGGCGGAAAGTAAATCCCTCATTGCCGATGCACACCGGCAGCGGGGCGGCGATAACACGCCGTCCCGCCCCGATCACTGGCGTGGTCTGATTTCATGTCGCGGAGGATATACAATGAAGGCGCTTACATACATTTCGATCATCGCACTGACAGCGATTCTCACGACCGCAGGTTCGTCCGCCGAAACCGTCACCGACTTCAGTATCGGTTCCGGTTATCAGGGAAACCTATTCAACGACTCCAACTCCAGCGGTGATTCCTACGCTCTCGCGAGCCTCAGCCTGAAACACTATCCCTCCGCCACCGCCGAACTCGCCCTCTCAGGTCAGTACCAGGCGTACAACGAGTACGGCGACCTCTCGGGCTTCAGCGGCAGTGCGGCCGCGACCATCATCCCGACCGCGCCCCAATCGAAAATCATGCTCGCGCTGCACGGCGCCGCTTCGATACAGACGTTCGGCCAACTTTACGAGCTCTACAACCGGACCGGCCTCACGGCAGGCGCCGACCTCAGTTATCGGCCCGCCAACCGGCTCACCCTCAGCACATCAATCGCTTACGGCTTCTCCGACTACACCAACGCCGATTACAGCTCCAGCCGCGGTGTCGATCTTGGTCTCGGCGGCAACATCTCGCTACCCGGATCAAACGCCCTTGGAGTTCGCTTCGACTACTCGCGCTACACCTACGATCAAGCCCCCGATGCAACCACCATGACGGGCCGCTCCGGCCGAACGGACCCCGACAACAGCGAACTGTTCACTATTACCGGCGTGACTGCTCGCTTCTCGCGCCCGCTCGGTGCGCGCACCGGCATGAACATCGCCGTCGGACACCGCCGACTCCGGGTCGAGTCCGACTATGTCGCACCCGGCTACACGATCGACTACCTCTCACCGTGGTCCAACCTGTGGGAAGGGCCCAGCGTCTCCGGTGGCATCAAACACTTCTTCCCGCATCAGGTTACGGCCGAGATGGCGTTTGCCTGGCTCGACAAGAGCTATGTTGACGTTGTAGAGCACGACCTCGAAAACGACACTGCATCGGCAGCAATCTCTCGCGATGATCGCCTCACCACCGTCTCGTTCGCCCTCGCGCGGCCGTTCCTCCTGAACAACGGCTCCCTGCTGACACCGACCCTGCAACTTGGCTATCGCGACAACGACTCTTCGCTCGATCAATACCGTTACGCTGACCTGTGGGGCTCGCTCGCCCTGCGTTTTTCCTTCTGATCCGCGCCGGCGGGAGAACACGACACAATGTGATTTACATACATGGCGGCATCCGTTACCCTGACAGGGGCACACACACAACACAGGAGTTCCCGATGTCCGCTTTCCTGAATGAAACCATCTGGCGCCAGTTCGGCGCCGCCCTTGATATGCTCGAGAACGCCATCCGCCTCTGTCCCGAAAATGTCTGGGGCAATCGGAAGGGCTTCCACGAGTTCTGGTACATGACCTACCACACCATCTTCTGGACCGACCACTACCTCGACGAAAATCCCGAGAGCTACCACCCCCCGGAACCGTACACGCTCAGTGAGTTCGATCCCGAAGGCGCCTTCCCGGACCGCGTCTATACCAAAGACGAGATGCTGACTTATCTCGAACACTGCCGCACAAAATGCCGCGCTGTCCTCTCACGCATGTCCGATGACGCCGCACGCCAACTCAACAAGCACGGACACAAGGAACTGAGCGTCGTCGAACTCCATCTCTACAATCTGCGCCACGTCCAGCACCATACCGCCCAGCTCAACCTGCTGCTTCGGCAGCACATAGACGATGCTCCCCGCTGGGTCGGCCGTACCAAAGGGAGTTTGTCGGACAAGTAGGCCCTCGCCGTTAGAGCACCGGCCCTGCCAGGTGTGATCGACTTCAGTAGCTGCGACGGACCGTGACTCTTCATGTCCACGAAACCGTGTTACAAACTGATACAATAAAGGACCTTATCAGCCATTATCGATCCTGCCGCCACCGCCGAACAGGTGAGTGAGTCACACACCGTCCGGCCCCGAATCGGAAACACCAGCGCCGGACAGAAAGGAGCTCGAAATGGTTGACAGCATTCAGGGAGGCATGAACCTTGCCACCGAGCAGTTCGCCCAAATGCGCGAGAAGATGTTCGCGCGTCTGGACACTGACGGCGACGGGCAGATCAACCTCGCCACCCTGCAATCCGAGATGGAGCAGTCCGACTCGACAGACAGCGTACACCTGTCGCGGATGCTGGAGCATCTCACCGAGGCCGACACCGACGGTGACGGCATGGTCAGCAAGACCGAGTTTGAGGCTATGAAACCCCCGCCTCCGCCTCGACCGCCCGAGGAGTCCGAAGAATCCTCGTTTGCCGGCATGCTCTACACGATGCTCGGCGAAAGCGAAGAGTCCGAGGAACTGACCGGCCGACTGCTCGACGCGCTCGGCTGATCTCAGCAGGTGCTCTTCGACTGTCCCCCCGCCCACCGGCAGGACGACCGCGAGATCGTCCTGCCTTTTGTATTCTCTCTAACAGGAAGTTCTTATTAATCCATTTGCACATCTTGCCGGTCATAAACACTGCACGGGGGCTGAGCAGGTTGGTGGAGCTACATCTATCGACCGAACATTCGCCTCTAAACCGCGGAGTTGCCCGTGATTATCGACCGCTCAGACCCGGAAAACGGATCCACCGACCGGACCAACGACTGGACACTCGACCCTTCCAGACGAACCGTCTCCCGCGACAGGGAGACCATTGAGCTGACCGACGCCGAGTTTGATCTGCTCGCTTATCTCGCCCAGCGTGTCGGGCAGGTGGTCGGCCGCGACGAGCTGTTTACCAACCTGCTCAATATCGAGTACGACGGTCTCTGTCGAACAATAGACATCCGCGTCGCTCGCCTCCGGCGGAAACTCGGCGACAACGGCCGCCGCCCGCGTATTCTGAAATCCGTCCGCGCCGAAGGTTACCTGCTGGTGCGTCAGGAATGAGCGCCGGCCTTGCCGGCCCCGGCAGGCATGCGGTGCCAACAGCTGCCGGGATTGCGCTTCTCGTTCCACAAATGCCGTAACTCCACCGTCTCTCGTCCGTATATGTTATCATGGACAAGACACTCCATTGCCGGTTTGTTTCGCTCTGGAGTGCACACCACAGACACCGCCACAGGAGCACGCTATGAAAACTCTCCTGATGTTGGGACTAATTGGGCTGGTGGGATTGCTTAGCATGGGGTGCGCGAATATGAATGCTCAGATCGACAGAGAAGCGGAAATCGCCGAAGTTAGGGCCACCATCGAAAACTGCATCGGTTGGTGCATCCCCGAAAAAGACCGCGACCGCCTCTACAAACACCGCGTCAAAGACTCGACCTTCTTCATCTTCCACCCAACTTCTCGCTCGACCATCCACGGCTTCGACGAATTCCACGACTACGCCGAACGAATCTTCTTCGACCCCCGCTTCAAAGCCATCAGTTTCGAGATCAAGGAACTTCGCGTCAATCTCTCATCCAACGCCGATGTTGCCTGGTTCTCGTGTTTGCTCGATGATCAGGGGGAATGGGACGGTCAACCCGTCGGTTGGAAAGACGCCCGCTGGACCGGCGTGCTGGTCAAACGCGATGGTATATGGCTCATGAACCAGGAGCACTTCTCGCTGCCGACCGACGCCCCGACAGAATAGTACGATGATATGACCGGTCGCGAAGGCCGCAGCCGGATTCTCAGGCTGCGGCTTTTCTGCGGATGCGACGGTTGACTTCGCCGAATCCGACCAAAGTCTGCTTCTCCTCGTCCCACAACCGGTAGCCGAGCGCCTTCAGGCTCTTCCACAACCCGATAGATTTCGTCGGCTGATTCAGATCCTCGATCGCTCGCTGGCAATGGGGGAGATTGTAGTTCGGAATTCGTGAGTTGAGATGATGAATATGGTGATAGCCGATACTCCCGGTGAACCACCGAAGGACCGCCGGCAGCTTGTAAAAGGAACCACCGTCGAGCGACGCGGTCACGAAATCCCACTCACCCTCGCGCGCCCAATAGACGTCTTCGAATTGATGCTGGACGTAGAATAGCCAGATTCCCGCCATTACCCCCATGAACAGAATGGAAAACTGTATCAGCAGGTAGTTCCAAAAACCCATCAGCAGGCTGAGCCCGACACCGATCCCGAGAATAGCGAGATTCGTCCAATACACACTCATCTTCTGGGAGCGGTTGGCGCTCCGCCTTACGAACCGATGCGTGATCAGCAGGATGAACAACGGCCCGAGTACGAACATCACCAGCGGGTTGCGATACAGCCGATACTGCAAGCGCTCGAGCCGCGACGCGTTCATGTACTCATCAACCGTCATCATCCACACATCGCCATGCCCCCGCTTGTCGAGATTTGCCGAGGTTGCGTGGTGCTTGGCATGGCTCGCCCGCCAGTAGTGGTACGGGGTGAACGTCAGGATACCGGTAATCACTCCCCACACATCGTTCGCTTTTTTCGATCGAAAAAAGGAACCATGACCGCAATCATGAAAAATGATGAAAATCCGGATCATGAAACCCGCCGCAAGTACCGTCACGGGAAAAACCAGCCAGATTGAAACCTGCAGCAGCTCGTACGCCACGAACCACAACAGGACAAACGGGACAATCGAATTGATCAGCTGCCATACGCTCTTGAGCGACTCAGGCTTCTGAAATGTACTCAGCGTCTTCTGAATCAGGCGAGGATCTACGGACTCGGTTGCGGGATGTGTGTCAGTCTGTGCCATTGGCTTGGACTCTCCTAATGGGGGTGAACGCCGGAACAAAACCGGCATCGATAGACAAGAAAAAAAGGAGACCGGTCTGACCGGCCTCCCTTGTACATCTCTGGCAATCTTACCAGGACCGCTTGCGGAAACCGCCGCCGCCACCGCCACGATTGTCGTTGCGAGGCTTGGCTTCGTTTACCGTCAGACGGCGACCGCCGATTTCCTTGCCGTTCAGATCGGCTATCGCCGAGCTGGCAGCGCCGGAATCCGGCATTTCCACGAACGCGAATCCGCGCGGACGGCCGGTGTCGCGGTCCATGATGATGTTGATGTCTGAGACTTCACCAAAACTTTCAAAAGTCTGGCGCAAATCGTCTTCCGTCATGTCGAAAGACATGTTGCCGATGTAGATTTTCATTCTACACTCCACTTGGGCGCCCCGGCCCCGTCTCCCCGAAACCGTTTCGGGAACACACCGGGCGCACGTTCATGCGCACTATTGCGCGAGAATTCCTGACTCTGGCTTCTACAAAGTTTTGGTGATTAACCCAACTCGAGAAAACAAGAACGGGACTCAATTAATTGAGCCCTAAAGGTAGCAGAACCCCGCCTCAATGTCAATCACCGAATTTCGCCCCGTATGATTATCTTAATACGACCCCAAAACAGTGACTATCGCTGACAATCTCCCACAAACCGGGAACCATACCCTCACTTCCCCCTGTTCCATCCTTCATCGGACAGACCGCCTGGGGCTGCCCGGTTTCCCTTGATATGGAGAATCCAACCCGATGCGCTTGCTGTATGCGGTTCTGATTTGCCTGATTGCGGCCCTTTTTGCGCCCTCACCCGCCCACGCCCAGCAAAGCTGGACATCCCTCGACGAGCTCCCGGCGGGTATAGTCGCCGCCCTCCTGGTCGATTCCGACACCCTCTACGCCGTTATCGACAGCGTCCTCTGCTATCGACCCGGCGCCGGCGCCCCCTGGCAGATATCCGACCCCATCACCTCGGAGGTCTCGACTGCCTCCCTCGCCAAGGTTGGTCCGCGTATCTTCGTCGGTACCTACACCAAGGGGGTCTACGAGACGACCAATCTTGGGGCCACCTGGACACCCCGCTCCACCGGGCTTTCCGGCCTCGGCGCGCTTTCGGTCACAGCACTCACCGTAAGAGGTGACAGTCTTTACGCCGGCACCGCCGGTTCAGCAGTCTTCGTGCTCAACCTCAACGGCGGCACATCCTGGACACCCTTTCGCACCGGCATTCCATCAAATGTCGCCTGGGAAGTCATCACGTTGTATCAGACCGGCAGCTACCTCTTCTGTGGCTCCGGACAGAACTCCTACATCCATGTCAACGCCCCCGGCCAGACCACCTGGACCGGCTACGACTTCAACGAACTCATCCAGACCGACCTCGGCATGCTCGCTTTCGGTGGAACCACCTCCGACCTCATCGGTGTCGCCTTCAACGGCGTCTACACCAGCACCGACACCGGCAAGACATGGGCCTGGTTCCCGACCCCTTTTATCGCCGCCGCCGATGGCGCCGTGGTTATCACCCCTCATCGAACCTTCGCGGCTTTCGGCCACGCTTCCCGGGGCATGTACATCTATGAGCGGGCCGCGCAAACATGGCAGCTCTTTGATCACCAGCCGATTGTCTGCACCGATCTGGTCTGGTTCGAAGACCGCCTCTATGCGGGCAGCTTCGACGGCCTCCGCTATCTCCCGATTTCACCGACCGATATTCAGGAACCTCCGGTTGCCTTGCCGTCCGCAGTCCAACTTAGCCGGAACTACCCGAACCCCTTCAATCCGTCCACGACTATTCGATTCTCACTCGCCCAGGCGTCTCCGGTCCAACTCACCGTCTTCAATATCCTCGGACAAGAGATCCGCACATTGGTCGACGAGTACAAACCGGCAGGGGATTACTCGGTGATTTGGGATGGCAGAGACGTCGACGGCTCGCTCGTATCGAGCGGCGTTTATCTCTATCGGTTAACGACCGATCAAGGCTCTCTCGCCAGACAGATGGTATTGGTGAAGTAGACTCGTCGACCGCGATTGACCCACGCCGAACCGGCCCCTATCATAACAGCATGGACTCGTCGCACCCACTTGTTAGCGAACATAACGTTCGCCTCTACGGCTCTCCGCCGTACAAAATCGCCGTCCTCCACGGCGGACCCGGCGCCCCTGGCTATATGGCCCCGGTCGCCCGCGAGCTGGCGGGGGAGAGCGGCATAGCCGAACCGTTGCAGTCAAAAGACTCGCTCCGGGGACAGATCGAAGAACTGAAAGCGCAGCTCGAACACCACGCCAACCCGCCCTGCGTTCTTATCGGCTCCTCCTGGGGCGCCGTACTCGCCCTGCTCGCCGCGGCCGAATACCCACACCTCGCCTCGAAACTCATTCTGGTCGGAAGCGCCGTACTTGACGCCGCCAGTTCGGCAACGATCGAACCGCGAAGACTCTCCCGTATGGACACGCCGACTCGCAGGCGCTTCGATCAGATTCGCAATGAGCTCGAAAGTATGGAAGGCGACCGAAAGGCTGAGCTGTTTCGGGAGTGGGGGAGGATGATGTCCGAGACGGACATCTACGATGGTTCAATCGACGATCTGGAGACTAGTGCCTTTCAGGATGATATCTTTCGATCTGTCTGGCCGGACTACACCACCCTTCGCGATACACCCGGCGCTTTAAGCGAGCGCTTCAGCAAGATAGACATCCCCGTCACCGTCATCCACGGCGACTATGACCCGCATCCTATCGACGGCATCCGGCCGTTCCTTCAGTCCTGCCTTCGCCAGCTGTCGTTTCATCTCCTACACAACTGCGGACATTATCCCTGGCTCGAACGTCAGGCGCGCAACCGGTTCTTCGAGATTCTACGCGCCGATCTCAAGCACGTGGGCTGACCCGACTACCGACAGCAGATACGTACTGTTTCATCGTCGGCGTCGACATCAATCGATGTTTCCGTCAACGCCTCGATCAACTGCTCCAGTTTCTCGGCGTCCATGTTGTTCATGTCGAAACCGATGCCCTTTTCCTGCAGGTGCGATGCAAACTTCGACTTGGTATGATCCGGCACCAGCGACCCGAGCTTCACGCCCGCCTTCAGCAGCATGATCGGTATCTTGATATCGACATTCTCATGCTTGCGGTTGCTGCCCGGCTTTGACTTGACGTTGACACACAGGTATTTCGGTTTCTTATTTCCGGTCTCGCCCGGCGTCACACCCGCCTCTTCACGCGAAGCGGCATTGCTCTCCAGCGCCGACAACAGACGGTCAGCCTCGTCGGCCGTGATCGTCCCCTTGGCCAGCATCTCTAAGATCTTCTTTCTCTCGGTACTCATGGCTTGCTCCTATTCGAAAAGTCAGTTACTGCTCTCTACATCAGTACTTCCGGGGTTGCCCCGCCGAGCGAACTCGGAATGGTCGGCGGGATAAACCGCTCCGATGAGCGCTGCAAAATCCCCGAAACCACTCGCCACGCCACCCGATCGTGCGACTGCGCCGCACGTACGATCTTGCGGATTACCCGCTCCGCCTCGTCGACCGGCATCAGCCCGGCGCCGACCAGCTCCAGAACACTTTCAATCCTGTTTGTCATGGTGCGCTCCTCTCTTTTCCAGTGCCGCCAGCGCCTCGGCGACCGAAATTTCGCCCCGATCCAGACGCGCCAGCGTATCATCGGCATCCGCCCCGGCAGCCTCGGCCACCTCGGCGTCCGCCTCCTCGATCAGCTCGACATCGACAAAATCCAGCTGCTCGGAAATCCGGTTTAGCCGGCTTTTGACTGTCGGGTAGCTGATCCCGAACTGTTTTTCCATCTGCTTGATCGACCCGTGGCTTTTGACAAAAACCGCCACAAACACCTGATCTTCGGCTCTCAGCTTCGCCAGCGGCGGCAACTCAAACTCCCCGTCGATAGCGACATCCTCGCCCTCGATCCCGACCCGCCGGATCGTAATTGGCTTGCCGCCGGTCATGGCTGTCAGATATGCCCAATCTCTCTTCATTTTATCTCCATATTGATATTTCTAATCTAATATACGTAGAAATGAATAAATGTTGCATGTAAAATCATGAAACTTAATATGCGAATTGATTTTTCTGCGATTTCGGCGGATTACCCACAATTAATAGCAGGGTTCCTCTGCAGGATCAGAATTCGCTTGGAAAGTAGTGGAGATAAAAAGACCGTAATCCACCCATCTCGGGTGGCAGGACGTAGGCCGCTCGCCCCGCGAGCTACCAAATCACGTGATACTTCACGCCCTGCGCCTGCAAAAACGCCTCGGCGCCAGCCCCCGACAACACCGCCATCGTCGCCAAAAACCCCGCCTCCACACACGTACTCGTGATTACCGTCACCGTCCTCGGCGCCCCCGCCACCGGCCAGCCCGTCTTCGGATTCAGGATATGCCCCAACCGCTTACCGTCGACTATACAAAACCGATTAGTATCCCCGCTGGTCGCAATCGCCCCGTTGGTCAGCTCCGCATGCCCGACCGCACTCGACCCCGACAACCCCTTCACCACCGAAGGATCCTCGATCCCCACCAGCCAACTCCGCGCCGAACCTTCCGCCACAATCGTCCGAATATCCCCCCCGAAATTCACCATCAGCGACAGCCCCGACTGCTCGAACAGCATCCCCGCTACCTTATCGACCGCGTACTCCTTGCCGATCCCCCCGAAATCAATCTCCATCCCCGGCGCCATCGTCAGCGAAGAGCCATCCCATGTCACCCGCTCCCAGCCAACCCGCTCCAGCAATTCGTCGATAAACTCCCGGTCCGGCACGACAACCTCACCCCGAAAGACCCACGCCCGCCGAAGCACCCCCGACGTGATATCAAACTGACCCTCACTGAGCGCATGCACCTGTTTCGCGTACTCCAGCAGCCGCGCCGTCTCGTCATCGACTGCCACCGGCTCGCCGTTGCTCGAGTTGATCTGGTGCACGATATTGTCATCGCGGTACCGACTGAATTTCTGCTCGATACGACGAGTCTCAGACAAAGCAAGCGAGGCCAACCGGTCGGCCTCGCTTTGTCTGTCGGTCGCCATATGAACTTCGCACGGTCCGGCCATGGCCGAATACTCGGCCACCCACACGTCGTCCCGGCGATTGAGGACATATCCGAACTGCGACTCAGAATCCATACGAAAATCCGGCCCGCACCATGATAACATCCATGTCCGGGAATAGGTCGTACTGCCGCAGCACACCAAACGCCTCCGGCGGACTGCTGTCCCCGCGCTGAGTGTAAAACTCCGGCGTGATATTCAAGTGCATGTTTTCGCCGATCGGCAGGCTGTACGTCAGCCCCAGCGTCAGTCCATCGAACCTGGCGAGGCGATAGTCCGCCGAAGCGTGCTCCGGCGTCGGAGCGCCATCGAGCAAATACACTCTATGGAAGTCCGCCGCTGACTGATGATACCACCGTACATGCGGTTGCAGCGCATGACCGCCGGGCAGCTTCTGCCGGTAAAACAGCTCAATGGTATTCGATGTCACCCCCCAGTCATCCCAGAAGTGCCGATACGACAGATCGATCGTACTCCCGGCGATATACCGTCGAATCTGCCCGTACAGCGCGTGCTTGGTCCGGCTGTCCGGACGGCTTTCGTATAAGTAGCGCACCGGCTCACCGGCATCGGCTGAACTCTCCGGCTCGACAACACTCACGATTTTGTACGGATCGGTCAGATACCCCGAAGCGTGACTGAACGAATAGTTGAACCGGACAATTGTCTTCCGATCCAGAATCTGGCTCACGCCCGCCACCAGATCAAACGTGCTCTTCGAATCGGAACTCCCTTCACGTGGAAGCGTCGCACCCACGCCCGGCATCACCGCCAGAGCAGTCGGTACGCCTCCCTCGGGATTGATATTGTCAAACGAGACCGATCCGGACAGCCCAACCGTCGTATTGCGCTGATTGAAATCCCGCGTCATCCCGGCATTGAACCCGGCCGAAAAATAGTCATGCTCCGACGACAGGTGCGCCCCCAGCGACAGCGCCGACATTCGACCAACCGGCTGCCCAAACGTTATATCGCCGGCAAAGCGCGTATCGTGAAACGTATTGTCCAGCGGCGTCTCACCCGGATTGATCGTATAGCTGCCGCGCCCCGATGGACTGGTAAATGTCTGCACGCGGCTTGATGGCGTCGCGCCGCTTGGCGACGCTCCCGAAAGGGCATCATAGGTCAGCCGAAGGTTCAGCGTCCGGTCACCCTTCAGCATCTTGCCGACATTGACAATACCTTCGGCCGCCTCCACGCGGTCTTTCTCGGAATAGAGCAGCAGCGATGTCTCGACATTGTCCTGCCCGGTTGCGGGAAGCGCCTGCCCGCCGAGCAACGCGGCAGCCAGGGCGGCCACCGCCGGCTTGATAAAAGCGACCTTCCTCAATTGCAGCCGCACCCGCCGCCGGCGAACCCGCGGCCCCCACTCGAGGCTTCTTTGCTGAAGTAAATGTGGTCATCGAGCGCCCGGTCGTTTGCCCCGGCATCGAGCTGCATCTCCGGCTTTGCCAGAATATCATGCTCCCACACCTTCACACCGACATGAGAACAGCCGCCGAGTGCAAGTGACGCCGCCACGATCAGCGCTGTTATCATCAGGAGGATGATTCGTTTCATTTCTTTGCCTCCTTGCGAAGAAGCTCCGCGATCTGCGTCTCGAATTTCGATGTGTCTTCGCCGTGGAAACCCTGATGCTGCGAGCGAAGTTTCCCGTCACGGCCGTACACGAACGATGTCGGCATTGCCTCCAATCCGTACTTTTCGGCCAGGGATCCGGTGGAGTCATATATGATAGTGAAGGGAGGATCGGATTGCTTGAGAAACTCTACCGCGGAGTTGTGGTCCTTGTCGACATTGACAGCCACCACCACGAATCCCTGCTCGCCATACCGCTCCGCTAAAGACTTCATCCACGGGAACGAGATTCGACAGGGAACACACCACGAAGCCCAGAAATCCACCAGCACTACTTTGCCGTCCAGCTCGCCGTTCGAGGCCAACACCGAATCAACGTCGGCCAGGGTTTCCGGGGGGTCGCTGGAGAATGCCGGGGAGACGAAAAGGGAGAGGGAGAGCAGCAGAACAAGACCTGCCGCCCGGGACGTTGAAACGATCATTTCAACCGCCTGTTGTTGCATATGTGACAGTCTACGGTTATCCGCCGGCAGGCGCCCAGGCACCCACCGGTTACCCTAATACAACAAGAAGGCGCTCTCGGTTTCAAGACATGAAAATTTAACATGGACAAACTGAATGAATGTCGTCCATGTACGGTCTTTGCTGCAGGGCACGTTGTTGGCAATCACTGTTCGTCGATTACAAACTCCGGATTGTTGCTTATTCCACCTGAACCTGCACCGTCAGTGTCGCCGTGTTCGTCGTATAATCCTCCGGCGGCGCCGTCCACGTCCACGTCGTGTCTCCCATCTCGCCAGACTCATCGGCGGTAAACACCAGCGGCCCCTCCGGCCACACCGCCATCCCAAGTCCATAGTGAAGCGTGTCAACCGTTCCGACACCGCCCGCGGTAATCACGCCGGCAAAAATATAATCGTTGAGCGAAACACTCGCCCCGAACACGAAATCGATACTTCGCCCGTCGTCCATAGTCACCGACTGTATGTTCATCACCGCCCGGCAGGGATACGTCGAGTCGCCGCCGATCGTATTGTAGCTGTAGCAGACGTACGATGATTCTTCGTGGCTGTAAATGCAGTTTTCATAGGAATAGTCACGCGTCAGCTTGCCTTCGCAGCCCGATATGCAGACACCGGTCTCTCGACCGACTGTCGTTCCCGTGCCGGAGAGCGTGGCGTGCGCCCGACTGGATGCTCCCTCGCCGGGCGGATTCCAATCATACAGGTAGTCATATGAAATAGTCGTGGTTACGGAGAAATTTACGAACCGCACCGATACCTGTCCATCCGCTGCAATCCACTCCTCGTCGTCGGCATCGTATGCTTCCGCCCGGAGTGTCCAGTCTTCGTACGCCTGACAGTTCCAGTCTACCGAGCGGGGAGAAACAGCGAACCCACCATCACCCGATTCATTCGTGCTGCCCGATGAGAAATGATGCGTGTCATCGTTCTTGAAGATACGCACCGGCACGCCGCCCTGGGGCGTACCGCTTGCTCCCTCGACATGCACGTTGAGCGAACAGACATAGCTGTACGGATCTCCGTAGTACGCGTCAGGACTCCACGCTACACGGTATATGGTCGTTTGCGCGGGTGCCGTAAGTGTGGCGACATAATCCGACTGGCAGCAGTCATTATACCACGCCTGCACCTGCGCCAGATAAGCGGCATCGGGCTCAAGCTGAGCGGTAACCACATAGCCCGCTGCACCGAGATCCAACACATACGCCAACAGGTCCTGCCCGTCGCAGTCCTCCTGCTGGCACATCTGCTGCCCCTGCGTGGCGCACGTGTGAGCCCGTTCGCTGATATACAGAAGCATCTGATTAATCACACTCGTACATGCCGTCCCCACTGCCGTTGCGGACACCAACGCTCCAAGATGGATCAATTCTTCCCTGCGGTACCTGACATAGTCGATCTGGTCGGACGCCTCATCGCCTGCGATCAACGTCTGTATCGCCGTCCAATGGCTGGCCACAAGCTGGCTGATGTCGTAGTCTACCTGATCATTAAACGAAGGGCACGGGATCCAACCCTGGCCGGAGAAATACGGATCGTCGCGGTAGTTGCCGGCCTTCATATCGAGCAGTGGGATTACCGAAGCCACAAACGATGGTGTGCCGCACAGCGCCTCGGCGGTTGCATGGAGACCATTGTAAACTCCCAGCAGAGTCGCACACTCCCCCTCCTGAGTAGGAATATTGGCCGTTGCATACCCGCTAAAATGAGTCACGAGACATTCCAGCCGATGATTCACCATGTCGACCCGGGTTGAGCACGGGAAAAACACCCCGGCCACTTCGTCGAAATACAAGACAGTCGACCCACTGTCGAGCGGGAACGGCTGCCCCGGCGGCAGCTGAATACGAAGGATAGCGGGGGTATCAAACGTCAACCCGGCCGGTTCACACATGATGCCCGGAAATTGGATCCCCGTTCCGCCACCCGCATCGATCGCCTGAATAAACAGCTGCGCATCCAGCTCGAACGTATCAAGCGGCGTCAATGTGACCGTCGTGCTCGTGGCGAGAGCGTTCGCCGGGATCGTTAACCGAAACGTGACGTTGTCTTCGGTAACCACGGTGATTTCTTCATCCGTGTCATGACTGACATACTCGGATTCGGCCAGGCTCTGATCGCCTATCGCCGTGATCGAAACCGTCGTCTGGTTGGTATCCGGTCCGGGACCGTGGTCATTATCGTCGGAGTTGGTCCCGGAGTCGGAACATACGAGCGCGAACATGGCGGTGAGAAATACAAGCAGAAGCAGCTTCTTCATGAGGACGTCCCCTCTGAGCACAAACGTGGAGTATTCTATACATAATAATATACCGTATCCGTTCCGAAAGGCAAGGGGGAGTATGAAAAAGGCTGTCGGTCGTTTCGACCGACAGCCTCACGATATCAGCGACGCGGCATCAGCTATTGTTTGCCATCGTCCTCGAGCTTGAAGTCGATATTGTAGGTAACCCAGGTTGCCACCGGTTTACCGTTCGCGATACCCGGCTTGAACCGTGCCGTCTTCGCGCACATCAGTGCCGCATTATCAAGTGACTCATTGCCCGAGCTTTTAGCTATGAGCACCTCGCGGCTGTTGCCCTCTTTGTCGACCAGCGCTTTCACCCATACCGTCCCCTGAATACCCGCCTTCTTCGCCAATCGCGGATACTCCGGCGGCACCATCTTCAGCATCTCGGGAAACACTTCCACTGCGACGAATTCGTTCTCGCCGGGGAGCTGTTCCTGCTCCTGGAACTGCTTCTCTTTCTCCTTGAGCTGCATCTCTTTCAGCTGCTTGTTCTTCGCTTCTTCCTGCTTCGCCTTCTCTTGCGACGTGACATTGGTGGCATCCCCGGCCTGTATCTCCTTTAACTTCTTCTTCGCCTCTTCCTGTTTCGCTTTCTCTTTCGCAGCGACTTTGGTCGTATCTCCGGCTTGCACCTGCCACGCAGCGATCGGCAACAGCAGCACCGCGGCGAGAACGGCGACAAGGAACCTCATGCGATGCGACAGGCGCGTCGCTCTCTGTCGGTCATTCAGAATGGACATCAATCGTCCCTCCATGTTTGTTGTTCGCGCCATTGTCGCTCCTACGGCTATCGCCCAACGGGGTCGTGCGGCGGCGCGCAGCACATCTATCAGACACTGAGCGTACGACTCAGGACTTGTCCCGTCCGCAAGGACGGCGTCATCGCACGCCCGTTCACATTCATTCAGAAACCGTCCGTACAGCAGCCGGACGATCGGATTGAACCAGTGAACCGCCCGGGTTATATTGCCCAATCCAATCCACAGCGTATCGAATCTCTTGACATGGAAATACTCGTGCAGCAGAACCATCCGAACTCTCCGCTCCGACCACCGCCATGCATCCTCCGGCAGGACAATGACACCGTGCCGCGCCCCGACCGCAAACGGCACCGCCGTGGCGCCTACGACGACAGGAACGGATTCGGGTATCCCGGCCGACGCCGTGAGGGAGAGCCGCTCGGTCGAATCTCGGAAAGACTGCGCCTCTCTAACAATTCGTGTCACCGCACGCTGGCCAACCATCATGCGCACCACATTGAACAACACGCCGACCAACCACAGCCCTGCACCGATTGCCAGCCAAAAGGTCAGAGTGCTCTCAGTCTCCGCTGGGGCGGAACTCGGTGTGACCGGCGAAACCAACAGCACGACCTGACCGGGGAGAATCGATGTCAACCGCTCGGTCACGCCGAAATCCCAGCGCGGCAGGAAGGAGGTCACTACCGGCATCACCACGACTGTCACCAAAGAGATCTTCGCGATCAGATATCGCACCAGCGCCGAGCTGTTCCTCAAAGACGCGAGCACGCCCAGCGCAACTGCACTCACCGCGCTCGCTTTCACAAAGTAAACAAGCAATCCCCACGCGAGCGGATACAACCACGCTCCGCCGCCGAGCATGTCAGAAAACGCGTTCATTTCTCGTTCCTCTTCCGACGCGATGTCCGCACCAGCTCCTCGAGTCGATCAAACTCCTCATCAGACAGCCGGGCTCCCTTGAGGTTTACCAGCGATGCCACCACGCCGGCCACCGAACCATCGTAAAACGTGTGCACCACATGCTTCAGCGCCGACTCGCCGGCCGTATCGGCACTGACGGTCGGACGGTACACGTACGCCCGCCCCTCCTGACGGTGCGTTACCAGCTTTTTGTCCACGAGAATACCCAGCAACGCCCGCACTGCCGAATAGCTGGGCGCATCCGGCAGACCACTGCGAACCACCGTCACCGTCGCCTCCCCCTCCCGAAAGAGGACATCCATTATCTGCCGCTCTCGGCGGCTGAGCTGATTGAGTGATTTGTTGTTCTTCATATTCATACGACGATTCATCTGTCCATTTAGTCTATCAGTTTCTGCTAAAAATTTAGCATATAAAACCCGCCCCGGCAAGCACAAAATGCTAAAAAATTAGCATACCCGGGCCCCTCCCGCCGCCACCCCAGGGCCGCGCTCTTCCAACCGACAACACCGCAACCACTTCTGTGAGCCTCTCAGCATCCAGAAAGGCCTCCGGCCACCGAACTCTCATTAATAGGACCTCTCTCCGGCTTCCATCTGCATTAATCCTTTCGTATCACCCGACTGTCCAACACAGCGAAAGAGAGAAACTACATTACCGGCGGAACCGGACGGAAGAGAAGGATTATGAAACGACTCCTTATATATGTTAGTGTCATTGTCGCCCTGGTCGTCGGCGCCTACCTCCTGATATACGGCCTCCCCGGCTCCTCTCCAGTCAGCTACACCTTCGCCACCGTCACGCGAGGCGATGTCGAAACCACTGTCTCCGCCACCGGTACTCTTTCGCCGGTGACCACTATCGAGGTCGGCACCCAGGTCTCCGGCACCATCGACTCCATCTTCGTCGACTTCAACGACACCGTCAAAGCCGGCCAGATCCTTGTGGTCCTCGACACCCTGCTGCTCAAAGCTTCCGTTATCGACGCCGAAGCTTCGGTCGAGAAAGCCGAAGCTCAGGTCGCGCAGGCCCAGGCCGACTACGACCGCAATAAGACCCTCTTCGATAAGAAACTCATCTCCGAATCCGAATGGCTGCCCTATGCGATAAATCTCAAATCACAGCAGGCGACCCGCAAGTCCGCCGAAGCATCCCTCGACCGTGCCCGCCGCAACCTCGACTACGCCGTCATCCGCTCGCCTATCGACGGCATCGTCATCGGTCGATCGGTCGAAGCCGGGCAGACTGTCGCCGCCAGCCTCTCGACCCCGACACTCTTCACCATTGCCCAGGACCTCGCCTCGATGGAGATCCTGGCTGATGTCGACGAAAGCGATATCGGCGAAATCAAAGTCGGTCAGGATGTCCGGTTCGAAGTTGCGTCGTACATCGACAAAGAGTTCACCGGTACCGTTACCCAGATCAGACTGCAGCCGCAGACCATCTCCAATGTTGTCACCTACACGGTCGTTGTCGAAGCGCCCAACACCGACAACCTGTTGCTGCCGGGTATGACCGCCACCGTCGACTTCATCACCGAACGACACACCAATGTTCTCATGGTTCCCAGCAAGGCCCTCCGCTTCCGGCCCACCGAAGATCAACTCGCTGCCGTCCGCAAGCGGCGTGAAGCCACTCGTCCCGAGACCACCGACTCCACTCGCGCCACCAGCGCGCGACGCGCATTCGCCGGCGCCCGATCCGCCCAGCCGCCGGAAAACGCCGGCACGGTCTGGTTCCTCGACTCCCTCGGACAAATCGCCCCCGCGCCCGTGCAGACCGGCATGACCGACGGCTCCAATATCGAGATCGTCCGCTCACCCGTCCTCTCTGAAGGCATGCAGATCATCGCCGGCGAATCATCCAGCGAAGAGTCCTCGAGCACCACCACTACCACCGAACAGCGCCGGCCAATGAACGGCCCTCCCGGAATGCGACCGTTCTAACGACCACACGAAGGACACCGCACATGCCTGCAGTCATAGAGACAAAACACCTGACCCGCGTCTTCCAGATCGGTGACATCGCCGTCCACGCCCTCCGCGGTATCGACCTGACTATCAACCACGGCGAATTTGTCGCTATCATGGGCTCCTCCGGATCAGGCAAGTCGACCCTCATGAACCTCCTCGGCTGCCTCGACACGCCTACCGAGGGGGCGTACCTCCTCGATGGTGAACGGGTCGAGAACCTGACCAAAACCCAGCGCGCCACCGTGCGAAACCGCAAGATCGGTTTCGTCTTTCAGGGTTTCAACCTGCTCGCCAGAACATCGGCTTTGGAGAATGTTGAACTTCCGCTGTTCTACAACCGCAACAACGGCATCAAGCAGGATCACTCGAATGCGATCGACGCCCTCACCCGCGTCGGACTGGCCGAACGACTCGACCACACCCCCAGCCAGCTCTCCGGCGGACAGCAACAGCGTGTCGCTATCGCTCGCGCCTTGGTCAACCACCCGTCGATTATCCTTGCCGATGAACCGACCGGCAACCTCGACACCACCACCTCCATCGAAATCATCTCGCTCTTCCAGGACCTCAACGACTCCGGCGTCACCGTCATCGTCGTCACCCACGAGCACGACATCGCCCGGTACGCCAAACGTGTCGTCGAACTTCGCGACGGTCTGATCATCCACGATGAACCCGTGCGCGAACGCCGCGACGCACGCGTCGACATGGCTAACCTCCAAACGGTGGTGAGGTAGACACACCATGGCTGCCCTCTACAGATTCATCCGCGCCGCCTTCAGGAGTATCGCGAAGAACCGCATGCGAAGTCTGTTGACCTCGCTCGGCATCATCATCGGCGTCAGTGCCGTCATCGTTATGGTCGCCATCGCCAACGGCTCCTCGGCCCGTATCACCAACAGCATCGACTCGCTCGGTTCCAACCTCATCATGGTGATCCCCGGCACCATGACCACCGGCGGCGCCCGCATGGGAGCCGGCTCCTCCGACCGCTTTACGTTCGATGATGTCGAGCACGTCCGCGACAACGCCTCGCTGCTCTCCGCCGTCTCGTCGGTCATTCGCTCCGGCGATCAGGTCATCGGCGGCGGAACCAACTGGTACTCGACAATCTACGGTGTCGAACCCGCCTACCTCGCCATCCGCTCCTGGGAGATTGACTACGGCGAAGCGTTCTCCGACAAAGATGTCGCCGCCCGACGCAAAGTAGCCGTCCTCGGTGCAACCGTCGCCGAAGAGCTGTTCGGCGATGCCGACGCGGTCGGCCAGACCGTCCGCATCCGCAACATCCCCTTTAAAGTCATCGGCGTGCTCAAAAGCAAAGGACAAAACGCCATGGGGCAGGATCAGGACGATGTCATCCTTGCTCCCTCCACCAGCGTGCTGTACAGACTGAAAGGCGGCCAGTGGGTAGACATGATCAACGCCAGCGCCGTCTCGACCGGGAAGGTCGAACCGGCCATTACCGAACTGACCGCCCTCATGCGCCAGGCGCACGACCTCAAAGACGGTCAGGAGGACGACTTCACTATCCGAAGTCAGGCCGAGATAATGGCGATGGTGAGTGAGACGACTCAGACCATGACGCTGCTGCTTGGCTCGATCGCCGCGGTCTCGCTGCTGGTGGGCGGCATCGGCATCATGAACATCATGCTGGTCTCCGTCACCGAGCGCACTCGCGAAATCGGTATCAGACTGTCGGTGGGTGCCCGCGAGACCGATATCCTCGTGCAGTTTCTCACCGAAGCGGTCGTGCTGAGTGTGACCGGCGGCCTGATCGGAATCGGACTTTCGGCCGGTATTGTCGGCGGCCTGAACCAGTGGACCGAACTTGACGCCATCATCACCCCGGAGATCGTCGCCCTGTCGTTTCTGTTCTCCGCGGCGGTCGGCATCTTTTTTGGTTTCTACCCGGCCCGCAAAGCCGCCCAGCTCGACCCCATCGACGCCTTGCGACATGAGTAACGTTGCGTCACGTGCTAGTCCGCCAACGGCGGACGACACGTGACGCCCCCGCGAGTCACCCTGAGCCTGCCGCGGCTTGTCGAAAGGTGACGCAGCCCGAAGCTTGTGGCCCACCTAAAGTCCCCGCTCCTGCGGGGACGGCAGGTGGGGTCGCCCACAGCTTGCTGTGGGTACTCAACGAATGAAAAGACAAGGGTACCCCACCGCTTGCGGTGGGCTCGGCGTGAGCCAAACTGGGCGGGTCGCCCACAGCTTGCTGTGGGTACTTAACGAATGAAAAGACCCGAGTACCCCACCGCTTGCGGTGGGCTCGGCGTGAGCCAAACTGGGCGAGTCGCCCACAGCTTGCTGTGGGTACGTAACGAATGAAAAGACCCGGGCACCCCACCCCTTGCGGTGGTCCGAGCCTTCCATGTCATTCCTGCGCAGGCAGGAATCTACCAATGCCACCTAAACGTCACCACCTGTCGCATCACCCGACCCTCCAATCCCCTTGTCTTTCTACCGATCAACCGCTACTTTACCTGAAGACCGACAACGGTCCGCATCTCACTGCCCGGCGGGGACAGTGCGAGATGTGTCATAGATATTGAAGCATGGGGGATTGATGTGGCATGTTCATAAAGAAGCTCAAGATTCGGAACTTCCGACTCTTCCCGACTGAACCACAATTCATTGCTGATGACTTCAATGTGCCGGATGACGAGCATGAAGGCTCTGGCCTCACTGTATTCGTAGGCGAGAATGGGTGCGGAAAGACAGCCCTTATCGACGCAATAGCATACTCATTGCTACCATACAAGGCGGATGCATTCTCACTCCATGATATCAATGACCCGAATGAGAGAGTGTACATTGAACTTCTCTCCAGCGCGGACTTCAAGTTCGACGGTACCATGCCGAGCTCCGTCTACTCAGGAAAGGGTTTTGCGTTTGAAGCCGGACTCCGTGCCAGGACGACCAAGTCGCACCTTTCCTCGACTGTGGTACACGATCAGAAATATATCCCTTCCGACGCAGGAAAGAAGCCAAAGGACAATAGCCCGGATCTTCGGGTCAGTGTCAACAATCCATTCAAAGGACCTAGGTTCTCCGAAAACGATGTCCTATATCTGGATCGGAATCGGACTTTTCAGACAAGAAGCGGTACGTACAACAGCACCAAATTCGATCGTCTCATGGAGGACTTCAGTTACCAGTACGTGAGAGCAATAGACGGAGAGTGCGAGGACGTAGATGCGAAGTTGAATGATATCAAGCGGGTAGTAGGAAACGAGTTCCTGGAGAAGGCCTTGTCGAGGTTTAGGGAGATAAGCGGTTTCAAAGTCACATTGTCGTTCATCGACAACTGGAAACCATTCGAGCGATGTTTCTTCGCAGAAAAGAAAGACAACTTGCATCAGCTTCCCATTGACAAACTGGGCTCCGGTTATGAAATGATCTTTTCCCTTCTGTATGCTTTTTACCTCTCGCAGCAGAGCGGAAAGCAACTCATTGTAATCATTGACGAGCCTGAATTGCACCTGCATCCTTCGCTCCAAGAGCGATTCGTTGCGCTTCTGCTAGAGTTTTCGCGAACGGCCCAAATAATCATCACAACTCATTCGCCGTTGATGGTGAAGCAGATTCTCTCCAGTGAGATGGTCAAGACGAATGTACTTCTGAGGGAAAGCAATGAGGTGCGTGTCCTCCCTGTGGAGGAGCGGCTATTGCCATACCTGTCTGCCAATGAGATCAACTGCTTGGCTTTCGGCCTGGCGACTCCAGAGTATCATAACGAGCTCTACGAAGAACTGAAGTATCTGAAAGGCGATGACAAAGGCATCAAGAAATTCGACATAGATTTCTTCCAATCAGAGAAACATGAGCCGAGCGACTACCCTATGCTAGGTCAAAAGAAGACTGTGAGCCTGCATACTTTTGTTAGGAATCAGATCCATCACGAGAGAGACAACGGCAAACCCTGCGAGAGGGATATCAGATCGTCAGTAGCGACTATGAGGCAGTATCTGAAGGAGCTATCTTGATCTAGTCTTTGGACCGAGGTTCACCCTTGACACCAGAATCGATGTGACTATGCGACTTGTTGAAGAGAAGAAGATGATCCTTGCGGAGGCAGTGATCCTGCTCACCGTGGGTCTCATAGGTGTCTTTGTACATGTGGCGTCACTGAAGACCGACGAATACAATTCAAGCCTACTTCGCATCGACGCCGAATTGAGCCAGCTACAGAGCAAGCGAATCAGTCAGAAACTAAGCTCTATTCGATATACTATTGCAGCACTTGCACGTGCAGACATAACTGTGGATTCAGAACAAGTGGACAGCGTGCTACTCGCTGACACCACCTTGTGGCGGCTCAGCAGGGACTATTCTTCGGGGGAGATATCTAGCCAAACCTACTTTAACGACATGGCGCAGATACACTATCACTACAGCCTAGGCTTCTACCGGGAATACCAGAGCCTCGAACAGCGACGTGATCAGCTGCGCGAGAACGTACCGTTTTGGTCTCCACTGCGCTACATCCTGCTGGCGACTCAAGTGATTGCGATTCCTATCGCATTCTTCCTATATTCGAGAATCTTCACCTCGATAAGCAGTCGATCCAAGTGAATACTGCTCTCCCCCTCCACACTTTCCCCACAACTTCACACCAGATCCCGATAACGCCGTCCTTTATGTAGGCATACGTGTGCGCCGACCTGACGGTCCGCGCGACAAGGGAAAGAGAGGATTTTTCGATGTTAGTAAAATGACCAAACGAACCCATTTCGCTGTAACTCGCACGCAACCACGCTTGTACGACGAAAAAGTTGGTTTGGGCAAATGGCGCTTCAACCACGCACCGGAATGTTAGGTTGTTGTGTGCTTTAGCATTAGTGGATTCGTCGTCGGCGAGGGAAGTGGCAAGCAATGAGGCCGAGAAATGTGATAACCTATCCCGCGACTGTCCCGTATAATCGGACAGGCGCCCACCCCGGCGCCGTACAACCAAAAAGCACAAGGAGAACACTCATGGCTAACGGCGCCCCCACGCACGGCACATTCTGCTGGAATGAATTGATGACTCGCGATGTCGAGAAAGCCACCAAATTCTACACCGCGCTGCTCGGCTGGAAGGCCGAAGATTCCGGGATGCCCGGCATGAACTACACTATCCTCAAAGCCGGCGAGACCCAGGCCGGCGGCATGATGGCCATGCCTGCTGAAATCCCCGCCCAGGTGCCGTCGCACTGGATGGCCTATATCACGGTCGATGATATCAACGCCTGCGCGAAAAAAGTCGCCGAGCTTGGCGGTCAGGTCATGCACGGCCCGCAGGAGATTCCGAATCTCGGTATGTTCTGCGTCGTTCAGGACCCCACCGGCGCCGTGGTGTCATTGATGGAGTTTGCAAAAAAGTAGATTCAGAAGTAGGTCCGAACCCCTGCGGTTCGGACTGAGGCGGGTTCGAGGACTGAGCCGCCCGCACATGGCTGTCATACCCGTGCAAACGGGTATCCATCCGATCGGTGGTGTCAGGCGTGGTCGCTTGACACCACGGATTGACTCGTGCATCGCCCACCCGGGACGGGTGGGCTACTCGTTGGTACAAACCGGCTGTTCAGCCGCGGGGCTCAGACGATTGGGTGGCCCACCATTTATGGTGGGTTCTATTCGAGGCGGGTTCGAAGACGGACCCGCCCTACAGCCGGGCTGCAAGCAGCCTCGGCCTACGATCGATCAGGCCCTGGCGGTCGGCTTGCCGGCGATCGCGTCCTTGACCTTCTGCACCAGCGCGTCCTTGTCGATCGGCTTCTCGACAAACGCAAACGGCTTCGGCATGGCTGCGTGGTCGCGACCAAACAGGTCCTTGAACCGGGTCACACCGCTCAGGATGATCACCGGGATTTTGGCCAGCGATGCGTTTTTGGTCAGGAAACGATAGAACTTCACGCCGGTCTCTTTGGGCATGATGATGTCGAGCGTGATCAGGTCGGGTTTGAAGCCCCCGACAATCTTCTCGGCTTCGTCGCCGTTTTCCGCGGTCCTGGTCTCAAACCCTTCCTCGCGGAGGAGGGTCTCGAGAAAGATGCGGACATCCGGCTCATCGTCAACTATCAGTACTTTCTTCGCCATACGGCACCTTCTTTCTTATGGCAGCGTTGTCGTATCGTCGTTCAATGTTGTCGGTGCGACTACCGCACCATCAATGTCCCCCTTCGACAGGCTCAGGGTGACGGATCCCGCGGCGCGAGGTGGCGGATCCTCCAAAGTCAGGATGATCATCCACCGTCATACTGAGCGGAGTCGAAGTATGACCCGCTAGCTGCGGCCTTTCAGCAGCGCTTTGATCTTGCGAAGCGTCTCCGGGTCGGCCTCGTCGACCATGTTCTTCAGCTCGTTCTGCATCGCAACCGCTTCGGCGGCTTCGTCCTCTTCCGGTGTAACCTCCACGCACAGCAGCTTCTTGATGGCTGCGATGTAGTTGGTCGGTTTGACCGGCTTCTCGAGATAGATCCCCGGGCCGGACATGGTCAACTCTTTGAGGTCGGCCTTGCCGAGATCATCGCGGGCGTGTCCGGTGACGATGATGATCGGTATCGACGCCCACTCTTTGTTTTTGGTCAATTCGTGGTAGAACTTGACACCGGAGTGTTTGGGCATGACGAGGTCGAGCGAGATGAGATCCGGTTTAGACTTCTTCACCTGCTGAAGCGCCTCGAGACCATCGCAAGCCTGTTCGACATTGAACCCGGCTTCGATCAGCGCCGTCGTCAGGAACAACCGCACGTCGTCTTCATCGTCGACAACCAGCACGGTCTTGTTGATTTCCTGGGTCATGGTACTGTTCCCATCTATATCAGTTATTCGTTGTCGTCGGTAACCTGTGCTTTGAGCAAACCATCAAGCCGCTCGCGCGGCAGCTCGATTCGGAACCGTGCCCCCTCGCCGGGCTTCGACTTGACCACGATCTTCCCGCCGTGTTCCTGCACGATCTTGCGGGTCGTCAGCAAACCGAGCCCGGTTCCCTGACCGCCCTTGGTCGTGAAGAAGGTCGTGAAGATTTTCTTCTTGATCTCATAGTCGATACCCATCCCGTTGTCGGCAACTTCAAAGATGAGTTTGCCGTCCTGATCGCGAGTGCGAATTTCAACCCATGCACCTTCCTTCTCACTCATCGAGCAGGCATCGAGCGCGTTGGAGACGAGGTTGGTAAGACAGGTGTGGATGCCGTCGGGATCGAGCGGCGCGGGTTCAATCGACGGGTCGAGATCGGCGCGAAGCTCGATACCGGACTGCGAAGCGACATCGCGGTAGAGTCCGATGATCTCATCGACTAACCTGTTCGGATCGGTCGGGACAGCGACCGGCAGGCGTCCCTTGGCAAACTCAAGGAAGTCCTTCACGAGGGTGGTGGTCTTGTCGAAATTGCGTTCGAGCATGTCCCATCCCTGTTCGATCAGCTTCTTATCCTCCTTTTTGAGCCCAAGACTGACGATGTACTTACCGCCTTCGAGGCCCATCAGTATATTCTTGATGCTGTGGGCGAGTCCGGCGACTGTCTGTCCGACCGCGGCCAGACGTTCAGCGTCGATCATCTCGTCCTGCAATCTCTTGAGGTCAGTGACGTCCGACGATATCTCGATCACGTGAGCGACATCGCCATCGCCGCGTCGAAGCGGCGAGGTGGTCACCTGATAATGTGTCTTTTTGCCGTTTTTGCCGGTACCAACCTGGTTGGAGCGGTGCGCCTGGCCGTCCTTGAAGGTCTTTTCAGCCGGGCAGTGCGGACACTTGCGGTCGCGGCGTTTGTAGACCTTGTAACAATGCTCGCCGATGGCGTCGCCAAAGTGTTCGCGAAACGCTTCGTTGGCACGAGTTATTCGATAGTTCTTGTCGATCACGGTCACATAGCAGGGGACGCGATCGAACAGAATCTGATACTCTCGCTGCCACTGACGCGTCTCGGTAACGTCGTGCGACATCTCCAGCACGTATTCAACGGGGTCATCGGGAGAGCGACGTAACGGCGCCGAGTGGACGACATAGTGTGTCGTCCGACCGTCATGGTCCACTCCGTGTTCATCGGTCACCCGTGTCTCGCCATCCTCAAAGGTAGTCAGAGAATTGCAGCGCTCGCACCGGACGTTCGACTTCTTATAGACTTCGAAGCATTTCTTGCCTTTCCATTCGCCGAATCGTTCGGTGAACGAACGGTTGGCATCGACGATGTTGAAGTCCCGGTCGATGACTGCCACATTGAAAGGCAGTTGCTCCAGCACCTCGCGCTGTGGCCAGAGAACGTCGGATATGTCGGCACGCTTTTTTGCCATACTTACTCCGGCTGTTCCAGACTTACACCGGGCAGAACGACATGGTTATACTCCGGTCGTTTCAGTCGCTCGCGAACGTCGGCGCGCAGATACTCCGGACCTGCGGTGGCATGACAGGCCGCACACAGGGCGATAGCTTGTTTTTCCGGCTGCTGGGCAACTATCTCCCGGTGGCAGCCGATACACAAGTCGTGCATGGCATCGGTATAGGCCGGGGCCATGTACTGCTCGATGGTGATAGTGGCGCCCGCCGGAATCAAGTCGGTATGGCAGGCATCGCAGTGTTTGGCGGAGGCCGCCGTGCGGTTTTCACCGTCCATATGGCATTCGCTACAGGTGATATTGGCGCCATTCGGCGAATTGTGCCAGTCATGCTTGAAGGCATCGACCGCGGCGTACATCTGACTGTGGCAGGTGAAACAACCGCTGTTCTTGTCCTGCGGCAGGTTCATGTGGTGACAGCGCACGCACGACTGCTCGTGACCGAGCGTATCAACATGGAACTGGTGTTTGAACGCCACCCCGTAGCCGTCGCGGTTGCCATCGACAAACAGTGTGTCACCGCCGCGGGCGGCCCTGGTGGGGACGTTTTCGACTCCGCTGCTGTGCAGCTTCGTCCCCGGCATGAGCATGAACCCGATTGCCAGCGCAATCACAAACGCGAAGGAATACTTGGTGCGACCGGCGACTGCAGGTGCGCCGAGCCAGACTTCGCCGCCCCGACTGAATTGCGGCCTGGCGTGCGGATCGGACTCGGCTTCACGCGGCCGGTCGTCCCAGATATGGAACTTCTCGATTGCAAACAGGAAGACGAGGACCATAAACGAGACGATCCCGAAACTGATAGAGAGCTCCATCCACGAGGGGAAATAGCTGTCGCCGGTGGTCGAGAGCATGGTCAGACCGCCGACATTGATCCGGTTGAAGATGGCGCCGAAGACGACCAGGAAGGATCCGATCCATTGTCCGGCGAGTGAGTGTCGCGTTTTCGGTATCGCGAAGAGGATGATCGGAATGACGGCCATGATCATTATCTCGGCGATAAACAAGAGGCTTTCCCAGGTGCCGCTGAAGATCAGGCCGAGCTTGCCCGCGATGGCGAGATCGACAAATCTCACGACGAGGAAGATGCTCAATACCCAGACCGCAGCTTTGCCGAGTTTGGCAATCAAGTGCGACTCCGGTTTGCGGCCGTAGATCCACGAAGAGACCAGGCTCTCGAACGAGACCATCATCAGGCCCAGTCCGACCGCCGAGATGAAGAACAGGATCGGCAGGATATCCGTGTACCAGAGCGGGTAGAGCTTAAACGGCATGATCAGAAACAGCGAGCCGAGCGACGACTGGTGCAGGGTGGACAGCATGATGCCGAGCAGGACCAGCGGGAAGCGGAACTTCATCAGGAACTCGCGTATTTTCGCATATCGGCTGGTCGACTCCAGCGGCACGGGGCTGAATTCGAGGAGCAGCACCGATGTGTACAGCATCACACACCAGCCGACTTCAAACAGCGGCGAGTGAGGATTCCAGAACACGATCATGTGCCAGATATTCCACGGCAGGCCGAGATCGACCATCAGCGAGCAGACGACCGCGACATAGCCGAGGAAGGCCGTCAGCACCGCCGGGCGAACCATGGGGTGGAACTCTTTCCGACGCATCATATAGAAGAGGGCCGTGATGACGAATCCGCCGGCGGCGAGGGCGACACCGGCCATGACGTCGAAGCCGATCCAGAGTCCCCACGGAGTAGTATCGGTCAGGTTGGTAGTCGCGCCGAGTCCAAACGCGAAACGACTGATTGCCACCGCCAGTGACAGACCAACCAATCCCCAAAGGATGGATTTCACAACGTGTACGCGGTTCATTGGTGGCCCTCCTCCTCGGTGTGTTCGCCCTGTAGTTTCTGGCGACGCTTGATAATCCAATTGAGTCCGAGCATCACACCACCCATGCCGACGAACGCAAACGGGACCGACTTCATCGCAGTCGAAGTTGTCGACGGCAGCGAGGTCTTGAGGTTCGGCTGATAGCAGAGGAAGTCAAGGCTGATATCGGAGATGTAGAGTACCGAGGTGCCGCCCACTTCGTGCTCGCCCCAGACATGGTCGATATACAAGCCGGGGTTGGCTTTGATGCGACGGTGCGCTTCGGCGAGAAGTTCTTCACGCGTGCCGAATATGGTGGCTTCTTTCGGACAGGCTTTCGTGCAGGCAGGCTGATCGCCAGCCTTCACGTTGTCATAGCACATGATGCACTTGCGCACGTACGGTACCTGCTGATCCCAGTCGTAGCGGGGGATTCCGTACGGGCAGGCCATCATGCAGTAGCGACAGCCGAGGCACTTGTCGTTGTCGTACATGACAGGACCTTCGGGTGTCTTGTGCAGGGCGCCGACCGGACAGGCCGAGGCACAGGCCGGCTCGAGACAGTGACGGCACTGCTTGCGAATATAGGTCGGGGCGCCATCCGGTCCCGGCTTCTGGAGAATCGAGGTCCAGTTCTGGGCCGAGAGACCGTCGTTGTTCTGCCAGGTGCGGGGGACGTCGAGCCCGAGATGGTTCTGCTTCTTGCAGGCGGCCACGCATTCCAGGCAGCCGATACACCGGGTGACGTCGGTCAGAATCGCGACACTCATACCGGGGCTCCTTTCTTGTTCAGCGTGGTAGCGACATCTTCATCGACATGCGCCGGAAACTTCCAGGCTATGGTCGACACCAGCTGTGAGAGCGGCATCAGCACGCAATGAGCGATTTTGGTGAACGGGACCAATACGAAGATCAGCTCCGCTGAGAAAACATGGACCAGCATCGAAAGCTGATACAGGTTCGGGCTGACCGTCAGGTTGGCGCAGACAAATCCGGTGATGAACGGTACGATAAGCACCAGGGGCCAGAGATAGTCCTGCTTGCGGCTGAGCGCGCGGGCGTTGCGCGAGCCGACCCGACCGAGGAACAGAAGCAGACCGAGAGCGATTGTGGCAATCGTCAGAATCTCCGCGAGCATCGGCGAGATCGTCCACCAACCGAATCCCAGGCCACTGCGCCAGAGTTCGACGTGGGCGAACAGGAAGGTCGGGGTTATCAGCAGCCCGATGTGGAAGAGAATGGCGACTATGCTGTAGATCGGCCGGTGATTGATTACGCGCTTGACCGGGAAAATCCACTCCAGCGTGCGACTGATTGTCAGTCCCCACGGAATAGTCTTGTCGCCGGCTTTGCGATACGCTTCCCACATCCCGTACAGATCGAGTATGAGAATGCGGGCGAGTCCGAGTATCATGATCGCAAACGTCAGGCGGAACAACGGCCCGGTTGCGAATTCCAATAGTGCATCCACGGTGCAGTTCCTTTCTATTCGTCAGCGCTGCCGGCGACATCCGGTTTCACCGGTTCGACAGCCTCATCTTCTTCGGGTTCCGGTTCGACGATCATCGACGGATCAAATTCGATCGCCTTGTAGAGCAAGTCGTGCAGACCGACTATCTCGCAGTCGATCCCCTGATCTTCGACCAGCTCGCGGAGCTGTTTCTTGCAGTTGGCGCACGGCGCCACGCAATACTTGGCGCCGGTGGCGCGTATCTGATCCGCCTTGGCCAGCCCGCCGACCGTCGTGCGATACGGACGAATCTCGTCGATCGAGACCGTCCCGCCGCCGCCGCCGCAGCAGATGTTGTCTTCGCGGTTGGGCGTCATCTCGACATAGTCGGCACAGATCGCCTTCAGCAGTTCGCGGGGCTGTTCCAGAATCCACTTCTGGCGCGCTATATTGCACGGGTCGTGGTAGGTCACACGCTCGGCGATGGCGTTCGGACGGAGTTTCAGTTTGCCGGCCTTCCAGGCTCCGTAGGTGTATTCCATGATATTGATGACCGGGAAGGCGTCCTTGCCGCCACAGTGCGCAGGGAGGAAGTACTTGGCCGAACGCGAGGCGTGACCGCACTCACCGATCAACACCTTCTTGCCGTTGAGGCGTTTCGTTTCGACATCAATCTTGGTGACGACGCGTTCGAGAATGCGGTCGCTGTAGAAGAGACCGTAGTTGATGCCGTCGAAATACCCCGTGCCGGTGGTCCAGGAATCACCGGTAGCGGTGAACACGGCCGCGATTCCCATCAATGTCTCGGCTTCCATCAGGAAGTCGCTCACGGCCGGGAAGAAGACGTACTCGGCATTTTCGACATCGACCGGAAACTTGATATCGACGTGCAATTCTTCCTTCATGTCCTCTTCGAGAAACTCCAGCGTATCGACCAGCGCCGGGACGGGGACGGCCGACGTGTTCCCGGTCTTGCCTTCGAGCTGCTCACGGGTGGAAACCACCAGGGCGCGCGGCGCGATACCGATCTCGCTGAGGATATAGCGACCGAGATGGGTAATAAGAGCGTGGTCTATCCCGACCGGACACTCCATGGTACAGCGGCGACAGGCCGTGCAGTTCCAGAACGACTCCGCCATCTCCTGAAGCGCCTCGTCGGTCAGGTGTCCGGTACCGAAGATTCTTCCGCGAATCGAACCGGCCATCGTGAAATGACGTCGGTAAACCGACAGCAGCAGTTCGGAGCGCTTGCAGGGGATGTCGTCAGGGTCGTTGGTGGCCAGATAGACCTGACACTGGGTCGCACAGCGCGAGCACTTGGCGCTCAGACGGATGAAATGGTCGAGCGCGAAGCGATAGTTGGAGTGGCGAAGGATCGCGGCGAACGCTTCGAGAAAGCGCCGCGGACGGTCCTCGACCTCGAAATCCTCCACATGATAACGAACGGTGAGGTTCTGGCGCTCCATCACCTCCGGCTTCTTGTTCGGTGCGAATGCCTTGGCCCGTTGTTCGTCATTGATGGGCGTTGTTTTCATCGTTTCTCCATCGTCTCTATCTACATGCGTTCATTTGTCACAGGGTGCCGGCCGAGGCCGCTTCGTGGCCGGCCACTTTCGTCTGCAAAATCGGGATAGCGTTGCTGACCGGATGGTCGCAGCTCGCGAAACGGGCGTCCGGATCGATCAACTCGATCCCGTACTGGTCGCACAGCATCCGAACCTGCGTCGACGACGACCCGACATAGACGCGGGCGTTGAAGTCGCGCGAGGCCGATTGGTGAAACTGCTGAATCTCCTGATCCGGACGGTAGGTGTGCGCCCCGCAGCAGATCGCCACCCGGATCGACTTGCCGCAGACCGGACAGGCGATCTCGGCGACCAGGTCGATCGGGAACGACGCCACTTCGGTGCCGGGCGTCACTCGATAGCCATGAGCCGTGAACAGCTCCCGGGTCCAGCAGACCAGATCCTCAAGCGGGATACGCCCGTCGAACAGTACCTCTTCGGGCTCGTTTGATTTCGGTCGAAGGTGACCGTCAATGAAATTGATCAGGGCTTCGTGCGCGTCGCCGGTGACGTTGTCGATTACGGTTACGCCGGCGGCCGTAAGCAGGTCCCGGTAGAAACCTTTGATGCCGCCACAAATGACCACATCGACCTTCTTGTCGCGGATCAGCTTCACTCGTCCGAACCCCTCGCAGCCGTCGCACTCTATAGTCCGTTCTTCGATTGTGGCGCTGTTTTCCAGCCGCGTAATTGAGAAGACCCGGGCCACTTCGAAACAAGGGGCTACTGTTTCACCGAACTTTGGGATTGCAACATTCATATCCTTCTCCGGAAAGACAGATGGCAAAGCTTGTGCCAAAAATCACAAGCATTCATAAGGTGCTGTTAAGGAACAACATAAGTAGTAGCAGGAAAGGCGGTTGTGTTGCGGATGTTGCAACATGGATCGTTGCAATGCAACAATCCATTATGTTGCATGCAACAGTCGGGGATACAGGCCGGTTGTCCCCCTTCGACAGGCTCAGGGTGACATAGGGGTGGCTCAGGGTGACATTGGGGTGGCTCAGGGTGACATAGGGAGACTCACGAGGATGTGGGTTATTGCTTCGGGTGATGTCGGTTGAGACTCAAGGCGGCGAAGCCCGGAGATCACGGCCGCTGCGCTACGATGAACAGGCGGCGGAAAGCGAACAGCGTCGTGCCGTCGGCTCTCATCGGGTACGCCGTCCGAAGTCTGGCGGCATAGGCGGTCAGGAAGCCGTCCCGCAGGTCGCCCCGCAGCCGTTCGATATAAGGAACCAGCGCCGTCCCCTTCACCCAGCCCAGTACAGGATCGCTCCCGTTCATGACCTGCACGTACTCCGTATACCAGATGTCGAGAGTCTTGAAGTGGTCTGCGAGATAGTGGTAGTAGGTGGAAGCATCGTGGACAGGGTTGGCAGGCCGGAGGTCGGCAACGTCGTCGGCCCATGGGCCATCGGCCGCGACTTCCTTCAGCAGGAGGTGTGACGGCGCATCGAAATTGGCCGGCATTTGAATCGCGAGAACGCCACGATCGGCCAACGATTCGGCCAGACGAGTGAAAACAGTCCGGTGGTCTTCGATCCAATGGTAGGCGGCATTGGAGTAGATCAGCTGGGGAGTATCGGACGGAACGAATGAGCCGAGATCGGCTTTCTTCCAATCCACATCGAGGCCGCTTTGACGCGCTCTGGTGAGCATCTCGTCACTGTTGTCGATGCCGGTAATCCGGGATTTCGGCCAGCGGGATCGAAGCAGCGCGGTAGAATTACCGGTGCCGCATCCCATGTCGTAGATTCGCTCGGCGATGTCCAACGGAATACGAGCCAGCAATTCGCCGGCCGGTCGCTCGCGGAGGGAGGCATGGGCGAGGTAGGTGGTCGGATCCCAGGTCAACTGTCATACCTTTTGCACCGGATGGTGCGCTACACGGTAAACGGCAGACGGTCGGGGTCGATCCCGTACCGCTTCATTTTGCGCCACAGAGTGGTGCGATCGATCCCCAGACGCTGGGCGGCCTGCGAACGATTGCCGTTCGTGGCGGCCAGCGCCTCTCGTATGCGGGCCCGCTCGTCGACCGCATCAGCCAGAGGATCATCGGCCTCCGGGGTCGCACTCGATGGTGTCGGTGTCTGCTCCTGCAGTTCACCCGGGAGGTGCTCTCTTTGGATGATGCTACCGCGGCAGACCACGAAGCAGTACTCGATAATGTTCTCGAGCTCGCGGATATTGCCCGGAAAATCGTAGCGCAAGAGGATACTCATGACTTCGGGACTGACGCTGACGATGTTCTTGCCGCGCCGGGCGTTGTTTTTTTTGATGAAGTGATCGACCAGGTACGGCACATCCTCGCGGCGGTTCACCAGCGGCGGCAGGTCGAACCGCACGACCGCGAGGCGGAAATAAAGGTCATCACGGAACTTCCCGGATGCGACCAGCGAGCGAAGGTCGCGGTTGGTGGCGGCGACCACGCGGATGTCGGCCCGGATCGGCTCGGTCGAGCCGAGCGGCTCGTACTCGCGCTGTTGCAGCAGGCGAAGCAGTTTCACCTGGGTCGACATGGGTAGTTCACCGATCTCATCGAAAAAGACCGTGCCCCCTTCGGCGGCCGTTAACTTGCCGTTTTTGTCTCGCTTGGCATCGGTAAACGCGCCCTTGGTGTATCCAAACAGCTCCGACTCAAACAATTGCGGGGGAAGCGTCCCGCAGTTGATCACGACGTAGTTCTCCTCTTTGCGCCCACTCAGATTGTGAATAGCGCGGGCGAAAAGCTCCTTGCCCGAGCCCGACGGTCCCTGGATGAGGACGGTCGAGTCACTCTCGGCGACATCCGGCAGAATCGCAAACAACTTGTGGATCAGCGGGCTCTTGGAAATGATATCTTCGAACGTGTAGTGCCGGGAAAGCTCTTTGCGAAGATGCTCGATTGTCGAGAGATCACGGAAGGTCTCAACCGCGCCCAGCACGTTGCCGTCGTCATCGCGGAGGACGGCGGTGGAGATGCTGATCGGGATCCGCTCACCCGTTGAGTTGGTGATATTCACCGGCTGGTCGATCGCCTCACGGCCGGTGCGAAGCGTCTTTTCCAGCAGGCAGCCCTCCTCGCAGCAGTCGGCATGAAAGACGTCGTAGCACTGCTTGCCCAGTGCCTGCGAAGCCGGCACGCCGGTAATTCGCTCGGCTGCGGGATTGAAGCTGGTGATCTTGCGGTCGGAGTCGACCGTAAAAACACCATCGGCGATGGAGCTGAGAATCACCTTGAAGAAGCGGTCATTATCGGGCGGAGCGGACATCAATATCCTCACGTGTTCGGCCGGTCAGCGTACACTACCCAATATATCTGTTCGGGTCCTGTTTCTCAAGGGAAAGGGACAGAATCAATTGACAGGCAAATAGTGCGTGGACAGAAAAAACCCGCCCGCGAATCGGAGGTGCCGATTCGGGGCGGGCTGACGGTGTCCGTGCGAGCGAACTCGCCTATTCGTTGCTGAGGCGAACGGCGACCGGGGTGCCGTTGGAGACGACGTCGAAGACCGGTGAATGGGCTTTGGCGATGTCGACCAGTTCCTGCAGTTTCTCGCGGGGCGCGTCGGACTTGATGAAAAACGTCACGCGGATGTTGTCGTATCCGTTCCGGACGTCGTCGCTCAGCCCCAGCAGCCCGCGGATGTCGATATCTCCTTCGTAGTGCGACATGATTTCGTCGATCTTGACACCCATCGCCGATGCATAGCAGACAAGCGTCGTGGTCAGGCAGCCGGCGAGGCCGTGGAGAATGAACTCGACCGGGTTGGGACCGCGATTGTCGCCGAACAGGACCGGCGGCTCATCGTTGTCCATCGTGAACGCCTCGCGGCGCGAGTCGTCCTCGACACAGTAGCCGTAGAAGCCCTTTATGGAGGACCGGTTGTGTCCTCCCGTCAACCAGGTGTTGTCCGAACGGAACGTGAATTTGGCCAGCATCGGCTTCTCTTTGATCTCGTTCATGGTTGCCACAACGTGGTCGACATTGACGCCGTTGAGCATCGTCGGATTCTTGGTGGTGGTGTTCGTGTTCATCTCTGATCTCCTTCTTGTGTGTGTGAAACGTTGACTGATTACGTCCACGCTTGAAGCAGACACTGTGCCAACAGTGGAGATGAAAACGCAAGTGGTTGTGGTATCGATGTTTTACAGGGGATGCCCGGTCGGAGACCGCTTGCGAAATCTCACAAGTCACGAAACTTCGTAAGTCGGGTTGGCGAAGTTTCGTGAATCGACCGGAGGACGGCGTCAGGTACGGCGTCGAATACCCAGAGCCTTAATCCGTGAGCTCAGGGTGGAGGGCTTCATCCCCAGCTTCGCCGCCGCGCCACCGGCCCCGGAAACTTTCCAGTTCGAGCGTTCGAGAGCTCGTTCGATGTTGTCTCGTTCCAGCTTCTGGATTTCATCGACCGTCCGGATAATATCCTCATCACCGTTCGATTCAGGCACTGATCGAGTAATTGTCGGCTCCGGGCCGGTGGGGAGGGCGCGATGCAGATTGAGCAATCCGTTTCTTGAGGTGATGATCGCGCGCTCGATGACGTTCTGCAGTTCTCGAACGTTGCCGGGCCAGTCGTATTCGCACAGCCTTCGCATACACTCCGGCGTGAGGCCGCTGATCTGTTTGCCGGCGCGGAGGGCGTAGGTTCTAATGAATGACTCAGCCAGCAGGATGACATCGCGGCCTCGCTCTCGAAGCGGTGGGACTTGGATGGGGAAGACATTCAGCCGGTAGTACAGGTCTTCGCGGAAGGCGCCCTCGCGCACCCGCTTTTCCAGATCGCGATTGGTGGCGGCGATAACCCGCACGTCGACCCGTACCGTCTTCGAACTACCAACCGGTTCGAACTCTCCCTCCTGCAGGACTCGAAGCAGTTTGCTCTGCAAATCAATCGGCAATTCACCGACTTCGTCCAGGAAGATAGTACCGCCATCGGCGAGCGCAAACCGTCCGTCGCGCTTCTGAGTGGCGCCAGTGAAGGCGCCCTGCTCGTGACCGAAGAATTCGCTTTCCATCAGTGTTGCCGGGATCGCAGCGCAGTTGACACGGATGAGTGGTTTGTCCTTGCGCTTGCCGGCGGCGTGGATGCTCCGAGCCACCACTTCTTTGCCCGTACCGGTCTCGCCGAGAAGCAGCACGGTCGCCGGCGTTGACGCCACTTGGTTCAACTCGTCGAGCAGCCGAAGCATAGGTTGGCTCTCGCCGATTATCTCGTCAAACCCGTTCAGGGCGCGAATCTCCTCGCGCAGATACTCGGTTTGAACGGTCAAAGATTCGATCTTGCGTTCGGCCTCGATCCGATCGTTGACATTGCGAACGATCAGCGTGTAACATCGCTTCCCCTGCGCGTCGAACCGGGACAGTGATGCTTCGGCGGGGATTGTACCGCCATCGGGGCGCCGAATACGAAATCCGCCCGGAATCCACAGGTACCGTTCCCCATCCGGGCGACCATCCAGCTCGGCGCACAGGTCGGCAAGAGGGCCGCCGCCATCGGCCTCGAGGAAGTCGACCATGCCTGCTCCGAGCAGTTCGGCCGAGTGACGGCCAAGCAGTTTCTCAGCTGCCGGATTGACACCGGCGATTCGCAACGTTTCATCCAGTTCAACGATCGCGTCCAGGGCGCTGTCAATCAGCCGCCCGAGCTTGTCCTCCCGCTCGCGTACCTGAGCTTCGGCCCGGAGACGCTGCAACTCGGCTGCGGCCCGCGCCGCGAAGATCTGAAACAACGCGAGACTGCGCGGCTCCTCGGGCATTGGCCTGGAGTCCATGACCGCCAGGTGCCCCAGGATGCGACCATCGAGATCCTTCAACGGAACACCCATATAGCTGAAAGCACCAAACCTGGCCAGATCAGGATCCTCGGGGAACAGCTGTACGATATTCTCAGGATAGTGCACCAGCCGAGCGTCGACTATCGCGCGTTCGCAGGGGGTGCCGAGGATGTCGTACTCATACTCCTCGACAAAGCCGTCGGACATCCAGAAAGCGAGCGCGCGGAGACGATTCGAGGACTTGTCGAATTCCGTTACCCAGGCAGCGTCGGTGTCCACGGCTTTGGCCAGGTTTTCCACCAGCGCCCGAAAGAACTCGGTACCGGTGGTTGAAGCGGTTCCTTCGAGGATGCGCCGGAGCGCCGTTTCATCGTCGGGCACGGCAGGTCGCCGTGCGGGGTCTTTGGACATGTAATGGGTGTTCCGTGTTACTCAGATTCTCGTGGTTGGTCGGGATCTTCATTTCGACTGTGCCTGCGGCAAGATAGTGAATCTATTGTAGGTCCGCAATATCCATTATAATAAGGTCGGCGACCGGCCCGGCTGTCCCTCGCTATCACCAGCCGACGGACAAACGAATGTGAGACTGGAGGTTAAGCGAATTCGGGGATCGTAAACGCCCCCCGGCGCCATCAGCACCACGAAACCCGAAGTGCTTGCAGGCGACCCGGTCGGATAGAAACAATGAAACTTCTTGACAAAAAAAGTGTTTGTGCGTGTATTGCGCCGCTCATCGCAACCTGCCGCTGTCCCGCCCGAAGCGGTGGCGAGTAGTCGACGATGTGGTGGATGGTTTGCCTCTCGGGAGGCAGTTGGACCGAAGAAGAAAACAACGATAAAAAACGATTACAGACCGACAACGGTCATTGATACGGATGTGCCTCGGGTCGCCGGCCCGAAGTATGTCCTTTTTTTGTAACCCCCATGTTCATGTAGAACAGCCGGCGAGAGGAATAAGAGTATGTTTCAGCGTGTGTCGTCAGTGCTGGTGGCACTCGCGCTGCTCGGAGTGGTTGGTTGTAGCAGCGCTCCGACAGAACAAATCGCGACCACCGAAAAAGCCATCGAGTCCGCCCGGTCGTCAGAAGCCGAGCAGTATGCCGCCACCTCCTTCCAGATGGCCCTGGATACCCTGAATGCCGCCAAGGTCGAGCAGCAGGCGCAGGATGGGAAGTTCTCCATGCTGCGCAGCTACGACAAGAGCCGCGACCTCTACGCGGCAGCACAGCGGCTGGCCGAACAGGCGGCTGTTGATGCCGGTAACGAGAAAGAGCGGGTCCGCGATCAGGTGAATCTGCTCTTCGGTGATGCCGAGGCACTCCTGGCGAGTGTGGATACGGCCGTCAAGTCTGCGCCGGTGGGCAAAGGGACCCGGGCCGATATCGAACTGCTCAAGGCGGATTTCACCGCCGCACAGACCTCGTATTCCGAGGCCCACGCCGACTTCGATGCGGGTAATTACCTGACCGCTCGCACGAAGATCAACGCCACCCTGGAGAAGTTGCACGGTATCATGCAGCAGGTCGAGGAAGCCAAAGCCCGTAAGTCGGGAAAGGTGAAGACCTGATCCGCACTCACTATGGCACCGAACTGCACGAAGGACCGTCCCCGGACGGTCCTTCGGCGTATCGGCTATGAACATCAAGACATTTGTATACCGTCACCGCTGGTTGTTGGCGACACTGGCCGGTGTTGTTATGGCGACGACAGCCTTCCTCGTTCGCTGGCATTCCGTGAGCGAACACTACCAGGAGACTCTCGGGCGCTACCGGATCCTGCTGGCCGAGTTGCAGACGGCCGAACGAAACCACGCCGGTCGATTCGCCACCGCCACCTTTCACGAGTCACATGCCCTGCTTGACAGCGCCCAGAGCGAGCTCGATCGGCAGACCGCTGCATGGCTGATCTTCCGCGACTATGCACGAGCCGACTCGTTCCTTACCCGGTCGGTCACTCAGGTCCGCAAGGCCGGACAGGAAGCCCGCCAGGCCGCCCGCAGTTTTCAGGAGGAGACGCGCCGCCGACGCGATCAATTGGCGTCTCGAATCGTGGCGCTGAAAGAAAGTCTGGACACCTCGCTCTTTCGCCTCGAATGGCACCGCATGCTCGAAGTCGCCGATGACCGTCTCCGGCTCGCGTCCGATCTGATCGACGATGAACATCTCACGGCCGCGGGCAAGTCTCTCGACAGCTGTACCGCGGTTGTCTCCAGGCTCGAAGCCCGACTGCACAGTCACCGCAGCGACGAAGTCGCAAAGCAGGAGGTGTGGGATCAATGGGTAGCCCACACGCTGGAGGAATCCAGGAAAAAGGGGATCAACGCCATCGTGGTGGACAAGTCTGCGCACCGATTGCTCCTTTTCTCACGGGGGACGATCTCGGCGTCCTTCGCCTGCGACCTCGGTTACAACCCCGCCGTTCAGAAGACGCGATCCGGCGATGGGGCCACGCCCGAAGGGATGTATCGCGTGACGCGCAAACGACCTTCGGGAAGCAAGTACTATAAGGCGCTTATGCTGAACTTCCCGAATCAGCAGGACCGCACACGGTTCCACGACAACCAGAAAAAGGGCGTGATTCCGGCCGAGGCCGGTATCGGGGGATTGATAGAGATTCACGGCGATGGCGGACAGGGCAAAGACTGGACCGACGGTTGTGTCGCGCTATCCAACCAGGACATGGACAAGCTGATGAAACTTGTCGAGGTTGGCACCCCGGTAACGATTGTCAGGCGATCGGGGTTGGTACGATGAGGGCAGGCGTAGTGCTTCGCACAGCAGCAGTGGTGATCGTTGCCGTGGTTGCGGTTGCTATCGACAGCATCGGCGGCGATTCGACTACAGTGGCGACGACGGCCGTGCAACGGTCGAATGCTGATTCCTCGGCACGAGCGTTACCGCGCGCCACAAAAAAGACCTCCCGTCCGTACATCGTAATCGACCGCTACGCCAATCGGCTTTTCGTGCGAACGGAGGACTCGGTATGGATCGATGCAACGTGCTCGACCGGCTCCGGTGCCCAACTGGCAGACAGCGTTTCCGGCCGCCGCTGGGTGTTTGATACACCCGCCGGCCGGTTCACCGTCACCAGTAAACTGATCGATCCCTGGTGGCGCAAACCGGATTGGGCGTTTATCGAAGACAGTCTGCCGATTCCAAAATCGGAACGTGAACGTTTTGACTCTGAGATGCTCGGGGCCTTTGCGATCGGCTTCGGCGACGGCTACTTCATTCATGGTACACTGTACGAGCGGCTGCTCGGCGTCAGCGTCACCCACGGCTGCGTCCGACTCGGCGCCGAAGATCTGGAGAAGGTGTTTCGATATGTCTCGATCGGCACGCCCATCTATATATATTGAGAACCGAGTGGCAGTGTGGTCCGCTCTGGTAGTCACCGCCGCCACGGTGTTCGTGCTGCTCATGGCTTCAGCTCGCACGCCGATACTCCGGCAGACAGCATCGACCGAATCGTCGGAAGTCACAGCACCGACGCGTGCCAGGCTTTCGTTGACGGTTCACCTGGCAACGAAGCAACTTCGACTCCGCATGGAAGGGGCGACTGTCTGGAACGCACCCGCGGTCTTTGTGTCTGACTCGGCGGCCATGGTGACATTTGCCGACGGTATGAGACTATCCGGTTCGGACAGCGCCGTCATCAGGCGAGTGCACCTGTTCGAGGCCAGTCGACCTGTCGATGACTCCATCCTGGCGATCGTCGCGCGCGCCGACGGGCTGCCGATCGAAAACCTGCAGCGCTTCGTCCCGGAACGCTTCCTTCTTGAACTGAGCAACGGAGACTGCATCGACATTCTCACCGATCTGCCCGGGACACGTCTTTCGCTTATCGACAATGCGCTCGAGGAAGGGCGTGCCCTAATCCGATCACTCACCGGCGGCCGGTGTCTGACCGTGCGGTTGTCCGCCAGGGAAGGCATGTCTTTGTTTGGAGCGTGCCGCGCCGGCATGACGGTCACCATCCTTTAGCCCGCGACTTCACTTGTAATCGGTCTGATCCCGGCGGGCCACGTGCCCGACCGAAACTCCAGTCGACGAGAGAAGCGCGCCGGCTGACAGGCAACCGGCGCGCCTGCACGCGTAAGGAGTCGCTCCGGAAGGAGACGTCTTGATCAACTAGGCTGCACGGACGGTGCGAGCTTCCTTCTTTCTCACGATATAGTAGTTGTTCTGGATGTCGTGTTCCAGGCGGCTGACTCTGACGCTTTCGAATCCGCTCTCGGCCAGCATCGATTTCGCCAACTGCTCACCCCAGGCTGCGCCGAGTCCCATACCACCCTGCGCCAGGGACACGGTCATGCAGTGCATGCAGGAGATCGTGTAGATGAATGCGCCCAGCGGATTGTCGGCGTTTTCCGCGACATTGCTCGAGGCGGCAATGTCCTGCATCAGAAAGACGCCGTCCTCGCGAAGGGCCCGGTGGATGTTGCGAAGTACGATATCCGGGCGGCCCTGATCATGGATGGCGTCGAACGCCGTCACCAGATCGTACGAATCGAATTCGCTCCATTCAGTCAGGTCCTGTGCGACAAAGCGGATGTTCGTCAAGCCAAGTTTCGCGGCGTTGGTGTTGGCCGACGCTATCGCCTCGTTAGACAAGTCATACCCCACGAACTTGCTGTTTGGATAGCGCTCGGCCATGGCGGTCAGGGCCCGACCGCGACCACAGCCCACATCGACCACATCGATTCCGCCCTGCAACTTCTCCTGCAGGCCATCAACCAGCGGCAGAATGGCATCGAACAAGCCCGATACGGTAAGCTGCCCGCTTTCCTCGGCCATCACCTCGTGAAAGCGCGGGTACGACGAGTACGGGACGCCGCCGCCGTGCTGGAAGCACTCGATTATCTGATCTTCGACCGAGCCGAGGACAGCGATATACTGTGCGGTTACGGCTATATTGTCGGGCGACGCTTCCCGGGTGAGAAACGCGGCGTGTTCGGCCGGAAGATAATACGTGTGACTCTCGGTGTCGTAGGCGACGATCCTTCCGGCCACCATCGCACCAAGCCACTCGCGGACATACCGTTCGTTCAGATTGGCTGCGTGAGCGATCTGCTCGCCGGTCGACGGCTCCAGCTGCCCGAGCGTGTCAAACAAACCGGTGCGGTGACCGATCGACACCATCAGCGAAATGGCGGCGCTGTTAAGCGTGGTGAGCATCTTGTAGGCAAACGCTTCGGCTTTGGCGTTGTCGAAACGTCCCGGATTGCAGGCGATTGAATTACACATGACAGACTCCCTGTGTCTTCGGGTGAGCGGGCTATTTGTGGACCCGCGTTGTCGCTTATGAAGCCCAAGATCGGGGAAACCTGAATCGCCAACAATCGGAGGACTACCGTACTTGCGGGTTGCTACTACCGTACTGATCGATTCGAACGCAAGGGATAGAGGGGTGGTAAGATAATGACCGGTAATCGGTTAGCTCGAATGTACCGTAGCCAGACGGCCTTCGATAGGGGAAACAACGCCGGGACTAGTTCTCGATCAGCCCCAGTTCGGTGATCCGCCGGACCGCGTCCGTGCGGCTTCGGCAGTCAAGTCGGCTGAGAATATTGGCGACGTGCATATCGACGGTGCGAGTCGACAGGAACAGCTTCCGGCCAATCTCGCGATTGGTCAGGCCGTCGGCCATCAGCCGGGCGACATCCATCTGTCGGCCGGTCAGACCGGCGTGTGCGGCGCGCTCGGAGGCGTCGGCGTTCCGGCGTTCTTCGGCTGGTTCACCGAGTGCGGCTAAGTTGTCGGCGATCGTTGTGGCCAGTGGGCGGGCGCCCAGCTTGCGCGCGATCCGATAGCCTGCCCGAAGGTGACTGATTGCCTCGGCGTCCTCTCCCGCCCCGGCAAGCGCAACACCATAGCGCCACTCCGTATGAGCGCGCGCGATCGGAATCTCCAGCCCGTCGAGATTTTTCACCGCCTGCGAGAACTGCTGCACGGAATCCTCGACTTTGCCGCCGAGTAAAGACACCTCCCCGAGCGCATACGCCAGGGCCGCGAGTGCTTCGAGATTCCCGGTCGCCGATGCGATCGCAGCGAGCGACTCCGCGCACCGATTGGTGTTGGATTCGTCCCCCTGCCCGGCAAAAAAGGTCGCGGCGCCGCACAGAAGCGGAATAACATCGTGCAGGTCCTGCGTCTGTTTCCAGAAATCGAGCAGGTCACGATAGTGCTCAGCTGCCTTCGCGCTCGCCCCGTCGTACTCTTCGACCAGCCCAAGTCCACCCAGTCCAAGCAGTCTCATGGACGCGATATTGTGGCGCTGAGAGGCCTGCAGGATGTTCGACAGATGTTTGCGTGCCGGTCTGGTCTCGCCACGATAGGCCCGGACAATACCGAGCATGCCTTCCGCCGTGACTTTGGAGTTGGGCGGCGCCACTTCCGACTCCATCACCTCGCCACACACCTCGATCGTGCGTTTCCAGTCACCAGTCATAAACAGCACGTACGACATGCAACTCAGGCATACCTGGGTGTGCACATCGACGCCCTCGGATCGGCAGAAATCGACCGCCGTGGTGAAGACCCTGCGAGAGCCGGCGTAGTCCGATGAGTTTGCCAGGGCCAGGGCGAGCCGACGATATACTTCCGAAGCGGCATCGGTCTGATTGTGCCGGAGAGCGAGCGTCAGTCCGGCATGGGCCGATTCGCGACCGGCGTCGTAGTTCCCCTGCATCGTAAGAATATCGCCACGAAGACCGAGTGCACGGGCGTGGATATCGATATCCCCGGCTTTTTCGGCCCACGCAACGGCCTGTTCGACCGCGTCCAGAGCCGACGTGAGTTGCATGGTGGCGTTGAGCCGCAGGGCCGCGGCGAGCATTTCCGAAGCGGCGTCGGCGAGGCGTCCGGCAGACTTAAACGCATCGGCGGCGGAGCGCCTCGCGGCGATCGCCTTCTCGACCGCCCCCTGCAAACCATAGACGGTCGCCATCTGGCGGAGCGCTTCGGCCCGGCGCGGATGATCATCGGTGACCAGCGGGCTGTCGATAACCTCACGCCAGGCGCGGGCGGCCTCGGCCAGTTGACCACCGATCTGCGCACAATGCGCGAATCGCTCGACAGCCGACAGGCGGTCACGCTCGTCGTCGCCCGACGGCCATATCTCGAGGGCGCGGTCGACCGCCCGGGACGCATCGCGATAGGCGTGCAGTCGACAGGAGTTTTCGGCGGCGGCCATCAATGCCGTACGCGCCCGCCGTGTCTCTCTCGCCGCCAGCCAGTGCTCAGCGGTCTCCTCCGGCAGTGACCCGCGCGCCTCGAGGAAAGCCCCGACTCTTGCATGAAGATCTCGCCGGTGTGACCACGAGATCTGGTTGCGCACCGTTTCGTGAATCAGGGCATGGCGGAACGTCGCGCGGTGCTCACCGCTCTCGATCAGAACCGACCGATCGAGCAGCTCGTCCAGACCGTCATCCGAGCCGTGCAGTTCGGTCAATGCGTTGAGATCACATTCAACGCCGAATACGGAGGCGAGATCGAGCAGCGCTCGTGCGTTCGAAGTAAGCCCGTCGATTCGCAGCAGGATCGCGTCGCGTACGCTCTCCGGGATGGGGACCGAGTCGCCCGGTGCCAACTCCGCAGTGCCGGATTCGATCCGAACCCGGCCACCGGACTCGAGCGCCCGCACGAACTCCTCGACGAATAGTGGAACACCAAGCGAACGCTCGGCGATCTCGCGAGCGAGCACCGGTCCCGGCTGATGGCCAAGTGTGCGGGCGATCATCTCGGAGGTTTCTTCGGCGGATAGTGGCTTCAACGTTATCTCGTCGAGCCGCCGGGCGCGTCGGAGTTCATACCGCATTCGTCGAATCGGGTGTGGCCGGGTGACTTCGTCTTCGCGATAGCTACCGAGAATGATGATTGGCTCCGACGCCAGCCGGTCGGCCAGGGCGGGGAGAAGCTCCAGGGTGGCGTTGTCGGCCCAATGGAGATCGTCGAAAAAGATCGCTGCGCCCTTATCCCGCGCCGCTGCCGAGAATGTCGATGAGACAGCTTCGACCAGGGTCTCCGGGTCAACCGTTCCCGGCGTGCTCCCCAGCTCCGGGAGAAGTAGCGCGAGATAGGGGAGCAGTGCGTCCTGCACCAGCGAGACATCGGTCGAACGAAGACACTCGCGAAGCGCCGCCGCCACCGGACCATAGGGAGGGGTGGAGCGCTCGCGGGAACGCCCGACAAACGCCGGTCCGCCGAACTGCGACAGCGCCGACTCGATCAGTCTCGTCTTGCCGCTGCCTTCCTCGCCCGTGACAAGCACAAAGCGGCCGTCGCCCGAGACGGCTGACTCGAGGACTCCGGCAAGCAGGGCCAACTCCTGATCGCGACCGATCAGCGGTGAATGGTCGAAAGTAATACTCATGGTATCCACGTGCAGATTTCTCCCGCCCGGTTCATAGACAAATATACTCCATGATTATGATTCGGGCAAGACCAATGCTGCAGGTGTCCGGCCTAAACAGCCCGGCAGACACCCCGGACAATCCTGATCCGCCCCGCTTCGAGATTGCGCAGGACGTTGGCCGCCTTGCGCCCGGGATCAACCGGGATGATCAAGTGCGGTCCAAGTTTGGGGCGTTTTTCTTTCGGCAAAGCGTGAGCTGACCGGAAGAACTCGATGGCCTCGGCGGACACGTCGTCCAGATGCTCGATTTCAAATCCGGTCGAGACAATCGTACCTACCAGGTCATCCCCGGGAAGCAGGTGGTTGTGTTTTGTCTCGCTCGCCCAGAAGACCGGCAGATGAATTGGTGCGCCGTCACCGGAGACTACTTCGTGCAAAGCCAGGTGGCCGCCGGTGCGCAGCACCCGACGGCAGCCTTGGAACAGCTTGGGCTTATCGGCGACGTTGGCTGTGAGGTGCTGCATCCACACGACATCGAAAGAGTCGGCTTCGAACGGCAGTGAGGAGGCATCGGCACAGAGACAGTTGATCCGCTCGTGAAGTCCCACGATGCGGTTGAGCACTTGCGCGGTTCGACAGAAGGATTCGGTAAGGTCGACCGCAGTTACGTGAACGCCAAACTCCGATGCCAGCGTCCGGGCGGGTCCGCCAACACCGGCGCCAAGATCAAGGACGCATTCATTGGCCTTGAGTTGAGTCAATACAGCCAATTGCCGGGTTTGTTCCCGACCGCCGATATGGAATTCATCGAACCCACTCAACTCGTCACGGGTAAGCGACTCCAGCGTCCGCCCGAGTTGTCGGACCGCTTCATTGATCCGCGCGAGGATGTCCACGGAGGCATAATGTTGATCGAGCGGTATGTTCATTACCCGGATTGACGGTTTCTGTCAAGAGTTCTCATTAGTCTGGTCAGTTCAAGATATGTCATCCGACCGTTGGAGTCTAACGGATTGCCGTTCGAAGTCGATTTGCCCATCATGAGGAGTATTGACATCATCAAGGCGACAAACGAGGAGCAGTTCATGTAGCGGCTGTTCTCACTCTCGATCTGGTCGTCATCCTCGTGTCGGTAGATATTCTCTCCGCACGTCTCCGCGAAAAGTCGCTGGCCGGGCAGGTCGCTGAAGTCACGGGCGCATCGACTATCAAAGCACCAAGGAAAACGCAAAAATCCACTGTACGAGTGTGAACCCGTGCGGGTTACAGCGAAATGGGTTTGTTTTGTCATTTTCAAGGGTCGAAATCTCTCTTTTCCCTCCTTTTGGTGCGGATGCGCACCGCTCTCAAACATATGTCCTATACAAAGGCGACTCGAATCCTGATTGACTGCGAATTGATGGTGAAAGTGCAGTGAGGCGGCGTCACATGTCGTCCGCCTGCGGCGGACTAGCATGTGACGCAACGGAATGTCGCAAGCGTGAGTGAAGGCACGGCCACGACGACCGTCCGTATCATGGCAGGTTAGCCAACCGTGACTGAAGTCACGGCCACGACGGCTGTCTGTATCATGGCAGGTCTGCGGACAGACCTTCCCTACAAGGCTTCGACTGTTTGTATCAGGGCGGGTCTGCGGACAGACCTTCCCTACAAGGCTTCGACCGTTTGTATCATGGCAGGTTAACCAACCGTGACTAGAGTCACGGCCACGACGGCTGTTGCTTAAACATGGATTGTAACCAATGTCCTGACACAAACTGTAACCTATGTCTTGACACCGTACACTGCGGACAGACCTTCCCTACAAGGCTGTGCTCAGCATGATGTCGGTATCCGCGCACGTTGCGTCACCATCACGAGTAGGTCAGGCGGCTTGTCCGCCTGACACAGTGTCAGGTCGCAAGCGACCTGACCTACTCGAACTGCGGAGAGACTTTCCCTACAAGACCTCGTCTGTTTGTATCATGGCAGGTTGGCCAACCGTGACTGAAGTCACGGCCACATGCCTGCCTCGGAAGCATCCCGTTATCCGACAACCACCTACAGCGCCATACACCGACCCACGGGAACTTTCTTCCGTTCGATTTGTCTAGCGGATATGTGTTGCAACAAACAATTACCGGAAAACACCGGAAGAAAGTGAGATGTCGCCATGATTACCGTCCGACCGGCCAACGAGCGCGGCCATGCCGACCACGGCTGGCTCGACACCTATCATACGTTCTCGTTTGCGGGATATCGTGATCCCAACCACATGGGTTTCCGGAAACTTCGCGTGATCAACGAAGATCGCGTGGCGCCGGGACAGGGGTTCGGGACGCACCCGCACAACGACATGGAAATCATCACCTACGTGCTCGACGGTGAGCTTGAGCACAAGGACAGCATGGGCACGGGCTCGGTGATTCGGCGCGGTGATATCCAGCGGATGAGCGCCGGGCGCGGGGTGATGCATAGTGAGTTCAATCACTCCCACGAAAATCCCGTACATCTCGTGCAGATCTGGCTGTTCCCCGACAAGCTGGGTCTGACGCCGGAGTATGAGCAGAAACGTTTCGACGATGACAGCAAGCGGGGCACGCTCCGCCTGCTCGTCTCGTCCGACGGCCGCGAGGGGTCGCTTCGCATGCACCAGGACGCGTCGCTCTATGCGAGCATTCTCGAAGCCGGCCAGGAGGTCACGCACCAGCTGGCGCCGGGTCGATACGCCTGGCTGCAGGTGGTCGACGGTTCAGTGACCGTCAACAATCAGCGACTCAACGCCGGCGACGGCGCCTCGATTGCCGAAGAGGACTCACTGACCATGTCGTCTGAGAGCCACGGCGAGTTTCTGCTGTTTGATCTGCCGTAAGTACCTAAGGCACAACGCCCCGCCGGGATAGCCGGCGGGGCTGTGCTTCTGTCCGACTGTCACCCCAGCCGATTGCTCTTCTTGCGGCCAAAATTGGACCGATCGGTCCGCGTTATCTCATTGACCTGAGCGACTGACCTGTTTAGATTTGCCATAGCTGCTGTTTCATTTTGAAAGGTTGGCCGGTGAGAGCCCAGGATCTCGAAATAGGCGAATTGATAGGGATTGCCGACGGCAATCTGAACCTTCACGGGCGAAGACTCGTCCTGCACTCCATCCACGCGTTTGGCCAGTTTCGCAAGGATCTGTTGGAGACGCTCGGTCCCGACCAGGCCCGGCGCGTTTTCACCCGTTTTGGCTATTTCTGGGGTCAGGCCGACGCCGCCGCCATGCAGCGAGTTTTTCAATGGCCGGATCGCTCCGAGCTGATTCGCGCCGGGTTTCGCCTGCAGACACTTGAAGGTATCGCCCGAACGCGGGTCTCGGTCCTCGAGTACGACGAGGCGTCCGGGCGGCTGCATATTGAGTGCGACTGGCACGACTCTGCCGAAGCCGAGGAGCATCTAACCGATGTTGGTCCGGCTGCTCGCCCCAGCTGCTGGAAGCTGGTTGGTTATGCCAGCGGCTACGTATCGCACGTGTTGAATCGTGAAGTCTATTTCATCGAGCGCGGCTGCCGGGGCTGCGGGGATTCGTTTTGCCACGCCGAGGGACGTGACCGAGAATCGTGGGGCGAAGAGATCGACAGGCATCTGCAGTACTTCGAAGCGTCGGACATAGTCGGATCTGTCGAACGCCTCACCCGCGAATTGAAAAAGAAACACAGCGAGCTGGTGCGTCAGCGAAGTCATTTCACGCTGCTGAATCATGGTGATGCGCCTTTCTTTGTCGAGGGGCGCAGTAACGCACTTCGCAAAGTGATCGACCTGGCCGATCGTGTCGCTCAGTTTGATTCCTCGGTCCTTGTCACCGGTGAAACCGGTGTCGGCAAGGAAGTCCTCGCCCGCCATATCCACAGTGTTTCACATCGCTCCCGGGCCCCGTTCGTAGCGGTCAACTGCGGCGCCCTTCCGGAGAGTCTTCTCGAGAGCGAGCTGTTCGGCTACAAGGCGGGGGCGTTCACCGGGGCGGTGCGTGACCGCGTCGGTCTTTTCGAGCAGGCCGGAGGCGGGACGATTTTCCTCGATGAGATCGGCGACATCAGCCCCGCCATGCAGATTAAGATCCTTCGCGTCCTGCAGGAGAAAGAAATCATGCGGATCGGCGAAAGCACGCCGCGCTCTGTTGATGTCCGTGTTATCGCCGCTACTTTCCACGATCTCGACCAGCTTGTCATCGAAGGGACGTTCCGCGACGACCTGGTCTATCGCCTTCGCGTCATAGAGATAGAAATCCCGCCTTTGCGTGAACGGCGCGAGGACATCCTCCCGCTGGCCCGCTTCCTCGTGGAGAAACTCGCGAACAAGCTGAAGCTTGATAACCTTCGCCTCGATGCCACCTGTCTAGATTATCTCCAGGCGTACTCATGGCCGGGCAACGTGCGCGAACTGGAAAACGCTCTCGAGCGAGCTGCTGTCCTGAGCCGGGACAACGTCATCCTTCCCGAAGCCCTCCCGCCGGGCATTATCGCCCAGGTGAAAGCGAGGGGTGGAGAGGGGGATCCGTTGTCGCGGTCTCTCGACGAGGTTTCCAACAGCCATATTCTCGCAGTGTTGGAGGCCTCCAATGGCAACCGCGCCAAGACCGCCCGGACACTGGGCATCAGCACCGCCACCCTCTGGCGCAAGTTGAAAGCTCTGACGCCTAAATCATAGGCTGAGTCTTTCAAGTTGAAATGCGCACGCTGTCCGGGCACGACCAGACGCTTCCCGGCTTCGTTGCCCGTTGTTGGGAAGTGGACTGACATGAGCGGTGCAGTCCTCTATTAACTAGCCACACGACAAGAACCTTCCGACACACCAAATTCTGCGATTTCTTCTCACATTCAACGCAGGCAACAGACGACCGATTGCGTCGTGAGCGGCATGAGGTTTGTTATACACTCCGCTGGAGGCTGGTAATGAAGATTACGGTTGCATCACAAGGGCCGGATATCACCGCAGCGGCTGCACTCGACCATCAGCCGCCGCCGTTCTGGATTGTCTACGATACGATCACTCACACCTACGAGGTGCTTGACGGTGATCATGTGTCGCGCAGTTCGGTCGGGCCGGTTTTATTTTCCGATCCGGATCATCCGTCGCCCGAATGGGATCGACCGGTTCGCCTGCCGGAGCTGACCAGCCGGAAGCAGTCGAATTTGTCGGTCGGTGATGTTATCGATTTGGTGTCTCACCGAAACACCTTCTGCCCCGTCTGAGGTGAGCGCCGATTCGACCAGCCGCTTTACAGGGTTACTCACGGGCCGGTATCCCACTTACCGGCCAACCGCAGCAGCAGCAGTAGCGGGTCGGGTTTCTCCCCGAAATTCGGCCACGCTTACTCCCAAAAGGCCGGGCCGCCGCTCTTAGGCGGCCCGTCTTATTGAAGTTCACTTTCCACTTGAAGAATTGTCGCCGGGCGTGTACTCTACAGGCCATGATAAAGGTTACCGACGTTTCTGAGGCCGTAAACCCCGGCACCATCAAGCCGGGCAGCGTGATATACTGCGCGGGCAACGCCGCCACCCCTCGCGACCTGCTCCGGCAGCTGGCGGCTGACTTGTCGATTACCGACGTATCGATGTACTCTGTGCTGTTGCTCGGCGATGAGAGCTTGAATGCGTTGTTCACCGAAGAGCGCTGTCAGGGGCTGACGCACCGGGTGATATTCAACAGCTATCTCACACGCAACGCGGTGAACCAGGGTTGGGCCAAGTATCACCCGCTGCATCTCTCGGAGATTCCCAAGTGGATCCGGCATCGCATCAAACCGACTGTGGCGCTGATCTCCGTCGCCGGACCGGATCGGGGAGGCAACTATGTGCTGGGGACGACTGTTGAAGGCGTTCTCAAGGCGGTGCAGGTGGCCAAAGAATCGGGCGGAGTCGTAATCGCGGAGCGCAACGCCCGTATGCCGTTCGTGCTCGGTGATACGATCCCGGAGAGCTATATCGACTATCTCTACGACACCGACTACGCGTTGCCTAGATCACCGGTGCATGAACCGGACGAGATGGCGAAGCGAATCGGTGAGATTATCGCTGCGCTGTACATACAGGACGGCTCCGGTTCGGAGCCGGGCTCGACTCTCCAGTACGGTATCGGTCAGGTGCCGGAGGCGGTCACCGATGCCATTTTGCGCAGGGGCGTGAAGCATCTCGGCATTCACACCGAGTTATTCGCCGGGGCGATGATTCGGCTGGTGCAGAAGGGGGTGGTGACCAATCGCTGGAAGCGGGCGGTCAATTTCTCGATCTCATCGATCTTTCTGGCCGAAGATCAGGATGGCTATGACTGGCTGTCGTACAACAGCGCGGTGCAGAGCCGTCCGTCGGATTACACCAACTCGGCGTTTCGCATCGCCGAGCAGCCGCGCATGGTAACCATCAACTCGGCGATCGGAATCGATCTGCACGGCAATGTCTGGGCGGACTCGCTCGATGCCCGCAAGATCTACAGCGGTGTGGGGGGGCAGTCGGACTTCATCCGCGGCGCCCAGTTCTCACGACAGGGTGTGGCGATAATTGCGATGAAGTCGATGACCAAAGCGGGGATCTCGAAAATCGTCGATCGCTGTCCGGCCGGTATCACCACCACCGCGACCCCGTCGGACCAGGTTATTCTCGTGACCGAGCATGGTTCACTCGATCCGCGCGGTCTGTCGCTGGGCGAGCGGGCGGTTGGTATTGCCCACCTGGCGGCGCCGGAGAAGCGCGATGAGCTTCTTCAGATGATCTCCGACAACCCGGCATTCCACAAGCCGCGCCTGACCATGAACACCGTCCCGGGGTTCACTCCCTACCGGAAAGCACTCGAACGGCTCTGATAGTAACCGTCGCCGGGGAGCAGAGCGCACCTCTCGGCGATACCCGGAGACATCGGTATATCGTGACTGTCCTCAAAGACAAGCCTGTCTGGCTTCGCATAGTCATTGTGCTCGTGATCGCATTTGCGTTTGCATCACTGGCGCTGTTTTTCTATCAGTCGATCCGCAACTTCTTCAAATTCGCGCAGATAGATTTCACCTCGTACGTACGAGCCTCGGGGTGGTTTTTCGATGGTGATAACCCCTATCAGGCGGCCACGCGACGGTACCTGTATCCGCTCTTTCTTTTGCTGGTTGTCTACCCGCTGACTTTTCTTCAGCAGAGCAGGCTGGCCGCGGGGTTGTCGATTGCGCTCTGGTCGGCCGGCTCGCTGGCAGCGTTTTTTGCGGTTCTCGGCGCCGTGTGGAAGTACCTGTATAGCTATGCGAGTGCGTGGAAGGCGCTTCGGGACAACCTGCTGCCTGCCGCCCTGATGGTCCTCATGCTGCATCCTTTCTTGCAGGATGAGTTTCTCAACGGTCAGGTTAACCTGTACGTCATGAGCGCCACCGCGGCGTTTTTTGTCTTTCTGGTGCGCGATAAGCAGTTTGCGGCCGGTGTGATGCTGGCAATCGCAGCATCGATCAAGATATCTCCTGCTCTGTGCCTGCTGTGCGTGCTGTTCAGCGGACAATATCGGGCTGCCGTCTACGCCGTGGTAACGATTGCCCTGCTCACGGTCATTCTTCCGTCGATGGTGAACAGCCAGAGTCTGGACTATTACCGTTTCGTGTATGACGACGTTCTACCGAGAGTCTCCGGTTCCGACATTGCGCTCGGCTTCAATCAGTTCTCCATCGTCGGGACATTCAGTTCGCTTTTCTCGATACACTGGAATCCGTTGGCCAAAGTTGCCGTGCTGGGCGTCCTCGCGCTGGGCATGACCGTCCCCCTGAAGGGGATGAACAGCTGCCGCATGGAACGAACAACCCCTCGCGAACGCTTTACGGCGTTTGCCGCTCTGGTGTCGATAATCCCGTTGGTCTTTCCGATGTCGGAGCCGCACCATCTGCTGCTGCACACGATCCCGTTTCTCGCCATACTGGCTTTCTGGCGCGATCTGATTCAGAACAGGAAGAACCTGCTTCGCGACGGTCTGTCTTTGCTTTTCCTGAGCTGTGTGATTGGGCTGCAGATCGGGCACGGCCTGAAGGACACGCCGATTCGTTTGCTCTCGCTTCTCGGAATCTATGTCGGTATGATCTGGCTGCTGGTTCGCTTTCGAACCGAGCGACGATCCACCGATGTACCTGCGATATAGAAGGAGTCTGATATGCCTCAACCGATCGTGTATATTGAGATCGGCGCCGTTGATGTTGTCCGCGCGACGGTCTTCTACATGCGCGTGTTTGACTGGCAGTTCGCCGATGCCAACAACACCACGTACTCGACCTTCTCTTCGGGAGACAGTGGGATCGGCGGCGGTATTTACAAGACCGACACCGTCAAGCCGGGGGGTGGCATGGTGCCGTATATCTATGTGGAAGATCTCGAAGGCTGCTGTGCGAGGATACGGGAAGAGGGCGGCAGAATAGCTGTGGCCAAGAGCGCTATTCCCGGCACCGGCTGGTATGCACATTTCAACGACCTCGACGGCAACCTGCTGGGGTTGTTCAAGCCGGACGCGGGGTGACGGCGGACTTCGTTTGGTGGCGTGGCGCACGAGGACGTACGCCACGCACTCAAATCAGTGGTGTCAGGCAACCCCGCCTGACACCACCAAAGGCCCGATCATTTCTTCAGCGTGAAATAGCTTTCGATGTGCTGGTGGGCCGTGACAAAGCCAAGCTTCTCATAACACCGCACCGCGGCGGCATTCTCGGCATGGACGTTCAAGCTTACGCGACGTCCGGCGTCGAGCAGCTCCGATGTCAACTGCGACGTAAGTACACTTGCCAGCCCCCGACCGCGAAACGCCGGATCGGTGGCAATATTTCCCAGCACGGCCGTCTGGTACTGCTCGGAGTCGACATGCACGCCGGCGACTGAGACCATCCTTCCATCCGTCTCTACCGCGAGGTATCGACCGCTTTGGAGCATTCGCGGATTGAAATAGCTTTCGGGATAGGCGCGCGCGAACAAATCGTTCAGCGCCGACTCATGAGACGAATCGAGCCGCACAATTGAAGTATCCGCCGGCAGGTTTTTGTCGGTGGGTGTAAACTTTTTGACGGTCATGCGATGGTGTGGACCGAAGGACTTGCAGGCATAGCGGCCGGTGAAGATTGACTCGACCGCGGCGTCGTAGTGAGCGTAAAACTCGCTCGGAAGCAGGTCGACCAAGTCCACGACCAGCTCGGTGAACCGCTCGGTCAGCCCAAACGCGAGTACGGTCGGCACGCGCAGGCCGGTGTAGATCAACACGCAGTCGACAATGTGGGGTCGGTCGCCGTAGATCGACGCCCACTGGCAGTGGGGGAAGTGGAAGTCGTCGAGATCACCGATGTGATATGCAAAAAGGACCGGGTCCTTCTCGAAATGAGTGAGGAGCCGGTCCTTGTCGTTCGTGAAGACGATCATCGCACGTGCGACAGCAACTATTTGCCGTCTTTGATCTGATTCAGCGCCCCGATAACTTCGTCGAGCTGATCGCGGCGGAAGGTGACGCCTTTTTTGGTCGGGAGCCACTCGTCTTCCTTGGAGAGGAAGTAAATGCGCAGGGAGACCAGTTCGTGCCCCTTGTACTCGCTGTCTTCGATGATCAGCTTTTCGGTCTGAGAGCGTTCCAGTTCGTATCTCATGTGAGCGCCAGTCCTTTTTCTATCGTTTATAGCCGATGGTGCGAAGGAATTCGCGACGTTCGGTCTTGTCCTGTTCGGTTTCGATTCCCAATGGCGCCTCGCCGTCGATAACACCCATGACACCCCGCCCCTGACCGGTCTCGGCAATCAACACCTGCAGCGGGTTGGCAGTCGCGCAGTAGACCCGGGCGACCTCTTCGACCTGTTTCACGCGGTTGAGGACGTTGATCGGGAAGCCGTTTTTCATGTATATGAAGAACGAATGTCCGGCGCCGACATCAAACGCCGCTTTCTGGGCCATCTTCGTCAACTCGGCGTCGTTGCCGTCCGAGCGCACCAGCCGCTTCTGGGAGGCTTCGCAGAAGCCGATTCCGAACAGCAGGGTCGGCGATGAGGCCACCAGCGTCTCGTACAGGTCTTCGACCGTCTTGATGAAGTGTGAGTGGCCGAAGATGACATTGCACCCTTCGGGAATGTCGATGGTCACCAGGTGGGTTTTGAACTTATTGTCAGTCATTGTCCTCCTCCTCGAAGAAGAGAGAATCGGGCACCGGACTGTTGATTATCGGATTGCGGTAGTAGGCCTGACCGGCGAACGAGACGCCGACAAAAAACGCCGCCTTCCCTTTGCCGACAATTTCAAAGCGTTCGGGAAGCCAATACCCGTCGGGGTTCGGTCCCTGCACCAGGCTCATGTCCAGCTCGTTGAGTTTGAACATGGTCTTTTTCACGAGCCTGGCCGGTGAGAAGTCGACGTGTGCCAGCTGGAATGTTTCACTGTCAAAATACCACGTCCCGTTCAGAAGCGTGTCGGCATCCACTTTCGCCTTCACCGAGAAGACATGGCACAGGTACCGTCCGTCCGGCTCCTCGGTCGTCCCCTCGTAGGTGATATCGTACAGCGACCGGTTTTCCGCCTGAAACGGTTTCACCATCGGGTAAGATATATCAAACGATTTGCGGCTTTCCTTCTTTTTGCGCCGGTCCTTCTCGGCGTTGCGAAGATCTTTTTCGCTTTTTTGTTCGCCGTCCTTGTAGTAAGCGAGGTATTCTTCGTGGAACCAGATCGTGTCAGGCTGGAACTTCAGATAGACCTTTTTGTCAAATCGCTCCTTTTCGACAAAGCCTTCCTTGTCCTTCATCTCACCCTCGGACAGCACGACATCGAACGTGACAGTCGTCAACGCGTCGCGCTGCTCCGAGTAGACGGCGAGGATGCGATCGATAAGGGCTTCGGTGTCGATCCCGGAGTCATTCTGCGCCCACGCAGCGGAGACGGGAAAGAACATCACGACAAGCAACGAACATACTGATATCAAACGGATCATTGTGGTCCCTCTCGGATTATCACCGACTGGATAACATCGCCGCGCACGATGCGGTCGACGATGTCCATGCCGTCGGTCACCTGTCCGAAAACCGTATAACGACCTTCGAGATGCGGCTGAGACAGGAAACAGATGAAAAACTGCGAGCCCCCGGTGTCTTTGCCCGATGTTGCCATGCCGACCGAACCACGGCGGAACGGCTCATCGGAGTCTTCATTGCGAATGGCCCAGCCCGGTCCGCCCCAGCCGTCGCCGCGCGGGTCACCGCCCTGTGCCACGAACGCCGGGATGACCCGGTGGAACTGCAGGCCGTTGTAAAAGCCGGACTTGGCGAGGTCAATGAAATTGAGCACGGTCAGCGGCGCCACATCGAAGTACAACTCGATATCAAACTCACCGTACTGTGTCGCGACAATCGCGTGCGGATTCAGCCGATATTTCTGCAGGCCCTTCAGAATATCTTCCTCGGTGAACCGGGTCTTGACGGGGTGGACCTGGTTGTCGCGGTTCTCGGCCAGCTTCTCCTTGTATACACGGGCCGCTTCCATCCGGACGACATACGACGGGTCGAGTATGCCGGCAATCAGGACCTGCATCCCGATCGTATCCTCGGTCGGGGTCGGCAACAGCAGATCCGAGGTGACATCGATAATGCCCCGCCGCAGCTCGACATCCGTTCCGGCCGGATCGGCAATCATGGTGTGCATCACCTTCAGGTACGCACGAAGCTTCTTCGCCCGTACCGATTCGAGCGCCAGGTACTGCACGACATAGTCGTTGTCGTACAACGCTTCGTCAATGTAATGCTCGATATTGCCGCTGTCGATCGCGACCAGTTGCTCGTACGCCGCGACTCGCACGATGGGATCGGGATGCTCAAATAAGCCGCCGAGACGGCTCTGCACGCCGGCGCCGCCGATCGCCCCGTAACCTCGAGCGACAGCAGCCTGCACGACGGCGTCGGGCTGTTCATGACGAAGCGAGTCAAGCAGCGCGAGCGCGTTGTCGCCCTCGGACTTGGCCAGGAACTCGGCCGCGGCCGCGGTGATATATGGCGACTCGAATCTGTTCAGCAGGTCGCGAACGGCGTCGGTCCGCTTCAATTCCGCACTCGGGACCGTCCCCATCGAAGAGAGCAGCTCCAGGATCAGCTTCTCGTCCTGTTCTTTTTCCAGACGGCGATAGAGAGTTTGATATGCCTTCTCGGAGTCCGAACGGCCCAGGCCATCGATCGCCTGGGCTACCACGTGAGGATTGGCATCGTTGAGCGCAATCGCGAGATAGTGTTCGTCGCGTTCGGCGTTGATAGCCGCCAGGGCGCGAAGACAGATGGTGCGGATAAACGGATCGGGGTCGGAGAGATTCTCGACATACAACTGCTCTCCCTCCGGCAGGCCCATGCGGGCGAGCGCATACAGGGCTGCCTCGCGAACCGACAGGTCCTCTTCGACGAGAGACTGCTGAACCAGCGCCTTGCCTTTATATTTGGCCCGCATGTGAAAGAGCGCATAGCAGGCGGCCTCACGGACTTCGGGCGAAGGATGCGTCAGGAACGACTCCAGCATATCGGCGGTGGTGGACATCGAAGAGTCCGCCAGTCGCCCGGCCGACTCGACGGCCGCCGAGGCTACCGCCACCGGAAGGTCCCATGCCCGATCCAGCAGCATCTGGGCATAGCGCTGCTGCGCGGTGAGTCCAATCCCGAACGCCGCCGTCCGGGCGACCATCAGCGAGGAGTCCTCGAGCAGGTCGTGCAAGATCGCCGCGCTTTTGGCGTCACCGGTGCGACCGATCGCCAGGGCGGCGCGGCGGCGTACCTCGCCGTGGGGTGAATTCAGATACGGACTCAACTCACCGGTGCCGGCCCGGCTGTCCTCGAGATGAATGATCCTCGCTTCCAGCTCCTGCGGCGTCCGCTCGCGGAAGGAGTCATAGAAGTGATAGCCGAGCGCGGCCAGAATAATCAAGCCGATTACGACCGCTGCTGTTTGTCGTGCTGCTGCCATGGCGAACGGGGAATCTACCTCCGTGCAGGGAGTGCGTCAACTGTTTTGCCCGACCGCCCCTGCGGGGACCGGGCGTATCCTCTCGCCACAAAGCTAACCCTGCGGCCGACGGGGTGGCAAACATAAAAAATCCCCCGGTGGTCAGCCGGGGGAAGGTCTGAAATACTGGGCTCTTCTTTTCTGCTTAGCCCATTAGGGTCAATGCAAATGCCGTGCCCCGTCGGCCGGGAACGGCAGGCACATGATACCAACATGGACCACAAACGATTAGATTCGAGCCGGTATGATCCCTCATGCACCGGCGTGCAGAGATGTTCACGTTTTGCACAGTGATATGCGTGGTGTGCGACACTGTGCACCGCGCCCAACCGGGACGCCCACCCGGGACGCCCACCCAAGATGGGTGGGCTACTCAGGTACAAACCGGGGACATAGGTAACACTTTGGAGAGGTAGGGCGGGTCCGTCTTCGAACCCGCCGAAGCCGCTACGTTCGGTCGGTAGCTCTTACAGCTCGGACCACTTGAATGTGTAGTAGCCGCTGGCCAGGCCGCCGTTGATGTCGGCGTAGTAGCTGACGATCTCCATCTTGTAGACGGCGGTTGCCGTCTTGATCAGATACACATGGCTCCTGCTGCTCAGCGTGTGGTTCTGCCCGTTGTAGCTGTACCACAACTGGTCGCTGTCGGTGAGAGAGCCGTTGAAAACAGAGGATGTGAAGTCGGGGAAGAACTGCGCGTTCTCCGGTACCTCGGTAAAGGCATCGATATCGGTGTTGTCATTCAGTTCCGTATAGGCCGGGAAGACACCGCAGCCACCCGCGCCGTTAGGGCCGGAGTTGGTCGCCGCCACATACGACGAAAACATCAGGTCCCAGCCGGTGCTGCTCTGCGGATTCGACGGAAAGACCTGCGCTCCGGACGAGAAGTCGAAATAGCCGGCGCCGGAGCCGACATTGATAGAGGCCGTCTGAACAGCGCCATTCACGGTACGATTGTTGGCGGCCGGCTGATAGTAGTAGGAAATCCAGACCGTCCCCATGCTTGGCGGGGCACCGGCGCCGACCAGCGAGTCGATCGTGAATTTCACGAAGTTATCGCTCTCCGCGTCGACCATCGCATACACGTACTGCGTCATATCGAGCTGGTGGGTGATGAAATTGTAGGTGTAGAAGCTGTCGATAATATAGGCGTGTTCATCCTCTATCCAGGCAGCGCCCGCCGTATCGGCAGCCGTCACCACATCGAACCCCTTGGCGGCGCCCAGGTCGGCCCCTACCACACCCTCGGTGCCGGCGTCACCACCGTTAAGGTTGATATTGGCGCGGGAGAACTGCAGATCCCATCCGGCAGCCTTGGCATCGGAGAAGGAATACTGGACCGGTGTTGTGTAGGACGATGCATTAAGGGTTGCCGTCCACGTCTCGGTTGCCGAATCGTACACCGTGGTGTCTCTGAAGGCGACTGACGGCGACGGTCCGGTCGGCGAGACACCGTCATCATCATCGGAGCAGCCGACCGCGACAAGCAGCGCCGCGCCCGCGATCAGGAGAAGAAAGAGAATCCGTTTCATGTAGTTACACTCCTCATATACTTGCGTGAGTCGTTGTTTCATCCTTCTGCAATCAAGAGAGTCAGGCGGGGTCGCCTGACTCCACACGTCAAGGACCGATGTGCTATCACCGCAGGGTCAGATCGTACTTCAGGCCAACAAAAAGCTCCAATCCCGGCCAGTAGCCGAACCGGACATCGGTTTCATCAAGCAGGTTCTCCAGACGTACAAACGCTTCCACGCCGTTGTCCCAGCGCTTGAAGACATTCAGGTTGAGGGTTGTGCGCGACGGCGCCCAGATATCAAATGCTCCTTCGTTGCCGCCGTTATTCGACAGCGGCACAAACAGCTTGCGACTGTGATAGTCTCCCCAGAAGGTGGCTCCGAAGCCGCTGCCTTCGTGGTAGCCCGTGATAAACAGCTTGAACGTGTTATCCGGGCGGTTGGTCAGCTTGTTGCCGGTCTCCGTTCGTGTGGTATCGCCGCCCGGACTGACGGCGACCGAGTCGGTATTAAGAATGACGTTGTGGAGGTAGGTGTACGAAAACGACACATCGATCGCACTCGACAGCCGTACTCGCGATTCCCACTCGATTCCCTGCGTGACGGCGGCGTTGATATTGCCGTAGACATACCGTCCCCGCCAGTAACCGTTGTTGAAATCCTGCAGTTCGAAATCGATCAGGTCTTCGAGATGATTGTAGTAGTAGGTCAACCGGTGCAGCCCGACCGAGCCGTAAGAGAATTCGGCCGAGATCGAGCTGTTGATCGAGATTTCCTCTTTCAGGCTGTTCGTCGTGCCGCTCGATCCAAACGGTACCAGTCCGCCGTAAACGATATATCCGGCCGCGGTGTGATCGAAAATGAAGTACTGTTCTTTGATCGACGGCGCCCGGAAACCATAGCCGATCAGTCCGCGGAGTCTCAGGTGTGAGACCGGCTGATACATGATATTGAACGACGGGTTAATGTGATCGCCGAACGAGTTGTGGTGTTCGTATCGGACACCCGGCAGTATCGCCAATGATTTCGTCGGCGTAAACTCGTACTGGAGATAAGCCGACTCGGAGCGGTCGGCTTTGGCGTCGTCGATCAGCTCCGATGACGTCAGGTCCTGACGGGTCACCGATGCGCCAAAGGTTGCGGTGTGCCTGGAACCCATCCGGTAATTGCCGTGGAACGACAGCTCTGCGAAGAGATCTTCGGTCTTTGACGTGTCCACCCAGTAGCCGAGGGAATCGTATTTGTCCCACTCATGGTCGTAGTATGTCGCATAGGCACGCACCCCGAGAGAGAGGACATCCCCGGCGAGATACTCCACCCCGACCGAGCCGTCGTAGCGAGTATTTGCTTCTTCATCGTTAAAGGCCTTAAAGAGCGAGTCACCATGGGCGTTGAGCTCGCGCGCCTCTTCTTCGATCCACCCTTTCTGCTCCCACATGATTCCACCCGAGCCGGTCAGGCTGAGGCGATCGGAGAGACGGGCGCGGATCCGGCTGTCGACATTGACGCGGTCGGTCGCTTCGAGGCCGTTGGTATGACGGGTGCTTTTGTCGAGATCGAACCCATCGGTGGAGTAGAGCTTGCCGCCGAGCGTGAGGGCGATCTTATCGTTGCCGTATTCGAACTCGGCCGATGGTTGATAGCTGGTGAAACTGCCGTAGTCGGCGTAGAAGCGTCCGTGTAGCTTATTGTACGATGGGTTTTCGGTGATGATATTTATGACGCCGCCCATGGCGTCGGAGCCGTACAGTGTCGAACCGGTGCCTTTGACGACTTCGATCTTCTTCACGTTGGTCAGCGCGAACTGGCTCAGGTCGATCGAACCGCGCACTCGTCCGACCGCTCGCTCACCGTCGACCAGCACCAGCACCCGGTCACCATCGATCCCCCGAATCTGCGCTCCCTGTCCGGAAAGATCTTCGGTAACCTGAATGCCGATCGCCGAGGAGAGCGCCTGATCAACCGTTTTGGCGCCAGTGCGGGCGAAATCACGCTGCGTGATAACTTCGGTCTGGACCGGTACGTCCTTGAGCAGGTATGGCGAGCGCGTGCCGGTAACAACAACATCGTGCAGCACCCACGGCTTGGGGTTGAGCCTGACCTCCAGCGGGGCAACACTGCCCTCGGAAAGAGCCACCGCCACCGTGTCACTCATGTCATAGGCGACATGGGTGACCAGTATCCGATACGTGCCGTCGGGGAGGCTCTTCAGTTCGAACAGGCCGCGCTTATCCGTTGCGGTCGATCTCTCAGTGTCCAGAACGCGAATGGTCGCGCCGTCAATCGGTTTGCCCGACTCGGAGTCGAATACCCGGCCGGTCAGTTCACCGGCCAGAGAGCCGCCCGCGAAGAGCGGCAGGGCGATGATGACTATGGCGACGATGTAGTCCCAGGGGCGCGTAATCATGCCGCCAAAAAAATGAGTTAATGGACCCCGTGTGTCATCATTCTGTCATCGAAAGCGGTCTTTTGAGTCGCGTAACTTACTGTCATGTAATGAAAACGGGCAATTGCGCAGGCCCTGCTCACGTTTCAAAAGAGGAAGGGGTGTCCTTTGTTGGATCACCCCCTGGCCCCTGTGTGATCTACCTCAACAGCAGCATCTTCTTCGACAAGGACTGCTCACCCGCAGCAACGCGATAGAGATACACGCCGCTGGCTGCCGGCTCCCCGCTGTCCGTGGTACCGTCCCAGCTGACTTGGTAGTCCCCAGCTCCCAGCACTTGTTTGATCAACGTTCGTACCGACTGACCAAGTGTATTGTAAACCGTCACTTCGACATCGGCCGCAGCCGAAAGAGAAAACTCGATGACGGTCGATGGATTGAATGGATTGGGATAGTTCTGTCGCACGGTAAACGATCCCGGCAGTTCCCCCTCGGGCCGGTCAGGTATATCGGTAGTTACCAGCAATTCCGGACGCTCGTTTTCGAGGGTGTAGGTCATCCTGGCAATCTGTCCATCGGTAAACTCGTAACGACACGTTGCCCAGGCATACGACATGAGGTTGTGCACATCGGGATTGTACGGGGTGCTTCCGCAACCGGCCGGAAGCGGAGCAATCGGCAGGAACGTGCAGAACGTATCGGAGTAGTTCACCAGATTCGGATCGGCGGGTGTGTCGCAGATCAAATCTCCTGCGGTGACGCAATTACTGCCGTTGGGGCACTCGAAGATGAACGACGAGCCGTCCCACCACAAGTGATGCGTGTGCAGCAGTCCGAAGTAATGGCCTACTTCGTGAGCCAAAGTCGACGGATTGGATTCGACGCCTGCGGCGGATGCATCGATCAGAATCCCTTTCGCGTTGGGAACGTAGATCTCAACACCGGACAGACCCGTGTTTGGTGCGAAAAACACGTTGATCGCCTCAGGGATGCTGTGGGCCACCGCGATCTCGTACACCCCTTCACCCGAGAGTGTGAGGCAATAAAAGTCATCGTTATCGATATAACGGATAGGTCCGTACTGGTAGAACGTCCAGCCGAGAGGCGCGAACATGGCGTTGAGATCAGCCAAAGCGGTGTCCACCTGACCGGTGCGAAAGACGCCGGGGTGCGGGAGGGTGTCGAGCGGTGCGCCGGGGCAGGGACCGTCGGGACCGGAACCATCGCTGCGCCGAATGATATGTACCGCAACAGGAATCTGGTACGGCGTACCGACTGCGATCTCCTGCGACGAGTAATAGCCGGTCCTGGCTCGATCCAGCTCACGCGAAAGATACGAGTCGGGAAACACCGTCCCGCAGGTCTGGGCGGTCGCCGAAGGGGACGGGGGGAAGGTGAGGACAATCGTGAACAGAATCAGTGTGCGGATGGTGTGTTTGAGACTGGTGGCGCCTTTCATAGCTGACCCTCCTCCTGAGCATGTGACACGCAGGCGTAAACGGACTGGTTTCGCGGATTAGCCAAATCGTTCAGCAGAGCAGACGGTTATATCGCAGACTGGGTGAGGATCTACAGTTTTGTACGCCTGTATCGTGGAGAAGTTGCTATTTGTTTCTCCGCGCGTCCGGAAATGCGCCGACGAAGCAGCGCCGGTGGGCGGGAGAACTAGTCGCCGAAAATCACCGCCGAGAATTTGTAGATCTCAGCGAACTTGTCCTTCCAGCTGTTTTTGCCAAGTCCGGCTTTCAGGCAGGTCTGCTCAAGAAACTCGACCGTGTCCCAGCCGTGGTCCGAGGCTACCTGCGGCAGCAGCAGCCCGGAGTGCCAGTCGAGCTTGATCATGAGACCGTGGCGTCCAACCACAATCTGATTCACATCGCGCACCCGCTCCAGCGGGGAAAGCACGGAGATTTCAAACGACAGATTCTCGAACTCGGACTTATCGAGCGGATCGAACCGGGGATCTTCAAACGCCGCCGCGATCGCCATCTCGGCGACCAGCTTGTACAACGGCTCGCGTCCGCGAACCTGGCCGATACAGCCGCGAAGGTTACCGTCGATTGTCAGGGTCACGAACAGACCCTGTTCGAAATTGAGCCGGGCGTTGGGAGTCGGTGTGTAGTCGACACCGTCAAGCTTGGCGCGAATCGCCTCACGAGCGTTTTTCAACAGCGACTGACGGTCTTCGTCGTTGAGGTCGTCGGCTGTTTTTGGTCGGGCGTGAAGGGCGCCGATCTCCGGCGCCAGCTTTTTCGGTTTTTCGTCGCTGATAATCGCGGCCGAAAGATACCCAACCACATCATCGAAATGACCGGTGGTTTCACCCGACGTGGTGTAGTCGAGAAACCGGACGGCCCGTCCGCCGAGGCGTTTAGTAGCGTGCATGACAGCAGCCACCGGACCGCCCCCGCAGGCTTCGCCCGAGCCCGACTCGAGCGTCCTGATAAGCCGCTCCGGATCGTACTTCTCGATGGCGTCCTGGATAGCGTGGTCGAGGCGGCGGGCTTCTTTCTCCGGGTGGTAATGCGACAGATCAGTCGAGGCCACCATCAGGACGTTGCGTCCTCTGAGCGCCGACGCCAGTGTTTCGCCGAGCGCGCGGATCGAGTCCTCTTCGCGCTCACCCATCACGATCGCCACCAGCTTGAACTTGCCGAGGGCGATTTGCAGAAACGGGAGTTGCACCTCGAGGGCGTGCTCGCCGCGGGTGGATCCCGACGCGTGTCCCATGTTGGAGAGATAGACCAGGGGGTTGATCTCGGCAATCTGCTGAGACAGTTCCCTGTCGATATCGACCACGCCCAGCGGGGTTTCGTAGCCGTCGCCGTCGAACACCGAACAGCCTTTGAAAAAGACCATATGCGACGGAGAGACGATCACGACGGTGTCAAACGACTCGCCCTCGAGCAGCTTAAACGCCTTGGCCGCCACCTTACCGGAGTAGGGGTAGCCGGCGTGGGGGGCCACCAGCCCGACCAGCCCGCCGTCGATAGTGACCTTGTCGACCTCGGAGTAGAGGCCGGCGATGGTTTTGGTCAGTTCGACCGGGTTCGACGGGTAGAATGTCCCGGCGGCGGCGGGGCGGCGAATCTTGCTGGTACGTGTCTCCATTTGGTCCTTGTTCCTCGTGTTGGTGCGGAGCCAAAGGTAGAGTATTTGGGCTCGCTTGTCAAACGGCGGGGGAGTGTTTCTGTTCCCGGTTATCGGCGGGATAGGATTGCTCGGTAGCCCGCCCGTCCCGGGTGGGCGTCGCCCATAGCTTGTTTTGAAGTCTTCCGATTGAGAAGACCGGATCCGGGTGGCCCACCATTTATGGTGGGTTTATCTGGTTCATCGGTCTTGGTTTGGACCCACCCCAGAGGGGTGGGCTACTCTGTGTTGCCGTCCACCCTTCGACCTCGCTCAGGGTGACGTGGGTGCTGTACGGGCGAGTGCTCCGCTGGGGTGGCCCACCATTTATGGTGGGTTTATCTGGAGCCAAACGGCGGATCCTCAGTCGAGTTCATCCACCTTTTTACCGCCGTCTTTTGTGCGCCGATTGGCAAGCTCGGTCGGAACCAGCACCATCAGACTTCCGACAACCACTATCAACCAGAAGTAGACCAGTGCTTCTGTATCCCACAGAAGAATGTGATTAGCCGCCGACAACACAACCGCGATTACCAGCGCGACGACCTTCCATCTCTCCGATTCCAGTCGCCGCAACTCAGCGGATAACGAACCACAAGCCAGGACATTCTTGACGAAAAGATACGAATGAAGGACGATTACGATCGCGCCGGTGACGCCGCTCAGAAAAAGGCCGATCCAGAGACCTTCATCCACACCTTTCAGTAAGGCGACAATAGCGGTACATACGACCAGCACCGCCGCCATTCCAAGGAGCTGCTTGACCGATTTCTGTTCCGCCTGGACCATAGCCTCGCAAACCAATTGAGAAGATGAAGCCGTGTCCCGCCGCCTCAAGTCTGCCTTGCCTCTCCTGTAAGTCGGAACCCCCGCGGTTCCGAGAATGATGTCCGAACCACAGGGGTTCGGACCTACGTTGTCGTCGTCGGCGCTGAGGACTTCGCTTTCGAGCCGCCGTTTTTGTCCCGCACGCCTTCCACCATCGCGGCGATGCTCGAGATCATTCCGGTAGCCTCAAACGGCAGGAAGATCTTGTTCGCTTCGCCCTCGGCCAGCTTGGGCAGCATCTCGAGATATTTCAGCGTGACCAGCTTCTCGTCGGGCTGACCGTCGTGGATGGCCTTGAAGACCGTCAGAATAGCCTGCCCTTCACCCTCGGCCACCGTCACCTGCCGATATTTCTCGGCATCGGCTTTCCGCCGGACCGCTTCGGCAAACCCTTCGGCTTCGAGGATCTGCGCCTGGCGGGAGCCCTCGGCGCGGGTGATCTGCGACTGCCGGACCGCCTCGGCATCGAGAATAGTCGCCCGCTTGTCACGCTCGGCTTTCATCTGCCGCGACATGGCATCGGTGATATCCGCCGGCGGGTCGATCCGCTGCAGCTCGATACGGTTGACCTTCACACCCCACTTGTCGGTGGCCTGATCCATGACATCGCGAAGCTGCAAATTGATACTGTCGCGCGACGCCAGACAGGCATCGAGATCAAGCTCGCCGATGACGTTACGAAGGTTGGTCTGGGCGAGCTTGGTTGAGGCCAGCACGTAGTTGGTGATTTCGTACTGGGCGCGGACGGGGTCGGTGACCTGAATGTAGATGATGGCGTCGACCTCGACATTGACGTTGTCGCGGGTGATCACCAGCTGCGACGGGACGTCGAGTACCACCTCGCGCATATCGACTTTCAGCACGACATCAACAAACGGCAGGACGAGATTAAGGCCGGGTTCGAGAATGCGCTGGAAGCGACCGAACCGTTCGACCAGCCCGCGTTCGTAGGGGCGGATCAGCCGGATCGCCGACAGGCCGAGAATGATAGCCAGAACAAATGCGACTGCGATAAATATGACAACCGGTTCCATAGTCATTCCTTTTGAATCAAATTACTCTTTTGGTTTGACGTGTACCTTGACCCCGGAGACGGCCGTGATGATGACATGGGACTGGGCGGCGATCGGCTGGTCGGACCTGGCGACCCACACTTCGCCCTCAAACCGCACCTGACCATCGGTGTCGGGATCAATCGCTTTGACGACCAGCGCCTGCTGGCCGATCATGCGATCGACATTTGAGACCTGCGCCGTTTCCTTGGTCATCTTTTTCGCCAGACGACGCATCAGCGGCAGCAGCACGACCGAGACAATAAGGAAGATACCAAGCTGCCAGTAGTAGCCTTCGGGCGAGCCGAGCGAGTAAAGCGCGGCCGCCACGCCACCGGCGAAAAAGCTGATGAAAATCAGGGTCGGGGTCGTCAGCTCGATTATGAGGAAGATGGCCGCGACCGCCAGCCAGATCCAAAACATGGTCGGCATTGTTGTTCTCCGTTATTCGGGATCGGCGCGCAGGCCTCCCGGGGACTTTTCACTTGGTATACCTGCGCCCGCGATTTTTATTCAGGCCATGCCCCTTGACCGACGAAGCCGCCTAAACGACGGTATGTCAACAAAAAGGGGGGAGAGTTACGCTCGTGGAGCAGGCATGAACGACAAAGTTTATCGACGATTCGCCGAAGTTTACGACACGATGGGGGCCGATCGGTTTTCGGCCCAGATGGTCGAGTACACCGGCGAACTGATTCACAAGTTCAATATCGATGTTGTCCATGCGCTCGATCTCTGCTGCGGGACCGGGACGGCTCTGCACCTGTTCGCACGGAAGGGGTGGCAGTTGGTTGGGGTGGATCGGAGCGAGGGGATGCTGAAGATCGCCCGGAAGAAACTTCGCGGGACGGGGGCGAAGCTGTATCAGAAATCGCTGCCGACCTTCAAGATTGCACTGCCGGGAGACAAGGAGACCGGCAAGGGGTTTGATCTGGTCACATCGTTTTATGATTCACTCAACTACCTGCTGACCCAGCGTGATCTGAAAGCGACCTTTCGCACGGTGCACGCGCACCTGAAGCCGGGCGGGTGGTTTGTGTTTGATATGAACACCGCCGAAGCGTTGAAGGTGTTGTGGGATGGTCAGGTGTTCGCCGATGTCCACGACAATCTGGCGTGGGTGTGGAAGAACACCTACGATGAAAACAAACAGACTGCCGACTGCGCCGCGACATTTTTCGTGCGCAAGGGAAAGGTGTGGGAGAGATTCACCGAGGTGCACACCGAGCGCGCGTATGCCAACAGTGTGATTCGGAAGTTGCTTCGGGAGAGCGGCTTTGTGGTGCGGGGTTTGTATCGGTGTTTCTCGTTCGAGAAGCCGGATGCGGATGATTATCGGGTGTGCGTGGTGGCGGAGAAGAAGAGGTAGAATCGTCCTGACGCGTGGCGCACGAGGACGTACGCCACGCACGGATATGGACGACTCGGTCATCGACATGCCGTCAGGTGTTGTCACCTCCGGTGACTAGCACCTGACGGAACGATCAAAAGGCAGAACCGCTTCATGCTTCGCATTCGGGTTCTGCCCTGCAATCGGAGCCGGGCTGCAAGCAGCCTCGGCCTACTCGTGGCATGTCTGAGGGCAGACATGCCCTACAGTCGCTACAAGCCCGTCGCGCATCGTTCTGTCGGATGCTTCTCCGCCGGAGGCGGGGTACATCCGACAGCCGCCGTCAGGTGTCGTCACCTCCGGTGACTAGCACCTGACGGAACAATACAGGCAGTAATGCGTGGCGCACGAGGACGTACGCCACGCACGACATGAAACATTCCGTGTATCTGGAAATCTTAGCTCACGACCGTGAGCGTAAAACTAACTCGCTCAGCTGAAGCCGCCGCTGCCGCAACCACCGGTCGAGCAGCCTGGACCAAACGAGCCCGCTGAGCCGGATGAACCACTCGAAGAGGCAAACATCGAGAAGAGCTTTTTCGTCTCCGAGGATTGGCATTTCGGACAGGTGACTTTGGCCTCGGAGTTCGGCACGAGTTCTTCGAAAATCGCGCCGCAGTCGGCGCACTGGTATTCAAAAATCGGCATGGTTCGCTTCTCCTAATCGGTCAGGGACGACACGGCCCCCAGCAACGCCCCGGCCGTAGTTGGAATCCAGGGCGTGCACATGATCATTCAGGTCGACCCCAGATAGCTGTACGCCATCGAGAGTCCGAATCCCAGCGCCCCACCGGCGATAGTGAGCAGCGCGGTTTTTTGTATGCGTTTTTTCATCGTTTCTTTCAATCCACCGTCAGGTGTCGCCGCCTCCGGCGCCTGGCACGTGACGGAAGGTTCGCGTGCTGTCAGGCGGGGTCCCTGACAGTCTCAATGTTCGGAGCCGGGCTGCAAGCAGCCTCGGCCTACTCGTGGCACGTCTGTGGTTCGGACAACAACGTCGGAACCGCAGGGGTTCCGACCTACTACTCATGGCACGTCTGAGGACAGACGTGCCCTACGATATTCTGAGGACAAACATGTCCTAAAAAATGATCTTCGATCTCGTCGCGGTTCGTTCTGTCGGATGCTTCTCGCCGGAGGCGAGTACATCCGACAGTGATACACCTACACCGCTTCTTCCATTATCTTCTTCAGGGTCGTCTCGACCTCGTTGGCCAGCGGCTCCAGCCCGATCCCCGGCATCATCATCGCAATCATATTCGGCCGGGCCAGCGTGACAATCGTCTTCTGTCCTTCAGTGTGCACGGTATAGCGACAGGGCATAAACATGGCGACATCGACACTCTTCTGGAGCGCCTCGTGGGCGAACGCCGCGTTGCAAACTTCGATAATCTTCAGCGGCTCCCGCTGGAGGCCTTTCTCGGCCAGTGTCTTCTGGACATCGTGCACCGCCAGCACCCGAAACTTGTGCTCGGCGACCTTGTCTTCGAGATCGGCCACAAGCTGGGAAAACGGCTTTTTCGAGGTCAGTGTATAGGCTAATTCCATTTTGGTATCTGACATAGTCATCGTTGTGCAATTCCTCTCTTTCCGTCTTAGATAGAGAACGCGGCTCGATGATTCAGGATTAATCGGACTCAACCTCGTACCGGGTGGTGACTTTGGTCTCGTTTTTGACCGTCTGGCTGACCACGCAGTACTTGCCTTCGGAGAGCTCAATCGCTTTGGCGAGCTTGTCCGGGTTCAGGTCTTTGCCTTTGGCCCGGTAGACGATCTCCACCGTGTGAAACGGCTTGGGGTAATCCTCGTTCTGGTGGCCGGTCACTTCGATCTCCATCGACGTCAACTCCTGGCGCTGCTTTTGGAGAATCCGGACCACATCGACCCCGGTGCAGGCCGCCATGCCGTAAAGCAGGAGTTCGGTTGCCTTAAACCCGGACTCTTCGCCGCCGGCTTTTTTGGCGACGTCGGTACGGATGGTATGTCCAAACGCGCCGGTGCCCTCAAATGCTACTCCCCCCTGCCAGATCATCTTCACGGAAACCATCATCGCTCTCCCGTATTCATCCGTCATCGTTGTCTATAACCGTCGCATCTGCTCCCGAAGTTCCTCCACGGAATCCGCCGGTGTGCCGCAGACCGCATTACGACAAACATATACCCGGCAGTCGCCGTTGGCAATCGTCCGGCCCTCAAAAAGCGGTAGGTCGGAGGAGCCATCGGAAGATACCGCGATCACCCGATTGGGCAGATAGGAGCGGTAGATTTCCTGCAGCATGGCATCACGAGTCGCACTATCGCCGATCACGACTATCTCCACTTTTTCGTTCAGGTGAAAATCAACCGCGGCCAGCGCCGAAGCCATCGCGTTGGGAATGCGCGCGACCGTACCGGAGATCGCCCGAAGCGCCTTCTCGGCCGCCTGGCCAAGCTTCTCATTCCCGGTCAGGTGGGACAGCCGCTGCAGGTTGTGGATCATGATCGATCCCACCGCCGGCAGCGCGCCGTCGTGCTCATCGCGCGGTCGCATGATCAGATCGGCCTGATCGCCGGGGCGAAGGAAGAACTGGCCGGAGTCGTCCATAAACAGCGCGGTGGCTTGCTCGCTTAAGGTCATCGCGAATGTCAGCCAGGTGGTGTTTTTATCCGAAGGGTCAGATTCGTACAGATCTATCAGTCCCCGGACATAGTAAGCATAATCTTCGAGGAACTGTCCTTCGCTGTGCCGACCCTCGCGCCAGGCGTGGGTGAGGTGACCGTCACGGAACAAGTCGCCGTGCACAAACGACGCGTTCTTGCGGGCCACTTCGAGATAGCGAACGTCGCCCGTCACCTGATAGCCTCGTGCCAGGGCCGAAAGAGCCAGCCCGTTCCACGAGGTCAGTACTTTGTCATCGGTGAGCGGCCGCACCCGAGCCGATCGCAGCTCGAACAACTTCTCTCGACACGCTGCGAGATAGCCGTCGAAATCCTCTCGCATGCTGTTTTGCCGCACGCGGTCGGAGTTGGTGTCTATGTGCAGGATATTGTGTCCTTCAAAATTGCCGCCGTCGGTGACGTTGTAATACCGGCAGAACTCATCGGCATCGGCGCCAAGCGTCTGCTCGATTTCACTTTTCGACCAGACATAGAACTTGCCCTCTTCGCCTTCGCTGTCCGCATCGAGTGCCGAGTAAAACCCGCCGTTGGTGTCGGCCAACTCGCGAAGCATGAAATCGAGCGTTCGCCGGATGATATCGAGATAGAATTCTTTGTGGGTGACCTGGTACGCTTCGGCGTAGGTTGTCACCAGCAGGCCGTTGTCATAGAGCATTTTCTCGAAATGCGGGACCAGCCATTGTTGATCGACCGAATAGCGTGCGAACCCGCCGCCGAGGTGATCGAATATCCCGCCGTTGGCCATGCCCAGCAGCGCCTTTTCGGCCGCCTGCAGAAACCGAAGGTCCCCCGATGCTCGATACGTCCGCAAAAACAACGACACCTCGGTTGCGTGTGGAAACTTGGGAGCGGTACCGATACCGCCGTGGATCGGGTCGGTCTGTCGAAGCAGTGCTTCGGCGCCGCGGGTGATCATGTCGGGGGTCAATCCACTCGGCTCGGCCGTGACCGACAGGGCGGTCGATACTTTGGAGTGGATGTCTTCAGAGGACTCCAGAATATCGCTTCGTGTCTCATACCAGGCCTTGGCGATCTCGGATATCACCCGCAAAAAGCCCGGACGCCCCATCGCATCCTGCGGCGGGAAGTAGGTCCCGGCGAAAAAAGGCTTGAGATCGGGCGTGAGAAAAACCGACATCGGCCAGCCACCCGATCCCGTCAGCGCCTGGGTGAACGACATGTAGATATGATCGAGATCGGGACGCTCTTCGCGGTCAACCTTGATCGAAACATAGTGCTCATTCAACACTTCGGCGATCTGCGGATCCTCAAACGACTCCCGCTCCATCACATGACACCAGTGACAGGCGGCATACCCGATCGAGAGGAAAATCGGCTTGGTTTCCTTTTTCGCCATCTCCAGGGCGTCGTCGCACCACGGATACCAGTTCACCGGATTGTGAGCGTGGGAGAGAAGATACGGCGAGCTGGCATCGATCAGATGATTGGTAAACGGATGGTGGCTGACTGACATGAGCACATTCCTCTTCAAAAAAAGGGCCGATCGTGACTGGACCCCAGCCCGATCGTCCGTAGGTGGCCAATTCGTATATAGGGTAGAAACACTACCACTTCCCGATTGTTCGCACAACAACTCAGCGACGCTGGTCAAAAAAAAAACGCTTCGGAATACGGACGGGCGGGTATATATTAGTGCAGAGTCGGACCCCAACTCAAAATTCTCAAGACAGGGAGGGGCACCCATGTCATTGTCCCGTTTTTTCCTATTGGTACTGATGTTCGCCGTGGCGCTGGCACTTGCCTGTTCCTCGGAATCTCCAACGGATAAGACTTCCATCCTCGGCGCCGATCAGTTGATCCCCGACGACGGCCCCGATCCGGGGGATATCGACCCCGGCGATGATCCCGCCGACGATCCCGATGGCGATCACAGTTCACAGGGCACGCCGGATCTCCACTGGCAGTACGTTATCGATCCGGCCGCCGATGGGTTTTATCGCGGGCGCGATATCTTCCCGACCGATGATTACGGTTGTCTGGTGCTGGGGGCCCAACACGACGGCGATGAGCGCAATCAGGATATCGTCGTTTACAAGTTTGACTCCGGCGGCGAGGTGGAGTGGACCAGAACCTTCGCCGGCTCCGGCGGTTCGGGGGATTATCCGTATGCGATGCTGCAGACCGAAGACGGCAACTATGCGTTTGTCGGCCTGATGTCCGAGAGTGGCTTCCAGATTTGCATCTGCAAGTTCGACTCCGACGGCGACCAGATCTGGCGCTCGCCGCTCGGATCCTGCTTTCTCAACACCAATTCGGTCTTCACCGAAATGCCCGGTGGCAATCTCGTTGTGGTTGGCAGATATCCCTCCGTAAGCGCCGACCCCAAAATGTTTGTGACCAACTCCTCCGGTCAGGTTCAGTGGACGAAGTCGTTTAGCGAGGAGGGTCAGCAGGATTTCCGCGGCGTGGTTCCGTCATCGGATGGCGGCCTGGTGCTCGCCAAAGTGTCGAATATGGGGGATGAGTACGCTACCGACATGCTGATGGAAAAGGTCGACAGCGACGGCGACGTCGTCTGGGAGCACTCGTTTGGCGAGATCGGTTTTGATGTTGCCATGGCGCTCGTGCGGACCGGCAACGCCTATGTGATGGGCGGCTGGATACCCGGCGGAGGCGGCACCAATATCGGACTAAAAGCAGTCGACGAGTACGGTGCGGTCCTGTGGGAGGCAACTGATAACTCTTCGTTGCGGACCGAGTGCCTCGATCTTGCGGTCGCTGACAACGGTGACCTGCTGGTGGTCGGCGGAATACACTCGAGCAGCTGCGGCCAATTCGGCAACATCATGGTCTCGCGGTTCACCGGCTCGGGCAGTCTGCTCTGGCAGAAGAGCTACACGCAGGGTGAAATCGGTTACTATCCGGCGATTGCCGAGGCTGCCGATGGTGGTATTCTGGTTGTTTTCGATGCCGGCCCGCGAATGCATGTCATGAAGCTGGGCGCCAACGGCGAGTTGTAGCAGAGGAATGAAATCGGTGGAGCGACTTCTTAGTCTCCTGATCTCGTCCGCGTGCCTGATGTTAGTATGCTTCAGTTGTGGCGACTCGGACAGTTCGAGTCCCTACTCGCTGGCGATTCAGTTTGAAGCAGTGCTGGATTCGGCTGCATATCAGTCAACTTTTGTCGGTGACATCCTGCCGGCCGATGATGGGGGTGCGCTGGTTGCATTCAGTGGCTACACGGGCTCGGACAACGACGCCTGTCTCGCCCGGCTGGAGAGTGATGGCTCCGTGCGCTGGCAGTATGACTATACGGGATCCGCCAGCGGTGGTGCGGCGTCCCTGACGGCGGTCTCCGACTCCACCTGTGCCATGGCCGTGTATCTCGCAGGCGGCGGCAGCAATACCATGCTCACCGAGATCACCATGTCCGGCGATTCACTCTGGCAGCGGCCGATCGGCTATATCTACTTCAATTCGACCAACGTACTGACTTGTCTCTCCAACGGGGATTTCCTGGTGACCGGACGGTCATCGTCAGTCTCCTCGGACCAGGTGATCGTGCGGATGATGCCCAACGGGCAGGTGATGTGGTCCCGAACGGCGATCGAAGACGGTCTGCAGGATGTGCGAGCCGCCGTCGAGACCGATGACGGTGGCCTGATGTTTGCGCGGATATCGAATCTCTTTGACGCCAACGAGGCGGATGTCGAGTTACTGCGAACCAACGCCGATGGCGACGAGATGTGGACGCGGGATTTCGGCTTGCCACTCGCCGATGTCGCCAATGCACTGGTCAGAACCGGCAATCGATTCGTGTTTGGCGGCTTTGCCCGCGAGGCAAGCGGTGGCGACTACCTTCGGGTCGTAGCCGTTGACTCCGGCGGCCGGGAAGTATGGCGGTATATCAATCGACGCTCTGACCGGCATAATGGATGCTATGACCTGGCTGTTGCCGCCAACGGTGATATCCTGGTGGCCGGCTACGACCTGCCCCGCTGCTGTGGGCAGACCGGAAATCTCCTGTTGATTCGACTTAGTCCCGATGGTGAGTTGATCTGGCGAAAAACACTTGGCATCTATGACTTAAGCTACACCATCGCGATCGAAGAAGCTTCCGATGGCGATATCTTCGTGGCCTTTGACAACGGTGATTTTGCCCACGTACTCAAGCTGAGGGTACGCGCGGGTCTGCTGGGTATCGTCGCCCCCTGACTCCGAATTGTGCAGGCCCCGCGACAATCGCGGGGCCTTTTCCATCTCTCTGTCTGCTATTGCCTTACAGGTGGACCACTTTGCTCTCAGATTAACGCGGTCGACATCCGATAATTCGGGTGTATGGCTACCCGAACCAAATCACTGCCGACAGCTCCGAAACGCCAGACAGCAGGGAAAAAAGACCCGCCGCTTCGCTCCGGACCGTACCGGTTCACCCGGGCGGTGCTGGGATACTTCTGGTTTCTAACGACCATTGTCGGGGCGACAGTCTATCTCCAGACGACCCTGGTGCTCTACCATGCTGCCGATGTCTGGACGCACTGGGGAGCGATTTTGCTGGTGGTGCCGCTGGCGGTCGGCTATGTCATGCGCCTGGCGAACATCCCGTACGGTGGCTGGGTGCTGTTGATCGGCGGTCTCAGCGCCGCGACGGTGGTCTATCCCTGGTACCACGACTACTGGTTTGAGCCGCCGCCGCTCTATGCAGCCGCCGTCTACGCTGCCATTACGGCCGGAGTCGCCTCAATTCCTCTCCTTCCGTTCAAACGCCTGGCCGGGGCGTTGTGGCACTACCTTACCTATCGCAACAAAGCCAAGCGGCGGTCCAACTCGCGAACCGGGCGGGAGCCGATGTTTGGCTCGGCCAAGTACTCGGCGACCGTTGATACGCTTCAGTTGGTGATCGCAATCGCTTCACTGGTCATCAGCCTGATCAGTATCGGCGTGCTCTCTATGCCGTAGACTAAATCACCGCCTTAACACACAAACAAGCCTAAACAACAAAGTGCAGCCGGGCCGAGGCGCCGACTGCACTTGATACTGACGGTTTTCAAGAGAGAGCTATTTGCGCTTGGTGTAGACACCGGTCATGCTGGTGAACCAGGTCTTGCCGCCGTCTTTCGAGGATTCCATCGTCCACTCGAACGTACCTTCGCCGGTCATAACCGATGTCTGACGGTTGAGGTATTCCTCACCCTGCCACATATCAACTCCGGACATGACTCGGTTGTCCCCCTCGATCTGACCGGTCATCATAGTGAGCCGGCCGCCCATATTGTCGACCCAGACCTCCTGCCAGTGGCCTTTTTCGCGGTCGTAGGTCGTGATGCTCATGCCGTTGAACGGCATGCCCATCATATCCATACTGTAGTCCATGCGCAGGGCAGCGCCATCGAGAATGTACGAGAAGGTGGCGGTGGCCGGTGCTTCCATCCATTCGGTCTGGCTCGGATCCATTTTCATTTTGGTAGCGACATCCCAGGTGCCGATCATATCGGCGACTTCCTTCATCTGCTCCGGCGGACCCATCGGGGGCATACCGGCCTGATCGGTTGACGGCTCTTCCTGGGCAACAACAGCCACCGTGCACAGCAGCAGGGCGACCAACATCAGAAAGCTAGACAGACGCGTTTTCATGACGGACTCCATACAAGAGTGTGAATTGGATAGATGGTGATCTGGTATTGTTTCTTGTGAATCGGTCTCTATGTTCATGACCAGATTAGTCGGGATTCACCCCTCTGTCAAGTGCAATTGGGTGAACCCCGACCAAATGTGACACGGAGTCACACGCCGTCAGTCCCGTTCTATCTCCCGCTGCAGCTTGGCGATCTTCTTCCACTTCGCTTTCTCTTCGAGAGCCGCCGACACGTTCTGCCGACGTTCCAGATAGCGGATTTCCTTCTGCAGTTTGCGCCAGTTCTCGAACCGCTTTTCGTCCAACTCGCCGGACTTCAGCGCCGCGCGAACGGCACAGCCCGGCTCGGTTTCGTGCTGACAATCCGAGAATTTGCACTGGACCGCTAACGCCTCGATCTCGCCAAATGTCGGCTCCAACCCGGAGCCATCGGACCAGACCAGCAGACCACGCATGCCGGGGGTGTCGATCAGGATACCACCATCGGGCATGACAATCATCTCACGAGCGGTCGTGGTGTGACGGCCCTTGCTGTCAACCAGGCGGACTTCGGTCGTTTTCAGGCGATCCTCACCGAGGAGGGCGTTTATCAGGGTCGATTTGCCGACTCCCGACGAGCCGAGAAAGGCGACGGTCTGACCGGTCGCGCAGTAGGGGCGAAGGTTTTCGATCCCGTCGCCCTCGGCGGCGCTGACGGCATGAATATCGACCCCGATGGCGACCGCTTCTATCTCGGCGATAGCCGTGTCGATATCATCGCACAGGTCGCATTTGTTGAGCACGATCACCGGCACCGCGCCGCTTTCGTACGCCAGCAGCACAAACCGCTCGATCCTTCGCGGATTGAAGTTGCCATCGAGCCCGCTCACGAGAAAGGCGGTGTCGATATTCGACGCCAGCACCTGCGGGCGGGCTCGGCCTTTGCGGGTGGTGATCACGCTTCGGCGGAAGGAGCTTCGACGGGGCAGGATCGACAGGATCGTCGCGGCCTGCTCGGAGCGTCGCGGCTCGATCACCACCCAGTCGCCGACCACCGGAAGGTCTTCCTCGATCTCGCTTTCATGCCGCATCCGGCCAGTGGTTTGTCCGGCCAACTCACCTTCGGTGGTGAGCAGCAGATAGCGATGTTTGTCCTGCCGCGCGACGCGCGCGGGGAGGCTGCTGTCGGTCTTCAGGGAGGCGTAGGCCTCGTCGAAATGGGGATGCCACCCCAGGGTATGTAAATCCATCGTAGTGAATCCGTATGTCGTAATTGCGTTGCATCGACATCCGTCCGGAAGATAGCGTAATCTTCAGGTGGTGTCGGTTTTCACAGTGGTCGGGGAGTCGACATACGCGCGGCTCGGCGGGCCGGAAACAAAAAAGGTCCGCCGCGAGGGCAGACCGCTGGGGGTGAATCTTAGTTAAGACTCAGCGGGCAGGCCGGGACGGGCGCAGGTCGACCATGACTTTTTCACAAATGGCTCTCATGGCATGCTCTCCTTTCCCGGCTGAACGGTTTTAGTTGCTGCTAACTGGTTAGAATATCGGAAGGAAGGGGAGAAAAGTCAAGGCTAGAGTAACCCTCCAAGGACCTGATTACCCCGTGCCCGGCTTCGAATCGTCACGCAGGTCCTTGCAAGGTCGGTTGAACATACAGGTTTCGTCTCGGAGTCCAACCGGTCTTCAAATGACATGCGGGTGGGCGGGACCTGCGCTACAGGTACTGCAATCCAATCTCTCCGCGACCGGCACGCGAGCGACAGGGACCTGCGCTATAGCCCGGTACGTGTCTGTCGTGCAACACACGACACCCCAGCCCCGATAGCCGTTGCAATCAGGGCATGATTCGTTATATTAGGCGAACTATGTCTGAACCTCTCTATATGTCCAAAGAAGGGCTCCGGAAACTGGAGCTGGAGCTGAAAAAGCTCAAATTCGAGGATCGCCCGGAGATCGTGGCCGAAATCAAACGCGCCCGCGAAATGGGTGACCTGTCGGAAAATGCCGAATATCACGCCGCCAAAGAGCGACAGGGACATCTCGAGCGGCGGATCGCCGAACTCGAAGACAAGCTGTCGCGGGCGCATTCGATCGATACCGACCAGATCCCGAGCGACAAGGTCTATCTGTACGCCAAAGTGCTGGTGCGGGATGAGCGCGACGGCGAAGAAATCGAATATACGATCGCCCCGCCCGATGAGGTGGATATAGACAACGATATTATATCCGTCAAATCCCCGATCGGTCAGGGGTTGCTGGGTAAAGCGGAAGGGGAGTTAGCGGAGATAGAGGTCCCGGCCGGGCTGTTGAAGTATACGATTATCAAGATTTCGCGGGACTAGCAACCGGCCGGGAGTAATCGACTCAGGGACGAGCGCGAGCGAATCACTCTTCGTCGTCAGCAACATCCACCGGGTCTTCGTCGAAGTAGTCTTCGTCGTCATACCCGTTTCCCGAAGCCAGGTTGGCGCATTCGAGCGAGCAATAATACTGGCCGCTCTGCTTAACCGGCTTCCCGGAGATGTTCTCTTCGCAGAATGCGCATTTCATAACGCATCACCTCATCACAAGGTTAACCTGGCCGGCCCCGGAGACAAGCTCGGGCCGGTCACACCGTCGATCGGTCTGGCGACCCAATCGAGCCTGACATGAAAACGAATCTGGCGGCAAAAAAGCAAAACAAAAATGCCGACCGGACTGTTATTTCTGGCAACATGCCACAAGCAGGGAAACAGAAAAGATGACTCAAAAGTTCTATGTCGACGATATCACTCAAACGGTCGGCGACACGCCGCTGGTCCGGATCCGAAAGATGACCGCCGACCGGGGGATTTCGGCCACGGTCCTGGTCAAGCCGGAGTTTCTTAACCCGACCGGCTCGGTCAAAGACCGGATGGCGATCTATATCCTCACCGAAGCGGTCAAGAACGGTACGCTCACGCCGGGCGGGACGATTATCGAGGCTACCTCCGGCAATACCGGCGCCGCGGTCGCTATGTTCGCCGCCGCCCATGACTACAAGGCCGTTCTGACTATCCCGGACAAGATGTCCAAGGAGAAAATCGACGCCCTCCGAGCGTTCGGGGCCGAAGTCCACATCTGCCCGACCGCGGTCGCCCCGGACCACCCCGACAGCTATTATGAAACCGCCAAGCGGGTCGCCGAGCAGCACGACAACGTCTTCATGCTCAACCAATACCACAATCTCGACAACCTGAACGCCCACTACCGGACCACCGGGCCGGAGATCTGGCGCCAGACCGGCGGCAAGATCGACTGCTTCGTGGCCGGGGTCGGCACCGGCGGGACCATGTCCGGCACGGCCAGGTACCTCAAAGAGAAAAACCCGAAAATCGAGATTGTCGCGGTCGATGTCGAGGGCTCTGTGTACTACGACTATTTCAAGACGAAACAGCTTCCCGAGGCCCACCCGTATCTCGTTGAAGGGATCGGCGATGACATGCTCTGCGAGAATGTCGTTTTCGATGTCGTCGACGAGATGTACAAGGTCGACGACAAGACCTCGTTTGTGTTTGGCCGCGAGCTGGCCCGCAAGGAAGGAATTCTCGCCGGCGGATCGTCCGGGGCGGCCATGTCGGCGGCGCTGGAGCATGCGAAGAAACTCGATGCCGACAAGACGGTTGTGGTCATTCTCCCTGATGCCGGCGCCAAGTATATCAGCAAGATGTTTAACGATGACTGGATGCGGGAAAAAGGCTTCCTCGAATAAGGACAGCATATGCGCGACGATTTCAAAAACAAGCAGTTCGAGACCCGGGCGATTCATCTCGGGCAGGTCGCCGAGGACGGCACCCGCTCGGTAACGACCGCCATCTACCCCAGCTCCACTTACCGTGTGGAGTACCCCGGCGATGAGTCCGGCTATGTGTATTCCCGCTGGGCGAACCCGACCCGCCGGGCGCTCGAAGAAGCGCTGGCGTCGCTGGAGAACGGCACCCGCGCCTTTGCGTTTTCATCGGGCCTGGCGGCTATGAACGCCGTGTTCGGTTTGCTTCGCCCCGGCGACCATGTTGTCACCCTGACCGACCTTTACGGCGGCACCCGTCGCCAGTTCGAGAAAGTCCTCAGGCATAACCAGATCGACTTCTCGTATGTCGACGGTCGCGACCCGAACGATTTCGAGAAAGCCGTCACCGACAAGACGAAGCTGTTCTGGATCGAGACGCCGACCAATCCGCTGCTGACGTTGATAGACATCGCCGCCGTCGCCGAGATCGGCAAAAAGCATGGCGTGCTGACGGCGGTCGACAATACCTTTGCGACCCCATACATCCAGAAGCCGCTTGATCTTGGCGCCGATATCGCTCACCACTCGGCCTCGAAATATCTCGGCGGCCACTGCGATCTTATCGCCGGTGTGCTGGTGGTGAAAGACGAAGACCTGGCCGAGAAACTGTACTTCCAGCAGTACGCGGTCGGCGCGCAGCTTAACCCGTTTGAGTCGTGGCTGATGCTTCGGGGGATCAAAACCCTCCACATCCGCATGGAGCGGCATTCGGTGAACTCCATGAAGATCGCCGAGTATCTCGAAAGCGAGCCGCGAGTCGACAAAGTGTACTATCCGGGTATCGACGGCGGCCCGATCCCCAACGGCATGAAACTGCCCGGCGGGATGGTGTCGTTTACGATCAAGGATGCTGATTTCGAGAAGGTGAAGAAGTTCGCCATGTCGACCAGGGTGTTCGTGCTGGCCGAATCACTTGGCGGTGTCGAGTCGTTGATCAACCATCCGGCGTCGATGACGCACGCCTCGATCCCGAAAGAGATCCGTGAGAAACACGGCGTGACGGATACTCTTATTCGTCTGTCGGTAGGTATTGAGAACGTCGACGACCTGTTGATCGATCTGCGGACAGCGTTTGCGGCGATAAAGTAGGGTTGACCTTGTCCGTGTTTCGTCTCTATTTTTCTCGACTTGTTCTACGGCGATAACCGAAGAAAAAGATGGGGAGGCCAAGATGCCACACGACCAACAAGTTTCTCGAGAAGCGCTCCGAGAAGCCTTGGTGCTATCTGAGGAAATCCTCGCGGATATCGAACTTGATCGAGTTGCACTCTGCACCGTGGCGTTGAAGACCAGCCGATTGGCACGACTCCTAAACGATTTCGATTCTCAAGACATCTTTCGATACGAGGCGTCTGGCTATCCATCGACTCCAACAGGAGTTGAGCCGCATATTTGGCGTTTGGCCGAGATTGCGGGCCGGGTCTACCAGAAGACCGATCCCAAGTCCGGCACCTCACTTCCCTATGCTTATCTTGAATCGATAGAACAGATTCTTACGTGCTTAGAAACGGCAAAGACACGACTTCAGGTGTCCGGAGACAGAAACGTCTCAGTTTCGTCTGCCAATCCGCAACAGATGCTCTTTGCACCACCTGGGAATGCGCTTGAGAGGTGGCAACTTCAACAGCAGATCGCCGAGGGCGCTAAGCAACTTGCTGCGAGACGGGAGCTTCTGTATTCGTATGTTTCTCGCACTTACTATGAGTTGAAGTTTTCGTCTGTGGCGCAGGATGAGTTCTCGACAATCCGGGCCGCTATTCAGGGCAGAGTCGCTGAGTTGATCCCTGCGTCAGTCCACAAATTCAGTTCTATACACGAGAATTTGATGTCCCAGAATCCTGAAGACTGGTCTAACGCCGTCCACAGTTGCCGACGTGTTCTGCAAGATCTCGCAGATGCGCTCTTTCCGGCCACAAATGAGGAGCGACTGATTGAGGGAAAGGATAAGAGCAAGAAGGTGAAGCTGGGCGCGGAGAATTACATCAATCGCCTAATCTGTTTTGCTGAGGATCACAGTTCCTCTGTACGATTTCAGGATATCGTTGGATCACATCTCAGCTTCTTGGGCGATCGTTTAGATGCAGTGTTCCGAGCTACTCAGAAGGGGTCACACTCGATTGTTCACAGGAAGGAGGCTAACAGATTTGTCGTCTATACCTACCTTGTTATCAGCGATCTGCTCTCACTGACGGAGAAAGACGGCCCGTCCGAGTGACAGCGATACCGTGTAATCAGCTCGATGATGATGTGAGATTTGGTCCATCGCCCTAAATCAAGAACCCCATTCCGCTCACCCGAATCCGATCCGAGATCGACTCCATCCCACCCAGAATCCCGCGGACAATCTTGTTGCCCGCTTCACTCTCGGTGGCGCGCTCGAACCGCCGCAGCAAATCCCTGTCCGAGTAGTCGAGTCGATCGACCTCACGGCGAAGCCTGGCAATCTCAGCCTCCACCATCTGCCGATCAAGTTTCCAGAACCGCACCTTCTCGACAATGACCAGCACCGTCGCCAGGGCTGCCACAGGCACCGCCTGAAGCTCGATAGTAAGCGGCGGCGCCAGCGAAATTCCGCCCACTCGAAGCAGCTCCGATGGTTCTATCGGACGGCCGGAGCGATGAAAAAAGCGATCATCAAACGAGTAGTTCTGATAGCGATCGCTGGTCGAGAGGACGACGAGATCGTGAAGCAGCTCCAGACCGTAGAGCACGGAAGTTACATCACGAAGCAGCGGCAATGATTCGGTTTCGAATGTCAGGTGCAGTGTAATCGATTGTTGTGCGGCGGGCATGCGCGAGGCAGACATGATCCCTCCTCCCTGTAATACAATATCCAACGCGATGTCTTCTGCTATTGTCCGAAGTCTATTATACGTATCAATACCCCGGCATGCCACACAAATTCAATCGCTGATGCAAGTTGATCAATTCGTGACCATACGTCGGCCGTCAGTCACGCTGTCACTCGATCGGGCATGTTGGTTGAATGGAAGAGAGAGTGGGCTAGTCGCGGGGGCGGCGGGGACCGAAAATCGATGTCCCCAGCCGGATCATGGTCGAGCCTTCGGCGATCGCCAGCGCAAAATCATCGGACATCCCCATCGACAGGGTGTCGAAGTCCTGTCCGAGCAGGTCGCGTCCCTGCTTGAAAAGATCGGCGCAGCGCCGGAAGGCCTCCCGGATGTCGTCCTCGTCGTCGGTTAACGGACCGATCGTCATCAGGCCGGTTAGCTGGATGTTTGACAGGGTACTGACCGAGTTTATCATGTCGATGGTTTCTTCGGGTCGAAAACCATACTTCTGCTCTTCGCCGGAGCAGTTGACCTCGAGATAGCACTCAATCTGTCGCCCCAACTCACCGGCGCAGCGGTTGATCTCTTCGGCCAGTTTCAGCGAGTCGACCGACTGGATGACATCAAACAGCTCGACCGCCTTTTTGACTTTGTTAGTCTGGAGATGGCCGACCATGTGGAAACGGGCGATATGGCCGACTTCTTTGATCTTCGGCTCGGCTTCCTGGATACGGCTTTCGCCGATGTTATGAATACCGGCCGCGACGACTTTTTTGATGGCGCTGGCGGGGTGGGTTTTGGATACCGCAACGACCGTGATATCATCGGCATCGCGGTCATACTCATCGCACGCCTCGGCGATTCGACCGCGTAGTTGCACCAGGTTATCTGATATGCGCTGCTTCATTTCTCCGGTGCAATAAACAACCCGGAGGGCGTCTCAGACAAGCAAAATATCCCGGACGCCCTCCGGATAACGATCTTTACGCTACTGCCAATTCGTTGCTGTACTCGGACATCGCCTGATCGGGAACGGTCTGGGTCGGCGCCGGAGGCTCTACCGATGGAGTCGTACCCGGATTGGCGCCGGACGGAGCGTACAGCGCCTCCAGCGAACCCATCGCCGAGCTGACTCGATCGAAGAAAGAGTCTACCGACCCCAGCAGCTGGTCGCGCGCCGCGGCCACCAGGCCCGCATCGAACCCCAGCTGGTCGGTCGCCATGGTGAAGAAATCATCTACCTGACTGCGAACGCTGCTCTCGGAAGCAGCGAGATAACTGTCAACCGCATCGAAGAACTTCGCCATCAGATCGGCGGTACCGCTCGAAGCTACCTGTCCGGCGCTGTCGAGATAACCATTCAGCGACTGTGGTTTTTGATCGGCCACCTGCTGGGTCTGGATGTTAAACCGCTCGGCGAGCGCGAAACTGAATTTCGAATCCATCTGGAAGCGAATGGCTATTCGGTTGGTCGTCCGACGGTGACCATCCTTTACCGATTCGTGCAGCGAGCTTCGCACCTTGCTGGCCTGGCGATAGAAGCCCTGCAGCGCATACGCCCGGTCCTGCTGCGCGAACCGTTCGGTAATCGCCAGCGCCGAGCTGTTACGGGTCATCTGCTTCTGAATTGACTTGCCGTCGGCCGCGGTGCCGTCGGTCATGTTGGTGGCAATTCGTTCATAGCCCGAAGCGGTAAAATCGGCGCTCAAACCAAACCCGCCCGCTATCAGGTTCTGAATCTCGGCGGTATCTCCCTCGGAGAGCTGTTGCACCGAGCGGGCGATAGTGGCGAGGTCGAAGCGAAGGTCGAGCTGGTAATCAAGGCGCGCCTCGCGGCGATAGTAATAGGTGCCGTCGGCGTTTTTGGCCACCGGCGAGTCCTTGGTCTGTTTGGTGTCATCGGCAGCCTTGTTCTGATCGGCCGGTGGGGTGGTTTCCGGGACCGTCTCGCTGCTGGGAACATAGCTGTCGGTCTTGACCGGAGTTGTCGCTTCCGGAGTGGGAGTGGCGGAGGTCGAGGTTGTCGACGGATACCGGTTCCACCAGGGGCGATTGGTTGCGGTCGGATCGGACTGCCCGAACGATCGCTGGCTCGTAAAGGCCGAGAGTAAGTCAAAAAGCTGCATATTGCCACCCACTTGTTTATGGTCGGATTGAGCCCATGTTTATACTTCCTGTTATCGGCGGAATGCGGAGATGTTTGACCCTTTCTCGGTCGTACAGCCGGTCTCGCGGGCCGTCCCCCTTCGGCAAGCTCAGGGTGACTCGGCACTCTTCCGCCACTGCCACGAGTGATCCAAGTAGGTCCGAACCCCTGTGGTTCGGACAGGCTCAGTTCAGGCTGGGTCTGCATAAGTTAGACTGAGCCCTTCCACAAGCTCAGGACGAGCCTGTCGAAGCCTGAGAGGGCATGGAATACTTGACAAAACTTGTGAAAAATGTAACTTGGCCTCAGGATAGTGTCACCGCGTGCGAACGCGTAACCGATTCGGAGGATTGTCTATGCCCTCGGTGCACCCCAATACGCTGCTGGCTCTTTCAGCCGGGATTCAGTCCGAGGTTGCCAGCTACGTGTTTTATCTGGAGGCATCCAAACAGACCAGACAGGACGACATCAGGAAGCTGCTGGAGAAGCTGGCTCTCGAAGAGAAAGCGCACTTCAATCTGTTGGAACGGCAGCACCACAATCTGGTCAAGAGCGAGAAGTGGATCAGTACGGCTGATATTATGAAACGCGACGGTCTCCCGGAAGTCGGCGAGGACATGGCCGAGGAACACCGCGAGTTGATCGAGGCGGTTCGCGGCACCTCCGATGTCATGGCGCTGCTGGATATCGCGTATCGGCTCGAAGAGGACGCGCACGATTTGTTTGCGCGCGAGGCGGCCCGCTCCAAGACACCCGCCGAGCAGAAAATCTTCGAAGACCTCGCCCGCTTCGAGAAAGGTCACATGGCCGTGATCCAGGATATGAAGAAGAAATACGCTTAGGTTTTTCGGCACTTTTGCTATGGTCAGACGAGCGGCTCATGCTGGAACCGCTCGTTTTTTAATGCCTAACTTTTAGTTGTTGCCGGAACCGCCGAGGTGTATAAACTAGCCATGGGAACCGTTACCCCGCTTCAGCTTATCGAACTCTCCCGCCGGGCGCTTGACAAAAACATCCGCTCTTTGAAAAACCTTGCCGGCGATCGCATGATGGCGGTCTCGGTCAAGGCCAACGCCTATGGGCACGGGTTGCGGGAGATTGTCGCGATGATGCTCGACCGTTCCGAGGTTGACTATGTGGCGGTGCATTCGCTCGAAGAAGCGATCGAGTGTCGCGACGCCGGCTGGCCGCGCAGGATAATGATCCTCGGTCCGATCCCGACCGATCAGGCCGACGCCGTCTGCGAGTACGATCTGGAGCCGGTCGTGTTTGACACCGCAGCACTAACCGCTCTTGGCCGGGCGGGGAGGAAGGCCGGCAAGCAGGTGCTGACCCACCTCAAGCTCGAAACCGGTACCAACCGTCAGGGCATAACCGAGAAAGACATCTCTCGCTTTGCGGCCATATACAAAAAGTATCCGCAGCTGAAGCGCCCCTACGGCGCCAGTATGCATTTCGCGAATATCGAAGACACCACCAGTCACAACTACGCCGATCAGCAGTTGCGCGAATTCAAGCGCCTGGTCGGCCTGCTCGGCAAAGCCGGGATCAAACCGGAAATATTGCACACGGCCAGTTCGGCGGCACTGATCCTGTTCGACAAGACGAGGTACGACCTGGTCCGGCCGGGCATCTCCCTCTACGGCTACTGGCCGTCGAAAGAAACCTACCTGTCCTACCGACTGCTTGGTGGCGACAACGAGATTTTCGAGCCGGTCCTCTCCTGGCGGACCACCGTCACGCAGGTCAAAAAACTGCCGGCCGACAGCTTTATCGGCTATGGCTGCACCTACCGGACTACTGCTCCGACCACCCTGGCGGTGCTGCCGGTGGGGTACTACGACGGTTACCCGAGGGCGCTGTCGAATCAGGCCTATGTGCTGATAAACGGCCGCCGGGCGCCGGTGCGGGGGAGGATCTGTATGAATCTGATGATGGTCGATGTTACCGATATCACGGGCGTGTCGGTGGGGACGAGAGTGACTCTGCTGGGGGCTGACGGTTCCGAGCAACTCACCGCCGGTGGGCTGGCGGCCTGGGGACAGACTATACACTATGAGATTCTAAGCCGCATATCACCCGCCATCAGCCGGGCCATAGTAGAGTAAAAAAACCCACGTAGATGAGGAAAATCATCTTCGTAACTGTAAATCATTGGCGGGCATGGCCGACTTTGTGAATGTATGGTACAAAATTCACCTTGACAGTAATTGCGCAGGCGCATAATATTCTTGTGAAGCTTTTCACATAAGCTGGGGTTGTGGGCTGTTTGGAAATAACGCCTTTTTCGGCACAAGTTGATCTGCGGAGACGATGACCAAAAAGCGAATATCCGAATCGACGATTCACCGGCTTTCTCTCTACTACCGGGCGCTGTCGTTGCTCGAAAAAGAGAACTACGACACTGTCTCATCCAAAGAGCTGGCCAAGCGCGAAAAACTAACCCCGGCACAGGTCCGCAAAGACCTCTCGTTTTTCGGGACCTTCGGCACCCGTGGACTCGGCTACCCGGTACGCGAACTCAAACACCAGATTTCATCGATTCTCGGTATTGACCGTGTCTGGCGCGTGGCGCTGGTCGGTGTGGGTAATATCGGCTCCGCACTGGTCAGCTACAAGGAATTCGCCAAACAGGGCTTCCAGATAGTCAAGCTGTTCGACAACGACCAACGCAAGATCGGCTCCAACCACAAAGGGATCGTCATCGCGGATATCGCCAATCTCGAAAACGAACTTCGCGAATCGAATATCGAAATCGTCGTCCTGGCGGTCCCGGCCACGGTCGCCCAGTATATCACGGATGATGTTGTCAGGGCCGGAATCAAAGCGATCCTGAATTTCGCTCCGGTGAATCTCAAGGTGCCGCCCGATGTTTACCTTCGGCATGAAAACATGTCGATGGAGCTGGAATATTTGTCGTTTGCGCTGGTGAACAACCACGCGCCCAAACGGTCGAAGTAATACAGATACCTGTCCAGGGATGGACAGGGTGCTACTACTTTTTGTAAGCGTCCTTTTACGCGCGCGGTCCGGCCGCCAACCGGACCGCGTATTTTGTGTGTGGTACGGGTCGACGCATCATGTGGTGCACGGGGACGTACTCCACACACATGTAGGCCGTGGCTGCTTGCAGCCCGGCTATTGCTGTCGAGGACTCAGACTGGTTGTGAAGAACCCACAGCAAGCTGTGGGCGACCCGACTCCCCCTCAACTTCCCTTGTCTTCTTCCGATCCAGTGTGTATAAAGCACATACCTATGAAGAAACTTACAGTTACCATACTCGTGCTGCTGTTTTTCTGTGCCCCGCTCGTCACGGCTCAGACATTGTCCGGGCCGGACTCGCTCAAACACTACCAGCTGCAGGGCCGTCGCGCCATCAAGGGCGGCGATCTCGAAACCGCCCGCACTGCCTGGACCCGCGTCCTGCAGATGTCGCCGGACAATTTCGAAGCGCTTCTCAATCTCGGCACCGCGTATACCGGCACCGGCCGCAACGAGCAGGCTTTGGTCTATTTCCGGAAAGCGTACGAGGTTGACTCCTCGGTCGCCGAAGTCAGCAACAACCTGGGCGCCGTCTACGCCAACCTTGGTCGCCCCGATGAATCGATCCTCGCCTACCGGCGGGCGATTCGGCTCGACTCCACCGAAGCGCGCTACTACGCCAATCTCGGCCTGGCCTATATCGAATTCGGCCGTCCGTACGACGCCCTCACGCCGCTTCGCACGGCTAACTCGCTTCAGCCCGGCACCGCGCTGGTTTTGTATTCGATGGCTAACGCTTTCGCTTCGCAGCGTGTGCTCGACAGCGCCGAGATCTACTACACGAAAGCTGCCAACGCCGGCAACGCCACTTCCGAGTTGCTCTTTTTCCTGGGCACGGTTCAACGCAACCGGGGCAACTACCCTGCCGCCGATACCAGTTTCCGCGCCGCACTGGTGAAAACTCCCGACTACAAAGAGTGCCGCCAGGCGCTCGGGCTGCTTCTGTTGCAGGGCGGTCGATACGAAGAAGCTACCGAGCAGTTCGAACAGGTCGTACAGCTCGACAATGAATTTTATCCCGGCGTGATCGCTCTTGGTGTCGGCTGCTCTATGACCGGCCGGTTCGCCGAAGCGGACTCTATCCTTCAGACCCTTTACGCGGTTGACACCGCCAAGGCCTTCCAGATGCTGAACCTGATCGACGCCGAGTCCGCCCGCCGCCGCTCCCGGGAGAAGGAACAGAGCCTGCAGCAGGGCGGAAACTAGCCGCGCGCGGCCCGCATTCGACCCGACAGTTCAAGGCAATTGATTCCACCACAAGTGGTTGCGGCCACACAATTGCTTACCTAAAATCAACCGGAAACTAACTGGTTTTCCGCCTTCAACTGGGCGATACTCCCGGCATCACCCGATCACTCTGTACCCACAGGAGAACGTGATGCCGAAACTCTTTGAGCCCGTCAAACGGTCCACCACCCCGGACATCCGGCACTGGCATTCCTGCAAGCTCCAGAACCTGAACACAACCCGCTTCGAGGAAGCCGTCAACAACATTCTCAACGGTCGCTGCCGACTGGTCACACCCAAACGCGAGGTCTCCGTTCGGAGCTGACCGGGCACACTAAAATTCATCCGGCGTGCGAGGCCGACGCTGTAACATTTCGTTGAATTGCGCTGTCTCATCGAGGTATATATCTTCACAAACCAGCACGATTTACACGAAGGAGCCTCCATGTCCGCAGCACATCCCCGGACAACCGTCCGCCGCCATCCGATCGTCGTCCTCTGTCTGCTTGCCCTGACATTTCTGCTTTCGGCCACTGTCAGTGCTAAGACGCTGCCGGAGAAGTTTGATGAGTACTGCCGGGGAGCAAACGACGTCCTCCGCTTCCACGGCGCCGTCCTGGTTGCCAAAGACGGCAAGGTGATTTTCGAGAACGGCTACGGCTGGGCGTCGGTGCAGTTCGATGTCCCCAACACCGCCCAGACCAGATACCTGATTGGATCGGTCACCAAGAACTTCACCGCCGCCGCGATTCTGCAACTCGAAGAGCAGGGGAAACTGAGTGTCGACGATCCGATTTCGAAGTACCTGGATCAGTTCCCGCCCGAGATCGGCGACAAAGTTACCATCCACCACTTGCTGACCCACACCTCGGGCGTGCACAGCTTTACCGATATCGCCGATGTCATGGCGCGACGCTCGATGGCGATGACGCCCGAAGAAATCCTCGGTACGTTCTCGCATCTCCCACTCGATTTCGAACCGGGCAGCGACTGGAAATACAGCAACTCCGGCTACTTCCTGCTTGGACTGATAATCGAGAAGGTCAGCGACCAGAGCTACGAAGACTATCTGCAGGAACACATTCTCGGACCGGCAGGTATGACCAACTCCGGCTACTATCACGGTGACCGTATCGTCGATAAGATGGCGAACGGCTACTCGATCGATCCGGACAGAAACCTGATTAACGCTCCCTGCATCGACATGTCCCTGCCGTTTTCCGCCGGCGCGCTCTATTCCACGGTCGGCGATCTCTATCTCTGGGATCGCGCCCTCACCACCGACCGCATCTTGAGCGAAGCGTCGAAGAAGAAGATGTTTACTCCGGTGAAAAACGAGTACGGTTATGGCTGGGGCATCACCACGGCGGTCGATCATCCGGTCATCCAGCACACCGGCGGGATCGACGGCTACAGTTCGATCCTACAGCGCTTTTACGAAGACGATGCCTGTATTGTGGTACTGACCAACACCGATGAAGGCACTGCGGGTCGGGTAGCGATGGCCCTGGCCGCTATCCTGTTCGACAAGCCGTACGATGTCCCTGTGCATAAAGAACCAGTGGCTTCGGACGAATCCGTGTGGCCGGACTATGTCGGTCTCTACCGGATCGACACCAACGACTATCGCATGGTCAGCTTGACCGACGGCAAGCTCTTCTCGCAGCGCACCGGCACTGGAAGAATCCAGATCCTCCCCGAAGCCACCGACAAGTTCTTTTTCGACCATGACAACAGCGTCACCCTGACGTTCGTGCGCGACGACAACGGCACGGTCGTGAAGCACATTATCCACCAGCAGGGAGAAGACAACACGGCAGTGAAACTGCCCGACAACGAGGCTGCCGAGATCATGGCGGAGTTATTCCCGGTTGAGAAGGCGGTCGATGCGGCCGTGTTTCAGGATTATGTCGGGGAATACCAGCTCGCACCGGGCTTTATTCTCACGGTTCGTACCCGCGACGACCGCCTGTTTACTCAGGCCACCGGCCAGGGCGAGTTTGAGTTGTATGCCAGTGACACGGATGAGTACTTCCTGCGCGTCGTCGAGGCACAGATATCGTTTGTGCGCGATGATGCCGGCAAGGTGACGTCGCTGATTCTGCATCAGAACGGCCGCGACATGCCGGCGGAGAAAATTCGCTAGCCCACGCTCTTGTCGGTTAGCGATTTAGCGGAACGGCGCCGTCGGATCTGCTCGTCCGGCGGCCCGTTTCGTCTTTTTTATGGGGGGTCAATAACGGCTGCGAGCGCTTTTGCGCTTTACGGCAGTCACGATGACGGGCACTATCACCAACTGCAGCACCAGACCGGGCAAACTGGCGGTCAGCACGCCGGTCGTGAAGTACTCAGCGGCCGTATAGGGCAGAGCGATGAAACTCGCCAGCACCAGCAGCGCAATCACGAACATCAACCGCCCCAGCACCATCGCGGTTAGCAACGATGCATACACGTTCCATTTGAACCGCATGTATGTCAAACCCGCCACCAGCCCATAGACGGGAAGCTCCAGCGTCATCAGCGGCACCGCATAGGCCGGCGGCAGTCCCGTAATCAGCGCCGACAGACCCGGTGCCAGCAGTCCCACCAGCAGCCCCGAAGCCGGACCGACCAGCATCCCGGCCAACAGCACCGGAAGGTGCATGGGGAGCAACACACGCGCGAACAGCGGATTGACGTAGTGCACGCCGAGCGGTAACAGAACCGCGAGCGCTAAGAGAAGCGAAGTGTGAGCGATGAATCTCGTGCCGGAGGCAGCCATGTGCACCTGCCGAGGCTTACTTGTTGGTTACCGCACAGGCCAAATAGAGGCCGGGATGATCCTCGATCCGAACGGTCTTAAAGTTGGAAAGACTGAACAGTTCGGCCATTTTCTCCCGGGGAGGCAGGTGATCGTCGGCAAGCAGTCCGCCGGCCCGCTTGTGCTCTTCGGAAAGCTCTTTCGATGACGCGAGATAGATGATGCACAGCTGGGCGCCGGATCTGAGCACCCGATGCGCCTCGGCGAGCGCCTTTTTCGGGTCGGAGAAGTTGTCGAACGATGAAAACGACACCGCCATATCAAACGTATCGGGCTTGAACGGAAGGTTGGTAGCGTCGGCATCAACCACATTTACGTTCTCGAACGGGAAATTGCGGTGCGCCCGGGTGGCCATGCGGAGCGAGAAATCGACACCGGTGATAGTCCCGTCCGGACCGATCTTTCGCCGGAGGAGGTCAAACAGAACTCCGGTCCCGCATCCGATATCGAGAATATGCCACCCCTTGTCAATTCCCATCCCCTCAACAAGGTGTGAAAGACGCTCGAAATCCTCGGCGGTGAACATCAGATCCCACTCGGCGGCGAGGGAATCGTAAAACGCTTGGTGTTTGTCGTGCGACATCGGCCTAATCTACGACCGATGTCCAAGGTGGTCAAGACCTTTCGGCCCCGAGCGCCGCGCTCCTCCACAAAGTGATACTGCATTACCGGAAATCTCTTTTGAGCCGGAAACAGCGGCCGTATATTGCGGGTTACCTTTGATGTTGCCCCTGCCAGAACTGACAGGCGGCTCCGGATTGTATAACCGTTCCAGGATCGCCTTTCACGATGTTCGGCGATCTGTCCTTCTCGGGAGGTAGGACCCGACTATGGCTCGCACCAGCCGCTCCAAAAACGGACAGGATTTTCTCTATATTAAAGGGGCACGCGAACATAACCTGAAGAATATCGATGTTCGCATTCCCCGCGATACACTGACTGTTATCACCGGCCTCTCCGGCTCCGGCAAAAGCTCGCTGGCGTTTGACACTATCTACGCCGAAGGACAGCGCCGCTATGTCGAGTCACTTTCGGCCTACGCCCGGCAGTTTCTGGGGCTGATGGAGAAGCCCGATGTCGACTTTATCGAAGGGCTTTCGCCGGCCATCTCGATCGAACAGAAGGGAGCGGCCAAGAATCCGCGCTCGACGGTTGGCACGGTCACCGAAATCTACGACTACCTGAGGCTCCTGTTCGCCCGCGTCGGTGTCCAGCACTGCCTCAAGTGCGGGCAGCCGATCACCCAGCAGACGGTCGAGCAGATCGTTGATTCCGTGCTCAGTTTCGAAGAGGGCTCGCGCCTGATGGTCCTCGCGCCGCTCGTGCGCGGCAAGAAGGGGGAGCACAAGGAAATCATCGACGAGGCCCGCAAAGAGGGATTCGTGCGGTTGCGGATCGACGGTGAGTTGATTGAATCAGACAGCGATATCAATCTCGACAAGAAGAAGAAGCACACTATCGAAGCGGTCGTTGACCGTTTGGTCGTCAAGGCCAAGTCCAAGCGACGACTGGCCGACTCGGTCGAGACGGCGCTCAAGATGGGGCAGGGGACGGTTCTCATCAATATCAAAAACGACGATTTGCTCTACTCCGAGAAATACGCCTGTCTGGACTGCAATATCAGCTACGATGAACTCAGCCCGCGGCTGTTCTCGTTCAACTCCCCGCACGGGGCGTGTAAGTCGTGCGACGGGCTCGGGCAGACGATGGAGATCGATCCCGATCTGGTCGTGCCGGACAAGTCGCTTTCCATCTCCGATGGCGCTATCCGTCCCTGGGGCGGCGCCGACATGTCCAACTGGTACCGTTATATGCTGCGCGGGGTCGCCAACCACTACGGTTTCAAATTCGGCACCGCCTTCAACAAGCTGCCCCAGAAAATACAGGATGTGCTGCTGTACGGCTCCGGCAAGGAAGAAATCACCTTCGAGTACGAACGCACCAGCGGCAAGGGACGGGGGTCGGGAGTTTACAACGCCCCGTTCGAAGGTGTCATCCCGCATCTCGGACGCCGCTACAAACAGACCGAATCATCGGGCGTCCGCCAGTGGATCGAAAACTATATGGCCATTCGTCCCTGCCCGGTCTGTAAGGGGGCCCGCCTTCGCCCCGAAGCGCTGGCGGTGATTATCGATCGCGAGACGATCGACTCGGTTGCCGCCATGTCGATCAAACAAGCGTCGGACTACTTCACCCACATCACGCTCAACAGCCGCCAGGCGACCATCGCCAAACAGATTCTCAAGGAGATCCGCGAGCGGCTCGATTTTCTTACCAATGTTGGACTGGACTATCTGACCCTCGACCGGGCCGCCTCGACTCTCTCCGGCGGCGAAGCCCAGCGCATCAGGCTGGCCACCCAGATCGGTTCGCGGCTGGTCGGCGTGTTGTATATCCTCGATGAACCCTCGATCGGCCTCCACCAGCGGGATAACCAGCGCCTGCTCAGCACCCTGATCGAACTTCGCGATCTCGGCAACACCGTGCTGGTCGTCGAGCACGACCGCGAGACCATCGAACAAGCCGACTACGTGATCGATCTCGGCCCCGGCGCCGGCGTGCACGGGGGACTGATTGTCGCCGAAGGGACTCCCGCGGACATTCTCAAGAGCGAGAAGTCGATCACCGGGCAATACCTCTGCGACAAACGCACCATCTCCATTCCACGAGAACGCCGCGAGTCGAACGGCTCGATGATCACGCTCGCCGGTGCGCGCGGCAACAACCTCAAGGATGTCGAGACCACCATCCCGCTCGGTTTGCTTGTCTGTGTGACCGGGGTTTCGGGATCGGGCAAATCGACTCTTATCAATGAGACACTCTACCGCATTCTCTCGCGGCACTTCTTCGCCTCCCGGCAGGCGCCGCTGCCGTATGAAAACATCACCGGGCTGGAGCATATCGACAAAGTGATTGATATCGACCAGTCGCCGATCGGCCGCACGCCGCGCTCGAACCCGGCCACCTACACCGGCGTCTTTACCTACATCCGCGATTTGTTCTCCACCCTGCCGGAGTCCAAGGCGCGCGGCTATATGCCGGGACGGTTTTCGTTCAATGTCAAGGGGGGGCGGTGCGAAGCGTGCGAAGGGGATGGGGTCAACAAGATCGAGATGCACTTCCTGCCCGATGTCTACGTAACCTGCGATGTCTGCAAAGGCAAACGCTACAACCGCGAGACACTCGAAGTCACCTACAAAGGGCGCAACATCGCCGACATTCTGAACATGACGGTCGAAGAGGCCCTCGCCTTTTTCGAAAACATCCCGCGCGTCAAAAACAAATTGCTCACCCTCATGCAGGTCGGGCTTGGCTATATCCGGCTCGGCCAGCAGGCGACGACCTTATCCGGCGGCGAGGCCCAGCGCGTGAAGCTGGCCACCGAGCTGTCCAAGATCGCCACCGGCAAGACGATGTACATTCTCGATGAACCGACCACCGGCCTGCATTTCGAAGACATCCGCATGCTGCTCGGCGTGCTCAACGAACTGGTCGACCGTGGCAACACCGTGCTGGTGATTGAGCATAATCTCGATGTCATCAAAACCGCCGACTGGATTATCGATATCGGTCCCGAAGGGGGCGATGAGGGCGGCCGGATTATCGCCGCCGGGACACCGGAGGAGGTCACCAAAGTTAAAGAGAGCCACACCGGCCGGTTTCTGAAAGATGTGCTGAAGAACGGGCGGTGAGACAGGCGGAGCCTGACTTCCTGACAATCTAGTTGAACTCCCCGGCGGCAAGCCGTATCATCGGTGCGGAGGCACACTGCTATGAACATCGAACAGATCCAGGCGTACCTGAACGAACATAACCTCGACGGCTGGCTTATGGCCGATTTCCACGGCCGCAACGATATCGCCATGCGCATGCTCGGGATCACCGGCATGGTCACCCGCCGCTCCTTCTATTTCATTCCGTCCGAAGGCGAACCGACCGCACTGGTGCACAATATCGAAGCGGCCAAATTCACCGCTGTTCCCGGCACCGTCAAGCTCTACTCCGGCTACAAACAGCTCGAGTCGGAACTGCATACCCTGCTTCACAATGTTAACCGCATTGCGATGGAGTACTCGCCGATGGGGCGTCTGCCGTATGTCGGGCTGGTCGAAGCCGGTACGATCGAGTTGATCCGCGATCTCGGCCCGGAAATCGTCTCGTCGGCTGACATGGTGGCGCTGTTCATGGCCGCCCTCACGCCCGAACAGATGGCCATGGCGCGCATGGCCGCCCGCAACCTGATCGAAATCAAAGACCAGACGTTCGAATTCATCCGCACGTCCCTGACAGACCACAAGTCTGTCACCGAACACGATGTTTGCCAGTTCATCCGAGGCAAGTTCGATGAGTACGACATGGAAACCGGCAGCGGACCAAACTGCTCGGTCGACTCGCACGCTGGCGATCCGCACTACGAACCGTCCGAGGAGAGTTCCGCGGTCATCAAGAAGGGCCAGCTGATCCTCGTAGACATGTGGGCCAAAATCAAGCACGATGACGCCGTCTATGGCGACATCACCTGGATGGCGTTCGCCGGGTCGAAAGAGGAGATCCCAGCGAAGTATGTCGAGATGTTCGCCGTCCTCGTCAAAGCGCGCGACCGCGCGATTGCTTTTCTCCGCGAAAACATCGACAGCCGCCCGGTCTATGGCTACGAAGTCGACGACGCCTGCCGCGAGGTGATCGAGAAAGCCGGCTACGGCAAGTACTTCGTCCACCGCACCGGTCACTCCATCACCACCAGCGAGCACGGCAGCGGCCCGAATATCGACAACCTCGAAACGGAAGACCGCCGCAAGCTGCAGAAGGGACATTTGTTCTCGATCGAGCCCGGCATCTACATGGCCGATTGCGGCTTCCGAACCGAAATCGACGTTTTGATCGGACACGACGGTGTCGAAATTGTTTCCCTGCCGCTCCAGACAGAGATCGTTGCACTTTTCTGATGTTTGTCACCGATGACATGCTGGCGGAGATGGAGCGCCTCTACGGCGTTCCCGATGAGCGTACGTTTGGTATCGCGGTCAACGAAACCGAGTTCAAGCGCATCCGCGATTCGCAGATCGACGGCCGCAACCACGATGTGACCATCTACATCCGTAAAGAAAACCAGGTCGCTGTCATCGCCAAGCACATCTATCCGCCCGATCTCTATCGCGCCCCTTCGGGCGGCCTGAAACCCGGCGAAGACTTCCACGTCGGCGCTTATCGCGAGGTCGCCGAAGAGACCGGCTGCGAGGTCAAGCTGACCGATTACGTCCTTCGTACCTCGGTTGCGTTTACGCTCGGTTCGCAGATGATCTTCTGGCGCTCATTTGTCTTCCTTGCCGACTACCTCAAGGGCAACTTCCAGTTCACCGACCATAATGAAATCCGGTCGGTCCGCTGGGCTGACTGGTTGGAATTCGCCCACTTCGGTCGCATCATGCGGCAGACATCGATGGGCGGTCTGCACTACCGCGCCGTCATGCACGAGGAACTCGAAAGCATTCTCCGCGAACGCGAACTGCTTCCGACCGAGAAATAATCGCCCACATTGCAATTTCCGGAACTTTGTTATCCCTATCATCATTTAAGGCACATGTCGTCGCTCATGCTGGGAGCGGTGAGCCCCTGCTATCCAATCTCGCACCGTCGTGCTTACCCCCAACGCTGAGACTTCGCTAACTGGTATAGACCGCACGGAGAAAGGCGGTCAGGGAAGGAAAAGGAAATGAAGACATTTGCTATCGGATTGCTTGTCGGCCTGCTCGTGGTCGGCGCTAACGCTACGGCCGGTGACTCGCCCAACAAAAGCTATGGGCTCCGCGCCGGTTTTGGCCTCACACCTGACCAGGCCGTGGTTGGTGTTCAGTCGGAGCTGGGCAGGGTCAAAATGGCTCGCTTTGCGCCCAGCGTTGATTTCGGTTTCGGCGACAACGTGACCACCATTGCGCTCAACGCCGACGTTCGCCTGCATCTAAGCCCGCCCAAGTCCGGTGCAGCTTTCTATGTCGGCGGCGGTCCAACGCTGGTCGTGTTGGAACCCAAAGGACCGATCGGAAGCGACACTGAAATCGGCCTCTCGCTCACCGGCGGTCTTAAAGTACCGATGGGTGCGAACAACGCGTACACGCTCGAAGGCCGTCTCGGCCTCGGCGACATTCCGGACTTCCGACTGCTGATCGGTGTGTTGTTCGGCGGCCAGGGCCGCACGAGCGAGAAATAGCCTCGCCTCTCAGAGCAAGCAGCAAATCACAGCCCGCGTCACCCCGAGTTCGTCAAGGGTGACGCGGGTTTTTACATCCCCGTTGTTATCTTGACATTCCCCCCCCGGCCCGATATACCTGACTCAGCACAGGGGATACCAAACACGTCTGGATCGGGTGATCATGAACCTTATCGAACAATATTTCGAAAACGCCGTAACCTTCATTCCGGCAGTGGTGGCAATTGCCGGCGTTATCCTCGTACTGGCTTTGGCGCGGTTCATTCTGGACAAGCGCTACGCCGGTCGGCCCAACTCCCGCTTCCAGATGCAGCTCATCCTGCTGGTCCTGTCGTTTATCGGGCTGCTGGTTATCATCATGTCGCTGCCGCTGTCCGATACCCGCACCGGACAGATACTCAGCCTGATCGGAATCCTGCTCTCGGCGGCGATCGCGCTGTCGTCGACGACCTTCGTCGGCAACATCATGGCCGGTCTTATGCTCCGTGCGGTCAGGTCCTTCCGACCGGGAGATTTCGTCCGCATCGGCGATTACTTCGGACGCGTTTCCGAACAGGGTCTCTTTCACACCGAAATCCAGACTGTCGACCGCGACCTGACCTCCATGCCCAACCTCTATCTCGTCACCAACCCGGTCAAGGTAATCCGGTCCTCGGGCACCCTTGTCACGGCGGAGGTCTCGCTGGGCTACGACATCTCCCGTCGGAAAATCGAGAAGGCACTTCGGCAGGCGGCCGCCGACGCCGGTCTCACCGAGCCGTTTGTCCATGTCATGGAGCTCGGCGATTTCTCCATCACCTACCGGGTGGCGGGTCTGCTCACCGAGGTCAAGCAACTGCTCTCCTGTCGCTCGATGCTTCGTGAGAAGATGCTCGACCGACTGCACGAAGCCGGTATCGAGATTGTCTCGCCGACCTTCATGAACACCCGCGCTTTCGATACATCGAAAAACTTCATCCCTCGGGCAGAGCCCCGAGAGAGCGAGGAAAGCGATACTCGCACGACGCCCGAAGCGGTCGTGTTCGACAAGGCCGAAGAGGCCGAGTCGTTGGAGAAACTTCAGGAGCGATTTGATGCTCTCGGCGGTGAGCTCGATGAAGCGCGGGCGGCTCTGAAAGAGGCCGCCGAAGACCGGGCAAAACAGGACCTTCAGGCCCGGATTGACCGACTCGAAACCAGTCGCACACGACTGGCCGACTTCATCAAACGCCGCGCCGAGTCACCACGCAAAGAATAACGACCAAATCCTCATAGCTTGCATGCTGTCGAAAGGAACGATATGGGTATCAGCCGACGGTTTCCGTCCTATCAGCACGTGGCCGGCAGTGCCGCGGCGACTCTCAAGCGCTTTCCGCTGACCCTGCTTGCGGCCGTGGTGGCATCGGCCGCCGCAGTCGCCCTGATCGAATCCGACGGTGGCGAGCACGCGTCGCTGATCAATCGCATTCTCTCGACCGCCGCGCTTGGTATTCCGCTGTTTATCGCCCTGACGGCGTTCGCCGAACGTCTGTTTAACCGCTACAGCCGCCGCCTGCTTTTTCAACTCGGCGGAGTCGTACTGCTGATGATCTACTATATCTCCCTTCCCGACGACCCGTTCGATCTATATACCGATACTCTCCGGTTTGTCCTGCTCTTCGCCGGACTGCATTTTCTCGTGGCATTTGTGCCGTATATCGGCGGAGCGCAGATACAGGGATTCTGGCAGTACAACAAATCGCTCTTCCTGCGTATCCTCATCAGCGCCCTCTACACGGGTGTGCTCTATGTCGGACTGGCGATCGCCCTCGCTGCCCTCGACTACCTGTTTGGGGTCGATATCAACGAAGACTACTACGCGAAGATGTGGATGATCATGGTGGGATGTTTCAATACTATCTTCTTCCTGGCCGGCTTCCCTCGGGATCTCCCCGCCCTCAATGGGGAGATGTCGTATCCAAAAGGGCTGAAAATCTTCACGCAGTTCGTGCTCCTGCCGCTGGTGGCGCTGTACTTCATCATACTGTTTGCCTATGAACTCAAGATCATCGTCCAGTGGGAATTGCCCAAAGGCTGGGTGTCGCAGTTGGTGCTCTGGTATGCGGTAGTCGGCACCCTGTCGCTGCTGCTGCTGCACCCGCTTCGCGAAATCGCCGAGAACAAGTGGATCAAGACCTTCATGACCTGGTTCTTCCGCGCTCTCGTTCCCCTGATTGTCCTGCTCTTTTTCGCCATCCTGACCCGCATCGCCGACTACGGCATCACCGCCAACCGGTATCTGGTGGTGGCGCTCGCGATCGGGCTGGCAGTCGTAACGTTGTACTTCATGTTTGCCCGCGCCAAAGATATTCGCATCATACCGATCGTCCTCGCCGTCCTTGCGTTTGTCGCCGCCTATGGTCCGTGGTCGGCCTTCTCGATATCCGAGAGCAGCCAGAAAAGCAGGCTGGAAGAGATCCTTGAGCGCAACGACATGCTGGTCGATGGTCACATGGTGGCCGCCGACGGGGAGTTGTCGTTCGAAGACCGTCGGGAGATGAGCAGCATTATCGACTACCTCAACGACTGGCACGGGATCGACGCCCTGTCGCCGTACCTGTCCGACAGCATGCTTCTCGCTCTCGACACGCTCCCCAAATACAGCCGCTCGACCGAGGTGGTGGCGATGCTCGGTTTCCAGTATGTCGCGCCGTGGCGGACACCGGAAGAAGGGGCGTACTACTCCCTTAACACCGCCGACTGGGGAAGCCTGAAGGTAGACGGGTTCGACTACATGATTCGACTGCAGGGGGTGCCGATGCCGGATGCGAGCATGGCGTATGGGTTTGGCGATGACACGGTCTTTGTCGCGCTCGATACGATCACGACCACCATGTTTCTCTCACTGACCCGCGAGCTCGAAGATTCCACCCGCACGGCTGTACTTCCGCTTGCCGACACGCTTGGCGTGCTGGCGCTGAAGCCGATGCGTGGCTGGGCGCAGCCATCGGAAGAGATGATGTTTGATATTGCATGCGGAGACTTTGTCGCTCGTCTGGTGCTCACGAATGTCGGTGGGTACATTCGCGACGACGGTCCGCATGTCGACACGTTCAGCGGCATACTGCTGATCCGCAAAACCAAAACCGAGTAGCCCATCCGTCCCGGGTGGGCGAAGTAGGCCGCGGCGGCCCTTCTTTGTCATTCCCGGCCGCGACCGGGAATCCACTTATGCCAGACCGGGTGGCCCGCGGGTGGCCCACCATTTATGGTGGGATGGTGCACGGAGACGTACACCACGCACGGACCCACGCGGGACGGGCGTGTTAAAGAAGCCCTGGGTTAAGTTTATTGCTTGCCGAACCTAACGAGCCATGTGAGGGAATCGGCGTACTTGACAGTGAGATGCCGTCGGGTGTCGTTCGCTGGAGGCGAACTAGCACCCGACGGAACAGTTTTGAACGACCCGTTGCCGCCCACCCGGGACGGATGGGCTACAGGTAACTGGTATCTTCGTCAGGGTCCGTGGTGCACGGGGACGTACACCACGCACGGACCCACGCGTGACGCCATACGATCGATTCCACCATCACCACGGCAGAAACATCCGCACCCGCGTCATATACTCCCGATACTGCTCACCATAGTGCGCCAGCAACATCGCCTCTTCGCGCTTCGCCCGATAGTACCACGCCGGTGCGCTGAACAGAATCGTCAACGCCAAAAGCGGCCAGTAGGCGAAAGCCAGCCCAAGCCCCAGCTCCGCCATCAGGTTCCCGGTGTAGATCGGATGACGGGCAAACGTGTACGGTCCGGTCGTGATGAGGGGATTGTCCTCTCGTACTCGCAGGTCTTTCTCAAGGCCCGTCCCCTGGACCAGCATCGCCCACACCCGGATGATGTTACCGAGCAGAAACAACATCACCCCAACCGGACCGGCCAGAGCGGTGGTCTCACTGTCGGCGATATGGTCCGAGCCGGGGAGAATCGGCAGCGGATCGATACCGAACATGAGGAAGACAACCACGACTGAATGCACCGCCATCAGGAGATGCGGCAGGTGCAGTTTCCAGCCGGAGAACTCGACCAGGATCGGCGGGCGTGCATGCCGGAGCCACCGCACAAACCAGGGACCGAGCGCGGCGGCCGTTGCCACTGCGACAAGTACGATCGGCAGCTTGATCCAGAAGAGGTCAATCATGGCTTCTAAAACGTACATCGGAACCAGAATGTCAATGGCCCGATTGGGCCGACCCACCTTGCACCTGCCGGGCGGCCCCATCCACTGTAGGCAGGAGCCCACATTTTGAGCCGTTGTGAGGTCGACGCGGATCGGCCGTTTTCTACCTAACCGGCAGTTATCCTGTGGCTTACCTGCTCCGGCACCCGGTTTGTAAGGAACTGTCCGGTACGAATTGCTGTCACCTGACAGACAAGGGGAATGACATGACAAGTCGCGATCTGAAATCAAAGCTGATATTGATCTGGATGACCTTCGCGCTGGCGGTCTCCGCCTCCGGAAGTGATCCGGCGACAACCGAGCAGTCCGGGCTTTCCGAAGATTCCTCCGCGGTCTATGAGCGCCGGGTTGACCTGACAGTCGACGGGCTTTCCCACGCGGTCGATCTGTGGCACGATGCTAACCTGCTGGGCAACGAGGATCTGATCGCCCGTTATGAGATCCTGATCGACAACATCCTCCGGGCCGATATCAAGGCCACCGAGATGGTTCTCAAGACCCTCGAGTCCGAGTGCCATGCCGATGGCTCGGGCGGCGAGCCGAAAATCAAAGCCGAGCTCGAGGACTGCTACCGCATCCTGTATGAGAAAGAGAAACTGGCCGGGATGGTCCGACGGGCGGACACCTTCAGCGAGAAATACCGACACCTGGGCGGCTATATCAACGCCCTTCGGCGCGAACTCGGCATGCCGAGACTTCGGTTGGCCGAAGACAAGGAAGCTATCGACGACAGCCCAAGCCGGCCCTAGCACCGCATATCGCCAGAGCCCGGACCGCGGCGGGGAGAGTTAGTGCCGCGCCGGGGCTCCCGATAGACAATCGACCGACAAGTATCGTGCTCTCCCCTTCTTGTCTGTCTCTTCGCGCGAGCCGCCGCGGTCTCACCGACCGCGGCGGTTCAATTTGTGACCGGTCATCAGATTGACCGTTTTGCGCTCCTATTTTCGGTCGATTTTGCTATTTTGTCCATTTTCACTGCCTTTCTCCATTGATCTGCATGGATTAATGCCATCGCATAGCCTGCCAGAAGACCGGGTGCGGTCGTTCAAGGGCGAGCGAGTAAAGCCTGTCGATTTCCCATCTTGTTGATATATGGCTATATGAGTCATTGTGTTACGTCATGTGGTGACGTTTCAATCTGACCATGGTCGACCAGTGTAACCACGGAAGGACAGTGATTTACAATATTTTTTTGATTCACTGCCATAGTATGACATCGTTTTATCCGTTATTGTTCCTGAGGGGGGGAGAGGCATGCCCGACCGATCTCGTTGACCGAGGGCATGCCCCTCCTTTAGCGATCGACCGCGGTATCCATGGCTGATACCCGGTGACAATACAAGCCGGGGATATTCAGTCGTTTGAAACGACATCAGTCAACTAAACCGAGGAGTCGAGACGAAGGAGCGGAAGAAGCCGGGCATCAATGGCTGACTGAGACCTAAGGACGGAGGAGGCCAGCTTACGGAGAATGCAGCGCACCAGCACGACGGGTCCGGAGGGGTGGGAGCCCGGGATGACCGGTGAGCGCCGTTTCAAGGGGGGTGCTTGACAAGAAGCACCATCGCGAAAGGCTTTGTTGAAGCCACGCGTATTTCGGGTTGATACCAAAGGGGAGAACGAAGACCTAAGCAAAGTTGGGATGGGGGCGACCTTTCGGGGCTGTCCGCGTCCCATGTCGAGGCTGGTAGCCGAGTCCGGACCAATCCCCCAGGGTTTGGAGCGGTTGCCACGCGTCCCCTCGAGACGGCGTCAGTCGGCCACCTTGTCGCGCCCAGTACAAGGCCGGCTGGCGCCTCACTTTTTTTGCCGGCGAAAAGAACACCAAAACAAAAGGCCCGCTCCAAATGGGCGGGCTTTTCGTTCATTATCGTGCCTTCAATTCAGCCTTCGAATCCACACGTCTTGTGTGTCCCGTCGCAGTACGGCTTGGTCTTCGATTCTCCACAGCGACAGAGTGAGAACCGACCGGTCTTCGTCTGGGTGGTGCCGTCGGTCATCACGATCTGGGCCTCATCACATTCGACCTTCGCCGGTCCGTTGGGGATCAGCGTGATTATCACTTTGCCCGGTTCCATAGTGCTACCTCATGTTTCATAGCTGATGGTTGGATTCGGTCGATTAACGGCAGGTCGCAGGTGATGGTTCCCCGGGAACGGGCGTCGTAAGGTCGGTGGCCATGGGCAAAAAAAACGCCGCGCAGGGCGGCGTTTGAATCCGGGGGCTGATGCGCTCTAGCGAAGCAGCGTGTTGAGCATCTTCTCGATATCGGACATCATCAGCGGCTTGCCGAGGAAACCGTCGGCTCGATGCGAGCCCGGCTGCGCGTCGATCTCGGAGACCGAGTAGCCGGAGATCAGCACGACCGGCATTTTCGGGAAACGCGATTTCACCTCGGAAATCAACTCCAGCCCCGACATGTTCGGCATGCGCATGTCGGTAATCACCATCGAGAAATTGCCTTTCTCGAGTTCGCTGAGGGCCTCAGCGCCATCGCCGGCGCGGACCGACTCATAGTCAAACACCTCCAGCATTTCCTGCAGGAGGGAGGACATGTTCGGGTTGTCGTCTACTATCAGTATTCTTTTGGCCATATTCGCTCCTACAGAAGCTATCGGCAGATATGGCAGGGAGTTTAAGCGGTAAAATGGCCGGCGGGGGCGGAGGCGCGGAGGATTATCTCGGCGCGGAGCGGCTCGATACCGATCTTCTCGGCGGCCGAAAGAGCCAGTGAGCTCGAGCCGTTTTCGAATGGCGGGACAAATCCCGGGTTGGCGTCTATCTTGTTGTACACCATAATGTACGGGATGGAGTCGGCATCGATCTCGGAAAGCACCGAACGGGTCTGCTCGATATGTTCAACCAGGTTGGTGTCGGCACAGTCAGCGACATGAAGCAGCAGATCCGCTTCGTGGACCTCTTCCAGCGTCGACTTAAACGACTCCACCAGTTGGTGCGGCAGCTTCTTGATAAAACCAACCGTGTCGGAAAAGACGATCTGACAGGGATAGCCAGCGGACATGACACGGGTGGTGGAGTCCAGAGTCGTAAACAGCTTGTCCGCGGTCGAAACATCGGACTTGGTCAGCAGATTGAACAGAGTGGACTTGCCGGCGTTGGTGTATCCGACCAGGGCAACCTTGAACAGGCGCTGACGGCGCTTCCGCTGGGTGTGGCGCTGGATATCGAGTTTCTCGAGCTTGCGTTTGAGGTGGGCGATGCGGTCGCGAACCTGTCGACGGTCGATTTCGAGCTGTGTTTCGCCGGGACCCTTGGCGCCGATCCCGCCGTACTGCTTGGAGAAATGGACCCAGGCGCCGGTGAGACGCGGCAGCGTGTATTCGAGCTGCGCCAGTTCCACCTGCAGGCGGGCGGCGGCGGTGCGGGCCTGGCGGGCGAAGATATCCAGAATCAGAATCGACCGATCGATCACCTTCCCTTCGAGTTCCCGTTCGAGGTTTCGCTGCTGGGCCGGTGTGAGCGGGTCATCGAATATGACACAGTTGGCGTCGCCTGCTGCAAGTTGCGCTTTGAGTTCATCGACCAGTCCGCGGCCGACATAAAACGCGGCGTTGATCTTCGGCCGAACCTGGATTCGCTGCGCGACTACCCTGGCGCCGGCGGTCGACGCCAGCCGGGCGAGTTCATCGAGTGAGTCAGCCGCTTTGGCTTTGGCGAGGGAAGTTTCGGCGATACCGATAAGGATCGCCCGTTCTTTGTCTGTATTACCGTATTCGATTGCCATCCGCATTAATGATACACCAAAATCGGGATTTGTTCAATACGGATTCGGTTTCCTGCGACTAATAATTCTCATGGTAGCTGACCGAAAGCCTGGGGCGCCGGATCGGGAATGGGTCCTCGCTGGAACAGAAGTCCTGTTCCGGTCCCGTCGTGGTGAGCATCACGCCGTAGCTGAGCGGGTCGGTATAGGCGTCGAGTACATCGAAATATACCCAACCCTCGATCAGGACACCCAGTGACATGTCGGCCGGGTCGAACTGCGGGGCCAGGCGCCAGGTGACGGAATCCTCAAACCACGGTTGCACCACGCGGTGGGCCGTAATGGCGAAGTACCAATCCCGGTCTTCGGTGACTCGCAGGCGCAACACAGCGCGGGTAATCCGGTCGGCGGCGACCGAGTCCGGAAGCGGCGGCAGGCCGATCAAAGTCCGGGTGATGGACAAGGGACCGCCGACAATGTCGACATAGGCGACCCGCACCAGGTTGGCGGTTCCATACCCAACATCGGGCACTGCCGACTGGATCATGGCATCTTCGGTGATATCGAATTTGACCGTTACGACCGGACCGAGATCGTCATCGGGATCGGCGGACCGCTCGTCGCAGGCGACACACAAGGCGCACAGCGCCATGAGCGTCGCCGCAAACGACTTGACTGGAATGATCTTCATCAACCCTCCCCCGGTGTCTCTATTACTTCTTGCTTACGCTGGAGTTGCACAGGACCGAGAAGAACTCGTTGAAAAAGAGCTCTTTCGGTTCCTGCGGCAGCGGTCCGAAAAGAAACGTATCATTCGGCGCGGCGAGCATCTGACGATAGAACGTATTCTGCCGTTCCTTCGACTCCACTCGCATGATAACCGGCATCCGGTACTCCGCCGGTACGTCTTCGGTTATCACCGTGCCGTTGACATACCAGCCATCGTCGCGCTGCTCGATCGTATATTCGACCTTGTACTTGGGGATACCGCGACCGAACAACCAGTGATCGAAAAACCAGTCGAGCGGTTCCCCGTAGTGTTGTTCGGCGAGTGCGATGATATCGGCGTTGCTGAACGCCTGCGTATTGGCGCGGAGTGAAAGCTCCGCGAGGAAGCGCCTGAAGGTGCTCTCGGAATTGTTTTCGAGATCGATCATGGCGAACCGAAGCATATGCAACATCCAGGCGCCTTTGTAGGTGCGAAGAACAGCATTGACCCGGTTGCCGAGGGCCAGCGGCTGGTCACCGTCCTTGTCGCGAACCGAAAGGACATTGCGCCGGCGATCCTCCAATTCAGAATAGAAAGCATCGGGACCGACCGACCGCTGTGCATACATCAGTCCGAAATAGTCCGGGACCGCATCGGCCAGCCAGTACTCCCGTTCGGAGCGCGGCTTGAGCGTTGCACCAAACCACTGGCGAGACATCTGCTGGCCGGCCTTCATCTCGATTCCGCCCGTCCCGGCCGTATAACAATACAACTGCGGGATGTCAACCAGGCCCGGCATGGAGAGGTTGCTGTCCGGGAAGACGGTCAGGGCGAAAACACCACGCGGAGGACCAAAGGTCGACGTGGCATAGTTGAACGACTGCTGAGCGGCGGATTGGTACTGGTCATCGGGGATGAAACAGTTCTGCTGTTTCTTGATCGCTTTCGACTTAAGGACATCCATCGTGATGCCCATGGCGGTCGGCAGCGGGTTCGATTCGTAACCGGAGACGTAGCCCTGATACGAGAAGCGCCAGTAGGGCTGGCTGGTCACGACCGTAAACGTATCGTACCTGCCGTCGCGACCGGTTGGGCCCTTGTCCGGCATGAGATAGGTGTAGTCTTTCGGTACCCGGAAGTGCAGCGTATGGGGCGTCGGGGACGGATTTTCGACGAACGGGAAGGCGTGCAGGAAGTCTTTGCCGTGATACCAGAGCGTGAAGGTCAACGTGTCGCCTGCATAGGCATACTCGGGAAGGATGATTCCGATGAACGAGAAGTCCTTACGGCGTTTGTAGTCGACCCGGGCGCCGTGGTAGTAGATAGAGTCTTCGCTCAGGTTGTAGTTGAGGAAGAGGGTGACGAATTTCATCGAGTCAGTGTCCACACGCACTTTGATGGTTGTCTCGCAACCCTCCATCTTTTTGGCGTCCATGCCGCCCATCTCGACCGTGGCCCTGATATCGAGGAGCGTCGTCGGATAGGGAACTTCCGATACTGCCGCATTCGACGATATCCCGTTCTCCTGCCGCTGTGTTGAGACCGCCTCAACCGCCGAGAAATCACCGCCATACTTCTCGTAGCCGATGGCGGTCTGTTCCGGGCGGTTGGGATCGTAGGAGAAGTTGGTGCGGTTGAAGTCTATCCAGAAGTAACCGTCGGGGCCGCGTTCGTAGCAGGAGCGAAGGAGCTGGAAGTAGTGGTCATAGGTGTGGAAAATGCGGGGACGGAAGAAAAACTCGCCCTGCGCCTGCATGGTCTGGGTATAGTATTTGAAATCGAGCGTGGAGACCTCGAATTCGGCCAGCTTCCCGGCCTCGAGATCGAAATCATCGCTGAACCGGATGAAACAGATGCTGAAATCTTCATCGATAGCAGGACTTCCGGTCGCCCATTCGAGATTGGCGCGTTCAACCGGCACAGCGGGAGCGGGGATCGTGGCGTGTCCGGTGCCGATGAATATGGCCGTGGTGGGGCGGTCGAACACATGGCGGAGCAGGAACAGCTTGCCCTCGGTGAACGTGAAGGTAGCGACGTCTTTTTTGTAAACGAAGTCCTTGATATCGGCGATCTGACACGGGTTGTTGAGCAGATCGAGATCGAGCCGGCTGTAGTTGGTCTCGAATTCCTTCATGAAATCGGACTGGGCGGTGGTGGTCGTGCCAAGCATGCCGGCCAGTGCGAGCGAGACAAGCAGTAGACGAGTTACACGCTGTTTCATAGATCCCCTTCCTCTATCGATACGCTGCTGACTTTCTATACGGACGTACGGGCGTCGCGATTGTCAAGTTCTTCAGTTATACCGGCAAGCCGGGCTACCAGGGCGTTGAATTCCCGGTGTTTCTGTTCGTAGTTTTCCAAAGCGGGCAGGAAATGGTAGCCCGGATGGTCAGACCAAACCGACTTGATCGCCTTTTCTATAGCCAGGGCCTCATCGATCGTTTCCTGCCGCACCGAGTCGGTGCGATAGAACGTGTCACCGAGATCCGCGGCGGAGCCGAGATGCACGACCGAATCGTATCGTTTATACTCGTGCGTGATAGTAGTATTCACCAGTTGAGCGGTCTCGGGATGAAACGCGAAGGCATCGACTGTCCCGCGATCGGTCACGAAATCCCGCCCCCCCAGCTCCTTCTCACGGGCCACCTGCCGTCGGTAAATCTCCCGGTGAAACGCCTCACGGTCGGTTCGGAAGCCGGGATTTTCGATCAGCAGTTGTCGTGCCAGTTCCGGCAGGAACGCAAATGCGCGGAATCGCCTGTCCGATGCCAGGCGGTCGAACATCTCGGTCTTTCCCGATGCCGGCGCGCCGGTTATGACGATACGATGGGGCATGGGCTAAGTCGGTCCTCTCCGTGATACGATACGTCTCAATCTACCCGCCCCTGAGTGTGGTGTCAAGGATGGGACAAGATGTCGGGGAACAGAATGTGATGGTGTCGGTGTACCGATGACCGTATGATTGTATCATGGCAGACAAAAGAAAACTCCGCGACCTGGTCTCGGTCGGCAAGGCGTTTGAGCGTGACCTGGCGCTGCTGGGGATCACCGAGGTTGAACAGTTGAAAGGCCGCACGGCCGATGAGCTTTACGAGCGGCTTCAGGATATCACCGGAACACGTCAGGATCCGTGTGTGCATGATACGTTCCGCGCCGCGATCGCCCAGGCTGAGAATCCTAACCTTCCCGAAGAGCAGTGCCGCTGGTGGTATTGGTCTAACGTGCGGAAGGGGAAGCAGGGGCGGTAAGTTTGGCGATTGGGGTCATCCTTCGACTCCGCTCAGGATGACGAAGGGGTGGCGCTCAGGATTGCGTCGGCAGGGATAGTAGGTCAGCTCCGGTCGCGGTTCGCAAACCCGATGATGATGACCGGCTGTTCGCGCGACCGGTGCTGACATGATCGGCGACGGTCCCGCCCCGTGTTGCTCCCGCCATCCCTGTAGCGCCGGTCCCCTCCACGGACTTCTCGATCGGCTTTCGCTTTCGATTCGACGTGTGTCCGTGGATGAGCGGGCGTTTTTTCAAGGACCTGCGTGTAGCATACACGCCCATGAGAGGCGAATCAGGTCCTCGCCGTGCAGGCGAACGTCGAACGATCTCAATCGAATCCCAGGCAGTCGACCGACGGTGGGAAGGTGACAGGGACCTGATCTACAGGGGACTGATGAGCTAAATCCCCCTTCGACTCGATCATGGCGGGTTCGAAGACGGACTCGCCCTACAGCTTTCTTTCCTACATCACACACGCCCCGTCGAATCAAGAGTAAACTATCTATATTTCTTGTATTTTTCCGCGTCTCCACCGACTCTCCATACGCAGAGGGAGTGAGAGACGTCTCACTGATTTTCATCTTCATGTGCATCGGCCTTACTGGGGACTCCGCACGGAGCTGTGGGAGTTTTACATCGACGTCAACCGTGAAGGAGGTGATGTTCGGGGCGTAAGGTCGAATCGCAGTTTCGCAATGATTCTCAGCAAGTATAACGGTTAACCCGATCGACAGACGGATAGATCTGTGCGCCGGTCTCAAAAAGCGGCTTCCGGCGTGGAGGGTGAACTACGCCCGGCAGGGACGGTCGGGTTGGCAGATCCGAGATCGATCACACAAACTGGAGAGTGGTATGCGTAAGGCTTTAGTTCTTCTTATCGGCGCTTGTGCGCTTCTGCTGTTGGCGGTGGGATGTTCCACCGATTCCCCGACTTCGTCGGCGATAAACGATGACCTGTCGTCGAAACCTGCGACCGTGGACGGTACGGTCAACCTGCTGGTTGGTTTTGAAAAAGGCAATCGTCCGGACAACGCGGTCAAGGCCCTCGGCGGCTCCGTAAAGCAGGAATTCAGGCACGTGCCGATCGTCTATGTGTCGATTCCGGTTTCGGCCCGCGCGGCGCTTGAGAAAAATCCGAATGTGCGGTATGTCGAAGAAGAGATGATGCGTGACTATGTCGCCCAGGTACTCGACTGGGGTGTCAATCGAATCGATGCCGAGTATGTGTGGACGAACAGCGTCTATAACGGCGCCGGTGTCAATGTTGGCGTACTCGACTCAGGTGGCGACATGGACCATCCGGACATCACCTGGGCCGGCGGCTATTCGGCGATCAACAGCGATGTCAACGACTGGGAAGACAAGGTCGGCCACGGAACCCACTGTGCGGGGATTATCTCGGCCAACAACAACGATATCGGTGTGGTCGGTGTCGCTCCCAACTGCAATATCTATGCGGTGCAGGTCGGCTCGCGGCGGCTCTCGACCCTGGATATCATCGAAGGTATCGACTGGGTGATCGCGTCGCACCACGATGCTGACCCGAACAACGATATCATGGTCATCAACATGAGCTTCGGCGGTCCCGGCTCGACAGCGGAAGAAGACGCGCTGATTGCGGCGTACAACGACGGCATCCTCTGTATCGCGGCTGCCGGTAACGAAAGCGGCGCGGTGAGCGCGCCGGCCAGCTATAGCTGCGTGATGGCGGTGACAGCATCGACCTCGACCGATGCCTTCGCGACCTATTCGAACTACGGTCCCGAAGTTGAACTAATCGCCCCCGGCAGCTCGATCCTGTCCACCTACAAGCGCGGCGGCTATGCGACCATGAGCGGGACGTCGATGGCGTCGCCGATGGTGACCGGTGCGGCGGTGATCGCCTGGCAGGCCCATCCGACCTACACCAACGTCCAGATGCGGGCGCTCTTGAACGGCACGGCTGAGGATATCGGCCTGGGTGCGTATTATCAGGGGAATGGACTGGTCGATGTCGAGAATGCGACGTTGGGCACGACGAACGGGAATGACTATTAGTAGGCTGTGACAAAGTAGTGGCAGGACCACTTCGTCCTGCGGACTCGGGTCCTGCCCTACTTAGGCACTGCATTGTGTCGTCAGGCGACCCCGCCTGACGACATCAAAACGAAGGGCGGGTTCGAGGACGGACCCGCCCTACAATCTACTACGACGGCATCCAGATCTTCTCGGCGTGGACCTGCTCGACCGTGCCGGGGATATTCAACGGCTCGCTGACTTTCGTATAGAAGCAGATGCCCTTGTACGATGTCAGGTACTGGTAGTTGGTCGTGAAGATGCCGCCCTTGGCGACCACCACCAGTCCGTCTTTGTTGCGATGCAGAATCTTGATGAAATCATCGGGCGCCATCCGCACCAACGATCCCGAAGCTTTAATCGCGTTGGCGATTGCGGCAGCCGCGGCTGCCGCAGCAGCAGCTCCTCCTCCGTAAGCCATGTCTGTACCCTTCTCTTTACAACAGCATACGCACACGCAGCCGCTGTATTCGGAAAAATCGGCCGAATCTACTTCGTCGATTCATCCGGCTTCTTCGGGACGGCGACAAGCTGGGCGATCCGCCAGTCGTTGTCGGCGATCTTGTGCCAATCGGCGATAAACCGGCCCGACTGCCCGTACGATGCGCCCCCCGGGAATGATATTCGGTAGGTGAAATCTCCGGCGTGGAATGCCGAAGAATCATCGAGCCGAAGGATCTCCGTCGCCATCGAAAACGTAACATCGACCAGCCGTGTCGACATCAGGTTCAGCAACTGCCGGGCGTTGGCCCTGCCTCGAATAGTCCGCCCTTCGGCGGTAATCACCACACTATCGGCCAGGACACTAACGACACGGTCGACATCCTTGTTCGCGACCGCTTCGACTACCTGAGCTACCCGGCTCTCGATCTGCGCCCGATCATCGGGCGCCGGAGGTCCATCCTGTGCGAATGGACTCGCACCAAACGTCACAAGAATGGCAGCGATCAGAATGTATTGCCGGAGCGATCTCATGTCAGCGAGTCCATCTCTTTGACGAGCGAGTCAAACATCTCGATCGTCGCGAGCACCGGCTCCGGGGTGGTCATATCAACACCGCAAATCTTCAGCAGCTCGATCGGATAATCCGAACCGCCCGCCTTGAGCATGTCGAGATACTTTTCGATAATCCCCGGCTCGCCGTCGAGGAACTTCTTCAGGATCGCCTGCGACGCTGCAAACGAGGTCGCATATTGATACACATAGAAACTGCGATAGAAGTGCGGGATGCGCGCCCATTTCAGCGGTGTGTCATCGTCCATCTCGATCTGGGGACCATAGTACTGCAGAGTGAGATCGTGCCAGAGTTTGGTCATGAAGTCGGGCGAGAGGGCGCCCCCGTTTTCGACATGCTCGTGGATAGCCAGCTCGAACCGGGCGTACATGATCTGGTGGAAGAACGTCCCCATCGTACCGTTAAGCTGGCGATCGAGAAGATACAGCCGCTCGCCGGTCTCTTTCACGCGCTTGAGCAGGTACTGCAGCAGGAGCCCCTCGTTGAGGGTCGATGCTACTTCGGCGACAAAAATCGAGTACCGCGCCTTCGGGTACGGCTGAGTCGTATTGGCCAGATAACTGTGCATGGCATGCCCCATCTCGTGGGCGAGCGTAAACATGCTCTCGGCGGTATCGTTGTAGTTCATCAGCACGAACGGGTGTGTGTCGACATTGTCGCCATAGCTGTAGGCGCCGCCGCCCTTGCCCTGTGTCTCGTAGACATCGACCCAGCGCGATTTCATGGCGCCGGTGAGAACCTCGTTGTAGGTCTTGCCGAGCGGCGTGACCGCCTCGAGCAGATGCGAGATCGCCTCATCGTACTTGACTTCGAGATCGAAATCCGGAAAGAGCGGGCAGAGCATGTCGTACGGGGCGATCGTATCCAGCTTCAGGATTTTTTTTCTCAGTTTCGTATAGCTGTGCAGCGCCGAGAGATTCTTCTCGGTCGAGTCGAGCAACTGGTGGTAGACCGAGAGCGGGATATTGTCACCGTCAAGCGCACTGTGCAGGCAGTTATCGTAGTTGCGAACCTTCGCGTAAAACACATCCTGATTCACCGATGCGCTCAACGTCGCACTGATTGTATTAAGATGCGCGCGGTACGTCGAATAAAACGCCTCGTTGGTGTCGCGGCGCACCCGGCGGTCTTTGGAGTCGAGGAAACGCGCATACCGCTGCTTGGTTAGCTGAACTTCGTTGCCGGTTTCGTCGAGAATCGACGGATACGTCAGGTCGGCATCATCGAGCATGGCAAAAATATTGTCCGGGCCACGAGAGATCATGCCCATCATGGCGAGGACCTCTTCGACCTCGCCCGACCGGATATGCGCCTTGGAACGAATCAGCTCTTCGATATAGAAATCGTAGACATCGGTCTTCGGGAATCCGGCGGCGAGTTTGCGAAGCTCCGCTTCGTCGAGCGCCAGCAGCTCCGGCTCCACAAACGAGTACGCCGCCCCGGCCTGCGAACCGGTCATGGCGACCCGTTCGGTCATCTCCTGATATTTCGAGACCCGGTTGTCGAGATCCTTGTTGAGATAGGCGTACTGGTAGAGCGAAGACAGCACGCGCTGCATGGTGGAACGGCTCTCCAGGCACTGCCAGAGCGTCTCGGCCGACTCGGCGAGCCGGCCACGGAAACTTTCGGCCTCTTCGATCAGCTTCTTGGCTTTCGCCAGATCGGCTTCCCAGGCGCCGTCGTCCTTGTAGATGTCGGTCAGGTCCCAGGTGTCTTGGGGAGCGATATCACCCCGCTGGGGAATGGTATTGGTCTGGGTCGCTTCGGTCGCCATAGCGGTCCTTTCGGTCGGTTTGTTCTCTGCTGCACCAAAATCGCAAACCCGGTGGTCGATGGCAAGCGGCAAGTGGTGTGTATAGATACAGTCGAGAAGGCCGGGTGGTTCCGCCTGCGGGGCAGGTGCCTTGTCGACCGGAGTCGGTGGGACCCGAGTAGGCCGCGGCTGCTTGCAGCCCGGCTCCGGCAAACTGCACCGAGTGGACCACCACCTATGGTCGGATCGTTCCGGACCTGTAGCGCAGGTCCCGTCCGCCGCCGTTTCGGTTGACAGTGACAAAGGATAGGAGCAGTTGCCTTGATGGTTGTTTGATCTTTTCGAGGACCTGCGTCGAACATCACCCGATGAGAGGTCCGATCAGGTCCTCGCCGGGGTTGCGCCGCTCGCAAACACGTCTTTCGATCTATCAGCGCGATCTAATACGGAAAATCAGTGAACGGGACCTGATCTACAGGGATAAGATACAAGCAGTGCGGTCCGGCAGCGCGGCGCACGAGGACGTACGCCGCGCACAGGGGGAAGCTGTCAGGCGGGGTCGCCTGACAGCACATCATAGACTGCAATTCGCTTTCGTTACCGCAGCGCGAAGGCCAGGAAAAAGGCGTTCCCGCCGCGGTACACGCGAAGCAGAACGCTGTCGCCACGCTTCTTCTCGTTGACGAGCGTGTAGAACTGGTCGCTGCTCTGCACGCGCTGGCGGTCGACCGAGCGGATCAGGTCGCCCTCGCGGAGCCCCGAAACGTACGCATCGGACTGTTGATTGATCGATATCACCACCACGCCGGTGGCGCGCTGGTCGATATCGTACCGGCGGGCAAGATCACCGTTCATGGTCTGGACGCTGAACCCGAGCATCTCTTCGATGTCGGGCGTCACCGCTGACTGGGCCAGCTCCGACGGTAGTTCGCCCAATTTCACCGACAGCGTTTCCTTTTTGTCGCCACGGACGATGCCGACCTTGACGGTCGAACCGGGCGCCGTGGCCGCGATGTGGTTGCGAAGCTGCGACGAGTTGCGCACGTCGCGACCGTCGACCGAGACGATCAGATCTCCGGCCTCGAAACCGGCCTCCGATGCCGGACTGCCTTCGGCAACATCGCCAACCAGGGCGCCGGTGGTCTGCGGCAGTCTCATGGCGCGCGCGATGGTCTCATCGACATCCTGGATGCTCACCCCGAGATAGCCGCGCACGACACGGCCATCGCTGATCAGCGAGTTCATGACCCGCATCGCCATGTTCGACGGGACCGCAAATCCTATCCCCTGGAAGCCGCCCGAGCGACTGACGATAGCGGTGTTGAGCCCGACCAGCGCACCGTCGAGATTCACCAGTGGTCCGCCCGAGTTGCCCGGATTGATGGCGGCATCGGTCTGAATGAAGTCTTCATAGTCGGCCAGGCCGACATTGGAGCGGCCCTTGGCCGAGACGATCCCCTGCGTTACGGTGGCCGCCAGGTTTTCGCTCATCGGCGAGCCGATCGCGAGCACAATCTCACCGACCTGCAGCGAGTCGCTGTCGCCGATTTCCAGAAACGGCAGCGTAGCCGCGTCGATCTTCAGCACCGCAATATCGGTCTGTGGATCGGTGCCGACGACCGTGGCCGTGTGACGGGTGCCATCGAACAAACCGACCAGTATGGTGTCAGCGTTGGCCACGACATGATTGTTGGTGAGTATGTAGCCGTCGTCGCTGACTATCACCCCCGATCCGAGTCCTTCCTGGCGGTATTCCCGCTCCTGCGGCTGCTGCTGACGGGAGTCCGGGCCGAAGAAAAAGTCGAAAAACGGGTCGTTGGTGAACGGTGAGCCAAACGGCGAGCGGCTTCGCGCTTTGAGAATACGCTCGGTGGCTACGGTTACCACCGCCGGTCTGACCTGGGCGGCGAGATCAACAAAGGCGTGATTGAGATCGCGAAGGGTGGTGATCGGTCTGTCCTGAGTCGCAATCGATCCGGAGACCGATTCCTGGGCGACGCTTGAGCCGGTGATGCCGATAAGCGCAAGAGAGAGTACGCCGGCCACTGCCATAACCAGCATCAGGCGCCAGGCCCTGACGGTTTTGTGTTTTGAGTTGTCCATGATCATAAGTACACGGCAGAGGTTTGTTCGTTCCGTTAAAACAAAACGGCCGGCCTTGTTCCGGCCGGCCGTCCTGCTGCGCTTCTGTGCTCTATTTGTGGTGAGAGGTTACGACACCTGGATGTCGATTTCTTTCGGTTTGGCCTCTTCCAGCTTGTCCAGCCGAACTTCGAGTATTCCGTTGGTGTACTCCGCCCTGATCGAGTTGGTGTCGACCGTGCGCGGGAGTGTGAACTGCCGGCAGAACGAGCCGGTGCGAATCTCACGGCGGATGACGTTCTCGCCGTCATGATCGTTGCGTATCTCGCGGTTGCCGGAGATGCTCAGGACATTGTCTTTGATCTGAACCTTAATATCCTTTTTGTCCATCCCCGGAACTTCGAGTGACATGGCCAGGTGGTCTTCGGTCTCGCGGATATCAACCCGCGGTGTGAACTCCGAATCCATCCGGTTGAAGAGCGAAGGGGCCGAGAAGAAGTCTTCGAAAAACGGATCCAACCAGCGATTGGTCTCGGCCGGGCGTTTCATCAGGCTTTTCATGGCGTTATCCTCCTTTCTATCTGATTAGTTGTTTGTTCTGCCCGGAAGGAAATCAAGCCCTGTGCCAATTCGCGTAACTTATTGACTGGCAATGTCTATGCCGTGTGAGCAGTCGGTTGAGCAGCTGGTGACTGTCGAAATGACAGGATGTGATTGCCAGGATGACAAATACGAGTTGTCAGGATGGCAGGGGTGTGACAGACGATGGGTGGCGATGCCGGGTAGCCCACCATTTATGGTGGGTTTGACGAAAGCGCACGGGTGGCCCACCATTTATGGTGGGTTTCACGGAAGCGCGTGCGTGGTGTACGTCCCCGTGCACCACGGAACCTCACGTTCCGTCGGGTGCTAGTTCGCCCCCGGCGAACGACACCCGACGGCATACCCCTCCCACACTTTTACCACCAACTTTATGGCAACCCCGAGCACGGTCCCCTTTTATGAAAAACTATGTGTGCTGTGAAAAACAAAGATACGCGCCACACGAGGTGTTGCGTGACGAGGTCTATGCATCAACACTGCAACGAGTTGGAGGGAAAAAGAGAAAAAACGACCCTGAAAAATGACAAAACAAACCCATTTCGCCGTAATGCGATGCCAAACATGCTTGTACGACGAAGAAGCCGTTTGACGGAAGCGCGTGCGCAGTGTACGTCCCCGTGCACCAAGCCTCTCAGCGTTCCGTCGGGTGCTAGTTCGCCTCAGGCGAACGACACCCGACGGCTCAGAACGAAGAACAACCTCCGGGAGGGGTGATCCCGGAGGTTGCAACACTCGGGCGACAGAAACTTCAGCACGGTCGCACATCGCCCGAGCAGGGGGCAGGATTTCTCTGCTACAGGCTCAGCATAAACACCAGGTACGTAATCTCCTGGCGAGGATTGAGGATGAAAGACACCGACACCGGCGCCGAGAAGCTTTCCGAAAACTCGATCTCGCGCGAGGCGGTCATACCCATGTTGATCACCGCAAAGGCATCGGCGCCGTAGTAGTCCGGGTTGTCCTTGCTGCCGCCGGTGGCGCCGACGAAAAAGTTCAGCTCGCCGGAGGCGGTCGCGACCGGATACGACACCTCGAAATAGGTGTTGTTACCCGCTTCGTTGTGGAAGTTGTAGAAGGCGCTAAACGTCAGGGGGAACTTCTCGCAGCCACTGATAGACAAACCGGCTTCGAGCAGGTGCGCCCCCGGATCAGGCTCGCCCTCGCCGGTGACATCGTCGTAGTCGTTGAAATTACCGAACTTGATACCGGCGTTTGGATAGTAGTAGTCCGTGACCATGCCGGTGATCGACATGCCGGAGTTGGTAACGACCGTATAACTCAGCCAGAAGTCGATCTCATCGGACTCCGACTGCTGGTTCGACATGGTGTAAGCGCCCCAGGCGCCGAGTTCGAATCCGCCATAGCCCACCGCCAGCGACGGCTGGAAGCTGGGGGTCGACGCTATATCGGCTCCGCGCCAGACATAGCGGCTGGCAATATCGACACCGGCGGAAACATCAACAACCTCGCCCGCCGTGGCGGGACCGATGCTGATGATCGAAGCGAGAAGGATGATCGCGATGGTTATCAATAGTGTTTTCATATCGTTGACTCTCTCTGTACATCAGGTTCACGCGTCGTGCTGTCCGCTATTCGTGCATGTAGGCGGTTTCGCCGTGCAGCGACGTGTCCAGGGTGGCCTCTTCGACATCACTCGTCCGCACCGGGGTGATCTTGTTGATGACCCAGAGCATGGCGTAGGTGAAGACGAACGCGTAGATCGACGAGACGACAATTGCGACGAGCTGCTTGACGAAAAAGGCTCCACCGCCGTAGATGAGACCGTCGGCGCCGTTCGGATTGACCATCGTGCTGCCCAACAGACCGAGCATGACGATACCGAGCGCGCCACCGACCCCGTGAACACCCCACACGTCGAGGGCGTCATCCCATTTCAGTCTGTTTTTCAGGGAAACCGCGCCGTAGCAGATAATACCGGCCAGCAGACCGATCAATGCGGCCGAGCCGGTGGAGACATAGGCCGCCGCGGGAGTTATCGTGGCGAGACCGGCCACCGCACCGGTGAGCAGACCGACGAATTTCGGCTTTTTCTCGAGGACCCAGGCAAAGAGCAGCCAGGAGATAGCCGCAAACGAGGCGGCGATATCGGTATTGATGAAGGCCAGCGACGTAAACTGATCGACCTGCAGCTCGCTGCCGGCGTTGAAGCCGTACCAGCCAAACCAGAGCAGACCGGTGCCGAGTGCGACCAGCGGAATGGAGTGCGGGACGCTGTCCTCGACCCGCCGTCGTCCGACAAAGAGCACCGATGCCAGCGCTGCCATGCCGGCGATGTTGTGCACCGCGATACCGCCGGCGAAATCGAGTACGCCCCACTCCGCGAGCAGGCCGCCGCCCCAGATCATGTGGACGAACGGGAAGTAGACCAGGACCAGCCAGCCGACCAGGAACAGCAGGTAGGCCTCAAACCGCACGCGGTTGGAGAAGGCGCCCGTGATCAGCGCGGGGGTGATGATCGCAAACATCATCTGGTAGGCGACAAAGACAAGCATCGGAATCTGACCGTCGCCAAACGCCGTTGTCGGATCGACACCGTTCAGGAATGCCATGTCGAGATTGCCGATAATGCCTCCCTCACCACCACTAAAACAGAGCGAGAAGCCGACCGCATACCACAGGATCGTGGTCACACCCATCGAGACAAAGCTCTGGATCATGATGGAGAGGACGTTCTTGCGGCCGACCAGACCGCCGTAGAAAAATGCCAGACCGGGCGTCATGAGCATGACCAGCGAAGTGGCCACCAGCATGAACCCGGTGTTGCCGGTATCAAACATTTCCATAACCCTCCAGCTTCTAAGGCTGCAGCTACAATGTTAGAGCTGGCTGAAAGGTCGTATCGTGGTATCCGATTAACAATCGGGGGAACCCTGATTGTCGACTTCGTTATCCCTGAGGTGACATTTGTCCGGAAGCAGTACGACGCAACAACACAAGGAGTTAGCTCAGGTCGGTAAGGCCCTCGCGGATAGCGTATTTGGTCAGTTCCGCGACCGAGCGGGCCTTGACCTTATCCATGATCTGCTTGCGGTGAGACTCGACCGTCTTGACCGAGATATGCAGTTGGGCAGCGATTTCCTTGGTCGAGCGACCTTCGGCGACCAACTGAAGCACCTCGCGCTCGCGAGCGGAGAGGATGGTGAACGCGGAAGGCTCGCTGTCGCGCGCCAGCGACAGGTAGTCATCGACAACGACATGAGTGATCTGGCTGCTCAGGTAGATCCGGCCGTCGATCACGGCGCGAAGCATATCGATCACTTCGTTGACCGCCGAGTCCTTGAGCAGATAGCCGCGCGCGCCGGCCTTGAGGGATTCAAGCACGAAACGGCGATCGGAGTGCATCGACAGCATGACAACCCTGGTGTTCGGCCGTTCGGCAAGGATGCGACGGGTGGCCTCGATACCGTTCAGGTCGGGCATGGTGATATCCATCAGCACGATATCCGGGGTGAGCTCGAGCGCCATTTCGACCGCCTGCTGCCCGGTGGCGGCTTCGCCGACGATCGTGACATCGGTGTACTTCGCCATCAACGTCCTAAGACCGTCGCGGAAGAGCGTGTGATCGTCGGCCAGCAGTGCCGATCGTGCCATCTCAGTCACCCTCCATCGTACGCGGGGAGAAAAGTGCTATCGTGGTCCCCTCGTTGGGTACCGAAGAAACCTCCATGCGGCCGCCGATGTACTGCAGACGCTCGCGGATGGAGAAGAGACCGAATGTCGACGAGTCCGGCGAGGCCGACGTGAGCCGGGCCGGGTCACAGCCGATACCGTCATCGGCAACCGTAATGCCGATCGTATCGCTGGTGTTGCTGACCCTGAGGCGGATCGTATCACATTGAGCGTGCTTGACTGCATTGGTGAGCAGCTCTTTGGCGGACTTGAACAGCCAGATGGCGACACGATCCGAGACTTTCGGTCCGGAGCCATGCGTGTCGGTAACAATGCGGATGTCGTGCTGCTTCTCAAACTGCTCGGCCAGCCAGTTGAGGGCCGACTCAAGCCCGAGTTCGTAGAGGACCGGCGGGCTGATTTCGACCGTCAGAGAGCGGGTGTAGGCGATCGTCTGATCGAGCAGGGTGAGAATCTCATCGAGGTTGGATTCGAAACCGCAGAAGACGGTGTCGCCGCGAAACTGCGAGACACGCATCTTTATGAAGGCGAGGGCCTGTCCGAGGTGGTCGTGAACGTCGGTCGCGATCTCCCGCCGCTCCCGCGCCTCGGCGAGCGAGAGCTCCGACGCGAGTTTGCGAAGCTGCCTCTGGACCTGCTCGATGCGAAGGCGGGCCTTGCGGTGGTCCTCGACTTCGTCGCGAAGCGCCCGGTTGGCCTCTTCGAGCTGCGCGGTGCGCTGCCGGACCTGGTGTTCCAGTTGGTCGTGAGCGGCCCGCAGTTCGTCTTCGGCGTCCTTGCGCTGGAAATACGACCGGAGCATCTCGGCGAGCGATTCGATCAGGTCGCGCTCTTCGGAGAGGAACGGGCCCTCATCGGAGGCCGGTCGAGGCTCGAGATAACAGACTTCGATCGAGCCGCGTTGTCCGGTGCGTGTGACAAACTGCGACTTCTGCAGGAAGGGTGTCGTTTCAAACGCCGCGGTTGACCAAACGAAGTCGCCGAACCGGATGCGGCCGACCGTAATCTCCGGATATTGCCAGGCGGGCGGGATGAGTTCGAGTATGCGGGGGATGATCTCTGCCGGCGGAAGATCATCGCGCTGCAGGACGCGCGCGGTGCGATGCAGCGCCGTCAACTCCTTAACGCGTTCACCGAGTTTGCGAAGGAGCTCATCCTTGGCCGAGTCGGTTTCGGGCTGGCGGGGCGCCGGAGTGTCTTGTCGATCCAACCTATCCATCTGGCAATCAATATACTACCCGATGGATCGGGGAGCAAACAGGGACTCAAAGAGCGATCGGGCGGAAACAATACAATCTTGCGTTTGTTTCTCGGACAAGGGGTTGCACTAATACCGAAAAGGAGGCTCACATTGAAAATCGCCGTTACAACACCAACCGGGAATATTGGCAGCAAGCTGGTCGACCACCTTCTTCAGGATGGCAGTCATGAAGTTATCCTGTTGACCCGAAGCGAAGAGAAGGTTGCCGATGCGGTCAGTCGCGGCGCAGTCGCGAAAGTCGGTGATTTGACCGACCAGGCGTACGTCAACGATGCGACGAAAGGCGTCGAGGCGCTTTTCTGGGCGAATCCGGCGTCGTACACGACCGACGATTTCGAAGGCCATCAGCGCAAGCTCGGCGAGATCGCCGTCAATGCGATAAAAACCAACAAGATCGGCGCCGCGGTGTTTGTGTCGAGTCTCGGCGCGCAGCTCGGCACGGGTGTTGGTCCGATCAACGGATTCAAGGATGTCGAGAAGATGTTCCGGGAGAGCGGCGCCTCGGTGACGATCCTTCGCCCGACTTTCTTCATGGAGAACTTCATGATGAGCCTGCAGGAGATCGCACAGGAAGGGAGCGTCTATCTGCCGATCCGCAGCGAAGCGAGCGTCCCGATGATCGCGACTTCGGATATCGCCACGGTTGCTTATAACGTCCTGACCCGACCGGCTCAGGGAGTTCGGGTGATGCCGCTGCATGGACCGAAGGACTACACGTTTGGTGAAGCGGCCGAGACGATCGGCAGGGCGCTGGGCAAAGAGGTGAAGCTGGTGACGGTGGAGCCGGAGCAGACGAAATCTGCGATGCAGCAGTTCGGCATATCGGCGCACGCCGCCGATGTCATGATTGAGCTGTACGATGCCATGGACAAAGGTCGCGTGGTGGGTGAAAAGCCGCGCAGCGCGGAGACGACCACGCCGACGACGCTCGATCAGTGGGCGAAAGAGGTCATGGCGCCGGTTCTGAAGCAGGGATCATAGTACCCGGATTAACTCAGGAAGTGAACCCCCGTCGATCGGACGGACGGGTTTCGGGAAAGGACAACCTTATGGTCGGCAGACAATCTGTTCGTGCCGTCACATTTGCCGCGGCGACACTCGCCGCAGTAACGAGCTTCGCATTGCTGGCGTCGTGCGGTGGTGACACCCGCGATTCAGAAACGAGCGATGCTGATATGCGGCAGCCGCAGGCGGTGAGTAACAGTCTGCAGGCGCAGCTTGATGAGCGGAAAGCGCAGTTTACGGAGAATGCGCCGCCCGAAATGATAAATGCGTTCGAGCAGGGCGTAGTGGATGTGGCCGAATCGGGCGTGCTGGAAACAGCCCTTCGCGAGGGAGACATGGCGCCGATGTTCTCGCTTCCGGGCGCGCTCGGCGACACGGTAGCGCTCGCGGACCTGACAGCCGAGGGTCCGGTGGTGCTAATCTGGTATCGCGGCGGCTGGTGTCCGTACTGCAATTTGCAGTTAAGCGCCATGCAGGAGGTGCTGCCGCAGATCAAACAGCGGGGCGCGTCGCTGGTGGCGATCAGTCCGCAGGTGCCGGACAGCTCGCTGAGTACGAAAGAGAAGTCGTCGCTTCAGTTCACCGTCCTGTCGGATCGGGGCAACGCTGTGGCGCGGCAGTTTGGGATTGTCTACAAGCTACCCGAAGGTGTGAAAGAACAATTCGAGGGACGGCTTGATATCCCGGCGTACGACGGAGACGATTCCTGGGAGCTGCCCCTGGCCGCGACATACATCGTTGGCGCCGATGGCGTGATCAGGTATGCCTTTGTCGATCCGGACTATCGCAAGCGTGCAGAACCCGCAGAGATTCTCGGGGAACTCGACAAGCTCCACACGATGTAAGCCCGGAGACATTGAAAGACACTCGAACGGCGCGGATATGGCGAACCATACCGCGCCGTCCTTTTGGAATCGACCGTCGGTATTGCTGGCGGTCAATCTGGTCTCCCGGTATCTTGCGTGCATGATTTCATTTCACTCGCTGCAACAACAGACACCGCCGCTCGTCATCGCCCATCGGGGCGCCTCGGAGCAGGCCCATGAAAACACGCGCGAGGCGTTCGAGCTGGCGATTGCAATGGAAGCCGATGCGATCGAGTGTGATATTCGCCGCACGGCGTGCGGTGAGTTGATCGTGCATCATGACCCGGCTGTTCTCGGATTCACGAGACCGATCGCACTGCTCGATCTTGCCGAAGTCAGACGGCAGGCCACAAGCGCCGGATATTCGATCATGACACTGGCAGAGACCGTAGAGCTTTGTGCGGGAAGGATAGCGATGGATGTCGAGTTGAAAGAGCCGGGTTATGAAGAGCGGGTGGTCGCCGCAGTGAGAGAGCGGTTTTCATCCGACACCGTCCTGTTCAAGTCGTTTCACGATCGATCGGTGGCGAGACTCCACAGAATCGATCCGGCGCTTCACGCCGGGTTACTCATCGGGGCGCCACGCACGGTCGCCCTGCGCAGTCGACCGAAAGACATTTCGCTGGAGAGGCGCCTGACGCAGTGCGGGGCGACATTTGTGGCGCCGCACTGGGCGCGACTTCGATTCGGATTCGTCCGCAAGATGAACGCGATGGGGCTGCCGATCATCGTCTGGACCGTCGATCGACCGGCGATGGCGCGATTGCTTGCCAGGAAGCATGTGGCCGGGATCGTGACGAACGTCCCCGACAGAATTCTCCCGGTAGTGAGTTCATGAGCTGGCGGCATGTACCGTTGTGTTCGCGTGCGGTTCTCGGTATACTGACTCCCGTCTGACAATCCCAATCACTCACCTGTAACTTCAGGAGGCTGACATGCGCCAGCTTGTTCTGCTCGTTTGCGTGTTTGCACTGAGTTTCTTCGCGGTCGAGTCCGTCTCGGCCCAGGCCGGTTTGATCCCATCGTGGGAGGACAGATCGAAGCGATTCGGTTTCTATCCGATTTCGAACGAGGTCTCTTTTTTCGCCAATGTTGACGATTCCGGTGACAACCGCGGTCACACGCTCCAACTCGTGCTGATAAATTCTTTCAAAATCCTGACCAGCTTCACGTTCGAGTTTACGGCCGACTACAACTACGATATGACACCCGGGTTGGACAACGATCACTATGTTGAGTTGTCTCTTGTCAAACAAGTGACACCATTTGTCGCGGTGAATTACCAGCGTGTGACTTCCACATTCGAGCCGGAGCCGATCAATCAGATGGGTGTGCGGTTCGTCTTCTGAATCCGTGATGCACCGCATGTTATTGCAGGAAAGGGCGTTATGGCCTCGGTCGAGTTTTCGCCCGGTGGCGTGTCCGGCGGCAGCACTCAGATGTGTCTGCGAGAAACGCCCACCGCACGCGGCCTGCGAGCGCTTGTCCATGGTCTGTTTAATGTTTGCGCAGGCATTGGGGGCGGCATGTGCAGCTGGCGGGCAGATCCGCATCGCTTCAGCCTCAAGGGTGTGGCGGGGAGCGCGCCGGACGTCTGGCGATACGTGACACAGTTGACCTGAGTCTTTCACACGCCTATACTGGTGTAGCAGTTAGTCAGTAATAACGCCGCGGGATGTTGTCACCGTAGCCGTCCTCGGGCGACGGTTTTCGTGGCGAGGGAGGCATCTGCCCATGTGTTCCGAACGTCGGAAGCCGGGGAACGGTCATCGGCCTGAAACCGCCGACGAATACCGTCGTCGCGAGGGAGAGGTACGATTCCGCCTGATGGCGGAGAAAGCCATCGACATGATGTCGCATCACACTGCCGATGGCACATATCTTTATGTCTCACCGGCCGGGAAACTGCTGCTGGGGTGGGAGCCGGAAGAGATGATCGGCGTAAACGCCTACGAGTTCATCCACCCTGATGACCACAAGTTCGTTCGCACCAGCCACGATACTATTCTCACCAAACCTACGGTGAACACTGTGCAGTATCGCATTCGCCGCAAGGACCGAACATACATCTGGTTTGAGACAAACTCGACGGTGATTCGCGATGAAGCGAGCGGAGAGATCAGCGAGATCGTCGCCGTCTCCAGAGACATCACCCGCCGCAAGCAGTATGAACAGGCCCTGCAGGACAGCGAGACTCGTCTGAAGGCAGCACAGGCACTCGGCAAGCTCGGCAACTGGGAGTTGAACGTTAAGGACAACACCATGATCTGGTCCGACGAGGTGTACCATCTCTTCGAGCGGTCGAAAAATGGTGGACAACCATCGTTTGAAGAGTCGCTGAAGCTGCTGCATCCCGACGATGCCGTTCTGTTACAGAGACGGCTGCGGGAAGCGGTCGAGTCGGGTCGGGAGAGTCAGCTCGATGTACGGGTGGTGTTGCCGTCAGGGCAAACCAAGAATTTCTCCGGCATGATTCGGGCTGTGAAAGACGACGACGGAAAGGTCGTTCGTCTGTTCGGGACCGTGCAGGATATCACCGATCGGAAGCGTGTGGAGCAGGCTCTGGCCGATGCTAACCGGGCGCTGAAAGAAGATCAGGAGGCTCTCCAGCGCAAGAACACCGCCCTTCGCGAAGTTCTTGACCAGATCGAGTCGGAACGTCAGGTTGTCGCCGAGCAGATCAGTACCAACGTCGAGCGCATGGTGATGCCTCTTCTGACTCAATTGGAGAACCGGGTGGGGGCGACAAACGGTGACTTGATCGATCTGGTCAGGGATGCTCTTCGCGAGCTGACGTCGCCGTTCATGCAGCGTTTGCAGGGGTTGGCGATGTCGCTATCGCCGCGTGAGATGGAGATCTGCCAGATGATCAAGAACGGTTTGTCGTCGAAAGATATCGCCGCCACACTGAGCACCTCGGAGGGTACGGTTCGGAATCAGCGCAAAAGCATCCGCCGCAAGCTGGGAATCGACAGTGAGCAGATCAATCTTCGCCTTTATCTGCAGACGTTGGAGGAGATGACCGGGAAGCGCCCCCGCTCGCGTTAGCCACGCCGTCGCGATTATCCTCCTGTCGAAATATGGTGTTATTGCTCTACGAACATCTATTCCGTATATCCCAACCGTATCTCATCGTCGTCTCTTGCAAAATGGCTCAAGCCGGTCGATCTTCGATCTTAGAGTTCGCGACGCCGTGCCCGCTCACGCACTCACGCTCACATCTTCGCGCGGCGTCAGCATTCGGCAGAGACAACCTGTCGACATGCCGCCCGGCGACTCTGCGTCGAGCGAACGGACACCAGGAGCGCGACAGGTTTGCCCCGTTCCCGACTTGACTGAGGGCGCGACAACCACTACGGCCCTGCCCCCCGGCCAGGCCGACCGGATCAGACATCATTCAGTCTCTTCGAGGCGGGATCCACCAGGTCCCGCCTTCTTTATTCCGATCGGAAGTATCACAAGAAAGTAACATCTCAGTCTACTGCCGTTTTTCGCACATCTGTGACGGAACCAGTCGGTCTCTCTGGCGTTGAACCTGTGCACATAAAAGCGTGCAGGGAGTTGAACGGAATGAGAAACCTGAAGATATCCAATGGATTGCCGGTCGCTGCCATCGTTTCGCTGATTGCGGTGGTCGTGCTGGCGGGAACATTTACCGGCCTTTCATCGTCTACCAGTTACGAAGCCGGTGACAACGAGGGGGGGCAGTCGGGGGCGCTGTTCGCCGCCGAGACAGGAGACTCGACGATGAGTGATAAGATTGAGAAGACCGACGCCGAGTGGAAAGAGATACTGACCCCGGAGCAGTATCATGTCCTTCGCGAAAAAGGCACCGAACGCGCCTTCACCGGGGTGTTCGACGACTTGTTCGAGGACGGGGTCTATCGCTGCGCCGCCTGCAAAGCGGAGCTGTTTACGTCGAACACGAAATACAACTCGGGCTGCGGCTGGCCGGCGTTTTTTGATGCTGCCGCCGACGGTGCAATCGAAACGCGCGAGGATACCTCGTTTGGTATGAGCCGCACCGAAATCGTCTGTGCGAAGTGCGGCGGACATTTGGGGCACGTGTTTACCGACGGTCCTGCCCCCACCGGCCTTCGCTATTGCGTGAACTCAGCCTCCCTGGATTTCGACAGCACCGGCGATGAGAGCTCGACCGAGACGAACAAGTAGCGCCCACACCCTGTGCCGGCACGGGCATCTGCAGGAAGGGATGTCCCGGCGCAGTTTACTATAGAGAGAAGGCGGGTCCCTGGAGGGCCCGCCTTATTTTTGTCTGCGTGGGGAGCCGCTAGCCCGGTTTCTCCCACTCGGCGGCCTGGTCGGGTTTCATCACCTCAAATACGGTTTCGCCGGTAGCCAGCATTTTGTTGACGTAGGGTCGGCAGCGTTGGCAGTTGTGGCCGAACTCGACGTACCGCTGCAGCTCTTCGAATGTACGCGCACCGTTCTTGCGGGCGATCTTCTTGAGCGCCGTAAACCGTTGACCGAAACACACACACCGGGTGACCATCAGCCGTTCCGCATCTTCATCATCTCGGCTGCCGTTCAGCGAGAGACCGAGGCGATCTCTTCCTGGGTAAGCTGGCGAAACGAGGTACGGTAGCCGTAGTATGCAGCGAAGGCGTACATCAGCAGGTCGAAGAAGCTGAACAGTTCGACCATGATCTGCCAGGCCATGTCGGGCGTGAGCTGGCTGATGACCTCCATGATCCCCATGCCGTTCTGATCTGCAATCAACACACAGCCGGTGAGCAGATTGCCGAACGCACAGCCGAGCAGGGAGAGCAGACCGCCGATTATGCCGAACGACTGGTCCACACCCTTGCCCATGTAGCGGACAGTGATGCCGACGACGAAACCGATACCGATCGCGATGAGGCCGATCTGGTAGCCGGTGAAGTAGGTAATGGCCGCCCAGACAATCGCTCCGACCAGAGCGGCGACCAGGCCGCCAAAGACCGCCAGCGAGAGATTCTGGTTGTCTCTAATCTGATTCATCAGCATCTCAAGACGCATCTGATCTACCTGCCTGGTGCCGGGCGGACCGGGCTGATTGGGCAGGTTTGGTTGATTTGGTATGTTGGGCGGTTGATTCATCGGTTACTCCCCGGTTACTGTACGCGTCACCCTTCGACTCCGCTCAGGGTGACGTGTCTGGGTTCTCGCGGCTCACGTGGTTACTCCGGCTCCGAGCCCTGCAACAGGCGTCGAATGTACTCAGTTTCTCGTAGACAGCTTCGATAGTCAAGATAATGCATCCCGGCCAGAACGGCCGCAAACATTAACATCCAGAACCAGCCGGAAAGCGGCATCGATTCAGCGCCAAGCAGCATGATGATCAGGAAAGTCAGCCAGAGGCTCCAGAAGCCGAACCGGATGTTGGTCGTCCGGGGATGCATGGCGGCCTGGACATGGACCCGCACACCGCCGACCGAGACCGGCAGGGTCGTCACACTGCCGACCATTTCCACCCACCCGTAGTAGGACGGGTTGACGCGATTGACGAGATGGAACGACTCATGGGACAACTCGCCGTCGTACTGCGCTTTCGCAGCCTGAAGTGGTGATGTATCGACCGTCCCTTCCTGCCGGGTGACTTCACCCAGCTTCCGGTGGACTTCGATTGGTCCCATCGGCGATGTAAACGTGACCTGACTGCCCGGCAAGAGGCGCATGGCAACTGACTCCCTGTTACCGTCAAGGTTGTGATTTCAGAACGACCGGTCAACGGTGAACTTGTCGACGCAGCCCCGGCTTCGCTTGACACCGGGCACCGTATCGGCGTTTCTTTGTGTAACCGAGTTTCAGCGGAGAAGTTTTGATTGCTACTAGTCTGGCCGTTGTCGACAGCCTGATGCTCATTGCCGCCGGGATCCTGCATGTCTACTGGGCATCGGGCGGTATGTGGGGGTTTGAGCACGCGATTCCGCAGCACGAGGCGGAGCCGGGCGACTCACTTATCGGTGAGCCGGCCTTTCGCCCGAAACGGATCGTTACCCGCGCTGTCGGGATGGTCTGTTTTGTTGCGGCGGGGCTGTTGCTGACCCGGGTCGGGATCGTGGAACTGCCGGTGCAGGGGAAGTTTGTCGAGTACGGCCTGTGGCTGTTAGCCGGTTTCTTCCTTCTGCGGACGATCGGCGATTTTCGTTTTGCGGGGCTCACGCGGCGGGTCAAAGACACGACCTTCGCGCGCTGGGACGCCAGGCTGTTCACGCCGCTTTTTCTGTGGCTCGGTGTTTCGACGGTGATAGTTAACCTTCTCGTCTAACGGATTGACTCCATGGCGCTGCTGGCTCTGACATATCCCGAACTCAAAGATAAGGATTTCGAATGGATCCAGTCGATCCGGGAGAAGTACGACCAGCCGGAGTATCAGATAATCGGACCGCACTTCACGCTGGTTTTTCCGGTCGACGGTGTCGACAAAGCGATATTTGTGGAGCACGTACGGAAGATATCTCGCACCGGCAAGGAGTTCCCCTTCCAGCTTCGCTGCGCGGTGGTGGTGTTCGGCAAGTGGAATGATAAATGGTACCTGTTTCTGGCGCCGGACCAGGGGTACAGCAATCTGGTCGCGCTGCACACCGCCTTGTATACCGGGCCGTTGGAGGATAAGGGGCGGTTCGATGAACCGTACGTGCCGCATATAACAGTCGGGAAGTTCGCCACCCGTGAAGAGTGCCGCGACGTGGCGGAGTCGTTGAACACGCAGCATTTTCGTCTCGAAGGGAAAGTCAGGACGATAGAGATAGTCGATTACACCAACGGCGCCACCTCTTCGGTGGATCGATTTGAACTGCGTCCGGACTGACATCAGCATAGGGACCTGTCATGAGCAAGTTTGACTTCAACAGACGTCGTTTCCGAGGTATCGAGAATTACGACGACGGCGACCTCACTGGTGAGGTGCTGTTCACGTATCATCAGGATGGTAAGTTCGTATGGGGGGAGTTTTCGGGAGGGCGAGTAGCCCGAGGCAATCTGGTTGCGCGCATGCGTGAGGATGGTGTGATCGACATGCTCTGGCAGTATGTCAATATCGACGCCAATCTCGTCGGCGGGATATGCCTGTCGAAACCCGAAGTGCTTCCTGACGGCCGCTATCGCGTGCACGAGTCGTGGAGCATTACGGTCGGCGGCGACGGCATGGGCACTTCGGTTATCGAAGAGGTGAACGAGTAGATGCACTCGGAGGGGCAAGCGTGATCGAAGCGGTCATTTTCGATCTCGATGGTCTGCTGGCCGATACCGAGAAACTGCATATTGAGGCCTACCGCCAGGTGTTCGCTTCGTTCGGTCTGGAAATCGACGAGCGCGTCTACGCCGAGCACTGGATTCGCGACGGCAAGGGGATCGGGGAGTATATCGCCGAACATAAGCTGCCGCTCGATCCGAACGACGTTCGCTCACGCAAGACCGAACGGTATCATCATCTCGTGAGAACAACCGCGCAGCCGATGCCGGGAGCTGTTGAGTTGGTCGAACAGCTTCGGGGCAGGAAGCACCTCGGGCTGGCGTCGTCGTCGTACCGTCGCGATGTCCACTGCGTGCTGGAATCCCTTGGGTTGAGAGAGGCCTTCTCGGTTATCGCAGCCAAGGAAGACGCCAAACGACTCAAGCCCGCCCCCGATGTTTTTCTGTTCGTGGCCGCCAGGCTGGGGGTTGCGCCCGAGAGATGTCTGGTGCTGGAGGACGCCGAGAAGGGAATCCGGGCGGCTTCGGCGGCGGGCATGAAATCGGTCGCAGTCCCGAACCGGTTCACCCGAGATAATGATTTCTCTGCCGCGACGTGCGTGGTATCTTCGCTGACAGACATCACGCCGACCTTCCTGGAGTCTCTCGCCTGATCGGGAGCGTCCTCGGGCCGACTCGAACATGCACCCTGTAACGAAGTGGGTAACGGTGTGGACTGGTACATCTATCCGCTGGTAATAGCCGCCGGCTTCGCCTGCGGTTTCATCAACACGCTCGCCGGCAGTGGTTCACTGATCACGCTGCCTCTTCTGATTTTCCTCGGCCTTCCGGCCAATGTCGCCAACGGAACCAATCGGGTCGCGATCCTGCTGCAGAACGTCGTTGGGGTAACCCGTTTTCATCAGCAGGGCGTGCTCAACTGGAAGCGGGGACTGATCCTTGCCGCGCCGGCGATAGTCGGTGCGATAATCGGCGCCCAGATCGCGGTCAATCTCGATGAAGAGATGATGCGGCGGACTATCGGCGCATTGATGGTCATCATGTTTTTCATTCTGCTGATCCGACCCAAGCGATGGCTGCAGGGGCGGCCGGAGCTGACGGATAAACCGGTCGATGTCATGCAGATACTTATCTTCTTTGCGATCGGCGTCTACGGCGGGTTCATCCAGGCGGGAGTCGGGCTGTTCCTGTTGGCGGGGCTGGTACTCGGAGCGGGGTTTGACCTGGTGAAAGGGAACGCCGTCAAGGTGTTGATCATCCTCGCCTTCACGATCTTCGCACTGGCCGTGTTCGTGATCAACGGACAGGTCAACTGGTTCGTCGGTTTGATACTCGCTATCGGCAATATGCTCGGGGCGTGGATCGCCGCGAAAATGGCCGTACAGAAAGGGGCGGGATTTGTGCGATGGCTGCTGATCGCGGTGGTACTCGTCTCGGCGGCGGTGTTGCTCGGTGTGCCTGATCTGATCAAGAAGATGTTGTCATAGGGTTCGCGCAGTGGGGTGTGAGTATGAAATCTGCCAAAATGATAGTACTGATATCGCTCGCGGCAGCGGCGATTGTACTGACGGGGTGTCGACCGATGATTGATACCGAGAAGCTGAAGCAGGAGTTGATGGATACCGATCGGGCGTTCTCGGCGCTGTCGGTAGAGCAAGGCATGCGCGCGGCGTTTGGCGCGTACATGGCTGACGATGTCGTGATCTATCGCGGCGGTGTGGCGCCGATCGAGGGACGCGAGACGGCGCTCCCGCTGTATCCCGACAATCCGGAGATCGTTCTGCAGTGGGAGCCGTGGAAGGCCGAAGTGGCCGCCTCGGGTGAATTGGGTTATACGCTCGGTTCGTATACGCTGACCAGCGTAGGCGCCGACGGCGCTGAGCAGAAGTCTACCGGCAGCTACGTGTCGATCTGGCGCCGATCTCCCGACGGCGACTGGAAGTTTGTGTTTGATACGGGGCATCCCGGACCGCAGCGGGGTGAGAAAGAATAGTGGCGCTGCCGATTCTCGACGCCGGCGAGACGTTTCTTCGCGCATACGAGCGGGAGGATTTCGAAGACTTCGCGGCGCTGATGTCCGACCCACAGGCGACGCTGCACACCGATGGCCCGATGCCGGTGGCTGCTGTCGCCCGGTTGTTCGAGCAACTGCTGGTGTGCGATGATACCGGCCCGATACAGGCATGGGCGGTGGTGCACCGCGCGCGACAGGAGTTTCTCGGTCACTGCGGTCTTCGCCGAGGGGAACGCGAAGGAGAGGTGGAGCTGCTGCTGATGTTGTCTCCCCGGCATTGGCGGAAAGGGTATGGTCTGGCGGCCGCCAGGCGGCTGATCGAATACGCAACCACCGCAACCCCTTACACCAAAGTAATAGGGACAGTTGACCCCGACCATGAAGCCTCGATTGCCCTGATGACCCGACTGGGCATGTCACTGGAGCGCTGGGAGGAGGATACCAAAGGGAAGTATTTGGTCTACGCCGGTTCATTGGAGCGCGGCAAGTAATCGGTAAGGGAATGTCGGGGAAGAAGTTACTGAGCGTGTCGTGGAGTTTGTGATCGTCGCTGACTACTTTTGCCCGTGAGGCACGGGGCGGCCTGCATCGGACTGGGTACGCCACTGCGTACCCGGCCTGGCGCGAGGCTCAGTGCTGATTTCGCAGGCTCCCATCGCTCATGCGGTTACGCAAAAAACTATTGACTTCGGCGGCGCCGACCGATATCATATACCATGATCGTAACCCGTCTTTATTAGGCCAATTGTCAGGACAATTTTTCTGCCAGTATCTTTCTTTTCGCCATGTTAATCCAATCATATAGGCGCAATGGTGCGCACAGTTCGCTGTATTCTGCATTTCGCATTCGCAGGGGGTACGTCTGCCGTGCAGAGGAATCTGTTTCTGTTAGTGGAGAGTCAGATGAATATCTACGTGGGTAATCTGTCGTACAATGCGACGGAAGACGAACTTCGCCAGGCGTTCGAGGCCTTCGGGACGGTGACGCGGGTCAACCTCATTACCGATCGTATGACGGGCAAACCGCGCGGATTCGGTTTCGTCGAAATGGCCAACGATGATGAAGGACGGGCGGCACTGGAAGGTCTGCACGGCACCAACATGGGCGGTCGCACGCTGACGGTCAACGAAGCGCGTCCGCGGCCCGAACGCGGCGGCGGCGGCGCTGGTGGCCGCCGGGGCGGTGGCGGCTACGGAGGCGGTGGCGGTGGCTATCGCGGTGGAGACGGCGGTGGTCGCGACCGCGACAGCTGGTAAACCGACCGGCCGAAACAAGAAAACCGGAACTAAGAAGCGGTGACAACACCGCCACACGATATAACGATATCCAGCCGCTCGGTCGACAGCGAGGTTCAAGATCTATCCCGGCGACCCCGCCTGATCCGAAAGCCGGATATGCAAACGCGCCACAAGGCGCACAGACCGTTTATCTTGTCCGATTATATGTCAGATGCACATAGGGGTCGCGAAGGGATAAACAGAACGGGAGTCTCTCATGAATATCTACGTTGGCAACCTGGCGTATGGTACCGGCGAAGAAGAACTTCGTAACGCTTTCTCCGAGTACGGCGAAGTGTCAAGCGCAGCGGTGATCAAAGACAAGTTCACCGGCGAATCACGCGGTTTCGGCTTTGTCGAAATGCCGGGTGATGACGAGGCCCGCGCGGCCATTGAAGCCCTCAACGGCAAAGACCTGGGCGGCCGGACGCTTCGCGTCTCCGAAGCCCGTCCGCGCGACGATCGTGGCGGCGGCGGCGGCGGTGGTCGTGGTGGCGATCGCGGTGGCCGCGGTGGCGATCGCGGCGGACGTCGCGACAACTGGTAAGCCTCGGCTTAGCAGAACAGACAAGCACCTTACAACGGGGATCGACAGCACAGTCGATCCCCGTTTTCTGTTTGGATGCGGTTTCCTGAAGACGGCAGAAGAGGAGGTGGCACAATGAAATTGAACGTGAGAGCGTTTGCGCTCACCTGCGGACTGGGTTGGGGAGTGACGATCCTGATCGTGACGGTGTGGATTATGTTGCTTGACGGGGCGACCCACGAACCGACGTTCATCGGGACGATCTATCGCGGCTACAACATCAGCATCCCCGGGGCGTTGATCGGGATGGTCTGGGGACTTTTCGATGGCCTCGTGGGTGGAGCGATTTTCGCCTGGTTTTACAACATGCTTGCGGGCAAGTTGAGGACCTCGCCGGCCTGATGGCAGGCGTCCGGGCTGGATCTATCAGAGCAGAATCTCTGTCTCGGAACCATTCCTACGTAATATTGTTGCACAGGTCGAGAGATGGTGATACTATGCAGACGATGAAAGAAAACATGCTCCAGTTCGAAAACGCCTGCCGCGAGCAGGGGTTGAAGATCACCCACCAGCGGGTCGAGGTCTTCAAAGCCATCCATAAGGCCAAAGACCACCCCTCGGTCGAGGAGATCTACGCCATTGTCAACCGACGGATCCCGTCGATCTCGCTCGATACGGTATACCGGACAGTTGATACATTCGAGAAGCTGGGGCTGGTCTCGCGGTTCCAGGCCCCCGACGGCCGGTTCCGGTTCGACACCAATATCGATATCCACCAGCACCTCGTCTGTACCAAATGCGGCAGGATCGAGGATATCCACTGGGACGGACTCGACCGTTTGAAAGTCCCTTCGGTCGGCGGCTGGAGCGATCTGGTGCTGGCCAGTGTCGAGATCAAGGGCTTGTGCGAAGCCTGCCGGAAGAAGAACTAAAAAAATTTGGGAATTTATTAGGAACAATTCTTATTACCGAATTGTTACTATGAGCAGAACGAGACAACACCACATTGAGACGAAAAGAAAAGGAGTCAGTCATGTCGAATAACAACGTCATCAACGGACTTAACGCTACTCTCGCCAACGCGATCGTCACCTATCAGAAGCTGCACCACTATCACTGGCAGGTCAACGGTGAGCAGTTTTTCAAGCTGCACGAGAAGTTCGAGGGTTACTACGACAAGTTCGCCGGGATTATCGACGATGTCGCGGAGCGGATCCTGACAGTCGGCGGCTCGCCGATCGGGACTTTGTCCGAGGCGCTCAAGACCGCAACCGTCGCCGAAGAACCCGAGGTTCCGCAGGCGCACGAGATGGTCAACCGTGTCCTGGCTGATTTCGGCGTCCAGCACCTGCAGATCGGGAAGGTAATCGAAGAGGCCGAGAAGGCCGGTGATCGCGGGACGGTCAATCTGCTCGACGGTATCTCCGATGGTCTGGAGAAAGACATGTGGATGCTTCGCGCTTACCTGAAAAAGACCGACGCGTCGCAGAAGGCCAGGTCCGCCGCCTAGAGACGACGTCGATTCCGCCAATATACACGACAGCCGTCCGGCCCCATGCCGGGCGGTTTTTTTTCTGCCGTACAGCCCGATCTCCCTGATGTGCGATTTCATTTGTAACCGTCGGGCAGAGGCTTTACCTTGGCAATCGAGCGACTTCAAAAAGCCCCGATCGGCTGAGGTGGTATTTTGCGTTCATTGCGAATCGGCTATTGTCTGTGTCTGCTGCTGTGTCTGTCAGGTTTGACCGGCCCGACTGCGCTGGCTGAGGATGCCGACGACGTCAACATATTCGGTTACTTCCAGACTGAGTTTCAGCACGAACGGCCGGACGACTACGCCAAGAGAAGCTCGTTTCTTCTCCAGCACCTCAATGTCTTCCTGCAAAAAGACCTGACCCGGTCCTGGACGTCGTTCATTAATTTCGAGTTCACCAACTCCTTCTCGGCGAACAAGAACTGGGGAACGCTCGATGTTCAGGAGGCATGGGTACGCTATCGGTACGACAACCGGTTCAATCTGAAGCTGGGACTTCAGATTCCCATTTTTAATGGTCTTAACGAGATCAAAAACCGCACGCCGATCCTTCCCTATATCATCCGACCGATTGTCTACGAATCTTCGCTCGAAGAAATTATCCCGATCGATCAGTACGTCCCCAACCGGGCATACGTGCAGGCGTACGGCTTCCTGCCGTACGAAGGATTCAAGTTCGACTACGCGCTGTACATGGGCAACTCTCCCAACATCAACAGCGATCCGGAAGAGGGGCAGACCGGGGTAGATACAACCGACACGTTTCTGTTTGGCGGGCGGGTGGGATTCCGGCAGGAGGAGTTCAAGTTCGGGTTCTCTATGACCTACGACCGCTCCAACCTGTTGTCCGATATCCTACGCGAGAATTTCGGGGAGATCGGCGTGGGGCGCGAGCTGGGCCGATATCGACTGGGAGGCGATCTGTCGTATCATTCCGGTGGGCTGTTTCTCGAGGGGGAGTTGATCTCGGTCCGGTACGACAACGAGGGGCCGACGGTTGATCTCGATCTGGACTTCTACTATGCGACCGTCGGCTATGAGTTCGACGAGCGCTGGTCCGCTTATGTCAGCTACTGGAAGACGCGAGAGCGCAGTTTCGTGAATCTCGAGGACGCCCAGACGTTCAATCCGATCTCGCTCGACCAGGTTTTGGAGTTGGAGATACCGACGGTCGGTCTGTCCTGCCGGATCAACGACCGCGTGACGGTGAAGGCGCAGTGGGCCAGGGTCTGGCAGGAAATCGAATCGACCGGTCTGGCGTATGACATCACCTCGTCAAGTCACTATTTCGCACTCGCCATCTCGGCGTTCTTTTAGGCACGTGATATGAGACGGCTGTTGCTGACATTCCTGATCCTTATCGCGCCGCTCTTCGCGGTGTCGGGAGACGATTCGGACACGACTATCGTGGTAATCGCCAACCGGGCAGCCCCGGATACGGCCCTCGATCGCGGTGCCCTGCTCGACTTCTACACCGGCGACATTCAGGCGTGGAGTGACGGCACGCGCGTCAGGCTGTTCGATCTGGAAGGTCACAAGGATGTTCGCGACCGGTTTTTCGACTACCTCGGCAAGACCTCCTCGCGCATGCGCTCGATCTGGCTGAAAAACATGCTGTCGGGTGAGGGACATCCGCCGGATGCACTCAGCGACGAAGAAGCGGTCGTCAGACAAGTTGCCGCGACGCCCGGTGCGATCGGATTCGTTACCCGTGCTCATGTCGGCGACAGTGTGAAAGTGCTGCTTACGATCAGCGAATAACCATGGGCTTCCGACGTTTCAAAGACGCCCGGATCATCACCAAGCAGATGATCGGCTTCGGCATGATCCTGTTTATCATGGTGTTGCTGAACGGCTTCTTTATAACGCGAGTGGGGGAGTTCAAGGCCGAGATAGACCACCTGACGGTGGCACGTATCCCGCGTGTCATAGCCATCTCTGAGATCAACACCATCACGACCGAACTGCGCATGACCCAGCTCCAGCTCGCGGTGGTCAGCGACAGCACCGAACGTTACCAGCTTCAGGAGCGGATGATTGCGATTCTCGATCGGATAAACACCAACCGGGACAGCTACGAAGAGCTTCGCGCCGAATTCGGCGAAAACGACGCCTACGCGTCGGAGGAAGCGAAGCTGTACGATGAATACGATCATCTGTGGGATGAATACCAGCTCAGCACGATGGAGTTCCTGGCCCTGACGGAGTACGGTGCGACCGACAGCGCCGTGGCGCTGCTGAACGGGTCGGCACGCGGCGTTTACTCGTCGCTCAGCAGCGGCCTGGTCGAGCTGGTGCGGGTCAACCGGCAGGCGTCCGATCTGGCGAGCAGTCGCTCCGCCGAAGCGTATCATCGGATTCGCGGTTTCTCGCTTTTGTTGCTGATCATCTCGCTGCTGCTGTCGGGCGGGTGGATCGCGGCGTTCATTCGGCTGATGACCCGTCCGGTGCGACGGCTGGCATCGGCCGCCGAACAGGTAGCCTCGGGGAATCTCGATGTCCACCTTTCGGTCGATACAGGCGATGAAATCGGGCAACTGGCCGGATCGTTTAACGACATGACCGATTCCCTGCGCCGAGCCCGGCAGAAGACCGAAGAGCAGGCCGAGCAGATCCGCCTGCGCCATGAAGAACTTCGCAAGACGTACCAGGAATTGGAGTTGAAGTCGGAGCATCTGGTCCAGCAAAAAAGCGAAATCGAGCAGGCCAACCGCGATCTCGAAGATGCCCTGAAGCAGCTTCGGGAGACCCAGGAGCAGCTACTTATGAAAGAGAAGATGGCATCGCTGGGCGATCTGGTGGCGGCCGTGGCGCACGAAATAAACAACCCGGTGGGGGCGATTCTCAGCTCTACGGATATCGCCCGGCGCTGTCTGAAGCGCCTGGAGGATGACAGCTTTGTGGGTGAGGCGCGGATCAAGACGCGTACGGTCCTCTCCGAGAACTTTCGGGTCATCACTGATGCTTCCGAGCGAGTAGCGACCCTGGTGCGCAGTTTGAAGAATTTCGCGCGCCTCGACGAGGCTCAGTACCAGAAGGTGGATATTCACGAGGGGATCGAGGCCAGTCTGCATCTGCTCGGCTCCGATCGCATGCAGCGCATCACGGTCAACCGAAACTACGCCGCGCTGCCGCCGATCGGCTGCTATCCGGGCCGGCTCAACCAGGTCTTTTTGAACCTGCTCAAAAACGCCGCGGAATCCATCGATGGCAAAGGGGAGATCACGATTACGACAGTCGAGGATTCCGGAACCGTGCGTATCACGATCGCCGACACGGGTCGGGGTATTCCGCAGGCGAGGCTCCAGCGTGTCTTCGATATCAGCATCCGCGCGTCGGGAGAGCGCGTCCGCATGGGCTCCGGGCTGGGCACGGCCTATCGTGTGATTCAGGAGCACGGCGGCCAGATTACGATCGACTCCGAGCTCGGCCAGGGAACGACCGTCACGATCGTCCTGCCAATCCGCTAGTCGCCGTTATCCGACGGAAGTTCTCTCAAGCTATAGTCCCGTCTCTTCGCCCTCGGTCCCGGATGTCGCCGGTGTGGCCCCCGGTGTCGGTACTACATCCACCTCATCGTCCGAGCCTTCGGTGAGCACTACCACCTGCCCGGAGAGATCCTTCCGAGCCTGGAAGAGCGCCTGCACGTCGGGATAGTCCGTCACTCCCCAGAATGGTCGGTTCAACACGAAAAACCGCTGAGCGAGGATCTTGTCTCCCATGTTCTGGAAGCCGATCGTGCAACTTCCGATCCTGTTGGCAAAGCTTGTGTCATTCGGCAACGCCTCGACCGTGTAACCTTCAGGCAGAACGATAAAGGCCGACTCTTCCAGTTTGTGCGCATAGTCGAAAAGAACCGCCGTCTTTCGCTCGGGTGCGTAAAAGGGATTCTCGACCGAGGTGCAGAAGGCGAACGGTTTGAGCAACACCCGGCTGCCGGCGGTGGTGAGATCGGGATACGTGAGATGGCAGTGCATGAGCACCGGCTGCGATATGTCGTCCCATTGCTCTACCGAAAGAGAGTCGAGCACGGCATCGGGGTAGAGCGCCTCCGCATTTTCAGAGAGCATATCGGCGAAGTCGGCCGTGTCTTCATCGAGAAGCTCCATCCGCACGCCGCGCGCGTCGTGTCCGGTCATCCGCGACGATGCGGTCGCGAATGCTTCGAGGTCCTCCGTGATCTCGACTTCGTACGTGGTCTGGGTGATACTGAAGTCGGCGGGTGAGAACGGGATGGAGACCATCAGCTCGTTGCCGCCGCCGATCAGCGTCTGAACGCCTTCCAGAAACCACGGAACGGTTTCGATCGGGGTACAGGCGTGCCCGACCGTATAGAACTTGTACTCGCCGGGAGCCTGTGGAACGGCAACCAGACTGCGATCGAGTTGCCAGTACTTCGCTTCCATCACAAACAGATCGTCGAAACGGTCTTTGGCATAGCAATATCTGGCATCGATGTTCATCTCTCGCAGCATATCCACAAATGCTGCATCGATGTCTATACTGTAGCCATAGCGGTACTTGAAGAGATCATCGATGTCCTCGATCTTCTTCGGATCGATCTTCACCCGGCGATGTCCCTCCCACTCCCAGAGATCGAAATGCGTCAGGTTCAGCAAGCTGTCGCGAAGCCAGTTGTAGGCGGCAGCGATCTTGGCGTCCGCATTCGGAAGTTCGTTGAATCGCTGGACGACCTTCTTGACGCGCTTGTTTTTCCTGCAGTACTCGGAAAGAATCCGCACAAGGCCGCGTCCTTGTTCCCCCCAGTAGGTCTCGGGAGGCACGCGAGAGCCATAGTAGGTGTAGAGCTTTGTTTTCAGTGCCTTGTCGGGGACAGTGAACGGTTCGCCCTCGAATGCAGGCACAAAACCGCACGACAGTTCCAACCACTTCGGCTTCTTGAGATCCGGCAGCTGCTTGACGTCGATATCGGAGAACGTATTCAGCCACAGGTAATTAGGGGTGATTCTATCGGCTGCGAAATCAAGGAACCCGCCCAGCGTGTTGAGGTGCATTTCCGGAATTACCCACTTCATTTCAAATCGCATCAGCGGGATATCCTTCTGAATGATCCACTCTCCGGCGTATGTTTTGAGTTCATACCGGATCATGTACTCGACAATGCAGTCATCCGTGACGCCCGGCAGCGAGAATGTGTGCAGGGTATATTTCTCGCCTTGCGCCTTGAACACCTGCTCTTCAATTATCTTGTCTTTGTCAAGCGGGACGACGGTGCCGTCACGCAAGATCGTGCGGCCCTGGATCTCTTTGATGTCCTGGTCGGGGGCCAAGAACGGAGCTTCCACATCTGCCCACTTCCGACCTTCCGTGCCGAGTATCCTGATACGTCTGTACATCGTGCGTTTGAAACGGCCACCTTCAAAATCCTTATGATCGACAGCAAGTTTCTCGAACAGCATGACGGCATCGAAGATCCCCTGTGCGGAATCCTGTGAAACCGACCAGTCATCTTCGGTGATCTCATCCCATTCGAACTTGTCGGCCAGCGCGGTGCCGGTCGCCAGGGTCACGACCAGGCCTGCCGACAGTACCAGGCGGATAAGGTTCTGAAACACGGTGGGCACCCCTTATGGCAAAGTGAGCATTATTGTCATATCCGCCGATTTCTTGTGTGTGCGAACGAAGCGGCGGGCCGAAGCATAGTTCTCGGAATCGAGCAACCAGCCCTTCCGGGTCTGGGTTGATACGACGCTGATGTGAGAGCCGGTTCCTTCACAGACGCAGTGCACGCTGCCCGGATCACCATCGAACCAGATCGTATCCGGTATCTCGGCGACACGCCACCCATCCGGCAGTATCCAGTCGATCTCACTTTCCACTGTCCTGGCGGCGCCAAACCAGATCGGATGAACGCGTTCACCTTTCGGAAGGTTCTCGAAGCTGTCGGTCTCGAATACGTTCACGCTCAGCAGCGTCATATCGCCGGCGCAAGTGACCGGGGCATCGCCGACAAGCGTGAAAGCTGCCCAGGTCGAGTCGGAATCGGACGCGAAAGAGTAGTCCGAGATGACCGCGTTGGGAATGGTCGTGCTGAAGCGTCGGTGGAGTTCCTCAAGCTGATCCGAGACGGGCGTGGTCGCCCGGTGGTAGGCAATCGAGGCGGCGTTGGCGCCGATGTCGGTGACGGTCATCTGCGCAGTCACCGTCATGTCCGGCGCCAGCGTGATTGTGGCGTGGTTGCGGCACATGCGATCAGTCGGTTCGAGGCGGGGGAGCCTGGTCAATCCCGAAGTCGAGTCGGCTGCCCGCAGGACATAACCGCCGTAGAGCACGGGAGGGAGGTCTCCGAGGCTTATCGCAGGATCGGTCGGATCGAAATAGAGCCAGCCGTCGATCACCGCGTGTGATTCCGAAGGCCAGTCGGTAATGCTGGAAGTCGGCACAGCGACTATCACGTGATTGAACTGAAACGGCGAAGGGAAGTCCTTGTCGACGGTGCTGCCGACCGATGCCAGCGCCGGGCTGCTGGGAATATCAAGGACGGACAACATCGCTCGCATCAGCGTCGCCTTGTCTTTGCAGTCGCCATAGCTGTTGGCAAACGTCTCCGAGGCGGCGCGGGGCTCGAACCGACCGTCACCGATTTCAACGGCAACATACCGAATTCTGTCCCGAACATAGGTCGCCACCGCCTGGAGGCGATCGGAAGGTGTGGCGGCCTGACCGACAATCGACATCACTTCGGCCGCCAGAACCGAATCGCAGACCATCGGTTCGCGGTACAACAGCGACGTCCAGGAGCCGCAGGCATCCCAGTCGACGAAATGCGAGCGGCCGCTTGTCGACGGATCATAGCAACTCAGCAGTATTTGTCGCAGGACATAGCGCCACGGCGGCATGTACGGTTCTTCGGGGCAGTAGGCCATATATCCCGCCTCCCATATGTAGCGACCGTCCTCGACACGTGATGTGACCGGATCGAGGTTCTGCTCGGAGGCATGAAGCTCCCAGTTGTCGGGAAGCGTGACGGTGAGTCGGGCGGACAACACGGGAAGATCCTTCTGGAACAGAAACCGCTGGAAGAAGCCGTCGAATTGCTCTTTCTCATCCAGCTCGTATTCATATGCGAACACATCGCCGGTCTTGATGTCGGGCCACAGTACCGAGACCAGTTTCATGTCGATGTAATACCCCGCCGACTGGAGCGGTGCGACTTCGACAATATACTCATCATCAAGTTTCTCTTCGGCGCCGCCACTCTCGATCCGCCAGCCCTTCAGCCCCTTGACTTTGGAATAAGACGATGTCGGCACGGAGAGATACGCGTCATCGGCACCCTGAGGACTCAGGACTTTGACGGCGCGTCGTACTTTGGTGGTTGAGCTGCCGTTCTTGCTGATCTCGATTTCAGCGGTGTGTGCGATTATCAGAGCGATGGCGTCGGCCTGCGGTGTGACCCCCTCCGCCGCCTCGATAGCTTCTTTCACCCAGTCCGGCGAGGCTGTCAGGTTCGACGTGAGACAAAGGACAAGCAGGGCGATGCAAAGCGCGATCGCTCGAGTTGCGGAAACGCGGCTGTCCGGCATGGGGAGTCTCCCCCGCAGTCACCCCGGCAATATCCAGCGACGGTTGCGGCCAGCGGACTTCTGCAACGTGCAACCCGACGCCGATCCGGACCGGCGTATCACACGGGGCGAGTTTCGGGATTCCAACCACTGACCTGCGCCAATCTACTGAATGCGGGTCGTTTTGTCAACATTCCGCGGGGGGGGAACTGGATGGTGTGTGATCAGGCTTCCGCGAGATGTGTGCGTCGACTCCGCCAGGCGGCGTTGAGGGCGAAGATGAAGCTCATCAGATAGCCGCTCTGCTCCCTTCGCCGGAAACAGCGTATCGGCATGGTGGCATGGGTCCGGATCCGGGGTCGGTCCACCGAGTGATTCAGGAGCTCGGCGGCCAGATTACGATCGACTCCGAACTCGGTCAGGGAACGACCATCACGATCACCCCGCTCATCCGCTAACTGCGGCCATAACACTACTCCGCCGTTCTGTTCATTGACCGATCCAACGTAAGCACGTATCTTTGGCGGTATGAGGACCGAGGATCTGTCAGTTGAGCCTGATCACACTATTGCCCCGTCGCGGATTGGGCTGTTGGTGCTGATGGCGGTGTTCGTGTTTATCCTGGCCGCAGTTCTGCTCTGGATGAACAACCGCGCGTCGCTGGCTATCGCCCTGGTGGCGGCGCCGGTCGGCCTTGTCCTGGTGACAAATCCGCGATGGGCACTCTATCAGTTTGTCTTCTGCTGCTATCTGCTGTTTGTGGTCGTCGAATCAGTGCCGCTCATTCTGCTCGATCTCAGCGCGCTGGTCCTGATTGCGGCGGCATTCCTTGATGTGGTACTTTCGGATCGGCTCCCGCGCAGGATGCCTGCGATCGGCTGGTGGTATCTCGCCTTTGCGGTCGTCCTCTGCATATCCGGCGTCTTCGGGTATGCACCCGAGCGAGCTGTCCGACCAGTCGCCCGCGTGGTGTTCCTGCTGGGCACCTTTATCGGTGTCTACCGGCTCTCTCGTCATCTGTCACCCACGCATCTGTTGCAGGCATTTTTCTGGTTCGCGGTGGTTCATTCACTGATAGCGCTGGTACCGTTTATCGCCAGCGGCGGTGTCGCCCGTTCGTTCGGATTCAGCCTGCGCATTCTCGACGAACTGACCATGCTTGCTTTGCCCATCGGAGTCAGCTTCGCCGTCTGGTCACCCCGCCGACGGCTTGGCTTTCTGCTGGGCAGTCTCGTCGTGCTCGGCGCTCTTGTCGGTACCCAGAGCCGGGCTCCGATCGGATTCGGCGTGCTGGCGGCCGGGTTTGTACTGCTCATCGGGTGGTGGCGTACTCGCACGCACCGCTCACTGCGATCTGCGGCGTTCGAGAACAGGACGGCCGGCCATGCAGCGGCCCGCCGAATCTGGTCGGTCGTGGCGTTGGCCGCCATGGTCCCTGTCGTGCTGATAGTGTTGAAGCCGACCCTGCTGCTCGCTGTTTACGAGCGATTCGATTCGCTCGTGCGGTTCGAACCAAGCGGCACTCTGCTGCTCCGCCTGCAGTTGTGGGAACGAGCGATAGGGGCCTTTCTGGATCATCCTCTGCTGGGGATGGGACCGGGGATGTTCCAGCATTATGGTGAGGTCTATCCGGGAGCCAGATTCAACCCATTCACCCTGTATATATCCGGATTGTCAGCCCACAATATGACGCTGCACTATCTGGCCGAAACGGGACTGATCGGCGCCGGAACCGCCGTCGGCTTGTTTGCGACGCAGTTCCGTATCAGCAGGCGCGTATGGCGACAGACCGCCGATATGACACCGGCAGCAACCGCGTCCGCTCTTTACGCGATCGGGTTTGTCTTGTTGGTATCAACGCTGATTGAGGGAGGGTGGTTGTTCGGCGGACAGGTTGGTTTCCTGGCCGCCTTCTTCATGGCGCTCATTACACGGGCGAGTGAGACACTCCGCTGTACACCGGGCGCCTCTCAAACGACTTAAGACGGCATTTTCTTCAGGAAGTCGATACGCGGTGTGACGCCGAAAACCGGCAAATCCAGCGCCTCCTCGACATCCTCAACCTTCTTGAACGAGTTGTCCAGCAGCTCGACCAGGATTGCCACGGCTCCGCCGACTACCAGGCCAAGCATAATCCCCATCATGAGGATCTGCTTGCGGTCCGGCTTGAATGGTCCCAGCGGCGCTTTGGCCGGTTCGACCACCCGGTACTTCGATGACGACATGTCCTGCACCAGCGCCTGCGAGATGGTAGAGCTTTCCTGCTGGCGCTTGAAGCGGTCGCGAAGATCGGTCTTGGCGGCAACATCGCGATCGAGCTGCGCCAGACGGGCTTCGTACTCGGGGATCAGGTTCATTTTCGTGGTCAACTCATCGAGCGCCGACTGAAGATACGGTTTCTTCGAGTACAGGTAGTCCAGCGAAGTACGTATGTTGAACAACTGGGCGAGCTGGTCCTTGACTTCCTGGTTCTGACTGCCGAACTGCTCGTTGACGAGACGCCGGTTCTCCGACTCCAACGACGAGATCAGGTTGTTCTGCTTCAGCTTGAAATTGATGACCTGCGGGTCGGACCAGGTATAGCGAATCATCAAATCTCCCACCTGACGCAGCTGCTGTTTGAGATCCTGCTCCAGGCCGGCCTTGGTGTCCGAACCCTCCAATTCGACCTTGGAACTCGACAGTCCCGCCGCGTTCAAGCGAGCGAGGATTTGTTTTTCTTCCTCTCGCAGGTTTTCGATCTCCCGGGTAGACCGGTCGATCTCGGCGGTGATTTCCTGTCGGTTGGACTCGGACGTGATAGACTCATCGAGCTGGATCGCCAGGTATTCCTTTTCGACATTGGTCCGCTCGGCGAGCACGTCGCGGAGTTGCTGCTCGTATTTTTCGAGCTGGATATCGGAGAAGTCCTGTGACGAGCGGATCTGGTAGAGCTCCTGTTTGACCTTTTCACCGATATAGATTTCGCCGAGGGTGTTGGCGATATCGCGGGCCATGAGCGGATCGGTCGTTTCGACCCGGATCATGATCTGGTCGCCGGCTGCCCAGTCGACCACCACCGATTCCTTCAACATCGACTGCACCGCGCGGATCTGCGCCTGGTCGACCGGCATGGCCGGACGTCCGGCGATGATCTTGCGGGCCTCGGCGGCAATCTGCGGAACGCGCTCGAGGCGGAGGCGATCGTTCAGGAGAACAGTGTAGGCGCGCGAGGTGATTTCGTTATGAATAGCCTGTAGTTTCTCACGACGTTCAGAGGTGCCCATGCGTCGAAGGCCGCTTTGCTCCCCGACGATAGCTTCGAGCTCGCGAGTGAGGGATACTTCGGCATCAATCTGAATGATCGTAGCCGACTCGTACTCGGGCGTGATCAGATACGAGGAGCCGAAGGCGATGGCTGACACGAGAATGAGGGGAAGGACGATCAGCCATTTGCGCTTCCAAGCCATCCCGATAAGCTCGCGAATATCAAGCTGCTTGTCGATTTTGCTCAGGTTCATAGACGATTATTCCTGTCGATCGTGAGAAAAACGCTGTTTTTCGGGCACATCCAGCCGTCCCGGTCGGTTTGTCTCTTGTAACAGCCGGAATCGTGGAAGTTCCCGTTCCGGCGGCTGTTGCGGCCGAATTGCCCTCGAAAATATAGGCTTTTTGAAGACCTGATCCAACGTCAAAACGATCCGGGTCGGTTGTGGGGTCCCTCTGGGATGTTATGTCGGCAGGCAGGGGAGAAAAGTATTGCTTTTTTGGCCGGTCGGCGTACTATTGGCTTGCCTGTCGGCCCCTATTCAAAGAGCAAAATAGTACATGATTGAGCGGCGCGACGGCGCCTGCCGGCGGGTCGCTCGGCGAAGCAAACTCTTTGTGTCACAGTGGCTCAGGGGATTCACTCGACTGCCGATATATTCGACAAGCGCTTGATTTTCGAACCTGGATCGAGACCGGCGCCATCCCGGGCCGATTGCCTCAGCCCAGCCGTGCACAACCGAACGTGATGAGATGATAACTGCATATAAGGAGCTAACACGTTGGCCTTCACAAAAGACAGTCTGAAAATCGACGCCGAGAAAGTCGTCGATGAACTCTGCCAGACGATGCGGAATCAGATCCGCAAAGACCTCAAAAAAACCGGCGCCGTGATTGGTATTTCGGGCGGGATCGACTCCTCGGTCTGCGCCGCCCTTGCCGCGCGCGCCCTGGGACCGAAACGCGTGGTCGGCATCATGATGCCCGAAACGGACTCCTCGCCGGAAAGCGAACAGCTCGCCCGTGAGCTGGCCGGGACGTTTGGTTTCGAGACAATCAAGGAAAACATCTCCGCCGGTCTGGCCGGACTAGGCTGTTATGAACGCCGCGACGAAGCGGTTAAAAGCGTTTTTCCGGAGTTCGACAGCAGCTATACCTCGAAGATTACGATTCCGTCGAATATCCTCGAAAAAGACAGTTTCAACTTCTTCAACCTGACGATCGCCAACAAGGACGGCGAGAAGGTGAAGCGCCTTCCGCTCGACGCCTACCTGCAGATCGTGGCTGCGTCGAACCTCAAGCAGCGCCTTCGCATGACCACCCTGTATTTCCACGCCGAAAAGCGCAACTGGGCGGTGGTTGGAACCGGCAACAAAGACGAGCACATGCAGGGCTTTTTCGTGAAGTATGGCGACGGCGGCGCGGACCTCAAGCCGATCGCCCACCTGTTCAAGATTCAGGTCTACCAGATCGCCGAGTTCCTCGGGGTCCCGAAAGAGATTATCAAACGCACACCGACCACCGATACGTATAGCGCCGAGGTGACCCAGGAGGAGTTCTTCTTCGGCCTCGATTTCTATACTATGGATATGCTCTGGCATGCCATGGAGACCGGGGTGCCGGCGGCCGAAGCGGCCAAAGTGCTGGGGATCAGCACCGAGCAGGCCGAAAAGGGCTACGCCAACATTCAGCGCAAGATAACGGCGACCGAGTACCTTCGGATGCTGCCGCTCGAAGCAGAATAACGACTCACCGTCGACAGGTGATTGAACAGATAACGATTCAGACCAGGAAACAACGGAAACGACCATGGCAGCAATAGACCAGGCTACGGTGCGACAGGAAATCCGCGCCTTCATCTACGAGACGTACTTTTTCGGCGATGAGTCCGAGCAGTTCGAAGACACCGATTCCTTTATGGAGCAGGGCATTATCGACTCCACCGGCGTGCTGGAGTTGACGTCGTTCCTCGAAGAGAAGTACGGCGTGACGGTTGAGGATGACGAGATGGTTCCGGCCAATCTCGATTCGGTCGCCAACCTGATCTCATTTATAGAACGCAAAAAAAGCTAGCTTGTGGGCCGAGCCTCGTAGGGCATGTCTGTCCGCAGACGTGCCATGACGTTCTTGTAGGGCATGTCTGTCCGCAGACGTGCCGTCACGTAGGCCGAGGCTGCTTGCAGCCCGGCGCTTGTAGGGCAGAACCCGAGACCGCAGGACGAAGCGGTTCTGCCATCGCCTTTGAGGAAGTTGACGGCATGGCGGGTTCGAAGACGGACCCGCCCTACCAGCTGATAAGGATTTGAAGGCGCTTGTAGGGCAGAACCCGAGACCGCAGGACGAAGCGGTTCTGCCATCGCCT
>JAHLKV010000003.1 GCA_020444475.1 bacterium
AGCAGCCTCGGCCTACGCATGGCGGATTCGAAGACGGATCCGCCCTACAAGACTGAAGTCACGGCCACGAGGAGCCGAGGGCGGACGCCGGGCACGGACGCGGAAGTGAGATGCCGTCGGGTGTCGTTCGCTGGAGGCGAACTAGCACCCGACGGAACAGTCTTAGACGACCTTTCGCCACGCACCCCATGCTATTGCTATAGGCGAGGGGTCAAGTCGCGGAGCCGGGCTGCAAGCAGCCTCGGCCTACGCATGGCGGATTCGAAGACGGATCCGCCCTACAAGACTGGTGTTCGTTGGGCCGCGTGGCGCACGAGGACGTACGCCATGCACGACAACCCATAGCAGACACGGCCACGAAGACCCGAGACGAAGAGAACCCACCGCAAGCGGTGGGGTACCCAGCCTCCACAATGGCGGATTCGAAGACGGATCCGCCCTACAGGACCTTCATGTTGTCGATCAGCCGCACACCATGGACGCTGGCGGCGAGTGAACAGATCGTGCCGGGTTCGACTTTGGTGGTCGATTGCAGGGTCTTCAGATCGTTGAAGGCGATATAGTCGATCTGTGCACTCGGACAGACGGCGAGGATTTCTTTCGTCATGGCACGACTGATTTTCGCGGTTGATCTCTCCCCCGCCTTCACCATGGCTTTCGCCTTCTTCAGCCCACCATACAAACAGACCGCTTCGGGGCGGGTCTCCGGTGAGAAATACTTGTTCCGGGACGACATCGCCAAACCATCGGTCTCGCGCACGGTCGGGGCGACTATGAATTTGATTGGGTAGCCCAGATCGATCGTCATCTGCCTGAGCACGGCCGCCTGCTGGAAGTCTTTCTGGCCAAACACGGCAACATCGGGACGGATGATATTAAACAGTTTCGAGACGACAGTCGTAACGCCTCGGAAATGCCCCGGCCGCGAAGCGCCTTCGAGGATCTGAGTCAGTTTCTCGACGTTGACGAAGGTCTGGAAACCTTTGGGGTAGATCTCGCGGGTGGTCGGGATAAACACGATATGGCAGTCGGCCGAGCGGAGTTTTTTCAGATCACCTCTTTCATCGTGCGGATAAGTCGAGAAATCTTCGCGCGGTCCAAACTGGGTCGGGTTGACAAATATCGATGCGACCACCATATCGGCGTGTTGTCTGGCTTTGCGGACCAGCGACAGGTGGCCATCGTGAAGAAAGCCCATAGTCGGCACGAGCCCGATGGTTTTGCCCTGTGCGACGAGTTTGCGCACGGTTTGCTGCATCTGTTTGACGGTGCGGATGGTCTTCATGATGCGGAGTCGGAGTTGCGGTCAGTCGTGCTGTTGCCATTGGGTTTGGTCGAATTGTCCAGCGCCCCTTCCCCGATCGGCGGTTCTTCGTCGATGCGGTAGCCGTCCTTCTGATAGCGGATTGCAACGTAACCGTACGCCTGCGCCGCGGCGATCACACTCAGGAAATAGCCCAGCACACTGGCGAAGATCAAAAAGAGCATGAAGGCCATGACATACGACTCGGCGCTGTCGGAACGCCGCACGAACGCCTGCAAGTTCAATCCCCAGTCGATGCCGGGGAATATGTTAATCGACTGGGTGAAGACATCGGAGCGAAGCGGCAGGTGCGAGAGGGCGCTCTCGACCAGCCTGCGCATCGTGCCGCCATCGGTGTGGCCGGTCGCCCAGATGATCGCCTGGACGGAGCGGACCGCAAAATAGCCGTAGATGAAACTGGCGATTTTGCCGGTGACTATCGCGTAGGCGGTATAGCCAAGCCAGCGGATCGGCTGGCGAATGATGGTCGAGAAGGTTTCGAGGATCAGGCCGAAGGTCTCCCCCTTGCGTTCGGCGGCCGCGACCGCCGGGGTCAGGATCACCGAGACCTGCGCGATCAGGACAATGAAAACGGTGAACAGTGCGATGAAATAGAGCGGGAAGACAAAAAACAGGCTGTAGAGCCATTCCCCGAGATACGGGATGCGGCCGAACAGCCCGACGATCAGGAAGAGGAAGATTATCAGCGCGACAAAGGCGACAATGGCGGTTTCGCACAAAAAGACCGGTTTGGCTTTCCTGAGCGCAAAACGGATCGACTCGCGGGCCGAGAAGAAGCGGTTGCCTCGGATTCGTTCGATATTGATCGAGGCGACCGCCACCATGCCAAGCATGGTCATATAGACTCCACCGAATATGCCAAGCAGGTAGATTGCTTTGGCGAGTCGGTCACCCACCCCGAGGGCCGGTCCCGGAAAGAGGCCGTAGATGCGCCAGACGGTGCCGATATCGGTCCCGGCCGCCAGATGAGCGAGGTAGTAGCCGATGTCATACACGGCCAGACCGAGCACCAGCGACAGGGTCATGACGAATATCTGTTTGGCGGAAAGGGCGTGCGCCGAGGTCGCCAGGATGTCTCGGAAATCGAACGTGAGTCGGGGTTTCATGGGGATAAACTCCCGTGCGGCTGGGGCTAAGTCAAGGAAAAAGGCTCTGTGCGGGGCTAAACAGCGGGGCGTGCGGGCCGATATAATATAGTGGGTGATATTCGTTCGACTTCAAGGAGAAGCCAATGACGCCTCGACCATCCAGACATCGCACGCCGTCGCCGTCGGGAGGGGACACCGGGATTCGCACGGTCATTATCAATATCATCACCGTATCCGCCGCCGTGGCGGCTTTTTTGTGGCTGGAAAGCCGGTTGGTGTCGATGTACTATGCGGCTGCTGCGGCTCTGGTGGTGCTGGTGATCGGTGAACTGGTATCGATACGGCTCCGGCGACAGGCAGCAGCAGAGGCGAAGTCGAGCAGTATCCCGACACAGCCACGCTCGATTCCGTCAGAAGAGTCACGATCGCGCACGCGCTTGACGATTCTTTCCAGTTCCCTTCGCACGTCGCCTTCGATCAGGGTGGCCCAGGTCAAGCGCACCGCCGAACGTCTTGGTGATATCGAAAGCGAACTGATCCATCGAATCTCGGAGCGCTATCCGACCGACCGCCGCATGCGCACGCTCATGGCGGAGCTTCAGATTTGCAGTTCGCGGATGAAGGCGCAGTTGAATGACTGCTGCCTGCATGATTGCTCGACAGTGACAAGTCGGGAGTCGGTCATTCAGAACTAGATGTGGAATTCGACTACGTCGCGGTCGGACAGGACGTGGTCGCGGGTAACCCGCTGACCGTCGAATTTCCCCTCGCCCCAGATTTTGGCGAATTTCAGTTTCTCGGCGAAATCCTTGTGGATGGAGATCGCCGCATCCTCGACAGTCCCCCCTATCGGCAAGACGACCGGGTCGACCAGTTCAACCGGTTTCCCCACCTGCTTGGTGTAGACGCGGATGATGCGCAGCGATGCAAATACAGCGCGCTGCAGCGCTTGCAGGGAGTCATCGTCGAGGATCGAAGTTGTTACCACCGGGAAATCGGGGAAAAGCTGATCGAGGGCTTTGCGGTTTGAACCGTCTTCGTCATCGTAGACTTTGTGGCCACAGATAAGCGTGCGTTTGTAGACGAACCGAACGTCGTCGACCTCATCGGGCGGCGTGTGACAGAGAACGATCTTTTTCTCTTCGAGGGTCTTGAGGATGAACTCGTTGCGGGCGCGGAGATGGGGGTCGGCCAGATCGACCACCAGCAGGACCAGATCGGCGTTGCGGACGAGATTGGTCAGGTAGTTTTCGAACAGCTCATCGGAGATGGGGGGGGTGTCGATCAGTTGTATCTGGATGGTTTCGAAATCCATCATGCCGGCGAGCGGCTCGCGGGTGGTGTAGGGGTAGTCCGCAATCTCGACTTTGGCGTTGGTGAGGGCGTCGACCAGCGATGATTTTCCGCAGTTGGGAGCGCCAATCAGAATGACCTGTCCGGCGCCTTCGCGCTCGACATAGTCGTGGGTGGGCGCCTGTCGTGTGGCGCCGCCGCCGGTGCTTTTGCCGCCCCCTTCGATTTCTTTCTTCAGCTTGGAGATTTTCGCCTTCATGTCGGCCTGGAGTTTGTCGGTGCCCTTGTGTTTGGGCATGATGCGAAGGAGCTCCTCGGCGAGGCGGAGTTTCTCGCGGGAGTCGCGGCAGGCGCGGAACTCGCGTTCGAGTTCGTAGTATTGGGGCGGAAGGTTTGCCGGCATACCGTATTAATAGTCGGATAGGGGGCGGTTGGCAAGTGTTGGTGTGCGTGTCGGATGTACGCCGCCTGCGGCGCCGAAGCATCCGACACAACGGTGTGGCGCGGGGGCACGTTTCGGCGGGCTCAGGGTGACGTGCGCGGATACCCACGCGGGATGCGTGGCGTACCAGACCTAATTGGTCCCGACTATCGCTTATAGCGTGCGATGATGTCGGTGATGGTGTCGCAGATGTAGTCTATCTGCTTGAGGCTCAGCAGCGGATAGAGCGGGAGGGTTACCACGCGCCGTCCGACAAAGGCCGTGTTGGGGAACAGGCGGGCGTCGAGGCCACCGGCTTTGAACAGGGACAATTCGAACATGGGGATGTAGTGGACGCCGCATTCGATCTTGCGAGCTCTCATCTGTTCGATGAACCGGTCGCGGGTAATGGTGAGGGCGTCGATATTCAGTTTGATTATAAACAGGTGCCAGGCATGCTGGATGTGTTTGGGCGGGGTGGGCAAATCGATGAAATCCGACAGCGCGGAGAGATTCTCGCGGTAGCGCTGAACGAGTTTGACGCGTTTGGCCTGCTGAGACTCGAATGACGGCAGCTGTCCGAGGCCGATGGCGGCGTGGATATCGGACATGTTGGCCTTGCGGCCGGAGGCGAGGACATCGTATTGCCAGCCGGCATCGTTGCGACGGGCGAGAGCATCTTTGGTCATGCCGTGCAGGGCCAGCAGGCGGACGCGATCGGTGATGACTTTGTGTCGCGAGACGACCATCCCCCCCTCGCCGCAGGTGAGGTTTTTGGTGGCGTGAAACGAGTAGACGGCGGCATCGGTGTTTTTCGCGATCGATTTGCGACGGTAGAGGGCGCCAAACGAGTGGGCGGCATCGGCGATGATCGGCAACGTGAAATGTTCGGCAACTTTGCGCAGGCGGTCGTAGTCGGCGGGGTGGCCGGCGATATCGACCGGTATGATCGCTCGGGTACGCGGGGTGACTTTGCGAGCGACCTCTTCGGGGTCGATGGTCAGCGATTGTGGGTCGATATCGGCAAAGACGGCCTGCGCGCCGACGTGGTTGATGGCGTGAGCGGTGGCGACAAACGAATACGGTGTGGTGATGACCTCGGCGGCGCTGTCGAGCCCGAGCGCCTGCAGGGCGAGAATGAGGCCGCTGGTGCAGGAGTTGACAGCGGCAGCGTAGCGGACGCCGCTGAGTTGTGCGATACGCTTCTCAAACTCTTTTACCCTGGGGCCGGCGGTGAGCCAGGTGGAATCGAGCACGCCGCGAACCTGCGTGAACGTGTCGCGGGAGAGACGCAAATCGTAGAGGCGAATAATCGAGTCAGGCGGTTGCGATTTCATGTTCTCTCTCCTTCGCCGATGTTCGCAGCAATTGTCGGCGCCGAGGCAGCGAGTGTGGTCAGGTATCGGGCAGTCCAGCCGCAGGCGCCACTATCGCGGCCGATCCGCAGCATGCGGTGGTAGAGCCGCCGATGTGACCGGAACTCCGGGTTGTAGAAGAGGCCCGGGTGGAAGATCAGGCTCAGCGCGCCGCCGACTGCGGCCAGGTGATCGAGCAGGCTTGAGAAGGCGGTGAGCGATTGGTCGCCGTACTGCGCCAACAGCGTGTTCTCCATAGTGATCATCGGTACTTCCCACATGTCCATTTCCCGCTCGGACTGACGGTCATACGGCCGGTAGCAGCCGCCTACCGCCGCACGATAACCGATTCGATCGGGATAACCAACGGATTCGTCGAGCGTGATGCCGTGGTCGCGATAGAACGGCAGGGACTTGTCCGGATCGAAGCGAAGGTAGTGGGCGCGGCCGGTTGGCACAGTCCCACCCGTTATCTGGTGCAACTCCGCCTGCTGGGCGGAGAAGCGGTCATGGTCGAGATGGGTATCGTAATTGTAGTGGATGCCGACCTCCCAGCCGTCGGGGATCGCGCCGATAAGTGGTGCGAGCAGCTTCGAGCCGCTTCGTGCGCCAAACCGACCGCCGGTACCGTTCAGGATGTAGAATGTCGATCGGTAACCGAAGGTACGCTCGAGGGTGACCAATCCGGGTGTGTTGTCGAAATAGAAGTCGCGAGGTCTGACGGCGTTTCGGGCCGCCCACCAGAGATTGTCGAGTCGGGGTGCTTTGAGCCTGGTGAGTGGCAGGAGGACGCGTCCGAGGCGAATGCTTTGCGTCCAGAAGTCGTTTCCCCGGAGAACGTCGCAGTCGTGCGAGAGGATCAAGGCCGGCGGGTTGACCTCGTCGGCGATCGAAGAGAGCGCGCCCTCTCCCTCGCGCAAGCGGAGGGCCTCGGCTATCAGGAGAAAGACCGCGTCGTTAAACAGCGGCTGTTCCAGCAGTCCGGCTTTCGAGCGGGGATCGAAGGCGGCGATGAATCGGCCGTGTTGATCGCGCTCGGCGAAAGCGCGTTCATACTCGAGCGTCAGCAGAGAGAACAAGGTACCAAACAAGTCCCAGGCCGGGAGGCGCGTACCTGACTCATGGACGTACCAGACCGGGGCGGCGTCACTCGGGAAGGCTGTCCACTCATGATCGTCGGGGCGTGGTATGCGATGGCAGAGGCGAAACTTCGCGCCGGCGACAGTCGCTTCGTACGTGTCTGCGTAGTCGTGTCGGCGCTCGAGGTCGGTCGGTATCGCGATGCACGATCGGCGAAGTGCGCGCGCCGTGTCGAGCGGCACAAACCGAATGTCGGTGTTTGTTAATGTGGTGTTGGCGCGCTCGGAGAAAAAGACATGCGCGTGGCGGAGTATCTGTGTACAGAGGTATTTTGCGCGGGGGTCCATCTCAGCCCGCCACACCCTCGGTGAAGATGCGCGTCACATACCAGTCACTGAAAGAGTCCTCGAGGGGATCGTGGTATTCGGGTGTAGAGCCGAGCACCACGACAGCGTGACCGCGTCGGACATGAAAGAACCCGAGGGAAGTAGATATCTCGCGGACAAGCTTGTCAAACGGATGAGCGGTTACGCTCCAGCCTCGGGCGGCGACAATCCCCGTCCGGCGGAGATCGTCAAGCGCTTCCACGATCAGGCGTTTCACGATATCCTCCGACGAGATCGATGATTCATCCGGTGGAGCGGCCATGACATCGACGATGTACCCCACCTCTTCATCACCGATCGAATAAATCACCCAACCGACCAGGGTGTCGCGTTCGAACGCGGCGCGCATGATCGGTTTGGTATAGGCGTTGCCGAAGATACGCCAGTTGAGGTAGGCTTCATCGCGGTAAACGGTGGGGCCGCCGTAGAGATCGACAAACCGTCGGCACAGCTCGCCGCAACCGTCGGGCGCAGTTTCGACAATCCGTGTGTCGAGCGAATCGCCGATCAGTCCCGCACCGCGGGCGAGACCGAGCTTCGCAGAGGCGGTCAGCCGCGCGCCGACAGCGCCGATCCGGTAGGGAATCATCTTGAGTCGGTCCGCGGTCGAAACCGTGCGGCCGACCAGCACGCGGGACTCAATCAGATTCGATATCCCGTCGGCGTGGAACGGAAAGAGCAACTGCTCGGTCGCGCAGGGGATTTTGAAGCCGAGCTTGAGGAACGCCTTGGTGGCGGGCGTAAAGCCCCAGACATAGCGGAGGTCGCGCTCTTTCGCATAGTCAAAAAGCAATTCGTACATTCGGTCAAACAGCTTCTGTCCACGGTAGTCGGGATCGACCAGTGTTTCTTCGGACTTCGCCGTCCAGTACACTCCTTCGCGATCGATGAAACGGATGGGGATGAAAGCCTGTGTCCCGACGATACGTCCATCATCATCGGCGACCGCAAACGGCAGCTGGTCGGTTTCATACAAACCGTTGTCGAAATCCCAGCGCCATTGGTCGAGAGATCGCTTATTGTGTGAGAACTTGTTGTGAAGCGCATTGCAGGCTTCGGCGTCATCGTTGCGTATCAGACGGATCTTCATGGACGATATCCCCGGTACAATTCTGATTCGATCAGCAGGCTTGTTATAACATACACCGCGCGGGCCCGGTTCGACAGCATTTTTCGCGGCTGCTCGGTGTCAGTCCTTTTTTGAGGCCAGGAGGCGTTCGTATAGGGCCTCCATCATATCGAGCGATTTCCGCCACGCAAATTCCCGTTCGGTCACGAGGCGTGCATTCGCTCCGAGTCGCTCCGTCAGTTGATGGTCATTGGCGAGCCGCACGATGGCATCGGCAAGCGGACCTTCTTCGCCCGGTGGTGTCAGCAGACCGGTCAGCTCATGCCGCACCACTTCGGGTATCCCGCCGACATCGGCGCCAATCGTCGGTCGACCGCACGCTCCGGCCTCGAGGGCAGCTACCCCAAACGCTTCGGTCAGCGACGGCATCACAAGCGCGTGGTGACGAGAAAGGAACTCGGGGACGTCGGCGTTGTCGAGGAAGCCCGGAAAGCTCACGGCGTGTCCCAGACCCAGGTTTTTGGCCAGCGCTTTGAGCGACTCCGTCATGTCTCCGGACCCGGCCATGGACAGCTCGATCTCAGGGACGGTTTGTCGTGCGCGTGCCAGCGCCTTGAGGAGCACATCCGGTCCGTAGATTTTGCTGTGCAGTTTCAGGTAACAGAGGCGGAAGGGTCGTCGGGGGGGCATGGGTGCGACGGAGTCCGGGAGGTTGACGCCAAACGGAATAACCTCACACTTCTGAGCCGACGGCTTGAACAGGGCTTCGGTTTGCTGCTTGAGAAACTCGCTGGTGGCCGTGACCGCCGTCGCACGCATCAACGCCGCCCGGACGAGCGGGCGGTAGAGCGGATGGCGGGCGACTTTCTGAATATCCGAGCCCCAGACCGAAACGACGGTTGGTTTAAAACGCGTCCACAGTCCCCACAGTCCGAATCCGGCGGCGTAGTGCACGTGAATCAGATCGGGATTGAACTGCGTGGCTTCGCGGGCCGCGGTCGACGCGTAGCGAAGATAGTCCAGGCGGCCGCGCCGCGCGAAGTTGACGGTCGCACAGAAATCCTTCGGCTCGCCGCCGAGCGATATAAGCTTGACGAAGTGGCCTCGCTGGTGCAGAGCTTTCACCCATCGACTGGTATGGACCGATTCGGCCCATCCAAATATGACGATCCGTCTGGCCATGGCGCTCCGGGGTTATCGACGATGTCGGTGGCTGCCTTTATTCATTCGCCAGACGGGTGATCGTGGCGATCACTTCCTCCTGTTCCTCGGCGGTCAGCTCGGGATAGATCGGGATCGAGAAAACCTGTTCGGCGGCCCGCGAGGTTACCGGCAGTTCCTCGGGTTTGTATCCGAGCGATGCAAAGCAGGGCTGTTTGTGGAACGGGATCGGATAGTACACGCAGTAGCCGATCTTCGCATCGTCGAGACCTTTCAGTATCGACGTACGCTTTGGCGAGGCCAGCGTGTACTGGTTGTAGATATGGAAGGTCGTGTAGTCTTTGACGGCCGGAATGGTGATGTTCGGCACACCGGCAAACGCTTCGTCATAACGGTCGGCATTGACGATCCGCTGTTCCGACCACTTCTGCAGGTGTGGCAGTTTGATCAACAGAATCGCCGCCTGCATGGTATCGAGCCGTGAGTTGTACCCGACCAACGAGTGTTCGTACTTGCCGGACTGACCGTGCACGCGGAGCATACGAACCAGCTCGGCGTTTTCGTCGCTGTTGGTCGTGATGATACCGGCATCGCCGGCGGCGCCGAGGTTCTTGGTCGGATAGAACGAAAAGCAGCCGTAGGCGCCGATCGACCCGGCGGCACGATTCTTATAAGCCGAGCCGATGGCCTGCGCGGCGTCTTCGACCACTTTCAAACCATGCTTTTCGGCGATTGCCATGATCGGGTCCATGTCGGCCATCTGACCGAACAGGTGCACGGGCATGATGACTTTGGTCTTGTCGGTTATGGCGGCCTCGATCAGGTTGGGATCGAGGTTGTAGGTGTCTTCTTCGATGTCGACGAAGACCGGCGTAGCGCCGAGCCGGCTGACCACCCCGGCGGTGGCGAAAAAGGAAAAGTCCGGAACGATAACTTCGTCACCCGGACCGACACCGGCCGCATGTAAAGCGAGCATGAGAGCGTCGGTACCCGACGCGACCGCGATAGCGTGTTTGCAGCCGCAGAGAGCGGCGATTTCTTCTTCGAGGCGTTTGACCTCGGGGCCTAGTATGAAGCGACCGTGGTCGATCACATAGCCGATCGCCTTTTCCAAATCACGGCGCAGGTATTCGAGCTGCCTGCTGAAATCTATCAAGGGGACTGCCATTTCTCTTACCTCACTCCTGCCAGCCCTGGTTTTCGAGCCATTGCTCGCTGGGGACATCACGAAATACTTTAGCCGGAACACCGGCGACAATCTTCTTCGCGGGAACGTCTTTGGTGACCAGCGCCCCGGCCGCGACGAGCGCATCGGCGCCGATCTCAACACCCGGCAGCAGAGTCGCGTTGACGCCGATCCGGGCGCCCTTGCGCATGATCACGCCCTTGAAGTGTTTGAAGCGCTCTTCGGTACGGCCGATGTAGTTGTCGTTTGAGGTCGCCACGCAGGGGGCGATGAAGCAGCGATCCTCGACTTCGGAGTACGCCGTCAAATAGACGTTGGTCTCGAGCTTCACGTAGCGGCCGACCGTGCAGAAGTTTTCGATCGCGACGCCGCGGCCGACAATGGTGAAGTCACCGACCGAGACATTCTCGCGCACGGTGGAGAGGTCCGCGATGAGCACCTTCTCCCCTATCGAACAACCGCGGTAGACGATGACGTTGGCGCCGATGATGCAGTTGCGGCCGATCTCGGTCGGCGGAAGCTGCTGGTCTTTGGTGACGGCGCTGTTGGCGGCGCGCATGGGGAGTTTTCCGATCACGGTGTGATCATCGATCCGAACATTGTCGCCGATCACGACATCGTCGTGGATGACGACGTGGTGGCCGATCACACAACCGTCGCCGATGCGGGCGTTATTGCCGATGATACAGAACTCACCGACTTTGGTGTTGTCGGCGATGGTGGCCGATGCGGCCACGAGCGAAGTTGACATACCGGATATCCTTCAGTGATACATCGAAAGAACCGCCACCCGCACCGGGCAGGCATCGGTCGCACGTGATTTTACTGTTTCTTTCCCACTCCGGGGATCCAGCCGACGTAGGCGCGGACGAATCGCTGCAACCGGTCATAGTCCTGCGGTTGTGATTCCCGCAGGCGGGCCGAGTAGTCGACCACGGCCGCCAGGCCGACGGCCAGCAGCAACGAAACGATGAAGGCGCCGAGCACGATCCGGGTTCGCTGCGGCCGACTTCGGATCTCCGCTACCCGGGCTGAGTCGAGCACCGAGATTGTCGGAGTCGATTCCTGTTCGGCGATACGTGCCTGCTCGTTTTGCTCCAGCAGAATATTATACAACCGTTCGTTGACCCGGACGCGGGTGTAGAGATTTTCGTAGCGGCCGCGCAGGTTGGGGATGGCCGAGACCGGCACCGAGAAAAACGAGCTGTCTCCGGCGCCGTCCTCGAGAGAGCGAAGCTGTTGCCGGACGATCGAGCGGCGGCGCTTCTTCTCAATCAGGTCCGGGTTGTCGGCGTTGAGGTACTCTTCCCCCATCTCGATTTCGAGATCAAGCTGCGCGAGGGTGATTTTGAGTTGCGTTGCCTGCTCGATCGCGAGTTTAGTTTGCTCGCCGAAATCAATGGCCTTGTGGGTGGTCTGGAAGTTCTCCAGAGAGTCGCGGGCTTCAGCCAACTCCGAAGAAACCTGTTTGAGTCGTTCTCCGATGAATTCCCGGTTTTGTTTGGCACGGTTGACCACCATGCGGGCGTTGAGCTTGTTCAGCTCTTCGATGTAGGCGTTGGCGATGTCGGCCGCCACCTGCGCATCTCGATCTTCCACGGTAACGCTGAGCAGACCTTCATCGGTGACCGAGAAACTGGTGTGGCTCATGAGAGCCAGATAGGTATCGATGTGGCTTTCGGTCTCATATCGGGCGGCGAGGTCGAAGCGATCGATGATCCGTTCGGAGAGGGTGCGGCTGGTCAGGATGCGGGCGTAGACATCGGAGGGCGTGACCATCATCGGCAGCGTCAGTCCTTCGGTCATCGACACGATATCGGCCATCTGGCTGAGCCCGGCCGGAACCGAAGAGCCGAGGTCTTTCGGCGGCAGCAGGAGCACTTCGGACGAATACCACGACGGCAGCACGAGTGAGACGATGACGGCGCCGATCGTGATCAGGAGAACGATGGCGAAGACAAGGCCGCGACGGCGGGCCATCATATCGAAAAAGAGCCAGAGATTGGATGTCCCGGATTCGGTCACCGCAGGACCTCCTTTCGGTTAACGCGCACTTCGTCACCATCGCGCACGCCAACATCGGGGGCATGTGTCGAGGTCAGGCCGGAAATGCGGTCGGTGGTGACGATCCGGGCGCGGTCGGCGCTGTCGAGAAAGCCGCCGGCGGTTTCGATATAATAGGCCGCGGACCTGCCGTCTTCGTACGGAACCAGTCCGGGATGCCGCACTTCGCCGGAAACGCGAACGAACCCGACCGTGATCGGGACGAAGACGGAATCACCGGACTGCAACTGGAATTGGCTCCAGACGTTGGAGTCGGCGCCAACGCGAATCGGGTAGCGTTCGGACCCGGCAAGCTGGCGGGAGTCATCTTCGGCACGACGGAACACGGTGATGCGGGTGTCATTGGCGTCGGGAGTCATACCGCCGGCCCGATTCAGCAGATTCAGGAGATTTGGAGCGCCGTCGAGCGTGTAGCGTCCGGGTCTGGCGATTTGTCCGAATATGATGAGTACGCCGGCGGTATTGGAGCCGTCTCGTTTGGGGACCATGATGACATCGCGCGCTTGTATGTTGGCAGGCTGGCGGGGATCGCGGAGGCTGTCGCCGACGATGTACAGGCGCGACGCGTCACCATTGCGCCGCACCCCGCCCGCCATGGCGAGCAGATCGAAAAGACTGTCCCCTTCGATGAGCTCAATTTCCCGTGGATGACGCACCAGGCCGACGATGTTGACCACCCGGTCGGTACGCTGGGGAACGTCGATTCGATAGCCACCGTAGACCGGCGGGTCCGAGAGAGCATCGCCGAGATAGATGGCGCGGTCGAGATCGACCGGGATATCTTCGGGACCGCCGCTGAGAACGATATGCCGACGAGAGCCGTAGCCGGTCACACCGCCGGCCAGTTCGAGAACCTCGGACACCAGCTGCGAGGTGTAGGCGAGATAGAGGCCGGGCCGGACGACCTCACCGGTTACGCTGATAGCCGTTCGCATCGGCTCGCCGACCGAGATGCTGATTTCGTCGGCGGTGTAGAAGTTGGAGAGTACCGGCATAAGTTCGGCGCGCGCCTGGGCGAGGGTTTTACCGCCCATATCAAACAGGCCGAGGGTCGGGCTGGCGATTTTGCCGTCGGCGTTGACCACCAGGCCGAGGTTGGGCAGTTTGGCGCCCACAAAGGTCACCAGCAGCTGCTCACCGGGTCGAATCAGGTAGGAGGCGGGATCAACCGGACGATCAAAAAAACGGTAGTTGAGCTGGGTAAGTGAATCGGCCACTTCGCCGGGCACCTGGGCTGAAACCGTGGGCCCGAGCAGAACAAGCGCCAGGGCAATCGCGAGAACGCCCCGGGACAGACTCATCCGCATTGTATACATAGACATAAGGTGCAAGAATAGGCAATACAAGACGGCTTGTCAACTGGCGTTGTGAGGGCCGCTCGGCGCCTTATCGGGTGGGATAGAGAGAACTGCTGGTGGCACCGGTCCTGAGCAGGCGGAACTCGACAACGGCCTGAGTCTGGTCGATTTTGTCCAGGATCAGCGAATCGCCTGAGAAGCGAGCCGTGAACTCACCCGACGGTCCCCGTTGACTGCAGCTGCTGCCGAAGTAGTTCTGGACTTCGAGCCTGACTTGAGCCGTATTGAAGCCACCGATTCTGCCTTCGGAATCGCACAATGAGGCCGGATTGCCGTTGCTGGTCAAGTGGGTAATCGAGTAGACGCCGCTGTTGACGGAAAAGAGGACGGTATCGGTCCATTGTTCACCGACGGTCATGGGGTCGAAATCGACCTGCAGTTCCCCGCGGTAGGAAGCCCGGACAACGGCCGGTTCGTCGTCATCGCTTGAACAGCCCGTCACACCCACAATCAGCCCAAACAGAAGTAACAGAAGTCCGAATCTTCTCACAGCTTTCCTCCAGATAGTGCCCACAGGAGAAACGCCCGATCCGGCAGTTTTGTTCGATCCGGATTGCGATCGTTTTAGTGTGACTTGGTGGTGGTCCCGGCCAGTTCCTCGTTTTTGTTTCCGACGTTTTCTGTCGCTTCGCGCTTCCGGTTGTATTCCACCGCGGCGCGGACGAAGTCGCGGAAGAGCGGATGGGGGTCGATCGGACGCGACTTCAGCTCCGGATGGAACTGCACCCCCACGAACCAGGGATGATCGGCGATTTCGACGATCTCGACCAGGCGGTTGTCGGGCGAGACACCGGCCATGATCAGGTTGTTCTGGGTGAGCAGCTCGCGATAGCTGTTGTTGACCTCATAGCGATGACGATGGCGCTCGGAGATTTCCAGCGAACCGTAGGCCTGATGCGAGCGGGAGCCTTCCTGCAGGACGCAGGGATAGGCGCCGAGCCGCATGGTGCCGCCGAGCTCGGTCACCCCCTCCTGGTCGGCCATGAGGTGGATAACCGGGTGTTTGAGGTCGCGATAGAACTCGTAGCTGTGGGCGTCCTCGATATTGCACACGTTGCGAGCAAATTCAATCACGGCGCACTGCATGCCGAGACAGATACCGAAGAACGGGATTTTTTTCTCGCGGACGTAGCGGATCGACTCGATTTTCCCTTCTACCCCGCGCTCGCCGAAGCCGCCCGGTATGAGCAGACCGTCGACATCGTGCAGGAAGCGCTCCGGGCCGGAGTGCTTGATCTCTTCGGACGAGACCCAGATCAAATCGACGCGCGCATCGGCCGGCACCCCGGCGTGGTTGAACGATTCGATAATCGACTTATAGGCGTCTTTGAGATTAACGTACTTGCCACAAATAGCGATTTTGACCCGACAGCGCGGGTTTTTGATCTTGTCAACCATCCCTTCCCACTCGTCGAGTGCGGGCGCCGGGACGTCGAGGCCAAAATGCTCGCAGATTATCTCATCGACCTGCTGGTTGTGGAGCTGGATGGGGATTTCGTAGATGGTCGAGGCATCGGGGGCGACCGCTACACTGCGAGTCGGCACCGAACAAAACAGGGAGATTTTCTGCCGGAGCGAGTCGCTGATCGGCTTGGAGCAGCGGCAGAGCAGCATATCGGGCTGGATACCGATCTCGCGCAGTTCTTTCACGGAGTGCTGGGTCGGTTTGGTTTTAAACTCACCGGCGGTCGAGATGTATGGGACGAGCGTCAGGTGGACGAACATCGTATTTTGCAGGCCCTCTTCGAGGCGAAGCTGGCGGATCGATTCGAGGAACGGCAGGGACTCTATGTCGCCGACCGTACCGCCGATTTCGGCGATCACGACATCGGGCCGGTCACCGTTGCGGGCCAGCGCGCGCACCCGGCTCTTGATCTCTTCGGTGACGTGCGGAATGACCTGCACGGTGGCGCCGAGATAGTCGCCGCGACGTTCGCGGGTGATGATGGTGTTGTAGATCTGGCCGGTCGTGACATTGTTGCGTTTGTCGAGCGACTTGCCGAGAAAACGTTCGTAGTGCCCCAGATCGAGGTCGGTTTCGGAACCGTCGTCGAGTACGAACACTTCGCCGTGCTGGAACGGGTTCATGGTGCCCGGATCGACATTGAGGTATGGATCAAGTTTGATATTTTGTACGGTCAGGCCGCGTTTCTGCAGCAGAAGACCGATCGAAGCCGAGGCGATTCCTTTGCCCAGCGCCGATACCACCCCACCGGTAACAAAAATGAACTTGGTCCTGTTGGTGTCTGGCATAACTCTCCCTATCTGATCAAAGACTCAACTGCTTTCACGTCGTGCGGGCTGTCGACACTGACCGAGCGGGCGGTGGTGAGAAACAGCCGAATCCGTTCACCGTTCTCGAGAATCCGCAGCTGCTCGAGCGACTCAGCGCGCTCGGCGGCGGACCGCTTCCAGCCGGCGTATTGTGCCAGCCCGGCGGCGCGGAAGAAATAGACCCCTATATGTTCTAGAAACGGGTAGTGCGAAAGTCGGTTCCCCGTAACGCAGTCGCGGATGAACGGCACCGGCAGGCGCGAGAACCAGAGGGCATAGCGGTCGTGTGATGCGACCACTTTGGTGCAGTCAGTGCGGTCGAGATCGCGCTGGTCGGCGATCTTACGGGCCAGCGTCGCGAACTGCACGCGGGGGTGCTGCTTCATCCAGCGGAGGACCGGGTCAAAGGTCCGTCCGCTGAGTCCGAAGTTGTCGGCCTGCACGTTGACGAATATGGAGCCGCCGATTTTGCTCATGACTTCGGCCACCCGATCCGAACCGGTCTGGTGTTTGGCCGACGTCCGTACCGCCTCGGCGTCAAACGATTCGGCCAGCGAGAGCACCTCGGGGCTGTCCGAGGCAATGACGATGCGATCGACCAGTCGTGACTGGCGCACCTGTTTCCAGATATAAAAAAGAAGCGGCTTCCCCCGGTGGAGATACGCCACCTTGCCGGGAAACCGCGTGGAGTTCATCCGCGCCGGTATGACGGCGACGACCGAGTGGGCCATCAGCCTATAACCCTCGGGACAAGGAAGTATCGGTCATCCGCTTCGGGCGCCAGAGCGAGGGTCGTTTCACGGGGGAGCGAAGGGCGCACTTCGTCTTCGCGGAAGACGTTTTCGGCGCTGACAAACTGCTCGCGCGGCGACACGCCATTGGTATTAACCTGTTGCAGTTCATCAATGTAGTCGAGAATAACAGTCAGTTCGCGGGAGAATCGGGCAACCTCTTCATCACTGAGAGTCAGTCGCGCCAATCGCGCGACGTGTCGCACCTGATCCTGATCTAGTGGCATGGGCCAACATACGGAAGCGCTCCGGGTCAGTCAAGGCAAAAACGGGACCGGCCCGCTCACGAAAGAATGGCGGGAAGCGTCGCGTTCCGGTCACACGCCGATGAATCGGGTGTGGATCGAAGCTAAAGCCGGATGGGCGATTAGCCGATCACTGTATTAGGTGTCTCAAAATGAAACAGGTAAGCATATGACCACATTACCATTTCCCTGCCAAACTGATTCTCGATTGAGCGGTGTGCTCGCCGAAGAATTTCTTACTCGTGACGGCGCTGCAACTGCGGGCGCGGGCGATTCGACTGCCGGCTTGGTCGCTGCAATTCTCGGCCTGAGACTTCGCGGCGCCCTGATCGATTCCGACTGCGAAAATCTCGACCGGCTCGGCGGTCCCAATGATCTCACTTTCCTGCTCCGGGGAACGGACTGGCTTCACCCGGCCGACCTGCCGTTGTTCGACTACGAGTTGATCGAAACGGCGGTGTCGATTTGCGGTGAGGCGGTGGTGTCACATCGGTATCAGCCGCTGGGCGACGATCCCAAGACGTGGTACACGGTGACGACGGCGGTGCTCAATCCCGGCGAGGAGACACCTCTGGTACTGGGCCTGATCGGTCCCGATGTCGGTCATGAGCAGGAGATCCGGCGTGACCGGTTTACATCGACGGTCTCGGCGGCCCGCTCGGCTTTGAAGGAGATCGCCCGCGTCGAGGAGTTCCTTCACGAGGCGTTTCTCACCGATGAGCCGATGACGATAGTCGATCAGATCGGTGGGACGATTTTGTATGCAAATCCAGCGGCGCACGAAGCGGCCCTTCGGGACGAGGAGCAGATTGACGGAATGCCGTTCGCCGAGGTCGCTGACCAGATAGGGATATTCACGCGGGGCCGGCGCGTCTCGATCCGACATCTGACGGTCGGCCCGTTGTGCCTGTCGATGATGGGCGTCCCGGCCGATGCGGTATCTCTCGATGAAACGGACTCGGTCGAGGAAATGACACAGGAGCTAAACGGCGCTCTCAAAGAGCTGTGCCGTACGATCAGCGATCTCAAGGCACACGTCGGCGCCGTACCCTCCGGTCTGATGACGTCATTGCTCGAGCAGATAGACACTCAGTCGCACCAGGTTCGGCAGGGAATCGAACATCTCGGCAAGCTTGCGGCAGCATCGCTGGCCTATACGGAAAGAGACAAGTCATGATCGACCGTCGAGAACCACTGGCAGTATTGATCAACGCCGCCTCCGAAGGGCGAATCGGGGAGATAGCGGATTCGCTTCGGACGGCGGGTTTTCGGGTGGTCGAGCATGGCAACACTCACGGGACGGAAGTACAGCGCGGTTTGACACCGCACGTCGTGATTCAGGTTGCCGGGGCAGACCCGGCGGCCTGCGCCACGGCTCACCGGGAGAACCGGCGCCGCTGGCCGTACGTGGAGACGGTCGTGATCGGCGGTGCAGCCGTCGAGCAGAGTGAGCTTACGTCGGAGGACAGTCCCTTCTGCCGGCTGCCGCATGAGGCACCGCCGGAGTTGATTGTGCGTATGGTGTCGCGGGCCGGCCGGCTGGCCTCGATGCGTCGCGAACTGATCGCTCTTCGACAGTCTTCGGCGATGAGTTTCGGATTCGACAATTTCATCGGCGTCTCGGATACCATGGTCAGAGCCAGAGAGACCGCTCAGCGGGTAGCATCAACCGACATCGCCGTCCTTCTGCGCGGTCCGGCGGGCTGCGGGAAGCGGCACCTGGCGACGGTCATGCACTACCACTCACTGCGGCAGCGAGAGCCGTTTATCACGATCGACTTCGATTCGGTACCGGCCGAGCAGCACGGCGCCCTCCTGTTTGGGGTTGAAAACGACTCCCAGCCCGGGCGCCCCGGTCTTTTGGAGCGGGCCGACGGCGGCACGTTGTATCTGGCCGATGTCGAGGCCATGTCCGAAGAAGCGCAGACGAAGCTATGGGAGTTCGTCCAGAATCACACGGTGGCTGGTGCTGAGAGCGGCGAGCCGAAACGAATCGATGTCAGGTTTATCTCGGCCACCGGTTCACGATTGTCAGGCGCTGTCGAAGCAGGAAGTTTCCGCGCCGACCTGCAGCAGGCGCTTGATGTCATCACGATCGACCTGCCGCCTCTTTCGGGTCGGGCTGCTGATATTGAAGTACTGACAAGCTACATCCTGCATCGTCTCACCACCGGTAACGGACAGCAGTCGGTGCAGATCAGCCGCGAGGCGCTGGAGGCGCTCGCCGACCACGGCTGGCCGGGCAATATCCGCGAACTGGAGAATACGCTTCGGCGTGCGATCGCGCTGTGCTGCGATCGATACATCGAGCGCGAAGATATCATCTTCCTCGGCAGCGACAACACCGAGGGACACCCCGCGCCGACACCAACCAAAGTCACCCTGACCATCAAGGGTGGGTTGCTCGACAGCACCCAGCGGACGTTGATCGTGAAGGCGCTTGACGCCAACAACTGGAACTACTCACGCACCGCCGCCAATCTGGGGATTGGCCGGACGACGCTCTGGCGGAAGATCCGCAAATACGACCTCAGGCGAGAGAAACAGGATTAGCGAAAGGACCGGCCGCATGGCTGAGTGGGATGATTCGCACGACAGCGACTGGGAAGGTTCTTCGGATACGTTCGAGTACGATCTCAACGCGCACTGGCCGTCCGACGCCGACCCGGCGGAAGTCTTTTTCGGGTTGATCCGCGAGCTGCAGGATCATTTCCATATCCGCAAAGCGGTTCTGATTCTCAAAGAGAAAGTGCACAGCCGCTTCTGCGCAGTCGCGACCTTCCACGAAGGCAGGATGCGCAAGAACCTCTCGCTTCGCCTCCCGGGACACTCATCGCTCTTTCAGAAAGTGGCCGACCATCGCGCCATGTACACCGAGACGTTTTGTGATTTGTTCAGCGGCAATACGTTCGAGCGGAATCTGCTGCTCGACGATGACTGCCGGTCGTATGCGATGATCCCGTTGCTGCACGACGGGTCCGTGGTCGGCATTCTCGGGTTTTCGTCGGATGATCCGACAACGTTCGTCACGTTCGAAAACGGTGCGGTGGACGGTGTCGTCACGCAATTCTCGGAACGGGTCGGGCGGGCTGTGTCAGTGAGCGAGTAGCGAGCGCCTACCGGGCGTTGTTTTGTGTCGACTGCTTGATCTCATAGCGGGCACGGTTGTGCTCGGCGTTTGTTTTCGAGAACCGATGTCCCCCCGAACCATCAGCAACAAAGAAAAGATACTCGGTAGACTCCGGTCGCAGGGTCGCCTCAATAGCCAGCAGTCCCGGTGAGTTGATCGGGGTCGGCGGGAGACCGCGGCGACGGTAGGTATTGTAGGGGGTGTCCTGGCGCAAGTCGCGGCGATAGAGCGGCCGATCGAGCCCCCCGAGACCGTAGATGACGGTCGGGTCGGCGTCGAGGCGCATCCGCTGGCGCAGGCGGTTGTGGTAGACCGACGCGATAGTCGGTTTTTCCTTGTCAAGGTAGGCTTCGGCTTCGACAATCGAGGCCAGTACAATTACTTCTTCGCGCGTAAGGCCGTTGGGAATCGAATCCGGCCAGACGTCTTTCGTTTTGGCTTTGAACATCGCAACCATGTCGCCGATGACCTTCTCGGCCGGCGTCCCCCACGGTATAAAATAGGTCTCGGGAAAAAGGTAGCCTTCGAGGTACGGCACACCGAGCCGGTAGCAGAAGGAGGTGTCGTCGTTGAGCGCCATGATGCCCGCGGAGTCGACTTCGAGGCGTTCCGCCATGATCGAAGCCACTTTCCAGATAGGGGCGCCCTCGAAGACCGTCAATTTGATTTTCAGGAAATCGCCCGCTTCGAACTTGTCGAGAATTGACTTGGCTGACACCTCGCCGGTGAAATCATATCGTCCGGGGACAAGTTTCTTGTCGATATCGCGCCAGCGGGCGGGGATGGTCAGGGCCATTCGCGAGCGGACGGCGTTTTCGGCGACGAGTTTGTCGGCAATCCCGGAGAAACCGTCGCCTTCGTTGATGACTACCGACACGGTACGGTCGCCGAGATCAACCGGGTAGGCGTAGAGGTAGAACCAGGAGCCGATGCCGATGATCGCCAGGACGACGATTGCTGCTATGATGTATTTAGTACGCATGGTTCGTCAGGTTCGATGTTCGTCCAGGTATCGCTGCAAGATGATCACCGCCGCAAGGCGGTCTATTCTCTTTTTGTCTTTGCCGATCCGCTGCCCGTGAGCGTGGATGATATCGGCGGCTTCACTCGACGAGTAGCGCTCGTCTTCTCTGTATATCGGACCGTCGTACGACTTCGACAGTATCTCCAGAAAGCGGTCGATCTGCTCGCATTTTTTGCTTCTGTCGCCACTGGTCAGGAGCGGATAGCCGACGACCAGTCCCGTCGGTTGATACTCTTTGATCAGATCCAACAAAGCAGCAACGGCTTCCTTGCGGGAGCGTACTTCGAGGGTGGTCACCGGCGAGGCTATCATGCCGGTGGGGTCGCTCTTGGCGATGCCGATCCTTCGTTCGCCGTAGTCGATTCCGAGGAGTGTCTTGTTGGTCTGGTCTATCATGGCCGTATGTTGGGCGGTTGGGGCAAAAAAGCAATTAGAACCTTTGTTGTTTCGGTATCACCGTCAGGTGTCGTCGCCGATTCGGCGGGAAGGGTGACTGCCTGGCGCTGATCCGAAGGGTCATGCTTCGACTCCGCTCAGCATGTTGGTGCGAGTCGTCTGTACCGGCGTAGGCCGAGGCTGCTTGCAGCCCGGCATGGACGCAACGCGCCATGGTCTGCCAGACACCATCTGAACCCATCACGTCTTGCGCTCTTTGCGCTTGGCCGCCGGGAAAAGCACGTTGTTCAGGATCAACCGGTAGCCGGGGGAGTTTTTGTGCAGGGTCAGTTCGGTCGGCGGATCGTTGACCATATGCTGGTAGTCTTCGGGGTCGTGGCCGGCCAGGAACGTAAACGTCCCCCGTCCGAACGCACCGTGAATGTATCGCACTTCGTCGTAGTTGTCCGGCTGGCCGAGTACGACGACGTGCTCTTTGAGCAATGATTTGCGAAAACCCGTCACCTGTCCCATAAATCCGGTGACGGTGTTGACATGGTCCTGCACCAGCATCGTGGGCACCGGATCGAGCTTGGCGGAGAACTCGAACAGGTAGAAGAAATCATCGGTCGGATTCACGAATCGCATCATGCGGTCGGGGTAGGTGTCGATATTGGAGCGCCGATAGACGAGCGGGTTGATATTGACCTGGAAGTTCTCGAACGCAAGGCAGTTGGCGTAGTCGAGTTTCGCCTGAGCATCGGGATCGACCGGGTCACCATCAAACTCCCGCGGCACGATATCGACCCCTTCGGCGGCCAGCGCAATATCCATCGTCTCCGGAGCGGAGCACATCGAGAAGAGGAATCCGCCCCGGCGGATATAGTCCTTCATCACCAGGGCGACATCGCGTTTCATCTCGGAGACTTTGCTGTATCCGAGTTCGCGCGCCTTGTCCTCGTTCATTTTAACCTGCGCCTGATACCAGACGGCGGTGGCGAAAGCGGCGTAGAATTTCCCGTACTGGCCGGTGAAGTCTTCGTGGTGCACGTGGAGCCAGTCGTATTCATCGAGGGCGCCCTTGAGGACATCCTCATCGTAGACCATCTCATAGGGGATTTCGGCGTATTCGAGGGCCAGCCGGACGGCATCGTCCCACGGCTCGTGGCCGGGGGGCTGGTAGACGGCGACGGTGGGGGCTTTCTCCAGTTCGACCCGCTCCATGTTTTCGACTTCGATCTGACGGAAGATATCGGCCACCGTCCCGGAGCTTATCTCCTCGTAAGAGACTCCGGCCAGCAGACAGAGGTTGACGACTTCGGGCGAGTAGTCGATCAAAAACGAACCGCCCCGGTAGTTGAGCAGCCATTGGGCTTTCTCGCTTCGCTCCAGCGCCTTAAACGTCACCCCGTATGCCTTGAGGTGATCGGTCTGGGTGTTGTCCATGGGGATGAGAATCGATGTGGCGTTGGCCGTGACAAACAGTCCCAGCACGAGAGCCGCGGCGAGAACCGTCCGTAGAAGTGTTTTCCGCATATTCATCGCTAGTTAAACGCAGGAGTAAGGCGAAGGTTCGCTCTCAGCGGCTGCTTCCCTTTTTGGAGGTGTCGGTTGGAGGCTTTTTGGCCATGAGTTCGCGCCGCCGTGCGAGATAGGCCTGGAGGTAATCGGATATTTTCTGTTCGCGCCCGACCGGTTTCGGGTGGTAATAGCGGGCGCCTTCGAGCCCCTCCGGGAAGTACTCCTGATCGGTAATACCATCGTCGAATTCGTGGGCGTATTTGTAGTCCTTGCCATAGCCGAGGCCTTTCATCAGCGAAGTCGGCGCGTTGCGAATCCAGAGGGGGACCGGAAGCGACCCGCTGTTTTCCGCGTCGGCCTTCGCCTTGCCAAACGCCGTGTAGACGGAGTTGGACTTCGGCGCGCAGGCCAGATAGATGACCAGTTGGGCGATAGCGAGTTCACCCTCGGGGGAGCCGAGGAAATGGTAGGCTTCGCGGACATTGAGGGCGAATGTCAGCGCATACGGATCGGCCATGCCGACATCTTCGGAGGCAAACCGCACCAGCCGGCGGATGACATAGCGAGGGTCCTCGCCGGCGGTCAGCATGCGTGCCAGCCAATACAGGGCAGCGTCGGGATCGCCGCCGCGAATGGTCTTGTGCAGGGCCGAAATGATGTTGAAGTGCTCTTCGCCGGACTTGTCGTAGAGCAGGGCCGATTTCTGGTGCACCTGACGGAGTGCTTCGAGGGTCATCTCTGAGCCATCGCCGACAAACTCCGAGGCCTGTTCCAGCAGGGTGAGCGCCCGGCGGGCGTCGCCATCGGCGGCCGATGCCAGAAAGTCGAGGGCGTCCTCGGGGATAGTGTGGTGTTTGGCACCCAGGCCGCGTTCGGTGTCGTCGAGGGCGTACCGAATAATCCGCTTCATGTTTTCCGGCGAGAGGCGCTCCAGCACCAGGACCCGCATCCGCGAGAGGAGGGCCGAGTTGACTTCGAACGACGGGTTTTCAGTAGTCGCGCCAATCAGGACCACTTCGCCCTTCTCCACATACGGCAGGAAAGCGTCCTGCTGGGCTTTGTTGAAGCGGTGGATCTCGTCGATAAAAACGTAAGTCCGGCGACCGGACATCTGGTAGTAGCTGACCGCCTTGCTCAGTACCGCCTTGACTTCCTTGATTCCGGAGGTTACGGCCGAAAACGGCACGAACTGCCCACGGGTGGAGCGGGCGATCATTTCGGCGAGGGTGGTCTTGCCGGAGCCGGGCGGTCCCCAGAAGATGAGCGAGCCGACCCGGTCGGACTCGATGGCTTTGCGAAGCGGGGTGCCCTCGCCGGCTACTTTCTCCTGTCCGACGAAGTCATCGAAGGTGCGTGGGCGCATGCGATCGGCGAGCGGCTGGAGGTCGGAGGCCGAGCGGTGGTCGGCGCCATCGGTTTGATCGAAGAAGTCCATGGGCTTAGAATAGGAGAAAAGAGGGTAGTTGTCCAATCACAAACCGTTCTCACTATAATATCACTTGCCTGCCAGACAAGAGAATTCTACGTTCAAATAGCGAGACTGATCACATCTCTACAGGGGGCAAGCGATGACTGGAAAAACCTGGTGCCTCTCCGTCGCACTTCTCCTCGCCGCAGCACCCTCCTACGCACGAATCATTGAAGTGCCGTCCGATTATACCACCGTTCAGGCAGCCGTCGACGATGCCACATTCGGAGACACGATTCGGTTGCAGCCGGGTACCTATTCCGGCCCGGGCAATCGGGACATCGACCTGAGTAACATAGGCATCGTGATTACTTCCGCAGGCTCATTTGAGAACACGACATTGGATCTCGGCGGCTCGGCAGCTGAGCCGCATCGAGCCTTCCTGTTCGACGGGTTTGGTCCGGATACCGGGACGGTCGTGGACGGCATAACCTTTGTCAACGGCAACCATCAGCTGGGCGGAGTTGTTTATTCTCAGGGGGCGTCGCCCCGCTTCAGAAACTGCCGGTTTATCAACAATATCGGAGGCAGTGGTGGTGTGGTGTTTTCGACGTACTTCTGTACGGTGCGTTTCTCCGACTGCCTATTCGTACACAACATCGCTACGGGGTCGGGTGGTGTTTTGATGAGTTACGGTGCAGGCGGGGCCTCCTTCCTGCGGTGCACGTTTGTTCGGAACCAGGCCGCAGCTGATGGTGGCGCCGCCTGGTGTTCGGACTTCTCGCGAGCATCGTTTGAGAACTGCACCCTGTATGACGGCAGTGCGACCCGCGGCAGTGGCGGCGCGGCGTTTGCGGGTGGAGAGATGGTGTTTCGTAGTACCATCGTTGCTTTCGGAACCGGGGGCCAGGCGGTCTATGTCGACACCGAGGACATTCCCTGGTATCCGGGCTACGCATCGATTGAGTGCACCGACATATTCGGCAACACCGGCGGTGACTGGGTGGGATACATCGAAGACTTCGAGCATCAAAACGGCAATCTGTCCGAGGATCCGTTGTTCTGCAATATCTCGTCCGAAGACTTCAGTCTGGCTTCCTCATCTCCATGTGCGCCGACCAACAACCCTTGTGGCTTGCTTATAGGGGCATGGCCGGTTGGATCGTGCATCCCGGAACCAGTGTGCGGCGATGCCAACGGCGACTCCCGGGTAGACTTGTCCGACTTGATGTTTCTGGTGAGTTACTACTTCTTCTACGGTCCGGCACCTTCGCCGCTGGGGGCTGGCGATCAGAATGGTGACGGCACGGTGGATCTCACCGACCTGGTGTACCTGTCGTTCTATTTGTTTCGAGGAGGGGATCCGCCCTACTGCCCATAGGCTACTTCAGCAGCCGCCGCGTGATCTCATCGGCGACGTAGAAGCCGTTTTCGGACAGCCGGATATACCCCCGGTCGGGGATCACATGACCCGATTCGACCAGCAGGTCGTACTGCTTTCGATCGAGGCGGTCTTCGACATTCTGACCGAACCGGTCAGCGAACGCCCTTCGGTCGATCCCTCTGGTCATGCGAAGACCCAGCATGATCGCTTCGACCATCCGCTCTTCGACTCCGGACCGATCGACCTCAATGGGATATTCCCCGCCGTCGAGAGCGGCGACATATCGTCCAACACTTGACACATTGGCAAACCGTCTCCCCTGCACGAACGAGTGGGCCGAAGGTCCCAGACCGAGATAGTCACTTCCTTCCCAGTAGCTGATATTGTGGCGACACTCGAATCCGGGTTTGGCGAACGAGGAGACCTCGTAGCGGTGATAGCCCGCTTCGGCGAGCTTCTCACATCCGCCGCGATACATCGCCAGCGCCAGGTCATCATCGATCGGCTTAACCCTCCCCACCGCAACCTCACGGGCCAGCGGCGTCTCCGGCTCTATCGTAAGCTGGTAGAAAGAAACGTGGGGCGGATCGAGTTCGAGCAGCTGGTCAAGATCGCTGGAGAGCATGCGGGAGGTTTGTTGGGGAAGGGCGAATATCAGGTCGGTCCCGAAGTTGGTGAAACGAAGGGCGTTGGTCAGATAGACCGCCCGGTGGCTGTCTTCGATCCTGTGTCGTCGGTCAAGCAGCTTGAGCAGAGTCGGATGGAACGACTGGATGCCGAAGGTCGGCCGGTTGATTTCCAGCGCCCGGTAGGATTTGAGCAGCTCGACAGTCACCGACTCCGGGTTGTTCTCGATCGAAAACTCCAACCCTTCGAGGACGGTAAACTGCTTTTTGAGTTCGTCCAGCCATTTCGCGAGGAAGTCGATCCGGGTGAGCGAGGGCGTCCCGCCGCCGACAAAGATGCTGGTGACGATACGGTCATCGGAAGGCCACTGTTCACCGCGAAGGCGGGTCTCGATCATGAGGGCGTCGTAGAACCGTCTCTCTTCGTCGGGATCGTACAGTGCCTTATAGAAGTCGCAGTACGAGCACTTGTTGCGACAAAACGGGAAATGGAGATAGACCGAGAACGGCATGTTAGAGGGGTCGGCCGATACGCCCCCAGCGCACGTGGGTCGGGAAATTCCACACACCATGACCTATCCACTGGAAGGCGTCGATGATGTACGGAAAACCCCAGCCGGGGGGATTAGGATCCGGCTCCCATGACCAGTACACGAACACGGCCTTGCCGACGATGTTTTCGCGCGGAACGCCGCCCCAGAACCGGCTGTCCTGGCTGTCATCGCGGTTGTCACCCATAACGAAGTACTCTTCGGGTGCGACGACATACGGGGCGAAATTGTCGCGGAATGACAGGTCACCGGGAATAATCCGCTGATCGATGTGTTTGGAGTTGGCGGGGATTTCGGCCACCTGGTCGTTGACGTAGACGATCTTGTCCGCCACCTCCACCATCGCACCCGGACCGGCTACAACACGCTTGATGTACTGCTTGGTCGGGTTGTTGGGGTAGCGGAAAACGATCACGTCGCCGGGCTGCGGCTCGGTGCCGAACTCGTAGGCCAGTTTGTTGACGAAGATATAATCGCCTTCAAACAGGCTGTCTTCCATCGAAGCGGAGTTGACCCGGTAGGCGGAGACGACAAAAATGCGCAGCAGAATCGCACAGACGAGTGCGATAATGGCCGTTTCCAGGTATTCGCGCCAGAGCGGTTTGCGCTCGCGGCGGTTCAGAAACTGCCGCGCCTGGCGCTGCGTTTCCGCCTGTGTGTGTTCCTGAATCAGAAAGTCTGAATCCATAGTTAACAATATCGGTCGGCTCCCACATACCCTTTAGGGGCCGACCGGTTCTCCGGCGCTAAATATATACTTATCAGCCGGATGGGGCAACCGGAGGCTTTGCGGGGCAACTTTTTTGAGGCCGAACGACCGGCCAGGGTGTATTATGGATCATGGACGCATAAGTCGTATATCCGCCGCCTCCCCCTCTTCCCCAGACAGACCCCATGTGCACGCGGCGGACTGTGCCGGACTAAACACCCTCTTGCTGGAGGACAGACTGATGAGGAGAACATTCCTGCTTCTGATCGTAGTCGGCGGCCTGTTGGCGGCCGGCTGTATTCCGCTGTCGATTCACCCCATTTACACCGATGCTGATCTGGTGTTCGAACCGGCGCTGGTGGGATCATTTGGCGACGGCGAGGAGACATGGGAGTTCGAGCAAAAGGACGAGCGGTCGTACGTGCTGACAGTCACGGAGGCCGACGAGGAGTCGCCGCACTATCAGGTCCGTTTGGCCAGGGTCGGTGATTTGCTGCTGATGGACTTCTACCCTGAGCCATCCGATGCGAAAGTCGATGAGTACCTGGGTACGTTGCTTATGCCGCTTCACACCTTCGCGGTCGTGGAGGCGATCGAGCCGGATCTGGTGTTGAAGACGCTGGATATGCGGGTTATCGAGAGGCTCCTCACCAAGGATCCTGCCGCGTTGAAACACGAAATCGTAGATGATGCCATGATCATCACTGCCTCGCCGAAGGAGCTGCAGGCGTTCGTGCAGGAGTTTGCCGACAACGATTCGGTTTGGGAACGGACGGTGTTGGAGCGGCCGGAGTAGCAGATCACTAGAGTGGTCAATAGAGTCGTGTTGTCAGGCGACCCCGCCTGACAACACTAATGTCGATGGCGGGTTCGAAGACGGACCCGCCCTACCGTTTCTTCAGCCGTAAGCGCTGCGGTGAGGGATTGTCCACCCGCTCGATCTTCCCACGCGCTTCGAGATCGAGCTTCACCGTGACCACATACCATCCTACCTTGCCGTCGAATGACGTCTTCAGACGCTTGCTCAGAGTCGTCAGCAGGGCGTTGAACGGAGTCTCTTCGCGCTTCGACAGCTCATCGAGAATAGCATCCTTGATAGTGTCGTAGCGTCGCTTGAGAATATTCACCCCGGCTTTGCCTTCGGGATGTTTCGTCATGATTCTGGCTTCCATGGATCCGATCCTCCGGAAATGGATTGATTGAGTCCATAATATAAGGCGGGACGAGGTATGCGTCAAGGATGTCATGCATCGACTCCGTTCAGCATGACCAACGGGGAAGGACTGGTCAGCAGAGGGTGTTGTCAGGCGACCCCGCCTGACAACATGGCAGCCAGGGGCGGGTTTTAGGACGGACCCGCCTTAAAACGTCTAAACTTCTTCGTCTGTCTGCTCGTCGCCAGTGCTGTCTTCCGGTTGGATCAACTCCGGACCGTCGGGCCACACTTCGCGGTAGCGAACCAGAAGATCGTCCAGCATCTGGCGCTGATCCGTCTCTCGAAGATGGTTTGTCATCATCCAGAACTGCTGAAAGTAGCTTCCTATCACCCAGCGCGTGGTAGGATCGATCGTTTCTTTCGTCGTGAACCCATCGTACGTAAACCGATCCATCAGGTTGCGGTACAGAATCTCCGTGCTCCTTCGCTCGCTGTTGTCCGGGACAACCTTCGAGACCATCCCGTCCAGCCGCGCGACCCTTTCGATGCCGAGCGGTAGAAACTTGCCGATCCCGGTGGAGAAGTAAACCGGTCGTTCGAATCTGTTCGTGGTGAGCAGATCGAGCAGTATCTGATCGGCAACCAGCACATACGTGCGACCAGCGAGAACAAGCGCGAAGGTTAAGCTGTCGTCGCTGTCCGCCGACAGAGGCAGACTGATCTCGTAGCGCTCTGGCTCATGGGGGACCAACTCGGCGACGGCGCTGTCGGTCAGAGTGAACGGCAGATCAGGGTGGTATTGCCTCACCGTGCGGAAATACCAGACGGTGTTGAGAAGCGAGTAGTTGAGGACGGCGATGTCGGGACGTACGTTTTCGATCCGCTGCAGATACCAAAGCGGGAAGGTATCGTTATCTCCGCCCGTGACGAGCACGGCGTCGGGGTCACAGGCAATCAGGAAATTGCGAGCGTAGGTGACCGGAGCGTAGTTGTCGGACTGGTCGTTGCGCGCCCAACCACCGAGCAATTGTCCCATCGGGAGCAGCAACAGCAGCACGGCGCCAATCGCGATCGGTCCACGCACCGGTCGCCGCCGCCACCATCGGCGGACATAGTCGAGCAGGACGAATGTCCCCAGCCCCACAAACAATCCGGCCATCGCGAAAGACACGATGAAATGCCGGTCCATCTCCCGGAAGTAGTTGGCCGGGATGTTGAGATAAAAGATCGCCAGTCCGGTGGCACAGAGCAGGGTGATGGTCAACCAGAGGGCAAGTTTCCATCGCTTGATCCAGACGGTGACCAGGCCGCCGAGAGCAAACAACGCCGGCAGGCCGAATGGAAACCGCCAGGCGACCGAGGAACCGTCGAGCGAAATGCCGACCGTGTTCCAGCCGAGATAGCGCACGAACATGTGGTTGACCTGATAGCTCCAAAACTCGCCTTTGCGCTGCAGGAGGTCACTTCCGAACACCGCGATTCCCTGCTGCTTGAGACTGAGATAGTCCCACAGTCCCTGCAGGGTATCCGGGTTGCCGATATTGGTTTCGGGCGACAGCTGAGCGCGAAACATGTTCGTGAATTGAAGAGACAGGCCGATCGCAAACAGGACAATCGAGCCAAGCCAGATGCGGAAGTCGAGCAGGACTCGCGGCTTGCGAATCAGTACCAGCGCCAGGAAGGCCGGGGTGAGCAGGAAGTTCGAGCGGTGAACGCTGAAGTCGAGTCCGAACAAGAGCGCGGCGAGCAGCAGGTAGTTGTCGCCACCCTTGCGGTCGGCAGCTTCCCACCATCGCACACCGGTATAGAGCAGCAAGACTCCGGTCAGAAGCGAAAGTGCGTACGGGTTGGTGAAGGTTGCGTGCTGCCAGATTGTATAGGCAAAGGCGATCGTCAGCGCACCAACCGCGGCCGCCATCACCGACACGGCGTTGGATCGACGCGTGGTAGGCAGCATGCGGACGAGTCGTAGAATCGTGAAGAAGACCACTGTCACCGCCGCCGCGGTCGCCACCGCCGTCATCAGGTTGATCCGCACCGCCGGAGAATCAATCCAGATCAGGAAGCCGAAAAACCGGCCAAGCAATTGAAGCAGCATGGAACCCGGGGGGCCGTAGACGCCAAGCGTGTATGAGGCGGTGATATACGCACTGGAGTCCCACCAGCCCGGACCGGGCCAGAGAGTGATCCAGTAGAATAGCAGCGTGATGAGAAAAACCGCGGCGCCGCCGACCACTGCGGTGAGCGGCTGGCGAAATTGCAGGTCGCGGGGTTCGTCGGGTTGCGGCCGTCTGTAACGAGGACGCAGCCCGAGCGGCGCCAGGACAATATACCCGGCGAGCAGTAACAGCGGCGCGAGAGTCAGCGACAGAGGGCCGTCAACCGGTGGCGTGCGAAGGAAGACATAGCCGATGACGATCACGATCAGGCCGACATAGAAAAGCCGTCCCGGAGCCTGCAGGTTGGTGGTCATGACCTCTTCCCCCCGTTGTTGTCAGCGTCTTCCTTGGCGCGGACGGACTCGATGACACCGTTGAACTTCTCGTCGATGTGCTGCAAATACCACTCATCGATCAGCGACTTTTTGAACCGCCACTCCTTGCCGAGCTTGGCCGCGGGGATTTTCTTTTCCTGCGCCCACGTGTACAGGGTCTGCGGCTTCACTTTCAGGTAGGCGGCGACCTCTTCGAGCGTCATGATATCAGTTTCCACCGGTGGTATCCTTGTGGTCCGGGTCTTTGAAGAAGGCATCGAGTGAATCGGCAACCGCGGATTCATCGAGATAGCGCTGCTCGTACTTGCGGGGCGCGGTTTCGGCGGGTCTTTTCGATGGCGGATTGAGCAGCTGATTGGCCGAGTAAATCAGCGCCGCATAAAAGTTGCCCTCGTACTTGCGGAACAACTCAAACGGCTGGTTGCGATCGCCGAGGAAGGGCCGGAGATTCCAGGCGAGCTGGATGCCGACAAAGGCCATGATCACCACCCAGAAGCGGAAGACGACTACACCCATCTGCGGGTAGATGCTCTTTTTCTCGCACGAGTACTTGAGGGCATCGACAATGGTCTTCATCCCAAACACGCCGGAGAGGAGCACGATCCCGATATGCAGCAATTGCAGGAAGTAGTAGTTGCCGCCGGTGAGCAGGAAGAAGATCACGATTGGCGTGAACGATATCATGATGGCGGCGGTCAGGACGAACCCGGAAAGAATGATCGAAACCATCTGGGCAAACTTCAGCTTCGAGCCGAGTATGTACTGAATGATAAAAAAGGCCGGGAAACAGACGACCAGCACCAGCACGAACAGGACAATCATCTTCATCCCGGACGCCAGCGCCTGGGTGACACTGTGGTAGGCGCCCATCGCGACACCGTAGAAAAACGACAGCAGGCAGAGCATGATGAACTGGTTCAGGACACGGGAGAAGGCCGACTCTTCGCTGGTGACACGCTGGAGGAATTCATCGCGGTTGGAGAGGGTCGGGAAGAAATCGAGAGACAACAATTTGGTACTCATATGTACCCCCGGACGAAAATGTTAGCTCTTTGTCTGAATATCGGCTATTAGCGATATTTGGTCAAGTATTTTATTGTTTGTTACTGTTTACTATTAATAAGTGCTCAGAATACTGCACATACGGTCAGTTTGAGCAGGGTGTGGTGCTGCCCTAACCCATCCTAAGTACGGCTTGAGATAGGCCAATCCGTGTTTGACCCCTATCCGGCCGCTAGCGTATCAAAAAAAACGTGTCTTCCCGTATCTTTTTGGGCGCTTCGTTATTGACACGTCGTTTATAGTTATATATGTTACGGCACAAACAGGAGACTGTATGGCGATAGACAAGAAACAACTTCAGCTAATGCTCCAGATGGCTGAGGAAAAGAAGCGAGAGATAGACGATCTGATCCAATCCCTCAAGCAACAACTGTCTGGCGGGTCGTCAAGCTCTAACGGTAAGCGGGGCCGTCCGAGAGGCGGGGCAAGGTCTGAGACCGCTCAGCGGATAAAGGCCATCATGAACGAAGCGAACGATCTTATGACACCGTCCGAGATACATGATGCACTTGAGCAGAGCGGCAAATCTGTGTCGGCGGCACAAATAAGAAACGTCCTGAGGCGACACAAAGGCGATATGTTCGAATCCCCGGCACATGGCAAGTGGAAGTCCAAAGGCAAGCTGTTCATGTCTGACATGAGAGCAGGAGCCCCCGAAACGGCAGCCACAGTGGATCGAGATGATGATTTGCCCTTTTAGTAATGAGAAAGGCCGGTGCGCCAACACCGGCCTAAAACTGGAAACCCCTTGTACGCTAATAGAAGAGGCCTTCCCTTTTGCAGTATCAAAGATACTATTCACATAACAGACTGTCAACCAAAAAGTTCCGCCAGTTTGCACCCCCTTATCTTACGCGTAAGTCATTAATACTAGACGATTTACGCGCGCGTCCGCCACCACCACCATCATCCGAAAAGAGGCGAATAGAGAAAGCCGAGGGGCTAATCTCGGCTCTCACAAATCGATCATGCGGGTGTGGCGGAACTGGTATACGCACCGGTCTTCTAAACCGGCGGACTGCACAGGCCTTGTGGGTTCAAGTCCCACCACCCGTATACAATAATAACCAATATCGGCCTTTTCGCAACATAATTCAGCCGGAAGGGCCTTTGGAGACAATAATGACTGTTCAAACTGATTTGACCGGGCCGTTCGAACTGACGGCCAATACCGTAAACATGCTGGTTGCACCCAGTATTGGCGTTTACGTACTCGGCACTGCCGTCAACGAGACTACTCTCAATTGCAACTATGTCGGACGCTATGACGTCGACGTGAATCGCCGACTTCATGAGTGGATCCGAGTCGGCAAGTACCCTGCCTTTATCTACAAGCATTGCGATTCGGTGGCCCAGGCGTACGCCGAAGAGTGCAGACTCTACCACAAATTGACCGGACTCGACAACGAAATCCATCCTGCCTCGCCGGATTTCTCTCGCTTGACGTGCTCGATTTGCGGCCATCGTAGCCGATAGATTTGCGAGTCAGCAAACGAAACGCAGAAGGCGTATCCCCTCAGGATGCGCCTTCTCTTTTTTGCGAAGTAGTCGCATCATGGTTGCCAGTTTCTTTGTTTTCGGTTATCGTTGCCAGTATGCCGGATCATGAAGTACAACAGGGCGAGTGCCTGAGCAGTATCGCCCACCAGCACGGTATCCAGGACTGGCGGCAGCTCTGGGAGCACCCCGACAACGCCGAACTTCGCACCCAGCGCGACCCGCACATACTGAAGCCGGGTGATATCGTTAAGATTCCCGATAGCACCGGCCCGACTTTCAGCGGTCATTCCGGGGAGCGCGGAGACTTCAGGCTCACTCAGGCCCCGCCGACCGAACTGCGACTGAACCTCACGGACAATTTCGGCGAGCCGTACGAGCAGAAGGAGTTTCGGGTCGAAGTCGGCGGTGAGACCATTGACGGCCGGACCGATCAAAACGGACAGCTTCGCTGCCAGATCCCTCCGGATGCCGAGACGGCCACCGTCACCCTCTGGTACGATTCATCGACCCAGCACCCCGACCGCAAGCAGGTCTGGGAGCTGGATTTGGGCTATCTCGATCCGGTCGAAGAGATCTCCGGGGTGCAGGCGCGGCTTCGTAACCTGGGCTTCCCTATCGACGAGATCAACGGTGAGCTGGACGAACGCACCCAGCGCGCCCTGAAGCTCTTCCAGGCCGAGTCACAGATTCCGATTACCGGTGAGATCGACGAGGCCACCGCGACTCAGTTGGCCGCCCGGCACGACACGCAGGAGGCCGAACAGTGAGCGATCGGTACTACGTTCCCCGCCAGCGCACGGTGGTGCTTCGCGCGGTCGATTTCGGCGTGTTGTTTGCCCCGCGGTACAACCGCAATCGGATTGTCGACGGGGACGCCTCGCGGCGGGAGAGCCCGCACGACGCCGACCATTTCCAGGGGTGCGCCCGGGACTTCTGTGAAACCAACGGCAGCGACCGGTTCGAGGTGCAGATTATTGACAACGGCCGCAACGCCACGACGCAGGAAGGGGACGCCAACGATCAGTCGGCCCGCCGTCAGCAGATACTCGATTGGCTCACCGACTACTCGGGTCCGCTGCTTCGCGTGGTAAGTTTCGTCTGTCATGGCTATCGCGACGGTATCCAGCTTGGTTTCTCGATCCGCAACGCCCCACGCCGGGCCGAAACCGACCAGCTGCTCGATCTACTGGCGCAGAAATGCCGCCCGGATCTGGTCATTCCGATCTACGCCTGCTCGACCGGATCATCGGGACGCGGCGAAGAAGGCGGCGAGGGTGGATTTGCGGACTATCTTCGCGACGGTCTCTGCGCGCGCGGAATCGTGCGCTGCCGGATCGACGCTCATACCGAGGTTGCCGATGCGGTCGCCTGCCCCCATGTTCGACGGTTCCGCGGGCACAACACCACGGCGGGCGCCGAGGGCGGCGAGTGGATTGTCGATCCGAGCGAAGAGCTGTTTGGCGACTGGCGAAGGGCGCTCCGCGAGACCGACCTGAAGTACCGCTATCCCCTGATGAGCAAAATCGCCGTCCAGGCCGAACTGCTGATGCCGTCGTAGACCGCTCTTGTCTGCCCCGGCTACCCGACTTCTGATTTTCGTAAATTCGTTGATAATTCGGGTCGATTTAGTATATTGGAGTCGCCGGCGGACGAAACCCCGGCGGATCACCTCTGTTTAAGAACACATGAGATACACCGCAGCTACAGCAATCGATAGCCGCTCCTGGCGCTTCTGGACCATCTTCGTCCTCACCGCCTCCCTGCTGGTTTTCTGCTCAGGAGACCTGCTGGCCGGATCATGCGTGGACGACGGTGATAATCACTGCGATGATGATTGCCGCGATTGCGGTGACTGCCTCAACTGCCTGCCGGGGCTGCATATGCTGCCGGCGATTTCAATCGACCACGCCCCTGTTGATACGGCGCCGGTCTACCGGTTCGAAGTATCGTCGCTTTCACACGAAAGCCAGTTCCCTGACGGTATCGAACGTCCCCCCAGAACGCTCGCCTGATCTCTCGGCCGGGCGAAGTCTGCCCGGTTCTTACGCACAAGTCATTCCATCCTGCCGACGGCAGGAACAGTTTCCGTTTCTTTGGAGAGATTGGACGATGTTAAAGTTTACCGTTCTTTCGATTTCTATCATGGCCCTGAGTGTCCTGTCCCTGACCGGGTGCAGCGGCGACAGCGCCGAGGTAGCCGACACCCATGCCGCCGAAATCGGCCATGAAGGACACGACCACGGGCCGGGCGAGCACGGCCAGACTGCTGCGGCACCGACACCCACACTGGCCGCAGACTGGTGCGCCGAACACCGCGTGCCGGAGTCGGCCTGCACGGCCTGCAATCCGTCGCTGATTGCCGAATTCAAAGCCAACAACGACTGGTGCGGCGGGCATGGCCTGCCGGAGTCGCACTGCCGTTTGTGCAATCCGGGAATAACCTTCCCGCAGGAGGAAGTGATCGCCCTGCGGGGGATCGATCCGATTGAAAACGAGATCGACATCTCACTCAACTTCCGGGCGAACGCGGAGGTCTGCGCCACCGACGGCGCCCTGATCCAGTTTGCGTCGGCAACCACGGCCGCGCGTACGGGAATCACGGTTCGCTCGATCGCCGAGGCGAAACTCGAGGAGACCGTCAATGCTCCGGCGGAGGTGGTGTTCGACGAGACCGCCGCGACGGTGGTCACGACCACTATTCCCGCGTTGGTCTCACGCTGGCTGATCTCCCCCGGCGATATCGTGCGCGAGGGAGAGATTCTCGCTATCGTGCAGTCGCCAGAGATTGCCGACCTTCGTTCGGCCTTCCTGTCAGCAAGTGCTGAATACGAAGTGCAGCGCAAGGAGCTCGAACGACACAAAGGACTTCGCGACGGCAACATGATCAGTGAGGCTGATTTCGATCGGCAGTCGGCGGTGACGGAGCGGGCGCGGGCTGAGCTGGTTGGCGCGCGCGGTATGCTGCAGTCAGCGGGGCTGAGTGTCGACGATATCGACGAAATCATCAAGCACGGTAGCCTCTCCAATCAGTTTGCGCTGCGCGCCTCGGCATCGGGGATGGTTGTCGAGCGGATCGCTCAGATAGGCGAACTGCTGGAAGCCGGTCGGGCCTTTGCGATGATTGCCGATCCATCGTCGATGTGGATCGAGGCCAATCTTGCCGAGGAGCAGCTTCGGCAGGTCAGAGTCGGTGACCGGATGACGTTCGACTCGGACGGCCGCGGTCTGAACCGGGTGGGCGGCGAAGTTATCTGGACATCGCGCTTTCTCGACCCCCACACGCGCACCGGGACGGTTCGTGCCAAAGTCTTCGATCCCGACAATCAACTCCACGCCGGTGAGTTCGGACGCGCCAGGATTACTCGCGCATCGGCGGAGCAGGTGACGCTGGTCCCGAAAGATGCGGTGCAGTGGGAAGGCTGCTGCAATGTCGTGTTCGTGCGCGAGGCGCCCGATCGTTACCGTCCGCGCAAGGTGCACTTGATCGACGGCGAGGGACCGTATTACCAGGTGACGGGCGGGTTGCGCCCGGGGCAGGAAGTAGTTGTCGACGGCGCTTTCTTGCTGAAGACTGAACTGAAGAAATCGAGTATCGGCGCCGGTTGCTGCGGCCTCGAACCGGCCGGCTGAGGCGCCCATGCTGAAATCATTAGTCGACGCTACCCTGCGTTATCGATTCCTGGTCCTGGCGCTGGCGGGACTTCTTTGCCTCGTGGGAATCGTGGCGCTGGTCAACCTACCGTTTGATGCCTTTCCGGACACCACCCCGGTGCTGGTGCAAGTGAATGTCGCCGCGCCCGGCTGGGCACCCGATGATCTCGAACTGCTGGTCACCTTTCCGCTCGAACAGGCGGTGACGGGACTGACGGGGCTGGTCGAGGTGCGCTCGGTGACGAAGTACGGCCTGTCGCAGATCACCGCCATATTCGATGACAACACCGATCTCTATCTTGCCCGCCAGCAGGTGTCTGAGCGGCTGCCCTCGGTGGACCTTCCCGAAGGCGTCCCGGCACCTGAGCTGGGGCCGGTCTCGACCGGACTCGGCGAAGTCTTCCACTATGTCGTGGTAGGCAACACCGACGAGATCACGGACCCGAGAACGGCCCAGGACTGGATCGTCAAGCCGCAGCTGCAGGCGGTACCGGGGGTGGCCGAGGTCAACAGCTGGGGCGGGTTCTCCAGGCAGTACCTTATTCTGTTCGATCCCGATCGGCTCGCTCAGTACAGCCTGTCTCTCAACGACGTGATCGAGAGAATCCACGATGATCTCGGTAATGTGCCCGGCGGACAGATTGTCCGCGGCGGCGAGATGACGATCGTACGAGGGATCGGTATTGTCGAAAATGTCGAGCAAATCAAAGATATCGTCGTGGCGACCACCGAGTCGCTGCCGGTAACGGTGTCGGATATCGCCGAAGTTGCTATCGGGCATGAGATACGGCGCGGGGCGACGACCTACGATGGTCGCGGTGAAGCCGTACTTGGACTCGGCTTTATGATCACCGGCGAGAATCCCTCGGAGGTGACCAAGGCGATGTCGGCTCGATTGGACGAAGCAGCGAAGAACCTTCCCGATGGGATCGAAGTCATCCCGGTGTATGAACGAACCGCGCTGGTTGACAAGGTCCTTCGCACAGTCGAGCACAACCTGTTGTTCGGCGCACTGCTGGTAATCGCGATTTTGTTTGTGTTTCTTGGGAATCTTCGTGCGGGGCTGATTGTCGCCTCGGCGATACCACTCTCGATGTTGTTTGCGTTTGACCTGATGTCGCGGGCGGGAATTGCGGGGAGCCTGATGAGTCTGGGGGCGATCGATTTTGGTCTGGCGGTCGACAACGCGGTAATTCAGGTGGAGAACTCGGTTCGTCGGCTCTCGCAGGCGGGCGCCGAACGATCGCGTCTTGAGGTTATCCGCGATGCCATCCTCGAGGTTCGCAAGCCGACCCTGTTCGGCGAGTTGATTATCATCATGGTTTACCTGCCGATCCTGACGCTTCAGGGCGTCGAAGGCAAGCTGTTCCGACCGATGGCGATGACGGTGGTGTTTGTGCTGACCGGATCGCTGCTGCTCTCGTTTACGGTCATGCCGGCAATGATCGCCACCCTTCTCAAGCGCGGTGTGAAAGAGCGCGAGCCGAAGGTCATTACGTGGCTCAAGCGCCTGTATGAACCGGTGGTCGACACGGCCCTTCGACATGCGAAAAAGGTCCTGTTGATCGCGGCTGTGCTGCTTGTCGGCGGGGTGCTGCTGTTCACGCGGCTCGGCTCGGAGTTTGTGCCGAGACTGAGCGAAGGAACGATAGTCGTCAATCTCGTGCGTCTGGCCGGGATATCGCTCGACCAGTCGGTTGCCTACAACACGCAGATCGAGAAGAATCTGCTCGAGACATTCCCCGATGAGATCGCTCATATCTGGACTCGCACCGGCACGGCCGAGTTGTCGACCGACCCGATGGGTCTCGAGCTGTCCGACATGTTTATGGAGCTGCACCCGCGCGACCAATGGACCAAAGCGCGCTCGCAGTCCGAACTGGTGGCGGCTATCGACGCCGAGCTTGAGGACCTGCCCGGACAGAACCGGATCTTCACCCAGCCGATCGAGATGCGTATCAACGAAATGATTGCGGGCATTCGTTCGGATATCGGGATCAAGCTGTTTGGCGATGACCTGACCGTGCTTGAGGAGAAGGCCGAAGAGATCGCTGCGGTGGTCGAAACAATCGACGGCAGCGCCGATGTGTCGGTCGAGCAGTTGACCGGACAGCCGCAGTTGCGCCTGACGGTGGATCGACAGCGGCTGGCGCGGTTTGGTCTGACGGCGCGTGATGTTCTTACGACGGTTGAGAGTATCGGTGGGATCGTGGTCGGCGACGTATTCGAAGGGCAGCGGCGGTTCGAACTCGCGGTGCGAGTGGACACGACTATGCTCGACGGTCCGGAAGATATCGACCGTATCCTGATACGCTCGGCCACCGGGAGTATGGTCGGATTGGACCGGGTGACGAACGTGTCGCTCGATGAAGGTCCGGGGACGATCACGCGGGAGTGGAGCAAGCGACGGATCGTGATTCAGTGCAACGTGCGCGATCGGGATATGGGCTCGTTCGTGAATGAGCTTCGCGAACGACTCGACAGCGACATCCAACTGCCAAACGACTACTTCATCCGGCTCGGTGGTCAATTCGAGAACCTCGAGCGGGCCCGCCTTCGCCTGGCGATTGTCGTACCGATTGCGTTGCTGTTGATATTCGGTTTGCTGTACTGGACATATCGTTCGGCGCGCGACGCCCTGCTGATTTTCTCCGGCGTACCGCTGGCGGCGCTGGGCGGGGTGGTGACACTGACCCTTCGCGATATGCCGTTTTCGATTTCGGCGGGTGTCGGGTTTATCGCGCTGTCGGGAATTGCGGTGTTGAACGGACTGGTACTCGTCTCAACGATTAAGCGACTTCGAGGCGAAGGACGCGAGATTGTCGCGGCCGTGCGCGAGAGCGCAGTGACACGCCTTCGGCCGGTCTTTATGACGGCGCTGGTGGCGGCGTTTGGGTTTATCCCGATGGCGATCTCGACCGGGGTCGGCGCGGAGGTGCAACGTCCGCTGGCGACGGTGGTAGTCGGCGGGATTTTGACTTCGACTGCGCTTACGTTGATCGTCCTGCCGGCGTTGTATGTGGTGTTCGGGAGGAAGACGGGGGCGGAGGACTGATGAATGGTGTGGCGATCCTCGTGACCGTAACTTCGGGAATCTCGTGGCCGTGACTTTAGTCACGGTGCGAAAGCCTGTCGGATGTGAAGCGAAGGAACCGTGACTGAAGTCACGGCCGCGGAATATAGATCACCCCACCGTGTGGCGGGTTCGAAGACGGACCCGCCCTACCGCTCAATCTTCAATGCCGCCAGGAATGCTTCCTGGGGTATCTCGACTGAGCCAATCTGCTTCATCCGCTTTTTTCCCTCTTTCTGGCGTTCGAGCAGTTTGCGCTTGCGGCTGATATCACCGCCGTAACACTTGGCGGTTACGTTCTTGCGCAATGGTCTGATAGTCGAGCGGCTGACGATACGGCTGCCGATCGCCGCCTGCAGCACCACCTCGAACATCTGGCGCGGAATCAGTGAGCGCAGCTTGTCGCAGAGCGCCAGGCCCCAGTGGTAGGCGCGGTCGCGGTGGATGATGGTTGAGAGGGCGTCGACCGGATCGGTGTTGACGAGAATGTCCAGCTTCACCAGATCGGCGCGTTTGTAATACGGGATGCCGTAGTCGAACGACGCGTACCCGCGCGTGACCGATTTGAGTTTGTCGTAGAAATCGAAAATGATTTCGGCCAACGGGAAGTGATACGTGATCGAGGCGCGCTCCGGCGAAATGTACTCGGTGTTTTTATACTCACCGCGCCGCTCGGTCCCCAGTTTCATAATCGCCCCGACATACTCCGACGGCACGATAATCTGCGACTCAACATACGGCTCTTCGATATGGTCGATCACCTGCGTCGCAGGCATCTGCGCCGGGTTGTCGACCGTCACCATGTCGCCGTTGGTGAGATACACATGGTATTCGACGTTGGGGACGGTGTTGATAATGGTCTGGCCGTACTCGCGCGAGAGGCGCTCGGTGATGATCTCCATGTGAAGCAGGCCCAAGAAGCCGACCCGGAAGCCGAACCCCAGTGCGGTCGACGACTCCGGGGTGAAATGCAGCGAGGCATCGTTGAGCTTGAGGCGCTCCAGCGCCTCGCGAAGTTCCGTGAAGTCTTCGGCCACCGCCGGGTACAACCCGGAGAAGACCATCGGTTTGACATCGACAAACCCTTCGAGCGGCTCTTTGGCGGGCGACTTCTCGGTCGTGACGGTGTCACCGATTTTGGTGTCGGCGACGTCTTTGATGGAGGCGAAGAAGTACCCAACATCGCCGGCGCCCAATGATTCGACCGGGACGCGCTGGAGACGAAGGTAGCCGACCTCGTCGACCTCGAAGATTTTCTTGTTGGCGAAAAACTTCACCCGGTCGCCGGCTGAGATGGTACCGTTGACGATTCGCACCAGCGGCATGACGCCGCGGTAGGTGTCGAACACCGAGTCGAAAATCATTCCCTGCAGCGGCGCTTTGGGATCGCCCGTGGGCGGCGGGACCACCTGCACGATCCGTTCCAGCAGTTCGTTGATGCCTATCCCCTCTTTGGCCGAGCAGCGAAGAACCTCTTCGGGTTTGCAGCCGATCAAATCGACGATCTCGTTGGTGACGCGGTCCGGATCGGCGGCGGGCAGGTCAATCTTGTTGACGACCGGGATGATCTCCAGATCGTTGTCCATGGCGAGATAGAGATTCGACAGTGTCTGCGCTTCAATCCCCTGGGCCGCATCGACGACGAGAATGGCCCCCTCGCAGGCGGCCAGCGAGCGGGAAACCTCGTAGGTGAAATCGACATGGCCGGGGGTGTCGATCAGGTTGAGGCGGTAGTACTGACCATCGGAAGCGAGATAGACCATGCGGATGGAGTGAGCCTTGATGGTAATCCCCCGCTCCTGCTCCAGATCCATCGAATCGAGCACCTGCTTGCGCATCTCGCGCTCCGAGATCGTCTTGGTGTTCTGGAGCAGACGATCGGCGAGAGTCGACTTGCCGTGGTCGATATGGGCGATAATCGAGAAGTTTCTTATTTTCGACGGGTCGTGTATCACGGTACGGGTCTATTCACTCATTTTCGTTAGTCGTGTTGGCGTCTGCCGATCTCTGTAAGCCCGGCATTCTACCGTTTTTCGGATCAAAAGTCAATGGAATGCTTGGCGGTCAGCGCCGGAGCAGTTCACTGAGGCGGTCGCGGAATTCCTGACGGGGGATGTCCGACTCGAGGATACCGTCGTGGGCCAGCGAAAGATGGTTGGTCTCTTCGGAGACGACCACCACGACCGCGTCGGAGACCTCGGAAACACCGATGGCGGCCTTGTGGCGCATACCGTAAAGCTTGCGATAGCGGGGATCGGAGGTAAGCGGCAGCGAGGCCGCCGCAGCGACGACATAGTCACCTGAAACGATCACCGCGCCGTCGTGAAGCGGCGTGTAGGGGGTGAAGAGGGTCACCAGCAGCTCCGAGGACAACCCGGCATCGAGTGCCTTCCCGGTCTCCGAGTAATTGCGAAGGCCGGTTCGTCGTTCGATAACGATTAGCCCGCCGTAGCCAAGTTCGGCCAGGCGAAGCGCGGCGCGGGAGACTTCCTCGAGAGCCTTGGAGTGCTCCAGCGAGACGAACATCCGAAAGACCCGGTTCTGCCCGATATGGGCCAGGGCACCGCGAAGTTCCGGTTGGAAGACCACCACCAGGACGAGAATACCAAAGGCGCCGAGAGTCGAGAAGAGATAGGTCAGCCCTTCAAGCTGGAACCAGTAGGCAACAAACGCGATGGCCGCGATGAGCGAGAGCCCGATAATGATCTGCGCCGATCTGGTTCCTTTGGCGAGGCGAAGGACCTGATAGATGATGAACGAGACGATCGCCACATCGACAAGGTCCTTGAGACCGAACTTGATCATTTCGAACTGCAAGAAGGTCATGCTTCCGTCCATATTGCCTGCACCACTTTGAGGGCTTCGACCGTCTCGGCGACATCGTGGACGCGGACGATATCGGCGCCGTGCAGGATGGCCATTACGGCGGCGGCAATCGACCCGCCCAGCCGCTTTTCCGGCGCAGAGCCGGTGGCGTTGATCATCTCGATGAACCGCTTGCGCGAGGCGCCGATCAGGATCGGCATGTCGAACCGCGCCAGCTCGCCTAAACGGGCGAATATGTCTATGTTATCGACCAGCCGCTTGCCGAACCCAATGCCCGGATCGAGGATAATTCGCGAGCGGTCAATCCCGCGCGTCTCAGCGTAGCTGATACGCTGCTCGAAGAAGCGGATGATCTCATTGACACAGTCGTCGTAGCGCGGCTGCTGCTGCATCGTTTTCGGCTCGCCGAGCATATGCATCAGCACCACTGGGGCGGCGTGCTTCTTCAAGACGGACGCCATATCCGGATCGCGGCGCAGTGCGGAGACATCGTTAACGATGTCGGCGCCCAATGCCAGCGCCCGCTCCGCGACCGAGGCTTTGTAGGTGTCGATCGAGATCGGCACTTTGGATCGCTCCCGGATCGCCGCGATGACCGGTTCCACCCGGGCCAGTTCGTTCTCGGCCGAGACCGGATCGGCGCCCGGTCGGGTTGATTCGCCGCCGATATCGAGCATATCCGCGCCTTCGTCGATCATGCGCAGCGCCTGCTCGACGGCCCGGTCGCAGTCGACAAACCTGCCACCGTCGGAGAAGGAATCCGGCGTGACATTGAGAATCCCCATCACCAGCGGTCGCGACAGTTCAAGCTGTCGACCGTCGGCGAATCGAATCACCGGCTTCCGTTCTGGTGGGCGTGTCAGTATCTGTTTGGTCATGGGCATATCGGGTGCGAAAGGTCTCACTCTCAAAGTGCGAAAACCGCATCCGGTTTTCAAGATTGATTTTCGCTGCCTCAAAGAAAAACGGGGCGACCGACACCGGTCGCCCCGACGATTTGCCAGTGGGTCGGACTATTTGGCCGGTGTCGGGCTGGGCTGTTCGACTTCTTCGGAGTCGCCCGGCGTCGTGCGGATGATCTCTTCGACCTCACGAGCGTCGATAATCTCGCGCTCGAGCAGGGCGGCGGCCAGCGCATGCAGCTGGTTGATATGGGAGCCGAGTATCTCCTTGGCTTTGGCTTCGGCGGTATCGACGAAATACCGAATCTCCTGGTCGATCACGACCGCGGTTGCCTCGGAATAGTCCGGCGCGTGGGCCATTTCCTTGCCGAGGAAGATGTGTTCATCGGTCTTACCAAACGTCACCGGTCCGAGTTTGTCGGACATGCCCCAGTTGCAGACCATCTTACGGGCCAGCTTGGTGGAGCGTTCGAGATCGTTGCCGGCGCCGGTGTCGAGCTGGTTGAAGACCAGCAGTTCGGCCACCCGGCCGCCCATCATAACCGCGAGAGTCGCTTCGAGGTACTCTTTCGAGTGGGTGTGGCGTTCATCAACCGGCAGCGACTGCGTGACACCCAGCGCCATACCGCGCGGGATAATTGTCACCTTGTGCAGCGGATCGGCTTTCTTGAGATGCTTGGCAACCAGCGCGTGACCGGCTTCGTGATAGGCTATGATCTCTTTCTCATCGTCGGAGATGACCAGCGACTTGCGCGCCGTTCCCATCAGAACCTTGTCCTTAGCGTCTTCGAAATCTTCCATCTTGACCGCATCGCGGTCCTTGCGCGAGGCCAGCAGGGCGGCCTCGTTGACCATATTGGCGATATCGGCGCCGGACATACCCGGGGTGCCGCGAGCGAGGATATCGAGATCGACATCATCGGCCATCTTGATTTTGCGGCAGTGCACGCGAAGAATTCCCTCGCGGCCCTTGACATCGGGCGTGCCGACCACGATCTGGCGGTCGAAACGACCGGGACGCAGGAGGGCGGGATCGAGAACATCGGGGCGGTTGGTGGCCGCGATCAGGATGACGCCCTCGTTGGACTCAAATCCGTCCATCTCGACCAGCAACTGATTGAGGGTCTGCTCGCGCTCGTCATGGCCGCCGCCGAGACCGGCGCCGCGATGACGACCGACAGCATCGATTTCATCGATGAAAATAATACACGGAGCGTTTTTCTTCCCCTGCTCGAACAGGTCGCGAACCCGGCTGGCGCCGACGCCGACAAACATCTCTACGAAGTCGGAGCCGGACATGCTGAAGAACGGCACGCCCGCTTCGCCGGCAACGGCGCGTGCGAGAAGCGTCTTGCCTGTCCCGGGAGGACCGAGCAGCAGCGCTCCCTTGGGGATCTTGCCGCCCAGCTTCTGGAATTTGGCCGGTTCCTTGAGAAAATCAATGATCTCTTCCAGCTCTTCTTTGGCTTCGACAGCCCCGGCGACATCGTTGAAGGTGACCTTGGGTCGCTCATCGGTCAACAGCTTGGCCTTGCTCTTGCCGAACGAGAACAGCCCCTTGGGACCGCCGGCCGCTCCCTGCATCTGGCGAAGGAAGAACAGCCAGATTAAGACCAGCACCACCCAGGGAAGAATGGAAATCAGAATGGAGAAATAGTTTTCTTCGATTTTGGCGACAATCTTGGCGCCGCTTTTTTCGAGACGATTGATCAGCTCGTAGTTGACGTCGGGGAACGGAATCCGCGACTTGAACTTACCAAACTTCTGGTTGCTCTGCTGATTGGAGCTGAAGGTAGCCGGCTCGCGAAGCTTCCCTTCGACAGATCGCTCGGTGAACGTCACTTCGGCGATATTCTGGTTGTCGATTTGCTGGACGAATTCAGAATAGGTAATATCGGCCGTGTCGTGGTCCATCGAGCCCCACGCCTGCCAGGTGGCAAGGACGACGATAATGATAATCGCCCAGACAATCAGAGAACGACCCGTACCCCGCCAGGGCATAGGATCTTTGGGGGGCTGACCTTTTTGTCGTTTATCCGGATCTACTTGTCGTCTGCTATCGTTCACAAAACCTGTCTTTCGCTCTTAAAGTGTCTGTCCTATCGTTATACCCGCATAGCGCCGGAATATTTGCTCTCTATGAAGGATATCGACTCTTCAGCGCGATTCGCTCACCCGACCGAGATAGGGCAGGTTGCGATACTTCTGGGTGTTGTCGAGTCCATATCCGACGACAAACTCGTTGCCGAGTTTGAAGCCCTTGTATTTCGGCTCAATGGCCGGCCGATGTGCGCTCGGCTTGTCTAACAGGGTAACAATTTCGACCGAGGCCGGTTCCAGTTCCTTGAGCCGCTTTACTATACGGTCCACAGTCCGTCCGGTTTCGACTATCCCCTCAACCACGAGGAGGTCGCGTCCTTTGAGATCGATCGTCATGGCGTCGGCAATCTCGATGTTCTTGTCCGGTTTCGTTCCCTTCCGATAGGACGCGGCCGATATAAACTCCACTTCGAGCGGAAGATTGATATGCCGGATCAGGTCCGACATAAACACGAGACACCCTTTGAGAACGCCGACCAGGACCGGTTCCCGACCGGCATAGTCGCGGGTAATCTGAATGCCCAGCTCGACTACACGCCGCTGAATCTTCACTTCGTCGATCAGGACGTCAATCGGCTTGTAAGGCTGTCGTCTTTGCGATACGGGTGTCAATTCTCAGCACCTTCCTCGTTGTGGCCGTTATCTTCACGCGATCGTCCAGCTCGTATCCGACCAGCCAGACAATCCCCTTGTCGTCGCACATCACCGCAACTTCGTCGCGAAGCGCCGCCGGTGTTTTGCAATCGGTGAGATAATCACCGACCTTCTTGGTCCCGCCTAACCCGAGCGGCGCAAACCGGTCTCCGGTCTTGATCGAGCGGATTCGAAGCGGCCCGACTACCCGGTCCCGATCCAGCAGAGCACTCATCGAACGGCGTCGTTTTTCAAGCTCCGTGTTGTCCCGATCCAGCTCGCGAAGCTGGATACGTGCCGCCGGTCTATCGAGAGATACCCATTCTCCGGCTGCAAGTTCCAGATCAAACTCCAGGTCGGCCACTCGCCGCACGATCAGGGCGTCATCGCTGATACGAACAGCGCTGACACCGTCGGGGAGACTCATCGAAGGCGTCGCTTCGTGACAAAAATCGTCAAAACGGTCGATCACCTCTCGATCGGGTAGTTCCACGCGCCCCGAGACGAATCGAAAGCACCGACGCAACAATCTTCGCCGTAACACTTTATCATAACGGCGATAAGCCGACAGAGCAAGTTGAATCTTCCCCCCCGGCGTCACCCGAGCGCACCGTTTGGCAGCTTTGTTGGTCATCGCATCAAGCAAACGCTCTTCGTCGGCCAACAATTCGGCAGTAGAGAGCAAAGCGCGTTCCACCGATGGATTCAGGCGCTCGCGAATTGAGGGCAGCAGCCTGGTGCGAATGAAGTTGCGAGTGTAGTGGGGGGATTCGTTGGTTCGGTCGAGGCACCACGACAGACCCCAGGTTTCCAGATACTCGATTATGTCCTGGCGGGGAATGTCAAACAGCGGTCGGACCACTTTGCCGCGCTTGATCGGTATTCCCAGCAGACCGGTGCGACCGGCGCCGCGAAGGAATCGAAACAGTATCGTCTCCACCTGATCGTCGGACTGATGGCCAACCGCAATTCGATCATACTCATCATCGGCGGCGATGGCCTCGAAGACACCATAGCGAAAGTCGCGGGCGGTCTCTTCGATGCTCTTCTTCTCGGCTTTGGCCAGGGTCGGGATATCTTCGACGACAATCGTGATATCCACCCCCAGCTCTTCGCACAGCTCCTGACAGAAGCGCGCTTCGGCAGCGGCGGCCCGTTTTCTGATCTGGTGGTTGACGTAAACGGCGCCGACCCGGAGATCGATAGTATCCCGAAGACGGGTAAGCAGATGCAGCAGGGCAACCGAGTCCGGTCCGCCCGAAAGCGCCACCAGCACGGAATCGCCGGGAGTGATCAAGGCGTGGCGGACGATAGCATCTTCGATTCGCTCCAGGAGGTCCATAAAGAGATAATATGCGCCGCGCCGCCGAATGCCATAACAATCTTGCCTATTCGGCGGCGTTCTGCGTTCCGACTGCGCAGCCGGTCTATCCAACAGATGTGCCTGACCCGGCCTTCGGATCCAATATCGCTCACACAGTACTCGTTGACACCGTTGTCCACTATAGTATATTAACTACGTAGGTCTGTCTCTACACCTGTCCGCACTCTTCATCGACTCAACACCACGCACGTTTCTCGCCAATCGCCGCGACACCCGAGTGTGTCGGGCAGATATACTATCAAAACCACGTCGTGTCTTTTGCGACCGATAGCGGGAGGACTTACAATGAAATCATTCAGGTTGATTTTCCAGATTGCGCTGGTCTGTCTGCTGCTGGCCGGGACCGTCCCGGCCCAGCCTCAGGGCGGCTTCGATTGGTGCGGCATCCTCGAAGACTTCGAGGGGTGTGTCGCATTTTATGCGGTCTGGCCGGGGCCTATGGGACCGGTCGTTCTCGACAACTACGGGACATTCGGACTTGGTGACCAGGTGCGCGTGGTTGGCGTCTACGACGAAAACCAGTTTGCGATCTGCGGCGGTTTCGAGGACATCCCGGTCATAATCGTCTCTTCGATCGAACTTTGCGCCGTCGAATGGTGCGGCGACCTGTTCGCGTACAATGGATGCCTGCTTTTCAATAATCGCCAGGGAGATATCTACGGCCTGTCCGACTACGGCGCGTTCGTTTCGGGAGACATCGTCCGCGTGAGCGGCAACTACGTGCCGGGACAGCAGCTCGTGTGCGACGATGGTGCACGGTTTGCAGTTATCGATGTTGCGTCGATGGAGCCATGCTCTCTCGAGTCCTGTTGCCGGGGTCTTGTAGACGGCGACCTCAACGGAGACGGAACCACAGACCTCTCCGACCTGATCTGTTTCACCACGTACGTGTTCATTTGGCCAGACCCGGTTTGTTGTATGGAGGAGGCCAACGTCAACGGCGACCCGGCCGGGGCAACCGATCTAACGGATCTGATCTACCTGGTGAACTACCTGTTCCTCGGCGGCCCGGCGCCTGTTGGGGGACCATGCGTCGGCCCGTAGTCCTGCACCACGTGAGTGCATCTCTTTCGCCTGGAGAGCAAAGACCGGCCATTCGGCCGGTCTTTTTTTGCCTGACCGGCACTCGACTCGCCGCTTGACCCCTCCCGGTCCAGCCTCTATATTCAGGCTTCTTTTCAAGGAGAAAAAAACCATGGCCGAGCCGTACCGTCAGCCCGAAGTTACCGATGAATTAGTTGCCTCCCACGGCCTTACGCCGGAAGAATACGAGCGGATCAAACAGATCCTCGGTCGCACACCGACCTTCACCGAACTGGGCGTTTTCTCGGTCATGTGGTCGGAGCATTGCTCCTACAAGAACTCTATCGCCCTGCTTAAGACGCTTCCGCGCGAAGGCAAAAACCTGTTGGCGTCGGCGGGCGAAGAAAACGCCGGGGCGGTTGATATCGGCGACGGACTGGCGGTTGTCTTCAAAATCGAATCCCACAATCACCCCTCGGCAATTGAGCCCTACCAGGGCGCCGCAACCGGGGTCGGCGGGATCCTTCGCGATATCTTCACCATGGGCGCCCGCCCGATAGCCTCGCTGAACTCACTTCGGTTCGGTTCGCCCACCAATCCGCGCGTGCGATACCTGATTGATGGTGTCGTGCGGGGAATCGGCGACTACGGCAACTCGTTCGGCGTCCCGACTGTCGCCGGTGAGGTCTTTTTCGACGAGGCGTACACCGGCAACCCGCTAGTCAACGCCATGGCGGTGGGACTGGTCAAGTCCGATGGCATCATCTCCGCGACCGCCAAGGGGGCCGGTAATCCGATGATGATTGTCGGGTCGAAAACCGGTCGCGACGGTATCCACGGCGCGACGTTCGCGTCGGAAGAGCTGTCCGAAAAGTCTGAGTCGAAACGCCCCTCGGTGCAGATCGGCGACCCGTTCACGGAGAAGCTGCTGCTTGAGGCGACGCTGGAGATTATCGACAAGGATCTGGTGGTCGGCATTCAGGATATGGGGGCGGCCGGTATCACCTGCTGTTCTTCGGAAATGACCGCCAAGGGGGAGTCCGGCCTGGAGCTGGAGATCAATCAGGTACCCGTCCGCGAAACCGGCATGATCCCCTATGAAATCCTGCTCTCCGAGTCGCAGGAGCGGATGATGGTCTGCGTGAAGAAGGGTAAAGAGGACGCGGTGCGCGAGGTGTTCGACAAGTGGGGGCTCGACTCGACTATTGTCGGCCATGTCACCGACGACAAGCTGATGACGGTCAAACTTAACGGTGAGGTCGTCTCACAGATACCATCGTTTGATCTCGTGCTCGGCGGCGGCGCTCCGGTTTACCATCGCGAGACCAAACGCCCGGCCTATATCGACGAACTGGCGACCCTCGACATTGATAGTCTCACGACGCCGTCCGACTGGAACAAGACGCTTATCACAATGATATCTTCGCCCAATCTGTGTCACAAAGGCTGGGTGTTTGAGCAATACGATCACATGGTGCGGACCAACACGGCGGTCGGCCCCGGCTCCGATGCCGCCGTGCTTCGCATCCGCAAGACAGACAAAGCACTGGCCATGACCACCGACTGCAACGGCCGCTACTGTTATCTAAATCCGAGGCTTGGCGCCCGGTCGGCGGTGGCCGAGGCGGCGCGGAATATCGTGTGTTCCGGCGGACGGCCGCTGGCCGTCACCAACTGCCTTAATTTCGGCAATCCGTACAAGCCGGAGATATACTATTGTTTCGCCGAAGCGGTCGGTGGGATGGGCGATGCCTGCCGGGTGTTCGAGACGCCGGTGACGGGCGGCAATGTTTCATTCTATAACGAAGATCCCCAGCGGGCGGTCTACCCGACCCCGACTATCGGCATGGTGGGGCTGATCGAACACACCGACCACATCACAACCCAGTGGTTCAAGGATAACGGCGATGTCGTTTTCCTGCTGGGGACAACCGGCGATGATCTCGGCGCCAGCGAATACCTGCATGTAGTTCACAGACTCCGCCGCGGCGCGGTGCCATCGCTCGATCTAACGCGGGAGAAGAAACTGCAGGACGCTCTGCTCGCCGCGATACAAAGCGGTCTGGTCAAATCGGCCCACGATGTTTCCGACGGTGGCCTCGCGATCGCCCTCGCGGAGTGTTGTATCTCACACAACGACCACCAGATCGGCGCCAGCGTCAGGATTGAGGCTGATGTCCGGCCGGATTCGCTCCTGTTCGGCGAGAGCCAGTCGCGGGTGATTGTCAGCGCGGCGGCTGTCGATGCCGACCGGCTCGAAACGCACTTCCGCAATGCCGGTATCCCGGTCGCGCGGATCGGCCTGGTGGGGGGACGGCGGCTGGTCATCAACGAGTTGGTCGACATCGAACTGGAATCGATCTCGTCGGCCTTCTACAACGCCATGCCGACCTTTATGGAATGGGTGGGCGAAAAGGCGCCGGTGTAAAAACTGGCGCGGCAATCCGATCAGCGTATATATTCGACCATGGCGTTGTACATTTTCTCCGATGCCCATCTCGGGGCCGGACCACCGGAAAAAGAACAGCTCAAACTGAAGCGGATCGATCAACTGGTCGCAATGGTTCGAACGGATGGCGACCGGCTGGTGATATTGGGCGATCTGTTCGACTTCTGGTTCGAATACAAACGCGCCATCCCCAAGGAAAATCTCGATATCATCATGACCCTTCGCGATCTTGTGAAAGACGGTGTTACGGTAGACTACATCTCCGGCAATCACGATTTCTGGATGGACGACTTTTTCCAGAACCAGATCGGCGTGGCGGTGCATTGCGATGCGCTCGATATCGAGTACGGTGGGAAGAAACTGCACCTGATACACGGCGACGGTCTCGCCCCCGCCGACAAAGGCTACCGGGTACTGAAGAGGGTGCTTCGCAATCGCCTCTGTATCTGGCTGTACCGTAAGCTGCCGCCGGATTTCGCGATTGCCCTCGCCAAGCGCGTCTCGGGATCATCGCGTGAATACACCGCCCGCCGCGATCATCATTTTGCGGTCGACTATGAGAACTACGCGAAGTCGAAGATCGACGAAGGGTACGATGTTGTCGCGATCGGACATTTGCACCTTCCGGTGTTCACGCAGTTCGAGCGCGGTATCTATATCAACACCGGCGATTTTATCAACCACTTCAGTTATGCCCGCATGGATGAGTCTGGTATCGAGCTGCAGTATCTCAGCGACGGAGAGGATCGCTAGCAGAATGGACAGCATCATCGTCACCCTCTCCCCCTCCCTCTCTGCTCAGACGGTCGTGCGGCGGTTCGAGACGATGATAGTCGAAGCCGGACTGGTCGTGCACACCCGCGGCGGGCTGGCCACCAAACCCGGCTCCACCCACTGGCATATTCGCAAGGAAGGTGAGAACGGGACGCTCGAGGCTACCTGGCTGCCGGCCACCGGACACTTCTCGTTTTCGATCCACGAAAATCGTCAGGGGGATTGGATTGCCGAAGCGGTAAAGGTGCTTCGAAAACGATTGGAGGAGTGCAGCTAGCGCTCGGCCGCAACGATCATCGGCGGGCCGAGTTTTTTCTTCCTGAGGTGCGTCAGATGCAGCTCGAACGGACGGCTTCTTCCCCACCCCATCCGACCTGTCTCCCGAAAATGTTCAAGTCGACGGATGCTGAGTTCGGCGAATATCGGATCGATATCGCACGTCACACATCGCCGTCCGAGACGCTCGGCCGCGAGGAGAGTTGTGCCGGCATGGGCGAAGAAATCCAGCACCGTGTCGCCTTCGTGTGACGACGCCAGCAGGATTCGCTCAATTGCTTTCAGCGGTTTCTGGGCATAACAGCCGGCGACGTTTTCTTCCATGCGATAGAAGACCTGCTGGACATCGACCCACACATTCCCGGCGCGGATTGTGTCGGAGCGGGAGCGCTCGAGATTCTCCGTTCGCTCGCCGTTGACTTCTTTGTAGTAGCCGCGCAGGATCTTGGGGATGTCGGTGTACTGCACTTTGAACAAAGGCTGACCTTTGGTGTAGTAGAGCAGTTCCTGCCGGACTGCCATCCAGTTCGACTGCGTGCCGTAGCCGCGCTGGTTACGCATGGTGATAAAGGAGCGAGAGGCGAACGCAGTCTGCGCCATCATCAGCATGAACTGCGGCAGGGGCTGGAAGTGGTTGTTCTGATCGGCGCCCAGCCAGATATAGAGCGAGCTATTTTCGGCCATGTACGCATAGCTGTGCGCAACCCACTGGCGGCACCAGTCGGCGAACGCTTCCGGCGAGCGTTTCTCTCCCATGACCATATTGTAGGGCGGATCATGGAGGGCGAGTGTGGCGGGAGGTACGCTTTCACAGAGGGCGTGGATAAACGACCGATCGGCAGCATCACCGCACCCCACCACGTGCCCGCGTACGGGGTCCTGCCAGATATCGCCCGATCGAAGGCGACAGTGCGGGAGAAGTCGCGCCCGGGTGGTGGAGTCGGTCAGGTCGAATCGTTCGTTTGCGGTGCTTGCCATGCCGGGAAGCTACGCGCTGCACGCAGACAAGCAACTAAAACACGTCGGACTAGAACAACACGCCGCCGATGAAGACGACTACGTCGATCTGATCGATATCGACCGCGTCCTCACGCGGCTTCCCCGCCATGACTCCGGCGCCAACATGCCAGTGCCAGGAGAATTCCCAACCGCCGGCAACGAGGTAACCAAACCCCGGATCGGTGGGATCGGTGGCGCCGGTATCGAACTGCTCTGTGCCGACACTCAGAAGAGTGAACATCCCTCCCTTGGTGTCCCTAAAGTAGTGAAACCAGCCCACGCCATAATAGACGTGCGAGATGTCCAGCGCCTTGTCAACATATCCACTGCTGGCTGCGATCCCGACGAGCATGTCCCGCTCAGAAAAGCCCAGTCCCACGTAGCCCATCGAGAAAACTCCGCCTAACTCCTTGGCTATATCCCTGCCGATCGTATTTATCGGACCTTCGGACTTGGTGCTCATGTAGGCACTGATTCCCGAAGCACTGCCCAGTACAAAACCTCTCCGGTCACCATCAAAGGCTGATGCGGACGACGAGAGGATTAGACAAAAGACCAGAGCGAGTACCACTAGTGTGAAGCGTGACATACGACCCTCCCTCCGAGGAGTTGATTGATGAATCCTTAGCTGTGACCCAATATGTCGCGTAGTGTGCGATCTGTCAATCATCGATAGCTCACTCCCATTTGCATGCGATGAAAGTCGGAGTTGATTGACTATTATAGCAAACTGAAGTATGTTCCGGGCGTGACGGTCTTTCCAGACACCGTCAGAAAGGAGGCCGTATGGCTGATCGTCCCGGCTGTGCCCGTCCCGGAGTGGTGGTGAAAAAAGCCGCCGCCGAGACCGACACCCTTGCCGACACAGCATCCCCGAACAAGGAGCCTGCAATGAGTGTAATGGTAGGACGCCCGGCGCCGGATTTCGAGGCGCCTGCGTATCATAAGGGAGCGTTCACGAACATCAAGCTTTCCGACCACCTCGGGAAGTGGACGCTTCTCTGCTTCTATCCCGGCGACTTCACCTTCGTCTGACCGACGGAATTAGCGACGGTCGCCGCTTCGTACAAAACCCTGACCGACCTCGGCGTCAACGTGCTCGCCTGCTCGGTCGACTCACATTTCGTGCACAAAATCTGGAATGAAACCGAACTGACCAAGATGGTCGACGGCGGTATTCCGTTCCCGATGCTTTCGGACTCCGGCGGTCAGATCGGCAGCCTCTACGGCGTGTACGATGAAGCGTCCGGGACCGAAGTTCGCGGACGGTTCATTATCGATCCCGACGGCATCATTCAGGCCATGGAGGTCATGACGCCGCCGGTCGGACGCAACTTCCCCGAGACGATTCGCCAGATCAAAGCCTTCCAACTGGTGCGGAAAGCCAAGGGCGCCGAGGCCACCCCGGCCGAGTGGACGCCCGGCTCCGACACTCTCAAACCCGGACCCGATCTCGTCGGTCAGGTCTGGAAAGTCTGGAAACCTCAGAAAGTCGGTGCCTGATACGACACCGGGGACGGAAGTAAAAAGCGGCGGCCGGAGAGTAGTCTCCGGCCGCTTCGTTGTGCATTCGATTCTGAGGAAGTATTAGAATGCAACTGCGGTCAGGACGATCGCAACATTGGACTGGGTGAAGTCACCCTTCAGACCGGGAATCTCGGTGAACGTCGACTGGCCCCCGCTGAAATAGGCGCCGATCTGCACGTGCGGCGTGAATTCATAGCCGACTCCGGCCTGCCAGGCAAGGCCGTTGTCGTTCGGTTCGGTGTAGTCGGTATCGAAATAGCTGATGCCGCCCCCTACCGCGGTGAAAAACGACGCGCCGGTGCGGCCCCAGTAGTGATACCAACTCACCGTGCTGACGCCCTGCAGGAACTGGACGTCATACACGAACCCGTCGCCATACAAATCGACATTGCTCACGGTGTAGTGTCCGAGGTTGGACTCCAGCACGAGCATGTTCCGCTCATCGAAAGCAACACCGAGCATCAGCTGCCCGGCAATACCGCCTTCGTCGTTTTCGAGGGTGCCGAGATAGAATTCATTGCCGAAGCCCTGCGATGCGGAGACATCAACGGTGGTTTTTATCGAGGACGCGTAGCCGACCCCGCCACCGATTACGAATCCCTTGCGTTCACCGTCGAACGCGTTCGCGGCGCCCGCCGCGAGAAGGGAGAGAGTCAGGATGAGTACTGCTGCCTGTTTCATATCGTTTCCTTTCAGAGTCGATTTCGTTTTCGTGTCTCTGATCAGGAACGCGCAGAAACGGTCTCGAGGCGGTCATCCGAAATGTGACGGGGAAAAACGGAGAGTCTTAGCGGACAAACCGACTGGGGTCGGTAATCGAGGCGGACAGGGCCGAAGCGGCAGCGGTGGCGGGCGAGCACATGAAGTAATCCCCCCGCTCGATCAACGCATCGGGAGCCGAGTCCCAGCCGCCGGTCGACAGGACTTTTTCCCCTTCGGCGAGTCCGCTTACGACGGCCTTGATGTACTGCTCGCTGCCGGGAGGCAGAACAACGGCGCCGGATTCGACGAATATACGGATCAGGCCTTTCTTCAGCGCCTCAAGATAGACCGACCGCGAGGCCGGCAGGATGAACAGCTGGCAGTCGGCGTGGACCCTGTTCCCCTTGAGAATCTCGGCGGCGATCCGGAGGTCATCGAATCGGCCGTTGCAGCAGTACCCGAGCACCACCCGACTGATCGTGACCCCTTCGCTTTCCTGCACCGGACGAATATCTTTCGGATCGGGACCGGGCGCCAGCTGGGGCAGGAGTTGGTCTATGGAGAGCTGGAACATCTGCTGGTACTCGGCATCTTTGTCGGGAAGAATCGGCTTGTAGTTGACCATGGTGCGGCCGGTGAGATAGCGACGGATGGTGGCATCGTACGGACACAACGCCCCGGCAGCATCAATCGCCGAACTGCACCCGGCCAGGGTGAAGCGCTCGCTTATCGACATCTGGGAGACCACCGAGCCGGCCAGTTCCAGCGTCGTATCGTGCGCGCCACTTTCGGCCAGTTTTTTGACGAGGAAGAGCGCGATATCGCGGGCATAGACACCGCGACCGCGTCGTCCGGAAACGGCCGCATACACGGTCGGCGGGACCGTCAGCGATATCCTGCCGCGCGCCCACATCTCGGCCAGGCAGTCGACGTCGACCGGTCGCGACAGCGATCCCAGCGAGCCAAACGACACCGCCTCGGAATCGGTCGACAACGCCAGCGTACCCGGCACCAGATGGCCACGCTCCACCGCTACCTGATTGACGCCCCCTTCGCGAAGATCGTACATGGCGCGGATGCCCTGACGCTTGACGAACTCGCGCACTGAAGCCATATCGGCGCAGTCGGAGCAGTCACCATCGATCGAAAACTCATCGGGGGCCAGTACTATCTTGCCGGAATTCCACACGTACTCGACTCCGGCCTGACGAAACTTGCTGACGACCCTGGCGACATCGCCGTTAACGACGACAACGTCGGGTTCGACTTCGACCGTCTGCCCCACCTCGACCTTTTCTTCGCCGGACGCTCTCGCAAACACCTTCTGGGCCACCGTCTGTTTGCCGTAGAGCGTGGCCGTGTGGATGCTCGGTCGGGAGCCGGGGAAATTGAACTCGAGCTGCTCGAGTTTCAGGAAGGCCGGTTTCTCGCGGATTCCGTAGCGACGTCGCCAGTTGTAGAAAGCGGCTTTGGAGATGCCCAGTTCGAGCCCGCATTTTTCGTCGTCGCCGTAGCGTTCCCACAGATTGCGGATCTCGTTTTCGGAGAACTTGGGCAGTGAATACTTGGGGATGTTTTTCTTGCGACGCCAGTACGCGACCAGATAGGCGGGGACACCGCCGAGCCGCTCGCCGATTTTTTCGTCCGTCTTGTACAGCTTCTGCAGCTGCAGCAATTCGGTTTTGGTCGGCATTTTCTTTTTGGCGCTCACAGCTTGTCGAATTCCTTCCGGAGAGCCTCGTAGACCGGATCGAGCGGCACCGACACGACTTTGACATTTCCCGTGACCAGCATAAACGACGTGTCCCCGTTCCAACGCGGCACGACATGCATATGCATATGCTCGGGAATGCCCGCCCCGGACGACCGCCCGATATTCATGCCGAGATTCTGCGAGTGCGGCTTGAGTACTTTGTTGATGATCCGATAGGTCTCCTGCGTCAGCGCCATCAACTCATTGCTTTCCTCTTCGGTCAGCTTGTCGAGCTTGGAGGTGTGGCGCTTGGGACAAATCATCGCGTGTCCCGTGTTGTAAGGAAACTTGTTCAGGATGACGAAACAGGTCTCTCCCCGATAGACGATGAGATTCTTCGCGGAGTCCTTTTTGGCCCGGAGGGCCTTGCATAAGGGACAGCCTTTCTCTTTCTTGGAAAGGACAAAAACGGAGCGCCACGGCGCCCAGAGAATTCGTTCGGCCATATTCGGCAATATAGTCAGCGTCGGGACGACAGGGAAGCGAAAAAAGAAAAACGTTAAATCCTATGCTATTGCCACGTAACCGGTTGAGCAGCAGAGACCGAAAACATGCGACCGGCGCGGGATTACGGCTTTGCTCGAGCTCCCATCTAATCACCTGATCTGCAAGCGATTGGGGAACCGGGACGACAGCTCGCAAACGACGGCCATAACCGAAAGGATCATATGCCTGAAAGAGTACTTGTAATCGGAGGCACCGGGATGCTCGGCCTGCCGGTCGCCGAACGACTCCGTCAGGACGGTTTCGACGTGACGATTATGTCGACCCGACCAGACGAGACCCAAAACCGACTGGGCGACCGGTTTTCGATTGTCGGCGGCGATGTTTCCAGCCGTGAGTCCCTGCAAAAAGCAATCGACGGCCACGACTTCGTCTACCTCAATCTCAACGCCAAACGCGACCCGGTACTCTACGAGCGGATCGAGATCGGCGGGTCAAGACTCGCGTCTGAGATTTCGAAAGAATGCGGTGTCAAGCGCATCATAGCCATCACGGGAGCTTCGTCGAAAGGCGAAGAGAAGGGCATCATCTTTCTCGACGCCAAGGTTCGAGCGGAACGGGCGATTATCGAAAGCGGCGTGCCGTACAGCATCATGCGCGCCTCGTGGTTTTTCGAGTCCCTCCCCCATTTCATCCGCAACAACAAGCTGGTCTGGATCGGCAAGCAGCCGATTCCACGCGGCTGGCTGGCGGCGTCGGACTACGCCAGACAGGTGTCGGCGGCGTTCCGGAAACCCGAAGCGGCCAACAGGTGCTTCTATAATCTCGGGCCGGAGAAGATCACGATCGGCGACGCGGTGCGGAGATTCGGCGAAGTCTGCCACCCGGAGAAGAAAGCGCAGTCTACTCCGATCTGGATGGTGCGGCTGGCGGCGCTGGTTACTGGGCGTGAGGATTTCAGGACTGCCGCCGATTTCTTCGCCTACTTCGACAAACAGGACGAAGATGTCGACTCGTCGGAGACCGACCGCCTGCTTGGTCCGAACACCACGACACTGGATCAGTGGCTGGTGGAATACAAGACATCCTGAGGACCTGCGCCAAACGAAAAAGGACCGGTGCGTCACCGCACCGGTCCTCGTTATTTTCTATGCAGGAAGGTCTATAGCCCCATCGCCTCACGCACCAGCGCCGGCGGTATGGAACCTTCACTCAATAACTGGTCGTGGAATTCCCGCTCCGAAAACGCTTCACCGTCGCGCTCCATCATATCATCACGCAGCTGCTGAATCATCACCTTCCCGACCAGATAGCACATCTGGACGGTCGGCCGAAGGGTGTAGCGGCGGACCTCGGTTCTGATATAGTCCTTGCCGGCCTCGGTCTCGATATCGAGGGTGCTGATCATCCAGTTCACGCACTCATCGTAGGTGAACTGCCCGGTGTGCAGCTTGACGTCGGCGACGATCCTCGCCGCGCGGAATCGGATGCCGCGAAGAGTGTTCAGCCACATGGCCGGATCGCTGTCGCCGTACAGCCCGGCATGGTACATCATCTCTTCGCAATACAGCGCCCAGCCTTCGACCAGCAACAGGTCCTCCTGCCACATGCGCACCGGATCCTCGTTCATCCCGGCTATCTGCATTTGCAGGTGATGTCCCGGGTAGGCCTCGTGGACGACCGATCCCCGGAAGCCGCGACGGTGCACATAGCGATAACGCGCTTCGAGTTGCGCCCGGTCGAGATCTTCGGGCACCGGACGGATATAGAAATACCCGGTCTGATCGTCATCGAACGGTCCCGCGGGTTGATATGCGATTCCAGCCACCATCGAGCGGAGAAACGCCGGCGTCTCGATCACTTCGACCGGCGCAATATCTTCCGGCACCGACACGATATCGTTCATCTCAAGAAAGACCTTCACCTGGTTGACTTCCCACTGGTAATAGTCAAGCAGGTCCTGCCGCGTGAATGAGGCCGGTACAAACACCGAATCGGCCCCGTTCTGCTGGTTCTCTTCGACAAACGCCAGATAGTCGGTGTACTCGTTTTGCACTTCGGCGAGAAGGTTCTCTCCCATGCGAAGCAGCGAATCGGAGTCGTATGTCAGGAGATGGCCGTGTGACAGCATGTAATCGAAATTCTGTTTACCGATCGCGAAACCGTGTTCATCGGTCCGCTTCAAACCGGTTAGATAGTTGCTGAACTCGGTCATCGCTTCGCGGGCGGCGGTGGAGTACCTGAGAATATTGTCCGCTTCTTCGGGGAACTTGTTCATCAATTCGCCCGCCACCTGCGCGTAGAAATCGATACCGTCCGACAACGACTGCTGAGCGGTTGTGATGTAAACCTCCGGCGTTTCGTTGATGTTCTTGCGGGCGGTCTCGAACAGATTCGGCACGGCCTTCATACGCTCCATAATCGAAAAGAGCCGGTCCGACAGCGGTGCATGCTTGGCCAGCATCAACAGGTAGATGCCGTCCACCGCCTGATCGACATACAGCTGCGGCGATTTCTTGTACCAGCGGATCTTGTCCAGATCAAGCAGTACCATATTCAGGTTGGCTTCGAGCAACCGATGGTTGATCCATTCGTTGGGATCGAGTTTGGACTGGGTGAACCGATGGAGAGATTTGTGGTGGTCTTTGAGTTTCGAGATCATCTTCTTGACTGAGCCCGACGAGTAGTCGGCGAAGCGGTGGTCGTAGCGATGGACACCCATCTGGGTAGCGTGGACCGGGTCGAACTCCTGGAGATCTCGAAGGATCTCGTCGGCGACCTTGGTGAACGCCTGATTTTCCGCCTGAAGCGGCGGGCTGTGCAGGACGACCGATAGAATCAGCAGCAGAAAAGCGTATGTCAGAAACCGAACCATGTTGCCTCCTTGAAACAGATCGGCCAATATCCCATAAATGCCGATTGAACGCAAGCAGCCTTATTGTCGATACAACAGACCCACCAACTCGATATGCATGGTGTGGGGAAACATATCGACCGGCCGCACTTCGTCCAGCCGATACCCCGCCGACACCAACTCCCCCGCATCCCGCGCGAACGTCGCCGGATTGCAGGAGATATACAGCAGCCGCGACGGCGCCAGTTCCAGCATGCGTTTGAGGGCTTTGGGGTGCAGCCCCGCACGCGGCGGATCGACAATCACGGCCTCAAATTTTGTATCGTCATTTGCCAGCCGATTCAACAGGTCTTTCACATCCCCTTCGTAGAAAACGGCGTTGGTCACACCGTTGGCGGCCGCGTTCTCCCGCGCCGCCGCTACCGCATCGGCGACCAGCTCCACCCCGATCACACTCTGGACGCGCTCCGATGCGAGAATCCCGATCGACCCGGTCCCGCAATACAAATCCAGCAGCCGCTCGTTCCCGGTCGGCTTGAGCACGTCGAAACCGATCTCATACAATCGCTCGGCCTGGCGGCTGTTGGTCTGGAAAAAGGAATTGGCGCGGATGCGAAACACGAACCGTCCAAGCTTCTCTTCGACATACCCCGGACCATAGAGGACGTTCTCGATCTCTCCGGTGGCAATATTCGACTTCTGACCGTTCTGGTTGTGGACGATGGTCACTACCTGCTCAAACCGCTCGGTAAGCCCTTTCACCAACTCATCGGAGAACGGAAACTCGCCGTAGTTGGTGACGACATTGACCAGCAGCTGTCCGGTGTTTTGTCCTTCGCGCATGACCAGGAACCGCATGTAGCCGTCGTGACGTGCGACATCGTAGACCGTCAGATCATGCGCGCGAACGAACTCCCGCATCCAGGCGACCAACTCGTTGCAGACCGGCGAGGTCAGATGGCAGTGGTCGAGATCGAATATCGAATCCCACCGTCCGCGCTCATGCAGCCCCAGTGTGAACCCGCCCTCTTCGGTGACGTTAAACGAAAACTCCATCTTGTTGCGATAGGCGTACTGGTCGGGGGAACCGACAACATCGTGCACCACCACCGACTCCAGCTTGCCGATCCGGGCGATACACTGCAGCACCTGATCTTTCTTGTAGTGCAGCTGCTGCTCGTAGCTGAGGTCCTGCCAGGTACAGCCGCCGCAGATATCGAAATGAGCGCAGCGGGGTGCGATCCGAAGGTCGGACTTGCGAACGATCTCCTTCACTTTCGCCTGGCAATAGCGTGGCTTCGATTTGACGATCTCGGCCAGCACCAGTTCGCCGGGCAGCCCGCCGTTGCAGAACACGACTTTGCCGTCGAGCCGCCCCACCGACTTGCCGTCGAACGCCAGGTCCTCTATCTCGATTTCCACGATTTTGGGAGTCACCGGCAGTTCCTGTCTGTTGGAGTGTGTCGCGCCATAGTCGTTATACGTAAAAGGTGAGGGGAGTTTCGTTTTCAGGGGGCGCCCAATAACCGTCGCATTGTGTTGATGGTACCGAGATGCAGCGCCTCGTGGATCGTGAGAAAAGAGAGCGCCTCGACAAACGTACGCAGCGTCTCATTGCCCGTCACCGTGATCGGCTCTACATAATCCCTGCCGTGCAGTGCGGGGAGATCGGCCCGAGAACGATCGAGCATCAGGTCGAGGTGAGAACGAGTTTCAGCGAAGTCCGGTGTGAAGTCATTCCACCCCGCCGGCGAGGTTCCCTTCGCGAACGAATCAAACCAGCGCTTCTCCAGCGGCGGCTCGACACCACACCTGAGATACAGCAGCGACGCCTGGACCGTGGCCAGATGTCCCGCCTGCCAGTGGATGTTGTTGCGGAGACCCCGAGGGATGGTCTCCCGAACATCCTCCGGTATGGCATCGATCGATACCATACACGCGGTGCGGAAGCGCGCGAAGCGGTCATACATTGATTCAATCGTCTGGCTGTACGAATGAGCCATCGCGGTCACACCACCTTGATGATCAGGAAGCCGCCGATCAGCAGGAGCACGAACAGGATCGCCAGCAGATTGAAGTACTTGTCGATGAAGTCTGTAATGCGGGTGCCGTATTTCTCGAACAGCGTCCCGACCAGTCCGGCAACCACAAAAAACCGCGCTGAGCGACTGAGCGCCGAGGCGATCACAAAGACCAAGAAGTTCATTTCGAAAAAGCCCGCCGCGATCGTAAACACCTTGTACGGAATCGGTGTAAACCCGGCGATCCCCACCGCCCAGGCGCCGACCTTCATGCCGGCCACTTCCTTTTCGTTGAACCAGTAGCGCGCCGTCTCCAGCATCTGACTGGGATCACCGCCGGAGATAGCCGCGATCACGTCGAGTATCTTCGAACCGATCAACTCGAAGGCGCCGTACCCGATCAGATACCCGACCATCCCGCCTATGACGGACCCGATCGAACAGATCAGAGCGAACCGCACCCACTTGCGGTGATCACCCATGCAGAGGGCGATCAAAAGCGGGTCCGGCGGGATGGGAAAAAAGGACGCTTCGGCAAGCGACAGGAAAAAAAGCGCCGTGCGGCTGTGTCGTGACCTGGCCCATCGCAGAACCCAGTCGTAGAGCGAGCGGCTCCAGCGGAGCGGTGCGGACAGTATATGCAGCATGTCGGTGTGTCGCTCGGCTCAGGCGCCGATCTCTTCCTGCGGCGGCAGTTTTTCCACTTTCAACCGCAGTATGCGATTCTCCTGTTTTGCCAGAACCGTCAGGCGGGTGTTGGCTATCCGCACCGTCTCGTGTTTCTCCGGTACATGGCCGACCGTATCGATAAACAGTCCGGCCAGCGTATCAACATGCTCTTCGGGCAGACGGACATCCAGCAGCTCGTTGATTTCACCGGGCCACACCGTACCGTTGGCGTAGGCGACCGTGTCGGAGTGCTTCACCAGCGGCGCGGCCTCGGCATCGTATTCATCCTGTATCTCACCTACCAGCTCTTCGAGGATATCCTCGAGGGTGATAATCCCATCCGTGCCCCCGTACTCATCGAGTACGATGGCAAGGTGGTTTTTCCCTTTCTGGAATTCCCGAAGAAGCTTCGGCAGCGGCATCGAATTCGGCACAAAGAACGGCGGTCGAAGCAGTTTGTCCAGTGAGAAGTCTCCGTCCGCGGTGTTTATCTTAAGCAGATCCTTGGAGTAGATCACCCCCACCACTTCATCGATCGACTTGTCGAACACCGGATAGCGGCTGTACCCCTGCTCGCGGATGACGGCCATGATGTCGTCAAAACCGCTGGCCGCCTCGAACCCGACCACATCGGTCCGCGGCGTCATGGCGCGACTGACGGTCGAGTCGGCGAAATCAAACACCGAGCGCACGAAGTCCCGCTCCGTCTCATCGAAAAAGCCCCGCTCCTTCCCCTCGATGATCATCTGGTTGATCTCTTCTTCGGTGACGATGTTTTCATCGGTAGACTGCCTGACTCCGAGCATTCGCACAATCAGCACCGCCATGCCGGAGAGCATCCGCGAGAAAACCGAGGTCACCGCGATGAACAGCGATATGGGTCGGGAGATAATCCGCGCATACCGCTCCGGGAACGACAGCGCCAGATACTTGGGGACCAGCTCGCCGATCACCACCGACAGGACCGTGATCGCCACTACCGCCACGACGACCGCGATCGGTCCCGCCGTGTCGGCAATCATGGGGACGGGGATGTAGCTGATGCCGTTGGCTATCTCATCAACGATCGTGGCGCCGGAGAAGACCCCCACCATGGCGCCGACCAGGGTAATTCCCACCTGGATGGTGGCGAGAAAGCGTTCGGGTTTTTCACGCAGACGGAGGGCGCGCGAAGCGCCGGGTTTGCCGTCGGAAGCTTTCTGACGGAGGCGCGCCTTGCGCGAGGCGATGATGGAAAACTCGGCGAGTGAGAACACGCCGTTGGCGAGTATAAGCAGAAAGATAGCCAGCAGTTCTACCCACAACGGGATCTCCATGATCAGGCGGACTCCCTGATACTTCGTTGCGGACCACCGGCTGTCTCGTCGCTTTCTCTATCTTTGTCCAGCATATCCCTGGTATACGGATTTTTGCGCATGCTCCTCTAGTCGCGCAAGTCGCTTATCCAGCGGCGGGTGAGTCGAAAAGAGATTGCTCAACCCCCGACCGGAAAGCGGATTGGCGATCATAAGATTAGCCGTACCGGGCCGGTCGTCAAGGTTCAATCGATAGGGGGCCTGGTGGATCTTTTTCAGCGCCGAAGCGAGCTGCATGTGACGGCCGCCGGGCGCGGCGATACGTCCGCCGATCGCGTCGGCTTTGTACTCCCGCTGTCGGGAAATCGCCGTCTGCAACAACACCGCCATGAACGGGGCCAGGAGCGCGGTCACGAGCAATCCGATCCCGCCACCCCCGCGCTCGTCGCGGCTGTAGCCGCCGAAAATCGCGCCCCAGCGGGCGATCGAAGCCAGAATCCCGATCGCACCCACTAGCGTAGCCGCCACCGTGCCGATCAGCATATCTTTGTTTTTTACATGCGCCAGCTCATGCCCCATGACGCCCTCGAGTTCTCCCCGATCCAGAATCTCAAGCAACCCTTCAGTCGCGGCGACGGCAGCATGCTCGGCGTTGCGACCGGTCGCAAATGCATTGGGCGCTTTGGTGGGGATGACGTACACGCGCGGCATCGGCATGCCGTTCAGGGTCGCGATATTACGCACGACTTCATACAACAGCCCCGGCTTGCCGCGCTCACCCGCCTGGACTTCGCGCGCCTTGTACATCTTGAGCACCATTTTGTCCGATGCCCAATAGGCGATGAAGTTCATCACGGCGGCGATGGCAAACGCGAGAATCATGCCGTTCTGTCCACCGAAATAGTAACCGATAGCCATAAAAATGGCCATCAGCACCGTCATCATCAAAAACACCTTCATGGTGTTCATTTCCACCAACCTCCGTTGGACGCTGCAGTTGTCGAGCCTACCACACGGCAACTCGTTTATTCGCTCTTAATAGCGAAAAACGGCCCCAAAAAGTTCCAGAAATCGGCAGGACGCGGGCACTATCGAATCCGTTTTCGCTTTCCGCGTCCGAACGACACGTTTTCGTTCGAGTAAGATCCTTCCGGCTCCGGCTGATCCTCCTGATCGGTGTCCGCAACCACCGGGCCGACTTCGGTTTCCGAAGACTTCTGGGCGGCGGTTGCACGTCCCTTGCGAGCGCGCGAACGACCATAGGACACAGTTTTCTGCTCGGGCTCATTGTCGGCTGTCTCCGACGCCGACTCCCGGCCGGCAGCATCATCGCGCTCCCGTTTTGCCTCAGTCGGCGCGGCCTCGGCCTGTTCTACGACCTTCGGCGGGGTGGGCGCCTGGTCAACTGGCGGCTTTGCCTCCGGTTCGGAGGCGCGCCCCGGCAGAGTCTCTTCCTTCGGCGGGCTTTCCTGAGCGGTGACCGATTCAGTTTCGCTCGAGTTCTCGTCTTCGGGTTTTGGTGACCGACGCGGTTTCAGTTCGCGGCGACGCACCCGCGGGGCCCGGCCTTCGAATGAGCGACCGTTGCCCGGACGCTCGGCGGCGTTCGTCTCGTCCGGCTGCTCGACTTCCGGCTTTGTGTCGGCTTGGGGCTGAACAACCGGATCGGAGTCGAACGATGGTATCGGGGTCAGCCGGGAGGTGATCCGCGTCTCCTCGACAGGCACCTGCGCTTCGGGTTTCTCCGGCGGTGCGTCCTGACGGGCTGCCGATCTCGATTCGGCCTTGTCCGCACGGACGGTCTCTCGCTCGTCGGAGCGATCGCGCCGTTCCCGACGGTTGTCCGGGGCGCCGCGACGATTGTCATCGCGCGGACCGCGCTCCGGTCGCCGAGGACCGGACTCGCGCCGTCCCCGACGGTTATCCCGCTGAGAGTCGTCGCCGGTTCGTTCCGGGCGACGCCGCGAGCGGCGATCATCGCGATCGCTGCGTTCGGTCGGCGCCGACGGTCGGTCTTGCACCGGGGTCGGGGGGCTGTCGGTTCGACGGCCTCTTCCGATCGGTGGCTTGCGGTCACGATCCTGATCCCGTCCGCGTCCCGAGCGACGATCCGGCCGATCGGGCCCTGAGCGTGAGGTCCGCGGATCGCGGCGCGTGGCTCGATTGCGTTCACCCGCCATACGGGCGCCGCGCTGACCGACGGTCTTGAACTCGAACGTCTCGGCAATTACCGCCGCCGAGACACCGTCGCCGGTGACATTAACCACTGTCCGGATGCGATCGACAATCCAGTCGACTACCAGCAGCGCGGCAAAAGCCGCCATCGCTTCGCGCGGGAAGCCGGCAATCGAGGCAACTGCAATCACCCCCCACAGCGCCGCACTCGGCACGCCGCCCAGCGCCATGGAGACAATCACCGATCCGACAAACAGCTGAATGATCTGGAGAATAGACAGGCTCAGCCCCGCAGCCTGCGCGACAAACACGCCGGCGGCGGCCAGATACAACGCCGAGCCGTTCATGTTCAGGCTCATGCTCAGCGGGAGCACGAACGAACCGGCCCGCTCGTCGACGTCATTGCGATTGACGACGCAGTCGTACGTCGCCGGGAAAGTCGCCGACGATGAGGCGGTTCCGAACGCCGTCCACAGCGCCGGAAGCATGTTGCTGAGGTAATCGACAGGTGAGCGCTGACCGTAGATACGAAGGACCAGCGGCAGGACGATGATGCCCATAAAGAGCAGACCGATCACCACCACCAGCATGAGCATGGCCGAACCGACCGCCATATCCAGCAGCGAGCTTCGATGGTTGGCGACCACCGTTCCGACCAGAACTCCGAGACCGAGCGGAGCGACAAACATGACCCACGAAAGCAGCTTGGTCAACAGGTCGCGCAGATCCTTGAAAAACGAAAGCAGCGTCCGTCCCCGCGCGCCGCGGGTGATCAGGACGATACCAACAAGTATGCTCACCACCACCAGGCCGATATAGCTGCCACCATCGGCAGCCTCGATCAAATTGGCGGGGATCAGGGAGGTGAGAAAATCACCAAATGAACGCAGCTGCGACGGCATAACTTCGATCGGCAGCGGCGAAGAACCGACCGAGACACCCTTGCCCGGTCCGAAGATAAGTGCGAGAACGAGTCCCGCAGCGGCCGCGATACCTGATGTCGCGGCAAATAACCCCACTGTCTTGAGGGTCGTACGACCGAGCTTGCGGTAGTCACCAAGCGTCGTGATACCGATAACGATCGTCGTAATAATAAGGGGGAAGACGATGATCTTGAGGGCGTTGAGAAACAGGGTACCGATAAAATCTACTGTCAGCATGACACTCGGCAGGAACCATCCGCATAAAGCGCCGAGTACGATACCGACCATTATCCAGTACGACAGATGTTGTGATGATTGATCGCTCATGATTTCTTTGGGTTGCAGCCCACCGCGAGCGGCGTCGGTCGCCGAACGGGGGCGTTCAACACGCAACGTGTCCTTCTTCCTTCTAGTTAGTTCCCGGAACAGGTCGACTCCGGCACGGTGACTATCGACACACCATAGTAAATCCCGCGCCGCTGGCCTGCTCGCTGGCTAAGACCGAGACAAAGGCCGGTCTTTCGCTAAAGCCTTGCATGATAGACTAGAACATCGTGTCTGGCAAGGGGTTTTTGGCAACGGGGCCCCGCAATGAACAGCGCAAGCTATTGCCTCACTGATAGTTACAGCCGAAGGTCGCGGTTTAGCCGCTCCACATCGCCCCGGTCCCCAATAAGTACCAGCACATCCCCCGAGTTTAGCACCGTCGCCGGGCCCGGATTGATCGACATCCGGTTCCCCACCTTCTTGATGCCGATGATGGTCACGCCGTACTTGTTCTTCAGTCCGGAATCGATGACCGACTTGCCGTCGAGCACCGAGTCGGACGGCAGGCTCAGTTCTTCGATAATCAGGCCGTCGTGCTCGAACCCGGTCATTTGGACGAAGTCGACCACGTTCGGTCGGGTGGCCGCCATAGCCATGCGCACGCCGCCGAGGATGTGCGGAATCACGACATTGTTGGCGCCGGCGCGAATCAGTTTTTTCTCGCCTTCTTCGAAATCGGCCCGGGCGATGATGTTCAGATCGCCCCGCATGTGACGAGCGGTCAGGGTGAGATAGACGTTCAGGGCCTCATCGGGAAGGGTCGAAATGAGCGTCCGCGCCGTCTCGATACCCGCCTCGCGCAGCACATCCTCCTCGGTAGCATCCCCCTGCACGAAAAGATAGCCATCGTTGAGCAGGCGCTCGACCGACTGGTCATCTTTTTCGATCACCACAAACGGCACCTGCTGTCGCTCGAACTCGACCGCCACCCGTCGTCCGACTCGTCCAAACCCGGCCACGATGAAGTGGTCGCTTAGCTTTCGAAGCCGCTTCTCCATTTTCCTCCTGCTCACTAGTTCGCGAAACTGACCTTCTATGATAAGCTGCCCGACGGCCGCCGCGATAAATCCGCCGAGTGCAACTCCGAACACGATCAGCATGATCGTAAACATCCGGCTCTCGGCATGTAGCTCGCGGATCTCTCCGAAACCGACGGTCGACAGGGTTATTATGGTCATGTAGAGCGCGTCGAGAAACGTCCAGTCCTCGAGATACATGTAACCGACCGTTCCGGCGCTGACAATCACCACTGCCCCCAGCATGGCAACACGCAATTGTTGCGCCGGGGACAATCTGCCTGCATCTCGCTGCCTGGGCCGTATCATGGCCGGAAATTAAGCGAGGCGATCAACCGCGCGCCAATTAAAAACTCCCTAACACACTTCTAGCGCACCGTTCACCGGGGATTGTTGTTGACTCCCGACCGACTGTCGTCTAAACAAAGCGTCATGAACGTGCGTAAACCTCCGTCGACCACCGGCGCCCGATTTCTCTGGTACCACCTTCCCGTCCTGCTCTACGCCGGGTTGATAATCGCAGCCTCGTCGCTTCCGAACCTGAAGACGCCGAAGGTCGATTTTGTTGCTCTCGACAAGCTCATTCACTTCGTTGAATACTCCCTGTTCGCCTGGATCACCTTCCGGTCTTTCTCGCACATCGGTCGGCCAATCTCCCTCACGGTCGCCTACCTCCTCTCGGTCCTGTTCGTGTCCCTGTTTGCGATGGCAGACGAATATTATCAGAGTTTCGTTCCGGGCCGGGTTATGGACGTCAACGACCTCGTCATGGACATCGGCGGCGCAATTCTTGTGGCGACCTTCTTCTGGCTCCGCGCCCGGCGACTGCACTCCCTCCAGAACGCCGAAGTGCAGAATTAGGACAGCCCCGATTCGGCATAATCCCTTGACAGATGGGGCCCAAATGGTATATTTGAAACGGTCTATGTGGGGATCTACTTACCCTGCGTACTTACTGCATTGCATTTCGATTTTCCTGTTTCTAGGTCTGACGTACTGGCTGGAAATAAAAAACGACCGGGGATGTTACCCGGATAAGGGCTAATGAACCAGCGTGTAACGCACATGGCTGATTTCTTGTGGGGGACATCTGCCCGATTGTGCGTTCGTACGAAAAACTACGCGTCCATGGTGGCATGGTCCGCTCAGTTTCGATAGTAAGCAAAATCCGCAAATAAACACCTATAGTCTCGGAAAGTACTAGGAGAAGAGTATGAGAAAGCTGCTTCGGTTACTTGCCCTGGTAACACTTCTGGCGCCGTTCGCGTCGGCCCAGGAGTATTCGATAACGCTCGATGATCCGACGGGCGTGTCTGCTGAGGGTACCATCGATATCGGGACCACGGTGACGTTCCCGATGCGCTTCAACGTCGATGGTTCAATCGGCGGGAGCCGCCTGGCCGGTTTTACCAACGGCTTCCGTGTCTACTCGCCCGACAATTCGGCGCAGTGGAGCAACCTCACCCCTTATTTCGACTCGTCATACATCAACAGCTCGACTTACGCCTTTGCCGTCCTGTCGACCTACAATCCGGACGGTCAGGGTGCGGACACGGTCTCCTATTCGGGAATCGCGTTCGGTACCGGTCTGCCGATTCCGGCCGGTGGTTTCTCTCAGCCGGTGCTGTTCCTCAAAGCAACGATCCCGAACAACACGGCTTTGCACAACTCAACGATCTGCCTCGACTCGGTGGCGACCTACCCTCCGTCCAACGCCTGGAAATGGGGTGACGGTCTGATCCCGTCGAACGATATCTTCCCGACCTTCTCGGGTCCGCACTGCTACACGATCAAAGACCCGAACGCCTCGAGCAACCTGCCGCCGACAATCGGCACGCTGCCGGATACGGCGGTGACCGAAGGCGACCTGCTTGAGATGACCGTCGAGGCGAGCGATCCCGACGGCACCACGCCGACACTGAGCGCCCCGACTCTCCCGAGTGGTGCTTCCTTCACCGACAACGGTGACGGCACCGGCTCCTTCTCGTGGCAGACCGCCGTCGGCGACGCCGGCGTGTATACCGCGATCTTCGAAGCCACCGACGGTGAAGAAACCGTCGCCGATACCGTACAGATCACAGTCAACGAACTGCCGCCCGCGGTACTCGTTGTCGACCCCGCTTCGTTCGCGTTTAGCGCCACCGAAGGCGACGGCAACCCGCCCACGCAGAGCCTGGCAATCTCGGAACAAACGGGCCGCGCGGTTGACATCACGCTGACCAAAGCCTACGACTGGCTGACTCTCTCCGCCGCCTCGGGCGCCACTCCGGCCTCGATCGATGTGAGCGTCGATATCACCGGTCTTGCAGTCGGCACCTACCGCGACACCATCATCGTGAACTCGCCCGACGCCGACGACCCGGTGGCCGTGCCGGTCGAACTGACCATCGCTGCCGCGCCGCAGTTCATCTTCACACCTGACACCGTGTTTTTCAGCGGCTATGCGGGTGGCCCGCTTCCGCCCTCTCAGGATGTACAGGTGGCGGTCGAGGGCGACCTGAATGTAACTGCCGACCTGTTTACCGGCGCTGCCTACATCGCGCTTGACCCGACGTCGCTTACAACGCCGAACGCGGTTACTGTCTCGGTCGATCTGACCACCCTGACCGCCGGCATGTATCTCGACTCGATCCTGGCCTCCGAAGGAGGCATTGAACAGAAGGGCTCCGAACTCGTCAAAGAAGCGTATATCTATGTGGTGACCGATGTCGGTACCGCGCCTGAGTATGTCTTCGCGCCCGATACCGTTTATCTCACGGCCGAATCCTTCAGCTCCGTCACGGACATCGATTATATCATGATCTCCGTCAGCGGCGGCCTGAATGTGCTCAGCGAGGTCGCCGGCGCGTCGGCGGGCTACCTGAGCTTCGACGACTTCACCTTCACGACTCCGACCGAACTGGGGGTCATTCTCGATGCCAGTACCCTGGCCGAAGGCACCTACTTCGACTCCGTGCTCATTCGGGAGTTCCTGCCGAAGAGCGGCGAGGAAGCGCAGCAGGTTGACGAAGCCTACTTCTATGTCGTGTCCGAGGTGACCTCGGCTCCCATAGAGTATGCACAGGTCCAGTTCATCCATAACGCCGCCGATCCGGCTCTGTCGACGGTCGACGTGTGGGTAAACGGCGAGCCGTTCCTTGATGACTTCACCTTCCGTCACGCCACGCCGTTTACCAATGTCCCGGCGGGCGTGAACCTGACGATCGGCTTCTCAGCCTCCGACGACCCGACTATTCTCGCGTCGTACGATGTCATGTTTGACGCTAACGTCCGCTATGTCGCCATAGCGGCCGGTGTGCTCGACACAAGTCTCTTCGGCCCCAATGTCGAAGGTCGCCCTCTTACTGTCAACGTGTACGCGCTCGCCAACGCGCGGGCCGCGGCGATCGACGACTCCACGGTTGAGTTTTCCGCGTTCCACGGCGTGACCGACTTTGCCTCCGTGGCGGTTGAAGCTCGCGGGGTTGCGACGCTGGTTGACTCCATAGGATACGGCGAGTTCTCTGATTACGTCGCCGTTCCCCCGGGCAACTACGTTGTGGATCTAACGCCTCCGGGTGCCCCCTTCATCGCTATCCGGTCATATCAGGTTGATCTCTCCGGACTCGGCGGCGGTACGGCGATCGTGTTCGCTTCCGGATTCGGCAACCCGGCCAACAATCAGAATGGTCCTGCCGTTGGCTTGTTTGCAGCCCTGGTCAACGGTACCGTGATCGAGTTCCCGACGTACGAAGAGCCCTGCACCGAGATCATGATCAGTGATACGGTGTTTGCGTTTGAGGCTCCCGAAGGCGGCATGGCCGACCCGGAATCCCGGACCATGATCGTCATGGGCAGTCCGGCCGGTGACGGCTTCGACTTCACCGTCACGACCGATACCAACACGGTCGTCTCTTTCGTCAACGTTCGGACCGGTGACACCGGTGAGACGGTAACGGGCACCATGAACGACTCGATCCTGGTCATCGTCGATGCTTCCGGCCTGAGTGTCGGGCAGCACGTCTTCGGCGGCATGGTTTCGTCGACCGATGAAAACGTCTGCGACCCGGGCATGGTCGAGTTTACCGTTCTCGTGGACGTCAACGAAGTGATCATCCCGAGCGACGACACGGTCCGTGTCGCGACCGTCCCGGCCGTGCCGGGTATGCGCGTAACGGTACCGGTCAACTTCGTTAACAGCTGCCCGGTCTCGATGATGACCGCCAATCTGTTGTTCAATGCCAATGCCTTGCACATCGATTCGATCTCACTCGACATGTCGCGCGTCGCCGACGAGATCAATACCTTCGATGTCGACAATGACATGGGCATGATCAGTCTGATGACCGAAGCCGACATGGCCGATATCGCGGTCGGTTCCGGCAACTGGGTCAACCTCCATGTCACCGTTAAGTGCGAAACACCGGGCGGATTCTATCCGATCTATGTCGGCCTTACGACCGGTACGGAAGTGAACCCGATGTTCGACCGGAACTGCGGGATGGGCTCGGAGATAGAACAGCCTGAGTTCGTACAGGGTGGCGTGGTGGTAGACACCGCCAACAACTACGTCTGCGGCTATGTCGTCGACACCGCCGGCAACGCCATCGAAGGCGCCACGGTCGAACTGTGGGGCACTTTCCCGATCGGCTCGCCGATCGACGATATGCTGTCGACCTCGCTCGGCTCGTTTGGATTCGGTAACTTCACGACTATTCCGTTCGCTCTCTATGCCTACGCCGACGGGTACTACCCGGCCCTCGCCGAGAACCTGAATTTCGGGGACAAGGGCATCATGCTCGTACTCACGCCGCTGCCGGAGCTGACTCCGACCTCGATGTGGGTCGACTACTACTGCGACGGCGGCAGTACCTTCCGCGGTGAACCGCTCCCGATCGGCTCCGTGATCGAAGCCTGGGCGAGCGAAGGCACCCTGCTGGTCGGACGCCAGTTCGTCACCGACCCGGGTTCCTACTCCTTCATGCCGGTCTACCGCGCCTCCGAGCAGTTTGGCGATGACGGCGCCGTAACCGGTGAGATGATCACCTTTACGGTCAACGGCATGCCGGCGACCCCGGATGCCAACACCGTGTACCCGGCCGACTACGCTCAGATCGCGCTCTGTCTTGCGGTTGGCGATGTTGTCACGCAGGAATGCACCCTCTCCGAGGGCTGGAACCTGGTCAGCTGGCATATCGACACCGAGACCGATGATATCGAGACGCTGTTTGGTCCGTACATGGATCACATCGATGTCATCCTCGGCTTCGAGCGCGGCGGTTTGACCTACGATCCCGACCTGACCGAGTTCTCCACCCTGTGGATGGCCGATCATCTGAGCGGCTACTGGATTCGCGTCAAGGAAGGCATGGGCTTCACGATGGTGATGGAAGGCATGGCCGTACCGGTCAGCACGCCGATTCCGGTCACTACCGGCTGGAACCTGGTCAGCTATCTGCCTGAGACGGTTCTGGCGCCCGATGTCGCCCTGGCTTCGCTCGACGGCATCCTTCTCTGGGCCTATGGATTCGACGGCGGCATCCTGAGCTACTCGCCGACTATGACCGAATTCAACACGCTCGACGAGATGATGACCTGCAACGGCTACTGGGTGAAGGTGTCCGGCAACGGCACGCTGGTTTACCCGGGTGGTGCGCCGGTGGCGTTTGCCTCCTCGTACATCCTGCCGAATCAGGAAGAACTCGGTGCCCGCAATGCGCAGGCGGTCTCGACCGCGGCCGGCATCAAGCCGACCACGCAGTGGGTCAACCTCTATTCATCCGACGTGACTGTCGACGGCAACGTTGTCGCAGCGGGCTCCACTATCGAGGCGTTTACCTCCGACGGCAAGCTGGTCGGTTCGTTTGATGTCCTTCGCAACGGCTCATTCGGATTCATGCCGGTCTACGGCAAGAGTTCCGAAGCCGAGGTCGGCGTGGAGACGGGTCAGTCATTCTATCTTGAGATCGATGGCGCCCGGATCAACGAAACGTTCACCTGGACGGGCAACGGCGACCGAATCGAGATCAGCGCGCTGACCTCGCAGTCGGCCGGCAGCAACACCGTTCCGGACAGCTACGAACTGGCTCAGAACTATCCGAACCCGTTCAACCCGTCGACCGTGATCAGCTTCTCGATGCCGAGCGCCGGTCACGCCAAAATCGAGGTCTATAACGTCCTCGGTCATCGGGTTACGACGCTGTTTGACGGTCAGGCCGGCTCCGGCACCACCGAGGTGGTCTGGAACGGTCGTAATGAGCGTGGCGAAACGGTCTCGTCCGGGGTATACTTCTACCGCCTGACGACCGATAGCTATACTGATACCAAGAAGATGATGCTTCTGAAATAAAACGAGAGAATCCGGCCGGGAGCCTGTCTCCCGGCCGGACTATCCTGGTGGTGATACGGTGAAATATTTGTTAGCAAAAACGTTCCTGGTCGGGCTGATCCTGCTGGCGGCAACGGCTGCGCAGGCGCAGATTGTCGGGACACCGTTTTTCAACGACTTCTACAGCAGCAACACGACCTACAACGGCAATCCCGTTCCGGTCGGTTCGGTGATCGATGCCTACGACCCCGACGGCATTCACTGCGGGCAGTTCATTGTCCATACGGCCGGCAGCTATGGCTTCCTGCCCGTCTACGGCGATGACTCCGGAACGCCCGGTGTCGATGAAGGCGCTGAAGCGGGCGACCTGATCTCCTTCAAGATCAACGGCCGCGATGCGGTTGCAACCGGCGACGTCTCCTGGACCAACCAGGCACAGGACGAGGTCGACCTTGACGTCGCCTCCGCGGTCATCGCGCTGACGGCAGTCGATATGCCGCTCGATGCCGCCGGTCGGTTCGCCGATACGGTCCGCTTCCAGATCGGCATTCGCAACGACGGCGACGGTCTCGACTTCTACGGCGTCACGGCCTCAACCGACATGTCTCTCTGGAACACGATCATCCCGGACTCCAACTTCTACAACGGCGTCGGCGAAACGACCTGGGTCTATTTCGATGTCGATATGGACTGGGCCGATACTCCCGATGACTCGGTTGGGTTGGTCTCGTTTGAAGTCTTCTCGAAGATCGACACGACGCAGCGCGTTGTCGGAACGGTCAATCTGATTCTGTCGGTGACCGATGTCAACGACGGTAACCAGACGATCCTCCCCAACGGCTTTGCCCTCTTCCAGAACTACCCGAATCCGTTCAACCCGACCACGACCATAGCGTTCTCGCTGCCGTCGAAGTCGGAGGTCCGTCTCGAAGTGTTCAACACGCTTGGGCAGCGGATCGAGAATCGGAATCTGGGGGTACTCGCTGCCGGTGACTATACCGAAGAATTCAATGCTGAACGGCTGTCCAGCGGCGTCTACTTCTATCGCGTGGTTACCGAAAATGCGGCCGTCGGCAGGAAGATGCTGCTGCTGAAATAATCGTCTCCTCTTCCCTTCTCATATAGACCAGAAAGGGCCCCGGTTTCCCGACCGGGGCTTTTTCCTGAGCGGGAAGTTGTACCGGGGTGATCCAATATAAAACTTGCTCCTCCTGCGACCGATGGATATAATCGGAGGCAGGGATCAATCAGTACGAACTCCAGCAAGGAATCGCCAGTGGCTCTTAGCCTTCAGGTTGCAGGAAAAACCGATCGCGGTCTGGTCCGCCAGGGCAACGAAGACTCGCTGTCTGTCAATAAACGAAGCAATGTCTATGCGGTCTGCGACGGCATGGGCGGACATCAAGCCGGCGAAGTGGCTTCGCGACTGGCGGTCGAAACGATCGAGTCCGCGTTTAACGACTTCTCCCGTGACCTGATGAGCGACCCGGGCCTGGCGCTCGGACGAACCCTCCCGGCCCAGGCCGAACTGCTGGTCAAAGCTATCCGCCTGGCCAACCGGGCCATCCACAACGCCGCCCGCACCGACACCGGCAAAGCCGGGATGGGGACGACCGTCGTTGCGACTGCGTTCGAGGCCGATATCGTCTCAATCGCCCACGTCGGTGACAGCCGATGCTACAAGCTGCTTCCCGACCGCCTGGAGCCGCTCACCGAGGATCACTCCTGGGTCGCGGAAATCCAGCACAGCCAGAAGCTCTCCAAAGAGGAAGCCGACAACCTGGTCGGCAAGAATATCATCACCCGCGCCCTCGGCGTAAAAGAGCTGGTCGAGGTTGACCTGTCGATCCTGAAAGTGCAGCCGGGGGATACGTTTATCCTCTGCTCCGACGGTCTCTGCGGCTACGCCGACGACGAAGAGATTTTCAGCGTCGCCAATGCCGCCCGCGATGATATTCAGCAGATCACCGGCGATCTCGTCCAGATGGCCAACGATCGGGGCGGCATGGACAATGTCACGGTGATTACGATTCGCGTGGTCGAAGCCGAGGATTCTCCCCTGCCGGATCTCGAGAAGATCACGCTGCCGGGGGAATCGGCGAATCTGCTCTCTCACGAAGATGACTGGCTGAAGAAGCTCGAACAGGCTAAAAAAAAAATCCCGGCTGAGTCTCCGCCGGCAGGCGGCCCCGAGAACAAGGCTAACCCGCTGTTGCTGATCGGCATCTTCGCCGTGTTTGTCATTATCGCAGCGGCTATTATCTACCTGACCCAGCAGCCCTGAGCCGGCCAAAAGGGGTTGACAAAAGAGACTCCGGGGTCGTATTATTAGGGCCTCGAAAAAACAGAGAATGCGCCCATAGCTCAATTGGATAGAGCGTCTGACTACGGATCAGAAGGTTGGGGGTTCAAATCCTCCTGGGCGTATTTTTTAGTGGCTGATCCTCCTCCCCTTTCACTTCCTTGATCTCCAGCTAACGGTCCGTCTCCGACCCGTCATTGAGAGGTGGGATTCCATGAACGACGATTTCATCCGCGACCTCAACCTGGAGCTCATCCAGGATGATGATATCGGCGATTTCTGGGGGGGTGACGACGTGCAGGGGGAGCATCATTTCGAGGTGTTCATCACTGCCGACGAGGATGGCCCCAGCCCCCGCCAGATTGAGCATTATCGGAATATGGTCAGCGCCTTCGACCGCATTCTCACCGAGTCCACCTCGGCCCTCCAGCAAAAGCTCCGAGAATCTATCGATCCCCAGCACGCCAGGTACCGCGACCTCCCGATTCAAATAATCTTCGTGTCCGTGCTCAAAGACGACGACGAGAGTGATATCGAGCTGACGTGCGAGATCGAGCGGAAAGCTTTCCTTTTCAAGAAGCGCCTGAGCGCCGTGGTCTGCCTGAAAGACAACCGCCTCACCGAGACTATCCTGAACTGATATCCGCCCCCCGCCGATACGCCCACTCCCCGCTTTCCCTTGCGTAATTTCGCCTGGCCTGCTATCGTATAGACATCACACACACGCGCTGAAGGAGGGATTTATGGCGACCTTTATCATGGCCATGACAATCAATCCGAACGCCAAGAAAGCACATCCCAACCTGTCGTTCACCGTCTCCGAGACTCTTGACGTTTTCAAGAAACACAACGTCCGCGTCAACAATCTGTACGCCACCCTGGGAAGGTATGACTACCTCGCCGTATTCGATGCTCCCGACCAGAGCCTCGCCTTCCGACTGGCCTCGGAGATCAACAACTCCGGCATTCTCGAAACCGAGACCTGGCCGGTGATCCCTTACGAAGACTTCTCGCAGATCATCGGCTAGTCGACGAAGAGCGTGCTGTCAGGCACAGTAGGTCCGAACCCCTGCGGTTCGGACTTTGGGAACTGATCCGTCGGATGCTCCCCACCCGCCAGTCGATGTTCCGTCGGATGCTTCTCGCCGAAGGCGAGTACATCCGACGGGTCCAGGCAGGCGTCACATGTCAACCGCCTCCAGCGGTCAGCATGCGACGCAACATCCCTGGCACTATTGATCTCCCCGGCTTCACTACTTATATTGGACAAACGACTACACGTTATGCTCGGCGAGGACATCATGGCCAAAATAGCAATCATCGGCTGCCACCGCGTACAGGACCAGCTCTGTATCGCCTGCTCCAAGTGTCTCAAGGCAATCGCCAAACGCGAGGGGGAGTTCGCCCGCTACAAAGACGACGAGGTCGAACTGATGGCCCTTGGCGACTGCGGCGACTGCCCGGGACTGTTCATGCCGAAAGTCACGCTTGTCAACGAAATCACCCACATGATCGACCGCGACTTCGACATCATCCACCTCGGCACCTGCGTCGTCAAAGCCAAAAAGACCGGTCAATGCCCGCTTGATTTCGAGCAACTGGCAGCACTTGTCAAAGAGAAGATGGGCAAGGAACTGGTGGTCGGCACCCACGACTATTGATCGACCACGCCGCAGGCCGAGTTTTTGTTGATCGGTGCCCCTGCCTGCCTTCCTTTGTACGGGAACACTGAACCGCGAGAGGAGCACACTCGGTGCGCACGATATCGGTCGACGAACTCTGGGCCTGGGGGATCATTCTCACCACCGTGCTGGTGCTGGTCCTGATAACCGGCTCCACCCGCCGCCTCCGGCAGGAGTGGGACCGGCAGCAGGAAATCACCTCCCGGCGCTTCAAACACCTCTGGAATCCGCTCGCGGGCGATTCCCACTGGGGATCGGTCCGACCGCCGCTCGCGCTCCCCATCGCCTTTCTCGTCCTCGCCGCGGTCTGCTTCCGGCTGTTCTTCAATCCTCTCTGGGGATGCCTGTTCGCGATCTGGGGGAGCGTTATAGCACTGGCCGTCTGGCTTGACCGCGTCAATCGCAGACGCGCCCATCAGAAAAGCGAAGAACCTCCCGACATGGTCACACGCTGGATCCGTGTCGCAATCGTCTTCATCGCCTCGCTCGCAATCCTGCTCTTCCTGCACGAGTTGATGGGAGTGACCATGCTGATTCTGAGTGCGGCCCTGGCGGCACTCACGTTCCGCGACCACCGCAAACTCATCGAAGAAGAAGCCCGGCGTCAGCAGGAAAACCGGGCCGTAATCCGCGACGCCGGCCGCATGTAGCGTCTCATCCGGCCCTACAACCACCGCTTCCGACGGAACCACCAGACCAGTCCGCCGCCCAACACGACTACGATCACCCAGAAGAGAATGTAGCCGTACTTCATCCCCAGCTCCGGCATATTGAACGGACTGATCTCACGATCGAAGTTCATCCCGAATACCCCGGCCAGGAATCCGAGCGGAATGAATATTGTCGCGATTATCGTCAGCACCTTCATTACCGCGTTCATCCTGTTGCTGACACTGGTCAGATAGATATCGAGCAGCCCCGAGGCCATATCCCGCGAAGTCTCTATCGTATCCAGCACCTGGAGTGAGTGTTCGTACAGATCGCGGATGTAGATCCGCGTCTCGGGCTTGATCAGCGCCGATTCCGAGCGTTCCAGCATACTCACCGTCTCCCGCACCGGCCAGACAGCTTTCCGGATAGTCGCCAGCACCCGCTTGAGGGCGAGAATATCACTCAGGCGGTCGCGCTCTTCGTTCTGCACCAGGCTGTCTTCGATCTCTTCGATCTGATCGCCGATCGCCTCGAACACGAGGAAGTAGTGATCGACTATCAGATCGACCAGCGCGTACGCCAGATAGTCCGGGTTGATCATCCGCTGCCTCGGTATCGTCTTCTCGATCCGCTCCTGAATCGGACCAAACGCCGACTGGCCCCCCTCCTCGAACGAAATCACCCAGCCACGCCCCCACACCACCGACACCTGCCGTGTGGAAAGTGCGCGGGTCTCCGGATCGTAGCCGATCGACTTCGCGACCACCGACAGATAGCTCCCGGAATCCTCGAAGCGAGGTCGGACGGTGGTGTTGAGGGCGTCCTCGAGGGTCAGTGGATGAATCTGGAAGTGGCTCCCGATCTTCTCGATCACAGCCACGTCGTGCACGCCGACCACCCGAATCCAACTCGTCGTGGCGCTGTCGCGAAACGCGAACACGTCCTCGGGGCGGACGGCCTCGATCAACCGATGCGTGGTCGCATCGAAATCGAAGACCGAGATCGATGCTGCTTGCTCGTGATGCTCACCGACATACACCAGCGAGCCGGGCATCAGGCCCACTTTGTGGCGGGCCGACGTGCGGCCGGCGCGATGCTTCCTGCGCTTGTGGTTGTTTCCCGCTGCCGGACCGGGACTAGGCTCCGTTTCCATCGGCGGTCTCCTTCCGTTCCATGGCGACATAGAGCGGGTTGGCTTCGCCCTGCTTGCCCGCCCCCATATACACGGTGACGTGCGGATACGGGATTTCAATACCTTTCTTGTCGAAAGCGTACTTGAGACGGCGGTTGAACTCGCGGCCTACCCGCCACTGTTTGATCGGTCTGGTCTTCAGACGCATTTTGATCACCACCGCCGAGTCGCCGAACTTGTCGACCCCGAGCACTTCCAGCGGTTCGAGAATGTCGTCTTTGAAAGCTTCATCGGCGCGAAGATCCTCATCAACTTCCTTCGCCACGGCGACAACTTCATCGGTGCTCTCGCGATAGGCCACGCCGACATCAAACAGATAATAGGCGTAATCCATCGTCATATTGGTCACCAGATCGATTTGGCCGTTGCGGACATAGTGCACGGCGCCGCTCAGATCTCGCAGCACCGTCATGCGAAGCGTAACGCGCTCCACCAGGCCCCCTTTACCCGCGATATTCACGACATCACCGACCCGAATCTGATTTTCCATAAGAATGAAAAAGCCGCTGATGACGTCCTGCACCAACTGCTGTGCGCCGAATCCAATCGCCAGACCGACAATACCGGCGGCCGCCAGAATCGGGCCTATCTCGATACCCAGCTCGGGAAGAATCATCATGATGGCGACCGTGAGTATTACAATACCACTGGCCCAGGCCACCACCGATCGGAGCGTCACAAGACGCTTCTGACCTTCGTCACTCGATTGTTTGGCGGCAAGGACGGAGAATATGCGGCGGACGATCATTCTCGTGACGGCCAGGGCGATCGACGCCAGCACGACTATAACCAGCACCCGCACGCCGCCGGTGAGGAGCCAACTCTTTGTACTGATCCATATCTCGTGGAAATCCATCAATCAACTCCCTGTGCTTAGCTGAGTGCGACTACGGCGGACCGGGACTGAGCCCGTTCATCAAACAACCCAAGTAAGCGACATATGTCAAGTTTGACAGCCGGATGAGCGACATGAAAAAGGGCGGGTCCGAAACACGGTGCCCGCCCTGCGGAGATCGAATCAAATACCTGGAATTCGAACTAACCCGGGACTAGTGCCCCATACCCGGCATCGACTTGCCGAAACTTTCCTTGGTGTATCCTTCGGGGACGTCATACGTGCCGGCCGGCGCGTCGTTTGTCGTAATTTCCAGCACCTCGTTGGTGGTTGTCATCTTCTGGCCCATCATCGTCGTGGTAGTCGACGTCTTGATCGGAATGCCCTTTATCTGTGACATCTCTTTGACCATATCGTCGAAGCCCGGAAGAATGGCCAGCATCGCGCTCATCGCCGACCAGAGCACCTCGAAATCGACGTCGGCATCTTCCGTCACCCACATCTCGCTGGTCGTGGTGCCCATGTTCATGGTGATTTCGGAGATGTACTTGCGCGTATCCCAGTCACGAATCTTCATCGTCGAGTCGGTGGGGGTAACGGTCATCTTGACCTCACCCATCATCTGCTTCATCATCTGCTTGGCCTGTTCCAGCTCGGGCTCCGGTGTCCCTTCGGCGGCCTCCGCGACCATTGAATCCACCAACTCACCGAAATCAACCGGCAGCTCGGTATACTTCTTGGCCGAGTTATCGATCATGTACATCACGCCCTTGTCGGCGCGGACCACCACCTTGCGATTGACATCGGTGATCATCGCCACCCGGTCCTCACCGATCCAGATCGTGCCGGTGTCGGTACGGGCAGGCTGTGTTTGCCCCATCATCTGCAATTCCGGAGAATGCGTGACCTGGCGAATGAAGGTGTCGGCCGAAGCAGCCGAAGCCAGCAGGCACACCATCGCCAGCAACAGGGCGACTCGTACGAGGGCGTTTCCATTAATGCGTGACATCTGATTCCTCCAGTGCGCCTCCCGGCGCGTCTCGTCAAGCGACCAGGTGGGCCGCACATACGTTATGTGATGAACGTCGTGATCCGGTGTATTTGGTCAGGTCTTCCCGACAACGGTCATCACGATAGGTCAGGAGCGATGCCGACACAAGCAAAATTCTCCCGCACACCGGCAATACTGGAGCAAAGCAGACCAGTTTACCGCGGCGAGTCCACAAGCAAAAGCGGCGGAGACCGAGTCTCCGCCGCTTTCATCTATCACGTATGCGCCTGCGCGCTTATTTGAGCTTGAACTTCTCGACCATCCGGTTGAGACCATCGGCCTGGCGGCTGAGCTCTTCGGCAGCCGTCGCCGACTGCTCGGCGCCCTGCGCCGTCTCTTTGGTGACCGAAGAAATGTAGTCGATGTTTTTCAGGACGCTTTCGGCCGTCACCGACTGCTCCTCGGTAGCGGTCGCAATCTGCTGGATCATCGCCATCACTTCCTGCGTCATGGTGACAATCTCGTTGAGACTGGCGCCGGCCTGATCGGCCAGCTCGCGACCCGAGTCGACTTCCTTGATACCGGATTCCATCGACGTGACCGCATCGCTGGTCTGACTCTGGATGCCCTTGATCATTTCGGTGATCTGACCGGTCGCCTTGCCGGTTCTTTCGGCCAGCTTGCGGACTTCGTCGGCTACCACCGCGAAACCACGTCCCTGCTCGCCGGCGCGGGCCGCTTCGATAGCCGCATTGAGCGCCAGCAGGTTGGTCTGGTCGGCGATATCGTCGATCACATCGATAATCTCGCCGATCTGGTCGGCGGCCTCAGCCAACTGACCGATCGAATGCGCCGACTTGCGAACCACATCGGCGATCTTGTGCATACCGTTGATGGTCTCGGAAACGATCATGCCGCCCTGCGAAGCGTTCTCCGAGGCGCGTTTCGATGCTTCCGTCACCGATCCGGCGTTTTTCGCCGACTCGGCGATCGCCGAGTTCATTTCTTCGATAGCCGTCGATACCTGCCCCACCTGATCGGACTGGTCGTGCGCACCGCGCGACATTTCTTCGGCCGACGACGCAATCTCGGTCGCCGCGCTTACCAGTTCCTGGGCATTGCTCGACAGCTGCTTGATCATATCGCTCAGGTTTCCGAGCATCTTCTTGAAGGCATGACCGAACGTATCTTTGTCCGAACGAGGCTCGACCTCAACCGTCAGGTCATTGGCGGCGATCCGCTCGGCGGCCTGAGCGGCCCCCTGCAGATACTGGATCATCGCATTAAACGACTTAGCCAGTACGCCGATCTCATCCTGCGACTTGACATGGACCGTCTTCGACAGATCACCCTGCGCCATCAACTCGGCGACCCCGGCAACTTCTTTCACCGGCCCGGCAATGGACCGCGCCATGAAAAAGGCGCCGATCAGTGAAGCAGCCAGACAGAGCAGACCGAGCCAAATGATTGCGTTGCGTACGTTGTTCACCGGCGCTGTGAATTCATCGAGATAGCTGCCAACCGCGACTATCCAGTCCCACTCCGGGAAGTAGGCATAGGCCACGATCTTCGTCCGCGGCTCGGTCTCGCCAAGCTCCTTGTTGATCCAGTCGTAATACACCCAGGCGATCTCACCCTCGGCCAAATTCGGCGCCTTCGCCATCATCTCCTTGGCAAAATCGTATCCGGACAGATCGGCGCCTTCCTTGGCGGGGTGGACCTGAAGGATACCCTTGGAATTCATCGTATAAATGTAACCAGTCTCCCCCACCTTCTGGCTGAGCATTCCGGCACGAAGCGCCGGCGTACGCTCCTCGACGCCAACGAAGTATGAACCGACAATCGCTCCCGACTGATCTCGAATCGGCTCATAGGCCGTCACCAGCCAACGATCGACTACGAACGCGCGCCCGTAGTACGGCTTTCCGCTACGGAATACGACATCATAAACATCCTGTGAAATGTAGGTACCGACCGCACGTTTGCCGTCCTTGTCCGCCACGCTGGTGGCGATCCGACGGGCACGCTCCCCTTCTTTCATGAAGATGGTGCAGTATGCGCCTGTCTTCTCACGAACCCAGTCCACAAACTCGGTGTTGTCGTTGACGATCCATCCGTCACCGATGCCTCCGGCGTACATCACGCCGTCCTGCACAACCACGTTGTCGCCGCCCTGCTCGTCGAACACGCGTCGGGTGGAAGCCAGATCGGCCTTCACGGCTGCTGTCGCACGCTCAGCACTGACCAGACAGGCATTTGTGGCCATTGAGGTTAAGTGTGATAGGTCTGATTTCGCCAGCTCCGTGAGATATTTCTCTGATTGCAGCACGCTGATGACGGTCACACCGGTCATCGATATGACCAGAATAGCGAACATCATCAGCATCAGCTTCTGAGTGAGCTGAAACTTGATCTTCATTGAAGCCTGCTCCTCTCCTCCCCCAGTGCAATCCCGTGACCCTCGTACCCTCGCCAGCCATAGTCAAAGCGGGTGCCGATATGGTCCCGGAATTCCAGTGCCCGAGAGCACATGGAAAGGTGTGTTTAACTTCTTTGTTAGATGTATCGGCCCGATTCACGGTTGCTACACCGAGGCGCCTACCCGAAACTAACTCCTCCTGGTCGATAATTGTCTCAATATGGATTGTGCGCCAATTACTTACAGGATTGACAGGAACTGGCAAACGTGGGTATTGCGAATTGTTCAGCGATTTAGCAGATGGGCTGCCCCTGGTTCACAGAAATGGGCTATCGCGGGGCGTGCGGGGGGCAGAATAAAACCCGGCCATCAGTGCGATGGCCGGGTTCTGCACAAGACCGTGCGATATATCTCGGACTAGAAGTTCATCACAAACGACGTCTGCCCGCGGAGGTTCTTGGCCTGCTCGCCGGAAAGATAGTCGGTCTGCCACTGACTCACTTCGAAACCGATCGAAACCGGATCGACCAGCTGGTATGTAACGTTTCCATAAATGCACTGGTTGTAGGAACGGTCGCCCATATTGAGGTCGGCATCTTCGGGATCATCCATGCCGAAACCGGCGCTGAATTTCACCTTCGGGGACACTTTGGCCCACACCGAGCCCCAGGCGCCGAACGATGCGACGCCCTCGATCGAGCTGTTGTTCGCAATAGCCGCGAAATAACTGCCGCCGTTCTGACCGGAGTATACTTCACCATTGATACCGAACGCCTTCGAGAAGTCGACCTGCAGATGGCCGGTGGCGATCCAGGTCTCGTAGTTCTCGTAGTTGCCCATGTTCGTTTCGGCCTTCAACTGACCCCACAGACCCGAGGCGCCGACCCGAAGCGCGCCGCCGTTGCTGAAGGCGTGCCGAATATCCAGCAGTCCCTGCACCGACGGGATACCGGCATCGGTACCGTCATCGGAACCCTCGGACAACTCACCCACCGACAGCGTGAAGGTCGGCGTCAGATCGCTGCCGATTGTGCGGAACGCACCAGCAGCCAGCGTCACATCGGACTCGCCCGCCTTGAACGACTGCCAGAGACTCACCTGAGCCCGGCGATAACCGATATTACCCACGCCCCAGAGAACCGAATAGTTCAGGGTCGACGGGTTCAGCGGCGAAATCAGATCCCAGCTCTGACCGGCCAGCAGCTTGGTCCCGCCCTTCTGGACGGTGAAGTAGGCATGGCGAAGCTGCAACATCGGCTTGTTTTCAGCAACCGTCGCACCGCCAACACCGGCGTACAGATCAAACTCGACCTTACCCTTGATGCTGACGTCTTCGTATCCCTTGCTGTTCATGTTCAGGCCGAACCGCGACTGGTTGGCAGTCATATTGAACTGCTCGTCGTCGGCATCAATTGATTTCGGCTTGACCCACATGGCGAAATTGCCGTGGCTGGTCAGATTCTGATCGTACGCGCCATCGAGTTTGAAGTATCCGTATACGTTGTACTCGAAAGACTTCTCGTTGTCGGCCAACGCTGAACCACCGGCCATCATCGCGCACAGCACGACTGCCAGCAGGGCGCCCGCCACTAAACGTGACACATTGTTCATTCTGTGTACCTCCCTAAGGGTTCTTCTGTCGGTGAGTTAACACTACGGGAATGTATCGGGAGGTTACGCGGAATGTTTACATCCGAACCGACGGTGAAAGTCGACGATACCGCCTACGTTCACCTAAAGACAAGCGGGACTGCACGATACAAGTATCACACGGCCCCACTCGCACTCAGGAACTCACACTCTGTGCAGCGATTGAACAGACAGGCCTCCAACGCGCCTGACTATTTCTGTCAATCGACCGAAGCCCCGCCCCCTGCGCTATCGTGGCGGTGGCACCACCACCGTCTCAACTCCAACCAAAACGCCCCCCGGCCACACGCCGTACAACTCGACCGTCCACGTCCCCGGATACACATCGTAGAGGATGGACCGAAGGTTGTACAGACAGTAGCAGTCGCACGCATCGAGCGAGTCCGCCTCGTAGGCGCGAATAACGTCGCCGTCAAACTCGAACGTCGTGTAAAACGCCGGACAGCAGTTCATGTAGGCATTACGATGATGGATGTACAGGTCGTTCCCCACCACATCCACATACATCGATTCCTCCCCGCCGATTGCCACCGTATCGATCCCCACCGTATAACCATCGGCATGTACCAGTTCCACGACATACACGGTCGGCTCCGTGATCTCAGCCAGCGGCACCACCGCCTCCAGATCGAAATAGCACATGCAGTAGCAGGGATTCGAAGTCGTGTCGGCCTCCTGGACCGTCACATGATAACCGCCTGGAATCGCCTCAAACGAGACCGTCACGGCATACATCATACAGCAGTTGTAGAAGGCGTTGAAATGGTAGACGTACAGGTCATCCCCGACGATGTCGGCATACATATACTCGGTGGAGTCATCACCCATCTCAGCCACACACTCCGACTGAGAAGCCGAGACACGCTTGTCGCCCGCCAGCCCGGACTTGCCGCCGCTGATACAATAGCCACTTGCGGCGGCCGAGACAATCTCGGGACAGACCGGCGCCGGCCCCCCAAGCATGAGGTAGTTTACCAGATAAATCAGATCAGACATATCGGTCGTACCGTCACCGTTGCAGTCGGACATGTAGGCACAGACCGGCATCGGGCCACCCAGAAAGAGATAGTTCACATAGTATATCAGATCACCGAGGTCATTCGTGGTCCCATCGCCGTTGATGTCGCCGCAGGCCTGTTCCACCGCACGAGTAATCGGCGCCAGCACCGCTAAAAGAAGCAGCACAAGCAGGATCGAGCGGAGATATCGGGAAGTTACTCCGTGTAACATGATTCACCCCATCAGCTCTATAGTTTACGAGCGCACTCGACGCAATTCAGAGGAAGTGTAGCCGGAAGTCATTCGCTGAAGACGTCAATAATATATCAGTTTGTCCACTTTATACAAGCGAAAAGGCGGCAGCGAGAGTGGCGGGTGGAGTGCGGATTAGCTTCGCAGTTGTCGTTCAACCAGTTCGCGATACAGAGAGGAGCGCTCCATCAGAACATCATGACGACCTTCGTCGACAATCTCCCCCCGATCGAGCGCGATAATCCGGTTGACATGCTTAATCGTCGACAGGCGGTGGGCGATGATTATCGCCGTCTTGTCCGCCAGTACCTTCTCCAGCGCCTGCTGAATCAGGTACTCGGAATTGGAGTCGAGCGCCGAAGTGGCTTCGTCGAGAATCACCACCGACGGATCCTTCAGGATCACCCGCGCCAGACAGAGACGCTGTTTCTCCCCTCCCGATATGGTCACCCCGCGCTCGCCGACTATGTGCTCATAGCGATCCGGCAGGCTGTCGATAAACGCCGCGATGTTGGCAATCGTCGCTGCCGACTCGACCTCGGAGGCGCTCGCTTCGGGTATACCATAACAGATGTTCTCGCGGATCGTCGCCCGGAACAGCAACGGTTCCTGGTCGACGATCGATATGGCGTTGCGAAGGCTCGCCAGCGAAAGCGACCGCAGATCGACGCCATCGAGCGTCACACTCCCCCGGTCCGGATCAAAAAAGCGCATGATGAGGTTGATTATCGTCGTCTTGCCCGACCCGGACGGACCGACTAGTGCGATCTTCTCGCGCGCGGCTACCCGGAGATTCAAATGCTCCATCCGGAAGCCGCTCGAGCCTCCATAGCTGAAAGAGACATCGCGGAGCTCTATCTCACCACGTGGCTCGACCAGCACCACCGGGTTCGCCGATTGTACCACCGACGGCGGGATATCCAGGTACTCGAAAATGCGGTCGACCGACGCCATCGCCGACTTCACCTCGATGTGTGTCGAGGCCAACCCTTCGACCGGACTGTACAGGTACGCCAGCAGCATGTAGAACGCAATCAACGCTCCCAGCTGCATCTGTCCCTGTGCGATCAGGTAGGTGCCCCAGGCCAGGACCACAATCGGTCCCAGCATCGAGATGAACTGCACCACGTTTACCGACAGAGAGGTGTTGACCGAAATCCGTACGTACAATTTCGTAATGCGGTCGATAACCGAGCCGAGACGCTTCGCTTCACGCTCCTCCTGCCCGAACGCCTTGACGGTCTTTATCCCACTGAAAGACTCCTGCATACGTCCGGAGAGGGCCGCAATGGTCTCCTGCAGGGTACGGTTCAGCGTATGCAGGCGGCGACCATACACCGATGTAATCACGATCGTCAAGGGGACAGGAACGATGGCAATGAGAGTCAGATACCAGTTCACATTCAGCAGGTAGACCAGAATAGCTACCAGCATCAGAATGTTTGTGAAGAACATGAGCAGCGTCGACGTAAGCAGGTACTGCACCCGGGCGACATCGGAGAGAATCCGCGACATGATCTCGCCGACCTGATTGTTCTGGTGGAAGCTCAGCGACAACGACTGCAGGTGAGCGAACAACTCGCTGCGCATGTCGGCTATGATACGCGCCCCGATATACCCTGCGAGATAATCCCGCAGCCACGAAAACAGAACATGGGCCAGATAGACGCCGACCAGGAAAAGGCCGAACAGGACGATGGGCTGCAGATCCGGCCCTTCGCCTGCATGCGCCACCAGCGACGGAATCAGATCATCGATCAGGTAGCGCACCGCCCCCGGAAGCACCAGTGTCAGCGCCGCGATGACCATCATCACCAGCAGCGCCATCAACTCCGGCAGCCAGTAGGGCCGCAGATATTCCCACAGCCGGGCGATTTTCGAACGATCCGAATCCATAGTCAACCGGGCCGGTCCCTCCGAAACGATGTATGACCCCACAATACGGACGCCGGGCGTTTTGCGCAACGCCCGGCGCGCGATTCACCTGCAATCAAAAGATGACAGCCAACGATCTACTGAGCCGGTATCTCCTCGCCGATCTGCTTGTAGACAGCCGTGAGCAGATTTGTAATCAGCTCGTTGTCCTGACACGGCACGCCCTGCTCGTGTTCGATACGGTAGGTGCAGTACGGGTTGTTGCCGCGCTCGCCCGAGGCCGACACGGCCGTTGTCGCACACCCCGCCCGACACATCGGCAGGTACTTGCATTCCTTGCAGAATCCGCCCGCGTCGTCCCGCTTGAACTGGCGGTTGTAAGCGAACGCATTGGGATCGTTCCAGATCTCCGTCAGCGACCGCTCCCGGATGTTTCCTTCGACAAACTGCTCCGGCATCGAGAGACAGCCCTTGATATCGCCGTTCGACTCGATTCCGACTCCGCGCGTACCGGCGAAACAACCCCAGTACGGATGACCTTCCATCAGTGCCGTTCCCTTGCAGCCGTAGTAACCGATGTTCTCACCGACATCGATATCCAGCCGCTTATCCTGCTTGAGCTCGAGAATCTTGTCGACAAACCTCGGATAGTTGTCGAGCGACATCACCAGGTTGCCGTGCTCCTTCATCCGACCGGTCGCGGTCGTCATCTGGATTCGCCACTGCGGCACACCGTTGTCGACCAGGATGTCCCGAATGCTCTCCATCTCGTCGAGGTTGATATTCGAGATCTGACTGAGGGCACAGAACTTCCGCAGCGACGGATGCTTCGCCATGAGTCCAAACGCCTTGAGCACCCGGTCGTAGCTGTCATCGCGCTGGCGGATGAAGTTGTGGGTCTTCTGCACGCCGTCGAAACTGACCCCGACATTCTGCATGCCGACGTCGGCGAACGTATCGACGATCTCCGGCGTGACCGCGAATCCGTTAGTGATGATGTACGGCTTGGCGCCGTTGTCGCGGATGCGCTTGGCCAGAAGCGGCCAGTCCTGACGCATCAGCGGCTCACCCCCCGAGAGCGTGATATCCACCGCCCCCAGCGCGCACAGCTCGTCGACCAGCGCCAGCGCTTCATCGGTCGTCAACTCGTCGGGACGCTGTTTGCCGGCCGCCGTACCGCAGTGCAGGCACCGCATATTGCAGGCAAACGTGATTTCCCAGACGACGGCTTGCGGATAGAATTTAAACTCACTCATGACTTCTCCTCCACAGCGGCTGTCATCCGCTGCTGTCGCTCGAGTGCAATTATTTCAAGCATAGGTTCAAGATTATGTTTCCAGCTGTCGCACAACTGATCGGTCGGTACGCCGTCCTCTGCCCGACGCGCCGGGCAGCCGCCCATGCAGATCGGCAGGATCGAACAGCCCCGACATTCAGCATCCTCGAACGGATCAAATGCAAACAGCTTCTGAAATTCTTCGTGGTGATAATCGAGCGGCTCGCTGATCTTCCCGGTCGACTTCGCATGATCGCCGACATAGTTGAAACAGCGATACAGATACCCTTCATGGTCGACCAGGACCGAATTGATCTGCTGCGACATGCACACGGTCGCGGTCGGCGACGGTAATGATTCGATCAAAAAGCCGTTTTCGAGCAGGAGACGATAGAACTCCGCCTCGATAGCCGCAAAATCACGGTTCCCGTAGCACTGCTCCGCTATGTTCGCACAGGCGGTCGTCGATGATTCGATCTTGCCGAAATTGACCGCCACCCGCTTCTGCAACCCGGCCGCCGCCAGCTCATCGAGAAGCTGCTGTACCATGTCGCCGGTGAAGGTGCGATCAACATTGACTCGCACACTGATCGACATGAAGCCGCTGGCGTACGTAATATTCTCCAGAATCCTGCCGAAACTTTCCTTGCCGTTTTTCAGCGGTCGCTTGCGGTTGTGGACGTGCGACGGGCCGTCGAGTGTGATCTGAATTTGATTGACCCGCATATCGCGAAGCCGATCGACCACATCGCGGGTGAGCAAATAGCCGTTGCTGATCATCGACGCATCGTAGGGGATCTCGTGCTTCTTCGCGATATCCATGAAATCTGCGGTAAGCGCTTCGATAATATCCATGGCCAGCAGCGGCTCTCCGCCGTACCAGCACACATCGAGACTGCGCAGCAGCGGAGCCTGTCCGTCGACAAAACCGACCACCGCCTGAGCCACCTCATGGCTCATCCGGCCGGCCTTGTTGCCTTCGAAACAATACTCGCACGCCATGTTGCACGCCATGGTCGGGGCAATGACGAGGCCGAGGTTCTGGGTGTCGAATCGGGCGCGACGGTGCATGAACTTGAAGGATCTGGTTTCGTCGCGGGCGCCCTCGTATACGAACCGGCCATAGACCAACTGCTGCACCAGCTGCCGCTCGTCATCCGTCAGAACCGGCGCCTGTCCGTTCGACAGCTTCTCGGCCAGCCGCCGGAAGGCGGCGTAATTTTCTTCGGTCATGAGCGCCACCGCGCCGCTGCTCGCATTGTACGCAATGTGGTACGCATCGGGCCCGGACTGAAAGTGATTAAAGCGGGACAGCTTGTACATGATTCTCAACCAATCAGCTTTCATCCTCTATCTATGGTGTGGGAGAGGGAGTCCCCCTCCCACACCGTCAGTATCCGATCTGGTGTTGAAGGTACCCGAATCCGAAACATCCCTCCGCAAATCGATAATTTGCAGAGCACCGACAGCGCCCAGCTGCGCTTTCCCATTCGGTGCGGTTGCCCTTTTCTCATACAGTCTCAACCACGGATTCGAACGCCCGCGCCACCGACCGGAGAACCGGTCCGCTAAGACCGGACTAACCGTCGATTAAATCGGTACCGGCGGAACACCGTACAGCGGATAAACGACGCCTTTGCAGCGACGGCTGCAATAGAACGTGCAGACCTGGGTGGTCACATCCTTCGGATCGATCAAATAGATCACTCTTGTTTCACCTCCTTTCGAGCACTGTGGGTTGTTCTTTGCACTGCCTGTTCTGAAACAACGCGGTGAATGCGATGTCGCTCACCGCGAGAAGGAATCGATTAGATCGGCACTCCATAGAGCGGATACACGATTCCCTTGCACCTCTTACTGCAATAAATGGTGCACACCTGGCTGGTAACATCCTTCGGATCGATTAAGTAGATCACCTGCTGTCACCTCCTTTCGAATGGCATGGCAAAGGGTTGTGAATGTATCGATACACTTCACACGGTGGGACCGATGCGAAGCTACCAATGGGCAGTACCCTCAGTGTAATCGCTAAGCGGTAGTCAAAGGAATGGAATAGAGAACGCCGTCGCACCTCCAAGGCGGTTTAGGTTTTGAAGGTATGAATCATGCGAACTACGGCGAGCACGCCGGTCCGCGTGCGACCTCAAAATACCGGCGGCTCATACGGCCGCTCGTCCAAGGCTGTGTATGATAGTCTGGCTACCCCCAGTGGAGCCTACACCCTCACATCTCAGTTGTTTCGTCGCCCAGTTATGTGAATAGCCACGTATAAAAAAGAGACATCAAACCGAGAAAAAATACAAACATCGCATCCCAACTCTACGATGGTAGAAACAGTATAAAATTCGTAGACTTTCCTGTCAAGTATTTTCTCTCGTCACACACCAACGGCGCAACGATTTCACGTGTGAATCTGCGAGATGGCAGAGCAAGTGGCTGTGCGACGAAGAGATGGACTAGCGACCGCGACGGCGACCTTTTTTCGCGGCGGTCGTATCGGGAGGTGTCGTGACACTCGTAAGATTGGACAAACGAGACCAGTTTCCTGCTTCATCGGCGGCCTTGATCGCAAAGTAGTACGTCGTATCCGACCACAACGGCAGCCACACCGAAACTGACTCCCGTGTGCCCGCCCGCGACGGTTCAGGCAGACCAGACACCGGCGCGGTCAGTGACCATGAAGTGCGCAACGCGATCGAATCGAGGGAATAGCGGATGTCGTACCGCGATGCCGTCCCCGACTCACCGTCATCGCCGACCGCCGTCCAACCGAGCGTCACCGGATAACCCTGCTCCGGCGGCGGAATCTCCCCCTCGGTCGACCTGCCGTTATCATCACCGCAGCCGATTACGCCGGGCATAATTGTCGTTGCGATCAAAGCCGCGATGGCGAGTAGATGACCGGCATGGCGAAGGCTGTTGGAATGCATACCGGAGAGTAAGCGGACCGGACGTCCTCCTGTAAAGCTAAAAAACGAGTCGCAGTAAACAGAGAGGCCGCCCGCATGAATGCGAACGGCCCCTTTATGGGATGGCGTTGACAAGTCAACGGTGCTTTGTTAACAACCGGGCAGACACGCCGCCGGAGCCGGCCCGCCGAGAAAGAGGTAATTCACCAGATAGATCAAATCGGAGAGATCAACCGAACAGCCGATGTCGCCGTTGGTGTTTGCCTCTCCCACACACGGCGGAGCCGGCCCGCCGAGAAAGAGATAATTCACCAGATAGATCAAATCGGAGAGATCAACCGCTTCTCCGGCATCGCCGTTGACGTTGCCGGTCGATCCGATACAGCAGCCGGACGTCCCGGACGAAAAGTCCTGCCAGAAACCCTGATTAACGGTGTAGCTGGACGAACCGGCCATACCAACCGCCGGCTGCCCGACCGTACCCGACAACGAGAAACTCGTCGAGCTTGCCGATCCCCCGCCAACACCGATCACCCACCAGTCGATCTGCTCACCCGCCATTGGCGCTTCAGCCTGCTGAGAGGCAGGTGCCGTTGGACTCACGGCCGTGCTCTCAACCGAAGTGTCGATCTTCGCCTCGGCCGGAAGTGGGCTCCGACGATCATCGTGTGGCTTCGCACGCTTCGCCTCGGAGGAAACTCTCTCATCGAGAGTTCGATCCTTCGCGGCAAGACTTGTGACAACAGTCACCGCCAGCACTGCGGTGGCGATTAGTCGTATTGTTCGCTTCATAATGTCCTGTGCCCCTACTGTGTTCTTCCTGCGGCCGTCATCAGCGACGCTCCAGGTTGTCCAGACGGTTCTCAAGATTAGAGATCCGATCCTCATACAACTCCTGCTGCCGTGCCAGTTCGGCCCGCAGTTTCGCCTCGTGTTCCGCCACGCTAATGGTCTTGATCAAAGAGCGGGGCGCCGATTGTCCCTCGGGATCGTCCGGTGCGTCATACCCGGCAACCGCGGGGCGCTTCGTGAAATCGATATCCCCGTAATTGGTCGGGAAGTACATCGCGGTGGTGTGAACGCGACTGAAGCTGACGTAAGATGTCGCGGCCCCCGACGACAGATCGCAGGCAACGATGTACTTGCTGGTTGAGTACGCCGTCACCGTGTCCACCATAGTAAGTGAGAACCCATCGTAGTAGAGTCCCGTAGGCAGTGAGGACACGATGCTCGTGAACAGGAAATTGTCAAAGTCGAGCAGGCCATCGCCCGATACCCAAACACGACCGTTGGTTGTCGTACCATTGACGTGACCAACATTGAGATATCCGGTCACCGTGATAAGAACGTAGCCGTTGGCCGGCGCGGTGATTTCGACCGAGTCAATCCGTACATCGGTCCCGGAGTTGGCAACTACCGCACCGTACTCGAAGCTGTGGGCCAGACCGGGTTCATCGAGGATTTCCAATGAAGAGACGGAGCTGTCGGGAAGGCGCACCTTGGAGTTGTTCTGCAGCCCAGTCAGCATATCGAAGACCAGCTTGGTACTGCCCGTCTGATCGTGCATGATAATCCGGGAACCATCGCCACCGATTAAATCAAGACCCTGCGTGTACGGACCGTCCTCGATCGTCGCGAACAACTGCATCCGCGATCCAAAAGAGTTCGACGCTTCAATCCGCACGCGCTCGTCGGTGGCCGGCGCCTTGAAGAGCTTGAACCAACCGTTGAAAAGACCGTCGTAGCCGAGATGCACGGTGCGATCACCACTGTCATCGAAGAGATTGATCTCATTCGCCGACGGGTCTATCTCGACCACCGTTTCCGCTCCGTCTTCCCACAGTGACCGGGCGTTGTCGTGGACGAGATCCCCGGTTATATTGTCCCCCGACGCCAGCACGTATTGCGGGTGATCATCGTCAGCCAACCCCGACAACGCTCCGTGATCGTTCACTGCGTTGCCGGCAGACAGCGCGTAGGGCACCGCCCGGAGTCGGGTCCTCGGCGCCAGCTCCGGACCGGCCCCAACCGTGATACCGAGCCAGAGTGTCGTGTCATTAAACAACCCGACAGGCAGGTCGGGCATTGGTGACTCGCCCAGGACGGTCGAAAAGAGCCCGCCAACGGTGGTCACCGAAACCGTACCACTGTTCCACAGGATGTCCACGGGCGCTGTTGACGTCGGAGAATTCCAGATGATGAAAAGAACAGTATTGCTGCCGTCCGGGACAGGATCCCCTCCTGAGTCGGTAAGTCTCCCCTGGAACGAAAACGAGTTTGGTGCCTCGGCAAGCGCCGTGAGTACCAGCAGCGACACGCCGATCATTACCGCCAGCAACAGCTTTGCTACTGCTTTCATGTGTGCCCCTTGTCGTAATGCGTAAGTGTATCGTCGGTGGCGGGTGCCCTTGAGATGTGATTCGAAGCGGAGTTGAGTAATGGCACGTAAACAGGAAAGAGACACGCGCCCCGTGTGTGCGTTACAGCCGGCGACACCATTCGTCGGCTATGTCGAATCTATTATAGCACACGCCGGAAGGACTGGCAAGGTGAGAATAGGTGATCGCCAGGATGTGTCACTTCCGTGAGATAATCGCAGAGGTCAGGAGGCCGCCCTTGAGAGCACCGACGGCCCGTCGAGATAGAGGTAACTGACAGCGTATATCGGATCCGACAGGCAGACCGCGTCCCCGGCATCGGCGATGTCCGCAACAGCATGGAACACAACCGGTCGATCGTAACCACGGTCGTCGGCACGCTTGCGCAGGGGAAGTCGTATCTACCTGATCCATGTCTTACCGTCCCCCACGAAAAGAGCCGGCCCTTCTGAGCCGGCTCTGGTCGATCGACAATAGTATCGCGCACAATCTATCCGAATGTCGCCAGCAGAATCCCCGCCGCCACCGCCGAGCCGATCACCCCGGCCACGTTCGGCGCCATAGCGTGCATGATCAGGAAGTTGTTCGGATCCTCCCGCGCCCCCACCACCTGGCAGACGCGCGCCGAGTCCGGCACTGCCGACACGCCGGCCGCGCCGATGATCGGGTTGATCTTCTTCTTCGACAACAGATTCATCAGCTTGGCGAACAGCACCCCCGATGCCGTCGCTACCGCAAACGACCCCGCCCCCAGCGCGAATATCTTGATCGAGTCCGGCGTCAGAAAACGACTGGCGTCGGTCGATGCTCCCACCGTCAGGCCGAGCAGAATCGTAATGATATCGATAAACGCTGTTCGGGCGGTCGCCGCCAGACGCTCCGTCACACCCGACTCCTTCAGCAGATTGCCGAAAAACAAAAAGCCGAGCAGGTTGAGCGATCCCGGCGCGATAAACGCGGTGATCAAAAAGGCGATGATCGGAAAGAGAATCCGAAGCCGCTTACTGACCGGCTTGGACGGTTTCATCCGAATCAACCGCTCTTTCTTCGTTGTCAACAGCTTGATGATCGGCGGTTGGATAACCGGCACCAGCGCCATGTACGAATACGCCGACACTGCGATCGCCCCCAATAACTGTGGCGCCAGTTTCGAAGACAGGAAGATAGCTGTCGGGCCGTCGGCGCCGCCGATGATGGCGATCGACGCGGCGTCGGTGTTGGTGAACCCGAGCGCGACCGCTCCGATAAATGTCAGAAATATCCCCGCCTGCGCGGCCGCGCCCAGCAGGATCAACCTCGGACTCGCCAGCATGCACGAGAAGTCGGTCATGGCGCCGATCCCTAAGAAGATCAGCGGCGGATACCACCCCTGCGTGACCCCCTTGTACAGGATCGACAGCACCGACCCTTCTTCGTAGATGCTGATATTCATGCCCCACTGAAGCGGGATATTGCCGACCAGCATGCCGAATCCGATCGGCACCAGCAGCAGCGGTTCATAATCCTTGGCGATTCCCAGGTAGATGAAAATACATCCCACCGCGAGCATGATGAAATTGCCCCAGGTAAAATTGAACAGCGCGCCGGTATGGAGAAAATTGAGAAACGTTTCCATGTGAGTGCTCGATACGGTCAGGAGACCGCTACTCGAATTCGACCAGCATCTGGTTTTCGCGGACCGAGTCGCCGACCGCTATCGGGATGTTTTTTACCTTGCCGGCGGCGGGCGCGGCAATCGAGGTCTTCATCTTCATCGCCTCGATCACCAGCAGCACCTGTCCTTCCGTGACCGAGTCGCCCACCTTGCACTTGATCTCGACGATCGTTCCGGCGATGGGCGATGCTACTCCGCCTTCACCGGAACCCGATGTTCTCGGCGCCGACGAAGGAGGCGGGGCCGACGGTGCGGCGGCGTTGGAAGATTTGGCTCGGGGACGTGGGGCGTAGGTGGGTGTCGGGAATCCTTCACCGGCATCCAGTACTTCAACTTCTACTTCGTAAGCCACCCCGTGGACGGTTATCTTGAGTTTCACGACTGAACTCCTGAGAAAGTCACTCTCTCGACAAAGCAGTTATAGCACACCGTGCTCAAACGACAGGCTCTATTTTCAACGTTTCTTCGAAACGACATGGGAACCATGCAGAATCGCGCGACCCTGCATCGACCACCCACCCCCCTGTGGCGTACTCGACATCAGGCGACGAACCTTGCGGATATGAAACCGCCCCTGGATCATCGTCGCACACGCCGCCGCGATCAGCACCAGCGTCGTGGTGTCGATCGTCGGCTCGCGGTCGAGCGCCGCCTGCTCATCCCTCGCTTCTTTTCTCTGCCATCGCTCGTCGGCGGTCCGCACCAGCGTCACTGCGCCGGTGATAATGAACAACACCACGAAGACGATGGCGATGCCGATGACGGCGAATTCCAGACTGAACTGAATGGCCTCATTCATCACTCGTCATCCTTATAGCGGGATCAACCCGTGTTTCTTCTGGGGACGAAGCTCGCGCTTGGCCTTCAGCACCTCCAGCGCCTGCGCGAGATAGGACCGAGTGTCCGACGGGTCGACAATCTCATCCACCAGTCCATGACCGGCCGCCACGTACGGATTGGCAAACAGCTCCTTGTACTCCCGGATCTTATCCTGCCTCGCCTTCTCCGGATCATCGGCCGAGCTGATTTCCTTGCGGTACAGCACACCCACCGCACCCTCTGCGCCCATCACCGCGATTTCCGCCGACGGCCACGCGATCAGCGTGTCGGCCCCCATGCTCTTGGCACACATCGCCAGATACGCGCCGCCGTACGCCTTGCGAATAACCGTGGTCAGCTTCGGCACCGTCGCCGATGCGTACGCGAACAGCATCTTGGCGCCGTGACGGATGATACCGCCGTATTCCTGCTGCACGCCGGGCATGAATCCGGGCACATCGACAAATGTCAGAATCGGAATGTTGAACGCATTGCAGAATCGGATGAAACGCGACGCCTTGTCCGATGAATCTATATCCAGCACACCCGCCTTCACCAGCGGCTGATTCGCGACCACACCCACCGAATACCCGGCCAGGCGGCCGAACCCGACGATAATGTTCGAGGCAAACTGCTCCTGGACCTCGAGAAAATCTCCCTGATCCAGTACCCGCGAAATAACTTCGTGCATGTCGTACGGCTCCGCCGGATCCTCCGGAACAATATCGTTCATGGAATCGTCGGGGAAAACACCTTCGTCATGCAAATCGGGACGGAACGGTGGATCTTCGGTGTTGTTGCTCGGCAAATACGACAGCAAACGCTTCGTCAGGGCGATCGCGTCCTCGTCATCCTCGGCGACAAAATGCACCACGCCCGAATAGTGCGCCGTGCTCTCCACGCCGCCGAGCTGCTCGGCCGTAATCTCCTCACCCGTCACCTGCTTGATAACCAGCGGACCGGTGATATACATCTGACCTTCGCTGCGCACCTGGATGATGAAGTCGGTAAGGGCCGGCGAATACGCCGCCCCGCCGGCACACGGGCCGGCGATTATGCTGATCTGCGGCACCACGCCCGACAGCAGTACGTTGCGATAGAATATCTGTCCATATCCGGAAAGCGAGTCGACACCCTCCTGAATACGCGCGCCGCCGCTGTCGTTGATCATCACGAACGGATCGCCCGTCTTTAATGCCGCGTCCATCGCCTCACGAATCTTGCGTCCGGTCATCTCACCCACCGAACCGCCCGCCACCGTGAAGTCCTGACTCGCCACATACACCGGCCGACCGTCACAAATACCATGACCGGTCACGACCCCTTCACCCGGAAACTCCTTGTCGGCCATCCCGAACGATGTACACCGGTGTTTCACCCACAAGAGCGATTCGCGAAACGTATCCTCCTCGAACAGAAGATCGATCCTCTCCCGGGCCGTCAGCTTGCCGAGTTCATGCTGTTTCTTGACTCGGTCCGGACCACCGCCCTGTACCAGCTTGGCCCGACGCTTCTGAAGATCCTGTATCCTGGATTTTGCCATCTCAGCACTACCTTACGGAATGAAGTTCCGAGACTCCGTTCAGCCGGAATGTCGCTTCAAAATTCGCCGGACAATAGCGTATCGAATCACTTTCCGAAAGGCTTTTTTTCATTTTCCGGTGGTGATGCATCAAAGTGGACCCTGATCACCTATGATTGCGTCTTCCTGCTCGACCGCCGGTCACGTTTGACGCGTATGCGGGCGGCATGGCCTACCCTACACCGTTCGCCCGATTTAACATCCTCCACGTATACAGCCATCGATCAGCGAGTTACGAACGGACGGGTGAAGGCAGGCCGACACATCAACAAGTGCGCGACATCTGCCGACACCAAAATCAACGACCGGTAGTCAATAATCGCTGGGAAGAATGGACCAACCATGCACGAGTACGTTGTCGTCGTCGGCGCCGCCGCCGTGCTGCTGATCATCGCCTTTTCGATTCGCAAGTCGATTGCCGCCCGCGCCGAATACCGCCAATACCTCCAGCAGGCCGGCTTTTTCGAATTGTCGATGCAGGACGATGAACTCGCCAGGCGCGTCAAAAGCCTCGCCAAACGGGGACGAAAAGAGCGCCTTCGCCTCAGCAAACCCTGGCGGGCAAGCGGCTCCTACGGTGAGTATTATCTCTACAATCCGTTTGGCGGCGAAGACGACCCGCTGATCCTTACCGTCCGCTCGTCGTCGCTGAACCTTCCCCGCTTCTACCTCATACCGAAACTGCCGTTCCACGGCATGGTCGGCTCCATGCTCAATAAGCTGGTATCCTCCGCCCTCAAGGGACAGCTGCCGCTTATCTCGATGACCGCGACACCTGAGTTCGATGCTCGCTATGCGCTCAGCGGCGAAGATGAGTTTGCTGTCCGACGGTTTTTCAGCGACGATCTCATCCGCGAATTGCTCAGCCACGAGACATCGTTCGCCATCAACGCCGACCGCGATCTCTTCCTCTTCGACGCCCGCAACATGAAAAATCTATCCGAGTTTCGACCAGGCGGCAAGACGCCGCTCGATGTCTGGCGCACTCAGCTCGAACGGGCGGAGAAAATCTGCGCCCTCCTGCGCAAACACAGCGACTCCTATCGCCGTATCAACGCCTGATCGGATTTTTCGGCAACACCGACCACCAGATCTACGTATCTTCCTTCAATAGCCGGAGGAAGATACCATGTTCCACAGCCCGATTGTAATTGCTGTCTACTGCGACGATGAACATGCCCTGATCAATACTTGCCTGCTCGCCGAAAGCCTTCGTGCCTTCGGCGGCCGACTCAGCGCCTGCCCCATCCGCACCTACTCGCCGTCCGAGGCGAAGTTTGGCAATCCGTCAATACTCGAAAAGGCCACCACGCTCGGTATCGACCGAAGGACCATCGATACGCCCGAGTCGGTCCGCTGGCTCTTTTACGCCGCCAAGCCGTTCGCGGCAGCGAAGGCTGAGGCCGACCTTGACGGCAATGCCGAGATACTGATCTTCATGGACGATGACACTGTCATCCTCGACGAGCCAAAAGAACTCGAACTGACCGGGGAAATCTCACTGGCCTACGTCCCGGTCATGCACAACCGCGCCGGTTCGTCACTCGAAACACCACCCGATGAACTCTGGACCAGAGTCTACGAGTTGCTCGGTATCCGCGATAAACAGCTCTTCCCGATGGTCACGCCGGTTGACCGACAGAAGATCCGCGCCTATTTCCACTGCGGCCTGCTTGCCGTACGGCCGGAACTCGGCATCATGCGCGCCTGGGCCGACTCGTTCGTGAAGCTCGCAGAGGATGCACGTGTGGAGGAACTCTGCCGCGATGACCGCACCCGCAAAGTCTTCCTCCACCAGCACGCCCTCACCGGACCGATCCTCCATACCCTGGACCGCCCGCACATGCACGAGCTACCGGAGCGCTACAACTACCCGGTCTTTTTCGAGAAGATCTACGATTCCCCCCGCCCGTACAACTCGCTGGAAAGCGTCGTAACGATGCGACGGGTCGTGCCCCTCTCGAAAGTCGGCGCCGACTGGCCGGAACAACTCCACGGCCCTTCAGACAGAATCACCTGGCTCCAAGACCACTGGGTTTAGTCGGCGTGCGTAGTGTACGTCCCCGCCGGGTGGCCCACCATTTATGGTGGGGCTTGCTCGTAAACGTGCGCAGTGTACTCCCCCTCGACAACCGTACCCCACGCGTCTCGCGTGGGTCTGTGCCGCGCGAACGTGCGTGGTGTACGTCCCCGTGCACCACGATACCCTCGCACGTTGCGTCACGTGCTAGACCGCCGGAGGCGGTCGACACGTGACGCCTACTGCGCCCCCCCGTCGTCCCGAACCCGTAGGTCCGAACCCCTGCGGTTCGGACATGTCACCGCACCGCCTCCACAAAAAAACGCCGCCAGGTTACCCACCTGGCGGCGCCTTTGGGAATGCTCCCGCCTTAGTCTGTGCTCAGCCCCCGGAAATCCAGCTTCCCTTCGCCCGGGTTCTGAATCCAACCCATGGCGCATCGCTTGTCGACCTTCACCGAATCACGCCAGAAGAAATCAGCGTCGCTGCCCTGGGCAAACTCCATCCAGGCATTGGTCGCGTTGCCGTCGGCCATCGTCCACGAGATCTCCGTCGCGGACAGGGTCGGCATGACGATCTGCTTGCCGTTATAGTAGACCTCACCGGTGGGCGTGACTTCCATGGGAATGCTGTACCGCCACAAACCGCTGGCTCCGCCCCAGCGATGATTGGTGACATACGTCCCGTAGGTCAGCGCCACTTTCGGCGACACCTGCGGCATGTTGTTTGAACTCATCGGATCGTCGTCTTTACTGCAGGACACGCAGACCATCGAGATCGCGCTCAGGCCGAGAATGACAGCCAGTTTGCCGGTGTTTCTGAAAATCGAATTCATGATCAACTCCTCGTTTGTTTTCACAGGTCTTTGTTTTCGTCTCTGCCCACTACGCGCAGGGACGACCGGGAAGTGATCATGGATTCTGAAAGTCGATGTTACGAACCCGCTTTACGGGTAACGGAGGTCGGCTCTCTTGGTCTTTGTCCTATCAAGTATCTGTTCCCCCATTCTCTCCCGTCCGTCACCAATCACCACAAATCATGCAACCCCGTGCATACTCTCCGACTATCCAGCATTCTTCTGCGTACTCCAGCACCGCAGCGTGCATTCTCCCATTGCCAATCAACGACTTATGAAAGATCGCCTGATTTTCTCCACGATCACATTTCGGAGCGATTCTTGCTATATCCCCGCCTTTACTATCACCAGTTGGAGAAACCCGGAAGGAGAGGTATGTCCAAACGGAATTGCTCACGATCGACGATCTGGACCATCTGCATGCTCGGAGCGCTGCTCGTGGTCGGTCTCAGCCACTCAGGATTAGCTCAGGTCCCGGAAATCAGCAACCTGACCGTCTCCTCCTCCGGAGGAAACAACAGCATCGATGAATCGGTTGACGCCGCCTATTCTCTCAGTGGTTCTGCTACCACCGCCGCCACCGCCTGGAACCACAACGGCCAGCCGACGATGGCCTATTTTATGCCGTTCGAAGGTGGCGCTACCGCCGCCCGCGATGATCTCTCCGGCAACGGCGTTGTCACCAGCCTGGTCGGTTCCCCGACCTGGTCGGCGACCTCCGGCCACGACAGCCGCGGCGCCTACACATTCTCCAACGGCAACTACCTCCGAGCCGCCTCAGGCTTCCCGACTTCGTCATCATACACCATTGCCGCCTGGATCAACCGCTCCACTACCTCGGGCTATGCATTCATCCTCGGCAGTGACAATTCCACCGGCGGCCATGGCTTCCGAATCACCTACGACGGCCGCATCTCGGCCGGCCAAAACGGCAACTGGAAAATCGCGGAAAGCAACCGCCCCCGTGAAATAGCCGCCAACACCTGGTATCACGTCGCCGTCAGTTTCGACCACGCCTCCCGGGCTATGGTCCTTTACCTGAACGGCAACCCGATCGATACCGCCATTGTTGACGTCAACGATGCCGATGTCAGCGACGGTACCATCCAGATCGGCGCCGTCGGCGGCACCACGCCGTTTGTCGGCCGCATCGACGACCTCCGTATCTACAGGTCGGCCCTCACCACCGGTCAGATGGCCGAACTTCACCTCGCCACCGGCCCCAACCGTATCGCCCCCTCCGAATTGTCGGTCGGCGACACCTGGCAAGCACACGTCACGCCCTTCTCGGCCTCTGCAAAGGGCATAACCTATACGTCCAACACGCTGACCATCCTTGCGACCGCCCCCGCGTTCACTTCGACTCCCGTCGCATCAGGAATCGTCGGCAAGCGGTATCGCTCTTACGCCGAAGCTACCGGCGGTCCGGCCCCGACCTTCGCGCTGGTCTCCGGGCCGGCCGGCATGACGGTCGACCCGAACACCGGGCTTGTCTTCTGGATCCCCGGCGTCGCCGGCTCCTATCCGGTTACGATCTCAGCCGATAACAGCCAGGGCACCGACCTGCAGAACTTCTCCATTACCGTCGCCGACCCGACTGTCGGCGTCGCAAACGTCGTCCTGCAGCCACTCGGCAACGATGACCTCCAGGCTTCCTACGACCTGGCTCTCAACGCCACCACCGCCGCGACCGCCTGGTACAAAGAAGACCAGCCGATCATGACACTCTTCATGCCGTTTGAAGGCGGACCGGAGTTCGCCACCGAGGATTACTCCGGTAACCAGCACGATGCGCTCGAAATCACCGGCAATCCGGTCTGGCTGGCCGATGGCGGTCACGACGGCAACGGTGCGTTCGAATTCGACGGCAGCAGCTTCCTGAACTGCGGAAGCATCTTCCCGACCCTGTCGTCCTACACGAAGACGGCCTGGTTCTACCGCACCGCCAGCCGTGAGTTTACCCACATCCTCTCCGGCTGGGACCACAACACCGCCGCCACCGGCGGCCATGGCCTCCGCTGCAGCTTCGATGACCGCCTCGGAGCCGGACAAAACGGCGACTGGCGACTCGTACAATCCGAAGCCGGCGCGGTCACCCTGAACGAATGGCACTTCGCAGCCGTAACCTTCGACTATGCCTCCGGTATGATGCGACTCTATCTCGACGGTGTCGAGGTTGACACCGCCACCCTCTCGGTTGACATGCGCGACGTTACCGATGCCGGTGTCCTCGTCGGCGCTACCCGCGGCGAATATGCCTGGAAGGGTCGTATCGACGACGCCCGTATCTACAACTATGTCGTCTCGCCCGAACAGATCGCATCGATGTACGCCGGCAACGACGACATCATCGTCGCCAACGAAACCACTCTCGGCGAGCACTGGCAGGCCCGCGTGACCGGCTTCTCCTCCACCGAAGCCTCCGTCCCGTACGCCTCGGCTACCATCACTATCGGCGCCACCAATCAGCCGCCGACGCTGGCCGCTATCGGAGCGCAGTCAATCGATGAAAACGCGACCCTTTCGTTCACCGTCACCGCCACTGATCCCGACATGACTATCCCCTCGCTCTCGGCCGATCCTCTCCCGGCCAACGCGAGCTTCGCGGACAACGGCGACGGTACCGGCAGCTTCAGCTTCACGCCGGACTTCGATCAGGCCGGGACCTACGACATCACCTTCGCGTGCAGCGACGGCGTCGACTCCGATGAAGAACTCGTCACCATCACCGTCAACAACGTCAACCGCGCTCCTGTCGTGGCTGCGGTAGGCAACCAGCTGGTCGACGAGGGCCAGTTGCTTGAGCTAACCGTTACCGCCGACGATCCCGACGGCGATGCGCTCACCATGTCAATCGTCGATCTCCCCGAGAACGCTCTCTTCACGGACAACAACGACAACACCGCCGACTTCTCGTTCGCCCCGTCCTACCTCCAGGCCGGTGTCTACACGGTCTGGTTCCGGACATTCGACGGCGCAGGGGACGGTGACTCCGTGATGGTCGAAATCACCGTCGTTGACATTCCGGTTAATTCTCTCTGGTCGGCCACCATCCACTCGCAGGGTGAGACCGACGGCACCGCTGTCACCGAAGCGTCGGTAATTATCGGCGTGAACCTCGACGCGCAGTCAACTGCCGCGAGTCCGTTCCCACCGTCCTACACCACCAGCCTGCAGCTCCGCGCCGCCGACTTCAGCGGTCCGTACTTCAGAGACATCCAGGCGGTTGGTCAGGACTGCTACTACTGGACGGTCGACCTCGATCCCCACGGCAACAGCGGCTCGCCGGCTACTTCTCGCTGTGCGACCCTGAGCTGGGAGCCACTCGAATTCAGTCCCGACCACCACTATGTCCTGCGCGAAGGCAGCTCGCCCGACGGACCGGTGGTCGTCGCCGACATGCGCACCACGACCAACTACCAGGTATGCGACATCCAGACCTCGCGCTACTACACCGTTCACTGGGAATCCGATGCCTGCGCTGCGGCCGAGTGGGCCACGCTTTCGCTCTCCGAAGGCTGGAACCTCGTCTCGCTGCCGGTCATTCCCGCCTCGATGGATATCGCCGATCTTATCCCGACCGCCGAAGTCGCCTATGAATTCGACGGCATCTACAGCGAAGTCACCGCGTTCGAACCGTGCGTCGGTTACTGGGTGAAAGTGCCGGCGGCGGTCGATATCGTCCTCTCCGGCACGCCGATCACCGACTGCAGCCTCTCGCTGACCACCGGCTGGCATCTGGTCGGTGCTCCGACCTGCACCGCCACTCCGAGCACGACGCCGGGCGGCGCCCTGCAGTCGATGTTTGGATTCGACGGCGCCTATCAGGTCGCCTCGCAGACCACCGCCGGTAATGCCTACTGGGCGGAAATCAGTCCCGATGCCGACCTGAACATCACCTGCGGCGGCTCGTCCGCGCCGAGCACACCGGCTACGATGCTGACCGGTCCCGGCAGCCGCATGACCCTTCGTGCGCAGCGCAGCGCTGATCACGGCATGGTCGAACAGGCCATCGTCGAACTCGGCGCCGACAACCAGTCCTCGACCCTCGTGGCGCCGCCGTCCGCGCCGGAATACGCCGTCCGCCTGAACCTCTACAAAGAGGATCTCGCCCGACCGTTCTTCCGCGATGTTCGCAACGACGATCTCGACAACATCTGGATCATCGCCGTCAACCCGCACGGCAACGATCCGTCACGCAGCGAGACGACCGCGATTCTCTCGTGGGATAACGCCGAGCTTGGCGACGATGTTTATGAGCTTCGCGAAGGTATCGGTGTCGACGGCCCGGTTGTCATCGCCGACATGAGCGACGCAACCAGTATCGAAGTCACCGGTAGCAACCAGGATCAGTTCTTCACCATCGTCCGCTCCGCCGCCAGCCTCACTGCGCTGCCGGAGGCGTACGAACTCAGCCAGAACTATCCGAACCCGTTCAACCCGAGCACCCAGATCTCCTTCACCGTCCCGACCTCCCAGTCGGTCCGGATCGATGTCTTCAACGTGCTGGGTCAGAAGGTGATTACGCTTATCGACGGTCAGGTGGCCGCCGGTGAGCATACCGTCACCTGGAACGCCGTCGACCAGTCCGGCTCGCAGGTCTCCAGCGGTGTCTACTTCTACCGTCTGCAGACCGCCGATTTCTCCGATACGCGCAAGATGATGCTTCTCCGATAGGCGTTACTTCTCAACGTTCCTGAAAAACGGCCCGTCGCTGGCAATCAGCGGCGGGCCGCTTCTTTTTTTCGGTGCGATTCAGCCGAAAGGAGAGCAATCCGGGAGTTTATGGTTTGCCCCATTCCGCCGATAACTTCAGAAAGACTATCAACGGACCGGAGCGCTCCGGTCCCGACAAAGGTGCTCTCTACATGGAATCCAAGGACAGAACGGACAAACAGGAAACCACGAAGTCGACACTAAGCAAACGACCGTGGTATAAAAACACCGTCACCCTGGGACAGACTCTCCACGTGGCACTGACACTGGCGGCCTTCGGACTCGGCTGGATGGCCTCACGACAAAGTGAACAGGCCCGCGTCCTGACCCTGCAGCTCTGGGACAACTACTACAGCTATTTGATGATTGATGCCAACCGCGAAGGCTTTGCCGGAAAAACGACCGTCAACTTCGAAGAGCCCAACCTGCAATCTGTCAGCGACCACCTGTACATTCGTAACGCATCAATATCGAAAACGGACGATGGATACAAGCTGGCCGGTGAGGTCGTAAACAGCGCTGCCATTCCACTCGACGGCATCGCGATGCGACTCTTCCTCGATAATGGCGTGCACGACGTTGAAATCGGCGACATCGGCGCCGGCAAGGCCCGGAAGTTCTCGGTGAACCTGGTCGGCGTCTCCCCCGAGGAATTCCACGCCACCAAACTCCTCACCCGCTGCGACGATATCGCCTACGCCGTAAAATAGCTCTTCGCGCGCAGGCTCCCGACAGCCGCTGCAAACATTGCCGCCCGAGAACACTTGGCTCGGGCGGTCGCTCCATGACCACCGTGTCCTCGACTTCCTCTTGACAACAGAGGCCAATACGTCTATGTTGAGGCTGTTCGACTGGGGAGACTCGATCACACCCTCTTCCAACACGGAATCTGACACCCCTTGAAATGCCTTGCGCCATTCCCGGACTGAACGCAACGCCTCGACCTGAGGTGCCCTATGGACGGCACTGACGACAATACGCTGCTTACAGGCGGAACGAATAAGGAGGAGTCATGAAACTCTGTGGTACTTTGGTCGCGATTATGGTTGCGGCATGGTGCGCCGCCGCCGCGCAACCCCCAGATCAAATCGAACCGGAGGACGTTGTCGCCCACTTCGAAGTCCTCGGCACCACTTGTGAACTACCAGACCAGGCACTGCCCTGGATTAACGGGTATTACTTCACTCCGTGTCAGCTGGGCTTCGCCTGCGAGGATGACCGTGCTATGGCATGCTTCCACGGATGGATTGGGAACGGAAGATTATACGACTCTCAATTCTTTCCCAGGGCCTGGAATCAGGACCGACTTGAATCTCCCCTGGCGCTGTACTACCGAAAGGCCACTTCGGACGATTCACCGACCGTCTGGGTGTACGGCGTCGACTTGGAAAGGAACATGCTCGTCAACAGCAGAGTCTTCGAGAGTGATACGAGCATCTGTCGTGGATGCTCCTTCGAAGGATGGCACATCATTCACCCAGGACCGGGATACACAAAGGTGAACTTCGATCTCAAGGGCTCGCCCTTTGGGGGGCCCAATCCCGAAGGACGTCGTTTGGTTGGTTACGACATCATTGACCCGGCAGGCGAATGCAAGCACAAACTCGAGCCGGGTTCGCGCTGGCGAGCCTTTCGCATCGATCGGCGACTGAGCTTGGACGCCGACCGAGTGTGGATCGTGGTCGCATACTACAGCGATGCCTATGAGTGGGATCTTGCCGGAAGGTCTGATATTGATAGGCCTGGATACTCCGGCTGCGAAGAGTGCATCAAACACAACATCTTCCACCCGAGCTGTCGCGACTGTTGGAAGCAATTGCCCGTCGAAAAGGTGGTCAGTGTCAGAAGTCGTGTCACCCTGGAGCGCGACCTCTGCCGTTTCCTTCCCGACTTGTACATGTGCTTGACCGATGAATTGGTTCCTGACTTCGGAAAGGGCTTGCTGCTCGAGTTTGAGGATGTTAAAGACTTCAGCCTTTATGTGCTGGATTCTCACAGCAGCACGGCAATCGCTGGCGCAGAAGCGGTCAAAGGTGAGTCTGCCTCAATCCATATCACGCCGGCAATGCTCATCCGAGCGCGTGGGCTTCAGAACATGGCACTCGCTTTAATAGCACCTGAAGATGTCGAACGAGCTGAGAGGGAAGTTCAAGTTAAGATAATCCCATATCAGGAGTAGACATCGCCCATCAGGCTCATTATTCGCGTCAGACAGCAAGAGATCAAGACCGGAAACCAACAAGACAACAGACCGCCTGCGACCAACCGCAGGCGGTCTTCGTTTATCCGGAATCTTCCCCCTGCTTCGGCCTGTCCCGCCCGGCGTCGCGGAGCGACTTGCGGAGAAGAAACTCGATCTGTGCGTTCAAACTCCGCAAGTCATCATCGGCCCACCGCTGCAGCTGCTCGAGCACCTTCGGGTCGATCCGTATGAGAAACGACTTTCGCTGTGCCACGACTACTGGTAGATCGTCCCGGTATTGATCACCGGCTGCGTGGCCGACTCACCACACAAAACGACCAGCAGGTTGGACACCATCGCCGCCTTCCGCTCCGGGTCGAACTCGATTATGCCCTTCTTCTGCAGCTCCTCCAGCGCCATCTCCACCATCCCGACCGCGCCTTCGACAATCAACGTCCGGGCGGCGATAATCGCTCCGGCCTGCTGGCGGCGAAGCATCGCCTCCGCGATCTCCGGCGCATACGCCAGATGGCTGATCCGCGCCTCAATCACCTCGACACCCGCCTGGTCCAGACGGTCCTGAATCTCCGCTTTCAGCTTGTCCGAAATGCTTGTCGTGTTGCCGCGAAGTGACGTGATCTCGTCGGAGTGCGAATCGTACGGATACTGCGTCGCCAGGTTCCGCACCGCCGACTCCGACTGTATCTTCACGAACTGCTCGTAATTGTCGACCTGGAAACACGCCTCCGCCGTTTCAACAACCTTCCAGACGACGATCGACGCGATCTCGATCGGATTGCCGTCGATATCATTGACCTTCATCCGACCGGTCTCGAAATTGCGCACCCGAAGCGATACCTTCTTCTTGCTGTAGAAAGGATTCGCCCAGCGCAGACCCTCTTCCTTCGCCGTCCCCACATACTTACCGAATAGCTGCATCACGCGAGCCTCATTCGGATTCACCATGAACAGCCCGGCCAGAAGGAACATGCAGACGATCAGCCCGAAAACCGCGACCGCTTTCAGTAAAGGCGGAAGGATGATGATGCCGGCAATCATCGCCAGAATAGCCAGTACCAGCAGAACCAGCGCCGCCCATCCCGAAGCAACCTTGCGTTCACGTTCTTTGATCATGACAACCTCCATTCAAGTGATATCATAATGCTATTACGATGATAACGCTGAGAATATTCATGATCAAACGATTTTCTAACAAAAAAAGTGCGGACGTCGAATTAATCACTTATATAACAACAACTTAATGTTTTCGTCGCTGCCCTGTTCAAAAACTGAACAGCGGGCAGAGCCCCCCGAGACGGTACCTCCCAGCCTCGATAGCTACCGTCCGCTCACGCGCCGTGTTCAATCTTGTCACATTCGGGGCCAACGCAGCAACCCGGACCGGCTTCCGACGTATATCTCTTCACTACGGGGGCGGAGACCATCAACATCTCACAACACTACTCACCCGAACACCCGAACGAAACCACGGAGGCATCCATGTCCCGAGCGCCCATACCCTCACTCGTACTGACCCTGTTCGCTCTGCTGCTTTTCGCGACGGCAGCCCCGGCGGCTAACCAGCCGTCAATCGAGATCCTTCGCTCATCCGACAACACCGTCTCCCGATCGGTGCTGAGCGGCAGTTCATACGAAGGCTCCCTCGACCTGACCGGTTTCCACCTCCGGCTGAGTCCAACCGAAGGGCCCGTCATCGTCCGCACCTCCGGTTATGATTCGTACAGTCTGGCTCCCGATGCTGCCGTCGTCCAGGCCGCCGCCCTGTACCAGGGGGTGCTGATTGTCGCCGGCCGGTTTTCACCGGTCGCCTCGACGCGTTCGAGCAATATCGTCGGCTGGGATGGCGAGCGATGGGTGTCAATCGGACGCTTCGGAACCAATGGGCCCGTCTTCGCCCTGACCGTCTTTGAGCATAACCTGATCGTGGCGGGCGATTTCGCCACCGCCGGCAATGACCTTGTCAACCATATTGCCGCCTGGGACGGTCAGTATTTCTCACCTCTCTCACAGGGCTTGCAGGGGCCGGTCTTTTCGCTCGCTGTCCACCGCCACCGCCTCATAGCCGCCGGCCTCAACGGCCTCGGCCGCGCCTACGGCACCGGACAGAGCGGCGTCATCGCCTGGAACGGTTCGAAATGGTTGTTTGATGGTATGGAGATTCAGGGGATCGTCCGCGAAGTCGCCACGTCCGGCGACCAGCTCAGCGTCACCGGCCAGTTCTTCGGCTTCCCGATTGGCCGGCCCGACACCACCCTCTATTTCGACGGCGCCGCCTGGAGCACCTCGACCGGCACCCACGCCGTCATGCCCCGATAAAGATGGTGATGAAACATGTTGCGTCACATGCCGGATCGACGCAGTCGATCGACATGTGACGCCTCCTCCCAGCAGAGACTTGTAGGGCAGGACCCGAGACCCGCACCAGCGGGGCGAAGTGGTCCTGCCACTAGCGAACTGCAGCGGTTCGCCCATAGCGTGCTATGGGTACCTGACGTCTATACTTACTGTAGCCCACGCGTCTCGCGTGGGTGACAACCACCGGCAACTGCCGGTCGGGTCGCCCATAGCTTGCTATGGGTTCTCCACGGTCAGGCGTGCCGCAGTTCTCCACGACCGTCACCCTGAGCGGAGTCGAAGGGTGACAAGCACCGGCAACTGCCGGCACGTATGAAGACAGACGTCCCCTACTCGCTCTTCATCCCCCGCAGCGCCTCAACCACCAGCTCTCCCACCCGGTGCGCCGACTGCGGATTCTGCCCCGTCACCACCCGCCGATCGCTCACCGCATTCGACTGCCACGCCGGCGCCGACACCTGAATCCCGCCGCGCTGGATCAATCGATCCTGCAACAGAAACGGCACCACGCTTTCAAGCTTGACCTGCTTCTCTTCCTCGTTGGTGAACGCTGCAAACCGCTTCCCATCGATCAAGTACGAACCATCGGACAACGTCACGTCGGTTAGCGCCGCCGGACCGTGACAGACCGCACCGACCACACCTCCCTTTTCATAGATGCGGGCGCTTACTTCGTTCACCGAAGAGTCTCCCGGGAAGTCCCACATCGTTCCATGCCCGCCGACGAAAATCACCGCGGCGTAATCATCAGCATTCACTTCGGAGAGCTTCAGGCTCGTGAACACCTTCGCCATAAGGTCGGTGTCCTTGAGAAACCGCCGGTTGACCACATCGCTCGTGTCCATGCTCCGCGGATCGATCGGCGCCGGTCCGCCTTCGATACTCGCAAGATCAACGCCATACCCGGCGTCGTTGATCACGTAGTAAGGATGAGTCAGTTCGGCCAGCCAGAACCCGGTCCGCTTGTCCGCATCACCCATCTGTCCATGACTGGTCATCACCATCAGTACTTTGTCGGCGGCAAGGGCGAAGGTTGCAGGTAGAAGTACGGCTGCGAATAGCATCACATGAAGAAGTCGTTTCATGATCAAAAGTCCTTTCGGGTGTAATCGAATGAGTACTCTGTTGACGAAACGACCTCCCCGCCGCCGTTGTTCCGTACTCGCAAATCCAACCCTGCCACGCAGACCACCTCCAAAATATGTTTCGCGGCTACCCGGGGACTACTATACTGACCAGGGCAACCGAAGCTCACGAGCAACAATTTCCGCTATCTGCTGGACCGCACACCTTTCAGGAGAGGGAATGAACCTGGACAAACAGCCAAAAGGAACCTTGGGGGCCTTCCTCGGAGTCTACACCCCCACCATCCTCACCATCCTCGGCGTCATCATGTATTTACGCTTTGGGTGGGTGGTCGGTCACCTGGGCTTGTACCAGACCATCATGGTCGTGGTGATTGCCAATGCCATCACCCTTATCACCACCCTGTCGTTTTCCTCCATGGCCACCAACATGAAAGTCGGCGGTGGTGGCGCGTATTTCATTATCTCGCGAAGTCTCGGCCTCGGTGTCGGCGCCGCTATCGGCGTCCCTCTCTTCCTTTCCCAGGCGATCTCGGTGACCCTCTACTCCTATGGTCTGGCCGAGTCCCTGCGAATCGTGATGCCCGATCTTCCGCTCGTCCCGGTCTGCATCGCGATCATCCTTCTGGTGTCGGCCCTCTCAGTCTACGGCGCGGGCTTCGCACTCAAGTCACAGGTCCCGCTCCTCATCCTGGTCGGCCTCTCTCTCGTTGCGCTGGTAATCGGCGCCCTGACCACGTCTTCCGCAACAGATACTATCACGCCGATACTCCCACCCGACATCGATGTCGGCTTCTGGGTAGGCTTCGCCGTCTTCTTCCCCGCCGTTACCGGCGTCATGGCCGGGCTCAGTTTGTCCGGCGACCTCAAAAATCCGGGCAAAGCGATCCCCGTCGGCGCCATCGCCGCAACCGTGACCGGCTTCATCGTCTACCTCACCATCCCGGTCCTGCTCTCGCGCGCCGCCGGACCGATCGAACTGCAAACCGACTCCCTGATCTGGCTCAAAATCGCACCCCTGGGCGTCTTCCTCGTCCTGCCCGGACTCTGGGGCGCCATCCTCTCCTCCGCGGTTGGCTCAGTCCTCGGCGCTCCAAGAACACTACAGGCCATCTGCCGTGACCAGATCGCCAACCGGCGTGCTCGATCGTTCATCTCCGGCCGCCACGGACTAACCGTCGCGCTCGCCCTCACTTCCCTTATCGCCCTGGCGGCCGTCTTTCTCGGCGACCTCAACGCCGTCGCACAGGTCGTCACCATGTTTTTCCTCACCGTCTACGGCACCGTCAACGTCGTCGCCGCCCTCGAAACCCTCAGCGGCGATCCCTCCTGGCGCCCCAGCTTCCGCATCCCCTGGCCGGTCAATTTGGTCTGTGGACTCGCCTGCGTGTGGGTGATGTTCCTCATCGACCCTCTGGCCAGTATCGTCGCCATCAGCATAGAAATCATCCTCTGGCTCGTCTTCGCCCGACGCGAGAAACTCGCCGTCTGGGGTGATGCTCGACGGGGTCTCTATGAAGCGATGCTCCGATGGGTCCTCATCCGACTTTCTCGCCGAACCATGAGCGCCCGCAACTGGCGACCGCACGTTCTGGTCTTTGTCGATGATGCCCGGCGCAAACTCGACCTCATCCGATTCGCCACCTGGTTCTCGCAGAACCGCGGTGTCGTCACCGTCTGCGAACTCGTTGTCGGCGACCTCCTGCAGGAACAGGACGAACGAGATCAGCGCCTCAGCGCCATTCAGGATCTCCTGGACAGCGAAGACCTCACCGTCTTCGCCGAAGTCGACGTCGTCGACAACATCATCGATGGTATCGCCGATGTCGCCCAGGCCAACGGAATCGCCGGCTTCGCCAGCAACACCATCGTGATGGGCTGGCCCAAAGAACACCCTATGATGGTTGACCTGCTGACTACCACCCGACGGCTGGAACGCATCGGGAAATCGGTCGTCATCGGTAAGATCAATCCCCAGCATATCTACCCGGTCCGGCAGGTACGGAGAGAGATTCACGTCTGGTGGGGGGGCTTCAAACAAAATGGCGATCTCATGCTCCTGCTCGCCTATCTCCTCACCCGCAATCCGGAATGGCGCGGCTCGGAGTTGAAAGTCCTGTGCGCCGCTTCAAACGAGTTCGCCCGGCAGAACACCTCGCGATATCTCGAAACCATGTTGAAGGAGATTCGAATCGATGCTGAGTGCGATGTCTTCATCAGACCCGAAGATTCCAGCATCGGCGAACTGATTCAGTCGCGAAGTGCGACCGCCAGCGCGGTCTTTCTCGGACTGGCGATGCCTGAACCCGGCAAAGAGCTCGCCTATGTCGAACGGCTTGAGTCACTCGTCGGCGACCTTCCCGTCGTCTTCTTCGTCAAAAACTCCTGCCTCTTTGTCGGTAAACTGATGGTCGACGAGGTCCTCGAGCCGGAATAATACTCGTTAGGATTGTTTCCAAAAACCGAGTAGCCCACCCATCCTGGGTGAGCGGTCGGGTCGCCCACAGCTTGCTGTGGGTTCCTCACGAATCGAAATTCGGGTACCCCACCGCTTGCGGTGGGCTCGATCAAGGTACAAACCGGAGACATGGTTTACATTTTGATCCGACGACATGGCTCGCGTCGCCCACAGCGTGCGATGGGTCCCGGTGTCTATCCGTGCCGAAGTGGTTGAAGAGCAGGCCGTCGGCCCCGCCGACTCGTGTATGTCCCCGTGCACCACGCCACCCCACCGTTGCGTCACATGCTGGATCGTCGCAGTCGATCGACATGTTACGCATCCCCTCCGGCAGAGTAGCCCACCCATCCTGGGTGGGCGGCACCGCATCTAATTCTTCTTCAATTTCTCCACCGCTGATTGCACCATCGACGTCAGTACATCGACATTGATATCACTGAGCCGATTGACATACAAACACCCCTTACCCGTCTTGTGCTTGCCCAACTTCGCAAGATGTTCTGACTGATGTTCCAGGCCACCCATGAGATAGATACTGAAGTTCTTCTTCCGTGGCGAAAAGCCGACCATGAACCAATCCCCCTCACGACCACTCTCGTAGACATAGTGGTACGTGCCGAACCCGACAATCGAGTCGCCCCACATGACCGGATCGGCCTTCGTGGCCTTCTTCATGATCTTCATCAACGTGCGACAGTCCTCACGCCGTCCCTCGTCATCGACACTGCTGATGAACTTCTCCACACTCGCCTTGTTTGCTTTTGTCTTCAGCTCCGCCATACGATCTTTCCCTGTATCAGAATTCGAGTCATCACCAACGTCACTCTGAGCCTCTCGAAGAGTGGCCGACGTCGCCCACATCGGGTCGCCCACAGCTTGCTGTGGGTTCCTCACGAATCGAAATTCGGGTACCCCACCGCTTGCGGTGGGCCCGATCAGCACCCCCCTACCCCTTCACCGCCTCCCAGATCCTGTCAAGTCGGGTCGCCCACAGCTTGCTGTGGGTTCCTCACGAATCGAAATCCGGGTACCCCACCGCTTGCGGTGGGCTCGATCAACACCCCCTTACCCCTTCACCGCCTCCCAGATCCTGTCAAGCTGCCTGTAATGCACGAGATCATGCCCCGCCCAGCGCACCATCAGATCCGCCACCGACTCCTTCCCCCGCACCGAATGCACGCCGAACCGCTGACGCTGCTCATCGGAGAGCGACCGAAGAAACGCAATATTCACCCGCCGCACCGAATCAAACACCGACAACATCGCATCGAGCGCCACCTCGCGATACCAGTTTTGCGCCACCCAGCCATCCTGATCCATCGTCAGGAACTCCGGCTGGTCCAGCGTCACGATCTGCCGCGTGCGATAGCCATACAGCAAATCGACATCGTACATATGATCGACCACCTGGCGCATCGACCACTTCCCTTCGGCCTCTCGCACATTCAGCTTATCAGTGGGTTTATCCGCGAAGAACCTGGACAGCTCAACGTAGAGCCCCGCCATGATATCGAGTGGATCAGCATCGCCGACCAGCTTGTCGACCGCGGCCTTGTAGATTTTGGCGTCTTTGCCGGAATACGGACTGTCGGACATGTCGTTCTCCCTTGCTTGAAGATAGAGTAAGATAGTCCAGAATGACGGAACACACAACTACTGCGTGCCGTCAATCCCCCCGGTTCGGGTCCCCCACCGCTTGTGCATCCCGTGCGTGGTGTACGTCCTCGTGCACCACGTGACCTAAGCGTTGCGTCACATGCTAGCCCGACGTAGTCGATCGACATGAGACGCGTCCTCCGAACACTGGGTACCCCACCGCTTGCGGTGGGCTCGATCAAGGTGCCAACCGGAGGCATGGTTTACATTTTGATCCGACGACATGGTTCGCGTCGCCCACGGCTTGCTGTGGCGGGTCGCCCATAGCGCGTCGCCCACAGCTTGCTGTGGGTTCCTTGCGACATTGCATCACGTGCATAGTGTACGTCCTCGTGCACCACGTGACCTAAGCGTTGCGTCACATGCTAGCCCGACGTAGTCGGTCGACATGTGACGCGGCATCAGAGCCTGCGCCTGCTACCGACGCACCACCCGGGTACCCGCCACCCGATCCCCGAACCGCGCCCGCTCCGGCGATCGCATGATAAGTACAACTCCAACGATGTTTAACGCGGGAAGGCCGTCGACCAATCGAAGCAGGTTACGGACCACCGCCTGCCCGAGCGAGATCGCCATCCCGTCTTCACGAGTAACACGCAAACCGAGCACACGTTTCCCGATCGTGGCGCCGAACATCCCTTCACCGATTACGAAATACACGAAGATAGCGAGGAGAAATATCAAACAGAGTGGATCGGTGACAATCCAGCCGTACCCCCAGAGATGGTCGGTGGGCTGCATCAGCCAGACGCCTTTGACGATACGTGTAACCGGGAAAAACACGGCGCTCAGCGCAGCGAAGTCAATCACCAGCGCCCAGAACCGCGATTGTAGCCCTGCATAATGCATCTCTGCCCCCTTCCAAACAACCCAATCTCTGCAACACCGGTCAGCGTCGCCCATAGCTTGCTATGGGTTCGCCACGACATTGCGTCCGATGCGTGGTGTACAGGGTACCCCACCGCTTGCAGTGGGCTCGGTCAAGGTACCAACCGGAGACATGGTTTACACTTTGATCCGACAACATGGCTCGCGTCGCCCACAGCTGGCTGTGGGTTCCTCACGATAGTGTCTCCGGTACCCCACCGCTTGCGGTGGGCCCGGTTTTCTGACACAGTGCGGATATCAGTAGTCCCCACACGTTCCCCACCAATTCAATGGCAATGACGATTTCCTCCCCCTTAGTATAAGACAATTCGTGGAATCATGCCCGAAACGGAATGCGAAAAAGGAGGCAAATCAGTGGCTCGGCGTCATTACAGACGAACTGGAAATTCCATGCATATACGCTGTGCCTCAACTACTTGCGCGGGAAACGCGAAAAAGAGCACCCCGAAAAAATACCAAACAAACCCATTTCGACGTAACCCCCACGCCGCCAGCCTTGTACCTCGACTTCTTGCATTTTCGGAGGATTGACGCCCTGCGTGGTGTCCACCAACGCGCGCAAACCGGACTATCGAACACGAGTAGGTGGGTATCGCGATGACAAACCGTAGCCCATCCGTCCCGGGTGGGCGCCGTGAAAGGCACAAAAAAGCGGAGAGGCAGGGATTCGAACCCTGGATAGAGCTTAACACCCTATAACGGATTAGCAATCCGCCGCCTTCAGCCTCTCGGCCACCTCTCCGTCAAACTCGATTGGAGGCAAAAATATAGGCGCTTCCCCGGCGTTCGCCAAGAGATTTTTCAGGCCTCGCCGGCCCGGCGAAAACGATTGATACGGAAGGGAGATATGAGATGAAACAGACTAATCGCGGATCGCGCTGACATGCACCTGACCGTTTTCGCACAACACCTTGCAGCGCTCCCGCTCCTCGACAAACTCGCGGTAGACCACCCCAAACTGCACCTTGACCCCGGGGTAGATGATCGTATCGGCAATCACCCGGGCATCATCGAACTCCTTGAGCTGCGCCTCGAGCTCGGCTTTCTGCCTGGTAAGTTCCTCGATATTCCCGGGAATCGCCTTCTGCACCGCCTCCAGCTTGGCCAGGGCGGCCTTTTTGTCGGCCGGCAGTTTGCCGTCCATCTGCAGGCGATAAAGCGAATACAACGCATCCTTGATCCGCTTGCCGTCTTCGGTCAGCCGCACGATCTCCTTGGTGACTTCGGAGTACTTCGCGGTCAACTCCGGATTGTATCCGGCATAGATAATCGTCTTGGTACCGGCGTCGGAGCCGAACACCGAAGCGTGCACCGACTTACCGGCCTTGACTACGCCCCCGACTATCTTCCCTCGATTACCTTTAACCTCGACATCCTGACCCGCCGAGACCCGGCAGTTGATGATCTCGCCGCCCACCGTGATCGTCCCCCCCGCCTCGAGATTCTCCCCTTCCGCATACTTGACGACGATGTCGTTTTCGGCCTTGAGTATCCCTTTTCCTTCGCCGAAGAAACCACCCTTGATGTAGATATTGCCGGCCACCTCGATCGTCGAGTCCTCAACATTGCCCTCGACCTCGAGATTCCCGTCGACCTTGATCGTAAACCCGGTCTTGACATTCCCGGAGACCTTGACCGATCCGGCACAGTCGATATTGCCGACATTGAAATCGACATCACCTCGAATCACCGTGACATCGTTCACCGACACTTTGCCCTTCTGAAAAACGATCGCTCCCGAGGCGGTCGCGATCAGCTGCGAACCGTCTTCGGTGATCTTCGTGTTCAGGCCGCGCTTAAACGGCACCTCGCGGCCCATCGGGCCCTGGATCTCTTTCCCGAACACGTTCCGACCGGGCGTCCCGCGGGTAGGCGGCGTCTTGGTGACCAGGACGTCCCCCTCGTGGGTATTCTGGATGAAGTTGATATCTTTGTAGTCGATCCGGCCGTCTTCGTCTTCCTTCGGCGTCTTCTGATTGGTGGTATCGAAATGGTACTCGAATCTCGCCGAAATGCCGGGCTGGGGAAGGTCGCCGCCGGCGATCTTGATCGGCGTGACATACACGCCGTCGCTCACTCCTCGGGTGATCTCGGTCTCATCGATCCCATACACCACACCCTCCGCAGCCAGGGCCTCCTTGACCTCGTCGACCGTAATCGGCGGATCGGTAGGCTCCGGCTTGTACAGCACCATCGTCGCCGACATCGAATCGCCCGAGATGGTGATCCGTACGCGCTTGCGGGTTGAGACCGAGGAACCGGCCATGATCTGTTTACTCCTGCACTTCGGCGTCCATCGCCCGCCCGGAGGCCGACAAGATGCGCCAGTATGCTCGTTCCACTATGAGCGACACTTCGAAGCTCTTGAACGGCTTCGTCAGGTATTCATCGGCGCCCAGCAGGAGGGCGTCCTTCACCGTGTACGTGTCACCATAGGCCGTCATCATTATCATCCCGATTCGGGGATACTCTTTCTTGACGATCTTGAGCAGTTCAAAACCGTTAAGACGGGGCATCTTCATATCCGAGATAATCAGATCGACCTTGGTCTTTTCGAGGACATCAAGCGCCGCCTGACCGTCTTCGGCCGTCAGAACCTGATAGCCGTCACGAGACAGTATCTTACTGAGCAGATCCCGCATCATCTGCTCGTCATCGACCACAAGTATGGTTATCGAGTTTTTCATCGTTTTCCTTGTTCTTGCTCCCGCTTCCCCGTCGCGCCAACCCGGCATCGAGCCGGAACCCCTCACTTATCGAATCAAAGCGCGGGTCAGTTCTCCTATGAATTCTTCCAGCTGGACCGGCTTGTACATGACCCGGCAGGCCCCCAGCACGCCCGCTTCGCGAACCAACTTGTCCGTGGCGTTGCCCGTAATGACCATCACCGGAACCCGAGGCGATTTCTTTTTGATATCGATCAGGGCGTCGAGACCGGACATCTCCGGCATGATCAAGTCAAGCGTAATCAGGTCGTACTGCGTGTCCGTGATCTTGTCCAGCGCTTCGGCGCCGCTCCGCGCGATATCAACATCAAACGCGTTCGTCAGGGCACAGAAGTCTCTGAATACCTCGCGAACCCACTTCTCATCATCGACAATGAGGATCTTGAACGGATTGCCCCGCTCCTGCGCCCTCTGCGTGAGTTTCTGGAGGTTACCCGATGTCATGAGACTCGACCCCTTCTGCTTCCGACCTGTTTAGCTCCGCCTCTTGACGGCAATGGCCACTCATTATATAGAGTATCGACATGCTTGCTCCGTTTCTCCAGTCTCGATTTCCGCCCGCCAAGGCCGGAATCCGGCCTCAGTCAATGGCTTTCTCCCAGATCTCGCAGGATTGACGCACACTGTCGCGCAATCGCCTGCAATCGCACCGATAGATGGTCCTCGACCTGCTTTCCCGACGGTGGATCGTACGCCATCACTTCAGTGTTCTTGGCGGCGTTCAGCAGGACCGTCATCTCCTGCACCACCTTGACCGTACCGTTTACCAGCCGGATGAACTCCGGCTCAAGACGTTCGAGTTGCACCGATGGGTTCTTGCTCTTGGCCTTGGCCAGGTATATCGCCAGATTGAGCGCCAGGGTCTTGACCTGTTCGTTCAACTGGTCGACCTCGGCCACCAAATCCGTCTCTTCAGGCGGCTGCCGTCGGCGGGTCCGTTCCATGTTATTCCTCCACCGTCGGATAGGCCGGTGTCAGCCACTCCACGTCGCGAGCCGGGTGCCGATACCAGTCCGGCGCGGTGTCGAGAAAATCCTCGGCGGACAGGTGATCGATCGCCAGCAGCTTGCGGTTGATCTCGCCGACATGCAGCGCAGCCGCCTCGATCCTCCGAAGTCGCGAGAGCACTTTCTGGTTCGGAATCTCACCCTCGGCGATCAGGCATTGTATGTTGCCCACTATCACCGCCAGCGGATTGTTGATTTGATGGTTGATCACAGCCGCCATTTTGAGCACTACCCGGAGTTTCTCAGCGGCCACCTTCTGCGAGTGCGCTACCAGCAGCTGATTGTGCGCATCAGCCAGTTCGCTGTTCTTGCGCTCGATCTCCTGCTGGAACAACTGGCGTTCGATCGAGATCGCCAGTTGATCGGCGACCACGCTCATCAACCGGACATCTTTCTGCCCGAACACTTTCGGTTGATGACAGCCGAGATTCAGCACGCCCAGCGCCTCGCCATCGATCAGGAGCGGCAGCGACATGAAACTCCGGAACGTGATCTCTCCTTCAAAGTCGGTCGTCTCGGGACGGTCGGCCAGGAGAACGGGTTTCTTGGTCGACGCTGCCCAGCCGGACAACCCCGTGCCCTGTCCGATCCGAAGAAAACTGATCGGCTCGACCCGTTCGCCGAGCGACGCCACTTCGTCGAGGCGGTTCGCCTTTTCATTCTTGAGATACAGCGTCGCCCCATCGAACGGCAGGATAACTTTGATCTTGTTCAGGATCTCAGCAAACGTCGTCGGTGACGGCGCCTTACCCCGGCAGTACGAAGCGATCTCCGCGATCAGGCCGATCTTCTCCCAGAAGCGGCTCGGATCGGAATCGGTCGTCGATGTCTTGCGAGTAGTCGCCACTCAGTGGCCTCCCATCACGGGCGACAGCTCGTCGAGAAGCTGGCGCGCGCATTCATCGTACAACTTCGAAAACAACAACATCTTCTCGTCGGGGCGAAGGTGGATGTCGGGATCGTTTCGATCATCATCCATCGTCGCCTGGAAAACCCGCTTCGCCGACAACTGGGTCACGAACCGGTCGGCCGACAGCAGTCGTCCGCGGCGCAGATCGATCAGTCGGTATTCGCCCTCAATCACACCCAGTGTTTCCCACTTGTGAAAGATGAGCGGCATATGGAACGATTTGCGACGCTCGATCCGCTGACGATCGACTTCAAGACTGAGCAGATATCGTCCACCGATCTCCATCCCCCAGTTCGTGAGAGAGTCAAGGTCGAGCGACGTGCCGGGAAAGGCGGGATAGGCCGGATCATCAGGCGCGATCGCAATCACCCGAAGGTTGGGATCGCGCGTCATACGAGCCCTCAGCGCTTCCTCGAGTCCGTTCTCCGCCCAGGCGTTGGGGACGGATTGGACGCGAAGAATGACATTGCGTTCACCCGCAGCAAGACTCCCGGCGATCAGCAGCGCCGCCGCCATGAACAGGACGATACGTTGGTACATGGTTTTTCCTCAGGCCGAGGCGATCCGGCTCTCCTCGAAAACGTACTTGCTCAGGACTTTGCGTACGGTATGCTCGAAGTCATCGAGCGTGTCCGGGAGCATGTCGATCTGCCCCTGGGACATCAGGTCGGCAACCTCGTTGCGCGTCACGAACGAGATACCGGCGATGATACCTTCGGCGTCCTGCTCGACCCGCTTGACGAGACCGAGCACGTCGTTCAGCGCTTCGATATCCTGCATGATGAAATGCAGCGCCACAACGTCCCCGGTAAGTACCTGCTGGTCCAGTTCCACCAGCAGTCCACCGGCGGAGATGTTGAGGATCGTGCCGTTGATGACGTGCCATTCACCATCCGGCCAGAACTGACCCTCGGCGTCACGGATCTTGTTCAACGTGACGGGCGATGCGATTTCGATACGGACGAACCGCCGACGGTTGTCTTCCTCGACACGGAACGGTCGACGAGCCGCGACCACTGTCGATTCGGTCGGGACTTCCTGAATGAACTTCACCTTTTCCTTGGTCGCCATGAGTCTCTACCCCTTCCCGGAAAACCGGGGCTTATCGGATTGCATCCATGCTTGTATTTCGTAATCTCTTTTTTCGCGATCGGAGGCGGTATAACTGAAAACGGCGTTCGGCAAATGCTCGAGCCGTCGCTCGTTGAGGTGACGACGGCTGGCTTCCCGCACCATGAATTCCACGCCGACGTGGTAGGTCGACATATCGAGCTGAAAGCAGTGCCGGACCCGTCCGAGAATCAGATCGGGCAGGACTTTTCTGGGAAGGTCGAAATGCAGCAGCAGCAGGATATCGGGCTGCACGAAACTGGTCAGGCGAATCAGTGCCCCGCCGCTGGAAATGTTAATGGTCTCGGTTTTCAGCCAGCGCAGACGGGCAATATCGACCGGTCCGAACGTGCGGCTTGGATAGGGAGCGAGATCAACCGGACGCGACAAAGGCATCCTGACGAACCGCCGCTGAGCCAGCGGCACGACTCGCTCTTCGAGCTCCAGAAAGCATCGGCCGCCCTGCGAGCGTTTGAGCTTGCCGCGAACGGCGATATGTTGTCCCTTGTAGCGAAACTTCGCGACCAGCGTCTGACGGCTGACCAGATTGTCGATAAGGCCGTCGCCACCGGCGTTGCTGAGGTGGATTTCCCGACCGGCGCAGGCCAGTATGCGGGTGGTCAACTGCTTGCCGGGAAACTGCTGCGAATAGACGATGATGTCGTGACCGACCAGGGTCGAGAGATCCAGCTTGAGCGCGTCGATCTCCGTACCGTAGGCGGCGATTTCCAGAGCGGGGCGCGACATGGCTAGAGCAGTCCTTTGTTGCGTAGCTCTATCTGCCGGTCGAACAAATGGCGTGAGAGTCGTTCCTGAACCATATCCGAAAAGCGGCGTATGCAGGCCGGGAGGGCCTTCACCTGCGTGTCGTTCAGGTGATCCGCCAGGTCGTAGGCTCTTATGAACTCGATACCGGCCACGTGGCCGATGTCGGACTTGGAAGCGCGACGGCATATCCCGACCACGCACTCCGGCAGTCCAACTTCGGTAAACAGCTCAAGGCGCACCAGCATCAGATCATTGCGACGAATCTCGCCTTCCGTCTGCATGAGTGTGCCGCCGGCGCTGACATCGATCGTCCGGCTCTTTTTCCACACGACCTCACCGTTGTCGTCCTTCCTGACGGCTCCCTGTTCGATCACTGAGTAGTCGACACCGCTGCTCAGATCGATCCGGCAAAACAGCCGTCGCTGCACGCGTCGAATGCTCTTTGGAGGTGTCAGGATGGCGTACGAGGCGCCATTGCCGTTGCGTTGGGTAATGCGGGAGTCGAATTCATACGCGGCATCCTCACGTGTCACCTGCACGGTGACGGTGAGTCCGTCGCGAAGCAGCGTTCTCCCTTGAACGTACTCCGGGTTGGTAATCACGATACCACCGTTGATGAAGTCCTCGATTCGGGCCGAATACAACCCGGCTTCCTTGTCTTCACCAACCTTGAGCGTGACCTTCTCCCAGACTTTCAGCTCTTGATTGTGCGGTAAGCGTATCGTTTGCGCCACAATGCTGCCTTCGTACTGTTTATGCCGGTTTCAACACGGCCAGGTTTGACCGTCCCTGTTCAATAGCCAATTCGAGAATCTTGCGAGCCAGAATAGTCCGCGACTGGTCATGGCGATTCTGGTAGATGAACTCCTGCCCCGCCTTGATCGTGCTCGCGAAGTACTCCTTCGCCGTTTCATGATCACCGGTTCGCCGCGAGAGCTCGGCAATCAGGTAAGAGGCCTGAATCTGCTGGTTGCCCGGCGAGATATCGCGTCCGTTGGCAAACGCCTCTTTGTAGTAGATAACGGCCTGACGCATGGCTTCGAGTTCGTTGCACACGGCGCCCGACCAGATGCCCCTGAGTTCCATGAGGAAGTTCTCAAACGACGAGTACCGTCCGAAACCGGGTCCCGCACCGTCGGCGCCACCCACCAGCGCCGTGCGATGGTCGTTCAGCAACTGGCGAATCGCCGCCAGACGGGCGTCGCAGTTCGAAATATCCTGCTTGAGTCCTTCGATCTCCGCGGTGTACAATTCGCGATGGGAAAGCAACTCGGACTGCATGTGCGCCGAGAGCTGCGGCGAATCGAAGTGGGAGTCGACGGTGGTCGTGAAATCGACCACGTCGTTCGTCAACGTTTCCACGGTTGTCTTCAGCTGTGCATAGCGGGAATCGATCTCGTGCATCATGCCGCGAAGCAACACCGTGCCGGTATCTTCGCCGCGCTGCAGGTCGCGGAAGACCCAGGCGATGCGAAGATAGAAACGACCGAGATCGAGAGCGTGGGGCCGGTCGGACAACTGCTCATCGAATACGGCCAGCAACAGCTTGACGATCGCCGTCTCGTTCGGATGCCGACCGTGGTTCATCGCTTCACCGAGCCGCTTCAGACCGGAGTCGGCCAGCGACAGATGTTCGAGATGCTGCTCCTTGATCGACTTCAGTCGATACGTCTTGAAGTGAGTGTCGTCCTTCCAGTCACGAAAGGGCGTGTTCATTTCTCGCGTGTAGTAGCAGTTCGAGCAGGTGGCCGTGAAATAGAGCAGCGGATTGGTCCCTTCGTACCGGGGGAAGCGCCATTTGATCTCCACCGGGCAGAAATCGGTATCCCGACCCTGTTCGGTGTAAGCGCCGACCCGCACGGTCTCGAACTCGTTAACCGTTTTGCAGATAGGGCATTCAATTTTGAATGTTAAAAATGGACTCTGCGTGGGCATATATCTCTCCGATCTTCTGTTTACTTCCCGGTTAACAGGGCCAACTCACCGTCGCTGATCGGCACCGTCGCCTTTATCGTTTCGGCTGTCGCACCCTTTTCAAGCATCGTCCGGGCCAGGGCAAACACTTCACCGTGATTGCGTCGGCCCAACCCCGTTCGCGCCGGACGCGGCGGCTGGGGCTTGGGCGCCGGCTCAGTCTGCTTGACCGATCGCAAGTCAAGAAACTCGGCATCGGCCGCGGCCGGGTGGGCGATCGCTGCGGCGGGCTGCACGTCCTGAACGGAACTCGCAAGCGCGTCGGTCACCGATGTCATTCCGGTCTGCGAGGCGCGGTTTCGCCAGGCCGTGTACACAACCAGCCAGAGCGCCCCACCGGCCAGATAGCCCAGCACATTCAGGGCGATATCAATGATCTGTTCCTGGTACACTTCCATGTCGTTCACTCCTATGTGCCCGATCAGGCGGTTACATCGATGTGCGGTCCCGATCGGTTCGACTGGTCATTGTCTTCTTCGTTCTCTTCATCCGCATCCGGCGGATTATCGGGCGGCGCCTGTTCGGCCGCTTCCTGTTTATCGTCGTCGTCGGACGCCTGCGGGTCGCCTTGTTCGATGATGACTTCGTCCTGTCGCTGTCGGCGCCGCTCTTCCTCCATCCGGTCCTTCAGTTCCTGTGCGAACTTCTGCTGCCGGTCGGGAGAAGACTGCTGGCTCGGTTTCACGCGGTCGGACCGGTGATACGGGTCAATCCGGTCGACTGAGTCTAAAGCGTCATCCATGGCAATCCTCGCCTGCCAGGGTTAAGCGATTAACCCGTCAGGGCGAACTTCTCACGCACCATCCCCCGGAGCTTTTTGACGGCCCGGGTATGGATCTGTGATACTCGCGACTCTGAGATCGACATGACCTCGCCGATTTCTTTCAGGGTCAGCTCTTCGTAATAGTACAGCGCAATTACGAGCTTCTCCTGTTCGGTGAGACGGTCCATGGCGACCACGAGGAAGGAGCGAAGTTCGCCTTTTTCGATTTCGCCTAGAACGGAGTTGCCGTTCTGGTCGGTGATGGTTTCGATTCGGGGTACCTGCCGGTTGTCGTCGTCCGGATAGATGATCTCGTCCAGCGACAGCATGTTGGTGCTTGAAACATCGTCGAGCGCCACGTGCAGTTCCTCCACGGTTATGTTCATGTGCGCGGCCAGTTCGGTTTTCTCCGGCGGCCGGCCGAGTTCGTTCTCGAGCGAAGTCATGGCGCGGTCGATCTCACGCGATTTGGCGCGGGTCGAACGCGGCACCCAGTCCAGAGCGCGAAGTTCGTCCAGGATAGCACCGCGGATGCGCGGCACCGCATAGGTCTCAAACTTCACACCGCGTGCGGGATCGTAATGCCCGAACGCTTCGATCAGCCCGATCACACCGGTGTTGATCAGATCAGACAGTTCCACCGAACGCGGGAAACCCATCGCCATGCGGGCGGCCACATTGCGCACCAGCGGCAGATAGGTGTTGAGCAGACGCTGCCGGGTTTCATCCGACGGGTTCTTCTGATAACGCGTCCAGTCTCTGGCCGAGACTTCCCACCGTTTCGTGCGACGACGCACGGCCGGTTTAAGCTCTTCGGTGGCCTTCTCGGTTTTTTTCGCCCGTCCTCTGGTCGTTGCCTTTGCCGTGCTAACCATATGAATGCTATCCCTTTATATCGGCCGTGGCCGGGTTTTCCTTATCTTCGATTTTGGGGCTCGCCGACAACCGGCTGACAGCGCTGATCGAGCGCCCGCCCAGCATCCCGGCGATTCGACTAAGTGTCTGACAGACAGGAGATTGTTCGTCGACCTGGGAAATCGGCTGCTGCCTGCCAAGAGCTGTCCGGACCGTGTCGGTCTCCATCAGGAAGCCGATCACCGCCGGCGACTGGTTCAAAAACCGCTGGGCCAGAGCCGTGAATTTCCGATCGATATAGTCAGCCTCGTCCTCCGACTGACACCGATTGAGCAGCAACCGGCAGTCGATCGAACGATTCGTTTCGACCAAATACTTGTAGAGCCCATAAGCGTCGGCTATCGACGTCAGCTCCGGCGCCACCACCAGCAGGTTGACATCCGACCCGTGCGCCATCACCGTCGCGGCTTTGGAGATCCCGGAGCCGTGATCGATAATGATCTGGTGGTAACCGCCGCTCTGTTCGCGAAGCATCGCGACCAGGTGTGCGGTCGACATGACATCGAAGTCGTCGATCACCGCGCCACTCCACGACGATGCGAGCAGGTCGATCCGGTCGTTGACGCGGGTGGCCGCTTCGGCCAGTGACAGATCCTTCGACGCAAACTGCCGCACGCCGACCTCACAGCGCACGTTGGACAGGATGTGGAGGTTGCCCGACGAGAAGTCGGCATCGACCAGCAGCACCCGGTTGCCCTGCGCAGCCAGACGGTCCGCGAGATTGTAAGAGATGATCGACTTGCCGACCCCGCCCTTGCCGGACAGCACCGAGATAACCCGGCTGCCGGTGTTCTGTACCAACGTCAGCCTATTCATGGGAGACCTCCGCCGGAATCAGGGTGGTTGCGAGACGAGCCGGGTCGGGAGCGTGCACCGTTCCCACTCCGGCCGGTGACTTGGCCAGCCAGGCCAGTTTGACGCCGGTCGCTTCGCAGGCCGCAATCAGCGCACCGTGCCGCGAAGTCACGTCAAGCATGCTCATCGCCACATGAGTCGGCTGCATGACGCGGATGCGTTCCGCGATATCAGCGACATCGCTTGACCGGGTCAGGCTTGAGAAAACCGCTACGCGATGCGAGGCGCCCACCTTCGACACCCGCTCGGCGAACTGGGCAAACGATTTGTCGTCGCCGGGCAGACCGGGGGTATCGATCAGCGTGACGCTGTCGGCGTAGCGGGAAAGCTTTTCATTGGAGCCGGTCGGCTCGGTGAGTTCAACCCCGAGCAGCGCGGCATACGAGACGATCTCATCATGAGCGCCGATCTTGACGTCGTCGAGCGACACCAGGCGTACCTTCTTCTTCTCGACGCCCACCAGATGAGCCGCCAATTTGCCTATCATGGAGGTCTTGCCGGCGCCCGAAGGACCAAACACGATCAGGGTGTCGCCGGCATCGAGCGTGACCGACGGTTCCATGATGTCGGCCAGCGAACTGGTGAGCGCCCGGCGGGCCGATTCGGTCAGCGTTTCATCGCTGTCCGGATCGGGCATGAGCGTTGCGAGAAACGCTGCCGAAAACGTCTCGGGGACATCGCCGTCGGCCAGCAGCATCTGCAGGCGCACCAGCTCTTCACTGGCGCCCTGCGGCTGTGCCGCTTTCGTGAACCCATCGAGCATGGCGGTGACCTGCGTGACGGTCGTTTTGCTCGACGATTCGATCAACTGCGCCAGCTTGGCTTCAAGCTCCGCCAGTCGCTTGTCGACCTGCGGCTCCGCCGGACTCGCTTCGACAGGCGCCGGGGCCTTCTTCGGCGCGACAACCTGCTCGCTAGCTTGTTCGGACGGCTCCGACGCCTTGACGGCATCGGCGACCCGATTACTTCGGCTGCTCAGTATCCGTGAGGACTGAGCCACCGACGGTCGGTCGAGACACGCGGTCACTTCGATTGCCACCCGCCCACACTCATCGACCACCTTGCGGGTCTTGAGCACCACCGCCTCGCCACCCATCTGCGAGCGCACTTCCTTGAGCGCCGATGCTGCGGATTCGGCGGTGAAAGACTTAATGATCATCGTTCAACCTCACCACTCCGGTGGAGACTACTTCTGCACTGGGCATTATTTCGTTGTAGGAGATGACCGCCAGGCCCGGGAAACTGGCCTCGACCAGCCTGCGGAGCGCGAGGCGGATATTCGGCGAGCAGATACACACCGGGGTCAGCCCGGCGTTCTGCATCCGTTCAACCTGTTCACCGATCCTGCCGAGCAGCAGCTCGGTCAGCGAGGGATCCATTACCAGCATCAGTCCCTGCTTGGTGTTCTGGACCGACTCGGCCAGCTGGTGTTCGATTGCCGGGTCGATCGTGAAGACGTTGATTCTTCCCGCGCCGTCTTTGTACAGCTCGGTGACCTGGCGCTTGAGCGACATGCGCACATACTCGGCGAGCACGTCCGGTTCCTTGGTCACCGGCGCATAGTCGGACATCGTTTCGACGATGGTAGCCAGGTCGCGAACCGGAATCCGCTCAGCCAGCAGCGACTGCAGGACCTTCTGCAGCGTGCCAAGCGACACGATCTCCGGTATGACCGAACCGACCAGCGCCGGATAATCTTCCTTGAGCGTGTCGACTAGGTGCTGGACATCCTGGCGAGTCAGGATCTCCGGGGCGGCGTTGCGGATGATCTCGGTAACATGGGTCGCCAGAACGGCCGACGGTTCGACCACCGTGTAGCCCTGCGCCTCGGCGACTTCCTTGAGAGTCGGAATAATCCAGGTGGCGTTGAGCGCATAGGCCGGATCCTTGGTCCGGAAGCCGTCGAGTTCCTCCTCGACATAACCCGGATTGATCGCCAGCATGTGGTCGATCATCAGCTCGAACGATGCGACCGCGATTCCCTTTATCTTGATCTGATATTGGTTGGGTTTAAGTCGGACGTTGTCGCGGATGCGGATCGGCGGCACGACGATACCAAGCTCGCCCGCAAGCTGCTTGCGAATCGTGCTGATGCGGTCAAGCAGGTCGCCCCCCTGGTTGGCGTCGACCATCGGGATCAGGCCGTAGCCGATCTCCAGACCGATCGTATCGACCTTCAGCAGGTCTTCCGTCCGCTCTTTCGGCAGCGCCTGCTTCTGCTGCTGCGCGCGCTTTGCTTCATCCTGTTCCGCCTGAACCTGCTGCTGGGCGACCCGACGAGTCAGCATACCGACACCGGTCACCACCGCGCCTATCATCATGAAGGTCGTCGTCGGCAGACCCGGCACCATGCCGAACAGGATCAAGACCACACCGGTGATCAGGATAGCCCGCGGCTGGCGAGAGAGCTGACGGCTCAGGTCGGTACCCATGTTCGCATCGGAGGCCGCGCGGGTGACGATAATACCCGAAGCGGTCGAGACGAGCAGGGCGGGAATCTGGGTGACCAATCCGTCACCGATAGACAGCAGTGAGTACGTCCGAAGGGCTTCGGTCAGCGGCATGCCGTTGAGAGCGATACCGATAATGAAGCCGCCGATGACGTTGATCAGGGTGATCAGAATACCGGCGATCGCGTCACCGCGGACGAACTTCGACGCACCGTCCATGGCGCCGTAGAAATCGGCCTCACGAGCGATTTCACTGCGACGATCACGCGCCTCCTGATCGTTGATAATGCCCGCGTTGAGATCGGCGTCGATCGCCATCTGCTTGCCGGGCATTGCATCCAACGTAAAGCGCGCCGCCACTTCCGATATACGCCCGGCGCCCTTGGTGATCACGACGAACTGAATGATGACCAGGATGACGAAGACGATAAAGCCGACGACGTAGTTACCCTGGACAACGAAGTTTCCAAATGAATTGATGACCTCGCCGGCGTATCCCTGGCCGAGAATGAGCCGTGTCGACGCCACGTTGAGCGACAGGCGCATGAGCGTCACGATCAACAACATGCCGGGGAACACCGACAGGTCGAGCGGCTTGGTGATGTACAGTGTCGAGAGCAGCACCACCAGCGAGAACGTGATATTGAAAGCCAGCGCGAAATCGAGCATCGCGGCCGGCAGCGGGATCACCAGTACCGCGATGATACCGATGACACCAAACGCCAGAACGATATCCGACCGCGTCATGATGCGCGCCAGCAGGGACTCTTGTGCCACGGCTGCCATCCGTTACACCACCTTCCCCTTGAGGCGATACACGTACGCAAGGATCTCGGCTACCGCCCGGTAGAGATTGCCCGGGATAGCCTGACCGACATCGCACATCTTGAACAGCGCCCGCGCCAGCGGCTTGTCTTCGATCACCGGCACGTCGTGCGCATAGGCGATTTCCTTGATCTTCTGCGCAATCAACCGCTCACCCTTGGCGACGACGATCGGCGCAATGCCGAGCGACGAATCATACTTGAGAGCGACCGCGATATGGGTCGGGTTGGTGATGACCACATCGGCATTCGGCACGTCGGCCATCATCCGATTGCGCGCCATCTCGCGCTGTATCTGACGGACCCGGGCTTTTACCTGCGGCGAACCCTCGGTGTCCTTCATTTCATCGCGGATGTCCTGCTTGGACATCTTGATAGACTTTTCGAACTCGTAGCGCTGGTAGGCATAGTCGAGCGCGGCCAGCACCAGCATGGCGGCGCCGATCTTCAGCGCAATCACCAGCGCCATCGTCCCCATCGTGGTGGCGATCTGCCAGACCGTCATGTCCGGGAGCATGAAGAACTTGTCGAATTCGGCCCTTATCGCGTAGAAGCCGATCAAACCGACGATCCCCAGCTTGGTCGTATCCCGGACCAGCGTTACCAGCGACCGAACCGCAAAAAGCTTCTTCAGGCCGTTGACGACATTAAGCTTGTCGAACTTCGGCTCCAGCGCCTTGCTCGAGATATGGAAGCCGACCTGGGCGATGTTCGACGTCAACCCGATCACCAGCATGACCGCGAAAACCGGCCCGACAACCGTGAAGAACGTCAGCATCGAATCAGTCCACGATTTCGCAAAGGTCGGATCCTGCAGGGCAAGACTCGGCGCGTTTGCCATCGTCGTTGACATCATCAGGCGAAGCTGCGATGACAACGTCGGCCCCAGCAGGAAAATGGCAGAGCAACCCAGCACGATAATCAGCGCCGAGTTCAACTCCATCGACTTGGCCACCCGTCCTTCTTCGCGGGCCTTTTGCCTCCGTCGAGGTGTTGCCTTCTCTGTCTTCTCCTGGAAGCCCTGTTCTTCAGCCATGAGCGCTTACGCCTTTCCCATCGCGATCAGGAGTCGACCGAGTTCGCTATTCAAGTGATTGAGAGATTTTTCGATAACGTAGCCGAAGATCGGCAGCGAGAGCGCGATCACGGCGATACCGGCCGCCACCTTGATCGGGAAGCCGATGAAAAACACGTTCATCTGCGGCATCATCTTGGCGACCGTCCCGAGCGTCACATCGACCAGAAACAACGTCACCATCACCGGCGCCGCGATTTTCAGCGCGATCACGAACACGTAGGCGCTGTGACGGATTATCTCCTCGCCGACTCCACCCGCCATGACGATCTGTCCCGGCGGCATGACCGCGTAGCTGTCGCGGAAGGCCTGGATAATCAGGTGATGCCCATTCAGCGTGAGGAAGATCAGCAGGGCGAGCATGACCCAGAAGGTGCCGATTATCGACTGCTGGGTGTTGCTCGAAGGATCGAGGACGTTGGCAAGCGCAAAGCCGATCTGGTAGCCGATCATCGATCCCGCGCCCTGCACCGCCAGCATGATGAGCAGGAACATGAACCCGATGATGGCGCCGACCATCAGTTCCAGAAACGCCAGACCGGCCAGCACGATCAGTGAATCGGTGACAGGCAGGTCGGGCGTCGGGATCGTCATCATCGTTATCAGCGACAGCAAGATGACGAGTCCGACTTTGATCGGCGTGGCAATGGCGCGGTGAGCGAAAATCGGCGAGAGAATAAACAGGCCGGACGCTCTGACCAGCACCAGCAGGAACAACTCCAGCTTTGCCGTACCGAAATGAACAAAGTCAAACACCGTGAAATCCTTACACCTCGGGTTAATCGCGATAACCCTATTTCAAACGGTGTGCCGGAATGAAACACTCGGAACGGCACCCACAACGTATTGCAGGGCAACGAGTTAAAAAACCGACAAAATCAACGGGGGATTTCGGGACAGGGGGTTGTGGAAATTATTACCAGCGCTGTGGGAAATTAGTTCAGGCGGGCGCTAAAGAAGCGCCCGTTTCTCAGCCGACTAAAGTGGGGATAAGCTCGAACATACGGCGCGTGAAATCGGTCAACTGGTTGATCATCCAGGGCAGGAAAATCAACAGCGCCGCCGCCACCGCCAGGATCTTCGGAATGAACGTCAGGGTCATCTCATTGATCTGCGTGACCGCCTGAAAGATGGCAATCGAAAGTCCAACCACCAACGCAAACGCCAGCATCGGCGAAGCCACCATCAGCACGGCGATCAGCGCCTCACGACCTATCGTAACGACCAGTTGAGGTGTCATACTCTTTTCAATCCTTACACTCTGAACGATTCAACCAGCGACTTGACCAGCAAGTACCATCCGTCCACCAGCACGAACAACAGCAGCTTAAACGGCAGTGAAACGATAATCGGGGGCAGCATCATCATGCCCATCGACATCAGCACCGACGCCACCACCATGTCAATCACCAGGAACGGTACGAAAATCACGAACGCGATCTGAAAGGCGGTGCGAAGCTCGGAAATCACGAACCCGGGGATCAACACGTGAAGCGGGATGTCCTCCGGCTTATCCGGCTCTTCCAACTGGGCGATATCGACAAACAGAGCCAGATCCTGCTCGCGCGTCTGCGCCAGCATGAAGTGCCGGAAGGGAGTGATTGCCTTGTCGAACGCCTCTTCCCCCGATATCTGTTCATCGAGATACGGCTTGATCCCGTCGTTGTACGACTGGTTGATCACCGGCGACATCACGAAAAATGTCACGATCAGCGCCAGACCGACCAGCAACTGGTTCGGCGGCATCTGCTGGGTGCCGATAGCATGGCGAAGGAACGACAGCACGACCGCAATCCTGATAAACGACGTAATCATGATCAGGATCGACGGGGCCAGCGCCAGAACGGTGAGGAGAATGACGATCTGGAGAGTGGTTGACAGATCCGACGGGTTCGTGGCGTCACCCACCTCAACCGATATCTTCGGAATCGATTGAGCGAGTGTCGAACTCGCCTGAAGGCCGAGTGTAATCCCGGCCGCGATGAGCGTGCGAATCAGTTTCTTCATATCCTATACGTTCTGTTTGCCGCACCACTCCATGTGCGGTCATCGGCCGTCAGCCTCCTGGCGACGGCTCCGGGTGGGCGTTACGCCCGAGCCAACGCTTCTTTGCCGCGCTCGCCCAGTTTCTTTACACGACCGAACGCCGTACTCAGCATCGTACCGAAAGCCTCCTGGCTCGGCTGCGGCTGCTCGGCGAGAAGGCGCGCCGTCTCCGGCTCGCTCAGCTCGGTCAATACGGATATCTGGTTGTCGGTGACCCCGATCAGGACAGCCCGATCCGCCACCCGCACCAGCGATACCGTCTTTTTCGGTCCCACAAAGGCCGTCTCCAGCACATCGAGCGAACCGCCGCCCGCCTTACCGTACTGACGACGCTTCATTTGACGACTCAACAGGAACAGCCCGCCGTAGATGCAGGCGATCACCACCACCAGCGCCGCAATCATCTTGACGACCGCACCGTAGGGTGATTCCGGCTGGGCGGACATGACGGCGTTGTCACCGTTCTTGTTCTGCAGCGCGGTGAGCGACGAGTTGTCTCCCGACGCGTCTCCGACCGACATCATCACCATACCACACAGGGCCACCACGAGGATGATCGCCACCGTGCTGTAGATGCGCCGATTCTGGTTCTTAGTCGCGCCCAAGACTCTTCAACCTCTCTTCCGGAGTCATCAGCTGGGTAATGCGCAGTCCGAAGTTTTCATCGACTACCACCACCTCGCCTTTGGCCACCAGCTTGTTGTTGACCATCAGGTCGACCGGCTCACCCGCCAGCTTATTGAGCTCCACGACGGCTCCGGGGCCCAGCGCCAGAATATCGGAGATTGACATCTTGGTACGACCCAGCTCGATCGAAACCGGCAGGTCGACATCCATCAGCAGATCGATATTCTGCGGGGTCTTCTTCCCGGCCGGCTGCTGCAGCTGCTGGAATTCGGCCGCCGATACATCGGCCGAACCGAAATCTATATCGTCGGGCGACGCTTTCGAGTCGTCTTCCGGAAGATCCTGCAGCATGGCGAGCATCGCCGCCTCCGCTTCGTCCTCCGGCGTATCGTTGTCGTTGACGACCTTCTCGAAATCGTCCGCTCCGCCGTCGGCCGCGACACCCTCGACATCGTCGATACTGCCGTCGATTTCGCTCAGCGCATCTTCGATATCGTCGGGTGGACTCTCAGCCGCATCGGCAACGGTTGCTCCGGTTGCGGGCTGCTCACCGGCGACGTCTTCCGCTGACGATTCTGCCCCGGCGTTGTCGGCTGACTCGTCAGCCTCGGCGCCCGTCGACAGATCAAGATCCTTCTCGTCCGGCATGCTTCTTCTCCTCGGCAAATTGATCGTAAATTTCCATAACCTGGAAAGCACGCTTCCGTCCCGCTAACCCCGGGTGCGCCGTGAACTTCTTCTGACGGTTCACCCAGATATCGATCGGCTGTGATATCTTCTTCTCCGATGGAATGACATCACCGACCTTCAGTCTCAGGAAGTCGCGCATCTTGAGTCGTGACTGCAGCAGCACCGCCGCCAGTTCGGCCTGTACCTCGCGGAGGTTGTCCGAGTTGGCGTCGCGGTCCGCCGCAAGATTCTTCTTCTTGGTCGCGTCGATCCAGTTCTGCGCCGACAGCTTGGTGATCACCGGCTCCAGCGACACATACGGATAGCAGATAGTCAGCAGTCCGGTTGACTGGAACAGCTTCACCTGCAGCGAGATCACCACCACCGTTTCGCCCGGCGGGACTATCTGGATGAACTGCGGGTTGGTCTCGAAGCTGATCTGCTCGATTTCGATCTGCACCAGATGCTCCCAGGACTTCGTCAGCTCCTTGTACAGACGCTGCACCAACCGCCCCATCACCGAACGCTCGATACCGGTCAACTCCCGCTCCGACTCCAGTATCTTGCCGTGACCGCCAAACATGCGGTCGATCAGCGAAAACGTCAGGGTCGGGTTGAAGTCGACCAGACAGACCGCTTCCAGCGGCCGCGCCGAGAACGTGTACGTACTCGACGGGGACACCAGCGACATGATGAACTCCGAGTAGGTGATCTGATCCACCGACACGAGATCGACATCGACTATCGACCGAAGGACGGTGGAGAGTGACGAACCGAAATGCCCGGCGAAATTGTCGTGCATGTTCTCCAGGGTTCGGATCTGATCCTTGGAGACACGGTTCGGATGCTTGAAGTCGTAGGCGACAATCGACCGGAGTTTCTCGTCGTCAAACTGATCCGCGCTCGCTTCCGAATCGCCCGCACTGACGGTCGTCAACAGGGCATCGATTTCGTCTTGTGATAGAATCTTCGCCACGACACTCAGTCCTTACTGCAGTACGAAATCCGTGTAGTACACTCCGACCAGCTGGTCGGTCTTCAACAACTGTTCGAGCCGTTTCTTGACCTGATAGCGCATGATCTCCTTCTCGCGCGAATCGGTAAGCTGAGCGACCGACTTTGACGACAGGATCGTTATCAGCGCGTCGCGGACCAGCGGCTCTCTGGCTTCGAACTCCCCGGCCAGTTTGGCGTTCCCCAGCTCGAATCCGAACGACACGGAGAGAAACCGCGAACCGCCCGTCCCGGAGGGGTTGACGACGATATCGTCGATCGCATACATGATGGCGTCGCCGACCTTCGTGGCGTGGGAGCTTTTCGCCTCCTCACCGTGCCCACCGGCCTGGCTTTCTTCGGTCGCCTGGCCGTGCGTCTCTTCCGTCACCTGAGCCGCTTCGTCGCCGCCGCCACTCATGAAGAAAAACGCGCCACCGCCGCCCAGCAGGACGACTGCGCCGATTATCACGAACAGCATCATGTTCGATTTCTTCTTTGGCGCCTCTTGCGCCTCGTCGCTTACTTCAACCGTTGTTTTTTCATCTTCTGGCGGCATGCTTGCCTCCTGCTCATGCGTCGGTCGACCACCGGGCGTCACCGCCCGGTGGGTCGATACCTGTTATCGTGCGACTGTCCGAGGACGTCTCGCGACGTCGTCAACTCCTGTTGTCCGAACAGCCCTACTCATCGTCCTATCTCTTCAGGTTCACCAACTCGTCCAGCATGCTGTCCGAAGTGGTGATTACCCGTGAGTTAGCCTGGAAACCACGCTGCGTCGTAATCATCGTCGTAAACTCCTGCGAGATGTCCACCGACGACGATTCGAGCGCACCCGAGGTGATCTCACCGGCGACCGTCGATCCGGCGACGCCTTCCACGGCCTGCCCGGAGTTGGCCGACTCCTGGTACAGCGACCGTCCGGCTTTCCGCAGACCGGCCTGGTTGTTGAAGTCCGCCATCATGATCTGCGCCAGAATGCGCGTCACACCGTTCGAAAAGATGCCGGAGATGTTGCCGGCCTTGTCGATCGAGATCTTCTCGAGGATGCCGAGCCCGTAACCGTCCTGTCCGATGATCGACGCCGTGTGCGGAGAACCGAACTGCGTCAGACCGCCGAACTCGAACGGCGTGCCGGCATCGAACTGAATGCGCATCGTCTCGGCGCCGTTGTTCGGCTCGATCGTCATACCGTTGGCGCCCGCCGCGTACTCGAACGTGTTAAGCGAGCCGTCGGCGTTGAACTGCACGTAGCCGCGACCACCTACCGTGATAGACTCGTTGCCGAGCATCGTCGCCGTCCACTCCCAGCGGCTCTGGATATTCGACTTCGAAAACTCGATCGTCAGGGTGTGCTTGGTTCCCTGCGAATCGTAGACGTTGATCGAGGTCGAGTGGATGGTCGGATCGGTCTGAATGACGAGCGGATCGACACCGGTCGCCGACAGACCGGTGGAACCGGCCTTGATTTCGACACTGTCGTCGCCGCCCAGCCCGGTCAGGCCGGTGACGATACCGGTGTTTTCATCGATAAGGAAATCGAGATTGGTCGTGAAAGGACCAACCGCGGCGCCCGTGCCACGGTCGGGTGTAAACGTATCGGTCGCCACGAAGGTGTGAGCAAGGCCGTTGCTGGCCGCAAAATTCGTTCCGTTCTGACCGAACAGAACTCCGATAATGTCGCCGCTTACGACGCCGGTCACACCGTCTGTCGTGGTCGTGCCGTTGTTCGACGCGAACTCGTACAACCCGGCCTTGTTGCGGGTGATCTGAAGTTCACCGCCCACCAGCTCACAGGTCAGACCTTCGACCTCAGTGATCGCGTTGATCAGATCCTGAACGGTCGAGGTCGACGACAAACCGGTCACGCTCTGCGTGGTCGAGCTGCCGTCGATCGTGAAGCCGAGCGTGAAGTCGGTCACGTGCAGCGAGCCGAGCGTATCGGTGAGCGACAGTCCGCCGAGAGCGACACCGGCATCGTCGGTGGCTACATTCGAGCCCGTCGCCACCGAGTTGGTCGCCTGGTTGCCGGTGATATCCACACTGTGCGTACCGCCGACACCGTCAAGCGCCGTTCCCGAGACCGATACGACATTCGAACTTCCCGCGGAAACGAGAGTCGTGCGTGCATCGGTCGCCGAAGCGTCGAGGTTGTTCGCGAGCGTGACCGTCTCGGTCGCCTGCGCCGGGTCCTGCTGTCCGAACGGCAGCTGGATCGGTCCGGTCGTCGACAGCGACGGAATCACGCCGGTCTGATCGGCCATGCGGCCGAGGACGTAGAGACCGGTAGCCGGGTCAACCAGCGTCGAGTCGGCGTCGAAGCCAAACGCGCCGGCGCGCGTGTAATAGCGATTGTTGTTGTTGTCACCAAGAATGAAGAAGCCACTTCCCTGGATAGCCAGGTCGGTAATCTGTCCGGTCGTCTCGAGACCGCCCTGCTGGAACAGGTTATCCACCGATGCGACCTGCATGCCCAGGCCCAGCTGGACCGGATTGGTACCGCCGGAGACGGTCGAGGGACGACCGGCGCCTTTGGTGGTCTGTACCAGCGCTTCCTGGAAATTGACGCGACCGGCCTTGAATCCGATCGTGTTGATGTTCGCGATGTTGTTACCGATCACGTTCATCTTGACCTGATGGTTCTTCAGGCCCGAGACACCAGCGTACAATGATGCCATCATGATCCAGTTTCCTTCTCTCTGTCACACGAGGCTTCCCCATCTCGAATGGGGTCCGGCCAGGTATGTATGGTTCTCTCTATTGACATTGTTTCCTTCGTTTCCCTACAGGATGACCGCCGAATCGATCGAGGTTACCACGCCCTCTTGCAGGTTCTCCCGATCGAACGCCGTGATAACCGTACGGTTTTTCACCGACACGACCAGCGCGGCTTCATCGGTAAGAATCAGCGTTTCCTTCGATCCTTTCAGTTCGGCCTTGTCGATAGCGCCGGCGATACGCCCCATCAACTCGTTGTCGATCTCGATCCCGCGCGAATACAGCCGCTCGCTGGCGTGCTTGGAGAAGCTCACCCCGCGCGTACCGGCGATCTCACGCGAGAACATCTCCGTGAACGAATCACTGCCGGCCGGCTCGACCGTCGGCTGCTTGCCCCGCTTCGATATCTCGAGCAGGTCAACCGGCCGCTGGTAATGCGAAATCTTCAATGCGTTTGCCATCTCACAACCCTCTTTGATTCTCACCCTGAAAACCCTTAACCCTCTTCTTCGTCCACGACGAGCGAACCCGCCTCACCGACCGTCACGATATCACCCAGCGCAATCTCGACACCGCCGGCGTTGAGATATGCCGCACCGTTTTTGTAGGTGATACTGGTCACACGGGCCACCATCTTCACCGGAGGTGTGTAGCTCACACCGTCGGCGTCCATGCCGGTGGCGCTGACTTCGTAATAGCCCTCGGCCACCTTGTTGCCGAGATTGTCCTTGCCGTCCCAGTAAATCGTCTGGGCCCCTTCAGCAACCTCTTCCATCGTCAACGTCCGGATGATATCGCCTGAGGCATTCTTGATGTTGATCTCGATCTCCGTCGCATAACGGTCGTTGGTGAAGTTCATCTTGGCGTCATCCTGGCCGTTGTAGTAGACGCCGTCGAGATCAGTCTGGATATCCCGTCCGAGCAGATTGGTCGCCAGCGTATTGTTCAGCGATTGCATCATCAGATAATCCCACTCGTTCGCCTCGGAGATTCCCGACGCGATATTGTTCATCTGCTCGAGCGAGGAGAACTGGGCGAGCTGGGCGATGAAGTCTTCGTCGGCCATCGGCTCCAACGGGTCCTGATACTGCAACTTCGTAACCAGCAGTTCCAGAAAGTCATCTTTGCCCAGACTCTGGGTCGCGCCGGAGGTGACATTGCCGCTGGCGTCGGTCGCAACTGGTGAAATGAAACCCATTGTATCTGCTCCTATGCGTACAGGTTGACGCCGTGGGGACCAACCGCATTTACCCTGGCTGCCGCCAGGACGGTCGGCGCCGGTGAATCGGCGGCCTGAATACTGTCGTTATCCAAATCGCGCATACGGAGCCTGCTCCGCATGCCGAAGTTTCTCTCGTGGAATTGCTGCCGCGCCTGGTCACCCGCGACATTGACCTCGATCAAATCAACCTTGATCCCGGCCCGCTGCAACTGCTGGGTGAGCTGGTCCAGCGACTGCTCCACCATCGCCCGCGCCTGCGGCGTATCGACTGTCACGCGCGCCGTCAGCGCGCTGTCGCGCAATGCGAGGTGCAGTCTGGCGGGTCCGATATTCTCCGGATCAATCGATATCGTCACGGCGCGTCCACCCGGTCTCAGACCGGTCTGGATGTCGTCCGGCAAGGTGAAACGGACCGGGCTCTGCGTTCGTGATTCGGCACTTGACTGAGATGAGTGCGACTGCTGAATCGAGTTTGACGACAGGTGGCTCGACTCAATCGAGGACTGTCCCTCGGTCAATTTCTCAGTGCCGGTCAACGTTGGTTCGAACTTCCGACCGGCCGCATCCAACCGACGGGCGAGATTGTCCAGACCGAAAAACTCCTTTGGTCCGGATGTCAAACTGCCGTCAGCGGACTTCATCGCCGCTTCGCCCGGTACCGGTGCGGCCGATTGGGCGATATTATTTTGCCTGGTGCCAGTAACTCCGGCGGCGTTTACCGTCGACCGTACGACGGTCATGCGCGCGCTGATCGCTTCCATCGGAAGTTCCCGCTGCACGCTGAGCGACTTCGACAGCCGCTCGCCGGTCAGTTCGATCCCGAACTTCTCGCCCGTCGCATCGCTGTTCGATTTGCCGCTTGCAGTCTGTGTTTTGACCGGAAGCAAGCCGTTGACATTGGTTGTTTCCGATTGGGTCGAGGTAATTCGAAGCGCTTTCAGATTGAGGCGTGCCAGAAGCTGCGACACTTTGCTGGCATCGGCGCCGGTATCATGGAGAGCAACCCGCATTGGATTGTGCTTTGAGTTCTTCTGACGCGAATCGGACACGTCGACGGCGAAGTCATCGACGATATCGAGCGGCAGCGAGATCTTTATCACTTCGGTTGGACTATCTTCGGGAGAGACCGTCAACTCAAGTGTGTCCTGCTTCACGGCCGTATCGAGAATGCGATAGGTTCCCTGGGACACCGCCACAGTCTGTGATGTAGAGACCGCGCCCGAACGATTTGCCAGCAGCGCCGCTATCTCCCGTCCGGTCAGATTGGCGATCTTTGTCGCATCCGTCTCGGAACCCGCATCGGAAGTGTCGTCGGAGGCAACCGCTCCCGGTATTTCGCCGGCGAGATCTCCCTGCGCGCCGGTGGAGGCGGAGTTGAATCCAAAATCCGGAATCTCTATGTCATCTATCATCGCCGATGCTGACTTCGCGTCCGACGGCATCGCACCGAGCATAGAGATCGGCAGACGATTCACACGCTCGAAAGTGGTCCGGTCAAGAACGAGTCCAAAAGGATCGGCATTCTGCTGTGCATCGACGCCTGCCCCGGACTGCTGCTTGAGCAGTGCCGCCCAGTCGACCGTCTCCGCAGAGACGGCGCCCGAGCCCTGCTGGCGATTCATCAGCAACTGCAGCATGCTGCCGAACGGGTCACCCTGAATCGGAGAACCGCTCGGTGCGACACTGCTGTCGGAGCTGATTGGCCCCAGCAGGAGATCGAATATGCCGGCGTTGTTCTGTACCATGTCTAGTTCTCGGCGATCGTAATCATCTGTTTGGATAGCTTGGCGGCTCGCACGGCAGGCATCAGGGCCAGCACCTGCGAGGCGTTTTTCTGCTTCATGCGCGGCAGAATCGAGACGACTGTCCCATCATCCAGATTGGCCACCAGCTTGGCGACCGAGCGCGGATCCATGCCGTCGTAAAGCCGGGCCAGCGCCGCTACTCGGGCTGATTCGGCCTGCTCGATACGGACTATCTTCTGAGAGACCTTTTTGTCGAGTATCTCCAGCTCGCGCTGGCGGGCGTTGAGCTCTTTCTCCTTTAGCTCCAGCCGCTTGGTCTCGCTCTCGAACCACCTGGCGGCATCAATGGAGTCTTCTTTGCTCATCCCCGAGCTTTCACCCGGAACCTCTTCCTCGGCAGGCATAGTCGGTGCATAGTCAAGAAACTCGAGATTGGCCATGATATCGCCAAGCACACCCGAGTCCTCTTCGATGTCGGGCGGCTCAAACGGCTCAAAATCGGGGATATCCGGCACTTCGTCGGTGGTCGACTGTGCGTGCGACTCGGCAGGTTCGGTGTGATCGGCCTGCGACTCTTCGGCCGGGGCCGTTTCATGCGTTTCTGTGGCAGCCGGCTCCACTGCTGTCTCGTCGCCTCCCATTAATAGCATGGTGGACACGATTGCCAGCGCCACCACCAGGATACCGATGACCCCAAAGAGCAGATACATCTTGGGGAATCCGCCCTTGGCCGGGGCGGGCGTTTCAGCCTCGGCCGCGACCGTCGCCGGATTGGAGGATTCGGGAATTTTGTTCAGCTCATCGTTCACGGTATACTCCACACGATTGCATTTTTCCACCGTGCCCGATTGCAAGGCCCGTGCCGAATTCAGGCTATGGCCGATATCGCATTGTGGTGCAATACGATAGCCCGACCCCGGCACACCCGACGGGACGTCACACACTCGCACTTCGAGAAATTATTTCCCCTCCTCCCGGAAAGAATAGCTGTCGAACAGTCTGCGATCCTCCGCGTATAAAAGATGCGGCTTTCCGTTTGCCAGATGTGCGGCGATCAGTTACTTTGGGGCGCATGACTGCCAGTAACTCCAATGCCCCCAAACAGAACTGCCGGATAGTCGCAATCGATGGTCCGGCCGGCTCGGGCAAGTCGACCACCGCCAAGCTGGTTGCCGCTCGGCTTGGCTACCAGTATCTCGATACCGGCGCCATGTACCGCGCCCTCACCTGGCACGCGCTGCAAAACGGTATCGCACCGTCGGATGAACCGACTTTGGCCCGGATCGCCGCCGAGCTGACCATCGATTTCGAGACACACGCCGACGCCAATCGGGTGTTTCTCAACGGTATAGAGGTGACGAATGAGATTCGGACGCCGGAGGTCACCCGGCACGTTTCGGAGGTGTCCGCTCACCATGGAGTGCGAGTAGCAATGGTCGAAAAGCAGAAAGCGATGGGCAAGAAAGGCTGTATCGTCGCCGAAGGGCGCGATACTACGACGGTCGTTTTCCCCCAGGCTGACCTGAAGATATACCTTATTGCAGCTGTAGACGAGCGTGCCAAGCGCCGCCTCGAAGACCTCAGGAAGCTTGGGGTGAGCTCCTCAATCGGTGAGCAGGTTGCCGATCTGGAACGGCGCGACCACTTTGACTCCAACCGCCAACACTCCCCCCTGACCCGAGCCAAAGACGCCTTCGAAATAGATACCACCAGCCTGACGATCGAGCAGCAAGTTGATCGGATAATCGGCCTATTGTCATAATCTGCTCACGATTGTTTTTAGCGCTTTACAAAATCGAGTACCTGCACCATTTTGGTGGTATAACAGGGGGATCGAATGGGTAGCTTCAGTGACCAATCCAGAGTGCCGCGGCTCGCTCTGATTCTATGCGCGAGCCTGTTGATTTCGTGCGCCGTTCTCTCCTGCGGCGACGACTCACCGACCAAACCAACCGACAACCCATACTTCTCAAGCCTGCCGATGCAACGCACCGCCTGGCAGCTCTCATCACGCCCTGAAAGTGTCTCGCACGGCGTCCACCGGGGGCGTTTGCTCTGGCATCTGCCATACTACCTGCCGCTTCGCTCCGAAGTGTACGGAGATTCGGCCCAGGCAGGCGAGGGCGAAGTGCGCCTGCTGCGAGTCGTCTACCGCCCGTCGTATCAAGTCTTCGAATTCGGCGGCGTGATCGACACGATTTTCTACCCCTCCTGGGCAGGTATCATGCTCGAGACAAACAAGATCTTCGACACTGCCTGGAAGTATCTTGAAATCCGATGTTATGCACCGCACGGCCGCATGCATTTCGAGCTGGGGAGAATTGATGAGGACGTCAACGGCGATGGCGAGTCGTTCGGGGAAGATGACCCTCCGTTGGGAGACGGAAACGGAGCGGTATCGGAGGCCGAAGATATCGGTCTTGATGGTTTGGCCGATCAAGACGAGCCAGGCTACGATCCCGATCGCAATGTCGATCCAAGCCGCGACAACTGGTACTTCCGGAACGAGGGCAAGTGCCCGTATCCACCTTCCATTTGTGGATCCGGTTCGTTTCAGGCACGCATGGAAGACCCGGGCGATCCGCTCTACTTCGAGTTCCTGAACGGAACCGAAGGAAACAGCCTGGACGTTGCAACGTTCGGAAATCCGGATCAGGAACGCATGATCGGCTACTTCGACACCGACAACCACTACTACTCCTACGTGCTCGATTTCACCGACCACCCGGATTCGTTTTATGTCGATGACTCGGATATCAACGGCTGGCGGACCTATCGCATCCCGCTGCTTGATCCGGAAGATGTGGTTGGTAACAACTTCGACTGGAGTCGCCTGACCCACGCACGAGTCTGGTTTGAATCCGACGACAACGCTACCGGATTCGACACGGTGTTGATCGCGCACTGGCGTTTCACCGAATAGCGATTCCGAGGAAACATCCCCCCATAAAAGACTACCCCCCGGCAAAGCCGAGGGGTAGAAATCTGATTTAGTTGTTGAAAGGCTCCGTCTATTGTGCCACATACCGTGGCGGGCTCATATTACCACCCAAGTGGCGAAGCCTCTCGCTACAATCAATATACCGCGAGACTGTGAAGTGTCAAGTACCTAACTTCCCCCAGGGAGACTATTCTCACGGATCGAAGCGTCCAATCACCATTCCGAGGCGATCGCAGCGTCATCCCCTGTCATAAGGTCGCCCCCGTCGCGCTTCACATCAACCGCTTGCCAGCGCACGTCAGATGCCCTACATTGGCCGTGCCATGAAACCACTGTACTGGATCGGCAAGTCGGCCACTAACATCCTGGGGCGCCTCCTGTTCGGTATCCGGCTCTACGGCCGTGAACACATCCCCAAAGAAGGGGCCTTCATCTTAGCCTCCAACCATATCTCCTACTACGATCCTCCACTGGTCGGCAGCTATATCCCCCGCGAGCTGTTCTTTTTCGCCAAAAAGGAGCTATTCGACAACAAGCCGCTCGGCTGGATAATCTGGCGCACCAATGCCCGTCCGGTCCGCCGCGGCCAGATGGACCGTCAGGCCCTGGCTACCTCGCTACAGATTCTCCGCGACGGTTACGGGTTGACCATGTTTCCCGAGGGTACCCGCTCGAAGACGAAAGAGTTCCTGCCCGCCAAACCGGGCCTCGGCCTGCTGGCAGCGAAAGCCGCCTGCCCGATTGTCCCGGCCTATATCCACGGAGCTAACCGCTTGAAAGAATGCTTCTTACGTCGGGAGCGCCTGAGCCTCAGCTATGGCGAGCCGATCTCCGAAGCATGGATCGCCGAACGCGCCGATTCCAAGGAAGGGTATCTGGAAATCACCGCCGAAGTCATGCGACGGATCACCGCCCTCCGCGACAGCCTCCCCGAGCGATCAAGATAACAGCCTGCCTGCCGACCACTTGCAGTGATGAACGGACGGCGAATCACAGCCCCTTTTTTCCAAAAAGGTGTTGAATTCTCGCCGAAGTTCATTATTATAGAGGCTCGCCCTGACAGCGCAAGCTGGTGCCGGGCGACCGTCGGACGGTTTCCCCTCCCGGGGAAAAATCCAAACCGGTCGACGGAACAGGAGGTTTCTTTTAATTCCATGGCAGTAGCCAAAAACACAGGTTCCAGAGGTGGCGCACGCCCATCGCGGCGGAAAGCCATCGGCGGCAGAAAGACAAGCCGCACCAAAACAAAAATCACCAAGTCCGATGTGCCGGAGGTCAATGTCCAGGTAGAGGTACAGGACGAGGTGGAGCGGGAAATGCTGATGACCAATCGCCGCCAGCGATTGGTAGAACGCGCCAAAGCCCGCACCGAGTCTCCTGCAATGCGCATGGAGAAGCCCGAAGTCGAAGCGGTGAAAATCACCGACGTCTCCGGGATCGTCTACGACAAGGAAGTGTACGACGCAATGGTCGACATGTACGACTCCACCATCAGGGATATCAAGGAAGGTGAAATCGTACAGGGGAAGGTCATCGGCGTCACGCTCGACGATGTCATCGTCGATGTCGGCTTCAAGTCCGAAGGTCTCATTCCGATGAATGAGTTCGCCGATACGGCCTCGGTCGCAGTCGGTGACGAAATCGAGGTCTTCCTCGAGCAGATCGAAGACTCGCACGGTCAGCTCCTGCTTTCCAAGCAGAAAGCCGATTTCATGCGGGTGTGGGATCGCATTCGCGATATCCACGATGCCGGCGATACCTGCGAAGGTCGCATTGCCCGCCGTATCAAAGGCGGCGTGGTGGTCGATATCATGGGTGTCGACGCCTTCCTGCCCGGCTCGCAGATCTCTCTGCGCCAGGTGCCCGACTTCGACGCCCTCATCGGCGAGTCGATCGAAGTCAAGATCATCAAGCTCAACAAGAGCCGCCGCAATATCGTCGTCTCACGGCGTGTGGTGCTCGAAGAAGAGCGGGAGCGCATGCGCGCCACCCTGCTCAATGAGATCGAGGTCGGTCAGATTCGCCAGGGTATTGTCAAGAACATTACCGACTTCGGCGTCTTTATCGATCTCGGCGGTGTCGACGGTCTGCTGCATATCACCGATATGTCGTGGGGCCGGATTCGTCACCCTTCGGAGATGGTCAACCTGGGCGAGAATATCGATGTCAAGATTCTTGACTACGATGAAAACACATCTCGCATTTCTCTCGGCCTCAAGCAGATGACGCCGTACCCGTGGGAGAATATCGAACACAAGTACCCGATCGGAAAGAAGATCACCGGGACGGTGGTCTCCATTACCGACTACGGTTCATTTGTCGAGTTGGAGAAAGGTATCGAGGGATTGATCCATATCTCCGAGATGTCCTGGACCCAGCATATCAAACACCCTTCGAAAATCATGTCGGTGGGTGACCATGTCGATGCTATCGTCCTCTCGGTCGACAAAGACAACGAGAAGATCTCGCTCGGCATCAAGCAGATGGAACCGGATCCGTGGACGACGATCGAAGATAAGTATCCGGTCAGTAAGGTGGTGGGCGGCCGCGTCCGCAACCTGACCGCCTTCGGTGCTTTCGTCGAACTCGAAGAAGGGATCGACGGTCTCGTGCATATCTCCGATATGTCCTGGACCCGCCGCATCCAGCACCCCTCCGAAGTGATGAAGAAGGGTGACAAGGTCGACGTCAAGGTGCTCAAGATCGATCACGAGAACCGAAGGATCTCGCTCGGCTACAAGCAGCTCACCGATGATCCGTGGCCGGAGTTGGCCAAGAAGTACTCGATCAGTTCGGAGTGTCTCGGTACGATCACGAAGGTGCTCGACCGCGGCGTGGTTGTTGACCTGGGTGACGGTGTCGAAGGTTTCGTGCCGACCAACCAGCTGACGACCAAAGAAGTCGCCGATCCGAGCGGCATGTTCAGCGAGGGTGAGTCGATTCCGCTTCAGGTGATCGAATTCGACCGCGGCCAGCATAAGGTGGTCCTGTCGGTGGTTGCCTACTACAAACAGCGGGAACGCGCCGAACTGGACAAGTTCATGGCCGACCATGAGAAGCGCCCCGAGGCGTCTTCGGGTGGCGGCGCCATGGCCAGCGCCATGCCGGAATCTCTGAAGCAGGCCGTCGCCGACGCGAAGGCTGAACAGAAGTCCGAAGCGAGTGGTGAATCCGACGAGGAAACAAAGTCGGAATAAGCTGACTCACGCACAGTACGCACATTCAGCGTGGTGTCGGGCAAAGCGCCCGGCACCACGTTTCTTTTGCCCCATCGTCAAGGCCTCATCGCTGCGACTCAAGTAGCCGAGCGACAGACCCGGCTAGCAGGGATACCCGCAACCGATAAACTCCCAGCGGCAAACCGGGAACGGCCACGTGCACGGATCGGGCTCGGTGATGTAGCCGTACACCTTGTTGTACGGAACGAATTTGGGCGGACATACACCCGGTCCGAAACAGGCTATCATGTAGCACTCGACACACGGATCAAACTCCGCTGTCGCCTGCTGCGGCGCGGTCGCGCTCACAAGCATCCCGCCGAAGAAACAGAGCAACAGTACTCCGGCGAACAAAGCCACTGTTTTCATCACTCCTCCACTTGCTTATAACATGAGACCGGGTCCGCCCACGAACCACTCGCGAACAGCCTCCCTGGCCGGCCGGAATATTGTGTCGTCTTTGATGTGGTGTCGGTGCGTCGAAGTCTGTCGAAAACAAGCGCTGCCAGGCGAAATCGCCTGACAGCACACGAGGTCGGATTCTAGCACGGGAAACCGCAGCCGGTCTGCACATAGGAGCAAACGGCGATCGGCCATTCACACGGCTCCGCTAACAAGGCGTAGCCGTACAGCCTGTTGTACGGCACCAGTCCGGAACCGGGCGGACAGGTTCCCGGACCCCAGCACACAATCACATTGCAGTTCGTGCACGGATTCGGGTTGTCAATAGCAACCGCCTGCTGCGGCGCGGCCGCACCGATTAGAAGCCCGCCGCAAAAACAGAACAGCAGGATTCCGGCCAAAAGTGTCGCTGTCTTCATTCTCTCTCCTCCTTGTTGAGTAGGTGTAATACCGGTGAAAGGCGCCATGCCGAACACCGGCAGAGCGCTTACGATTCCGCATCGGGCACGGTCAGATACTCCACATGTTCAAACTCCAAAAATTCTTCGAATCCCTGCTGGACGTGGTGCACAAACCCGCTGCCGTCGACACTCACTACCGCCGGCCAGAAGACGAGGTTGTAATAGTTCTTCCAGTGCTCCGTGTCGTAGTAGACCACCATCTTGTCATCGAGCAGTCCTTCGTATTCGGCCGGGATTGGCGGATCGATATCGCGAAGGGCGACGATCTGACGGATGTCGGGATAAAGCTTCGGATTGATTCGGAGGTCCCAGAAAGTGAGCAAATCGACACACGGCTTGCACTGGAAGTCGACGAATAGAACTACCGCCCGCTCGCCGTTGAGGATCTGCTCGAAATTCGTCTTGGTACTGTCGCGGAGAGTGCACTCCTCAAGCGGAAAGAGATCGCCCGGCAGAAGACTCAGGAGTTTCGCCTGGGTTACATCGTTGAGGTCGGCCGGAAGCTCGACCGGGTACCCTTCGGCCGGTCGATTGACCATAGCGTTGCCGACATAGATGCCGCCTGCGATACCCACAAACCCGAGCACGGCGCCGACAAAGAACTTGACGTAGATGGACTGCCAGAATCCGGTTGGCTGAGACATACACAGACTCCCGTACCCCCAGCAGGTGATAGTCATCCGCTGTCTCGGCTGGCTGTTGTTGCCGAAGCGTCCCGGAATTGAAAAAGAGTTCGAATGAGCCGGTGAGAAACCGCCGCCGCCTTGTCCCCCGACCAACGGTTACTGACTCATCGCGCTACTGCAGGAATGTCCATGTTGTCGTGTGGTGTGGATTCCTTCCCCACCAAACGATATGCTGTGTGAGTGGCCCTGTCAAGAGAATATGGAGTCGCGTGTGACAGCGTGTGACACGGTCAGACACTTCTATTCGTGGGGGGAAGTACGCTCAGCCGTTCAAACGCAGGAGAGCGAAATTCAACCCCGATGCATAACTCACCCAGATCAGGTACGGGATCAACAGCCACCCGGCGGTTTTGTTCAGCTTGTAGAAGGCCATGATCGTGGCCGCGATCAGGAACCAGAGGACGATGATATCGAAAAAGGCCAGCCCGATCCGATGCATACCGAAAAAGAACCACGACCAGAGACCGTTCAACACCAACTGCGCGATGAACAAGGTCAGCGCGCCTCTGGCGTGGGTGAAGCCGAATTCTTTCCAAATCAGAAAGGCGGCATACGCCATCGCGACATAGAGGATCGTCCAGACCGGACCAAACAGCCAGTTGGGCGGGGTCCACGACGGCTTGTGCAGCTGGGCGTACCACTGACCGGGTTCGAACTGGGCGCCGAAATAGGCTACTGCCGATGTCAGCGCCAGCCACCCGATTATTCCGAGTACAGCCTGCGAGGTGGTGCGGGTTTGCATGATGGAAAGGAAGGTGGTGTTGAGTTCAGCGGCAAGTAAGAAGTGAACAATGTATGCATTCAAGATATCCAGAGTCCGACGGAGGCGACCTCGACTATTGTCGAGTCAGGCGCAATCCTGTACGCGACCAGTCTGCCTCTCCCCGACACCCAGTGACACTGCACACCGATGTAAACCAGGAATACACCACAGTCCGGATCGTAGATGGGGCGAGAGACTTGGACAATACCGCGAGCTTTGGGATGGTCCCGATAGAGCCGCTCCCACCCTCCTGCCCCTTTGCGGAAGTACGCTTCAAATGCGCCGTCCCAGTCGACTACGTAGCCACACTCTGGTGAGGATGCGACGGTCAGGCGTTCCAGTTGGTCGGCGGACCCGAACAACTTGTTGAGCATCATGCGAGTGTTGCACCCGTCGCACGATAGTCGTCCCACAATACGTTGGTCGCGAAGCCATCGATCAAGTTCATCGAACATGAAGACATGGGCTCCGAAGGTCGGATCTACGATGAAGTAGCCGCTGTCGCTCGGAAGCGTTTCCAGGACACTACGGATCGCCCAATTCTGATCGAACGACGGATCTTCCTTGAGTTCCGGAAGAACCAGCGACGGACACACATTGAGCGAGTACACATACATCGAATAGATGTAGAAAACCCCGGCGATGAAGAGTATGGCAATTGCAAACGGCCTCGTCCGGTTATCCCTTTGAAGCAATCTCCTTCTCCAGGCGATCCAGAAACACGCGACAGGAACACTCAGTAGAAGCAGCGGCAATGCATATACAGCCGTCGTAGCATACTCTGGGTAAATCTTTACTATGAAGTATCCAACGCCAACCGCAAGCACGTTGCCGAACCAGAACACTGCAACCAACAGAGCAAATGACCACCAGGGTTTCTTCGTGCTTGTCTCCATAACCGCTTCCCTCCCACTGAGACGAGACATTGTGTCCAGACCTGCTCTCCCGGCGCTCTTGCAGGAACCCAGACGATTCCGCGGCTCCAATATCGCCGGCTTAAGCTCCAACATTAAGACGAACCAGAGACCAAATTGTCAAGATAGTGGAGTTTCATGCCTTACCCAAATTCCTCCTTCCCCTTCCCGAATTTCCACGTATATTCTGTGTCTATGGCACGATCGAAGATCAGAAAACTCTCTGTTGCCACCACCGGCTGTCGGCTCAACCAGTATGAGTCCGAACGAATGGCCGCCGAACTCTATCGCTATGGGTTCGTCCGGGCGGAAAAAGGCGAAAAAGCCGATCTTTACCTCATCAACACCTGTACGGTCACGCACCGGGCCGACTCCACCAGCCGCAATCTGATCAGCCGGGCGGCGCGGGAAAACCCCGACGGGCGGATCGTAGTAGCCGGCTGTTATGTCGACTCCGACCCCGAAGCGGTCGCCGGGATGGAGGGAGTCGATGTCCTGATCGGCAACACCGAAAAAGACGACATCACCCGCATCCTCCCCCGCAAGCTGCCGGAGCTGTTCGACGACTCCGACGAGCCGGACAAAGGCTGCTCCGGCACAATCGCCGATTTCTACCACCACAACCGCGCCTGGATCAAGATCTCCGACGGCTGCAACCAGTGGTGCTCGTTTTGTATCCTGCCCACTGTCCGCGGCCGTCTCAACAATCGCCCGGCGCTGGAAATCATCGGCGAGATCAACGGGCTGGTGGCGAAAGGATTCGAAGAGGTCGTGCTGACCGGTATCCATATCGGCCACTACAAAAACCGCAAGGTCGAACCGCAGGTCAAAAACCTCGCCAACCTGCTGAAGATGATCATGCGCGAGACCGACCTCAAGCGGGTGCGGGTCAGCTCGATCGAGCCGCAAACCGTCCGCGATGAACTGCTCGAGGTTTACGCCGACTCTAACGGCCGCATCTGCCGCCACTGGCATCTGCCGCTTCAGTCGGGATCGTCGAACATCCTCAAAGCGATGCGCCGTCCATACAACCAGGCGATGTATCTCAACCGTCTGGCCGACGTCAAAAAGATCGTGCCCGAGACGATCATCGGCGCCGACGTCATAGTCGGTTTCCCCGGCGAGACCGATGAAGACTTCGAAAAGACCAAAGGCGTCTGCGAGTCCGGACTGATCGACTACCTGCATGTCTTCAGCTACTCCGACCGCACCGGCACCACCGCGACCGAGATGCCCGACAAAGTCAACCCCGAAGTCATCAAGCACCGCAACGCGATTCTGACACGCGTCTCGAAACGCATCCGGTGCGAAGCGATGGAGCGTCAGGTTGGCTCAACGCTGGGTGTCGTCTCGGAGTTCACCAAGCGCAAGAACCGATTCCATTTCGGTGTCTCCGACAACTACATGAAAGTCCGCCTCCCTGACAATTTCGAATCCGGCAAACGAATTGTCGATGTCCGCATCACGGAGTGCCGCGAGGACCAACTGATCGGCGAGATCGCCGATGATTCCCTGACATCGGTCGCGTAAGTCTTCGCGCGTCACGTGTCGTCCGCCATCGGCGACCTGGCGCGTGACGCAACATCACAGTTCCGTGGTGCACGGGGACGTACACCACGCACAACCCACCACAAGTGGTGGGCCACCCGATGTACACCACACGCAACCCACCACAAGTGGTGGGCCACCCGATGGACACCACGCGCGGAACCACGCCGCTATCAAAGCGCCGTCAATAACGTAATAATCATCGTACAAGTTTGCCTTCGTGCGAGTTACGGCGAAATGGGTTTGTTTTGCTATTTTTTAAGGTCAAAAACATCTCTTCCTCCCTATAAGCGCAAAGGATCGAACCCGCGCACACACATGTCCTTACAAAGGCGGGCAGTTTTCGGTTTGCCTGCGATTTGGTAGTGAAAGTGCAGAGAGGGACATCCGTGAAGGAGGCGTTCTCCCACCTGTCGGCCGCCGCGGGCGGCCTTTAGGTGGGCCACAAGCAAGGGCAGGCGTCACGTGTCGTCCGCTTTCAGCGGACTAGCACGTGACGTAACATTCGCAGGGGTCACGCGGTGCACAAGGACGTACACCTCGCACAGACCGAGTCAGGTCGCTTGCGACCTGACAGAACGTCAGGCGCACAAGCCGCCTGACCTACTCGCGAGCATGTGACGCAACGGGCGACAAGCTGTCTATCCGCCAAAATAAAACCGGCCCCGAGGTGCAGTGGGGCCGGTTGTCCTAACGCTACTGGAGGAAGAAACGTTAGTAGGTCTCTGTCAGTATGTCTCTATCAGTATGTATCTATCGAGAGCGACCGAAGGCGCTCATCGAGATCGACGGATATCTTCGGCTGCAATGTATCAAACCCTTCTGAAATGAACAGATCTCCCTTCTCGATAAGGCCGATCTTCTCGAGAAACGATCTATAGTCCTTGCCGTTAATCTGAAGTCCCGCCTCACGCGGCACACGAAGTTTGACGTCGGCGTCGGAGCCAAACAGCGACACCTTCACCTCGGGCTCGAGATTCCCAATCTTGACATAGACGATAGTCGACGGTGCTTCGAGCTGCAACTTGCGCAGCGGCGTGGTCGCCATGTTGAGGTGCATGTCGGAGTTATCACCGCGGCAGACGAGTTCCAGCGGTGTCTTGTCCGAGAACTTCACGATCCAGTCGGAGATGTTGTCGGTCCGCACGGAGATCGGGCTTCGGAATATCCCGCGATCTTCGGAGAACTCAACCAGTGCCCGACCATCCTGAACCTCGTATGACACTTTCGGCTTGCGCGTAAACTCCGCAAACCGGGCATAGACCATATCGCGGGTAGCATCGCGAATCGTCAAATCACCATCGCCGACATCAAGCAGCGCGTCGATCTTCTCCACCGCCGGGTCGAATTCCTCGACGAAGCTGGTTCGTGAGAAGAAGTCGGACTCATCACCGCTTCCGGTCGCGTCGAACGCAATCCAGACAGCAGCGCCGACCAGTGCGACGGTCGTTAGATAGGAGATAAACTCCAGGCGGGAGCGGGTGAAGATCTTCTCGATACCAATCGCGATCAGCACGATGGGGAACCAGATCAGCAGCTCCAGTACGAAGTTGTGATTGATCAAATCCATGTTGACCAGGAGAATCAGACTCCCGGTCAGGATCAGCAGCATCCCCCATCGGAATCTGGCCGGAGTCATGGCGTCGGCCCTCCATTGTTGCCGTTGTATGGCTCACCGTTGTAATCGGAGCGGACATGGCCGTTTTTCGAAGAGAACCTGGCGATGATCAGGGTGAGTCCGATCAGGATGAGCAGCACGGAGAAGATTTCGGTCCAGGAGACCCAGAACCAGAAGTTCCGCATCAAGAGGATAGCGCCGAGACCGATCAGGGCAATGCCCGGGATGTATTTGTGCCAGTTGGAATAGCGATACTCGCCGTTGACCGGTTTGGGCGGCTCGACATCAAGCGGCCGGCGCGGGATGATAATCCAGGCGATGATGTACGCCAGCAGGCCGATCCCCTTGGCGAAAAAGAGCAAAACCGCCAGGATGCGGATGAACGCGGGGTCGACATTGAAGTACTCACCGAGCCCGCCGCACACGCCGCCGATCACGGTGCTGCTGTTGGAGCGATATAATCTTTGTTCCATGAACGTTTTTCCTCCATTTGCGGTCTTGTCGACCCTGAGATACTATACGAGCCGGACCGACAAAAGTTTACCGCGGGGAGGAAAAATCAAGTGGGGAGGCTACTTGCGGTCCAATTCGTCAAGATACCGTCGGGCTCTCTTGCCGACCACCGAACTGGTATCGGCGGCCATACCTTCGATCTGGGAGATCATGGTCGAACGCTCGGAATCGCTGTCGGTCAGTTTCGCGATCTGGTAGCAGGCTTCAAGGAGCTGCGATTGCTGAGTATCGAACGACAGCGGGGTGGCGGTCGGCTTGTAATGCTCCCGACTCTGAGGCTGCTCCTTTTTGGAAAGCCCTAGCGCCTCTCCCCCGTTTGCCGGGGTGGCTTTCATGAGGCTGTCGCGCTGGGCACGGTACACGGCCAGGAGGGCGGATGTATCGACTGTCTCGGCAACCTGCTCCTCGGCCACGGCAGTTTCATCCGAAAAGTCAGTCGTAATCGGCGCACTTTGCGCCCGGGTGGCGGCGGGGGCGGCGCGACGACTGGACGGCGGTTCCGAAACCACTTCCACGCCCGGTGACTGGACCACCACCGGTGATTCTTCTTCCAGCGCGCTAGTCGGTGATTTAATCTCAGGCATCGGGGTCGGCGCAGGTTCTGATTTCGGTGGCGTAGGTATCGACTTTCTCGCGATCTCGAACTTCTCAACGTCTTTCGCCTCGTTGGTCGCCGGGGTCGACTCGCGAGGGGGCTGCGGTTCGGGTTCAACCGACGATGCAATATCTCTATCCGCCTGCGTGTCGTCCAGTCCAGCCGCACCTTCATCATCCGCAGCATCGATCGACTGCATCGTATCGAGCTTCACCACCGCCGGCGTCTCGAGGCGGTCGGTCTCGCTCATGCCTTTTGGGGTCGGGCCGAATATGTCGCTTTCGTGGTAGCCGATAAATCCGAGGAAGGCAATCGAGGCTGCCACGCCGATCCACTTCCACGTTGCCCCGCCCCGCCCTTTCGGCCGCACCGGCTCGACATTGGCGGGTGTCGCGGATGCAAATCCCAATCGCGCTTCAATGCTTTGCGCCTGTCGCTCGAAGAAGCCGTCATCGACTTCCAGCTCGCTGTGCATCCGCACGAACTCATCGAGTCGACCGATCTCTTCGAGCAGTTTCCGCCCCTCGGGCGAGTCTTTCAGGTAGTCGTCGACCAACTGGTACTCGTCCGGCGGGAGGCTCTTGTCAAAGTAGCCCGAGATGCGATCTCTGAAATACGATTCGTCCATTACTGCCCACTGCCTCGTGAGGCTTTCATTCCAACAGGTCTTTCAATTCGTCGAGCAGGTACCTTCGCGCCCGATACAGACGCGAATCCACCGTCCCGGGGGGTATCTTCAGGTAACTGCCGATCATGGCATAATCCATATTCTCGAAATGCCGAAGCACAAACACCGACCGATACAAAACCGGCATCGCCCACAGTGCTTTGTAGAATCGCTCCTGCGCCTCGCCGTTCATCATTTTCTCCAGCGGTCCGAGTTCGGTGTCGACCGGGTTGAAGCCGCTCTCTTTCATCTGGTCCAGCGATTGGGTCTTTTCCTGACGCCGCAGTTCGTTGTAGGCCAGATTGCGGGCGATAGTCGACAGCCAGGGATAGAAATCGTACTCGGATCGGAATTTCTTGATATTCTGCCATGCCCGTACAAACGCCTCCTGGACAACATCGTCCGCCCGGTCGGTCGAGCCGACCAGCGATGCTATGAACCGAAACAGCTTTTTCTGGTGGAGCCGGATTAACTGACCGAATGCCCGCTGGTCGCCGTTCTGGGCCGCCTCGACCAGCTTCCGCTCATTCACCTCGCTACCCGGTTGTACCGGCCCGCCGGTGGTTTCTTCCTGCTTTTTTTGCGGTTCGGCGCTCACTGGGCGGGAGTCTCCATGACCGAAAGCATCAGCATCTCCATGGCGGCCTCAGGCTTGACCCGCCCTTTGCGCATATCCGATTGCGTCTCAGCGGTTTTGATAATAAACCGCTCCAGCTGCTCTTCGCTGAATCGATTCGCCTGCGGCTGAAGTGTCCGGACCAGCCAACGGAAGCGCGGATGAACCTGCCCGCCCGTTTTGAGCAAGTAGAGATTGATAAAGTGCTGCCCGAGGCTGTACAGAAGCGCCCCGGATACATCCCCCCCGGCCATCAGCTTGTGCAGCATCTTGAAGACCTGCCGACGGTCGCCATCGACAACATAATCCGCCAGCTTAAACACATCGTAGACCTCGAAGCCGGAACAGATCATCCGGACATCATCAAGCGTCACCTCGCCGGTCCGCTCTTTGTATTCGATCAGCTTGTCGGCCTCGCGTTCCAGCGCCCCCCGGTTGCCGGCAATCATCTCAGTGAAGAGGCGAAGCGCCTCCTGTTCGATGGTCATCTTATGGTTGGCGAGCATGCGCTGGAGCGTCCGGGCCGCTTCCTGCGGCGTCAGACGGCCGAACTCGACTACCACCTCGGCGATGGTCTGGATATTCTTGTAGAACGCCGAGTTCTTTTTGGGCGCTTTGTCGGCCGGACTGGAGAAAACGACAATCCGGTTCGGGTCGGGCGGGGTGAGCATTTTGGCGACCTTCTGGATCTCGGTCGGCTTGTAGCTCTGGAACGAAGTGACGATTATGACCTGCCGGTCACCGAGCATCGGGAACGCCTGCAGCTCGGCCAGCAGGTCGGCGACCGGCGTTTTGCGGCCGTCGATCCGGGTGTAGTTGGTAATCATCTGACGGCTGGGGAGAAACTGCCGGGCCACATATTTCTCAGCCTCGGAAATACGAAAGTCTTCGGGGCCGAAGAAGTAGTACGACGGCTTGAACTTCCCCGCCTTGATGTCGCTGAGTAACTGATTGGGAGAGATGACGGCCATGCCGTAGTATAGCACGGCCGCGCGGCGCGGGTCAATCCAAAAGGGCGTCGAAAGCGTCGTTTTGCGATGTTGGTATCCATTCCAACGAGAAGCGGTACTTGCGCTTATACTTCCGCGCCTTGGCCATGAGGGGAGCAAACGACATCGGCGCCTGCTCGGTTTCGTTGACCTGGCTGATCACCCGGGAGTTGTTGCCGAAAATCGAGTAGGTGTGGTTTTTGAAGTACTTTTGGTTGGAGTCGATAAACTCCAGCAGCGCCAGCAGAGAGGCGAAATCGCAGTGGTCGGGGTTGACGCCCTGGAAGGGGGCCTTGAACTTGATCCCGATATCGGGAATCGAGAAGGTGACGACCGCTTTGATGTTGTCCTCGGGGTCGGCGCCGATTTCGTACGAGCCAAAGAAGCAATCCATGCCGGCTCTGAGTGCAACCGCCGTGCCCGGTTGTGACATAGGGTTGGGATGTTGTGGCTCAACGGGTTAGGGGTGTATGGGGAGTTGTCGATATGCAAGGGGTAGCAGGGTTTGGGAGGGGGGGCCTGACTGGACTGGGTACCCCACCGCTTGCGGTGAGCCGAGTCAATCGCTATTCTTCGTTCGAAAGTGCATAGTAGTGGGTACCCCACCGCTTGCGGTGGGCCGAGTCAATCGCTATTCTTCATTCGAAAGTGCATGGTAGCGGGTACCCCACCGCTTGCGGTGGGCCGAGTCTACTGGAGTTCTATCGAATCGATCTCTACAGGACCGTCTGTTTCTCCTTCGTACCAACGGTAGCTCGACCAAAGCCAATCTCCCTGATTCTTCGCTAACCCCCGTTGCACCGGATTCTTGTGGCAGTATTTGATTTTCTCAAGCACGACCTCGGGAGTTCTGCAATTGTGATCATGGCATCTACGCATCCAGAATACTCTCCGGGACTCGCCATTGCGATTGACCCAGAGCATCTGTGTGGTAACGTCCTCAGGGAGCAGTGGCAACATCCGCTTTGCCGAGAGTGATTTCAATTCTCCGATCGCTCTGCCTATCTTCATAGGTTTCGTAGGGCACAGAACCATATGTACATGGTCGGGCATGATTACGTACGCGAGGACTTTCACCTCGTACTTTTGCTTCCACTTGAAAAGCTCATCCAAAAACAGCCGAGCGATCTTCGGCTTCTGGAGAAGTTTGAGTCGTTGGTGACAGCACATAGTCACGAATCTCGCTGTGCCGATATCATCGAAATGCTCAAGCCGTGCCAATGGAAATCCTCCCCGAATGTTGAGTATCAGGCAACCGGCCCACCGCAAGCGGTGGGGTACCCTTCCTGCGATTGCAAGACCAGAACTAGACTAGCGGCGCCGAGTGCTGTTCACAATCACATTCCGAATGCAAGCTCGTCCTGAATCCGCTGCGACGGGGTACGGAACACTTCCCCGGATGTTGAGTATCAGGCGACCGGCCCACCGCAAGCGGTGGGGTACCCTTCATGCGATTGCAAGACCAGAACTAGACCAGCGGCGCCGAGTGCTGTTCACAATCGCATTCCGAATGCAAGCTCGTCCTGAATCCGCTGCGACGGGGTACGGAACACTTCCCCGGATGTTGAGTATCAGGCAATCGGCCCACCGCAAGCGGTGGGGTACCCTTCCTGCGATTGCAAGACCAGAACTAGACTAGCGGCGCCGAGTGCTGTTCACAATCACATTCCGAATGCAAGCTCGTCCTGAATCCGCTGCGACGGGGTACGGAACACTTCCCCGGATGTTGAGTATCAGGCGACCGGCCCACCGCAAGCGGTGGGGTACCCTCAACTAATCTACGCGCTCGTAAGTGCTCAAACACATATCGTCTATTCTCTTTGCCGTTTCCGCATCGATAACCGTACGCCAGCCTCTGCACCGGCCGGGTTCTCCCGCGTCCACATAGAATATCCAGACAGGCGACGGCTCAGCAAAATGAGGTCGGGCCCTACTATGTCGGTTCCAAAGCACGAGTCTTCCGACACACGGATTGCCTGGCGCCCCTCCTGCAGCCTGCCTTGCCGCATGCAGAAAGCCCGTTGCGGGGCATTCAGTGCTGCGACCGAGTATCTCTTCCGAGACGAGCGTGGAAATATAGTTCGCCTTTTCCCCCGAGCGGTCAAAGATGAGCGGTTCCGAAGTCGAGTCGGGTGCGGTGCGAATGTCGACAAGGTTACCACTGGACGAATCAATCCGGACAATCAGGTTGGTTGTCAGACTATCACTTCCCTCGTGCGGGATGCGAAGCGAGTCATACCGTACAACCCAGACGCGTAGGGAGTCGGTCCTGCTCCAGAGAAACGGCGTAAGCGAGTCAATGATGGTTTCGATACGAACCGCGATCCTCCCACCTTCCAACATCGAACCGGCCGTGGCAGAATCAAGACCCAGGAAACAAACGCTGGCCGCAGTGGCGTCGGCGGATATCTCAACGCCTCGCTTCGATACATCTGGAGCTTCAGTCGCTTCCGCAAGGAAAGGGAGTGATAGGCTCAGCCAGACGCTTGATAGTACGATTACTAAACGCATAGTGACTCTTCTAGCTGATGATTCGACAACGTGCGGAATACCGCTCCCCCCGAGGAGAGGTGATAGTCACTGCTTCAATCGCAATGTAGTAAATGCCCGACCAAATATGCAAGCACATTGCTTGAATCTCACTTTGACCAGCCGGGCTGCAAGCAGCCTCGGCCTACGAATCACCCTCCATACAAAAAGGCTGCCCCTGGTGGGGCAGCCTTTCTTTCAGTCGAATACAATCGCCTGAATCAGTTGCGTCTTACTTGCCGGGAGCCGGCGCGCCCGCCTTTTTCGGACAGGCGTTTTTCTGGCAGGCGCCCGGAGTGCTTGAACAAGACTGACGTTTCGTGCAGGTCGCCTTGTCAGGGCAGTTCTCGGTGCAGTTTGCCTTACAGTTCGCCTTGCACTCGGCGGAACACGTTCCCGTGCACTTGCCGTCGGCCTTCGTGGCACAGGTCTTGGTGCACTCGGCCTTGTTGGCGCAGACTTTACCGCACGCCTTCTCGGCGGTTGGCGCCTTCTGCGCCGGCGGGTTTTTGACGGTAGCGGTCTGTTCCGCCTGGACGCCCAGCGCAAACACCGCCACTATCGTCAACGCAACGATCAGAATCAGAGAGTGTTTTTTCATTCTTCAATCCTGCGTTAAGAAGTTCTACGATTCGAAATGTCTTACCGGGGCCACGCGAATTCATGGCCGTTGCCGCGCATCAAATCCGTAGAACTGTCGAGGCGATACTCAAATGAACCGCCCGTGGAGGAGGCAAATCCGGCGATTCAACAGTGACCGCCGTGCAGGAATAGGTCAGCTGAGAAATTGTGTGCAGATGAATGGAGTTCGTACCCGGTGTAGTCGCCCGGATGGGGCCGTCGGCTATCAGCGATACGAGTAAGTAGAAAGAACAGGGATTGCACTCCGGACGGTGCCCGCACTGCTCAGCGTCGTCGGTCTCCGCAGGCTCGGAGCAGAGTTCTTCGGCAAAGCAACAGGATCCCACGGCGCCGCAGGCCGTCGTCTCCGCCCGACCGCACGCGTCGACAGCCTCTTCCCCCCGCTCCGGACAGACCCCCGACAACGAGACCAGGCACTCGGCATAACTCATCATCGAGGCCGAGAACAAAGTCAGGACTGTCAAGATCGCCAGAAAGCGTTTCACTTGAGGCTCCGGAAATTTCGAAGAGGTCCCCGGGCGCCGACCTCACCAAACAACTACCATATGATCCATTATACATTACCGGGCAGATTCAGGCTACGGTTATTTTGTAACGGAAGGGGAGCCTAGTGAGCTGTCTGAGGCGGCGAGGACTGGACTTGCGCAGCGGTATGCTGGAGATCGGCCGCGCTGCCCGCATGCATGATCGGGGCCAGCCTGGCGGCCAGCTGTTTCGTGAACTCGATACCCCCGTCGGCATTCATGTGCGAATGGTCGCGGAAATACCTGTTGTCGAGCACCGTAAACTCCGGCTGCAACATCACGACATGCTCGCTCTCGATTGAGTCCACAAACGCATAGTAGTCGTCCATAAACCCATCGGCGCGACGAGCATCGTACACCGTCTGCGGCAGCGGCATGGTCACCCACAAAATCGTGATGTCGTTGGCTTCGGCCAGTGCAACAAATCTGTCGAAATACAAGCGGTTCAAGTCTGACACGGTAAACGGTTCGACATAGCGGTCGGGAAGCTCAATCGAGAAATCCTGACGCTTGACATGCGCCTTCTCATGCGCATACAACTCGTGGCCGAAATAGATCTCGCGCGGCTCGGTGAAGAAGCTCGCGTCGCCACGCGTCGCCCGGTCGAGCTGCTCGCGGTACCGAAGCGTGTAAAACATGCGCGTCAGTACCCCGTAGACAACTTCGTACGGATCCCCGCCGGAGACCAGCAGCTCGCCGGTCTCTCCCCAGGTCGCAAACGATCCCACCAGCACCGGGAAACGCACTCCCGCATAGGTATGCGGCGAGTGGGCATAGATGATGTACTTCGGAGCAGTGCCAGCGTCGACCTGATCGCGAAGCAGGAAATAGCTGAAAATCGGTCCGGAGCCCTGCAGCGAATAGTTTTCGACGATCACACTGTCCCCCAGTTCTTCCTGCAGCACTCCCGCCCAGATACCGGTGCGCGAGACCGAGTCGCCGAACACTTCGACCACCACGTTTTTCTTCTGTGTGACCAGCTCGCGCACCAGATCGAAATACATGACCATGTCGCTCTCGGGAGCCACCAATCCAAGCACGACCTCGACCAGCAGGATGCCGGTCAGGGCAATCAGCACAGCGGTGAATTTCCAGCCGTTAGAACTGGAAGTAAATAAACGAGGTACCATTAAAGGCTCCAAAAACGACGATCAAATAAAAACAGGTCAGGTAGAAAACCGACTGCAGCGCCACCGGACGCTCCAGCACGAAATCGAGCTTCTTCGTATATACCTGGCCGATCTGCACCAGCACCAGCACCGAGACATAGACCATCAACTTGGCCAGCGCATTGAAAAAGACCGGATCAAGTCCCAACGACAGCAGGTTCTGAGTCATGCTCCATATCTGCTCGAAAGACGAAGCCCTGAATAGCAGCCAGCCGTAGAGCGTGAACGCGAACATGATCGTCACCGACAGCGCTATCCCCCACCAGGTCGCGTCCTTCTTCGCCGGACCAAACCATTTCTCGCGAAGCTCCGTGTATCGCTTGTGGCCGGCCAGGATAGCGCCGTGGAAAAATCCCCAGACGACGAAATTCCACGCCGCCCCGTGCCAGAGACCGCCAAGCAGCATAGTGAGAATCAGGTTGCGATAGGTCATCAGGTTGCCGTAGCGGTTGCCGCCGAGCGGAATGTACAAATAATCGCGCAGCCACGACGAGAGCGAGATATGCCAGCGCAGCCAGAAATCGCTGGGGTTGCGGGCGATATAGGGCAGCCGGAAGTTGACCATCAGCTCAAACCCGAGCGTCTTGGCGACACCGCGGGCGATATCGGAATACCCGGAGAAGTCACAGTAGATCTGGAAGGCGAAGTACAAGACGCCGATCAATACCTCACCGTCGTAAAATCCGCCCGACTTGGAGAAGATCTGGTCGACTGTCACGGCGAGATTGTCGGCGATCACTACTTTCTTGAACAGGCCCCACAGAATCAGATAGACGCCGCCGCCGAACTGGTCGAGATCGAACTTGCGCTTGTTGTACATCTGCGGCAGCAGGTTGACCGCACGCTCGATTGGTCCGGCGACCAGCTGCGGGAAAAAGGCCACAAACAACGCAAAATCGAGAAAACTCTTCGACGGCTCCAGCTTCCCCTTATAGATGTCGATCGTGTAGCTCATCGTCTGGAAGGTGTAGAATGAGATTCCGACCGGCAGGACGATATCCAGACTAAACGCGCTGAGCTGGAATCCGAACACCCCTACCAGATCCTGCAGACTCCCGGCGAAAAAGTTGAAGTACTTGAAGAAGCCGAGTATCGCCAGGTTGACGATCACGCTTATTGCAAGATAGCGCTTGCGGACCGAGGTATTGTCGGAGGCGTGGAGTTTCGCGCCTACATAGTAATCAACCAGAGTGGAGAGCAGAATGAGCGACAGGAAGCGCCAGTCCCAGGCGCCGTAGAATACGTAGCTCGCCACGAGCAGGAAGATGTTCTGCGGCTTCCTGGACATGGCCCAGTAGGCGCCGAGTACGATCAGAAAAAAGACGAGGAACTGAACGCTGTTGAAAAACATGTATCGCTTGGAGATTGAAGGTTATTGCCGAACCCGGGCCAAGATACTCTATGTTGTCGGTCGGGTCAAGGCGATCCTTAGGTCGATCCCGTTAGCTTTTGAAAAAAAAATCGCCGGCGGGGGACTGCCAGATAACCCGCCGGCGTACAGAAACGGAGGTGTGTGCGATGGATCACCGCTCACTTCGAGCGGCGAAACAGACCCAGACCCAGGAGGCCCAGGCCAAAGAGAGTAAACGTGAGCGGTTCGGGAACCGCTGCATGTGTCGGATTGCCGGAATTGTAGCTCATCGCAAGCGTCGAGCTGTTGATACGAATGCCGCGCTCCATCCAACCGGCCGAGGCGATCGACATATCCAGAGTCGATCCGGACCAGATATCGGCCGGAAGCGGCGTCAGATCATAAATCGTGTTGCTTTCGCTGACCCACTGGAAGGAGTTCCAGTCGAAACTCCAGCTGGACTGATTCAGCTGGCCGGAGAAACGGCCCTCAAGCGTCACAATATTGCCACGGGTATCGACATAGTCGGCGTTAATCCACAGCCAGGCGCGGTTCACACCCTGCGCCATGTCGACCGGGAGATTGTGCGAGTATGACATCGACGACTGGTCGAATCCACGATTGGTGTTGCCGATCCAGTAACCGTTCTGATCACCACCCTGCTCGTAGAAGTTCAACTGCGAAATGTAGTTCCAGTTGTGCCCCGCCCAATGAGCGTTGGTCCAGGTGGTGTGGCTCATACCGAGCGGAAGAGCCGAAACCGACCCCGCAGCCAGTATGATGACGGCACTGAAAGCCGCCAGCAGAAGAGTCTTTCTGATCATCTTTCCTTATGCCTCTCGCTTCTGTGTAAGTCCCCGTTGAGACCGCACTTGATTCTCGCTCTGATGTCGCATCCTGGTGTGAATGTGCCCCGCAAGCAAGCCTCGACGTAGTTATATGCTTAAAGATTCAGCAAAAACAGTGCCATGTGATCCCTCTGTTGCGCCACAATAACTTAGCTTGACAACTACCGATTTTGTCTTCAATCGCTGTTCAAAATCTCTACACTTTCCTGCATCGGAATGCAGAGTGTGGATTTGTTCGGTCGTCAATGCCAGGGAACCTCGCCCTCCCGCATAGATCGACAGATTCGGTCCACAATTGAGCGGCGAGCGCCCTGCCATCGACCGGATTCTCCGGACTGCGCAAAAAAAGACCGGCAACGTCGATGTTGCCGGTCTGAACTGACATCGTGTAGGTCTTAGCGACGGCGACGGGCGATCCCGATTCCGAGCAGACCGAGCCCGAACAGGCTGAAGGTCAGCGGTTCGGGAACCGAGGTGTAATCGAGCGCCAGGGCGGCCTTGTTGATCCGGAATGCCCTCTCGCCCGCGAAGATGCTGACATCGAGCCTTCCGTTGTTCCAGAAGCCCGGCACATCAACATCGGTAAGGTCGTATAACGTATTGTCCTGGAAGGCGTTATTGAGCGGATTCCAGGTGAACGTACCGTTGATCTCAATCATGTTGCCGTTCTCGTCGATGGCACTGCCGTTGATCCACAGGGTAGCGCGACGGATGATATCCGGCGGGACCTGGAGATCGGCCGGAAGCGTATGCGACCAGCTCAACTCGGACATGAGGTCGTCGTGCGTACCAATCCAATAACCCATCGTCTGCGAGCCGTCTTCATGGTCGGTGTAGAACCGCACATCGGAGAAGAAATCGTAGGTGTGATTGTCATAGGCGACGTACCGATCGGTCTCAACCGTCTCCGTCATCGACAACGTAGGGAATGCAAACGACGCCCCGGTCATCAGCAGGAGAAAAGAAACCGCCAGCAAAATCCGAGAAAGAGAGCGCATAGATATTTTTTCCTTTTGGTGTCAGACAGATATACTTCAGTAGCTATATACTAATCAAATCCTGTGCCGGATCTTGTCAATTGACCTAAATCGCTACAGCATAAAACTTTGACTCCCCGTCAGCAGTACCGGATTGTTCATCCCTGTCACACATATATGCATCTGCTTGCATTTTCCCTCCCCGGGAAGTGCATTCGGACCTCGTCCCGTGTGATGGAGCTTGTACGTAAAATGGGTCCACAAGGTGCATTAATAATTGAATTAGTCGACGGTCTTCCAGACAGTCTGTTCGATCAGCGACCAGTGCCCGGGTGTGCCAGGAGACGCTCGGCAAACCGGTCGGTCATCCCGGCGATATAGTCCGCAATCACGATCTTGAGCGGCTGCTGCTCCAGCATCGACTGGAACCGGGCCGGCATCAACGACGGATCGGCATGGAACCGAGCGAACAACGTCTCGATAGTCTCTTTGGCCCGGTCTGTCATGGCCATCAGATGGGAGTGGCGATAGACACGGGTCATGAGAAAACCCTTCAACTCCCTGACCTGCTGTTCGACCGCCTCGGAGAAACCGGCGATCTTGCCGTCGGCGCGACGAATGTCGTCCAAGGTTCGAATGGCATGCTCCGCGATCCGTCGCTCTGTTTCCTCGAGAAGATCTGTCGCCATGCGGTTGACCAGTATTCGCGAGAGCGCGTACCGTCGCTGGTCGGGCGTCATAAGCTCCACTCTCTGACGCGGGTCGGACTCGGCCAGCATGGCCAGCGATGCGACATCATCGAAAGAGATCAAACCGGCGTTGATACCGTCATCGACATCGGCCGCGTTGTACGCAATCTCATCGGCCAGATCGACCAGCGATGCTTCGAGGGTCGGGTGTTCCTCCGGGTGGAACTCGTCGGTGATAATGATCTTTTTCGTCTCGTGCTTGGCGATCCCCTCGCGGACTTCATAGGAGAGATTGAGGCCCCGGAAGTCGGGATAGCGCTGTTCGAGCAGATCGATCACGCGCAGCGACTGGCGATTGTGATTGAAGCCGCCACAATCCGACAGGAGGTCGTCGAGCACGTCTTCGCCGGCGTGGCCGAACGGCGTGTGTCCCAGATCGTGCGCCAGCGCCACCGCCTCGGTCAGATCCTCGTTCAGTCCAAGGCAGCGGGCGAGTGTCCGGGCCACCTGGGCAACCTCGATGGTGTGCGTCAGGCGAGTGCGGTAGTGATCCCCTTCGTGGGGCAAAAAGACCTGCGTCTTGTATTCCATCCGGCGGAATGCAGCCGAATGGACGATTCGGTCGCGATCTCGCTGGAAGGCGGTTCGAAGCGGGTGCTCTTCCTGCGGTAAAGCCCGTCCTCGCGACTCGGCGGACTTCGTCGCAAACCCGGCCAGCGACTCGAATTCGCGCCGTTCTATGTCCTGTCGGTTATTCAAACTCGTCCGCTTTCTGTTTCACCGGTCGGCCGCCGCCGGTCGATAACGTTACGGTAAACGACAGACCAAGCGTCGGATGGTACGAAGCCGCATACGTGAAGGTGTGCTCTTGCCAGCGAAGCTCGACCCCGGCGCCGTATTCGACCGGCCTGGTCCCCAGCCCCCAGAAGAAGGTCGTGTAGTCACCCAGCCCGATACGCTGACCGAGTGCGACCTGCATCTCCTGTGTTTCTTCGAGCGTCACCCGTCCGGTGAACGAAAAGGACCGATGCCCCACCACTTCGGCATAGCCGGTATAGGTGGGATTGTCCGGGATCGCACCTTTGTACAAGGTCGGTTTGTTCAGATTGTCGAGGGTCGTACCAAGATAGACGTGCTCACTCCGGAAGGCAGCGGCAAATCCGAACGCATGGGCGCGAAGTTGATCGTAGCCACCGGTAATATCGACCTGCTTGCCGGAGAACACAACCCCCGCCGAAAACGCCCGATAGTGTGCCGCGGTCATCATGCGGACTGTCTGTTCGCGATACAGATCGGTCCCTCCCATCTGCGCCAGCCCCAACGCGACCGTCACACCCCCACGCCGCCAGGCGCCGGCAAGAAAGAACTGATCGAAATCACTCAGCTCGTACTTGCGGTCAAAACCCGCTTCGACCATCCACTGCCTATCGACAAACGCCCCGGTCGGAGCGGCCAACAACTCGGTGGCGCTCGATTCTCTAAACGAGATAGTCCTTCCCTGCCCGAGTCCGCGCGACGACAACATGTCAATCGCAGGCGTCGAGCTCGATAGAACAAGCAGGGACAGAAGGATGATTGCCCCGGGCCTCATCGCGCCACCACCACGGTCTTTTTGAGTGACTCAACACCTTCCGCTTCGACATACAGGATGTACATCCCGATCGGCAGGCGCGCGCCGCTGTCGGTGACGCCGTCCCAAATGTATTCGGCGCGAAGGTCGGTCGCGCCATCTTCGAACGTGCGGACTTCACGGCCCTTCCGATCGTATATACGAATCGTGTACGACACATCGGCCGGACCGCTCACGCGGATCGACATCGACTCATCGATCCCGTCACCATCGGGAGAAATCACCTGCGGTTCAACTGCGACAACCAGGCCCTCCGATGTCGGCGTAAAGCGAATGTCGTTGACCGCGCCGGGCGAGCCGCCCGATACACTGGAGCGCCCCCAGTTCAACTGCTGGTTCTGATCAATCCCTTTGGCCCAGGTGTGGTTGCCGTCGTAGGCCGACGCATACACAAACGAGTCGGCGACGAAGCCGAAGGGGTCAACCAGACGAACTACATCGCCGGCGTTGTTCAGCGTCGCCCAACTCGACGGGCTCACCACCACACCGTCGAAATCGGGGTAGTCCTGAGAAAACGCCGCGAGGTTTTCTGTCACGACGGGATACTGATCGGGAAGTACCGTAAACGACTCTTCGGTGATCGTGTGCAGTGCCAGCGCGTCGCCGATCCGCCACCCGGCGATATCGTGCAGATTATCACTTCGGGTGTCCAACTCGATCCATTCGGCGGTCTGCGGATCCTGCGGATTGGCCAAAAACTCGGAAAGAACGACCGGTGGGAAGGCTGCGCTTACGACTACCACTTCGCGGCGATTGTTGATCGTCCGGCTGTCACGCGGCAGGCGAAGCGTGACCGTGTCGTACAGCGCGACCGGAGCGATATCGATCGCTACAGGCGTCGAGAATCCGGTGTCGAGCGAGGGAATCGCGATGATCTCGATGAGATCACTGATATCGCCGGTGTCGGCAGGATTAGAGTAAAACACCCAGAGGCTGTCGTCGAGCGACTCCTCCATACCCCGGTTCGTTACAACCGCAACTATGCGACTGCCTGCCTCGGTGGGAAAGACGGCGACCGTATCGAGAGCCAGGTCAATTGCTGCCGGCATCCGCGAATTCAGATAGCCGGGGGTGGAACCGGTTGGATCGATCGACTGGCGGGGAATATACGAAACATAGTTCTCGCGCTCCCATGAGACACCGTCGCTTCCCGATGAGGTCCACACCAGTGAGTCACCGATCGGCTGAAGCGTCCGCACCACCGCAACTGATCCGCCGTTGTTGCTCAGTGAGAAGGAACTGGTCGGCTGTACCAGGGCGCCGCGTTCGGTCGCGACATCGCCCCAGATCCCCGAACCATCCCCGTAGTGCTGTTCGAAATCGAACAAATCGCGACAGAGTATCAGATAACGAAAGCCCCTGGCGGTGTCGATAGTCGGCGGGGCGCCGAATGTCAGCGGAAGACCGTCAACCCGAATCTCATAGAAGCTGTTGAGCTGGACCGGCGCGGTACCGTCATTGTACAGCTCGATAAATTCCAGCGAAGTCGATGAGCCGGGCTCATTCGACATCACTTCGCTCACTCGCACTGCGGCGAATGGTGCGCCGGAGAACGCAACCACGAGAAGTAAAATGAAGGCGATACCAACCCGGTGCATACTACAATCCTGCGGTAACCTGGAATGAAAACTGCGTGTACCCGGATGGTGTCGAGTGTCTGCTGTAACGATGCGAGAGCTTCACTATCACACTCACGGCTTCAAACAGTGGTTGTTCGTGTTGCACATATCCGTACCAGTAGGCCGGCGAACCGTTAATGATTCGCGATGCGTTCGACCAGAGATCAACCCGGCCACCTTCTTCGAGATTGAACGTCGCCCGCACGAACCATGACCAGTACTTCTCTTCTGTATCGTCAGTTCGATCATGGTCGTACGTGTAGGCAATATATGTTCTGATCCGCACGGAACCATCGGTAAAACTCGGCTCGAATCGAATCCGCTGTTCCGTACTCTCTGTTGTCGGCAGGCAGCGGGTGTTATCGAGCGAGTAGTCGACTCTGAGCTCCCATCCTCTCCCGAACCCGCGAATCAGTCCGCAGAGAAGCTCGACTTCGCTGCTGTCCCGGTCGATCGCGGAACCTTTGGCGCTGATAGTAAGATCAGTGCGTCTACCCAGCTGTCCGACCGTGCGCGCGTAGAGCCCCGACTGACCGGACCGACGGTCGCTGAATTCATAGTCGACTTCGTTCAGCGTCTGTCGACGCGACAGACGGCCACTCTTCGATCCACTCAGCAGTCCGACAAAGCGGTCGTCGTAATGCCAGGCGGCAAGCCCGATCCGTCCGCCCTCCAGCCGATGCCGCCATTCACCGACCGCCGCCAGAGCGCCCGGTTCCGACCACTGTCTGGCCAGTTCGGCCGAAACCGCCCCCTTCTTATACCGATATGCAACCGTCAGCGCGGACTTGGTATCCGATACCCGACTCTCAGTTACTCTGTTAGCCAGTCTGGTTGCACCGCTCGTCACCGAGAGATCGACATTGCCAACCGAACGGGCGATGGTACCTCCAACGGTCTCTATCCGGTGACTCTGATCGCGAACCGTTGAAACAAGCCCCCTGGCAGTCCACTCACCGAATGCCAGCGATACCGACCCGCCGTTGAAACCGCCGTAGTCCGGGAACAGAAGAGACTCACCGCTTAGCTTGTCTTCGAGCGAGAGCCTTCGCCCGGCATAGCCCAGCACCGTCCCCAGCCCATACCGCTCGGTGAACGAACCAAGCCTGACTCGCCTGAGTGCGCCGGTCGCGCTCCTGTATTCCACCGAACGCGACACTATCCGCTCGGCGCCGGTGTACTCCCGATCCATGCGCCCGTCGATCCGCCAGTGCTCATTCGGCTCGAATCGAATCGCCGACCGAAAGCGACTCCGTCCCCCGTCCACGAGCTCCCGCCCACTCCGATAACGCACGTACCCGTGCGATACATGCGAGGCAGTATCGACAAACGCACCTGCCTGTTCCGATTCCAGCTCGGTCCAGAGCGGGGCGTAGTCACTCAGGAAATCGGCGAGATTGGGGATTTCATCGTAGAGGTACAAAGCGGACGTATCAACCCCTGTGCGGGAGAGTTCGAGAAGACGATGGTATTCGTTAATCCCGATCTCCCCCCTCTCGAGCGCCTGGCGAATCTCATCCTCCGATGGAAACACCAGCGTCGATATCCCTTGCCCGGACGCCGACGATGTCAGGCACGATGCAGTCAGCCAGAGAGCAACCAGGCTGACCAGAAAGCGCGTCAATTCAGGTTGTACTTATTGATCTTCCGATACAATGTTCTCTCCCCTATTCCGAGCCGTCGGGCGGTTTCCTTGCGGTTGCCGCCAGTGGCGGTCAATGTCTGCTCTATCAACATGCGTTCCATGTCATCCATAGTTGCGTTTTCGGGCGGCGCGCCATGCTCGCCGACAATCGATTGCGCCGGGTTTTCGTCGGGCAGGTGCGACGTGATCAGATCGCGAAGCATCTTAACCTCGTTGCCGAGCTGAAGAATCGCCCGATAAATCAGCTCCTGCCCTGCTTCCTCGACCGTCTTTCCGGTCGACACCGGAAGATTCGTCCCGCCGGCATGCTGCTCGGCGATAAAGCGCTCGACATCACTCGCCTCCACCAGTCCGCTCGGCTTCAGCGCCGCCATGCGGGTGACGAAATTGCGAAGCTGCCGGACATTGCCCGGCCAGTCATAGCGGGTCAGCAGATTCAGCGCCGAGTCGGTGTAGTTCGGCTCGCGGCCAGCATCCCAGAAATGATGCAAGAGCGGCTGAATATCCTGCGGCCGCTCCAGCAGCGGCGGCACGAACAGTTTCACCACCCCGATCCGGAAATACAAATCGTCGCGGAACTGCCGCTCGGCAATAGCTTCGGTCAAATCGCGATTCGTCGCAGCTACCACCCGCACGTCGACTTTGCGCGGTGTCGAAGAACCTACCGGATAGTAGGTACCGTCCTCGAGCACGCGAAGCAGCTTCACCTGCATGTTGGGCGTGGTCTCGCCGATTTCATCGAGAAAAATCGTCCCGCCGTCGGCTTTGTGAAACAATCCTTCACGTTTTGCCACGGACCCGGTAAACGCTCCCCGTTCGTGACCAAACAGCTCCGATTCGAGAATTCCCTCGGCCAGCGCCCCGCAGTTGATTGCAACAAACGGGTTGCCGGATCGCCCGGAATCCTTATGCAGCGCCCGAGCGGTCAGTTCCTTGCCCACACCCGATGGCCCGACCACCAGCACGGAGGCATCGGTCGGCGCGATGCGTTCGATCGTGCGGGCTATCGTGCGAAGCTGCGGTGAGCGACCGACAAAACCGTACCGTTCCAACAGCCTCTTGTCTTCGAGAATCTGCGTGAGCTTATCCTGTAATCCGGATTGGCCGTACTCCAAAGTCAGGTGGCCATCGATATAGGCCTCGTGATCATCAGGATGCCGTTGCTCGTCGGCAAAACGCCAGATATCGACCAGCGGATTGTAGCGGCGGATACGCGTTGCTACCGCCTGCGTCAGGTCGACCCGGTCCTCATCGACCAAAACGATATCGACCCGCGTTTCCTTGACCAGCTGATACAATTCGGAGAGTTCGGTGACAACCGTCCCGATCCCATCCCACGTAATCCCATCCTGCGCCTTCCTTCCCGGCGCAATCAATACGACCAGTCGTGATACCATCGTGTCTAATCTATTTCCGTCGATTTTTCTTTTTCTTTTTGGGCCGCGGCTTCTTTTTCTCGACCGTCGTCAGCGCTTTGCCCTTTTTACCGACCGGCTTGAAAGGCTTTGGCTTCCGTTTCTCCCGCTCCTCGGAGATAAACAGGTCGACCTGCCCGGCGATCGTATCGACCGACATCACACCGACCTTCACGGCGTCGCCGAGACGGAACGTCCGCCCGTGACGCGTGCCGACCATGCGATAGTTGTTCTCTTCATAGCGGTAATAGTCATCTTCCATCGACGACATCTTGACCAGGCCTTCGACCCCGAGGTTGTCGAGGCGGACGAAAAAGCCGTAGGTCGTCACACCGGAGATAACACCGGTGTATTCCTCGCCGAGATGGTTGGCCATAAAGGCCACCTGTTTGATCTTCACCGCCTGCCGCTCGGCCGCTTCGGCCTGACGCTCCGTCTCGGAGCAGTGCTCGCCGACATGGTCAATGACATTCGTCACCCGCTTCGTGAACGCCGCGTTAAACTTCTTCTCACGAAGTTTCCTGAGCAGGCGATGTACCAGCAGGTCGGGATAGCGCCTGATCGGCGACGTAAAATGCGTGTAGTGCGTGAAGGCCAGTCCGAAGTGGCCAATATTCTCGCGCTGGTAGACGGCTTTTTTCATCGAGCGAAGCATCAGTTCATTGATGAAGTCCGCCTCGGGAGCGTCTTTGATCTCCTCGAGAAAATGCGAAAAATCTCCCGGACGCATATTCTTCGACACCGGGAAATGATAGCCGAGCCGCTTCACCATATACGAAAACGCCTCGAGCTTCTCCAAATCCGGCTTGTCGTGGACGCGGTAGATAAACGGACGCCCCTGACGAAAAACCTCGAGCGCCACCGCCCGGTTGGCGGCCAGCATAAACTCCTCGACCAGACGGTGCGACTCTAGCCGTATCTTGTGGCCCAGTTCGAGCACCTCGCCTTTCTGGTTGAGAATGATCTTCGCTTCGGGAAGGTCGAAGTCCAGTGAACCTTCCGACATCCGTCGCCTGGTCAGTAGCTGCGCCAGTTCACGTGCCAACCGAAGGTTGTCGGCGATGCGCTCGACCTTTGTCGGCACGGCGTTGCCGTCGAAAAAGTCCTGCACTTCCTCGTAGGCAAGCTTCGCCACCGACTTGATAACCGTGTCCGCAAACGTCCACCCGGTCATCTTGCCTTTTTTGTCGAACTCCAGCAACGCCGAATGTGCCAGCCGCTTGCGGGACGGTTTGAGAGAACAGACGTCGTTGGAGAGATTCTCCGGAAGCATCGGGATCACCATCCCCGGCAGGTAGACCGAATTCCCCCGTTTAAATGCCTCGTCATCGAGCGCCGTCCCCGGCTCTACAAAATACGAAACGTCGGCGATATGCACGCCCAGCTTGTAACCATTGGCGGTCTTCTCGACCGACACCGCATCGTCATGGTCTTTGGCGTCGGATGGGTCGATCGTATAGATGCACTCTTTGGTTAGATCGAGACGGTCGGCCATCGACTCCGGTGTCAACCTGGCCGCCGCAAGCTCGGCCGAATCGAGAACCTCGGCAGGGAACTCTTCGGGCAGATCAAAACTCTTGATCACGGCCCGCATATCGACCCCCGGCTGACCGGGGAATCCCAACCGCTCGGTGATCTTGCCTTCGGGGTTCAGCCACTGACTTTCCCATGCCACCAGCACCGCGACAACTTTCTCACCGTCTTTGGCGCCGTTCGTCTCGGTCGCGGGAATATAAATATCCCGATGGAAACGCGGGTTGTCCGGCACGACATGGGCGAAACTGCGTGACGTGTGAAAGACGCCGACTATGTTCCGTTTGGCGCGTTCGATCACCCGGATCACACTGCCGGCCTCGCGGCCGAAATGCATACCGGTCAGGCGGACCATCACCCGGTCACCATCCATCGCGGTCTTGAGATCGTTCTGAGGGATCAGGATGTCTTCGAGATCCCCCTCGCGTGCGACAAATCCCATGCCCTTGCGATTGATCGAGATCGTCCCGATCAGAACATTGAGGTCTTTGGCCAGCCCGAGTCGGCCGCCTTTGATTTTGACCAGTTCACCGGATTCGATCAGCGCCTTGACGTCTTTGCGGAAAGCCGAGTAGCCGGACTCTTCGATTCCGAGTGCTTTGGCTAAATCTTTTGTCCGCAACGGCCTGTCGGCGTCGATCCGGAAGAATTCGAGTATTTTTTCTTTATGCATACGATAGATTATACAAGGCTGGAGGGGGGTTGGTCAATCACAATTGGCAGAATACGGCCAAAATGGCAGAAGGCCACGTCTCCACAATCGACATCAAAAAGGCCCGCCGGAAACCGACGGGCCTGCTGGAGGAAGCGATTGAAACGTCCAATGAGGATCAGTCGTCGTCCTGCATTCCGCGACGATAACCTTTCCCCATGCCGCGTTGGTCGTCCCTATCGTCCCATCTATCTGCTCTGCGCTCTTTCACCATCGTCTTGATCTGGTCACGCTGTTCCTCGGTCAGAACATTGCGGACCGCCATGTGGTGCGAATAGCGCATCTTGTTCAGATCACCTTTCAGTTTGGTCACCTTGTCGATTCCGGCCAGCACGTCGGCCTCGAGTGCATCGTCCTTCATCATCTGGGTGCGAAGCTGGACCTGCGCCTTCTCGAGTGCGGCCTCTTTGTCTATTCGCTCCATCTGGAAATCGGTAACCATCTTCTCGATCGTGGTCTTCTGATCGGCCGTCAGACCGATCTCATCGGCATTGCGAAGCAGCATCCGGGCGCCGGGCATACCCTGTCCCATGCCGCGACCCATGCCCTGTCCCATGCCGGGACCGCCATGCATACCGCGACCGCCGCCCATCATCGGACCGGAGCCGTCGCACACGCCGCGCGGATGTCCCGGCTGGGCGTAGACCAGCGCCGCCGGAATCAGCAGCGCAGCCAGTAGTACAATCATTGTCCGTTTCATTGTGAGGTTCCTTTCTCTCTTCTTCTATACGTGAACGTTATGGTTGCTCATCCGGAGCCCCCGGACCGCCCGGACCGCCGCGACGGTTCTGGAAACCGCGCACGCGCTCGAGCAGTTCGTACTCGAATCGGTCGTGGAAAATCACCAGCTTGCCCATCTGCACCGGCGTCAGAATATCGCTCACGTCGGCCGCAAACGACTGGAACGCGCCGATCCGCCGCTGAAGCTTGGTTCGCACCGAGTCGATCTCCGCCATGATTGCCTTGCTGTCCGGGTCTTCCTGCTTCACCAGGTCGACCAGCCGCTCGACATGCTTTCTGCGCTCGGTCTCCAGAGAGTCTTCAGTCGCGCGAAGCTGCTTGAACCGGGTCAGGAACGCGATCTCCTGATCGTCTTTCAGATCGAGAAACTCCAGCAGCTTGAGCATGCGGAACTGCTCAATATGCTTGCGCATCTCGGCCGGGTCCTTGTCGAACGGTCCACTCCGCCTCCCGCCATACGGGCGATCATCACCAAACATCGGCGAGTCCGTCTGACACAAAAAGATCGGCAGCGGGCCGCCCGGCGTGTCAAACATCACCGGCGGCTCGTCCATCCATGGACTCGGCGCACTGTCGAGGTTGTCCGACGAGTTGTCGCCTGACCAGGCCGCGGGCGATAACAGCAGAAGTGCAATTATCAGTCGTAGTATCACAGCAGGTCTCCTACATCAAAGTTTGCCTCAAGATACTCCAGTTCATCCTCGGTCAGGTCGCCGAGCAGTCGCTCGGTCGATGCTGTCCCGTCGCCGGCCACCGCATCCTGCAGCAAGACCTGTACGTCGATGTCGGCCAGCGCATACAGCTCGGACTCGTACTCGTTCACCTGACTCAGAAGAGTCGTGGTATCCAGCGACGACGCTGTCCCTGACGGGGTCTCTTTCAACTGAATCAACCCGGTCTGCACGCCGACATACGCCGTCCCCACCACCAGCACCACCGCTGCGGCCGATGCTACCAGCTGTTTCCAGGCCGGCGTGATGCGCGGACGGGAGGCTATCGAAGTCGTCTTTTCGGCGGCGTCAATCTTCTCGTTCAGGCGTGCGACCGCCTGTTCGAGATCGAAATCATCCGGCAGGAAGTCCTGATCGGAGCCGAGGAAATCTTGCAAATCATCGAGACGATCATCATCGTCATCGAACTCATAAGGTCGTTTCATATCATCCATCACTTCCACCCCTTCTCTTTGGCGTGGGTGCGAAGTTTGGCCACTGCTTCCCGATAGTTGGTCTTGACCGTCCCGAGCGCGTTGCCGGTAGTCTCGGCGATCTCCGCAAACGACATCTGCCTGTAAAAACGAAGGTTGAACACGAGTCGCTGCTTTTCGGGCAGGGTGGCCATGAAGGCCAGGACCCCTTCCCGAAGGTCATGCGTATGCATCTGCCGATCAGGACGATCAGCATCGGAGCCTGCCGCAGATGCCGCTATGGTATCGGTCAGCGGATATTCGCGTCGAGCGTTGAGAAAGTTCAAAGTCTTATTGGAGGCGATTCGGAACAGCCAGCTCTCGAATTTGGCCTCGCCGCGGAACCCGGAAAGATTCTGCCAGGCGGCCAGCAGGCTCTCCTGGGCGAGATCCATCGCGGCATCGCGGTCGCTGGTCATTCGATATGTCAGAGCTACGAGTGGTTTCATAACCTGTCTGGCCAGCGCGGAAAACGCCTGGCGGTCTCCCTGTTGGGCTAATCGTACCAGTTCTGCCTGGTCTGCGTTAGTTCCTTCTGCCATCCCAATCCAGTTGCTGGAGATAAGACAGGTTCATGGCTCCAAAGATTAATACCCGACCAAAAAGCGCCACAAAAAAACGGCCGGAGCGACTCCGGCCGTTGATTCGTAACTTGTTGCGGCTCAATCTTTCCGACTGCGTTCCAGAACCTTCGTATACTGGGCCAGATTATCCAGTACCCGCCCTGTCCCGCGCACCACGCAGGTCAGCGGATCATCGGCCACATTAACCGGCAGGTTGGTTTCGGCCCGAAGCCGCTTATCCAGCCCGCGAAGCAGCGCCCCGCCGCCGGTCAGGATTATGCCCCGCTCCAGAATATCCGATGCCAGCTCCGGTGGGGTCTGCTCCAGCGCCTGCCGGACCGCCTCGACTATGATATCGAGCGTCTCAGAGAGGGCCTCCCGCACCTGCGCCGACGAGATCTTGAGGTTTTTCGGAACGCCGGCCACCAAGTCGCGTCCCTTAATCTCCATCGAAAGCTCTTTATCCATCTGGTACGCCGAACCGACCTTGATTTTGATATCTTCAGCCGTCAGTTCACCGATCAACAGATTGTAGTTTTTCTTGAAGTAGTTGATGATGGCATCGTTGAATTCATCACCGGCGACACGGATCGACGTATCGTTCACGATACCGTTCAGGGCTATCACTGCAATCTCCGACGTACCACCGCCGATATCGATAATCATAATACCGGTCGGCTGGTCGACTGCCAGTCCGACACCAATCGCCGCAGCCATCGGCTCGGCCAGCAGGTAAACCTCGCGGGCCCCCGCATTTTCGGCGGAGTCGCGGACAGCACGCTTTTCCACTTCGGTGATTCCCGACGGCACCGAGATGACGACCCTGGGCTTCATCAGGTACTTGTGCTTGACCACCCGGCGGATGAAATCGGCGATCAGACGCTCGGACATCTCGAAGTCGGCAATCACACCGTCTTTCAGCGGACGGATAGCTTCGATCCCCCCGGGTGTGCGACCGGTCATTTCCTTGGCGGCCGATCCAATAGCCAGGATCTTGCCGGAGGACTTCTCGATCGCTACTACCGATGGTTCATTGAGAACAATACCCTGATTGCGGACATAGACGAGAGTATTGGCGGTGCCGAGATCGATCCCGATATCGTTCGAGAGCATGTCAAAAAAGCCCAACGTACATCCCTTTACGTTCGAGTAAGCAAGCTGCCCTGTGTGACGGGCTATACGGCTAGTATCGATCCCGCCGCCAAATAGTTTAGCGACCCCTAACCTAAAGAGCAACAAAATTATGGGAGAGAAAGCCGGATTTCGGAGACAATCCCGGCCGACCATTCAACCCGGAACGTGAAAGACCCGGAGCGCGCCTCATTCGCGGGGTGACAGACCCAGTTCTTCGAGTACCTCCCGCGAGACCTCTTCGATCGCCCGGTGCGTCACGTCGATCGTCCGCCAGCTCGATTTCGAATACAACAGCCGGCAGAACCGAAGTTCTTCGCGCACCCGCCGAATATCGAAATACTCCTGCATATGATCGTACATAGCCGTCTTGGCCAGATGCTGTGAGCGTTCCTCGCGCACCCGCGCCAGTACCTCGGGCTGCATCAACAGCCCGAAAACCCGCGTCGGCTCCACATCGGCCAGCTGTGCAAGCAGATTCTGCTCAAGCTGCGGATCGGCCACGATCGGGACGTTCGCCACCCGCAGACCGTAGTTGCACGAAAGATACATGCTGATCGGCGTCTTACACGTTCGGGACAAACCGACCAGAACGATCTCCGCATCCTCCAGCGTATGTCCCCGCCCGTCATCGTGCTCCACCGTGTAACCGATAGCGTCGATCTTGGAGTAGTAACGATCGTCGATCACGTGCAGGATGCCCGGCTCGTAATCCGGATGCACCCCCAGGAATTTCGACATCGTATTCAACATCGGCTCGAGCACATTCAGGTGCAGGATGTTTCGTTCACGAAGACAGTCGTGCAGGTATTTGCTGCAGCGTTGTGAAATGATCGAGAAGATCACCAGATAGTCATTCTGGATTTCATCGAGAATGCGATTAACCGTCGCCCGGTCGCGCACTTCGCGGTACACTCCGACCACATTGAAATCGACATCCTTGCGCGAGTACTGCACGAGGACGGCATCCATGAGGCGCTTGGCCGTACGCCCGGTCCCGTCGGAGATAATTACGATGTTTTTCGGTTGTTCCATAAGCAACGGCAGGATCCCGCGCCACCACGCCCGGATCCCGCCCTTCGAGATGTCTTTACGTCGCTTTGGCGCCGGGCTGCGAGCAGCCTCGGCCTACTCATCCGCTCGTCAGGTCAGCAAGGTCAAGAATACGCCCGCCGCCACCGCCGAGCCGATCACTCCTGCCACATTCGGCCCCATGGCCGACATGAGCGGATTCACCTGACCGTCGGTTTCATCGTGCACGAACTGCTGCACCACCCGCGCCGACATCGGCACCGCCGAAACTCCGGCCGCACCGATACACGGATTGATCTTCTGCTTCAGGAACAGATTCAGCACTTTTGCGAGCAGAAGTCCACCGGCGGTCGAAAACGAAAACGCCACCGCGCCGAGCACGAGGATCATCAGCGTCTTCACCGTCAGGAAATGCGCGGCATCCATCGTGGCGCCCACCGCAATGCCGAGGAAGATCGTCACGATATCGATCATCGACCCGCCCGCCGTCTTGCGTAGTCGTTCGGTCACGCCGCATTCGCGAAGCAGGTTACCGAACATCAGCATGCCGATCAGCGGTGCGCTCGACGGCACCCCCAGCGAGGCGACGATACCCGTCACGATCGGGAACATGATGGCGGTCGTTTTCGAGACCGGCCGCGCCTGCGGCATATCGATCGCCCGTTCCTTCTTCGTGGTGAGCATCCGCATGATCGGCGGCTGGATAATCGGCACCAGCGACATGTAGCTGTATGCCGCGACCGCGATCGGTCCCAGCAAATGCGGAGCGAGTTTGCTGGCGAGGAAGATCGAAGTCGGTCCATCGGCGCCGCCGATGATTCCTATCGACGCTGCTTCTCTCGGCGTGAACCCCATCAGGTAGGCCGCGCCGAGGGCGGCGACGAATATCCCCAGCTGCGCGGCCGCGCCCAGAAGAAACGTCAGCGGTCGACCCAGCAGCGGACGGAAATCGGTCAGTACACCGACACCGAGGAAGATTATCGGTGGCAGCAACTCCGTCTTGATACCGGAGTTGTAAATGAGTGCGATAATCCCCTCACCGTACGAGCCCATATCGGCCAGCGGGAGATTGGCCAGCAGTGTGCCGAACCCGATCGGGATCAACAACAGCGGTTCGTACTTCTTGACGATCGCGAGAAATATCAGGGTGCCGCCGACCAGGAACATGACGGCGTTGCCCCACGACAGTCCGGCAAATCCCGAACTGGTGATCAGTTCACTCAATGTCTCCATTGCAGAACCGGTTAGCTGATCGTGGCGATCGGTTTGGAGGAATCAACTTCATCGCCAATCGCAACATTGACCGCCGTCACCGTACCGTCTTTCGGTGATTTGATATCGTGCCGCGCTTTCATGGCCTCGATAGCCGCGATCGCCTGTCCTTTGCTGACGCGATCACCGACCTTCACCATGACATCAACCACCTCGACCGAGCCTCCGAATGTCGAGTAGACCGCCGTGCCGTTGCCACTCGCCGAAGGAGCCACTGCGGGCGCCGCTACTGTGGACGCCGCCGCCCCGCCGCCGCCGTTGGCCGGTTCGATAGTCACCGTAAACGTCCGCACCAGACCCTCTTCGCGGACCACACAGCGTGACGTTACCGGGCCGGTGATCGGTCCGGCGCCTGCCGCCGGAGCTGCCGGCGCCGGCGCCGGTTCTTCTTTCTTCTTGAACGGGATGTCGATCTTCGGCTTGCCGGTCAGCAGACGGATCCCTTCGTTGAGCTCCATCTTCTTGCCGGGGACCATCGCCGCCAGAACGAGGAAGATGTTCTTGTCGGTGACCGGGATGTTACGCTCCTCGAGCGCCTCTTTTGCGGGACCGATATTTTTCGGCGCCGCTTCGAGCGGATCACCCGTAAACGGCTCCAGCTTCAGCTGCTCGGCAGCAATCTTCACGACTTCGGGATCGGGCGGCAGCGGCGTGCGACCGAAATACCCCAGCACCGCCTTGCCGTAACCGGCGTCGATCTTTTTCCACCGGCCGTACAGCACGTTGTTAAACGCTTGCAGCCAGTACTGCTGCGATCCGGGCGTGACCGATGTCCACGCACCGCCCGCCTCGACGACAATCGGGAACTCCGCGAGCACGTCGCTGTACTTGTCAAGCACACCCGCCTTGACCATCATATGGACATTCGGGCCAATCGCACCACCGGGCATCGGGAATCCAATCACGCGGGCGTCGGCCGTCGTCGTGGTCGGATTGAAATCGTAGTTCTGCATCAGCTCACTGAGCATACCCTCGATCTCACCCATCTTGTTGTCATCGACATCAAGCGAATATCCCGTCCCCTTCAGCGCATGCGCCATCGAGCGGACGTCCGGCTGCACCGTCCCCGAAGCCATCGGGCGCACCGATAAGTCGATCCCGTCGACGCCCGCCGCGATACCGGCCATGTAGCAGGCGACCGCCATGCTGGCCGTATCATGCGTGTGCAGCCAGAGAAACATCTCCGGCGGCATGATCTTGCGCATCCCCTTGGCCAACTCGTAGATGGTGTGCGGATCGGTCGTGCCGGAGGCGTCCTTGAGGCAGATCGAGTCGATCTTGATCCCGCTGTCGAGCAGCTTTTTGCCGATATTGATATAGAATTGGGCCGTATGAACCTTGTCCGACTTGAACGGCAGACCCATCAGCGCAATACACACCTGGTGGTGCATCCCGGCGTCGACAATCGGCTTGCCCGTCTTCACGAGATTGTCAACATCGTTCATGTAATCGAAATTGCGGTCCCACGTCGTACCGTATTGCTTCATCAATTTTGCCTGAAGGTTCAGGCCTTCGATTGACTGCGTGGTGAGGGTCACACCGGAGACCGAGCGGGTTAGGATCTGAAGGTCCGGGTCGGGGCCGACCGCGTCGCGAATCTTCTGCATCGTTTCGAACGGATCTTCCCCCAGATAGAAGTACGGCGCCTGATAGCGCGCGCCGCCGCCGAACTCGAAATGGCGGATTCCGGCCCTGGCCGACGCTTCCATTGCCGGGAGGAAATCCTGAATGCGGACCTTGCCTCCAAATGAACTCTGGAGGCCGTCCCGGAACGGGGTGAACATCACCCGAATCTTCTTGGGCTTCTCAGCAAATATCATTTTATCTCCTCAATCCGCGTAACGATTGTTCCGGGGTACAGAGACTGGTATGTCGTCGAGATTGCGGCGTAAACAGTCGGGTCACCGGTCGCACTCTTCTGCGGGAAAATCGCGACTATGACGCGCATGATTAGGGCCAGCAATGACAGGAGGACAAAGACGGCGGCGAACGCCACCAAACAGACAGTCAGAAGCTCTACCGATCCCACGGTGCAGCTCTCCTCGATGTATAGGCGCCGCACCTCAGATCAGATCACGCAGCAGCGACAGGGTGGGCGCGGCGATGGAAATTGACCAGCAGTCCCAATTGATATGCTAAGTAACAACTTAGCCCGCCGTAGTGTCAAGAACGATTTCGATTTAGACGCTCGTATACGTGCCGGTCAGGACCGACCGTAGCTGCATTCTTGCCATAAACGACTTTCATCACACGCAAAAGCGCTTGCAATGTAGCTACATACATCCACGATAGAGGACTTTTGCTATCCACGAACATGACTGTGTCGCAGCCACGACCTGCGACCATGAGAAACCGGCGTTCGGTCACACCGAACGCCGGTTTCTCCAGTTCTGAGACACAGTCAGCCGAACGGCTGCTGTGTCAACTCGTCATTCTCAGCCTCTGCGGCCTTCGTTCAACTGCGCATCAACCACCGCAATGGCGGTCATGTCGACAATCTCGTTGGCCTGCTGGGTGCGAAGCAGGATATGAACCGGCTTCGAGAAGCCCATCAGGATCGGTCCGACCGCCGTCATCTCGCCCAGCTCCTTGAGAAGCTTGTACGAGATGTGACCGGCGTTCAGCGACGGGAAAATGAACACGTTGGCCGCGCCCTTCAGCGTCGAGAACGGGAAGTAGTGCTCCCGGAACTCGGCGTGCACGGCGGTGTCGGCCTGCATCTCACCGTCGACCATCAGATCGGGCGCGATCTCCTTGACGATTTCGGTCGCCTTCCGAACCTTGCGCGACTGCTTGGTCGGCGCGGAACCGAAGTTCGAGAACGACAGCATCGCGATCCGCGGCTCGATATTGAATGCTTTGGCGACGTGTGAAGCGCCGATCGCAATCTCGGCCATCTCGTCCGCCGTCGGATCGACATTCACCGCCGTATCGGCAAACATGTACAGCTTGTCTTTTTTGATCATGGCGATCAATGCCGACGCCCGATGAATCCCCTCGTTGAGATCGATAATCTCCATCGCCGGGCGAATCGCGGTCGGATAATCCGAACGAACGCCGGAAAGCAGCGCATCACAGTCGCCCGCCTCGAGCATCAGCATGCCGAAGTACGACGGCTGCTGAACTGTCCAGCGAGCCTTCTCCATATCGATACCATGACGGGCACGCTTCTTGTAGTACAGCTCGGCATACGATTCAAGCTTATCCGAGGTCGCGGGATTGATGATCTCAATGCCGCTCATGTCGAGTTCATACTTGTGGGCCAGCGCCTCGACTTCAGTCCTGTCGCCCAGCACCACCGGTGTGGCCAGCCCTTCGTGCTCCACGATATGCGCAGCCCGCAGGACGCGAATCGAGTTGCCGTCGGGATACACCACGCGCTTTCGGGCTTTCTTGGCCTTGTCGTGAATGACATTCATGAACACGCGGCCCTTGCCGATACGCTTGCCCAGCTCGGTCTTGTATTCTTCCATATCGCGTGGCCGCTGGGCGACGCCGGAGTCCATGGCGGCCTGGGCCACCGCAGTCGATTCCCACACCAGCACCCGCGGATCAAACGGCTTCGGAATGATGTACTCCCGGCCGAACCGGAAATGGTCCACACCGTACGCCCGGGCGACTTCCTCCGGGACGTCTTCCTTGGCCAGATTGGCCAGCGCCTTGACGGCGGCGATTTTCATCTCTTCGTTGATCGCCGTCGCGTGCACGTCAAGCGCACCGCGGAAAATGAACGGGAAACCGAGCACGTTGTTGACCTGGTTGGGATAGTCCGATCGACCGGTCGCCATGATTATGTCCTTGCGCGCCGCGACAGCATCCGGGTAGGTGATTTCCGGATCCGGGTTGGCCATGGCGAAGAGGATCGGGTCCTTCGCCATCGACTGCACCATCTTCTTCGTCACCGTATCCGCGACCGAGACACCGACAAACACGTCGGCCCCTTCCATCGCCTGCTCCAGCGTGTGACGGTCTGTCTTGCGAACGAACTCCTGCTTGTACTTGTTGTACGTATCCCCGCGACCTTCGTACATCACACCCTTGGAATCAACCATCAACACATTCTCGGGCTTCACACCCAGCGACAGGTACAGCTTGGCGCAGGCGATACCGGCCGCGCCGGCCCCCGAATAAACGACCTTGACCTTGTCGATATCTTTCTGGACAAGCTCCAGCGCGTTGAGCAGCGCAGCGGCGGAGATGATTGCCGTCCCGTGCTGGTCATCGTGGAAGACCGGGATATTCATCGTCTTCTTGAGCGTCTCTTCGATATAAAAGCACTCCGGACCTTTGATGTCCTCGAGATTGATACCGCCAAACGTCGGTTCGAGAAGCTGACAGCACTTGATCACATCGTCGGGATCCTGCGTATCCAGCTCGATATCAAACACGTCGACATCGGCAAACCGTTTGAACAGAACGCCCTTGCCTTCCATCACCGGCTTGCCGGCGGCTGCCCCGATATTGCCCAGCCCGAGCACCGCCGTGCCGTTGGACACCACCGCGACCAGGTTGCCCTTGGCGGTGTACTTGTACACATCGGCCGGGTTGTTTTTGATTTCGAGACACGGCTGCGCGACACCGGGCGTGTAGGCCATCGCCAGATCGCGCTGCGTCATACACGGCTTGGTGGGGTTTATTTCTATCTTGCCCGGTTTGCCCAGGCTGTGATACTCGAGCGCCTGTTGCTTGGTAATCATGGCCCTGTTACTCCTAACGTACGATCGAAAAACCAGTATTTACGCTGGTGACATTTTTCACAAACCGGTGCATAATAGCTCTTAAAAGCGGGTAGTCAAGGCCTTTTCGGGGCTCCCCGGAGGCATTTTGAAGCTCTTGCGGGACAACAGATTTACATCGTAAAACAACCGCCCGAATCGTGCGCCGAGCGCACGATTCGGGACATCTTCCGGAGTTCGATTGAGCTCGGTGATCAAGTCCGTTCTGTCCCCCTAATCCCCCTTCGGCTTCTCTGTCAGAGCATACCGAAGATTCGCCAGCGTCAGCATCTTTCCTTTCGCATCGTCACCACCCAGAAACTCGTTTTTGAGCGTCACTTCCAGCCACAACCCGTCGGTCAACTTCATCTCCCCGCCAAACGTCAGACTCCACAACGGCTGATCGAACAACTTCTGATCTTTGGTTTCCGCTGACAGGTAATGCAGCTCCGCCGTCCCGCGTGCATCGACCCCGCCCAGCATAATCCGCGTCCCCAGCCCGAGCTTGCGCTTGAGTGAATCGGTCTGCCGGACGTATTCATCGTAGGAGATTTGAAACAGAAGCTGCCCTTTGGTGCCGATCCCGAATCCGCCGCCCAGGTAGGTTTTCCAGTACTCGGTCTGCAGTTTCTCCCACGACGAGTTTTCGGATTTGGAGACCAGGCCGACTGCAAACTGGACGGTGGTCGCGTTCCAGTTGTCCTTCTTGTAGGCCGCCAGGAGTTCCTTGATCCCTTCTGCGGTAACAGCCGCGGGATCGGAGTCGCTCCAAAGACGCGCTTTGCGAACGAACCAGTTAGAGAGGGCGAGCAGCGTGTCCTGTACGTTTGCGGCGAGTGCGGTGGTATCGATTCCCTGGCTGTCCATTTCGGTATACAGGCGACTGCGCACCCGCTCCGCCGTGAAGGGATGAAGATCGGCTATCGTGTCCGGATTGATTTGCGGATTCATGAGCTTTCTGAGCGCAATGTGCTGCACGACGTTGGGTTGAATCTGAAGCAGCACGGGTTTCGTCTGATTGTTGTCTATATCGTTGACCTCCGTGAGCCAGGCCTCGCGATCGGTCCACTTGAGCGTCTTCCTCACTTTCGCAATCAACTCGTCGCTCGACACCGGGTCCGCCCTGTCGACCACCGCCCAGCGGCCGCCGACCGCAAAGCGGGTGACATCACCATCTTTGGCGGTTCCAACCGTGAACAACATGCGGCGTTCAGTCCGCCGATAGGTCTCAAGGGTCTTTCTGGAAAAGGTCGTGTATGGGCTCCACTCCACTGCCAGATCGGGAGCGATCGTGCCACTTCCGCCCCCTGACGCATTGACCGTGGAGATGGCTAGCTCTCTAACCGAGCTTGGCCGGGCGACGTTGGTCGGACTGACACCCAACAGTGTGAACGCGGAGAGATCCGGGGGAGCAAAGTCGGGGAAAACATCCGAAGGCTTCACATCGTTCTTCGGCTCGGCCACCGCACCGGCGGTGAACGCGAAAATCGACATACATACGAAAACGGCCATCACGGCGTTATTCTTCTTCATCTTCTGTCTCCTGGTAGAGAGGAATGTCGCCCTTGTGCACGCGAGACCAATCTCCACTCATTCGCCCGCCAGAATTGCCGATCCCGATTCCTCGGCCGCCGGCTTGTCGGCGTCAATCACCCCGGGCTTCGTCCATTCGTGCAGAACGTGCCCGTCCTGCTCCCAGACAATCTTCACTTCATATTGTTGGCTGTCACCGGTCGGTCCACCGAGTCCGAAAGTCCAGCGATTGGAATCGAGATGAAGTTCCGAAGGCATCCCCAGGTGGTGGATATGTTCACCGCCGCCGGTGTCATCCCCCCTGAATTTCTTGTCATCGGCAAGGTACCAGTACCTATAGGCATGCGGGCCATCAACCGTGATGGTGATTACAACCACGCCGCCGTCCATTGCAAAGCGTACGACTTCCATCGCCTGACTCCCCTGTAGATAGAGCGGTTTGGATCAGAAATCGAAGAGGTGCCTGTTCCCCCGCATTTGCGGACCGGTGTGCTCCATGATACGTCGAACGGCAACTGAAGGGCAAGGGAAATGTCCGCCGGAGGGAAACACCCCAACTACAAAGCGCGCTCATGTGGCTGGCATGAACGCGCTTCGTTGGACTAAGCAGAAAAGAAGATTCGTCTAAAACTTCGCCTTCACCGACACCCGCTTCTTGGCGGCGGCACTGCGGCCCGGACGCCACTTCTCGAGATACATCGTCGCCGAATCGCGACACTCACGGTCACCGTCGTTCAGCAGACGTTCCAGTGTCTCCGGGGTAGTGTTTTTGTGGAAGCAGACGAGGCGGCGAAGTTCCGGCATCTCGTGCTGCGAGATACGATCGAGCGTCACCGGGCTGGTGTTGGGATTGAAACAAAGCGCTACTTTCGGCGCCCAGTCGGTCAGCCGTTCGCACCAGTCAAGCACCATCGGATCGTCGAAATCCGCGATATCATCACAATCAAATTCGCCTTTCAGGTACCGCTCTTCGACATCCTCATACGAGCGAAACACCCACTGTTTCTTTGCGGCCATCACGATCCTCCTTGGGGCGTGTCTTGGACATACGTGTTTCTTACAGGATATATCGGTCCAATCCGAGCCCCACTTTACACGAGGGTCGGCCAAAGATGCGATTTAATTGGGAGATAATCGGTTAGAAGGACTTGCGCAGAATCTGAACAGCGACCAAATCACCACTTCACGCGATAGACACCCTGACCGCCGCGCGGACCGGAGCCGGTCCCCTTGATTTTAACCACCAGTCTCAAAAGCAGCCAGCCAAACACGAACCCGCCGATATGAGCCAGATACGCAACCCCGGACTGGTCCCCAATCAGCGTCATCAGCAGTTGATACACCAGCCAGATCCCCAGCACCACTTTAGCCGGCAGCACGATAAACTGGATGAAGAAGAAAAACAGCAGACAGGTGATCTCCGCTCTCGGATGCAGCACCAGGTACGCCCCCATAACCCCGGAGATCGCCCCCGATGCTCCCACCAGCGGGATGGCCGAATCGATATTGGGCAGTGTGTACAGCCCCACCGCCGCCAGACCGGCCACCAGATAGAAAATCAGAAACTTCACCGGCCCGAAATAGTCTTCGATATTGTTGCCGTAGATCCACAGGAAGAGCATGTTGCCGATCAGGTGCATCCATCCCCCGTGCATGAACATCGATGTAAACGGCGTGAGATAGTACCAGCCCGGAATGACCATCTCATGAATGCCGCCGAAATAGATCCCGGGCGTGAATCCGTAGGTCGCCAGAAAGGACTGGAACCCGCGAAGGGGAAGTGTCTGGGAATACAAAAAGACGAGCGTATTGACGACAATCAGCCCCACGGTAACGTATGGCTTGCGGAAGGTCGGTTGATCGTCACGAATCGGAAACAGCACGTACCCGGACTCTCCTTCGTCGGTTGCAGACCTACTTCGGGTTTCTATCCTTAACGAAGAACTGGAAGTAATGTTCGGCCTTGTTCCCGGCCCGGTCGAACACCGTAATCGCCACATGATGGGCGCCGTCGGTCAGATCTTCCAGCGGCTGTGTCTTGCACACCTTCGACTCCGGATCGTACTCGGGGATCATCCAGCGATTATCCAGTCGTATGTCAATAGCCCGGTCGTCTGCTATCCCCGACAGGTTGTCGACTATCTCGAACCTGATCTCCGGGCGTCGATTGTAGTACGTCATTCCCGGCTTGATATTCACCCGATAAATCAACGGCGCTTCGAGGTCATACAACGCCGCGAACCGTCCGCCTCCCGCCGACGACGCCGTCACGAGACGATCGTTGTTGTGCCACTCGCTGTCCGTCAGCCAGACCCATTCACTTTTTTCCGGATCGTACCAGCAGAGACCGGTCTTGTCGTTAACCTGATTGATCGATCGGATCTTCACTTCCATCGGGAAGTCCTTGCGAGTGAGAAAGACCTGGGGCTTGATGTCATACACGTCGGAGTTCAAATCGCCGGTCGGCAGCGTATCAAGATGCTGCACCTGCACGAACAGCGGTGAGTAGAAATACTCCCGCCCCAGGTTCAGCGTAAGCAGAGAATCACTTGTCACACGCTCGGTTCGGTGCAGACCGACCAGCCTGATATCAACATCGATTATCCCGTCGGTCGGACTGCCCGGCTCCTGGCTCAGCGCCCCTCTCATCTTCGTGATATGGGCATACTGCGGTTCGGGAGGCACAAAAAAGAGATACTCCTTGGTGTTCGTAAACCGGGTCGGATACTCGGTACCGAGCAGAGAGTCTCCATTGTACAGCTCGAGGCGAGCAGCGCCGGCACGCACGGTCGGCGCCACCAGTCTCACCAGCAGCCCATCTTCGGTCACCTCGGGCAGAATCCCGATTTTCGTATAGGCATAGGAACTGATCCCATAGAACGGCTCGTCGGCGATCGCGAACCCGTCGTCGGTGAGGGCCACCAGACGAAGGATCGTCTGCGCCAGCCGCTTCGAACTGTGAATGGCATAGCGATACCGACCATCGTCAAGCTTCGTCCGCACGAGACTGTCCGGAACCCCCCAGTCTTTGCCGTCAAACATCTGCAGATCGATCGAGTCCGCGCCGATCGCCTTCATCGCCGCCGAAACGCCGACATAAGCATCGAGCGAGTTCAGCCCGGTCTCGACCGTCGAGTCAACAGCACAGACACCCTCTTTCGGCCCCCAGACGAAGTCGAACGACAGCTCCGACGAGTTCCCGAACGCATCGACACCGACGATTTTCGCGCGGTGCCTACCGATCGTGAGTCCGTCGTTGGCGCCGACAACGCCGTCATCGCCTGCCAGCGCCCGGCTGATCCTCACTTCGTTGCCGGGCTCCTGGTACAACCGGCGGACCCGCTTGCTGTCGTTGGCGACAGCGACGTTGTCGAACTCCAGATCAGACATCGGGCCGGACTCGAACTGAAGCGTGTCCAGCACAATCCGATAGTACGGTCGATCGTCGATCGACAGCTCGAGCGAGTAAATCGACTGGCGCATCCCCGCTTCACGCATCTGGTCATAGCAGTCGGCCAGCAGTCCGAACGGCCGGTTGAAATGCAGCTTCTCGGCGATCGTAAATCTGCCCTTCTTGCCCGACGGGACCACGTTCACGAACATCCGGCGGCTTCCGTCGGCGAATATCCCCCGGTCGTCCTTGAGCACGAATCCAACGCGCTCGAACGTCGGCCGCACGTTGTCTTTGAGAGAAAATCCGTTTCGAAGCGGGTTGATCGGCACGTTGTCGGCGGTCCGTTTCTCGAGATGCAGGTGCGGGGCGCCCGTACCCGTCTTGCCCGTCTTTCCGAGCACCTCCCCTTTTTTCACCCTGATCGAATCCGGCGGGAGAGAAATATCGGTGTAATACCGCTTCGCGGCCACCTGGGCCTCTCTGACGGTACGATCGATCGTGTCATTGAAGCTGTCCAGGTGGGCAAACACGTAGACATAGCCGTCGTCCCCCTTGAGATATATCACCTTCCCGTAGCCGTCATAGGAGGTTCGGAGTCGCATGATATGGCCGGAGACAGGAGCCACCAGATCGGCGCCAATCCGGCCCCCGGTGCGGAGATCCACCCCGGCGTGGAAGCGACGCGGGCGGTAATCGCCGAATCCCGACGAGAGGTCGATGTCCCTTTTTAACGGCCAGTCGGCTGTTGCGGCATAAGCAGTTGCGGCCGCCAGTCCGGCCAGGACTAAGCAAGTGCGAGCTGTGGTCGATAATCTCTTCATAAGCGTAAGTAGTGGTCGATGATTGTACGTCTTTGCTGTTGAATTGTGCCCAAATAAGGGCACCGGCGTATAAATTGCAAGGCCGGATTGTTGCCAAACCCGCGCTTTTCATTATATTGCAAGGCTCGTATCGGCCCGTTGGGCCACCACCGATGATTTATCCAGATTGGTTCTGATACACGTAAGGAGACGGCTCGAATGTTTGAAGCGCTTCGCAAGATGATCTTCCCGATCATCGTCATAACCCTGCTCTTTTTCGTCGCCATGATCGTCCTCGAGTGGGGACTCAGTTTCAGCAGCTCCGCCCAGTACGGTGACCCGAATGTCGTCGCGGTCGTCAACGGCGAAGAAATCGCCTGGAACAACTTCTACAGTGTTTACAATAACCTCTACCAGCAGGAGTCCCAGAAGCGTGACGGCGATGTTCCGGATGACGTCGCCCGCCAACTGGAAGACCAGGCGTTCAACCAGATGCTCCACGACCACCTGCTCATGCAGCAGGTCCGCGCCAGGGAACTCGCGGTTTCCGACACCGAGCTCTTCTCGTACTTGCAGATGTCACCACCGGCTTACGTGCAGAGCATTCCGGACTTCCAGACCGACGGCCGGTTCGACTACCAGAAGTACCTCGGCTTCATGCTCAATCCCCAGGCCGGTCCCTTCTGGGTACAGGTTGAGGCGCTCGCCCGTCAGGACGTGCTGAAGCTCAAAGTCCAGGAGATGGTGATCTCAGCGGCCGTCGTCACCGAAGACGAAGTTCGCCAGAGCTTCATCGCCAACAACGAAAAGGTTACGGTCGGCGCCGCCAACGCCGCCTACAACGACTTCATTCAGCCCCGCCCGACGTTTACCGACGAGCAGATCCGCGCCGTCTACGACAGCAAACCCGAAGACTACCAGGTCGGTGAACGCCGCACGCTGAAAGTCGCCATGATCGAAAAGGTCGCTTCGGAGCAGGACGAAGAAACAGCCCGGCAGGAAATCCAGTCGATCTACGACTCCGTCACGGCCGGCGGTGATTTCGCCGAACTCGCCCGGGTGCGCTCCGAAGACACCCAGTCGGCCATCAACGGCGGCGATCTCGGCTGGTTCCCCGAAGGCCAGATGGTCGACGAGTTCAACTCGCGCGCCTTCTCCATGAAGGACGGTGAAGTCTCCGAACCGTTCCGGACCCAGTTCGGCTGGCACATCATCAAACATCACGGCTATCGAACCGACACCGAAGTTCCTCGCGGCAAGACCAAGGAAGAGAAAGTGCGCAAGGCCCACGTCTCGCACATCCTCCTCCGCATACAGCCGTCGCCCGAGACACTTGACAACGCCTACGCCGCCCTGACCCGCTTCCGCACGCTCGCGGCCGAAAGCGGCTTCGACCAGGCCGCGGCCGAGACCGGCATCGAGGTCAAGACGACCCAGCCCTTCCTCAAGGGCACCGGCGCTGACTTCCTCGGCCCGGACGCCGAGGCCAACGAGTTCGCCTTCAACCATGAAAAGGGCGACCTCAGCAGACTCCGCGACACCGAATCGGCCTTCTACATCGCCCAGGTCGGCGACATTCTCCCGGCCGGTCGGTCGCCGTTCGAGGACGTCAAGCAGCGCATCGAATCCGAGATGGTGCGTGACTCCGTCCGCCAGCGCTGCTGGGCCAAGGCAAAAGAAGTGCATGACCTGGTTATCAACGAAGGGGTCACGCTGAAAGACGCCGCCTCCAAAGCCGGGGTCCCGTACACCAGCCAGGCACCGATCACCCGCCAGGGCTTCCTGACAGGAATCGGCCGCCAGCCCGAGGTTATCGGCGCCGCCTTCGGCCTGACCACCCCCGGCCAGATATCAGAGCCGATCGAATGGACCGCCGGCGGAACCGTGCTTGAGCTGATTCAGCGCGAATCGCCCGACCTCTCCACCTTCACGGAGAAGCGGGACTCGATCTACACCGCGATCAAGTCTGCAAAACAGCAGGAATTGTACGCGCGCTGGTACCAGAAACTGGTCGAGGATTCCGAGATCATCAACAACCTCGAGCGCAACCGCAACCTGCAGGACGAGCAGCAGGCTTCGCTCTAGGCCGCTTTCTGAAAGAATCGATCTGAACTACGGCGCTTCCGCTTCGGCGGGAGCGCCTTTTCTATTGAGTACCATCCTGGCAAGAGCCGCCGCACACCAGACCCCTTCCAGAATCACGAACGGAATCGAGTCACCCACCCACGCATACCAGCACGCCATCCCGGCGCCGATGATATTCATCAACAGATACGCCGAATGCCGCTCCGAAACTCTGCCGACCAGATTCAGCAGAAACGCCAGCAGGATCAACCCGACACCAACCGAACCGATAACTTCACTCGACATGCACCTGCTCCCTCACCGGACACACTCCGGCATACTCGTGGACCACTGATTGGGATTAGTATACGATTGATTGAAGAAGAATGTAACTGCGGACCGGGCCGGACTCAGCCGACTTCCCGCCCCCGCACCTGCAGGGCGGCATACAGCGCCTGCTTGCGGCGAAACTCGCGAACTTCGTCGATATCCAGTGTCGCGATCAGAATCCGCTTGCGCTGCTCCCCGACCATCTCGACCTGCGTCAGCACCCCCCACGGCGCCGCAATCATCGACCGCCCCTGCAACGACTTTCCGAATATCTCCCCCACCCCGCACACTTTCACGACGTACGAACCGGACTCCCGCGCCCCCGACAGGAAATACTCCTCGTCGCGCTTCCGCTTCTGACCGGCGGTGTCATCGGGACGAAACATCGAGGTCGTCGGAATGAATATCACATCCGCTCCCCGCGCTGCCGCCGAAGCGTACGCCTGCGGATAGAACACGTCGGCGCAAATCAGAATCGCGACGATCGTTCCCTCGATATTGAACACCACCGACTCCCGGCCGGGCGTGATCCCCTGCCGAAGTTCGCTGTCAACCGGATATTGCTTGCGATAACGCCCCAGCACATTCCCCCGGTTGATCAGATAGCTGCTGTTGTAAAGACAGTCACCGTCGGGCTCCACCACCGATCCGGCAATAAGACAGGTTGACAGATCGGCGGACAACCGGGACAGGGCGTTGAGATGATCGCGCGTGCGCAAAGCGGCCCGATGATAGTCCGTGTCGTCGGGACCAAACAGACAATACTCCGGAAGACAGACGAAATCCGGACGTTGCTTGAAGATGTATATCTTTTCTTCCAGCGAAGGCAGCTTGCCCACCTCGGACTGGACCGCCACTACTTTGACCAGCATCTACGGTTCCTTGCGCGTCGTGTACTCTTAATACGCTCGAACCATTCTGTTGTTCACAACAACCGTACGCCGCCGACAAAAAAAGGTCGACCGGATCACTCCGGTCGACCGCAAACTCTGCGCTGTGGCGCCAAATCACTACATATTCGTGTAGTTCGGTCCTTCCCCACCCTGTGGCGTCACCCACCGAATGATATTGTACGGGTCGGCGATATCACACGTCTTGCAGTGGACGCAGTTCGAGGGCGTCAGCTCCAGTTTCTGCTTCCCCTCGCGATTTTCGTCGTCGACCATGTTGTAGACCGACGCCGGGCAGAAGTGCTGACACGGATTGCCATACTCCTCGGTACACCGGTTGTTGCAGATGTCATAGTCGGCGATCTGAAGATGCGACGGCTGATGCTCCTCGTGCATCGTCCCCGACTTGTACACATCGGTCACTTTGTCGAACAGGTACTTGTTGTCGAACTTGACCGTCTGCTTCTCCGGGTCATGCCCGAACCGATTCCGGTACTCGTCGATCTTCAATACGTACGTGTGGTCCGGTTTATGCTCGCGACGTTCAAACAGGCCGTTGCCGCTGGTCACCATCTGCACCGCGCCGTGGAACAACCCGGCAAACAGACCACCGTCGAATCCCGCATGGAAATTCCGGTTGTTGTACAGCTCCTCGCGGGCCCAGCTCTTGTCGAACCGTTCCTGATACGCAGCCAGCCGCTGACCCGAAAAGTCACCCGCCCGAATGCAGTCAACCAGTGTCTCGGCGGCCATGATTCCGCCCTTGATCGCCAGGTGCACGCCTTTCAGCCGTGCCGGGTTCAGCATCCCGGCGCTGTCGCCGCAGAGCATCAGACCCGGATACGTCAGCTTCGGCATCGAATAGTAGCCATTGTCGGGAATTGCCTTGGCGCCATAGTGCAAGAGCGTGCCGCCATCGAGAATCTTCTTCACCAGCGGATGCGTCTTATAGCGCTGGAATTTCATGTGCGGGTCATTGGTCGGATCGGGAGAGTTCAGCCCCACCGCCAGGCCGATCGACACCATCGTGTCGCTCATGCCGTAGATCCAGGCGCCGCCGTACTCGTGCGACGGCTGCGGCCAGCCGATCGTATGTATGACCTCACCGGCCTTGATCCGACCCGCCGGCACCTCCCAGACTTCCTTCACACCCGTCAGGTACGCCTGCGGCACCGAGTCGGCAATCAGCTCCGGAATCTTCTCGAACGCCATCCGGGTCAGCGACCCGCGCACGCCCTCGCAGAGGATCGTCACCTTCGCCCTGATGACAGAGCCGGGCTCGAAATTGGAACGCGGCGAGCCGTCCTTGTCGCGCCCCATGTCAACCGTCTGGACACCGGTCACCGCCCCGTCTTCGACTATCAGGTCATACCCGGCCAGCCCGGCGAATATGTCGATCCCCGCCGCTTCAACCTGCTCGGCCAGCCAGCCGGACAGCTTGTTGAGTGAGATGATTTCGTTGCCGTGGTTCTGGACCGGAGGCGGCATGAACGGAAACTTGAATGAACCGCCCCTGGTGAGGTAGTAGAACGAATCGCCGGAGACCTCGGCCTCGATCGGCGCTCCCTTCTCCTTGTAATCGGGGATCAACTCGGCCAGACCGCGAGGGTCCATCACCGCACCGGACAAAGCATGACCGCCGACATACGACGCTTTTTCCATCACGATGACTTCGGGCATCTCCAGTGAGTCATCGGCGGCAATCGTCGTCGCCAGCTTGTACGCCGTCGCCAGACCGGCCGGTCCGGCGCCAACAATGAGTATATCTGTCTCGAGGATTTCGCGCTCTATATCCATACACCCACCTTTCGCCAAAGACGGCTCTTGCAAGTTTTACGGAATATAGGACGCGCGCTGCCGGGAGAAAAGGATTTTACAAAGCAGCCCGATCAGCGAGCGGCTGTGGGCTGCTTGGAATTGTGATTGCGATTCGGACGACGGTTGTGACGGTCGTTATCACGATCATCCTCCTCCCGGGTTCCGTTCGGACTGATCTGCAACATCAACGAGATACTTTTCTTGTCGCAGCCGACCGTGACCAGGCGCGCCGACTGGATGATGGGACGACGCAGCAGCGTATGATCCTCAACCATCATCTCGATCAGCTCGTGGCGCACCGGCAGGCGCTCGTCGAGACCGTGCTTGTCGAACGACGGTGACAGCACGTTGAGAAAATGACGCGGGTCGATGTGTTTGATCAGTTTGTCGATCTCGTTGAACGTGAGCGGCTGCTGTTCGATATCGCGTATCTCCAGCAGAATCCCGGCGTCCTCAATGAATTTCTTCGTCTCTGCACACAGAGCGTCATCGCCGTATGTCAGAAACTTCGCACGTTTGGGTGGCATGACACCAACACCTCCTTGTAACCGTAGGCATAAGCTGTGACAAAACCCCGAAGCGTAAACCAGCCCGAGAACAAGTTGTGAACCCTGGGACACGCCCGGATCCGGGTCCGAATGGGATCGCCGGCCAGAACAATCGACTCCCAGCAACGAGGTGGGACCATCGAGTCACCATAGAAACGGACCGGCGACTGTTTTGTCAACTATTAAAACGTTTGTATGAACCTGCCTCAATCGCTCCATCGCACCGGCACCGTCACGTCGTTCAGTCGAAGATATGTGATCAATTGGCCGCGATGATGGATCTGATGTTCTATCATCGCCTGTATCACCCACTCCGTCGTCACGGTCTTGTCTGTGCCGGGGAATCCGATCGACTTATCGAGATCGCTTTCGCTCAGCGACTCAATAAGAGTATCGGTGAATTGAAAAACGAGCTTGAGGCCCTTTCCATTCTTTGTAACACTTTCATCCGAATTTAGTTTCGGATTATCCAATTCGATGGCACGGTTTCGAACGATATCACGGGCCATCTCATTCTCACAATCAGCCAGATGATACACCACTTCGGAACAGGTCAACTGCCCCGGCGATGCCCGATACGAAGACAACCGCTCCGGGATCGCCTCCACCAGACGCACGGTGTAGGCGTCCATGCGGCGCTTCCAGCTCAGCAACATCGCCAGACGATTCATCTTCGCCTCACATCCGCAGGGCGATGGAAATTCCGTCCCGAACCGGCATAATCGTCGTAAAAAACCGACTGTCCTGATAAAGGTTCCGCGTGAACTCGACAATCGCTTCGGTCGTCTCATCCCGCTTGCGCTCGGCCACCCGGCCGCTCCACACCACATTGTCGGTGATGAACAGCCCGCCCCGGCGAAGCTTCGGGGCCACCAGATCGATCGTCTCCGGATATCCCTTCTTGTCGATATCATTGAGGATGATATCGAACGGCCCGTCGAGCTTGTCGATGATCTTCCGCGAGTCGCCGACTTTGAAATCGAACTGACTCTGCAAACCGGCTCGCTTGAAGTAGTCGAAAGCGCGACGTTTGTTCGCTTTGTCGCCATCGGTCATAGTGATATGCCCCTTGCTCTTCATCGCTAGCGAAAACCAGAAGGCACTATAGCCATAACCGGAACCCATCTCCAGCACCCGCCTCGCTTTGGTCGCTATCGCCATCTGATACAGGAAGCGACCGACCAGCGGACCGATAATCGGAAAACCGTTTTCTTCGGCGTAGGACTCCATCTCACGAAGCACCGGGTCGCGCTCCGGCGTCACCTGGTGCAAGTACTTTTCAATCTTCGAAGGCATGTAACTCCTGTCTGCTAGAGCAGTACGTAGACGTCGTCACCGTCGATTTCGACCTCATATCTCTTCAGTCGAAAGCCGGGATTACTGAGACACTCGCCGGACTTCAGATCATACCGCCAGCCGTGCCACGAGCAGGTCAGGACCCCGTTCTCGACTCCCCCCTTGGCCAGCGACGCACGCATGTGCGCACACTCTGACTGGATGCCGATGATTGTCCCGTTGTCGTTAACGACAGCTACGCGACGGGCGAGGATCTGCTTTTCGATCATGGCCCCCGGCGGCAGGTCCGCCAGCTTCGCCATCCTGATCCTGCGCACGTGTGCTCCTTTAATTCGCCCCGCGTCCTGACGCCCTATGCCCCGGGTCGCTCAGGTGCGTTGTGCCCGCTGCGGCTAACGCCGCCGGCACCGCACTAAGAATGTCGTGAAGACAAGTACCTCGAAACTGTGTCCGTAGACAAATTGGATAGTTCGAAGGTTGCGTGGTCAGCAGCACCTGACCACGCTCCAAACAAATAAGATTGTTGAGAGAATGCAATATAATTCTGAATCGGCGGCCGCCGAATTGTCCGGCGGGCGCGATTCCTGCGACGAAGACCTACGCGACGTCGCGGGCAGCCGGTACCATCGTCTCGTCCGAAACCGTGGTCTCGTCGATCGATGATTCCCGTTTCTTGCGACGGCGACGCTCGATCATGCTCATCCCGCCTCCACCGAACGCGACAATCGTACCCAGCCAGAATAAGACAATCCACGGCTTCTCGGAAACATCAACCGTCAGGATGGCCGCTGCCGCCTGTCCGCCGTGCGGAACGAACTCACCGTGGAACTGAAGCATCACGCCGCCGTTGTCCGGATCGACCCCGCTTATGTGAACGCTGCCGCGACCGTCATCAAACGACGCTACAACCGGCGTCACCTCTTTGTTCGACACCTTCAGAGTCGGCGCCACCTCTTCGCTATAGTCACCGCGTGAAATCGTCAGCTTCGCAGCCGCCACCATGTCAGACATCTGGTCCCCGCCGTGAGCGCCGCTGACATCGAATTCGTGAAACGTCACCGTATACTCACCAATTGTGCCCGACTCTTCCTTGGCCAGCGCCAGCTGCCCCGGCCCCTTGATATCGGGCCGCTCCATCGACATCGGCGACAGGTACAGGTCGTGACTCAAATAGTTCTGCACGAACGGCTTCTTCATCACGCCCTCCTGGTTTTTCGGAAACTCATGCGGCAGGTTGGCGACAAATATCCCATGCCCGTCGTCAACTTCGACGTGGCAGTCAAACCCTTTCGGCGTGTCGACCATGTCGACAAACCGCAGCCGGTAGTCCATCACCTGCACCCACTCGTTTTGCTTCATCGTGACCACCTCCGAGCGGGCGAACCCGGCCGAAGTCGCCGCGCCGATCAGCGCCAGCGCCAGTCCGACATGCGACAGGTAACCGGGCTGCGAGACGGGATTGCGAAGCGACAGGATGTATACCCAGGAATTGCTAACCAGAGCCCACGCCCCGAACCCGAACAGCAGCAGATACTGCCACTGATACGTGTATCCGGTGATCAGCAACGCGCCGACCACGACCGAGAACGCAATCGCCCCGACCACCAGCAGGGTCGGCTTCGCCACCCCCTTATTCCACCGGTACGCCGGGAACAGCGAGATCAGCAGCAGAATCGCAATGCCGATCGGCGTCATCATATTGAAATAGTAATCTTGTCCCACATTCGACGGGTTTTCCGCCAGGCGGGTCAGCAGCGGCGACGACGTCCCGGCCAGCACCAGCACTGCGCCCAGCGAGAGGACCAATACCCCCAGCGTCACCAGGTACGCGCGGGAGTTGACCGTCGAGAAAGACTTCTCGGGCTTGATATCACGCCAGCGCCACACGACAAACGCCGTTCCCATAATCACGAAAAACAGCAGTCCACCGACCAGGAACTGATTGATGCCGAGATCGACAAACGAATGCACGGAGAAATCCGCCAGCACTCCGGAGCGGGTCAAAAACGTCCCGTACAGCACCGCCCAGAACGACAGGCAGACCGTTATCAGCGAGAAGCGAAGCAGCCCCCGCCGCTGTCGTTTGATAAACAACGCATGCACCTGCGCGGTGAGAAACAGCCACGGAATGAGCGAGGAGTTTTCGACCGGATCCCAGGCCCAGAAACCGCCCCAGCCAAGCGTCTCGTACGCCCAGTAGCCGCCCATCACCAGCGCCACTCCGAGTCCGCTCCACGCGAACAACGTCCACCGACGAGCCGCCTCTGACCAGGTATGATAATTCCGCTCGATCAGCCCGGTCATCGCAAACGCAAACGGGAACACCGCCCCGGCAAAGCCGAGGAACATCACGGGCGGATGAATCGTCATCCAGTAATTCTGCAGAAGCGGGTTCAACCCGGACCCTTCGACCCGCCAGACCGGCATCAACTCGAACGGAGATTTTTTCAGGAGAATGAGAAGAATCGAAAGAATGAACAGGTTCACGAATACCATATTGCCGCGCTCGAACCCCCGCGCGGTCCGCATCATCACCAGACCCATGACACCGGTAAAAAATATCCACAGCAGGAACGTCCCCTCCTGGCCACCCCACAACGACGACCAGAGATAGTACACCGGCATGTCCGTCGAGGAGTACTGGAAGACATACTTGACCGTGAAATCGTGGGTCAGGATCAGGTAGAGCAGGGTGATCATCGCCAGCGCGACAAATCCGGTCGCCAGCTGGAAAAACCGACGCCCCAGCACGAGCACATCATCGCGCCCCCGCCACGCCAGGAAATAGGCGACTAACGAACAAACGGCACAGCCGAACGCTGCTACGATAAAGAAATCACCCAGATACGGCATATGACCTCACTCCCTTGTGGTGCTCATCCTGTAAATCCGCCCGGAGATTTCGTGAGAGATTCGCCGCCTCAGCCTGCCGACTTCGCGACATTCCTGATGCGCTGTTTTTTTTCGGGAAGAATGACCTGCGCGGTTCCGCCGGAGAACTCGACCAGCTTCTGCACCACCGCCTCGACCAGGAAATCCGGGGTCGATGCGCCGGCCGATAAGCCGATCTTCTCGATCTCGGGATGCTCGCTGAACCACTCTTCGTGAACGTCGTCGGCCGAGTTGATCAGATACCCCCGACCGCACAGCTCGTTGGAGATTTTCGCCAGCCGCGTGGAATTGGCTGAACTCTTCGAACCAACCACCAACATCATATCCATGTGCGGCGCCAGTGACAAAATCGCCGACTGCCGCTTGTTGGTGGCATTACAAATCGTATCGAATATCTCGATATGCGGCCACTTCTCCTGCGCCGCCTTCTTGAACTCTTCCGCTTTGGCCATCTCCGAGGTCGTCTGCACCGTCAAACCAAGCTTGCGATCGGTCCACGCCGGAAGCGACGGCAGCTCGTCGGGCGACGACACCACCGTGATCTTGTCCGGCGCATAGCCAACCACGCCCTCGGTCTCATCATGATTGCGGTCGCCGTAGTGGATGATATAGTACCCCTGCGGCACGACCTTCTTGATGATATCGTAAATCACCGTCACCAGCGGACAGGTGGCGTCGACTACGTTCAACCCTTTCGCTTCGGCCCGCCGGATAACATCCGGCGCAATGCCGTGCGCCGAAATAATCAGCGTCCCGCCTTCGACCTCTTCGACCGAAAACGCCTGCCCCACCCCCTGGCTGCGGAACCGCTCCACCACCGCCTCGTTGTGCACGATCTCATTGAGAATCGTCACCTTCCCCTCGGTCTTCTCGGCGGTCTCCTGCGCGATATTGATAGCCCGCTTGACTCCCATACAGAAGCCGTGATGGCGAGCGATATGAATCTCCTTGATCATGACTCCTCCAGAAGGTGCCTGGACTGATTAAACGCCTTGTACGAACTGCGCACCAGCGGACCGGCCTCGACATGCCCCAGACCGATCTCTTCCATACCGATTCGCGCCAGCTCGACAAATTCATCCGGATGATAGAAACGCTCCACCGGAAGGTGGGCCAGCGAAGGCCGCAGGTACTGGCCGATCGTGATGATATTCACGCCCGCCGAATAACACTGCTGCATCAGCTCCACCAGCTCGTCTTTGGTCTCCCCCAGCCCGACCATGAAGCCGGTCTTGATCACCGGGCGGGGACGATAGCTCGATGCTATCCGCAGCACCTCGAGCGACCGGTCCAGCTTGGCGGCGCCTCGCACCCGTTTGTGCAGACGGCCGATCGTCTCGACATTGTGCGCAAAGACATCGATACCCGAATCGAGCACCGTGAATATATCGTCCTTCCGACCGGTGAAATCCGGCGTCAGGACCTCGATCTTCACTTCCTTATCCTGCCTTCGGAGGAGCTCTACAGTCCGGGCAAATGTAGAGGCTCCCCCATCCGGCAGGTCATCTCTGGTGACCGACGTGATCACCACTTGCTTGAGCTTGAGCTGGGCCACCGCATCGGCCAGCCGCTGCGGTTCCTCGAGATCGTGTCCGATCGGCTGGGCTTTGATCACATCGCAGAAATTACACCCGCGCGTGCAATGCTTGCCGAGAATCATAAACGTCGCGGTGCCTTCATCCCAGCACTCGCGAATGTTCGGACAGGCCGCTTCCTGACAGACCGAATGGAGCCCGGTCGTCTTCAGGATATCTCTGACTCGCTCGAAATTCGGCCCGTTTTTCGGGCGTATTCTTATCCACTCCGGCAGACGCTGGTGTGGCGTGTTCATTCGCATCGAAACCGGCGGCGCCTTCGGATTGGCCGACTCCGCCGAAAACCGATCTATCGGTTGTGTAAAGAAGACTTTATTCATCCATCTAATATACGTTTGGTATCGGCCCTGTCGAGCAAAAAATGTACGAAAAAGTACTCCAACAACGTCGTGTCCGATTCCAGTTCACTATGAAACGTCGCCGCCAGAATTTTGTTCTGCTCGACCAGCACCGGCCAGTCCTGAAACCGAGCCAGCACCGTAACCGCCGGACCAACCCGCGTCACTCGGGGCGCGCGAATAAACCCGCCCAGGAAGCGCTTTTTCTCGCCGTGAAAATCCGCCTCGATCTCTTCCTCGAACGAATAGATTTGCCGGCCGTAATCATTCCGGGCGACATCGATATCAATCAATCCCAACGTTTTCACGCCCGCCTGGTTCCGTTCGATATTTCTGGCCAGAAGAATCATCCCCGCGCAGGTACCGTAGATCGGCTTGATCGCTCCAAACGTCGCCAGCGGCTCGCGAAGGCCGAACCGGTCGATCAGGATATCCATCGTTGTCGACTCCCCCCCCGGCATGATCAGCGCATCGATCCCCTCGAGATCACGCGGAAGCCGCACCTGACGGACTTTCGCCCCCAGCGCGATTATCTGCCGCTCATGGAGACTGTAGTCCCCCTGAAGCGCCAGGACCCCGATTGTTTTGTCAGCGAAATTCATGGTATCCTATAACACACGCGAAGGCTGAAAAAGTGCCGTAATATATTGTCTTTTGGCGGGATGTAAAGAGTGTCCGACAACGATCCGTGCGCGGTGTACACGAGTACCCCACCCCTCTGGGGTGGGTCTACAACAGGCTGGGTGGGCCACCATTTATGGTGGGTTTCTCTGTATTGGGTACCCCACCGCTTGCGGTGGGCTCGAGTACCGATGACTTTCCCCGACGTCATCCTGAGCGGAGTCGAAGGGTGACGTCGTCCGACACCCCACGCGAGACGCGCGGGCTACGGGGAATGCTGAATTGTGGCCCACCTGAAGTCCCGCCTCGGGAGGGACGACAGGTGGGAATGTTGATGTTCCGTCTGACTCGTGGCCGTAATCCCGGATCAAGCCCGGGGCAGGCTTCAGTCGCGGTTCACGAGTACCCCACCCCTCTGGGGCGGCCCTACAACAACCGCCCCTGCGCCTCCCCCGGCACATACAACTCCGGCATCGCCTCGTACAACCGACCATCCAGCTCCCGCCCGGCCCGCTTCTTGTTCACCCCGCCCCACTGCTTGAAGAAGAAATGCACCCCCTGCAAATCACACTGGTCGCGAATATCTCGCACCCACTCCGGCTTGATCGGACGAGCCCCCGGCCCCGACTCTCCCCCCACGATCGCCCAGTCAATCCCGCTCAGATCGAGATTACTCAGCGGCCCCAGCAACGGTTCAAGCGACAGGAACTTTATCGATGCTCCGGTTGCCCGAAGGTCGTTGATCCGGTACACATACTGACGGCTCTCCACCGTCACCCCCATCCAGACATTCGGCGGCCAGTCGAGCTGGTCGGCGATTCGTTTGAGCCGTTTGGAGCGTTTGGTGAGAATCTGAAACGTATGCATATCGGCCCGGCGCATGACATCGAACACCTGCTGGATGTAGTCGAGCGGCACCCGATCATGAAAGAGATCGGACATCGAATTGACAAACACCACCCGAGGTTTCTTCCACGACAGTGGCGCCGCCAGCAGGTCCGGGTGAAGCGTGACCGCGAACCCGTTTCTGTATTTGGCGACCCCCATCGCCTGAAGCCGTTTCGCCATTCGGGCGGCATAGCAGTGTTCGCACCCCGGCGACACCGGATCACACCCGGTAACGGGATTCCAGGTATGCCAGGTATACTCGATTCTTGAACAAGCAGACATCAGGGAGAAAGTAAAGAACAATTTGGAGGCCCGGAATCACAAACTCCTGGCTTCAACACTTAGACGATGCGGAAAACGCTCCAAACAGCACTCATTAGGGGCTTTTCGGGTCGCGTCGGATGCCCCTCGTGCGAGAGGCTCCCAACCAGTTTGAGCAGCGAGTGTTACTTAAGGACACTGCATAATCACTTTTTTCAACAAAGCGGGAACCTTTTTCTGCTCCCTCCATTATTAATGTAAGGTTTTCGGGTTATGGAGTTTTTTGACCATATTGTGTATGCAGAGGCGATAAGGAATCGTACACGATTAAAATGATTTAACCATATGAACAACAACCTTTTACGTAAGCGTATGCATTGTTCGTGCATTACGCCGCATAACTGATTTATTAAGGACTATTGTATGAGCAGAGAGCACGAAATTGTACAACAAATCGAGCAACTGCTGGGTGAGCTTAAGGAGCTGTTGGGATCGACTTCAACCACGAAGAGGCGAGTCACTAAGGAGCATCCCGGGGATAATCAGTCGCGACGCTTTTCCGGACTAACCAAAATGATTTTCGGTCTCGTGGAGGACGGGTATTTTGATCAGCCCAGGAAGCTGTCTGAAATCCAGAGCAAGCTGAGGGACGAAGGGGTGAACAAGCCCACCACGAGCCTAATGCGCCCCTTGTTAACTCTGATCCGGCAGAAAGTCTTGGCTCGAAGCAAGCAGCCAAAAGGCCAGTACGCATACAAGAAACGATAAGGAGACAGACCAAATGGCCAAAACCGTGCAGGACATAGTGAAGGACATCCACAAGATGGTGGATGAACTCGCCGGCTTAGTCGAGGGCCAAGGTACTCGGCGCGCACCGGCTGCGTCCAGTCGAAGGAAAGCAGACGCCCGATCCACGAAGGGAGCTACGGGGGGGGTGAGGCTACTGGTGGCGGACGGCTACTTCAATGAGCCTCGAGAGCTATCCGAAGTGGTGGGTGAGCTCAAGAAGGAAGGTCGACACTACGCAAAATCGACCGTTTCGATGGCACTACTCAGCCTTACAAGAGAGCGCCTGTTAACCAGACTCGAAAACAAAGCCACGAAAAACTGGCAATATGTCATCAGGAGGTAATTCATGTCGCCTGACAAACAAAAAGACGACCTCGTAGCCCGAGTCGAACGACTGGAGAAGGTGGTATTCGGAGGAGCTGACGAAAACACGTACTCTGCACGCTCCAAATCGGGAAACAAGAAACCGACGATCGCTGAGATCGCCAAAGGCACTGAGCTCAAGAACGGTCAGGAGAAGGTAGCCTTGGTTGTAGGCTATTTGGAAAAGGTTGAGGGACGCAGTGAGATACGCCAGAGCGATATCAAGGGAGCTTGGATAGACGGAAAGCTGCAGGGGGACTACGCGAACGTCCTTCTCCAGAGGGCGGTCAAGGACGGGCTTGTCCGAAACCGCAAGAATGGGATTTACGATTTGAGTCAATCGGGCGAGACGTTCTTTGCCGATCTCATGAAAGCATAGCTCCATGGAAGCGAAGAGCAAAGCCAAGGTCGCATTAGGCGGGATTGTTCAGGATGATCCCCTTGTAGACAACTTGTTCGAGAGCTACACTCAAATAGGTACAGCGTACATCTCAGGGAAGCCGAAGCAGGCTATTCAGAACGTGGGCTTGTTCGTCGAATCGGCCGCCCGAGTGATTGAACACCTGCTCACCGGACAGCATCCCCAACTCTCGGCACGGTTTAATCTGGACAAGTGCATTGAGCGATTGGAGAAGCTCGGGGGGCGAGATGGGCTGAGGATAATCGGGGCTCGCCTGTCTCGGGTTCTTTATGACTTCCGAACTCGGAAGAGCTCTGTGCATCTCAAGGCTGTGGATCCCCTGCAAGTTGATGCCGAACTCGTGACCACTGCATGTTCATGGATCATGATCGAGATTCTGAAAGAGTCGGGGCTGTCTGAGGCAGAGGCCTTTATCGAACTAGCTGCAACCAGAAAGACGGTATTGGTCCAGGAGGTCGCAGGAGTCTTGCGAACCACAAACAGCAAATTGAACGGAGGGCAACGGCTTCTCCTGGTGCTGTATAGCTCCTCGTGCCCTCTAGATGAAGACCAACTTCACAAATCGACCAACACCATTATAAAAACCCGAAATCACCTGAGGACGAATCTTGAGAGCCTCCGAAAACGGGATATGGCGCATCGGGATGAAGCCGGGAGATGGCAAATATTCGGGAAAGGATATACAGCAGCCGAGTCGATCATTTCCAAATTTACCAAGTCATAGACTCGTGGCGTGGGTCCTGATTTCGGCATCTCTGGATGCACGAGTACCCCACCCATCCTGGGTGGGTTGCCCCAATCAAAAAACCCGGCCCCTAACGGGACCGGGTTCGGAGTAAATTCTATGATGCCTGAAGCGCGATACTACCGCACCTGCAACTGCTCTTCTTTCGGGATCGACTCGGCCTGGATCCCCTTCATCGCGCCGCCCAGCCCGTGCGAGTGCTCCGCGATCACCGCGAAATCCTGCCAGTGGGTCGTGGCGTTTACGATCGCCGTCCCGAACTTCTCCGGGTTGCTCGACTTGAAAATGCCCGAGCCGACAAACACCGCCTCGGCGCCCAGGTGCATGCACAACGCAGCATCGGCCGGAGTCGCTACCCCGCCGGCGGCGAAATTCGGCACCGGGAGCTTACCCGTCTCGGCCACCTTGCGAACCAGGTCGATCGACACCCGATGCTCCTTCGCGACCCCGTACAGCTCGGTCTCGGTCATCGAAGTCAGCGTCCGCATCACCGACGTAATCTCGCGCAGGTGCTTGACCGCCTGCGAAACATCACCGGTACCCGCTTCGCCCTTGGTGCGGATCATCGCGGCCCCTTCGGAGATTCGCCGAAGCGCCTCGCCGAGATTGCGGCAGCCGCACACGAACGGTACCTTGAAATCCCATTTGTTGACATGGAACACGCTGTCGGCCGGCGTGAGCACTTCGGACTCATCGATGAAGTCGATTTCCATCGTCTCCAAAACGCGCGCTTCGACAAAGTGCCCGATCCGGCATTTGGCCATAACCGGAATCGTGACCACTCGTTTGATCCCGTCGATCACGTCCAGATCGGCCATACGCGCCACGCCCCCTTCGGCCCGGATGTCGGAGGGCACGCGTTCGAGCGCCATCACGGCGGAGGCGCCGCACTGCTCGGCGATCTTTGCCTGCTCCGGGGTGGTAACGTCCATTATGACGCCGCCCTTGAGCATCTCGGCCAGACCGACCTTTACTTTATGTTCCTTGGAGTCGAACCGTGTCATCATTGCTTGTATCCTCCGACTACTTACTGTCTCCTATACTGATCAACAGCAAGCCGAGCCAAACTGTTCAGTGCCCCGAAGGGCTTTTCTAGCCCGCCAATATAGCACATACCGGCGGCCCGCCACAACCGGAAAGAAAGAGGGCCCGCCCGGTGCAACCGGACAGGCCCGTAAATCTTCAGCCGACAGCTCGGCGCTAGCGGCGTGCGCCGCGTCGGGCATACTTGCCGAAATGATGTTTGGAGAGCGCCTTTTTGACGCTGGTCTCCTGAACCTCCCAGAACTCCCGGAACTGACAGCCGCCGTACTGGTCGCAGCCGCAATTTGGACCTTCGGTACAGAGGTTCATATGAATGGGGCCTTCGATAGCCTCGATCACGTCCAGGAAGGATATCTCTTTCGGGAGGCGCGAGAGACGATAACCGCCGGTCACGCCCTGGTAGGACACCAGGATACCGCTCCGGGTAAGATCTTTAAGGATCTTGGCCAGGAATTCCCGCGGAATGGACTCGGCTTCGGCGATCGAATTGATCGAACCGAGTTTTCCTTTGGGAAGGGTCGAAATATGCCGCACCGCCCGGAGTGCATAATCCGCTTTACGTGATAATTGCATCGTCACACATCCTTGCTGTCACTGGCTCTTGCTCATGTCAGAATCGTTTACCCACGCTTCCACATTTAACCGGCCTAAAATAGTAAAAAGGCTCTGCTTAGTCTACAAAAAATTCGCAATTTGGACCATTTTTTCTCTGAAAGGACACCAAACCGCATGCCAACCAGCCGCTTCGCCCACCCGACCCTCGTTTATGGACCCAATTCGGCCATTTTTCAAAAAATCTGCCCGAACCGTGAACCCTCTGTCGGATCGGCTGTTATACTCCACGGACCCGAACCGCGGTCCCAATGGATAGGATCTGATCGTTCAAAGGAGACAGCGATGGCTGACCAGAAGACAATCGGCGATGTGCAGTCGCAAACCGACGGCAAGGTGATCACCATCACCCCGGCGGCGGTCGAAGAACTCAAGCGGCTGATCGGCCAGGAAAAAGAAGACAACCTCTTCGTCCGTATAGGGGTCACCTCGGGCGGCTGCTCGGGCATGGCGTACGCCATGGAGTTTGACAACGAGCCGAAAGACGGCGACCGCGAATTCGACTACGACGGTCTCCCGGTGCGAATCGACCTGGCCGCCATGATGTACATCAAGGGTGCCACCGTCGACTACAAAGGCGGCCTGCTCGGCGGCGGCTTTACGTTCGAAAACCCGAACGCCAAACGCTCCTGCGGCTGCGGAACCTCGTTCACCTGCTAGCGAGCGCACTATGGCATATGATATCGTCGACCCCGCCGATCTGTTGACCGACGGGGCCTTTTTTGAAGATCACTTCCTGAAAAAAGCCAACGAACTCGACTGGTTGAAATTCTCCGGCCGACAAGTACTTGTGCGCGGCTGCAATTCTGCCGTTATTCCCCCCTGGGCGTTTATGTACATTACCGGAAAGCTCACCGGGATCGCCCGGAGCGTCCGGTACGGTAACGAGCACGACAATATCGTCGTCTACCGCGCCCCGAAAGATGCAACCGCGTAACAGCAGCTCTCGGCGACCAACCCGAACGCATGATTTGATGGAGGTTCAAGCTGTCGGCTATGCCTAAAGTACGGTTTCTGCCATTGGACGTGGAAGTAGACGTTCCCGAGGGAACGGTGATTCTCGATGCCGCCCTCGATAACAATATCAAGATCGATCACAACTGCGGCGGCAACTGCGCCTGCTCCACCTGCCACGTGATTGTCGAACAGGGCTTCGATTCCCTGAACGAGATGAGCGAAGACGAAGAAGATATGCTCGACGAGGCCGAAGGACTGACCGATCACTCCCGCCTGGCCTGTCAGTGCAAAGTCACCGAGGACCTGGTGGTCCTGATCCCCGAGAAATCCTCGGAGTGGGACGACGACGACACCTTCTGATCGTCAGGCGGCGTCATAGTCGGCGGGTTCATCCGCGAACCCGCCCTCAGCCGGGAACCGCAGATTGATCCACATCTGCGCAAGCCCGCCATCTTCCTTCCCGACATAAAATTACCCCTCCCCGCGCCGATATAACGACTATACGGCTTGCCAACAGCCGTCAGGAACAACTATGCCTGGAAAATGCAAACTCGACAATGAGCGCGGCTATTCGCTGATCGAACTGGTGATCGTCATCATGATAGTCGGCGTGATCGCCGGTATTGCTGTCCGCTCGCTCAAAAGCAGCAACGAGGTATCCCGCACCAATGAGACGGTCGCGGAGATGGACCGACTGGCCTGTGCTATCGCCGGTGACCCGCACCACCTGTCGGGTGGCACCAGGGTCGACTACGGTTACATCGGCGATGTCGGCGCCTGCCCGATCAATCTCGACGCTCTCGTCTCCAACCCGGGATACGGCACCTGGGATGGCCCGTATATACGCGATGAGCTATCCACCGGAGCAGCAGACTACACGTTTAAGCTCGACGCCTGGGGCGCCCCCTATGTCTATGCCGGTGGCGCTTCGATCATCTCAAACGGGTCGTCATCACCACTGACCAGACAACTCGCGGCGTCCACAGGCGACTTGCTCTACAACCGCGTCTCGCTCGCCGTCATCGATCAGGACCAGGTCCCGCCGGGCTCGATCTACCACGACTCACTGAGACTGGTACTGACATGCCCCGATGGTTCCGGATCGTATCGATCACTGGTCAGGACTCCCGATCCCAACGGCTACGTCGAGTTTGACTCCATCCCGATCGGCCTGCACCGCCTGCATATCGTCTATCTACCGGCTTCCGACACGCTCACCCGCCTGATCCCGGTCGATCCCGGCCGGGACTTCTACACCGAAATCACTCTCTCCCGGGAGCTGTGGTGATGAACGGGCACCGACACGGCACAGAGCGCGGCTTCAGTTTGATCGAGCTGTTGGTTGTCATCGTCGTAGTGGGCATCCTTGCCGCAATCGCCATGCAATCGATGAGCGGACTGGTGGTCGATATGCGCAGGGTTAAAACCGAACGTGAAATGGAAATGCTGGCTTCGGCGATTGCCGGCGACCCGTCGGTGATGCAATCCGGCGTGCGTTCCGAATTCGGTTATGTCGGCGATATCGGCGCGTTCCCACCAAACCTCGATGCTCTCGTGTCGAACCCCGGTTTGGGCACCTGGGATGGTCCGTATATTCCCGATGGTATCGCCGAAGACAACAATGGGTTCAAGCTCGATGCATGGGGCGCAGCCTATCAATACACCGGCGGCGTGACAATCACCTCGACCGGCTCCGGCTCGACAATGACAAAAACCATCGCCGATGCATCTTCGGACTATCTCGACAACACCTTCGCCGGTCGCGTGCTCGACGCCTCAGGCGGCGTGCCGGGCCCGGTCTATCGCGACTCCGTATATATCGCCATCTTCTACCCCGATGGCTCCGGATCGATGACGTCGCAGTACGTCAATCCCGACTCGGCCGGCAATTTCGCAATCCCCGATCTGCCCGCCGGTCGACATCGCCTGGAGCTCGTCTTCACCCCGACCGTCGATACGCTGGTCCGCTACGCCACGGTCCTGCCCCGGCACAACGGAGCGGCGCGCTACAAGTTCGCTGCCGACTACTTTGGCGGAAGCGCCTCGGCGTTCGGCCGTCGCTGTGAGTTGATTATCGTCGCCGCCCGCGTGCCCGACGACCTGACCGACTTCCCGCTGCTGCTGACGCAGCTGAATCTTCCGTCGGAGATGCTCGATGCCGACGGCGCCCATTCGGCCGACAACGGCGGCGGTGATATCCGCTTCACGCTCGATCGCGATGGGACCGTCTCCTTGCCCTGCGAAGTGGTCGACTTCACGACCAACTCCAATCCGGTCATGGCCGAAGCGGAGATATGGGTGAACGTGCCTTCGGTGTCGGCCAGCGTGAACACATCGATCTGGGTCTGGTACGACCAGCCGGGCGCGACACAGCCGCTGCCTGGCGATCCCGGAGGCGCCTTCGAAGTCTGGGACTCGAATTATGTCGTCGTACAACACCTCGATGACAACCCCGGAGGTCCCGCGCCGCAGGCGATCGACGCCACCCGGAACGGCAACAACGGCACATCGTACGGCGGCATGGGATCGAGCGACCTGGTCTCCGGTCAGATCGGACGAGCGATTGATTTCGACGGCAGCAACGACTATCTGCGGATCCCCGCTGCCGGAGTCACCGTAAGCGACAAGGCGATCACTATGGAAGGCTGGATGTACCTCCGCGGCGCCACCGGTCGCGCCAACCTGATGCAGCGAGGCTCAAACTATGCACTGTGGGAAATCCGGTCCGGCGGTACACCCTACAACGTCTTCTACGACAACACCTGGCGCAAATTCAATTACGGTCAACCGGCCACGTGGTTCCTCGATGACTGGCACTATGTCGTCTGTACGTACGACGGTACCTATGTGCGGTCATACATTGACGGTGACCCGGATGAGACGGCGGCCTACTCCAGTGATCTGAACCCGACCGCCAGCAATTACGATATGGGAATTGGCGTGAATGCCGGCTGGAACGACTCGTACTACCGGGGCCGGGCTGATGAGGTTCGCGTCTCCCGTGTCGTGCGGTCGGCAGCTTACGTCAAGGCTCAGTACAACAACCATGACAGCCCGCACACGTTCGTGCTGCCGCAATCACCGGAGACTCCCTGATGAGTAACGGAACAGACAGACGGCACAACAACGCTGGTTTCACCCTGATCGAGCTCGCTATCGTGATCGTCATTGCAGGTATATTGGTCACCATCGCCCTGCGCGGTGGAAAGTCGATTTCAGAGACGAGCAAGCTCGAAGAGACTCGGCAGGAAATGGACGCTTTGGCGAGAGCTATTGTCGGCGACCCGGATTTGTACAACAACGGTATCCGGTCCGACTTCGGTTATGTCGGCGACATCGGTTCGCTGCCTCCGAATCTCGACGCGCTTCACACCAATCCCGGCGGTTTCGCAACCTGGCGTGGACCGTACGTAGAAAACCGTTTCGTGCAAACGGCCGATGATTTCAAACGCGACGCCTGGGGATCGACCTACGCCTACACCGGCGGCGAGACCATTAACTCAAGTGGATCCGGTTCGACCGTCTCCCGTCGCATAGTCGAATCGACCACTCATCTGCTGTACAATTCAGTTGCGGGCAATGTCTTCGATCTCGACGGCACCCCCCCGGGACCGGGCTATGGTGATTCGGTGCTGGTGAGATTAACCTTCCCCGACGGTATCGGCGGTTATACCTACGACAATATCTCGCCGGACGACGGCGGCTTCTTCGAGTTCGATTCGATCCCGGTCGGCAACCACGATCTGCTGCTGGTCTATCAACCGACCGCCGACACCCTGCGGCGCTTCGTCTCCGTCCTGCCCAACAGCAGGTTGTACGCCGAGTACCATCTTCCGGCCAATGTCTGGCCGCCGGGGGCGGGCGGATCACCGGGCGGAGTGGGACCGATAGCGGGCTCCGACTCCTTGTACTCCGACTGCCACGGATTCTCGCTCTGGATCGAGAACACCGGCGCGACCGACATCGATGTCGACTGGGTAACGTTGTCGTGGCTCTCCCCCACGGCGTACTACCGCTATGTCATCTGGGATGGGACGACGGTTGCAAATGAGAACAGCCCGAAGATAGCCTCCGGACAGCCGGCCACGTTCACCTCCACGCAGACACTCGCCGCCGGCGCTTCCATACGACTTGATTTCGACTTCTTCAAATCGCAACCCACCGGCGGGCCAAATGTCGACATGGACCATACTGACTTCACGCTCACCTTCTCCGACGGTTCGTCGTTTGAGATCACCACCGGGGACTGCCCATGATCGAGCGACCAGGAAAAGAGCGCGGCTTCACGGTGATAGAGCTGGTGATTATCATCGTGATCATAGGTATCCTCGCGACCATCGCCACCCGCCAACTGCAGCCATCGATAGAAACCGCCAGGTTCGAGCAAACCAAGCTGGAGATGGATCAACTGGTGTTTGCCATCGCGGGCAATCCGGAGGTGCGCTCCCATGGCGCCCGGACCGACTACGGCTACGTTGGTGATATCGGGGCCCTGCCGCCGAATCTCGACGCTCTGGTGGCGAACCCGGGCGGCTTTACCACCTGGAACGGACCGTACATTGAACCGGGCATCAACGGCTGGGAATTCAAGCGGGATGCCTGGGGAAGTGAGTATGTTCTGGCCGGGACGGTGCTTCGATCAGTAGGTTCGGGACAGACAATTGAGAAAGTCATATGCCCGCAGGCGGGGGAGCTGACGTCCAACCAGGTCAGGGGCCTGCTGCTCAATGCCGACGGTACCATGCCGGGAACGGTCCGGGCCGACTCGATCGCCGTCCGCCTGCGCTACCCCGATGGTGCGGGTGCTCTCACCAGTGCGCTGCAGTCTCCCGAAGCCGACGGGTCGTTTTCGTTCACGAACATCCCGGTCGGCAATCACCGGCTGGAGATGATATATCTGCCGACCGGTGACACCCTTGCCTTCACAATCGGTGTTCAGCCGGGCGCTCCGACGCACGTGGAAATGATCTCTCCGATCGACCTCTGGTAGCCGAACGACTACAAGTCCTCTTCGCTGATCGCCAGGTTAATCCCGCGCTTTTTCAGCTGCGGAATAAACAACTTCGGATTGATCGCCAGCTCCTGCGGCTTGACCCCTCGCGCTTCGACCTGCCCCGCCGCCGACATCCAGGCGACAATCGCCGCCGGAAATGCTGTCGTACGCATCATCGCCGTCAGGCCGGTGCGGGTGTCTTGTTTGTCGACTATCTCATAAACCACGCGGCGCGTGACACCACCGGCTATACCATCCACCGTCACCCGCAACAGCACCATATCGAGATCGCCGAACGACAGGTTCCGGTCGAGCACCGCCTTGAGCACGGAGCGCGGTTCGACCGACTGCCCGCCAACCGCAAGCTTCTGCCGCGAGGCCAGTCCGATCTCGAGCATCGGACGGAACAACTCGCAATGTCCGGGATAGCGGATCGTCTTGTAATCGAGGAAGTCCACCGTGTTCTCATAGGTGTCGGGCAGAGTCGAGGTACCGCCCGAGGTGTAAAACGCTTCGAGCTTGCCGATGCCGTCGAAGTCCAGTTCTTCCAGAGCCGACATCGGGTTCACCGTCTTCTTCTTGCCACCCTCCAGAATCAGGCACGGCTCCCAGTACTCGTTAATAAGCCCCTCGGCCGAAAAGACCATCTGGTAGTTGAGAGGCGGACGCGGCGATTGCGGCAGGCCACCAACCCGAATCTTGACCGACATCGCCTTGTCGAAGCGCGATATTCCGTCGGCCGCCAGCACCGCCACCATACCGGGCGCGAGACCGCAGTCGGGAATGACGATCACCCCCGCCTTCTCCGCCTCGTCATTCATCGCCAGCTGTTCGCGGACCGCATCGTTGTTTCCACCCAGGTCGCACAAATGACAGCCGGCTTTGATCGCCGCCCGCGTCAGCCCCGGATTGTAGCGGTAGGTAACACAGGAGACCGCGGCGTCGTAGTCCGAGAGAATCGTCTCCGCGGCTTCCTCGTCACCCGCGTCCAGCACCCCCGATACCGCCTTGCCGCCACCGTACGCGTCGGCCACTTCTTTGGCCAGCGCCGCGTCGATATCAAACACCCCGACCGACTCAACTTCATCGGCCCGCGAAAAATCATACAGGGCCGCCCGGCCCATCAACCCCGCTCCCAGTACTGCCAGTCTCATAGAATCCTCCAGTGAATTGGAGCGAATATAGGAAGAGACAACGAACGGAAAAAGGATTTATCGGGAGTTTGCCCACCCGGACTTTATTTTACCGGACTACTGTCCGATAAAAAAACATAGAGGGAAACCGGGGAAGTCACTGATTCACACAAAAGGGCGAGGCACAGTAACGATGACGACCGACACGATGAACGATACCCAGCGCAGGGACCTGGCGTTTCTGGAGCACCTCAAGCCGTATCTGGCTCAATGCCTGGGGCTCAATCATGAGATCAACAACCCGCTGGCGGGGATAATCGGTTATGCCGAGTATATGCTCGATGACGAGGAGCCGCTCAGCGACGACCAGCGCCATTACGTCCAGCAGATCCAGAACTGCGCCGAACGGATCCGAAGTCTGATTGTCGCGTTGTCGGAACGGAAATCTCATCTGGCAGAGAAATTCGATCTCGATTCGCTCCTCGAGGAGTATCGGAGAGAAGACAACAAATCACACTAAGTGATTCAGCTTACGAATCAGCCACTCCACTCCGAGCAACCCGACGAACAGCAGTAATAACCACAGCTTGTTGAAGAAGGTTATCTCCCCTTCAACCGCCTCGATAACCGGCCGCGTCTCTATCGACCCCAGCGCTTTGTCGAAGTCCTCATAGGTGAAATACCCGCCGGCGGTACGCCCGGCTATCGACCGCAGCACCTGCGGATTCCCGCTCTGATCGAATTCTTCCAGTGAAAACGATTCGACACGAATCGTCCCGGTCGCCCGCTTCAGCTCCCGTCCGCCTTTCTCTATCACGGCGTCGTAGCGGTATTCACCGGGAGGAAGCTGCGCAAACTCGCTCCGATAGCGACCGTCGCCCAGTTCCAGCAGATCGTTCTCGAACCGCGCGTCATCGGCAGCTCCTTCGAGCGTCACCGAACCGGTCGCTCCCTCGATCGGACGGAATCCGAGATCTCCTGCGAACCCGGAAAACCGTACGGTTTCCCCGCGCGTGAAGACCTGCATGTCGGGCCCGATACGGACCGGATCGAAATCATCGGTCACGGTCAGCCATTCGGCCGCTCCACCCACGAAAGCGGTGTACGAATCGCTGCTCTCCCCCAGTCCCAGCGTAATGAACCCCCACGGCCAGTATGGTCCGGCAGCCGAAGCCAGCACTTTGCCGGGTCCGACCCGCTTGTAGCCGAGAATCGGAGAACGAATCCAGGCGCTGCCGGCGGCGACAGAAGCCAGCAGCACGCCGTTGGGATCGATCGAGTCGCAGACAACCAGCGTCCCGAACGGCGGCATATTCGACCAGATGTCTCTGATCGCAGCGCGATTATCGGCCAACCGGACAGCCGGGTGAAACAACTGCCCTTCGGCCGGCTCCCCCTGAAACTGTGTGTACTGCATTGATCGAGGTGTGCTCTGGTGGAATGGCAGCAGATTGTTAAACCAATCGACCGGTCCTCGCCCGGCGAACCGCCGGCCCATCATCACCCACAGCCCCCCCCCCTTGTCGGAGAGGTAGGACTCGAACAACGGACGGCGTGACTGGAGTTCCTGCGGATCGGGATCGTGCAGAATAACCAGGTCGTAGCGGTTCAACTCGGTCTGGCGGCCGGGAATCTGGCCGGACAGGTTGCCGGCCCCGGCGCCCGTGACGACAAAATCGACATCGTACTTCTCGGATTGATCGAAGAAGCGTTTCATGAATCCGATCTCATAGTCCGGCGCCGCCGTCACCAACAGAACGAGCAACCTACTCTTGAGCACCTTGACTGAAATGGTACGGGAGTTGTTGTCGGTGGTTTCTTCACCGTCAAGCGGGACGACTGACACTTGCAGCAGTTGCTGGCCCGGTTCGGCAGGCGTATAGTCGAGCGTGACATCGCCAAATCCGCCCTCTTCGCCGATAGAAAGTCTCCCCTGACTGACGGTTCGGTTGCCTTCGCGGAGTTCCACGATCGCTTCGCGCCCGGCGGCATTGTGCCAGTTGAGGCGGGCGGTGATCTCGCTCTTCTGCCCGACAAACTGAATCGGATCGAAATCTATATCGGCCAGACGGACATCAAAGGCGCCGACATCGGTGGCAACATCGACGGCGATAATCGGTGTCCGCAGTCCGTTCGCCACCGCTTGCGGATCACGACCGGCATTGGAGCGACCATCACCGATCAACAGCCAATAGTCCGCCGGCTCCGCGATCTGCTGCTGATCGGCTTCGGCGAGCACATCTCCCAGCGCCGTCGCCGAACGATCGACCTCGACCGGTGACTCGGCGAGCGTAGCGCCGAAATAGCGAGCCGTCAGATCGACCTGCCCCCGGACAGCCGCAAACGACGAACCCGACAGCAGTGAGTCGACCCGCGCCGCTCTGGTTGTCCCGCGCTCTTCGCGCTCCATGCTGGTAGACTGATCGACCAGCAGGGTGACGCGGCGGTTGCGTTCAAACTCGCGGCTGTAGTTAATCACCGGCTCCAGCAGGGCCAGCATCAGAAGGAGCACGGCGCCGATTCGGAGGACCGCCAGCAGGATTCGAAGCCACAGCCGGAGGGGAGGGTTCGTCCGACGATACATCCAAATGGACAGCACCACCAAAAAGGCGAGCGCCAGCCAGGCCAGCACCGGCGTGGCGGTGCGAAATCCTATCGAGATGTCGGTTACTGAGAACACTTGCCCTCTTATACTGACTAAAGCCGGCTCAGGTTGGGTATTTCTGGCTGGGAAAGGGAGCGCACGGTAATGCTTTCGGCCGGGCGATCCATGAGCGGACTACGAGGCGCGCGCTACCGTGTAGTGCACCATCGAGGCCAGCGATTGATAGTATACGGACTGGTCGTACCGGGGCAGCGATTCCAGCCCCTGGCGGCATAACTCGTCCGCACGACGGTAGGCGTAGTCGACTCCACCATTCTCGTGCACAAACTCGTGAATCTTCCGGAAAACTTCTTCGCTGTCGTGCGTCTCGTTGTCGTTGAGATACGAGACGATCTCCCGCCCACTTTTCTCGCTCACCTGCTTGAGGGCATAGATCAGCGGCAGTGTTACCTTACCGGTCAGCACGTCGTTGCCGAGTTCCTTGCCGGTCACCTCGGGATCGCCGACAAAATCGAGCAGGTCATCGGCGATCTGAAACGCCGTGCCGATCTTCTCGCCGAAAGTCGCAAACCGCTCGCGCTCCGTCCGATGCCGATTGTTCAGAATCGGCCCGGTCTCGCAGGAAACGTTGAACAACGATGCAGTCTTGTCGGAAATGATCTCGAGGTACTCTTCTTCGGACAGCGCATAATTGGCGGTTTCTTCGATCTGCCGGAGTTCGCCGACCGAGACCCGCTCGGTCGCCCGCGAGATAGCCGCAATCAGGTCCATCGAGTTCGCCGCCACCATAATCCGGAAGGCTTTCGCAAACAGGTAATCACCCATCAGAACCGAGATCAGGTTTGTCCACTGGGCATTGACGGTCTTTTTGCCCCGGCGGACATCGGCGGCATCAACCACGTCGTCGTGCAACAGCGTGGCGGTGTGAATCAACTCGATAGCAAGGGAAGCATCAATCGAATGTTCGGTGAAATTATCCGAGGCCCGCGAAGACAGAAACACAAACGCGGGGCGAATCCGTTTACCGCGCGATTTGAGCAAATGGCGCGCAATCGAACTTATCAGCGGGGAATCGCCTTTGAGATAGTCGGCCAGGCGGCGGTCGAACAACTCCAGATCGGCCTGCACCGGACTGGCGTATTCCTGCATTTTTTTGACATCGAGCATCGTGTATGCATCCCAAGTTGGTTGAGCGGCAAAATACGGTCGGTGGCGCGCCCTGTCAATCGGTTTGGACGTCCCTCAGGCCGCTCTCAGTCTCCTGCAACATCGCGATCCGGCCGGCCGTTCCGGGAATCGCCGTCCTCCGCGCCGAAATCGGCTGCTGCCGTCCCCTCGATCAGGCTCAAAACGGACGCCCGGTACGCCGGAATATCATAGTACTCCCGATCATTGTGCCCGCCGGAAAGTTCGACAAACCGTTTCGGCGCAGGTGCGGCCTCGAAAAGCGACTCCCCCATATCGTACGGAACGATTTCATCCTGCGGCGAGTGTGTGATCAGCACCGGGCAGGAGACCCTGCCAATCTTGGACAAAGAGTCAAACCGGTACCGAATCAACAGTCCGATGGGAAGAAACGGATACATCCGCCGGCCCATGTCGGCAGCCGACGTAAACGACGATTCCACCACCAGACCGGCGCACGGAACGCGCGTTGCCGCTTCGACCGCGACGGCGCCGCCGAGCGAGCGTCCGAACAGGACGATATTCTCCAACGACGTGCCCTTCGACTCCTGCAGCCACCCCAGGGCCGCCAGCGCATCCTCATAGCACTCCTCTTCACCGGGCTGACCATCGGAACGACCGTACCCGCGATAATCAAACAGCAGAACATTGGCGCCGAGCGATACCCAGTAGGCCGCCGATTCGATGCGATTGGCGATGTTTCCCGCGTTGCCGTGGCACAGAACGATGGTATTTGTCGACGTATCGACCGGGAAATACCAGGCGTGGATACGTTCGGTTGGAGTAACATCTATGAACACATCCTCATACGCCAATCGCCAGTCAGCGGGCGTCTGGCCGATCTCCCGCGAAGGGAAGAAAATCAGCTTCCCCTGCTGGAGATAGAGGACGAGCGCGAAGACGACAAATATGCCGGCCGCGATTCCGGTTACCCAGAGAAGCATACGAAGTAGTTTCCCGGCGAGACTGCTCATCTCACCACCAGGCTCCCATCAGTTAGTACAAGTCACTCAGGTCGTTGCGTGCCTTATCCACCACGTCCTGAAGGTCGCGCGTGAATTCTTCAATCGAGTTGTCCCGATCGTGTGGATTCCAGGAGTTTCGCCGCGCATAGTCTATGTTACTCTCGTTGTAGAACCGCTGAATCGGGGTGACGAACGCAACCTGTGCAAACGGGCAGAAGTATATCCATCCATCACAATACTCATCGAGTGTAAACGGCTCGTAGCCGTGCCTGTACACCGCATCGTCGATCTCGTGCCGCACGAACGGGGACCCGACAACATCAAACCCTGCCGGATAATGCTCGGACCCAAGAAGCGCCATCACCGTGTCTATCATCCCTCCCGCCGGCCGCACGTAATGGTCGCTGTACCCCCCGGCTCCGGCCCAGGCATAGTGCAGCATAACCGTCATAGCCCGTTCGCCAAGCGCCTCATGCACGTAGCGACCGAACCGATCCATCTCAAATCGCCCACTGAATCCGTCCCTGCCAACCAACGGCTGAAGATCGCGCGAAAAAGCATGATGTGCGCCGCAGTAGGCAAGTACCTTCTCGCCGGCCGCCACTTCCTCAAGAACTACCTTCGCCCAGTCGCCTTCCGTCTCGCCATGCCAGACCTGCCTTCGAAGTGAATCAACGCGTCGATCTTCAGGCTTCTTCAGTATGCTCCAGTCCGGCGCGCCGCCCATCGCGATTATACGAAACCTCGGCTCCGACTCCGCCCGCTGCTGATTGACCGACCAGGCCGCCTTGTATATGTAAACATACTCCTGAAATCCCCAGTAGACAAACGAGCGCATGGTGATCTCCCGCGCCAACTGTTCATCCCACACCGGGGCGGTGATGAGGCTGTCGAGCAGCGTCTGATCCACCCGCCGAAGGTACTCCGTAGCGAGACGGTTGATCCCGTCCTTGTGCAGGGCCGGTATCAGGTTCCGGACAAATTCCACGTGCTGTTTGACATAGTGCGGCTCGCCGAGAATGACGACATCGTGATCGTCGAATTTCGAGAGAACATATTCAATCGGAGACTGAGCATTCTCCGACACGTAGTTCACCAGCGTGTCGATCTGTGCGTCAGTCAATTCTACCGCCTGCGAAGAACCCGCACCAAACAGCATCAATATCAGTAGTGGAGCTATCACCGCAAAGCGCATATATCTCCCTCCCGGATTCCGGCAGTCCGTCGCATCGGACCGCTCATTCCCACTCTATTGTTGCTGGCGGTTTCGAAGAGATGTCGTAGGTCACGCGGTTGACGCCCGTGACGTTACGAATAATCTTGTTCGACAGCTCAGCCAGGATATCCGGGTCGATCCGCGCCCAGTCGGCGGTCATGCCGTCGACCGAAGTTACCGCGCGAAGCGCGACGACATTCTCGTAGGTCCGTGCGTCTCCCATTACACCGACTGCCTTGACCGGAAGCAGCACCGCAAACGCCTGCCAGATCTCGTCGTATATTCCGTGCCGACGGAGACCGTCGATGAAGATAGCGTCGACTTCGCGAAGCAAATCGCATCGCTCCTGCGTAACATCGCCGAGTATACGCACCGCCAGCCCCGGTCCGGGGAAGGGATGACGGCCGAGGAACTCATGCGGCAGGCCGAGCGCCCTGCCCATCTCGCGGACTTCGTCTTTGAAGAGCTCGCGAAGCGGCTCGACCAGTGTGAGCTTCATGCGATCTTTCAGGCCGCCGACATTGTGATGGCTTTTTATGGTTGCCGCCGGCCCCTTAAACGATACCGATTCAATCACGTCAGGATACAATGTCCCCTGCGCCAGGAACTCGATTCGCCCGATCTTGTCGGCTTGCTCTTCGAAAACGTCTATAAACGTCGCACCGATAATCTTGCGCTTCTTCTCCGGATCCTCGACGCCGGCCAGGCGGTCGAGAAACAATCGCGACGCATCGACCGGGTGCAGATTGATCCCCAGTGTTCCCAACAATGCCGATACATCCGTGAACTCGTTCTTGCGGAGCAGCCCGTTGTTGACGAAGACCGCGTGGAGCTTGCTGCCGATCGCACGCGTCAGAAGCATTGCCGCAACCGAACTGTCGACCCCGCCCGATATGCCGAGCAAGACGTCGTTGTCGCCGACCTTCTCACGAATGGCCTTCACACTCTCATCGATCACCGACTCAGTCGTCCAGTCACCCTTCAATCCGCAGATATCGAAGAGGAAGTTATGGAGTATCTTCTTGCCTTCATCGGTGTGGTGCACTTCAGGGTGGAACTGCAGACCGTACAGCCGCCGCTGGTCGTTGGCGATGGCTGCGACATTCAGATCATCGGTCGAACCGATCACTTCGAACCCGTCGGCCAGGTCGACCACCGAGTCACCGTGAGACATCCACACGCGACTGGAATCCTGCATCCCTTTGAAGATGCCGTTGGTGCTCCTGACCCTGAAATGCGACAGTCCGTACTCCCGGCTGGCGCTCGCTTCGAGCCGCCCCCCGAGACGGTCGATCATCAACTGCATGCCGTAGCACACGCCGAGGATCGGCTTGTCGGTGTCGAAAAAGGACCGGTCGAGACGAGGGGCATCCGGATCGGCGAGCGACGCCGGACCGCCGGAGAGGATAAAACCGGCGATATTCCGGTCGGCGTAGGTGGACAGGTCAACATTGAACGGCGCAATCTCACAATAGACGTGCGCTTCGCGGATGCGGCGTGCGATTAACTGCGTATACTGCGAACCGAAATCAAGTATCAAAATCATGTCGTGACTGGTAATCACTGGACCTCCATCGCCCCTTCGGGTACCGTGTCGATTATCGTGTCTTTAAGATAGGCGTCGTCCGGCTCGGCCCTGTCTTCGAGATACTGCAGCCCGCGCGATTCCTTGCGGGAGATAGCCGACAGGATCACCAACTGCGCGGTCTGGACCATATTGCGAAGCTCGACCAGTTTGTACGTCGCGGGTGTGCTTCGGTGAATTTCCTCGACCTCGATCATGATTCGCCCGATCTTCCCAAGCGCGATCGAGAGCCGCTCCTGCGTACGCACGATTCCCACCAGGTCCGACATCACTCGCTGCAGTTCACGCTTGTAATGCGAGAACAGCACCTTCTCATCGGGATACGCCCCAAACCGTTCCGGCTGCCCGATTTTGGGAAGTGACTCCGGAACCGACACCGTGGCGCCATACTCGAGCGAATACCTGGCCGCAAACTCGGCCATCACCACGGCCTCAAGCAGAGAATTCGAAGCCAGTCGGTTGGCGCCGTGCATTCCGGTCATCGCAACCTCACCGGCGACAAACAGACCCGGCAGCGATGTCCGTCCATGAATGTCCGATACCACCCCGCCACAGGCATAGTGTGCGGCCGGCACCACCGGGATCGCCCGCTGGGTGATATCGAATCCATAGCGAAGGCACTGGCGGTAGATATTCGGGAAGCGTTTCCGGATAAACTCCGGGTCGCGATGGCTTACATCGAGCAGCACATACTCCTCGCCGGACCGCTTCAATTCCTTGTCGATCGCGCGGGCGACAACATCGCGCGGCGCCAGATCCTTCAGCTCGTGCGCGTGCTCCATGAAGTACTCGCCGGACACCGACCTCAGACGGGCGCCTTCACCGCGCACCGCTTCACTGATCAGGAACGGCCAGCGCCCCGGGCTGTACAGGGTGGTCGGATGGAACTGCACGAACTCCAGGTTGCCCACCGGAACACCGGCCCGAAACGCCAGCGCCACCCCGTCGCCGGTGGCGATTTTCGGATTCGATGTGTGATAGTATATCTGGCCCATGCCACCGGTCGCGAGAAGTGTCACCGGCGCCACGAAGTTGGTCAGCGACTCATTGACTTCGCTGAGCACGGTCGCCCCGACACAGCGTCGTCCGGAACCGTTGTCCGTAACAAGCAAGTCAATAGCCATGTGATTGCGATAGATCGTGATCTGGTCCGGCAGCGAACGACAGGCGCTCAACAGCGCCCGCTCGATTTCACGACCGGTGAGGTCCGAGGCGTGCACCACCCGGTTCGCCGAGTGCCCACCCTCGCGCCCGAGATCAAACGTGCCTTCGTGCTGGGTGAAGCGTACGCCGAGTTCGATAAGCTCCCTGATCACTCCGGGACCGGCCTTCACGACCTGCTCTACAACATCCCGGTGACACAGCCCGCAGCCGGCCTTCAGCGTGTCTTTGACATGGGATTCGAACGAGTCCGTTCCGGCCAGGACGGCGGCGATCCCCCCCTGCGCCCGGTTGGTACTGGAGTCGGTCTCCTGCTTCTTGGTGACAATCGTCACGCGGGCGCTGGAATCGTTGCCCACTATCTTGAGTGCATAAAAAAGTCCGGCGATACCGCTGCCGATCACGAGGTAGTCGCAGCGCTGTTCCATGATCAGTCCTTACGAACCAGGTTGAGTCGTGTCATGATGTCGTGAACGAACTTCTCCTCCCCCGGGTCGAGATCGATCGCCAGGTCAAGATAACAGAGCTCCCGACCGAAATTAAACCCGCCCAGCTTGACGAAATCCTTCGCCGTCGTCAGCAGCAGGTCGGGGTCGTGCTCATCGGCTTCGGCTTTAATCCGCTCCAGCAACGACTGATCGTATATCTGGTGATCATCAAGCTCGAGGTAATGGTCAACGTCGCCGGACAGCGCCGTCACTTGCTTGTGAAGCGAGCGGAAGTTCCCCACTCCGGCGAACAGATAGACGGACTTGTCACGGAGATACTTAATCGCGAGCTGCTGATTGTTCAGGGTCAGCTGAGAGGCGAAGAAATTCGCGTGATAGAAGTCCGCCCCCGGATGTATCTTCTGCAGCCGGTTGCGAAGCCGCTGAATGTCCCGGGCGAAGTTGGCGCGTGTGATCACCACCACATCGGCGCGGCGAATGGCGAGAAGCGGCTCTCGAAGCACCCCGTTTGGGAAGAGGCGAAGCCAGCGACGTTTCACACCGGCGTCAAACGTCACCAGGTTTAACGAGGGCTTCAGTGCCCAGTGCTGGAACCCATCATCAACAATGATAACATCGACCTCCCCCGATTCGGCCAGCCTCCTGGCCGCCTCCACTTTCTTCTCGTCGACCGAAATCATCGCATGGGGAACATCGTTTGCCAGCAGCATGACCTCATCGCCGGTCTCTTCAACCGGCCGCTTCTGGACTTTGTAGCCCGGCTCCGTGAATGACACAATCGTCTGGCGACCGTAGGCCGACGAGGCAATCCCGACTCGGATTCCATCGCCGAGCAGCGATCGTGCGATAAACCCGGTCATCGGTGTCTTGCCCGACCCGCCAACCGTAATATTCCCCACCGAAATCACCGGCACCGATAGTTCCACCGGTTGGGGGGCCGTACGACGACTGATCGCGAACAGCGCACGATAGACCAGTGACGCCAGCCACAAAAACAGGCCGGGAATGTGCAACCAGGTAAATCCCTTGCGGTCGACAATCCGCCGCCAGAATCGGTCACGCATGTACTTTCAATCCCTTCAACAGGGCCGCAATATAACGCACGGCGGTCACGGTGGCACTCCCTTCGAGGTCACTTTCGGTCTTTTGTGCAAACCTCAACTGGCCGGACAGAAAGTCGGCCAGTACAGTCGACAGCTCCTCGGCCGATCCAACGCGTCGCCCGAAGCGATGACTTTCTATATATGCGGCGGCTTCGGCCACGTTGTCAACCGAAGGTCCAAAGACGACCGGCGTCCCGGCCCAGACCGGCTCCAGCAGGTTGTGCCCGCCCAGGTCGACCAACGTCCCGCCGACGAACGCAATATCAGCCGCCGTATACAAATCCGTCAGCACACCCATCCGATCGAGTAAGACAACTTCATCGCCCGCAACGGGACCATCCGAGCTGTAGAGCCTCAGCTTCGCTCCCGACGATGTTATCAAGTGCGACACTTCTTCCAGGCGGTCCAGATGCCGGGGAGCGAGAATCAGCCGCAACCGGGGATTGTTGTCGCGGAGACGTTTGTACATGTCAAGCAACAGCGCCTCTTCACCCGGACGGGTGGAGCCGGCGATGAGAAGGGTGTCGTTTTCACCGATTCCGGCTCGTGAGCGAAGCTCCCTTCGGCGACCCTCGGAGCGGGGAGCCAGCGGGGCATCAAACTTCATGTCTCCCGTAACCGATGCTTTGTCCGCACTAACACCAAAATAGGCGTATCGTTGCAAGTCCTCGTCGGATTTGAGGAAAAACCGATCATACCGCGCCAGCAGCCCCGCGAACATGCTCCGAATGGTCTTGTACCGTCCATACGCCTTGGGCGACATTCGCCCGTTGACCAGCACCACCGGAATGCCCCGATCGGAAGCGCCTGTAATCAGATTCGGCCAGATCTCCGTCTCGGCAATCACCAGCACTTTTGGCCTGAGCTGTTCGTACAACACAGTCACATGCCTGCGGACATCGATCGGGTAGTATGACACCGAAGCATCTTCGGCTATTACGTCGCGGGCCGCATTAAAGCCCGCCTCCGTCATCACGGTCACGTGTATCGCAGTGTCCGGGGCTTCTCGTCGAAGGTGCTGAATCAGAACGGCAGCCATCCGCACTTCGCCCGCCGAAGCGGCGTGAATCCACAGATCGACCGGCCCCTCCGGCCGATCCCAGAGCAACCGACCGCGCCATAACGAATCGCCGCGCCGCGCTCTCGCGCGGAGAAACGGTGAGGCGAGCACATAGATAGCGCCGTTGAGCAGTCGGTACACAGTTATCAAAAGAAAGACTCCACTTCGGCTGCCGCTCGCTCCGAGGCCCCTTTTCCGCCGAGCAGTCCGGCGACCGATTTGAGCCGCTGGCTGATCCGGCGATAGTAGTCCGCGTTGTCGCGATATCGAGCCAACTCGCGTGCGATTCCCTTCGGGCTGGCTTCGTGCTGGATCAACTCCGGGACGGTCGGCTCGCCGAGCACAAGATTCACCAGCCCGATCGACCGGAGCGTGACCAGGCGCTTTGCGATCTGATAGGTCAGCCAGCCGGTCTTGTAGATGATCACCATCGGTCGCCCGATTATACCCGTCTCAAGGGTGGCCGTCCCTGAAGCTGTCACGACCAGATCGCTTTCGTAAAGCACCCGACGCGAGTCATCATACACCAGTTCGATCCGCTGACCAGCGAACGGTTCAAGGGCCGACTCATAATCATACGCATTTTGCACGCCCGCCACAACCGCTTTGCCGCCATAGACTTTCAGGTGGCGGACGGCCGCCGCCAGCATCGGTCTCAACATCCGCTCAATCTCCTGCCGCCGCGAACCGGGAAGCAACGCCAGCGTGCCGGCCCCGGGCGGGTCAGAGGCGATGTATTCATCCGGGATATCCTCAACCAGATAGTGCCCCACCATGGTGTTGGGGATTCCGTGTGAGTCGTACAACTCCTGCTCAAACGGCAGGATGAGCAGCATCCTGTCGACCAGTTCCTTGATCTCGAATATTCTCTTGCCGGCCCACGCCCACACCTGCGGTGAGACATAGTAGACGATAGGGATGCCCAGGTGTTTGATGCGTCTGGCGAGCCTGAGATTGAACCCGGGATAGTCGACCAGCAAAACACAGCTCGGCTTTCGTCGCTCAATCTCATCGACACAGCGAATCATCAGACGGTGAAAAAACCGGAACCGCCGCGCGACCTCCCAGAAACCAAGCACCGCCAGATCCGACGGCTTCGCCAGCTGCTCCTGGCCGAGCGCCGCGAGGCGGTTTCCACCGAGGCCAAAGACGGTGAGATCGGGATGTTTTGACTGGAGCGCGCGCAGGAGTCGGGCCGAAGCGATATCGCCGGAGGGGTCACCGGCGCATAGAAAAAGAGCCGGCGCCTCCATCTATGCGTTTTCGGCCGCTATCATGCGCTCGATCGACGCCAACCCGATTCGCTGAATGTCCAGCGCCACTTTGAGGGCGTCGGTCGCTTCGGCGAGGGTCACCGCCACCGGCTTGTTGTCGATAATGGCGTTGAGAAACGTCTGCAGTTCGGTGCCGAGCATGTCCTTACCGGAATCGGCCACTTTCTGATACAGAAGATTCTGGTCCGACTTGCCGAGCGGTACACGCAATCCCTCACCGTTGTCGCCGGGTCCGGCCAACCGATAGAGATCGGCTTCTTTCTTGGCCAGATCGAGCGAGTAGTAACCGGACTTCTGGAAGATGCGAAGCTTCCGCATGGCATGAAGCGAAATGCGCGAAGCGGTCAAATTGGCGACAGCACCGTTGGCGAACGTCAATCGAGCATTGGCTATATCCGCCCTGTCCGACACGACCGCCACGGCCGATGCCTGTATGTCAACCAGCTCTGATTTGATCAGATGGAGAACGAGATCGATATCATGTATCATCAGATCGAGCACGACCGCCACATCGGTGCCTCGCGGATCAAACGGCGCCAACCGGTGCGCCTCGATAAACGACGGCCGGATATCCAGATCGGCCAGCGCCAGCACCGCCGGGTTAAACCGCTCGATCTGCCCCACCGTTACCTTCACACCCTTCTTATGGGCTTTGTCATGCAACTCCGAAGCTTCCTGCAAATCGGGCGTAATCGGCTTCTCAATAAGACAATGGATACCGTTCTCGATCAGAAATGAGCCAACCTCGTAGTGCGCGGTAGTCGGTACGACCACCGAAACAGCGTCCACGTTCCCGGCCAGATCATCGAGCTTCTCGAACGCCTGAACCTTGTACTCGTCGGCGTATCGTTCGGCCTTGGATCGATCGGTATCGTACAGCCCGACCAGCTGTGATTCGGGCAATCGGCTGAGCCAGCGAAGATGATGGCGACCGAGGGCGCCGACACCGACTACGGCTGTTCGCAAGGGAGACATGAGTGGAACCTCTTATTCGTTACCTGCATCGGGATCCTGTTGCGCCGAAGGTAATATCTCCGCTGATGGGAGGAAAGGATAAATCGGAACGCGGCGACCGGTCCGACAGCCCGCCGGACCGGTCGAAACCTGCGCTTACTTGACCAGGCCCCGATTGGAGCGCGCGATAAAGTCCAGAATCGTCTGCACTTCGGGCAGGATTTCCAGTTCGCCTGTGATCCGTTCGACCGCCTGCGAGGTGTTCAGATTCGAGAAGAAGAGGATTTTAAACGCCTTTTCCAGTGTCTGAATGGTCTCCTTCGCGAAGCCCCGTCGACGCAGTCCGATCGAATTGATTCCGACCGTCTTCAGCGGATACCCGCCAACCAGGGCATAGGGGCAAATGTCCTGCTGCACCCGGAAGCCACCGCCGATCATGCAGTGAGCGCCGATCTTCACGAACTGGTGTACCGGGAGGACCCCGCCGAGAATGGCGAAATCGTCGATCTCGATATGACCGGCCAGATTGACCGAGTTGGCCATGATGACGTTATTGCCGATGACGCAGTCATGCGCGACATGCGCATAGGCCATTACAAAGCAGTTCTTGCCGATCGAGGTTTCACCGTGCGCGACCGTACCGCGGTTGATCGTCACGAACTCCCGGATTACGGTTTCGTCGCCTATCACGGCCCGGGTTTTCTCGCCGCCGAACTTCAGATCCTGGGGCTGGGTTCCGATCACCGCCGAGTGCGAAACCTTCACCCGCTCGCCCAGACGGGCGCCTGAGGCAATCAGCACCGAGGAAGCGATCTTGCTGCCGGCGCCGATGACGACATCATCTTCGACTATGCTGTGCGGGCCGATCTCAACATCGTCGGCCACCTCCGCTTTGGGAGAGATAATCGCCGAAGGGTGTATCTTGCTCATCGATCCACCACCATCGCCATGAAGTCAGCACTCGCGACTTCAGTCCCGTCAATCGTTGCCCGACCCGACATTTTGCAGGCATTACGCCGAAAAGCATGCATTTCCAGTTCAAACCTCAGTTGGTCGCCCGGGACGACCGGGCGGCGGAATTTTGCGTTGTCTATGGACATGAAATATACCAGCTTCGTCTCCGGATGCTCAATAGCATTTAGCAGCAGCACCCCGCCCGCCTGCGCCATCGCCTCGAGGATCAACACCCCCGGCATGACCGGCTGACCCGGGAAGTGCCCCTGGAAAAACGGTTCGTTGATCGTCACGTTTTTGAGCGCGATCACCCGCTTGCCCGGCTCCAGATCGAGCACCCGGTCGACCAGCAGGAACGGGTAACGATGCGGCATGATCCGCTGGATGGCGTTGACATCAAGCAGCGCCTTGCGCGAATCAGAGCCGGAGCCGAATTTCGACGCCAGCCGCTTTTTCTTGTAGAGATCGCGCATCTTGCGGGCGAGCGCGACATTCGCCTTGTGGCCGGATCGCGCTGCGAGCACGTGCCCCTTGAACGGCACCCCGATCAGAAACAGGTCGCCGAGCAGATCCAGGGTCTTGTGTCGCACCGGTTCGTTGTAGAAGCGAAGCGGCACGTCGTTGATGATCCCCGTCTCGCCGACAAACGCCTCATCTTTCAGATCAAGCGCCTTGCGTATGCGGTCAACTTCGACCTGCCCCTGATCGGAATCATAGATAACGACGGCGTTCTGCAGGCCGCCACCCTTGATCAGTCCGGCCTCACGTAGCATCTCGACTTCGGACAGGAAACAAAACGTCCGGGCCGGAGCAAACTCCTCGACGAACTCCGACTCCAGATCCTGCAGGGTCGTATACTGCGTCCCCAGGGCCGGGTTCTTGTAGTCGATCATGAAGGTGATACGAAGATCATCGGACGGCGCCACCACGAGATCGACTCCCCGATCCTTTTCGCTGTAGGACATGGGCGTGTCGATTTCGAGATAGAACTTGTCGACATCCTGGTCCTGAATCCCCGCCTCGAGCAGCTTCTCGACATACGGCAATGCGGAACCGTCGCCGACCGGCGGCTCATTGTTGTCCAGCTCGACAATCATGTTGTCGAGCTGCAGCCCGGCGAACGCCGCCAGCACATGCTCGACCGTGTGAACCCGGGCCTCGCCGTCCTGAAGCGTGGTGCCGCGCGAGATATCGACCACGTGGTCGATATCGGCTATGACCGACGGATGACCGCTCAAATCGGTCCGAACAAATCGGATACCGTGGTCGGTATCCGCCGGCTTGAATGTCATGGTGCACTGATTACCAGTGTGCAACCCAACCCCGGAAAACGAGATTTCGTGCTTGATCGTGCGTTGTTTCTGAAACATAGGCCTTTATTGCTGATAATGTTCATCGAGTATACGCCAAAGGCCTACCCTGTTCAAGCCCTTTTTTCCGCTCGCCGCCCTCCGGGGAATCTTCAGATTTCCTTGAGTGTCTTGACTTTGCGAAGTTTGCGAAACAGCTCCACGTACTCCGTGACCATGATCCGCTCGGCCTGCGACAACCCCTCCATCATGGGTATGCCGATCCGCAGGACCGCCCGCACCATATCGGCGGTGGTCCGGTCGTATTTCTCGGCCAGTTGCTTCAAACGATCCTTCAGCTCATACGACACATACACGTTCAGGCAGTGCTCCCCCCGAACCTTCTCGACAGTGGTGGTCTCTTCCGACATAGTCTCCTCCGATCTTACAGGTGATACTTTGCGTGTCCTATCAGTATCTGGGGTGTTGTGACGGTGACATGGAACCTCTCCCGCAGCGCAGCCAGGATCGGCCGCCAGGTGGCTCTGGGATCCCGCTCCCGGATCAACCGGTTGATTTCGTCGACCTCGGGCGAGCAACAGATGGGACAGGCCGACTCCGGCCCGGGCTCCAGACCGTATTCTTCTCTCGCCAGATCGGCCAAAAAGCGGCGAAGCTTCTTCAGCGCTCCCCGGTGGATTCGTTCCAGCTTGTGCACCGCCCGGTTCGTCTCATGGGAGATCTCTCGATAGCTCTGCCCCATAAAATAGAAGCGCTCGATAAACGCCCGTTCCCGATCGCTGAGCCGCTCGACCGCCGCAATTACCCGCCGGCCGATAGCATCCAGTCGCGCCAGCTCTTCGGGACCGATCGTCTCCGGTTCGTGCGGTGGTTCAAACTGAAACAGCAGTTCCAGCCGCTCCTCCGGATCGTACCCCAGGTCTACTATCCAGTTGCGGTAGAAAAGGCGCTGCGCCATCATCAACATGCCTCCCATCGGTCTCTGTTGCATCTGCCATCTGCTTCCGCCCCACGATAGCCGTGCAACAGGAAGCTGTCGATTACAGGGAGATCACGTCCGGAAGACGGCGTTTCGGCGAACATGGATCATGTGAATCACATCGCCCGACTGCCGACAAAAGGTATAAGGAGTCGAGAACAGACTTACCGAAATGACGGTTTCTTCGTATACTCACTAGGCACTGCGATATGCGACAAGGACCCGTGCAGAAAGACGAAGAAGTGAAAGACAAGCCCAAAAAAGAGCCAAAACGTCCGATCATCAGTGGCTTCATCCTGATCGGAATAGGATTACTCATGCTGCTCGCGATGCACGAGATCCTGTCGTTCGAACAGGGCTGGCCCCTGATTATCATTGTGGTCGGCCTGGCCATTGTCGCGGCCGCCATGACGCGCGACAAAAAAGCCGTTCCCCCGGATCACCCTTCCACCCCGCAGCAATAAGCGAGGCTGTTCTGGAACCCTATTCCTACCAGCGAATTCCGGTCTACGATAATACGGGCTCCGAGTATCCCTCATCGAAGTTTGACCGCTTCAAACAGGAGTCCGGCAACGGCTCGTTTTCTGTCTCCCCCTTCACCTGGTTGTTCCTGATTGTCCTTGTCGTCATGTACCCCGGCATGTCGTTGCTGGGACCGGGTGACGATGTCGGTGAGTTGCTCAAAAACATGAACGACGGCATGCGGATGGTCCTGCTGCTGTCGACCATCATCTTCCAGTGGGGCGTGTTCGCCCTCAACTACCTGGCAGTCTATCTGGAAAAGACGGGCCTTCGCGGGCTCGGCCTGAAACGCATTCGCTCGGTTGATTTTGCCTGGGGCGGCGCCTTTTTCCTGGCCGCCCTGCTGATCCTCAGCGGCATCGCCTGGCTGCTGGCGCAGATCGGACTGGAACTTCCGGGAGAGACCGCCTTCCTCATCCCCACCGATCCGGTCGGCCGGGTGGTCTGGGTGCTGGTCTCATTCACCGCGGGATTCTGTGAAGAGGTCGCGTTCCGGGGCTACCTGATGACTCGTATCCGCCTGCTTTTCAAGTCCCAGAGCTGGATCCTTCCGACTTTCATTTCATCGGTGTTGTTCGGCGCCTGCCATGCCTATCAGGGGCTGGCCGGCATGATCCTGATCACCGTCTACGGCATCATGTTCGCCCTGCTCTACATCCGAACCGGAAGTCTCTGGCCGTGCATTATCGCTCACTTCTTCCAGGATGTGATGTACGCCTTCATCCCGCTCGACATGCGATAGTCATGTGAATCACAAAAAAGCCGCCCGTTAGGGCGGCCTTTCGAAATCTCTCTTCTCACACAGAAATCATTTCAACAGGATCATCTTGTGCTGCCGGGTGAACTCTCCCGCCGACAGTCGATAGAAATAGACCCCGCTCGCCACTGGATTGCCGCCACTGTCCTGACCATCCCATACGACGTCATGAATCCCGGCCGCCAGGACGCCGTCGGAAAGTACCCGGACTTCCTGCCCCAGGAGGTTGAAGACCGTCAGCGAAACACGGCTTGCCCGAGGCAAACTAAACGCAATGGTAGTTGTGGGATTGAACGGATTCGGGTAGTTCTGGTAAAGCGCATACGAGCCCGGCAGTTCCGGGTCGGGATCGTCACCGATGTCGGTCGGCAGATAGAGCGCATTGGCGCCATACACGTTAAATCCGTCGGCCCGGTTGTCCACCCAGCCGAACCACGCCCGTCCTCGCGCGGCGGTCGTCACCGGTGTCTTCGTCACTTCGAGCGATATCGAACCGATCGCTTCGTTCGCACCCAGCGCCGTCCGGGAATCATCGAGAATCTGATAGTAAACCAGCGCCTTACCATCCCGGTGATCGGTCCAGGCCAGTGAGACATAGTCGTTTTCGTCGACACTTATCGACGGTGACTCGGCCGCCGAGGATTCACTATCAGTGATGACATCAACACTGCCTGCCAGCACCCCGGTCGAATCCAGGACCGACAGGTATAAACGTCGTACCCCGGACTCAAGTCCCGACCAGGCCAGCACCAGACTACCGTCGGCATACCCATCGATGTCCATCTCCTTCAGGCCGCCTCCGGACAGTGTCGGCGCATAGGAGAATGAGTCGCCGAGCGAATTGTCCGCCCGATACCAGACGACATGGACTGTTGCCGGTGAGGCATCAACATTTATCCAGCTCACATAGAAGCGATTGTCACCGGCCGTGGCCATCCGAAGTGTGCCGCTTCCGATTCCAGCCGATCCGTCGGAAATCATAAACTCGGCGCCGTCGCGGCTGTGATCGGCGTTGAGCCAGCGACCGTAGACCTGGAACGATCCGGAGCGTTTGTCAAGCCAGGTAACCAGTCCCCGTCGGCCGGAATTCAGCGCCACCTGCGGCGCGCTTTTGACGGCTATTTGTGTTGAGTCGGAGATCGTAAACTCATCGCCGACAAACCCGCCCCAACGGGTGACATAACGCCCGAAAATCCGCTGACCGGAAACTCCGCCCAGCGAGCGTCCGTCGATCCAGACCACCAATCCTTCATCGTTCATGACTGCGTCGATATCCGCTTCACTCTGAAGCGCCGCCCCGTTGTCCTGATTGGCGCGCTGGCTCGGCGCGACCGCAGTAAGATCATGCGTCATCGACCGAATGTAGATATCGCCGTCATCGCGGCGACTGTCACCATACGCGAACAGGGTATACCAGTTACCCGATGCTGCTATCGCGGGATTCCGTGACTCCGCGCCGATCTGGTCGTCGTTGATAAGCTGCTCGCTCCCCCATTGCGGCGCAGCCGAGGAGTCAAATGCCATGAGATGCAGGTCGGCCTGATTGTCGGTCACCTCGGACCATGCGACCGAGTATCCTGCAGCATCATCAAATGCTACCGATGGCGACCAGCGCTGACCGGTCGAGAGAGCATTGAGCACTGACGGTGATCCGATTGGATTGGTGCCGGGGTCGAACCGAAGCGCGAGTATGTGTGACATCGCCTCGAACGAAGCCCACGCCGCAATCAGGCGACCATCGGGATCAACCGACACGTCGACATCCCAGTGAACCGTACCGCCGTCACCGTTTGAGAGCAGCTGGTTCTCGCCGCTCAGGCCGGCGTTGGTATTGTATCGCTGCAAGTAGATATCCTGCCCCAGTCTCAGATCGACCCAGGCGACGGCATAGCGGTCGGTGCCCAAACAGGCCACCTCGGGCGTGTACTGCGACGTGAGATTGGCCGGCGATGGTACCAGGGCAAACTCCGACGCCAGCGGCGACCCCGTACCGTCATAAAGACGAGCATAAATATCGGCTCGGCCGTTGCGGTAGTCCTCCCAGGCGATAAGGAAACCCGCGTTTGGTTCTACCGCCACCGAAGGGACCCAGTGCGAGGCCGCGTCGCCGTCGGTATTGACCGTCAACGCTCCCGTCACGAAGACGCCGGAGCTGTTGATCACGCGTACCTGAATCCCCGAGCCGGACGAAACATAGTTTTCCCAGACCACCACGGCACGACCGTTCGGATAGACAGCGACATCGAACGGACCGCCAAACGCGTCAGACAGAGTATCATTGACCAGATAGGTGCTCAGATCGAGCGTGAGATTGGCGAGATAGCGGCGTCCAAATACAAGACCGTTGGTTCGATCTCGATAGAACAGATAGACTCGTCCCAAAGTATCGGTTTCGACCTTCGGTTCCACATAATCAGCGCCGATGGTCGAACCGGCGATCGGGATATTGCCGCCCACCGCGGCGCCCGCCGAAGAGTACCGTTGCCAGAAGATCTTGCGGACTCCTTCGCGGTCATCATCCCAAACGGTCAACCAGCCGCCATCGGACAGTCGGATGACATCGGCGTTAGCCTGGTCGAACTGCGCCGGGGCCACCGACTCCGAGACGGCGATATCGTCAAGCAGAGAGACGCCCGCCCCAAGTCGGGAATCGATTGCTGATGTGTTGGTCGCCTCACGAACAGGCGGGTATGTGTCGAAACGAGCGCGGTGTCGAGCTTCACGAGTAGAGGTATCAGCCGATATCCCTCCGGCCGAAACCAGCAGCAGCGCCGCGGCAACAAGTGCCTTTTTCATGTACTCCCCTGACGAATGCAGTACTTTTTCTGCCCCTTTCTGCAAATATAGTGCCCCGATTCGGATTTTCCGAACAGTAATCGACTTCTGAGACCATTCTTCGCTGTCGGGTAACTGTTTCCCGGGTATGCCGTTATGCCATATCGTGACGTTTCACGGTCCGCTCAGCAGCCATCTGGCCTCGGCTCTGCGTTTTCGGTTGCAAATCAGTTCACAACCTGCTTAATCTAAATCCAGGGTTCGGCGCTCGACCCGGGGGTATGGTTCGGAGCCGAAGGCTTTATGTTACAAATAATTAGCCTGAAACCGGCGACCCGGAAAACTCGTATTAATTGATGGCGGAAGAATGTCTGCCCGGACGGGTACCAGGTTCGAGTGAGAACTTTCGCCGCCCTGCAGATCAGGGCCATGGACAAAAGATGGTGATCGATTAAGATCATCCGGGAGATAGAACACATGTCGATCCGACTGCTGACATCAACGCTCTTAGCCTCGGCGCTCCTGTGTACGATAGGGGGCCGCCTCTGGGCACAGGCGCCGGTCCCTCTAACCGACGAGGCCGGGCAGACCCAGGAAGAGAAAAAGGAGCTTCCCCGCGAGGCGCAACTTGCCGCGGAGGAGTATCTTGATGTTCTTCGGCAGTTGGGCATCGTGCTCACCGACTACAACGAGTACCTGCGCAAAATCGACACCAAAGACCGCAAGGAACTGGCGGCCAAACTCAAAGACCTCTCCCGCCAGCTGGAACGCGGAGAGTACTCGGCCGATACCAAAGCCCTGTCAAGTGCCCTTCGCGAGTATGTGACAGCGATAAAAATCGAAGAGAAACAGCTTTCGCAGGAGAAACTCGCGGAGAAGGAAGAGCTGGCGCGTACCCTTCGGTCACTTCGCTATGAACTCGCAACCATCAGTGAACTCGTCCAGACCAATGTCACCGAACAGCTGGCCGAACAGGCCGAGTACGAAACCGCTATCAAGCAGTATGTGGTTGCCTCCCTGAAGGAGGTTCGCGATGCCGGCTTCAATGTCGTAGTCTCGCCGGAGATCTTCGACGACTCCATGACCATCTGGGTCAGAAACGACTCGTCGAGCGACCGCTATGTCGTCATGATGCCGCACACACCCGAAACGCCGACACCTCCCAAGCCCCCCCGGGTGGTCGTTATGCCCACCCAGCCTCCGGTGGCGCCACGAGCCTTCAGTTCCGTCAAGGGACTGCAGAAAGTAAACAAGGCAAATACCACCGTCGGGTCATCACAGGCCCGGATCGAGATTATCCTCGAAGCCGGCGATATGCAGATTTTGGGGACGTCGGACGACCAGATCACCGCCACTCTCGAAGTGGAAGTCGCCGGCAAGACGCGGGAAATCGAGAAGAAAACCGTCTCGTCGATCTCGCTCTCCCTGAGCGGGAACGACCGCGACGGGTACTCTGTAACCGCCGACTTTCCGATAATCGAGGATCCGGAGACCAGGATTATCCGCACCATGTTGAAAGTCGAAGTCCCCGACCAAAACCCGATTCACGTTCGTAATACCTTCGGGCAGGTCGGTATGGACGATCTCTTCAAGTCCATCGCGGTGACCGGCGATCATTCCAGCATCGCTATCACCGACTGTGAGGGTGATATCGACGTGGTTAACTCCATGGGGCCGGTGGCGTTGTCGGGTGTCGGCGGGCGCATGTATGTCCGCAATGCCTACGACCAGATATCGCTCCAGGATTGTTCCGGTAAGATAGTGATCGAGAATCAGTACGGTCAGGTCACGCTTCGGGACAACGATGGGAACGTCACTCTCAAAAACAGCGGTACGATCTCGATTCGTGGCCACGCCGGACAACTCAAGGTCGACAACACCAACGGCGTGGTCGATATCGCCGATATCGATGGCGACCTGACCGCCTTCAATACCTTCCAGCCCCTCATCGTCCGCGCCGTCTCCGGAGACGTCCGGGTGGAAAACAGTAATGCGATGATTACGTTATCCGACATTCAGGGGAAAGCGTCAGCGACTAATCGCTTCGGCGCCATCCGCGCTTCGGATCTGTCCGGTCAACTGACGCTGATAAACGAGAATGGCAGTATCGACCTGACTATCGACGGCGCCCTGGCCAACCGCTCGTCCGTTAGCTCCCTGTCCGGACCGGTAACGCTGTGGATCGATGAAAACAGTGATCTGCTGGTACAGGCGGAGACGCTCGAAGGAACCATCAGCAGCAACTTCCCGATCGAACTCAGCGACCACGGCGAACGCCGCGAGGCTCGTGTGGTTATCGGTAACGGCGGTCCGCGTCTGGCGGTCACCGGCACCAACAGCTCCATCACGATCAACAAACAGTGATAATAATCGTAAGCGGGGGAATCTCTTGTAGCCGATCGGGCAGTCGGACCGGTTATCTCGGGCCGAAGAGCTAGCCGAGTTCAATCGGCTCGTCGACTTCCTGCATCAGGCGGGCCTTGATCTTGTTTTCGATATCGAGAATATACGTGCCTTCGTGGTAGACGGTCGTCTCGAAGCTGGCCAGATTTTTCAGTTCATCCATGACCATTGCGATCGTCTCGACGGCACTAATGATCACCTGCATCGCCATGTACATCTGGCCGCTGCTGTCTTCGATTTGCTTGTTTTTGATGGCGGCTTCAACCAGCTGCGCCCGGCCGGAGATAATGGCCGTCGCGTTGTTGATGTAATGATTAAATGTGACGGCGATTGTACGAAGCGACTCCAGCGCCGCCTTTTTGATCTGGTCCCGGGCGATCTGCGTCTGCATCTTGCGATTCTCGCGAAGCAGTGACTCGACTGTCAGGTACTGCTCGAACATCAGACGGTTGGCCTCGGCGATGATCTCTTCGGGCTTGCCGATCTCAAACTCGAGATACGCCGCCTCTTGAACCGTGCGTGAGAACAACGACTCCTCGATCTCCTTGAGCTGCGCCGGAAGCAGACCGAGGTTCGACAACAGTCCTTCTTTCTGCTCGATTACCGACTGCAGGTCTCTGGGCCGACTCTGGGTAACACTGAACCGCGAGATCAGATTCGACAGCGCAACCACCTGAATCGCTTTCGTCTCGGGATTGTCACTCCCCTTCGGAAAGACATGATGGTGCCGCCCCACCGCTTCGCAGATCACCGACGGTATCTGCCATTGCTCGAGCAGGAACTGCCCTACCCGCGCATGGCTGGTCCCGAACACTTCTTCTTCCTGCTCGGTAACGGACTCCCTGGCTTCGCTGCTGGTCCAGATACGTTCGCAGATGTCCGGGTAGGATTTTTCGAGGATCAGCATGCCGATATCGTGCAGGAGGCCGGCCACGAACAACTCCTCCCAGTTCCGATAGCTGATGGCCTCGGCAATCATCCGCGCACCAATAGCGACCTCCAGCGAATGCCGCCAGAAACGAACCCGGTCTACCACCGTCCCCCACTTGGCCGTGATGCTGTACACCGAACTCGACAGTGCCAGCGCCGTCACCTGCCGGGTACCGAGCGTAACTACGGCCTGGGTCATCGATGTGACCTCGCGGGTCATGCCATAAAACGGGGAGTTGACAATCCGAAGAATCTTCGCCGTCAGGGCCGGATCGCGCATGAGGACTTCGGCCAGCTGCCCGGCGGAGAAATCCTCCTTGCGGGTGACGCGAATCACCTCGGCCAGCGTCTGTGGCAGGGACAACAGTTCCTTGTTGTCGTCGAGTATTTTTGTAATGACTTCTTTGTCCATACCAGACCTTTACAGGTCTAGTATCGGTCAAAACGGCACTTCGTTTAGGGATGGATCGGAATTAGCTCTGCGAGTCTATTCGGGAGCGAAGCCTCTCGAGACGGCGCTGGATCTCCTCGCGCTGCCGCTCACTGTCCGGCACGAGGCTTTTGGCCCGGCGGGTGTATTCGAATGCACGCTCCCAGTCCCGGAGCCGGTGCTCGCTGTGCTTGGCCAGTTCCAGCAGGGCCAGAAACGCCTCCCGACCATCCCCCTCAGCCAGACTCTCCCAGAGCGACACCGCCTCCTCAACCTCCCCCGACCGCTTCAGGGCCAGTGAATGATAAAGAAGGGCGTCGGCAGCGACATCCTCGGCGGTCTCGTTGATCGCCCGATAGAGATCAACCACCCGGTCGTGCTGTTTCCGACGGCCGAAGATCCTGGACAAAGAGTGAATATCATCGGCCCGATCCAGCGACCGGCCCTCGCTGACAAAGGCATCGTTGAGACGAAACGCCAGGAAGTACAGTGTCAGGATATCGAACCGGTTGTGCTCCAGCACCTGCTCCATGGCGTCCAGCGACTCACTGCCGAGCCATTCGAAATAGACCGACGGTATCAAGTAGCCAGGGATATCATCGCTGCGATAGAATCCGAAAATCTCCCGCTCGACATTCGTCAGGGTGCAGTCACCCAGCCTTCGCCGATACAGACGGCGGGTCGCATGCAGCAGATCGAGATGGTCGGGCGGACCGAAACTGCGCGTCACTCGGTTTATGATCATCCGGTCCCGCACCAGCGGGACATCAAACGCCCCTCCGTTGTAGCTGACCAGTGTCAAGTCGTCGCGACATTCGGCCAGCACGTCCTCCAGCATCGCCGTCTCATCGGAGTAGTCCGGAAGAACATACTGGCGGACCTCAAACCCCTCGGCAGTAAGCGAGCCCAGTCCGATCAAAAACGCCACCGCCCCGGAGCCGCCCAGGCCGGTAGTCTCGGTATCGAAAAAGAGCATCCGTTCCGGATGGGTCGCTCCCTCCGTCTCCTGGACACTAAACGCAGAATAAGAGACGGTGACGGATGGTTCAGGACTTTCCAGCTTGATATCACCAAGTCGATAGCCGTACGGGTAAACCGTCCGTACCAGACAATACGCCCCGGCGTCGCCCGTGACCAGCTCACCGCCCAATACCCGGGCCATCGTGCGATACCGTTTGGGATAATGCTGTTGTTGGGAGTCGCTGTGTGAGTCGTTTGTCGGCGTGCCGGGTGTAGTTATGAACCGGGCGATCCGGTCCAGCTTATCATCAAGGTTGTCCTTGCTCATCGGTAGCAGCCGCGATTGCAGACTCGATTTGTATGCGTGACAGACGGTCGGTTTGCTCGTTCAAATATACGCTGCGGAAACCGCAGTTGTCCAGCGGATCGGCCTCGACCAGCGCCAGCGCGGCGAACCGCTTCCGCTCAGTATCCCCGATCAGTACCTGCTGGTGCAGAATTTCTATCGCCTCCGGCGTCGCCAACTGACCCAGCAACCGGCAGGCCAGATGGCCGATAATCGGCGGGTCGTCTTCCATAGCATCGGCGAGAGCGTCGATCACCACCGAACTATCAAACTTCGCCAGCGCCTCGATCGCCATCAGGCGGGCGCCGTAAAACGGATCGGCCAGCGTCCGCACCAGCGGCTGAATCGCCAGCGGAATTTTGATCTTCCCGGCCGACACTACCGCCGACTTACGCACCTGCCCGATCGTATCGGAGAGCGCCGCCAGGACAGTCTCACTCGCTCGGGCATCGCCGATCTTGCCCAGCGCCAGCACCGCCTCATTGCGCACCGACCAGTCGTCGTGATTGCAGACCTCGGTCAGCGGGATAGTCGAGGTACTGTCTTTGATACTTCCCAGCGCCCAGGCACAGCGACTGACAATCAGCGGGTTCGGCCGCTTCAGCGCCGCCACCAGATCCGGGACCGCCTCGGAACCGATCCGCTCCAGCGTCCAAATGATCGTCCAGCGCTCCCGCGCCGACTTGGTGATAAACTTGTCGATCAGGATCGGCACCGCCGGACGCCCCAGCGCCGCGATTGAATCCATCGCCGGTTCGTTTAGGTCGCGGAATCGAAGCTCCCCCGACGAGGCTATCACAAACAGCGAATCGACCTTCTTCTTCAAGTCAGGCTGCGCCGAGCCTTGCTCCGCCGATAGTCCCACCACAAACAGCAGCGCCAGACCGAATATCGCTATCACATTTCTCATCTTACTGCCCCTCTCCCGCGCTCGAGTCCGGCCGGGCCATGTCGACATCCATCCCCCCGCCCCATTTGGAGTTGGTTCGCCAGAAGGCATTGTTGGAGCCGTTTCCGAGATACTGGTCGGTCCCGCCGAGGTCAATAAACAGACCAATCGACCCAAAATCTCGTCGCGGGTTGCCATACCCCTGCGTGTTGTCCGAACGTCGGACCATGTAACGGTCATCGCCGCTGTTGTCGATCAGAATCCCCACCCCGTTGGCCGACCCCGCCGCCTGCGAGAGATCGTACGCCGTGTAGGTATCATCGCCACCCCGATCGATACAGATCCCCGCCGAGTAGTCATGCCCGCAGCCCTGCATCAACCCCTTGCCGAAATAGACATCGTTGCCGGACTCGTCGATAAGCAGCCCCAAAGCCATGTGGGTCGCGGTCCCCTGACCGTACTGGAAGCAGTTGTAGCTGTCTATACCCGAAGAATCATAAATCAGCCCGACCGCATACCAGTACGCGCAGGCCTGCGCGAATATATCCGCCTGATAGGTATCATTGCCGGCCATATCGAGTATGGCGCCTATCCCGCCCGATAAGGTCGGTCTCAGTCCATAACCAAAACCCTGCGACAGTGAGAGGTAATGATCTTCATAGCGAAGCACGTCTTTGTACTTCCCACCGGCGTAGTAGCTGTCGGAGCCGTCGCGATCGTAGATTAGTCCGATCCCCTGCACGAACCCAAACCCCTGCGAATAAAGCGCGGCGTTGTAGATATCCCGGCCGCCCTCATCGATCAGCAACCCCAGACCAAACGACCCGGCCCCCTGACAGTGCGTATCGCCGTCATAGCGATCATCGCCCGATTGATCGTAGAGAACGCCAAACCCAAAATAGCCCGAGCCCAAACCAAACGACATGCCGTCGTAATGATCGTCGCCGCCAAAATCCAGAAGTATCCCGACCGACAGGCAACCCGACGCGATCGTGAAGTCCGTCTTGGAGCGGTAAATGTCGTTGCCGGACAGATCGATTACGATCGTCCCGTTTTTGTTCAGGTCGCCGTGCGACAGGTCGTAGACATCGTCGCCGCCGAAATCCAGAATGAACTTGTACTCGCCGTTGTAATAGTCATTGCCCGGACCGCCGACTTTCCAGCCCTTTTGCTCGCCGAGATAGCTCTCCTTGTCGGCGTCGTCCGGAAGATACGCCTTGCCGCGCATGATTGCTTCGGCCGTCACCTGACCGCTGGCCAGCAGCGAACGAAGAGCGTTGATTTCGAGCAGTAGCTCACGAAGGCAGTCGACTCCGGCGCCGACTATCGGATCGGTATCGATTTTGGTTCCGAACGATGCAAACCGGTCGGTGTACTCTTCTTCGCGAGTCTCCATCTGGTCGATCTCTTCGGGCGACATGAACTCTTCGTCGACCGAGGTGATAATCAGCTCCTTAAACTCCTTCAGCAGGAATTTTCGTTCATCCGGAGTAAGGCGGGCCAGCATCATTTCGGTCGAGCGCGGGAAAACGACATCGAGATAGGTCGCCGCCCGGGACATCGTCTGGTTAAGATTGAAATCTCCGTACGCCAGCGTGTAGTGAGCTTCGATCTCGGATATGCCTGCCTTGTAGGGGCGTGTCCGGGCCGGGAAAGAATAGCGCTTGAGATCAGTGGCCAGAATCCCCGCCAGGATCTCCGGCTGCCTGGGGACATACGCCTGCTTGAGCCCCTCGAGGAAATCGACCATCCCCCACGGGTGCTCCATGAGATCGGCGACAATCTGAAGGCGGAACGAGTCCGGCTCGAGATAGTCGTTGCGAAACGCGATATCCTGCGGGAAGAGTCCGAGGTACGAAGTCAGCTCGGCCAGCCCGAGTTCTTCGGGCGACGCCTGACGGTCATCGGCCTGCCCCACGGCGGTGCAGAGCAGGAGAATGGCAGCAATCAAACAGGTCTTCATAATAATGGGTCAGTATGCCCCTTGCGGTCGATCTGGTCAACAAGAATAGCGTGGTGGTATAGGGAGTTATCGGCCGTGAAAGGGGTGAAAATGAGGGGGAATTGGGAGGGACGTCTGGATCAGACCAAGACCTGTCCGTCAGGTGCTAGACCGTCGGAGACGGGCGACACCTGACGGGCTCCACTCGTTCCGTCAGGTGCTAGACCAGCCGAAGGCGGGCGACACCTGACGGGCTCCTTTTCCAGACTGTCGGATGTACCTGCCTCCGGCAGGAAGCATCCGACAGAACAGCCTATAGCTCTTTGAGGACATCCTTAGCACCCGTTCCGTCAGGTGTTAGACCAGCCGAAGGCGGTCGACACCTGACGGTTTTTCACCCCTCATGCCCATCCAGTCCAAACGGGCAGACTGCCGACGCTATCTCTCTCGTACGCAGCTGCACTCGACCACCTCCATTCGACGGCAGACTTCGCCAGTCCTGCCCGCACCGGATTCATATGAATATAACGGATCTTGGTACGCAGGACATCGTCGGAATAGATAGCCACCCTATCGAATCTCTCCTCCCAAACTTCCCGATCCTGGATTCCCGAATCCCTCATCGCCTTCTGCGCAGTGAACTTCTTGAAGTCCCGCATGTACGAGCTCAAGACTCTCCCGCTCATAGCGAGCACCAGATGGATATGCGTAGGCATGAAGACATACGCGATCAGACGAGCGTCGTACTTGTCGTTGTAGAATTCAAGAGAGTGACATAGCGCATCGTAGACACCGGGGATGTCACCGTACGGCTTGTGATTGCGAAAGGTTGTCGTAACGAAGAAGCAGGAGCCGTAGAGCTGCTCTGGAAAACGAAGGCCCATGTGTCGAGGCTACGATAGCGGCGCCGGGGACACAATCACATTCCGGTCGTTCCGTCAGGTGCTAGACCAGCCGAAGGCGGTCGAGACCTAACGGGCTCCTTTTCCAGACTGTCGGATGTACCTGCCTTCGGCAGGAAGCATCCGACAGAACAGCCTATAGCTCTTTGAGGATATCCTTAGCGGTCGTTCCGTCAGGTGCTAGACCAGCCGAAGGCGAGCGACACCTGACGGTTTCCTTTTCCAGACTGTCGGATGTACCTGCCTCCGGCAGGAAGCATCCGACAGAACAGCTTCTGGCTCTTTGAGGACATCCTTAGCACCCGTTCCGTCAGGTGCTAGACCGGCCGAAGGCGGTCGACACCTGACGGGCTCCTTCTCCAGACTGTCGGATGTACTCGCCTCCGGCGAGAGGCATCCGACAGAACAAGCTAAGCTGAGGCAGGAAGCATCCAACAGAACAGGTTCGCAGCACCCCCCACAAACAAAAGCGCCCGCCAAGGGCGGGCGCTTTCGAGGACTTCGATGATCGTCGGACTATTAGCCCGTTACGTCGTTGGTCGTATTCTGAAGATCACCGGTCTCGTCGATCTGCCAGACATCGTCCGTAGCATCGTCGTCGAGGTTGGCCGTAGCTGTAGCCACGAAAGCGTCAGCCTGCGGCTGGTAGTCATAGCTGTAGATCGCGCTACCCATGATCTCGACACCGAGTTCAGGGAACGCACCATTTGCCACCTGCGGCGTAGCATCACCGGTCACGTAGGTGTTGTTGGCCTGACGATACGTACGGGCCATCGTATAGATCTGCTTCAGGATCTGCTTGGCCTCTGACTGTTTCGAACGGGTGGTAGCCTGCATAAACCGCGGAATAGCCAGGGCGGCCAGGATACCAATGATGACGACCACGATCATCAACTCGATAAGGGTGAAACCCTTCTGGCGATTGTGGAACTTGCTGAACATGAATCCCTCCAATACGGTTGTTATTGGTGTTACCTTGGTGTTCTTACTTACGGCATCTATACTGGCAACCACTGTGCCTTCATCGTTGGTTTTTTTTGAACAGGATTTGACTGCGTAAGTCGTTGCCAGTCAACCGGCCGCAGTTTCTGTCGAATCGGCGTGGGAACCGCCCCATTCTTTTATCGAAAATCTCGGTTTCCGCTTTCCGCAGATTGCAAGAGTCCTTGCAATCTGCAAGAGCGAGGAGGGGTGGCATGCGGGATGAGAAGGCTGTCAGGCGAGGTCGCCGGCGAGTTCCGTCAGGTGCTAGACCAGCCGAAGGCGGTCGACACCTGACGGGCTACTTTTCCAGACTGTCGGATGTACCTGCCTCAGGCAGGAAGCATCCGACAGAACGTGCTAATATCCGGCAGGAAGCATCCGACAGAACGGGCCACGCTCCGGCGAGAAGCATCCGACAGAACAATTCCACCTTGCTGTCAGGCGGGGTCGCCTGACAGCACAACTCCCAACACCACAAAAGGAAAGCGGGCGCCCGAGAGCGCCCGCCGGAAGATGAAGCAAGTGACTTTTTCGCGCTGTTATGTAGTAACGTCGTTAGGCAGATTCACCAGATTGCCGTCCTGGTTGATCGTCCAGGTATCTATAGTAGCGTCACCGTCGATATCCGCCGTCGCCGTTGCCGTAAACAAATCGCCGGCAACGTTTATCTGATAGGTGTAGAGCGCGCTGGGCATGATCTCCACCCAGATCTCACTAAATGTCTGCGGGTTGGCGGCGTTGGCGACACCCGCCGGCGAGAAGTACTGGTTGGTCGCCGACTGCTGACGGAACGCCCGCTGGTTGACATAGATCTGCTTGAGAATCAGCTTCGCTTCGGATTGTTTGGCGCGCATGGAGGCAGTCATGAAGCGAGGGATGGCCAGCGAGGCCAGAATCCCAATTATGACAACGACAATCATCAGCTCAATCAGCGTAAAACCGCGATTGGATCGATGTAATCTGCGCATATTCCTATCCCTCATTGTGCATTGATTTCTTTTCAACGACGAAATGATGCGCAAACGGCGTTCCAGCGGGCTGTGCAAAAAAGGCCTAATCGGCATCGCGGTCATCCGTCGGTTTTTTCGTCTTATTGGAAAACTGATCTTTCAGATTATAACGGTCCAGCTTCCGGTACAAAGTCGAACTGTCGATCCCCAGAATCTTCGCCGCCTCAGACTTCTTGCCTTCCGTCTGGGTCAGCACAAAATGAATGTATGCTTTTTCGATCGACTCCAGAGTCGGATTGGTCGGCTGGACCTGCTGCACCACGCCCTCGGGCTCGGCTTTGGCGAGACGCTCGGGGAAATCACTCCGGTCCAGCGCCGAACTCCGGCTCAGCAGAATTGCCCGCTCAATAGTATTCTCCAGCTCGCGAACATTGCCGGGCCAGTGGTAGTTGCTCAGCAGCTCGAGCGCATCGGGCAGAATCTCTTTCGGCTCCCGTCCGGCCTTGGCGCAGAAGCGCTGGATGAAGTGCTCGATCAAAATCGGGATATCCTCGGCGCGCTCGCGAAGCGGCGGGATCGTGATCGGGATAACGTTCAGCCGATAAAACAGATCCGCCCGGAAGCGCCCGGCCTTGACATCATCTTCAAGCTCGGCGTTGGTCGCCGCGATCAGGCGGACATCAACCTCGATCGGCTGGGTATGCCCCACCGGCGTGATTTTCTTCTCTTCGAGTACGCGCAACAGCTTGACCTGAATGGCCAGCGATGTATTCCCGACCTCGTCCAAAAAGAACGTCCCCCCGTCGGCGACCTTGAACAGACCGTCCTTGTCTCTCACCGCCCCGGTAAACGATCCCTTCTTGTGACCGAACAGCTCCGATTCAAGCAGCGTCTCGGGAAGCGCCGCGCAGTTGATCGAGACAAACGGTCCGCCGCAGCGGGTCGAATGATGATGAATCGCTTTTGCAATCAGGTCCTTACCGGTACCGGACTCTCCGCGAATCAGAACCGTCGAATCCGATGACGCCACCCGTCGGGCCAGCTTCTTGAGCTGCACCACCGTCTCGGAGGTCCCGATGAAGTTATCGAACGAGTTGTCTCCCTGGAGCTGCTTTTTGAGCTGGACGTTTTCGTGGATGAGCGCCGTCCGGTTGATCGACTTCTCTATAATAAGCTTGATCTCATCGACCTTAAACGGCTTGGTGATATAATCCGCCGCCCCCTGCTTCATGGCTTCGATTGCCGTATCCACCGAAGCATACGCCGTCATGACGATTACTTCCTGGCCGGACTTAAACGACTTGACGTTTTTCAGCACCTCGATACCGGTCATCTCCGGCATCTGCAGGTCGGCAATCAGGAGATCATAGTTCTTTTGCTTCAACCAGGAGATGCCCTCGGGGGGCGACGTGGTAGAATCCACGCTGTAGCCCTCTTTGGACAGCATGATCTCCATGAAATTACACATGGAATCTTCGTCGTCGATTACAAGAATAGAAGCCGGCATGTACGTTCTCCGCTGAAGATCTAAGCTGGCTGGTCGCGTCCTTTAGAAGGAACTTCGGCAGTCTTGCAGATTGCAATAAGGGAGTCGACTCACTTTGATCAGGATTTGGACAGAGTAGATAACAATGGCTCCTCAGCGGTGCGTGGCGAAGGTCCTCGTGCACCACGGGTAGGTCGGAACCCCTGCGGTTCCGACTATGGTGTGCTTCCCCCTTCAACACGGAACCCCGGATTTTGAACTTGTGCGTGGTGTACGTCCTCGTGCACCACGGAACCCCGGACTTTGAACTTGTGCGTGGTGTACGTCCCCGTGCACCACGGAACCAGACAAGTGCGGGCAGCTGAAGTCACCCCGCCACCAACAAAGAAGGCGCCCCCGATTCAAGGGGCGCCTCCGGATTCGCGTCTCAGTTGGCCGCTACAAGACAGCGTCGTTGATGGTGTTGACGAGGTCGCCGTTCTCGTTAATCGTCCAAGTGTCGATAGTGGCGTCGTCATCGAGATCGGCTGTCGCCGTCGCCAGAAACGAGTTTGGCTGCGGCTGGTAGTCGTAGGAATAAATAGCGCTGACCATGATCTCGACCCCGAGTTCGGGGAACGCGCCACCGGCCGCCTGCGGGGTAGCATCGCCCGTAACGTACGAGTTGGCGGTCGACCCCTGGCGATACGTCCGAGCCATGGTGTACATCTGTTTAAGAATCTGTTTCGCCTCGGACTGCTTCGCCTTCGTGGTCGCCTGCATAAACCGGGGTATAGCCAACGAGGCCAGGATGCCGATGATTACCACCACGATCATCAATTCGATCAGGGTGAAACCACTCCGGCGACCGTGGAACTTGCTGAACATATTTTTCTCCAACAAGTACATTGTTTTCTTCGCTCCCGAGGAGCGCAGGGAATTACCACCATAAGGATGGCAACGGACATGCCGCGGTACGAAGCAACCTTTGCACAGGCCGTCCGTTTGTTAAGTTCGTGGGCTGCAAGGGTAGCGACTCGGAGACGACGCGAGGTGTGAGCGGTTTCCATACAGGACGCCGGGTGCGACGTGTGACCCGCCTCGCAGTTTGCGAAACCGCTTCGCAATCTGCACGACCGCCCCGCGAAAACATGGACAACGCGCATCCAGTTGATTGGTCAGTTGGTCGGAACCCCTGTGGTTCCGACTATTTGTGCGTGGTGTACGTCCTCGTGCACCACGAGCCCCCGGAATTCGACCTTGTGCGTGGTGTACGTCCCCGTGCACCACGGAACCCCGACCCCCTAGTCCCGCCGACGATACTTCGAACTCATCAATGTCCCGAACACGATCAACCCGATCCCCCCCAGCGCCAGCGGTTCGATATGCTCCCCGAAAATGATCAACCCAAACGCCAGGGCAAACACCACCCCGAGGTAATTGAAGTTGCTGACATTGGCCGCCCGCTCGGCCTGATAGGCGCGGGTCATATAGATCTGGGCAATCGTGACACAAATCCCGATAATCAACAGGACAATCCAGTCGACCGGTCCGGGCATCACCCAGTTAAACGCCGTGTACGTCCCGATAATCGGCACTGTCACCAGCGGGAAATAGAAAACAACTACCAGGTGGTGGTCATCGTTGCGAACTTTGCGAATGATATTGTAGGCGATTCCCGACCCCACCGCCGCGCAGACACCAAGGGTAACATCGAGTGGTGAGACTCTCGGATCAAACCCCTTGATCATCACCACCCCGACAAACGACACGACAAAGAAAAGCCACTGGATCGGTCGGGGCGGTTCTTTCAACATCACGCCCGCGATAATGACCGTGAAGATCGGCGAGAGATACTGAAGGGTCGCGGCGCTGGCCAGCGGCATCTCCTGCAACGTATAGAAAAACAACGTCAGAGCCACCGTCCCGGCCAGCCCCCGCGCAATCAGCAGCGGTTTGTTGTTTCCCCACGGACTGATCTTCGCCCGCTTCAGAAGCACCCAGCAGACGACGAGCGAGATCACGGCCCGGAACGTGACGATCTCATACGACGGTATATGCGAGAGCCACTTCACTCCCACCTGCATCAGGGAGAACATAAACGTGGCGATCAGCATATACCGAACACCGTCGGACAGGTGGAGCTTGCTCATCGCGTTGTCCGCTCTCGTTGGGTAGTCATGCAAGGGAGTGTTGCCGAGCCGGGCAGGAAAGTCAAGCGTATAAAAAAGACGGCCGGCACTGCGCCGACCGTCGCGTCATTCCTCTGCTGCCCTTGTATGGTCGCAGCTCATTCGCACGGTATCGGCGCCGGACCGCCGTTGAAGAGATAGTTTACCAGATAGATCAGGTCGGAGAGATCGATCTCGTCCACACCGTTGACATTCGCCTGCGCCATGTACGGCGGTTCCGGTCCACCACTGAACAGGTAGTTGGTCAGGTAGATCAGGTCGGACAGGTCAATACCCTCCTTGCCGTCGACATTCCCCGACTCGCAAACCGAGAAGTCGTAGACGTAGAAGGGAATGACAACTGTGTCGGAAAGACCTGCCGCGAACGGATGGATGATCCAATCGTCATGTTCGACACGGAAGTAATACTGTCCTTCGGATAGCGTACCGATCGTCTCCGTACCACCCCAGAAGAAGTCCATTGGAAGGCAGAATACTCCTTGCAAATCAGTGAACAGGCTGGCCCAGTAGGTATTGCCGTCAACACCGCTGCTACCCTGCACGGTCACATAGTTTCCACAACCGTAGTGTACACTCCACGTCAATACGATTTCGTCATCCACGGTCGGTGTCTCCGGAGACACAGTCGCAATATGGACTTGACCCCATGCTGTGGCGCCGACAACAAGAAGCACTCCAACAAGCAGTAGCACAATTCGTCTGAAACCGGACATAGGACATCCCCTCATCTTTGGTCGTTGCGATTTCAATGTCACGGTCGAAGGGTGGTGGATTACTTGTAAGATAGGTCACACGCTCTTCTATCCAAGAGGATTGTGCCCAAATGTTAGCGCGATAAGAAAAAACGCAATCTATGCGACTCGCTGATCATAGACATAGGCACACACCTTCAGCCGGCATGGCCCTGCCGTCAGCGTAGTGCGGAAAATGTTTCCTTGTCCCAGGAGTCGCTTTTTTGTAGAATCGAACAACACCTGAAACGAACTCATTCAGGTGTTGGTTATAGCTGTACTACTCAGACTGGAAGGACCGACCGTGCCCCGAGACAAATACTCGCACCGTGACCGCATCGAGATGATCATCGCCGGCGAAAAACCCGACCGGTTCGCCGCCTCCTTCTGGCGGCACTTCTTCCACATGGAGCACCACGCCGACGGCACCGCCGAAGCTATGATCGGTTTCCAGAAACAATTCGACTGGGATTTCATCAAGGTCAACCCCCGCGCCGACTACATGGTCCAGGACTGGGGCATGCAGATCGAATACTCCCACGACGGATTCAAAAAGCACGACAAGATATCCTTCCCCATCCAGAAGCCCGAAGACTGGCTGAAAATCAAACCGCTGGCCCCCACCGCACCGGTGCTGGCCGAACACTTGCAAGTAGTCTCGATGATCCGCAAGGCGATCGGCAAAGACACGCCGATTCTCATGACCGTCTTTACCCCGCTCTCCCTCGCCGGCCGGATGATCCCCACCAAAGAGCGTCTGGTCGACCACCTCCGCACCGAGCCGGAGCTTGTCGAGAGCGCCCTGCGAGCCATTACCGAAACCTACCGAACCTACGCGTCTGAGCTTCGCAACGCCGGCGCTGACGGTCTGTTCTACGCCACCACCCACTGGGCCTCGTACGACAAGCTGACGTGGGACGAGTACCAGCGTTTCGGCGTGCCGTACGATCTGAAAGTGCTCGAAGGGACCGAAAGCGGCGCGGTAAACCTGCTCCATGTCTGCGCCAGCAACAACTTCCTGCGAGAACTCACCAGGTTCGACTACCGTCCGCAGATGGTCAACTGGGACTCCAGCGACCCGACCAATCCGCCGCTGGATACGGCGTACGATGTATGGCCCAAAGCAGCCCTCGTCGGCGGCGTCGACCACACCGGCTGGCTGCTTCGCTCCAAGCCGCAGGAAATGGCCTGGTTTGTCGATCAGATAAAGAAAGACCACGACCCCTCGCGGGTGATAATCGGTCCCGGCTGCGCGGTCGAGCCGGAAACCGACATGAATAACCTTCGCGCCATCAGGGAGAGACTCTAATGGATTCGGAGCGCGCCCAACTGGTAGACAACATCAGGATTGCCATCGCCAACGCCTCGACCCGCGATGATGTCCTTCGCGCCGCCGCGGAACTGATCGACGGTTTCTCCGACGGCTACAACTGGACCGGCTTTTACATGATGCGCGACGACGGCAAGCTCGAGGTTGGCCCCTATGTCGGCCCACCGACCGAACACACGGTGATCGAGCTCGACCGGGGCATCTGCGGCGCGGCCGCCTCCCAGCGTGCGACCGTCGTGGTCGACAACGTCCTCGACGATCCCCGCTTCCTGGCCTGCTCCATCACCACCCGCTCGGAGATTGTCGTACCGCTCATGGATGGCAACACCGTGTTGGGAGAAATCGATATCGACTCGGATAAGCCGAAGTTTTTCAACGGCGAGGATCGGATTATGCTCGAGGCTATCGCCGCCGAGGTAGTCCGTCGATTGAAAGAGATTGCCTGAAGAAACTTAGTGCCCTACTTTTCGTAAGACACCGAATAGACCGGCCGGGTCGGTGGTATGTTCACCGAAGCACTGCCTCTGTTGTGCCGATTCGTGGAGGAGATTCCTGATGTTTATTGGCGTATTGCTTCTCATACTCGGAGTTCTACTGCTCTTGCGTGAGATGGGACTCATCTATGGCAATGTCTGGGACTACGTCTGGCCCATCGCGCTGATCGCGCTCGGTGCCTCGATGATTTTCAAGAACAAGCGCTGACTGCTCAAAGCGGATTGCTGTCGACAGGAAGTTGGCGACCGCTGTCGTGCAGGTCCCGTTCAGCGCCCTTGAACGCTGCTCCCCTCTCCCTCTCCGTCTGGTACTCGCGAATGCATAGCCCTTGGCAAGGACCTGCCACGGCGAATGTCTCAGGTCCTCGCAGTAACGCTGCTTACCCGATTGCTGACCGCCTTGATGACATGGCCCTCGCATGCCTTACGCTTACAGAATAGGACTTGAGCTATAAGCGCGAACTCATCTATCAATCTGAACTACTGCTTTCGGCCACACCACGTCACCCTGAGCCTCAGCCCCACGTCACCCTGAGCCTCAGCCCCACGTCACCCTGAGCCCGTCGAAGGGTGACCAACCGACCGGCCACCCCCTTGTGCTTTCCCCTCCCCCGGCCGATACTATCGGTATGAGACCGATCCTCATCATTCTCGCTATCGCCTTTGGGCTGGTCGCCGCCTCGGTGTCGGCCGCCGGTTTTGCCACGGTCGCCGGCGAAGCTCGTCTGCCGGTTGCCGATCGGTGGGTCGTGGTCGGGGATACTACCAACTACCCGCTGGAGCTTCTTCACGAATCCGGACAGGCCGAGTTGTTGCTGTTTCGTTCTGAAATCGCCGAAAATGAGGCTGTCGACAATCAGCAGCAGCTCCGAACAGCCGTCGACAAAGTGGTCGAAAACGTCATCCTTACCCTGCCGGACTCGCGCCTGCTCACCAACACCGGCTACTACGAGACCGCCCGCACCGGCTTCGTCCTGGAGTTTGTCTCAACCGATACGGCCGCCGACAGCACCCTCAAACATCGCCTGAAGACGGTGATCTATCGCCTGCCCGACCAAAGTCAGGTCATGTTTACGTTGTGGGGTAAAGGCATAAGATCAGCATGGGACGACGTGGAGCCATCAGTCGTCTTCATGCAGGACGGCTTTGCTTTTCTCGGTGAGAGTCAGGATCACGTATTCGTGACCAGCCGCAAGTACCTCTGGCCCGGACTTATCATCGCCCTGGCCATTCTGGCGACCGTCCTGCTCATACGAAAGGGTCGAACCGGTGAGAGACCCGCCGAATCGACCCCGGTGCATTTCAGCCGACACCGCTAAAGCGCCGGTCTACTGCTTCTTCTCTTCAAGCTCGATAAGCACACCGTCACCCGCCGAGGGATGCACGAACGCGATACGATTGCCTTCGGCGCCGACTCGCGGTGACTCGTCGATCAACCGATACCCGGCCGCCTTCAGCGCCGACAGACGCGCCTCGATATCATCGACGTAGATACAGATGTGGTGCAGACCGGATCCGCGCTTCTCGAGATACTTCGCGATCGGACTGTCCGGCGAAGTCGCTTCGAGCAGCTCGATCCGCCCTCCGGTGTGTTCGCCGCCGGACGAGAACATCGCCACCCGAACCTTCTGATCCGCCACCTCAGTAACCATTATGGGTTTGCTGCCGGTGATTGCGGTGTAGTGGGTGATCGCCTCATCCAGCGACTTCACCGCGATGCCGACATGGGAGAGTGTTGCATCAGCCATATGCTACAACCCCTCCTCGGCTTCGGCCTTGGCGGCCGAATCGGCCTGATACATGATCCGTTCGTATTCCTGCTGCTCCCTGATTCCGGATGGATTCGACGTAAAGGTTGGTCGGATCCAGCGCCCCTTGTGAAAATAGAACGGATACACATCATGGTCGGTCGAGACCTTGCCGGTCGGCCCTTCGAAATAGACCGTCACCCAGGTGTAGCAGGTATCGCCGTGAAACTCGAACGAGTCCAGGTCGATATGATCGACCGAATCGGGATTGAAGTGCTTGATATGGTCGTATTCGAGATACTCGTCGAAAGTCGCCCGATCGTGCAGGTAGGAGAATTCGTTCTCCCACAAGGGCGCCTTGTCGTGGTACTTGAAGCGCTCGATAATCTCGTCCACCAGTGCCTGCATCTGCGCCTTCTCTTCTGCATGCTCACCGGAGAACTGCAGACGGCCCTCACCGCTCTCAGCGGGCTGACTATCGGCCCGGTCGGCGGCACTTTCCGATGAATCGGAGCCGCACCCAACAGCCAGCGACAACAGCGCCACCAATGAAACGAGTGCCAGAAGTCTCTTAGCGGCTGTCACGATATTCACCCCATTCCTCTCTGAAGACATCGCTTATCTCCCCGACTGTCGCATACTGCTCCACCGCGGCGAGCACGAACGGAATAACATTGTCGGTTGTTCCGGCTGCGGTGCGAAGCGCCTCCAGCGAGTCTCTCACCGCCGAATTGTCGCGCGCGGCTTTCATCTCTTGTAGCGCCGTCACTTTCTTTTGTTCCAAAGCCGGATCGATTTTCAGAATCGACGGGACCTGAATCTCCGCCTCCTGGAACTTGTTTACGCCTACCACGACTATCTCATTGTGCTCGAGCTGCTGCTGAAATTCCCAGGACACCCGCGCGATCTCATCTTTGTAATAGCCGGTCTCGATACATTGCACCGAGCCACCCAACCGCTCGATCTCATCCATGATCTCAACAATCTGCTTCTCCAACTCATCCGTCAGATACTCGACATAGTACGACCCCGCCAGCGGGTCCACCGTCTCGGTCGTACCGGACTCATAGGCCAGAATCTGCTGAGTCCGCAGGGCGATCTCGGCCGACTTCTCGGTCGGCAGCGCCAGCGCCTCATCGAATGAGTTCGTATGTAGCGATTGCGTTCCCCCCAGCGCGGCCGCCAGCGCCTGGACGGTCGTCCGGACGATGTTGTTCTCCGGCTGCTGCGCGGTCAAGGTTGAACCGCCGGTCTGCGTGTGGAAACGAAGCATCATCGACTTCGGGTCTTTCGCAGCAAAACGCTCCCTCACGATCTTTGCCCACAACCGTCGTGCCGCCCTGAACTTGGCGACCTCCTCGAACAGGTTGTTGTGCGACGCAAAGAAAAACGACAGGCGCGGCGCAAAATCGTCAATATCCAGCCCCGCCTTCATCGCCGCCTCGACATAGGCGATCGCGTCCGACAGCGTAAACGCCACTTCCTGCGCAGCGGTGCTGCCCGCCTCACGGATATGGTAGCCCGATATGGAGATCGTATTGAACTTCGGAAGATTGTCCTTCGCAAACGCGAAGATGTCGGTGATCAGACGCATCGACGGCTTCGGAGGATAGATGTGCGTCCCGCGGGAAATAAACTCCTTGAGGATGTCATTCTGAATCGTCCCGGTCAGTTTGTCCGAACCCACCCCCTGCTTCCTGCCGACCGCGATATACATGCACAGCAGCACGGCCGCCGACGCGTTGATCGTCATCGAGGTCGACACCTTGTCCAGCGGGATGCCGTCGAACAGCACTTCCATATCCTGCAGCGAGTCAATCGCCACCCCGGTCCGGCCGACTTCTCCGGCCGCCATCGGGTGGTCCGAGTCGTACCCGATCTGGGTCGCCAGGTCAAACGCCACCGAAAGCCCGGTCTGCCCCTTCTCGAGCAGGTACTTGAACCGCTGATTGGTTTCGACCGCCGTTCCGAACCCGGCATACTGACGCATCGTCCAGAACCGGCCGCGATACATGTTCGGATAGACGCCGCGTGTGAACGGATACTCGCCCGGCTTGCCGAGCTTGCTCTTGTCTATCGGGTGTGAGTCCTCATCGAGAACCATCGGTATCTCGATGCCCGACCGTGTATATTTCTTGTTGTCCGTCATTACTCAAACTCTACGAGTTTTTCACCCTTTTCAACCGACTTGCCGCGCTCGGCGTAAATCGCCTTGACCGTCCCGTCGGTTTTGGCCTTGAGGATGTTTTCCATTTTCATTGCTTCTATGACAACGAGGGGCTGATGTCGCTTCACCGTGTCTCCCACCGCCACCTTCACATCGACCACCAAACCCGGCATCGGCGCCGCCAGCACGGACTCTTTCGCGCCGCCGGCCGCCATCCCCGCGCGCTTGCGCATCTGGGCCAGGTTGTAGTCTTCGATACGAAGGGATACATCCGTTCCCTGCATAAAGACAATGCGCTCATTGTCATCGCCGTTGAAACGAATATCTACTTCGTGGGACTCACCGTCGATCAGCAGCAGCGAGCGACCGCGTTGCATATCCTCATGGTCAACCACGACCGCGCGACCATTCACGGTCAGGTGATACCGTTCGGAGCGGTACTCGACCTGGATGTCGTACTCCCTGTCGGCTATCGTCACGGTGTAACGGGTCATCAGCGATCTCCTCCGAATGTGCGAAGGTTCACGCGTCGATGGTAAGTCAGCCAGTTCGACTCCTTGCCACCGTTGTGTGTATTTTGTGAACTGATTTTTCTTTCGGTAACGAACTTGTCGAGCGCCGCCGCGATCGCAGCCTTCTCACCCAGCGAATCGGTCATCTGGTGATAGTCGTTGTCCGGGTATTCCTCGGCAAGGAAGTGTGTCGATAAGTCCCCCGCCTGAAATCTCGGGTTGTCCATCACGATCCGATGAAACCCGATTGTCGACCGCACGCCCGATATGCGATACTCCTCCAGCGCGCGTTTGGTGCGGTCGATCGCCTGCTGGCGCGTCTTTCCCCACACGACCAGCTTGGCGATCATCGGATCGTAGAATATCGGAATCTCGTGATAGATGATCACGCCCGAGTCAACCCGTACCCCCGGACCGGCCGGGATGCGATAATGCTTCAGCTCGCCCGTCGACGGCACAAACCCTTCGTCGGGGTCTTCGGCGTAAATGCGGCATTCAATCGCATGACCGCGAAACTCGATTTCATCCTGCGTGAACGAAATCGGCTTGCCTTCGGCGATTGCAATCTGTTCGATTACCAGATCGAGCCCGGTCACCATCTCCGTGACGGGGTGTTCCACCTGCAGGCGCGTGTTTACTTCGAGGAAATAGAACTCGCCGTCCTGATACATAAACTCAACCGTCCCAGCCCCGACATAACTCGACGCCTTCGCGATATTGATTGCCGCTTCGCCCATGCAAGCGCGAAGTTCCGGCGTCATAATCGGCGATGGCGCTTCTTCGACTACCTTCTGATGCCGCCGCTGGATCGAGCACTCGCGCTCGCCCAGGTGCAGGTAATTGCCGTGCGTATCGCACAGAATCTGTATCTCGATATGCCGCGGACGGTCCAGGTACTTCTCCAGGAAAACCCGGCTGTCACCAAACGCCGACCGCGCTTCATTGGCCGCCGTCTGCAATGCTTCAGCAAACGACTCTTCATCGCGCACCACCCGCATGCCCTTGCCGCCGCCACCCGCGGCCGCTTTCACCAGTATCGGAAAACCGATCTCTCGTGCTTTCGCCAGGGCTGCCTCGACATCACCATCGGCGATATCCGTCCCCGGCACCACCGGCAGTCCGGCCTTGATAGCCATCTCGCGCGCGACTAACTTGTCGCCCAACTGACGGATCGTCTCCGGTTTTGGACCGATAAACGTGATCCGTTCCGCCTCGCACCGATGAGCGAACTCCGGATTTTCGGACACGAATCCGTACCCCGGATGAATGGCATCAACTCCCGCTTTTTTCGCCACCTCGATCAACTTGTCATGCACGAGATAGCTTTGCGATGACGGTGACGGCCCGATATGAAAGGCTTCGTCGGCCAGCCGCACATGATACGCCGACCGATCACAGTCGGAATAGACGGCTACCGCCGTGATGCCGAGATCGCGACAGGCGCGAATAATCCGCACGGCGATCTCGCCCCGGTTGGCGATCAGTATTTTCTTGATTTGTTTTGCCATGTTGTCCTGCGTCCAGTGCGGCGTTTCTACAGCGGTATATTCCCGTGCTTCTTGGGCGGGTTGGTATCTTTCTTCGTCTCAAGCATCTCAAACGCCCGAATCAAACGCGGCCGGGTTGTCTTCGGCTCTATAACATCATCTATATACCCCCGCGCCGCCGCCTCAAACGGATTGGCAAACCGCTCGGAGTACTCGTCGGACTTCTTCTTCAACTCCGCCTCGGAATCGTCGGCATCGGCGATCTCCCGCTTGAAAATGATTTCCGCGGCACCTTTGGCGCCCATCACCGCAATCTCCGCCGTCGGCCAGGCGTAGTTCATATCACCGCGCACATGCTTGGAGTTCATAACATCGTACGCTCCCCCGTACGCCTTGCGGGTGATCACCGTCACCTTCGGCACGGTCGCTTCGCAGTATGCGTACAGCAGCTTCGCCCCATGCTTGATAATCCCGCCGTGCTCCTGGTCGGTCCCCGGAAGGAAACCCGGAACATCTTCGAATGTCAGGATCGGGATATTGAAACAGTCGCAGAACCGAATAAACCGCGCCCCCTTCAATGATGAATTGATATCCAGCACTCCCGCCAGCACCGCCGGCTGGTTGGCGATAATACCAATCGACCGACCGGCCAGCCGCGCGAAACCAACCACGACATTCTGTGCGTAGTCTTCGTGCACCTCAAGAAACGACCCGACATCAACCACGCCGCGAATAACGTCCTTGATATCGTACGGCTGATTTGGATTCTCCGGGACGATATGATTCAGCGCCTTGTCTTCGCGATCCGACGGATCATCGGTCTCCTGGCGCGGCGGATCCTCGAGGTTGTTCTGCGGGATATAGCTCAACAGCTTCTTCAATCGAGTGATGGCGTCGGCTTCATTCTCGCACGCGAAATGCGCCACCCCCGATTTGCTGGCGTGCGTCAGGGCGCCGCCCAGCTCTTCGGAGGTCACCTGCTCGTGCGTCACCGTTTTCACGACATTCGGCCCTGTCACGAACATGTACGACGTTCCCTTGGTCATGAAAACGAAATCGGTAATGGCCGGCGAGTAGACCGCACCCCCGGCGCACGGGCCGAGAATCATGGAGATCTGCGGCACCACCCCCGACGCCAGCGTATTGAGCAGGAAGATATCGGCATAGCCGCCGAGTGAGACCACACCCTCCTGGATGCGCGCCCCACCGGAGTCATTCAGCCCGATAACCGGCGCCCCGACTTTCATGGCCATCTTCATAATCTTGCAGATCTTCTCGGCGTGCGCCTCGGACAAAGAGCCGCCGAACACCGTAAAGTCCTGCGAGAAAATATACACCATCCGCCCGTTGACCCGGCCGCAGCCGGTGACCACACCGTCGCCCAGAATCTTCTGCTTCTCGAGACCAAACGCCGTCGAGCGATGCGTCACGAACATGTCGAATTCTTCAAACGAATTGGCGTCGCACAGCAGCTCTACCCGCTCGCGCGCGGTCAGTTTGTTCTTCTTGTGCTGCGAGTCGATTCGTTTCTGTCCGCCGCCGAGTTTTGCCTCGGCACGCATACTCTCGAGTTTGTTCAGTTTCTCTTCAAGCGACACGGGCTTTCTCCGCTATTACGATGATTGCGATACAACCGCCTCAGCCGGCTCCACACGGAAACGGCGTCCGTCCCGATACACCCGGCCCAGCGGGATATCGACATCATGATCGAACGCCACGACAACCTCTTCGTCAATCAATCGATCAACGAGCGTACGTTTGACATGCATCGACTGCATCGGATCGAGATCGGTCGCCGGCACGTACGCGGTCGGCAGGTGATGTCTGGACGGAATGATGTCCGAATAATAGAAGGCCCTCCGGCCCTTTGACTCCATCTCGATCCCAAAATGCCCCTCGGTGTGACCGCCGGTGTGCACCGCCCGGATACCGGGGAACAGTTCACAGTCCGGTTCGATCAATTCAACCAACCCGGCATCCTCGAGCGCCTGATACCGCTCCGGAACATAGACCGCCGACGTCCTCTCGTTTGGCGACATCGCCGCCTGCCACTCGGCGCGGCTGATCATGTGGCGCGCGTTCGGGAAGCGCGGTACGAAAGTATCGCCTTCGAGCTTCAGCGCCCCCGCCGCATGGTCGGTGTGGAGATGAGTCAGGATGACGACCTCGATGTCGTCCGCTGTCAAGCCGAGACCGGCCAGACCTCTCTCGATCGAGCCGGCCTGCTCAATACCGTATATCTTCCGCTCGCGCTCACTCAGCGTATCGCCGAGACCGGCGTCAAACAGCATGTGTTTTCCATGCGCCGTCAGCACGAACAGATTGGTGACCATGTCGATCAGATTGTTCTCATCGGGTGGGGCGAACCGCTGCCAGAGCGACCTCGGTATCACCCCAAACATAGTTCCTCCGTCGAGCTTGAAGGGCTGCTCGACGAAGGAACGTATCTCAAAATCACCAAATCTCATTGTTTCAGTCACGATGCCCCGGCCGCCGTGCGACCGATGCATCCCTTATCGACCGATAACGTTACCGGCGATAACCAGGCGCTGAACCTCCGAAGTTCCTTCGTAGATCTCCAGCACCCGCTGGTCGCGGTACAGTTTCTCGATCTGCGAGAATTCGCCGATGAAACCATACCCGCCGTGAATCTGCATGGCGCGATCGACACAGAAGTTGGCCACTTCCGATGCGTACAGCTTGGCCATCGACGCTTCCAGCGAAAACTTCTCGCCGGCGTCCTGAAGCTGCACCGCCTTGTAGGTCAGGCACCGGGCCGCTTCGAGACGCGTCGCCATGTCGGCGATCATCCACTGGATCGCCTGCAGCTTGGCGATCGGCTGACCGAACGCGATACGCTTCTTGGCATACGCGACCGACTCATCGAGCGCCCGCTGCGCGATTCCGACTCCCTGCGCGGCCACACCGACACGCGCCGAGTCCAACGTCATCATCGCATACCGGAATCCCTTGCCGACCTCACCCATCAGGTTCGATGTCGGAGTCTTGACATCCTTCAGCACGATCCCGCCGGTTGTCGCGGCGCGCATACCCATCTTATTTTTCAGGGTACGGGCATTCCAGCCCGGCTGATTGGTCTCGACCAGCATCGTCGACATTTTCGGCTTGCCCTCGATCTTGCAGAACAAGACGCCAAGCTCGGCGACGTCGCCGTGCATGATAAATATCTTCTCACCGTTGATCACGTACTGGTCGCCGTTCTCGACCGCCACCGTTTGCTGGTTGGCGGCGTCGGATCCGGCTTCCGGCTCGGTCAGCACGAAGGCGGGGATAATCTCTCCGCTGGCGCACTTCGGCACCCATTTCTTCTTCTGCTCTTCGCTGGCGAAATGGACGATCGGATAGGTCGCCAACTCGGCCACCGCACACAGCAGACCGATCGCGGCGTCGTGATAGCACAGCTCTTCGATCAGCGTGACATACTCGAGCTTCGAGCGGCCCTGCCCGCCGAGTTCCTTCGGCATGGCATACCCGATAAACCCGGCCTCGCCGATTTTCTTGTACAATTCGCGGGGGAACTTGCGCGGCTCCGGCATCTCGTCCAGTTCACGCGAGACCGGATACATATGTTTCTCGGCAAAAGCCCTGACCTCTTCACGGACGGCTTCCTGCCGGGGGTCGATGTTGCGTGCCATGAAAATCCTCCAGAAAGATTGACCTATACACCACTCACATTACATAATCTTCTCGTCAGACTGTCTGCCGGCTATCGCCTCTTTCAGAAACGAAATCGCGGCGTCGGTCGGCGCACCGGGCGTAAACACTTTCGTTACCCCCATCTTCTCCAGTTCCTGCTTGTCGTCTTCGGGAATAATCCCGCCGCCGAACAGCAGAATGTCCGAGGCGTTTTTCGCCTTCATCTCGTCGAGAATCGCCGGGAACAGCGTCATGTGCGCCCCGGAGAGAATCGACACCCCGATCGCATCGACATCTTCCTCGATCGCGGCCTGCACGATCATCTGCGGTGTCTGGCGAAGGCCGGTGTAGATGACTTCGAACCCGGCGTCGCGAAACGCCGCGGCGATCACTTTAATCCCCCGGTCATGACCGTCCAGACCGGGCTTGGCCAACAGTACTCTGATTTTTTTGTCCATTGCATCCGTCCATCTGTCACATCACGAACGATGTGAACGTTGGCTCTTATTCACCAGTTCTCCCGGCTCTCATGCGAACCGGACAGAATCATCAGCGACCTCTCTACGACACCTGCATCGCCGCTGCGCTCTCGGAGTATTCACCCCAGCACTCGCGCAGCACGTCGCACATTTCACCGACCGACACATACGCCCGGCTGCATTCGAGTATCGCCTCGAATGTATTCCCCTTACCGTCGGCGACTTCACGCAACTTCGCCAGCGCCTGCTGCGCCCGGCCCTGGTCGCGCTCGGCGCGAATCTTCTTCACGAACGCCACCTGCTCCTGCTCGACCGCCCGGTCGATCTTCAGCACCGGGATATCGACCTTCTCATCATCGAGCACGAACTTATTCACGCCGACAATCACCCGCTCGTTGCTCTCCAGCTCGGTCTGGTGTGCATACGCCGACTTGGCCAGCTCGCGCTGGAAATAGCCCTGCTCGATACATTCGAGCACGCCGCCGCGCTCTTCGATCTCAGCAAATATCTTCTCGCACTCGGCTTCCATCTGGTCGGTCAGCGCCTCCACGAAATACGACCCGGCCAACGGATCAACCGTATTGGCGACACCCGTCTCATAGGCAATGACCTGCTGGGTGCGCAGGGCGATCAGGGCCGCCTTCTCCGAAGGCAACGCCAGCGTTTCGTCCATCGAGTTCGTATGCAAAGACTGCGTCCCGCCCAGCACAGCCGAGAGCGCCTGAATCGCGGTCCGCGTGATGTTGTTCTCCGGCTGCTGCGCGGTCAGCGAACACCCGGCCGTCTGCGTGTGGAACCGAAGCAGCCAGCTCTTCGGGTTTTTCGCCCCATATTTGTTTTTCATCCGCTTGGCGAAAATCCGACGCGCCGCGCGATACTTGGCGATCTCTTCGAAAAAGTCCGAATGCGCATTGAAGAAGTACGAAAGGCGCGGCGCAAACTCGTCGACATCCTGCCCCGTCTCGATAGCCGATTCGATATACTGAAACCCATCCGCCAGCGTATACGCCAACTCCTGCACCGCGGTGGCGCCCGCCTCGCGAATGTGATATCCTGAAATAGAGATCGTATTCCACTGCGGCACATGTTTGGTGCAATAGTCCATCATGTCGGTGATGAGGCGGATCGACGGTCGCGGCGGAAAGATAAACTCCTTCTGCGCGATATATTCCTTCAGAATGTCATTCTGAAGTGTCCCGCGAAGTTTCTCCGAAGGTATCCCCTTCTTCTCGGCAACCGCGATATACATCGCGAGCAGCATCGACGCCGGCGAGTTGATCGTCATCGAGGTCGAAACCTCAGCCAAATCGATCCCGTCGAAAATGATCTCCATATCGGCCAGCGTATCAACCGCCACCCCGCACTTGCCAACCTCGCCGAGCGAGCGCGGATGATCCGAGTCGTAACCCATCAGCGTCGGCAGATCAAACGCCGTCGAAAGTCCGGTACCGCCCTGCTTGAGAATGTACTTGAACCGCTCATTGGTTTGCCTGGGTGTCCCCATCCCCGCGAACTGACGCATCGTCCACAACCGCGTGCGATACATCGTGTGATGCACACCGCGCGTGTACGGATATTCACCGGGCAGGCCGATCTCATTCCAGTAGTGCTCGTCGTCGTGCCCTTGTTTAATATCAAGCGGGGTATAGAGTTCGTCGATATCGACCCCGGAGACGGTAAAGAAACGGGGAAGTGATTTCTTCTGGCGGGTCTTCTCGGCCGTGGTATTCCAATCGGCCAGTCTGGCCTTCAGTTTGTCAAGAAACTTCGATGCAAACATGCTATGGTTCTCCGTTTATTTACAAGGTGTTATGATAATACACGTCCTCCCGGAGCGCAAGCAGGTTCGCGCTCGACCGACCTTGGTGCAGTCTCAATAACGCCTTGACAATCAACAAGTTCCTCTCGCTCGTCGGCGCGCCGGCGAGAGCCGCTCGGGCAGAAAAAGCGTTGACCTTCCCCGGCCGCCCCCGCATACTCCGAAGACCTCCAAACGGGACCCGAATACGTGAATGCGATTCCAGACATTTCCGCCCGACAGACCCTGATTGTCGTCTCGCTCATCGCAGCCTGCCTGCTGATCTCCATCTGGCTGCAGGTGCAGGTATCACCGTCGCCGATGACCCAGAGCGAAGATATCTGGCAGCAAAAACTGGACATGCACCTGCACGACTACCCGTTTTCCGTTCGTCCCCTGCAGAGCTATACCACTCTTAGCCTTCACACCCTCACCGGCATCCCTGTCCGTGAGTCGTTCTTCATCATCCAGTTTCTCCTCGCCGGACTGCTGGGGCTCGCTTTCTACCGACTGATGCGACAGATGGCGTTCGATCACCGCTGGTCGTCCGTCGGCGTCCTCCTCCTCATGACCTCCTACCCGATCATCGGGGCACATTGGGAGCCAACCCACACCTGGGACGACATCTGGGCGTACCTGTTTCTCGTCCTGACCGTCACAGCGGCACTCGCAAAGAAACCGACCCGGGCCACCCTCTGGCTGATCCTCGCCATCCTCGCCCGGGAGCCGGTCGCCGTCTTTTATCCGGTCTTCGCCTACCTGATCGTCTCCAACCGCAATTCGCATAGCAAACTGAAACTGGCCCTGTGTCTGGCGGCGCCGGTCCTGTTCACGATCGGCATGCGCCTGATCTTCACACAGCCGATGGATATCTGGCGGTGGCCGGTGACTATCCTCGGCAACTTCGGCGATCCCCTCCGCATCAACGACACCGTCGTCTCGGTCATCATTGCCTTCGGTTTCATGTGGCTGGTCTCGGCGATAGGGCTGTTTCGCACCGCCACCACCAATCGGTACACCTCGCGCGACTGGCTGCTGTGGGCCTGGCTGATCACCGTACCGATAACCCTCTATCTCTCTCTGACCGGTTCACTCGCCCGCGAAACAAGAATCCTCTTCCCACCATTTGTCTGCGTCATACCGCTGAGCGTACTCGCCCTGCAGTATCTGGTCAACATTGTGCGACCAGCCATGACCCGAAAACTCGCACTCCTGCTCACCCTCGGCGCCATCCTCAGTGTGACAGCCGGCGTGATCGCCGCGAATACCGTTCTCTTTCCGACATTTCACTATACGGCCAACGAACGCATACGCCGCCCCCTGGCCGGGTTCCACCTCGGCGCGACAGCCGCTCTCTCGCTTGTCTTTGTCTATGGCTTCTCACGCCGTCCCCCCAGGTCACCATCCCGTCACACTTCTTGACTTCGCAACGACACCTGACTATCCTGCCACTTCAAGCTCGTTAATCGCACACCATCAACCGGAGTAACCTCCCCTGCTTGGCGCAGTCCTCATATACCTTGCGCTTGCCCTCCGCTTTGGCTTCGGGCTGGACTCATTGTCGCTCGCGTGGTTCGAAGGCAAACTGACCGCCCTCCGCGACCGGCTCGGGACGTTCGGCTTCTGTGCCACTCTCTCCCTTGGTGCAATGTTCCTCGCCATCATGTACGTCCGCCTCGACACCCACTGCCACCATCTCGGCTACTGGTATGCCGAACTCTCTCGCGCCCCGTTTGACTTCGCGACCGAGAACCCGGTTGGCTTCCGACGTCTCACACCGACTATCAGTTATCTGCTCGGGCTGAGCGGCCGTCTGATCGTAGTGACAAATCTCCTTTTCGCCGCCGCTCTGCTCTTTGCCGTCGCGAGGTATTTCGTGACCCGAAGCGAGCGTCTCGTGGACACGGCGATGGCCGTCGCCGTCATGACCTTCTCGCTCGTCACCCTGACCACCATCCACTGCGGCGGCTACACCGACTCCGCCACCTACCTGCTCATCTTCCTGATGTGGTGGTTTCGAAAGCGCGCTGCGGTCTTCTATCCGCTTTTCTTCCTCTGCCTGCTCAACCGCGAGTCAATCATCTTCCTGCTTCCCTGGCTGGTCTTCGTTCGGGCGCAGGCCCTTAATTTTCGCTGGCGATGGCTTCCGGAGACCGTTATCGGGTTTGCGCTCCCCATCGCCGCCTATCTCGGCTACCGCGAATGGATAGCCCAACACACCGAAGTGACCTTCACGCTCGACTACTACGTTTCGCAGTTCCTCGCCGATCCGCTGACCGTCTTCCGCACGACCTTCTACTACCACGGACTGGGCGCCTTCTCGGTCTTCAAGCTGCTGTGGATATTCCCCCTCCTTGCAGTCGGCCTGCACATCAGGCAGCGTGAATGGCCACCGCTCGTCTCGTATGGACTGCTCCTTGTCGGCGCTTACGCTCAGCTTTTTTTCGCGATCGACACCTCACGCATGATGACCATGGCCTTCATGGTCATGCCGATCGCTCTGCTCTACCTGTTTCAGGGTAACAAACTGAATGTTCGCCGATGGGCAGGCTGGGTGTTGTGGGCAAACCTCGCCGTGCCGACTCTCTACACGGCGGAAAACATCATCGAGATATGGCATCCCCAGTGGCGCACCTGGCTGCTGCAATTGATGAAGCTGTCGGGGTAGAAGTGCGAGCGGGCGCTACGCGCGGACGAATTCGCTGAGAGAAACCTTCAGGATGCGGTCACTGGCGCTGAACGGATCGGTCTTCCCGTCGTAGATGTCCTGAATGATCTGTTCGATATTGGCCGACTCGGGCAACCGCTCTTCGACAATGCGGCTGAACCGCACCTGAAGAATGCGGGTGAGCTTCTTGTGGATCTGCCGACGGCGACGTTCGTCGAACGCTCCCTCGGCCTTCATGTGCTCCTGATGCTTGGTAATCGTCTCGTAAAGCTCCTCGACACCCTCGGTGCTGGTCGCCACCGTCTTCACCACCGGGATCGACCACTTGTCCGCCGACGGTTTCCGCATCTTGAGCATCTGCCGAAGCTCCGACAGGATCCGATCCGCCCCCGGGCGGTCCGCCTTGTTCACGCAGAACAGATCGGCGATCTCCATCAGCCCGGCCTTCATCGTCTGCACCGAGTCCCCCGACTCCGGCACGACCACCACCGCCACCGTGTCGCACGAATCGACAATATCCAGTTCGACCTGACCCACCCCGACTGTCTCCAGCAGGGTGACATCAAAACCAAACGCATCGTAGAGGATCGTGACGTTATCGGTAGCGCCGGCCAGGCCGCCGCTGGCGCCACGAGTCGCCATGGAGCGGAAATAAAAAGAACCGTCGGTGGGGAAATCCGCCATCCGCACGCGGTCACCCAACAGCGCCCCGCCGGTAAACGGCGAGGTCGGATCAACCGCAATGACGCCGACCTTCAACCCCTCTTTCAGCAGCCGGTGCGCCAGGCAGTTGACCAGTGTCGACTTGCCCGCCCCCGGCGGACCGGTGACGCCGATTCGTACGGCGCCGCCGACCTTCGGATATAAACGGCTGAGCAGTTCAAGATAGCCGTCGCTGCGATTCTCGACGTGCGAGATGAGACGCGACAACGCACGGATGTCGCCCTCGAGAAATCGTTCCAGTACCGTCATGGCTTATACATACCCGGGCGACATGTCTCCGGCCGTCAGCTTGATATCGCGAAGCCTGATCTGAATATGCGTGTGGCCGTTGTACGTGTTGTACTCGACCGCATAGACGATATCAACCAGGCAGCCCTTGTCGGAGATGACCTGCGCCTTGTCGCCGAATCCAAACCCGATCACGTCAAACACCGCGTTCCCTTTACGCACCCGCATTTTGAGATGATTGTTACCAACCACATACGGCTGGCCGAGCACCTCGCAGTTGCGGGTGAGGAAGACAGGTCGAAGGTTCTGGGGGCCGAACGGCGCAAATGCCTCGATTGCATGCATGAAGTCATCGTCGATCTCCGACAACTCGATCTCAAGATCGATATGCAGCTTGGGAACGATATCTTCCTTCGTCAGGTGCCGCATCGACACCTCTTTGAACCGTTCCCGGAACTCCGGAATTTTGTCCGGTTTGATCGACAGTCCGGCGGCATACTTGTGCCCGCCGTATTTGATAAGCAAATCCTCGCACTCTTTCAGCGCCTCGCACAGATGGAATCCGGGAATCGATCTCGCCGAGCCTTTTCCTTCGCCGTCGGAGATGGCGATCATCACCGTCGGCAGATGATACCGCTCCACGAGACGACTGGCGACAATACCGATCACCCCCTGATGCCAGCCCTCCTCGGCCAGCACAATCGCCTGGTCCTTCTCAAGGTCACACACCTCGTGCATCTGGTCGAGCGCCTGGTGCAGGGTAAACTCGTCGATTTCTTTGCGACGTTTGTTCTCGGAATCAAGCGTACGGGCGATCTCCGAGGCCATCCGTTCATCGCGGGTCGACAGCAGCCGAATCGCCTGCTTGGCGTCGCCCAGACGACCGAGCGCGTTGATCCTCGGCGCCAAAATAAACACCACCTGCCCGGTAGAGATATCTTTGCCCATCAGGCCGGATACAAACGCCAGCGACTTGAGACCCGGCTTGTTGGTCCGGGAAATCTGCCGCATGCCGAACTTCGTCACCACCCGGTTCTCTCCGACCAGCGGGACGATATCAGCCGAAGTACCCAACGCGACCAGATCAAGATGGTCCTGCAACTCGCGCTCGTCCTGATTCAGACGGCGGTACAGCGCCTGCGCGAACTTAAACGCCACGCCCACCCCGGACAGCTCGCCGCCATACTCGCAGGCGCTCTGCTTGGGATCGATAATCGCGTTGGCCCCGGGAATCTTTTCCCCCGGCTCATGGTGATCGGTGATGACGACATCGAGCCCCTGGCCTTTGGCGTACTCAACTTCGTCGACCGCCGTGATACCCGTGTCGACCGTTACAATGAGCGTGACACCCTTGTCCTTCGCCTCATTGATTCCGTCGATCGACAGCCCATATCCCTCGGTCAGCCGGTTCGGCAGATAGAAATCGACCTGCGCTCCCAGCTTGTTGAGGACCATGTATAACAAGGCGGTTGCCGTGATACCGTCGACATCATAGTCGCCGTAAATCATGATCCGCTCGTTATCCATCAACGCCCGCGTAATGCGCTCGATACCGGCCTGCATACCCTCCATCTCAAACGGGTCCTTCAGGTCGGCCATCGACGGATTCAGAAAACGCTGGATCGCCTCAGGGGTATCAATCTGGCGATTGATGAGGATCTTGACAATATTTACCGGCAGATCTGCCTCGCCCGCGATACGGGCGACCAAATCATGATCAGGCTCCTGGGCAAGAACCCACTTAAGCGGTTTTGAGCGATGCGCCCAGGACATAACAAGCCTCCACATGTAAGAGGCTTAGGAAAGCAGGATCGTAAGCCGAATTCTGTTTCCCGACAGAGCGCGAGCCCTTTCGGACAACAGCCATTTATCTTGGCAGACGGTTGCCCGCCTGCTCTATGCGGCCCACCCGGGAATCATAGCGGGGCGAACCAACCCCTGTTCCCTTATTTGGCCTTGCTCCGGACGGGGTTTACCCACGACGCCCATTGCTGGGCGACGGCGTGGTCTCTTACACCACGGTTTCACCCTTACCCACTATAAGCGGGCGGTCTGGTTTCTGTGGCACTTTCCGTCGGATCGCTCCGCCCCGGCGTTACCGGGCGTCCCGGTTCTCTGGAGTTCGGACTTTCCTCACTCTGAACTTACGTTTAGAGCGCGACTGTTCCTCCTGCTTCCATTCGCCTATGTTTCTATATACAACAACAACAACTTCACACTGAAACAGCCGGATCACATGCGCCAGTAATTCGGCGACTCCTTGGTGATCGGCACCGAGTGCGGATGCGACTCGGTGACACCGGCCGATGTAATCTGCACCAGCCTGGACTTCTCGCGAAGTTCGGCCAGGTTGGCCGTCCCGCACAAACCCATGCCGGCGCGAATACCGCCCACCAGCTGGAACACCAGTTCCTCCAGCTTGCCCTTATATGGCACACGGGCTTCGACTCCCTCGGGAACCAGCTTCGAGGCTTCCTCCGAAGAGTCCTGGAAATAACGGTCCGATGATCCGGCCTTCATGGCTCCCACCGAACCCATGCCGCGATATATCTTAAACGACCGCCCCTCAAAAAGGACCGTCTCACCGGGGGATTCCTCAACCCCGGCCAGCAGCGAACCGACCATCACGGCCGATGCGCCACAGGAAAGCGCCTTGGTGATGTCGCCCGAATAGCGGATTCCGCCATCGCCGATCACCGGCTTATTCTGTTTATCGGCTTCTTCGACGGCATTAAGTATCGCCGTCACCTGCGGCATACCGGCGCCCGTGACAACCCGTGTCGTACAAATCGAACCGGGACCGATACCCACTTTTACCGTGTCGGCGCCGGCGTCGATCAAAGCCTTCGTCCCTTCGCCGGTGGCCACATTGCCCGCCATCACCGGCAGGACACCGTATTTTTTCTTCACCCGGGTCACTGCAGTCAGCACACCTTCGGAGTGCCCGTGGGAACTGTCAATCACCAGCATATCAACACCGGCGTCGACCAGTCGTTCCGTCCGCTCTTCGAGATCGGCGCCGACACCCAGCGCGGCCGCCACCCGCAAACGCCCGCGCTCATCCTTGCAGGCATTCGGGTACTGAATCTTCTTCATGATGTCTTTGACCGTGATCATCCCCTTCAGGACATCACCCTCGCCGACAATCAGCAGCTTTTCTATTCTATGCTTATGCAGTATCTCCTTGGCCGTTTCCATATCGGTCCCCTCGGGAACCGTCACGAGATTCTCTCGCGTCATAACCTCGGAGATTTTCCGGGAATGGTCTTTCTGGAAACGAAGATCCCGGTTGGTGAGAATACCGACCAGCCGTCCATGCTCGGTCACCGGGAATCCGGAAATACGGAACCGGTTCATCGCGTCGAGCGCGTCGCCGATCGTCCGGTCCGGCGTCAGCGTAATCGGATCGACAATCATGCCGGACTCCGAGCGCTTCACCTTGTCGACCTCCTCAGCCTGTCGCTGCGGAGACATATTTTTGTGAATCACACCCATCCCGCCCTGGCGGGCCAGCGCGATCGCCATCGCGGACTCCGTCACCGTATCCATCGCCGCCGAAATAATCGGGACCCACAAGTTGATCCCCGGAGCGATCGTGGTGGTCAGATCAATGTCTTTCGGAAGGACCGTCGAATGGGCTGGTACCAGCAGGACATCATCGAATGTCAGGGCCGGCTTGTCGAGTAACTTCGCCATAGGTATGTATACGTATCCCTGTACCGGTTCGTCAATCGCAGATTTGATGACCGACCGGTCTGTTAGTCGGAAATCGCTTCGTCCCAGTAAATGATCGCGCCGCAGTGGTCACAGGTATAAACCCGGTCGGCGCGCTTGACTTCCTGAATCTTCTTCGGCGTCAGCGCCTTAAAACAGGCCCCGCAGGCCCGCTTCTTGACCACCACCACCGCCTGGGTCCCTTTACCGCGACGGACCCGCTCGTAAACCGAGAAAGTGCTCCGGGGAATCGAAGAGACAATCTCACCCCGATCGTTTTCCTTCGAACTCATCGTCTCGCCAATCGAGTCGATCTTACCCTGAAGAATCTCAAGCTGCTTCTTGTTGTTCTCCTCGATCTGCGTGCACTTCTCCTCCAACTCCCCGATCTCCTTCTCGAGCGTTTCCGCCTGCTCGATTGTCTGAAGAAGCTCCGTCTCGTTGTTGGACATACCCTCTTTGATAGCATCGATCTCGGCCACCAGGGCGTCATACTCCTTGTTGGTCTTGATCGACATCATCTGCTGCTGGTATTTTTGAAGCTGTGTTTCCTGGGTTTTGATGTCGAGTTCGAGCTGCTTCTGGCGCGTCCGGGCTTCTTCCAGCGAAGCCTTCGCGTCGACCAGCTTGGTCTTGGATTCTTCGATCTCCCGGTTGAGATTCTCGATCATGTCGGGAAGGTATTCTTTGGACCTTTCCAGTTCGCCGATATCGTAGTCGATCACCTGCAGCCGCAATAATTTTTCGAGATCGCTGTTCATTACACCTCCAGAGCGTGCGAATTACCCGTCGAGACAAAAAAAGCGCATTTCCCGCCTTGTACGGAAAACGCGCTGAAGCGTCTTACTGCTCTCGAGCCGTTTTTGCCCCGCCGACTACCGGCCTCGGCTCGCATACCATATGCAATCAATCTACTGTACGCCATCTTCCCTTATCAATATGGGCAATACTGGATTTGAACCAGTGACCTCTCGGATGTGAACCGAACGCTCTAACCAGCTGAGCTAATTGCCCATCGCAAGTTTTCCACTTTAACAAGTGGGCCCTGTAGGGCTCGAACCTACGACCCGGTGATTATGAGTCACCTGCTCTAACCAACTGAGCTAAGGGCCCTCAGGGTGAACCCCTAATATACAACCCCGGTCCACAGAGTCAAGAGGCCAACTATAAAACTGTCAGGAGATTGTACTGGTTCCAGCCGTCCTGTCCGGCCCCCGGCCGGAGCACCACCCCACGAGATAAGACGTTGATTTATAGGGATTTATGAGTAGGCCGAGGCTGCTTGCAGCCCGGCATCGATTTCCGTGGGTGGCCCATCACGTGGGGCTTGTTGAATAAGGTATCTCGCGACCGTTCCGTCGGGTGCTGGTTCGCCTCAGGCGAACGACACCCGACGGCACTACATTATCATTCAAGCAGGCGGGTGGCCCACCACTTGAGGTGGGTTCCTCTACCTCAGATGGAACTCAAGCTACGACTCCATCAGCCGCCCCCACCCTGGATACGGCTTCAACGGAATCACCTCGAACTTGATCAACCCCTCCCGCACCAACGGCAGACTCCCCAGCGCTTCGTTTGCTTTCTCGCTCGACTCACCCTCCAGCACGATCACCGCCAGTGGCTTGTCATCACGGAAATAGATCTCCCGAACGATACCGTCCTGATACAACTCCAGCGCCCGCCGCGCCTCGTCTTTGAGCAACGGCTCAAACGCGTCGTCATCGACACCGTCTATTTCAACTTCCAGCGCCAGGAATTTCATTCTCTCAACTCCGGTTCTGATTACTCAGCGCGCTCGAATCGCCAACTCATGTTTACCCGACACCGCCCAATATTCCTCAAGCGTACCAGTCAGCGCCGACGTAACGTGGTAAATGACACGATACGAAATATCACCTTCCGAAAGCTCCTCATTGGGCAGGAATCGTACCTGCACCCGTACGCTTCCCCCCGACGCAAGATCCACTACGTAGGCGCTGTCAACTTGGCCAACATAGAGAAACATTCCGCCGTCGACAAACTCAGGACTCGGCATGGCTTCGATAGTGAAAACGTCGTCCAGAATCGGGATAGCTCTCGTCTCTGCCCCCTCATTTCGAAGCTCAATCAAAAACAGAGGCGTATCCGTGTTGGCAACTGAATCGGGAGCCTCGGTCACACGCAGTCCGAGACTTCTCACGACCGTCGACTTGGGCGGTCCACCACAACAGATCGCAAAAGCAAGGGCGGCCGTGGTTACGAGAAGAAGTGCTCGCATTGAAAATCCTCCCCGAACTAGAGTGTATTCGGCGTGGTGATAGAACGCCGAATCATGCGTTGCCGTTCCGTCGTGTGCTCGTCGAGCTGAAAGCCGACTACACACGACGGTCCCGGAGTTCTCTCACCCCCTACCGCTTCGCCGCCGGGTCCGGAACCTCCTCCGTCACCCCCGCCAGCGTCCGCGCAATCTCCACCTTCTTCTCCAGATCCCCCATCAAACGAATCATCAGCTTGGCGCCGTCGGGCGATCCGCCGCCGTGCATGCACCCCGGCACTCCGCCGCCGATCGTGCACCACTCCACCAGCCGCGCCGCCCTCGTCCGCGACTCCGCCGAATGCTTCGCCTTCATATACTTCTGGATCAAATGCCCGTACTTCTTCGACTGGAAATCCTTATACGACGGCATGCAGCCCGTCTCGGCGATACCCCCCGCGATATCCTGCGCCAGCACCGAGGTGTTGTACGGAAGGGTCGCGACATGAACCTTGTTGACATTCGACAACAGCTGGTTGCACTGCCAGGCTCCCGATGGGTGCTTGTTCCCCATCGCCGCCGCCGCGATTCCCATCCCGAACGTCGTCTCGTTATTGATATGCATCTGGATGATCTTATCCGAAAATACCTTCGCCGACAAACCGTTGGTCCGCGCCGTCAAGATGGCCGAGCCGATCTTGATATCCCCCTGCCCCGCGACACAACCGCCGATCGCCGCCCGGTACGGACCAATAAAACTCATTACCGCCGTCCCGGTATACTTCGCCTCGCCGCACATAAACACCCGCTCGTTCGGGATAAACACATCCTCAAACAACAGAAACGCCTGCGTGATACCACCCTCGGTGATCGGGTTGTCGAACCCGTCTTCATAGTCGCGCTCATCCGACGGATGCCGCGTCTCGACAATCGTCAGCCCTTCGATATCACGCGGAATCACAAACGACACGCAATAGTCGGCGTCATCTTCCTTGTAGCCGCTGCCCGGCAGGATAAAAATCTCGTTGGCCGCGGCGACACCGCAAATCATGACCTTCGCCCCGCGTACCACGATACCGTCATCGCGCTTCTCGACCACTCGAAGGAACATATCCGGGTCATCCTGCTGCGACGGCTTCTTGGTCCGGTCGCCTTTTGGATCCGTGAGCGCGCCCGACATAGTGATATCCCGTGCCTGGGCATCTTTCAGCCAATTCAGCAGCCGCTGGTGATAGTCCGTTCCGAGGTCCTTGTCCATGTCGTACGTCGTGACAAACATCGCGTTGAGCGCCGTCCATCCCGCGCAGCGACCACCGGTGCAGGTACCGGTGAGCTGGAACATCAGCCGCTTCATTTTGGAGTTGGCGTACATGTCTTCGGGGGACTGGATAATCGACAGATACCGGCTGATCGGCTCGCCGGTGAGATGCGAGGTCGCGGTGACCATCTCTTTCAGCTCCGGATCGGCCGCGGCCCTGAATGTCCAGGCATGCCCTTCGACCGTCCGTTTGGTGGCCGAATGGGTGGTGACATCTTCGATCAACTCATCGAACTTGTAGATATTGGGGCGCATCGCCTTAAGCGACGCGATATACTCGTCGTAGGTACGGATAGCCATGATATTTCTCCCAGCGTTGAGCGATTTTGTCCCAATATAGCCCTATATCGGCACCGAAACAAGACCAATCGACCCATATTGTGGGAGAAAGGGGATGGTGAGCATATTTGTAGGGCAGAACCCGAGACCCGCCGAGGCGCCCGCGCGCCGAAGGAGAGGGGCGAAGCGGTTCTGCCGATGTCAAACCGGCAATCTCGCAATCTCGTAGGTCCGAACCCCTGCGGTTCGGACACATCGAGTAGGCCGAGCCTGCTTGCAGCCCGGCGTCTGACTTATCGGAGCTTGATCGTTTGCTATTGGAAAATGCACACCGCCCACCCAGGATGGGTGGGCTACACAGCCGAGAGAACGACACAATCCTTGTAGGCCCGAACCCCTGCGGTTCGGACACATCGAGTTCGGACACATCGAGTTCCGACACACCGAGTACGCCGAGGCTGCTTGCAGCCCGGCATGTCCGAATGTCTACGCCAGCCGCTTCACAATCATCAACGTGAAATCATCGAACATATGCGTCCGCGCCGCGAAACCACGTACCTCGTTGTACACCCGCTTCTCGATCTCCTCACACGGACACGCACTGCAACTTTTCACCACCTCGACCAGCCGCTCGATACCATACTCCTCCCCCTCCTCGTTGAACACCTCGGTGACACCATCGGTGTACATCACGATCAAATCCCCCACATTCAAAAACAGCGCCTGTTCTTCGAATATGGCATGCGCCGTCACGCCCAGCACCGGGCCGCCCTCGCGAAGGTATTGCACGGAACCATCGGTCCTCAACAGGAACGGCAGGTTGTGCCCGCAGTTGGCGTAGGTGAAAATATTGTTGGCGCTGTCGAGCACACCGTAGACACCGGTAACATATCGTCCCGGGTCAAGCGACTCGACCAGCAGCGTATTCACCTTCTGGCAAATCGTGCGAATCGAGTAGTTGTTGCGAATCTCGGCGATCAGCGACGCCCGAAACGACGCCATAATCAGCGCCGCCGGCACCCCCTTGCCGGACACGTCGGCCACCGTCAGCCCATACTGACTTTCGACGATTCTGATATAGTCGAAATAGTCACCGCCGACCTGACCCGAAGATACGTTTGAGCCGCGAATATCATACCCCTTGACCTTCGGTGGCAAATTCGGCAGAAAGGTCTGCTGAATGCTCCTGGCCACATTCAACTGCTCTTCGAGCTTCCGCCCGGCCATCATCGACTCGTGCATCCGCGCACGTTCCAGCGAGATCGCCGCATGCGCCGCAAAGGCATTGATCAGCGACAGCGAACGCTCATCGTACGCGTCGTACTCCTTCGACTCCAGATTGATGACGCCGATCACACGATCGCCCGCCTTGATCGGAACGACAATCTCACTGCGGGAATCGTCGTTGGCCGAGATATAGTACGGGTCGCGCGCGACATCCGGCACAATCACCCCCGTGCCTGTCTTCGCGACATGCCCCACCAGCCCCTGCCCCATCTTCAGGTGCAGCTTGTCGTCGACTCCCGGATCGTAGCCGACCGTATGAATGGAATCGATATCGTTGTTCTTGGCGTCGATCAGGAAGATACCGCCAACATCATAGTTGACGACCTGCTTGAGTGACTGGAGAATGTCCTCCAGAAGCTCGTCGAGCTCAAGCGCGCCGGCCAGACGCATCCCAACCTCGTAGAGAAGCTTGCGCTCCAGCGCTTCGCGCTGCAACTCGCGCACCAGATGAGCATTGTCGATCGCCACCGCCATCTGGTTGTTCAGTCCGACCAGGATATCCAGGTCGATATCGGTGAACTCACCGTCGTTCTTGTTGATGACCTCCACCACCCCGATCATCTGGCCCTTGCCGATCAACGGGACAGCCATGAGGGAGCGAAGCTTGACGTCGCTGGATCCAACAATGTCGAAATCGACCCGCGAGTCCGAAGAAACATCGTTGATAATAACCGGCTCCTGGTAGCGCGCGGCATAGCCGGCGGCGCTTTCGCCGATTGGACGGCGATAGACGAGCGGCTCCGACGCATGGTCGGTGAGCAGCCGGATCTTGACATCGGGGCGGTTGTGATCCACCCGAAAGACCAGCGCCGCTTCGCAGTTGACCGCCGTCAGGGCCAGACGAAGCACCGAAGCCATCAGGTCTTCGTAGTCCCGGGTCGAATTGAACGTTCGGGCCGCCTCGAGAAGCAGCTTCTCCGTCCGAGTATGATGTTGTCCGGTCGTTGTCATAAGCGCCTTAAGGTACTGAGCACCCCTGCAAAGTCAATCAGTTTACGGACAATGAATGCAATGCTACGTGGGAAGGGTGCTTTCGGTTTCTCACTTTATCGACCGGAGACGCGAATGTGATGACCATAACCTCGCCGGCTGCCGACCGGCGTCGATTCCGGCCGATTTTCAGAACTTCACGGTTAGTCGCGGTGTTAGCCCGATAGACGGACAGACAAACAGCACGATTACAGGAGTTGACAGGATGGAGATGCCCAAACTCACCCTCTGGTACGCTTTGATACTGATAGTCATTGGATTGGCTGGTTACTTCGGAATGGGCCGCGAAAGCATCACGGCCCTGATCCCCGCCTTTTTCGGGATTGCCGTGCTCATAACGGCCCTGCTGGCCCGGAAAGACTCGATGCGCAGGCACGCCATGCACGCGGCGGTGGTACTGGCGGTGCTGGCGTTTGCCGGTACCGTGATGGGCATCCCCAAAACTATCACGCTGCTCACCGGCGGTGAGATCGCCCGACCGAAAGCAGTCGTCGTACAAGCGATAATGGCCCTGCTCTCGCTCGGCTACGTCGTCGTTGCGATTCGGTCGTTTATTGCCGCCCGACGTTCCCCCGCGGTGATCGGCGACTAAACCGCGGGTGCTTCTCCAATCGGCAGCCTGCGGCGGCGGGGCGTGCGCTGGGGGAGGGGGTAGGAACCCAGAGGCCACGCCCGCACCCACCACCGAGGCTACAACCAGAGGTGGCGATCCAGGGTGCGATAATGGATCGCCTCAGCAACATGACCGGTCTCGATCTCGTCCGAACCCGCTAAGTCCGCTATCGTCCGGGCGACCTTCAAAATCCGATCATAGGCCCGTGCCGACAGGCCCTGCTTGTTGATGGCAAGCGCCAACAGCGCCTGCGCGCTGTCATCGACAGGACAAAACCGACGGATATCTCGCGACTCCATATGCGCGTTGCAGAACATCCCCGGCTCGCCCGCATACCGGGCGAGCTGACGTCGCCGCGCCTCGTTCACGCGAGCCCGTATCACCAACGATTCCTCCCCCCTGCGTTCCGATGACAACTCCTTGAACTTCACCGAAGGCACCGTGATATGAATATCGATCCGGTCCATCAACGGTCCCGATATCCGCGACATATACCGCTGAATCTCACTCGTCGAGCAGTTGCACTCATGATTCGGATCACCATAGTACCCGCACGGACAGGGATTCATCGCCGACACCAGCATGAACGAAGCCGGGTACGTCAGGGTCGTCAGCGCCCGGGATATCGTCACCGACTTGTCCTCCATCGGCTGCCGAAGCATCTCGAGGATGTCCTTTTTGAACTCCGGCAGCTCGTCGAGAAATAAAATCCCATGATGAGCCAGGCTGACCTCCCCCGGCTTCGGGATCGTCCCGCCGCCAATCAGCCCGGCATACGAAATGGAATGATGCGGCGAGCGAAACGGCCGCGTCGCCACCAGCGCCGATCCGGGCGCCAGACGCCCGGCCACCGAATGAATCTTGGTCGTCTCCAGCGCCTCGGAAATCGACATGTCCGGCAAAACCGTCGGCACGCGGCGGGCCAGCATCGTCTTCCCGGACCCCGGCGGTCCGATCATGACTATATTGTGCCCGCCCGCCGCCGCCACTTCCAACGCTCGCTTGGCCGATTCCTGACCCTTCACATCAGCAAAATCAACCAGGTAGTGTCGCGCGTCATCAAACACCGAATCGATATCCACCGTAAACGGCCGGATCGTCGACTCATCCTCCAGAAAGTGAATTGCCTCCTTCAGCGACCGGACCGGAAAAACAGGCACCGTGTCCGCCATCGCCGCCTCCCGGGCATTTTCCGGCGGCACCAGGATACCCTTGATGCCGTTGTCCTTCCCGATATTCATCGCCATCGGGAGAACCCCCGGCACCGGCCGGAGACTCCCGTCGAGCGACAACTCCCCCAGCAAAACAACATCGTCGATTGTCTCCCGAAGAATCTGTCCGGTCGCAGCCAAGATCCCCACCGCAATCGGCAGATCAAACGCCGAGCCTTCCTTCTTGATGTCAGCCGGGGCGAGATTGATCGTGATCCGTTTCGACGGGAATATGAAATCGGAGTTCTTGATCGCGGCCGTCACCCGCTCTTTCGACTCACGCACCGCTCCCTCGGGGAGACCTACCGTCACGAATGCCGGCAGTTGTTGTTGTATATCTGCTTCCACTTCCACCTCGTAGGCCTCCACACCGAGCGTCGCGGCTGAAATAATCCTCGCTAACATGGCACCTGTCCCCTGTCACCTCTGGTTGCGACCGAACCCTACTGCCGGCCTCGAACCCAGTATTCGGGGGGCCACTGACAGGGGACGTCAGTGAAAATGCATCGGATCGAAAAAGTGAAGGACACAACCGTACTTGGTCAAAACGAGTGTGCTATAAAGCAGTGTTATTGTTATATTATGACCATTACCATAATTTGTGTAGTCTTTTTGTATCACAAAGGAGTTGACAAATGCCGATAGATAGTCTATATAATGAAGTAGATAAGGAACATTAAAAGGACTATAAGACTCTAATGAGTATAAAAAGTAACATAACAGGCTGGCGGTCCATGTCTGATCCGGCCGTCGTTGTTGAACTGGGACACCTCGTCCAGCAGATGCGACTTAACCGTAACCTGACCCAGGAACAACTCGCCGAAATGTCCGGCCTGAACCGCGTCACGATCAGTCGGTTCGAGGGCGGCCAGGCGGCTTCTCTGCTCACCTTGATCCAGATCCTGCGAGCGCTGGACAAACTCGACATACTCGACACCTTCCGGGAGGAAGCCGAAATCAGCCCGCTCCAGCTGCTGAGCCTGAAGAAAAAAGAACGCAAACGAGCCTCAGGAACCCGGCTCTCGGCCAAACAGAAAAACGAGGAAAACTGAGTGGTCGCTGTCGCCGAAGTCAAGATCTGGGACGAACGAGTCGGCGCCGTCGCCTGGAGCGGCTCAACAGGACTGGCCACCTTCGAGTTTGACCTCGGATTTCTCGACAGGGGACTCGACCTTGCCCCCGTCAAAATGCCTCTGGCTTCCGCTCGCGACGGCAAACGTATCTACCGCTTCCCGGAACTCGACCGTGAGACATACATGGGCCTGCCCGGTCTGCTGGCCGACAGTCTACCGGACCGGTTCGGAACCCTGCTGCTCGACCGGTGGCTGGCCGAGCAGGGTCGCACCCTTGAAACAGTTAACCCCGTGGAGCGTCTCTGCTATACCGGCACCCGCGGCATGGGTGCCCTGGAGTACCATCCTCCCAAGCGCGAGATAGGAAACCGCCGGCAAACGCTGGAGATCGACCGACTCGTCCGGCTGGCGTCCGACGTCCTCTCCGAACGGGCCAATCTCCGCGCCGATATCGCTCACCTCGATCGCGAAGACATCCGCGAGATCATCCGGGTCGGCACCTCGGCCGGCGGCGCCCGGGCCAAAGCCGTGGTCGCCTACAATCCAAAGACCGGGGATCTTCGCTCCGGCCAAATCGACAACCTCGATGGCTACGAGTACTGGATTATCAAGCTCGACGGTGTCACCAACAAGCAGCTCGGGGATCCGCAGGGTTACGGCGAAATCGAATACGCCTACCACCTCATGGCGCTGGACTGCGGGATCGACATGACCGACTGTGAACTGAAGCGTGAAGGGGATCGCGCTCATTTCATGACGAAACGGTTCGACCGCATCGGCAGCGCCAAACTGCATCTCCAGTCACTGTGCGGCCTGGCCCATTTCGACTACAACAAACCCCACGCCTACTCCTACGAGCAGGCCTTCCAGATAATCCGCGCGCTCGGTCTTCACTACCCGGCGTCCGAAGAGTTGTTTCGAAGAATGTGCTTCAACGTCGTCGCACGCAATCAGGACGATCACACCAAAAACATCTCGTTCCTGATGGATCGCGACGGTCGCTGGTCTCTTGCTCCCGCCTATGATGTCACCTACGCCTACAATCCGGGATCCTCGTGGACCCAGTCCCACCAGATGACCATCAACGGCCGGCACACCGACATTGGACGATCGGACCTTCTCGCCGTCGCAAAAAACATGAATATCAACAAGGCCGATGCCATTCTCGACAACACCGTTGCTGCTGTCGCTGACTGGCCGGACTACGCCGGGAGAGTCGGTGTAAGCCGAGAGACAATCGACCGCATTGCAGAAACTCACGTCCTGTTCCGCTAGCGCCAACGTCGCACCACACGCGACATCCCCCCGCCCCCCCGATACGGAATCGACGCCACAAAAAAACCCGGCGCGTTTTACACGCACCGGGCTGAGAAAAAATCGTGATCGGAGACTAGTTCAGCGGTCCCTCGAGATAGATCTCGAAGGTCGTGTCGCCACGCACCTGACGAAGGAACACGATTCCAGCCGTCGACTGATCGAGACCGTACACACCCTGCGGCACCAGCGACTGGTCGCACGCACTCCCGGCGATACCGCCGTCAAGGTCAGGGTCGATAACTTCGAGATCGACGTTGTTGGCGAGAGTGTAGTTGCCGAGCGAATTGCAGCAAATCGCTTCGTTTTCGGCAACCGTGGTATCAAAGCGCATGATGTAGGAATCAGCGCGGAACTGCCAGCGAACATACTCAATACGATCCGTCTGACTTGGAACAGATATCTTATACGTACCTTCGTAATCACCGGTCAGCGATGGTGGCGGTTCGACAAACACATCGTCACGACAACCAACATAGGCTGCAATCAGCATCAGAAGTATAGCCACTACCGCGAGTCTTTTCATGTTCCCTGTCTCCCTATCAGAAATCGAGCACAATAATTCGCCAATATATACCCGCCCCCCGGACGGCACAACAGAAAAGTGGCCGCATTTCACCGATAGAGACGATCCTGACGATGGTGATGTTCAGTGGAAAGAAAACGATGGCAATACGCTTGGCGATCGGTAAGACACTATCCGATAAGCAACTAACAAAACCCCGCCCTTACTCCCCGCGCTCGACTGGCAGACCGGCCAGCGTCCAGGCCACTATACCGCCGGTCACATTGAAAACACGACGGTATCCGATCGCTTTCAGATAGTCCGTCACAAACCGGCTCCGGTTGCCAACCCGGCAGTACACATAGATCGGGTGTGATCGGTCCTCGGGAAGCCGATCCAGAGCATCGGCGACAGCGTCGTAGGACACCCGCTCCGAAGTAAACGGCAGCCGCGCCGCCACCCACTCGAAATGGGTGCGCACATCGAGCACAAACGGCCCTTGGCCAACTCCCTGCCGCAGGGCAACTCCCTGTCGCGGGGCAACTCCCTGTCGCGGGGCGACTCCCTGTGGGAGCCCGACCTCCTGTCCGTGACCGTTTCCGTGCCCGTTGCCGTTTCCGGCGATCTCGTGCAGTTCTGAGATCGAAATCTCATCCGGCATCTGTTTGTCGTGGGAAGCCATCGCCAGCTAAACACAACGCTGATCCATTGGTTCCGATGAACCAGGCCGGGAATACCGACAAAAGCCAAAAAAAGAAACCGACTGTCCGCGCAAAGGCGGACAGCCGGTTGACATCATTTGCCGGCGACGAAACGCCCTATTCCACTTCGTCCTCCGACGGCATCCCTTCGGTCTTGAACGAGTAGATTTTCCACTTATCGTTCACCTTGTGGACCCCGAACTTGGTGAGATAGGCCACCCCCTTGACTTTGTCCTGGAACGTGACTTCGACAGTAGCGTTGTCGCCCATGACTTCGGACTCATTGACGATCCGCTGCATGGAGAACCACCGCTGCTTGGTGAGTCCTTCACCGGTCAAGTCCTCGAGCATCTGCTCCGGCGAGGTAAACACCCGCGCCGAATCCGACCCGAGCGAGTAGTCCCGACCGGTATTGCGCATCAGCTCCGCCAGATCAAGCAGGTGCGCCAGCGCCGCCTTGTCATCGCGTTCCATCGCTCCGAACATGGCAATCACCGTCTCCTTGGGAGTATCCGGCGAAGAGGCCCCGCCGCAGCCCACAAAGAGCGGCAGAGCCAGGGCCGCCAGCGCGACCATCACAACAGTCCGTGTCCTATTAGTTCCCATAATCTTAGATCCCCCCGGTTAGGGTTACTCTGTGACTTTCGCCCAGGTCAGCCGCCAGCGTGACCGCATAGGCGATATGCATCTTCTTCAAATCAAACCCTGCGCCGAATGACAGCCCCGCCAGGGAATCATCGGAACCGTCGGCCCGATAGTTGGACCCGAAGCTGTTCCAGCCGACCCGAAGGTAAAGCGGCTTCAGCTCGAAATACTCGGCGCCCACCGCGAAGTTGATATCGTTGTCGACCGGGAGAATCACGTCGCCCGAAAAGGTCATCGGCAGCCCCTTCGGTGTCGCCGATCCACCCCCACGCACCGTCAGCGGCAGATCATCCTTCTCCTGCCCCAGGCTGGAAAGCTGGAACCCGAGATTCTGAATCGCCAGCCCGGCCGTATACCGACCGCGGAAGGTGTTGTAGCGGGCGCCGAGATCGAGCGCCACCCCGGTCGCGGAGTATTCGTCCAGCTTCTCGTAGATGAACTTCAACGAAGCGCCAAACCGATAGTTCTCTCCTCTGGTCGTAGCCGCGCTCACGCCGATCAGCATGTCGCCGCCACCGAACTCGCCGAGAACGTTCCCGTCTTCGTCGGTCTTGGTGAAATCACCGTAATCGAGATAGCTGATATAGGCGCCGACCACCGTGCCATAACGAACCTCGTGGAGATAACCCACGAAACCGTTCTGCAGGTCGGTGAAGTAGTTGTGGTAGCCGGCGATATAGTGATCGCCTTCCAGCGAAGCTATCCCCGCCGGATTGTAGTACAGAGCCGTCTCGTCATCGGCCAGACCGGTAAACGCTCCGCCCATACCGACCGCGCGCGCCCCGATATTGATTTTCAGGAAGGAGAACCCGGATGTTCCGGCGTTGGAGTTGGCCCCGCGCGCCTCGGCGACAACCGAGACAAAAAGAGCGAGACTTACAGTAAGCAGAATTAACCGTCGCACGAAGGTAACCGTCATGCACCCGTCCTTTGATTGGAATCTCATAATGTGTCTACTGCGATAACAACGGTTTAGATAGTATACCTCGTCGACTCTACTTTACAAAGCAAAGATTACCACGACTTGGTTGTCTTATTGATAATCGCCTCGACCAGTCGTTCCCCCGCTCGATTCTGTCCATCCTCTTCGGTCTCGCTGTCGGCTGCGTAAATTCCTTCCTGAGGCATCGCCTCTCTCCAGATTTCCGATTGGTCCGATGGGTTGATCAGCGAGACGTCAAAATCCAGCAATACCTTATACGTCTGAACATTGTCATTTTCATCAAATTGAAACGCCACGCGGCGATAATTTCTCAGTGTCGCCCGCAATACGGCTTCGGCCGCGTCCGCCGAGACAATCGTCATGTTGCCGTCGGCGATAAAGGCATCGATCACCACTTCGGTCAGTCGGTCGGTCAATCCGAACTGATCGGTCTCGTTTTCGAACCGCTGGACAGCGAGCGTCTTGATACTCGACTTGCCCTTGGGATTAAACGTGTAGACCCCGCAGCCGGACACGGCCAATACGAGCGCGGCACAGAGCGTCCAGAAAGCCGGCGACCTCACGATAGGTGTCTTCATCTCAATGAACGATTCCCGTTAAACGATTGTTTACCGCCACCTTCCCCCGCTTGACCACCACCCTCGCAGGATTAACCCCGTAGTGATACGGCAGTTCCCGATAGTCCTCCATATTCCAGACCACGATATCAGCCTGCTTGCCCGGCTGAATCTGCCCCAGCGAATCGCCCCGGTTGATTGCCACCGCGGCGTTGACCGTCACCGCCGAGATCGATTCGGCCGCGGTCATTTTCATCCGAAGCGCCGCAATCGAGATGATCAACGGCAGATTCTCCGTGTAACTCGATCCCGGATTGCAGTCGGTTGACAGCGACACCGGCACCCCCGCCTCAATCATCTTCCGCGCCGGCGCATACTCGGTATGCCCGAGCGCAAAGGTCGTACCCGGCAGCAGCACGGCTACGACACCCGCTTTCGCCATCGCATTGATACCATCGTCGGTGATATACACCAGATGATCGGCCGACACCGCCCCCATCTCGGCGGCCAGCTCAGCGCCACCCAGCGGCGTCAACTCATCGGCGTGGAATTTCAAGCCAAGCCCGGCGTCTTTGGCGGCCTGTTGCACCCGGCGGGACTGCTCAATATCGAATACACCTTTCTCCGTAAATATGTCGGAGAACTCCGCCAACTTGTTCTTCACCACCAGCGGCAGCATCTCATTGTTGATCAGCTCGATATACTCGTCGGCCTTTCCCCGGTATTCATCCGGCACCTCGTGCGCTCCAAGAAACGTCGGTACGAGGTCGAGCGGATGTGAGTCATTCAACTCGCGAATGATCTCTAATTGCTGGATCTCCGACTCGGTCGACAACCCATACCCGGACTTCGCTTCGATCGTCGTCACCCCGTGCGCGATGATACGGTCCAGCCGCTCCCGGCTTTTCGCCGTGATAACCTCTCTCGGTGTGGTCCGAAGGTCCCGCACCGAAGCTCGTATGCCGCCTCCCGCCTCGGCAATCTCCATGTAGGTCTTGCCGAGGATTCGCATTTCAAACTCCATCTGCCGCGTCATCGCGAAAACAGGATGGGTGTGCGGATCGATAAACCCGGGCGTCACCACCGCACGGTCGGCATCGATCACGATCGTATCCTTGTCGAGTGAGACCGTCTGTCGGACGATATCGTTGTCGCCGGCCATTACGATCCTGTCGCCGCTGACCGCGACCGCGCCGTTTTCGATCAGACCAAGTTCTTTGAGGTCCGGACCAATCCGGGGAACCGACCCGGTCATCGTGATAAGCTGCCCGATATTCTCTATCAGCAGAGTGACTTTCGAATCCGCCATCAAACTCCTTTGCTTTCTACTTCTTCAGCATCGGGATCTTCACCCCGGCCTTTTTCGCAAACGCCTTTGCTTCTTTATACCCGGCATCGACATGACGCATCACGCCCGTTCCCGGATCATTTGTCAGCACCCGGTTGAGACGCTTCGCCATCTCCTTCGTGCCGTCGGCGACAATCACGATCCCGGCGTGGATGGCATTCCCCATCCCGACCCCACCACCGTGGTGAATCGACACCCAGCTGGCGCCCGACACGGCGTTGAGCAGACCGTTCAGAAGCGGCCAGTCGGCGACCGCATCGGAACCGTCACGCATCGACTCCGTCTCCCGATACGGCGACGCGACCGAGCCACAATCGAGATGATCGCGGCCAATCACGATCGGCGCCGATATTTTCCCCTTTTTCACATACGTGTTCATGATATCAGCAAACTTCGCCCGCTCGCCGTAGCCGAGCCAGCACACCCGCGACGGCAACCCCTGGAACGGGATGCGCTCAGCGGCCAGATCGATCCAGCGCATGAGCATCTTGTTGTATGAGAAATTCTTGCGCACGATCTCGTCGGTAACATAAATGTCCTTCGGATCCCCCGACAGCGCTACCCAGCGGAACGGTCCACGCCCTTCACAGAACAACGGCCGCACATACGCCGGCACAAACCCCGGATACGAAAACGCCTTCTTGAATCCGCCGGTTTCGGCCTGACCGCGAAGGTTGTTACCATAGTCGAACACCACCGAGCCGGCCTTCTGCAGGTTCACCATCGCCTCGCAGTGCTTCGCCATCGCTTTGTAGGCACGCTTGATGTAGTCTTTCGGGTTCTGTTTGCGAAGCCGGTTCGCCTCGGCAATCGTGTACCCCGCCGGAACGTAACCGTTCAATTCATCGTGCGCCGACGTCTGATCCGTCACGATGTCCGGGACGATCCCCCGACGGTAGATCTCCGGGAAGATATCCGCGCAATTGCCGACCAGACCAACCGAGATCGGCTCCTTCCTGGCGTTGTGCTCGTCGATCAGCTTGAGAGCGTCATCCAGTTTGCGCACTTTCTTGTCGCAATAGCCGATCTTCACCCGACGGTCAATTCGCTTTTCGTCGACCTCGACACACAGCACCGACGCTCCCGCCATCGTCCCGGCCAGCGGCTGGGCGCCACCCATACCGCCCATTCCACCGGTCAATATCCACTTCCCGTGCAGATCGCCCCCGAAGTGCTGGTCCGCAATCGCCGCAAACGTCTCAAACGTCCCCTGGATAATCCCCTGCGTCCCGATATAAATCCACGACCCGGCCGTCATCTGCCCAAACATCATCAGGCCGCGCTTGTCCAGTTCGCGAAAGTGCTCCCAGGTCGCCCATTTGGGAACGAGATTGGAATTGGCGATCAACACCCGAGGGGCGTATTCGTGGGTGCGAAAGATCCCCACCGGCTTGCCGGACTGCACCAGCAGTGTCTCATCGTTCTCCAACTCCTTGAGCGACTTCACGATCGCATGATAGCAGTCCCAGTTGCGGGCGGCCTTGCCCAGGCCACCGTAGATGATCAGCTCTTTTGGCTTTTCGGCGACTTCGGGATCGAGGTTGTTGTTGATCATCCGAAGAGCGGCTTCCTGATGCCAGCTCTTGCAGGTGATGGTGGTGCCTCTCGGGGCACGACAGACTTTTGCATTTGCGGCCATACCACACTCCCTCAAAACATGATTTCTCTGCGCCGAATATAGGCCGCATGAAATCCCAAGTCAATCGGACAACAAGACTTGTTTACGTGGACAAAACTGCCGATAATCGGCGAAACAGCATCTCGGAGGGTTTCCATGCTATACAAACGCAGCTCCAAAGCTTGTCTCGCACTTATCGTGCTTGCGCTTCTTATGACCGCCAACAACGCTTTGGCCGGGAACGACCACCCGCACAAGTCGGCATCAAAAGGCCGACTCGTCTCACTCGGATTCACCCTTGTCCCCATCGTCGCCGGCGGCGCCATGATCAACAGCGGCGATAACAACGACAACGAAGCCCTCATGACCGCCGGCTGGCTCACCTGCATCGGCGGCATGACCTTCGGCCCCGGCACCGGACACCTCTACGCCCACAACTCCGGAAGATTCATCGGCGGTTCGGCCATCCGAGGCGCCTGTGTGGCCGTCGGTGTCATCGGCGCAGCAGTGGCGATTACCTCGGCGTTTGATTTCGATGAGGACGACGGTGACGACCTCGGTACAGGCGGAGCCGTGGCCCTGTTGACGGGGGGTGTCGTCTGGCTCGGCTACTCTATCTACGATATCAACCGCGTGGGAAAATCGGTGCGCGAGTATAACCAGCATCAGGATGTCCTGATGTTCTCCGCTTCACCCTTTTACCGCCCACACGACAAAGCAGTAGGCCTGCAGCTGTCAATGCGGTTCTGAACGTCCGAGATGTCGACCGCGGACATGACGAGAACCAGACGGTCTTGTCGGAAGAGCAGATGAGTCTTCAACAGCAACAAGGCTAAACGCGTCAGTTAGGTAACACCGCGAACCGGCATGGATCCAAAAAAACGACGGCGACTCACGAACAAGAGCACGACATGTCCGGGGCGCTCACGATACGAGAGGGGGATGACATGCGGCACTATCTCACGATACTCACTGCTGCCCTGGCGATCGTCCTGATCGCCGGGATGCCGACCGCTGCGACTACCATCGCAGATGTGAAACTCCGCTGCCCGGCCTGCGGCCACAAGTTCAAGGCGGGCGTGATCGCATCCACGAACAACTTCGGCGGTCAGGATAGAGACTTCTACTCCCACGCTAGCGGCTTCCCGCCGATCCTGATCTATCCGATTACCTGTCGCCGATGTCTCTACTCCGGCTATCGCGATGACTTTGAGATTGACGAGCTCGATGACGAGACGAGAGCCCTCCTTCGCAGCCGCCTCACACTTCCTGAGAACCTGCCACCTCCCGACGACTCGACCGGCCTCCCGGCCTGGGCCCGCTACGACCTTATCATCCTGTCGGCTGAGATCCGAGGTTTGTCTCTCGACTACCTCATCGACGCTGCCCTCTGCGCCAGTTGGGCGGTGCGCGAAGATGCCGCCCCCGCTCAGCCATGGGGCGACCACTACTGGAATTGTGCCGTCAACTACACCGACAGCATGATGAAGGAGTTGTCTCCGGAAGGACAAAACCGAGCGCTTCGCGACGTCGCCCTCGCCCGTCAACTGGTGCCCCGGCTCCAATCGGTGCCCAACGGCTCAAGGTTATGCGCTACCCTGGGAGTGATTATACTTCTTCGCAAACACGGAGAACTGACCGAAGCCATGGATCTCTGCCGGCTTGTCGAGCCGTTGGTAAGCCATGAGGATTTTATGCAGTTTTCGGACTCGATGAGAGTATCAAACGAACGGGAACGCCGCTACCAGCAGATCGCCCTGACATACATCGAAAAGTCCTTCGGGGAGATCGCACCCTTCGAAGGACCTGCCGGGCGGCTATACCTCGCGGGCGAACTCTGCCGACGGCTGGAACGATACGATCAGGCCCTCCAGTACTTCCGGCAGGCGGCACAGGCCACTGCAATCCCCGAAGGGCTGGACGAATGGATCGTCGAACAACAGGCGCTGGTTACCAACATCCTTCACAAGGGAACAACACCCGATGAACCGCCTCCCAAAGATCACCCTCCTCTCGACTGATCAGACCGACTACCTCCGTCTGATCAAGCCCGACCAAAGCGTCAGGCTCCACGCCGGCTATGTTACCCTTCAACCGGGAGAATCGGTCGGCGAACACAGCACCGAAGAGCGCGAGGAAATCATTATCGTCCTGCAGGGCGAAGGCTCCGCATGGGCCGACTCCTTGCCCACCCCAATGCTCTTCCGCGCCCCGGCGATAGTGTACATCCCCCCCAACACCAGACACAACATCACCAACACGGGAGAGACCCCCCTGCGCTATATCTTCGCCGTCACACCGATCTCATAGTCCGATCCTGAGTCGACCTCCTTTGCCGGGCCATTTCACGGAGTCCCACGCATGCAGGGTAAGCGAGTTGCCACCACCGCCGGTGGTTTTTGTTGACACCACTACTCCTCTTTGACACCATCACTTCATGGGACGCTTTATATCTCCACCGCCCGGACGACTCATTGTCTCGATCGCCTACTGCCATATCGACGCCCTCGCCGACTGCCTGACCCGGCTCGAGAAGGAGTTCGGCCAGGTGCAGGCCGAAACGGTCGATATCCCCTTTACCGGCGAACCGCGCCACACCGAAGAGATGGGCGAGCCGCTCTCCCGTCGCTTCTTCTCGTTCCATCGCCTGGTGGAGCGCGAGAAACTGGTCGATCTCAAACGCACCTGTTACAAGGTCGAATCCGCCTTCGCGGACCACGTCGGCGACCACCTCTTCCGCGCCGTCAATGTCGACCCCGGCATCATGACCACCGAGAAAGTAGTTATGGCCTCGTCGCACGAATACAACTACCGTCTCTATCTCGGCAAAGGCGTCTTCGCGCAGATTGAGCTGATCTACGCCCGCGGCCGCTATGTCGGCCTCCCCTGGACCAACCCCGATTTCTGCCACCCCGAGGCGATCGACTTTTTCGCCCGTGTCCGGAGCGCCTTCGATACGGTCAAGGAAGTTGCCAGCGAAGCGATCGGGAAGTAGTTCAAGGTCGAACGAATTTCCATTAATCCAAACTCTCACTTCAACTGTCTTTTTTGAAGAACCCGTCGGTACGGCTTGCCGCACCCGCCCCCGGCGTATAAGCTACAGGTACCCAACGAAGACATCCGAAAAGGAAGCCTATGCATGTATGGGCAGGCCGACTGGCCGCAACAGTGCTCCTGATCCTCTGCGCCGTCCCATCCGGCGGCTGTGGTGACAGCACCATCTCGGCCCAATGGGCAGGGGATACAGTCGAGGTCGACGGCTGGTCGTCCGACTGGGATAATCTGCGCACGACCTACTTCGAAGAAGAGAAAATCGTCCTCGGACTCGCCAATGACTCCACCAACTTCTATATCCTCTTCCGCTTTCAGGACCCCCAGTGGGCGCGCTCTATCCGCATGTCCGGACTTACCTTCTGGCTCGATCCCGAAGGCGGCAAGGACAGGAACATCGTGCTAACCTATAACGGCGGTCCATCGATGGAACAGCTGCGCGACGCACCCGGCGGCGAAGCCGACGACAACCACCGTCAGCTCCCTCCCGAAATGCAACAGCGCCGCGATCAGATGATGAAAAACCGCGAGCCGCAGCTTCAAATCGAAATCAAGGACCGGATCGCCCAAATGCCGATTGCTACCGATGGCTCGGTTGGTCCCAAAGTCGCCTTTGCGATGGACCATGGCATGTACTGCTATGAATTCAGTATCCCGCTCCACGAAATTGGCGTTCGTTCCTACGGGCTGGGAGTCGCTCCGGGAGCGAAGATCGGTCTCGGCGCCAAATGGGGCGGAATGCCCTCCGATCGTTCCCAGCGCGGCATGGGTGGCGGCGGTATGATGGGCGGCGGCCCGCCCGGTGGCGGTACATTCGGCGGCGGTCCTCCCGGCGGCGGTGGCGGACCGGGCGGTATGGGCGGACCGCCAGGAGGCGAACGCATGCAAACGCCCCGGGAACAGGATGTAGCGCTGAAGGTTCTCCTTGCTCCGGGATCGAATGCTTCGGCTGAGAACGAAGTCGGAAACGAGTAGACTTCTCACTCGCCGGGCGTGTATACGATACGAGCACAGACACCAATCACCCGGCGAGTTTTTCGCTTTTATTTGGGCGACTCGAGCCGCACATTGCGCGGTACGTGAGACATAGCGACTTTCAGCCGACGGGTCACACCGTCCTGTGGGGTTAAGACAGACATGGATAAGTTTGTAGTCAAAGGCCCGGCCAAACTGACCGGCAGCATCCGTACCGATGGTTCCAAAAACGCCGCCCTCCCGATCATGGCCGGCGCCCTCCTGGTCGCCAAAGGCGAAACCGTAATCAAAAACGTCCCACCCCTTCGCGACATCAACACGTTTATCAAGGTACTCGAATTCCTGGGCGCCAAAATCAGCTACGATCCGGGCAAGGCCGTAGTTACGATCGACGCCGGCCAACTCACCAGCAACACCGCCCCCTACGAACTCATGCGACAGATGCGCGCCTCGTTCCTCGTGCTCGGCCCGGTGCTGGCGCGAATGGGCGAAGCCAAAGTGTCACTACCCGGTGGCTGCTCCCTTGGTTCACGACCGGTCGATTTCCATATCAAAGCCTTCGCGGCCATGAAAGCCAAAATCGAAGAGAAAAGCGGCTATATCATCGCCAGGGGCAAACCGCTCCACGGTGACATCATCTATTTCGACCGTCCCTCCCACACCGGAACGGAAAACCTCCTCTACGGCGCCGTTTTCGCCAAGGGAAAGACGACCATCATCAATGCCGCCTGTGACCCGGAAGTCATCGATGTCGCCCACTACCTCAATGAGGCTGGTGCCAAAATACATGGCGCCGGCACACCGACCATCACGGTCGAACCGGTTGGCAAGCTCAACGCCATCGAGTATACGGTTTCCGGTGACCGGCTGGTCGCCGGCACCTACCTGATCGGCGCCGCGATGACATCGGGCGATGTCGAAGTGTCCGGAATCGAGCCCGAGCAGCTCACGATGGTACTTCGCAAGCTTGAGGAAATGGGCGCCAAAGTCAATTCGACAAAGAAAAAGATCCGCGTCCAGGGACCCAAACGGCTCGGGCCGATTAATCTGACTACCTTCCCCTTTCCCGGCTTCCCGACCGATCTGCAGGCCTGTATGATGGCCGCCGCCTGCACGGCCACCGGAACATCTCACATCAAAGAGACTGTTTTTGTAGACAGATTCTCTCATACCATGGAGTTGAGACGTCTGGGTGCAGATATCCAGGTCGCCAGCTCTGAAGCGGTCGTCAACGGCATTGAAGGACTTCAGGGAGCCGAAGTCATGGCGCCGGATATTCGGGCCGGAGCCGGCATTACGCTCGCCTGCCTGTCGGCCAGGGGAAAATCAGAGATACTGCGGGTCTATCATATAGACCGAGGGTACCATCAGTTGGAAGAAAAACTGGCTTCTTTGGGCGCCGACATAAGTCGACAGCCAATGTAGCCGATAGCCAGAATAGACGAGGAACCATCACCGAATCAGGCTAACGACCAGCGAAATTCCGACCTGACCAGTACACATTCGGCCCGGCCCGGTCGTCGCTTATTCGGAAGGATTATACTGTTTATGAAGAAGATTCTGCTCGCAGCGACCATGGCGATGTTGATGGCGGTTCCCGCCCAGGCCCAGGAAACCTACTTCGGCAAAAACAAGGTCCGGTACAAAGATTTTGAATGGAGCTACATCCAAACCCGCCATTTCGATGTCTACTTCTACGAAAACGCCTATCCGACGGCCAAATTCGCCGCCGCTGTGATGGAATCATCGTACGTGAATATCTCCGATGCCCTGATGTACCGACTGCAGCGCCGGATCCCCGTTTTCGTCTACAACTCCCACAACGACTTCCAGCAGACCAATATTATCTCCGGGCTGCTTCCCGAAGGGGTCGCGGGGTTCACCGAAGCCTTCAAGAGCCGAATCGTCCTGCCGTTCGACGGCTCCTACTCGGACTTCGCTCATACCCTCCACCATGAGCTTGTCCACGGCTTCCAGTACGATATGCTCTACGGTAACATGTTCACCTCGCTTGTCTCCCGGCAGCGCCTGTTCCAGATGCCACTCTGGTTCTCCGAAGGCATGGCCGAGTATCTCTCGATAGGCGGCTGGGACTACTGGTCGGACATGTTCATGCGCGACGCCACCATTAACGGATATCTGACTCCGCCCCTCTATATCGGCGGCTATCTCGCCTACCGCCAGGGACAGGCGATGGTGAAGTACCTCGCCGACCGATACGGCGAGAAGAAGATCGGTGAGATTCTCCAGAAGGGGAAAATATACCTGACCATGGACAAAGCCATGAAGGCCTCCATCAATCAGGATCAGGAAGAATTCTGGAAAGACTTCGAAAAGGAAATGAAGCGCCGCTACTGGCCGGAGATCAACGAGCGCGAAGAGCCCGATGAGTTTGCCAAGCAGCTGACGCACTCCGGCGAAGACGGCTCCTACTTCAACGAAAAACCCGAGTTCTCCCCTGATGGCGACAAGCTGGCCATCTTTACCGATCGCTCCGACTACACCGAGATCGTGCTGATCTCCGCGATCGACGGCGAGCATCTTAAACGCCTCGTCAAGGCCTCCCGCTCCGGCGATCTCGAGTCGCTGCACTCTTATGTCAGCGGCCTTTCGTTTTCGCCCGATGGTCGCGGGCTGGCGTTCGTCACCAAGTCGGGCGGAAGCGACGCCATCTACCTGTACAGCCTCGACAAAGAAGACATCTACAAGCGCCGCCGCTTCAACTACTACAATATCGTGGGACCATCCTGGTCTCCCGACGGCGAAAAGGTCGCTTTTGCGGCCCTCGACGGTCACAAACGCGACCTCTACGTCTGGAATGTCAAAACCGACAAGGTCGTGCAGCTTACCGACGATCGCTTCGACGATGCCGATCCGACCTGGATGCCCAATTCCGGCGATTTGATTTTCTCATCCGATCGCCCGCATCCCGCCAGCCCGGTCGTCGATCCGGGCGGTCAGCCGCTCGCCGGCGATGAAATCCGGCCGGGCGGCTTCGAGTACGGCGCCTATAATCTCTTCCGAGTGAATGTCGACACCAAACGCGTATCTCCCATCGATGTCGGCCCGGGCCCCAACAAAGTGCCGCGTGTTTCACCCGACGGTTCCAAGATCGCTTTCGTCTCCGCCCGCAACGGTATCGATAACCTGTACATTGGCTATCTGGACTCCACCAAGTACTTCGCCGCCACCAATATCCTCGGCGGCGTCATCCATCACAGCTGGGGACCCGATGGTGACCGCATCGCCATGTCAGTCTTCCACAAAGGGCGCTTTGACATCTTCGTCCTGAAAGATATCGCACCGGTCGGCGACAACGGCGTCCTCACGCCCACCGCCTACGTCCTCGGCGATTATAACGACCCCTTCGCCAAAGACAAAGAGCCGGTGGCTTCCGCCGAAAACGCCGCGCCTCCATCCGACCTGACCGTACCGGAGGACAGCGCTGTCGCCGTGTCGGACACCGCTGCGATAGCTGCGGTTGATTCCACGTCCGCCGACTCCACCGTCCTCGCCGCCGTCACGGATACCACCGGTGAACCGGCGACTATCGCATCCGCCGACACGACTACGACCGACTCCACGACGACCGAAGACGGCGAGCGCGCCGATGAAGGTCCGACGGGAGAATTTGTCGACGATGAGTTCGTCTTCAGCACCGACACGATCGAGTCCTCTCCGCTCGACACGCTGATGAAGGACGTTACCGGCGGCAGCACGGAGTATCGCACGACCCCCATGGAGGAACCAGCCTCGTTCGACTCCATCCCGCCCCGTCTGCCCAGCGGCGAGTACCAGATTCAGAAGTACAAAGTGAAGTTCACCCCGGACTTCGTCGGCGGCGGCCTCTCCTACGATACGTTTTTCGGTCTCCGAGGTAACTCCTACTTCGTCTTCTCCGACTACCTCGGCAACCACCAGATTTACGTCGCCACTGACCTCGTTAACACCATCGACCAGTCCAACGTCCAGGTGTTCTACTTCAACTACAAAAATCGGATCAACTGGGGTGTCGGCGCCTTTCACACCAAAAACTACTACGAGGACAACAACAACTTCCTCTTCAGCGACCGGTTCTACGGCTTCCAGGCGTATTTCTCCCGACCGTTCTCCATCTTCAGCCGCCTGCAGCTGTCGCTGTCGCAGTACTTCATAGACCGCAAATACTACGATTCGATTGATCCCAACTTCGGCAACGACCGAAACTCGAAAGTCACCACCGCTGACTTCTCCTGGATCACCGACAACATCCTCTGGGGGAACACCGGACCGGTCAACGGCCGTCGCGCCAAGCTCTCCTTCAACGGCGGCGTCAATCTGTTCGACGCGAGCGATATCGAGTACTACGCCCTCGAGGGTGACTACCGCAAGTACTGGCATTTCGCCAAGACCTTCTCGATGGCCTTCCGCGTCGCTTTCGGCGCCTCCGAAGGCAAAACTCCGAAGCTGTATTTCCTGGGCGGCACCACCAACTGGATCGGTACCACCACCGTCGACGCCAAAGTCTACGATGTCGAGAATCTGTACTTCTCCGATGTCGTCACGCCGCTGCGCGGTTATGACTACTACCAGCTCTCCGGAAACCGCTTCGGCCTGATAAACTGGGAGTTCCGCTTCCCCATGATCCAGTACTTCATCATGCGCTATCCGCTGCCGATCTTCCTGGCCAACGTCAACGGCGCGGTTTTCATGGATATGGGTGCGGCCTGGAACAACGACACCTTCAAAGGCGGCACCACCGCCGACGGCCCCGGTCGCCTCAACGACATCAAGACCGGCTTCGGCTTCGGACTGCGCGCCAACCTCTGGTTCATCCTGCTGCGCTACGACCTTGCCTGGTCCACCGACTGGGCCACCGTCTCCGACCGACCGACCTCATACTTCTCGTTCGGAGCCGACTTCTAAGAACCGATGATGATAACTCAAGAGAGCGGGTGGCTGCAGCCATCCGCTTTTTCTTTGCGTGTGATTGGTATCTCGGTGAGAATAAAAACGCGGTCGAGTGATCGACCGCGTTGATGTGTCTGCCAATTAGCCTTGCGCATTGAACCATTAGCAAACGGTGCAATTAAGAAAACCCCCGGCACACTGTCAAGTGCATTCTGACCACCATCGAAGGTGTGACCATCTCGCACCTCCGTACCCCACGCGTTCCGCGTGGGAACGTGCGTGGTGTACGTCCTCGTGCACCACGCCCACTAAGCGGCTTCCCTACTTCTTCCCCTTCCGCGGCTTCCTGCTTTTCGAAGGCGACTTCTTACTGCTCTGCCTTTTCTCTTCGCCGTTGTTGTTCTCGTCGTTCTTTTTGTTCTGACCGAACTCCTGAAGCGTCATCGCCATCTCTCGCAGCTTGTCATCGGCCTGCGCGAGCACCGACCCCCTGGTGAACCCACCCGAGGCCAGTCGCTCTCCCCCCGGCACACCGGTCAGGATCGTGATCCCTTCGCTGATCGTCTTCACCGGCCAGACCGAGAACTTCTTCTTCTTGATTCCCTCGATTACATCTGGACGAAGCATCAAGTCCTGCACGTTCTGGTGCGGTATCACCACTCCCTGATCACCCGTCAGTCCCCGCATGCTGCATACATCGAAGAATCCCTCGATCTTCTCATTCACCCCACCGATCGGCTGAATCTCTCCCTTCTGATTGACAGAGCCTGTCACGGCGATCCCCTGCTTGATCGGAATCTCCGTCAGGGCCGACAGAATGCCGTAGATTTCTGTCGACGATGCCGAGTCGCCGTCGACACCGCTGTACGACTGCTCGAACGAGATCGAGGCCGACATCACCAGCGGCTTGTCCTGGGCGAACATCTGCCGAAGGTACCCGGACAGCACGCCGACCCCCTTGTTGTGGATCGGTCCCGACAGGTCGGCGTCACGCTCGATATTTATCACACCCGACTTGCCCAGCGACGTATTCACCGTGATCCGTGTCGGCCGACCAAACATGTACTCCCCCCCGCTGCTGTAGACCGCCAACCCGTTAATCTGTCCGACCACCGCGCCATCGGTATCAACCATCAGCGTCTCATGCTCGAACATCTCCTGAATCTTGTCTTCGATGAGATTCACGCGACGACGCTTGTTGGCGACCGCACAGTGGACATCCTGTCGCGTAACCTTCTTGCCGCCGCGCTGCTGACAGCAAAACGCGGCTTCGCGCACGATGTCCGCGATTGCCGTAAATCGCACGCTCAGTTTCTGACGGTGCCCGGCCAGTCGACGACCGTACTCCGCCACCGCCTGCATGCCGCTGAGGTCATAGGACAACAGATTGTCAAGATCAACGCAGTGACGAACGAATCGGAAATACTCGTGGACATTCCGGTCGTTCAGCTCCATCACCGAATCGAACTCCGCCTTCACCTTGAAAATCTTCTTGAAGTCTTCGTCGAGATTGTACAGCAGGTGGTAGATCCGCGCCTCGCCGATAATCACTACCTTCACATTGAGTGGAATCGGCTCCGGCTTGATACCCGAGCCGGCCATCATATAGAACGGATCGTACGCTGCGATCTCCAGTTCGGCGTTGCGAAGTGCCCGCTTCAACGGCCACCACACCCCGGCCTCGCTGAGCACATCGAGCGCATTCAGCACCAGGAATCCACCCGACGCCTTCAGCAACGAACCGGAATGAATACGCGTGAAATCCGTCCGCCAGTACCCGAAACGGTCAACCACGCGCTCCAGAGAACCGAACAGATTCTTGTAGGTCGGCGAGGTCTCGATCACGATCGGTACCTGCGTCTGTTCGGAATTGTCCAGGACCAGATTCACCGAAAATTCCTCGAACGGCTCCCGCTTGCGAAACGGCGGCGGCTCTTCCTCACCGCGACGCGGCTGTGCCTCGCGGAAACGATCCAGATCGCCCACCAGCGCTTCCTGCACTTCGTCGAGATAATCAACCACCTTGTCGTCCGGATACCGCTTTTTGAGCATGTTCACTTTGTCCGAAACCAGCGGCGCCACCATCGAATGGCGAAGTTTCTCCAGCGCCTCCTCGAGCTTCGCTGCCAGCTTCTTCGACTCTATCGTCGTGATATCGAACTCCCGGCGAAGCGAGTCCCATTTGCGGCGAAGTTCGTCCAGCCTCGCCAATGGAAACTTCCCTTCCTTCGCCAGACGCTCCAGCTTCTCCAGAGAACTCGGTTCATCATCGATCAGCGGTTGCAGTTCATTGCGCGCCCCCAAACCGGACTGTATCTGCACCATCACAAAACCGGCGCTGGTCAGCTTCTCCTCGAACTCGGAGATCAGGTTCTTTTGCCGCGTCTCGAATTCACGAACGATACGACTATTCCGATCCTTGAAATCCTCCGACATGAATATCTTCGGCACCACCTTCCGCACCGAATCAACCAGATACCCCATGTCCTTCTTGAATCGCTTCCCCTCCCCCGCCTTAAATGTCAACACCCGGGGACTATCCTCGTTTTTGAAGTTGTTGACATAGCAGACATCGGAGAGCGATGGATGCTCGTGGTCGAGCTGTTCGAGGAGATGTTTGATGGTCGTCGTTCGACCGGTACCCAGCAAACCGGTCACGAATATGTTGTAGCCCTTGCTTCGAACATTCAAACCCAGCGTTATCGCCTCGATCGCCCGGCTCTGCCCGATAATCTCATCACAGGCATCGAGACTATCACTGGACCGAACGCCTCGGGGCTTATAAGTAATCGCATAGTCAAGATCTTGAAGAGACAGAGGTCGCGGCTTCCGGGTGCGGGACTGCTTGCGTGCAACAGGCATGCGTTCCTCCATAAACTGGAATAAGTTTCGCTCAATATAGACTTCACCATACGGGTTCGCAAGTATCTCCACCCACCGGCGATTCCTCCGGGCGGATTCAGCCCAACCGAGATCCCGCTCCGACTACACTCCAGTTCAAAACTACCGGCCGAAAGCCGTCCGGCCATCATAACCTACTATGAGCCAGAGCATTGTAACTTCACACGGCGAATGTACAGTGCGACGGCTATTATGACATGCCATATCGGCGCATGATCATTGCGTATTTTTTTGCGAATTGCGATCAAATGTGTAACGAGGTAAGCGCCTGTCGATCAGGGCATTACCGGGCGTGACCTAACACGACATTGACCCTCAACAGGTTAGCTCGCTTGACACGGCATTAAACCCTCATATATTCCCGGTGTTGCTTATTAGCATTGCGCATTGAATTGGCGGTATCGTCTAGTGGTTAGGACGGATGGTTCTCAGCCATCAAACCGGGGTTCGATTCCCCGTACCGCTACCAAGTGATTGGAAAGCCCCTCAATCTTGGTTGTCGTTGAGTGGGCTTTCCAATTCTCTTTATCCCCCCAACCGTCATCACCAACTTACCGGACCTCGGCCGCTCATGGCGCCTACAGGTTTGACTGGAACATTCCGATACAGTCGCTATAAGGAGCCTGCATGTCCGGTCAAACTGTCGTCTACGGAAACATCATCGACGAGAAGCGACGCTCCGAGATCAGGGATCGCTTCGCGAAAAACGCCGATGCGCTTACCTGGTATTCCGACCTGACCCTCTTCGATACCAGTGGCGATCCGATGACTGTCTTTGTCGATCTCGACAATCCCCTCTACGCCGACGCCGACTTCCTGCTGTCGGTCGCGACCGCCGGCGAGAAAGTGAAGATCATCGGTAAAGCGAAAAGCCCGTCGCTCGACGACGCCATGCGTGTCGCCAAACTCGGCGTCGCTGAGATACTCACCGAAGACCAGTGTCTCGATCGATTACATGCACTGTTGAAGGAAGTAGAGGAAGCGCCGATCCGCGCGAAATCGTCAGCATCACGCTTCAACACTCAGGCGCTCATTGGATGCTCGCCGCAAATCAACGAGATACGCAAGACCATCAAACTCCTTGAAGATGTCGATTTTCCCAGCGCTCTCATACTCGGCGACACCGGCACCGGCAAAAGCCTCATCTCGAAAATCCTCCACAACGCCGGCGTCCGGGCCGATCACAACCTCGTCGAAGTCAACTGCTCGGCTATCCCCGATGAGCTCTTCGAATCGGAGCTGTTCGGGCACGTGCGAGGCGCCTTTACCGACGCCAAGTCGGACAAAGCAGGATTGTTCGAGTACGCTGAAAACGGCACCTTGTTCCTCGACGAAGTCGGCAACCTGAGCGCCTCGGCGCAGGCCAAGCTGCTGAAAATACTCGAAGACAAGAAGCTGCGCAAAGTGGGGACGGTCGATGAAAAGGACATCAATGTCCGCGTCGTCGCCGCCACCAACCTCGACCTCGAACGTGCCATTCAACAGGGGACCTTCCGTTCCGATCTCTTCTATCGACTCAATCTCCTGACCATAAAGATCCCGCCGCTGCAGGAGCGCCCCGAGGATATCCCCGAGTTGATCGACTACTACCTCGGTTTCTACGCCACCAACTACGGCAAGCCGGGACTGGCCATAACTGACGAAGCGATCACCACCATGCAGCAGTTCGATTGGCCCGGCAATGTTCGCCAGCTCTGCAACGTCATCGAACGAGCCGTCCTCCTCACCAAAGGATCCTCGATCGGTATCGAAGATATCAGCATCGCCCTTCGTACCGGACGCGTGACCGCTGCCGACCGTCGCCAGATCACGGTCGATTTCCCCGCCCAGGGGATCAGTCTCGACGAAATCGAGCAGACCATCGTCAAGCAGATCCTTAATATGTGTGACTGGAATAAGTCCGAAACCGCTCGTCTGCTCAGAATCTCCCGTCCCCGCCTGCGTCGTATCATCGATTCCGCCGGACTGGAACAAAACCGACGTCAACCGTAACGCCGGAACGATTCGATACAGCGACGCCGAAATCGACGCATCTCGCTGCCTCACAGGAACCTGTCAGAGAATGGCGCGATTTACCCGGTCCATTCCGTTCCAATCACCCCCCGCGGGGACCCGCCCGAGAAACCCGGTCGAATGAACCAACATATTGACTAATAAAGGATTACGAGAAATAACCAACCGTGGCACCAGGCTTGCAAAAGGTCTTGCCAGAAGCAAGAAACGAGAGCACAGCTCACCAACACCTGAAGGAGTTAACTGATGTCACGTTCAAAGAACCACAACTACTGGCTCGCGGGGGCGATGATCCTGGTAGTCGGGGCGCTGCTGGTGACGGGTTGTTCGCGCTCACCGATTGGTGAAGCGTCGACGACCCCAGAGCCGGTCGTACTGCAGCGTTCCGCCAGCGCCACGGCTGCTGCCAGCCTGGTCGGTGAAATCTACACCGAACAGGTGATCAGCGCCGCCGAGGGCGGCCGGCTCGTGCTGCTCGATGTTATCCTCGAGGTTCCCCCCGGAGCCGTCCCGAACGACACCCTGTTCAGTATTACGATTCCCGATCTGAGCAAGTTCTACAACGACTTCGGCACCAGCGGCCTGGTCTTCGACAAGCCAGTCACTGTCACCATGAGCTACCGCGATGCCGATCTGGCCGGCGTCGATGCCTCCTCGATCCGCATCGGCTACCTCAATGAACAGACCGGTCAGTGGGAAGATATGGTTTGCGCCGTCGACCCGGTGACAATGACCGTTACCGCTCAGCTCACCCACTTCTCCGCCTATGGCCTGATTTCCGATGAGCCCGGCGGCGGGAATTAAGAGCACACTATAGGATAGTCACGAAAATCGCAAAGGAATGGATGAGATAATGAACACGCTGACAAAAGAACAAACCGGAACGGGCTACCGCTCGGAGATTCGCGACGGCGCCGCCCTTCTGGAACTGGCCCGAGGTTGGCTCAAGCAGGGCAACCCGGTCGTAGCGCTCGAGCTGCTGAAGACGGCGATGGATACGCCTGAAGCGGACAGCGACCGCGCCACGCGGGCCGGCATCCTGAAGGAGACTGGGCGGGCGCTGATGATGCAGTCCGACTGGTCCGGTTCGGAACGGAACTACGTGGAAGCTCAGCGGCTCTTTCTCGACATCGAAGACTTCAAAGGGGCATCCGAATGCGCTCGCAACCGCGCCAACATGTGTTTCCAGCAGGGGCTGTATCACAACGCTGAGGAACTCTGTGACCAGGCGCTCGGCTGGGCCTCAACAGCCGGCAACCACGAACTGCGAGCCACCATTCTCAATACCCTGGCTGCGGTCAAGTCCGCCACCGGCGACCATCGGGGCGCGCTCAAGTCCTTCAAGCTCTGCCTCGCCGACTTCCAGGCGGCCGGAAACCTCATCCGCCAGGGCTATGTCCTCTTGAACATCGGCCTTGCCGAAATAGAACTGCACGACTTCCACAGCGCCGTTGATTCACTCAACGATGCGCTCGCCATCGCGCTGAGCGAAAAAGACCTCACCCTGGTCGAAATCTGCTACCAGCAGATCGCTCGCTGCTATCTCGAACAGAAAGAAACCGTGCTCGCCCGATCGGTCACCGAGACGGCGCGCAAGATCCTGCCGGGACTCAACTCCCGGGCGCTCGAGGTCGAATTGTCGCTGATCGAATGCCGCATCCTGCGCGCCTCCGGCGACTTCGAATCCGCCGAGCATCTCCTCAACGATAGCTACCACAAAGCCGTCGAACACAAACTCGCCGCCCTCCAGGCCGACCTCCTCTTCGAACAGGGTCAGCTCTGCCGCGACACGGGTACGCTCGACAAGGCCGAAGCCAAGTTCAACGCCGCCGCCGGCCTCTTCCGCCAGCTCGGTGTCGACAAAGGCTTCAAGGACGCTATCAAGGCTGTTGAACTGATCAAGCGGCGGTCGGACCGGTAAGGAACACACCATGGGCTTCACCACCTTTCAGCGAACACCTGCGCCGGGCTCCTCTGACTCGTTGAGCCGGTCCGCCGCCTGCCCTGACTGGAACGAGACGATCGACAACCTCATGCGGCTCGCACGGCAGTCCGCCGAAGCCTTCGAATTCGACAAGGCTATCGACTACCTCTGCTCGGCCGAAGAGATTTGGGACTGCAAAGACGTCCCCGGACTCCTGCTCGAACGACGCTTCGAACTCCATCGTGAGAAAGGAAAAGCGTTCGCATCGCAGGGGAAAATCGAAGACGCTATTGCAGAGTACCAGAGAATCCTCTCGCTCTGTGAGGGCTCCAGCCACCTCCAGGTGAAGTCCGAAACCTTCACGCAAATAGGACAGTTGCTCGGTAAGCAAGGCGACTACGATCGTGCGCTGGGATATCTCCAGCGCGCGATCGGCGCCTACCGCCGACTCGACGATACCACCGGCACCTGCAAAGCCCTCCGCAATCTCGGCGTTATCTATGTCGAACTCGGAGAATTCGAAGAAGCCGAGATTACGCTCGAAGAAGCCGTGTCGCTGGCCAAAACGCTCGACGACCGCATGCTCCACGCCGACCTCGTCAACAACCTCGGCGCCATCCAGAACATGCGCGGCAACTGGCGACGAGCCCTCGAGCTCTACCACGAATCGCTCGCCACCTACACCGAATGCAAGGAGATCCGCAAAAGCGCCTACACCAAAAACAACCTCGCCATCACCCTGCTCGAACAGGGCGTCAACGACGAGGCCTTCGACTACTTCCGCCAGGCCTATGAAATCGCCACCCAGATCAAGGACGCCTCCCTCACCCTGATCGTCGATATCAACCTGGCCGACCTCTATCTCAAGAAAGGCTTCCCGGCCGACGCTCGCTTGCACTGCGACAAGGCCCTCGAAACCCTCGAACAATCCGGCACCGTCACCGGCAACCTCGTCGAAGTTCGCAAAATCGCCGGCAAGATCGCGGCCGTGCGCGGCGATACCGACACCGCCCTGGTCTGTTTCAACGAAGCCCTCGCCATGTGCCGCGAGATCGGCTCCCGCTTCCTCGAAGCCGACGTCATGCTCGAACGAGGCCTGCTCCATCGCACCACCAACCGCCCCTACGACGCCCTGAACGATCTCGAAGGCTCCTACCATCTGTACGCCAGCCTCAAGGCCGTGGGACGCCGTGAGCAGACCGAGGAAATCATCAGCTCCATCGAGCTGTTGTACCTCGAAATCTTCAATACCATGGCCCTCGAAGTCGACCAGAAGGATCCTTACACCAAGGGCCACTCCGACCGCGTCGCCTCCCTCGCCCTCCTGCTCGGCCAGGAGATGGGCTTGCAGACCTCGATGCTCAAGACCGTCGTCGCCGGCGCCCTCCTCCATGACATCGGCAAAGTGCTGATCGACGATGCCGTCTTGAAAAAGGAAGGACGTCTGAGCGACGATGAGTTCCGTCAGATCAAACAGCACCCGCAACTCGGCCTGGAGCTGCTCGAAGGCAAGGAGTTCCCCTGGGATATCAAACCGATAATCCTGCACCATCACGAGAAGCTTGATGGTCGCGGCTATCCGCTCGGTCTGAAGGGCGAAGACATCCCGCTGGGAGCGCGGGTCGTCTGTATCGCCGATGTTTTCGACGCCCTCACCTCCGACCGCGTCTACCGTGCCGCGTACACGCCCGAGGCCGCCCTGGAAATCATGGAGGCCGAGTCCGGCGCCTCCTTCGACCCGATCCTGCTCCAGCGCTTCGCCGCCATGATTCGCGACGGTGTCGCCGACACGGTCATCAATTCACGAACCGGCGAGAAGGAAATGTACAGTATCTGGTCGAAATGCATGGGAGAACCGACCACCGAAGATTCCTCGACCACAGCACCTGAACCTGTGACCAGCTGAACGAACCCCTCCCCCTCCCCTGGAGCGGACGACCACGCACATGGACGGTGGTCCCGACCGCAAACGAAAAGCCCCCTCACCTGAGGGGGCTTTTTTGTAACTCGGCTGGCGAGTTGAGCTACACTAGTGAGACGATACCATCGGCTGAACCGCCGGACCGTCGGAATTGCCCGCTGCGGCCGCCGGCAGGAAGTCGTTCATGTAGTCGATCGACGCTTCCAGCAGCGAACGCGAGTAGCTGAAATTGTGCACGCCGAAAGAACGATCTTCTTCGATAAACTGGCGGTTGTACAGCGCACCCGCGACACCCGCGTCGGCAACCGTGCCGCTCACCGGAGTGCCGGAACCGGACAGAACGCCCGCCGCCTGCAACAGCACGTCGAGGCTGTCGATCAAACCGTGGATCTCCGTCCGATACCCTTCAATCGTGCCGTTATTGTCATAGTCGAAATCGGCCGTGAAATCGAACGTGTTCACGCCGGGATGACACGACTCGTTGGCGCATATGCCGGACAGGTCGTAGCCGCTCTCTTCGTCGATCATGTTGAAGCTGTGACCGCCGATATCATACCCTTCATGGGCCCGAGCGTTACCCATGTGACAGCCGATACAGGCTTCACGAACCTGACCGGCATGCGGCGAGCTCGGGAAGGTATAGCCGCCACCCGGGAACTCGTAACCGCCGGTCCCCTGCACCATCTCACCCTGCGGGCCGTGGTGCGGACCGTACCGGCTGTTCACCGACTGGTCGGCGCCGATCGTCCGAACATCGGTCCGGGAATGATGGCAATTGACGCACAGGTTGCCCGACTGGTGGTCGAACACAACGCCGTTCGGAAGCGTGTAGGCCGCCGTGGCACGCAGCGTGAAATCGCCGACGGCGTGCGGATTGTGACAGGTGAAACAACCAATCGCGCTCACCGATGAGAACGGAACAGACGGCAATGTACCGGTCGCTATAAAGCTGAGGAAACCTTCCTGGTTGTGGCAGGCCGTGCAATCGCTGCCGCCACGGTTGGTGTAGTCGATATTGTTGCCCGAGGCATGAATCGAGTTGGCCCATTCACCCTGCTGGGCGTCCATCTGACCATTGTGACAGCCGAAGCAGTTCGTGGCGCTGATGTCCTCGACCTCACCGGTGATTTCCCGCTCGCAACCCGTCAGGGCAAGCATGACCAGTGCCATCGCGGCGAGCGCGAACGCGGCCCATTTGATGCGTACCATAGCTACCTCCATTGGGAGACCCATCTCCACATGCATATTGCGTTTCATTCTGTTATTCTCTTCCTCAAACGACCTAGAACTCGTGAATGAGGTTTACCTCAACCACGTTGGCCGTGTAATACTCCGTATAGGTACCGACAACGTCCGAGAAATCGTCGAAATTGTGCGCCGAGTAGATCACCTCGATCTTGTTCTTCGGCATAAACTCGTACATCGCCGACATGCGCACCGAGAAGCTCTCGATATCGAGATCCTGCTGCGAACGCACATACGTCCCGCCGAACCCGATCTGCGCCTTCATATATTCGATCGAATAGACGTCGCCGTTGAAGACGTGCTGGCGAAGCGTGAACGTACCGTCGGTGTTTTCGTATTCACCGTCGCTGTAGGAATACGACGCCACCAGCGAACCGTACTTCTCCACGGTGGCCGCCAGGTCGGTCCCGAACCGGACGAAGTCCGCGCTGGTGCCGATATCGTCGTTCTCCGTCTTGCGGCTTTCACCTTTCAGACGAAGCGTCCCGTAGCTGCAGCGATACCTGGCCTGCCCCCAGAAACGGGTGCGGTCCTGATCGCCGGTCAGCGTGCTGCCTTCCTGCACTTCCGAGGTCTCAGATCCGAATCCGGCCCGGAACTGCAGCATCGGCGTGGCGTTGATCCAGCCCGAGAACACATAACCGTTGTCGTTGATCTCGTCGAATACGTCGTCGTTGACCCGATACCGATAGCCAACCTGCACGCCGCCTTTCTGGCGCCAGGTCTTGCCGGCATAAATCACATTGACCACGTTGTCGGTGGCGACGACATCACCGGTCCGACGGGCGCGGTCGATCACGAAGCTGTAGCGCACCGTGTAGCCGTCACCGTAGAACCAGCGCGCGCCGAGCCAGGCCGTATTGGCGGTCAGCGTGTCATCGCGGTTGACCATCTTGCCCTGATAGTTCTGGAAACCGGCGTTGAGCAGGAGGTTCTCGTACCTCGGCACCGGCGTGACCGCACTGGCGCGCAGACGGCGCGTGTCGCGATCGCGCAATTCGTCGATATCATCGCCGTAGCTCGAACCGCGGTACTCCACCTCCAGGCGGCTGCGATTGTAGGTGAACTCGGCGCCCGCGTTGTAGTACGACTGCGAGTAGTCGACCTCGTTGATCGACTCCGGATCCAACAGATCCAGCATCTGCCCCGCCTTGCGGGTCAAACCGTAGCCGCCGAACACCTTGACATGCTTCATGGGATGCACCCAGACCTGACCGCTGGTCTGCTCCCGGCGCGTATACCGCTCGCCGTCGAAACTGTACACGCGGCGATACTTATTGTGACGAAGCGTCGCGCCGCCATGTCCGCTCTTCTGCAGACCCAAGACCATGTTCCGGTTGTTCATGGTGACGTTGTCGAAGTCGCCGAACAACCGAAGGCCGTTGTCCCAGGTGTAGCGGAAGTTCTCCAGCGACAGCACCCCGCCCTCGTACAGGTTGTACGTCGGCTGGTTCATCGCCTGATTGCCTTCCTGGTCCAGATACACGTATCCGACCTTCGCGTCACCTCGGAAATCACCGGCGACAGCCATCCCAGCAAGAAGTGCCGTCGTCAGCAAGGATATCCATAGTATTCGTTTCATTGCCACCCTCCTCAATCCAGCACGTTGTGGCAATAACAGGAGCCGGGGCCGTCACCAAATTTGGTGCCGAGCTGCGGATCGAGCAGGCCACGGTTATCATTGGAACCGTGCACGGCGTTGTGACAATCAACGCAGGCGTAGGCGGAACCAATGCCGCTGTGGGCGACCATATGCCCCGCGGGCGTGCCGTGACACGACTGACACAGACTGCTCACGGGCTGAGTAAGCAACCGCTCGTTCGGGCTGCCGTGTGGTGAGTGACAAGCTACGCAGCCGTCACCCTCGGTCGAAAATGAGCTGCCGGCCTCGTGCTCGAAGCGGAACGGTCCGGCCAGCTCCTGATGGCACGACGCGCAGTTGGTCGAGCCGCCGTGACCCACCAGCGGCTCAGTGCCGCCGGAGAAATCATGACAACTCACGCAGGAGATGTTGCCCGAGGTCAACGGGTGATTGGATCGCTGGCGGAAACCGCTTACCACTGCCACGTGGCACTGACCGCAGAATTCGCCGTCATCATCCAGAAGCAACGAGACCCCGGCATCGTGCACACCGTGGCAGTCCGTACAACCCAGATCCTGACCGATATGGGGATCGAAGCCAAGCGTGCCCTGCTCTTTATGCGGCTGGTGACAGCCGGAACAGATCTCGTTCTGGTCGACCGTCGTCATGCGGGCCGGATTGCCGATGTTCTCAGCCGACGGGTCTTCGACATGCACCGCCGCGCCGGTGTGGCAGCTGACACACGAAATCTGGAAACCGTGCTTGTCTGCCCCTTTGGTGAGACGGTGGGTGGTCGCCATCAGCGAGGCATCCAGCCCCTCATGGCACATCAAACAGGTCTCGTTATCCGGCTGGGATTCTTGCGCCACCACGACCGAAACCAATATCAGCACCATTATGAGCAGTGCTCCGATACCGGCTATGGCTGGTGATCTGAACCCAGGAGTTTTTGCCATACAACACCTCACCCGACTTGTATCGTTTGTCATCCTAATGTCATTTCCTAACTAAAGGAGTTAATACATCGCAGATGTCGACAAAGCAAGGAAAATCTTGAGAAAAACAGGGGTTTATTTAGTACATATTGTACTGATTAGTAGACTTTTAACCCTCGTAACTGCTTATTGTTATGCAAGCTATACTATATTTATCGGCTTTAATTCGCGCATATCAAGTGAAAAACTTCTCAAGCTCTCTCCTAATTGTCCCGTTTTGTTTCTGCCGACAGGATGTCACCGCCACGGCATCTTTCTGTCCGCCAAGGGATTCTCAAAAGAGGGGAAAACTAGAATGTGGAGTGGATTATGCGAGAATCAAGTGTGCAGTCTTTGCACACTACTAGCCGCAAAAATAGATCGGGACGCTCCAAACAGTCGCACTATTTGAGGCGCCCCGACCTGATTCGAGAATCAGCCTCACTACCGAAGCCAGGTCGGTCCCGTCTTCGGCCCCGGACCACTCAAAAACAGATTATTGACCAGGTAAATCAAGTCTGACAGGTCGGTTTCGAAATCGCCCGTGACATTTGCCCGCCAGCTCGGCCAGACCGGATGCGGCCCGCCCAGAAAAAGATAGTTCACCAGATAGATCAAATCCGACAAGTCTACTCCGAAATCACCGTTGGCGTCCCCCGGGCGGTAGTCGATCGCGATATGGTACGGGCCGTCCCCCACCGCCCACCGCTTCAGCTCCACCCCGGCCGCACTGCGCCGGCTCACAAAATCGGTGAAACTGGCGACATAAATGGTGCTGTCCGACCCGGCCGCCACCGAGAGGCAGTTCTGATCGACCGCCATGGGGCTGCCATTGTCATAGAGCACACTCCCCGTCCCGGCATCATAGCCGAAAACAAACCCATTACCGGTGAATCCCCCGGCCGCCAGCCACGCTTTGTTGTCCGGGCCAATCGCGATTTGCCCCGGTGAACCACCCAGTGTTACACTGTCGACCACGAGATCGGACCCGACATCGATCACGTACGCCGTGCCGAACACCGAGAAGTAATCCCCCGTACACGAAACATGCACCCGACCATCCCGGTCGATATCCATGAACTGGGGGTTCAGCCCGACCGCAACATCCGCCACCAGCGTATCCGGCCCGATTTCGAACACCGTCACCCGTCCGGGATCGTACAGGAAGGTCGAAAAGTCGAAACCCGAGTTCGCCACATACAGCTTGTGCTCGGCGATAACCATCCCCTCCGGGCTTTTCCCCGCCCCGAACTGCCCGACCACCTGCCGCGTGTCGATATCAATCCGCGCCACGGCATTCTCATTGAGCAGCGTAACATAAGCCGTGTGATCATCATAGAAAGTCATCCAATACGGATTCGACCCCGGCGGCAAGTCGATATAGTCGACGGTCGTGTGTGATCTGAGATTAATCACCTGAATCTCATCGGTAACCGAACAAACCACATAGCCGAGGGTATCGCGAATCACGATCTGATTGGGCGCCGCATTGATATCCGATCCGAGAGCGACGATGTTATTTTGCACCAGATTCGAGTCCACCACGATTCGCGAGAGTGTCTCACCCGTACCGTTCACCACGTACAGCGATGGCCCGGCAACTGCCGCTGCACCGAGCAGCAGTCCAAACATTGCATATATATAAGCACGCATCAATTTCTACTCCGATATGATCGCTGACATTACTCGGTGGTTCCGGATGTGTTCCCCCGGCTGTCGGGCGTGAAGGTCAACTCGATCCCCACTCCGATCGACCGACCGGGCATCGGGTAGTTGGCCAGCAGGACATACTGCTCATCGCGGATGTTCTTCACATCGAACGTCGACCGAATCAACCACTGCCGCCCCGGTGCAATCTCGACCCCCAGGGAGAGGTCGTCCACCCGATAGGCGCCATAATACTTCGTGTTCGCCGCATTTGTGTACGTTTTGTCGGCCCAGCGGACGGCATATGACAGCGACAGCCCGCTGACCTGAAGCTGGGCCGCCAGACGACTGGTATAACGAGGATAAAAGACCAGTCGCTTGTTGTACGTGGCATGCTCGGGCACCTTGTTAAACGCATCCGTCACGGCGTTCCGCCAGTCGAGCACCAGCCGCCGCTCGAACAAACCAATCTTGATCGATTCTTCATGCCCGGTAATCCTCGCCAGTCCCAGATTGCTCGGCTGCCACTGATCCTGAAAATTGACATTCCACACCACCAGATCACGAACCTGCGAATGGAAATATGTTGCTCCGCCCGTGATCTCGAAAAACCACCGCCCGAACGATACCTCCGCCGAAACTTCCGAGTGCTCGGAGTGTTCCGGACGAAGGTCCGGATTGCCGGTCGAACGTGCGTCGCCGCGCCAGAACAGGGCGTTGATCGACGGCAGCCGAAGCGACTTCCCGTAACTGCCGCGTACGGTGTATCGAACAGCCCCGCCACCGCTTAACGCCAGCCCGACCCGCGGCGACCACGACTCCGTCGTATGCGAATCACCATGATCAAGCAGCGTCTCGTACTCACTATCCGTGCGGGTGTGGTCATAGCGCAACGCGCCATCCACCACGACAACATCCACCGGCAAACCATCGGGGATCGCCAGCCGCTGCGAGAGCGTAACCGCCGCCGATCGACCCGCGCGCGTCGACTTGCCCATCGCAAACTGCGGCCTCAGAAAATCATCATGGAACAACCGTTCCCGACGATACTCCACCACCGCCCGGCTCCGGTTCCCGCTCCAGAAAGAACGCTGCGAAGTATGCCTGGCCGAGACGATATCATTGAGAAAACGACTATCAAAATGGTACGCCGGACTGATCGCCGAATCGACATTCACGAACGACTGGTCCAGCTGCGTATATCCAATCGACATCTCGTGCCGATCCTCCGCCGTGCCGCCAATCGCCAGCGCCACCGAGCCCACCAGCCGGTCATCCAGTGACCGACCACTCGTATCCGGCCGCGACACCGACCCCGGTAAGCCCCGATGCGCTCGGTACCGATGCAGCGAAAATGACAGCGAAACATTGCCGCCAGGCGAGGCCGCCCCGCTCCCGAAATAGTTGTCCATCCGGACGTCATTGTTGCGGCGCGTCCCGTCATAGCTGCTGTGTGATCCACCGGATCCGCTCACCGCATACGCGTAATCGAAATCTCCCTCATTCTGCCGATGACTATACGCGAACCGGCTCTTCAGCCCCTGCATATCCAGCGGATCAGTAACCTGCATCCCCACATCGCGCCCACCATACGCTTCGGTACGCGAAGATACTTCAAACGACCGGTCCCTCTCCTCCGATTGCGGCCGTGTCACGATATTGATCGCCCCCCCTAACGCATCGGGACCAAACTCCGCCGAAGCGCCCCCTGTGTGGATCTCGATCCGCTCCACGACATCAACCGGAATTGAAGACAGGTCCGCCACCCCGTTCCCGGAACCGTTTAACTTCTGCCCGTCAAGCAGTACCAGCACCTGGTTGGCAGTGCTCCCCCGCATACGCACTTCGACCGGCCCCGACGGTCCCGCCTGCTGCACATATACTCCCTCGACCTGCTGCAACACCTCGGCCAGCGACCTCGACCCGCTTCTCTGAATCGCCTGCCGACCGATCACCACCGGACGGTCCCCCGACAGCAGCAGGCGGCTGTCTGTCACCCGCACCGAGCCCAGCTCGTACACGGTCGGCGTCAGATACACCTCGACCTGAAGCGACTGGTCCGCCGACAACCGTACACTGATCCTCTCGAACGACTCATATCCGACCGACGATACGTCGATCACGTACTCCCCGGGTGGCACCGAGCGAAACACGAACGATCCATCGTCATCCGTGACCGCGACAAAGCCCGTCCTGACCAGACGAATCGTCGCCCCTGCCACCGGCGCGCCGCTGCCGTCATCCAGGACCGTCCCCGAGAGCCGGGCGGCTACGTCATTCCCGACCGGCATGCTCGCTGCACAGGCAGGACCGGACGCAGCAGAACATAGAAATAGAATGAAGATGAACGCCCACAAGACCGGAGGGTCGTGCTTCCGGTCACTCAGGGCACGAAAAAAGCGCTGCATGGATCCTCCATGGAGCGCCACTGGCGTAGGTGGTCGTAGACCGATCAGCCCGCGCTGATGGCACACCGGACATCAGATAGTGATACGGCAGGTTTCCTGGCTCCGGCATCGAACCTCTCCGGGCGCCTTCCCTGATTGCTCAAGTGGCGTCAGTGCCCGAAAAGTAGCCGTTACAGTAGCGGGGCTGCGACGGATTCACACCGTCTTCCCTTTTACCCGTCCGGGCGGACGGCACCGTATCGGTGTTGACTCACGTTACCGGTTTCCAACCAGACCGTCAAGTGATTTGTACTCACCTCGTGGTGCCATTCCGTCGGGCCCTGTTTGCCAACGGCGAATGTGACCCAACGGGACTGCATCGATAACGGACGAGAGTCTGAATCACCCATAAGCAAAAAAAAACAGCCGGGCATCATTTCGATGCCCGGCTGCGGGAATCTTCCCCAGTCAGACTGACTTAGAACGCAGCCTTGACCGTGAAGAACTGATTGTCGTCAAACACGTCCGTCTCGGCCCAGGAATACTCGAAGGTAAACCGGGTGTCACCGAGATTGACATTCAGACCGGCGCCCAGGGTCAGACCGTACAAGTACGAATCCTGATCCGAGAAATTATAGCCGGCGCGCAGCGAATAGCGGCCGTCGTACATATACTCGAATCCACCCTGGAAGTAGTCCGCAGAGTAGTTGTTCGACCGGAAGTTACCGGACAGGCTCGAGAAATGCGGACCGTTGTCCACGAAATCATAGGCCAGACCGATATTGATCGAGCTCGGCAGATCGAACGACGCCGCAATCGGGCGGGCCGCACGATCGTCAAGGCTGCGATCGAATCCGATGCCGTCAAAACTCATCTCCGGACCGTAGTTCTTGATCGACAGTCCCAGCGACACGCCTTTCCAGCGCGGGTCGTAAAGGAAGCCGACATCGAACGCCATACCGGTCGCCGATGCTTCGAAAATGCTCTCGTGAATGAACATCCCGTTCACACCGAACGACACGTTGGCGGTCAGCACGCGCGCATACGACACGTTGATGACCGACAACGTCGGACTGAACTCGCGGCCGGTACCATCCGGAAACTCGTTGGTCGTCTCTTCGATATCACCGATCGAAACGACCTTGGCGCCAGCTCCAATAGTACCGAAACCTTCAATGTACGTCGCCACACCGACGAAGTTCACGTCGATGTCCGCGATATATGGCAGATAGGTGAACATGGCTTCCGTGCCTTCCAGCGACGCCAACCCGGCCGGATTCCAATACATGGACTCCACACCGGACGTCGTTGAGAGCACGGCGCCACCCATCGCGGTGCCGCGGGAGCCGATCGGAATCAGCAGCTCCTGGGCACCGGCGGTGCCGATGCGCTGTGTGTTCCCCGCGTAAACGGATGTTACGCTTACGGCAAGGAGAACCATCAACACGAGTATCGTTTTATGCTTCATTAGATATATCCTCCTCGCCTAGTAAATCTGCAGAACTTCTTGTTCCATGAAGATCGCCATCTTGCCGACCTTCTGACCGAAGCCCGGCGCGTCGACCACCCAGATATAAATACCCGAGGCGACCGGCAAACCCTTCTCGGTCAGCAGATCCCAGTATGCCAGAGCCGATGCATCGTTCTTCTCCAGCGTCCGCATGAGCTCACCACTCAGATTGTAAATCGTGATGGTGCACTGCTGCGGCAGATGATGCCAGTAGATGTTCTTATTACCCGGCGACGGATCGTACGGGCCATACAGGTAGAACGGGTTCGGAACCGCCTTGATCGCGTTGAGATCGCTCTCCGTCGTCGTGAAAGACGTCGAAGTGGCGATAAACGTAAAGGTGTCAACTGGGAGGTTGATGTAGTTCGGTTCCAGTGAGAACACGTCTCCCGGATTCGGGATCGAATCGAGCTGACTCGAACTTCCCCGCTGGTGCAACCAGCCACCGTACAACACATCCCATACCGTGCCGCCGGATCCGTTGAACCAGCCGTTCACGGCGTAGACCGGATTCGCCGTAGCGGTGTAGTCGGATGCTATGATTTGGAAGTACTCGCGACCACCAAGATCATCATAATATCCCACTGAATCGAAGTTCACCCACGGATTCCACACGGAGTCTCGCTGGGTGTGCGGAAGCGCAAAGTTGTTTTCGACAAAAGCGAAGTTGATCTGACGCTCGGGAGAACCCGGGGTGACATCCCACACCTCGAAGTCCTGCGGGACGTAGCCTTCGAACGCATAACCGTTAGAGCGATCATATAGGTACGCGTTTTGGCCGGTACCCGGATCCACGAACCGAATCTCAACAGCACGAACATTGGCCGCCGTCAGGTCGGACACGAAGAACTCGTCCAGGACGCCGATACCGCCAAAGAAGCCCGAGCCGCCCCAGTTGACACCGGTGAACGGACGGGCGTCATTCGCCACGGCCGCATCGTACCCGTAGCCCTTCAGAGCCACTGGCGGACCGAGAACCTTCACGACGAAACCATCCGCCTCGAAATAGTCGCCATCGCCGGACTGGTTCGTCTCATCGGAGAAGATCGTGCTGTCGGCTGTTGCATTCTCGAGATCCCAAACGTAGCTGCCATCCAGCAACTGACGGAAAATTACACGGTATGTATCACCCGTCAGAGCCAGCGGATCCAGAACGATCGGAATCACTGAGCCGTCTGACAGCACCGGACCGGCACTCGTATGCGTCACATCGAGAGTGTCGTAGCCGAACACGTCGGTGTGATAACCCGCCGGCGGTGCCTGCGGCCTGATCGTGAGGGGGCCACTCGATGATGTCAGCGTGACCGGAGTCGCGGCCGGATCGTAGCTGTACGCCTCTACCTTGAAATAGTAGGCCGTGACGTTGTTCAGATTGCCGCCGGTGATGTAGTCCCTGTCGAACAGGAAGTAACGCTGAATCCCCGCGTCACTACCGTTCTTCACCAGACGAATCTCTAACGAACCTGTCAGCGGATCAAGCACGCGGTCCTGAATCTGACCAACACCGTCGATGATGTCGTAGTTCGCGGCCAGTGTCCACGGGCCTGTGGGGCTCTCGCCCTGATACACTGAGTAGCCCTGGAACGGATAGTCACCGGGATCCTGCTCGGAAATATCGGTCCAGGAAAGGCTGAACTCACGGTCGTAGGTTGCATAAGTCACGACCGGAGCCGCCGGGGCCTCTGGCACGTCGAAATCGATATCGTACGCGGTCTGTGCGAACTCATCATAGTACTTCAAAACGGCGATCGACGACAGACGGTCACCGCCCTGTCCGACGATCAACGCGCAAAGAATTTCGGTCGAGTCGCCGGGAGCAAACGTGATCGGACCGGTCGACATCATGAATCGACGGTCGGCCGGAGCCACGTCGAGATCACCGATACCAGTGATCGGATCACCGGTGTGCACGAACGTAGTCGGCTGACCATTGTACGTGTAATCCGAACCGTCGGCATTGAGACCGTTCATGTAGTTGTAAGTCTCAATATAGTCGTTCGGGTCCGTACCATTAATGTACTTATTGAACGAGGACATCGCGAGGTTGACGCTGTCCTGCCAGTACTGACCCCACATCTTCGCGGAGTCGCCCGGTGAGTACACCATCGGTCCCTGGAAAAAGTCCACGCCGTACGCCGGCGGGGTCGATCCATAATACTGGTCGTTGTTGTTGGCGTTGTAGGTGTAGCCGAGTGACAGCGACGTATCGCAGCCTACCAGGTCGTCGCCCGCCCCGCCCAGATCCGGATCATCCCAGATCGAGAAGTAGCAATTCTCCAACGTCTTAGAGCCTTTGTTGAAGACTCTGAAGCGAAGGAAGACGATATCTCCAAGGGGGTTCTCGCGATCGTACGCGAACGCCGTCGTCTGAACCTCGACCCCGAGCGGAGCGGTCTCACCGGCGTCGTTCGAATGCTGCGCCGGATCGGCATCGTTGAACACCGACCACAGCATCTGGTCGCCCAGCATCTCGGGAATGGTGTCCCCCAGCGAATCGACCAGGAACGGGGCGCCCTGACCGACGGCATACTGAAGATATTCGTCATAGTCCTGGTTCGGATTGTCCTTCAGGCTGTCACTGTACAGCTTGTACACCCGAAATTCGGGACGATCCGTCATGAACGTTCCACCGGACATCGGACCGGGCACGTATTCATCGGAATACTCGGAGATGATCACCAGCGTATCGCCGGTCGCCTGGTCGGTCGCACCGATCCACAGACCACCCGCATACAGAGGCGAACGAACGTTGGCGCCGCTGAAGATCTCGTCCACCGACGAAAACGGCCAGTACGTACCGTAGTCGTTACCGAAGTAGTCCGACAGGTCGCGGCCGAAGTTACCGTGGTTGGTAACGAACATCAGGATGTTGTTCGCATCGATGAAGGTCTCGTTGTCGGTTTGCATCGATGTCGTTGCGGCGTCTCTGGACTGGTCCAGCCGCGGCGCCGCCATCAATGGCAGCGCGATAAGCAGGGCCAGTACAACACTCAAAAGTTTTATATTCATAATCAATTACCCCTTCTCCCTTAGAACGACAGGCGCAACCCGACCAGGATCATCCGCGGGTTTGCGTAGTTCTTGGGGTTGTTCTGGCCGTAGTCATAGCGGTAGAGGAACTCGTCGCCCGGCGTGCTCTCGCTTGTCGACGATGCACGCACCTCGCCTTCAGGCGTCTCGAGATAACCCGAGGTGTTCGCCTTACCGGTACCTTCATACACCGCAACCACGTTCTCGCGGTTCAGCAGGTTACGAACCCAGACATACGGCACGAGCTGGTTCCCGCCGATCCGGAAGCTGCGTTCCAGCTTCATATCGACCGAGAACTGCCACGGCATACGAGCCGAGTTGATACCGCCGGTCGGCTGCTGCGTTACCGCGGCGTTGACCGTCACGGCGTCGTAGATCTGAGTCGGCGTGTACGGCAGACCGCTCGCCAGCTGAATGACCGTGTTCCAGCCGAAGTTCTCGAACGGACGGAAGTTGCCGATCATCGGACCCTCACCCTTGCCCGTACGGACATCGAAGATACCGATCAGGCTGTGGCGCTGGTCGTAGTCCAGCGGGTTGGTCGACTTCGGCGCACCATTCGGGTTCTTCCACGCGATGTTGTACTGCGAGTTCGCATACGAACCGGTACCCGTCGCATAGCTCAGGGAGTAGCGGAGGTCGATTGCCAGATTTCGCGTGCGGCGCATGGACAGATTGAAATCGACGCCCTTCACCGTGCCGTAGTCCGTGTTGTCATAGTAATCATACGCGGTCGGCACCGCCGCCTGGTGGAAGATCTGCGTCAGATCCTTCACGTCCTTGTAATAGGCGGTGATGGTAAACGCGGTGTTGTCACCGAGCTGCTGCGAAACACCAACCTCGTACTGAGTAACCGTCTCCGGCTCCAGGTTCGGGTTGGCGAACGGATAATACGACCCCGCGTCGACACGAGTCTCCAGGAAGTCGTAACCGTTGTACAGACGCCGCAGGTCGGGACGCTGATAGAAAATACCGTAGTTGATATGCATCTGCGTCCGATCGCTCACCGGGAACGAAATACCCAGACGCGGCGACAGACGGGTGAATTTCTCACTATCGGTCAAATCCGCACGATCCAGCGTGCTGTTGTCGTCACCGAACGGCGTCGAAGCGTCGATCAGGCGAAGTGCCTTGTAGTCGAAGTAGTCGAAACGAAGACCGGCGTTGACGATCAACCCGCGCCATTCGAAACGATCCTGCGCATAGATACCCAGGTTGATCGGGTTCTTCGTGTCGTTCCGGAAGTCTTCGCTGTCACTGGTCGCACCGGTGCTGTCGAAACCGTACCGGTTGACACGGTTGGTCGAGTAACCCTGCGTAGCATTGAGGTTCTCGAAATACCGCACCGTGTGACGCTGGAAGTCGAAACCGATCTTAGTGGTGTGATTCGCCGAGAGCTGGCTCGTCATGTCACCCTTCAGACCGATATACGAAGACCGACGGTCGAAATAACCGCCCCAGAATGACTCCACATAACCGATCGTATCGCCGGTGACACTGTCCGTCACCACGTTGCCTTCCCGGAACAGGTTGAAATCATCGTATTCCGGGTTGGCGAACGAACGCTCGTACGCTTCGTAGTCATCGAACAACACACCATCACCGCGCTTGCGCTGGGTGTCGAAGTACGAGACACTCAGGTTGTAGAACGTCTCGGCACTCAGCGTATGCGTCACCTTGGCGTTCAAACCGAGGTTCTTGTCCTCGTACAACGGCGTGTGCGCGATCTGATTCGGGAACGACGGGTTGTTGTAGTAGTGACGATATTCCTGCCACCGGTCAACCGACCCGTTACCCGACAACTGCAGCTTGAAGTTCGGCGTGAAGTTGTAGTCGACCTTACCCTGGTACGACCAGCCCTTCAATGAGTTGTACGGCAGACGCTGCAAATTGTCGCCGTTGCCGTTGATACCGAACTCTTCGAACACGTCCTTGGTCTTGATCGACGGTTCACGGTCGCCCATGTACCGACGCTCGCCGGAGAGGAAGAAATATCCGTTCTCCAGACCCGGGAGCGGACCACTGAGGTCCCCGGAATACCAGTTCTGATCGAAACTGTCGTAGCCGAACGGACTGGCCACCTGGTCCGAGACCGCTTCGAAGTTGCCATGGAATTCATCGGCACCGGAGTTCGTCGTCACGTTGACGATACCCGAGGCGACGTGGCCGTACTCGGCCGAAAACGCGCCCGATGTCACCGACACTTCCTTGATGGCGTTGTTGTTGATGTTGGCCGTCGAAATACCCGACAGCGGATCCTGCTGAGAGAATCCGTCCACGTAGTACGCGACTTCCGACGGACGGCCACCACGAAGGTTGATTTCCGAACCCTGCGAGAGTGACTCACGTCCACCGCGCTGACGCGTATCGACGTTGGAGTTCATGCGGACGACAGAGTTCTGGATCCCGACCACCTGCTCGAATCCACGAGTCGGCAGCGCGAGAAGCTCCTCGCGGGATACGACATCAACCGTCGTCGTCTTGTCTTTCACGATCAGCGGCGCTTCCGCCGTCACTCTGATCGTCTTGTTCAGATCGGCCGCCTGGGAGCTCAGCGACTGATCCTGGTACGTCGCCAGGTCAGCAGACACACGCACGTTGCTGACTTCGAGCGAGCCGTAACCCACCGCCGTCATGCGAAGCGTGTACGTGCCGACCGGCACGTTGTTTATTTTGTACTTACCGTTTTCATCGGTAACCGCTCCGAGATTCGTGCCATCAATAGCAACGGATACGCCGATCAACGGCTCGTTTGTCTGAGCGTCGGTAACGACACCCGTAATCGAGCCGGTAACCGCTGACCAGGCGGAACCCGTCACAAGCAGGCAGATCAGAGCGACCGCTGCAAAGAGACGTTTTAGCTTCATACTTCCTCAATCCTCGAGATTACGGTTGGTAGCACTTGCTTTCTGAGTAATCCACGAATAGAAACCGACATTAACAAATCACGTATACGCACAGACCTCCTCTCCGCGATCGATTCATTCACTTCTATACCTATTTTATCCAGTTATATAGACCACTCAATGAAACAAACTGTCAACAAGAATATCCCCGGTCAACTTTTAACAGCGTTTCACACGCAGTAAATAACACACATCCTCGCATTCTATGTATCGGCCCAAACGACACGGCGTTTAGCTATGTGAGGAAAAAATTTCCCCCTAACCATCTGCAACACAAACACCATCTCCCGCTCCCCCTCATTCCGACCGTCACCTTTGCCGCCGCCTCTCAAGACAATCCCGAATCAACCCACACGCGCCGTCTGAGAAGCGCAGATTCTGCACTTCATTCGCGGGCGAACGACACCGGGCCGTTTTCGTCCGCACATCCGCCTCCGAGAGCCCGCAGAAAGCCCCCCGGGGCCATCATCAAACTTGCCTAATCCCCCTGCCGTGCCTACCTTCAGAGCCGACTCGAACTCAACCGATCGCGAATAAGAACCATGCCACGACGCGTTCTCACATGGCCGAATTTCTTCAGTGTTTTACGCGTATTACTTCTGCCCGGCGTGGCTATCGGCCTCGCGAGAAACGACCACACCGGCATAATCATCTGTGCCTCCATCTTCGCCCTCGCCGGCATCTCGGACTTCCTCGACGGCTTTCTGGCCCGCCGCCTCAATCAGGTCTCCCCGCTCGGCATCGCTCTCGACCCCATCGCCGACAAAATTTTCGCCGGTGTCGTCGTGATTCTCCTCATCATCCACCGCGACTTCCCCCTCTGGCTCGCCTTCGTCATCGTCGGCCGCGACCTCCTGATAGTCGGCGCCGGCGCCCTCCTGCTCCGCGGTAGAAAGATCAGCCTCCCCTCCAATCTGGTCGGGAAATACACCTTCGGAATCCTCGCCTTCCTGCTCGGCTCCTATGTCATCCGCTTCCCCTTCGGCATTACACTTACTACGACAGCCACCCTGATCATGATTGCCTGGTCGCTGATTTCCTACGCCCAGGTGTTCATCGCGGTGAAAGCGGAAAAAGACATCCCCAAAGAATCCCCCCGCTGGCAGCTATGGTTCCTGAGAATCGGGACTGGAATTTGTTTTGTGGTGTTTTCCATCAGACTCTATCTCGATCTGATGAAATGAGGCCCGACCGCTACACCCGCCCCCGCGCCGTCACCGGCAGCGTATCGACAACCGTCCCCCCGGCGACCAGATACGCAAAATCAAACAAGTTCACTACTGCACAGGCATGATTCGGCACAATCGTCACCCGCTCCCCCAGCGCAAACCTTCCCCCCGCTCCATCGACAATCCCATGCTCTTCCGAAAGCCGCGAGACTGAAACGTCCCTCTCAACAACATACCCATACCCGCTCAGCCCCTCCTTCCCGTGCGCCCCCCGATCCAACGCCAGCGCCTTCGCCCCGGCATCAACCACCGCCCTCTCCCCTCGCACGCTCATCACCGTCGTCAGCACCCGAAGCGCGCACTGCTCCCTCGTCGCAGTCCCCAGCCGCACCTGCATCATATCGTTGAAGACATAGTTGCCGACCCGAAGCTCCGTCACCCCATTGACCGACGCCGCATACCGCGCCGTCGGTGTCGATCCGACCGACACCACATCAACACCCACCCCTGCTTCGCGAAGCTGCCCGGCCAGTGCCACCATCTGCTCTCCCTCGGCCCGGCCGATCCTCTCCACATCGCCGGCGTCGGCAGCTCCATACGCATGCCCGGCGTGCGTCATGATTCCGCGGAACTGCACCGAAGGCAGCCGCTCGATCTCCCGCGCCAACGCAAGCGCCTCGTCCGCACTGCTCACCCCACACCGGCGAAGCCCCGTATCGATCTCAATCAGCAGCTCCAGCGTCAGTCCCTTCGAGGCGAAAAACGTCGACAACTGCCGGACGTGCTCGATTGAGTCAACCGCACACTGGACGGTGACCTGCCGTCGAAGCTGCGCCAGGCGTTCGTATTTCCGCTCCCCGACCACCTGAGATGCTATCTGGATATTCCTTATCCCCGCCGAAACCATCACTTCGGCTTCGCCCAGCGTGGCTACCGCAACCCCGACCGCCCCGGCTGCGATCTGCGTTTGGGCAAGAACCGCCATCTTGTGCGTTTTGATATGAGGTCGGAGACTGATCCCGTGCTGATCGGCCAGCGCCTGCATCCGCGCGATATTGTCGGCCAGCACCGACTGCTCGATCAACAGGCTGGGTGTGTCGAGATCGTCCACTGATGTACTCACTGCCCCCGGTCCTCTCCCGCTCCGGATTGAATAGCGGCTATCAGCCGGTTAACCGGCGCCCGCCAGTTGCCTTCACTTTTCCAGCCCATTGCCGATGCCAGTTCAGCACATTCTCGAAAGAACGCCAGGCGATTTCGCAGCACAGCCATTCGTGTCGTGCGATACAACGTGACCGCGTCGATAGCATCGTGTGCCGAGCTGCTCGGCCGCTCGGCCAGCATCAGCAAGACGTTCTGGGCCTCGTGTTGCGCGTCGTAGAACGAAGGGGCGGCCTGTAGCTTCTCACTGATCCGCAACAGCTTGGTGTGCAGCCCCGTACCAGACTCATCGCCACCGCTTCCCTGACGGCCCGCCGAGCGGGCTGCCGCCATTAGTCTTTCAAGCAGACGCTCTCGTACCACCCGATTCGACAGGCTGTCCGCTATCTGGTGATACGCGCTCATTAAGGCGTGCTCCGAGTAAGCCGAGGTGTCGATATGCAGGGGATGCGCAGATGCGAAGGACAACGCCTGAGCCAACACCGCGCCCGCCTCTGATCGCTCCAGCAGCACAGCGGACATAGCCGCCTCCAGACGTGCCCTTTCGGCTCGAAGGCGCTTCAGTTCACGCTGATCAATCAAGTCGGCCTGGACCGCGCCATAGGCACGCTCGTAGAATCCGTCCAGCGCCGCCAGCGCCGCTCGTGCAATCTCCACCGCGAACTCAGACTGCACCAGCCGAAGATACACCTCCGTAACCGCCCGCTCGACTGAGTCCGCCGGCGCTTTGCCCGCCCGAGACACGGCGGTCGAAATCGCCAGCGAAAGATCATACGCGTCTCCCCTCGCCACCTCGGAGAAAACAGCCGCTTCTCCGCGCAAACGATCGTTGATCGATATCCCGCACTTCTCGGCTGTCGCCTCATTTAGCGTCAGGCCCCGCACCTCCGGATACGCCACCTGCAGGTCGGCCGGGACCGCACCGGTGACGATCTTCGCCAGCTTCGAGGCCACGATCATAGCTTCGGCCGCACTCGAACGCCCGGCCCCGGACACCAACGCCCCTCGCTCCACCAGATACGCCCCGTCCGATGCGATCACGGGTCGCCGATCACGCACCGCCAGCGCCAGAAACTGCTTGATCGCGTCCGCCTGCAACCCCCACAGCGGAGACACGTATAGCGCATCGGCGCTTTTGGGTACCTGCTGATACGCCTTGAAGAACGCATATTCGCCTCGCGGCGTGTAACCCCGCACCGGGATCAGCATTATCCCCAGCCCCTCCGCTGCCTGCAGCATGCCGTTTGGCAAAGCGGTATCGCCGGGAGAAGACTCGAATCTCAGCACCGCCAGCGTATCAACGGTCAGCAGACGCTTCATATCGAGAAAGTCATTGTAATACCGATTCGGAAACGCAGTCACACCGAGATTGGGCGCCACCGGGTGCATCGCGCTGTCAAGCAATCCTTCCGCCACCGGATCGAGCCGGAACGCGGCTGCTATCGGCTTCTCCCACCCGGCATTCAGCAACGCCTCAACCGACCAGGGACCTATCGCCAGCGCGATATCGGCCCGATCACTCGCCGCCAGAGCCGCCATCTGCTCGCGGAAACGCTCGATATTCCACCCACCGTTTACATAGGCATCCGGCGGCGTGACAACTTCGATTGTGTCGGGAAGAAGCCTGCGGACCTCCGTGAGGATCGACTGTGAGAGTACGGCATGACCGGCATAATCCCCCCCCTGCACGACCGCAAGGCGCACGACCCTGGCATGAGGTGCAGGTGCGCTCCCGGCAACCAGGCCGACGGTCACCAGCACGGTAAATATCAATGGGAGGAATCGCTGAATGGAATGAGGCGTCGTCATAATCGTACAGGGTACGCCCGGCCCTCGGAATCTGTCAACTCGATTTTCCGAGCCGGGGAGGCGACGCCCGGTGTGCGAGACTATTTCAGAAGCTTGTCGATCGTCTCAATCAGGACCTGTGCCCGATACGGCTTCTCCAGATAAGCCGTCCGATCTCCGAACTGATCCTTCACGCTGAGCCCCCCCTCCGGATGACCCGATGACAATACGCACGGAATATCCTCACGAATCTCTCTGAGTTTACGAAGAGTGTCCAAACCGGTCATACCCGGAAGATTCATGTCGAGCAGCACGCCGTCGATGTCGGCCTCACTCGACAATGTCTCGATCGCCTCTTCCCCGCTCTCGGCAGTCGTTACCTCATAACCACCGCGTCGAAGGACCTTCTCCGCCAGCGAGCGGATCATCTCCTCATCATCTATAACCAATACTTTCATAGTACACCCCGGATGCTGATGGTACCTGCGCGTGCTGTTGCCTGATGTGCCCCTCTCTGCAGATGAAGTAGCCCACGGGAGTCGTATGAGAGGACTGTATCCTACGCGGGAATATACAAGCCGAGTGCGACCCAAAACAATACATAATCGGTACTTCTCGGACCCTAAAGCGGATTTTTCGACGCCTAACTCTCTGCTATACCATCAGATTGCTGTTTTGTTGTGCCATTTTCTGACACAAACATCTGTGGAGTCTCCGGCGCCACGCCCGCCGTCCCCGATTTCACAATCGCAAAAAGCTGAAAAAAAATGATTGACCCTCGAACTTTTTGACCCATATTGTGAAACCTGCGGCAATGGCCGCCGTATAGACTGAAACTGTAATGTTTCACAAACTCGTCCAGGAGAAGCTTTCGATGAACAAGAAGTTCTTCATCATCACCGCTCTTCGGCCCAATGGTGGCCCCTGCGACGGGAGGCGTCTAAGACGATTGTGATTTCATTCACATACAAGCCTTTAAAAACCCGTCGCACCTGTTCGGTTCGGCGGGTTTTTTGTTTCCCCCAACCGGACCCTGTCGAGAACCCGGTAGTGGAAACTAAACAACTGTGAGGCATAGAGATGAGTCCTGAACTGTACGACGACGAAGCGGTCCTCCCAAAGGAACGCGAAATACGCCTGGGAACAGCCTTCAAGAGATTGCTCCCCTTTCTGGCTAACCATAAATGGGGGCTTTCTGTCTGTCTCGGCCTGCTGATTTCCACCACCGGCCTGTCCCTTGTCTGGCCGGTCCTGATCCAGCGCGCCATCGATAACAAGCTCGTCGAACAGCTCGGACTCCCGGTCGACACGCGCGACTTCACCCCCCTTCTCTATATAGCCGGGGCCATTGTCGCCATCCAGCTCCTGACTATCGTCTTCCAGTACATCCAGAGGGTGAAACTGGAAATCATCGGCCAGGACATCATGCTCGACCTGAAACGCAAGCTCTTCGACCACATCCTCTCGCTGGATACGTCGTTTTTCGATGAGCAGCCGGTCGGACGCCTCATGGCCCGTATCGAATCCGACTGCGAGTCGCTCCGGCTGCTGTTCACCAACACCGTCGTGCTGGTGGTCGGCGACCTGCTTCTCATCCTCGGCATCTACGGCATCATGATGTGGTATGACTGGCGACTGGCATTGATCATTTTCGCCGCCCTCCCGGCTTTCGCGATCATGATCTACTTCTTCCACAAGCTCACGACCCATCGCTTTCTGGAGCTGCGGAAGAAGGCCGCCGAAGTCACCGCCACGATCACGGAATTTCTGCACGGCATGTCGATCGTCCAGATCTTCCACCGCGGCGACTACGCCCGGAGCAAGGTCAGGCAGGTCAACTTCGAGAAATTCATCGAAGACCGCTTCGTCGGTGTGGCCGTCACGCTGTTCTTCAACGTTCTCCACTACATGGAGTTCGTGAAGATCGGACTGGTCCTGCTGCTCGGCTCCCTCTGGGGAATCACCGCCGGCACGATCGTGACGTTCATACTCCTTATATGGAAAGAGTTCGAACCGATCGCCCGCACCTCGGAACAGCTCGGCAGCTTCCAGAAAGGAATGGCCGGCGCCCGGCGTATCTTCGGACTGCTCGACCTGAAGCCGAGACTGACCGACCCGGAAGAACCCGTCGCGTGGGACGGACTCAGACACTCGATCAAATTCGAGCACGTCTGGTTCTCCTACACCGACGATGACAACTGGGTGCTCAAAGACGTCGACTTCGAAATCCCGGTCGGCAAACGTTTCGCCCTCGCCGGCGTCACGGGCGGCGGCAAATCGACCGTGATAGGCCTCCTGCTCCGTCTCTACGACCCGCAGAAAGGCCGCATTCTGGTCGACGGTATCGACATCCGAACCATCAGCCAGGCCGACCTGCGCAAGCGGTTCGCCCTCGTGCTGCAGGATATCATCCTCTTCCCGGGCTCGGTCGCCGACAATATCGGCCTCGAGGTCGAGTCGGTCAGCCGCGAGTCGATCGCATCGGCCGCCGAAACCGTCGCCGCCGACCGCTTCATCGCGAAGCTGCCCGGTGGCTTCGACACCGAAGTCTCGGAGAAAGGCTCGAACTTCAGCCGCGGCGAGCGCCAGCTCCTCTCCTTCGCGAGAGCCCTGGCGGTCAATCCCGACGTGCTGATACTCGACGAAGCGACCTCGTCGGTCGACCCGGAAACCGAACGGACCGTCCAGCAGTCGCTGAAAAAACTGATGGCCGGACGCACATCGCTGATCATCGCCCATCGACTCTCGACGATCCTCGATGTCGACCGGATACTGGTCATCAAGCGCGGTGAGATTGTCGAACAGGGCAGCCACACCGAGCTGATACTACAGAATGGATACTACAGCCGATTGTTCCATCTGCAGTTCAAGAGCAAAAACGGAGTAACAACTCATGCGTGATATAATTCTCTGGTTCTGGCAGTACTACCGTCAGCACAAAAAAGTGGTGGCGGTCCTGGTTCTTGCCACACCCGTACAAGCCGCCGTCGCGGTCATGGTACCGCGACTCATCGGCTTCACAATCGACACGCTGAAAACCGGTCAGGTTCCACAGCAGTGGTTCGCCCGGGCGGTCACCGAAGTCGGCGCGGGATGGGGGCTCACCCCCGTCATCTCCTTCGCCGTCGCCTTCGTCGTCTTCGGACTCGTCTCGGCCATGCTCTACGCCTGGTTCCAGTCGACCCGCGCCTGGATGAACTGCCGCCTCGAGTTCCTCTTCCGCCAGGAAGCGTTCAACAAGATCACCACCAAAGGTCCGGACTTCTTCAACAAGTTCCGAACCGGCGATCTCGTCACGCGCCTGACCGACGATGTCGCGGAGAAACTCTCGTGGTTTGCCTGCTCGGGGATCTTCCGCTTTTACGAAGCGTCCCTGAACATCATCTTCGTCGTTATCATGATGGTCTCGATCTCGCCGCAGCTGACCCTGTTTACGGCCGGACCGCTGCCCATCCTGATCCTGATCTTCTTCAAGACCTCGTCGGCGCTGGATACCCGCTATGACCACCTGCAGAGCCGTATCTCACGCTTCAACGATGTCATGGAAGCCTGCTTCTCCGGCATCCGGGTGGTTCGAGCCTACGTCCAGGAGAAAGCGCAGAAAACGAAATTTGACTCCGCCGCCCAGGACCGACGGCAGGCCGAGATCGATACCGTCCGCCTCACCACCATGGTCGACTCGCTCTACCACTATATCTGGCAGTTCGCGGTCGTTATCGTGCTGATTGCCGGTGGCTACGCCGTCCTGCAGTCGACCCTGACCATCGGTGACCTGGCGACCTTCATCTACTACTCGACCTGGCTGGTCTTCCCGATGTTTGACATCGGCCAGTTCCTCGTCAAAGGACGCCAGTCGGCCGTCTCGATCCATCGCCTGACCGAGCTCGAGATCGTCCCGCCGATGGTCACCGAGCGCGGTTCGCGCGACGGCAACGGAAGCCTGAAACCGAGCATCGGCTACAACCAGGTCGGCTTCACCTTCCCGGAACTGAAACGGCAGATCATCGACCGCGTCAGCATGGACATCAAGCCGGGCCAGACCATCGCCGTCGTCGGACGCGTCGGCTCCGGCAAGAGCTGGCTCGTCAATATGATCCCGCGACTGGTCGACCCCACCGAGGGCGGCATATCGCTCGACGGCCACAAGCTGACCGAGTACAAACTCGAAAGTCTCCGGCACTCCATCGGCTACGTGCCGCAGGAACCGGTCCTCTTCTCGGACACCGTCCGCAACAACATCCTCTTCGGACGCGACAACGTCTCCGAAGACCTTTTGAGCTGGTCGGTGGAAGTCGCTCAGTTGTCCGATGAAGTGAAGCACTTCCCGAAAGGGATGGATACCATGATCGGTACGCGCGGGATGTCGATCTCCGGCGGCCAGAAACAGCGCCTCGCCCTGGCAAGGGCGCTGGTGGGCAAGCCGAAGATTCTCATTCTCGACGACTGCACCTCGGCGCTTGACTCCCGCACCGAAACCGCCCTCTGGGATCGTCTGCACGAAGTCATGCCGGAGCTGACCGCCATACTGATCACACACCGCCCGGACACGCTTGAAAAGGCGGACATGATCTACGTGCTCGACGAAGGCAAGATCGTGGAGACCGGCAGCCACAAGGAGCTGATGTCGAAAGAGAGCTTGTACGCCAGGATCTACAAGCGCTACCGCCTCGAAGAAGAAGTCGCGGCCTAGCGCAGAATCGACCGTCAACGTGGTGTCAGGCGACCCCGCCTGACACCGCGCGGGTGGCCCGCCATTTATGGTGGGGTGAGATGTGGATCCTGAAAAGTGCCGTTAGGCGACCCCGCCTGACGGCACTTCACTATGAATCGCACCTGCCGAATCCCCCGTGCACCACGTTACCTCGCGAATGCTGCGTTACTTGCCAGCGACGTAGGTCAGCTCCGCGTGCAAATCCACGAACCCTACTATGCCAGCGATGACTTCCCCCGCACGCGGTGCTGACGGCGCATTGATCGGATCTGTCAGCACCGGTCGCTCGCCTATTTCTTGCATCCTTCCAGCGCTGCACACGCGACCGGAGCTGACCTACATCGACTGAAGTCACGGCCACACGTCAAACCTCGGTCTGTCCGAACCGCAGGGGTTCGGACCTACGCAGCATGCGTCACATGTCACTCGACTTCGTCGACCTAGCATGTGACGCAACATGGATGTTACGAATCGAGCGGTAATGAGATTATCGAAATGCCGGAGTTTTGGCACGTACTTCCTCCCCACAGAATAACAGACTGATCTCAGGCTAAAGGAAACCCACCCAAAGGGTGGGCCACCCGGGCCAAGCTCAAGCCACGGACTGCGCCGACATGTACGATGGCGATAGTCGTGGGCGCTAGAACGCTCTTAACGGCGGAGGTTCTATGAATGCAGTCACGGAATCGACAAACAAGTACTCATTATTCCACGTAACGACGAAGTCGAGGACAATCTGAAGAGTCTGTCGCACAGGCCCGCCTCCCTGCCAGATCGACGCGCTGTCGAACTCGGCCTCAAACGGTTCACTCCAGTGCCACTTGTCCTGCTTCATGTAGACAGTCAACTCCTCTGAGGGAATCCGTCTTCTCATCGGATGACCACTGTAAATGGCGACTGCGGAGCCCGGAAAGACCGCCGTTGAGGCCGAATCTCTGGATTCAACGTCGAAGTACAGGGTCACTAGAAATGCGCCCCTGCTCAAAAAGGCGCTTCTTCCTGTAATGCGCAGTTTGATGCTGCTTTCTTGGTCTTCCAGTACGAGCTCTGTGTGAGCACCCTTGTCAGTCATGAAAACAAGCTGACTGTCTGGGTTCTGACATGTCTGAAAGAACAAGCACGTCACTGCTAATAGAGCTGACCACACTAGAATCTGTAAGTGTCGGCCAACTGGTTGGTAATAAACTCTGCCTCCCATTCCAAGGCCCCTTCATCATAATAAGGATTGTCGGGTGAAAACGCACCCAATGGCCCGGGTGGCCCACCCTGTCCATTCGAACACATCGCAGATGTGTCATTCCGGCGCATGCCGGAATCCAGCAGAACCGCACAGTGCGGCATCCGCTCGAAGGCTGGATACCGGCCTACGCCGGTATGACAGGTCTGCGACCTGTCTGCCCTCTCTTCGTGCGTGGTGTACGTCCCCGTGCACCACGTCACCTCGCGAATGCTGCGTCACTTGCCGGCGACGTAGGTCAGCTCCGCGTGCAAATCCACGAACCCTACTATGCCAGCGATGACTTCCCCCGCACGCGGTGCTGACGGCGCATTGATCGGATCTGTCAGCACCGGTCGCTCGCCTATTTCTTGCATCCTTCCAGCGCTGCACACGCGACCGGAGCTGACCTACATCGACTGAAGTCACGGCCACACGTCAAACCTCGGTCTGTCCGAACCGCAGGGGTTCGGACCTACGCAGCATGCGTCACATGTCGCTTCCCTGCACTTTCCCTACCAAACTACACCAAAACACGGAACTGCCGCCCTTTATATGAACAACGACGCCCGAAACCCATCGCACGCGACTCACCCTCACGCATGTCGCTGCACTCACGCCAACCACCTGCACCCGCACGCCTTGGGAGGAATGACGAACTTTTTGACCTTAAAAAATGACAAAACAAACCCATTTCGCCGTAACCCGAACGCCTCCACACTTGTACGATGATTATTGAGATTCGGGAGCCGCGCCATTGTGGCCCACCTAAAGCCCGCCCCGGGCGGGCGACAGGTGGGATCCATAGCGAGTACCTACCAGTCCACCCGCCAACTCACCCCCACCGACGGTGTCATCCCCAGCCAATACCACTTCTCTGGCTCCAGATAGTACCCCGTCTGATCGCTGTTCTGCGCCAGATCATATTCGTACGTCCTGAGGTTCTTCCGATCATACAGGTTAATGATCTCCAGAAAAATCGACACCTCACCATGCGACGTCTTTATCTCCCGATTGACCCGCACATCAAGACGGTGATACGCCGGAAGCGTCTCCCCATACAACTCATCGACCGACAAATACGATATACTCCCCGTCCTGCGCACGACCGGCTCGGTATACGGCCGCCCGCTGTGATACTGCCACGCCAGGTTGATCTGCCATGTTTTGCCCGGACGATACGCGATATCCAGATTCACCGCATGACGCTGGTCGAACATGCCCGGAAGGTTCCCTTCCACCTCCCGCGTCACCCCCTCATAGACATAGTCCGTGACGTACTCGGTCGACGACGACAGCGCGTACGATCCCCAGAACCCGAATCGTCCGCCGCGATCACGGCGGAAATAGAACTCGATTCCCCTGGACACACCGCTCGCTCGATTAATCCTCGTTCGATCCATGTACGCTTCGGGGAACAACTGCACCGCATCGAGAAAATTCCGATAGTCCGGCTTCAGCCGCGACAAATCTTTGTAGTACGCCTCGACTCTCGCCTCCGTGCCCGAATCGAACTGTCGCTCCACACCGACCACATAGTGCTCGGCCAGCTCAGCCGGATAAAACGTGTAATCGGCATCGACAATATCCAGTTCATACATCTTCTGCGGCTGATAGTACTTCCCCCACGCCGCCCGAATGCTCGTTTGCTCCGACAACGCCACCAATACCCCCGCGCGGGGACTGACCAGCCGGTCTTCGGTAAAGGAGACGCGATCATATCGCACCCCCGCCTCCAGCGTCACCAAAGCCAGCGGCTGGACCCGCCCGCTTATCCAGCCACCGAAACTATCCCCTTCGAACTGCTGATCGAACTCGGTGCGCTCCTGTCGCAGGACGAATCCCCCTCCGGGAAGGGCGTAACGGTTGAGCTGGGTCGACCGGTAGTCGTAGTCGCTGTTCAGCCTGCTGAATGCGCCCCCCCAGGACAGCATTATCCGTTCCGTCAGCTCCCACCTGAAATCTTGGGCGATCCCGAACGACTTCATGCGGCGGTCTTCATCGACGGCAAACGGTGCAAACGCATCAGCGCCGGCGTGGCCGTCCCCGCTTCGCGCATGATTGACCTGCCCGATCGACAGCACCGTCTGCGCCGCCAGCTGATCCGAAGGCTGTGCCTGAAAACGCCACCAGCCGTAGCTGGTGCGATACATCGTCTCGGCCACCTCCCCTTCATAGTCGAAATCGAGATCGTCGCTGGCGTGCAGGACATGCCCCGACAGGGTATGGCGCGCACCCAGTCGCCAGCCCACCTTCCCCATCACATCGTGATAGCGAGGCTTGATATCCTTGTACTCACTGGTCAGCGGCGTCACCAGGTCGACATACCCGCGCCGCGCCGAAAGAAGCCACGAACCACGATTGTTACTGAACGTCCCTTCCCCCAGCGCGCGTATCGCCGTCAAACTGATCCCCACCTCGGCTCGCCGGGTATCCGGCGGAACGTGTCTCGTCTCGATATTGAACACCCCCGACATCCGATTGCCGTACTGCGCCGGAAACCCGCCGGTTATCAGATCCACACCGTCGATCGTCGCAACATCGAGTATGCTCAGCGCCCCACCGTCTACATCCTTCAGATGAAACGGCTCGTACAATTCGAGACCGTCAAGAAGCACCAGCACCTGATCGTGTTCGCCGCCGCGTACCGCGAACCGGGCCGAGAAGTCACTCGTGTTGATCCCCGGTATCCGCGCCACCGCCCGATAGATGTCTTCCACCATCTGCGGGATGGTCGCTATATCTTCTCGGCTGAGACTCTGGTGGACCGCCGGGGCGCTCTCCATGAGAGTAAAACGCCCGGGCGTGACCGTGATATCTTTCAGGGGAATCGCCACCCGCTTCAGCGCCAAATCGACCCGTACCGACGAACGGGCGTCGTTTATCACGGCGCTCGCGCGGCCTGCTTCATATCCCACGTGCGACACATGGATGTCGTACGTGCCGCTGCGAAGATGGGTGAACGAATAGCCGCCGGTAGAGTCGGTCTCGGCTGCACGGGTCGACCCGTCAATCCGGACACTCGCCCCCGAAAGCGGAAGGCGGGAGTCGGCACTGACTACGACGCCGTGCACGACACCGGCAAGACTGTCAGTTGGTCCGGATACCTCGGCGTAGGAAACGGAAATGAAAGCCGGCACACTCGTCAATACCGCCGCGGCGAGCGCCAAACGCGATGTCAAGCCTTTCAGATTCATGCATGCGCGCGGCCCGCCCCTTCAGGTTTGAGAGAGAAAATGAGTACGCTGCGGACCACCCGTATCCAATTAACGGTCGAGCGCCGCTTTCTACCAATACTTTCTTGCCCTGCACGTGTGCGACATGTCTCAGCGCGCCACCAGTTCATCCAGCAGATTCGCCGCCTGCACCGCTGCCCGGTCGTAATTCGACATCACCGCCACCGTCCAGCCGTCGTCCCAGTACATCCGAAGGACGGCGTTGATTCCCGGCGCCCCGCCGTTGTGCCCCACCGCGCGATGCCCGTTGATCACTTCATCACCGAACAGGTAGGCGTACTTCATCTCACCCATCATGTCCACCTTGCCGGTCAGCAAGGTGTCGGTATACGCCGGCGACAACAGGACGTTGTTTTTCAACGCCATATGGAACTTCAGCAAATCCTCCACCGTCGAGTACCCACCCCCCGCCGGACCGCCCTTCGCTGCGTGCATGAACAGATTGTTGTACCACTCCTCGCTCTCTTCGCCATCGTAGTCCATGTGCGTATAGCCGATCGCGAGATTCTTCACCGGATGGTCCACTTCGTAGCAATCGGTGTTCGACATCCCCGCCGGACCGGTTACCTGCTCCCGGATGTAGTCGTAGTAGCTCTGACCGGTAATTTTCTCTATTATCAGGCCCAGCACCAGCGGCCCGGAATTGCTGTAGCCGAATCGTTCCCCCGGCTCGAACTCCAGCGGCTTCTCCCATATCAGCGATGCCAACTGCTCGACCGTCTTGATCTTCCAGAACTGCTCCTCGAATATTTCGTCCCAGTAGCTGGCCATCCCCGACGTGTGCGTCAACAACTGGTGAATCGTCACTCTGTCCCTCACGTCGTCGTTGGGATAATCCGGAAGATACGTACCCACCGTATCCGTAAACTTCAGCTTCCCCTGCTCGGCAAGCTGACAGATCGCCACCCCGGTAAACATCTTGTTCATCGAACCCAGATTGAACTTCGTATCCGTCCGATTCGGCGCGTCATAACGCTTGCAGGCGTCACCGAACGCGCCCGAATAAACAACCTTGCCGTCATGCGCCAGCAGCACCGCTCCGGAGAAGCGGTCTTTCTCGACCTGATCGCGAAGATACCGCTCGATCACCTCCACCATCTGCCCCTCGGTCAACGTGCCCGCGGGAATGCCAAGGGTCGGGTCCATCGCCTCCATCAGGCCAAGCTGCATCGTATGGTGCGGCGGAAGCGAGTCGACAATCAGGTCGAATATAATGTACTCGTTCGATGCTTTCGGATTGCGTGCCTTGAGCAGCACGGCGATCCGGTACGGTTCGGACTCCTCGATTCGGATCGGATCGACGCCTCCGAAATCGCCGTACAGCATCTGAAACGCCCCCAGGCGTTGAGTAGCACTCGTTGCGCTATCGCCGCCGGGACGGACATCGACGTCCGTATACGCCTTCCAGAGCGCCTCGTCCCCGGAATTCAAGGTTGTGATCCACCGATTCATGCGCGCCCCGGCCGGCGTGCCAACCGTATCCAGAGACATAAACGTAAGTGCTTGGCCCGCAGTAAGTGTGGCGATCGACAGAACGAGCAGAAAGGACAGGGCGATTGCGGTTATGGTGCGCATGGTTCCTCCGGAGTGATGCTTCCTGCGGCCGACGCAAACTTTGCTGAAACCGCGCGAAGGCCGATAACGTAAGTTGCCTAGTTATGAGACACCAAATCAACCACCAAGGTAACCTGGCCGCCCACGCCCTCACCGATGAACACCCGTGGGGCGGCGACGACAACCGCTGAGCACGTGCCGCCCCCAGGCGGCATCCCGCACACCGCGCCTCGACACTCCGTACGGCACCATACAAACAACGAAGGCGGACCCTGGTCGGTCCGCCTTCTATCGTCAATGCTCTGAGAGCCGGTCGATCAATCGCTTACGGACAGGCCGCCGGAGCCGGACCGCCCTGGAAAGCGTAGTTGATGAGATACGTCAGATCGGTGATGTCCACGCCACCACTCCCGTTCGCATCAGCCTCCTCCATGCAGATCGGGGCCGGCCCGCCCTGGAACATGTAGTTCACGAGAACCGTGATATCCGTAATGTTGACCTGGTCCTTCGCATCCCAGTTGACATTGCCACGAATGCCGTGACAGCACACTTCAAGGTTGCGCTGTACCGAGACCGTGTCCGGACCCGTCGAGACGATGTCCATGTCACCATCGCCGTTGATATCGTACACGGCCAGGTAGTTGAAATGGAAGTAGTTGTCGTGATTGACGGCGTTGGCGAAACTGCCGCTGCCGTCGTTCAACGATGTCTGCGTGTATGGATTCAGACCGTTGACCGACGCCAGGTCCATGTCGCCGTCGCCGTCCATGTCCACGACACGCACGCCGACACCGCCACCGATTGTGGTGTAGTGCGAAGACGTGAACGTCCCCGACCCTCCATTGGTCAGGATAGACATGGCCGCGGCCAGTTTCGAGTTGGCAACCGCCAGATCGATATCGTTGTCACCGTCGAAGTCTCCACCGTCAATCGACACCGGCGAGTTGCCTGTCGAATAGACGACGCCGTAGTTTCGGCTGAATGTCCCCGAGCCGTTGTTGAAGTACACACCGACGCCGTACACGGCGCTGGTATCGGTCGCTTTCAACACTGCGACATCCGGATAGGTGTCGCCGTTCAGATCCCCGACGAACAGATCGTTTGGATGCGCATACAGCCCGGCGGCATAGCTGTACGATGACGCCAGCGTACCCGAACCGTTGTTCTTGCGGATAACCAGGTATCCCGAGTAGTTGACGATCAGCACATCCAGATCCGAGTCGCCGTCGATGTCCGAAAGATAGACATCGCTGGTACCCGATCCCATGCTGTAATTGGTCGGCGATCCGAACGAACCGCTGCCGTTGTTCAGTAGCACCGACACGCTCCCTGCGCCGTAGTTGGCTACGACAAGGTCGATATCGTTGTCGCCGTCCATATCGCCCGGGAACACCGAGGTAGGAGCATCGCTTACGGCGAAATACGTCGGTGACGCATACGAGCTGTTGCCATTATTGAGGAACACGGCTACGCTGTCGATGTCCGCACACGGCACGACTATGTCGCCCCGGCCGTCGCTATTGAGGTCAGCGACGCACACGTCGTCACCGTCCGACGAGAGCAGGTAGGGCTGTGCCGGACCGAAATCCTGTGCCACCGCAGCAGCCGTCAGGAGAAACAATATCCCTAATGTGGTTAGCGAGACAGAAAGTGATCGTCTCATATAACCTCCCCTGAGTTTTGGAATTATCGTGAAATAAAAAAGCGCTGAAGCAGATGTTGGTACCGGGCTATCACCTCCCTGGGGCGTGAGTCCAAATCCGTTGGTGATGTGACGGCGCCGTGGTCGCGCCGCTGGCCCAGTACATATCGTTTTGCGCATTGCCATCATACGGCGAATAAGACAATCGTCAAGTGAATTGTCTGTAAGTGACAAGTGTCTTTCGACCCGAGCGTGAAAAACACCTGATTTGGAGCCGCGATCGCCCGATCCGGGGTCGACGTTTTTTGTGGTGCAACCCGGCGTCACGTGTCTATCGTGACAGGGAGTGACATTGATGGGATGGATGCATGTCGACAGCCGCCGCAAAAGAACCTGTTCTCAACAGAAACCTGCTGATCATATTCGGGGTCACACTCATGGCTGTGCTGGGGGTATCGAGTGTGACACCCGCGTTTCCACTGATGGCCGAGAAACTGGGTGTCTCCGTCCAGTCGATTGCGCTGCTTATTACCGTCTTCACGCTCCCCGGCATCGTGCTCACTCCCATTTTCGGCGTGCTGGCGGACCGATATGGTCGCAAGCGAATCCTGGTACCGTCGCTCCTGCTATTCGGCGTTGCCGGCAGCGCGTGCAGTCTGGTCCGAGATTTTGATCTGCTGCTGCTCTTCCGCTTCCTTCAGGGCGTAGGAGGCGCGTCGATCATGTCTCTGAATACCACGGTGATCGGCGACCTGTACAATGCTGCCGACCGCCGCACGGCAATGGGATACAACGCCAGCGTGCTCTCGGTGGGCACCGCCTGTTATCCGCTGATCGGCGGAGCGCTCGCGAGCATAGCATGGTACTACCCATTCGCCCTGCCGCTGCTTGCCCTTCCAATCGCGTTTACGGTCCTGTTCGGCCTGAAGAATCCCGAACCTCACGTGCGAGAGTCTCTGTCCAACTACTTCGCGAATATGTGGAAAGCGATGAACCGACGGATCGCCGGCGTCTTTGCCGGCAGCTTCCTGACCTTCATTATACTCTACGGCAGCTACCTGACTTTTTTCCCGTTTCTGATCAAGAGCAGGTTCGATGGCTCCCCGATCACCATCGGATTGCTGATGTCGTGCGCGTCGGCAAGCACCGCTGTAACTTCCTCGCAGCTGGGCAGACTGGGACGCCGCTTCAGGCCGGGAGTACTGCTGGCATTCGGCTCTGTCACATATGTGGTGGCATTGGTAGCAATGCCGCACATGCCGAGCACGGGAACGCTCGTTCTCCCCGCTTTGCTGTTTGGCGTAGCGCAGGGAGTGAACATCCCCAACCTGCAGGCCCTCCTGGCCTCCCTGGCGCCGATGGAATACCGTGCGGCCTACATGTCCGCCAACGCTATGGTGCTGCGTGGCGGCCAGACCCTGGGGCCTCTTCTACTGGGGGCAGTGTTCTCGCTGGGCGGACTTGACTGGGTTTTCTATGCCGGAGCGTCCTGCGGCCTGCTGCTTATGATAGTTGTGCTGGCGACGATTGCGGAAGGCTCGAAAAAGGATGTCAGGACTTAGTGACCGATTCCGAAGCAACGATCTGCTCGACCACACGGTGTGACTGCTTCACGCAGTCGTTCAGGCCGATCCCATAGTAGGCGTTCCCCGTCACATAGAGATTGCCCGCCCACGCCAACTCGGCCTCGATCTGCTTCAGCAGCTCGCCATGACCGATTCGAAACTGCGGGATACCATGACTCCAGCGATAGATCTTCACAATCTCCGGTTCCCCTTGCAACCCCAGCAGGCTGTCCATATCCGAGGTCACTCGCGCCAGCAGATCGTTGTCCGACAAATTGACCGACTCGTGGTCGCCGTCCCCCCCGACCATCGTACGGAACTGCACCCTGCCCTGAGGAGCACGATCGGCGAATATCGACGACGTCCAGATCGAACCCAGAATGGTCAAACCCTCCTTGCTAGGAACGAGAAAGCCGAATCCGTCAAGCGGCCGCTTCACGCTCTCCCGCGGATAGCCCAGACACACAACAGATATCGGCGCGTAGGGAATCGCGCTCAGCGCGTTCGACAGCGTCGTCGAGACAGCACTCACGACCGGTGCGGCCGCATACGCCGGAAGGCTCAGGATTACATGTCGTGCGGTTAGCGACTCACCGGTTCGGAGGTGGAGCCGGTAGTCATCGGCGTCCTTCTCGATCCGCTCGACACCATTGCCGACGACGATCTCGTCGCGATACAGCTCTTCGAATCGCTCGATGATTGCAGACAACCCGCCCGTGAACGACGTCAGCCAGCCACCTGGCCCGCTCGGACCGCCCGACTTCCTGCCGGCCGCTTTCGCCTGCTTTTTTCTGGCGATCATTGCCTTAAACAACGAACCGTATTCAGACTCCATGGTGTGCATGATCGGAAAGCACGACTTCAGCGACAGTCTCTCGGCGACGCCACCGTAGACACCGGACACCATCGGCTGTACCAGGTAGTCCGCAGCCTCCTTGCCGATACGTCGCTCGACAAACGAATAAACCGACTCATCCTTGTCACCATCGGGTCTCCTGGCGAACGGCTCCATCATAACACGGAGACGCCCCTTCAGACTCAGGATATCGGAGGTAAAGAATTTCGGAGGCGACATCGGTACCGCACGAAGCTTCCCACCGCGCGCGATGAACCGGTTGCTGACATTGTCATTGGCGCGTTCGATCTTATCCGTGAGTCCGAGTTGTTCGCACAACTGAAGAGTGAGAGGTTCACGATCGAGAAAGCCGTTCGGTCCCCAGTCAAAGGAATAGCCATCGATATGATCGGTCCCGATCGTCCCGCCCAGTCTTCGGTCCGACTCGAACAGCGTCACGCACCACTCCGGACGCTGCCTTCGCAGGTAGTGAAGCGCAGCCAGCCCGGAGATGCCACCGCCGACGATGGCTACGTCACGATCGGCCATGATCCCCCAACCGCTCGGCGACTATCCCCGCCAGCGCTTCGGCAAAGCGGGGATCATCGTTGAACATCGGCATGCGGCGCAACCGCCCGTTCGCAATCTCGCCGACCACCGTCGGCAGCTCTATATCGAGTTCGTAGAGCGTCTCGATATGATCGCACACGAAGGCGATCGGAACAATGAACAGCCCGCCCTTCTTCTCTCCGAGCAGACGGCGACACTCATCGATCGTGTCCGGACCAACCCACTCGACCGGTCCGGTACGACTCTGAAACGATACGAAATGCTCGCGCTCACCCGCGGCGAGTTTCGCCGAGCGGTAAATCTGATCGACATACGGATCCCCTTCGTCGACGAATTTCCGGGGGAGCGAATGGGCCGAGAAGAGCAGTGTTTCATCAGGTTTCATATTCGCATCGATGTAGTCGCGCAACAATGCGATGTAGTGTTCGTTGTCGTGGAAGTCCTTGATGAACTCCGCCCGGACATCGGAGTACCGTTTGAGTGCCTTCGCCGCGACTGCAAACGACGATCCCGTAGTGGCGATGCTGTACTGAGGATACATCGGCAGAAAGATCATTCTGCGAAAACCCTCCGCATACGCCTGGTGCACCACCGTGTCGATCGCGGGATGGAAATAACGCATACCGACATAATAGCGGAAGTTTGAGTAGTCCTCCCCCAGCATCTTCTGGATCTGCTCCCCCTGCAAGCGGGTCCACTTCAGGAGCGGGGAGCCGCCGCCGATCAGTCGATAGTGCTCCTGCACTTTCTTCTTACGGAGAGTTGAGATCAGCGCTGCGAACGGCTTCTGCAGCACTGCCCCGCCGGGCAGCCGAATCAACGTACGGTCGGAGAAGATATTGTAGAGATACTCGCGGATATCGTCGACCGAATCCGGTCCCCCCATCGCCACCAATATGACACAGCTCTTGTCAGCCATAGCGGGTATCAGATAGTTCGCGAGAAGGTCGGTTTCCTGCCGTTCCCGTCACCGGACAGGTAGGCATCAAACGTCATGGCTATATTACGCACGAACGTCCGTCCAACCGGTGTGATTGTAAGACCATCCTCGCTCTCGGTGAGGAAGTCGTCATCGAAAAACTCCGCAAGCCGCTCGTGCTCGGCCGTGAAGTCGGTTCGGTAGTCGATTTGAAATCGCGCTCGCAAATCATTGAACGGCAGATAGAAGTTGCACATCAACGAAGAGATCACGTACTGTCGAACCAGATCGTCCTGCGATAAGTGCATACCGCGATAAACCGCCAGACCGTCTTCGGCAATGGCGCTCTTGTAGCTGTCCAGGCCGGACTGATTCTGGAAAAACGCGTCGTTGACGTACCCGATCGATGACATACCAAACCCGATCATCTCCGGCGCGGCCTGAACGGTGTACCCCATGAAATTGCGATGCAGTCGACCGTCGTCCTGCGCCAGCGACAGTTCGTCGTCGGGCAGCGCGAAATGGTCCATACCAATCTGCTTGTACCCCGCCGCAGTGAACATCTCGACCGCGGTCGCGAACAGACGATATTTCTCTTCGGTCGTCGGTAAGTCCTCGGGGCGAATCTTCGCCTGATTCGATTTTACGTTCGGCAGATACGCAAACGAGTAGACCGCCAGCCGGTCCGGCCGCATGGCGATCACCTTCTCCAGTGTGGCGCCGAAGCTATCGACTGTCTGGAACGGCAAACCGTAGATAAGATCGAAATTGATCCCCCTGAAAGTCAACGCGCGTGCTTCGGCCAGCATGTCGGCAACCATCTGCTCGGACTGGACGCGACCGATCGCTTCCTGCACCTGCGGGTCAAGATCCTGCACACCGAGCGAGACGCGGTTGAATCCGCGCTCCGAAAGATACCGGAGCTGTTCGCAGGTGGTCACGCGCGGATCAAGCTCGATCGACATTTCCGCCCGGTCCGTGAAGCTGAAATGACGGTCCAGCATCGTCATAATGCGCTCCAAACCGTCGTTCCCGATATACGTAGGGGTTCCGCCGCCGAAATGAAGCTGGCTGACCTGTTTGCGACGATCAAGCAGTCCGGCGACCGCTCCAATCTCCCGCTCCAGCATGTCAAGATACGAACTGACACTCTCTTCGCTGCGCGTGATGCAGGTGTTGCAGCCGCAGTAGAAACAGCGACTCCGACAAAACGGGATATGACAATAGAGCGCCAGTGGCTTGTCGGTATGTACCGCGGCAGCCCGAAGGGCTACACGATAGTCGTCGTTGCCGACACCACCCGACCAGACCGGCGCGGTAGGATAGCTCGTGTAGCGTGGACCCGGCCGGTCGTACTTCCGGAGCAACTCGATTGGAATGGATGTCGCGGTGGTCGCTCTCATGGCGTGAAACTCCGCACCGTGTCAATCATCGCCTGCACCGACTCGATCGGCGTCTCCGGTTCGATGCCGTGACCCAGATTGAAAATCAACCGGCGGTGATCGTCGACGCTCTCGAGTATCCGACGAGTCGCTCGGCGCACGTCGTCCACATCGCCAAACAGTACGGCTGGATCGAGATTCCCCTGCACGGCCTTGTCCTTGAGGCGATCGGCGACTGCTCCGATACTCGTCCGGTAATCAACCCCCACCACTTCGCACTCGACCTCGGCAACCAGATCCACATACGGTGCAATATTGTTTACGAACAGGATGCGCGGCGTGTTGAGATTTCGAAGCTTGCTGAAAATCCGTGTCATCGGCTTCACCGACCACTCCACAAAATCATCCGCCGAAAGCACGCCCCCCCAGCTCTCAAACACCTGCACGGCATCCGCACCCGCTTCAATCTGCGCCCGAAGGTAGTTTGCGCTCACGGTGACGAGCTTGTCGAACAGGGCGTGAGCCGCATCCGGGTGCTGGTGCAGGAAGCGTTTGGCGCGGTTGAAGTTCTTGGACCCGGATCCTTCAATCATGTACGCCGCCAGCGTGAAGGGCGACCCGATGAAGCCGATCAGCGGTTTGTGCGGCAAGTCCCGCTTGATGCGCCGAATGCCCTCCAGCGCAAAGCCCAACTCCCTGTTGATATCAACGTCACGGAGACGCTCGATGTCGGCTGCACCCTGGATCGGATTGTGCAGCACCGGACCGCCTTCGGGAAAATCGATCTTCATCCCCATCGGCTCCAGCATCGTCAGAATGTCGGAAAAGAGAATCGCGGCATCGAGATCGAACCGGTCGATCGGCTGCTTGACGACTTCGGCAATCAACTCCGGGGAGCGACACAACTCCTGGAACGAGACCTTCTCCCGTACCGCCCGATACTCCGGAAGGTACCGTCCGGCCTGGCGCATGATCCAGATCGGGATCGGCCCGTCGTTCTCCCGCCGACAGGCGGCAAGGAAGAGACTCTCGCTCACGCCCATACGTGCGCCTCTTCGGAAATCACCGACACCAGCAAATCGGCGGCCTGCTGCAGCATCTCATCCGTGTGGGCCGCAGACAAAAAGCAAACTTCGTAGCCCGAGGGCGGCAGGTACACGCCGTTGTTCAGAATCGACTCGTGCATACGGTTGTAGTGCGAGATGCCGTCGGTATCGATGGCCGATGCCGCCCGTGGCAGCTCGCGCTGGAATACGACCCAGAAGATCGAGGCCACGCCGGCGATCATCACCGTCTTGTTAGTCAACCGAGATATCATACTTGCAACGAAAGCGCGGTTCCTTTCTTCGAGCTGCGCGTGAAGCCGACCGTCTGACAGCTTCTGCAGCGTCGCCAGACCGGCGACCATAGCGACCGGATTGCCCGACAGCGTCCCCGCCTGATAGACCGGACCGAGCGGCGAGAGTTTGTTCATGATATCCGCCCGGCCGCCGAACGCGCCGACCGGCATCCCGCCGCCGATTATCTTTCCGTACGTAACAAGATCAGGATGAATGCCGTAGTATGAAGCTGCCCCGCCCATGCCGACGCGGAACCCGGTAATGACCTCATCGAGAATCAACAAGGCGCCGTGTTTTTCGGTCAGTGCTCGAAGCAGCCTGATATATTCATGACGTTGAATCAGCAATCCATTGTTGGCCGGGATGCCTTCAATGATGACGGCCGCCAGCCTGTCGCCGTGCCGGCGGAAGAACTCCTCCAACGCTTCTTCGTCGTCCAGGGGAAGGACCGCCGTCTGCGACGTGATCGTCTTCGGCACCCCCGCCGATGACGGCTGGCCGAATGTTACCAGACCGGACCCTGCACTTACCAGCAGATGATCGCTATGTCCGTGATAGCAGCCTTCAAATTTGAGGATCAGATCGCGGCCGGTAAATCCCCGTGCGACCCGGATCGCCGACATCACCGCCTCGGTCCCCGAGGACACGAATCGGATGCTCTCCACCGCGTCAACGTGGTCCACGATAAACGACGCCAGGTTGTATTCGTGCTCGGTCGAGGCACCGAATGTCATACCCCGGTCGATCTGCTGCTTGACTGCGGCGACAACATCGGGATCGCCGTGGCCGAGAATCAGCGGCCCCCAGGAACAGCAGAAATCCAGGTAGCGATTACCATCGACATCAATCAGCCAGGCGCCGTCGCCCCGATCGATGAAACGCGGCACGCCGCCGACCGACTTAAATGCGCGAACCGGCGAGTGTACCCCACCGGGGGTAACGGCACCGGCCTTTTCCATCAATTCACGTGACTTGTCGGTTTTCATACTCACTTATACCGATTGATTCGAAATGTGTTGAGTCGAACGCCGGATCGAAGTCGTCAGGCGCAGCGAGCTCGCTCCTCGGTGAGCTCGAAAAATGCGCGGTCGACCACCTGATCGATATCCTCACCCCGTACGTCGGTTAATCTTGACTCGCCCCAGCCGTCTCCTTCGCGTCTGCCCAGGACGGCTCTCAGCCGGAACCGGGGGCCATCGATTTCCGAGAAAACCCCCAACGGCAGTGAACAGCCCTCGGCAAACTTCGCCAGCAAGCCTCGTTCGATAGCTGCGGCTGCCGCGTCGGCCTCGGAGTTCAACCGCTCGACAACCGAACGGACCCGGCCGTCATCCTCACGAACCTGAATACCGAGAATCCCCTGCGCCGGCGCGGGAAGGAACTCTTCGGGATCGAGCAGGACAACGTGAAGGTCAATCAGAGACAGATTCAATCGGGTGACGCCCGCTGCAGCTATGATTATCGCATCGAATCGCCCCTCGCGCAAGCGATTGATCCGGGTCGGGACATTGCCCCGGAGATCCCGTACTCGAGCATTGGGAAGAAAACCCGCTATCTGGCAGGCGCGTCGCGGCGAACCGGTACCGATGACGGCATCCGGTCGCACCGGCAGAACTCCCTCACCGATAAACGCGTCGCGACGAACCAGCAGCATTTCCCGGCGATCAGCGCGGTACCCGATCGCACCGAGCATCAATCCGGCCGGCTGGCTGGTCATCAGGTCTTTCAGGGAGTGGACGGCGAGGTCAATCTCACCGGACAACAGAGCAACTTCCAACTCTTTGGTAAAGAAACCCTTTCCTTCCATCTTGTCGAAAGAGACCGAGTCGATCTTGTCGCCGCTGGTCTGGATGATCTTGAGAGCGACATCGCATCCGTGCTCGCGCTGCAATATGTCACGGACATACCGAGCCTGCCACAGAGCCAGATCGGAGCCCCGTGTACCTATGGTCATTTGCCGGGAATTCATCCCGCGACCTTGGATTCACCGAGTGTAGGGTGTTCGAAACTGAGATCGGACCGAAGCGCAACCAGACGCTCGGAGAGTGCTTTGATCGACTGGAACGAAGAATGTCCGATGAGTTTCCTGACGGTTCTGGCCACGGTCTCCCGCTCTTCATCGGAAAGCGAGGTCAACCGGTGTGCAAACAACTCGGACAACGCTTTGTTTGCCATCTCTATCGACTCGTTGTAGGAATCGCGGAAGATCGGCTTGAGACTGGTCTCGATCCGGTCAGAAAGGTAGCGCTGGATGGCGTCTCTAACGATGTCGTTAGCCTTGCCGGCTTCGACGAACTTCTTGCGTAGATTCCCCTGCGCGGCGGACTTTAAGCGAGGAATATCGATGACCTCAAGACGCGGATGGCCGGTGCAGGCGAGGTCAAAATCGCGGGGAACGGCCAGATCGATACAGATCACCCGATGCTCGCTGTCCGGAAGCCGATCCGCAAACGAACCGTCGAAAACCGGGTCACTCGATGCCGTCGCGGAGACTATGGCGTCACTCTCGACCGGCCTCTCATGGAACGCCGCCAGTGCCAGCGCCCGACCACCAAATTCTTCGGCCAGCTTCTCTGCTTTGCCGGGCGTCCGGTTCACAAAAACCATCTCGGCGTTCGGCCACTGCCTGATCTGTTTGGCCAGTTTTATAGTCATAGCCCCCGATCCGACCAGCACGATCGTCGCCTTCTCTCTGGAGCCAAGTTTGCCATACAGTTGCTCAGCGGCCAGCGATGCCATCGAGAGAGCGCCTGTGCCGAGATCCGTCTCACGCTTCACCCGCTTGGCCACCTGAAGCGCCTCCTGGGCCAGGCTGTCGAGCGCAGGGCCGGAAAGACCGGCCTCGGCAGACTCCTGCCAGGCCTGTTTAAACTGGCCCGTAATCTGGGTCTCACCCACAACAAGCGACTCCAGCGAAGAGACCGTCCTGAATAGATGGGTGATGGCCTCGCGACCGGTGAAATGATAGAAGTCGTTCGGGAAAAACGCTATCTGCCGACTGTCACGGAAAAAGAAATCAATCAGGCGGTGCAGCAGGCGGCTACCGGGCTGCTCGTGGCTGTCGACGGCGTAGAGAAGCTCCACCCGATTACACGTCGCAACATAGATCAGCTCAGAGACGCCGAGGGCGCTCTTCAACTGCTCCAATCGGGCGGTCCGATTCTCTCTCTCGATTGTCAATCGCTCCAACAGCGGCAGGTTCTGCTGCCAAATTGAGGTGCCGATAATCCCGAACGTCATGTCCGCCTGTACCCTCCAACAATAGATGGATCCCTAACTTGTCGCAGAGTATCGGCACGAAAACCGGACGAATTGTCACGGAAATGTCACGCTTGTGAAAAATGTAACGAAAAATTGGTCGTAATAGTCTACTCTTGAGTATGGATTAAAAGAAGTCAGTCCTTACCCGGCAGTAAGTTACGAAGGACGGTAGAATCTATCTTGTTTAGCGTGAGTCAGTTATTCGGGCAGGGAGAGTGATGACAGTGGAAACCGAAGGCGCAGGGTCGTCCCGGCGCCAACCTCACTATCTATCTCCACTTCACCGCCGTGATTCTGAATGATTCGAGCGCACGTGACCAGGCCGTACCCGTGACCGCCTTCCTTGGTCGTCAAGTGACACTTGAAAAGCCGTTCCTTAACCTCGGGCGTAATCCCGGTCCCGTTGTCGGAAACAGAGAGCACGACGTACTCGTCCTGAAGCGACGTACGGAAGGTGATCTCGCCGTTTTCCCGACCAGCCTCGCGGATGGCATCGGCGGCATTATTGGCGAAGTTCAACAACAACTGGGCGATCTGATCGGTGTCCATCGCGAATCTCGGAAGATCGTTGTCGGCGTGTACCTGGATGGTGATTCGTTTGAACTTCTTCTGGATCGAGACAAACGACAGAACTTCGGAGATGACAGTATTGAGATCGGCCTCCGCTTTCCTGGTGTCGAGACGCGTGTAGTCCATGAGACCGGCCGTGAAGCGCTCCATTTTGGCGACGTGCGACTTGAGCTTCTCCAGCGAATTCTCGACTTTCTCCACCTTCCCCTTTGCGAGATTCATCTGAGAAATCTCCACCCCACCCAGAATGAGACCCAGGAAGTTGTTCAACTCATGCGAGATCGACGAGGCCATCACGCCCCGATCGGCAAACTTCTCCAGTGAAAACATGCGCTGATCGGTCTCTTTCTGCTCCGTGATGTCGTCGAGCGTGATCACCATATCGCAGGCGCCGTCGCGATCCATCAGGGTGGCGTTTACTGCGAAGATGCGCTCCGAGGAATGTCCCGAAGCCACCAGCGACTCGCTGATGCGGCCTCGTTGCGCTGTTCTCGCCCGATCCAGCCGCCTGGCCCAGCCGGGAAAAACGCGGTCGGAGAAAACCTCTCTGATGGTGCGGCCCTCTTCGGCCTGCAGATTGGCCAGAGGGGGATAAAGCGCCTGCAGGATATGCCGACCTGCGCTGTTGACCTTGGTGAGCCGATCGGAAGCGTCGAATACGAACACGCCCTGGCGAACGTTGTTGAGAATCTCGAGATACCACGCATTCAGCCGCGCTATCTCGAGAAAAAGGTACGAACTGGCCAGCATGGGAGAGATTGTCCCGGCCAGCATGGAAAGCAGTTTGACCTCGGCGTCTTCAAACCTGCGCCCGCCGACTTTCTGACCCAGTCCGAGAACCCCCGCCAGGCTATCGCCGTGATAAAGGGGCGCCACAACCTCAACCCCACAGCGAAGCAGCGTTTGCGCGATATCTTCGGGAGCCTTTTCCGGCGTCAGGTCCGCCACGATGCAGGAGCCCGGACAGTTTTCGATGTAGTCGATAAGGTCGGTCGTGGCACCCAGAGTAGCCAAATCGGCGTGGTCCTTGAACTTCCCTATCCCACAGTAGAACGAAGCATCGGAGGGAGAGCCGGGATTGCTGATAAGGGCAAAGGCACTGGTCACGGAGAACTGCCCCGACGTCGTCAGCAGCAGGACTTCGACCAGATGTGAGAAATCCGGTTTCGTTGCGAACTGCCGGGTCAATTTCGCCAGCGCGTCGAGAGCAAGGATCTGCTTATCTACCAGTTGATTGCGCGCTGCCGCACCGGTCGGCATGTAATCGACTTTGGAAGCCATAATCTTACGTAAAGTGAGTTTACGAGTGTGCCTTTACTGCCACGTCGCGGTTTTCGACAATGGTCAGGAACTCCGATAAATCGAGCACGCTGAACACGTGCATGATATTCTGCGATACATTACACAGGATGATATCACCGCCTGCATCGCGCGAAGCCTCCATCGTCCCCAGGATCGACCCGACTCCCGCCGAGGAAAGAAACTCGAGAGCCCGCATATCGATCACGATACGTGTAAATCCCCGTTGCTGGGCGCTGAGGATGGCCCCGACCATCTCGTGGGCGTTATTGTTGTCGAGCGAAACACCGGTCGTGATCACTAATGTATCGTCTCGAACGATCTCTTCCTGAAGAGGTTTGGATGATGCCATTAGTTGCTCCACCGTTTGGTTATTCTCAGGACATTCACCAGCCCGTCGCGCCGCTCATAGCGAACCGCGTCCGCCAGTCGATGAAACATGGTGATACCAAACCCGCGCGTCTTGCGGGCGTGCGCGGCTTCCTTCATGTTGATCAGGCCGGCTTCGTCGGTAGGATCGAATGCCAGGCCGGTATCGGCGAAGATCAGTGCGATATTCGAGTCGGACGCTGACGCCGAGAATGCAATCGGACTGTTCTCGCTCAGGCCGCTGTGGGTGCGGATGTTGGTCGCGACCTCATAGAAGATCGTCCGCAGCTCCAGCTCTGCAATCTGCGGCAGACCCAGCTTCCCCACAAACTCGAGAAACGCCAGCAACGCCGCGTCGGCCGCCTCATCGGAAGCGGCAAACAGATTTACATAGGTCGTTGCCCCGGCGCTGTCGACAGGACGCACGATCTCGGTCAGCCTGGCCCGAACCTGATCCTCGTCGCGCTTGAAACACTCATACAGGTCCAGAGTCTTCAAGATCCGAACCAGGTACTGAGACATCGCCACCAGCCTGATCTCAGCGCCGGCAGAGACGCACTGCTCGTGAGCCTGCCAGAGCAGGGCAATGTCTTTCGAGGTGACGTGCAGGAGGTTGGCGCAGTCGAGAATCACCTCGGACGGTTTGTCCCGAAGAGCGTCAACCAGATGCCGCTGAAAACGCTCGACATTGGTCTGTGTCAGTTCCGACGGCAGGTTGATCGTTGCAACCTGTTTGGTATCAGTGATCACGGATGAAAGCCTCTGCATGCTTTTCTAGTGTATCGACCGGAACGCCGCTCCACTTCATGGCAAGGAGCGTGATATCGTCATATTGGGGCGCCTGACCAACGAACTGCTGGTGGTATCGGAGGACCTGGTCGGCAAAATCGTGCGGCTGGACGTGACGAACCTGCTTGAGAAGCTCGACAAACCGGTCCATACCGAATTCCTCACGGGCTTCATTCTGCGCCTCGTTGATGCCGTCCGTGTACTGGATCAACCAGTCACCCGGCTCCAGAAAGAGCTCGGACAGCTCAATCCGCTTGTCGAACTGCTCCGGCCCCATCATCCCCAACGGGTATCCCCTGGTTTTTATCAATCTCGGTTCGCCGGCACCGGAGTCCATAATGACCAGCGGATTATGGCCTGCCGACGCAAACTGGAAACGACCGGTGCGGGTGTTCAGCAGACCGAAAAACATGGTCACGAACATGCCGCGCTTGATATTCGAACTGAGCTCGCGGTTGACCTCCGAGAGCACCTGGTCCGGTCGTCTCACGGTCCGCGTGATCTTCCGCACCATGTCCCGCGTCAGCAGCATCACCAGCATACCGGGCAAAGACTTCCCGGACACGTCGGCCACCAGCACACCCAGCTCATCGCCTTCGAATTCGATGAAGTCGTAGTAGTCCCCGCCGACTTCCCGGGCGCTGCGATAGGATCCGCAAAACTCGAAATGAACGTCCCTGGGGTAGTCCTGCGGGAGAATGTTGTTCTGGATATCGCGGGCGATCTCCATCTCGCGAGCGATACGATCCTGTTCGATCAACTCCTGCTGGGCGAGATTCAGGCGATCTCCCATCACGCGAAGTGTCTCGGCCAGATAGCCGAACTCGTTGCGTGTCTTCAGTGGAATGTCCAGCGAGATGTCGTCGAAATCGATCTTCTTCAGACTATCCGTGATAGTACTCACCGGGCGCAGTTTCCGGTGCAGGGTCCAGAGCGTGACCGGGATCCCCAGCAGCATCATCACGATCGTAATCGATGCCACCGCCGTGATTGAGCGGCGACGAGCCAGCGCGATTTGCTCTGCCGAGGACGCCACCGCCAGCGAGCCTATCGCTATATCGTTTTCGGAAATCGGTATCACGATGCCGATCGTATCCCCACTGATCCGCGACTGCTCTCCCTGGCGTAAACCGCCCAGTTCCGCGCCCCTCGTTATCGACTCCAGATGATTGCCGGCGATAACGCGAGAGATGTCGGTATGGGCCAGAAACAGCCCCTCGTTGTCCGCAATGCCGACCCAGTAGATGTCGGGATTGTCCGAAGCCAACCGCTTACAGACGTTGTTGAGCATAAGGGCATCCGGGCCGTTCGCGGCCAAAATGCTCTTGCCGGCCGTCCGCGAATACGATCGGGCCTGAACCAGCAGCTTGTCGGCGACCGACTCGGTAACCGTGTCGACATATTGATCGGTGATAATGAACCCGGTGACGGTCATGAGTATCAGGATCACCCCGCAAACATAGAGGGCGAATTCCCACAGGATAGAGCGGCGAAACTGAGACGATTCGGGCCATCCCTGCGCCAGGGTCTGTTTCTCATCACTGGTCATATGAGAGTTCTTCGAGTTTTCTGATCTCGTTTTCGGTCCGTTCGATATACCCCGCTATTTCTTTATTATCGGGCGCCAGAGCGGCCGCCTTTCGCCATATCTGCACGGCCTCTCCAAGCTGGTTTTTGCCGTATCGTTCGACCCCCACATACTTGTAGGCATTGACCAGATAGTCCCTGACCGACTGGTAGCCCGGCGAAAGTCGCTCGACCGTCTCCCATTGTGAGATTGCCGCCTCCAGGTCGCCCCGCTGGAACGCCTGCTGTCCGGACCGGTACGCCGATTCGACCTCGCGCTGCAGTTCAGGACTGAGCGGTCCGGCAACGGTCGCGGCCGGCTCCTCCGGCACGGGTCTGGACGCCACTCGTCGCATATCCTGCCGGATCCTGCTCCGCAGATCAAGGCACCACTGGTGCCCCGGGAATAACACCATCGCCGAATCGAGCGCTCGCAGAGCGTGCTGATAATCCTCTCGGGCATACGCCTCGCCGGCGGTCTGACGGTACTGCTCGAACGTCACTCGCCGCTGCGCCCGTCGGACCGCCTCATTGCTGCCGGCGTATTCGTCGAGCAGCCGAAGAATCGACGTCGCCTGATCCACCTGACCATAGCTGAGCAATGAGTCGATGGTCCACAGTCGTGTCTCGATCGTCTCTTCCCGGGCTGCCGTCCGCGAGATCGCTTTGTCGGCTTCCGCCAGAATCGCCTGGGCGTCAGTCGAGTTAGGCACTTCGATCAACGCCCGGTTGGCGAAGTAGCGAGCCGAGAGATAATCTTGCGATGCCAATTCCACCTGCGCCGAATCGAGGTATTGCCCATAGCGTATCATGCGCCGTGATTCCGCCAGACGTTCGCGCGCGTCGCTGATCAGCGGCATGATCTCGGTCGTGTCGATCCTGCTGGCGACGGCCATGAACCGGGCCCGGTCGAGCACGTCAACCGCGTCCTCAAGAAGACCCGCATCCAGCGCCGCCCGACCGCGCTCCACCAGCTCGTCCACGGTTTCGCGGTTCTGGGAGCCCAGTCGCTCGCTCATGAGGGTATTGAACTCAGACTCCTGCTGAGCCCGGCGTTCCTCGCGACGTTCACCGACCGACTTGCCGAACGCGCTCGTCAACGTGAACATATGGAGGGCACCGAGATCCCGGTCGACCAGTGCATAATCAAAACGGATCGCTTTGTAACTCAGCCCCACACCAAATGACAGCTTATGTTGCCGAATTCCCGAGCGGATATGGAGCATCTCCGCAAGGCTGTACTCGATACCAACCTTGAGCCTCGCATCGACCAGGTCAACCTTGGAAACGGCCGCTGACAGCGTCAACTCGTGATCCCAGAAAGTCCCGGGGACAATGCCAACCGCAACGCCCGCCTCGAACGCGAAGGGGTAGGTAGTCGTTTCGTCAGCCAGATCCATCGCCGGACGAATGACGTTGGTCGCCTTGATCGTCGCGCTGACATGGTGCAGCCAGTCACGTGTCGACTCAAACCGCCGACCGATCGATAGAGTCAGACCCGGCGACGTGGTAGCGCTGTAGTCATCGAGCGAGTGGTGCTCGGTAGTCAGCGCCGCACCAACATCATAGCCGGAAAATGTCTTTCCGTAGGCGAGATAGAACCCCAGGCGCGAATCACTGAAATCGCCGATAAGCAGATTGCCTGCATCACGTCGCTCAATACCGTCAACGCCGAGGCGGAAGACACCTACACCAAGCGTCCCGAAGTCGAGAGTCGGTATAACCGCTCCGAAATACTGGTAGGCGGCGTCACTGTCATACAACTGCGCGTGGAAACCGGCGATCGTGTACTGCTCGGCGCGAGCCAGACGCGAAGGATTCCAGAACGGCGCCGTTGCGAAGTCGGCAACCGCAATCGAAGCGCCGGACAACGCCAGATCTCGCGCGCCGGCTCCGAACGCAAACGGTGATTCGGTACCGGCGTCGTCGGAGGCGAAGCCCGATCCCCCGTGCAGCAAGACAGCCAGGGCGATGTATACCCGGAAGCGCTTCATCGCAGCACCGCTACCTTTCGGCGGAACTCTTCAACCCGGCCGTCGTCGTAACGGACCGTGAGGCGGCAGAAATACGTGCCGGGGACAACATCAAGTCCCGCCCCATTGCGACCATCCCACAAGTCTTCCTGATAGACACCGGCGACACGATACTCATGGGATACCAAATCGATTACCCGCTCGCCGGTGATCGTAAACAGGCTGATATCAATATACGCCGCTGCCGGCAGCACGAACGCAATTCGCGTCTGCTCACCGGCGCCGGCCCGGAAGGGATTCGGATAATTCGTAAACGATTCCCCCACCCCTCCGACCGTAAGCGATATCTCGGTTCCATATATCGGATAGACACTCTGACCCAGCTGCGGGTAGATCGAAGTCGCCAGGTCATGATCCGTCAGATCGACCGATGCTGAGTCAATGAACGCCACGACATAGTTGCCCAGAGGAGCGTCGGCGCGCACATCACCGGTGAGCGAAAACGCCAGGTCGTCTCCGACCGATATCGTGTAATAGTCTTCGACAACCAATCGCAAGGTATCATCGGCGAGCACACTGTCAGTGGCGATAATCTGTTCGTCGATCACCAGATGCACGGCGCTGAACACTGTCGACGCCGCCTCCGAGTGATACCCGGACACATCGCGAGAGAGGAACTGCGCCGTTACCGACGATAGATCAATATCCCCCTGCGGCGTCGCACTGGCATATGCAATCGTCCCTTCATATAGAGGCGTCTGCTGCTGTCCCTGCGGGACGAGTCGCGCCGGCGACATCAGCGACGCCCACTGCGGACGTCCTGCCGGCTGAAGGATACGTATCGGCGAAGTTTCAAACGGAAGCGACCCGCCGCACCCGGCCTCTATCACGATGCCCGTCTGGTTGAGACTGTCACTGACATCATACAACTCGAAATCCGAAATATCGTCGATATGGACGACGAAATGGCTGACCGGGGCATCACTCTCCACGTCCGCCACCAGACGCACTGAAACGCTGTCTCCGGGGTTGATCACCAGACCGCTGTCGGGAAGTCCAAAGATCGTGTATATCCCGGACTGCTGGATAATCGGAAGATAGTCGACCTGTCCGGGCGCGCGCGACACGCCGATCCGGTCAAACAGCAGACCGGCATCAACCGCGCTCCCCAGCGAGTCGGTGATAATCGTCGCCACTCGGCTCAACCGCTGTGAGGAATACGCGCCGCTAACGGGGTACTTGAGTATGATGTCTACCAGGTTGAGCGTATCTCTTCCGGCAATCACCGCCCCCCCGGCCGATGAACCAAGACAAACCTCCGGCGCCACGGCCGGACTGCGGAAAGCAGTGAGAGCCGACAACATCGGAAATCCGGTGCTGGCACTGGCCAGCGGCTGATCATCCGATATCGCCGTCAGGGGCAGTCCAGAACTCAGGTCGCGAACGACCAGTTCGGTGCTGTCCGCTATCTGTACGGCAGTGCTCGCGATGCCCGAGCTGGAAGCAGCGTCGATAGTCAACCGTACGGAGTCGATTTCTCCCGGGCTGATTGTGACCGGAGAAACAAGATTGAGCGTCACCCGATTTGTATCGAGCGCCGAGCCCGACACTTCCGCCACCACCGTTTGACCACGGATCACCCGTATCCGCGTACAGACATCGTGCGCGTTGACTGTCGCATAGGCATTGTCGATAAACGCCAGTGACAACGCCGAGAGCTGCACCTGCGAACTGGTGGAATCTCCGGGGTGCCGCAAAATCACCCGCATGAGCGGGACGTTCGGCTGCCCGAAGTTCATCGTGGCGGGCGCCACCGAACGATACGAGACCGCGAGCTGCTCCGACGGATCGTCGATCCGGCACGAAGCGGTGCTGAGCGGGAAAGTGAGCGAACCGGACAGCGATACTGACTGACCGGTGTTGAAATCGACAATCGGGATGGCGCTCGCCGACGTGATACGGAGGGCGAAATCGCGCGCCGTCGCCGAGTCCCCGATATCCACCAGCAGCGACAAGAGGCGAGATTCACCCGGATCAACAACGATAGGCTGACTGAACGTGAACGTAATCGAAGACTGCTGCGGCACGATATCGTACGCCGCCAGCGTCGTGTAGCCGCTCGAAAGCGCCATGCGCGTGAACGCATCAGATGCGAGTTGCGAAGCACCGGTACCATCGACCACCGACACGGTAAGACTGCTTAATTTGATCGAAGCCGTGGTATCGCTTTCATCCGGATGAGCAATGCCGAGACTGAGCGGAAACACGTTGGTCTGCCCCTTGGTGACCGCGGTCGGAACGGAATTGATGAAGTGGATCGGTACCAGCGCCGCCGGCGACTGCAGAGCCACCTCCGCGGTTCGAACCACGGCCGACGAATCGGGTATAACCGACTCATACGCACTCAACTCCCACGAAGCCGTTCCGGTCGCCGTCGCACTATAGTAGAAGGTGAACGTCGTTTCCTCACCCGATGCCAGCGCCACCGGACCCGAAGACGCACTGTCCAATGCGACCGGCCCGGTCGGGATACTCACGCCGAATACGCTGTCCATGGGCGTCGCAAGAACATTCGTGACGGTGGTGGTAATCGTAATCGTCTGACCTACCGAGTAGCTCGGGCTGACCGGGACATTGGTGATACGAAGCCCCGATGTCGACACCACGAATTTGTTGTCGGCCTCCACCGCCTCATCGAGCGGACCATCGTTGTCGGATACATATTGACAGCCGTTTTCGGGAACGGCAAGCTGCAGGCCGGCGCCGGGAGTCGCTGAGAGCGCCACATCACAAAGGACAAACAGAACCGGTGGATCGGTATCGACAGACAGATTCAAGCCGGCCAGATCCCAGACACCCCCGCTCCCGGTCATCACACCGAGAAGCGAATCACTTCCTTGCCAGACGCTATCCGCGTTGGTATCCAGCCACACCGTCAGGCGGTCGAAATCAGAATCGGCGGCCGACTGCATATTCGTCACCCGAATCGACTCCAACACGTCGCTCTGGTCGCCGTTCACCGCCGGCGTGATCGCAAACACCGGGACGAGCGTGTCGCCCGGACGAAGCGACCTGGCCTCCAGTGACAGCGAGTGATACTGCGCCCACACCGATCCGTCAACCGTACGGTAACCGCCGCTCACCAGTGGGAAATCGCCGTTGAGGATCACCGGGGCCGCGAATGTGATATCGGCTGTGCGATCCACCGAAACCGCGAGACTGTCGGCATCGATCGCGTTCTCGGCAACATCCACCACCGCGAAGAAATACGTCAACGACTCCGGCGGCAGAGTCACATCGATACCCGACAGGTTCAACCGTCCTCCCGCAAATGAACCGGTCGCAACCAACGAGTCGTCGCTGAATACACGGTTCCGGTCGCTGTCGAAGTAAAAACGCACCTGCCCCAGCTCAGCGTCGGCAAACGCCGGGCTCGACTGCGTCATTGTCCGGTTGGACAGAGCAATCGATCTGACTGTCTGCGCCTGCCCGACATAGCCGTTATACAGGGCCAGTGTCAGCAGATTGACGTCGGCCTGCGCCGGAGCGACATCCACACTCGGCTGCGGCAGCGCAATCGCCGTCACCCGATTCGACTGGAAGACCACGTGCGTCTCGGGATTTTTGATCGGTGCGTCATCGGCGCCATTCATTCCGGAAATGCAGGACACCGCCGCGATCGGAATTTCGAGATCCAGCGTGCCGCCTTCCCGATTATCCGTCCCGATACTGACGGTCAGATAGAACCGGGTCGTCGTATCAGTCAGCGGGTAAAACGGCCCCGGTCGCAGCCTCCAGGTCGCGCCGTTCCACTGGAATTCGCCGACTTCCACCAGGGCGTCGGAAAACGTCCCCGACCCGTCATCGGCCCACAGCTTCATGTTCGTCAGACCGTTGTCATCCTCGAACGAACCCCGATTGACCACGTGAATCTCATACAGCGAGTCGACCGAATACCCGTTACGCGGCAACTCGAAATCCATCACCAACCGGTCTTCCTGCCCGCCGAACAAACTCTGACCCTGCAGCGCGTGAACGACAACCGCGGCCAGCGGGAAGGCATTTACGGTGTACGGTTTGGTGTTGGCAATCGGGAAGGAACCCGCTACTGCGACACTCGGCGTCGTCCAGATTCGGCTGTCATCGGTGATGCGGAAACCGAGTGTATTGCCGTTTCTTGCGTCGCGAAGGCTCACCGCCGCACTGACGACAAGCGTCACCATGCCACCATTGCCACTCACCTGCAGGCCGGCGGTCTCGAACAAGGCAACCCCGGCGGAGACCCTTCCGACCGCAATCAATGAGTCCATCAGATCGGAGTTGTCGCTGTCGGTACTGACATACAGATAGACACTATCAATCTGACTGTCTATCTGTTCCTGTGTGGGCGCTCCTATGGACGTCGCGACCAGATCGAGCGCCAGGCTGTCGATCGCGACTGCACTGGAGAATGTATTCGTAATTCTCGCTGCCAGCAGAGCATCGCTCTGAACTCCCGGCGTGAGCGTCCCTCCTCCAAGAGGTATATCGACAATCGACAGTGCTTCGAACGCGATAATAGCCAGCGTGTCGACCGACCCCGTCCCCGCATCAACCGGACCATCGTTTCCGGTCCACACCTGCACGCCATTGACCGGCACATACGGAATCAGCGTGGCGCCGTTGGTCGGGAATGCGGCCACCGAGGCGCCCACATAGAAGCGCGTGTTCGGATCATCAAGCGGCACGTGGATACCGGTAATCGTCCAGCGATCGCCCGTGAAGTACATGCGACCGATATACTCCTCGCTCCCGGCGCCGTCCCAGCTCGTATTGGAGACTTCCCGGAACAACGCCAGGGAATCAAAATCGTCGGCTCCGGCAGTACCCAGCGAGGCAATACTAAACATGTAGAGCGTATCGTCCTGATAGCCGTTGCGAGGGAGATCGACCCGCATTACTTCGTACATACTGTCAGCGGGCTCCACCGACATCACTCCGGTCGGATACAGGCGAATCTGGTCTGCAATCAAACCGTCAACAATCGCCACTCCCAGCGAGTTGACCGAGTCCGCTGCCACGGGGATCGTCCCGTCCTGAATCACCAGATCGACAGCCGGCTGGCAGAACAGATCCAGCGAGTCGGAGTCCCGTGCAAAGAGATTGACCGCCCCTCCGAGAAGCAGCACTACCTCCGAGTCGGGTGGCACGGTTAGCGGATTGAACCCCGGCGTGGTGGTGGCGGCACTATGGACCGCCCAGCCGAGCAAACTGTCGGCCGCGGACAGCAGCGAATCGCGGTCGGTATCGAGATAGACTGCAACCGAATCGATATCCGTTAATCGCTGGATGCTCGTTCCCGGACCCCGGGTGGCATCGCGCACCGTCAGCCCGGTGATTGTCTTGCCGGAATCGAAATAGTTTCTCACGGATAGCGAGAGCAACGAAGCGCGATCCTCTCCCGGACGAACATACGATACACCGATTGGGATAGCGCTAACCAGGACTTCATCGACATCGACAAAGTCCGTAGTGTCGGCGGTTCCGGTCAGCGAAGAGACCGCGGCTACCTTACCCTTACCGGCAGCTGTCGCCACGAAGAGACCGGTTGAATCGATCGTTCCCACCCGCCCCAGGGCACGCCAGTTAATCGAACCCGGCGCAACGACATTCGAGTCAGCGTCATATCCCGTGACGGTGAACTGAATCGTATCACCCACCCGGACCGCGCTGTCGCGAGGAGAGATCACGAGTCGATCGAGACTCCCGGCAACAACTTCGAGCCACGTGGTCGTATCGATCGGCCCCAGATCAGACTGCGCAATTACATTGGCGGTGCCGACCACATCGGCTTCAAACAATCCACCCGCATCTATCGTCCCAACCGGCCCGGTCAGGTCATAGTTGATACTCCCGGGATCCCGCGGGTTGCCGTAGGAGTCATACCCCGCCACGACGAACTGAATCGTTGAGTCGCTGGACACAACTATCGAATCCGGGCTGAGTTCGATCGAAGCGAGCGCGCCGGCCGTCACCTGCACAACATCGCTGGTATCCGCAATACCGAGCACCACCGTCTCACAGATAGGCTCATGAGCAATCCCGTCATCGCGAAGCTGCTGAATTTCGAGCGCGGTCAACGCCCGATCGAACATCGCAACCTCATCAATTCTGCCATCCAGGTAGTGGTCGTCAATCGTATAGCCGATCGTATACTGCCCGACACCGGTACCCACCGAACTGAAGTTAGCCCCGGTGCCGATCACCTGCGTGCCGTCGATGTAAAGCCGAACCCAGGAACCATCAAACGTCGCCACAACCTGCACCCAGGTGAGGGATTGTACTTTGTTGGCAGACAGGCCGGGTACCACCACCTGCGTATCCGCGCCGTTGGTCAACGTCAGCGTCAGATCATTGGTGAGTGCCTTGACCTCGAGGGCAAAAGCGCCGTCGCGCCCGATAACTCCGTTGTCCTTGAGCAGAATGACACCGTCAAGCCGTACCCAGGCAGCCACTGTGAAGTTGCTGGTGATACCGTCGGAACTGGCAGCCGTCAGGTGCTCGCCCGGGACCACGCCGTTGAAATCGAGACCCGACCCCACCCGACCGGCTATTTTCTTCGGACAATCCGTACAGGTTGCATCATCGGCGCCGGCCGCGTCGACATACGGCGGTCCCACCGCATCATCAAACCACCAGTAGTGCACCAGATTCGGGGGACAAATCGGAACGCCCTCACCACCGCTCGACGCAACGACGTACCCATCGCCGACCGTCGTGGGAGTGAGCAGTCCGACGACATCAATCTGACCGATCCCGCCGAGAACCGTCCACGACGGAACAATCTGGACGTCTGAGACATTGCCGTCGGCATCAAACGTTGCGGCGTCGAAATCGAGCGTACTGTCCACCGACAATGTGGCTGTATTCGGATTCACCGCCAGCATCGCCGGAGCTCCGGTTGTCACCGTGAAGACGCCCGACGTATCAGTCATCGCCGAACCGCAGTCGATCGCCAGACGATCTACCCCCGGCGCCGTCAACGTCAGAGTGGTCGATGTGCCGTGCGACGGTGCAAATGAACCGATCGCTCCACCGCCAACCCAGCACCATTCGACAGCGATATCCCCCAGCAGCGTATTTCCGATATCATATCCCCGGCAATACACGACCAGACCATCGTCGTCCGTCGTAACACTCGTATCGCCCACCGGGGTACCATCGGCCCACTCTATTTGCAGACGATTCACGGCTCCGTCGGAGATGACGCGAGACATGCCTGAGTCGGAGAGCGTTCCGTCGTATGTTGCGACCACAAAATAGTCGGGCGGAGACACATCCCCACCTGCGACATACAGCCCGGTATCATCAACCATGCCGCTCGGATCGGTGGTCGTCCATACGACCGAATCAGTCACGTCGGCGACCTGCACATCTCCGGCGTCGTATCCAACGGCACTGAATTGAACGGTATCGAACACTTCGACCGTCGCGCTGTCCGGACTGACAACGAGGTATGAGATCGGCGCCGGCGTTACCGTTATCTCGACCAGCTCAGAGTCACTGAGCGAACCGTCGGTCGCAACGAATGTAACGGAATAGATGCCCTCCTGAGCGTACCCGGGAACGAAGTCGAAATCGGCGGTGCCGTCACCATTGTCGGAGAAACTCGCACCGGCAGGGGCACTCAATGCTGAACAGTCCGGAGTCTCGCCATCGGGATCCGACGCCGTAACTGTCAGGTTCAGCGTCTGCCCCTCTTCCACTGCCTGTGGGCCAATCGGGTCCAATACCGGAGCGCGGTTTGTATTGTCGACCGTGATATCGAATTCTACCGTATCCGCCAGGGCGCTGTCGGCGGCGATTATTCGGATGGTGTAGTCGCCTGCCTGATCGAAATCCGGCGTAAACGTCAATTCGCCGGTACCGTCGGCATGGTCGGTAAACGATGCATTCGTTGGCAGGTTCTCAGTATTCAGGATCAGTGAATCGCCGTCAGGATCGGAGGCCGTGACGTCCAGCACCAGGGTTTGGTTTTCGCTGATAGTAGTGTCGTCGATTGCCACGAGCTCGGGCGCGAAGTTGATCTCGGGAGACTCGAAAGCACCCATATCCGGAGCCGATCCGTTGTACTCATCGCCCAAATCCATCGCGGTGTCTATCGCCGGCGAACCGGCCTGCAGCGTGAAATCTCCCGCACCGGCATTTACGAACATCGGGTCAGCGATTATCCCACCCGCCGAGTCGGTGATCCCATTGGTGTAGCCACCCTTGACGTTGTTCCAGGTAAGGTTGAAGGCGGCCCGATTTGCTGAAATACCGGACACTCCATAGTCGTTCTGGACGGCAATGTTGTTGATAACACGCGTCGAGACGACCGGCGGCGAGATATCAACACCGTTCAACGTATTGCTGTGAATCGTGTTGTTGTAGACGCGGTTGTTGAGACCGGAGGCTCCAATCGACACGCCGTGACCACCACAGCCGACAATCAGGTTGCGCGTAAACGTCCCGCTACTGCCCGAGGTGCTGATGCCATGCAAAGAGACGTCATGAAAGTATCCACGGGTGATCCCGACGTTATCTCCCGTGACCAGCACGGCAGTCGAATTGTAGTTGGTTATCTCAAGACCGGAGACCGTGACATAGTCTCCTTCAATCCGAATAGCTTCAAACGACTGATTGCCGCCATCCAGAACTGCGGCACTGTCCGACATACAGATATACACCACTGGATCAAGGGCGGTGCCGGAAGTCGAAAGCGCGGGAGTGGTTGTGGGGAAGTAGGTTCCGGGAAGGATCAGCACCGTGTCGCCGGGGGCAAGCACACCCATGCGGTCGCCGCGATCGATCGTGAGCCACGCCGCACCGACACTCTGGCCGTTGGCGCCGTCGTTGCCGGTCGGCGAAACATAATACGTCGCAGCGTTCCCCCCTCCCGCGACGAGTGTGGCCGCTAGTACTGCAAATAGGACCCGAAACATCGTCCCTCGAGAGTTACTCTGGTTTCCTCTCTAGGTCGGCATCTCAGGGATAAGTTTTAGTAAATCAAAGGCATCGGGGAGTATCCGGCACCGCGAGGACTGTGACAGTTTTTGTCAAGGATTAATGCGCAATCGCTCCGTCCACGATCGACAGATTGTGGACAGGGTCGTCTAACTTACTGTCTAAGTATCGCTTTGCGGACTCAGCACCGCCATGCCGTCGTCACCCGCACCAGTTGAGCGTCGTCGACACCTCTCGCCGCTCGAGCGACGCGACTACTATTTTTTCTTCCGATCACGATACATCCGCTTGAGCAGCTGGATCTGCCCGGCGTGATAGATATCATGATACGCGGCCCCGATCACCCGATGCTCGTTTTTGGCCCAGAGCTTCGGGTCGGCCGAAGGGTCAAGTCCGGCTATCACGTCGCGAAGCTTCTCGTGGTACTCCTTGAGCAGCAACAGGTCATCTTTCCACGCGGCATCGGAAACAAGATCCGGACGGACAAACCAGTCCCCCCAACTGCCATCGGCGCGATAAGGAAAGGCGCCTTTTCGCTCGCCCGTGATCCGCCGCCAGAGCACGTATTTGTAGTAAGCGACGTGAATAACGATCTCCCAGATGTTGTGCCGATTGGAAGCGGGGCGCCAGGCCGCCTGCTCCGCCGACACCCGCATGAGCGAGCCACGAAAATTCGTCCCGTGCCAGGCTTTGCGGTTGTACGCTTGATCTATCAGCACCAGCATCTGCCGAATCAACGGGGATTTCGGCTCCCGCTCTGCCGGCTTTTTTTTTCGGGTAGACTGAACCATAGAACATCCTCTCGATCTGATAACGCACGACAAGGTGCTCCCCCGGCACTCCGGACTCAGATCACAATATGGCAGGCGCCGCCACACGACGGAATCACATTCTGTGACGGGAATCGTTGATTGCCGTGGAACATCCGGAAAAGGAAAGGCGGACCCATGGTTGGATCCGCCTCTGATGATCGGCTGTTGGCGTACTGCATGATCACAGCACGCCGGTCATGCGTCGCCTACACAAATTCGACCTGCTTGTCGCGGAGAAAGATCAGCGCGAGTATTATCGCTCCCACCGGCACCAGGATCAGCGACAGCGGCGAGAGAAAAACCGAAACCTCGAGAATCCCCGCCACCAGCGTCACATACGCGAATCCGCGAATGAACTCGCTGAAGATCTCCTTCTCTTTCAGAAGCTTCACCGCAATCATGATATCGACAATACCGATCGTTACCATCGCCGATGCGAGCACCACCAGATAGACGATTAACAGCAGGGTGCGGTCGATCGGCCAGTAGACCATCGCTATCGCGCCAATCCCGAGTCCAATCGCCTGGAACATGATCGCCCACCAGACCGAGATCACGATCAGGATATCCAGATCATGGTAGTTGTATCGCTCGTGCAGCAGACGACGGAACATCAGCAGCGTATACACCGCAACGCCGGTAAACGCCACTCCTATCAGGTCCGAAGGGCCGAGAAACGGCCGCTTGATGTCGAACAGGCTCGATGCCAGCCCGGCCTCGGCTATCCCAACGACGAACATCAACGGGAATAATACCGCCTGCACTACTGCAAGCCACCCCGCCAGTCTGTAATCACTTTCTGCCATACCATTCCTCCTGGTCAGCTAAACCAATTAGAAACACTCGCCGGCGCGGGGTCAGACGAAGTCGGGCACGTATTCCAGAATATCTCCCGGCTGGCACTCCAGCTCGCGGCAGATCGCCTCAAGCGTACTGAACCGAATCCCCTTCACTTTCCCCGTCTTCAGCAAAGACAGGTTGGTGATGGAGATGCCGATTCGGGCGGCCAGCTCGGTGAGAGACATCTTTTTCTTCACCAGCATGAGATCGAGATTTATCTGTACAGCCATGTCTTAACATACTTCGCGTTTTTAAGAAAACAACTAATCTTTTATGTTTTACATAAATTACGTTAAATAAAACACGAAGTTGCAGAAATTCTTTGGAAGAGGGCAATTGGGCAGACGATTGACGTGAAATGAGCGAAAACAAGGATCTGGCGGGCGATCGTCACTGGATTAGTGGTCGGCAGGATCCGGGAGCTCAATGGGCCCGGAGCTCTCCGCTATGTGTCCCAATCCCGTCCGAGCGGCAGTGCACCGCAGCAACGTGACGGCCATAAAAAAATGCCGAAGGTGGGATTCGAACCCACACGCCCGTACAGGCACTGCGCCCTGAACACAGCGTGTCTACCAGTTTCACCACTTCGGCATTATCAAGTCTGTTGGTGCGAACTTCAAGAGAAGGCAAAGAAGACCATTTTGCTGAATACATCAATCTGGGGGATGCTGCAGGTTCAGATCCCAGAAGAGAGTGTCCACCGGTCCACTGACTCTGTGCGCGACTTCAACAACCTGCATCTTGTTCCAGTTGACTGTCAGCTCTGCTTCAATCCAGGGAAGATCGTATTGCACGTCAAATGCTGTTCTGTTGGTTAGCCGAAGAGTCTTGTGCCCGGTGACGGTTAGCTGATAATCTTCATTGTCGTGGTTATCGTTCCAAAAGAAGTCATCCAAGTTGGCGGCGGTTACGACATTCGATGAGATCTGCTCAAGAATGAAGTACTTGTTCGAAGCATTCCAACTCCACTCGCCATTGAAAGGAAACTCTCTGTCGCTACCTGCGACCTTGAAGCTTCCCGTGAAACCCGTTTCGGGGTGGTTGACTGTAACTGTGGTCGTCTCTGCCATGACTCTCGGATAAACTCCAACGGACCTACCATACGCTTCGGACGTAAAGTCTAAGAACATTGCCAACGAAGGATCCTGAACAGTCCATTGGGCGGCACTGAGGTCGACCAGGTAAGTGATGTTGACTCCTTCGGCATCTAAGGCGTATAAATACACTGTCTCCCAGCCCGGTGGAGAATAGAGTTCGGTTGGAGGCGCGACGATCACACCTTCCGGCAAGAGGTAGATCGAGTCGATCACGGGCTCAACATTGCGCACGAAAACCGTTATCGTAGCTGAATCATTCAGGCTCGTGTCACCGTCAGACGCTACAAACGTGACGTGATAACTTCCCGAATCGTAGTAGGAAGGCTCCGCACTAAAGGAGCCCGAACCATTTCCACTGTCCACAAAAGCATAGGTGAGGAAGGGAGAACGAGCACTAAGGGTTATCGAGTCGCCATCGGGATCAACCGCGGACACCCCAAACACGAGGAGTTGCCCCTCGTCAACCGAGTGATCACGGATTGGGGTGAGTTTGGGGCCGCGGTTGGGCTGATTTTCAATCTTCACCGGCAAAGTAAACGATGACGAGGCAATATCGTCGAATCTGTAGGTGAAATTCACGTCGAATTCATTGACTTCTGGATCTGCGGTGTTGGCCACAATCCGGTAGCCGTCGCCCCACGGAAGCAAGACGACCGTGATCAAACTGGTATCGCCTGCTATCGCATAGTCAAGAAACCCCGGGTTGACCACGCTGCGTAGATAGCCGGGGGCCTGGTATTTGTTCAAATCAGCTGGAGCCGGAGGGTCATCGAGATCTTCGAAATACGTTGAGACGTCGCTCCATATGTCGCGGACCGTGAGAAACCCCTGGGCAACTTGGAGCATTCCGGCGGTCGGAGCATCGAAGTCACTTTTTACGAGGGAACGGTAGTTGGCCTCAATGTTGAAGTACTGCGCGACGTTTTCCTGAAGTACCATGGTTGGCAAGGCCTTCAACGGCTCTTCTTCCGTGTACTTATGGAACCACTCGGAGAGATCGTCTATTGTCGAAAATGTCGTAAGGAGGTCGATTTCCAACCAGAGATGTTTGATTGCGACCTTGATGAGGAAGGCGACGGACACGGCGCCAAAAACAACGCGTTCCGGTTTGGTCGCTAGCGCTGGGTCAAGGGCGGCCACCCCGAATGCCACGGCAATCATCAACGTCGGCAGATTCTTGTCCAGGAGTTCCATGCGCGCCTTCATCTTGGCCTCCGGATCACGCTCCTCGCTTGCGACCTTCCCGCCAAACTTTGTCACCAAAGTGTCAAACCCTGAAGCGACCATCATTTCAGCCAAACGCTGTGTCTCATCGGCCGTGAGTTGATCAATCAACGCCATGGCTGAGTCAAGCGTGGACTGGTACTTCGCAGCGAAGGCTTCCCATTGAGCTGTGTTGTAAGTCGTTGTATCAGTTTTCAGCGAATCAATCAAGGGACCAACGTCAGACAGCATTAGCTGCACCTGATTACCGACGAAGACCTCTGGGTCGCCGACGAACTGGATCGCCGCAACTTCAAAGCTCTGGGATACCACCGTGTTAGCTGCGGTGAACACTAGGGAGTACGTGCCATCCGCGAAGTCGGGCACCATGAAGCCGAAACCTCCCGGAACGGCGACCAATGTGACTGAGTCGCCCCCGAAAGTCCCTAAGATGTTCTGATCAAAGGTATGGTCCGAGGTCACATCCAATAACACGAGCTGATTTGGGCTCACAGCCGTCGCCGAGTACTCAAACTCTGGAATCTCGGGCGTCACCGAAGAAGACCCGGTGCCACTGCCGGTGGGATCATTGCCCGAACATCCAAAACATACAAAGATAGCAAAGTAGAACAGAAAGAGATAAGCAGGGATCTTCCCTTTTGATAGAAATGATTTTCGGGTAGTGCCCATAGTTTTCCCCCGAGGTCACAAGAGGATTTTGGTCTTTTGTGGATTAGTATCACAGATACGCGCGGAATACGGCTTTGTCAAGACTTTATTGACCCATGATATCCATAAGAACACCGGCCCGATTGTCTCTGGGCTTTCCTTGGGAGGTTGCTTCGACGGGCAGATTTCGCCGGTGCGAGCAGGCATAAAAAAATGCCGAAGGTGGGATTCGAACCCACACGCCCGTACAGGCACTGCGCCCTGAACACAGCGTGTCTACCAGTTTCACCACTTCGGCATTATCAAGTCTGTTGGTGCAGACCGCAAATCCGGTCCGCAGGGACACCAATATACCCGCTAAGCGAAAAAAGGCAATCAGATTTTTGACCACCTTCCCTACCCATGAGGTTCACATTCCCCGCCGTCGAACACGCACGCCGGGCGTCCAAAACCACCCCACCCCCAACTGCCACCAGACCGTTGCACAAGAACTTACCGCACCCTCCGTGGGTTATCACATCCACTATCCTCTATTGCTCCCCATTCACCCTCCGCCGCGCTCTGCGATCGCTTGTGTATATTTTCCCAAACACGTCCATTTTCATTACCACACCAAACACGCCAACCGCTTAAGCGCTTGACATTTACGACTCACATCATATCTTAACTTCGTTGGCTTGGCGATAGAAGCGCTACCGGAGACTCGGTCTCAGGAGCACACTCGGTCTTATCTGAAGAACCACATTTACGATCGTTGTGAGGACGCCGGGCACGGCACTGAGCAAAACGAAAAAGCGCTCACGCTCAGCCTGCCGGCCGGGGTAGATGACAATTCAGGTTCTCCCGAACAACGCCGAATGACGCCTCATCCTGCAGAACCGCTTTTCCGGACATCACACCTCAGACTCGGAATCAAAACGAATGTCAACGGACGTTAGGTCATAGAAACGAGTAACCAGAAACCCATAAACATGTAAGGTACCTATGAAAATCCGGAGCGCTATTGGATTGCTGCTGGCTTTCATGCTTGTCACGGGGACGGCATTCGGCCAGATCAGCCATGGGGGCGAACCTGCCAGTTTCTCAAATCCACTGAAGGCGTCGGTTGACGCTCACTTGATGCCTTCGATAAACGTCGATGAACTTCGCGCCGAAGACGCGCTCGAGGGGAAGGACGTGCCCCAGCGATTCGGCTGGCCGTTCGAAGTCGACTTTACGCTTACCAACTCCGGCACCTGGGACACGCTGTCCAACGGCGACCGCGTCTGGCGGCTGCGAATCGCCTCGCAGGGTGCCTACTCGATAAACCTGCTGTTCGACCGATTCGACATCCCGCGCGGCGCCCGGTTGTTCGTTTACAACACCGAGAAAACGCACGTTATCGGCTCCTTCACTTCGCAGAATATGAAGGTCGACAAGAAGTTTGCGACCCAGCCGGTTGAGGGCGAACAGATCATCGTCGAATACTACGAACCGTACCTCGTGCGTGGAAAGGGCGAAATCGAAATCTCGACTGTCGTCCACGCCTACCGCGACCTCTTCAATCGGCACAAGGACAAAGGTTTCGGCGACTCCGGCTCGTGCAACAACAACGTGCACTGCCCTGAAGCTGCTGACTGGCAGGACGAAGTCCGTTCGGTTGCTATGATCATCAACCAGAACGGCAGCCGCTGGTGCTCGGGATCCATGGTGAACAACGTCCGCCAGGACCTCGCACCGTACTTCCTGACCGCCAATCACTGTCTTACCGGAGTCGAGTCGCAGTGGGTCTTTGTCTTCAACTACGAAAGCCCCAACTGCACCAACATCGACGGTCCGCTCAACCAGACCATCACCGGCGGCACGGTGCTCGGTAACAGCTCGACGTCGGACTACGGCCTGATCGAGCTCTCGGTCGACGTGCCTGAATCGTACAACGCCTACTTCAACGGCTGGTCGGCGATCGATGTCGCAGCGACCTCCGCGGTCGGTATTCACCACCCGGCCGGTGATATCAAGAAGATCTCGTGGGAAAACGATCCGCTGGCGTCCACCGCTTATCTCGGCGCCCCCGGCTCCGGTGACACCCACTGGCGGGTGTTCGACTGGGACGACGGCACCACCGAAGGGGGTTCGTCGGGCTCGCCGCTCTACGACCAGAACCACCGCGTGGTCGGCCAGCTGCACGGCGGCTACGCTGCCTGCGGCAACGACGATGAGGACTGGTACGGAAAATTCTCCCGTTCCTGGACCCTCGGCCTGAGCGCCATTCTGGATCCCGACAACACCGGCGCCCTGACGCTTGACGGCCGCGACGGTACCGGAGTGTCGATCGCCCATGAACCGCTTATGGATCAGCTCGATACGCTCAACGCCTACGAAGTGCTCTGTACGATCACCTCCAGCGCCGCGCCGCTCGACATGAGCTCGCTGTACCTGCACTACGATGTCGGCAGCGGGTATGTCGATGAGGCCCTGAGCGCAACCGGCGGCACCGACGAATATCACGCCTTCATCCCGCCGCAGTCACCCGGCACCGAGATCGACTACTTCATCACGGCGGCCGATACGGCCGGCGAAGCTGACACGGCCGGTGTCTTCACCTTCCGTGTGTCCGACTACGGCCTAAGCCTGGTGGCGGTCTCGAACACCGGCACCGGTGCGGTCGATGACACCATCTGGTACGAGCTGACGGTTCGCAACGAAGGTATCTTCAGCGACGACTACAACCTTTCGGTCAGCGGCAACGCCTGGACCACGACTATCTTCGATGCCTCCGGCACCACGCCGATCTCGTCGACCGGCACTCTGGTTTCCGGCGATTCGCTGATGATGATGGTCTCGGTCGAAATTCCTTCGTCGTTCTTCGGCGATGCCGACACGGCGACAATCACCGCTGCCTCGACCGGCAGTGCCGCCGCCGAGTCACTCGACCTGATCACAACCTCGGCCGGCGAGCCGCTTTCCCTGCCGTTCTATGAGACTTTCCCGTCCAGCACGATCGACATCGGCAAATGGGTTGTTGTGAGCGGCGCCACCTCGAGCACCGCTTCGCTGAATCCGCCGAGCGCTCCCTATGCCGGTCAGTTTAACGGCAGTCCGAGCGGCTCGGATACGCTCATGTCACAGGCGATCGACCTGAGTGGTGCCTCGGATATCGCCCTTATCTACTCCTACCAACGGACCGGCGGTGGTGAATCTCCCGATGCCGGCGATGATCTCTTCATTGAGTACATGAACTCGTCGGCCAACTGGGTCCTGGTGAATCAGTACCTCGGCTCCGGCGCCGACATGACGACGTTTGAGGAAGTCACGTATTTCCTGCCGCCCGATGCCTACCACTCCGGCTTCCGCATCCGTATTCGCAATACCGCGACATCGGGCGCCTTTGACGACTGGTTCGTCGACAACATCTCGATCGATGTCAACTTCCCGCCGGACATCAGTGTCTCTCCGCTCAGCGTGAGCGAGAACCTCGCGCAGGGTGACACCGCCTCACAGATGTTGTACGTCAACAACGTCGGTCTGGGCGGTCTGACGTTCACGGCCGAAGTACAGGCGGCGTTCAAGAGCAATGACACGTTCGAGCGCCTCAAAGCGATGGGGCTCGTGCAGCCTGCTTATCCGACGAGTTATCCTGAAGGGATGAATGAGATCGAAGTCGGCAAGGGCGAAGTGGATCCGCGGATCGGCTTCGATGTCACCAAGGACGCCGGTGGTCCCGACGCCTTCGGCTATCTCTGGATCGACTCCGACGAGCCGGGCGGACCGTCGTTCTCATGGTCCAGTATCGCCGGCTCAGGCACCGATATCGTCGGCGGCATGATCGACGACACCGCTCTGGGACCGATCCAGCTCGGCTTCGCCTTCCCATTCTACGGCAACAGCTACAGTGAAATCTGGGTCGGCTCCAACGGCATCATCGGATTCGACTCCACCAACATGCGCTCGCTGAGCAATGTCGCGATTCCGACCGGTGGGACACCCAACAACATCATCGCCTGGTTCTGGGATGATCTCAATCCGAAAGACCCCAACAACCCGGGCGCCCATGTCTATGTCGACACCAGTGGCGGCCAGTGCGTCATTCAGTTCACCAATTACCCTGAATACTCGGCCGCCGCGGGCGACGTAATCAACGCTCAGGTGATTCTCGAATCCGACGGCACGATCACCATCAAGTACCTGTCGGTGGCGCCGGGTCTGGATCTGACCTCAAGCACCATCGGTATCGAAAACGACGCCGGCAACGACGGTCTGCAGGTCGTGTTCAACAGCGGTTCCTACCTGCACGATTCGCTCACGGTCGTCTTCTACTCGCCATACCAGTGGCTGACCATGGATCACGGTGGTGGTGTGCTGGCCGGTGGCGGCTCAGACAGCCTCAAGCTGTCGTTTGCCACGGCCGGGCTCGATGACGGCACGTACGACGCCAACGTCATCGTCTCGAGCAACGACCCGGACTCCCCGGAGATCATCGTGCCCGTCCAGTTGACCGTCAGCTCCGGTCCGCAGTATGTCTGTGGCGATATCAATAACAACGGTGAAGGACCGGACTTGTCCGATTTGATCTACCTGGTCAACTATCTGTTCCTCGGTGGCCCGGCGCCTCAGGTGCTCGCGGCCTGCAATGTGAACGGATCGGTTGATACTAATCCGGATCTTTCTGATTTGATTTATCTGGTGAACTACCTGTTTAACGGCGGTCCGGCGCCAAACTGTCCGTAGAAGAGCCCGGAAGTCAGCTATTTGTACGGAGGGGTGGTTGGAAAAACCGCCCCTCCGATATATATTTCAAGATGACTACGGCTCTCACCTGATATCGAAAGGACAGACATCGTGACGCACCGACTCACTGCACCGGTCTTACTCGCCCTACTGGTGCTGGTTTGCAGCATTGGAGCAACCGCGGCTCCGTCGGAGGAAACCTACCTCCAGCTCACTATCGATTCCCGAAAAGACCTGTCCGTGCTGACGAAGTTGATATCGATCGACAATGTGGTCGGTGATACCGTCTTTGCCTACGCCAACGAACAGCAATTGGCAAAACTGGATGCCGCAGGGTATCTTTACACCCCGCTGCCCCATCCGTCGTCACTTGCCGAAGTGACCATGTCCTCCACCACTAAAGACATCCAGGAGTGGGACTCCTACCCCACCTACCCGGCATACGTAACCATGATGGAGGATTTTGTCACCAACTACCCGTCCCTGTGCGTGCTCGACACCATCGGCACTTCAGTGCAGGGCCGACTTCTCCTGGTTCTCAAGATATCCGATAACCCGTCCGTCAACGAGGCTGAACCGGAAGTCCTGTATACTTCATCGATGCATGGCGACGAGACGGCCGGTTACGTCCTGACCCTCCGCCTGGCGGACTCGCTTCTCTCTACCTACGGCATCGACCCGGTCATGACCGCTCTCGTGGACAACCTGGAGATCTATATCAACCCGCTGGCCAACCCCGACGGCACCTACTGGGGCGGCAACACCTCCGTCTCCGGCGCTCGTCGCTACAACGCCAACGGCATCGACCTCAACCGGAACTTCCCGGACCCCGAAGACGGTCAGCACCCCGACGGCAACGCCTGGCAGCCGGAAAACATTGCCTGGATGAACTGGGCCGCCGACCACAACTGTGTCCTCTCCGCGAACTTCCACGGCGGTGCAGAGGTCTTCAACTATCCCTGGGACACCTGGTCGCAGCGACACGCCGACGACGCCTGGTGGCAGCTGGTCGGTCACGAATGGTGCGACACGGCACAGACCTACTCGCCATCGGGATACATTGACGGCTTCAACGACGGCATTACCAATGGCTACGACTGGTACGAAGTCGCCGGTGGCCGTCAGGACTACTTCGGTTATTTCCACGGTGGCCGCGAAGTCACTTTGGAGATTTCCGACACCAAGCTCCTCTCCGCCTCCCAGCTGCCGGCCTGGTGGGAATACAATCGGCGCTCGCTCGTTAACTACCTCGAGCAGGCCTATCACGGCATCCGGGGTATCGTAACCGACATTAATACCAGCGATCCGCTGGCTGCCACCATCCGCGTCCTTGGACACGATATCGACAACTCCGAGGTCAAGACCAATCCCGTCAACGGCGACTACTATCGCATGATCAAGGGCGGCACCTGGACGCTGGAGTTCAGTTCGCCCGGCTACTACTCCGATACGGTGTCGAGTGTCACGGTAACCGACTATGGTTCGTACTCGCTCGACGTCCAACTCACACCGCTTCCCAATGAGCCGCTCCTCGTCTTCTCGTCGCAGGACGCCGGTCTCGTCTCGAGCGGTGAGAGCGTACCGTTCAAGATCGCCCTGACCAACCTGGGTGCGGGCAATGCCAACAACGTTCAGGGTACGCTCTCGTGCGCGGATACGTTGATCGCGGTCACCACCGCCTCTGCAACGTACCCGACCATCACCGCACTCGGTGGCACCCAGCTTTCCACGACGAACTATGTGATGGAAGTCGATCCGGCAACCCCGGACGAGTACGAAGTCGCGTTTGAGTTGCTGGTGACTGCCGACGGTGGTTATGCCGACACGCTCTCGTTTTCGATGATGCTCAATGCGCTCGTCGAAGACTTCGAATCCGGTGACTTCGCCACGTTCGCATGGACGTTCGACGGTAACGCGAACTGGTTCACAACCACCGCTCAGACGTACTCCGGGAACTATGCCTCGCAGTCGGGCGATGTAAGTGACAATCAATCCAGCGGGATGGAAGTTACTTTTTCGGGTCTCGATGCCGACACGATCTCGTTCTGGTACAAGGTCTCATCGGAAAGCGGCTGGGACTACCTGCGCTTCTTCATCGACGACATCGAACAGGACAGCTGGTCAGGCGAGGTTGACTGGACGAAGGCTGCCTTCCCCACCGACAGCGGTACCCACACTTTCCGCTGGGCCTATACGAAGGACGGCAGTCAATCGAACGGCTCCGACGCCGGCTGGGTCGATCTGATCGACTGGCCGAAAGCGAACCAGGCGCCTGATGCCGACGGCGACGGGTTTGCCGACGATGTCGACAACTGTCCGGGCGTGCACAATCCGCTGCAGATCGACGAGGACTCCGATGGTTTCGGCAACCTCTGCGACAACTGCCCCTCGGTGTCCAACCCGGATCAGAAGGACGACAACGAAAACGGCATCGGCGATGCCTGCGAATGCTGTCAGGGGCTGGCGGGAAATGTCAACGCCGATAGCGAGGACGTTACCGATCTGTCGGATCTGATTTACCTCGTCAATTATCTCTTCCTCGGCGGCCCCGCGCCGACCTGCGTGGAGGAAGCCAACACCAACGGCGATGTTGGCGGCACGGTTGATCTGTCAGACCTGATCTATCTCGTCAACTACCTCTTCCTCGCCGGTCCGGCTCCCGCGACCTGCTTGTAGAAGAGTCACAGCATAGAATGCCCGGAGCCTCCGGCCTGATCGCCGGGGGCTCTTTTTGTCAGCCTCGCATTCACCTTTGACATTGGCACAGCCCGACGGTTTCTTTCGCTATGGTCTATTTCTGGGCTACGCTCACCTATCTCGTCCTCCTGATAATCGTCGGTGCCTGGCGAAGCACCGTCGTGAAATCGCAAGACGACTTCATGGTCGCCGGACGGCGACTCAGTGCGAACGTGCTGGTGGGAACGCTCCTCGCCACCTGGATAGGGTCGGGATCAATCATCGCCGGCGCCGGGCTGGCCTATGAAAAGGGAATCTCGGCCATCTGGTTCGACATCGGGGTCTGGATCGCCATCGTGATCCTCTATCTGATCGCCGGCCGCGTGCGGAAGTTCGCACAATACACCGTCCCCGACATTCTCGAAGCTCGCTACAATCGATACGCCCGCGTGCTGGCAACAATCGTTACTATCATTGCCTACACGGCGATCGTCAGCTACCAGTTCCGAGCCGGCGGTATGGTGCTCAACCTCGTCACCGGCTTACCAGTCGATACCGGCATGGTTCTCACCGCCCTGTTTGTCATCGGCTACACCATGCTGGCCGGAATGATCTCGGTCGCCTACACCGATGTCGTCAACGGCATCATCATGATCCTCGGTCTCGTCATCGCGCTCCCATTCATGCTCAACAATATTAATGGCTGGGAAGGTCTCTCGACCGCCCTGCCCGCGTCGCATCTGGAACCGCTCGGGAACATGACACTCATCGAAGCCCTCGGTTATACTCTGCCGACCCTCTTGCTGCTCCTCGGCGAATCGGGCATGTATCAGCGGTTCTTCTCGGCGCGCGATGAACGCACCGCAAAGCGCGCGGTCGTCGGCTGGATTTTCGGCACCATCTTCCTCGAGACGCTGATCATCGTGCTCGGTATCGTCGGACACGGGCTCTACAGCGACATCGACCCAGAAATGGTCATTCTCCACTCCGTGAAAAACTCCCTGCCGATCGCAGTCGGTTGCCTCGCGCTCGCGGCAATCGTTGCCGTCATCGTCTCCACCGCAGATTCGTTTCTCCTCGTGCCATCAACCAACTTCATGCGCGATATCTACCAGCGCTTCATCAATCCCCACGCGTCACAGCAACAGATGGTCCACCTCTCACGTGTGGTGGTTGTCATCCTCGGCATCGTCGCCTTCCTCCAGCTTCGCTTCTTCGAATCCGTGCTTGAAATGGCGCTCTACGCCTACACCATGTACGGCGTCGCCATCACACCCGCCCTGCTGGCCTGCTTCTTCTGGAAGCGCGCGACCACCGCCGGCGGTGTCTGCTCCATACTGGGCGGCATGATCGTCACACTCGTCTGGGAAACAGCCGGTCAACCACTCGAACTGCCGACTGTCTACCCGGCACTGTCTGTTTCACTGTCGCTGCTCGTGGTGGTGAGTCTTCTCGGAGCGAAACCGAGCCGCACGCAGTGGCAACCCTTTTTCGAAGATGCATTGTCCGACTAAGTGGTCGGTTGCGTGTTCAATGGAACTTCTCGCGACGACGAGCGTTTTCTATAGGACATAGCCTAGTAAAGGATTGTGCGTTGTGACCGATGTGAACTATATGCCCTTTGCGATAAAAGACTGCACGCTGATCACCCGGATGGCGGGTATATCGACAGCTATGAATCTGCGGGAGTTGCAGGAGCGGATCCGTATCTGCCCCGAAGAATGCCTGTTTCATCATTTCAGCGAGACCGTGATTCGACCGACTTTCGACGATCCCGAGTTCCACAACGACTTCGCCGTCTGGGCCCGGCGCCAGCTGCGCGACCGCGTCCTCGCCGAACGACTCGGCATCATCAATCCGTACAAACTCGACAGCCTGGAGGAACTTCGCGATGTCGTCCTTGATGTACTCGAGGAACGTCTCTCCGAAGTCAACCACATTCCCTGGGCGCCGCCCGGACAGGACTTCCAGTTCATGCAGGCCGTGACGGTCGTCTTCGACACCGGTATCACCCTCGATACACCGCAGCAACTGTGTGATCAGCTGCCGCACATGTCCCTGAGCTCGATCTATTACCATTTCGTCGAGGCCCGTCGTCGCGGTGACGACAAACTCGACGACTTCACGCTCTGGCTGCAGGGATTCGGCGACGGTATCTCACCTATCACCGATGCTCTCCGCGGCGTGGAGTTCTACTTCGTCTCACTGTGGGAACTACAGAAGCGATTGGTCAGTGCTGTGAAAACCGCCTTACCGGAGTGCGCTCATGACTAGAACGCTGGTCGACTACGAAGCGGTCGTTGGCGCTGATGCTATCTCTCAGCTCCGGCAGGCAGCCCGCGATCTCAAAGGCGCCACCGTCGTGCACGTCAATTCCACGCGCGAAGGTGGTGGTGTCGCCGAGATCCTCTCCTGGCTGGTTCCGCTCATGAATGACCTCGGACTCGAAACCCGCTGGGAAGTTATCGAGGGCCACGGTGAGTTTTTTAACGTCACCAAGATGTTCCACAACGGTCTGCAGGGCAATCAGGTCGTCCTTACCTCCCGGCACACCGACGTTTACGAAAAGACGGTCTCCGACAACTACGAACGCCTTCGCCCGCTGCTCGAATCGGCCGACTTCGTCTTCATCCACGATCCGCAGCCGGCCCATCTGCTCGCGCTGTGTCCGAACCGCAAGGGGAAATGGATCTGGCGCTGTCATATCGATGCCAGCCATCCCAACCGCAAGGTCTGGAACTATATCCGCTCGCAGGTGCGCGGCTATGATGCCTCGATCTTTTCGATGCCGCAGTTCGCCCAGCGCCTCGAGCACCCGCAGTTTATCATCGCACCCAGCATCGATCCTCTCTCGGACAAGAACGTCGATCTGCCCGATGAAGAAATCAGTAAGGCCCTCGATACCCACAACATCGATCCCGAGAGACCGATTCTGACTCAGATTTCACGATTCGATCGCTTCAAGGACCCGGTCGGCGTCATTCGCGCCTTCCAGCTGCTGAACGGAACTGTCGATGCCCAGTTGGTCCTGGCCGGTGGTGGCGCCACTGACGATCCTGAGGGCGCTGTAGTACTCGAAGAAGTCCGTGAGGCGGCCAACGGCAACAAGCTGGTGCATATTCTCGAATTGCCCCCCGATGCGCACCGCACCATCAACGCCCTGCAGCGCGCTTCGGCCATCATTCTGCAGAAATCGCTGCAGGAAGGGTTTGGTCTGACCGTCACCGAAGCGATGTGGAAAGGCAAACCCGTTATCGGCGGCAATGTCGGCGGTATTCGGCTCCAGGTGCACAATCATCACACCGGTTTCCTGGTCGACACCCCCGAAGGGGCCGCCCTGCGCTTGCGCGAGCTGATGAGTCGTCCGGAGAAAATGCACACAATCGGCCGTACCGCCCGTAAGTTCGTGCTCGATAACTTCCTGCTCAACCGTCACCTGCGTGAGTACCTCACTCTTATGCTCGGACTCCGCCGGGGACTTGCCAATCATCTCATGACCGATTAGATTGGCCGGATGCAGATACTCTCTCCCCGATTCGACAGATCAACATTCTTCACCTCCGTCTCCGAAAGTGCGAAAAGCCTCTTGCTGCTCGACTACGACGGTACCCTCGCCCCCTTCCGTCCGGAAAGAACACAGGCGGTACCATACGAGGGCGTGCGCGAGCGGCTCACCAGGCTGATCGCCTCGAAGAATACCCGAGTCGTGATCGTCTCCGGCCGGTGGACCAAAGACCTCATCCCCCTCATCGGACTCGATAAACTGCCTGAAATCTGGGGCTGTCACGGCGCCGAACGCCTCAGCGCCGACGGTGCCTACTCGATTACGCCCTTGCCGGAACATGTCGTAGCCGGACTGGTCGCCGCCGAGGACTGGGCGCGAGCCGAAGGGCTGGAGTCGTACTGTGAACGCAAACCTATCAGCGTGGCCTTCCACTGGCGCGGTCTGCCCGCCGCCACCGCCGAAGACATCAAGCGACGTGTCACGATACACTTCTCGCACGCGGTAGGGACGCCGTCGCTCGAACTGAAGAACTTCGACGGCGGCCTTGAACTCAAATACACCGATATCACCAAAGCCCGCGCCGTCAGGAGCCTTCTGGGAGAAGTGTCCGACAACACGCCACTGGCGTATCTCGGCGATGACATGACCGATGAAGATGCGTTTGCGGCGCTTGACGGTCGCGGTGTCCGCGTGCTGGTGCGGAAAGAACTTCGTCCCACCGCCGCTGATCTCTGGATTGTCCCGCCCACAGAGCTGCTCGAGTTTCTCGACGACTGGCTCGGCGCGACCGAATGATCCGTTAGCACCGCGTTTGGCGTTTTCGGCTTTTCCTTGCCCTGCCTCCGGCGAAGTCGTACCTTACTGTACTTATCCCAATGCGATGCACTGCCTATCGCACGTAAGCAGAATCTGGAGTGTTCATGGATATATCACCGAACCAACTGGTAGTCGTCTCAAATCGACTCCCGGTCGCCATATACAAAGACGATGCTGATGAATGGCATGTGAAGTCCAGCCCCGGCGGACTGGTCACGGCGCTCGACCCGATTATGCGACAATCAAAAGGCGTATGGATCGGCTGGCCCGGATGCAGCTCCGAAGCGCCCGCCGAGCAACTGCTCATCTCTCACTCAGAAGAAAAGCAGTATACGCTTGTCCCGGTGCCCGTTACCGAAAAGGAAATTGCGAAATACTACCGCGGTTTCTCCAACCGCACTATCTGGCCGCTCTTCCACGACCTGCTCGGCTACTTCTCCTTCGACCTCGACAACTGGCGTGTCTATCTCGAAGTAAACAAGCGGTTCGCGGAAATCACCGCCAGGTCAATCGATGACCATGCGTTCCTCTGGATCCACGACTATCAACTGATCTATGTCGGGCACTTTCTGCGCGAAATGGGAGTTAAGCACAAGCTGAACTTCTTCCTGCATATCCCCTTTCCGTCGGTTGACCTCTTCCGCCGCCTCCCCTGGAATCAGGACCTGCTGCAGGCGATGCTCAAGTACGACCATCTCGGTTTTCAGACGCCCGCCGATCGACGCAATTTCATCTCGTGTGTGAAATGGCTGCTCCCCGAAGCCAAACGTGTTGTCCACAAGCGCCAGTCGGTGATCAAGTACGACGGTCGCGAGATCCTGCTTGGCTACTATCCCATTTCCATAGATTTCAAGGAATTCAACGATCTCGCCAAAACCAAGGAAGTCTCCGAAGCCGTCTGGTATCTACGAGAAAACACCAAGGCCAAATCGATCGTCCTCGGCCTCGACCGTCTCGACTACACCAAAGGCATCCCGGAACGATTCCTCGCGTTCGAGCGCATGCTCGAAAAATACCCGGACACTGCCGGGGAGTTGTCGCTGCTGCAGGTCGTCATCCCGTCCCGTTTGAACGTTCCCGACTATCAAGACCTCAAAAGTCAGCTCGACGGTCTTGCCGGACGAATCAACGCCCGCTTCTCGCGCCAGGGCTGGACTCCCATCGACTACCAGTTCCGCGAGCTCGACCGCGTCCAATTGGTCGGACACTATCTGGCCTGCGATATCGCGCTCGTGACTCCGCTGCGCGACGGCATGAACCTGGTCGCAAAAGAGTACTGCGCGGGGAATATCCACAACGACGGCGTGTTGATTCTCTCGGAGTTCGCCGGCGCCGCGCCGCAACTCGCAAAAGGCGCCCTTATGGTCAATCCGTTCGATCTCGAGGGAACCGCCGATGCCATCTACGCCGCGTATCTTATGCCGAAAGAGGAACGTCAGCGCCGCATGCGAACACTTCGCTCCGAAGTAAAACGACACGATGTCAAACACTGGGTGGATTGGTTCCTCGGATCGAAGCAGTTGGAGAAACTGGATCGCCTGACGGCCCGGCCAATCGAGAGCACGCGAACCTAACTAGTTCGCTTCGGCAGCGTTGAAGTCCGACGCTATTTCCCGCCCCAACGCCCGCGCGATCAACTGGTGACCGCGAGCGGTCGGATGGCAATGATCTACAAACAACGCCTCCCCGCCCGATGTCGCGAAGATCGCCGGCAGATCGATCACCCGTACATTGGGCAACGTCGCCAGTCGTTGCAATCGCTCCACATATCCTCGCTTGATCCGCAGCGAGTAGTAGTCCGCCTGCAAAGCGGAGTCAAGCCAGATATATGCCGAGGATGAACTGCCGATGTGGGTCGTCAACGAATCCGGTCCGGCCGAAAGTGCCACAATGCCCCTGTTAAACAGAATCGGCGACCCGGCCGCATTCACCTCGACGCTGGAATCGCCGCCATGCAAGTCAACGAATACTCCCCTCGCCGTCTCCAGACAAAGAGCTGCCGAATCGAACACGCCCGCCGACCAGTAAGAAACACCGAGATTATTCCATCCGACCGCATCTCCGGGCTGTGCCTCCAATCGCCGCCGCACACCGGCCCGATACTCTTCGGCAGGGAGTGTGTCGCTCGGCGCTGAGGCCCATACCGCCCGAGTAATGCGATCCCCTTCGCCATACAGCACGCGAAATCGCGCCGGGCTGAGACAGTAGTGTATGTTTCGCTGAAGTACCTCACGCATGCGCTCCGGCAGAAGAATCTCTCCATCCTCATCGGTGACATGCCTGAAAATCCGAAACTGCAGACCGGCCGGCCACAGGAGCGGTACCGGCGGCTCGCACACATACAGCCGACAATCGCGGCTCGCACAAAAAGCGGCAATAGTGCGCACATTCTCTTCGAATCTCTCCGGCGATACGCGCACCACCAACGCGGAGTCCGATTCACTCCGGTCGTCCTTCGCCAGCATAGACCGGAGAACACGATAGAGAGACAGGTGCGATGCCGCTCGGCGAAGACCCACCAGACGCTGCATCTCCAGCAGGCGATTATCGCTCACGGGACCGGATACCGAGGCATCGTTATTCCCACAGTAAAGCACCACGGCATCGGGATCAAGGTCATCCCCGCGCAGTTCCACCAGCCGACGGATCTGCTCCGAAGAGTAACCGCTCACCGCAGCGTTGAGAACCTCGATCGGCAGGTCCTCTCCCAGCGAAGATCGAAGCTCCAGCGGAAGCAACGCCGCGAATGTCTCTTTTCGGGAACGAAGTCCCAACCCCACCGGTGAGGAATCGCCGAGCACCACAATGCGAAAGACGCCCGGCGCCTTCGGCCTCAGCTCATCGCCAATGAAGTGATCATGATTAGTCTTGATGAGAGGATTGTCGAGATCGGCTTTAAACCGCCACAGCAGGGCAGGATCGGGTTCGTGCCAATCAAAGAGCTCGGAGAAAAACCTCGTCTGCCATCCCGGCGCAAGAGACTCCTCCGAAGAAGGCGCGAGCGATCTCTCAATCACTCGCGCGCCACCTTCAAGGACACCCAGCCCGATCAGCGTACCGATCAGGGCAAATACTATCTTACGCCCCATGGGATCTCAGAATCGTCCGCATTCTCACTGAATATCGAACGACGTCAATTGATTCTGCAATCGTTGCTTTACGGATTCGACTGCGGCGCGGCTCCACCCGGCATTCCCGGCATCTGCTGCGGCATGTAGCCTTCAGGAATCTCAAACTTCAACGAATCAACCGATTCATTCCTCACCGCCGTAACCTCCGAGGTCATCGACAACATCTGGAAATGCCCGGTCGGCGCCGGCATACTGGTCGCCTGGGCATACATCCGCGCCAGACTGAGGACGATCGATACCATGTCCTGCTGAGAGAGGCTGTCCGATGTCTGCGCAGTCGGGTCACTGGTCGTAGCCGCCTCCATCACGATCGACGTCTGAATCGGTACGCCGTCGAGGGAGTTGATCTCATCGGCAACATCAGAAAACGCATGCGCCATCTGGCCGAAGAACGACAACAGAATATTCGCCAGCCAGTTCGGATCGACACCCAGTGCATCCATCACCGACCGCGTCTCCGCGATAATCATCTCCGCCTGCGGGAAGTCCCTGGAGTACCAGACATCGGTCTTGAGAAAAACCGAATCCGTCGCCAACTGATCGCTCGACCCGGTAATCAAAATCTCCATCTTCTGGCAGGGAAAGCCGTTGATCGTCTTCTGCTCGACACTGTCATTGACAACCACCGACCAATGGGAATTCGTGAACAGCTTGACACCCGGCGATGCTCCACCCGATGTATCGAGTGACGCGAACTGCTGCCGCATGCGTTCGAAATTGCTGCGGATGGAACCTAACGGCATTTCGACATAGCTGCTGTCACCCTCCGGCGGAAGCAGCCACATCACGCCCTTGTCAAGACGAATGATCGTGCTGTTCTCCTGCGTAACGGTGCTGTCGCCCGTCATGGTCGGGCTGGACATCTCCACCATCGTGTGAACCGCCTGCCTGCCTTCGGCATAGTACTGCGTCTGGGTGACCGTGCCGCTGAACACACCGGGGACCTCGATACTGGCCGTCTGGTCGACCACGACATCCTTCCCGGTCTCGGAACTGCTGCAGGCCAGCGCCAGAGCCGCCGCAGCCACAACGAAAAGCCGTTTTGTCATGCAATCACTCCTTAAAGGTTTTGGCTAACATAGGACCGTTGTCGTCGGCCGCCAAGCACTTTGTCTGAAAACCACGTTATCGGAGCTTCTCTGCCACGGCCATGATCTCCATCTCGTCCAGCTGCGGACGGCGGCGGTTCCACTGCCCCGCTGTTCCGCCCCATACATGCAGCTCTCGGAAACCGGTCTGCCGCAGCATAAGGATCAGCTCCGATGGCACATAACCGCGTTCCCAGCCGATACGTTGTGACGTGCCGCCGGGAACGGCCTCCACCTCACACAGCTGGGCGAGCGAGACAGGATCGAATACACCCTTGTCGATATCCTCCTCCTGATGCAGCCGAATGGTCCGACACGCATTCAGCACGGTCAGTATCAACCGACCGCCCGGCTGCAAACAGCGGCTGATACAGTGCAGAATACGCATCCCCTGGTCAAACGGGTCATGACCGGCACTCAGCAGCCCGAACGCCCCTTCGCATAAACACAGGGCACCATCGTAACGGCGGCCGGTCGAAAAGCTGGTGGCGTCAGCCTGAAGCCACTCGACCTGTACGTGAGATTGCTCGGCTGCTGCACGGGCCTGCGCCAGCATTCCGGAAGAGATATCCAGCCCGGTGACTTCATATCCACGGCCAGCCAGTTCGATCGCATGGCGGCCCACCCCGCACCCGACATCAATCAGCGGCGCCTGATCGCGGACACAAAGCTCCTGCAGAACAAAATCGACCTCGGATACGGTGTTCGTGGTGAACTCATTCTGCAGATAGTATGGCGCGTGTTGATCAAAAAACGACGCCCACTTGTTCTCTTCATCCATAGTGTATCCCCTTTCCATTTGGCATCCGCTCCCGGTCTCACACCTTTCCCCCCACGGCTCGACAACCCGGATCGACACGGGTAAATAACACTATTCCCGACGGGTGAACAACGGATAGAAATAGAAAGGCCGCCCGCAATGAAGCGGACGGCCTGGCAAAGACGTCGTGTTGAGTCGAATCAGTTGAGGTACGCCCGAAGCGATTTGCTTCGTGAGGCGTGCCGCAGGCGGCGAATCGCCTTCTCCTTGATCTGCCGAACGCGTTCGCGGGTCAGCGAGAAACGAGCGCCTATCTCTTCCAGCGTCAGCGCCTTCTCGTGATTCAACCCGAAATACAGGTTGATCACCTCGGCCTCACGCGGCGTCAGGGTATCCAGCGCCTTCTCGATTTCCACGCGTAACGACTGACTTAGAAGCGCCTCGTCCGGCGACGGCTGGAACTCATCCTCCAGCACATCGATCAACGAATTATCCTCCGATACGGAGAACGGCGCATCGAGCGACAGATGCGAATTCGATATCTTTAGCGTGTCGGCAACTTCGCCTTCCGATAGCTCCAGCTCCTTGGCGATCTCTTCGGGCGAGGGCTCTCGTCCCAGACCTTGCTCCAGACGGCTGGATATCTTGCCGATCTTGTGGAGGGTGCCGACCCGGTTCAGCGGCAACCGGACAATTCGACTCTGCTCGGCCAGCGCCTGCAAAATCGCCTGTCGAATCCACCATACAGCGTAACTGATGAACTTGAAACCACGGGTTTCATCAAAACGTTTGGCTGCCTTGATTAGACCGATATTCCCTTCATTGATAAGGTCGGCCAGTGACAGCCCCTGATTTTGGTACTGCTTGGCTACCGACACCACAAAACGCAGATTGGCCTTTGTTAATTTCTCCAGGGCCTTCTTGTCACCCTGCTTGATACGTCGAGCCAACCGCACTTCTTCGTCGGCAGTAATGAGAGGTGTTTCCCCGATCTCGCGAAGATAAAGATCGAGCGACCGATCCTCGTCGCGATATTTTAGGGATTGCTTAGCCACGTTTGTCAGCTAACTCCTTCCGTAACAGTGACTCCACCAGTATGCGCAGACTCCCGACCGGGCGCCCGACGCATCCGTCTTCCTCACCTGGTTATGTGTATCGTCCTAGGGACGGATGACTTTCCGCGCAATCGAGCCGTCAGGCTCCTGTACGATAAACGGTATGTGAGTACGCGAACGCTCCAACTCACCGGCTTGTTCCCGTACATCACCAAGCGTCGATACCGGTTCGTTATTCACCTGCAGGATGATCGTCCCTTCCGTTATCGAGGCCCGATCAGCCGCCGTCCCGGGATATACCCGGATAACATACAACCCCTCCACATGCTGGATCCCGATATCGCGGGCCATCTGCGGAGTAAAAGAAACCAGCGCCATACCCAGCCATTCGGTCGTCGGAACTTCGTCCGGCGATCCCGGCTGCTGCTCCAGCGAAGCGAGGAACTGGTCCCGATCGACAACCGTCGTCCGAAGCCGTTTCGCCTCGCCATCGCGAACCACGTCGACCGGCACCGACTGCCCGGCCCGGACCGTCGAAACCAGTACGGAAAACTGGTTGGTATTGACAACATCTTTGTCGTTGAACTTCACCACCACATCACCACCGCGGATTCCAGCCACTTCGGCCGGCGAATTGGCGAACACCGAATCGATCATCACGCCCTGCACGGCGTGCAGCCCCTGACGCTTGGCCTCCCGCTCGGTCAGATTGGAGAGCCAGACACCCAGCCAGCCGCGCGTCGCCCGGCCGCTCTGGATAAGATCCGGCACGATCGCCCGCGCCAGGTTGATCGGAATCGCAAAGCCGATTCCAACCGATGAACCGGTGGGCGACGAAATCGCCGCGTTGACACCGATACACTCGCCGCGAAGGTTCAGCAGCGGACCACCCGAGTTGCCGGGGTTGATCGAAGCATCGGTCTGGATGTAGTTCTGGTACCGCGGCGTGTCCGCTCCGAACCGAAGATTGGTGCGCCCTTTGGCCGAAATAACACCGACCGTAACCGTCCGATCCAGCCCCTGCTGCGGAAACGGATTGCCAATCGCTATCGCCCAGTCCCCGACCTTCAATTCCTCCGAGTCGCCAAACGGAATCGTCGTGATCTCTTCCTCGGGGTCTACCTTAAGCACCGCAAGATCGGTCTCTCGGTCGCTGCCGACTACCGTCGCGTCGTATTCGTAACCGGTCGAAGTGCGCACCACTACCGACACAGCGTCCTCGATAACATGGTTGTTCGTCAGGATATAACCGTCTTCCCGGAAGAAAAAGCCCGAACCCGACGATGAACCGTAACCGCGACCGTGGAAGTACCACGGCACGTCGTCATCGTGCGTCCGAGCCGATATATTCACCACCGCATTCTGGACCTGCTCAACCACCGCCACGAACGGAGATTCCATCTCCCCGTTGCGCTCCACCAGCGGATAGGCGCCGGTCTGCCCGATATTCAACGGAATATCGGCCACCGAACGCGGCGTCAGGTCGATCTGCGACGCCAGAATGAGGCCGAAAACCACGCAAACTACGGCGACGACGCCAATCGAAAGTACGTTCTTTTTGGCAGTGCGGCGGGAGTTATGTGGATCTGAAGAGAAGGGGTGCTCGCCCAATCATTTCCTCCGACAGACTTAGCTTCGCAATATACTTACCCTCGAGAGGGCTGTCAACATTAATTACGGTGCAACCTCGTGCTTTTTATAACGATACCGGCAGCGAAACGATTCATATTTCTGACGCTTTCTGCCTTATTTCCTCAGTTGGCACGTCGCTTTTCCCGGCACATAGTTTATACGATCACACAACGCCTGAATTCAGACGAGTTTTGTTTCAAGCAAACCCACTGCCGGGCCGTATTGACTTTTTACCAACACCACTCTACTTTCTATCCTACCATGAATTCTCCGCTTACATTCGCCGAACAACTGATAAACGCCGGAAGAAGACTCGACACCAAAGGATTCATCGCCGGCTCCGATGGAAATATCTCCGTCCGCACCGAGGACGGTTCGATCCTGATTACGCCGTCAGGACTGCCCAAAGGACGCCTCGTTCATGACGATCTCGTGACCGTTGATCTCGACGGCAAGCAACTGGCGGGAGAACACAAAGCGTCTTCGGAAATGGCCATGCATCTATTCGCCTGCCGACAAAGGCCCGATATCCGCGCCTGCGTCCATTCGCACCCGCCGTTCGCGACCGCGTCGGCCGTCGCCGGACGCCACCTGCCGTCGGATATCCTCCCCGAAGTAGCGGTCTTTGTCGGCCCGATCGCCTTGACCGAGTACGCGCCCCCCGGCACCGAAGCCGTCCCGCAGTCGCTGGCGCCGTTTATCGCCGATCACAACGCCTTTCTGCTGCGCAACCACGGTCTTCTGACGATCGGTCGGACGCTCGATGAAGCCATGAACCGCCACGAAACGGTTGAACAGTTCGCCCGGATATATCATCTCGCGCTGCAGATGGGAGAAATCGGGAGAATCCCCGAAGATGATGTTGTCAGACTCGAAGAAATACGCCGCAGGCTGACCGAGCGGCCGGACCGACCGTGAGGAGTACCGAACGATGGTGATCACAAAAGTTCAGCTCGAAAAAGCCAATCGGCTCTTTCAGATGCCGCCCGGCCTCATGTCGTTCGTACGCTCCGAAGAGCGGAAGGGCCTGCTTCGCCGCGACGACCTGATCGATCTGGCATCCTTCACCTGGCCGGCGGCGCCCGAAGGGAAAGCCCCGAACGCCGCCGCCTTCGAGCCGGCCGGTCGCGACCAACTCGCTGAATTGCGCGAAGAACTGGCCGCCTGGCTGAACGCCCGCCACGGCTGCCGTATCGCTGCCGATCGTGAGATTTTTATCGGCGGCTCTATCACCGCCCTCGTCACCATGCTTGCTCTGGCCTTTCTCGACAACGGCGATATTGCCTTCGTCCCGGAACTCGGCCTTCCCAGTTATCGACAGGCCGTTACCAGCGCCGGCGCCGAACCGGTCAGTTATACCATCTCTGCCAAAACCGGCTGGCTGCCCGACTTCGAGCGTCTCGGAACTCGCCTGGGGCGGGTCGCCCGACTGGCCTTCATCAACTCACCGCACAATCCAACCGGCCGCGAACTCTCCGAGCAGGAAATGGCCGGTCTCATCTGGACCGCCAGTCGTGAAAACCTGCTGGTGGTCAACGATGCCGCGTATCAATCGATCGCCGAAAGACCGCCCATCTCGCTTCTGTCGATCTCCGGCGGGTCTCGGGTAGGCCTGGAGTTGCACTCCTTCGCCTACTCGCTTGGTCTTCCCCGTCTTCCTTTCGGCTTCGCCCTCGGCAACCGCGAAGCGATCACCACGCTCAAGCAGGTCTCCCGGCTTGTCCCGACCACCTTCCCGGCCGGATACGTCCAAATGGCGGTTGAGGCCATTCGCGCCTATCCGAACCCGACCATCCGCGCCGCCCGGCAGCAGATCGCCCGCACCGCCGACCGCGCCCGGGCACTGATGGAACTGCTCGACCTCGAAGAATCAACCCGACGGACGATTCCCTTTCTATGGGCGAGAATACCGTCTCGCCGAAGCGCGACTGCGCTCGCCCGACAGCTGTTCCGCCGCCACCGCATCCTGACTATCCCCGGCACCGATTTCGGCGACAGTGGCGAAGGCTACCTGCGCCTTTCACTGACAGCCGGAGAGCAGGCCTACGATGAAGCGGTCTCACGGATCAAAAAACGGCGGCTGATCCGCCCCAGGAAGAGAGGCTCGGAATGAGCGATGTTATCCGCATGGGAGGGCTGTCGTTCTACGGCTATCATGGCGTGACGGCGGCCGAGAAAGAGACCGGGCGCGTTTTTGAGATCGACTGCGAAATGGAAGTCGACCTCGCTCCCCCCGGTAAATCGGATCGCCTCAAAGACACCGTCGACTACTATCGCGTCTATCAGGTTATCCGCGAGTCGGTCGAAGGAACCGCCTTCTCACTGCTGGAGGGACTCGCCAATCGCATCGCCACGAATATTCTTGACATGTTTCCCGTCTACCGGGTAACTTTGAAAGTCCGTAAATTGCACCCGCCAATCCCCGGGCAAGTGAAGTACATCGAAGTCGAAGTCACCCGCCTTCAGGGGGATACGGCCAAACTGACCGATCCCGACAACCAGCCGACATAAGGGAGTAGCAATGGCTGAAACAGTATATCTTCTGCTGGGCTCCAATCTGGGAAATCGGGAGCGCTATCTCGAGACGGCCCTCGCCAAACTGGCTGAACTCGAAGGGTTCGAAATCATCGCCACCTCGCCGATCTATCTCTCCGATGCTGTCGAGATGAAGGGGGACAGCCCCTCCTTCCTGAATCAGGTCGTAAAGGGCGACTACCAGTATCCCCCGCACGAACTTCTCCACAGCATCGAGAAGATCGAAGCCGATTTGGGGCGCACCGACAAAGGCAACAAGCAGTCCCGCGGGATCGATATCGATATCCTCCTGTTCGGAGAACGGATCGTCGAGCTCGAGGACCTGCAGATTCCGCACAAGGCCCTGCTGCAGCGTCCGTTCGCAATCATTCCGCTGGTGACAATCGACCCGGACATCACCGATCCGCGCACCGGCAAGACACTCGAGAGCTTTGTCGACGATCGCAAGCGCGAAAGCGTCCTGCTGTACAAAGATCATGTCGCACGCAACGTCTGAGCCGAAATACATAGCGGTCGAAGGCGTCATCGGCGTCGGCAAAACCACCTTCGCCGATATGTTGGCGGAATGCCTCGAGGCGGAGATCATTCGCGAAGAAGTCCTCGAAAACCCCTTCCTGGTCGACTTCTACAAGAACCGCAAAAGGCACGCCTTCTCGTGTCAGCTCTTCTTCCTGATCTCTCGCTTCCAGCAGCAGCAGCAACTCATGGTCCGTGACCTCTTCGCCCAGCGAATCATCGCCGACTACCTCTTCGCCAAGGACCAGATCTTTGCCTCGGTCAATCTCTCCGAGCGGGAGCTGGCTCTTTACGACAAAATCGCACCCGTGCTCGCGCAGAACATCCCCCGACCGGATCTCGTCATCTACCTGCAGGCATCAACCTCGACTCTGCTGCAGCGCATCAAAAAACGAAACCTGCCCTTCGAGCGATCGATTGACAGCGACTATATAGAGAGTGTCAACAAAGCCTACGACTATTTCTTCTTCCACTACAATGATACTCCACTACTGGTCGTCAAAACCGATGATATCGACTTCGTCAACAACCCGCGGCAATTCGACGACCTGATCGACCAGATTCAAAAGCCCATCAACGGCAAGATCTACTATGTTCCTTCGGGTGAACTTACCGGAAAGTGATCAGCTATGTCCTCGATCAAAAAGCGCAGCAAGACGACCGTCCAGACGCTCATCCGAATGAAAGCCAGGGGCGAAAAGATCACCATCCTTACCGCCTACGACTACTTCACGGCCCGACTGCTCGATCAGGCCGGCATCGACTCGATTCTCGTCGGTGACTCGGCCAGCAACGTCATCCACGGACATCAAACGACGATTCCGATGACTATGGACATTATGCTCGCCCACGTCGCGGCCGTCGCACGGGGCACCGAGCGCGCTCTTGTCATCGCCGACATGCCTTTCCTCTCTTATCAGCCTTCCACCGAGACAGCCATCATCAACGCCGGTCGCTTCCTCAAGGAGGCCGGAGCCGAAGCCGTAAAAATGGAAGGTGGATTGGAGATGGTCCCGACGGTCAAACGGGTGATAGAATGCGGCATCCCGGTGATGGGACATATCGGACTCACCCCGCAGTCGATCCATCGCTTCGGCGGCCCCAAGGTGCAGGGACGCAGAGAGCGCTCCAAAGCCTACCTGCTCGATTCCGCCCAGGCACTGCAAACCGCCGGCTGCTTCGCGATTGTCCTCGAGTTGATCAGCGCCGAGGTTGCTTCCGAGATTACGGGTTCTCTCAAGACAACCGCCACCATAGGCATCGGCGCCGGCGCCGGATGCGACGGCCAGGTGCTGGTCATCAACGATATGCTCGGCCTCCGCGATGACTCCTTCAAACCGAAATTCCTGCGTGAATACGCCGACCTGAAGCCGACCATCTCCGACGCTGTCACCCGCTATATCAGCGAGGTTCGCACCGGCAAGTATCCATCCGATGACGAGTCATACTGACGAAGTTAGACAAACGGCGCGTGTTTCTCCGGCGACCTTCTCCTCCCTTTTCGGTTGACAATCAGGGTCGATGTGGCCCATATTCGTCACGGCTGAAAGGACTAACGGGAGCAGTTGTGATAAGGGGATGTCTCGTCGATGCTGGTTTGTGGGATTTCTCGGCGTGACACACGGGCCTATCTCTTCTTCGCTGACTCATATCCAACTGGCATGCTCCAAAGAGAGATGAAAGGAATAGGCTATGCAGGAGTATTTTGACGTCATCAAGGACTGGGCCGCGCTGTACGGACTGAAAGTCATCGGCGCAATAGCGATATTCATTATCGGACGACTTGTCATCAGGATCATCGCCAGCACTTTCCGCGGTGTCCTGGATCGCGCCGGTACCGATCCGACGCTCACGAAATTCGTCATTGCCCTGACGCGTATCGCGCTGCTCACCTTCGTGATCATTGCCGCGCTCGGCACGCTCGGGGTCCAAACGGCGTCGTTCATAGCCATCATCGGTGCCGCCGGTCTGGCCGTCGGCTTCGCCCTCCAGGGCTCGCTCGCCAATTTCGCATCCGGCGTGATGCTCATCATCTTCCGACCCATGAAGGTCGGTGACTACGTCGAGGCCGGCGGTGCCTCGGGTTCGGTCGAAGAGATCCACATCTTCAACACCATCCTGAAGTCACCGGACAACCGCAAGATTATCGTCCCCAACGGCAAAATTACCAGTGACACGATCACCAACTATTCGGCCAACGAGAACCGACGCATCGATCTCGTCTTCGGCATCGGCTATGGTGACGACATCAAGAAGGCCAAAGACATTCTTGTCGCTTTGTGCAAAGAAGACAGCCGTATTCTCGAAGAACCCGCGACTACCGTCGCGGTATCAGAACTCGGCGACAGTTCGGTCAACTTCGTCTGTCGCCCATGGGTCAAGACGGCCGACTACTGGGCTGTCTTCTTCGATCTGACGGAAAAGGTGAAGCTGACGTTCGATCGGGAAGGTATCTCGATTCCCTTCCCGCAGCGCGACGTGCACCTCTTCCAGGAAACCGGATCATAACAACGAATACACTGAGGGCGAAACTTGTAGGGAGCTGCCTGTGCTCCTGATCGGCAGGTTCGGTACATTCGGCGCAAACGAACGGATTCGTCCCTCTTTTTGTCCGGGATAGCCATCGTCCTTCTACAAGGAGCTTTGTCATGGGAATGATGAAGGAGTTTAAGGAATTCGCAGTGAAAGGCAACGTCGTTGATATGGCCGTAGGCATTATCATCGGCGCCGCTTTCGGGACAATCGTCAAGTCGCTCGTCGCCGACGTCATCATGCCGCCGATCGGCCTGCTGCTCGGCAATGTCGACTTCTCGAACCTGTTCGTTGTCCTCAAGCAGGGGGCAACCGCCGGTCCGTACCCGACCCTGACCGACGCCACCGCCGCCGGTGCTGTGACGCTCAACTACGGCATGTTTATCAACACCGTGGTCAGCTTCATCATCGTGGCCTTCGCCGTCTTCATGGTCATACGCAACATCAATAAACTGAAACGGGAGAAGGAAGCGCCGCCGGCCGCCCCGACCACTCGGGAATGTCCGCACTGCCTGTCGACCATCCCCATCAAAGCCAAACGCTGTGCGCACTGCACGCAGGCCGTAGACGCCGCTGCCTGACGAAGGCTCGTCGCTACGCGCAAGTACCCGCTAAATCCGGGGCCGCCGGCGGCCCCGGATTTCCTGCTTGTGCCCGGTGGACTTTGACTACACTATTGGGAAAACACTACTAACCGCACAATCGAACGAGGATCACATGGGAAAAGGTCTTGGTCGCACGCTGGCGCTGACCGCACTCTGTGCTGTCATGCTGGCCGGAGGTGTCGCCGCGCAGGATGCCGACGACACCCTCTATCTCTGGAAAAAGAACGTGGTCTGGGACTTCACCGCCACGCAGACCTCATATAACGAGGCCTGGGTTGGGGGCGAAGTCGGTTCCTTCTCCTGGCAGACAAACCTCAACGGTATGGCCCAGCGCCAGTTTTCTCCTATCTTCCACTTCAAGAGCACGCTGAAAACCTCTTTCGGCATGACCAGCACGCAGGACGAAGAAACGGGCGATTGGAGCAAGCCGCGCAAATCAACCGATCTGATCGATTGGGAAAACGTCGGCAGCTTCACCATGCACAAGTTCGTCGATCCCTATGTCGCGTTCAGACTAGAGTCGCAGTTCTACGACGGTCGTTACAACAACCGCCTCTTCGGCACCACCTATTCAACCAACAAGCTCTGGTTCTCGCCGATGAAGCTGACCGAGTCCGCCGGTGGTACCCGCAAGCTGTATGAAAGAGAGGACGACTTCGTCACCAGCCGGCTCGGTTTCGGCTTCCGCCAGATCATGCAGTCGTTCATCGACACCACCGATGTCGAACTGCCACAGGTCGACTCCACCTTCACCGACGGCGGCTTTGAGTCCGTTACCGATGCTGTCCTGACGCTTTCCGATAAGATGCAGTACACCGGCAAGCTGTCCTTGTACAAGGCTATCTTCTTTTCAGAGTCGGACAAAGTGAAAGGAACGGAGCAGGAAAACGACTGGAAGGCGATCGATGTTAACTTCGAGAACATCATCACTGCCAAGGTCTCGAAAATAGTCGCCGTCAGTCTCTACGTGCAGCTACTTTACGACAAACAGGTCGAGAAAAAAGGCCGCCTCAAACAAACCCTCGCCCTCGGCCTGACCTATACGTTGCTGTAACTCGGAGGCTGTTACGAAAGCACAATGAAAAAGGGCCTCGCACTGCGAGGCCCTTTTGTCAGCATCTTGTCGCGAACATGTAACGTCTACCCAAACACCCCTGCCGCCCACAAAATCAACGCCACAATCACCAGCATACCCCCGGCGGCGGCAGGTATAAGCCAAACCGGGAGCTGCTTCTTCGTCTGCACCGGCGTCTGGGCGCGAAGCTCTCGCTGACGGCGCGCTGCTTCCTCGCGCTCGACAAAATCATCCCAGTCGGAGAGAAACTCCTCGCACGCCTTGTAGCGATAGGTCACCCGTATCGCCAGCAGCTTGGTCAGCATCGTCCGAATATCCTCCGGAATCAGCATCTTCACATCGTCCAGGCGGAGATTGTCACCGGCGTCGTACTGCGGATTCCGCCCCGTCACCATCCGGTGCAGCATCACGCCCATACCGTAAATATCCCCCTGCTTGGACTGCTTGTGCTCGGGCGGCGAGTACCAGTTCTTTTTGTTGGGCGAATCGTAGTGAATCGGCATCCCGAAATCGGAAATCTTCGGCGTGTCGCTTTTGTCGAACAGGATATTCGACGGCCGGATGTTGCCGTGCACGATATTGTTCTTGTGCGCGAAATCCAGACCCGATGCCACCTGCGTCACCAGCTCCATCGCCGGGCGCCAGTCGTACTTGCGCACCATCCGATCCGCCAGCGAACCACCCTGCGCATACTCACAGACGATTACCGTGTTGCGGCCGGTCCCGCCCGAACCGAAGATGTTGATGATGTTCTTGTGCTTCAGCGAGGTAAGCAGCTTCGCTTCCTTGCGCCCCGCCTCCCCCTTGCTGTGCTTCTTTATCACATACAGCTGCTTGGTGACTTTGTGCTCGACCAGGATGGTCGACGAGTGCCTCGTCTCTTTGATCGTATCCAGATGACGGCACTTGCCGATAAACGATCCCGACCCTGACAGCGAGAATTCCTGCCCCGGCTCCTTGTGCTCGCTCTCCAGCGTTCCAATCGCTTCCAGCAGTGCGTCTTTCAATTCCACCGCCGTCTGGTATCTCCCCGACGGATCATCCGCCAGACAGCGCTCGATTATTGCATCAAACGATGAATTGAGCTCGGGATTCAACTCCGACGGCATCTTGAACCGACCCTGGGGTTTGCGCCCGACCAGGATCTCGTAGATCATGATGCCGGTGGCATAGATGTCGGTCGTCTGATCGACATTGGTCGAACTGACCTTCTGTTCCGGTGACATGTACGCCACTGTCCCCATAATCACATCGGCCGCCGTCATGTCCGTCTCGGCCCGGCCGATTATCTGGGCGATACCGAAATCGGCCACCCGGGGGTTGCCCTGTCGATCGATAAGGATATTGGCCGGCTTGATATCGCGATGAATCACGCCGTTCTTGTGCGCATAGTCGAGCGCCTTGCAGACCTGCGCCAGCATCTCCAGCTTCACCTTCAGGCTGATCTTGTCGGAATCGATCACCTCGCGCATCGATGTCCCATCGACATACTCCATCACGAAGTAGTACCGATTCCCCGCCTGTCCCTTGTCGATCACGTGGACGATATTGGGATGGTTCAGCCGGGCGATTACCATCGACTCCAATTCGAACCGACGGACTATCTCCGGCTCGTTGGAAAGTGCGGCCGAAAGAATCTTGATCGCCACATCGCGGTTCAGCGATTCCTGCCGACCCCGATATATCTCCGCGATCCCGCCCTGACCGATCTTGCCGGTCAGCACGTACTCGCCGATCTTGACCTGTTTGGGCGCTTGAGCTGTCGTTGTCATCGGTTTGTGGATTCCCAAAAAAAAGCCAGAGACAGCCTTCTCTGGCTGTCTCTGGTTTCATCGGCAGAGATGACAATTCTGTTTATTTGACAAACGTCATTTTTTTCGTCACCGAACCGTCCGGATGACTCAACCGGTAAAAATAGACCCCGCTGGGGCGATCCGAAGCATCAAACGTGACCTGATGGATACCCGCCTCCATACGCCGATCGACCAGTCTGGATACCTCCTGTCCCAGGATGTTGTAGACCGACAGCGATACCCGACCCGCCGTCGGCAGCGAGAACTCGATCACCGTGCTCGGGTTGAACGGGTTCGGATAATTCTGCGCCAGCGCGAAATCGGTCGGCAGACCGGTCGGCCCGAGATCATCGCCGACCCCGGTCGATACCCGCACGAACACCTGCCCGGATTCAAAACCCGGAAGCAGTGTCCGAGCGTCCGGGGTGCTGAACTCAACCCGCCGCCATTTGTGAAAGACACCCCCGAATAGTGAGTCTACATTGACGGAGTCTACTTCGTACGTTCCAGGCGCGAGGGGATCGGCCATGACAAAGAAGGCCTTGCAGATGAGTCCCGAAACGGTATCGATCCCCACCGGCGGTGTCGCGCTTATTGGCGGTACCACGCTGATTATCCAGCCATCGGAGTACGGATCGTAGTTCACCTGCGCGGAGAAACCGGCGGGGACAATCGTCTCAACAAACGACACCGAGTCCAACGTCATAGCGGCATCGTTGAATCTGATAGGAATCATCATCCCCGAAATCAGATCGTTGTTTCCAGCCAGACGGATTGGAACCACCACCTGCACGCCCGGCTCGCCATCAACCGAGTCGATAACCACCGATCCAGTGTACTGGGCAATCGCCGACCCGGTGGTCAGGATGCCGACCGCGAGAAATATCATCATGAGCTTTCTGGTCATATCAAGTACCTTTCCGTTCAGCTCAACCGTTCTTTCCAATTCCAGAGACAGATAGTGAAACCTGTCAGGCAGGATCAAGTGCAACGGCCGTGCCGAACCGGGATACGGGGTAATCCGGAGTATGCAGAGAATATACAACCCGACAAACTCCGCGTAAACCGTTTTCTGGCATGACCCTACGGTGCAAGTTCGGCGCTTGAACAGGTCGCGACTAACCGAGCGCCGCTAAATCATGCAGACGTCTATCCGCAGACCGTTGCATAGTGGCAGCCGCGACAGGCCCGGATCGCCATCTTTGGAAAGGTTGACAAAACTGCGACTGACCATAAATTGTGAAGAGAAACACAAGTGAATCATCCCATAAAGCTGGGGGAGCTATGACTATTCGCCTTCATTTACTGACGGTCTGCACGGCAGTGCTGCTGACCGCCACGCTTTCGTTCGCCCTGCCACCCACCGATCGCGAAGCGGCAATCACCGCCACCGACATCAACAGCATCGACAACACAACCTACATCGACGCCAACGCGATTCTGATGTTCGTCACCAACCACGGCAATTTCGGGCGCGACCTCGCCGATGTGTTCGGCAATGACTACGGCACGTACTATCCGTACACCGGCACTGCCAACATTTACAATGGATCGAACACGCGCTCCCCTCTCTACGCGGCCGGCCTCTGGCTGGGAGGCAAGGTCAACGGCGATATCCGTGTCGCAATCTCCGAATACTCCAGTGAGTACGCCCCCGGCCCAATGTACGGAGGCACCTACCAGGCCGACAACCCCGACTTCAAAGTCTACAAGCTCTATCGCGACAGCCTCGCCGACAACCCGAACAACGACTACCTTAACTGGCCCCAAGATCAGGGCGCTCCGGTCGACGCGTTGGGAAACCCGCTCATGATCGGTGAACAGATGCTCTGGACCGTCTTCAACGACGCCAGCCCTTCACAGCACACGAACGACGCCGGTGAGACCGATCCGCTCGGAGTCGAAGTTCGCATGACCACCTGGGAGGTCACCGGCACCACGCTGGATACGATCTACATCGATGTCTCCGAAACCGCCGCTCACACCGGTCCGTCGCACGGCGTGGTTGAAATCTGGTCGGTCGGGCAACCTGTCTACCCGTCGGATCATTACGAAGTTACATTCACTGATACGTTCCTGGTGGATGGTGAGGACACTGTCCATAGTCTCTGGAACCTCGACAACATCACACGCGACCAGCGACTCCTGTCGAATCAGCGAGAACCATGGGGCGACGACGACCCCAGCATCGTTCAGGGCTTCAAGATAAACGTCGTGCCGTTGCCAACCGGCATCGCTGCCATCGAAGAGATCGCGACCGACACCGGCGCTATCACCCCACCTGACGACGTAGCATATTCGCTTAACTCGTCCGGAGACTGGTACGTCTCTTCCGATGCAGGATCCGACTTTTCGAGGATGAACTGGCGAGGCAGAGTCGGCGCCTCCGATTGGGAAATCCGGTTCACGGCGACCGGCTCCGAGTACTACAACTGGAGCGGTGACGGCAAGTTTGCAGATCGTGCCCCGTTTGAAGTCTGGAATATCGGCGAAGGTACTCCCGATGACACCACCGACGACAGGCGCATTTTCTTCTCGATCCTTGACGATGATGCCAGCGGCGGCTGGAGTTGGGGTGACCGCATCTATCCCTGGGAAGTCGAGTACTTCGAGCCTGCCCCGGACAACGCTGCGACCTTGTATGTCTTCGATGAAGACTTCCGCATCGGCCGCATCATTTTCCGTGACTTCTCCGGAGCGCTCTCGGCGCCGGCCGAAGGGACCGTTGTCAGGTTTGCCACCTACAAAGACTTCTACAACACCTCGGCAGACACCTTCTCCTTCACTCCGCCCGTCCCCGACTGGTATACCATCAGCGATGGCCAGCAGAGCACAGTCGTTTATCTGCAGTACGAGCTATTCAACAAGGGCGGAAATCAGATCGACAGCATGTTTGTGAGCATCTGGGCCGATCCAGATATCGGCGGCGCCGGCGATGACTTCTATGGGTGCGATTCCATACTCGATATCATCTACGCGTACAACGCCGACAACAACGATGAGCAATATGGCGCCAGCCCGCCGGCAGCAGGCTTCCGAGTGCTGTACGGTCCCCGCGTACCGGGTAGTATCGCCGATACCGCGTTCTACTTCGGTCAGTTCTACCCCGGATTCGACAACCTCGGAATGACAGCTACCAACAAGTACATAAACGGCCTTGACCCGAACAACCACATCGAGACGTTCCGCTACATGAAAGGACTATACGCCGACGGCTCTCCATACACATATAACATGCAACCGACTACGTATGTCCATTCCGGCAATCCCCTCACTGGCACCGGCGACCTCGACATCGCCCCCGCCGACCGTCGCATGATGGGCTCGATGGGACCAATCACCATGATGCCCGGTGACAGTCAATACGTCCTCGTCATGTTCGCCGTTGGACAGGGCACCGATCGCCTCTCCTCGATCTCCCAGATGTATAACGTCATGTCGGCCTTCCCGAACATCCCCACCGACATCGGTGACAACCACCCCGAGGCGGCTCTCCCCGGTGACTTCTCGCTCGCCCAGAACTACCCCAATCCGTTCAACCCGACTACCACCATCAGCTACTCCCTACCGCGACAGAGCGAAGTCGAGTTGATTGTGTTGAACGTTCTGGGGCAGAAAGTGGTCACATTAGTCGATGAAACGAAACCGGCCGGTACATGGAACGTAGTATGGGATGGTAGCAACAGCCACGGCGAGAAGGTCGCCAGCGGCGTTTACTTCTACCGATTGGTTACCGACGGTCAGACGCAGTCACGGAAGATGATCTTGCTCAAGTAATGTCGCGGTCACACACCGCGAGGAAAGGGGTGTCCGGGCATGAGAAGTGCCAAGACGTTTTTGTTCGCAGGGATTCTGGCGATCCTCCTGATTCAAACCGGAGCCCCGCGCCCGCAGCAGCCGGAAGCCGCCACGGCCGGCGACACTCAGACTGACACCGATGTTACTACCTACATCGCGGCGAACAACCTCCTGATGTTTGTCACCAACACCGGCTTCCTTGCCAAGGATGTCGCCGGGGTCTTCGGCTACGACATCGGTTTTTTCTATCCGTTCACAACGGTCGATGACATCACCATGGGCGTCAATACCACCTCCGCACTCTACGCCGCCGGCATCTGGGTGGGCGGACTGGTGAACGATTCAATCCGCATCGGTATGGCCCAGTACTCATCGGAGTTCTGGCCCGGGCCGATGTCCGGCGGCTCGTTTGACCCCAACGGCGACACCGAGCCGACCTACCGCGTCTACAAACTCCATTCCGACAGCCTCGCCGGCAACCCGAACAGCGACTACACCAACTGGCCCACCGCGCAGGGCGCGCCCGTCGACGGTCTCGGCCATCCGGCCATCCGGGGCGATCAACTGCTCTGGTCGGTCTTCAACGATGCCAACCCGGCGACCCACACGATCCTCGGCGGCAAGACCGATCCAGTAGGCGTTGAGATTCAGCAGATGGTCTGGGCATCCGATGATCCCGGCCAGGAAAACGTCATCTTCGTCCAGTACACTATCTTCAACCGCAGCTCGAATATCGTCGACAGCTGTTTCGTGACTTTCTGGATGGACCCCGACCTGGGCTGGGCCGAAGACGACCTGGTCGGTTGCGACAGCGCGGACAACATCATATTCTGCTACAACGCGGACAACGACGATGGTCAGTATGGCACGACCCCGCCGGCAATCGGTGTACGAATGATTCGCGGTCCACTTCTCCCGTCGACCGGCGACACCGCTGTCTTTGATCGCACCACCGTCCCCGACTACAAGAATCTCGACTTCTTCTCAGTGGCCGCCTACCCGACGGGCGCCGATCCGGCCGACTCGTTGGAGTCATGGAATGTCATGCGCGGACTCGATGTCAGCGGCGCGGCCATCATCAACCCGATATCCACGCAGCCCTCGCGTTTCGAGTTTACCGGAGATCCGGTCAGCGCCACCGGCTGGCTCGATTCATCACCGGCCGATCGCGCTATTATTGCGACAGCCGGACCGTTTACGTTCAACCCCGGCGACAGTCAGTGCGTGCTCTACAAGATCGCCGTGGGTCAGGCCGGCGACAGACTCAGTTCACTCACCAACCTTCGTTCCGTTCTTCTCAGTGAAGCCGGGTCGCCGACCGGCCTCGACGACCGCTACGATAACGAACTGCCGCGCTCTTTCGCCCTGATGCAGAACTACCCCAATCCCTTCAACCCCGAGACCATAATACGCTACTCGCTACCGACCGCGTCGACCGTGACCATCACCATCCACAACATCCTCGGCCGACAGGTCGCCACACTGATCGACTCCTACCAGTCGGCCGGCACGCACGATGTAGTTTGGAACGGCACCAACCTGTACGGCGAACAGGTGGCCAGCGGCGTATATTTCTACCGCCTCAAGACAGAACAGGGTGTCGATTCACGAAAGATGATTCTGCTCCGATAGCACGATAGCGCCACAAATGAAAAGGGCGAGTGTGAATCCACACTCGCCCTTTTTGCATTCACTGTCACTCGACATCATTCAGTCTTGACGTTTACGAACATCGTCTTGTTGTTCCGCCAGACAAAAAAGACAACCTCCGAAGGATCCTTCTCCAACAATGCTTCGAGCGCAACTTTCGCTTCGTCTACCGAGTTCACTTCCGAGGCGCCGATTCGCTGAACCACGTCACCGATTCGCAAACCGCCGATATTCGCCAGACCGCCGGGTTCCAACTCGGACACCACGACGCCGCTGAACTCTTCCGGCTCGACATTGTACAGCATGTAATCGGTGAATACCAGGTCGCGAACCTTGATCTCGAGCTTGTCATTCTCGTATTCCTCGGCATCGGTAGCCGCGATTGGCGCCTTGCCGAGTATGGCGGTGACATTGGTGGTGTCAACCAGATCGTCGCCGGTCCGAATCACCGTAAACTCCACCGGTGTATCCGGTCCCATCTCTGAAATGCGACGCTGGAAAACGGGCAGTTTTTCCTCGGTGTCGACCTCGATAGCCTGACCGTTGACATCGATCAGAATATCACCGACCTTCAGGCCGGCCACATCAGCTGGCGAGCCGGTCATGACTTCGTTAACGATTATGCCACCACCGGCTTCGATATTGAAAAACTCCTGAATGTCCCTGGTCAGCGCCTGAAGCGTAATTCCCAGCCAGCCGCGCACAATCTGTCCTTTCACCGGCGGGTCGGCCACTAACTGGGCAATCTTGTCGGCGCCGATCAGGCCCATGATCGGGAAATCATCGCCACCGAAAGAACGCATCGAACCATCCGCACTCCCCGATGCCGGATCAGGAAGCATACCCAGTACGCCGAGCGGATTGAGATTCTGATCGAACAGCACCGAGACCAGCTCGTGCGGTCCGAAACCGACGATCATCGGAAACTTCTCTGGCATCTCGATCACCGTCGACACCATGCCGATATCGGCCCCGACTCGAGGCGATACGAACTCCGGCAGCAGATAGTACAGCGCCACCCAGTCCCCGGTGCTCAGGCTTGCCTTATTGCTGAACTTGCAGTAAGGAAACTCGGTGCCGGTCGAGTCTACAATCCTTGCCATCCCGATCTTCGTATACCGGTCGTTCCCGATATACTCTCCTTCGTACGTGGTGGAGCCATCGAGCGTCTTGAATTCGATCCGCGTCGGCGTCGACTTGATCGAAAACGAAGAAAACGTATTGAACGGATCGGATAAATCGAGCGTCGTCCCATCGAATACCACCAGCCCGTCCTTGCTTACCACCGTCGCCAGCAACGTGATCTCCTGCTCCGTCGTCTGCATCCCGAACGACAACTCGAGCTTCATTTCCATCACCAGGCTGTACTGCTCGACCTGCTTGCTGAGACGTCCGAAATCGAAATCGGTCGTTATCGCATTCGCCGGGGAGGCCGCCGCACCAAGGCCGAGGATCGCCAGCGCAACCGCAACTATGACACTTCTACCCTTCAAGCGTATCCTCCTCGTTCTTGTCCAGATTGAGTACCACCAGACGGATTGCGCCACCACGACGGGTTGTCAGAAGTATCTTCCCCGTCTGCTCCGACAATTCACCATAGCGCGTGATGAAGTCACCGAGATCCTGCACCGGCACCTTGTTGATCTGCGTGATCACATCCCCCGAGCGAAGCCCGCCCACATCAGCGGAACTCACCCGCTTGACACCGGTCACGAACACGCCCAGCGAATCGCGAAGCTGATTGTCGATCTTCATCTGCCGGGTGATTCCTTTCACCGTGAAACCCCAGTCTGAGACTTCGAAATCCTCCCCCTGCAGATCACCAAGCTCGCGCGTCGTCACCGTAAACGTGTATTCTTCTTCATCGCGAAGCACCGTCAGCGTGATCTCGCTGCCGGACGGACGCGAGGCGATATTGTTGTAGAACACGGGAAGCTCTTCGAGAAAACGGGCCGACACCGGCTCGCCGTCAACCGACAGGATAATATCACCGGCCTTTATGAAGCTCTCCTCCGCCGGGGAACCGGGATCGATCGAAGAAACCAGCACGCCGCGATTGCGATCGGAACCGAAATAGTCCTCCAGCTCCTGAAGCGCCTGGCAGTGCACGCCGATCCAGCTGCGATGCACTTTGCCGTCGGCGATGATCGCCTCGGTCACCCTCTTGACGATATTTATGGGAATAGCGAACCCGATATTGTTTGCGAACAACGTCGCCCGCGAGTTGATCCCTATCACGCGACCGTCGAGATCAACCAGCGGCCCGCCCGAGTTGCCCGGATTGATCGCCGCATCGGTCTGTATCCACAAATTGTATCGCCCTGTCCGCTCCCCACTGGGAAGACGTACATCGGAACTAAAATACCGATCCTTCGTTGATACCACCCCCGAAGAAACGGAGCGCGACAGCGACAGCGGCGACCCCATCGCCAGCACCTGCTCTCCAACCTGGACGGAATCGGAATTGCCGAACTCGGCTACCGGAATCCCGTCGGGATGATTGCTCAGATCGAGCTTGATAACAGCGATATCGGTCGGCGGATCACCACCCACGTACTCGGCCTGCACCTGCTCCTTATCCCACAGCGTACAGATTATCCGGGCGGCCTTGCCGGCGACATGATAATTCGTCACCACATAGCCGTCGGGATGGAAAATGACTCCCGATCCGATAACAGCCTGTTTCTTCAGCTCACCGGTGTTGTAATCCTTCACCACCGGCTGTATGTGCACGAGCGCCGGATAGACCCGGTCCCGGGCGCGGTAGATCTTTTCCTGCGTTGCCTGCGACCGCGCCTGTCCGGCCAGCATCAACACCGACAAAGCTGCAGTCACCACCAGTATTCGTTTCATGTAGTCTCCTTACAGGTCAGCCTATCGCTTTATAACGCCGGACACTCGGTTTGGTTCATTGGCTCAGGGAGAACGCCCGGTCTGTAGTCAGTATATGGACGGTATCGACCGACAAACAAGCTTTGAAACACCCGGCAACCGGAACCAGAAAGGCCGCCCGACAGAAGCGCCGGACGGCCTAAGTCATTTCTGCAGTCACGTTCGACTAACGGGCTCGAATATCAACCGATCCCATCCCGACATCGAGCCGGATCGTCAACCGATCCCTGGCATCCTCAAACCCCGCGGTCTCCCAGATGCCCGACGACACCTTGCGAACATCGAGATCGTCGAAATCGACCGATGAAAACCAGCCGCTGTCGTCGGTCTCGATCCGCACCGCATACCCCTCCGGAACGACAATGTCAGCCGACCCCATCCCGATATCGAAATCAGCCACCGACTCACCGTGCAGTTCGCCGCGAAAGTCGACATCAAGCGACGCCGCTCCGCAATCGACACTCAAGTACTCGAAATTGGCATTCCCCAGCTTGTTGAACTCAATGGAAGAGGCTCCGACATCGATACTGATCTCGCGCAACCGCTCCGGGTTCGGCTTCGAAAACTCCACCAGCCCCGATGCCGCCCCGATATCCATCTTCAACTCGGTCAACGGCACCCCCCCCAGATCGATCTCCGCATCACAGGCGCCGATCTCGAAATGCAGCTCAGTCGGAAGCTTGTCCGTCAGCGTCAGCTCCCACGAATTCTCAATGTTGTCGACATTGCCACGCTTGCGAAGGTCACTCTCCAGATAAAGCTCACCTACTCCGTCGCGAACATGGTAACTAACATCGTACGCAACCTTGTCCGGCTCATACGTGACGTTCAGGATGGCAGCTTCGTCGATACTCGCCGGCCGAATGAGGAGCTCACCGGCGCCAAACTCACATTCGATATACAGCGACCTGGCATCCTGCGCATCAACCTTCTCCGTCGCTTTCTCGATTTCCCCCGCCATCGCAACGCTGCCCGCCAGCATCAGAAACAGCCCTGCGGCAAGGCACAGCTTTCCTCGCATCATCAATACACCTCTCTTCGTATTGTTACTACTCCCACCCTCTTGTGTACGAAAAAAACGACTAATCGTTGCCTGGAGAAAGCGGCGACGATCCCGGGGGGCGGTGCGAAGGTGGTGGCGTGGGGGGCGGCCCGACTACGGGCGGCGCCTTGGGAATCGGCGGCGGCTCGGGAGGGCTTTCGGGGTGGACGGCCTGACGGTCGCGATAGCTGACATACGGTCGGAATCCGAACCGCGTCAAAAACGCCGCCCCCAGACCCGAACAGACCGGATACAAACTTCCCGCCGTCACCAGTACCAGCAGGACCGTTCCAATCGTGTTCGTCGTCGGATCGGGCGAACCGAACAAAAACGCTACCAGCAGCCAGGTTGCCGCAAACAGCGTCACACCCAGCAGCGACTGGAACATCAGCGACTGCTTCCGTCCGAACAACCGAAGCATCAGTCGGTTAATAACGCGATTGCCGAACGTGATCACACCCAGCGAAATAGCAGCCAGATAAGCGAACGGGATGGCCACCGAAATGACAATACCAATAATCGTGACCGCAAAGACAATCATCGCCGGTCCCATCAACAGCAACAGGAGCAGACCAAGCGCGAAACTTCGAAGTTGATAGCTGCTGACACACGACTGGATATTTCGGAACTGGCGAGGCGCCAGTGAGACCAGCACAAACGTGAAGACCAGCCAGAAGGCAAATACGCCGATTACCACCCACATATATTCGGCGGAGATATCCTGCAACACCCGCATCGGATTGCTCGTCTCGGAAATCTCACCCAGAACGATCCCCCCCTCTTCGACATCGATCTCCGGCGCATAAATGCTGCCGTCAACCCGCCCGTGCGGCGTCACCAGCACCCGCTGCAACGATCGAATATTCCCCTTCACCCATCCCTGAACCACCACCCTGCCGGTGGCGTTGATGTCGCCGGTCACGACATTCTCGTAACTGACATTGACGTACGAGGCTACCGCTTTCAGCTCCAGCGTATCGGTACACCGCTCGTTTACCGGACGACCGATATCGGCATCGGGCAGATCCCCCCCCGGCAAATCACCCTCCACGAACTCATCCGTCTGGAAATCATAGCTCCACCGGTTGCCCAGCGTGTCATAGGCGATCACGCGCTCGGGAGACAACTCGATCTCATTGAACAGGACCTCCCCCGGCTTGGTACGACGAGCCTTCGATGAATCGGAAAACCACTCCACACTCCCTGTATCTTCGGGAGCGGGACTAAACTCAATTTCTGCGTTGGAGGATTCGGCAGCCTCGGCAGAGACTGAAACCGAGGCGGGCGCCGGTGCGTCTGATTCGGCCGGAGCCGCCAGTGCCATACCGGCCGCTGGCAGCAAGACAACTGCAGAGAAAACGAGTATGCGCGCTACATCCTGCATCCTGGCCACATCCTATGCGACCCGCGCGGGAACAGTCCCGTTCGGTCGATCAGAACTGGGCGACGGTCACGTCGCCCGATCCCGAAACGAGGTTTACGTTGACACCGCCGACTCCGAATCGTCCCACCACTCCCTGGCGTGAATACTTCTCGATCGAAATCGGCACGTCCGTCTGAATCTCTCCCAGCTCGGAAGAGATATGAAGCAGCCCCGACGCCGTCACCGGGACCAGAAATTCTATATTGCCCGACTGGGTTTCCACGAAGAAATCCCGGTTGCTCTCAAGATTGGTGCGGATCGTCACCGGTCCGGTCCGCGTCACGATATCCAGCGCCCCGGTCTCCTGAAGTATGTCGATCTTCGCCGACAGCGACTTCACCCGCACATCCCCCTCAACCCACTTCAGTGCAATCTCACCAAGTGGCTGACGCACCTCAACCGGCCCGAACAACAACTCCCCTTTGGTCGATCCGGAGCCGTTGTCTATCTGGATCTCCCCCTGGACGGTGTTCAGATCGATAGCGCCGTCGGAACACGAAATCGTCACGTCGCCGGTGACATTGTTGATCCTGATCGGGCCCGACGTACTCGTGATGATCAGATTGGTCCGCTCGGGTACCGTGATATGAAACTCCACGACCCCTTCGGCAGTGCGATTGCCGTTGCCGATCAGCTTATCCCAGAAGTCCGGATTGTAGTCGGCGATTTTGAGATATGCCGTCGTAAGGTCGATCCGGTCGTCGGACTCCTCGGTCTTCAACTTGATATGATCCGCCACGATCGCCGCCTGATCCATCCCGACCGCATCGACCACCTTCACCAGCTCGACCTCAATCCGATCGGTCGGCTCGCCGGTGATACTGATACTGCCGGAGACAATCGTCAGAGCCAGCGTGACAGGGCCGTCCGGCTCGAACGTCTCGTGCTGCGTAAACCGATGCTCCTTGGCTATCGCGGGAGAGAGAAGCAGAAGCGACGCCAGCAGCGGAACAACAAAAATCCTGCGCATGCTCACCTATCCTGATGCCGGCGGGGTGGTTAGAGGTGTCGAAGCTTCTTCTTGAGCAGCTCGCGGGCACGGAATATCCGCGCTTTGACCGTCCCGACCGGTATACCAAGTAAGTCGGCGATTTCCTCGTATGATTTATCTTCCTTGTGACGGAAGACAATCACCTCCTGGTACTTCTTCGGCAACGAGTTGATCGCCTCTTCGATACTGAAGCGCTGCTCTTTGCGGACCAGGTCCCGCTCCGGATGATACGAATAGTCCGGAACTTCGATCTCCAGCGTCCCATCTCGAGTCTCCATCGGCCGATCGAGCGACAGCGCCTGAATCCGGCGCTTGCGAAGATAATCGATCGATGCGTTTGCGGCGATCTTGTACAGCCAGGTGGAGAAGCGATACTCCGAACGATAGCTGGCCAGGGACGAAAACGCTTTCATGAACGTCTCTTGCACGAGATCGTTCGCCGCCTCGTCATTGCGGACTATCTTATTGATGATATGAAAGATAGCCGCCTTGTGCTGATTCACGAGGGCGGTGTAGGCCTTTTGGTCTCCGGCCAGCGCACTGGCTATAAGCTTCTCGTCGTCGTGCAAAAAAGACCTTCTTCAGATACGGGTCGCCAAATCATCCGGTTTCAGTATTCCGGCCAATATAACCATTTGTACCGCATAGATAAATCAAAAATCAGGAGGGGCCCGAGACTCCCCCGGGTCCAGGCCTCAGCTGTTTACGTACGACTGGTTGTACGTCTTTCGACGATCATGACTGCGCAAGTCAATCCCATGCTCCAAGTACGCCTTCAGGTTCGTCAGGAAAAACACCCAACCGGTCTTGCAGCCCATGTGCATGTGCACCCGAGACTTCGGCGAAGTCGACATGCCGCTCTGCTCCAACTCGCAGATCGTTTTCTTCCCGGCCTTCCGGATCCGCACCGTCACCGTCTCTCCTTTGTCGCCGAAAGTGAAAACTACTTTGTTTGGCTTGCGAAACTCCAGGAACTTCATATCGGCGATATCACCTCCCAGAAACTCAAGATAGTACCTCCCGCCCTTTTTCGGCTCCGACTCGGCCTTTTCGGGAAACCACGCCTGCACTTCGTCCGATTCCGTCCAGGCACGGAAGACGCGCGCGGGCGATGCTGCTATCTCAATCCGCAAGACGAACCTGGTCCAGTCATACGAGAAGGGTATCGGCATCTTGTCGTTCCTCGTTTTGTATTCATGTCGGAGAGTAGACCTCGCAGAGTTCGGCCGACGCCCCGCCAGCGCCTGCCATATGGTGTCAAATTTTACACAATCTTCACAGCGGGTACAAGAGAAAAGCCCGCAGCCTGTTATCAGCCGCCAGCCTCCTGCCTATTAATACAAATAGAATTATCGGGTGAAAGAGTGATATACGACTATCCAAAGTACTACGAAGCTGCTTTCTCGTTCCGGGATATAGCCGCCGAGACGGCCTTTATCGCCCACGCCATCGATCGCTATTCGGCCGTCCCGGTCGAACGAGTCCTCGAAATAGCCTGCGGACCCGCCCCCCACGCCGGTGAGCTGATCCGCCGTGGCTATGCCTACACCGGCATGGACATCAACAGCACCATGCTCGAATACGCCGGCATCGCCTGGAAACACCTCAAACCGGAACCGACCTTCTTCAAGGCCAACATGGTCCGGTTCGACTCACGCTTCAAGGCCGATTTCGTCTTCGTCATGCTCGGATCGCTCTACCTGAACTCCATCGAAGAAATGCAGTCCCACTTCGACTCCGTCGCCTCGGCCCTCACCCCGGGCGGCCTGTACTTCCTCGACTGCTGCATCCAGTTCAGCGACATGATGGTCCCCGTCCACTCCAACCGGGTAGTTACCGGCGACCGCGACATATCCATCCAATCCGCGTTCGACATCAGACTCATCGATCCGGCCAGGCAGATCTACGAAGAGATTTGGCGGGTCGATGTCGATGACAACGGCAAGCACCACACCTTTGAGATGGTCGAACACAACAAGGCGATCTACCCGCAGGAGTTCTTGCTGTTCATCAATCAGCACCCCGCCTTCGACTTCGTCGGCTGGTGGGAAGATTGGGACTTCAACCGACCCATCACCGTCGGCTGCAACCCCACCCGACCGCTGGCTCTGATCCGTCGCGTCTGAGCATCCGGGTCACGACGCAAATCCTCTCTTTTTCCTTTGACATTCGATTCCGCCCGCACCTAACTGTCTCCATCCTATGGCGCTCTCGCACAAACAAACCCTGATCTTCGCCGACCTCGGCCTGCTCTACGCGGCCGCCATCTGGGGCGCGACCTTCTTCATCGTAAAGGACGCCCTCTCCGGTATCGACCCGGTCACCATGGTCGCCTACCGCTTTCTCATCGCCGGCGGTCTCCTGCTGATCTACGTCCTGGTCAGCAAACGTCCCCTCTTCGACAATATCAAGTACTCCATCCCCCTCGCCGTCATGCTCTGGTTTCTCTACGTCCCCCAGACGCTCGGCCTGAAATACACCACCGCCTCCAACTCCGGCTTCATCACCGGACTTTTTGTCGCCTTTGTGCCGCTCTTCCTCTTGACCATCTTCAGACGAAAACCGACGGTGATGGAAATTATCGCTTCGGTGGTTTCGCTGTTGGGACTCTGGATCCTCACCGGCGGAATGCAGTACATCAATCTGGGGGACATGTTGACCCTGGTCACCGCGGTCGCTTACGCCCTGCACCTGCTCTACGCCGACCGGTACATGAAACGCGGCTTCGACCCCTATGTCTTCTCCTGCCAGCAGTTCCTTATCAACGGCCTGCTGGCCCTGGTGACCTCGCTCGCTGTTGGCCTGCCGCTGGAGATAACGACCAACCATGCCTTCTGGACCGTCATCTTCCTCGCCGTCTTCCCCACCCTCACTGCCTTCGTCATTCAAATGGTAGCCCAGAAGATCACGTCACCACTCAGAGTCTCTCTGATCTTTGCCCTGGAGCCGGTCTTCGCCGCAGCCTTCGCCTGGACTATCGGAGGCGAACAATTCGTCCTGCGGCGCGCCGCCGGCGGATTGCTGATAGCAGCGGCTCTCGCCCTCTCCGGACTTCCCACCCCCGCCTTCCTGAAGAAAAAGAAAAACGGCTGAAGCGTTCGCTCCAGCCGCATAAACGTCATTTGATCGAATTGTTGTCGCCGACATCGACTTCGAGATGGTCGAGCAGGGTGCAGTCGACTTTCCACTCACCGGACATCGGAAGCTCCGTTTCGTCGGGCGGCAGCTCAAAACTTCCGAACTCTCCTCTCAACGTCCCACCGTTTCCGGAGCCGTCCGCCCACGCAAATGTCCCGGAGAAGAGACCGTGACTTGAGCCACACAACGGACACATACGGGAGTCGTCAAACCACCAGTCGCCCGCAAGATACGCAATGATATTGTCCGTATGGATACCCGTCACCCAGCCGGTGAACGTGCGCTCGCCGGCGGCCGTCGCCGAAAACGATCCGAATACATGCCCCTGCGGAGTGCCGTTGCGCGATGTCCACACCGCCGTGATGCTTCCCTGTTGCCGGTCGTTGCTCTCCTGCACCCACTTCCCGACTATCGTCCCGCGCTGGCAGAAGTTATCGAGCGGCAGCCGGTGCGAATGGATAATCACGCCGTTGTGCTCGTTCACTTGATAGAACCTTGTCAACGAGGCCAGCTCCTCGACATAGAGATTTGTACTGAAAGGACCGGTCTCGATACTGAGTGTCGGCGCCGCAAAGTAGTAGATGCCGCGCTTGTAGAAGACGATTACCGTAACACCGTCGAAATCGTCGCCGTGCGTCTCAGATATCCACGGCACCCACACCGGAGCGTCAACCGGAATGATCGAATCCACACCGGGTTCAAAACTGATCGCCTCGAACGCCTCGGCGAAGCCTTCGAAGTTGATCCGAAGTGTTCCCGTCCAATCGGTTGTATCCGGATTCGGTTCGGCCGTATTAAACGTATGGCCCCACACCAGGGTGACCGCATAGATATCGTACGATGTGTCATGCACCGAAGGCAGGTAGTCCGGCCAGTCGTACATGTCGATCGCATCATACGATGGATACTCCGGACTGAGGAACGGCTGCAGTGAGGGCAGCGCGGCCACTCCGTGGCCCGGCGCCGGCTCTATGGCCGAGTCCGAATTCGACGGTGACTGCCGGCTGCTGCACGACAGACCCAACGCAGCGACCATGACTATGATGAGGAGAAGCCACTTTCTCATGATATCACCACTTTTGCTGACAATAAACGATTGGCATACGCGACGGCCCTGGAGCGAGAGAAGCGGAACGCGCGGTGTGTGACCGGACCGGCTTCACTACTCACAAACTAATCATTCGTCGGCAGTCATACAAGAGCCAACCCCGGCTTACTCCGAAATCGCCTTGTAAACCGCCGATAGATCTTCCCGCCCGAGGCCCTGCTTCCGGGCCAGACCAAACAATTCCCGCGCCGTACTTCCGGTAAACAGCGGCCGCTCGATCTGCCGCGCCAAATCCTGCAAGTAAAACAGATCCTTGTAGATAGCGTCGACACTGAAGTGCGCCGGATACTCCCGGTTCAGCAGGTTCGACCGCTTGGCCTTCAACACCAGGCTGCTCCCGGCGCCCGCCGCGAGAACATCCAGAGCCACTTCCCGGTCCAGACCGGCCGCCTCAGCCAGCGCCAGCGATTCGGCAAGCCCGGTCATGAAAACACCGAGCACCATATTGTTGATCAGCTTCATGCGCGATGCCAGCCCCGGCTCCCTGAGATAGAAGATTGTCGTACCGATCAAATCGAGCAGCGGCAGCGCCGCACCGTAGGCATCCTCGTCACCACTCACGGCAATCGTCAGCGTCCCGCTCGCCGCCGGCAAAACACTCCCCAGCACCGGCGCCTCAACATAACTCGCCCCTACCTGCCCCAGCAGATCATAAAAGCCGAGCACGCTCTCGAAATGGTTGGTGGTCGTGTCTATTACCAGCTTCCCCTCACACGCGCCGGCCAGCAGACCTTGCTCACCGGTGATCACGTCGAACACGGCATCGGAGTCGAACAGGTTCAGAATCACCGTGTCGCAGCGCGAAATGACATCCGCCGGACTCTCGCCGGCCTCTGCCTTGATCGTGTCACATTTGGCCCGCGTCCGATTCCACACCAGCAACTCCGTATGCTTGGCGATCAACCGACCCGCCATGGCGCGCCCCAGATTGCCCAGGCCAATAAATCCTACCGGCATGTATATTCTCCATAGTTGTGGGATTCGCGACCCATCAAGTAAGTTCTCTGTCGGCAATTAGACAAGCCCGAAACACCGCCCGGCGATTCGACCGATTGCTCAGTCTCAACCGAACACCCCGATAGAACGCTGCTCCGTTTAAGTCGCGGCCCGCCTCTCACTCGGAACAGACCTCAACAATCATAATTACGGACATGCTTCAGGCGCGGGTCCCCCCAGGAACAGGTAGTTCACCAGATAGATTAGATCCGACAGATCGACATCACCGTTTTCATCACCGTTCACATTCCCGACCCCCGGGCAGGCCAGGTCAGGACCCTGGAGGAACAGGTGGTTCGCGAGATAGATCAGGTCAGACAAGTCGATTGACTCGCCCGGATCCGAATTGACGTTGCCGGTACCGGAAGTACAGCAGCACGCATTCCCCACGCCGTCGCGATTGTTATCCGCCTGATCCGGATTGGATACCCCCGGACAGTTGTCGCACAGGTCGGGCCATCCGTCACTGTCGTCGTCGGCTCCCGCAGGACAGGGCAGCACCGCCGTATACATGGAGTTGCCGTGTGTACCGATCACCATGGTTCGCGACACGGGATCAAAATCCAGGTCTACAGCCACCCGTGTCGGAAGTCCGGAGCCCAGCACCTCCCAATGCTGACCGAGATTCGAGGTGAAGAACACACCATAGTCGGTTGCCACATATAGTGTCGAATCGCCGCCCGGATCTATGACGATGTCATTCACCGGCCCCTCGGGCAGATCCCCGTGAATGTCCTCCCAGGTCGCTCCGAAGTCCGTCGTACGGAAAACGTGCGGTAGATAGCTGTCATCTCGATACCCGGACAGGGTCACGCAGGCGCCGGCGCTTGACCGTGGATCGGTCGCCACACTGGTCACCCAACGCACCGGCAATACGGCGCTGACCTTCGTCCAGGTAGCAGCTCGATCCTGAGTGACCCACACGTTCCCATCGTCTGTACCGACCCAGATCACATCGCTGTCGACCGGGGATACACTGATCCTGGAAATCTTCCCATACCGCGTGCGATTTCCCTCCGGATGAGGCCAATTCGAGAGATCACCGCTGACCGGACTCCAGGATTCTGCCCCGTCTTCGGTCCGATAAACCCGTTGCGATCCGATATACAGCACGTTGTGATTCTGAGGATCGAGCGTGAATGGTGTATCCCAGTCAAAGCGGTCAGTGTCGCTGAGCCCGCTTGTACGCCGGTAGAAGTGTTCTCCCCCGTCGGTAGACTTGTGAAAATTCGCATAGAAACCCTCGGCGTACAGGATTGCACTGTCAACGGGATCGTAGGCTATGTGGAAACCGTCCCCTCCCAATATCTTCTCATAGCTCCCCGGGGCACTCGATGTCCCTCGGAGGGTACCGTTGTCTTGAGAGCCGCCCATCAGTTCACCGGGATTGTTTGGATTAATGGCAGTGTGATAAAATTGGATGATTGGCATATTCTCACAGTGACGCCAATTCTCACCATGATCCTCAGAGATGTACACACCACCATCGGACGCCAGATAGAAACGATCCGGGGCGTTCGCATGAATAATCAGATCATGATAATCAAAATGCGTCTCTTTACTGTAGTCGGTCCAGGTCTCCGAACCATCCGTAGACTTCATGAGAGCTACGCCCAGTGCGAAAACTTCTTCGGGGTTATTCGGATGCGTTCGAATCTGTCCGAAATACCAGGCGAAACCGCCCCAGGCAAGGGGAAAGTATGCGGGCGTGGGAAACCGGTACCAACCATCACCGAGATCGTCACTTCGATAGATTCCTGTCCAATCATACTTACTGGAATACAATGCATAAACAGTGTTCGAACCCGAGGCTATCCACACTCCTATTCTTCCTACGCCCGTTGTGTCGGCGTCGGGCAGACCGACTGTCAGTTCGGTCCACGTTGATCCATGGTCCGTGGAGCGGAAGAGACCACTGTTATTCCCCTCGTACTTGATACTGGCACTAGAGCAATACCGCTCCCACATCGCAGCGAACAGCGTACCAGTGCTTGGTTGATAGGAAAGATCGATGCACCCGGTGGTGTCGTCCAAATAGAGAGATTGTTCCCAAGTCTGCCCCCCATCGAAGGAGCGATAGACTCCCCGCTCTGGATTTGTTCCCCACTGCCGTCCCATTGCGGCCACGAACATGGTATCGGGCCTGAGTGGATCAATCACGATGCGAGCTATCTGATTACTCTCCGCCAAACCGACCGGCGTCCACGTCGCCCCACCATCGTCGGAGCGGAAGATACCCTTGCCACCCCAGGCGTATGGTGCGCCGTTGGCTTCGCCCGTCCCGCAATAAACAACATTCGGATTGTTCGGATGAATCGCAAGGGCGCCAATCGACGCGATCCCTTCATCATCGAAAATCGACTCCCAGGTCATCCCCCGATCGACCGACTTGTACAATCCTCCGCTGGCCGAACCCGCGTAGACTACGTCAGGAAACGACGGATGCACTGCGAGAGCGGCGACCCGGCCGACTATATTCGTAGGGCCGGCCTGCTGCCAGACAACCAGGTTCCGCGACTTAGTCGAAGATTCCGCTCGAAGGCGATTTGCCTGCGCCGACGCGCGTTCAAACTCAGACCCTGGAATACTGTCAAGGGGCGCCATCCGCTGAAACATGAACCACTCACTCGGACGGGCTTTGCGGTGCGCCCGGGCGACCGGATCGGCGTTTTCGAATTTTGCTTTGAAAGGCTTGACCCAGTCTGCGGGATCAGCAACGTCGCCGCGAAACACAGCCCAACCCAGCCCCAGCAGAATAAAGGCCACCGCAGCTAAAACCAAAAATCTCCCGGGCATGGCGATCACTCCCTCCATCGTGTTCGATCATGAATACCGGCAAGCTACCCTCCCTACGTGAATGATAACCTGATTCTGGTTCTTTCAAAGCAGTTTCCTCCCGCCTCACCACCCATTCTCCCTGCACCCATTCAAATCAGATTTGAGTTGTCCGTCAGAACGAATAGTGTGTACAATACGCAGGGAGAAAAACCATGAGTTCAACATTGTCTTTGCCGAACATCGTGACCATCACCCGCCTTCTGCTCGTCTTCGTGGTGGTCATTCTCGTTTACGGACAGACCGTCCTCGACGGCCTCCTTGCCGCCTTCTTCGCCGTCCTGATCATCATCGGCGACTGGCTCGATGGACACCTTGCCCGCAAACTCGACCAGGCCAGCACCCTCGGCAGCGTCCTCGATATCGCCGCCGACCGCATTCTCGAGACCGTTATGTGGATCATCCTCGCCGACATCGGCCTCATCCCCATCTGGATCCCCATCGTCGTCATCTCACGCGGCATCCTCACCGACAGCATTCGAGGATTCGTCCTCCAATTCGGGTACGCCGGGTTCGGCGAAAAAACACTGCAGAAGTCGAAACTCGGCAAGTTCCTCACCGGGTCGCCGATCATGCGCTCCGGCTACGCCATCCTCAAAGCCTTTACCTTCGGCTGGCTGCTCCTGCTGGCGGCTATCGACAACGTCCTCATCCGCTGGAAACACTTCGAACCCTCCTGGCTCGACACCGCCTTCCAAATCGGCTACTGGGCCGCCGTCGCCGCCGCCATCGTCTGTCTTGTGCGTGGTGTGCCGGTCGTCATCGAAGGCATCGCGATTATCCGCGAGAAAGCCGACAACTAACCGCATGGTCGTGCTGTGGGACATCGACGGAACGCTGGTGCGCTCCAGCCTCGAACGGTACTTCTTCGCCTACCTGCGCCAACACCACCCCAGCGTCTCCGCACTCAGCACGATCCTGCACGTCCTGCACAACGGTCTCGCATCATGGCCGCCGGTCTGGTACAAAATGAAGGTCGCCTACCTCCGCGGACTGACCGTCGACGAAGTCGATGACTACTTCGCACGCTGCTGGTCCGAACGGATAGAGAACAACCTCTTTCCCGGCTGCACCGGCGCCGTACAACAACTCCGAGATCGGCACATCCGCCAGGTCCTCCTCACCGGCGGACCGCGCCCGCTCGCGAAACGAGTGGCGCAACACCTCGGTGTCGATGACCTGATCGCCTCCGACCCCGTCATCACAAACAGCTGCTACACCGGCGCAGTCACCGAGCCTCACCCCCGCGGCAAAAGAAAGGTCGCCTTCGCGGACCGATGGCTTCGGCAGAACAAACTCGGCTGGAACCAGACTGTCGCCCTCGGCAATCACCTCGACGATCGCTACCTTCTCGAACGTGCCACCATTGCCGTCGCCGTCAACCCCGACAACCAACTGCGCCAGCTTGCCGACAGAAAAGGCTGGCCGTGCATCGACCCCGGCAGCACCAACTCGGCCGATAATCTGGTTCGCCTCATTCTATCCGCCGAAACGCCGAAGACCGGCACATGAAACTTCCCGGTCCTCCTCGCGTATGCTGAACCCAGGAAGAGGTCTGTAACATCGATATCGTGGAGGCAATATGAAGACGTTCGCGGCTGCCGTCCTGTTCATTCTCGCGCTTGGTGTCGCTGCGCCTGCGCAGCAGCCAGATCCAAACGCGCTAGTCCGCGAAGCGGGCGCGGCCTACCAGCAACAGGACTATCAAACGTTCGTCGAGAAAACCGAAGCCGCCCGCCGTATCATTCCCAACAACGCCGTGATCATGTACAACCTCGCCTGCGGCTACGCCCTTACCGGAAAACCGGATCGGGCGATGGAACTACTGACAGCACTCACCCGACGAAAGATCGACTTCGGCGCCGCCAACGACCCGGACTTCACCTCGCTCCACGATCGCGATGACTTCAAGGACCTGATCAGACGACTCGACACCATGTTCACCCCCATCAACACCAGCGAACTGATCTTTGCAACACAGCAGGTCGATATGATCCCTGAAGGCATGGCGATTGACCCGCGCTCCGGCGACATATACTTCGGCAGCATGCGCTCCGGTGAGATATTCCTTGTCGACCGCGCTGGACAACTCTCACGCTTCGCCTCCGTGGCAGACTCACTTCAGCTCAGCAGCCTCGGCATGGAAGTCGACACCATCCGCAACCTCCTCTGGGCTCTCGGCACCTCGTCGCAGCAACACGCCGGCTTCCGCCACGACGCACCGAATCAGGCCGCCCTCTTCGCCTTCGACCTTACCTCCGCAGCCACGACGCACTTCCATCCCTGGACCGACGTACCAACCGGATTCGGCTACAACGATCTCACCGTCACAACGAACGGTGACATACATATAGGAGGAAACGCCGTCTATCACCTGCCGGCGGGAGGCAGCACCGTTCAACAACTCTCCTTCGAGCCAACCTTAGTCGGTGTCAACGGCCTCTCGTTCTCCGAAGATGAACGCTACCTGTTCGTTTCATCGTATGGTCGTGGTCTGGCGCGAATAGAGCTGAGGACCATGGAATGGGCATATCTCGGATCAGCCGATACGGTCGAACTGGCGGGAATCGATGGCTTGTATTATCGAGAAGGGTCGTTATTCGCCATCCAGAACGGGGTGCAGCCCTGGCGGGCCATCCGCTTTGATCTCAACGAGGCGCGTGATTCGATCATTAACTTCGAACTGCTGGAGTTCAAGAACGACAGCCTCACCGTTGCCACCACCGGCGGGTTGTACGGTGACTGGTTCTATTATGTCGCCACCGGTCCGGCCCCCACGCCGATACCATCTCACCTGCCAACACACACACATCGAGTCCTCGGAAAGACGACAATCATGCGTGCACCGATGAACCCGGAACCCTGACGACCGGACTGGGATCAGTCACGCTCATCGATATCGACCAGTCGCCCCTTCTCCCAGTCTTCGCCAAGAACTGACAAGCCGCAGGCGTCGGCGTCGGCGACAAAGTCCTCAGGCACCGCGATCGTATAACCGCCGCCAATCGGTCTGAACGATGATAGTCCCATTTGTCCGGTAAGACCAAAATGACCCGTGCCACAAATTGTCACAACCGGAATATGGTTGTCTCGAAGCACTTCCTCTATCATGTCGGCATACTCCGACGACGACAGCCGGGCCAGTGCCACCCAGTTGTCGTACACAACACCATCCTCGCCTCTCGGGAAATCAGCCGGATCGGCAAGTGAAGCCACCAGCTTCACATTACAGTCAGGACACAAGCCCGTCCCGACTTCATACTCATACCTGCACTTGGGACAAAACGGCATAACCCTGCCTTAGATTAAGGTACGTTTCGCTCTCTTTCACGAAAGTACGCTCCACCGTCCACATTATTCAAGCGCTTTCGTGTTCCCATCTGAAACAGCGGCCGCACTCGCCAGCCCTGTGCACCAGCTGTACAGTGACACCAGCCCGTCCCTTCGAATCCCGGTTCAACGGGCGTGAGGACTCCAGTTTCGTCGAACGACGACGATACTAAGTATAGTGCCCGTCAACACCGGCATGCGGGTCTCGTCGGCCCGCAAAATGGACCATTTGCGACACTTTACAAGCTGAGCGACAGCGTATCGACTGACAGGTCGTCACTGTTCATGCTGGTGTTGATCGACGGACTTCGTAAGCAGCACACCTGGACGAGACACGATACAGTCAGCGCAAAGTGAACCTAAACTCTCAAGAGCGCGAGGGGACAAAGTCATGGTACGTTTTCGCATTACGGCAATCGCCTGCCTCTGCTTGATGCTGGCGGCCGGCCTGACGTTCGGTTCCGAGACGGTTAAGATCGGACTCAATTACCCTGAAACGGGACCGTACAGCGTACAGGGACAGGATCAATTCCGGGCCGCTACACTGGCGGTCGAAGAGATCAATGCGGCCGGCGGCATTCTCGGCAAGCAGGTCGAATTGGTTACCCGCGACTCCAAGTCGAATCCGGACGTCTCGGTCAATAACGTCAACGACCTTATCGACAACCAGAACGTCAAAATGGTCTTCGGCGGATCATCGAGCGGCGTTGCTGTCGCGGTCGGCGACCTCTGCCAGCAGAAAGCCGTTCCGTTCTTCGGAACACTCACCTACTCTACCGCGACCACCGGGACCAAAGCACACCGCTACACCTTCCGCGAATGCTACGACTCGTGGATGGCCGCCAAGGCTCTCGCCGAGTACCTGAAAACCAACTTCCCCAACAAGAAGTACATGTATATCACTTCCGATTATACCTGGGGATGGACCACCGAAGCTTCCATGCGACGCTTCACCGGAACGGAAGACGCCTATGAACACAAAGGCGTGCTTACTCCTCTCGGCACCGAAGACTACGGCAAGCAGCTGGCCCTCGCCAAGATGCTGAAACCCGACGTCCTCGTGCTCGTGCTGTTTGGCAACGACATGGTCAACGCCATCCGGCAGGCCACCAACCTCGGGCTCAAAACCAGCTGCCAGATCGTCGTGCCGAACCTCACGCTCGGTATGGCCGAAGGCGGCGGTCCGAAGGTCATGGAAGGCGTCGTGGGCGCCCTGCCCTGGTGCTGGCAGATCCCCTACAAGTACGACTACTCCGGCGGCAAGAAATTCGTCGAGACCTACGCCGCAAAATACAACCGCTACCCCAGCACGTCCGGCGCCTCAGCCTACACTATTCTCCATGAATACAAGGCGGCCGTCGAACGGGCCGGGAGTTTCAGCGGTTCCAAGGTTGTCACGGCGCTCGAAGGACACACCTACCGTCTGCTCAAAGACGAGCAGACCTGGCGCGCCTTCGACCACCAGTCCGTACAGACCGTCTATGCGGTCAAGTGCAAGCCACAGGCCGAGGTCCTCAAGGACAAATACAAACTCGACTACTTCGAGATCATGAGCAGCCTCTCCGGAGATAAGGCCGCTATCAGTGCCGAAGAGTGGCAGGCCGTTCGACGCCAGAACAACCTCGCCGTCGAACTCGAACCGCTCAACACCGTGGCAGCGGAATAAGGAGGCGCCATGAAGGCATTATCTCCCGTCACCTCAGGGGGAGCGGCCCCGCTTAAGAAGCGTCCGCCCGGGGAGGGAGGTAAACGATGCTGAAACTCAGTTCCTTGAAAATCAAGCATCAGATCCTCAGCGCCGGTGTTGTCAGCCTGGCTGTGGTCCTGGGAATCATCTGGTACTTCTATTCGTTTACCGGTGACTCCCTGACTCAAAGCAGCTCGCGGCTGATCGGACTGACGACATCGCAATACGCTGACAAGGTCGAACGGAATATCGAATCCCGCTCCCGGCTCTTCGCCGAGTGGGCTCGTGAGGACGTCTTCGGCCTCTCAATTGAGTTTAACACCACCGCCGAACTGGGCGACAACTTCTCAGCGTGGATGAGGAACTCTGAAGGCTTCCTTCTGCTGGCCCTCACCGATCGCTCAGGGAAGGTGATCGAATACGCGTGGCATCCCGAATTCGCGGGTGCCAACGAACTCAAGGGGCGTCAGCTGCCCGAATTCGGCTCCGTCGACGGAGACAACGACCTTGATGTCACCTATGTCTCCAGTCCGGTCCTTGCCGAGATCGATCTGCCGAACCCGGCCACCTTTCTCTACCGACGCTGGGCGTATAGCTCGTCGGGAGACAGAATCGGCGCCTTCGTCGCCTACCTCGACAGACGTTCCCTCGACCGGGAACTTGAGAGCTGCGCCACCACGCTGCGCGGTTTCGGCCTGCCTAACGCCTGCGTGGCGCTCGTTCTGGACGACCGGTCTACGGCGGCAGGCGAGGTCGGAATCAATACGACATGGTCACCCGGGGACCGGAGTAACTGGTATTCGGCCATGCACACCGGAATCGACCGCGAAACCGTGGTCGTGGAGCTCGCCGAACAACCAACCTTCGTCGGTGGCCGAACGGTGCTCGATCCGTCCGCCACGCTCGGCAACGCAAACGCCAACAGCGATCTGACCTTTGGATGCGCGGTACCCGAATCCGACATTACCGCCCAACTGCAAAAACAGGTCATCGGCATACTCGGTGTCGGCATCTTCTGCTCCCTGATGGTCGGTCTCCTGAGCTGGCTTATCGCGGGCCGTATTTCTCGACGCCTGAACAGTCTCGCTAAGGTCGCGACCGAAATGTCGCGCGGCGACATCGAGCACGAACTGACGGTGGACTCGGCCGACGAAGTCGGCGTGCTCTCCGGCGCCTTCATGCAGCTTCGCGACTACATCAACGAAATGGCCACCGTGGCACGAAGGATCTCCGAACACGATCTCACCGTCCGCGTTGAAGCGCGCTCGGAACGCGACGTACTCGGTCGCTCCTTCTCGGTCATGGTCGGCAACCTCTCGTCGATTATCCGCCAGCTGACCGAAAACGCCCGCGAACTGAGCGGCGCCGCCGGCACCATTGCCACCACCTCCGAACAGATGGCCAAAGGCGTCGGCGAACAAAAGGACAGGGTCGGTCAGATCTCGGCCGCCATCGAAGAAATGACCGCGACCATTGTCCAGAGCTCCACCAATGCCGAAGACGCGTCGCGCGCTTCACAGACCGCCTCCGATACCGCAACGTCGGGTGGCGATATCGTGCGCGATACCATTCACGGCATGCAGCAGATCGCCGAGGTCACCCGGCAGTCATCATCCTCCATTGCGAAACTGGCGTCGTCCGCCGATGAAATCGGACGGATCGTCGGCGTCATCGACGACATCGCCGACCAAACCAACCTGCTCGCGCTCAACGCCGCTATCGAAGCGGCCCGGGCCGGCGAACAGGGACGCGGCTTTGCGGTGGTCGCCGATGAAGTTCGCAAACTCGCCGAACGAACCAGCTCCGCCACCGCCGAAATTGGCCAGATGATCCGGGGGATTCAGGAACAGACCGAAGAGGCTGTTTCGGCCACCGAAGCGGGCGTGCAGGAGATCGACAAGGGGCGAGCGCTGGCCGACAAAGCCGGCAACGCCCTCAACGAGATCGTCGGCGTCTCGCAGCAGGTGATGGAGATGATCCGCCAGATCGCCTCCGCTTCCGTGCAGCAGACCGATGCCGCTGAGCAGATGTCGCAGTCGGTCCAGCTGATCGCCAGCAACAGCGAGAGCGCCGCCGAAGGCGCCAATCAGTCGGCAGCCGCCGCTGAACAACTGAATCGACAGGCCGACGGCCTGGAGAAAATCGTCTCGCAGTTCAAGCTGACTGTTGATAACGGCTGATCGTCCGCACATCGGACCAGCCTTCAGGGCGAGTGGCTCAACCACTCGCCCTTTTCTTTGACTGCCAACCTTACCATACATTCCACTTGAACCGATCGGCGACATGAACCATACTTGGCAGAACCCAGAAACAACGAGACCATCAGTGCCGACCCAAATTGCCGTCATCGGCGGCGGCGCCGCCGGTATCTTTGCAGCCGTCACCACCGCCGAACACAACCCCTCGGCCGCCGTGACCGTGTTCGAAGCCACCGGCGAACCGCTCGACAAAGTGCGTATCTCCGGCGGCGGACGATGCAACGTGACACACCATTGCTTCGATCCGGCTATCCTGATCGGCAACTATCCCCGGGGGGGCCGTGAATTACGAGGACCGTTCAGCCACTTTCAGCCGCGCGATACGATCGAATGGTTCGCACGCCGCGGCGTAACACTCAAAGCGGAGTCCGACGGCCGCATGTTCCCCACCACGGACTCATCGGCGACCATCATCAACTGCCTGCTCGACTCCTCCCGCACGGCCGGCGTATCGATCAAACTGAACGCCCGCGTGAAGCATGTCGGTCTCGATGACTCCGGCTCATTTGTACTCAGTACGCACGACTCCGGCCAACACCGTTTCGATCGCGTCCTCATCGCCACCGGCAACAGCCCGAACGGACACCGCTTCGCCGAAAGACTCGGACACACCATCGTCCCCGCCGTGCCGTCGCTGTTCACGTTCAAAGTAAACGACCCGCGTCTCTCCGGCCTCTCCGGCGTCAGCTTCGACCGGGTCGAAGCCACCCTGTATGCTGGCGAAACAGTGATGAGACAGACCGGCCCGATGCTGATCACCCACTGGGGTCTGAGCGGCCCGGCCATCCTCAAGCTTTCGGCCTGGGGCGCTCGCGCCCTGCACGACACCCGATACAAAGCTAGCCTCGAGATCAACTTCCTGCTGAACCGAGCACCCGACGACGTTTCCGCGGCGATCTCAGCCGAACGCACCGAACACGGCAAACGGAAGGTTCACGCCCACCCGCTCTTCAACCTCCCCCGCCGCTACTGGGAGCAGCTCACCGCTCACGCCGATATTGAAAAATCCACTACATGGAGTACTCTCTCCAAAACGCAAGCCACCTCACTCATCTCCGAACTAGCCGCGGCCCGCTTCGAGATCCGAGGTAAGGGTGTCTTCAAGGAAGAATTCGTGACCTGCGGCGGTGTCTCCCTCCGCGAAATCGACTTCAGAACGATGCAGAGCAGAATCCGGCCGGGGCTTTTCTTCGCAGGTGAGATTCTCGACATCGACGGCGTCACCGGCGGCTTCAACTTCCAGTCCGCCTGGACCACCGGCTTCCTCGCCGGCCGCGCCATGGCCACTTTGTAGGCGGCACTGCCCGCACGGCCCATTTCGCAGCACACTGCGAAGACCGAAAAAAGGAGCCTTCCGCCCTGCGGCGAAAGGCTCCTTCTATCGCTGATTTCGTCTCTATGAAACGAAGAGAATATCAATACCGATAAGGCATCATCACTTCAACAGGACCATCTTCCTCGTCTCGACGAAGTCGCCCGCCTTCAGACGATATAGATAGACCCCGCTGGCGTACTCGCCGGCATCCCACTCCAGCGAGTGATAGCCCGCAACCATGCGGCCATCAACCAGAGTCGTCACTTTCTCGCCGAGCACGTTGTAGATTTCGATCGTCACCTTCTGAGCTTCCGGCAGCGCAAAAGCAATGGTTGTGGTCGGATTGAACGGGTTTGGATAATTGGCGTAAAGTTCGTAACGGTCCGGCAACTGTCCGTCGGTGAGGTGGTAGACCGGTTCATACCGTCCGGTCGCAACCACGACAAAGTCTCTCGTCGAACCCGAAGCAACGGGCGTACCGATGTCGAACTGATACTCGACCACGTCGCCTTTGCGGAGCACCAATGCTCCGTCATCGCCATACTCCGATGTTCCATCCCGTTTGCCTGACGTAACAACTTCAGCGACCGCATTCAGCCGCGTTACCACCGGCTGATCTTCAAGGACCACTCCCAACATCACGCAGTCGCTCCGGTAGCTGTTGTTCCAGGAGAGGCGAACGGTGAGTCCGCCGTCAGCGTATGCCGCGCGGCTGATCGGGACCGCTGCCGTGTAGGCGCGAGTGCGGGAAGGAATGACCGCCGCCTCGACAAGCGTACCGCTCTCGGTCTGCAAAGCCACCTGTGTGTGGCTCAGCTCGACCGGATTACCATCCGTGAGCTTGGTGATGTTGCACAGATCCTTAATACCACCCGGCAGCAGCAACTCAGCGCCGTCACAGCCGGCCGGAGGATCGAACGTGATGTCAAGGTAGCCAGCGCCATTCGCTTCGAATGCTTCACCGTCCTGGGCGGCAAGAAGACCGGTCACATCCCGACCACTCTGATCGACAACCGAAACAGGCGCAACGGTCTCCTGATAAAGCTGAATGGAGCCATCGACACCGACCGCAACCTTGGAATCCGAAGAGTGATCGACCGTCATGAGCCGGAAATCTTTCAGATAGGTAACTTCGTCCTCCATCTCCCGGAGTTGGAAGACAACCCGACCCGACTCCGCCGTCACATCCGATCCGACATGGTAGTAGTCGGTCACTATATCGCGGTAGTCCGACTGCTCGCACGCCGTCAGCAACGGGTTGTGCTCCACGAACTCACCATCCTGCTTCGCAAACAGCACCGGACAGGACGGCGGCGGTATGTACGGTGTGCGGGTGTACGTTCGCTCGGTCGACCACTCTCCCCACGGCGTCATATCCCCTCTCGCGCGCACTTTCCACTTGAACGTCCCCACCGGGAGATACGGACTCACCGTCCAGCTCAACCCGTCGGTCTCACCGCGTGCGTGAACATGACCGTTTATGGAATTGGTGTCAATCACGACCTGGTACTGGGTCGCGCCGGAAACTGCCTGCCACGCCAGCGTCGGATACGCCGACTGCGAAGAGGCGCCGTCGGCAGGAGAGGTCAGTATTGGCACGTCGACCAGCGGCTCGATTCCAATATGCACGTTCTCCAGATACCACACATCGAGGACAGTATCCCCGACCGGAGGCTCAGGGTCATCACCAGTCGGATAGTTGTTAACCGCCAGGGACGTAAAGCGAACCTGAAAACCAGGGTGCCTCCCATGCTCGGGAATCTCATACCGAATGCAACGGAACCTGTGATCCGGTTTCAAGAGCCGTTCGTGCCTGTTCACGTACGTCCAGTAGCCGGCATCGTTCAGGAAGTGAACTTCCAGGTCGTCACCGATCTCCGGCACATTGGCTGACCCGCCACACTCTATCCAATATTCCAGGTAGTAGGTCTGTCCATCATCCGGAATGTCGATAGGCAGACTGGTCAATGTAGTACTGCATCCGCCGTGGAGAATACCACCCCTTGCCAACTGCATTGCGCCGGGCCAGCAGTTGGGAGTACCATAGTCTGCATCATCCACCGGCGAACAGTTGAACATCACGTCCCACTTCTGATCCGAAAGGAAAGCATCGCCGAAATACTCGGCGAACGGCAGCGGCTGCGTGACGCCTTCGGATACCGCTATAAGTACCACCTGGTCCGTATACTCCGCCCCGATACCGGATGTCGCAACTATTCCGAGCGTATCCGCATCGCCGACCGTCGCAGAACCTACATCCACTGCAACCTTGAAGGTGTAGCTTTCATCCATCTGCAACAGCGGGGATGCCATGATCTCCAACTGGCCGGTTGATTCATAGATACGAGTTGACCAGTCATCGTTGATCGCCGACAACTGATACGAGTCGTCGAGTATGCCTGCGTTGGTGACCGTCAGGTCGTACCACACCGTCTTACCGTAAAATCCCGCCTGCGCCGAGTCCTCAACTGCCAGGTCGACACCGAAAGCTATCACCTGAAGACTGTATTCAGGTGTCATGTACTGGTCGTTGTTGGTGTTCTCGGCCAGGATTACGTACTGAATCAACTGCCCCGCGTACTGCAGGGGAAGGTACACTCCCCACCGACCGTCGCCAAGATCGGTCATAGGCAGGTTGTACCAGTGTTCACCTCCGTTGTTGCACCAGCGAACGGTGGCAGCCCCGTCCAGCGGATGGGAGCTGAAAACCTCACACTCAATCCAGTATCCCTGCGGTTCAAGCGGGTTCTCGATACAGTTTCGGGTGTCGGGAAGCGGCTCGGTCTCGATGAGCAGATCGTGCAAGACCGCAACCGACTCCTGAAGCGTCTCCCGATTGAATCCCGTTACGGTCAATACCGCATCGTTGCAGTACATCGGCACGCCCGGATCGAGCGGGATATCGGCCAACCCGTTGGCATCGGTCACTGCGCTCCCCTGCAGTTCACTGCCGCAATACAAGGCACAAACTGCACCGGCGACCGGCTGGCTGGTGTTTGGATCGGTAACCGTCACCGAATACACGGTCCCGTCCCACGGAACCGTTGTTGTATGCGAAGCCTGCAAAGGCTCCGGCACACCAGTACGGACCATAACTGATGGATCACCAAACACGGTCCAGATCTCCGCGGCACGGACATCTCCGTACTCCGTCACCCGGCAAAGGGCGTTGAAAAAGAGTCCACCCAACGTCCTGTTTTGGCCCAGCATGAGGAGCGAAGCCACATGGTCCTGGCCAATCTGTCCGCCCGTCCAGCTGGACTGCCTCGATGACATCCAGACACCGACCGCACCTTCGGGATTCCCTGACGGGTCCGCTTCCTTCAACCATCGCTCCGCAAAACACTCGCCCATATCATAGGCACCGTTTAGACAAGCCGCACTGACAATGAACGGCAACTTGCCGACGTTGTTGAGCTGATTGAAATAGTTCACGTTAAAATTGGTGGTCGCCCAGCCGCCCCAGGAACCGTGGCCGGCGTAGTTGACATACCCACGGCCGTCGTTGATCGCGTCTACAACCTCGGTGTACGGCGGATTGTATGAGTACGTCTCGTACAATGCGTCAACTACGTACCCGTGCAGCGTCAGGTACGTCACGAGAGCTTGCATATGAGACGTACTGCCCTGCTCGTAAGTGGCAATCCCCAGAGAGCGGGTCAACCAGTCGGCATTACCGTCATCCACCAGATCACGCTCGTAATATATGCCGTGCTGTGCGATCCGGTTTATGTAGTACGCCTGATGGTCGGAAAACCGCCCCACGATTACATCCGGATAATTGTCAGTACCCGCCACCCGGCCGTAGATCGGGTCGCAAGGTCCTTCATAGCCGGAAAAGCCGCCGTAAGGCGCTCTGAACTCTGTTGCATCGCCGACCAGCAACACAAACGCAAGATTCGGATTGGCGTTGTATTCGTCGCGGATGTAATCATGGATCTGCGTTGTGTCGGCGCCGGGAGATACCTCCGACAGAAGAGCCAGCTTGACCTGAATCCCCTTCTGTTTCTTCCACTCGATGAAAGTATCCAATCCATCGACCAGCGCATCCGCCGCGATGATCAGCATATCCCCGACCTCGGACACATGAGGATACTTCGCTGTCGCCACCCCGTAATTAAGGAAGTGATTGCCATAAACCTCATCGAACGTCGCCACCATCGACTTCGGTTCCGTCACTGACATCGGGTCTCCACCTTCAGCCGTGATCTCCACTGTCATGGACAGCAGTGCCCGAAGTGCCTGGTCACTGGCCCGATACTGAAAGGGAAAAACCTCTACTGCCACACCGGAGAAATCGCGCAGGATGTACGGCTCGCCGACACGGACCGGAGTGTGCGGCCACCATTCATCCGACGAATACACCGGGCCGAATTCATACGGCACGGTTTGCGGATCTACCGTCCGAAGCAGGTTTCCCTTCGACGGCGCCACCGCCGTCTTGTCGAAGTCTCGGTACTCGACATCGGTCACTCGAATCGAGACCTTGCTGCCGACCGGTACGATCAGCGAGTGCACCGGCGACGGAAGGTTTGGTTCACCTGACGATACGTGATTGTACTCACCACGACAAGTGACCTCATAGTAGGTTGTCTGATCAATAGTTGTCGGACTCAAGTCAAAACCGACCAGCTCGACTCTCAGAACCGTACGATTGGGCTCCGAAGAAACGACGCTGACCTGCACGTCATTGCCGTCGGCTGTGGGGACTCCGATGTCCACACGCTCGGCCGACAGGCTTGCTGCGCACACCATACACGCGAACAGCACCAAGAACATCACATGACTGTGCTTCATGAGAACTCCCTCCCAGGGGTTTGATGTGGGGATCCGATAAGAACACTATATTATGGGCAAATGTATCCACGGACGCAAGCACAAAGGCGATACCGGGTGACGGCGCCGTCACACACAGCAATGCCGGTACGGACGGGGGTACGTATAGAAAAACTGCAAAGGAAGGCGGAGGGAGTAGGACTCGAACCCACGGCACCTTGTGGTACAACGGATTCAAGTCCGCAGCGTACGAAACTGACATCTATCGCGGATTGAAGGAGGCCGAGACGAGATCGATTGGCAAGTACTCACACGAACCGTGCAACCGCCCTACTCACGTCGTCTCCCCGGCTCACAACCATGAAATGAGTCCCTCCCCGGACGACAACATCGGGGTTCACATATCGGACCGGCAACATGCGGTCGGCGTCACCGTGTATATGGATTACCTGTCCCACCGGCTCGCATCCGGGCCACCGAAGCAGTCTGTCGGCCGCCCATGAGGTAAACTCGAAATCGGTGTCGGCGAAAATCCGATTGAAAAGCAACACCTCGTCCGGCGCTGACACACCGTTAAACCAGCGAGCCAGAAACGCCGAACTCCGGGACAGATTCGCGGGAATGATTCGATTGAGCCGCATCCTGCCGGCACATCGGAAATACCAGGGTAATTGACTCGGCGACTTCACGCTCGAAATCAGAACCGTCAGCTCGGAATGCACCAGTCGCGACAGTTCCAACGCCATCACACCCCCAAACGAAACACCAAGCAGAATGGGACGCGAATCCTGCGGGATCTGACACCGAAGTTTCCGCGCATAATCGGACAGGGTATTGACGCGTTCGAACGATGTCCATTGGACCGTTGCCAGAGCGTATCCCGGAACGCGCAACCGTCCGAAGACTCGTTCGTCGGCGCCCAGGCCGCTGAGACAATAAATCGTCTTCAACTATCCCCCCGACCGCTGGACAGGAACTGATAATGGGATCTCTTCGGGAAAAAGCGGAGGAGGTAGGATTCGAACCCACGGTACCTTGCGGTACAACGGTTTTCAAGACCGCCGCTTTCGACCACTCAGCCACTCCTCCGATGTCGAAGCTCTCTGCAGTGCGCCCCTAAATTACGCCCCCCGTCGGCCCCGTCAAGTCTTTTGCCGCATTGACGGTGACTTCAGACAACCGCAAGGTCCGCTGTCAGGTTACCGTCAGTATCGTGAGATCATCCTCGGAAGGCCGCTCGCTAATATGACGACCGACATCGGCTATCACTGATTCGATGAGATCCTGACCGGTTACTTTCCCTGTTGCCACGATGGTGCGCAGGCGATCGAATCCATACTCCTCATCCCGATCGTTTCGGGCCTCGATTACTCCGTCACTATAAAGGAAAAGCGTCGCTCCCGGTTGGCACGTGACTCGCTCGACCGGTCGCGCCTCACCCGACAGACACGGAGATACCACCGGGCCGCCGGAGGTCAGTTCTCTGATCTCTCCGGACGGCTCTCGAAGCAATCCGTATACGTGCCCGGCGTTGATGAACTCGACGGTGTTCGAGGCACGGTCCATTCGCACGCATATCATGGTCAGAAACTGATCGGCTCCAAAGGCGGACATATCCTGGCAGACGTGACACGCCACCGATTGGGGAGCATACTCCTCAGAACGGGCTTTGTGGAAAGCTGACTTGACTACGGCCGTGAGCATGGCAGCCGAGGCACCGTGACCAACCACGTCTGCCACCAGTACGGTGAGTCCATGTTGCCCCGACGACGCGTATTCAAAAAAATCTCCCGCCACTTGCTCACACGGACGATAGTAGGCTGCGATATCATATCCCTGCAAGGTTGCCCGGTCCGGTGGCAGCATGGTCCGCTGAAACGCCGAGGCGGTTTCAAGCTGTTTGCGCAGGCGCGCCGTATGCCCGAGATCGGCCCTCTGAAGCCGCTTCTGCTCCAAACACCGATTCACGAGCGTGAGCAACACCTCCCGATCGAACGGCTTGTTGATGTAATAGAACGCTCGACCACGAATTGCCCTGACCAGCTTCTCGTCGGCTTCGTGTACGCTGCCGGTCATAAGAATGACCGAAGTATCCGGATCCTCCGCCTGCAATTGCTCCATGAGCTGGAACCCGTCAAGAAACGGCATCATCACGTCCACGATCGCCAGATCAGGACGAATACTCCTCGCCAATGCAATCGCATCGAGAGCGGTCTCGCACGTATGCACCTCGTACCGATGCTCGAGAATGCGCTCGACGGCTCGAAGGATCCCCACTTCGTCGTCCACCACGAGGATTCGCCATTCTTTCATGGTGCAACTCCGGCAACCGCATTCTGAATGGGAAAACGAAGCGTGACGGTGGTGCCTCGTTCGACTTCACTGTGAATCGCCATTTCTCCTCCGAGCTCCCACATGATCGAACGACAGATCGACAGGCCCAGGCCGTTTCCCTGTGACTTGGTTGTGATAAACGGATCAAACACGCGCGGTAGCAGCGTCGCCGCTATACCCTGGCCGGTATCGGCAACACTTACCACCACCGTGGAGCCAACTTCGCGGGCGTCGATACAAAGCGATCCTCCCCGCGACATAGCGTCGACAGCGTTCGAAAACAGATTCAGGAACACCTGTATAATGTCACCCTGATTGCCGCGAAGGGTCGACATCTCGGTCGGCACATTGATCGTGAGATCGACACCGCACCGCCGCAACCTGTCCTGCATGACGCTGACGGCGCCGTCGATCGCCCGCCGAAGATTCCCGTGGCCGATACTCCGGTCATTGGCTCGCGCGCAGGCAAGCATCCCGGAAAAGATCCGCCTGCAGGTCTGCAGCCCGGACTCTATTACCGCCAGATCCCTGCGAAGCAGATCCTCTCGCAGTTCGCGCTCTGAAAGATCAGCCCTGATCTGCTGAACCAGCGGCAGAACCGACCCCAGCGCGTTGTTGACGTCGTGGGCTATCCCCCGCGTCAGATTGGCAAGAGCGTACTTTCGCTCGGCTCGAAGGATCTGATCCTCCAGCTCGCCGGTGCGATGCAGAAACTGCAGCGCCACGGACACCAGCGGCAACAATCGCTGCACCAGCGCCGCCTCAAACCCACCCAGCGCCGAACGATTCTGAGAAGACACCTTCAGCAGACCGATGGACCCGTCAGGAGTCGCGACCACCGCACACAGCATCGCTCTCTCCGGCGGCGGGATGCCATCCTCTCCCCCGCCGGCATCCAGCAATGCGGCCAGGCCCGACTCCCGACCTCCCGGCGACTCCCACCATCCCTCGCCATCACTATCGCATAACCTGACACCGGGGACCTTAAGGTCCCTTGCGACTTCCTCAGGTATCTCGATCTTCTGGCCTATCCGACGGCTCTTGGCCTTGGTCCAGGCTATCTGCTCCGCGATCAACTCGAGCGGATCGCACAGATTGTAGGTGAGCCAGAAGCTGGCCGAATGATCATACCTCGTCAGATCGCGAATCCCGTGCAGGATGTCGTAAACGATGTCTTTCGGATGTTGCCGATTGGCGACTTTGTGCTCGATGCGATGACGAAGCTGGTTGATTTGAGTATCATCGTAGGCGGCTATCGCCTCACTCACGATATCGAGTATCGCCCACAACGCTCGAACATGACTCACATCGGCTCGGCCATCGGCGAATCGGACCGCGACTGCACCCCACGACCGCTCCCGCCGTCGCACACGAGCGACTATGGTATCGGTCGGGATGCTCGGACGTCGTCCCTTAATATAGTCATTCAACAACCCGTAATTCCACTGGGCGTGCGAAGGGATCGAATACAGCAACTCCGCTGTTTGAGCGTGCCTGCTGAGCAGGAAGACGGCGGACTCATCGGCGCCAAGTATCTCCTGCACGCGACGCAGAACATGGATAAGCATCTTGCGCGGATGCCCGAATCCCTGAAGGGTGCTGCGAAGATCGATGAGCAGCTGAAGGAGCTCTACTTGAAAGGACTCGTGCACATCAGACGAACCCATACCTACCCCTCGCCATGAAATGAATAATGGAATGGAATGCCGTCCCCGATGCTTGTAGATAGAGAATACACGACATTCCCAGTTTCGTCAAGCGGTTACCGTCCGTCGAAGGTCAGAACCAACCCGCGTCTACAACCGCAATGCCGAAGTACCCCAAAAACAAGAGCAACGACGGTAAGGCGCTCCACAAACTTGACTCCCCTCCCTTTCCCGACTACTTTCGGAGTAAGAACAACCTGAGCCACGGACCATCATGATTAACGGCAAGCTCTCAAAAAGATGGCTTTTCGTCGGCGGCATCCTCTTCGCCGTCGTTGGCGCGGCCCTGTATGCCGCCTGCTATCCGAATACCCCGTTCACCGAAGAGGTCCTGATCTACGATCTCATCAGACTCGACATCTGGTCCCTCAGCTTTGTCGCCATCCTCGTCACTATCCTGCTCACCCGCCTGGAAGCCAACGAGAAAGCGTGGTGGATCGTGCTCTCCTGCTCGGCCTGGGGACTCGTTACCTCTGCTATCTTCTTCCACGGTGCACCGTTCGCCTTCAACGGTTACGGCGGCGACCAGGCCTTCCGCATCGCCATGATCCTCAAGTTCAAGACGTTCGCCGTGCCCGGCGACTTTTATTACAAAGACCTCCCGCCGTTTTACCCGCCGGTCCTGTACTGGTTGCTTGCCATGATCGCCCAAATCGCATCCGTCAATGCCCACACCATGATGAAATTCGGGACCGAGCTCATCTACCTCTGCTCACCCGTTGCTCTCTTTCTGATCTGGCGAAAACTGGTCACACCGATTCAAGCCTCCCTCGTCGCCCTGTTTGCCGTCGTCTTCCTCTCGTTCGGGAAGGCCGCCCCGCTGGTGGCGCCGCACGCCTTCCTCTCCAACAGCTTCTTTATTCCCTGGTGGTTGTACTACGTCGAACGCGTCGGTGCGCCCCGCACAACCAGAGGATTCTACCTGACCGGCGGCGTCATCGGCGCACTCCTCTTCATGACCTATTACTTCCCCTTTTTCATCGGCGGCTTTCTGCTTTTCATCCGACTCCTGTTCGATCGACCCGGTAAGCTCCTCGCCGCCGGTAGAACCGCCTTCTCCTGGCGATCCGCCCTGACCGTCCTGGCTCTCTCGGCCGTCTTCTCGTCGATCTTCTGGGGACCGCTCCTGTGGTCCTTTGTCACCATCGGCTACAACTCCGCCCAGCAGGAATGGCACCACCTCAACAGCCCCGGCATCGACTTCCTCTTTGTCCAGTTCAGCCTGGGCGGGTTGGCCTATCTGGCAGCGCTCCTGTATGCCGTTCGTCGCCACCGGATACCAATCTTCCGAGGGTTCCTCCTGCTGACTGGGACCGTGCTGGTCTTCCACCTGATCGGCTCCATACTCGGCGTTCTCGACAAACCGGTCAATCTCATCAAGGCAAGCGAGTTCATCGCCCTCGCCGGCGGATCACTCATCGGACTGACCGCGGCGTCGTACGTCCGAAAAGCACGGTGGCAGCGACCCCGCACGCTTCTCATCCCCTCCCTCATCCTGGCGGTGTTCATCGCGATGCTGCATCAAGTGAACGAGTACGCCAAACAACCCGCCATCCGCAACGCCCGCTCCGCCGGCGTGCCAACCTTCGGACTGGACAAACAAGAAATGATCGAGCGAACCGGAAGCGTCTTCCTCGCCCGCGAAGACAAGCTGTACACCTTCTATCCGGTCTATGCCTTCTTCTCCATCAACCAGCACTACTCCCACCCGGCCGCACAGTACGAGCAACGTCTGGATCTCCTCGATGCTCTCCAGTCCGTTCACGACCCTTACGTCTTCAACCTCGCCCTTCGTGAAAATCGCTACGACCGCATCGACTACTTCATGCCGGCCCTGAAGGACGGTCAGTGGGAACTGCTCGCTGCCTTCAGCAACTACCCCAACAAGTATCGGCACGTTTTCTATCACTATGACACGCTGCTGACTGCGGATACCGCCCTGTTTGTTCCGGAATTCGGCCCGCACCTTTTTGGGGTCCGTACGCCGGCGAATCTCCCCCCGGCGCGGAACACCATCCCTGAGGATGCTTCCGTGCTTCGCCGCATTGCCGGGCACCTCACCGAGCAAGGCCGACAGGAACTCGCAAGGCACACCGACCTCACGATACCCTGATTGGCACCATAAAAAAGACGGCCCGCTGAGCGGACCGCCTTATCAGATACGTCTTGCTTCTGCAGACGCCTTTAGTCGCAGCTGTAAGTCTCCGTCCAGACCGTATTGCCGAACGAGACGGTTCGTGTGATCGTCGAGCCGTTAAACGCCTCGGTGACAGTCCACAGACCGTTGATCATGAGGCCCTCGAGATTCGAGTTGTCCCCGCCGACAGTCAGGGTCAGTGCCATCCCACTGCTCATACTGCCGGCCGTCGGACAACCGTCATTGGTCATGATATTCTCATTGATCTCAAGCCCGTTGTAGACGGTTGACACCTTTGCGTTCAAGTTGCAGGTGTTGGACGAATCGTCCTCGAAATAGATGGTCAGGGTATCAAAACCGACACCATCGATTCGCCAGTCATCGCCTGCTTCGATACCGTCAATCTTGCCCAGGGTGTAAGTCTGATGTACCTGAGCCGAAGCGTAGTCCGGACCCGTGCTGGTCATACCGACATCAAAATGCGATTTGATCACCAGCGAATCCGGCTGCTGCTCGACATACTGTACGACATTTCCACCCAACCATTGCTGGAGAGAGTCCCAGCCGCTCACCGTAATGGTCTCAATCGTCTCGGCGTCGATTGTATCCTCGAAACTCATCGTGAAGTGCACGATATGCCAGCCGCTTGCATAGCTGTAATCGGACAACACGGGGTCAGCCGCGGCGTTCGTACGCCGTGCACTGCGAAGAAAATCGATAAACGCAAACACCGAGCCAAGCGAAAACTCCGCCGGCATGGTGCTGGTCTCACTGGCCATGTCATCGAAAAACTCATACGTCGGGCTGTTCGGATCACCGGTGATAATCGGGTTGGTGTCCTCATCATCGTCATCACTGCAACCGATCATCAGACCGAATGCGACCACGGCGAGTAACGCAGCCATCAACAATAGAACTCGCTTCATACGGAAACCTCCTCAGCAAAGAATGCAAACTCCAACAACGATCTTATATGATAAAACAATCGACCGGAGGAAAGCATAAACTTAGCCGAAGAATGCACTACCCGGACTTATATGATCATCATTGTCTGGAGTATCACGCAGGCACAAGAAACCGGCGCTCGTGCATCACACACCAGCGCCGGTGATTTCAGTACGACAAGCGTAAGCTACATCAATCTTCGCACTGGCGCGTCACCGTCCACTGCGTCGTACCATCCGTGTACGAAAGAGTAATCGACAAATCGGGATTCACCACCACCGACACCGTCCACGTACCATCGATATTCAACTGCTGTAAACCATCAGCACTCTGACAATCAAGCGACAGCCCCGCCGTGCGAGAGATGCTCCCCGCCCTCGGACATTCACCCTCGACAACATTCATCACCAGTCCACTCACTGTCGGATGATCAACCAGCATAATCTCACACGATCCGGAATCATCACTCAAATCAAACGTCAGCGTATCCCGTGACATAGCCGTCACGATCCCCAGCGAATCGTTGCCGCCGTAGTCTCCGAGAATCTCAAGCTGACGGTGCGCGCCGCCATCGAAACTGCTGGCCCCGTCCGAACCGGCCACCTGGCCGTGCATCCGGACCCGGATGCCGTTCCACGAAGAATCACTCCACATCGAGGCGCTGTCGCGAACCGCGTCGCCTATGAGGAACTGCACCGAGTCGATGCCACCGACCGAAACCTCGCTCGTCCCCAGCTCATTCTGCTCGATAATCGTCGCCTCAAACTGCATCACCAGCCAGTTGTCGTCGGTCCAGTCCCAACTTGATACACCACCTATCTCGACCGAATCCTGCGCGCCCAGGGCTATCGAGCCACCCTGCCGCGCACTGCTGCTGCCCCCCGGCAGCGTCTGGAACAAAGCAAGCGACAGATTGAGCGGAATGCCGAGATCCTCTATGACATCGGTGCCGTTGATAGTCGAATCGATAAACTCAAACACGGCGCTGGTGGTGTCCCCCACCTGCAGGTCACTGCCGGTTGGACTGTCGTTGCGGCTGTTGCAGCCGACAACGGCCACCAGCACAGGCATCAGGAACAGGAGAGAAGCAAAGGTCAGGCGTTTCATGGAATAGCCTCCATCATTTGTCGGAGTAGTACATTATCGACTGGGAATCGCCCCTGTCAGAGTCATCGGCACCCCCCGCCCCGATCCTGAATACTATCTTTGAGCGTTGTCAGGCAGGAACTTACTTGGTCTCCAGCGGCGCCTGCGGGCCACCGTACAGACCAATATGAGACACCGTACCATCGGTGTTGAAAATCGACGTGTCCCCGGCATGCAGCACCGGCGAACCGTCCTTGATCCTGAAGTCATCCGGTCCAACAAACATCGGATCAGCCGAAAGATTCCCGTTCAGACCCGTCTGATCGTAAATCTCCTCGTAGTTAGCCGATGCGTTGTCCCAGACGATATTATTCGTAAACCGCCATTTCGCCCAGTCACCGTTATTCCACACCCCGACACACGGGCAAACCCAGGACTCCTTCCAGCCATTGCCGACAATGATATTGTTGACAATCCTTCCCCTGCTCTCCGGAGACCACGGTGCAACACCGCAGTTGCCGTTATGATACACGACATTGTTCACGAAATCGGCCTGCGATGATCCCGTCGCAATCAACCCCCAACCGATACAGTCACGAACGACATTGTTCCGCGCGACCAGCAGCGAATTTCCAAACGCCCCGATCCCCTTCCAGTAGCCTCGAATCTCATTGCGAAACGCCACACAGGTGGCATCCCACGTCACGCCGATCCCGGCGCCCCGACCATCAGCGATCACACAGTCGGTGATATGAGCTGTCGCCCCTCGATAAAGCGCCACCCCATCCCACGAATTGTTCATGATCGTGCAGGCCCGAAGCGTGATATCCGCTCCCTCGCGACCCGCCACCCCGGCAATGCCGACAACTATCGACGTATCCCGGTTGTCGTTGTCGACCAGATCGCAATCCTGTATCAACACCTCCGAACCACGCACCACCAAAGCAGCATCCGTTGCCGCGCCATCAGCACCGCGAACGCCACCCGTAATCGTCAGGTTCGCAATCACCGTACCACGTGAATTCTCGATATACAACCCATAGCCGGCGTTGGTCACCAGACGAGTCTCGCTGCGATCCGCACCGATCAACACCAGCGCCTTGTCACGGATCACAAACCCGACCGTCGCCGTCACTTCCGTCCGCGCCTCGTCACAATTGCCGCACAAGGGCTCGGTAAACGCCGATGGTTCAGCTTCGAACGTTTTGGCGCCGAGCACCAGCGTGTCACCGTCGGATGCAAAATCTATCACCGACTGAAGATCGGAGCCGCGCTCCACCTCGAGCGTCGCTGACAACGACATGCCCGAGATCAGAGACAGCAACGCCAGAGCAATCACGGCTGCACAGTAGCTTTTCATACAATAATGGTAGGGTTACCGAACGGTCGATGCAAGCGTAAATCGCCGCCGCAGACCGGGCGGCTCTGAAGTTGCGTGTGACGCGAGGCTATCGCTCGCGCCACACCCTCGGTCTATAGAAACCGCTGAACGGCCGGCCGGCGCCGAGCTGTTCTATCCGCTCACGGCCGACCCAGGGGCGCTCGCGGGAATCACCAAACAGCGGTATATGGAAATCGCATTTGTCGGGACAACCGGTGCCGACGGTGTACAAATAGTCACCGTCGCCATTCACGATAGCCGTCAGGACGACATAAACAACCCCACTTTGACGGCTGCTGTCGCGAGCGATAAACAAATCCCCCGGCATCGGCGGTTCGTCGTCGTCCAGTTCCACACAGTTGTCGGCCAGCGTCTGATAATCCGTCCACCGGGCGCACAGGTCCACGAACGCATCAATTTCTCGACTCGTGCTGTCACGCTTCTCAGCCGGAAGAAACTTCATTGACCGTCCTCGATTCGTCACGGCCTTGTTGTTCAGGAAACGGTCCCAGGTCACCGTATCCCCCTCGATCGGCCACCACTCGAATGACTTCAGGTGACCCGATGCCACCCCGTACTCAACGAGCAACTGCACCGGGATCGCATAGTCGAAAAACCTGCTCGTCCGCCACGGCAAATGCACGGATCGCGAGATCGAGTCAGCTTCGAACATGACACCGTTGATCTTCGCCGCCGGTCGCTGACTATGCCACAGCGGCAGGTACGATACCCAATACTGATACGGTGACAAAGCACTCGAGTCGATACGCGAGTACCCCGCAGGAATGGTGAACTCGCTCTCCACCGTATAAACCTTCCCCCGAAACTCCACATAAGGATAATGTGCAAGGTAGTAGTCGATATCCCCCTCCGACCGGACATCGGCCAGGACCGATCCCGATGCAACGACACAGGAAACCAGAAAGAGAATGACCAGTTTCTTCACGAAGACATCTCCTCCCACAGTTGATAGGCACGACGGATATGTGGTATCGTTATCGATCCCCCCACCACCAGTCCTATGGACATCACTTCGTTGAACACCTCGTCCGATACTCCCACTTCTCTCGCCTGAATCGTATGATAGGCGATACAATCGTCACAGCGAAGGACCAGCGATGCTACCAGTCCGAGCAGCTCTTTCGTTCGAACATCCAGCGCCCCCTCCCGATAAACCGCCGTGTCCAGCGCAAAGAAACGCTTGATATCGAGACTTTCCTTTTTCAGAATGATCTCGTTCAGGCGCTCTCGCTCGGCCTTAAATCGTTGTACCCGATCCGACATCACATTCTCCCTATTTTTTTGCCCAATATAGACTTAAGGCCGGACAGCAACAACCAAAAAGCCCTGGCCCTCAATCTGATACGGAAATTTCTCGGGTGGGAATGAAAACAGCTGCCTAGAACCGGCGCGACCGAAGCAGCGCCCGCTCCAGCTTCGTCTGCTCCTGGCGTTCGAACGGGATGTCCAGCGATGCAAACAGCTTCTGCAGCGAAGGAATCACGACCTCCATCCGCTCCGGCTGATCGAGCTCCATCTCCAGCTCGTAATCAACCGTGCCGTCGGCGTACTCGGTACGGTCCAGCTCCAGCACGTAGGTGTAGTCGCCGATCTTGTAGTTCTTGAGCTGACGTGTATTGCTGAACTGCACCTGCCGCGACAACGCCAGCCCGGGCCAGTTCTTTCGAACAAACCGCACCGGCTCGGCATCGAGCGACAGAATATCACTCTCGAGATTGATAATCGACATCGCCTCTCCCCGACCAATCACCACCTCGACCTCTTCCCGCATCACCGCCAGTTCGTGCTCCTCGGAGTCGGTCCCCTTCAGCGTAACCAACCCGCGGTCATCTTCGGCCCGTACGCGAATCACCCAACCCGCTTCATACAGCGTGTTATCCTCGCTGTCGAAAAAGCAGTTGATCTGATGCAACTCCCGATCCGGACTGCCGAGAAATCCCAACAGCTTGAGATACTCCGTGAATGACTCAAGACGAAGCTTGATCTCTATCTCGAGGTTTTGACTTTGTGCATTCATGGTACTCCAATATACGGCGAACTCGAGCCAAGTGCAAAAAAAAGGCGCCCGCACAACGCGAACGCCTTTCACAAACATCATCGATACTCACACCGCGTACACTTCGGTCAACTCCTTGTTGTCCTCGGCGTTGAATATCCGAAACTCCTGCTGCGGCAGCGTCGTATCGCGGACCAGATTGATCCGGAACCGGTGCATCTTCATCAACCGCTCAACCCGGTTCGTCCCGTTTCCGGTCAACGTCCCCGCCAGCGGCGGACTCACCACCAGATTGAACTGGCTGTACTTCCGATCGGCCCGCGCTCGCACGAACCACCGCTCAATCTTGGTCGCCAGGTTTTCCCGCGCCATGATTCGACCTACCCCGTCACAGCACGGACACGGCTCGCTGAGCACCTGCATGTGCGAAGGGCGTACCCGCTCGCGCGTCATCTCGATCAAGCCGAAATCGGTCACCGGATTGATCCCCCGCTTGGCCCGATCCGCCGCAAAACACTTCTGAAACTCCTCATAGAGCTTCCGACGATTGTCGCGGCTGTACATGTCAATGAAATCACACACGATCAGGCCGCCGATATCACGAAGCCGAATCTGTCGGGCAATCTCCCGAGCCGCCGCGAGGTTCGTCTCCAGAATCGTCCGCTCCTGGTCCCGTGAACCGACAAACCGACCGGTGTTGACATCGATTGTCACCATCGCCTCGGTTTGATCGATTATCAGATACGCGCCTTTCTTGATCCACACCTTCCGCTGCAACATCTTGTCTATCTCGGGCTCGAGATCAAACACATCAAACAGCGGCAGGTCTCCCTTGTACAACTCCACCCGGTCCTTCAAATGCGGCGCCACCTGACGGGCATAACTTACGATTTTCTTGTAGTCGGCCCGATTGTCGACCACCAGACGACTGACATCGTCGGTGAACACGTCGCGAATCATCGAAATCACCATCTCGGCTTCTTTGTGTATCAAAGCCGGGGCTGTCGACGTATCCGCCTTGCGCTTGAGCTTGCTCCATAACTTGAGCAGGCGCTTGATATCAGCCCGGAATTCCTTTTCGTCATGACCGACCGCTTCGGTGCGAAGAATCAGCCCGAACCCTTCGGGGCGAATCGGACCCACGATCTTTTTCAACCGCTTCTTCTCGTTCCAGTCGGACACACGTTTGGAAATCCGAATATGATCATCATCCGGAACCAGCACCACATACCGACCTGGTATCGAAATCTCGGTCGAGATGCGCGGTCCCTTCGTCGAGATCGGCTCCTTGATAATCTGTACCAGGATTTCCTGGTTGTTTTTCAGAACCGTCTCGATGCCGGCGCGACGCGTCTTACGCACGATCTCCGCCGGCGCTTCCTCTTCCTCAATATCCTCCGAGTCATAGCGGCGGCCATAGTCCTTGCCGATATCCGACGAGTGCAAATAAGCCGCTTTCTCCATCCCGATATCTACAAACGCGGCCTGCATGCCCGGCAGTACCGTCTTGATCTTCCCCTTGTAGATATCGCCGACCATCCGGTCCGACTCCGCCTTCTCGGCCTGGAGCTCCACCAGCAGGTCATCTTCGAGGATCGCTAATCGGGTCTCGTACTCGGTGGTATTGATGACAATTTCTTTTTTCACTGACCCATTCAATCCTTCATAACAGGTTGTCCAAACAGCTCGCCCGCCTCGGGGCGAAAGCCGTTGATAAACGATGGGCCGTCCATTGACTTCTTTCCTTCCGGGACTATCCGAACGACTTCGATCGCCGACTGCGCGCAGGCAATCAACAGCCGCTTCCGATCGGCCAGCGTCGAACCGGGCCGGGTCCCCGTCGGCGCCACGACATCGGCAATCTCACACGCCAATATCCTGACCGTCTTCCCGCGAAAGGTACTCCAGGCTCCCGGCTTGCTGGACAGCCCGCGGATGAAATTCCGCACATTAGTCGCCGGGAAACCAAAATCGATAAATCCGTCCTGCGGTGTCAGCTTCGGCGCACCACAGGCCAGACTGTCATCCTGCGCGACCGGCGCGGCCTCGCCGCTTTCGATCAGCGCCAGTGTCTTCAACAGGAACGGCCCCGCCATCTCCGACATCCGTGCATACAAGCTGTCGAACGTATCGGAGTCGAGAATCTCGGTCCGCTCCTGCGCGATCACGTCACCGGTGTCCACATCCCGCTTCAAAAGGAAACTGGACAAACCGGTTTCGGTCTCGCCGTTGATGAGCGCCCAGTTGATAGGCGCCGCTCCCCGATACTTCGGCAACAGTGAACCGTGGATGTTCACCGAACCGAGACGGGGAAGAGAAAACAAAGACTCGGGTAAAATCCGAAAGGCGATCACCACGAAGAGATCCGGGTGCAACTCGGCCAGCGCCTCGTGCAACGCACGTGACTTCAGCGTGTTCGGGGTAAACACCGGTACCCCTAAACGCTCGGCCTCGATTTTCACCGGGGTAGAGAGAATCCTGCGACCACGCCCGGCCGGTTTGTCCCGACCGGTCACCACGCCGACCAGGTCGTGATGGCTCTGCGCAAGGTCCAACAGCGGGCGCCGGGCAAATTCCGGCGTGCCCATATATACCACTCTCATGATGTGTGAGTGACCGAACCGACGAAGATATCGTGCGTCCGACGACGCCGGTTGCGCGAAGAAGCAGCCCCGATCAGGATGCTGCAGCCAGTTTTTTCAGGCGTCCCTTGAGAAGCGTTCGAGCTATCGAGGATATGTGATCGATAAATAAGGTGCCTTCGAGATGGTCGTACTCGTGCAATATCGCACGGGCCGCCATGCCATCGGCTTCCATTTCAAACGGTTTGCCGTCCAGATTGAGGGCGCGGATCTTGACGCGGGCAGGACGGACGATCTTCTGGTAAATCCCCGGGAAGGATAAACAACCTTCCTCCAGTTCGACTTCGTCTTCCGATTTCCAGACTATCTCCGGATTGATGAAGACGTGCAGCTCGGCCGTGAGATCGATGGCCGACAAATCTACGATAAAAACGCGTTTCGAGACGCCTACCTGGGGTGCAGCCAGACCAAGTCCGTGTGCCTTTTTTAGCGTGTCTACCATCGTAGACACCAAATCTTTCACCGCCTGATCGACTTGTTCGACCGGCTCGGCAACTTCCCGTAACACCGGGTCACCGTAAATGACGATATCGTGCGCGGCCACGGCTACTGACTCCTGCCCTGAGGCTAGTTCTCCACCTTACCGGCTATCGACGACTTCAAGAACTCCATCTTGGTGTCATCGCCGAGTTTCAGCACCACCCGCCCCCGATCCTCATCTATCGCGAAAATCGTGGCAAACATGCCGCCGGAGGTCACTACTCTGTCACCTTTCTTCAAGTCCGAGAGAAGTCTCTCGTGCTCTTTCTGTTTTTTGCGCTGCGGCCGGATCAAAAGGAGGTACATGATGGCGAATATCAACGCCATCCAGACCAGCATAAATACGCCGCTTCCGCCCCCCTGATCGGCTCCGCCGGCCATCAGCAAAATCGGGTTCAAATCCAAATCTTCTCCTGTAACTCTATCGGTTTTTCAGTTCAAAAACTGAACATGTTCCAAACCAATCTACAAAATAACCGTCAACTATCTGTTTGCCAAGAGATTAATCTCTGCCGGTGAAACACCGACCGATCCCCCGACGTTCCCACCTTGCCGAGGGGTGTAAGCCGATGGCTGACGCAGGTTCCCGTGCGCCACGATGCCCGGCATATCCCACCCGCCGTTCGTCCCGGCCACGGTGGGGACTTCACTCCGGGTGGGGCACAGTTTTGTAAGGGGGTGCATCTCGGGTACGCAGTCGTTTGTGTGACCCGGCGTGGAAATGTTATGTTCTTTTCTTACAGCGCATGACGCTTTGGTGCTAATCTGAAACGCCAGGAAGCGAAGACACGTTTTTCGCTGTACAAGCATGATTGCGTGTGAGTTACGGCGAAATGGGTTCGTTTTGTCGTTTTTCAATATCAAAAACTTCTCTCTTTCCCTTGTTGCGGCTTTCGGCCGCACGTATGTCTTCACAAAAGGTGTCAGAGGCGTGATCAGGGGCGAGTTGGTAGGGAAAGTGGGGGCGATCCCGCCCCACGCGGGACGCGTGGGGTACGGGCCGGCGTGAGCTGTCGGATGTAATCCGCTTTCAGCGGATAAGCATCCGACAGAACAACCCATGTGAGGTCAGCGTACCGTGACTGAAGTCACGGCCACGAAATCCGGATGTAATCCGCTTTCAGCGGATAAGCATCCGACAGAACAACCCATGTGAAGTCAGCGTACCGTGACTGAAGTCACGGCCACGAAATCCGGATGTAATCCGGCTTCGGCGGATAAGCATCCGACAGAACGTTTTCGCAGAGTTTTCAGCACGTGAGGAACCCACAGCAAGCTGTGGGCTACCGTGGCCTTTCTTCTTGACCTGTTCGGTCAACGGCTCTACTTTTCGGATGTCATCTTCGATGGCTCTTCAACTTACGATCAATCAACCGACATCCAATTGATTCCGGAAATTGCATAGACAGCGAATCGTGTAGTTCACCCTCGTACAGGAGGTTTGTATGAAAGGCATGATATGCGCGGCGGTCGCGCTGCTGCTGGTTCTTCTTGTCGCCGCATCCTGCGAACGGACAACTCCCGAGCCGACCGAAGAGGTCTTTCCGACTATGGCGACAATCCCTGCCGAATTCGGCGAACTCGAAGCCGTGACCACCACCGAGACCTACCCCCGCTGGGCCCAGCTCTGGTTCCAGGACTCTCTGGGAACCGTCCGGATGGTGCGGGTGCAGTTTGTCGACGGCAAGATTCACGAAAACGTTAAAACCTTCAACCGGCAGTAGACCGGACGAGGAGACACACGGTATGAATACCTTGACCAGTATTACCAGCCGCGTCCTGTTTACGGTGGCTTTTGTGGTGCTCATCGTGGGCGTGGTTGATTGGATTATCCGACTGTTCGGCTGGACGTTCAGTTGGGTTCCGTACGAGCCGGGGCGGATGCTGACGTTCTCGGCGGCTTTGATGATTTTTGTCGCCGTGATGCTGCTTCGGCAGATTCGAGACAGTTTGAAGGGCGGGTCGAAGAGCTGAGTCCCGGACCCGGGCTGCAAGCAGCCTCGGGCTACTCGTTTAGCTGCAAGCAGGCTCGGGCTACTCGGGGTGGGTGTTTGTTAGTGCCGGGGTGTTCGCGTGTTCCGGTGCGTGGCGTACGTCGTCGTGCGCCACGATGCCTTGCAGATCCCACCCGCCGTTCGTCCGCCTTCGCGGACTCACTCCGGGTGGGGCACAGTGGCGCGGTCGCCTGACAGTCGCAGGGCGGGTCCGTCCTCGAACCCGCCGTTCGTCCGCCTTCGCGGACTCACTCCGGGTGGGGCACAATGGCGCGGTCGCCTGACAGTCGCAGGGCGGGTCCGTCCTCGAACCCGCCGGTCGTCCGCCTTCGCGGACTCACTCCGGGTGGGGCACAATGGCGGGGTCACCTGACAGTTGTAGGGCGGGTCCGTCCTCGAACCCGCCGTTCGTCCGCCTTCGCGGACTCACTTCGGGTGGGGCATAACGGCGAGGTCGCCTGACAGCACAATAGGCGGTGTTACTTCTCGTCGTCGCCGAGAATGTCGTCCAGGTCGACATCGTCGCCGGAGCCTTTGCCCTTGCCGTCCTTGACGAACGAGTCTTTGACCTTGCTGATCTTTTTGGCGATCGCCGGAATGGCGTCGATAATCGTGTCCCACTTCCCCTTGCCGGCCGGAAGCACCCGGACACCCTCGGCGTCCCAGACAATAAACGCCGCCGGCTCGATTTTGGCGCCGCCGCCACCGCCGCCGCCAAACCCGGTCTTTCTCTCGTCCATGGCGCCTTCGCCCCCCCCGGCGCCGAACCCAAACGATATCTTCACGACCGGAATGACCGTCTTATCCCCCACCGTCACCGGCTCGCCGATAATCGTCTCGGACTTGGCGATCTCTTTGAGCTCGCCGACCACGCCCCGAAGGACCTCAACTACGTTGTTAGACATCCCTGTCTCCTTTCTTCTTCTGTATCACAGCACTCACTATTTTCGTTATCGGCAGCCGCCACAAGAGCCGCAGTGTCCGCCAGACCAGCGCATACAGCGGCAGGGCGATCGATAGCCGCACCGCTCCGCGAAACGACGCTTCCGTCCACACCGGCGTGAACCGGACATGCCCGCCAATCATCGGAATCGCCGCCGCTACCGCCTGATAATACCCGTACGCTTCGCCGGTCAAATGCGGTTCATCGAATCCGGCCTCGATATCAGCCTCAAACTGCTCCAAAGTCAAGTCGCGGATCAGCTCGGTCCCGAACGAGACCACCGCCCGGGTGATCCGATCCCCCTTGCCGCGGATATCACGCCACCAGAGCGATCCAAACTGACGCGCCTCGGCCCACGCCTTCGCGGGCGATTCCAGAAGGAACTCCCGGATACCTCGACGTGGCTTCTCTGCTTTGGCCGAATTCTTCTTCGAATCGGGCTTCTTCTTTCGCTCCAGCGGAAATTCGCGAACCGCCACCCCGGCGATTTTGAGCGTACCACGTTTGGTGCGAAAATCGATCTCCGGACCCGATTGCCCCAGCCCCAGAAACACAATCCGCTGGCGGTCATCGAGAACCACCCGGATACGAAGTCTCAGGAGCAACGGCAGAGTCAGAAGTGCAAGTACGACTATGAGGATGTAGAGCCAGATCACCATAGTAATATATTATCGGCTGATTCCTGAAGAAACCGATTTCGCAGCGGGGTTGCTACCCTCCACGGGGCGCGGCACTGATTCGCCATCAGCAGTGATACGCGAACGACTGAAAATCGACGATTAGTTGGTGGTTTTTGCCGACGGACAGAGCCTGGCAAGCGGACAATCGCCGCATTTGGGACGGCGGGCGATGCAGATCGCGCGACCGTGGTAGATCATCATGTGAGAAAAACGGATCCAGTCATCCCGGTCAATCACCTTCATCAGGTCGGTCTCGATCTTGACCGGGTCCGTATGGGCCGTCAGTTTGAGCAGCTTGCTGATCCGGGCCACATGGGTATCCACAACGATCCCCTCGGCGATCCCGAACCCGGCGCCGAGAATCACCGATGCGGTCTTTCTTCCCACCCCCGGCAGTTTAACCAACTGATCGATAGTTTGCGGTATCTTTCCGTCGAACTTCTCGACCAGCGCGACCGCCGAATTTTTGATCGATTTGGCCTTGGAGCGGAAGAATCCACACGACTGGATCAGCCCCTCGAGCTCGGAGATATCGGCCGATGCAAACTCCTCGACCGTCTTAAATCGCTCGAACAGGGCCGGAGTCGTCATGTTCACCCGTTCGTCGGTGCATTGCGCCGACAGAATTGTCGCCACCATCAGTTGGTGGACGGAGTCATAGTCGAGCGAGGTTCTGGCGTCGGGATAGGTCTTTTTGAGCAGGGCGACGATCTGCTTTGCCCGGGCGGCCCTGTCTGTAAGCGATTCTCGCGGCATGGGCTACCTGTCACATCCCAGCATGATGATGCGGTCAATATCGTTCAGGTCGCGGATAATGGAAAGCGACGTGTACCGGGCGTCGTGTTCGGTCAGGGCGGCGACTTTTTCCGCCTGATCGTAGCCGATCTCGAAAATCAGCCGGCCGTGCTCGGCCAGATAGTCCGGTGCCTCGGCAACGAGACGGCGGATAACATCCAGTCCTTCGGGGCCGGCGGTCATGGCGACTTTTGGGTCGGCCTTAACTTCGGGCGGCAAACCCTCATAGTCCGGCTCGGCGATATACGGCGGATTGGAAAGAATCAGATCAAACCGCTCACCGACTTTCAGCGACGACAACAGATCGGACTGCCGGAACTCGACTCGATCGGCGACTCCGATCGTCGACGCATTGCGGCGGGCCACCTCGATCGCTTCTTCGGAGATGTCGAGCGATACTACCGTGCAATCAGGTCGCTCAGCCGCCATAGTGACCGAGATAACCCCGGAACCGACACCGACATCGAGGACTCTGGGATGTGCGATCCCGGCAGCATTGAGATAGCCGAGCGCGGTCTCGCAGAGCGTCTCGGTTTCCGGAGTTGGGACCATAACAGCGGGCGTGACATAAAAATCGCGGCCATAAAACGGGGCCTCTTCGAGTATGTACTGAAGCGGTTCCCGCGTGAGGCGGCGAGACATGATGGCTTCGAACTTCGCAGCGACAGCCTCGTCCACCTGCTCCAGACCGTTCAGATAAAGATGCAGCCGATCAACTTTGAGCAGGTGACAGAGCATCCACTCGATCTCGTTGGCCGCATGATCGATACCGACGGACTCGAGTCGACTGCGATGCCTGGTGATGAACGGGGCCAGAGACTCGTTCACGAGATGGTCCTCACGCGTCGGGCGTGGATCAGTGACAGCACATACGCCAGCGCTGCCAGACCGATAAAACCAAAACAGACCACCCGGGTCAGAAGAGGCGAGAACTGGATCGAGTGCGGGATCAGGTAGATCAGGAGCATGAATACAAACGCACCGACAGTGAGCCGGCCGATGGTGTTCGGTGAAAACAGATCACGGCCGAACCGTCCTCGCGTAAGCGAACCGAGCGAAGAGAGCATGACGAAAAGAAAATACACTATGAGAAGTTGCGTCTTGTTGTCGGTGGCGTCGGTGCCGAATGGGACACCCTCCCACACCACACCAAAGGCATACCAGTTCATGCCGAACCCGAAGGGGTAGCCGCCGATAACTGCCGAGATGGTTCCGATCGCGATCCAGAATGCACTCGGGTGAGCGTCGCCGGCACCGCGGACCAGGCCTATCGCGTGGAGGGCGGCTATCACTATGCAGAAGACAGTGATGAACATAAACACGATATGCGGGATGAGAATCCCCGGCGGCACCTCACCGATGTACTTCACGAACAGCGGAGCACCGTCGGGTGTAGTCAAACGCGCACGTGTTCGGCCGTCGCCATTGGTGACTTCGAACGTATAGTACTCTCGTTTGCCGCGCTCACCGGCGGTGACAACTACACCGTAGGTCGAACTCGCCGAATCGAGCAGCCGGGTCGGACGGGTATCATAGGACTCGAACGGGGTCTCTTTGCCGCGATCAGGCCCGGTGGTGCGATAGACGACCGACTGGGCCGGGTCGGGACGAGGCGAGATACTGACAGTCAGGGTGTCGGATTCAAGCGCCGTGATTTTCGGGACGGTGGTCAGCGCAAACGTGTAACCGTTGTCGGTGCACACGATGTGGTCGGGGCGGCCGCGCGATGTATTGCGCGCCACAAACAGCATGGCGACCGTCAGCACGATAGCTGCGATGATCCGGAAAGTCGCCATGAACAATCAGCTCGCGGATCTCTCGGCCTGCATCTTGAGTCGCTCCTCCTGATCGTGCTCCTGGAGCGGCTCAACCAGGGGGTCGACATTCCCCGCCAAGATGTCTTCGAGACGGTACAGCGTGAGACCGATCCGGTGGTCGGTCACCCGTCCCTGCGGGAAATTGTAGGTGCGGATTTTGGCCGAACGGTCGCCGGTCGAAACCATGTTGCGACGCTGGTCGGTCATCTTCTTCTGTTGCTCGGCAATCGCCTGGTCAAAAAGGCGGGCGCGAAGCACTTTCAGGGCCTTGGCCTTGTTCTTGTGCTGCGACTTCTCGTCCTGACAGGTGACCACCAGTCCGGTCGGTATATAGGTGATGCGGACGGCCGAGTCGGTGGTGTTGACCGACTGTCCGCCGGGACCGGTCGAACGGTAGACGTCGATACGAAGGTCCTTCTCGGAGATCTCGATATCGACCTCTTCAGCTTCGGGGAAGACGGCAACTGTCGCCGCCGAAGTGTGTATGCGGCCCTGGGTTTCGGTGGCCGGTACGCGCTGCACGCGATGCACGCCGGACTCGTATTTCATCGTTCCGTAGGCGTTGTCGCCGGACAGTGAGAAGGTGATTTCCTTGAAACCGCCGACCTCGGCCGGACTGGAATTCAGAATCTCCAGCTTCCAGCCTTTGATGTCGGCGTATCGCTGGTACATGCGGTAAATATCACCCGCGAACAGGCCGGCTTCGTCACCCCCCGTACCGGCACGGATCTCGACCACGGCGGCCTTGTCATCGGTGGGATCGCGCGGCAGGAGTATCAGCTTGAACTCCCGCTCGACTTCTTCGATCTGGCTCTCGTACTCGGCGAGTTGTTCTTCGGCCATGCCGACCAGTTCTTCATCCTCGCCCGCCCTGAGAATCTCCCTCGCCTCGTCGATACCCTTGACAATCGTACGATAGCGACGGCCGACCTCGAGAACATCGACGGTGTGCGACCGCTCGCGATTAAGCGCGGCAAGTTTCTTGTGGTCGGCGAGATTGGCCGGATCGGCCAGGGCGCGGTCGAGTTCGGTCAGCTTCTCTTCGAATTTATCCAGTATATCCAGCATATAACTATCCCAATGGGTTTACGAGGCGATCATTATAATGATAAGGGAGAACGGTATTGGCTGCAAGCGCAGCTAGCTGACCGGTGTGCGGCGGGATTCGAGTTTGGACTCGGTGATGCCGAGCGCAGCCTCAAGAGCGGCGATGCCGACCTCGAGCTGGTCCCGCGACGGTTCTTTGGTCGTAATCTTCTGGAGCCAGAGACCGGGGGCGATCAAAATCCTGGTGATGGCGTTGTCGCGGGTCTTACCGGAGAGCTTGAGCAGTTCGAAGGATGTTCCGGCGACAATCGGCAGCAGCGCGAAATGGACGCCGAACCGTGCAAAGAGAGTCGGTGGATGACCGGCCCAGACAGCGTAGAGCGTGTCCGAGATCGCGTAGACCAAAACCGCCAGCAGTGCGACAATGAGTATAAACGACGTACCGCACCGCGGATGGAAACGGGTATGACAGGCGACCTTCTCCGGAACCAGTTCATCGCCCATCTCGTAGGCGTAGATCGACTTGTGCTCGGCGCCGTGATACTGGAAGATGCGCTTGAACTCCCCGAAAAACGATATCGCCCACACGTAGGCGACAAACATGGTCAGGCGTATGGCGCCGGCGACCAGGTTGAAGCCGACCGCTTCCTTCTGGATGTTGAGCAGGTCGGTGATGGCGAGTGGGATCAGGAAAAACACGCCAATGCCGAGCGCCAGCGCAAACGCGGCGGTCAGGCCGAGATACAGGGCATTCTGTTTCTGTTTCTTCTCCGGAACCTCTTCCCCCTTCTGCGCCGCTTCGAGCTTCTCGGCTTCCTTGACGGCGATATCGGCTGAGAAGTTCAGCGTGCGGATGCCGATGATCAGCATCTCGACAAACGCGACCGCGCCGCGGAGAATGGGAACATTGAGCAGTTTGTGACGCGTAGCCAGTGACCTGTAGTCTTCGGTCTTGACGAGGATCTCCCCGCTGGGAATTCGTACGGCGGTCGCGACCTTGTCTTTCGACCGCATCATGACACCCTCGATTACCGCTTGTCCGCCTACATTGAGATCCGGCATCGCTTCCTCAGGATCGGCAGTGTCGAAACTGCCGGGTACGTTGATCAGCAAAAAGGCGAGCCGGAGTCAGCTCGCCCATACCCGATTGGGGCTTTCGCCTCAGTCTTTCTTCTGAAACTTCGCGTATTTGCGGCGGAACCGCTCCACACGACCGGCCGTATCGATCAGCTTCTGCTTGCCGGTAAAGAACGGATGACAGTTGGAGCAGATTTCGACGTTGATCGACTTGCGCGTCGAACGGGTCGGATAGGTCGCCCCGCAGGCGCAGGTGATCGTAATCTCGTTGTATTCAGGATGGATTCCCGGTTTCACTTCGCATCACCTCAAAATCGAAAAAAACGATTGTATCGGCCCTGCCGCATCTATCGGCAGTATCCGAAAACTTCCAAGTTGCACAGTATACAACACTTCGCCAAAAACGCAAGGACTTATCACCCGGCTTTACTGCCTTGGCCGGTTTGACAGAAGAAACGTCCGGTCCCCTCCAGAGTTCCCGACCGGAACTCTGCGTCCTTCCTATCGCATTCCCCTGCAACGGCTTAACTACAGTTGCAGCGAAGCGCGACCGACCAGTAATACGTTCCGAAGGTCAGCCGGTCGAGATTGAACCGGGGGACGAAACACCCCCGAAGCTCCTGTTCGGTGAAGTAATTCTTCAGGATCTCGTACTCGCGGCCGTCGTTGAGGCGCCGTGTCTTGAAGTTGTTCCCGTGCTGATCGAAGCGGGTGTGTTCATGAAGCGGGTCGTCTTCGAACGGGTTATTGTCAATCATCCAGATACGACCATCGGGGGCAAGCGGCCGGCGGATCATCTCGAAGAAGTCGTCATAGTTCTCCCGCGGCTGATGCGAAAACCAAAAGCCCAACGCGATCAAACCGAAACTTGCCGGGGGGGCGTTGTAGAGTGTCATATCTGATTCGATCAAATCGACCGGGCAGCCGAATGACTTGGAGGCCGCGATTTGGAGCATCTCTTTCGACAGATCAACAGCGACAATCGACTCGGCAGTCTCGGACATGATTCTGGTCCACCACCCCGAGCCGCAGGCGAACTCCAGCACGCGCCGACCTTTCGCGAGGGTTCGAAGTCGGTCGGCCTCGTCGGCCAGCTCCTTCTGTCGCACCGGATCATCGCGGTGGTAGATAGCTTCGTACTCGCGCGCCCGGTCGCGGTAGTATTGCACCGTCTGGTGGTCGGTCATTGGTTGCCCTTCAGTCGTTGAGCCAGATGTTTCCCCAGCGAACGCGCCTCTTCCATTGCCGCGGCATCATCGCGCGCCGTTCCATAGCGGGTGAAGTCCGGAGACTTGTATGTCACCACCCCTTCGTTGACGACTTCAATCCATTTGAAAAAGCCTGCGATACAGCGTCGGGCGCCCTCGAACCAGCCGTTGTCGGTACCCACCAGCACCATCGCCCCCGGGCGTTTGTGCTTCAGCAGCTTGATGAAGTCATGATCGGGATCGGTGTGCTCGAAATCTGCCGGCCGAAGGCAGTTGCAGCGGTCGATGAACCGCTTGGTCTGCGCCGATACGGCATCGAAATAGATCGGCGACCCGATCAGCAGACAGTCACACTCGACAAGTCGCTGATAGAGCGGGGCCATACCGTCATCGTAAAAACAAAAGTCGGGTGTCGGCGCCATGCCGCAGGCCTGGCACGGCAGGACGTCAACCTCATTCAGGCGCGTGAAATAATGATCTACTTCGGCATAGCCCTCAAGCGACGTACGAATGGCACTGGCGGCTTCGTGAAGGAGGATCTCAGTCGATGACCCTTTGACCGGCGAGCCGGAGAGTGAGAGCAGCTTAATCGTCACGATCAGCCTCCAACTCTTCGAGCTCGACATAGAGCTGAAGAATCACGTTTTCCAACTCCGCCTTCTGACGGTTGGCACGTTCCAACCCCTCCCAATCGTCGGTGGCAATCTCATTGGCGAGGCGGTTCTCAAGATCGGCCAGTTCTGATTCACGCTCGGCTATTTGCTCGCGAGTCGATTCGATTTTCTTGCGATGGCGCGAGCGGCGTTTGGACTCTTCCTTGAAAGCCAGATAGGCCTGCTTGCCCGGCTTCTCTCTCGGTTCAACCGTAACAGCCGACGCCTGCTCGAGGCGGTCGCGGAAGTACGCGTAGTCGCCGTCGTACACGGAAACATAGCCGTTGCTGACGTGGGCGATTCGATTGGCGACTTTGGCCAGGAAATACCGGTCGTGGCTGACGACCAGCAGGGAGCCGTCGTACTCGCGAAGCGCCTTCTCCAAAGCCTCACGGGCATCGATATCGAGATGGTTGGTCGGCTCATCGAGAATGATGAAGTTGGCCGGGCGATACAGAAGGCGGGCCAGGGAAAGCTTGGTCTTTTCTCCACCCGACAGGCTGCCGATCACCTTGAAGACATCCTCCCCGGTGAATCCAAAGCGTGCGAGAAACGACCGAATCGTAAACGCTTCGGCGACCGGATCGAGATCCCACAGCGAGTCGATGACACTTTGTGCGGGGTCGAGGTCGGCGAGGTCCTGATCGAAGTAGGCCACATCGACGTTGGTACCGAGCTTAAGCGATCCGGAGAACGGTTCGAGTTCGCCGATGAGCGCTTTGAGAATGGTTGACTTGCCGGAGCCGTTGCGACCGACCAGCGCGACTTTCTCGCCGCGATACAGATCCAGGGAGATATTCTCAACCACCGGAGCGCCGTCGTATCCGAGCGTGACCCGTTCGATAGACAGCACATGTGAAAACGATCGGCCCGATGACTCCACTTTGATGACGGGGCCGCTCTGATCGGTACGCGGCGGCGGGAGACGCTTGATGCGGTTGAGATACTTCAGCTTCGACTGCGCCTGCTTGGTTTTCTGCCCCGCCATGTTCCGGCGGATGAACTCCTCGGTGCGGGCGATCTCCTGCTGCTGGTGTTTGTAATGATGCTCGGCGAGCCGGCGGCGGTCGTGACGCTCTTCGAGGTACCTGTCGAATCCACCGACATAGCGTTCGATCTTGCCGTAAGCAATCTCCCAGACGACATCGACAGTCGCATTGAGAAAGGCGCGGTCGTGCGAGACGATGATATACGCCTTGTTGAGTTTGCGAAGGTACTCCTCGAGCCAGGCGGTCGATTCGATATCGAGGTGGTTGGTCGGCTCATCGAGCAGCAACAGGTTGCCGGCTCCGGCCAGGAGGCGAGCGAGCCCGGCACGATTTTTCTCGCCGCCGGAGAAGGAACGCACTTTCTGGTTGAGACGCTCTTTCTCGAATCCGAGTCCGGTGAGGATAGACTTGATTTCGTTCTCGAAATCAAACCCTCCTCCCGCCTCAAACTGTTCGGAGAGTTTGCCGTGGCGGTCGATAGCAGACTGGTCGTGCGGATTGGCCGCCAGGTAATCTTCAAGGTTGGCCAGCTCATGGCGTCGGTCGAGCAGGTCCTGGCGGGCGCCGGCGACGAAGTCGAACAGGGTCAGGTCGAGATATTCGTGTTTTTCCTGCTCGACATAGTCTATGGCACAGGCCCGGGCGCTGGTTACCTGTCCGGAGTCCACCCCGCCCTTGCCGGCGAGGATTTCCAGCAGAGTCGTCTTGCCGATCCCGTTACGACCGACCAGCCCGATACGGTCCGTGTCGCCTATCGTAAACGATACGCCATCGAGAATAACCTGATCCTTGAATTTCTTGGAGAGATTCTCGGCCGCAAGCAGTGTCATCGGGTACTACTCCTCCGACGGCTTCCCGCGAGAGAGGAGCATCTCGACAATGATGAGCGCAACCGCTATCCAGAGAAAGATCTGCCAGAGCTCGCGACCGAAGCGGAAGGATGCGATGAGGCCGGCGAGATCGGCGCCGGGAGACAACTCGCGAACATCGGCAGCCTGCAGGGCGGTGGCAAACTGGTCGAGATCGGCGGCGGACAAATCGCACTCTGCGGGAGCGATGTTGATGGCGAAGCGGTCCACTTCCTGCCCGAGGCGCAGGACCGAGTAGACGCCGGCCTGATCGGTCGGCGATGGTTTCACAACCAGCAAACCGTCGCTCTCTTCGGGCGGCAGGCTGTATTCGGTGCTGTCGGGAGCGATAAGATCCAGCGGGTAGTTGACCGGCGTCTGCACGGGCAGGGCGCGGGTGATCTGCTGCCCCGCAAACAACCGCGTGTCAAGACTGGAAAGATCGCTGGCGAGGTACTCGGCGATACGCGAGGCAAACGGCACGAAAAAGGCCTGTCCGACCATGTCGGAGTAGGCAGGGGTGAGCGGTCCGGCAAAGGTCAGCAGGCGTCCGGCGCCAAGACGTCGTTCAATCAGGGCCGGTCGGTCACCGGAAAAACGCATGAGCGTCCGGCTCTGTCCCACCGGCCGCACCTGCGGAAGGGCGTAAAACTTGATCTCGGGTGGCTTGCTTTCATCGAAGTGGAAGACCGAGAAGACCGGATGGGTCATGTCGAGTGAGCCCAGCGTGTAGAAACCGGCCCGCGATGGATTGGGATTTACGGCGCGATCGAATGCGATTGCGCACGCCTCGGACCAGTAGGTGTTGAAGTGATCAATATCGGTGCCGGGGCCGTACACGGCGAAGATCGACTTGCCACGTCGCACGAACTGCTGGAGGCGGTCGATGTAGCGTTCCGACAGAGTCGGCATGCCGGCCAGCAGAATAACGTCGTAGTCGGAGAAGTTGACTCCCGTCAGGTTGTCCGGGGCTACCTGCTTGACCGACCAGAAGCGTGAGAGTGACTGGTCGGGGACGAGGGCGAGATTAAAGAAGGTGGCCGACTGGTCATCGCCGACGATCAACAGGTTGAACGTCGCCGGTATACGAAACGTGAAGTAGTATCGGTTGTCCGGCGCAAACTTGTCATCGGACAACTCCACATAGCCGCTGTGAAAACCGGTGGTCGAGACCGAGCGCGTGAAACGGACTTTCGTCTCGGCGCCGCCGTCGACCGTGAAATCGGTCTGGGCAACCCGTTTGCCGTTGAGGAAAAGCGACGCGATGCGATCGCCGCTCTCTTCGCGGCCGTAGTTGCGTACGGTGGCCTGCAGATCGAAATCGAGTCCGGGCTGAATCAACTGGCCCCCGAAATCGACCGAGAGGATGCCGAGATTGTCGTTTTCTTCGAGCGGTAGATCGACCAGATAGACGGCGGCCTGGCTGGTGTCAGCTTGCTCGGTGTCGGGAAGGGAGCTTCGCTGGCGGTCGGAGATAACATAGATCTCGCGGTTGAGATTCTGCGATCGGTCGAGCAGTCTTCGGGCACTCTCCAGTCCGCCGGTCAGGTCGGCCGGTCCGGCGCCGATTCGAAGTCGCTCCAGTTGCTCGGCGGCCGTTTCGACCGAAGCCAGCGTGCGAGCCTCAAGCACTTCCCCGCCGTCCGTCAGCGGAAGGAGGCAGACCTGATCGGATTGTCCGAACGTTGCGAGCAGCTGCTCGGCGCGCTTTTTGGCCAGCTCGAACAGATTGCCATCGGCAACCGAACGATCCATCGACACCGAGTTGTCAAACAGGACTACTGCCGAGACCGCAGCGTGTGACCCAACCGCGCCCTTGTCGGTTGTGGGACGCGCGAAGGCCAGCACCACGACGAGAATGATGAGCATACGGAGCAGTAACAGCAGCAACTGGCGAATCTTGAGACGCCGTACCTGACGACGCTGCATCGCCTTCAAGTGCTTCAGCGACGAGAATTCGACAATCTTCACCCGCCGCCTCGAGAAGAGGTGGATAATCAACGGGATCAGCGCCGCCGCGGCCGCGAACAGAACGGCTGTGTTGAGAAATCCAAACATGAATTAGAACTCGTACGGACCTTTCAACAGGTTGCGGGCTTCCTGCTGGTGGTAGTCCGACGACGGCAGGGCCAGCACGCGGCCGTAGAACTCGCGGGCAACATCGTGCTCACCGCGAACATCGGAGACTTTCCCCAGCCACAGGTTTATCATCCCCTGATAAAACGGTCGCGACTCCAGCATCAGGGCCACCTGCAGGTAGTCCCAGGCGGTGCCGCTGTCGTCGAGCCCGAGATAGGCAATCCCGGCCCAGAGATAGGTTGCTGCCGACGACGTCCCTCCGGACAGGATCGGCACCAGTTTCTCGGTGGCCTTGCGACAGAGCTGTCGGGCGCGCTCGATCTGATCGGGGTCTCCTGAATGGAAGAGAATCGAAGCGAGGGTGAGTTGCGCCTCGATCACCGGGGCGCCCTCGACCTTCGTCACCACCTTCTCGAGCAGAAACCGAGCGTCTTCCACCTCGCCGCGATACAGATGATTGAGAGCGAGATTGAAAGCAACGTACATGTCTGTGCTGTCGAGTGCGCGCGCTTCCAACAGAGACTTCCTGGCGTCGTCATACAGGCCGTTCATCATCTGGTAGGCGCCAAGCGACATATGGGCACGGGCGCTGGCCGGGGCAACCTCGACCTGCTTCTGTGCATAGTCCGTCGCCTGGTAGTAGTCACCATTGAAAAAGGCCGAGCGCACGAGATACGAGTATGCTTCAGCGGTGTCTGCGTGGTTGGCCGCGTGGGCAAGCATCGCTTCGCTATAAACGCCGAGCTGGCGGTAGTCGCGCATAGTCTCGACCTCGTCGGCGAAGTAGTGGATCTGGTCGAAATCGATCGTGAGCGTATCCAGGTAGTGCAGCCATTCTTTCTGCAGGGTCGATAACGAACGTCCGTACACCTTCTCGATCGAGTTCTGCAGCGACAGGTCGTCGGCCTGCTTGTACAACTCCAGATAACGCGTGATCTTGTACTGGTCGATCAGGTAGCGAACGAATGACCCGGCGGTCCGGTCGGCAAGGAGCGGATCGGTGGTCAGGTAGTCGTAGGTGTCCATCAGATCGGCCAGCGGGATGTTCTCTCCCCGCTTGACAACCTCCTGCATATCAAAGCGGGCGAATCCGAGATAACCGGCGAGTCCTTCGGAGAGAAACGGCGGCGCATAGCCGTAGTTGCGCAGCGTCGCAATATGCATGATAACAAACGGATAGGCACTGCTGAACTCGCGGTTGTAGAGCGCGAAAGCGGCACTGCTGCTGGGGTCGATCATCGTCCCGAACCGCTTGTCCCAGATCACCGACGGTATCAAACAGGGGCAGAGATAGAACGAATACTTCCCGGCGGTCGTGAAGTGATTGATATCGCGGAAGAGCTCGTAGCGTTCGTCGACCAGACCTTTCACCGAATTCCAGTAGAAATCGGCCAGGGATTGGGGGACGAAGTAGATATCGGTATAGGCGCTGGGATCGGCCTTGAACACGCCTTTCTGTCTATGCGAGTACCCGCAGCCCGAGGTGTCGACCTCGGTGAGTCCGAGCGGCGTGAGCCGGAACGAATAGGAGGCGCCGTTTTTGCCGACGATGCCATCGATCCGCGCCGGGAGTCCGTATTCCGCCGTGAAGCTGCGAGCCTGATTCTGCGGTACCTCGTTGAGCGTTACGGTATGCACCAGGAAACTCGCCCCGGAGGTGTCGGCGTCGGTCACTTCGAGGTCGACCGACAAGAACAGCAGGAAGCCCTGGGCGCTGATGCCCTTCACGATCGTGGTCGTGTCGGCCAGAAGCAGGTGCGCCTTGCCGGTGGCGGTGTCGTTCTGGTAAAGGCGCAGGTCGAAATCGACGGCAGCCATCGCATTGACGGCGACCGGCGCCAGTGCCAGACAGAGCAATAGAATCAGGGTTTTTGCCATGTTTCTTATACCAGTAAACGCGCGAACAGTGCGAATTGTCGAGTGAAAGTCGGCCACTACTCGGAAGCCACCAGACGACCGTCTTTGAGAATCGGCAGGACGGGCATTGAGTCAACCTCGGTGGCAATCTCAACATCCCGCTCGAATCCGATCGAGGCCAGGAAGCGCGCGTGTTCTCCCTGCGAGATCGCCTGACGAATCGACGACTGGTTGGTGCGATATAACAGCAGCGCCAGCGAGGCGGCGTCGTTTAACTCCAGCTCTCCCTTGCGGAGCGATGCCAGCCGATGTATCAGCATGCCGCCGCAGATGGTATCTTCGATTGAGAAGTGCCCCTCGCGACCGGAGCAGACCACCAGCAGATCGCGATCTTCGCTCCCGACCGCCTCGGCCACTTTCGTGATGTTCACCAGACCGGCCGTAATCACTTTCCAGCCCTTGTTGGCACGACTGAGCGCCAGCGTCCCGTTGGTGGTAGTCATCACCACGTACTTGCCTTCGACCGCATCGGCCGTAAACTCCGAGGGAGAGTTGCCGAGTTCGAAATTTTCGATCCGGACACCGTTTCGTTCGCCGGCCAACACGACCGCATCGCCTCCCAGCTTGGCCCGCATCTCCCCCGCTTCACCCGGTCCGGCGGTGGGGATAACCCCTTTGGCTCCCGCCCGCAGAGCAGCACAGATGGATGTCGTGGCTCGAAGCACATCGATCACAATAACCGTCTTCTCCTCGATCTCGGCTTTGTCGACCGGAGCAGACGTCAATAGCAATCGAATGTTCATGTCTTCTCCTACTTATGCGAGGCGTTTTTGTAGAACGGCGGTTTGACCACGGTCGCCGGCAGGCGCTTGCCCCGGATGTCGATCTCGACCGACGTCCCTATCTTGCCAAGCTCCCGCTGTATGTAGCCAAGTGCAATCGGCTTCTGCAGCGACGGGGAGAACGTCCCGGACGTCACGTGGCCGACCTCATCATCGCCGTTCATGATCAAAAAACCGTGCCGAGGTACGCTTTTCCCTTCGGCCTCGAAACAGACCAGCCGCCGCACCGGCTTCTCATCCCTGTGCTTCACGACAGTCGGCTTGCCGACGAAGTTCTTGTCGAAGTTGATAATGAAGTTCAGCCCCGCCTCGACCGGCGACGTAGTCTCATCGATGTCGTTGCCGTAAAGGGCCATCTTCATCTCCAACCGAAGCGTATCACGGGCGCCCAGGCCGATCAGCTCCAGATCGTACCTGGCGCCGGCCTCCGTTACAGCTTTCCACAGCCTGTCGCAGTGCTCCGGGGCGATATACAGTTCAAAGCCGTCTTCGCCGGTGTATCCGGTGCGAGAGAAAAGAACATCAACCCCGGCGACTTTGGCGGTGGTCGATGTATAGTAGGCCATGGAGGTAAGATCGTAGTCGGTCAGCTCAGCCATCAGTTTCTCGGCATTCGGACCCTGGATGGCCAACAGACCAAACTCCGAAGACCGGTCTACCAGTTTGACGCCATCGGTTACATACTTCGACAGGTGCGCGAAGTTTTTGTCGATATTGGCCGCGTTCACAACCAGCATATAGGAATCTTCAAGTCGGTAGACCAATAGATCATCGACAATACCACCCGACTCGGTTGGCATACAGCTGTACTGGATCTTGCCGGGGGAAAGTTCGGCGACGTTGTTAGTGGTTGTCTTCTGAAGGAAGTCCAGGGCGCCCGGCCCGGAAACTTCGAACTCGCCCATATGTGACAGGTCAAACAAGCCAATATTGTTGCGGACGGCCAGGTGCTCGACCTGAATGCCTTTGTACTGCACCGGCATACGAAAACCCGCAAAGTCCACCATGCGGGCGCCGGCAGCAACGTGATAGTCATGAAAGGGAGTCTTAGCGACTTCCGATGTTGCGTTCGTCATCGACTGCGTCCCTCTTCTCAGGGTTTTATAACAGGCCGTAAGGAACAGCGCAGGTAGGCAAAAGTCAATACCAAGCTCCCCGGTGACAGCCCGGTATGACTCCTGAAACAACAATGCTTCGGTCCGGTTTCTTCGAATCGAACAGAAAGCAAGCGGCCCGCCGAGTAATCGGCAGGCCGCCTGTGGTAATCAGTCCGGGTCGTGGTAAACCTATCTCTTGAACAGCGTCTTTCCGGTCGACTTCAGGTCGTTGCAGGCCTGGGTCACACGCTTGGCCATGTTGGCCTCGGCCAGCTTGAGATAGACGCGCGGGTCGAACTTCTTCTTGTTGGCAACTTCGTCGCCGTCGTGCGTCAGTTCCTTCCGGTTCTCATCGACATGCTTCACAATCGCTTCGGTGAAATGATACTGCGTATCGGTGTCGACGTTCATCTTGATCACGCCGTACTCCAGCGTCTCGTGAATGTCGGAGAGCTCGGAGCCGGAACCGCCGTGGAAGACGAGCCAGAAGTAAGCCTCTTTACCGTACTTGGCGACCACCGCGTCCTGCCCTTCTTTGAGGATCTTGGGACGAAGCTTCACATTGCCGGGCTTGTAGATACCGTGGACGTTGCCGAACGTCGCGGCCAGCATGTAACGACCGCCGATCGGATGCAGCGCTTCATAAACGCCCACCATGTCCTCGGGGGTGGTGTACAGCTTTTCGGCCGGGTGATCGGAGTGATCGATACCGTCCTCTTCGCCGCCAACCACGCCGGTCTCGACCTCAAGGATGATGTCGTTCTCCTTGCAGAGCTTCATCAACTCCTTCGCGATCTTCATATTGTCATCGAGCGGCAGCTCGGAACCGTCGTACATATGCGAGTGGAACAGGTTCGGCAACCCGGCCTTGCGACGGCGTGCCGTTTCCTGAATCAACGGTTTGAGGAAGCTGTCGACCTTCTTGGGCTGACAGTGGTCGGTGTGCAGGGCGATCCAGACATCGTAGTACTCCGCCATGCGGTGGATGTGTTCTGCCACGCTTATCGAACCGACCACCAGATTCTTCACATTGAGGCCTGACGCAAATTCGCCGGCGCCGGTCGACAACTGAATGATGCCGTCCGACTTGGCATCGGCAAACCCTTTCAGGGCCGCATTGGCGGTCTCGGTGGACGTAACGTTGATAGCCGGAAACGCGTAGTTGCCGGCCTGCGCCTTCTCCAGCATTTCGACATACTTGTCGGGAGTTACAACGGGCATCGTATCCCTCTCCTATATCAAATTCGAATCAGTTTACTTCTCTTGCAACACTCCTGCGGAGCGAACGTTCGCACTCTATGCGTTTAACTGCCGAAGCACCATCTGGAGGATACCGCCGTGCTTGTAGTAGTCGACTTCAATGGCGGTGTCGATGCGCGCGGTGACCTCGAATGACTTCTCACCGCTCTCACCCGACGCTTTCACCGTCAGCTTTTGGTGCGGTTTGATGTCGCTCGATATACCTTCGATGGTAAACGACTCCTTGCCGGTCAGACCGAGTGAAGCGACCGACTCACCCGCCTTGAACTGCAGCGGCAGGATGCCCATCCCTATCAAATTGGAGCGGTGGATGCGCTCGTAGGACTCGGCGATGACGGCCTTGACGCCGAGCAGGCGGGTACCCTTGGCAGCCCAATCGCGCGAGGAGCCCATGCCGTAATCTTTGCCGGCCAGAATGATCAGGTCGGTGCCGGATTCCTGGTACTTCATCGAAGCATCGTAAATCGACATCGTCTCGCCGGTCGGGTGGTAGGCGGTCACGCCGCCCTCGGATCCCGGCACCAGCAGGTTGCGCAAGCGGATATTGGCGAACGTCCCGCGAGTCATGACGCGGTCGTTGCCGCGACGAGAACCATAGCTGTTGAAATCGGCAATACCGACACCCAGAGCCTGCAGGTACTTGCCGGCCGGTGAGTCGGCCTTGATCACGCCCGCCGGAGAAATGTGGTCGGTCGTGATCGAATCACCGAGCAGGGCCAATACACGGGCGTCTTTGATAGGGGCGATATCGCCGGTCTCCGCGGTCATGTCGAGGAAGAAGGGCGGCTCCTGGATGTATGTCGAGCTATCTTTCCAGTCGTACAGCTCGGAGTCGGTGCCTTTGATCGCGTTCCAGGTCGGGTTGCCCTCGAAGACCGATCCGTACTGCTGACGGAAGAGTTCCGGGGTAACGGACTTGTGGATCGTCTGTTCGATCTCGGCCTGGGTCGGCCAGATGTCTTTCAGGAAGATCTTTTCACCCTTGTCATTCGTTCCGATCGGTTCTTTCACCAGATCGATATCAACCGTACCGGCCAGCGCATAGGCGACCACCAGCGGCGGCGACGCCAGATAGTTGGCGCGGGTATGCGGGTTGACACGACCTTCGAAATTGCGGTTACCGGAGAGCACCGCCGCGGCCACAAGATCACCTTCCTGAATGGCCTTGACGACCGGCTCCGGAAGCGGACCGGAGTTACCGATACAGGTCGTGCAGCCAAACCCGACATTGTGGAAACCAAGCTTCGCCAGCGGCTCGAGCAGGTTGGCTTTCTTGAGATATTCGATCACTACCCGGGAGCCGGGCGCCAGCGATGTCTTCACATACGGTTTGGACCTGAGTCCTTTTTCAACCGCTTTCTTGGCGAGCAGGCCCGATGCGACTAGCACGTAGGGATCGGAGGTGTTGGTGCACGATGTGATCGCGGCGATTACCACCGCGCCATGACCAACCTCGGCCGTGTAGCCGTTGCGGATGGCGACCCGCCTGGCCTGCTGCTCTTTGGTCAACTCGAAGCCGCGCTGTTTGATCGGGGCGCCGAGCGCCTTCTCAAACTCCTGTTTCATCGAACGCAGACCGACCCGGTCCTGTGGGCGTTTCGGTCCGGAGAGAGAGGGCTCAACCGTGGAGATATCGAGCTCGAGCATGTCGGCGAACTGCGGGGCTTTGGAACCCGGTTTGCGGAACAGCCCCTGCTCCTTGGTGTACGCTTCAACCAGTGCAACCTCGTCGTCGGTACGACCCGTCAGGCGGAGATACCGAAGGGCGGAATCATCGACCGGGAAAAATCCCATGGTGGCGCCATACTCGGGAGCCATATTGCCGATCATCGCTTTCACCGGCAGGGTCATGTGATCCAGTGCATCGCCGCAGAATTCGACGAACTTACCGACGACACCTTTTTCACGCAGCCGCTGAGTGATGGTCAGGACGAGATCGGTCCCGGTGACGCCTTCCGAGAGGCGACCGGTCAGCTTGAAGCCGATCACTTCGGGTGTCAGCATGTAAATCGGCTGACCGAGCATGACAGCTTCGGCTTCGATTCCACCAACACCCCAGCCGACCACGCCGAGGCCGTTGATCATGACGGTGTGGCTGTCGGTACCGACCAGGGAGTCGGGCATAGCGACGCCGTCCCTGACCAGCACGACCTTGGCGAGATACTCGAGATTGACCTGGTGGACAATACCGGTCGCGGGCGGGACAACCCGGAAGTTGTCGAAGGCGTTTTGTCCCCAGTGAAGGAACTCATAGCGTTCGCGATTGCGCTGGAACTCCTTCTCCATGTTTATCCTCAGGGCGTCATCGGAGGCGAAGGCATCGACCTGCACGGAGTGATCGATCACCAGATCGACCGGTACCAGCGGGTTGATCTTTTTCGGGTCACCGCCCATCGCTTTCATGGCCGAGCGCATGGCGGCCAGGTCGACCACCGCCGGCACCCCGGTGAAGTCCTGCAGGACCACACGGGCCGGCTTAAACGGCAGGTCTACCTCGCCGACGTTTTTCGGGTCGTACTTGGCGAGGTTCTCGACATCCTGCTCGGTGACCACGCGGCCGTCGACATTGCGGAGGACCGACTCCAGGATGATGCGGATCGAGTACGGCAGGCGTTCAAGCGAACCGTATCGGGAGAGACTATCGAGGCGGAAAATCTTGTATGTATGTGAACCGACTTTGAGATCGGCGGCGGCGGAAAACGGATCCATAAACCGACTCCCTTCTAAGCTGTAGGACGCATCTATGATCCGGGTAGTATAGCCAACACCAACCCCGATTTCAAGCTCGCCGACCGAACCACAAATGATTAATTGGGACTTGCTGTCGGGTGCTGATGCACTATCTTGCCGCTGGTCGACCGGGCAGACATCCCGCTGTGCAGAATGGATCAATCCCGATGTTTCTCAGCAGAATATCCGACGATCAACTGGTGATCGGCGCTCCAGCCAAGATCAACCTGTTTCTCGAAGTCTTGAACCGTCGCGAGGACGGCTACCACAACATCAATTCCCTCTTCCAGGCCGTGTCACTTTTTGACAGGTTAACCGTACGGCGAGTTAGAGAATCCGAAGAAATCTCATTACGCCTGTCAGACCGCTCGGCCACCGGTAGTGGGCTGGACTGCGGACCCGAGAACCTGATCTGTCGGACCTTTGGCCTTATGAAAGACCGATTTGGTCTGGAAGGCGGGCTGGAGGTTTCTCTGGACAAGCAGATTCCCGTGGCGGCGGGGCTCGCGGGAGGGTCAACCGATGCTGCTGCTTGCATTTATGCGGTAAACGAACTGTTTGGAGTGGGCCTGAATCGCGCGGCGATGGCCGCTTTGGGGGCTGAACTGGGATCCGATGTGCCTTTCTTTTTCAGTTCGGGGCAGGCCCTGGTGACAGGGCGGGGGGAGCAGATTGAAGACGTGGAGTTGCCGCTCGATTATTGGGTAGTATTGGTTACGCCGCCGGTCACGATCTCGACAGCGGAGGCCTATCGCTCGCTGGGAATGTCCTTGACAAACCCTAAGAACCCGTTTAATTTACCGCGTTGCGAGACGGTCGGTGAACTGGTCAAAGCGCTCAGTCTATCTGCCAACGATTTTGAAGAGGGTCCTCTTCTGTCTTCTGAGGGGCATCAGAAAATAAAAAAGGGTCTTCTTGGCTGCGGGGCCGAACTGGCGCGCCTGAGTGGGTCGGGGCCCACGGTGTTTGGCCTGTTTCGTTTACCGCCGTCGGAGGAGTGTATAGGGAACGCAGGGGCATGGCATGTAAGCACGGTCCGGCCAATTGCCCTGCCGAGTGCTGATACATTTTGACGCAGGAGGCGACCGTGGAGATCACCGAGGTAAGGGTTACGCTTCGCGATGAGGATAAGCTGAAGGGGTTCGCGAACGTTACCTTCGACAACGCGTTTGTAGTGCGCGGGATGAAGATTATCCAGGGGAACAAGGGGCATTTTGTATCGATGCCTTCGCGGAAGCGTCCGGACGGGACGCACCAGGATATCGCGCATCCCGTAAACAGCGATATGCGTGATCAGATTGAGCAGCGGGTCTTGGAGGCGTACGAAGCCGAGCTGAAAACGCAGACTTCAGCCTAGGTCCCCAACTGTGTGGGGCGTAGCCAAGCGGTAAGGCACCGGCCTTTGGAGCCGGCATTCGCAGGTTCGAATCCTGCCGCCCCAGGAAATTGATTGAATTGTACGACGACCTGGATTGCGCCGGCCGTCCGACCGGGGCAAGTACAGGTCTCATTGTGTGAGGGTCGTGAATGTCATGATTGTGCGAGAGGACATACGCCTGGTCGCAGGTAATGCGAACAAACCGCTGGCTACCAAAATCGCCGAATATCTGGGCTGCAAGATGACTGACTGCACGGTGACGCGTTTTTCCGACGGTGAAGTGTTCGTGCAGATCAATGACAACATCCGGGGAACGGACCTGTTTATTATTCAGCCGACCAATCCCCCGGCGGAAAACCTGATGGAGTTGCTGATGCTGATCGAGGCTTCACGAAGAGCCTCGGCGATGCGCATCACCGCCGTCATTCCGTACTACGGCTATGCCCGTCAGGATCGCAAGGACCGACCGCGCGTATCGATTACCGCCAAGCTGGTGGCCAACCTGATCACCACCGCCGGCGCCGACCGCATCATGACCATGGATTTGCACGCCAGTCAGATACAGGGCTTTTTCGACCTGCCGCACGATCACCTCTATTCGGCGGTCGTCTTCAATGACTACGTGCGCAATATGAAGCTGGAGAATCTGGTGGTGGTCTCCCCTGATGTCGGCTCGATCAAGCTGGCCCGGGCGACCGCCAGCTCCCTGCACGCCGAACTGGCGATTGTCGACAAGCGCCGTCAGGTCGCAAACAAGTCCGAGGTTATGAACCTGATCGGCGATGTTCGCGGGCGGACGGTTTTGATTCGCGACGATATGGTCGACACGGCGGGAACCTTGTGCAACGCCGCGGTGTACCTGAAAGAACGCGGCGCGGGTGATATTTATGCCGCCTGTACGCACGGCGTGCTGTCGGGCAGCGCGATCGATCGGATCAACAACTCGCCGATCGCCAAGATGATTATTTCGGATTCTATCGATATCGCCGACAAATCGCTGTCGGATAAGTTTGAGATTTTGACCTGCTCGGAGTTGATCGGTGAGGCCATCCGCCGGATATTCGACGAGGACTCCGTGTCTTCGCTGTTCGACGAGAAGACGACACCGGTGAGCGGGAAAAACGTGACGAATATAACACGCTCGTGATGGAGGATACAGCCAGACCATGAAAGACATTATGTTGAGCGTCCAGCGACGCTCAGGCACCGGCAAGGGCGCTGCCCGCCAGGCTCGCCGCGAAGGGCGCATCCCGGCCGTTGTGTACGGCCCGGAGATCGACCCTTACTCGGTGTCCGTCGAGGAAACAGCTCTTCGCGCCGCCCTGAAAGAAGGCGGCCAGAGCTCTTTGTTCACCCTGAATATCGACGGCCGGGAAGCCAAGGTTGTGCTTCGTGAAGTACAGCGCGATCCGGTAACCAGCCATGTGACCCATATCGATTTCCACGCCGTGTCGATGAACAAGCCGATCAACGTGTCGGTCCCGCTTCACTTCGCGGGCACTCCGCCCGGTGTGAAGACCGGCGGCGGCATCATGCAGGTAACGATGCGCGAGCTCGAGATCTCCTGTCTGCCGTCCAACATCCCGGAAACGATCGAGGTGGATGTCAGCCAGCTCGAGATCGGTGATTCGATTCACGTATCCGATCTGACTATCGAAAACGCCGAATTTTTGACCGAAGCCCGTCGGACGGTGGTTGTTATCTCCGCCCCGACCGTCATCAAGTCCGCCACGGCGGCCGAAGGTGAGGAAGGCGAAGAGGCTGCAGGTGCTGAAGGCGCCGAGGCTGCCGAGGGCGAAGGCGAAGGTGACGAGGAGAAGAAGGAAGAGAAGTAGTCTCCCCTCTCCGAATTATCCGCATAGCACAAAGCCGCTCGCATCTGCGAGCGGCTTTTTTTTGTGGGCAAGGAACATCATTGGCAACCTGCGATGGAACAACTGTGCCCCATCCGGAGTGAGTCCACCTCGGTGGACGAACGGCGGGTGGGACACAGGTTTCTCTTGTGGAGGGATTGTAGCCGGCATATATGTACATCCGCTTTGACTGTGCGCCAGAATAACGCTATAATTCAGGGAGTCCCCCGTGATGAGGGCGCCGACGAAAGGAAACTCATCGAACAATGAAGATACTCGATGCGCCGATAACGGTCGCTGAATTGCGGACTATGGCCGAGAACGTTTTTGGAAGCATGGTCAAGGCAGTGGTTGATGTTAGACGTGAGATACTCGCTGTGGACGCCGATATGCATGCTGATCTGGAGTCGCTGCTGCTAGACGATGGATCAGACCAACAAGACCTCTGGGGAATCAACCTTCATCCCGATCTACCAACTCAGGACACCGTCGAGTTTGATTCCATGATCAATGTCCGGCCGTCTCAGGGGAATCGGAGTCGCGGTGTGGACGACCCGGAGACACGACAGCGTATCGTCGAAATCGTGCTGAAGTGGATGATTTGATGCCTGCTCACCACAAAAACCTGACACTCGAACGATGGTCCCGGTTCTCACTTGCCGAGCAAATGGCGAACATCGGAAGCGAGGTCCATCGCGCGCTTAATTGGCGCAACAAGGGTCATGCGGAATACGAGAGACTCGCGGTCGAGCGCGCACTGGAGTTGTTTGATTTCACACTTGATGTGCGTCACTCACGCGCCCGCCTGAAAGAGATCGCGCGAGCGCGAGAGTTGGTGGTCGATCACTTCCTCGGATCGAACGAGTACGGGTCAACCGAGGCGCAGTGGAGAAGTTATTTCGATCAGTTCAACTACCTGGCGCGGAGAGATACCTGAGCCGCGGCTTGTTTCCCCCTACAACTCCTTCCACTTCTCCTCAAAGCTCGCCAGGTCTTTCTTCCAGGCGTCCATGCCACCGCCGGAAAACTCCGGATCAATCTTTCTCGAGTGTGCTTCGTATGCCTTCGCGACCAGCGTGTCACCCATGAAGTAGTGCACTTCGCCAAACGTATCCCAGGCGTTGGCATTAGAGGGGTCAGTCATGACCTGAATGAATGCAAACTCCTTCGCCGTCGCGAAGTCCTTCTTATTGAGGGCGCCGTAGACCAGGCCGTTGAACATACTGCCCGGTATGTTTTCACGGATAACTTCGGCGACGATCTCATCACGCCGTGCGCGAAGGTCGTCGGCGGTCAGGTCACGATAGGGATTCAGGATCACCCGCGAAGATATCCCGTTGGCGACGACATCGTTCAGCCCGACCATCGGAAGCGCCTGCGTCTCTCCCTTCTCGTAGTTCAATCGTACGATACCGTCGACAACGAGGTTTTTTGACGAAATGAACTTGTGCAGATCTTCGGCGCGCGGATACAGCACCTCGCGGCCGCGGACCGGCTCGCCGGACCACTTGCTGTACATGCAGCCGCACTGCATGAGACGTTTCTCGGGTAGGTAGAAGTAAAGGAACTCATCGGTGGCCAGACTGGGATAGGTTTCCTTTCCCTTCTCCAGACGGTAGATCACGATACGGTTGGAACCTTCGCCGAACAGCATCGAGTCGCTTTCGACATAGCGAATCAGGTCGGTCGATTGCTCGAACACGGCGCTGTCGACGACGGCACGGATGCGCTCGAAATCACCGCGGGTGGTGATAATCTCCACGCTGGCTTCGAGCAGCGGCGCAACGGTCGACAGCGAATGAGGGTGCCAGTGTGAGTGCATGACGGTCGTGAGCGGCTTGGTCGGGAAGCGTTGGCCAAGGAAGCCCAGCAGCGCCTCTCCAGCGTCACGGTTATCGGTCAGCGTCCCGCCCCCGCCCTTGTTGCTGAGCGCGACTTCGATCATACAAATCGAGTTGTCATATTCAACAACCAAACTCTTGGTGCCGAGTGAGTCCATCTCCAGAGCATAGAGGCCGTCGTCGACCGGCGTGATTCTCCAGGTGTGGGTCGAGTCTGCGGCCCAGACGGCTGGCGAGAAGATTAACAGCGTGATGAGGACGAACGTACGCATAGCATACCCTTAGACGTGTAAGTGACTTGATAGGTGTTTTCTGTTGGTTCCGACGATGCTTGTACCGCGAATGGGTGATTGGGTTCCGAAAGAAGGTGGGGGCAGGCAACGCAGCGGATTCGAAGACAGACCCCGCCCTCACCCCTACAACATATCCACCGGATCGACATCGACCGCCAGCGACACCGAACTCGGCAAGCCGAACCGGCTCACCGAATCCTCCCACTCGGTCAACATGCGCACGAAACGCTGCATTTTCTCCGGTGGTACCTTCGCGAACAAGTGCCGTCGATACTTCCCCCGCAGTCGTTGAAACGCGCACGGCGCCGGACCAAGCACTTGTGCCGGCAGACCCCGCTTCCGGACAAGCGCCACCAGTTGATCCCGGAAGCTGAGCGCCATCTCCATCATCGGAGACTCGTCCGCCGATGAGAATACGAAATTCACGAGGCGCATGAACGGCGGGTAGCCCGCTTCGCGACGATCCTCGATCTCCCGCTGAAAAAACGACTCGTAGTCCTGACGGGCAGCGTCGGTGATGAGCGGATGATCCGGATAGTAGGTCTGCACGAGCACTTCGCCCGGATGCGTTGATCTCCCCGAACGTCCGGCCACCTGCAGCAACCGTGCGAAGGTTCGCTCGGAGGAGCGGAAATCGGGCAGGTCCATGCCCATATCGGCCGAGAGTACCCCGACCAGGGAGACATCGGGAAGGTCCAGCCCCTTGGTCACCATCTGCGTCCCCAACAGCAGGTTATACTTGTGTGCGGCAAAGTCGCTCAGGATACGGTGGGCCGAAGTACGCCCGGAGGCGCTGTCGCTGTCGAGCCGCACCGGGCGGGCATCGACAAACAGCCGCTCGACCGACTCTTCGACCTTCTGCGTCCCCGCCCCAAAATACAGCAGGCTGGTCCCGCCGCACTGCTCGCAGACGGTGTAGTCGTACTGAGCACGGCCGCAGTAGTGACAGGCCATCTGATCACCGGCCTTGTGGTAGGTCAGGCGAACCTGGCAGTTGGGACACTCAGGGACATGGCCGCACTCGGCGCACTTAAGGTAGGGCGCATAGCCTCTTCGATTGAGGAAGAGAATTACCTGCCGTCCGGCGGAGAGCTGCTGTTGCACATCGGTCTTGAGCGAAACCGAAACAAACGGGAGATCGCCACCGAGCCTTCGGGTCCGCATATCGACCAGTCGGACGGTCGGGAGTTTGGCTCCGGCGGGGCGCTCGGTCAGGCGGAGTAGTGTGTAACGACCGGTCTGCGCGTTGTGGTAGGACTCGAACGATGGCGAGGCGGATCCGAGCAGCACCGGAATATCGGCCATACGGGCGCGCATCACGGCAGCGTCACGACCGTGAAACCGGGGCGACGGGTCGTCCTGTTTGTATGACTCGTCATGCTCTTCATCGATTACAATCAGCCCCAAACTCTCCAGCGGCGCAAAAAGAGCCGAACGCGGTCCCACCACGATAGTGTGGCGGCCGGAGCGGATTCCCTGCCAGCTCGCGAGACGTTCGGCGGGTGTCATGGCTGAATGGAGGATCGTAACCTGGTCGCCGAACAGTCCACGAAAATACGCCAGAGTATTCGAAGAAAGCGCTATCTCCGGGGTGAGTATCAGTGCTGTGCGACCCGACGCAACCACCTCGCGGGCCAGGTGGCAGTAGATGATCGTCTTACCGGAGCCGGTAATACCGTGAAGCAGAAAGGGCGTAAAGCCCTTGCTCAACGACGCGCTAACTTCGCCGAACACCGCCTGTTGCTGCGAGGTCAGGACGATCTTGTCGAGCCCTTCGCGGGGACCGACAAAATCGAGCACCGGGCGGGTAATTTCATCATAGACCGCTTCTATAATCCCAGCCTTGAGCGCCTTGCGGCGATAATGATCCGAGACACCGTTCCCGCGCAGTTCCGATGCGGTGCGTACGCCGTGGAAGGGCGCCGGCGGGTCCTCGTGGCGGACGAACAGCTCGGTTTCCCAGCGCTCCGGGTCGATCAGCCGGAAGCCTATAAGTTGTTCGTTGGGGTTGGTATCGCTGAGATGGATCTGTTCCGTGACGACGTTGTCGGCGCGAAGTCGCGCCAGGTAGCTATCGCCGACCGCCCGAATCCTTTTCCGGGCAACGGCCGAAAGCGGCTTTCCGGGTCGTACGAGCCTTGCGATTGAGGGCGGCAGCAAATCGCCAGGGCCCTCTCCCCACACCAGGGTCAGCGGTCGGTTGGTGCGAAGCTGTGGAGGGAGCGTAAGGGCGAGACAATCCGCGGGATTTGCGAAGTAATAATCGGCCATCCAGCGACACAGGGCGACCAGTTCGGCAGGGATCAGCGGCAGCGGATCGACAACCGAGCGGATCGGCTTGACTGTGAAGTCGGCCGGCGGAGCGTCCTCCAGATAGTAGCCGACGACGGTGGAACGACCGAACGGCACCAGCACCCGCTGACCGGGAGTGAGCGGTTCCAGTGGTACCGGGTAAGCGTACGTGAACGTCCTGCGAATCGGTCCGGAGACGGCTATGTGAGCAAAGCGATTGGCGTGAGACATAGCTGAATATAAAGAAAGGCAGGCTGAGCGCCTGCCTTTTTCGAGAAATCAGTGGATATGTGACGCTACTTCAAGGCATCGAGCATCTTCTGATACTTGGCGGCTTCCTTAGGATGCTTCTCTTCCTTGTTCAGATCGACGAGACGTTCGAGGATCTCTTTGTTGTCCGGCTGCAGCTCGATCACCTTCTCGTAGGCAGGAATTGCCTCAGCAAACTGCTTCTGCGTCAGATGCGCGTCGCCGATCGTCAACCATCCGTCCAGATTGCCCGGATCGAGCTGGACTACCTGCGTGTAGGCGCGGACCGATTCATCGTACTTGCCCTGCAGGAACGCGATCAGTCCGTACTGCTCGGCGATCCCGATATCGGAGGAGTCACAGGCGTAGGCGGTCTCGAAGTAGTACAGCGAGGAGTCGAGGATGCTGGTACGCTGTTTCATCCATTTCTGGGCGGCGGCGCTTTCGCCGGCGTCACGATAGTAGGTTGACGAATCGTTGGCGTTGCGCGCCTGCTGGTTGAAGTAATGGCCGATTGACATGAGGGCATCGGTGTTGCAGGGATCAAGCGCAATCACATCGCGGTAGACCATCCGCGCCGAGTCAAACTTCTCACACCGATTGTAGCAAATGGCGAGATTGACCAGGTTGGCGGTATCCTGCGGATAAAGCTCCATATACTGCGACAGGGGTGAGATGGCATTGCAAAAGTCGCCGCCGTTGATGTAGTTATATGCCAGCGGCAGGAGCAGATTCCCCTTCTCTTCGGTGTACTCCAGCCCCTTGGCAAGGTAGACGTTGGCCGAATCGAAGTTTTCCTGGCTCTCGTACGCCTGCGAGATCCCTACGTAGGGGCGATAGTCGTTTGGATCGAAGATAGTCGCAATCGTGAGGTTGGTGATCGTCGAGTCGGTCAGCGCCGCAATCTGGTTATCGTAAAACGCGATGTTGGCCGAGTCGGTTGCATCACGACGGTTGCGGCTCGCTTTGTTCAACTGGTCGAGCTGACCGACACCGACGTTGAAGAACTCACGCCAGTACTTGACGGCGGTAGAGTCGGCCTTGTCGATATACTCATCGCAATCTTCACGGAATTTCTTTTTGATGTCCTTGTTCTCGCAGCACATATGAAGCGAGTCGCGATAGGCGATCATCTTGCGGGCATAGGCCTCTTTCTCATCGAGGTCGGCGGTCCGCTCCATATAGTCGACCTGCATCTGATTGAGCAGGAACAACCCTTCGGCAATCGGTCCGTAGCTGTCGAAGGCCTCTTTCAGCAGGTCCTCGGCCTCCGCATATCGCTCTATGTCACCGGACACGATAGCGATTTTGGCACTGGAGATGAGCGCTCCAGCAGGCTTTTTGGCGAAGGCCGCGCCAGCGACCGTAATGGCCAAACCCGTTACCAGTATTGTCGTTACAAACCGTTTCACGTCTTCTTCCTCCTGACACAACAACGTAGTCCGCGCAATTGCAGCCGAATCTAACGGTTGTAGATCGTGTTGTCAACCATCATAACCGACTCGAATAGGCGCCCTACTGGTTGGTGAATCGAACCGTGTAGCGAGCCGTGATTTCTTCGCCCGCCGGAACCGTGATATCAAACGTCAGGGTGGTGGCGTCCTTCTTCTCGTACTCAAACGAGGCATCGCGGACCTCCCAGAATCCCCACAACCGTTTCTCAACCGTCACCACGACCGGTTCGTCCTTGCGATTACGTAAGTCAATTTCGAATGTCTGGTCCTCGACCGATTTCGATATCCGCTGGCGATCGACCGTCGTCTCTTCGGCGACGATATCAAACGCATAGCCGACGGTCAGCTTCACTTCTTCATCTTTGGGCGTATGCTGGATCTGATCCTCACCGAGCAGTATGGTGGACCCGTCGCTGTCGGCCTTGAAGAGGCGCACGCGCCCGGCGGGAAGCGGCATGCCCAGACCGGCGTCCCCGGTGTTGGTAAATTTCACGGCCACTTTGACCTGGGTGGCGTTTTCGCTCGGCTGGAACAAGTACAGCTTGGAGACCGAAGTCCGCGCCGGTTCAAACAGGGAAATCTGCTTAATCTCTTTGTTGGCGATAGTTGCCTTGCGCGGCAGCGTGTACATGTGGTACTCGAAAAACGACTTCTCTTCGAAACCAGAGTAGGCCGACTTCTCGAGCATCATAGGCTCCATCCGTCCGCCGCGAATCTGTATGTCCTGGACGCGGTTGATATCCCCGGCGATCAGTTTCAGGGTCGCATCGGTGTACGTCTTGCCCGACGTATTGTTTATCGATGCCCATCCGGAGAGGTCAAGCAGCTTGTCGTCCTTGTCGAGCAAACCGACATATTCAGCCGACCAGAAGATGTTAGTCGTCTGGTAGCTCACCCGCGCCTCGCGGCTTCCGCTGATCGATGAATTGTAGTTCCAGAACAGTGTCGGTCGAGTGATCAGACCGTCGGGCAACGACGGGAAATTCGTCTCACGAATCTGGCTCATCTGGATGATCTGAATACCGCCATCGTTACCTCTCAACGTGACCGTCCCGCTTCCGTAGGCCAACAGTGTCCCGCTGTATAGTTCTCCGTCCTCGTCAACCAGCTCGATCGGCTGATCGATATACTTCGAGTACATCTGGTCGGCGCTGACGAGGTCAAAGGCGTAGTTCTGCTCCAGGATCGAGACGTCACCGGAACCATCAAGCAGCTCGAACCGTACGGAGTTGGGATCGATCGACGATGGTACGTCGCGAAACGCCAGCCGGTCCTGTCCTTTCGTGAAGTCAAGGGACCGGGTCTCCGAGACGACACCGAGGTTGCTGTTGTAAACCGTGACGGCGATATCGTCGGCCAGAGCCGAAGCGACCGGCATTGCCGCCAGACAGATCAGAACGAGTGCTGTTTTGCGCATAGTTTTTCTCCAGTCCTTATACACGCCACCCGAACGGTTTCCCGCCGGCAGGCTGTTACAATTTCTCTGCTGGTAATAGTCCGAACCCGATGGATTCTTCCACAAGTTTTTTATCTGCTTGCGGGAGAATGAGTATCAATTGTTTTCAGGAGGCGTGCGCGGACTTCTTCGGGGGATGGCTGAAGGCTCGCGGCCCGCACATCTCCGGAGGTAACATCAATGCGCTCAAACACTTGCAGGTAGAGGGCGTAGATGATTTCCAGGCTCAGCCGATACTGTGGCGCAAAGATATCCCGCATCGAATCGAGCGTTTTCCGCGCCCGTCGGCGGTAAAAGTCGGCGAATCGCCGGTACCGGGCAATCAGCCCCCTGATATTCTCAGACAGCTCTCCGGAGACCGCCGAGGCATACAGATCGTCGCGTGTAAGCTCATGCCGGGCAATGAGATCATCTGCAAAGTAGAAGAGCCGTCGCCGAAGATCCTTCTCAAAATCTCGGATGATATGAGTAAAGTACGAAAAAAGCGCCAGATCACTGGCCGCCCGGTGGACATCGAATTCGGGAGGGAGGTTCTGACGACCATCACGACGAAGCCCGCACAGGTGCATGAAGATCGATGCCGGCGCTATCGCGGCTCCTTCAGCATAACGGCGGAATGCCAGCAAAGTCGGGAAACCATCGTGAGTCAGATCATACACCATCGCTTCGCACAATCGCCGCCAGTGCCAGGTGGGCAGACAGAAGTGACGGATCGTCGCCAGCAGTTCCTCCTGGAAGTCATCTATCGCCTCGCCCCGTTCCAGGGCATCCAGCCATTGATACATAGTCGCGGCATAATGCGTGACCTCATCGGTCGAGAGAGCCTTCCCACCTTCCTTGCGGTCATCGACCAAGTCATCGATTCGCCGCATCGAGCGATAGCAGATACGAAATGCGACATAGCGATCCTCTTCCCACACCCGGGCACCGATATCGAGAATCGGATTGGTGAGGATTTGTTCGAAATCGAGATCGCCGGCGAAATCGAGATGCGGCCTGTCCGGAACATGACTCATAGGGTGTCGAATATACGAGATCACTCCCGTCGACAAAATTTATATTTCTGGATTGGGGCTATTTTCTTAGTATGTCAAGCATGGCGAAACCGGTCAAACTGCTACTCCTGACACACAATTACCCGCGCCGTCGCGATGACTACGCCGGTGTTTTTATCGCGCTGCTGGCCCGTCGTCTCACCAAACTGAACATCCAGCCGGTGGTGGTGGCGCCGCATGATGCCGAAGTGCCGGAACGTGAAGAAACCGACGGTATCCGCATCTACCGCTTCCGCTACGCCTCCGATCCGGAGAAGCAGACGCTCGCCTATCGCGGCAACATGCACGAACAGGTGTTCGGCTCCCCGCTGGGACCGTTCCGGCTGCAGCGCTTTCTCAAGAGCTTCGAGCGGCTGACCCTCGACGTGATAGAGAAGGAGAAGATCGAAGTTATCGCCGGTCACTGGCTAGTCCCCACCGGGATCGTGATGAAACGTATCATGCGCCGGACGAACCTCCCGATGATTCTATCTTCGCACGGAACGGATATCCGGCTCCTGGCGAAATTCGGTCGTCCGGTCTATCGCTACTTCGAGTCGCTCACAAGGTCACTGCAGCGCTGGACCGTCGTCTCCTCGTTTCTCAAAGAAGAACTGACGATGCTCGACCCGGAGTGTGAAAGCCTGCTCGATGTCCTCCCTCTCCCCCACAACGAGAAGGTCTTCTTCCGTGAATCCGAAGTGAAACGACAGGACAATCTGATAGTCGCCGTCACACGGTTCACCGAGCAAAAACGGGTCGACCTCCTGATCCGGGCCTTTCACTGGGTGACACGTGAAGATCGCTCCGCGCGGTTGGAGATATACGGTTCGGGACCACTGGAAGAGAACGTCCGGGCACTGATTGCCGAACTCGGTCTGGAGCGGCAGGTCATTCTCAACGAACCGGTCTCCCAGGAGCGGCTTCGCGAAGTCTACAACCGGGCGGCGGTAGTCGTGTTAAACTCCTACCGTGAAGGATTCGGTCTGGCGTTGTCCGAAGCCATGTTATGCGGAGCAGCGGTGATCGGGACAGCGTCGGGAGGCATCACGGACATAATCGAAGATCAGAAACGGGGGCTGCTGGTCGAGCTGGACAATGTCAATCAACTGGCCGAGGCCATCTTGAGACTGCTGAAGAACAAGGTCTATCGTGAGCGGCTGGCCGAACACGGCTATCGTTTTGCCCGCTCCCACTATGCATCGGGACCGCTGGCGGCACGCTATGCCGAGATCGTCAGGCAGGCACTGGCCGCGCACGCCGCCGACACCGACCAGCCATCGTAGACGCTCCCGCCTACTTTCCCATTGCCTCCACCCGTCGACGTATTATATTTCTGTTAGGGGTGGTAATCAAATGACGTCGATCGAAGCCATTATCAATCGCCAGTGCCTGCGTTGGCAGCAGCAGCAGCGGGCGCACCATGCGGAGCCGGACGCTTCTCGTCCGATGCCGCTCAGGATCGTGACGGTCTCGCGCCAGAGCGGATCCCGAGGGTCGTATTTCGCCTCCCGGCTCGCCCAGCGACTTGACTATCAGCGCATTCACCGGGAGATCATCGATGCCATCTGCGAGTCATCAGGCTATCGCAAACGGATCGTCGAGTCCCTCGACGAGAAGTCGCGCTCCGAGTTGGAGTTGATGGTAGAAGCGATGATTTCCGGCCAGACGGTCGATCACAGCGACTACGTTCGACATCTGTATCGCGTCATACTGTCAATGGCGAGGCTGGGTGGCGTGGTACTGGTTGGACGCGGCGGGAACTTCATTCTCGGCCCCAAACGGGGATTCCACATTCGGGTGGTGTGTCCGCGCGATCAGCGGGTGCTCAACCTGGTCGAATTCAAGCAGATCACACGCGAAGAAGCACGACGGCAGATCGAGGATTCAGACAATCGCCGAGCTTCCTACACCACGCGGCAATTCGACAAGGACATCGATTGCCCGGAGCACTACGACCTCGTCTTTAACTCGGCGTATATTGATGTCGAAGAAATGGTCGAGACGGCAATTAAAGCGATTCGCGCCAAAGCCGACAAACTGATGCATCTCGACAACGATCGTCGCGGCAATCAGCCGCTCTAGCGACAGCTAGAACTGGTCGGTCTGCAGCATCACCAGGGTGCAGGCGCGGACCACTTCCATGCCAGCCTCTTCCAGCTTCGCAGCCAGCGACTCGTTCTCCGCTCCCGGATTGAATACCACCCGGCGGGGCTTCAACTTCAGAATACGATCAAGTTCACCGTCGGAAATCTTGTCCCCGACATACATCGTCAGGGTGTCGACCGGCTCGGTGATCTCATCGAGATTCTTAAGTGACTTCAGGCCATCGACAACATGTCCGGCCGGATGAACCGGAACGGGTTTGAAGCCGTGCTCCTTGAGCATGTGGACGGCTTTGAAAGAGTATCGTTCTTCTTTGGGCGAAGCGCCAAGGACCGCGACCCGGGCGCCGTGTGTCGCTTTTTTCATGTCATACTCCTCGCAGTGTTTGTTATCTCTACCCAGAGCAACGAAGTGCGCCGACCACGAGTTCCTTGTCGGCCGAGCCGCTACACGATCGGCAGAACGCCGTCGGGGTCGAACTTGGACCGGATCTTTCGCGAATAAACGGCATCGATATCGCCATTGGCTTCGTCGAGCGAACCGAGAAAGGCCTCCCGGTCGATGGCATTCTGGACCATTGTTGCGTACTCGACTCTCGCGCTGTCCGGCATAACCCGAAACGTCACCGACACCAGCAATCCGAACAGCCCCCACGAAGGGGAGAATATCTTCACGATGTCATATCCGGAGACCGACTTGAAACAAACCGATCCCGGCGTAATGATCTCCCCGGTCGGCATGACGATCTCGGCCTTGATGACGTACTTGCGAATCGGCAGCAAATGGTCGAACAGGGTGGCCGAGAGCCCGGTCGCTACCGCTCCTCCGACCGAACCGACATATGGCAGATCGCTGTGCGGCAGATAAAGCCGATGCTCGGCAAGGTTGAGGTTTAGTTCGCGAAGCGGGTACCCGCCTCCGACGACGGCGAAGAAATCTTCGGGGGCAACCTCGATAAGCCGGTTCAGACGGTCGGTGCGGACACTGATCATCCCGGCAAACGATTCACCGACCGGATCGACATTGTTGCCGAATCCGGTGATGAACATCCCGACCCCGCACTTGTTGGCCAGCCGGAACAGACCGGCGGCTTCCCGGGCGTTTTCCGGGTGGAAGGTCGGGACCGACTTCTGGTAGGTCAGTCGATCGTCAGGAAACTCCTGACCGACGGCTTCGAGCAGTTGCTTCAGTTTCGACATGCCCAAAGATATTTATACGGATTCGGTTGTCAATGATTAGGGGCCGCTTGGCACGAATACCGGATGGTTTCGGGAAATTAGTTGATCGGCTTGGTTCCAGCGGCTATCAATGGTCTCGTTATGGCACACGCACCTTCACCGTCCTCCCCGCAAACCGTTCTGGTAACGGGCGCCGCGGGATATATCGGCTCGGTACTGGTCGGGCTGTTGCTGGATGCCGGCTACCGGGTACGGGGATTGGACAACCTCATGTTTGGGGGACAGGGGCTGCTGGCGTACATGAATCGGCCCGGATTCGAGTTTGTCAACGGCGATATCCGGGACCAACAGACTGTGACCGCCGCCATGGCCGGGATCTCAGCCGTAGTGCACCTGGCGGCGATTGTCGGCGATCCGGCCTGCAAAGCCGAACCGGACCTGGCGAAGACCGTCAACGGCGCCGGTGCCCGCCTTCTGGCGGACACGGCTATCGATGCCAACATCAAGCGATTCGTGTTCGCTTCGACCTGCTCCAACTACGGCAAGATGCCGGACCCGACCGGCTATGTCGAAGAAACCACCCCGCTCAACCCGGTCTCGCTGTACGCCGAACTGAAGGTTGCGTTCGAAGAGCACCTGCTCAACCTCGGGCGGCCCTCGTTCGAGCCGGTCTGCCTTCGCTTCGCCACCGTCTACGGCCTCTCCCCCCGTCCTCGGTTCGATCTGACGGTCAACGAATTCACCCGGGAACTGACCCTGGGGCGGAAACTGGAGATCTACGGTGAACGGTTCTGGCGGCCGTACTGCCATGTGGTCGATCTGGCCCGGGCCTGCCTGCTGGCGGTAGAGTCACCGGCTGAACTGGTGAGCTACCAGGCGTTTAATGTCGGCGACACCAGGGAGAACTACCAGAAGTTGACGCTGGCGGGGTTGATTGTTGAGCAATTGCCCGAAACGGAGTCGTTGATTTCCTACGTCTCCCGGGACGAAGATCCCCGCGATTACCGGGTGCGCTTCGGCAAGATTCGGAAAGCGTTGGGATTTACGATTACCAGGCGGATTCCCGACGGTATTAAAGAGATAATCGAGGCCCTTCGATCGGGCCTAATCGTCGACCCCGATGACAGCCGATATACCAATCGACGGTCGGTCTCGACCACAGCCACGTAATAGCGGAGGAGTCTCAACCATGGTCGCAGTGATTCTCGCAGGAGGTCAGGGTACGCGCCTGCATCCCTACACAACCGTCCTGCCGAAACCGCTGGTGCCGATCGGTGAGCAGCCGATAATCGAGATTCTGCTGCGGCACCTGCACAAGTGTGGCGTGACGAAGGTTGTTATCGCGGTCAACCACCTGGCCCATCTCATCACGGCCGTGCTCGGCGACGGCAGCCGGTTCGGACTGGAGATAGAGTACTCTCTCGAAGACAGCCCGCTCTCGACGGTGGGACCGCTTCGGCTCATCTCCAATCTGCCGGAGAACTTCATCGTAGTCAACGGCGATGTGCTGACCGACATCGACATCAGCGCCCTGTACGAACGGCACACGCATTCAAAAGCCATGGTGACGGTCGCCGCGGCGCGGCGCGCCGAGAAGATCGACTTCGGCGTATTGGAATTGGCAGACAATCATCGCGTAACCGGCTTCAGCGAAAAGCCCGCGTACGAATTTGTGGTGTCGATGGGGGTCTATGTTTTTTCCAGGAAGGTGCTGGCGTTTATCCCCCCCGACAAGCAGTACGGCTTCGACACCCTGATGCACGACCTGCTCCAGCGCGGAGAACCCGTCGAGAGTTTCGTCTACGACGGTTACTGGCTGGATATTGGTCGCCTGTCGGACTTTGAACGGGCCCAGCAGGACATCGAACGGTTGAAGCGGCTGGGGCTGTCGTAACGCCCCGAGCCGGTTGTCGAATCGCTTTTCTGTCGCAGGGACTAGGAGAGTTCCTCGATTGCAGCTCTGGCTCTCTCCAGATCCTCTCCCTGCAAGCCCATATCGATCGCTCGCTGCAGGTTCTCTTTCGCCCCCCCCTGCTTGAGCAGGTACTCCGAATAACCCACATAGTAGTGCGTCACGGGTGACCAGGGAAAACCGCTCCGGGCGCGGATTGCTTCGCCCTTGGCCAGGTCCGGCCGCCCATTCAGCATATAGACGTAACAAAGAGTGAGCCAGCCTTCGAGTACATCAACCCCCGCAAACGCGCCGCGTCGAGCGAGATTCTCTGCGTTGTCATTGTCTCTGCCACTTTCGGCGAGCGCGGGAGCGTAGTACCTGAGAAGAGTGCGGTTGTCGGCATCGACCTCATAGATCTGCTCGAAAAGACTAAACGCCTCGTCATCATTGCCAAGCTTGAAAAGCGACCAGGCGCGGTTGGCGCGGGCAGGAACACTCCCGGCATCGATCGCCAGCGCCCGGTCGGCAAGCCTCAGGGCGCCCTCGAAATCTTCGGCCCGATTGTATACTTCGGCAGCCAGCACGAGCGCGTCCAGATTGTCGCCCTGGTACTCCAGCAGTCTGTCGGCAAGCTTCCTGGCGTCGGCCGCCGCATACTTACGGAAGAGCCATCGAATCATCTCTCCTGCGAGACGGGCATCGCCTGAAACCGGTTCGAACGACTCGAAGAACTGCGCCATCGCTGCATCCACCTGGTCGTTTTTGACCAGCATGATCGCACGCTTCACACCGAGATCGGGATACAGCTCCGCGAATTGTGGATACTTGTCGAAGACGTCCAGCGATCGCTTGAAGTGTCTGAGACGGTTCAACGACTTCCAATAACCGTCAAACGCCGGTCGGTAGTACGGATTGAGCGTCAACGCTTCGTCGTAGAGTGCGGAAGATGCATCGAACTCCTGTACGGCGGAGTCGGCACAGACATCGGCAATGGCAGTGCGGTATTTGTAGTCGTTTCGGCGAAGCTGGCGCAGAGAATCAAGCATCTGATCGAACAACTCCGGCTGGCGGGTAACGTGCACCAGGAACAGCTCGGTGGTGGCATAGCTCAGATCGGAGAAACGAACATCGCGGTTGCTTCGAAGGGCGTGCAGGGCCCCTACCGGGTCGTGTCCCTCCGCCCGGAATAACGAAAGATAATAGCCCATATAGTCTCTGAAGGACTGCTCGAAATTGCCGCGCCCAAGCATGCTGGAAATCGCTTTTAGATCGCCGTCGACCATAGTGAAGTTCGATACCTGACGGTGCGCCCAGGCATCAAACATCATGGGCGAGAGCACCGGCAGTTGCATACGGGCCAGACCACCACTGACGCCGAGACCCCGGATATCCTGCTCGGTCGCCCAGCTATAGTAGAGGTCCATGACGGTGGACATCGAGGTCACCCCGCCGATCGCCTGGACGCTGTCGATCAGCCGCCGGGCCTCGGAGAAATACCCCAGGCGAAGTGAACGGAAGAAGTGTTCGGCCATTTCATCGAACCCGGATCCTTCGGCCGTCAACGACCGGCCCGAAAACGCCATGGCCGAGTCGTACACCGACTTCTCTTCGTAATAGTCGGCGGCAATACGGCAGGCGAGCGACGTCCCGGGGTCGTTTTCGAGCGCGTGGGTGGCTCGAGTCGATGCTGAGTCGGTCTTGCCTTCCATATAAAACGCCCGGGCGGCGATCATGTCCGAGACGGCCGGTGGCTGTCCCAATCGAACGGCCTGCTCCGCGGTCCGTCGACCAGCGTCGTACTGTTTCGTCTCCAGACAAAGCCGGGCGAATTCCGCCTGTACGTCGCCTCCGACCGTATCCATGTTTGAGGCCAGGGCGGCACGGCGAAGGGCCAGCTCCCACATCCCGAGCCGTCGATACACACGCATAGCCCCGAGCGCACCCTCCAGCGGAAGGGTATCCCGCTCCATGATCTTCATATAGAAATTGAGGGCGTCCCAGTGGAAGAACTGGCGCTCAAGCGTCAGGGAAATACCGATCGGACCGAGGAAACTGGTCGTGTCAGTCCAGAGCACTTCACGAAAGGTGGTGTCGGCGTCCTGGAACCGGAACTCGTCCAGCTGCGCCAGGCCCTTCGCATACAGGGTGTCACGTTTTTGTTCGACTGTCTGGGAACACCCGATCATAAAGAGGACGGGCAGGACGAGCAACAGGACTTTACCGATTTTCATGGACGCATCTTCTCCGTATGTATCGCGGCTCAGGGAAATGACTGTATAATGTATAGTTGTACATCGGATTAGGCCAGAGTTTCCATAAGGCCGGAAGGTTCACAGCAAAAACGATGCTTAATAACGAAAAAAATGATTGAAGATGCAAGTGGGCGTCCGTATATTTTTGAAAACCTATGGCAGTACTTGAATCCAAAAACCTGGTCAAATACTACCGGAAGCGCCCGGTAGTCAACGACGTATCGATCCGGGTCAACCCCGGTGAAGTGGTCGGCCTGCTGGGACCGAACGGCGCCGGAAAAACGACTACGTTTTACATGATTATCGGGTTCATTCGGCCCGACCGAGGGAAGGTATTTCTCGGCGACCGGAATATCTCCCGTTATCCGATGTATCGTCGGGCCAGCCTCGGGATCGGCTACCTCGCGCAGGAAGCCTCGGTTTTCCGTAAACTGACGGTCGAGGACAACATCATGGCGATCCTCCAGTTTCGGGGGTTGAAGCGGGCCGAGCGCAAGCAGCGCCTCGAAGCGCTGTTGGCCGAGTTGGATATTGCGCACCTGAGAAAGAACAAAGCGTACACCCTGTCCGGCGGGGAACGCCGGCGGGTGGAGATAACACGGGCGTTGGTGAACGAGCCGAGCTTCATCCTGCTCGATGAACCGTTCGCCGGTATCGACCCCATTGCGGTCGAAGACATCCAGAAGATTATTGGCCGGCTGGTGGAACGGGGCCTGGGCGTGCTGATCACGGACCACAATGTCCGGGAAACGCTCTCGATCTGTCACCGAGCGTATATTATGTGTGACGGTAAGATTCTCAAGTCCGGGACGGCCGAGTTCCTGGCCAACGACCCGGAAGCCCGCAAGATCTATCTCGGGGAGAAGTTCCGGCTGAACTAGCCCGACGGGATGCGTTTTGTAGAATAAATGAACTACGTGCGGTCGGAATCTAAACGGCCCGATTGTGCTCGCCGATACTCTGTGTAGTGACAGGAAGTAAACACGGTAAGCGCGTCACGTTCGGATAGATGAGACGACAATGAAACTAGGATTACAACTCAGACAGAAACTTACGCTGGCGCCGCAGCTTATTCAATCGCTGAAGATGCTGCAGATGCCGCTTCTAAAACTCGAACAGACCCTCCGCCACGAACTCGCCATTAATCCGCTCCTTGAGGAAGTGGAAGAGCTCGACACCGAACAGGAACTCGAGGAAGGCGAATTCGAGCTTACCGAAGAGAAGAAGAAGGACGACGAGGTCGACTGGGACGAGTACCTGTACGATGACGACGAAGGGTACAAAGTTCGCGAGCAGCGGGAGTACCCCGAAGAGACGTTCGAGGGGGCCGGTTCCGCCCGTCAGGAGAACCTGTACGACCACCTCAATGAGCAGATGGCGTTCCTGAAGCTTTCCGACGAAGAACAGTTGATCGGCCAGTACATCATCGGAAATATCGCCCCCGACGGCTACCTCACGATCTCGGTCTCCGAGATGGCGGCCGAATTGGAGATCGAAGAGTCAAAAATCGCCCGGGTGCTGGAGATGATCCAGCAGTTCGACCCCACCGGGGTCGGCGCCAGAGACCTTCGCGAATCACTTCTTCTCCAGCTCAAGGAACGAGGCCAGGAAGGTTCATTGGCCTATCGCATTGTCGATGAGCACATCAACGACCTCGAAAGAAAATCGACCCTCCAGATCGCCAAGATGATGGGTGTTCCGTTCGAACGGGCGCAGAAAGCGATGGAGAGTATCAAAACGCTGAATCCAACCCCGACCCACGGGCGGTTCGACTCGGCAGCGATTGCAGTCGTGCCCGATCTGGTGGTCGATCGGATCGGCGATGATTTCGTGGTCTACCACAACGATCGCAACGTCCCCCGCCTTCGGATCAACTCCGGCTACAAGAGCCTGATCAAACGCGGCAGCGAGTCGTCGAAAGACACCAAGGAGTATATCCGGCAGAAGCTCGAACAGGCGCGCTGGCTGCTGAACTCGATCAACCAGCGCCGCTCGACCATGATTCGGGTGATGGAGGCGATCGTCGAAGAGCAGCATGAGTTTTTCATAAAGGGCCCGGCGTTCCTCAAGCCCCTGATCATGGAAGATATCGCCCAGAAAGTCGAAATGAACGTCGCTACCATCAGCCGCGTCTCCAACGGCAAGTATGTCCAGACCCCGCTCGGGGTGTACGAGATAAAGCACTTCTTCAACTCCGGAATCGCACGCGAGAACGGCGATGATATGTCCAAGAACCGTGTCAAAGAACGGATCGAGGAAATCATCAAAGCCGAGGATCCGGAGAAGCCGCTCTCCGACCAGGAAATTTTCCGCCGGATCAACGACGAAGGAATTAAACTTGCTCGTCGCACGGTCACCAAGTACCGTAAAGAGTTGCAGATCAAACCGGCCCGTTTCCGCAAACGGGTGGTCGAGTGATCCACCGGCGGAAGAGACGGCCGCATGACAACGTGAGCACGATTGCCCTGATGCAGTAGAGCACCGTGGACAGAAACCTCGCCCTCGAACTTATTCGCGCCACCGAAGCAGCCGCGCTGGCTGCCGCCCGCTGGATGGGCAAAGGCAACGGCCAGGCAGCCGATTCGGCAGCCATCACGGCCATGCACCGCGCCCTCAACTCCATTCATCTCAAAGGGACCATAGTAATCGGCGAGGGCGACTCCGGTGTGGCGGAGAAGCTGTTTGCGGGGGAAACGATCGGAGATGCATCATTCGAAGGGGCGGAAACTGTCGACCTTGCGGTCGATGCCCTGGAGTCGACACAGTCGGTCGCATTCGGCCGAACAAATTCCTTGTCTATTTCTGTCGCCGCCGAGAAAGGCGGCTTCTTTTTACCGCCCACGTTGTATATGTATAAAATAGCAGTCGGGCGGGCTGCCGCCGGCGTGATCGACCTGAATCTGCCAATTGAGAGAAACCTGCAGCAGGTGGCCGAAGCCAAGGGGTATGCGATCTCCGATCTGACGGTCGTCATCCTTGACAGAGAGCGCCACCGTGGGTTAATTGAAGTAGTGAGAAGAACAGGGGCCCGTATCCACCTTATTCCCGATGGCGACATTGCCGCCTCGATTGCCGCTGCGACCGAGGGAACCGGAATCGATCTGGTGGTCGGCACGGGAGGGGCCACGGCCGGTGTCTTGACGGCCGGGGCGCTTCGGTGCATGGGCGGCCAACTGCTGGCCCGACTGGCTCCTGCCGGTCGCGAAGAGCAGGACGCGGCTCGGGCGGCGGGATTCTCCGATATCTCTCGGGTCATGACGGCCCGCGACCTTGTCAAAGGCGACAATGTCATGTTCGCTGCAACCGGGGTCACCGACGGTGACTTATTGAACGGTGTGCGATATCGCTCCGACGGCGCGACAACGCATTCGCTGGTTTTGCGCTCACGGAGCGGTACCCGCCGACTGATCGTCACCGAACACTATTTCGACCAATCGCCGGACTATTAACTTGAACTCCGTAACCCAAGGAGATCGTCACATATGCAGAAAAAAATCACTGCGCGCCACTTCGATTTGACTCCTGAGATTCGGGAAAAGGCGGAAGAAGAGATGGACGGTCTCAGCCGCTTTTTCGACAACATCATCTCCTCCGAGTTCATTCTGGATGTCGAACGACACCGCCGCATCGCCGAACTTCGTGTGAAGGTCTACAAGGAAGTGCTCTCGGCGACCGCAGAAACCGACGACATGTACGCGTCGATCGATGCCTCGATCGACAAGGTCAAGACCCAGCTCAAGAAGTACAAAGGCAAGCTCAAAGACAAAGACCCCGGCAAGATCGAGAAGCTCGCCGAAGAACGCACCCGGCCTTCGACCAACCCCGACGAGGTTGATGTTTGATCCCTGGCTAACGCCGGACATGGAATGAAAAGCGGCCGCTCCGTCCGGAGCGGCCGTTTCTTTGTGCTGTTGATGAAGTGTGTTGTCAGGCGACCCCGCCTGACAACCGATAGCGACGTATACACCGACTACTTCAACGACAACGCCTGCACCAGGTTGAAATCACCGAGCCGGACCTCGTACCCCTCCACAAACTGCCGGGCGATCAACACCCTGCCGGAATCGATAAACTCGATCGTCAGGTCGTAGACGCCGGGATCGACCTGTATATCCCCGGCGTAAATCTTGCCCGGGAGCAGACGGGCGCAGCGAAGATCGGGGTTTTCCGAGAGATCGGTGACCACATCGATCGCCGCCTTCTTGAGCCATCCGGCCAGTCCCCCGGTGTCGGCTTCCTTCTTCGCTTTGGCTGCGGTCAGGCCTTTCGCCAGAGCGCGGGCGACCGTCCGAAGATAGATCAGCGTCCGCTTGGCTTCAAACGTCTCTCTCGCCACCATCGCGACATCTTCCAGCAACGACAACTCCCCGAGCAGGTCATCGCCGATGAGAACTCGTACGCGGCTTATTTGCGAAGGCCGGTCGTGCAGAATCGGTATCGCGAACTTGAAGTAGAAATCGTCGCCGATCTTGACCGGAATATGACCGTATTCCGCCTGATCATTCGGGCCGCCGTCGTACAGGATCTGCACCAGATCAAGATCCTTGTCGGTCCGCACGCGGAGACTCAGAGCTTCTTTGACGGGTGACAAACCGGTCAGCGCAACAATGCTCAACACCGCCTTGCCGCTGTCGGCGCGCCAGGAGACCGGCGGCATCTCGAACGGATAGATATGCGGCTGGCTCTTGAAGGCGTCGACCAGGAAGTCGGCGGCAATTCGAGCATCATCGTACTTGCCGTCGGCGGCATACATGTGCATCGCCATGTAGCGCGCGAAGGCATTGTTGTAGAAACGGACCTCGGGAGCCTCGTAGTTGATTGTGATACCCGAGGTGTCCTCGCTCTGTCCCCGGTTCAGCTCGCGGGCAGCATCGGCGTACTTGTCTTCGAGTAAGTTCAGTTTGTCCTGTGCCTGTCGGATCTCGACAAAGGCGCCGTCAAACTGATTCAGCAGAAGGTAGTTGAGAGCGCTGATGAGATCGGTATACAGGATCTCATAGTCTTCGCCCGCATATTCCAGCACGTTATCGTTCAGCAGGACGGACATCGCCGCCCGGGAGATGCTCCTGGTGTACAGTTCTTCGGCGGCCAGGTCGGCCTCGTGAAACAGCTCGTTGCTGGTGTCGAGTCGGCCGGCATAATGATGCGCCATGCCACCGTCAATGTAGTACAACAGGCGGTCCTTCTTGCCGTACTTGCCATCGGCGCGGGCGGAATCCAGCCGGGCCGCCGCTAGCGCATAGTTGCCGGTTTGCAGCTCAGTGACCACCGGTTCGTAGAACCCCTTCTTGGTGGCCACCGAACCGCACCCGCTCAGCCAGAACAGGGCGACAAGGCAGACGAGTAATGTGAGGCGTTTGATCAACAGCGCACTCTACCCTACCACTTAGTGCTGCCCTGCGAGATACCCTTTTTGATCTTCTTGGTGCCGATCCAGACCTTCTCGATCGTCTCCAGGTTCACCAGTTCAAGATCGGTCTGATAAAACACAACCTTCTTGCCGTCTTCCTGGTCGGTGATGGTCTTGATGGCTCCCTGAAGCATGAAATCGGCGCCGGTCTCAGCCCGCATCTTCTTGGCGGTTTCGGCGGTGGCGAATTCCTGCTGGTCCTGACGCTCGGCGCGGAGTTCGTCACGGGCGCCGGGAGCAGCAATGAAGCGGACACTTCCGGAGTTGATCAGTTCGCGCTCGAAATCGCTGACGAACGTTTCCATCGCGATATGCTCATTTGACAGATTGCGAATGGTGCCGACCGTCACCACCGGCTTGTGACCGCTCTGTTCGATGTAGGTGGTCAGCCAGGGGCGGGAGAGAGCGTCGGAAATCATCTCTTCGGCTACGAGGCGGGAATCGGTGTCGTTCCAGCGCCCGGACAGATCGGTCACGGTGTCGGTCTCGAGGCGCGTAACCTGTTTGCCGCCGCCGCAGCCGGCGACGATGAGCAGTCCAAGGCTCAGTACGATAAGCAGCGTCTTCATGTTTGGTCTCCAGTGTTGGTGTATCGGAATAATGACAGCTTCTACGCAATACGTATCAATCCGGTTGCAGAATATGTCGTCCTTTCCGATGCCGGGAGCAACTTGTTTTTTCATTCTGTCGGCGGGCGGTTTCGATTTTGTTAGCGAATACGTAGTGTCCCTGCTATCGTAGACCAAAGGTGGGACTAACAGGATCGGAGGGCGGTATGAGTGCATTCGACAATCGACTGGCCGAATTGGACGGCGGCCGGGTACTTGATGTCGGCACCGGTGCGGGGGATTTCGCCCGCGGGCTGGCTGAAGGGCTCAAGAGCTACGAAGAGATAATCGGGGTCGACTCTTCGGAATCCAGAATCGACGAGGCCCGGCATACGGTCGCGTTGGACCGGGTGCGGTTCGAACTCATGGACGCGAACGCTCTCCAGTTCGCCAGTGAGTCCTTCGACACGGCGGCCATCTCGAATACTCTTCATCACTTGCCCGATCCCCTGCCGATCCTCACAGAAATGAAACGGGTCCTCAAACCGGGCGGCGTGCTCGTGCTGGTCGAGGCGTTCCGGGATAATCAGGACGAGACCCAGATGTCGCACGTACTGGTCCACCGCTGGTGGTCCAAAATCGACACGCTCGTCGGCGTCTGTCATCGGGAGACGTACCTGAGATCGGAACTGACTGCAATTGTCGATCAACTCGGCTTCAGCAAGAAGGAGCTGTTTGACTATCGCGAGGCCGATGACAACCCGCATGATGCCGACCGAGTCGCCATGATCGACGATGCTATAGGCAAGTACCTGGCGAAGATTCCGGCGTGCGACGAATCGGAGACGCTTCGCGCCGAAGGCGAGGAACTTCGTCAGCGTCTGTACACGATCGGTTTCTCGTGGGCGACACATCTGTGCGTGCTGGGCTGGAAGTAGTCCGTTCCGAGAGCGATCTCAGGCCATGGTGCGTCGCATGCTGAGTCGCCGGCTTTTCGTGACGGATGTATTCGTTTGCCACGGCGGCCGAGAAGCATCCGACACAACAGTCCGATCAAATCAATTGGGCAGGCGCTGAATAACCGTCCAGCCTATCTCGCCATCCACAACTTCGTACTCGAGCAGCAACCGTCCGCCCGTATGACCATCTTCGTAGTAGGCTTCCACCCGCGACGGTGAGATCACCCGGGATTCCGACGGCCAGAATTTCATCGTTCCGCCCAGGGTTCCTTCCACGGGAATCAATTCCGGATGGTCTTTCAGATCGTCGAGCAGGTCGTTGACAGGATCAGTAAGACCTTTCGCCCTCAACGCTTCAATGTCGGCCTCGGTCAACTGATAGGCCGGCATGCCGGGCGGCGCCGATGGTGGCGCGACCGAAATCGAGTCGGTGGGTGGGTTCGTGTCGGTATCCTGCGTGCTTATCGCGATCTTCCAGACCGCGAGGCTGCCGAATCCAAGCACGACGACAAGCAGACTGATCGCCAGGACTTTGCCGGATAGGCGGGTTGGTTTGTGGTTCTTGTTAGTCACGGAAGCTCCTCATGGCATAAAGGCGGTCATGCTAAGTGAGGTCGAAGCGTAACTCACGAGCTCAGATACTCCTCGGCAAGATAGTAACTCATTTTTGCCTCGAAGTTAATTTCGTGGAGCATCTTGTCACCAAGCCGGTTTCTGTCGTCGAGGGGCACAAAGCGAAACCGGGCGAACTCCCGCTCCTCTTCCGGGATCGCGCTCATCCGAGTGGCCAGTTCCTGCCGGGTCAGCGAGGTTCTTACGAGAGCAAACAGCTGCGGATTGTCACCCCGGAAAATCTCGCGCGCGAACGCCAGCGGGATGATCTCGAACTCAGACCTGTTCAACCGCAGTTCCTCTTCAACTTCTTTCCCGAGAGCCCGCTCGAGAATATCGGACAGCGAGACATAGTCCGGTTTGAAGTCAACCGAGCCCGCTACCGACGGTCCCGGTGAACCGGCCATGGTCGCGAGGTTTCCGGCCCTGACTACCTGAAGCAGGAAACGTTTCCCTTTTTCTTCCATCAGGACGTAGCCACACACGCCGAAACAATTAGCCAGCGGTCGTGCGACCACCGGGACCGATGTGTACGTCGCCGTGTAGTAGTCTCGAAGCGTCCCGCCGTACTTGTCGAACAGTGGATGCGGCAAATCGAGCGCGAAACAACTCCCCGCGAAATCGGCATAGGCAGTCTCCTGCACGAGAACCTCCGGGGAGGAACCTGCAAAATCGGTCGAGAGGACACCGGTGACGGTCGGCCCGTCGTAGAGCCTTCCCTGACGGCGAAGGCGGTCCGCGACATAGGCTGCGTATCTCGCGATCGTTTCGTCGACGATTGCCTGCCGTCCCTCTCTGACGGTTACTTTCACACGCGAAGGATCGATCGCACCGGGTCCGAAAAAGCGCACGATATCATAGAAGCCGGAGTCACAGGCTCTGTCGACGCCGACCAGTCGTTCTTCGACCGGCCCGAACAGCTCCGGGGACCGCTCAATGAGTGCGCTTAGCTTAGAATAGACCAAATAGTTCATCGCCGACAAACAACAGCGCCACGCCGACAAATGCAATCACTGCACCAAGGACAGCGCGCGAGCTGACTTTCTCTTTGTAATACCAGATGACGACCGGGATAATGAGAATCGGTGTCGTCGAGTTTAAGGTCGCCGCGACACCGGCCTCTATGTATTTCACGGCTACCAACGACATCCACACGCCCAGAAACGGCCCGATTATCGCTCCCGCGGCCGAGAACATCATCGCCGAACCATGTCGAAAAGCCCGAATGGTCGACCCGATCTGTCCGCGGAACGCCGCCAGAATCCATATCATGACCATTGATGTCAACATGCGAAGAAACGAAGCCGGCATCGGCTCGACTGTCGAGCCCAGATCAAGCATGGCATGTTTGGACATGACCAGTCCGGCAGCCTGTCCCAGTGCGGCGCCGAGCCCGAGCAGGACACCCTTCAGCCTGGAGCCGGAGTCCGGATGATCCGCGGCCAGCTGCACCTGCGGACCGCCCTTGAAATGACGCTCCGACACAACCCAGGCCGTCCCGGCAACCGTCAGTGAAATGCCGATCATATCGACTATGTGGAGCTGTTCGCCCAACAGGAACCAGGCAATGACGGTGGCCATGATAGGTGCGGTGGCCCACAGCAGGGTCGTGAGCCGGGGACCGATCATCACCAGCGCCTTGAATCCGAGACCGTCGCCGATTACCAGCCCGATCAAACCCGACCCGGCCAGCCATATCACCTGCTCTACGGTCACACCCTCGGGCCAGATACGCCCGGTGGTAATCAGCAGCGCCACGCAGTATATGACGACCGCAAATACCAGTCTGATATTGTTCGTCCGGAAAGAGCCGATCCGATGGCCGGCTTCGGAAAAGAAGATCGCCGTAAACGACCAGAGAAAGGCGGTAGCGAGAGCTGCAAAATGTCCGGTGTATTCGCCCACGGATCTCCGCTAGTCGCCTGTGACCTTGACGGGTTCACCTTCGCGACCGAAGTCGGCGACGGATGTCGTGTATTCTGACCTGGCGATCTCGCGGATATACGAAGCGTCGACGACCAACCGATCATCCTCCGTAACAAACGGCCGTCCATAGACGATCACGAGGTTACCAACCCCCTCTCCGCCAAACCGCTCGATACGCCTTTCGTGTGCGGTCCTGGTAAGGCGCCAACTGGTCTCGAACATACCTTCGCCCCGTGGCGATACCGTGTACGGGATATCGGTTTTGCCCCAGTTTTCCACCCAGAGAAAATAGTGGTGCTCGATCGATAGTGTGGTTTCGAGGAAATCGCCGTAGTCCGCGAACCTGACATCGCTGATAACTCCCGGCCAGGCCACGGTTCGATCGGCAGCGGTATCGGGGACAGCGCGGACATCATCGGGATATATCGTGCGAACGGCCCCGGCAAGCTGCGACTTCTCGGCCTCTGAGTTCGGTCGATACAACTGAGCCCCGACCGATCCTCCACCGCAACCTGCAGTAATTCCCAGGGCCAACCAAAGCGCCAGGGCAATGAAGATTCGCATCCCGATGCCGTTCATCCCATCCTCGTGTGCGATCAGCCGCTATACCGAACCCAGCCGGTCCCTTCGTGACCGAACTGGAATCTCTCAGGATGAATGATTTCCGCGAGGATTTCAAGTGATTCCACAACCCGGGGACCCGGGCGGTTGAAGAATTGGTTGCCGTCGGCAACATACACCCGGTCGTTTTGTACCGCCCTCAGTTCCTCCCAGCCCTTCTTGCTCTGCAAAGTCGGCATCTCGGCAAGCGTTTGCTCGACCGTATAGCCGCACGGTGAAACGAAAAGGATGTCCGGGTCGGCTTCGACCACCTGCGCCCAATCAAGCATCGGCGAGTGCTTCCCAGCCTCGCCGAACAGGTTTATCCCACCCGCCATCTCGACCAGAGTCGGCGCCCAGTTGCCCGCTACCATCAGCGGATCGATCCATTCGAGGTAGGCCACAGACGGGTGTGTTTCAAGCGAAGGAGCGGCTTCGGCGATGATGCTCATCCTGCGACGCAACGTCGCTACCAGGCGAAGCCCCTCCATGTGTACACCTAGAGCTTCGGCGACCCGCTGAATGTCTTTGAAGATATCGTCCAGACTGTTCGGCTCCAGCGATACGATTTTGGGCTTTGATGAAACCAGCGATCCGACCGCCGCCGCGACGTCATCGTAGGAAACCGCACAAACAGCGCACTGGGTCTGGGTGATAATAATATCCGGCTTGAGCGCATTGAGCTTGTCGGCCCGAACACGATACACAGAAAGCCCTTCCTGCAGGATCGCCTTGATCCGCTGGTCGATCTCATAGCTGCTGCCATCGAGCTTGAACTTCGGCTCGGTCACTTGCGGCAGTCGCTTGACCGAAGGGGGGTAATCACATTCGTGAGAGCGCCCCACCTGTTTGTTGCCCTGCCCGAGGGCGTGGACGATTTCCGTGGCGCTGGCAATGAGAGAGACTATTCGCATGGCTTCCTTTCGATGCAGGCTTGTACTCATTCGTAACAGCGATTGGAGAGCCATGTTTCACTGCACGGCGGCGACGGGTATGCTGGCGGTTGCACTCTCGAATCTGCAACGCGAGGCTGTAGGCACCCTCCTATAGCAGGTTATTCATTGCGGCATAGCCACTTGCGCGTGTCCGACAAGATCTGTCCGATTGGCACGCGCTTTGACCTCCTATAGCCCAAGGTGACCAGAACCGTAAACAAATTCGTTCTCGCCCTGGCCATCCTGCTAGGAGTCCTGACCGCTTCCGCGGCCGATCTCTCCGACCTGGGATTGGTGCTTGTGGGTAATGTAACCGACCCCTCCGGTGATCCGATAGTCGGCGCCACGGTAAGCGTGCTTGCCGATGGTCGGGCTGTTGCCGGGGCGGCGACCGACTCTGACGGTCGGTTCAGTTTTGGACTGTCGCCATACCCGTCAGAAGAACTGCAGCTCCGGGTAACTTCGGTGGGATTCGCCGAGTCGGTGCAGACGCTGGTGATCTCCGGCGACACCGTTCGGTTAACGATTTTACTTGAGCCGACCGCTATCGATCTTGGCGCTGTCGCCGTCTATCCAACTCGCGAGCTTGTTATCCCCAACACCGAATTGAGCTCGGAAGTACTGCGCAGGGGAGCCCGAAAGTCACTGGTGCCGACCAATCCGGTAGGAGCAATCAGAAACCCCGAGGTTGTTCGGGTCGGCTCCGCGCACTCCTCCCGGATCCGCATCTTCGGTGACAGCCCGGTCTACTACCTGAACGGACTTCCAATCGGGACCGATCCCGACCACTACGGTATGTTCACAGTCCTGCCGGCCTCGTCGCTCGACCACCTGCGTCTGAACCTGTACGGCACCGATGCCGGTCATGCGTCGCCGAGTTCCGCCGAGATGTCAACCCCGGTTCGATTCGGCAAGCACCGCTCGGCGGAGTTCAGCTTCTCCACCATCGAAGCCACCGGGACAGCCTCGGTAGGCACCGACCGCCTGTTCGCTCTCGGTACGCTTCGCAAGTCGGTACTCGACAAGCTGGTCTCCCGACTGGATATCCACTCCAACCGTCAAACTATTCCGCCGACCAATTTCCAGGATATCTCTCTTTATACCGGCTGGAAGGCAAACTCGAATCTGCGGTTGTTTGTCGACCAGTATCACGTACAGGATTTCCTCGCCTATCAGGTCGACTCGTATGTCTCCCGCGGTTTGGTCGACACCTATCAGCACTCTACCCGCCATTACATTGCAAGCCGTCTCGAGGGGACGCTCGACGACCTTCGCATCACCGGCGGGTTGGCGCTGCACGACTCATACGAGGAATACCGCGCGTATCCGGTCGGGAGTACCGACCGCAGGCGACTGCTGGTTGATCTGCGCTACCAGCGGACATCAGCGCTGGCGAATGCCCGGGCCGACTACCTCTGGCGCGACTATCGATTTGCGGCGGGGATCGACAACGAACTGGTGGTCAACCGTCGCATCCACCTAAAACAGCGCAACTGGAACTTCTTGTCGCCGTTCGCTTCGAGCAACAACCCGTACATCTATCAGGAGGGGCTGAACCTGCTCTATGGCGCCTACGACAACGACGACAGCGAGCACAACAGTGCCCTCTACGCCGAAGCGGAACGTGAGCTGTGCGGCTATGAGATCGAAGGTGGTCTTCGCGCCCAGCGCTTCAGCAATCTGGCCGAGGGCGGCGCGCTGCTGTTTCGCGCGAGAATCTCCGGACCAGTGTATGATGAAATTCGTGGTCGGTTGTCTCTCGGCACGTACGCCGAGAACCCCGCGACCAATATCCTCGAACCGTACCAGGTGATTGTCTACGACAACCTCGAACGGCTGAAGCCGATAAAGTCGGCCATGATCTCGCTGAGCCTGGAGTATCGTGAGTGGGCCGCGAGCCTCTTTGTGCGCTCGGTGAACAACCTCCCCGCCCTCACTCCCGACTTCGGAAAAATCGATCCCGAAACGGGCAGTCCGACCGAAGGTTTCCTGCAGAGCGCGTCGATCGCCGAAGCTGACTACCGGGGGCTGGCACTTTCCTGGTCGCGCTCGGATCTGCCGATTAAGCGACTGTCAGTGCAGGCTTCGTACGCCTACACGCATTCGTCGCGGACTCAAAATGCCCTGACCTACCCCGATGATCTCGACTCGCCGCATCGCTTCCGCGTTCAGGCGGACCATGATCTCAACGACCGATTCAGTTTCGGCGGGGAGTTCACCTACCGCTCCGGCTACCCGTACACGCCGTTCCGTACGACTGTCGCTACGTCAGCGAGTGAGTACTACAACGAGTCCTACTACGACCGGGCGCTTGCGCTCGAAAACAGCGAGCGCTTCCCGGCCAGCGTGTCGTTGAACCTGTACGGAGATTTGAGATTGGGTCGGGGGAGTTTGTTCTTCTCGATCTCGAATGTCACCAACCGCGCCAACCCGATAATCAGCACGGCGTCAGGGTACATCCATGATGCCGGTATCATGCCGACGGTCGGCTATCGGGTGTCGTTCTAGTAGTGGGCAGGCCTCGACAAGCTCAGCCTGACGTGATGGCAACTTTTGTAGGTCAGCTCCGGTCGCGGATGTCTGACCGTTCTGCCAACACCGAACCTCCGCGCGACCGGTACTGACGCTGTGCAATCCGAGAGATGTCAGCACCGTCTGCTCGCCAGGTCTTCCCGACTCGTTCTGTTGGCTCATTCGCAGACGGAGTTGACCTACGTGGCTGACTAAACAACCCATAAGTTCCGTCAGGTGCTTGGTCGCCGGAGGCGAGCTGCATCCGACAGAACAAGTAGGCTTCGACAAGCTCAGCCTGACGTGATGGCAACTTTTGTAGGTCAGCTCCGGTCGCGGATGTCTGACCGTTCTGCCAACACCGAACCTCCGCGCGACCGGTGCTGACGCTGTGCTATCCGAGAGATGTCAGCATCGTCTGCTCGCCAGGTCTTCCCGACTCGTTCTGTTGGCTCATTCGCAGACGGAGCTGACCTACGTCGCTGACTCAAACCGTCACCCTGAGCTTGTCGAAGGGTGACGGCGGCTAGTTCCTACTCGCACCCCATCGCCTCCAGCAGTTCCAGCACCCGCACCGTGCTTATCACACCACCAAGATTGAGAAACTCGCGCTGACCGGCAGCATCGTCACGGTGCTGCGCAATCGAAGTCGTCAGCACCCCAATCACCCGAGCCGCCTGCTTCTCCAGACGGCTCTTGCTGTTGAATCCAAGCGGTGGATCGATATAAACCAATCCCCCGGAATTCCCTTCGTAGACGACCCCATCGATCAGGTACATGCCTTTTAAATCGACCGGATACGAAGCCACCGTGCCGGAGCGAAGGATCGGGAAATCCCCCGTACCTGAGCTGTACCCTCGCGGATAGCCAAGATAGCTGACTTGCGAGCCGGGCTCCACTTCCATATCGGCAAACGCCCCCGCATCAGCGAGAAGCGCCTTGCTTGCCACACGAACCGTGAAGCCCGATGGTACCGGCACGGCTATCGCCGCCAAATCAACTGCACTGTCGGGATGGACCGTAAACAGGTCGCGACCGTCTTTGCGAATCGGGACGGGATAGGAAAACACTTCGAACGTGCTGTCGGCGCCGAGCTTGCGAAGGTAAACATTGACCGTGTCCCCTTCGATGTTGTCGAACACATGCCGGTTGGAGACTAACACCGAGAGCGATTGATCATCCGTACCTGGACAATCGACAAAAAACCCGGTCGCAACGTCGCCGTCCGAGCCCACCAACCGATAAACGCACTCAAACACCTGTTCCGAGAAGGGAATGGTGAATGACTTGGCGTGACTGATTGAGGCCCAGAACAGTACGGCAACCAACAACAGTCCGAAGGCCCTGCTTACGCTTGGTGTATTTGACTTCATGGCAAGAAAAACTCCGACCGATCGTACAACCGGCCGGAGTCGATACAATCGAGTATGAACTAGTCCTCCGTGATCAGCCGGGCGACATCGGTGACCAGGTCGTCTTTCTTCAGCGAAATCAACCGCACCCCCTGGGTGTTGCGGCCTATCACCTTGATGTCCTTGACACCCTGACGGTTGGCGATACCCTTCTTGGTAATCAGGATCAACTCGTCATTGTCGAGCACCTCGCGGATCGCGACCACCTCACCGTTGCGGCTGGAGGCCTTGATATTGATAATCCCCTTGCCGCCGCGGTTGGTGACGCGGTAATCGCCCAGCTCGGTCCGTTTGCCATAGCCGTTTTCAGTCACGACCAGCAGACTGGACTCGCCTTTCGAGGCCACCATATCTATCACGTAATCGCCGGGCGCGAGGTTGATCCCTTTCACACCGTAGGCCGTGCGACCCATCGGTCGGACATTCTCCTCACGGAAACGGATCGCCATGCCCTTGCGGGTACCGAGCACGATATCGTATGCCCCGTCGGTGATGACCGCGTCGATCATTTCATCTTCGACCGGCAGGTTCATGGCGTTGACACCCGCCTTGCGGGGATTGGAGAAAGCGTCGAGCGACGTCTTCTTGACTATCCCCTTACGGGTAGCCATCATCACGAACTTGTCTTCGGCAAACTCCCGCACCTTGCAGAAGGCGGCGATATGCTCTTCTTTCGAAATCTGGCAGAGGTTGACGATCGGTTTGCCCTTGGCCAGCTTGCCGCCGGTGGGAATCTCGTGAACCTTCACCCAGTAGCACTGACCGCGATTCGAGAAAAAGAGGATGTAGTCGTGGGTCGAAGCCACAAACAGGTGCTCGGCAAAATCGTCTTCTTTCGTCTCGACTCCGATCACTCCCTTGCCGCCGCGCTGCTGGCGCCGATAGGCCGATACCGACAGCCGCTTCACGTACCCCTGATGAGAGATCGTGATCACCATGTCTTCTTCGGCGATCAAATCCTCCATGGTCAGCTCGTCGGCCGCGTCCTGGATCTCGGTCCGGCGCTCATCGCCGTACTTGTCTCTCATCTCTTTCAGTTCATCTTTGATGATCTGCATCCGAAGGCCGCGGGAGTCGAGAATGCTTTTCAGCTTGGCGATCAGTTTGATCAGCTCCGCATACTCGTTTTCGATCTTCTCTCGCTCCAGGCCGGTCAGGCGCTGGAGGCGCATCTCGAGAATAGCGGTCGCCTGGCGCTCCGAGAGCTTGAACTTCTTCATCAAGCCTTCGCGGGCGCTCGGCGTGTCTTTCGACTTTTTGATCAGTTCGATAACGGCATCGATATTGTCCAGCGCGATCCGGTAACCTTCGAGAATGTGCGCACGGTCTTCCGCCTTGCGAAGATCATATTCGGTTCGCCGGACCACCACTTCGTGGCGATGATCGACAAAGGCCTGAATCATCTGCTTGAGCGAAAGAGTCACCGGCACACCGTGGTCCAGACCGAGCATCTGCACGGAGAAAGTCTGCTGCATGGTGGTGTGCGCATACAACTGGTTGAGGACCACTTCGGGCGGCATGTCGCGCTTGAGTTCTATCACGATCCGCATACCGTCACGGTCGGATTCATCGCGAAGGTCGGAGATGCCGTCGATCTTTTTATCCCGTACGAGATCGGCGATCTTCAGGATCAGATTGTTTTTGTTAACCTGGTAGGGGATCTCGGTAATGACGATCGAGTCCTTGCCGTTTTTTCCGTGTTCGGTAAGCGCCTTGGCGCGCACCGGAATATGTCCCTTTCCGGTTTCATACGCCTGACGGATCCCTTCGCGACCGTTGATAATACCGCCGGTCGGGAAGTCGGGCCCCGGGACAATCCTCATCAGATCGAGATTGGTGCACTCGGGATTGTCGATCACGTGCACGATGGCATCGACTATCTCCCGAAGGTTGTGCGGCGGGGTGTTGGTCGCCATACCGACTGCGATACCCGAAGTGCCGTTGCAGAGCAGGTTGGGAAATTTCGCCGGCAGGACACGCGGCTCTTTGAGAGTGCCGTCGTAATTGTCCATAAACGGGACGGTTTCTTTCTCCAGGTCGGCCAGCATCTCGACCGCGATCGGCGTCAGACGCGCCTCCGTGTAACGCATGGCCGCCGCTTCGTCGCCGTCGATGGAGCCGAAGTTCCCCTGACCGTCGACCAGCGGATAACGCATATTGAAATCCTGAGCCATACGGACCAGGGTCGGATAAACAACCTGTTCGCCGTGCGGGTGATAGTTGCCCGAGGTGTCGCCGGCGATCTTGGCGCACTTACGGTGCGCCCGGCCGGGGATCAGATTGAGATCGTGCATCGCCACCAGGATGCGCCGGTTCGACGGTTTCATGCCGTCGCGAATATCCGGCAGGGCCCGGTTGGTGATGACCGACATCGAGTAGTCGAGATATGAAGAGCGCATCTCCTCTTCGAGGAAGATTTTTTCGACGCGCTGGCGTTCAAGTGCGGACATAGTGTGAGATATCCTTATCAGTTACAACGGACTGCGTTTACGAACAGCCTGTAGTATACGAGAAAAAAATGCCCGGCGCAATTAAAAACACCCCCACAGACGCCACCTAAACCACTGTGAAACAAGTAGTTATCGAAGGATCAGGAGCTTTCACGCGCGAAGTAGATGAAGTCGAGCGCAGGCGGCGCCGACCCCGCCTCGCGTATCGATGCCACTATCTGCCCACGGTGGTGCGTCCCGTGATTAACGACATGGGCGAGAATGTCCGAAAGGACCGACTTCTTCGGATCCCCCGACAATGTACTGTAAGACTTAACCTCGAGTAACTGCTCAACCGTCAGTGAATCCAGAAAGGCGAGCCAGAGTCGATGGCTTCCCTCGTTGAGACGAGCGATCTCATCGAGCTGCTTCGCCGCGAAAACATCCTCCGCAAACACCTTGCCCTCCGCCCTCGCTCGCCAAAGGAACTCAACCTGCACGATGTGCGTCAGGCGATCGAGTGTCTTCGGCGGCGCTTCGGCCAACGAGCCCAGGCGTTCGATAAGCTGGCTGTTTGCCCAGTGATTGTACTCAAAAAGGCGCGTGAAATAGTCGAGCACGGCCGTCCTCCGTGTGTTCGTTGTAGTACAGAGTGTAGTAATTTGAACACCGGAAGGTCTCGGGAGTTCGACCTATGATCGGCAGGCTAGTGCGGCTGACGCACCACGCGGGATCGGTGACCCCCTTTGGTGTTTACTTCAACGTAGTTCTGGATGACGATGTCCCAGTCCAGAAAGTGCATGACATTGGGAATTTCGCGGGCCACCACCGCCGCCTTGCGGAGGGTCGAGATTTCCTGCTTGATGGGACCGAGTTCTTCCAACCACGACGGTTTCCCGGTTTCGCGGAAGACTGTCGCAACCACATACCGGTCGAGATAGCGAGCACGTTGGTAGGCATCCATGTCCCGACAGAGCCGAACCGACCTCTCCACCTGATGTATCATGCCAACTCGGAAATCGAGCGACACCTTGAAAGTGACGAGATACTGATCGTCGTTGATCGCCTCGGCGCGCTCCTCGCGAGTGTGCTCGAAGAGCTCGCGAAGGCGCTCGACTGCCTGCTTCGGGCCGGAGGCGTCAAGCAGGGCCCGCCCCTGATTCTTGACGAACTCCACTACCCCTTCAGCATAGTTGAACTTGTAGATCATACCGATAGAATCGGCGGGATGAGGCGTGGAGTTAAGGCCGATGGCGTCGGAGAGTTGTTTCAGTGGTTTCCGGCGCTCCAATATAGAGCCAGTGCCAGGGCTCCCAGTGGATGCCTCCCTCGAAGTCCTCAGAGTAGGACTCCACAAATCCATACTCGGTGGCGTGTTCCATGAGCCAGCGGTACTTTTTGGATCGTGCGAACGAGGGGTCCGAAGGCACCAGGTCGAGCGCCCGACCGGTGTGGTGCTGGCTGTAGCCGGGTGGAGCGACATTCTTGATGATCTCGGAGAAGTCACGCCCCTCGGCCAGTCGCCGGGCGATAAGCCGCCGCTGGAACGACGGCGACCGAAAGCCGGAATCGGCCGTTAACTCCACACTGTCCCGACGGGCGTGTGCCGCCATCACGACGAACGCCCGGCGCGTCTCGGGCGTGACGTAAATGCGGTAATCTTCGAAAGTCAGGGAATCGGGAAGGCGAACCAATTGGCTCGGTTTGGCGATATCCGCGCTGTCAAGTCGGTGACCGCACCAGGGAGCACCCACCCGATAGGAGACCGAGTCGATGACTATCGACTCGGAACACTCGCCCCGGACCGTGCCGGTCGCCGAAAAGAGAGCGACCAGCATGACCGGTATCAGTAGTCCGGCGGCCACGCTAGCCGGCGTAGTGCAGTTTGGAGCCCGATGTCGTCAGGATCGGCCCGTCATGGCTCAGTTCGCCGCCGACCACCTCAGCGACAAAAACCGTATGATTGCCGGCCTTGACGCGCTCAACGATCTTGCAGTCCAGATAGCCGATCGCGCCGTTGAGTCGCGGTGTTCCCGTAACCGTCGTAGCAGAGATATCTTTGGCCTGCAGTTTGTCGTACCCCGACTCGGCCGGGCCGTAATATGTCTTGGCAGTGGCCAGGCCGCTCTCGGGAAGAATGTTGATCACATAAGCATCGAGATCATTCAACTGCCAGGCCGATTTGTGCTTGTTGTGCACCGCCGCCGCAACCATCGGCGGCTCCGACGAAACCTGCATCACCCAGCTGGCGGTAAACGCATTGCCGTCGGCCCCTTTCCCCATCGACATCACATAGATGCCGTATTCGAGCTTGCGAAGAACCTTCTTGATATCCTTTTCGTCGGCCATGCCGGAAGCCCTCTCGTATAGTCATGCGTTTCTAGTTGCTGCCACGGACAACCGCTGTGCGGGTCTCAGTCTATGGAAACTACGGTGATATCAAACGTCAGGTCCTTGCCGCTCAGCGGATGGTTGGCATCGAGCGTGATTTCAGACTCGTTGATATCGTCTACCTTCACGGTAAGCTGCTGTCCGTCGGAGCGCTGCAGCGTGAGATGATCACCTTTTTTGGGGTTGAAGTCGAGATTCAGATCCTTCAGCGCGATTTTCATGATGTTCTCTTCGCGATGCGGGCCATACGCTTTGTCGGACTCGATCGTAAAAGACTTCGACTCCCCCTGTTCCATCCCCATCACGGCCTCTTCGAAACCCGGGATCACCTGCTGGTTGCCAAGTGTGAACTCAAGCGGGTCGCGCCCTTCCGAAGAATCAAACACTGTCCCGTCGGTCAGCTTTCCCGTGTAGTTGATCTTGACCTTGTCGCCGTTCTTTGCACCAGCCATCGGACTGACTCCTTTCAGTATGCGGTTTCCTGCAGCCACCGCCCGAGTTCATTCCGACAGCAACCGTACACCACAACGTGTTGTCTAAATTCGATCTTTGCGAACAAATGGGTTCGAGATTTACTTTAATGCTCCTGGAGGATGGTCGGTTCCTCGGTATTCAAATCGACCCACACCTGAAACCAGGAACCGGGCGGCAGGCCGACCGGCGATACTGCGCTATACCAGTACTCCGCACTCGTGCGGGCGTCATTCCCTTGATTCTCCGGCTGGAAGCCGATGTAATTCACCAGAATGATATACGTCCCGTTGTCGTTGATACCGACAAACTGCCGAAAGAAGCCGTCCAGGCGGTCCTCGATACCCGGATGTTTTCGGCTAATCTCTTCCACCGCAATCGCATCCGCAGTCATCACCTGTCGTCGATCAGGCGTAAACAGGATTACGTCGCTCCCGGCCAGTCCAAGTTCAGACAGATCGACATCACTCACGATCACCCAGGAAAACGGGTCTTCGGAAACCGTCGCAGAACTTGTGCTCTCGTCGCGATGTGAACAGGACTGCACAGTCAGTACCAGGACCAGAGCCACAAGCAGTACATATATTTGAGTCTTCACAGCACACGCTCCTTGCCGATGGGTTACCCAAGACATACGATATCTGGACCGGGTTGCAAAGCAAAAAGTGGCTCATTCGAGGGCTGGAACAGGGTGATGCGACGATGAGCAGGGGAATGATATCGCCACTCACTCACACGACAAAACAGACTGAATTAGTCAAATATAGACGGAGAAGGTGATTCGCAAAATCTGCGGAGTGCGCGGGTTTTCGGCGACCTCACACGCCGCTCACTCGGAAAAATGTTAACAATTATGCTTGAAAATTCGTCTCTATTCTGTATTATTAGAGCGGTAGGAATCGGAAACAGCCCGGAAGGACGATCACCTGGAGTAACACTGAAGAGATCGCGCTACCTGCGTATGTTCCTATCTAACTACGGCTTGTTTGACTAACACCATGGCTCCTGCGGCCCGATTGATTAATCGCCTCACATCTATCGGACAGCACAGTTTGACAATGGAGCCTATTTCCGAAACCGTGTCTCGGTGATTCGGAGTCGCTGGTGAGCTGAACCGGCTGACCGGAACGACACAAGAGCTGAAAAGAACTAGATGTCATTGTCCTTTACAAAACGCAAATCGAACTATCACCATTCCAGTTTTCGGGTCGTATGTGACCAGCATCGACCCGCGCTCAGAGGCGTCAGGCGATTAGGCGCCGGAAAGGGAGGTGCCGCGGGATCTACCGGAGCATAGGATGCGTTCCGCTCGGCCATCGGCCCGAGAAGGACGCGGGCAATTGGACTGATTACAAAAACTGCTATAGGAATTGCACACACGGTGTGCACAAACACGTAACAGCGTAAGGGCGCTCGAAAGGAGCAAGGAATGACGAAAAGGGTATTAGCCGTGGCGGTTGTCGTGCTGCTGGTGGTAGCCTTCGTTACTACCCCGGCGTTTGCCGACAAGTATCGCCCGGAGAAGAAACGTGACGCGAGAATTCAGACGGCTGCGGACTTCTCGTTCCGGAATCCCCTTCCGGTCGAGAACAACAACGTGGCCGGTACGCCTGATCGTACCTCCACTCAGTCGTCGCTGGGTGACCCCAACATCTCCGATTCTCCGGGATCGGTTATGGGCTTCACCTACTACGAACTGCAGAAAAACGGTGCTATCGGCCGTCGCGTCGAGAACCGCGGTGGGGCACAGATCCATGTGACCCTTACTTCGGCTCTGGATGCTGCGTACGCCAGCCGTTATCAGGTGTACAACTTCTATGATCCGGTCAGCGGTTCCGCTATCGGCAACCAGTTCCAGACTGGACCGGGCTCGACCCGTTCGGGCTTTGGCGGCATCGACGTCATCCCGTACTCGAGCGGTGTTTTCGATACCCGTGCCGTCGTAACCGGTCACTACACTCGCAGCGATACCCGCGCCGAGGCCAACTTTCAGGATCCTGACACCGGCCCGGGCGTGTTCGATTTCAAGACCATCGCCGAGAGCGACGAGCCGGCGGGTGCCGTCACCGGTACCAACCCGCTCTGGCCGATCATCGAGTATCACAATAACGGCGCCAACGACTACGTCTACATCGTTGCCATGGGTGACGGTATTGGTGCTCCCTTGAACCAGGATACGGACAACCTGTACTTCTTCCGCAAGGCCGGAACCGATACCGCCGGCGCGTGGGAAGGCACCATCCTGGATACGGTCGCTGCCCAGAGCTACTCGATTGCTTCCTCCCGCACCACGCAGAAGGTTGCGGTGGCCTACTATCAGTACCAGGGAGCAAGTGCCTGGGACGCCGGCTGGCGTGCCGATGTCGTCTACAAAGAGTCGACCGACATGGGCGCCACCTGGCCGGCCACGTATACCAACGTGACCAACCATCCCGCCCCTGCTTCGCAGACCGATACGGTCCTCACGTTCCCGGTCGGGCAGGAAACGTCCTGTCTGTATGACTCCAATGACAACCTGCACATCGTCTGGAAGTCTGGTGTCTTCACGGACAGCAGCATGTTCTTCTCGGCACAGGCCTGGCATTGGGCGGAGCATATCGGAACCCTGAATCAGATCACCAGGCACTGGTGGAATGATGACGGCCCGGATTGCGGTAACGGCAGCAACAACTCGGCCACCGGTAACAAGATCAGCATTGCCGAGTGCGATGGTAATCTGTACACCGTCTGGTCGCAGGCCAACGATGTCGATGCCGGTCTCTACGACGACTGCGCCAACGGCGTGGCCGCCGGTGGTGGCGTCTCCATCAACTGGACCGGCAACCACGAGCTGTATATGTCGGTTTCGACGGATCTCGACGGTACCGCCTGGGATGCTCGCCGCAACCTGACCAACAGCTACAACCCGGCCTGTTCGCTCAGCACCAGCACGCGTGGTGAGTGTAACGACGACATTATGGGTACGCTCTCCCGCTATGGCCAGGACATCAGCCTGCTCGGTCTCACCGAAGGCGACTACCCGGCCATCGCGATCGTCGATGTCGACCCGAGCTACACCGGTACCAGCTACCTCGATATCACCTACGTCAACGACGAAATGCCGTCGATTTCGGTCTACGAGTGGAGCACAACCTCCGGCTTCCAGGGTCCGGCGACCCGCAACAACGCCAAGTGGTTCCGCATTCCGTGCGTGGACCCGGTTGTTGAGGCTCAGCTCGATCTCAACATCAACAGCATCGGATATCCGTCCTACACCCGGCACGGTATTCCGTATTCGTTCTACCTGAAGATTGAAAACCTCGGTAACCTCGGTCTCAGCGTGACCGGTATCACCGAGAACGAGACCAGCGGCCCGTCCGGCTGGCTCGATGTCTTCCCGACCACTCTCAGCGTCCCGCCGACCGGTGGCAAGGACTCCGTCCAGGTCACCCTGAACGCCGGTGGCGTGGTCAACAGCCCGGGTACCGTGGTTAGCCTCAACGGTTCGCTCGACTTCCTGTCGAACGCCGCTGTAGGCACCGTTACTTTCACGATCGACAACTTCATCGTGGCCGATACCATCGTCGGCGTTACCTACGACACCATCTCGACCGGTTGCATCCGTCTGGCCGTGGGCCGCAACGGTAACATGGGCAACCAGGGTGGCGAAGAAGGTACTGCCAACATGGACTTCTATCTGTCCGGCGACGAGTGTGACACGGTTCCGACCGGCGTCACTGACACGCTGCTGGGCGATGCCAGCGTCTACATGTATGACGGTTCGCCGATCATCATGTCCGGCACGCTGGGCAACCTGACCGCCTCCTGGTCAATCTTCCAGGACGGCTTCGAGACCGAATACGGCTTCAAGCCCGTTTCCGGTATGACCGACCAGGGTCCGGTCACCGGCGCCAACTATGACGGTTGGACCTCCGGTACCTTCGTGACCACCGACTCGGCCATCGCGGTCGAGAAGACCTGGTACGCTCCGACTGCCGGCGGCGACAGCTGCAATTTCATTATCCAGGGCATGAAGATTTACTCGTATGACGGCGCCGCGCATAACGACCTCGTCATCGGTGAAGCCATGGACTGGGATGTTCCGTCCGATACCGGCTCCAACAACGCCGGCGGCTTCGACCCGACTCAGAACTACATCTATCTCCGCGGTGCGGAGTACGATGCTGATCCGGTCGAATGTCAGCAGAACAGTGCCCGTTGGGGCGGCGCCGGCTTCGTCGGCTGGTTCACGCAGCTCGATGGCACCTTCATGGACGGCAACGACGGTCTGAACTACTACGGTATGTACACCGCGTTGAACGAGGACTTCGTGTATCCGCGTCCGGCGCGCCTCGAGGGTGGTTTCGACCCCGACGAGCTGTACACCAACATGACGGATAACAGCGGTCTTGTTGCCTCCCCGACCCAGACCGACCAGCACATGGTGCTCACGCTGTCGACCGACTTCGATCTGGCAGCCAATGACACCCTGTGGGTCTACGTCGTTCTGGCCTCGGTCCGCAACGGCTCTCAGACCGATCTGGGTGACGCCATCGCGGCCGGTCGTCAGTGGTACCAGGAGAATCTGGTCACCGGCGGCTGCTGTGTCGGCCTCACCGGTAACACCAACAACGATCCTGGCGATGCGACCGACCTCTCCGACCTGATCTACCTCGTGAACTACCTGTTCCTCGGTGGTCCGGCTCCGGTCTGCGGCGCTGAAGCCAACGTCAACGGTGACATCGGTTGTTCGGTCGACCTCTCTGACCTGATCTACCTCGTGAACTACTTGTTCCTCGGTGGCCCCGCTCCGGCGGCGTGCAACCCGGCTTGTGAATAAGTAATGCACGTTGGTGCCAATTGACCCCGTCGATTGGCAGGAATACAAAAGGCCGCTCGCCCGCGCGAGCGGCCTTTTCATTGACTCCTCCCACTTCGCTCAAGGCGAAGCGACGCAACCGACCGGGACACGTCACTTCATAGGACATATCACCGGGAGCCGCCGCGCATACAGGGAGGTGAATTCACGATACCCCCGCGATTTCCCAAGTCCTGCCCCTCAGCGATCCGGACAAACGAACACCACGTCTTCGCCGATTCCTCGGTATAGATCACCGAGCGAGCCTCACCCCCGGGGAGTGCGATCACCTCTGATAGAGAGTCTGGCTGAGATCCCTCACCATACCTCGCCCGGTGACTGAATGCAGAACCGGTCACTCATGAGCAACGCGGCACGGCCGCAGCGCAGCCAAATCATGGACGGCGTACACCCGAGAAGGGCAGGTCCGGCGCAAACCGTACTGTGTCGATCCTGACCGACGTTCGTCGCAAGGGAGCGGATGGCTCGATTCCGGACCAATACAAAGGCGGCCGGCCCCGGTTACTCGGGCCGACCGCCTTGTTGCAGGTAGTGAGGAAGAGGCTGGACGCCTCTCACACGAGGGAGATTTCTATCAGCAACCAGCGACGCAAGCCGCGGGAGCCGGACCACCAAGGAACAAGTAGTTCACGAGGTAGATAAGATCAGAGAGATCAACCGTGCAGCTAAGGTCGCCATTGACGTTGGCGGCGCTGAGACAGGTCGGAGCGGGACCACCGAGGAACAAGTAGTTCACAAAGTAGATCAGATCAGAGAGATCAACCGTTCCGCCGGCATCGGCGTTGACGTTGCCGGTGTTACCGACACAGCACGAGGACGACCCGTTGTTCTCGCCCAGGTATCCATAGGTGTCGAACGCGGTCCAACCGGCCATCCAGTTGTCCTCGATCGACACGTTCGGATCGAATCCGCCGACATAGTCGACTTCATCGAACCAGCCCGCAAAGGTCTGGCCGAAGTTCGGTTTGGCCGGCGGGTTGTAAGCGGTCGGATCGGTCCAGCTCGGCAAACCAGCGGTCGCCTTCGGACGCGGGTCGTTCTGCTGGTCGGCGGCGCGGGTCACGTAGATCTGCGGATCGACGATCAGGTTGTTAAACGAACCGGTCGTGAACAGGGTCTCGGTCCAGGACTGACCACCGGCGAGGATCGACGGGGTGTTGCCGGCGGTGAACACGCCCCAGGCGTTGTTCCGGAAGACCAGGTCACCCGCGAGGAGACGATCCTCGGAGTCCGTCGGCTGCGAACCGGACTGCTCGACGATGATTCCGATACCGTTGTGATCGGAGAAGATCGAGTTGTAGTAGGCCGGCGAGCAATTGTCGCGGATATTAAACACGCGCGGATTGGCGGACGTTGCAGCGTTCGCACCGGCGCCGAGATAGGTCATATTCGAGAAGACCGGGGTCGCAAACGGGGTTCCGTTCTCAGGAGTCGTACCACCATCGTGCTCACCCGAGTTCTCGGAATCTTCTTCGTCCATGATGGTGAAGCCATACTGCACACCACCGGACCAGCCTTCATCGATATCGAAACCGTCGTCACCGCAGAACGCGACCACGGCATGCTTGATGCGGACCGTGCCGCCGAACCACTCGATACCGTCGTCGAAGTTCTGGAATATCTCGACGTAATCGATGGTCGTGCCGTTACCGACACCGCCCAGCGTCAGGCCGTTGATCTCGTCGGCGTCGCCGAAGACCGAACCACCGTGACGGATCGAGACGAACCGCAGCGAACCGCTGTTGTCGTTGTCGATCGAGCCACCGTACTGGGTACGGACCGACGGCGGGAGACCTTCGATATTGCCAACACCGGCAGTGGTGTTGATGGTCGCATAACCGAGCATGATCACGCCACCCCAGAGCTTGCGACCGGCGTTCCCGTACGGGATGTCGGACGGGTCGTCGAGATCGTCGGAGGTCGAGGTGAAGATAATCGGGCACTCGCGGGTACCGTTCGCAAACAGCTTGCCACCCTGGGAAACGATCAGCGCCGAGGCAAGCTCGGCCTGACCGGGATTCGCCTTGATGATGGTACCGGCTTCGATAGTCAGGGTCTCACCGGAATCGACGAACACGAAACCATCGAGGTTCCACACGGTGTCGGAAGACCAGTAGACGTCGCCAACGATGTCGGCGTCGGTCACGGTCTCAACCGGCTTGCCGTTGTCGGTGATACCACCGCAACCGCCGTCATTCTCACCGAGGAAGCCGTAGAAGTCAAACGCGGTCCAGTTGGCCACCCACAGATCGCCGATGTTGGCGTTGGGATCGAAGGCGCCGATGTAGTCAACGTCTTCAAAGAAGCCCGCGAAGGTCTGGCCGAAGTTCGGTTTCGCCGGCGGGTTGTACTGCGTCGGGTCTGTCCACGACGGCAGGTTCTTCGCTGTGTTGTTCTTCGGACGCGGGTCGTTCATGCCATCGGGCTGACGGCTGACGTTGATGCCCGGATCCGTAATACGGTTCTGGAACGAAGCGTCAGTGAACAGGGTCTCCGTCCAGGACTGACCGCCGGCGAGAACCGACGGGGCGTAACCGGACTTGAATAGACCCCAGGCGTTGTTCTGGAAGACCAGGTCGCCGGCGAGGAGACGATCCTCGGAGTCCGTCGGCTGCGAACCGGACTGCTCGACGATGATTCCGATACCGTTGTGATCGGAGAAGATCGAGTTGTAGTAGGCCGGCGAGCAATTGTCGCGGATATTAAACACGCGCGGATTGGCGGACGTTGCAGCGTTCGCACCGGCGCCGAGATAGGTCATATTCGAGAAGACCGGGGTCGCAAACGGGGTTCCGTTCTCAGGAGTCGTACCACCATCGTGCTCACCAGAGTTCTCGCCATCCTCTTCGTCCATGATGGTCATGCCAAACTGCACACCACCGGACCAGCCTTCATCGATATCGAAACCGTCGTCGCCGCAGAACGCGACGATGGCGTGTTTGATGCGGACCGTGCCGCCGAACCACTCGACGCCGTCGTCGAAGTTCTGGAAGATCTCGAGGTAGTCGATGGTCGTGCCGTTACCGACACCACCCAGCGTCAGGCCGTTGATCTCATCGGCGTCACCAAACACCGAGCCACCGTGGCGGATCGAGACATACTGCAGCGTACCGCTGTTGTCGTTGTCGATCGAGCCACCGTACTGCGTGCGGGCGGACGGCGGGAGACCTTCGATATTGCCAACACCGGCAGTGGTGTTGATGGTCGCATAACCGAGCATGATCACGCCACCCCAGAGCTTACGACCGGCGTTCCCGTACGGGATGTCGGACGGATCGTCAAGATCGTCGGAGGTCGAGGTGAAGATGATCGGAGCGTTTTCAGTACCGATAGCGTTAAGCAGCCCGCCCTGGGAAACGATCAGCGCGGAGGCAAGCTCGGCCTGGCCCGGGTTGGCCTTGATGATGGTACCGGCTTCGATATTCAGGACTTCGCCCGAATCCACGAAGACGAAACCGTCGAGATTATATACGGTATCCGAATCAAACGTGACCGTGCCGACGATGTCGGCATCGGTAATGGTCTTGACCGGCTTGCCGTTATCCGACACCTGGCCGAAAGCGATGGCCGGTACCAGACAAAGAACAAAAGCAATTAGTAAGCGTCGAAACATTCATTCCTCCAAAGTACGAACACTATAACTTCTCTAACGAAACTGATTACCCGTGATGTATCGTCCAACATGCAATCATCACCATTAAGTGTTACCTCCTTTCGGCGTGTTTCAGATAATAAGAAGCAAAGCTGTTCGAGGTTTCGTGTACGCGGCCCTCGACTGATGTGGCTCTCGGTTGCGACCCGTACACACGCGCTCTATATTCCACAGGATTGTGGTCATTGAATGATGTTTCTTTTGCGACGCTCATTACTTCGTTCCAAACCCTACATCTTGTAGGAGATCCCGATGCTGAAGGAGCGGCCGGTTTCGTATCTCTGATCGATGTACGACACGCCTTCATACTCCTGCGTGAATTCATACGGATCGTTCAGTATGTTCTTGGCGGAGAACTTCAGCGAAACGCCTTCGAAAAGGCGCTGAGACGCAATCAGATCCAGCGCGTTGCGCGGCTGTTCGTAAACGTCGGGGGTATAGCGCTGGGCGTTTACCGACAGACGCTTGCCATACACGTTATAGAGAAGGGTGAGCGACGTTCCGCTCAACGGATTGTCATAGCCGATGTCGGCGTTGATGATATACGGCGACTGTCCCTGCATATCCCGTTCGTCGCCGGCATTCGGATCGACTTCGCGAGCATACAGCAACTCATTGTCATTGAGCATCACTTTGGCCTCCATAACCGTGAAGTTGCCGCCGAGCGTAAAATACCGCAGCGTCGGGCTGACATGGTCGAGGCGGCGGCGGAATTCAAGCTCCAGACCGTACACATGGGCGTCGCCGACATTTTGCCAGGTTATACCGTTGTTCGGGTCGTTGTCCCGGTAGACCTTTTCGATCGGATCGGTGAAATCCTTGTAGAACCCGCTGAGGGCGAGGATCTCCCCGGGACGAAGGAACCATTCCCAGCGCAGATCGAAATTGTCGATCCTGGTGCGCTTCAGGTTTGGATTGCCGTAGACGAAGCTGCCTCCGTCAGAGTCGACGAAAACCGCCGCTGACATCTCCAGCAGATTCGGGCGGGCCAGCGTCTTGCCATACGCTGCGCGAATGTTCATCCGGTCACTGAGTGCGTAGACGAGGTTGACCGAGGGAAGGATGTCTTCGACGTCGATCACACCGGCTGTATCGATATCAAGAATCTCGCTGTAAGCGGAGGCGCCGTTAACCGTGCTCATATCGGTCTTCTCATAGCGGGCGCCGCCGATAACCTTGAGCGGAGAAATGAACGGAACCCCGGTCTCCATCATGAGGTAGGTACCGACAATCTTCTGCTCGCCGGCGTAGTTGTTCGAGGGACGGATAAACTCGGTGAGAGTGTTCTCGAACACCCAGCGGAGTCGCGTCGGTTCACCCGTGTCCGGGTCACGCTGCAACGTATCAACACGCACCAGACCCATGTTGCTGATGTACTCGTCGACATCCCCTTCGTAGTCCCTGTACGTGTTGACCCTGCCATACCGGAACTCGCGATCTGAGCGGTCGCGCTCCTTCTTAAGGTATGAGAAGCCGGTCTTGAAACTCGTTCGCTGAAGGATCGGAATGAGCAGGTTTCCATCAAACGTGCGGTTCTCTTCGTCGAGCGTGCTCCAGCGACGATTTGGCTCCAACATCGCACCCGGATCGATGATAGCCTCGGTACCGACCGGTACCAGATCACCGGAGATCGGATCCTCGGCGTACTCGATCCCGTAGAGGTCGTTGAAGTTGCGATGGTCCGGCTCATCCTGACTGGTCTTGGAGTACGACGCCTGCCAGTTCAGGCGAAGGCCGGTGCCGAAGAAACCAAAATGCTCACCGTCGAACTGCACTGAGCTGAGCGAGCGTTCAGTATAGGAGATATCTCGGCGACGATAGTCGTAACGCGCGGTATCGTTGTTGATATTGTAATTCTCGCCAACCCGGTAGATCGCCTTGTTCTCACCCACCTGGTTGTGGATGTACTTGGCGCCGAGCTTGTGCTTCGGATGGATCGTATATTTGAGATTGGCGAGCCCGCCCCACAGTACCTCCTGCGAGCCCTGCGGTCCGCTCAGAAGCGAGTACTCGTCCAGGCCCGACGATCCGGGTGAGCCGAGTTCGTAGTTGCCGTCGGTGACGGTGCGCGAGCTATACTTGTTCGAGTAGCTCAGCGACGCGACGATTCCCAGCGGACGGCCGAACAGCTGCATCTGGTCACCGTATGAGAGCGAGTACTTCTGATCCCACGGCGCCGTCTTGCGAATCGGCTGCATGGACGGCTGGAACGATTTGGACGACCGGTCCATGTATTCGATCAATGCCAGCGTGTCGGCAGTCGGCGAACCGTTGATAAACGTCTGATCGGTCGGCACTTCCTGACCGATCACGTAGTTCTCCTCGACGTACTGCGGGATCTCACGCTTGCCGTCGTCATAGCCCAGCCAATCCTTGCCGCCTTCATTGGCGAACAGGATCGACTGACCGGTGGTCTGGCTGTTGTAGGTCGCCGAAGTCGAGAACGTAAACTGGCGGTACTCCGGAAAATCCTTGGTCGTCAGGTCGACCGAACCACCGGTGAAGTTGCCCGGCTTGTCCGGCGTGAAGGTCTTCTGGACAACGATATTGTCCAGCAGACCGGTGGGAATCATATCGAGCGGAACCGCCTGGCGATCCGGGTCGGGAGACGGCAGCGGGCTGCCATTGATGTTCGTGTTGGAATAGCGATCACCAAGCCCGCGCACGTAGACAAACTTGCCGTCGGTAATCGAGGCGCCCGTCACACGGCTCATCGCGTCGGCGGCATCGCCGGCGCCGGACTTGGAAATCTCCTCGGCGGAGATAGCGTCGGACACCGAGATCGACGCCTGACGCTGCTTCAGCAGCGCCGCGCCTGTATTCTGAAGCGCTTTGGCCGTGACGGTGATCTTCTTGTCGAGCGAGATCGCTTCCGATGTCAACGTGACATTAATCTTCGTAACTTCGCTGGCATTGACCGCTACCTCGGTCACCGTGGTCGGGGCGTAACCGATAGCCCGCACGCTCAGCGTGACCTTGCCCACCGGCACCAGCTTGATCCGATACGTTCCGTCGAGATCGGTCTGAGCGCCGAGAGCCGTACCCTCCACCATGACGGTGGCGCCGATCAGCGGCTCACCGGTCTTGGCATCGAGCAGCTTGCCGCTGATGGTTCCGGTTTCGTTGTTCGTGGACTGGGTGTAACCGTTGGAGCCGACCGCCAACAGGACTATCAAGATCAGGCTGGTGATTCGCACCAGCACAGACAGTCCAAGGCGAGCCTCCCTGCAATGAGACGTCCGGCTGTACATGGAGTTCCTCCCTTTGAAACTCATAAGAATGTTCATTGTGTTTCCTCGTATCCTGCGAGGGCAAGGGTAGGTACTCACCGTTAACTTCTCGTTAGCGCAAAACTAGATTTGTGCGAATCAGCGGCCATCGTTGATTTCGCATAACTAATACGGAAACAATAAATTACGGCATGTTCAGGGGATGTGTGGATGATGTCAGAGTACCATAAAATCCGGCAACAAGTGCGGGACAGACGGGCATTTTGAGGCTCCCTGCGCACCCCGGGTCCCGGACAAAAAAAGCCCCCTCACGAGAGGGGGCTCATAAATCCTTTGTACGGAAGCCGAGAACTAGTTCTCAGTCAAAATGACGTCGTCGTACTCAACTTCAAACCGAAGCTTATGCTTGGCTTCTTCGTGGGCCAGCGACAGCAACACTTCGCGGAGGTCCGCGTTGTCGGTGGCCGATGCGAGATCACTGTACAACTTGAACGCGGCCTTCTCGGCCTTCATAGCAAGAATCAGTGCTTCCTGATAGCCGACGTTCGGTGTCAGCTCGATATCGGACAGATGATCCCCGATCTTCAGATCGGCAACCTTCTTCTCGGCCGAGATCAGCAGCCGGCCCGCTTTCACCGCCTGCAGTTTCGCCTTGTGGCCCATCTCTTCGCGCGCGAACCCGGCGAATACGTCTTTCATTGCCTGGCGGTCCATCTTCGCCGCAAGGCCGTTGTAGAAGTCGGCAGCGTCCTGTTCTTTCTCTATGGCGAAATTCAGGATCTCATCAACGGTCGTCAATTTCATCGGATTTCCTCCTGACCATGCGGCATGGCGCCTCACGTCGACACGGGGTCCCAGGTCTCACGACGCGGTCCTTGATCGCGATGCGCAGCGACCACACCACTCACCAGTGCATTGTTGTTATTCCAGCTTGGGAATATATATACAAAAGCGGAGATTTTGTCTACCGATTTGTCCTCGAAGCTGCTCTTTCCGAGCTGCGAATCCTGCCGGTGTGATTGCCGGTGAAAAGCGACACCACGATAAAAGCGACCCCGGCAATCAGAATGATCGTCGGACCTGCCGGCCAGTTCGGCTCGAAACTCACCACCAGGCCGATTGTCGTAAACAGCGAACTAATCGCCACCGCCAGCAGCATCGTCTGCCATAAAGATCGCGTAAACCTGCCCGCCACCGCGACCGGAATCGTCAGCAGTGCAATGACCAGAATAATCCCCACCACCGAAACCAGCAGGACAACTGTCAGCGCCGTCAAACACAACAACAGCAGATAGTACGCGCTTACCGACAGACCCCGCACCCGCGCGAACTCCTCATCGAAACAAACCGCTCCCAACTGGCGATAGAAAACGAAACAGACCGCCACCACCACCAGATCAAGAAGACCCAACAACCAGACTTCCGATCCGGACACCATCAGGATGTTCCCGATCAGATAGCTCATCAGATTCTCCTGGTAGCCCGGGGTCGCCGCGATAAACAGGATTCCCGCCGCCATACCAACCGCCCAAATCGCGCCGATCACCGTATCCTCGCGCTGACGCGCTTTCAGACTGACCAGACCGATCGTCACCGCCGATACCAGCGCCGCGACTACCGCCCCGTACAGCGGATGCAGCCACGTCAGGTCATGGACAACCGCCAGGTAATGCGCCAGCCCCATCCCGGCCAGAACCGAGTGCGCTATGCCGGCCGCAATGTACGTTATCCTTCGCGCCACCACATAGGTTCCGACCACTCCGCAGGCCACCGAAGCCAGCAGTCCGGCCAGCAGCGCATACTGGAGAAACGAGTGTTGCCAGAGGGCGTGGAAAAAGCCCACGGTTAATCGTCCTCCCGATCAAAATGCTGGTCGTGGCGCACCATGCGGATCGGGCGACCGTACAGCTCGCTCATGATCTCGGAGTCTATCTCGGCCGTCGGGTGAACATGCACGTGTCGCTTAACGCAAACCACCGACTTTACGAATGGCGACACAAACGCCGGGTCATGCGACACCATCACGATTGTCAATCGCTCGTTCAGCCGCTGCAGCAGTTCGAACAACTCCTGCTCGACCCTGAGGTCCAGATTGGCGGTCGGCTCATCCAGCAGGAGCAGCTTCGGATCCGAAGCCATCGCGCGGGCTATCAGTACCCGCCGCTGCTGCCCGCCCGACAAATGAGAAAACTGCTCACGACCACGCTCTGCAATACCTACCTCCCCGAGGGCCGCCTCGGCTCGCTCCCGGTCCTGCCGCGCAATCCTGCCCAGCGGCCGGAAATTCGTCAAACGTCCCATCAGCACCACATCAAGCACGGTCACCGGAAACTGCGGGTCCAGACTGGCATGCTGCGGCATATAGCCGACCTGACTGCGTACGTCTTTGGGCCGCTGCCCCAACAGCCTGACCTGCCCCCTCTGCGGCTGCAGCAGACCGATCATCAGCTTCAACAGTGTCGTCTTTCCACCGCCGTTGGGTCCGACAATCCACGCGAAGTCCTTTTCCACGATTCGGAGACTGACATCGCTCAACACGGGTAAGCCGTTGTATGCGAACGCCACATCCTCAATGTGGACAACTATTGACTCAGCCATCAATGTCCCCATACCCGGTACGATACGCCAACGTATGCCAAAGTACCATACTTCCGCCACTTATCATTAATAGGGCCTCATTTGCTCCGCTCGTCACCAAGCGCACCACGTACTTCCCCGGCGATCATCCGAAGGTTATCCACATAGTCGTACGCCAGTGGATCGATAATCACAATCCTCGCCCCCACTGCCTCAGCAATGACTTCCGGGCTTTGCGACGCGTACTGCTTTTGGAGGAAGATCGCCCGAACCTGATCTATCCGCGCCTGCTCAACCAGCTCGGCCAGCTGGCGGCTGCCCGGCTCCTTTCCTTCGGCTTCGATCGGCATCTGAATCAGCCCGTAGGAATCGGTGAAATACCCCCAGGCCGCATGATAGACATACATCCGTCGCCCCGAAAGACCGTGCAACAGCCGGGTGATATCTGTGTCAAGCCGCTGCAGGTCGTTGGTCAGGGAATCCAGATTCCTCTGAAACTCAGGCCCATCGGCAGTGTCGATAGCCATCAATTCTCGAGCTATGGTCGTGGCATGGATAATCGCATATCGCGGGCTGAGCCAGGTATGGGGATCGTTGGCGTGGTGGTGGTCGTCGTGCGTCGACGCAACCGCCTCCGATGTCCGGAGAGGAATGGCGGCGCCGGACGGTACTATCTTCAGTTGGGGATAGATCTTCTTCAGCCGTGGCAGCAAAGCGTCTTCGAACGGCACCCCGGCCACAAACAGCACATCGGTTTCGGCCAGATCAGCCATCTGCCTGGGTGTCAGTTCATAGGTGTGCGGCGAAGAGCCGGGCGGGATCAGAACCTCCACCGACGCTTTGTCCCCGGCCACCCGCTCAACGAAATACGCCTGCGGAAGAATGCTGACTGCTACCCGAAGCGTTGGTCCTGTCGCGCCGGATTCCACTTTCCCACCGCCGCACCCCCAGAGCAGTGCCCCGGCAAGCAATACCGACACCGCGATCTTCATGAGTGTACTATTCGCCATGAGCACATACCAGATGAACTTCATGACAGTCGGTGCACTCCGCAAGGGCATGGTCCCGCGCAAACTCCTCCCAGTGCTTTTTCTGGGCCGGTGTCAACGCCCCCCTCCCCTGACAGAGCGGGCACATGTTCTCCAGCGCGGTCAACAACGCCGACCGAATGAACTCCGACCGATTGGGGATCTGACGCAGCGCCTCCACCAGAGAATCGTCGGCCTTGAACGTGATTATATCGGACTTCTGCTTACTCACCGGTCAACCTCACAGGCTTATAGTAGATTCAGGAGTGTCAGTATTACTTTTTATTAACATGATGTCAATAGAAAAGGCTCCCGGGTGGGAGCCTTTTCTCGAATGGGTTCGCGAAAGGAGAATGAGCGGCGACTTTGGCGCCGCAGGTTAGGGTAGCAGTTAGTTCCTAGCGGCTTTGCGACGGCGGGCGATACCGACACCGGCCAGACCGGCGCCAAACAAAACGAAGGTGATTGGCTCGGGGACCGGCTCGGCAGTCAATGTCAGTTCAGCATCGGAGTTTAACTGGGTCATCCACTGATCCGGCAAACACTGTCCCATCTGACCGAAGTCAATATTGGCGGCCAGGGCCAGCGTTCCGAATCCGCTGGACGGCGAGGTGAAACTGTAGTCGAGGAAATACGCCCCTTCGGTGGGGAAATGAGCATCGAATACATCCCAGGCATAGCCGGCGCCGTTCATCAACTGGCTGTAGCTGGCCGTCCCGGTCAACGAGATGTCCGGCAGCGGTCGGCCGAACCACGGATCTTCAAGATTGGACAGGCCGACTGTCCAGCGATACGGCTTGTTGGGAGTCGCCATGATATCGGCGATCGAGGGGGAGCTGGGATCGTAGTTGAACGCAAAATTGATGGCGGCAGCGGTGTTGTACCCCTGACCGGCAAAACGGGAGTCAAGCCCGAACGATTCGATCACGTTGCCGCTGCTTTCATAGGCGAGTACGCCGCTGAAGTCGGTCGATGTCAAGACGAATGCCTGCGTAGTCGAGGGCAGGGCAGCGAAGGTCAGGACTGCCGCCGCAACAAGCAGACAGACAAACCTGTTTCTCATGGGTCCTCCTGGGAGTAAAGCGGTCGGTCTTTAGTTTCTGTTACCGACCGTGACTGCAAGGAGCGGGCCAATCGCCGCGGGAAAAACGCTGTTGTTATACAGGGAGTTAGCAGTCGCCAACAAGAGGAGTTCTGCATTCTCATGCAGTTGGGAGAAAAGGCGGTAATATAGCTCAGGAACAGGAAACGAAGCCTGCCCCCCGACCAATTGCTACTCTTTGAACCGGTAACCGATCCCGCGAACGGTCTCGATCATCTTACCGGCCGACCCGAGCTTCTTGCGGAGTCCTACCACCTGCACATCAACCGAGCGGTCGGTCACCAGGTAATTCTCTCCGTGCACTGCCTCGATGATCTGATAGCGCGTGAAAACCCAGCCGGGTCGCGACGCCAGCAGGTGCAGCATCCGAAACTCGGTAAGGGTCAAATCGACTTTCTTGCCCTCCAGCGTGACCTCATGGCGGCCGGGATGAATGACCATACCGTGGATCTCAAGCGTGTCATCCTCATCCACCGGCGGGCTGTCCTGCCGCCGAAGCACGGCGCGGACGCGGGCCAGCAGCACCCGCGGACTGAACGGCTTGATGACATAGTCATCGGCCCCCAGCTCAAGACCCGTGACGACATCAGCCTCTTCGCCTTTGGCCGTGACAATAACGACGGGGACACTCGACGTACCGGCATTGTTTTTCAGCCGGCGGCAAACTTCAAGCCCATCAACACCGGGCAGCATCAGATCGAGCAGAACCAGATCCGGGGTCGTTTTCTTCAGCGACTGCAGCGCATCTTCACCGGTCGCCACCGCTTCCACCTGGAAACCTTCGCGGGTGAGATTGTAGTTGATGAGTTCTCTGATGTCTTCTTCGTCTTCGACTACCAGAATTGACTGCCGCTGCATCTACGCTACCTCCGAACTCAACCCGCCGGGTGTGAGCGGGCAATCGGTTTCACTGCACAGGTTCTGCTATTATGGAGTGTACGGGCCGTCTTTCAACCCATACCCGCCAACGATCTTAGCCTAATGAAGTTCAACCGCCGAAAAAAAAGCAACCACTATGTGCGTCGCAAATGTTCGAATTGTGTTAGCCGAGCGGAATCCGGCCGCGATCAGGCCGGACGGGATCATACGAACGTCTTGACGATCTCCTTGTGCAAACCCTCCAACTCACCGTAGGCGCGGTTGATCTCCTCGATCTTCTGCTGCAGCTTCTTCATCAAGCGCTGCTTCTCCATGCCGTTGCGAAGAATGATAAGGAGATCGTCGTTGTCCCACGGTTTCTCGATATACTGGAACAGGCCGACATCGTTGATCGCTTTGATGGCGTTCTCTTTGTCGGCATAGCCGGTGAGGATTATTCTAGGCACCTCCGGTCGGATCTTCTTCACTTCGGCGAGGAACGAAATGCCGTCCATCTCCGGCATCAGATAGTCCGACATAACGACGTCGATGTCGTTCGCTCCGATGTACTGCAGTGCTTCCTTCGCCGACAGAAACGACTGGACTTCGTAGTCGGTCTCAAGCGTGAGGAACGACCTGAGACTGGTCAGTACCATTTCTTCGTCGTCGACTATAACGATCGTGCCGGACCGTCCGGCATCAGTATTTGACGATGCGGTCATACCGCGCTCCTGTTATTCTGGTTCTGGCATCAGCAATATGACACCGTCTCGTCTCCCTGTCAACGGCAACCGGCCCGCCGCACAAGTCTCACTGTTATCGGGCGGGCAGCTCGATTCGAAAGGTTGTCCCCTCACCCGGTTTGCTGGTAACCAGGATCTTCCCGCCATGATCCTGGATAATCTGGTGAACGATCGACAGGCCCAGCCCGGTACCGACTCCGGAGCCTTTGGTCGTGAACCCGGGATCGAAGATTTTCGGCAGAACGTCTTTCGGAATTCCCGAACCGGTATCGCTGATCTCCACAACCACCCAACCGCCCTCCAGAGCCGTTCGGATAGTGATGACCCCCTTGTCTTTGATAGCATGAGAGGCGTTGACCAGCAGGTTCATGAACACCTGGTTAATCTGATTCGGGAAACAGTTGATCGGCGGTATATCGCCATATCGACGGACCACTTCGACCCGGTTTTTCAGCTCGTGAGAGACCAGCGTCAGGGTGCTCTCGAGACCGTCGCGAATATCGACCCTGTCCTTTTCCGAACGGTCGAGCCGAGCGAACGAGCGGAGGGAGTTCACGATGTTCTTAATACGCTCACCGGCGGTCTTATTGACCGACGTCACCTCGTCGATGCTGTCCAAAATCCTGTCGAAACGCTCCTTCATCGCCGCATCGGAGGTCACCTCGGACGTATCCAGCAACTTTTTGAGTCGAACGATCGCCCGTATGAACAGGTCATTATTGCTGGTGAGCGCTCCCAGAGGCGTGTTGATCTCGTGAGCGACCCCGGCAACCAGGCTGCCCAGCGAAGCCATCTTCTCCGCCTGCGCCAACTGCGTTTGTTTCTCTTCAAGCTCGCGCGTCCGCTCCTGCACGCGCGCCTCCAGCGTCCGATTCACCTGCTCCAGGTCGTCCTCGAGCTGACGGCGGCGGGTGAAATCCTGGACGATCGTCACCTCGCACCACTGGTCGAGCAAGTCCCGAACGTACGAGATCGTATAGAGAAAGGTCTGACCGTTGGCCAGACGGCGCTCCTCTGCGTATGAACCGTCGTCGGTGATCGCAATACGGGGCTGCTCGTCCATATCGGCCCGACAGGCATCCCAGGTGATTCCGCTCCCCTTGCACGCCGCCGTGTCGAACATCCGCTTCAGCGTCTGATTCTCAAACTCGATCTTCGGCGTGGCATTGATAGCCGCGCGAATCCCCAATCCAACCGGGAGCGAATCGAGTAACCGCTCGTAGTATTGGCTGAGCCGCGCCTGCTGCCGCTCGAACTCGTCGCGCTCGGTCGCATCCCGGCATACCTGCACGACGATCTTCCTGCCGGAAAGACGCATCAGCGCAGTGGTCACATCAAGCGTAACCCGACCTCCGTCGGGTCGAACGAAGTGCATACTCGTTCGCCGCCCCCGCTCCTCTCTAACCGCCGTATCAAACAGCTCACGGCCCCGATCCCGTTCATCCTCCGGGAACAACTCCCAGACCGGTCGGCCGACGATCTCCTCAATCGCCAATCCGGTCATTATCAAACCGCTCTGATTGACTTCGCACACCGATCCCGATTCGGCATCGACCACAAATATGGCGTCACACGCCATCTCTATCATGGTCCGATAGCGCTCTTCGGACTCGCGAAGTTTCTCGATCTCGTTGTTCGTGCTCATAAGTTATGCACAGACGTCGTACCATCCCGTCAGGAGCGGGGCGACGTGTCAACCCCGACCCGTTCCACCAGACCCCGAAGCCGGCCCGCAATGGTCTTCAGCACTCCCTGTGTAATCTGCACATGGTCGGCCAGCAGGTCGACAAAATCATCACGGTCGATCCGCAGCAGGTGGCTGTTTTCGACCGCGATCGCCGACGCCACCCGCGGCTCTTCATCGAACAGCGCCCACGTACCGAACGCTTCGCGCGGACCGGCGGTTGTGATCTCGCGGCCATCCCGCTCCAGCCGCACCGAACCGTCGAGCACCAGATACAGAGCGTTCGATGGCTCATGCTCTTTGTAGATGAAGTCCCCCGGTCGGACCTCGAGTTCTTCGGTGATGGCCGCCAGGTAGGCGAGATGCTCGGTGGGTACGCTTTCGAACACGTCGACATTCTGCAGGAATATCACTTTCTCGATCACGGTCAGCATAGTCAATTCACTTTCTGCTCGCTCACTATCCGTGAAACACCGGCGTACTAATCCAGGTTCATCCCCGGATCACCAGCCGGGCGGTTTCTTTCACGATCGGATCGCTATCGTCGCACGCCGCACCGATCTTCCTTTTGATCCCGTCGGAGGTGGTCGTCCCGGACGCATAGATGGCACAGGCACGGAGCCAGTCGTCTTTGCCGTCTATCAGGAACGCCAGCGCTTCGTCACGGGTAGTGATTGCGGCGCTGACGAACTCCCGGCCCTGGCGAAGAATCGACTCCGTGGAATCCTCATCGACAATCGGAAGCAGCATGCGTTTCAAATCATTACGCAGCAGATTGTCGAGGAACTCCACCGCGCTCGCCCGAAGCACGCTTTTCCGACTGACGATTCCGAGATAGGCGCTGTAGATATCGTTCGGGGGATACGCCAGTCCCAGCAGGCGGAAAATGCGTTCGAGATTGGCATCCTGCTGCTCGATTAACGCCCGCTTCAACAGATCATTCGCCTCGTTCTTCGGCGCCGTGCGGTTGCAGTTCAGCACCTGCAGAATCTCATAGTATGCCCGCGTCTCCTCCAGCAGGGCACGGTCGACAGCACCTTCATCGAAAACGAGGTCGGGGTTCTTCACTCGCAGGCTGTTCAGCCCCTTCACGATCGAGTACTTCATGCGCGGCCGCGCATCGGCCAGCGCCAGCGTGAGCGCATCCACCGACTGCTGATCAGGGATACCGGCGATAACCCGCGGAATGTGTCGACGTATGGACAAATCGACCGTCGGGTCGATCATGTAGTCGTACAGCGTACCGAGTATGGTGGTTCCGTAGCTGACCAGCGAACGTCGCGCCGCCGCCCGCAGCGGCTGCACCGCGAGCTGATTGATCAGATGTGACACCAACTCGCGATCACGAATGCGACCCACCGCCAGCAACGCTTCCCGACGAACCTCCACCGACTCATCATCAAGCAGGCGCTGCACGAATCCCCTGAACTTCATGTGCCCGAGGGCACCGAGAGACCGAGCCACCTGCAGTCTGATCTCCCTCGCCTGGTCCGTCCGATCGAGCAGCGCGCCGATCAGATCGCTCGTTATCAGTTCCTGCTCCTCTTTCGTCCCGTATTCGGCGATGCAACTCAGGGCGGTACATTGCAGGAGAGGATCATCGATTCTCAGATACCCATCGATCAACCCGGCACGGTCGCGGTCGAACAGATAGAGATAGTAAAACGCCTCCCGCCGCACCGAGTAGTCCGGATCGACCAGGGCCGGCTTCACCTGTTCAATGGTTGTCTCGTCGCCGTTTCTCTGAAGCACCTTCAGGGCCTTGAGTCGCACCTCGGCATCGTCGCTCTGAAGCAGCGGCAGCGCATGCGCCACCAGTGTCTTGTCCTGTATCGAGGCCAGCATATCCAGCGCGTACGAGACTTCTCTCGCACTCCCCGAGTCGAGCGAATGTACCAGCGCCTTCATGGTCGACGACTCGGCGATGTTGATTCTGATTTCACCGGGGTCTATGGTCCGACGCTGCAACGCTGAGCGGAACGTATTCACATACTCCTTCCGCATCAACAGCGACATGCCTATCCAGATAGCCAGCAAGGCGACCACTACGATGCTGAACTTCCACATCTCTTTCGTCGGATCGGTCCCCTGGAAATCGAATATCCAGATGAAGAACAGCAGCAAGCCGCCCGCCACACCCCGGAACCAGCGGTCCACGAGCACGTCGATAAACACCTTTGTCTTCTTCTTGACGTCGAGCGGTATCGGAAGGAACAGCAGCTCTCGACCGGTTTTGTCGAGCGAATACCGGAGGGAACCATCGGCGCCCCGAAGCAACACGGCGGCCGTCAGGCCGGCCGATAAGAGCATCGTCACCGAGCCGATCAGCATCCCGACCGGAAGAAACAGTATTATCCCCCCCACACCCAGCCGCCTCAGAACGCCATAGCTCAAGAACAACTGCAGCAAAAGCGAGACAAGGGACAACCGTCCGTAGAATGTCCCGAAAAACGCCCCCAGCTCCTGCGGCGTATCGAACGATACTTTGGCTATCGCTTTGAACTGCCAGTCGGCGAACGATGCCACGATCATCGCAATCGAAATGATCCCTACCATCAACAGCAGATGGCGCGATCGCGCCACGACGTTGTACAGATCGAGCATGCTCTCATGCTTGCCGGAATCTTTTCCCGGTCGCGACTGTTCTTCCAGCTCCTCACGCCGCTTCCGACGCACCAGATTGGTGAGCACGATACTGATAGCGAGGAACCCGGCGCAAAACAGCAGGAGATTCTCGATTCCCAGCCCAATCACCTCGAACTGCTTCAGCAGCAGGCTTGTCAGCTCTCCACCGACCCATGCGCCCACAATCGCTCCCAGTCCAAGGAACGGGAAAATTCGTTTGGCCTGCGAAGCCGTGTACACGCCATTGGCGAGCAGCCAGAACTGCGAGGTCGTCAGGGCCCCATAGATCGATACCCATACGTAAAAGGCGTACGGCACCCACGGGTAGGGAAGCTTGATGAAAAAGTAGAAGAAAACGAGTGAGCCGATGATGAGAAGCGATGTCGTGTTGATCAACTGGTGCAACTTCAGGCGATGTCCCGCACGGGAGTACATCGTCACGATCGGCGCCGCCACGAGCGCCGTCAGGATAAACACCCACGGCAGACGGTCGGCGTCGAACTTGGTGAGGAACAGCGAGTCGCGGGCCGGTTTCAGGAAGTAGTACGTGATCATGATAGCCAGAATATTGACCAGCATGAGCAGGGTCAGACCAAGCTCCCCGCGCCGAATATCGGCAAACGACCTGATGAAGTTCCGTACGGCGTTCATGGCGTCACGACGTGTGGCCTACCGCGGCGCACTCTCGGCCTCCACACGCTTGTCAAGATCGGTTGGTAGTATGATCGTAAACGTCGTTCCCTTACCGACCTCGCTTGCAACCTCGATTTTCCCGAAATGCTTCTGCACGATCTGGTAGCAGATCGACAACCCCAGGCCGGTCCCCACCCCCACACCCTTGGTCGTGAAACCGGGATCGAAAATCTTCTCCAGGTGCTCCGGCTTGATCCCGGTCCCCGTATCGGAAATACCGATCCTCACGAGTCCGTCTTTCATCGCCGTCGTAATCGTGATCGTCCCCTCGCCGACAATCGCCTGACGGGCATTGTTCAGGAGATTGAGGAAGACCTGATTGAGCTGTCCCGGATAGCACGGTATCGGCGGGAGCTTCCCGAAGTTTCGCACAACCGTGACGTGGTGTTTTATCTCGTGGTGTATGAGCGTGAGTGTATCCTCGATCCCCTCGTGAATATCGACCGTCTTCAACTCCGCCTCGTCGAGGCGCGCGAAGCTGCGCAGTCTCTTTACGATATTCATGACCCGCTCGGTCCCGCTGCCAATCACCCGGTTGGCGTCATTGATAGCGTCGAAATTCCGCTGAAGCATCGCCTCCTGCGGCGCCGTGGCGCTGTCCTCCAGCGCCTCCCTGATATTGCCGAACGCCCGCATCAGCGTGTGATGCATACTATTGACGGCGCCGATAGGGGTGTTGAGCTCGTGGGCTATGCCCGCCACCAACGATCCCAGCGAGGCCATCTTCTCCGACTGCACCAGTTGCGCCTGGGTGTCTCGAAGGGTCCTATTGGCCTCGAACAGCTCCCGGTGTGCTTTCTCCAGCTCCCGCGCCCGCTCGAGTTCTCGCGACTGGTGTTCGAGATTCGCTTCCAGCAGCTTCCGCTTCGTCTCCGCCTGTAGCGCGTCGCGCTCCTGCTCGATCGCACGCGCCGAGAGCACCTCGACCTCCGCCAGGCGCCGCGAGAGCTCGACATGGGTCGCTGCGAAGCTGCGGGCAAGAAACAGCGACATCGAGACCAACAAAGCGAAAATGCCCCACATGTAGTACGGATAGTAGACCAACTGATATCGCTGAATCACCTGTGTGAACTCGGGCAGCATCTGGTAACCGGCGGCGATACAGAACAGGGAATAGCCAACGCCGATTATCCACGCAAATCGCCTCCTCCGCGCAACCGCCAGGATCACCACGCGGAGTGACTCCACCAGACTGACGAACGAAAATACGTACACCCATGCCAGCGGAAGCCACCACGAAACCGCCATGACGACGATACCCGCGATGATCAGCGCATACGCGTATCTCGGCAGCCGCTCATAGAAGATCGAATACAAAACACACGGCCCGGCCACAGCCGTAAGCAGCAGGAATATCTTGAAGGCCAGCATATGAACCGCAAACGGCGCGAACGACTTCAGCAGCGACAGCTCGGTCGGCATCCAGCAGATCCCGGCAAACGCGAACGCCAGAACCGCATAGTAGATATTCTCGCGCGCGCTGGGATAGAATACGAAGATGAACAGATGCAGCAAAGCGAGCGACAGCGAAAAAGCCGTGAAAAACGCCTGGTAGCGACCGCTCGATAAGAGATTGCCGGAGTATCCCCTTACCATCTCGTCAGTGGACCCGACCTTCATGAAGAACCCGGTCTCGCCGCCCCACAACCTGATCTGGTACCACCGTTGATTGGAATAGCGCACCGCAATCACGTTCTCTCCGGCCTCAGCAAACACGAACGCGTGCGGCTGTGACCAGGTTCGAATCTCACTGACTTCGGTGATCTGCGTCGACCCGACAGTCCCGAACGCAAACAAGCGTTCTCCGTTGAGATAGATCTCCGATGCTCCCGCCTGCTCCAGAGTGAGACCGAGCGGCATTGCAACCAGGGCTGAATCGACAAACACCTCAAGACGGAACCAGCCGATCCCCGGCCACACCGAGTCGGCGACCTCGTCCTGCCGAAGTGCCGTGTTCATCAGCCGCCACCCCGAATGATCGAGTTCGGCCGCGGCCCAGGCCGGATTGTCACCGGGATGATACCGCCACTCACCGCCGAATGCGCACTCGCGCTCGGCGCCCGCCAGCGACTGCGGGGTAAGCACTAACCTGCCGTCAACGACCTGCGCGGAAAGTTGCAGGGCCAACAGGAGAACCAGCCCAACTGCGGCCGCCAGTCGGACGGCAGGCAGGCGAAAGCGACAAACGCCCGCCTCACATGGTTGTCGGTACTGTTTCACCAGGTCAACACCTCCAGCAAACGGCCGCATAGCTTGAGCGATGGGCGGCCGTTTGCACCGACATGATAACCGACTCATCAGGCAGAGGACAAGCAAAGAAACGCGACGCTTTCCCGCCGGGGCAAAAAGAAAGGCGCCCGGCCTGGAGCCGGGCGCCCAATATCGCTACAACCGTACCCATCGTGGCCGAATCGCAGTCTAACTTGTCAATTGCGACAGGCGCTTCTTCGCATCGGCAATCTCGTCAAGCGGTGTATCCGGGTTCGACCAGTACCTGAGCATCTCCTCGAAGTACCCGATAGCCTTCTTCCGATTGCCGAGTTCCTGATTGGCGACGCCAAGAAGATAATTCGCCATGAGATAGCTCCAACCCGATCCGGAACGATCCCGACCCTCGACGAGCGACTCGAGCACCTCGGTGGCTTCCTCATACCGCCCGCTCTTCACCATGAGCTGGCCGACCGAAAAGTCGTTTCCTGAAGATGTCTGTTGGACCTCTTTCAAGAGATAGTAGGCGCGGATCAAGGCTGCCGTGTCGGATGCTGCGTGCGCCTCGAATAGTGAATCGAGCGCGTCGGCCAGCCCCTGCAATTTGCCGGGAACGCGATCCCGGAAGTCTGACATCTCACGGACGAAAATCGGCCGCATTTCCGGTCCGCGCTCGGGATTCATGGCCACCACCTCGATCGGATAGCTCAATCGCTGGAACGCATTTGCCGACTTGTACGCCTGGTCGAGGTAGTACTGGGCGCTGTCACGCATCCCCAGGACCTCATACAGTCCCCTCAAGGTACCATATGCAGTCGTGACCAAATTGTTGTCGCCGGTTTCAAGCGATGCCTCCAGCGCTTTGTGCCGCCATTCGATGTTCTTCTTGAACTGCCCCTGCCAGACCGACAGGTTGCCCCGCGTGTTGTAGTAGCCGCGCATCTCGTACGGATCGTCTCCGAAGTCGCGCGGGATACGATCCAGCACCTCCTCCGCCTTGTCGAACTCCCGCTTTTGCATGTAGGCGCCGGCCAGCGAGGTTATCGGATCCGGATCCCTCGGGAAGCGCTCCAGGGCTTCCTCATACAACTCGATCGCATCATCAAACCTGTTCAGGCGGAAGTAGAGCGCTCCCAGTGACTGGTAGTAGTCGGCAGTCTCCGGAAAAGCCTCGAGCAGTCTCTCATACGAAGGTATCGCTCCCTCGGGGTTATTCCACTGTGACCGCAAATCCGCATATTGCTGCAGAGCAAACGCGTAGTCGGGATCGATCATCAGGACCGTGTCCAACTGGGCGAACGCCTCCACGGTATCGCGCTCGAAAACACTGATAGTGATGGCATAGAAGGTCCGGCCTTCCTTGTCCTCCGGGTACGTCTCGACATATCGCATGATCTTCTCGTACGCCGGTTCATAGTCCTGGCGCTGCCACAAATCGACGTAGATGTCCAGCAGGGAACGTTCGCGGCGCGGCAGTCTGTCCTGATAGATCAAAGCCCGCGACAGATACTCCACGCCCTTCTGCTGTTTCCCCGTGAAGATATTGACCATGCCGATTCGCATGTACGGCAGTGCAAAGGTAGAGTCGATTTCGATCGCCTTCTCGAACTGAGCGATTGCCTGCTCCCACTGAGAGGCGGCAAACAACTCCATCCCCTTGTGATACTCCTTGTACGCCTGCGGCGACGAAGCGAACCGCGAGGCATTGACTCCCCCGCCTTCTCCGGCGTTCTCGACGTCCAGCGATGCGGCGATCTTCATCGTCAGCGAATCAACCAGCGAGAACGGATCGGAGCCGATCACCTTCTCGCCGAGCAAAATCGTACCCGATGTGATGTCCTCCAGCCGGGCATCGATACGAATCTGCTCTCCGACCTTGAAAAACGAACCGGAGAGCAGTTTGACGGCCCCCAGCGCTTTGGCTGCCTCGACGTAATCCTCCCGGGAATAGTCATCGTCACTGTTTACACCGAGGTGGTCGAATATCCGTTCGCGACTGATAATGTTGATAGTGCCGCTCTGCGACAGATCGGTAAGCATGATCTCCGGCAACCCCGTCTGCAGCCAGTCAAGCTCGGTATCGCCGGTCTTGTTGGCGAAACTGAGAATCGCCAGCGTATTCAATCCCTTCGACAATTGCCCCGCCAATGTCACGGCTTTCCGAATCTCATCCGCCGCCGGTATCTCACTCTTGCGATTCGCGTCCGACATATCAAGACACTGCTCGATCAAGCCGCTGACAATCACCATCCCGACGAGAATGACGATAACCAGCTTCCACGACAGGTTGATCTTGAACGTTTTGGACTGCTCCGGCAGGCGGTCCGTGATGGTCGACACCGTTTCCGTCACGCCTGAGTCGAACTGACGGCGGAGCGACCGAAGATCGACCACCAGATCACGCGTATCCTGGTACCGGTCCGAAGCGTCCTTCTGCAGACACTTGGCGATAATACGTTCCAGTTCGGCGGGAATATCGGCGTTTTTGACATGCGGCGGCTCCGGCTGCGACTCGAGAATCTTCGCCAGCGTCGATACCTGCGTCTGACCCGCAAACGGCATCTCACCGGTCGCCATCTGATACAGCAGGATACCAAACGAGAAGATATCCGAACGGTTGTCCACCTTCTCGCCGCGTACCTGCTCCGGCGACATGTACGTCACCGTACCGAGGATCTTTCCCGCCCGCGTCAGCTCCTGGCTGACCGTCCGGGTCGAGTCATCCCCGTCTTTCTCGAACTGCACCGGTGATACCGGCTTGGCAAGACCGAAATCGAGCACCTTCGGCTCACCGCTCTCGTCGACAAGAATGTTCTCGGCTTTGATATCCCGGTGGACGATCCCCTTCTGGTGTGCCGCGGAGAGACCGGCGGCGATCTTCGACGCATACCGAAGCAGCGTCGCCATGTCCGGCTTCTCTTCCTTGAGAATAGCCGAGAGAGACCTCCCCTCGATGTACTCCATAACGATGTAGTTTATGTCACGCCCGGAGCCCGGTTCTTTCTCCACACCGAGATCGTAAATTCCCATCACATTCGGATGTGATACCTGGGCTGCGGTTTTGGCCTCGCGGTAAAAGCGCTCACGGCGTTCTTCATCGTCGAAATACTCAGCGAGCAGAATCTTCAGGGCTACTTTCCGACCCAACTTCTGGTCCTCGGCAAGAAAGACCGCTCCCATGCCTCCTTCGCCGATTTTGCGATCGATTTTGAAATGAGCGAATTGCTGACCGGGTGTTAACATCGTCAATCCTTCTTCACTACGAGCATCGTCACGTCATCCGACTGCGGAGCACCCTGGATGAACTCTTCGATATCGCGCCGAATCGCAGTCGTGATATCAGCCGGTGTTCCTGCGAGCGCCGCTTTCAGCGACCGCTCGGTGCGCTCCTCGCCATACTGACCGTCGGGACCCTCGGCTTCGGTCACGCCGTCCGAGAAAACAAACAGCACGTCACCTTCACCAAACGTCGCGGTGGCTTCCTGCCAGGTATTGATATCAAAAGCGCCGATCATGGTCCCCGAAGCTTCCAGCAGCTCGGTCGTACCGTCCCGGCGAACCAGCATCGGCGGATTGTGACCGGCGTTAATATAGGTCATCGCCTTGCTCTTGCCATCAAGAACTCCAACGAAAAGCGTCGCAAAATCACCCGGATCGCTGTACATAAACAGCTGCAGCGACACCTGCTCCACCGTCTTGAGCAGATCAAACGGCTTCTGCTTATAGAGGATCCGGAACGACGCCAGAATGTTCGCCATCAAAAGCGCCGCCCCCATCCCCTTGCCGGAGACATCGGCCACCAGGAACAACAGCCGGTCGTCGTCGAGCAGGGCGAAATCGAACATATCACCGCCCACCGAGCGCGACGACTCCAGCGTCGCATGCACCGAGAATCCCGGCAGCTCAGGCTTGTCCACCCGAAGCAGCCTTCGCTGAATCCCCGCCGCCCGATTCAGCTCAGCGTCGATAATCTGCTTCTCCTGCCGCTCCTCCAGCAGTTCATAGTTCAGCAGCCGCGATGCGATAATATTGCCGAACATCGCCAGCAATCGAAGGTAATCGTTGTTATAGCGGTGCAGGGGATTGGTCGTATCGACATACAACACCCCCAGCACCTTGCCCTCGTCGAACAACGGCGCCGCCATTGCCGATTTCAAATCGGACATGATAATCGACTGCTGCTCGGCATAGCGCGGGTCAACGGTCGGATCACCGACCAGAATCGCGGTCTTCTCGTTCAGTATCTGCTTGATAATCGTCTGCGAGAGAGTGAACGAACCCATGTCCTTCCCCCCCGGAAGCAGCGTCGCCGCCGTATACACCTGGTCGTCCTCGACATTGGTGAATAGTATCGCCAGCCGATCAGCCGGCACCACCCGGCTCACCAACTCCAGCGCCCGCTCCAGCATAACCTCCCGAGGCTCCGACAAAACGAGCATGCGCGCCATCTCGGACAACGCGGGGAACAACTCAGGATTGTCCGATGCCTTCGCCGGCAGCGGCTTCAGCGCCTCATTGATATCCAGAAAAACCGACTTCTCAGGATCGAAATCGGAAAGCTGCGTGCGGTTTGGCTGCGGTTTCGGCGCCGCAGCGGGCTTCTCACTATCTGATAGCCGGAACTCCGTACTGCCGAACCCGACCTGGTCTCCGTTTTTCACTTCGGTCCGGGCGGTTATCCGCATCTGATTCACCGAAGTTCCATTATGACTCCCCAGATCGGTCACGAATACCTGACCGTCGGAACCATCAACCTCGATCTCCGCGTGCCGCCGCGATACCGTACTGTGCGGGACACACAGATCGCTGTCCGTCTTACGCCCGAGCACATAGCGCCCCGGCTCCAGTCTGAATGTATAATAGTGCTCGCCGTCAGTGCCGATTAGCGATAGCATGTACTGTAGATCCTCTTGTTGTGACAAAGCCTGAAGGGCGCCCCGTATCTGACGAACAGCCGGACCATTGACCGGCCAGAGATAGTCCTCATACGGCCCGCACTGCTCGCCTGCTTCGGCCTCTAATGTACACTGACGCAACCGCTTTGACAACCCCTCTTTGCGCCGCAGCGCCGCGTCCCGCCGACTTAGCACCATCGCCCGGTCTTTTCCGGTTGTGCTCCCCTTGCCTGTTTCCAACAACCGTTCTATATTGCAAGATAATCGGGTCGGACTCTCCGGCCCGCGATGCTGTTGCTCCGGCACGAGGGTGTTTCCGTATGGTCCGATTCCGCGATCCCCGCAAGTCTTCGCGACCGAAAGAAGACAGTGCCCTGGATGCGGTGCGCTCGAAATTCGCCGCCTTCCTCGCCCTGCTCGAACGTCACCACCAGGCCATGACTATCATCAGTGACATGGAAGAAAAATCCCAGGGCGAATACCTCTTCGATCTCAACTACATACGTACCAGCGTCGCACAAATTCGAAACTGCGTCAGCCGCCTCGTCGATATCATGATCGAACTCGGCGGCGCCCGTTACCAGATCCTCCGCGACCGCTTCGCCGAAATCGGCGCCCGGATCGATGACTCCCTCCCCTGGTGCCGATCCACCGGTATCGACCGTTTCACCCTGCCGCTTGCCGAAATCGGTCGCGAACAGGCCTGCAGCGTCGGCAGCAAAAACGCCCAGATGGGCGAAATGAAGTCCAAACTGAACCTCCCGGTCCCCGATGGTTTTGCCATCACCGCCTGGAGCTGCCGCCATTTCCGTGAGGTGAACGATCTCAACGACCGAATCAGCAAGCGACTGGCAGCTGTCAATTTCCTCGAATACGACGATCTCGTTCGCATCTCCGGGGAAATCCAGTCGATGATCAACCGCGCGCCGATCCCCGACGATCTGGCCGAAGCTATCCACACGGCCTATCGCGAGCTTGCTACCAACAACCCCGGCGCCCGATTCGCACTCCGATCTAGCGCTCTGGGTGAAGACTCCTGGTTCAGCTTCGCCGGACAATACGCCACCTTCCTGAACGTCCAGCCGGAGAAGCTGCTGGAGTGCTACCGCGAAATCCTCGCCAGCAAATTCACACCCAAAGCGATCTACTACCTGCTCTCACACTCACTGGTCGAGGACGACCTGGCTATGGGAGTCGGCCTGGTCGAGATGATCGACGCTCGCGCTGCCGGCGTCCTCTACACACGCAATCCCGTCAACCCCGAAAGTACCCAGCTGCAGGTTCATGCCGTGCTCGGGTTGGGCAAGTCGCTGGTCGACGGTCGATGCGATCCCGATGTCTTCCATATCGATCGCGCCAACATGGAAATCGTCGGCCGCACCACGGCCCTCAAAGACATTCGCCTCGTGATGTCTCCCGATGGCGGCACGGTTGAAGAGTCCGTGCCCGACGAAGAACGGACTGTGCCCTGTCTCACCGACGATCAGGCGCGAAGGCTGGCCGAGCTCGGAGTGGAAATCGAAACCCACTACAACAAACCGCAGGACATCGAGTGGGCCATTGACCACGATGGTCGCATCTTCCTGCTCCAGACCCGGCCACTCAAAATCGTCAGCACCGAGACACCATCGGAGCCGATCGATGTCTCCGGATTCGAAGTGCTCCGCTCCGGCGGTGTCACCGTCTGCCCCGGCGCCGCGGTCGGATATGTCTACCCGGTCTCCTCGGTCGACGACCTCCCCGGCGTCCCGGACAAAGCGATCCTCGTCACCCGCCAGCCATTCCCGGGACTGGTCACGGTCATGGGCCGTATCGCAGCCATCGTCACCGAAGTCGGAGGGCCCGCCACCCATCTGGGAACGATCGCCCGCGAATACCGCATCCCTACTATTGCCGGCATCGACGAACCGCAGACACTCCCCCGCAAAACGCCGGTCACGGTCGACGCCATCGAAGGCGCCGTCTATGCGGGGGCACACCCGGAACTGGTCGAAGCGCGCCAACCGGACTACGACCTGTTCGCCGACATGGACATCTTCCGTCTGCTGGAAGATCTGCTCGTACACGTTGCACCGCTGCATCTCGTGCAGCCCGCCGACCCCGGTTTCGTCCCCGAAAATTGCCGCACCATGCACGACATAACACGCTACGTGCACCAGAAGGCTATCGAAGAAATGTTCTATGGCGGCATTCGGGTTGGTGACTCCACGCAGGTCTTCCACCGCCTCAAGACCGAAGTGCCCCTCACGGTCGACATGATCTATCTCGACCGCGAGCTGCCCAAATCACCCTCCCGCCGCGAAGTGAAGGACAGCGAGATCGGCAGCAAACCGATGGAGCAGTTCTGGTCGGGACTCATGTCCGAAGGCTGGCCGCACAAATCGCGACCGAAGTATCAGGCCTCCTTCCCGTCGGTGCTGGGTCACAAAGGCAGGGAGAGTGGCTACTCGGAAAACAGCTTCGCCGTCATCAGCCGGGAGTACATGGTCCTCAGTCTTCGCATGGGCTATCATTTCTCGACTGTCGAAGCGCTGTCGACCAGCGACTCGAATAAGAACTACATTCGCTTCCAGCACAAACAGGGCGGCGCCTCGCTGCCTCGCCGCATCCGACGGGTCAAAGTCATCTCGGAACTCCTGAGCCGCCTGGGATTCGTACATCAGAGCAAAGGTGACTTCCTCTCGGCAAGTATCGGACATCTCGACGGCAATCGCATGGCGGAGATCCTGCACGCCGTCGGTCGCCTCACCGTCATGACCAAACAACTCGACATGGCCCTCTCCACCGATCAGATCGCTGACTGGTACACCGAAGAATTCGCGAAACGACTCGGCCTTGCCGCCGGAGAGAACCCGGCATGACGTCGGATTCGGACAGGAGCGGCCATTCGGAGTATGGCTCGACTGCTTTCCGCAATGCCTGGCTGGTCGGTGTCATCGTCCTGACACTAATCCTCGCCACTGCCGTCTACGTCTCCATCTCAGAAGACATGCTCATGCGCGACCAGCTCGGCCAGTATGCTCGACGCTACCAGCAGATGGTTGCCAACCAGGTCGCCGCCGATGTCGAAGAGAGCCTTCGCGAGATGTTTCGGGAGTTGCGTGTCCTCGGCGCCATGAACACCTACTCCGACGATCTCTCGCACATGGAACGAGACTACGAAACCGCTCTCAGCCAGTGGCAGGTGAAAGGACTGGTCGAAATCGGAGCGTTGTCCGACGACGGAGAGCCGGTCGTGCGGGCTACCTCCAATCGTTTCCACGACGCCGCCCCGCCACCGGTCCTCGAACAGATCGACACGCACGCAGCCGACTCGGTAGTCACCGGCTATATCCACTACGGCAGCCCGAGCGACAGCCTTCTCGAGTCCCGCTTCCTCCTCCGCGCACTGCGCTTCGGCAACGACCGGCAGGGATATTGGGCGTACGAAATCATAGATATTGCCTGGCTCGCGCGCTCCGTCCTTCGAGTCGGCGGCACGGACAGCACCGGCTATGCGTATCTACTCGATGGTGACTCGACCGTGCTGTTCAAACCGGAACACGCCCCGCTACCGAATCTTTCCGTGGCACGCGACGAGTCCAACAGCGCCCGCACAGCCATTGCCTGCTACGGCTGCGGCCCGGCCGACTCGTGGAATGTGCTGGTCGCCGCCAGCGATCCCGCCATCCGGGTTATCGCCGACCACCGCGCCCGCAGGCATACCGCGAACGTCACGATGGTCAGCGCCGTCCTGGTGCTGATCCTGCTATTCCTTTTGATGCAGCGCCGGGTCGCCAGACAACTGCGCACCCGGATCGGCACCCAGGCGGAATTCCTCTCTTCGGTGCTGCAGGCGTCGGTCGACGCCATCATCTTCATCGACAACGACAACCGCGTACAGGTCTGGAATCGCGGCGCCGAAATGACCTTCGGCTATACCGCCGAAGAAATGATCGGCCAGAGCTTCCATCGCCTCGTACCGGCCGACATCGACGCCGACAAGGAGCTGGCAACCATTCGCGACACCGTCTACCGCGACGGCTTCATCCGCAATTTCCAGACTCAGCGAATCACCAAAGATGAGCGCCGTATCACCGTCAACCTCTCCCGCACGCTGATAACCGACTCCAAAGGCAAACCGCTCGGTTCAACCGCCATCCTCAAAGATGTCACCGAAAAAGTCGAACTCGACAAACAGCTCTACAACACTGAGAAGCTGGCCTCGATCGGTATCCTCGCCGCCGGCGTCGCCCACGAAATAAACAACCCCCTTGCGGTCATCCTCGGATTCACCGATCTGCTTAAGGAACGCTTTCCCGACGGCAGCCCGGAACGGGCCGACTTGAACATCATCGAAGAGACCGCCAACAATGCCAAGAAAATCGTCGAAAACATGCTCGGCTTCGCACGAGTCAGCGAAGGACTGAAAGAGTCGGTCAATGTCAACTCGGCGATCGACGCCGTCCTTCGAATAACCCGACACGCCTTCGAAGGGGCCAAGATCATATTGATCACCGATGAGGTCCGGCCGCATCTCCCCGAAGTGGTTGGCGATCCCCGCGAATACCAACAGGTCCTTTTTAATCTGGTAAACAATGCCATTGCCGCCATGACCGGAGTTGGCGGACAGCTTTCGATCGCAGCGTGGGCCGAAGAAGGCCGGGTGCACGTGCGGATCAGCGACACCGGCGAAGGCATCCCCGAACGCATCAAGAATCAGATCTTTGACCCCTTCTTCACCACGAAAAAGGTTGGTCAGGGGACCGGACTCGGGTTATCATTGTCTTACGGGATCGTTCAGAAATACGGCGGCGAAATTCGGTTCACCAGCCGGGCCCGCGAGGACTTCCCCGATCTGCCCGGCCGCACGACCTTCACCGTATCGATGCCGATCTCGGATGGAACCGACGGGACAAAGGGTGTAGACGATGAATCAGTCGATTCTCGCGGTTGACGACGAACCTCATATGCTGATGCTGCTCGAACGGATCATTCGCGAGCGCACCCCGTTTGAACTCGTCACCACCACCAACTCTCTCGAACTGCCCAACCTTCTCGAATCACGTACCTTCGACCTCATCATCTGCGACCTCAAGATGCCCGGCATGGACGGCCTCGACATCCTCCGCTGGATAGACGAACACAATCGACACGAGGCGGTCATCCTGATCACCGCCTTCGGATCTGTGGAGGACGCCTCCGAAGCGCGTCGCTACGGACTGTATGAATACCTCACCAAGCCGTTCAAGAAAGAACAGCTGCTGGGCGCTATTCAGGCGGTTATGACCTGGCAGGCGGCCAGGCACCATACCGAGGCGGGCGAACCGTTCGACCGCGACGCCTTCGAGTCCGCCCCGCTGCACTTCCGGGAAGCCTGGATACGCCGCCAGGTGCGCCTCTACGACGACCACACACGGGTCGCCGAAACGACCGGTGTGCCGGTCCGAACTGTCGAAGCCCTGCTGGAATCGGGAAGCGAACCATAGGAATCACCATAGGCGAAAGCGCTGTCTATGCCGGAACGCATGAAACATATCCGCGCCGGGGACGTCATGATCCCGCTCGATCAATACCCCCACATCCCGTACTGGTTCACCCTGCGTCAGGCTATGGTCGAAATGGAGAAGTCGGACCTGCTGGTCGAAGGCCGCCAGTCCCTGCCCCGCGTCGTCCTCATATTCGACGAACGCTACGAGCTCATGGGCATGGTACGCCGCCGCGACATCATGCGCGGACTCGAACCACAGGTGCTCAAAAAGCGACCGCTCGATGACCGCCGCCGCATGTTTTCCGCCGAACACGCCGACCATCTCGAAGAACAATCGTACGAAGCGATCCTCGCCGGCGTGATCGAACAGGCCGAATCATCCGTCGGGGACATCATGCTGCCGATCGAGCACACCGTCGATTTCCACGACCACATCTTCCGGGTCGTCTACGAAATGAACGCTTCCGACCTCAGCCTGCTCCCGGTCATCCACGACGGTCAGGTGGTTGGGGTAATCCGCTCAGTCGACGTCTTCCGCGAAGTCACCAAGATGTTCCTGTGACATCGCCCGACATCACCTGCCGGTCATCCGATCAATCCCCAACAATCTCACCTCCCCGTCGGCACAAAACCGGACCTCCGAAGGTTTAGTGAAGTAACCCGTCGCCGGTTCAGGCGGCTCTGAGCACACACGCACTATCACGGAGGATATGATGAAACTCGTTCTCGCACTTTGTACCCTTCTGCTCGCCGGGGGCATCATGGCACAATCCGATATCCACACCGAAACGGTCCAGTACACCATCGATGGTCAGCCGTTCGAAGGCTATCTCGCATACGACCAGTCGATCAAGACCAACCGTCCCGGCGTCCTGATCGTCCACCAGTGGATGGGTCTCACCGAAAACGAAATGATGCGCGCCCGCATGCTCGCCGAACTCGGTTATGTCGCGTTCGCCCTCGACATCTACGGCAAGGGCGTCCGCCCCGCCAACACGTCCGAGGCTTCCGCACAGGCAGGCAAGTACCGCGGCGACATCCCCCTCTTCCGCAAGCACCTCAACGCCGGACTTGAACAGCTCCGCAAATCGCCGATGGTCGACACCAGCCGTCTCGCCGCGATCGGCTACTGTTTCGGCGGCGGCGGCGTGCTCGAACTCGCCCGCTCCGGCGCGGATATCGAAGGTGTCGTCAGCTTCCACGGCTCGCTCAAAACGCCTGATCCGGCCGACGCCAACAATATCGCGTGCAAAGTGCTCGTCCTCCACGGCGCGGTCGACCCGTATGTCCCGGACGAAGACGTCCTCGCCTTCAAGACGGAGATGGAGGACGCCGGGGTCGATTACTATCTCACCATGTACGGCGGCGCGGTCCACGCCTTCACGCAGACGGGCGCCGGTGACGATCCGTCGAAAGGCGCCGCCTATGACACCAGAGCCGACCACCGCTCCTGGCAGGCCATGAAGGACTTCTTCGCCGAGATCTTCTGACCCGGAAATCAACCGTCCCGCGCGCCGATTTGCCTTGCTATCTGCCGATAGCCATCTATACTTGCGCGCATTAGTTGAACCGGAGAGACGGAGATTATGGATAAGCGAATCATTGCCGACTTCCTGAAGCGCATCGAGCTCTTCCAGGACCTGTCCGATACCGACCGCGACCTGCTGACCGAATACATCGAAACCCATCGCTTCGAGCCGGGCGAGCTGCTGTTCGAAGAAAACAGCCCCCGAAAGAACCTGTGGGTCATTTTCGACGGTCAGATCGAGCTGTTCAAACGTAACCCGATCGGCGGCGAAAAACGACTGAGCCTGTTCTCCTCGTACGATTTCCTCGGCGAGGGCGCCCTCATGGACGACTACCCGCACTCCGCTTCCGCACGTGCCCTCGAACAGTCGACCATGTTTGCGATCAGCCGCGACCACTTCCTCGGCTTCCTCGAACAAAGACCCGACCTCGCCGCCGTCCTGCTCTCCCGGGTCGCACGCGTTATCTCCCGAAGGATGCGTCAGGCCTCCACCATGGTGGTCGATGCCGCCGCGCAGTACATCTCCGGACGCACCCGAACCGAGCACGACCTCCTCGGCGAACGCGCCGTCCCCTACGAGTACTTCTACGGCATCCAGACCCTCCGCGCCACCGAGAACTTCCCCATCACCGGCATCTCGCTCGCCCACTATCCGCGCTTTATCGATGCCCTTGCCATGGTCAAGATGGCCGCCGCCCGTGCCAACCACGAACTCGGCTTGCTCACCGACGACGTCACTGTCGCTATCGAGCAGGCCTGTCAGGAGCTGCTCGACGGTCGCTGGCACACTCACTTCGTCGTCGATATGATCCAGGGCGGCGCCGGAACCTCGACCAACATGAATGCCAACGAAGTGATCGCCAACCGCGCCCTCGAAGTCCTCGGCAAAGAACGCGGCGAGTACGAGTTCTGCCACCCGAATAACCACGTCAACCTGTCGCAGTCGACCAACGACGCCTACCCGACCGCTCTGAATATCGCCCTCATCAACAGCAACCGCGAACTGGTCGCCGTACTAAGCGAACTGATCGAAGCCTTCCAGACCAAAGCGAAGGAATTCTCGCACATCATCAAGATGGGCCGCACTCAGCTTCAGGACGCCGTCCCTATGACGCTCGGTCAGAACTTCGAAGCATGGGCCGCGACCCTCACCGAAGAAATCGAGCGCCTCAACGACAACGCCCGCCTCTTCCTCGAGGTCAACATGGGCGGCACGGCGATCGGCACCGGCATCAACGCCGACCCGGACTACAGCGACAAAGTCATCGAGCACCTTCGCGAGATCACCGAACTCGATGTCCGCCTCGCGCCGAACCTTGTCGAAGCTACTCAGGATACTGGCGCGCTGGTCATGTACTCCTCGGCGGTCAAACGACTCGCAGTCAAACTCTCCAAGATCTGCAACGACCTCAGACTGCTGTCGTCGGGTCCGCGCGCCGGCATCAACGAGATCAACCTTCCCAAGATGCAGCCCGGATCGTCGATCATGCCCGGCAAAGTCAACCCGGTCATCCCCGAGGTTGTCAACCAGATCGCCTTCAAGGTGATCGGCAACGACCTGACTGTCACCCTCGCCGCCGAGGCAGGTCAGCTCGAACTGAATGTTATGGAGCCGGTAATCGCCCAGTCGATCTTCGAGTCGATCACCATGCTCATGAACGGCATGGCCACCCTCCGCCATCGCTGCGTGCTGGGGATCACGGCCAACGAAGACCGCTGTCGCGAGATGGTGGAGAACTCGATCGGGCTGGTCACCGCCCTCAACCCGGTGCTTGGCTACGAGGCTTCGACCCTGGTCGCGAAAGAAGCGCTCGAAACCAACCGCGGCGTCTATGAACTGGTGCTGGAGAAAGGACTGCTCTCGAAAGAAGAGCTGGATACGCTGCTCGATCCGAAAAATATGCTGACCCCGCGCAAGCAGAAGGGCAGCCACAACCACGGCGGCAAGTGAGGCGCGCTTATTCGGGCAGTTTCGAAGACGCATCGTCGTGATGCGCGTCGTCGTGGCTGCTCGTCCGGAGCTGTGAATCCCCGCGTTCCGGAAAATCTCCCGGCATTGATGTCATCAGCGCCGCCTGCGCCTGGTGCGACAGGACGGACCCGTGGGTATCGGGGTCGAGCGTGTAGTCGGCGGCCATGTGCCGTTGCGGCGTTTCGACTTTCGCCTCGACCCGGACGCCCGGTATCTTCATCTCGCGGGCACGAAGCTCCCAGCGAAGAATCGCGGCGCCGGTCCGGTTGAGCACCTCGGGAAGCTCCTGAATATCGAAACATTCCACCCAGATTGTCTGAAGCGGATCGACCGGCCGGGTCGGGACCGTGTTCGAGGCCGGCCCGTACATCTTCTGCACTTTCGTCCGGGCCTTGATTTCTTCGTCCGAGCGCGGAATCGAGACCGAGATGATGAAGACTTTGATATCCTCGGCATCGCGCGCTTCTTTGATGACTACGATGTACTTTTCGGTACGACTGCGGAGAGTGACAGCGAACCGGATCTTATGATCGAGCGCCCAGTCTGGCGCCTTGGCCTGGTCGGTGAAGAAATCCTGCAGGTAGTCTTCCCAGCAGAAAGAGTCCTTGGCGTCTCTGGGTGTCAGAAGACCGAGCCACTCGAGCACGACTTCGCGAGGCGTCTTCTTTTTCGACGCCTTCGGTCTCGATTTCGGCTTCTTGTTCATCGCGCCGAAGATTTTGGCCAGTTCCTCGTTGCCCATCGATATCCAACTCCCTGAGGTCGTGCGGATTTGCGCCCGTAATCGGCTCGCCGGGAGGACGTGGTGAGCCGGATCGTTATGCCTGTTATCGGCAATCACGGGCGATTTCTTACCCTACGACCTTCCTTGTCATTCCCGCGCCCCTTCCTTGTCATTCCCGGCCACGACCGGGAATCCACCAATGCCGACCCGCCCCGTGTCGACAGGCGACCCCGCCTGACGACAAGAACCGGGTACCCCACCGCTTGCGGTGGGCCGGCGAAACCCAATAATCATCGTACAAGCATCCCCCCGTTCGACTTACGCCGAAATGGCTTTGTTTTGTCATTTTTTAGCGTCAAAAACGCTTTTCTTCCCCTACTCGCGCCGAATCAGGCGCACCTATGCTTACATAAAGGCGGATGGATTATGGATCAGGGGCGAGTTGGTAGGGAAAGTGGGGGGACCTGGCATGAATGCAGTGAGCAGGGGCACTTCTACTTCAGTTTGCGCTTCATTTTCCTGAGCAAGTCATCGTAGGTCTTGACGATGGCGTCAGAACTGGCAGCTGAGATTTTCTTGAGAGCGATAGGATCAATCCTCGGGGCCCTCCCCAAGATAAGAAACATCCGTGGTCTGTAGGCACGAAGCCCATATCTGTTCTCAATGGCCTTCCTGTGCCGGTCCTCATCGAAGTATCTTTGGTATTCCACTAGCTGAGCAATGCCTTCCAATACCGCTGCAGAATAGCGATACCGATTCTTTTTGAGAACCGCGACTTCGGCTGATGGTCTCTTCAGTTCCAGGAGGTCGCACAGACTCTCACTATCGAAAGGCTCAAGAACAAAATCGGGGATCAATGGTCCGTCCTTTTCTCGGCTTAGAACGATCTTCGAGTGGGCGCGTGCGTAATTCTCATCCAGGATGAAGTCCGGATGTTGTTCGAAGAAAGTGTGCAACTGCTGTTCCGTAGTTGTCGAGTCGTTCACCAGCTCCTCGAATTCCTGCACCGCGGCGCGGAAGGCAATGACGTCTGGCGAGTAGACATACAGCAGTCCCATCGAGAATAGCGATTCATCGACAAACCGATAGCCCCCGTCTTCTCTCAGAGCCACTACTCGTGCCCTACCATCTACTGAGCAGATGGCAGTGCAGGACCCCACTAAGCCCCCTGCCAGCGCCGCCGCATGCGATCGCACGGCATTCCGTATAGATCGGAGTAGACGGGTGATCGACTGCCCTTTCCGGAGAAAATCAAATGGGTGAACCGCGCGATCAATCTCCTCCTCGTCGTAATCACCAGAATAGCCCGTAAGGAAGATGATCGGCACCTCCGAACGAATGGCTCTCATTCGTTGTGCGAGCTGTATACCATTGATGCCTGATATCTTAATGTCTGTGATCACTGTAGCGATTTCGCGATCGGAAGATGCCTCTTTGATCGCTTCCACGCCTGACAGAGCAGTGACTACTTGATAGTCGTCCTCAAGAAGCGCTATCAGCGATTCGAGGATCAGTGGGTCATCGTCGACAACAAGGATTCTGGGCTTGCCAACCATCTCCGCGTCCTACTATCAGCTATACGACAGATCCGCGAGGAGATGACGACCGTACGTTCTTGCCCTTGCCACCCGAAGCCCCTCGCAAGAGGATACACTCCCGAAGCCCCCCCACTCTCCCCGCCGGACAGTGGGATACCGACCGTTGTCGGTCAATACGCAAAATATCAATCATCGTGCAAAAAGGCAAGCATGTTGGAGGTAATCGGAATCGTGGTCGCCTGTGTATAGGGGTGTGTTCTGTCGCGGTCACACGACAGGATCGTCGGCGCACGAGGGAATTGAAGATGGATTCCCATTTTCATGGGAATGACAATTAGAAGCAGGAGAGACAGAGGGAGGTGAGTATGGCACGTTCAGGCGGGTATGACAAGCCGAGGCGATTCCCACAGGCGAATCAGACACAGAGAGAAAAAACGAACCTAAAAAATGACAAAACAAAGCCATTTCCGTGTAAGGCGTACGGGGACAAACTTGTACAATGACTTTTTTGTATTCGCGGGAGATGCGTCAAGGATTGTCGTTTCAAGTGAAACCGCTGAACGGCAACCGAGTAGGTCCGGTCGCTTGCGACCTGACACAGACTCTCGTGGCCGTGACTTCAGTCACGGGCACGCAGTGCGTCACGTGATATCGTTTCGAGGGAGGTGTTGGACGATCATGGGTTGGATCGATTGTAGGGTGGAACCCGAGGCCCGCCCCGTTGGCGCGCAAGCGCCGAAGAGGGCCGATGCGGTTCCGCCAAACATCTTGAGACGCCTGGGCGTCAATGGCAGGACCGCTTCACCCGCCCGGGCGGGTTCGGGTCCTGCCCTACAACCCGGCTCACATAATCAGGTTCCGTGGCGCACGGGGACGTACGCCACGCACACTGGACCTCGTCTCTCGTGGCCGTGACTTTAGTCACGGTGCGCACGCTCGACGTTCGAGGAGCCGGCCTTCGTGGCCGGGAATGACAAGGAAATTACACCGCGCTCGGATCGACCACGATTACGGCGGCGCCGGTGAAACGACCGTCGCGCAAATCCGACAACGCTTCGTTGGCGCGCTCCAGCGGGTACGGGTGCACTTCGGTTTTGATCGGCACTTTCGGCGCCAGCGCCAGAAACTCCTCGCCGTCGCGGCGGGTCAGGTTTGCGACCGATACCACCGAACGTTCCTCCCAGAGGATGGAGTACGGAAACGATGGTATATCGCTCATGTGGATACCGGCGCAGACCACCCGTCCGCCCTTGCGCACTGCTTTGAGCGCCAGCGGCACCAGCTCGCCGACCGGCGCGAATATGATCGCGGCGTCGAGTTCTTCGGGCGGCGTCTCTTCCGAAGCGCCCGCCCATACCGCGCCCATCTGTTTCGCGAACGCCTGACCTTCGGTATCGCCCGCGCGCGTGAACGCGTAGACTTCGCGGTGTTGATAGGTCGCCACCTGCGCGAGAATATGCGCGGCGGCGCCGAACCCGTAGAAGCCGAGTCGTCGGCTGTCGCCCGCCATACGAAGCGCGCGGTAGCCGATCAGCCCGGCGCACAGAAGCGGCGCGGCCTGGAGGTCCGGGTAGTTCTCGGAGATGGGAAAACAGAAACGTTCATCGGCGATCGCGTACTCCGCGAAACCGCCGTTGATCTGATAGCCGGTATAGCGCGCCTTATCGCAGAGGTTTTCCTGATCGTGGCGGCAGTAATGACATTCGCCGCACGAGTAGCCGAGCCACGGCACCCCGACTCGCTGGCCGGGCTGGTAGCGCTCGGCGCCGGGGCCAAGCGAGTCGATCCGTCCGACCACCTGGTGGCCACAGACAATCGGCAGGATTGGTTCGGTCAGGTCGCCATCGACCACGTGCAGGTCGGTGCGGCAGAGCCCGCAGACCGAGACTTTGAGGCGCACCTGCCCTTCTCCCGGTTCGGGGATCGGCAGCTCGACCGGTTGGAGTCTGGTTTTGGGTTGGTTGAGAATCATGGCGCGCACGGTTTCACCTCCTGCTGGTGGATAGAAAATACAGCCGATAGCGCGGGCTGTAAAGGCCCCAACAGCGCGGCAGATGTTAGCCGGGTTAAGTACCCGCAGGCCAGGACGTTAGCGGAAGAGGCCGTCGCTCGCCCGACGGAATATGTCATTATTGGGTCCACGATACCGATAAATCGTTGCCCTTTTGGCGGTTTGTGCGTATAACATAGTAGACTAGTAGATCGGGTCGATCCGCATCTGAACGAGGCGAAGAGCCGCCAGGCTCGCTGATACGACCTCGGCCGGCCGGCCCGCCTAACCGCCCGAGACACCCGGAACCGAATCCGGGCCCCTGGAACAACAACCACTCATCTTGGCATTGATGGTGTCCAGGTATCTTCAGGCACGATGAAAGGAGGTTCACATGGCTGTATCCGATACCGCCACTGCGACCACGAAGCGTCGGCGCGCCAAATACATCCTCAATATCGACCGCATCGCGCAGATCTCCGACGACGAAAAGAAGCGGCTGAAAGCGGTCTCCCAGCGGTTCGCCTTCCGCACCAACGACTACTACCTCACACTGATCGACTGGGACGACCCAAACGACCCGATCCGACAGCTCGTCATCCCGCAGGAACGGGAGCTCAACGACTGGGGTCGGCTCGATGCCTCCAACGAAGCGTCGATTACGGTCGCCCGCGGCGCCCAGCACAAGTACGGCACGACCGTACTGCTGCTGGTGAACGAAGCGTGCGGAGCGTACTGCCGGTACTGTTTCCGCAAGCGTCTGTTCATGAATGATAACGACGAAGTCAGTTATGACATCACACCGGGGCTGGACTACATCCGCGAGCATCCCGAAGTGTCCAACGTCCTGTTGACCGGCGGTGATCCGATGATTCTGCAGACGCCGAAGCTTCAGGAGATATTCGAGGAACTTCGGGCGATCGACCATGTGAAGATTATCCGTATCGGGACGAAGATGCCGGCCTTTAATCCCTTCCGATTTATCAACGATCCCGAACTGCTGGAGCTGATCCGCGCCAACACGTACGACGACAAGCGCGTCTATTTCATGTGCCATTTCGACCATCCGCGTGAGTTGACCGAAGAGTGCCTTGAGGGCCTTCGGTTGATCCAGGCTGCAGGTGCTGTATGTGTCAACCAGAACCCGATCATTCGGGGAATCTCGGACAGCCCGGAGGTCATGGCGGAGCTGTGGAACCGGCTGTCGTATATCGGCGTGCCGCAGTACTACGTGTTCCAGGGTCGACCGACCGAGGGCAATGAACCGTTTGAAGTGCCGATTGTCGAAGCGTACTTCAAGATAGAAGAAGCCAAGAAGCTGTGCTCGGGTCTGGCCAAGCGGACCAAGTACTGCATGTCGCACGAGGCAGGGAAAGTTGAGATTCTCGGCGTGGACCGCAAGCATATCTATCTCAAGTTCCATCGTGCGAAATACGCCCGGGACGAACAACGGTTGATTGTCTGCGAGCGTGATGACGACGCCTACTGGCTGGACCAGCTCAAACCCGTCGCGGGCTACAAAAACGAGTACTACCGCGAGGAACAAACCGCCAAGGCGGGCGCCGCATAGAGCACTGCGTCCCACACTCTATCTATCATGCAAAACGGTCAGGCGCCGCACGGGCGCCTGACCGTTGCTGTTCATCGGATATGTGGAGACACTATTCGTTGTACGGTGAGCTGGCCCGCGTGTACCCCGGACCGTAGAGCAGGGCGTTGACGAACATCTGCCGCGTGCCGTAGAAGTACGCGCGCGTGTACGGTGCGGTGGCGAACATGATGATTTGTCCGCCTCCCTTACGCTCGCGGACCGCGTAGGCGCTTCCCGCCCAACGCTGGCGCGCTTCCGGCCACAGCAGACCGGACATACGGAGCTTGTTACGATCAGCGGTGAACCGCGCGACCGTGTTGGCAGGATCCATCGACATGAGTACGCGATCGCTGTACACCATGACCGGGACGCGGTCGTTCATGCCGAACGCCAGCCAGTCTTCGGTGTCGATATCAGCGCGCATGATCACACCGCGCGGATGGAAGCGGCGGTTCCATTCGTCTTCAGCCTTCATGTCCTTGCCACCACCACCCGGCTTCTCCCCTTCGGAAGCAGCTTCGGCAGGCACTTTGTCGGGATACCAGAGAGCCAGGGTATCGACCGCCGGTGACTCGGCGTTCAGTTCGCGCTCCACCGCCTTCGCATAGATGTCGAGCTTGTCCAGGACATCACGGCGGAGGCGTACCGAAGAGAGCCCGGTCGACGAGTCGGCTGCCCAGGCCGCCGAAGAGCCCATGAGGACGAGCGTCCCGCCCTTGGCAACCCAGTCCCCGAGTTTCATCGCACCCTGCTTGCCGAGGACCTGATCGAGACTGCTTCCCCATACGTCGGGAAGCACCAGGACGTTGTATTCGGAGAGATCGGTCCAGCCCAGGCGCTGGATGTTGAGCAGCGAGTGCGGGATGGCGAGTTCTTTGTCGATCGTGAACCACAGCGAACCGGCATCGGTGTAGTCGGTCGGTGAGCCCGCGACCAGAGCGACGCGCGGCTGATTGAGCAGTCGGAAAGTCGGCGCCCCGAGGTGGGAGCCGTCACTGGAATAGCCGGTGTTGACACCGTAGATGTTGATACCGATTTCGGCGGCAAGTGACTCGAGAATCCCGGCGAGGTTATCCGGGTTGCCGCGCGTTCGCATGAGCAGTGAACCCGCGCCGTATTCCTTGCCATCAATAGTAAACGGTTTCTCCGAGGCGAAGATGTTGAGCTGTTTGGCGAAGAGTCGGTTGAGCAGCAGATACGTCGGCTCGCCTTCCATATTGACGATGAATCCGTAGGTAGCGTCGGGGTTGACGAGGCGACCGGTCGGATCGGCGAGCGTGGTGACGGCCTCGGAAGTGATGGTCGGCATCGAAGTGACTTCGTAGGCTTCGAGTCCGTACGCCATCGGCACGCACCAAGCTGAGACTTCGTACATGCGCGTGTCACCGTGCTTCTCGAGCTCGCGGCGTTCCTCCTCGAGGAACTCCTGATTGAGGCGCAGGTCGAACTCGCAGATGGCTTTCGCCAGAGCGCCGTGCGGCTGGGCGGTGCTGACGATATAGGTGCCGGCCGGGAAGGACCTGGAGCGCGAGGTTTCACCGTAGGTGTTTCTCGCCGAGTTAACCGTGAAGGACTTCGTCGCTCTCTGCACGTCGATTCCCTGTCCGATCAACGATCTGACGAAGCGGTTCTGCTTGACGACGTCCTGGCCGGGTGGGAAGAGAAACGTCAGTCCGCTCTTGCGGCCTTTGTCGACGATGGCCTTGCGGGCGTTGTGATAGTCGCGCAGGAGTTCTTCGCGGTTGTCGGCGACGGTGGTGAGATTGGCCAGCGACGAGGTGAACTGGTGGTTGACCGCCTCGTGGTACGTCAGAATGTAGTCGCCGGGCTGGCGGACCATGTTGCCGTCGACCCCGGCCTGTTCGTACAGGATACCGACCGTGCCGAACATGGTCGGCCAGGCCGACGCGTAGCCGATATACCACTGCTCGTTCCATTCACCGGTATAATAGGGCCAGCCGCGCTTGTCGAGAGCACTGGCCTGGTCCTGGGCAAAAATCTGGTACCATTTCAGGACGTTGTCCGGCGTGTTGTAGTTGATTGGCTGGCGCGGCGGTGAAAAGAGGAAGGTCTCATCGGAGCCCATTTCGTGACCGTCGACAACCAGTACCGGGTGATACTTGATGATCGATGCAACGCGTCCCCTGGTTTCCGGCTGGGTGAGCAAAATCCAGTCGCGGTTGAGGTCGAACCAGTAGTGGTTGGTGCGGCCCCAGGGCCAGACACCGGAGTGCTGCATGGAGCGCGGATCGTAGTTGGGCGTGCTGCTTTGGTAGGTCTGGAGCATGGAGAGATAGCGCTCGCGGCCGTCGGGGTTCTCGCACGGGTCGACAAGGATGATCAGATTGTCGAGCAGGTGCAGGGTGGCTGAGTCGGTCGCAGCGGCAAGGTGCCAGATCAGCCGGGTGGCAGCATCGGTCCCCGAAATCTCATCGCCGTGGATCGAATAGGCCAGCCAGGCGAAAGCGGGCATGTCGGCGACGAGTTGGTTGAGTTCGCCGGGAGACGCTACCGCTGACGGATCGGCTACCCTGTCCATCGCTGCGATGTACTGATCGAGTTTGGCGAGATTCTCCGGGGTCGAGATGACCAGGTGAAGCAGCTCGCGATTCTCATGGGAAACGCCGTGGGTTTCGATCATAGCTCGGTCGGACTTCTCGGCGAGAAGCTTGATCCAGTCGAGAATCTCATGGTGACGGTTGGGCCAGTCACCGATCCGGTGGGCGAGGTAATCATTGGGCGCAGGGACGGACGGGTCATAGCTGCTGATATCGTAGAACGGGACCGTGTCGAGCACGGCCTGTTCGGAGTACGACGGGTGCAGTCCGGCTGCCGCCGGCAGGGCCAGAGAGAGCAGAACCAGGACAGTCAGAGCGGCTGTTCGGGAAAAGAGACGCATGAGAGTTCCCCTTCTCTATGAAGGCACCGCGGGTGGGTGCGGTACGAAGTTTGTTTGCTGTTTGGATTTACGGAAGATAGGGGGTGGGGGTTCCGGGGGCAAGTGGCTGATACTCTGAATGTGTCTCCGAACGTCGCTGCCCGGCATCCACGCAGCGGAGTTCGGCGCCTGTGAGGGGATCTGCAAAACGGATGGTCTCACTCCATTTTCGCACGCCAATCAATTCTTGACAAAAACACCCAAATCGTTATCATAGGCTTAGTTACCTATCTTGTAAGGACGTCGTTCGGAACCCTCTGCCGAGCGATCCACAGAAACTGTGCGTCGGTTAGTCAGGAGCACTAATGAAACATCTGCTACGCCTCTGTGCACTTTCCGTGCTGGTAGCCACGACGGCTTCAGCTCAGAAAGACGCGGACGGTTATGTCGGCCCGAATAATCTTCGGACCAGCAGCGCCGTCTCAACCTATCGTGACAACGGCAATGGCGTTCCGGCTTTTGTCGAGGGCAATCTGTCTTCCCCGGTCAAAGCTGCCGATCAGGTAGCCGTCTCGTTCATGTTCTTCGAGGAGAACAAGGGGGCCTGGCGCATGGTGGCGCCGACTGAGGAACTTCAGGTCAAGCGAATCGACCGCGATGATCTCGGGATGAACCATGTGCGGTTCAATCAGGAGTATCAGGGGATTCGCGTGATCGGTGGTGAGCTTATCACACACTTCAACGCCCGCGGGGTGCTTCGCACCGTCAACGGCAACTATGTCCCGGATATCGATCTCGATGTCACCACGAAGTACTCGGTAGACCAGGCGGTTGAAATCGCCCGGGCCGATCTCAAGAGCTTCTTTGGCGACGGTACTCCCGATACGCCGGAGCTGGTTGTTTTTCCGTGGGAAGGGACGACGTATCTGGCCTGGCGGCTGTTCCTGAAGTCGGACACGCCGATGGGCCGGTGGGAGTATTTTGTCGACGCCAAGACCGGTGAGGTGATCTACAACGCCAATCGGATTATGGATGCCGAGGAGACGTCGGAGATCGGCACCGGGATCGGCGTGATGGGTGACACCCTCACGCATGTCGACACCGATTACAACGGCTCCACGTACCGGATGCTGGACTATACGCGCCGCGCCAACAACGATATTCACGGCCACGGCGGTCAGATGCCGGCATCGGGATATATCCAGACCAACGTCGCGGGTTCGACCCTGCCGGGCACGCTGGCGACCGACGCTGACAATTTCTGGGACAACGCGACCACGCAGTCGCCGGCGGTCAGTGGTCATGTCTACACCGCACTGGTATATGACTACCTGCTTTCGCATTTCGGTCGCAACGGCTATGACGACAACGGCGCATCGATGCTGACGATCGTCAACTATTCCGGCGACGGTGACAACAACGCGTACTGGGATGGCAGTCGTATTGTGGTCTGGAGCTGGGGATCGGGCTGGCGTTCGCTGGCCGGTTGTCCCGATGTGATTTCGCATGAGTGGGGACATGCGGTCACCGAAAACTGCTCCGATCTGGTGTATCAGAAGGAGCCGGGAGCACTGAACGAGTCGTTCTCCGACATGATCGGGGCGGCGTTCGAGTTTGCGCACGACACCCTGGATACGCCGGACTGGTTGATGGGTGAAAACGGGCGGACGACGGGAATCGGATTCCGCGATATGCAGAACCCGCACGCGGCGGGTGATCCCGACACCTATGGCACCGGCGACCCATACTGGATTGATGTAGAGAACTGCTCGCCGAGCTATCTGAACGACTACTGCGGTGTGCACACCAACTCCGGTGTCGGCAATAAGTGGTTCTATCTGCTGTCGGATGGCGATGTCCACAATGCTATCACGGTGACCGGTATCGGCGTGCAGAACGCAATTTTGGTCGCGTATCGCGCCAACGCATTCTACTGGACTTCGTCGACGACCTATCACGAAGCGGCCCTGGCAACGATTACCGCCGCCAACGATCTTGATCCCTCGGGTGACTGGGCGCAGTCGGTGGCCAACGCGTGGAAGGCAGTCAATGTCGACGTGCCCGGCCCGGAGATTACCTTTGCCTATCCATCCGGGAAACCGTCCCTGGTTCCGCCGGGTGAAACGACTTCATTCGAGGTCGATTTCGGCAGTCTGCTGGGTGGCACGCTGGTCGCCGGCAGTCCTGAACTGCACTATTCGATCGACGGTGGCGCCTATCAGTCGGTGTCGATGACGGAGGTCACCGCGACACAGTATCTGGCTACGCTGCCGGCGGCGGCGTGTGACAGCCGGATCGAGTACTATGTGAGCGCCGAAGAAGCGTCAGCCGGAACATTCTTCGATCCCGATCCGAGTGCTCCCGAGGAAGCAATTGTCGCGATCTCCGCGACCGTGGAGTTTGCCGACAACTTCCAGACCGACCTTGGCTGGACGGTTTCCGGTGATGCCACCGCCGGCGCGTGGGCGCGCGGTGTGCCGGTCGGAGGTGGTGACCGTGGTGATCCGCCGACCGATTTCGATGGTTCCGGTTCGTGTTATCTGACCGGTCCGGCCGACGGTGACACCGATGTCGACGGCGGCACGACCCGTCTGTACTCACCGGTCTTCGATCTCTCGGCAGGTGACGGCCGGATCAGCTATGCCCGGTGGTACTCCAACAACAACGGGGCCGATCCCAACAACGATATCATGTATGTGTATATCTCGAACAACAACGGTTCGAGCTGGACGCTGGTCGAGTCGATCGGTCCATCGGTGCAGGCCAACGGCGGTTGGAATACCAACGCCTTTTTTGCCAGCACCTATGTCGTGCCGACCGCCACGATGATGATGCGGTTTGATGTCGGAGACTTGAATTCCGGCTCCGTAGTTGAAGCCGCTATTGATGCGTTCGATGTAACGATCTATGAGTGCGATCTCTCGACTCCGTCGATTGTGACGCCCAGTGTCCCGGACTGGACTGAAGGCGGCTATATGGAGCGCCAGTTGCAGGCCAGTGGCGGCAACGGGGCGTATACCTGGAGCGACAAGTTTGGTGATCTCGCGGGCACGGGTCTGGCGCTGTCCAGCTCCGGTATGCTCTCCGGCACGCCGAGCGCCGCCGGTGATATCACCTTCACGGCCGAGGTCGCCGATGATTCTTCGATGACCGACGAGCAGGAGTATACGTTTACGATCAATGTCCCGATGACGATTACCTCGACGACGCTTCCGGAATGGACGGCCGGTCAGGGGTACTCTCAGTCGTTGAGTGTGACCGGCGGTACCGGCGCGAAGGCATGGAGCGATCCCAACGGTGATCTGGCGGGGACCGGCCTGGCGGTTGCCACCAACGGGACGGTTTCGGGTACGCCGAGTGCGGCTGGTCCGATTTCGTTCACGGCGGCGGTTACCGACAACGGTGGCGGTTCGGCGCAGCAGGTGGTGAGCCTGACGATCAACCCGGTGGTGTCGATCCTGACGGCGTCGGTGGCCAATGCGGTGCAGGGCGCCGCCTACTCGGCCCAGCTCGAAGGTACCGGTGGAACCGGTGTCAAGACGTGGGCGGACATCAACAGCGATCTGGTTGGGACCGGGTTATCGATGTCGACCGATGGTCTGGTGTCCGGCACGCCGGGCGATACGGGCACGATCGAGTTCATGGCTCGCTATCGCGACGAGACCGGCTCGCAGGCGTTCCAGGTGCTGACGATTCTGGTCGGCCCGCCGTATATCTGCGGCGACGTAAACAATAATCAGGAAGGTCCCGACCTGTCCGACTTGATTTACCTGGTCAACTATCTGTTCAGCGGTGGTCCGGCGCCGGCGTTTATGGGCGCGGCCGATGCAACCGGTGAAGGGGATGTTGATCTTTCGGATCTGATTGCGCTGGTGAACTATCTGTTCAGCGGCGGCCCCGCGCCGACGTGCAGCGGGTCGAAGTAGTCAGACGATAGACAGTTAGTCAGGCAGCCGCCTCGTGAGAACGGGGCGGCTGTTTTTTTGTCGCACTCTGCCGCTAATCGGGTGTTTATGACACATGGGGCCATTGCATCCAAAGGAATACTGATTGATGGCGAGAATTCTGGTTCTTGGTGCGACGGGTTATGTAGGACGGCGACTGGTGCCGGTGCTGTCGGCGCGCGGCCATACGGTACGTTGTCTCGTGCGCGACTCTTCTAAAGTACCGGCGAGCGAGTGGCGGGGTGTCGAAATCATGCGAGGTGACGTGCTTCGCGCTGAGACCCTCCCCCCTGCTATGCGCGGTATCGACGTGGTGTTGTACCTGGTACACTCCATGGGGTCAGGTGAAGCGTCGTTCGCCGAGCTGGACCGTCAGGCAGCGCAGAGTGTTGGGGCAGCCGCGGCCGAAGCCGGTGTCAGGCGGCTGGTCTATCTTGGTGGGCTGGGGAAACGCGAGGGTCAGGAGTCTATTCACTTGCAGAGCCGTCATGAAGTCGCCGCCATTCTGCGTGAGTCAGGCATACCGCTGACGGAGTTTCGCGCGGCGGTGATTGTCGGGGCGGGGAGTACCTCGTTTGAGATGGTGCACCATCTGGTCAATCGTCTGCCGGTGATGATCTGCCCGCGCTGGCTGGTCACGCGCACACAGCCGATTGCGCTGCCCGATGTGCTTCGCTATCTCGCGGATAGCGTGGACAGAAAGGACACAGCAGGTCAGACGATAGATATCGGCGGGCCGGATATCCTGTCGTACCGCTCGATGATGCTGACAGTCGCGCGGGTGCTGAAACTTCGCCGCCTGCTCATCCAGGTGCCGGTGCTGACGCCGAGGTTGTCATCGTACTGGGTGAATCTGGTGACGCCGATTCACGCCGAGACGGCCCGGGCGCTTATCGAAGGCGTGCGTTCCGACACCGTGTGCGAAAACAGACTGGCGGAAGAGCTGTTCGATTTCGCGCCGATGACATACGAAGAGGCGGTGTTTCGTGCGCTCAAAAACGTGCGCCCGCGCGACGGCAAGACCGCCCAGACGCTGGTGACGGCGGAGCTGGAACAGGACCATATAGAGCCGTCGCACCTGCTGACCGATGTTCGCGAGGTGGCGTGCCCGGTGTCGGCGGAGCGGTTGTATGCGACGGTGTCGTCGATAGGTGGAGCGACCGGATGGTTTTACGGCAACTGGCTGTGGAGGATTCGCGGGAAAATCGATGAATGGCTGGGCGGGGTGGGACTTCGGCCGGGGCGGGTCGTCTCGGACCCGATCACGCCGGGGGATACTATCGATTTCTGGAAAGTTGAGCGGGTCGTGCCGGGTCGCCTGCTGCTGCTGCATGCGGAGATGATCGTGTGGGGGCAGGCGTGGCTGGAGTTTGAGGTTGAGAGTACGGCCGGTGGCAGTCGACTGAGACAGACCGCGCGGTATTATCCGAAAGGTCTGGGTGGATTGCTGTACTGGTGGCTGACGTTCCCGATACACTTCTTCGTGTTCCGCGGCATGGCGCGGAATGTGTGTAAGGCGGCGGAATCATAAGAGGGCTTTGCCAGGCACACTCCGCAGTCTACCCCACCAACCCTTCTATCACCTGCTCCCAGCCTTCGCATTGGGCGAAGTGGGAGTATTTCAGGCGCGAGTCGGTGAGCGCTTCGCGCGCGGCCTCTTCGGCGAACGACGGGTCGGCGATAAAGCGGGTCATGCAGTCGGCGAGTTCTGAGTCGTTGTGCGGTTCGTACAAAAGCCCATTGCGGCCGTGGTCGAGCTGCGAGATCGTCCCCCCCGCGCGCGTGCCGATGGTCGGCAGCCCCGACGCAAACGCTTCGACCACCACCATACCCGCCGTCTCGGACTCCGACGGCAGGATGAACTGGTCGAGCGAGGCATAGGCGTACTCCGGCTCTTTCTGGTGCGGACGAAAATGAACGAAGTCGCTCAGATTTCGTTCGTCAACCAGCGCGCGGAGTTCTTCGGCATAACCGGTTTCCTCGTGGCGCGTCTTATCCCCTATCAAAGCGAGATGAACCCTGTGGCCGTTTTCGTGCAGTCTTCCCAAGGCGCGGATGGCGGTGTCCTGGCATTTCTTGCGGTCGAGCCGTCCGATCACGCCGGCGATGTAGGCATCGGGCGGGAGGTCGAGTCGTTCACGGGCGGTTAGTTTGTCGGGCTTGAAGTCCTGGAAACGGTCGAGTTCGATTCCGCGCGGGATGATGTGGATTTTCTCTTTCGGGACGACCGTCTTTTCCTGCACGCGGTCGGCGAGCCATTGCACGGGGGTGATCCAGGCATCGAAATGTCCGTACTCCCAGGCGTGGAACATGTCTTTTTTGTCGGCGCCGATGTGCATATGTTGCGAGTAGATGATCTTGAAGAACTTGCGCGCGGTGATCTTGGCGAGGACACCGAGGAACATGTCTTTGCTCTGGTGGAGCGAGAGGATGCGGACGTTGTCCTCGCGGATATGGCTCGCCAGGCGGCGGGCGTTGACGACATCGCCGTACTTGAAGTCGGACTTGACGGCGCGCTTTTTGACTTCGAACTCATCGGCATGAGCGTAGATCATCGACTCCGGGTGGGCGTAGACGACCGTATCCCAGCCCCGGTAGCGCATCCACTTGAGGAAGCGGAGGACGTTCATCTCCAGACCGCCCCAGGAGCGGGAGGAGCAGTAAGAGCCGATGGCGAAGTCGTGTTGCATGGGACAATATAGTTCGGTCTGGGACGGCTGAGCAACTTTTTAGAGGAGTGTGGAAATGCCGGAGACAGGACTGCGGTTTGTCGATCGGGATGACCTGAGCCCGATCTGCCCGCACTGCGAAAAGTATCTCGATGAGATCTATGTCAAACGCAGAGGCATCGCGGGCAGTGACGCCTCGGTGCACTACTGTCCGTTTTGTCTGAAAGTACTGTCGATCCTGCCGGGTTAGCCTTTCGCCCGGGGCCGGTGCTTGACCGGCAGCGGTTCGCAGTGACGGTTGATCTCGTCGATTGCCTCCTGGGTGTTGACGATGCGCGTGTAGCGCGCTTTGAGCGTGGCGATCGTGAAGTCGTGCAATTCCGCGGTCACCGACGCGCAGGCATCGTCGACAGTGGTCACCAGAAAGCCGAGATCGCAGGCGTCGCGGACAGTGGTTGAAACACACTCGTTGGTGTAGACGCCGGTCACGAACAGTGAGTCTATGTCGAGGTTTTTCAGGACATAGAAGAGGTTGGTCGAGGTGAAGACGCCGGATGAGGTTTTGTTCATGACAATCTCATCGCCGACCGGCGCAACTTCTTCGATAAACTCAGCTTCTTTGGAGCCGGGAGTTGCGAGCAGGTTGAGCATCTTGTGACCGTTGCCGCGGTCGCGCCCGTCCTGGGTGAGCGATTGGATCCGCACGTGGATGACTTCGAGTCCGTTCTCCCGAAAACAATCCTGCAGCCGTCGGACGTTGGGAAAGACGGTGTTTTTCAATACGCTGAAGTAATACTCCTGGGCCTCCACGGGGACATCGGCATTATCCTCGGCGAACACCCCCCACCCGGGGGCAGCATCGAGATACTGCATGTCGATACAGAGCAGGGCGGTATTTCGGGCGCGAAGGGCCTCCACCCGCTCGGGGGCTTCGATAATCGATTCGTGGTAGGTTTGCTCGAGCGGATCGACATTGATATACTCCGGATCCAGCTCCTTGATGATGTCGTGTCGCTTTCTCGGTTTTTTGCTCACGGTTATTCGGCCTCGGCTATGGTCAACAGCGATTGCAGCGCCAGGTTGGCGCCGGTTTCTATATCTTCCCAGTGGGTCCATTCGGCCGGAGAGTGAGAACGGCCGTCCTTGCTCGGGACGAAAATCATGCCGACACGGGTGAAGTGGGACAGTATCTGGGCGTCGTGTACCGCACCGGACGGCATCTCATGATACGGCAGGTCCATCTGTTCGGCGGCGCGCTTGATGGTATTGTATATCTCCGGATGGCATGGTGAGGGTTCCAGCTCGCTGAGGATGTCGAATTCGAACATGAGATTGCGCCGCCGGGCGATTGCCGAGAGGGCTTTGCGAAAGGCGAGAGCCAGTTCGGCGAGGATGTCGACATTGGGGTCGCGCACGTCAAGCGAGAACTCTACTTCACCGGGTACGGTGTTGGCGGTACCGGGGAAGAGATCGATCTTACCGATAGTCGCAACCGAGTTGTCGGAGCCGTTTTCTTCGAGGATGCGCGGTATCTCGGTGGAGAATTCGGAAAGCCCACCGAGGGCGTCAGTGCGCATGTTCATCGGTGTCGTGCCGGCGTGGTCGGCCTTGCCCTTCAGTCGAATAAACCACTTGAACAGGCCGGTGAAGCCGGTGACCAGTCCGATGCTGCAGTGAAGATTGTCAAGGACCGGACCCTGCTCGATATGGACTTCGAGATAGGCGTGGACGCTGTCGGGCGATCGACGGGCCTGCAGGGCCTCCATCGGATCGAGCCCGTGCTGCTGCATGACCTCGGAGAGGTAAATGCCGTTGAGATCGACCGCCGTGTAGATCCCTTCGGGGTTGAGCTCACCGCACAACGCCTGGGAGCCGAACGGTCCGCCGAACCGGCCTTCCTCGTCGGAGAACGCGACCAGTTCCAGCGGATAACGGGTGGTGATGCCTTCCTCGTGGATTCGCCTCAGACATTCCAGTCCGACCAGCACGCCGAGGGCGCCGTCGAGGTGTCCGCCGGCCGGGACGGTGTCGAGATGGGAGCCAATTATGACAGTGGGCTGGTCGGAGTCAGGGTCGGTGCGGGCAAAAACATTGGCGGCGCCGTCGCGGTAGTAGTGAAGCTCGGTCGATTCTATTTGATCCCGAAGCCAGTCACGACCTTCCATGTCTTCGTCGGTGAAGGCCATGCGGTAGATACCGTGGTCTTCGTGTCGGCCGACGGCGGCCAGCTGTTGGATGTCGTCGCGAAGGCGGTCGAAGTTTACGGTCAGGTTCCGAGTGGTCGTCTGCGGCATCGTGCTCCTTTCAGCAATCAGTATAGCCCTTATATATAGCTGTCGACCGAGTCGGGGAAAAGTTCGGAGATCGGGGCGACAGTCTTTGGGGTGAGCGTACGATTCATAACGGGCAGTACATCTATATATGTACAGAAGGCGGCCGGTCGCAAGCAATTCTACCGGAGGGGGTAGACGGGGCCGTTGATGTCTGGCGTAACGTATGATGCAATATATGGTTACAGGACCGTGACGGTTTTGGGAGATTTTTGGCAGTTGAGCTTAAGATTGCACTTGACGCGCCGATAGAATAATAGCATATTGACATGCGATTACAGGAGATGAGATGATTTCGAAAACGAGCATCAATGCAGCCAAAGCCCTTGCCGTACTGGCTTCGCTTCCCGACCAGGAGTACGCCGGAGCCAGCTCGATCGCCCGGGAGATCGGGGCGCCGCAGAACTATCTGGGCAAGCTGCTGAAGGTGTTGGCCGGCGAGGGGTTGCTGGTGTCGCAGAAGGGATTTGGGGGCGGGTTTCGACTGGCCCGGCCAGCCTCGGAGATTTCGCTGTATGATGTTGTTGAGCCAATCGACAAGGTAAGTCGATGGGGGAATTGCTTTTTGGGGAACGGCACGTGCAATGAGAAGGAGCCATGCGCGGTTCATGGACGATGGAAGCATATTCGAAGGGAGTATTTGGGATTTCTCCGGGACACGAGTGTCGCCGACCTGGCGCGAAAGCAGGTATCGCTGCCCTGAGAGCTTTTTATTTGACAGATAATACGACAAGCACATGCGATTCTACACATAAGAAGCAGGAGTTTACTATGGAACCAACAGCCATTCTTTCAAACGAGCACCGGGTTATTGAGGTCGTTCTTGACTGCCTCGAACAGATTGCCGGACAAGCGGTGAAAACCGGAAAGCTCGACCGTGACTCGGCCGAACAGGCAGTTGATTTCTTCCGGACATTCGCCGACGGTTGCCATCACGGCAAAGAGGAAAAACACCTCTTCCCTGCCATGGTTGCCAAGGGGGTCCCTGAGCGGGGAGGTCCGGTCGGGGTGATGCTGGCTGAGCATGAACAGGGTCGGGGGTATATCCGGACTATGAGTGATCAGATCGCGTCGGCGGCCGAGGGGGACGCTGAGGCGATCGATATGTTCGCGGGCGCGGCGAACGCCTATGTGGCGATGCTTCGGGCGCACATCATGAAGGAGGACCAGGTGCTTTTTCCGCTGGCTGACCGGATGATGACGGACGAAGACGAGCGCTCGCTGATGGCGGCGTATGACCATGTTGAGCATCATCACATGGGTGAAGGGACACACGAGCGTTATCTGGAGATTGCCGGTCGTCTTGCGGAGAAATACGGGGTGAAGACGGATGCTCTGAAGTCGGCCCATGCCGGGGGCGGCTGCGGCTGCCATCACGCAAAGAAGGATTGATTTGGTCTCGTATAAACCATGAGCGTAATGCAGAGACCATAAGGAGTAACCTATGAAGAAGCTGTGGTTGGGGTTCTGGGCCGTGGTGATCATCTCGTTTGGCGTTCTCGGCTGGTCTGGAATCAAAATATACCAGGAAAAGCCGCCCATACCGGAGCAAGTGGTGACCAGTGACGGCGTGCAGATGATCCCGCCCGGTGAGGTGGTCGCCGGGCAGCAGGTGTGGCGTGCCATGGGTGGGATGCAACTTGGTTCGGTGTGGGGTCACGGAAGTTATGTTGCCCCGGACTGGACGGCGGACTATCTGCACCGGGAGTGTGTGTTTATTCTCGAGCGGTGGTCCAACGAAGAATTCGGGACAAGCTACGAATCGCTCGCCAGTGAGCGGCGGGCCGCGTTGGCGGCGCGCCTGCAGGATATGATGCGGACCAATACCTATGATTCGCAGAATGAATCGATCACGCTGGCGCCTATTCGTGCCGAGGCTTTCGAAGCCAACGTGCAGTATTACTCGAAGCTTTTCACGGAAGGTCACGAAGAATATGCCATCCCGGCGAACACGCTGACCGACGAAACGAAACTTCGGCAGCTCGTGACGTTCTATTTCTGGAGTTCGTGGGCAGCGTCGACCGACCGTCCGGGCGAGACCAACATGTCCTACACCAGCAACTGGCCGCATGAGCCACTGGTAGGAAACCAACCGACCTCGGACGCCATCATCTGGACGGGGTTTAGTATCATCATGCTGCTGGCGGGGATCGGGTTGTTGGTCTGGTATCACGCCTCGCGCGGCCATGAGCCGGTCGCGGAGCGTGTCCCCGAAACCGATCCGTTGCTGGACTACAAAGTGACGCCGTCGCAGAGGGCAGTGGTGAAGTTCTTCTGGGTGGTCTCAGGTCTGTTTATGCTCCAGATCATCATGGGAGTGATCACCGCGCATTATGGGGTTGAAGGGCATGGTTTCTACGGCATACCGATCGCCGAAATCCTTCCCTATTCAGTCACGCGGACCTGGCATACGCAATTGGGGATATTCTGGATCGCGACAGCGTGGCTGGCGGCCGGTTTGTATATCGGCCCGGCGGTCAGCGGGATCGAACCGAAAGGCCAGAAGCTGGGGGTAAATGTCCTGTTCAGCGCCCTGCTGGTGGTAGTGCTGGGATCGATGGCCGGCGAGTGGCTGAGCGTAAAGGGATACCTGACCGGCGACAACTGGTTCTGGTTTGGCCACCAGGGGTATGAGTATATCGATCTCGGTCGGGTGTGGCAGACCGGGTTGTTGATCGGATTGGGCTTGTGGCTTTTCCTTGTGGGGCGGTGTATTATCGCGGCGATCAAGCAGGGGGGCGCGCAGAAGCCGTTGATGACGATGTTTCTGATTTCGGCGGTGGCGATCGGCGCGTTTTACATGGCCGGCTTTATGTATGGTAAATCAACTCATCTGGCGCTGGCCGAATACTGGCGCTGGTGGGTGGTGCATCTGTGGGTGGAAGGATTCTTCGAAGTGTTCGCCACCGTGGTGATCGCATTCCTGTTTGCACGGCTGCAGTTGATTCGACTCTCGACGGCCAATATGTCGGTGTTGTTTTCGACGACGATCTTTCTGACGGGCGGGATAATCGGCACCCTGCATCACTTGTATTTCTCTGGCACGCCGACCGTGGTGATGGCACTGGGGGCGGTGTTTAGTGCGCTCGAGGTGGTCCCGCTGACTATTATCGGGTTCGAGGCCTGGGATAACATCCGGATTGCCCGCTCGACACCGTGGGTGCAGCGCTACAAGTGGCCAATCTACTTTTTTGTTGCCGTGGCGTTCTGGAACATGGTCGGCGCCGGGTTATTCGGATTTATGATAAATCCGCCGATCGCGCTCTATTATATGCAAGGTCTGAACACCACCCCGGTGCACGCCCATACCGCCCTGTTTGGGGTGTACGGGATGCTCGGTATCGGGCTGATGTTGTTCTGCCTCCGGGTGTTGTATGTGAGAAGTGACTGGAAGGATTCGATTCTGAAGTTTTCCTTCTGGACGATCAACGTCGGGCTGCTCGCCATGGTGGTTTTGAGCCTGCTGCCGATCGGATTCATCCAGACGTGGGCTTCGGTGGAGCACGGCTACTGGTTTGCGCGCTCGGCGGAGCTGCTTTACTCCGATACCATGACCGTATTTAAGTGGCTTCGGGCGCCCGGTGACACCCTCTTTGCGATTGGGGCGCTGGTGCTTGGGCTGTTTGTGTTTGGGTTAGCGACCGGACATTCGCTCCTGAAAAGGCCGCCGCACACTCCGGCGCCAGGTGAAAAGGCACCGGAGCCAATAGCGCGGAGTTGAACCCCTTAATCGCTATCCCGATCTCTCAGAGGCCCCCGTGAGACTTTTCTCCCGGGGGCCTCTCCCTTGCCGGCTCCCGGCCGCCTTCGATCAGCTCCCAAACAACGGCTTGTAGGCATTGTGGTACTGCAGGTTAGGCGGTCGCCGCCGGCAGCGGGGAGCCCCCCAAAAAAATATTCCAAAAAACGATAAAAATCGCGGAAACTTCTTGACTGTTTAGTCGTTTCTGACGATATAGTCGAAAATGACTAAGGAGTCGGATATGATTGGGACAGCCATAGAGCAACCGATGAAATCGGACGGCAATCCGGCCAAGGCGGCCCGGACACGGCAGCAGCGTCGAACCGGGGTAACCCGACAGAAGTTGATTGAAGCTGCCAAGTCGGTGTTTGCCGAGCGGGGTCTGGATTTGACCACCATCGACGACATCACGGAGCGGGCCGATGTCGGCAAAGGGACTTTCTACTATCATTTTAAGAGCAAGGAAGGTCTGATCCGGTTGATGATGCGGGAGATGCTGGCGGAGTTGGTCGCGGCTATAAACAAGCGGTGTGCGGGCATAGAAGACTTGCCGACGCTGCTTGATCGGATAATAGGGGCGCATATCGAGTTTTTCGCCAACCGCTGGGAGGACTATGTCCTGTATTTCCAGGGTCGTGCGGACCTGACGCTTCAGGAAGGCTATCAGGGGCTCGAGACGCCGTTCGTGAATTACTTGGAGTCGATCGAAGAGTTGCTGGACGCCGTGATCAAGCGTCGTCTGGCCGATCTGGAACTTCGCCGAATCGCCTGTGCGGTGGCCGGTTTCGTAAGTGGTTATTACTCGTTTGCGGTGATAGCTACTGACAACGATACGGTCGACGACACGCTTCGCTCTCTGCGGGGAGCGTTGGTAGCGAGCCTGGCCCGTTTCATTAACGAGTCGGTCTCATCGGGCGAGAAGGATGGTTCCGAACGAGTAGCATGGTAACAAGAAAACCGCCACGGCGCCGGGAAGCGCACGATCGGAAGAAACTACTAAGCCCAGAGGGAACAGTGAACACACTCACTATCAAGGAACAGGCAGTCGAGCAGGCTGTCTGGGGCATTGCCTGCAGTTTCGACATTTACAACTGCGATCCGGGCACCATACGCGATGCCGATGCGATCAAGCGGTTCGTCAAGGAATTGTGCGATCTTATCGAGATGAAACGTTATGGTGACACGACGGTGGTTCATTTCGGAGAGGACGAGAAGGTAGCGGGATATTCGATGACTCAGTTGATCGAGACCTCGCTGATCTCGGCGCATTTCGCGAATCTCACGAACACCACCTATCTCGATGTGTTCAGTTGCAAACCGTACGATCCGGCCGTGGTTGAGGAATTCGCCCGGAAGTTCTTCGGCGGTACGCATGTAACCACCAACGTGAACTTGAGGCACTAAGTACGATGCCGAAAATCCACGTAGAAACGGAGCCTGGCGCATGTCGCCAGATGTGGAAGCAGGTCATGCCGGACGAGTTCGTTTCGGACCTGTGGGAAGTGCGCGACTGCTTCCATCGACATTTTGCGCGTCCCCTGCGGTTCGTGGTCGCGGAGGACGCGAAAGGAATCAGCGGATTGCTTCCGCTGGCATGGATCGAAGAAAAACATTCGTACGGCTTTTTCCCCGGTGAGACCTGGGAAGGCAAGACGTGGCTGGAGCAGAACCGCGTCTTCGCCCGCAACGAGCGGGTGCTGAAACAGATGCTGGCGGTGGTGCCGGACAGCTATCACCTCCGGTATCTGCTGCTCGAAGGCAAGGCGTCGGAACGGAGCAGTATCGTCGACGAGATCGGCTATCAGTTCCTTCCGCCGAAGTACAACTTCGATATGGAGCAGTACTACACCGAGTTTTCCGGCAAGTCGATCAAGCGCATCAAGCGGGAGATCGAGTCGTTCCAGGAGCGCGGAGTCGAGATTCGGTATGATGCCCTGGAGGATTTTGAAGTAATGGTGCATCAGAACCTGAGCCGGTTCGGGTCGATGTCGTACTATTACGATCCGCGCTTCCTTCGCAGCTTCCGCAGTCTGCTGCACTGGCTGCACGCGCAGGGCTGGCTTCGCATGACCACGGTCCTGATCGACAACCGTATTGCGGCAGTCGATATGGGATGTGTATACCGCAACACCTACACGGTGCTGGCCGGCGGCACATCGGCAGACTTCCCCGGGGTCGCGAAACTGATCAACATGCATCACATGCAGCGTGCCTGTGAGGAGCGATGGGAGCGGGTGGACTTCTTGTGCGGTGATTTCTCGTGGAAGACGATGTTTCACCTGACACCGCGGCCGCTCTATTTGATGTCGAATCTTCCGGAGACGGTTTCCTATCCTGCGGCTGCCGCGGCCTATCCGAACGGACTGGCCACATCGGCGACCGCCTAAAGGAGTAAGGGGTGTCCGACAAACGTATCGTCGTAGTCGGTACTACGACGGACTACATAGACATGATCGCCACGCGGTTTCCGGGGCGGGCGGTATTCGTCACCGACCCCCGCGAGCGCGCATCGGCGATCGAGCCGGTCCCGGACCGGGACAGCGAAGTATTGTGCGACCTTTCGAATTTCGAGCTGGTAGCATCATCACTTCGCCTGCACCTGCTTCGCTGGCAGATTCAGCCGAGCGGCGTCGCCTGTTTCGACTGTGAGTCGATGGCGCTGGCGGCATATCTCGCCGACGGATACGGTTTGCCCTATCCGACGGCGGGAGCGATTGCCGCGGTCCGCGACAAGTACCGCTCGAAGGCGCTGTGGCTGGAGGCGGGGGTGCCGACACCGAAAGCGGCGGTGGGTCGCGATCTGTCCGATGCGATCTCCTTCCTGCGCGAGGTGAACGGCCCGATCGTGATCAAGCCGACCAGCGGCAGCGGCAGTGAACTCGTGTTCGTCTGTAGCGATCTGGCAGACTTGACGCATGCGGTCGGGACGATGGCGCGGCGGTTGTCGCATCACCTCAACCAGCGGATGTATCCGTCGGAGATGGCTCATCAGTTCACAATGGAGGAGTTCATCGCCGGTCGGGAGTTCAGCTGTGATTTTATCGTCGATGGCGACCGGACCGAGATCATCCGGGTAGCGCGGAAGATACCCGCTCTCGATCAACCGGTTGGAACGGCGCTGGCGTATGTCGTGCCCGGTCAGCTTCCTGGCGGACTGGACGAGATTCGGCTGGGGAAACAGCTGCACACGGCGGCGCAGGCGCTTGGCATTGACCGGGCTATATGCATGGTGGATTTCATCGTTCGTCGGGATGAGGCGGTTCTGATTGAGATGACGCCCCGACCGGGCGGCGACTGCCTCCCCCCGCTGATCAGACTGGCCGGCAGCGTCGACATGCTGGGTATGGCCCTTGATTTCGCCGAAGGGCGGCGTGTCACGGTGCCGCCGGGATCGAAGTGGCGGAAACTGGTCGGGGTGCGGATGATCGCACGTGAATCCGGTGTGATCCGCCAGATCGACACGCGCGCGCTCATGGCAGATCCGCGGGTGGTGGAGATATATCTGAAACGTCGACCCGGTCACCATGTGATATTGCCTCCCGATGACTATGATTCGCGCATTCTGGGGCATGCGATCTTTGTTCCTTCCGGAAGGCAGGAGATCGAGCACGAGGCGCGCGAGCTGGCTGAACTCGTACAGGTGGAAATGGAGACCCCGAGATGGGTAACGCCGCAAGCATACTTGTAAGAGCACACGAGATAGCGGAACATCGTACACCGCAGCTCGACAAGAATGAGCTGCAGACGTTCGTGCAGCGGTTTCACCGGCAGAAGGATTCGTTCCTCGAGCTGACGAAGCAGCATGGCTCTCCCCTCTATGTCCTGGATGAGAAGGCTTTGTTGAAACGCGCGAGCGACTTCTCTGAGGCGTTTGAGCAGGTGCTGGACGACGTGCGCGTATACTATGCAGTCAAGAGCAACAATCATCCCCGCATAGCCGAACTGCTGGTCAACGCCGGGCTGGGGCTTGACGTTTCCAGTGGCGATGAACTGGAACTCGCGCTGAAAGCCGGGGCCGACAAGATCATCTTCAGCGGTCCGGCCAAAAGCGAGTCGGAACTGGCGCTGGCGGTGGCACATGCCGACCGGGTGACGGTGCTCATGGATAGTGTTGCCGAACTGGAGCGGTTGGAGAAGGTTGCCGCGGGCGCCAAACGGGAAATTCGCACGGGCGTGCGCCTGACGGTTGACGACAACGGCATTTGGCGAAAGTTCGGAATACCACTGGCCAATCTTCGTCTCTATTTGTCGCGAGCAGCGCGGTGTTCCTATGTGAAACTCCGTGGACTCCAGTTCCATGTCAGCTGGAATTTGTCGCCGGACAACCAGGTGGTGTTTATCGCGCGATTGGGTGCGGCGCTCCGGGAACTGGATAAGAAGCAGCGGTCGATGATTGAGTTTATCGATGTGGGCGGCGGCTTCTGGCCGCCCCGTGGCGAATGGATGCAGGAGGCGGCCACCCCGGAGGGCAAGCTTCGCCACGCGGTCATGGAGCATGCCCGGCCGAAACCGGAGCACTACCGCTGGCCGGCGGCGCCGATCGAGGTGTTCGCCGAGCATATCGCGACGGCGCTGAAGAAGCAGATCCTTCGGGATATCCCCTGTATGATCTACGCCGAACCGGGCCGCTGGATCTCTCACGAGGCCATGCATATGCTCGTAACCGTAGCCGATCGCAAGCTGGATGATCTGGTTATCACCGACGGTGGTACCAATGCAATCGGATGGGATCGATTCGAGTTGGACTATTTCCCCGTCATCAATCTCAGTCGGCCATCGCTGACCGAACACGAGTGCTATGTGATGGGATCGCTGTGCACGCCGCATGATCTGTGGGGATACAGCTATTTCGGGGAGGATATTCAGGCGGGTGACGTGCTGTTGATCCCAACGCAGGGGTCTTACACATACAGCCTTCGTCAGCATTTCATCAAGGCCGTCCCGCCGGTCGTTTCACTGACCGACGGCATGTTAGTGACAGGTCAGTCAAGCCATTCGAAGACTGTGTGCTCCGAACAAACATCATAGCAATGAAACCATATTCAACCGCATCGTTGTGGATTAGTATCATGACTATCAAGAAGTTCACGGGCAAGGGAGTTTGCCCCTTCTGCAAGAGCACGAACGTGCGCATGATCCGCAAGGGCAGTAAGGGCAATCGCGTCATGCAGTGTGCCGACTGCGAAGAGCAGTTCGAATTTCAGAAGCCGAAAGACAGCGACCGTCGCGATGTCGATCGGGAGCGGGACCAGCTTGCCTGGCAGGATGACTAATCACCCGATGTCAAGTCACACACAGCCGAAACTCACACCCGAAACCAGACCCGGCTCGGCGATGCGCCGTGCGACGGCGTGCGGGTTTCTGGGGAGAATTACGTCCGATGGGATGCGCGTGAACCTGGCGGGAAGCTATGACTATCTCGAGCTGCCGTACTATCGTTCCCAGGACGAAGAGATTGACGGTTCCGAGATTGTCCCAACCTGCAAGGAGATGCTCGATGCCTATGTCACGCCCATCTTTCTCGAGAAGGCGAAGATCGCCGGACTGCCCATACCGGAGTACTACATCACCAACAGCTATTTCGAACCCCCGGTGGTGGTCGATCCAATCAACCCGTTTATGACGAAAAGCAGAACGGTCCTGAAGGCGAACCGGCGTGAGTCGGCAGCGCGCTCCATGACCCGCAATTTCACGTATTCGATGTGCTGTCAGGAGATTCCGCCGGGAGCAAGGATAGTCTATGTGCGCGCCGTCCTCGGTTGGTGTGCGATGAAGAAGTACCGGCAGGTGGCGGCCGAGGTGTGGCGAGTGTTTCGCATCCCGCTGGCGCGGCTGCGCTTGATAGTTCTCGCCGATGGGACGATCCTCTACAGCGACATCTCTCAGCTTCCATTCGAAAAACTGCATCGTCGCGAACTCGAACATATCGAGAAGATGGTGACATGGGACGAATAGGGGTTTTCGTAGAGCGCTATACGATCTCCAGCTCCGATGAGATGGAGGCGTTGATGCGATTCAGCCAGGTGGCACGGCGTATGGGACACACGGTCGACTACCTGTTCCGTCCCGACATGCACAAGATTCCGCAGTATGATGCGATCTTCATTCGGGCGCTGACCGATCCACTAAACACGTCGTATGTAGCGGCGCGGACGGCCCAGCTTCACGGCAAGCGGGTGCTCGATGATCCGGATTCGATCTATATCTGTTGCGACAAGATCAACATGTACGGGCATCTAAAAGCGGCGTCGGTCCCCCTGCCGGAGACGATCTGGCTGGACGAGGCCGAGGTCACGCACAAACGCGCCCAGGAGTTGCTCGATACTATGGGCCCGACGGTTGTGCTGAAGGCGCCCAATAGCAGCTTCTCGATGTATGTCGACAAGGTCGATACGCCGGAGGAGTTTCTCAAGGTCGGCAAGCGGTTTCTTCGGAGATCGGATCGAATTGTCGTACAGCGTTTCGTCAAGTCGGAGTTCGACTGGCGGGTGGGCGTGCTCGACGGCAAGCCGCTCTATGTCTGCCAGTATGTGATCCCGAAAAAGCGGTGGAAGATCCTGACCTATACGGCCGAAGGCAAAGCGATCTACGGTCCGGTGATCCCGGTCGAGATCGAGAAGGCCGACCCCAGACTACTGGCGACCGCTCGGGCGGCGGCGGCGGCGGTCGGTTCCGGCTTGTATGGAATCGATTTGAAACAGGTGGGTGACGACTACCTCGTCATTGAGGTCAACGACAATCCAACTATCAACGCGGGTGACGAGGACACCAAAGCGCCGCACATATACGAAGATGTCATCCATTATCTCATGGCCGGGCAGGGGTAGTCATGTCTTCGGATACACCGATTCGTCTGGCGACTATCGATGATTTGCCGGCGCTGGTGGCTCTTGAGGAACGGAGTTTCAAGAGCGATCGGTTCACCGAAAGTCAGATCGAGTATCTGCTGACCCGGGCGCATGCGACGGTCCTGGTGATCGAGTACGAGGGCCGGGTGGTGGGCGGCGCCATCATGTTGTGGCGTCGTAGCCTGTCCCTTGGCCGGTTGTACAACATCGCCATCGACCCGACCATCCAGGGCAAGGGGCTCGGCAAGACGTTACTGGCCGCGTGCGAAGAGGAAGCGGTGTTTCGACGGTGTGACAGCGTGTCTCTGGAAGTGCGCGCCGACAACGAGCAGGCCATCGGGTTCTATCTCAAGTACGGTTATGAGACGGTTGAAGAGCTCGACGACTACTACGAAGATGGCTCGACCGGTCTCAAGATGGTCAAGGACTTAAATCGGTCAGTCGAAGAATCACTGCGACTGAAGGTTCCGTACTATGGACAGACGCTGGAGTTTTCGTGCGGTTCGGCCTGCCTGATGATGGCGTTCAAGTACTTCTCCCCCGACTTAAATCTGACCCGGCGGCTCGAGGTCAACCTGTGGAAGGAAGCGACGCTGGTCTTCATGACCGAAGGGATCGGCGGGACAGGACCGTTCGGTATTGCGGTGGCCGCGCAGCGGAGAGGCTATCAGTCACGGGTGATCCTCTCGAAAGACCAGACACCGTTCTTTTCATCGGTGAGGCTCGAGGAAAAACGTCAGATTATCAAACTCGTTCACGAGGACATGAAGCTTCGGGCGCGGGAGCTGGGGATTGCCGTCTCCTACTACGACTTTCCGTCGGAAGAAATATTTGCATCCATGCGGCGGGGGATGATTCCGATTGTGTTGATCAGTACGTACCGGTTGCACGGTGATCGGTCACCGCACTGGGTAGTGCTGACCGGATTCGACAGCAAGTACGTTTACTTCCATGACTCGTACGTGAAGTTCTACGGAAAAGATGTCGACCTGGCGCGCAATGTCCGGATTCCGCTGGAGGATTTTCGGCGGATGCGCCGATACGGGAAGGACCTGTACAAGAGCGTGATTCTGATTGGTCCGAAGACACTCCCCGCCCGTACCAGTATGCACGGACACGACCTGCCGCACGTGAAGGCATCGCAGTAGGCGACGCCTACAAGCCGAATCGGACCATCAGGCCGAGAGTACCCTCGGAATCGGTGGTCGGGACAATATCAAATCGTCTGTTCTCGTTCAGCCTGACAATTTCATCCGCTACAAACCAGCCGTAGACCAGTGCGAAGTAGACATCGGACGGCCAGTGCGAATCCGAGGCTACTCGCTGCACCGATACGGCGCCCGCTATGGAATACGACGCGACGGTGACCGGCAGGTAGTCGACATGGTGCGAGACGATGCGGGCGAGTTGGATCATGTTGGCTGCATGTCCGGATGGGAATGAGGTCCCGTCGCCGTTGAATGTGAACTCGCGGGAATCGTTGGCATCGCGCGGTCGCTCGCGCGAGGCGACGAAGTTGACGAGGTTTTTGAGCCCACCGGCGATGTAGTACGATTCAACCACGTCGGCTGCAAGCCAGGTCAGGCGATCGTAACCGGTGATATAGCCAAGAGCGAGCGCGCCGAGGTAGAATTTGGCCGTCTTGCCGCCGTTGCCGGCCTGCTCGATATCCTCACCGAAATCTATGACGGCTTTCAGGGGCTGATCGTGACGGCTCCGGACGACGGCGGCGTGGATGTCATCGTCGAAGGCGTACAGGATCCCCCCGACCGCAATGATTCCCCCCGCCCAGAGCGCCGTACGGGTATTGATTCGGGCCGGAGAGGAATAGATATGGGCGGCATCAAGCACCGTGGTCTTCCCTGCGTACCAGAGGTCGCCGAGAATCACAGGGTTCCTTCGATTGGTACCAGAGGAGTCATCGGAGGCGACCTGCCGGAGAGATGCCATGTGCGCCAGTACCAGTCTTGATTGAGGCTGCACCCAATCGGAACGCTCGGCGGCTACAGCCGAGCAGCTTCCGAGCAGTCCGAAGCACAGGGCAAAGAGCAAGACGTCCTGGAATAGTCGCATGGTCCGACTCCGGTTTCTCAGGTGCGCGGTTCAGCCGCAGAGGACGGCGCCGCCGTTAACGTTGAGGATTTCGCCCGTCACGAATGTCGACAGGTCCGAGGCCAGGAACAGGATCGGCCCGGCAAGTTCCTCCGGACGGCCGACGCGTCCGAGCGGAATCTTGTCGACAATGGAACCGCGGCTGTCTTCGGCGATGGCGTCGCGGCTCATGTCGGTGAGCACCCAGCCGGGCGCGACGCAGTTCACTCGGATATTGTGCGGAGCCAGTTCGGCGGCCAGCGACTTGGTCAGGCTGATAAGGGCGCCCTTGGTGGAAGCGTACGAGGAGTGGAACGCCTCGCCGCGCTGACCGGCCGTCGATGCGATATTGATGATATTGCCGGACTTCTGGCGAACCATGTGGGGGACGGCGGCTTTGATCACCCAATAACAGCCGTAGAGATTGATGTCGATTGTCTCGGCCAGGACGTCATCGGAGAGGTTGTCGATCGGGTCCTTCTTCCAGATGCCGGCGTTGTTCACGACGATATCTATCCGGCCGAAAGCGTCGATGACGCGATCCAGCATAGCGAACACTTCTTCGCGGGAGGCGATGTCTGCCCGGACGATCAGGGCGGTTCCGCCGGCTTGCTCAATTTCGGCCCTGACCTCTTCAGCGGCATCGAGCCGCTTGCCGTAGTGGATGGCGACCTTCGCGCCGGCTCTGGCGGCCATAACGGCGGTGGCGCGACCGATCCCCCGGGAGCCGCCGGTAATCAGGATTACTTTGTCAGTAAGGTCTATCATAGCAGGGTTCCATCTTGTATATGCTCCTGTGTGGAATTAACCTAGTCAGAAACGGCCGGAGGGGCAAGCGCGGATTGCATCGCCGGGCTTGCCCGAAAGGCCGAATATCTCTACCTTATGGCGAAGATATGGCGAGATCCGAGTGGAGCGGATGGGATGAACAACGAAGATTTCAGGCAGCATGCGCACGATCTGGTTGACTGGATGGCCGACTACCTGGAGCAGGTGCGGAGGTACCCGGTCAAGGCGCAGACCGAACCGAGAGAGGTCCTTCGCCAGTTACCATTGGAGCCACCCGACCGTGCGGAGCCATTCGAGCGCCTGTTTGCCGATTTCGAGAGGATCATTCTGCCCGGCATGACCCACTGGCAGCATCCGTCGTTTCATGCCTATTTCCCCGCCAACTCCAGTCCACCCTCGATCCTTGCCGAAATGATCATGGCGACACTCGGCGCGCAGTGTATGAGCTGGGCGACCTCGCCGGCGGCGGCGGAGCTGGAAGAAGTCGTAATGGGTTGGCTTCGGCAGATGATCGGTTTGCCCAAAGGTTTCACCGGAGTGATCCAGGATACCGCCTCGACCGCCACGCTGTGTTCGCTGCTCACGGCACGGGAGCAGGTCACGAAATACGAGATCAATCGGCGCGGGTTCGACAACGATGATCGGTTTGCGGTCTACTGCTCGACCGAAACCCACTCGTCGATTGAGAAGGCCGTGAAGATAGCCGGTTTCGGCGCGGAGTCGCTTCGCAAACTGCCGGTTGATGACCGGTTTGCGATGCGGGCCGATTTGCTGGAGGAGGCTATCGAGGAAGACCGGCGGGCGGGTCGCATACCGTTGGCGGTGGTGGCGGCCCTGGGGACGACCGGGTCGACGGCGGTTGATCCGATCAGGGAGATCGGTGAGATCTGCCGGCGTCACGGGGTGTGGTTGCACGTCGACGCGGCCTATGCCGGCACGGCCTTGCTGCTTGATGCGTATCGCTGGATGTCTGAGGGCGTGGAGCTTGCGGACACCTTCGTGTTCAATCCCCACAAGTGGATGTTCACCAATTTCGACTGCTCGGCGTACTTCGTGAAGGATCCGGCCGCACTGGTACAGACATTCGAGATCCTGCCGGAGTATCTGAAAACCGGGGAATCCGAGCGGGTAAACAACTATCGCGATTGGGGCATTCAGCTCGGGCGGCGGTTCCGGGCGCTGAAGCTCTGGTTCGTAATTCGCACCTATGGTGTTGACGGGTTGCGGCAGAAGATTCGGGCACACATCAAGATGGCACAACGCGTGGTGACCCTGATCGAGCAACATCCCGAGTACGAATTGCTCGCACCGGCGCCGCTCAACGTCATCTGCTTTCGCTATCGGCCCGCGGATATCGACGATCCCGGGGCGCTCGACGCCCTCAATGAACGGCTGCTCGAGGCGGTGAATGCTACAGGCAAGGCGTACCTTACACATACGAAGCTCGACGGCCGCTACACGGTTCGGTTCGTGATCGGCCAGACACAGGTTACCGACGAAGATGTGTTGCGCACCTGGAAGCTGATTACGGACTGCGCCGCTCTCTTGCGGCCACCGGCTCAGTAACGGACGGACACCCGATCTCTCCAAGAGCGTTTTCATGGACAAGCATTACTGGCTGCACGATAAGGAGAATCCCGAGGTCCTTCGCTTCCTGCGAGAGGAAAACGAGTACGCCCGGCGGGTGATGCAGCATACGACGGAACTCCAGAAATCGTTGTACCGTGAGATGCGGGCTCGAATCGATGAAGAGGACGTTTCCGTACCGGTTCGCGACGGTGATCATTTCTATTACCGCCGCACTGAGCCGGGCCGGCAATACTATCTGTACTGCCGTCGGGCAAGGGAGCCCCGCGCCGCGGAAGAGGTTGTGCTGGACCTGAATGAGGTGGCTCGCGGCTACGATTACTGCGATCTGGGAACGTACGCGGTCAGTCCGGATCACTCGATGCTGGCGTGGTCTGCGGATACGTCCGGAAACGAGCGCTATACGCTCCGCTTCAAGAATCTTGACACCGGCGAAGAGCTTGATGACGTCCTCACCGACGTCCACTGGCAGGCACGATGGGCCAACGACAGCAGCACGCTTTTCTATACGACGCTCGACGATACCATGCGCCCCTATCGACTCTGGAGACATCGTATCGGCACGTCGCAGACCGATGACGCGCTGGTGTACGAGGAGCCTGACCTCGCGTTTCGACTGCGCCTCACCCGCACACGCAGCGGACGGTACCTGTTGCTTCGCCTGGAAAGTCAGGTGACCACCGAAGTTCATGTACTCGATGCCGACAATCCGGATGATCCGTTTCGGCTGGTGCAACCGCGCAGTCCAGGAGTCGAGTATTACCTGTTACATCATGGCGATCGCTTCTTCATCCTGACCAACCACGAGGCAATGAACTTTAAGCTGGCGGAAGCGCCGGTCGGCCGGGCATCCTGCGAGAATTGGCGCGATGTCGTTGCGCACCGCGAGACCGTCCTCATTGAGGATGCTGAGGTGTTCGCCAACCATCTGGTGCTGTTCGAGCGGGAGTCGGCGCAGCTGCGCGTCAGAGTTATAGACCTGCGCAGCCGCGATCAGCACGTTGTCGCGTTCGATGAGTCATTGTATACGATATGGAGCGGACGGAACCCCGAATTCGATACTCATATCATCCGCCTCGTTTACAGCTCGCTGGTAACTCCCCGAACAGTCATAGACTACAACATGGAAGAGCGGACGTTTGTGTTTCGCAAGCGGGAGATTGTCATGGGTGGCTACGAGGCCAGTGAGTACCACTCCGAGAGGCTGTATGTGCCGACGTCCGATGAGACTCTCGTGCCGGTCTCGATCGTCTACAAGAAGGGGCTGAAACGCGACGGTTCAAATCCGCTGGTCCTGTACGGATACGGCGCGTATGGTGAAAGTCAGGATCCCGAGTTCGAGTCAGCCCGCCTTAGCCTGCTCGATCGGGGTTTCATATATGCTATCGCGCACGTACGGGGTGGTTCCGAGATGGGTCGGCAATGGTATGAAGACGGCAAACTCGACAAGAAGATCAACACCTTCACCGACTTCATTGATTGCGCCGAGTACCTGATTGCAGAGGGGTATACGTCTTCGGAGCGGTTGGTGATCGAAGGCTTTAGTGCCGGCGGCTTGCTGATCGGCGCGGTGGTCAATATGCGTCCGGATCTATTCGCGGCCGCGATCGCTGATGTCCCGTTTGTTGATGTCGTCAATACGATGATGGATGAATCGATTCCGTTGACGGTCAATGAGTACGAGGAGTGGGGCAATCCGGTCCGCAAGGACGTGCGTGAATATCTTCGCTCATATTCACCGGTCGACAATGTTCGCCCTCAGGAATATCCTCATATGCTGGTGCTGGCGGGGTTCAACGATCCACGGGTGCACTACTGGGAGCCCGCCAAGTGGACCCTGAAACTCCGGCAGTTCAAGACCGACGACAATCTACTGCTCCTGCTGACTCGTTTCGATGCCGGTCACTTCGGCCCGACCGGTCGCTATGAGTACCTGCGGGAGTACGCGTTCGAGCTGGCGTTTATTCTCGAGGTGCTCGGCTTGATCGAGGAAGACTGAGCGACGGCGGTCGGGGTCACTGGTCGCCGTACAATTTCTCGCAAAGCTTTGAAAACGCCTTTCGCTCGGCTGCGGTCAGTTTCTTTTCGACATGTCGATAGATCCGTTGAATGGCGGGCTCCATCTTCTCCAGCAAGGCGAGTCCCCGGGGAGTGATTCTGGCTATCGAGAGGCGACTATCGATCGGAGATTTCCCGCGAACGACCAGCTTCAGGCGGGCAAGGCGGTCCAACAGCCGGGTGACATCGGGGGCGCGCTCGAGCATTCGGTCGGCGATATCATAGCGGGCGTACCCTTCGGGATAGGCCCCCCGCAAAATGCGAAGGACATTGTACTGGGGTTGCGAGATGCCGAAGTTTTCACAGGCGTCGACCAGCAGCTGCGAAAGGTAATCGGACGTGATGAGGGTATTGAGGATGACTTCCTGGGCAGCGCTTTCGAATCGTTTCTGTTTGATTCGCTGTTTGAGTATTTTTCCCACGAGGACAAATTATGTCACCGGGATCGGATGAGCAACTGCAAAAAGCCGGCGCCCGCGGGCCGTCGGCAAGCCCCAATCAGGGACTCACCGCGTCTTTTTTCTTGCTTCGGCACAACCATTTCCCTACCGTGAGACTACAGGTAGTCACTTGTCTCTCAGTCAGAAGGAATCAACTCAATGGAACCGCTTACGATCAACTATTGGGCGGTAGTGGTAGCAGGTCTTGCTTACACTATCCTGGGGGCAGTCTGGTACTCGATGGCGTTGTTTGGAAACGCCTGGATGGCGGGAATCGGCAAAAGCAAGGAGCAGGTGCAAGCCGACTTTTCGGCGTTAAACATGCTCTGGGCCTTTGTCGGCTCATGTATCGCGGCCTACGGACTGGCGCGTGTCATGCTCTGGAGCGGTGAGATTTCGATAGGTCGTGGTGTGATGGTGAGTCTCGTGGCCGGGGTCTGCTTCGTGTTTGTCGCCATGGGCGTAAACGATCTGTTCGAGAGACGCCCCATTCAGCTCTTCTTCATCAACGCCGTCTACCATCTGGTCAGCTTCGTAGTGATGGGCGTCATTCTCGGCGTCTGGCACTGATCGCGAAACGCACGAAGGTTGATAACCTCAAAGGCGGTTGTCGCCGAAGAGATAGCTGAAACTGATCGCGAAATCCGGTCCGCTGTGATTCACCCGGGCTCCTACGGGTTCCTCGAAATCGCTCATGAACAGGTAGCCGGTCGAGAAGCCGAGCATGGTATGACGTCCGAGTTGGAGGTCGTAGCCGGCGCCCAATCGTCCTCCGAACGCACCGTGAGTGGCGGATTCGTACAGCACTGCCTGATAGATTTCGGTGCGCTCCTCTTTGCCGATCACCGGTCCGGCCGCAATCGACAAGAACGGTCGACCTCGCCTGCCGTAGGTTGATGGCGGGAGATAGTATTTGAGACCGAGCAGGGCCGTCGTTACCGACGACGTGCTGGTGTTGACGCCGGTGACGCCGTTCGAGACTCCGATGTTGACTGTCCGTGCGGCAAATTGTACGGTCAGGGCCGAGGACTCTGACATCCAATAGTTGAATCCAAGACCACCAAGAAACCCCGCGGCATCAACGTCGACATCGACGCCGCTATAGTTCACATCAGCGGTCGATCCAAGTCTGACGGCGGCACCGAGACTGAGTTCGATGCCGTAGCGGCCGTCCAGCGGCTGAGCATCGGCGATCCCGTCCACGGTCAGCACCAGAACGACGGCTGCCAGTATCTGCACGATTCTTGTCTTCACGATTCACCACTCCACAGCAACGTCTTCCGAGACAAACGACATATTCGCATAACTTGCGATCACTGCTCGCCGGGCACCCGGAAAGGCCGAAGATACAAAGTATCCTGGAGCAGGCGCTATCATTTGTATACGGGTAACCCGCGCAGATGTTGCGTGTCGTGGACAAACGAGTCGCCGCTATTCGCAGGCTCTGAAAGCCTGTCCAGCTTTCCTGAAACAAGCGGTCGCAGGGATTCGTATACCCGTCGACAAGAGCAAATCGTGGGCTACGCTGAGCCGCTGTGGAGAGCAGTCCACAGCGGAATCCTCTTAGGATTCGCCGACATCGACAGTAGCCGAACACTGCGCTGCCTGAAGAAACAACCGGCAGCGTACCTGCAGGAGTATGCCTATGACTACCGCTGGTATTTCTCGAACCGGAAGACGGTTGGCTGTGGTGTTGGTTCTTTCACTAGCTGCCGTTTGGCTCCTCTGTGCGGACGTGCTGCTCGCCAAGCCCGTCTACAATCCTGAAGTGACCGTAACACGGGCCGACAGCAGAATCAACATTGACGGTGACGTTGCGGACAAGGCCTGGCTGTCCGCTTCGACTGTCTCTGAGTTTACCGAGCGTTACCCCGGAGACAACACCGAGCCGGATGTCGATACGCGTACCCTGGTGACTTACGATGACAAGTACCTCTATGTCGCCTTCGTATGTCTCGATGATCCTGCCTCGGTGCGCGCGACGATGTGTCAGCGCGACCAGTTCAGCGGAAACGACGCGGTTGGTTTAATGATCGACACGTATGGTGACGCGTCGTGGGCGTATCAGTTCTATGTCAATCCGTACGGTATACAGAAAGACTATCTGTGGACGAGCATTGTCGGCGAGGATTCCGGTTTCGATCTGATCTGGGAATCGGCTGCTCAGATAACTGACTCCGGATATCAGGTCGAGATAGCGGTGCCGTTCGCGAGTCTTCGCTTCCCCAACCGGGATGTGCAGTCGTGGAAGATAAACTTCGAGCGGATCCGTCCCCGCGAAAGTTACCATCAGTATTCGTGGGCGGCGCGCGATCGCAATGAGCCCTGCTGGCCGTGCCAGTGGGGGACCGGCGACGGCATCAGCAGTGTCCAGCCGGGCAAAGGTCTCGAACTGCTGCCGACCTATGTGGCGTTCCAATCCGGCTCGCTCTCGGATCCGGGCAATCCCGCCTCGAGCTTCGACAACCAGGACGTTCAGGGCGAGATGTCGCTCGGTGGGAAATACGCGCTCTCGTCGGACATGACCATGGAAGCTACCTACAATCCCGACTTCAGCCAGATTGAATCTGATGCGGCGCAGGTTGACGTGAACACGACCATTGCGCTGTTTTTCCCGGAGCGGCGGCCCTTCTTTCAGGAAGGGGCCGATGTCTTCCGTACACCGTTTAACTCGTTTTACACGCGGACCGTGAACGATCCGGAGTATGCGGTGAAATTCGTCAGTCGCAAGTCCGGATTTACGCTGGGCGTTATGTCGGCTCAGGACGAAAACACCGCCTACGTTATTCCGCTCGAAGAGCGTTCCGAGTTGGTGGTGACCGGTCGAAGCTGGGTGAATGTCGTACGGGGATCGAAGCCCTTCGGTGATGCCTCACAGGTGGGTTTCATCCTGACCGATCGGCGGCTGGAGGGCGGCGGCTACGGCACCATTGCCTCGGTGGACGGCTCTCTGCGGCTGACCCCGACCTATCGTTTCAATGGGCAGTTTGTTTCGAGTTTCACCGGCGAGCCGAACAGCCCGGGGGCCAGTGCGCGTCTTAATGGCGTCCTGTTCGACCAGGGAAGCCGAACGGCGGTATTCGACGGAGAGTCGTTCAGCGGCAACGCTGGCTATGCCAGCCTTCAGCGACGGGCGCGTGACTGGAACTTCAATATCACCTATAGCCAGGTTGATCCGGCGTATCGGACGGAGACCGGCTATGATCCGTGGGTGGACTATCGCGACGGTGATATCGGTACCTGGTACAACATCTATCCGGAGAGTGGTCCGTTCCAGCAGATTCAGCAGCAGGTCTCCGTTAACGGTCGTTGGCAGTATGACGGAACCCGTAAGTGGCTCTACCAGAACGCCAACTTCCGCGCCGATCTGCGCTGGGCGCAAACCTATGTTCAGGTCAATGCGTTCCGCGGCACGGAGACATGGACGAGCCGTCTGGATGCATCGCGGTTTGTCGACTATGGAACTCTCTATGGAGCCGAGCTCAATTTCGGTGGTCACCTCAGCCATCAGATGGGCTACAATATTTCGCTGAACCGGCGGCGTGAAGTCGCTCGATTCGCCGAGGCGGTCGGCAATCAGAATACAGTGGCGGTATCGCTTGATTTCAAGCCGATTGACAGGCTGGTTATCGAGCCGGACTTCCAGTATGTGCGCTCGACGCATCTCGAGTCAGACCGTGAGTTGTACCGGCAGTATATCGTACGTACGAAGCTGAGCCTGCAACTGAACCGTGAGTTGTCGGTCCGCCTGATCGTGCAGCACGATAACTCGAAGGCGGCTTTGTACCAGGGTGAGACTGCGAACGGACCGGCGTATTACGACTGGAGTGACCAGACATGGGAGATTGATCCTCTGATCACCTATCGTCTCAGCTCGTTCTCGGTGCTGCATGCAGGATCGACCCACAGCTTCGATTTCTTCCCCGAAACCGAACAGGTGGGCAACACCTGGAAACTCAATGCTCGCCAGTTTTTCATAAAGCTGCAATACCTGTTCCAGGTATAGAAGACCGAAGGCCGCCCGAGTTTGCACCCGGGCGGCCTGTTCGCTGATCTGCTTTAATCCTCGTTGTCTATAGTCCGGATCGGACGAGTTTTTTCCCCGCGAAGACTCCCTTGATACCGTACACGAACGACATAATGAGCGCCATGATCGAGAACACCCCGGCCGGGAAGACCGGAATCATAGCGATCATCTCCGAGACATTCGGAAAGAATGTCCTGGCAGCCCAGCCGATTCCGAGCGCCAGCGCCGGGATGTAGAATGTGGTGAGAAGATACTGCAGGGCGAATCGCAGCAGGTTCTTTCGTGTGTATGCCCGGTCACGAACGATTTCCGGCAGCAGGTACTTGCGGAGCCTGTGCAGGAGAGTCGCTTCCTCTCCAATACCAGGGGCGGCTGCTATCCTGTCGGCATGCACACGATACTTCTTCTTCTGCATCCAGTAGGTGACAAGGAAGGACTCTTCGAAGTAGAGCTTGCAGTCGATCGGTTTGCCGTCGAATGCCGGGACGCCGCCGAGCAGCTCTTCCATCTTCTTCGGGATGAAGTTCTCCGGTCGCCGGGTGCGGTTGATCTCAAAGAGTTTCTGATAGCCTGTCTCGAGCATCCTCGACGCGAATGTGCACAGCAACGACGTGTCCGGGTGAAAAAGATACCACGCTTCGTGGTAGCTGACGAGTTCGCCTTCGGCGCCCACTTTCTGACGAGCATAGGCGAGGGCCTGTGGTGCTTCTCTCGTTTGAAACATCCCGGCCAGCGCCGGCAGGGCGGCAATGGTCTCTTCGGTACAGTCGGGAAGGATCAGAAAGGTATCGGTGGCCGCCGTGATGCCTTCGGCTAATCCGCCTCTCGCGAGCACCTCCGGCGAGTAGATGAGAAAGCCGTGTTCCTGTCGAATTCCCGCCTGATAAGCGCGGATGCCCCGATCGTAGACCTCTTCTCTGCTGGGCAACATCCGACCGTCGAGGACCACCTGCAACAGATACCTGTCACTGAACATCTTCGAGACCGCAATCGGTACGGCCCCGCGAGGGGTGTATCCAACTTCGAGGCCATTGTCGCCGATGGCGGCTATAAATCCGGGGTCATCGCCGTAGATAGGCACGGCAGCCGACACGACGCGCCGACCGGTGTCTTCATCAAGGAAGAACCGGAAACCGAGTTCTACATCGCGCGCCCGGCGACGTTCATCAACCCAGAGAAGATAGAAGAGACGTCGCAGAACATACAGTGCTGCGATAAGGATGGCGATTTTGACGACGAGTTCTACAAAAAATCCCACGGTCTTCCTCGGTAACTTTGCTGGCGGTACATGTCCCCTGTTTTGTGTATCGGCTTCGTCCGGGGATCGATTGAGTCAGGCATTGATTAATGGATCGCCGGCTGTGCTGTCGGGCTACAGACAACACAGCCGGGTGCGGGGACGGGGATGAGGAGGACTGAGTCTGAGCGTCGATTCGGCAGAGCGGCAGTCCGCTTTGCCTCGTCTCTTTGCGTTTCTTTCGTCCGGTCTTAGGACCGACTGGGCAGAGGAATGGATTAATAGACAGAAGAGAATCGCGCTTTTTTCTCTCTGGCGATTTAAATCAGACCCGCGCCCTGGCGTGCTTTCTCATCGAAGCGGGCAGCTTCTCGCCGACACGGGGTGGGGACGAAGCGTTTCGGCGTAAGCAGTTTGTAGACGGGGTCAGCGAGTCGGCGATAGCCCGTTCCAGTTTTCTTATCACCTCGGAGCCGATCTTCGACATGATCCCTCGCCCTCCTCCAGTCACTTGTTACCGGACCAGGTCGACACCGGCACAGAACCACGCAATACCTAATTGGCGCCGCTACAAGACTGCAGTTGGTCGGAGATCGCGATCGGTCTGTTCGCCGAGTCGGACGGCGATCTCCGGAAGCACCTCGATATCTTCCCGTGACGTCCTGAAGTTGACGATACAGAGTCGCATCAGGAATGTCCCGTCGATAACAGCGTTGGAAAGAAACGCTTCACCGCTCTTTTCCATGCGGAAGAGAAGGTCGCTGTTGAGCTCGTTGAGGTAGATTTCCACGTTTGGTTCGGCGAGCCTGTCCCGGAGATCGGCGGGGACGTATCGGAAGGTCGTGATGCTCAGTCCGTTCGTGAACGCCTGCAGACGGTCGTGCGCTTTGACAAGATCGAAGAGGTGTTTTGCCAGCCGGATGTCTTCGCCGATCATCGACAGGTATCCTTCACGTCCTACCTGCTGGAGCGTGAGCCAGACTTTCAGGGCGCGGAAACCTCGCGAGTTCTGGGGGCTGAAATCGACCAAGTTGGTAGCCTCTTCGCCGAAATGGTAGTACGGTGGATGATACGAAAAGGCTGCCCGCAACTTCTCCGGATCGCGTACCAGCGCACAGCCGGCTTCGAGCGGCGCATAGAGCCATTTGTGGGGATCAACCGCAACCGAGTCAGCCTCGCGAATCCCCTGAATGTCTTCGGGCACGCCCGGAACATCGGTGACCACCGCACCGTAGGCGCCATCGACATGGAACCACAGTCCCTGTTCTCTGCACAACGACGCCAGCGCGCCGAGAGGGTCGATCGCACCGGTGCTGACGGTTCCGGCGGAACCGATGACAAGGAACGGCCGGTGGCCGCTCTTTCGATCGAGATCGACCATGCGTCGCAACGCGTCGACATCCATGCGCTGGTCCCTTCCGGTCGGCACCCAGCGGATGGCATCGGTGCCGAGTCCGGTCAGGTCGGCCGCCTTCTGGACCCAGGTGTGGGTTTCTTTGGAAGCGTAGAGGGTGAGTTGTCCGGCCTGAGCTCCTCGCATGCCTTCGGCCCGGATATCCCAGCCCGCTTGTGCCACCCGCGCCGCCATGAAGCCTGCGAAGTTGGCCATGTTACCGCCGCTTACCAATACACCGCCCGAATCGGCAGGAAAGCCGATCAGTTCTGCGATCCAGCGGACGGTCTGCAGTTCGATCTCGGTAGCGACCGGTGAGAGCTTCCACCCGCCCACGTTGGCGTTAACGGCCGACGCCAGCAAGTCACCAAGGATGCCGAGCGGCGCCGGCGACGATGTGATGTAGCCCCAGAAGCGCGGGTGGCCATTGAAAAGCGAGTGTTCGAAGAGCAGTTCGCGGGCGCGTCCGAGCAGGTCTGCAGGATCGCCGCCGTGCGAAGGCAGTTTCCTTTCAGAGTCGATCAGCGTGCGGACATCGCCCGGCGACAGGCTCGGCCCGACCGGACGGTCCCCCATCGTATCCAGAAGCTCGGCGATACGGTCAACGAGGTCGTGCCCCAGGGCGCGGAACTGGTCGGCCGATAAATCGATCGGTGCAGAGCGGCGAGTGCGCTGATTGGATTTGCTCATGCGATTCAATTACCCCTGATACGTGATGATGTAGATCGAGACAGGCTAGCGAAGTCCCTCGAACAGATCGGTCTCGACAGATCGTCCCCCGTTAACGGTACTGAAGACCCGATAGAATTCCTGCTCTCCCCAGATCGCAAGGAGGTCTTCCCTGCCGAGTTGATCAAGCTTCTGATATATGGTGAGCTGTGTCTTGTGACACTGAACGGCTTGCCAGACAGCGTCGAGATAGTCTGATGTTTCGACCCGGGTGGTAACTGCCCATTCGGGAAAGGGGGTCGCCCGGCGTTCGACACCGTCGACGGTCGTCTTGAGGTCTTTGAACGCCCGCTGGCAGGTTCGCCAGGTCGACTCGGTCCAGGTCATGAAATAGAGCTTGGAGACGCGGTGGGCCGGCCGGTCGATTGGGAATGTCTCGACACCGGCGTAGGTCGAATCAGCGGCGGAAACGACTGCTGCTCCGGTGAACTGGCTGATCGCGATATGGTCCGGGTGACCATAGGCGCCGTCAGGAGCGAAAGTAACAACAACCTGCGGGCGATCGGCGCGGATACAGTCGACGATTCTGGCGACGGCTTCTTTCGGATCTGCCTTGTCGAGATCACCATCGAGGTAGTTGAGCAGGTGCAGCCGATCCACCCCGAGGATCTTGATCGCGTTACGAAGCTCCTGCTCGCGAACGTTCCCGATGGTAGCCATACTGGGGCGGTCGGTGTCATCGAAGAATCTTCCGCGCTCACCACGAGTTGCAGTGACGACCGAGAGTACGACGCCTTCCTCATGGTACCGGGCCAGGGTCGCACCCATGCCGAGCGATTCATCATCGGGGTGGGCCAGAACGCACATAAGTCGTAGAGAGTCAGACATGGCAGTACAAACGTCGCTTCCCGCGGATTGTTGCGAAATCATCGTGGACTTCGTGAATCTACATAGCGATGAGCGTTGGCGCCACCGATTTCCGGTCGGGGTCATCCGAATATACGTTTTGGCTGTCGCCAGGTAAGGGAAGCGGTTGTCTCCGGAGACGGTAATCTCCCATGCACAAGCAGGTTAGTCGAAGTATCACGGATACGCCGCAATAGGAAGAAACTGCCCGGCTGTACTTATTTGGAGCTATTCTGCGCGGGGTGGTTCATTCGACTCAAAACGGTTTGGGCCGGCGCCGATATTCGGAACACGACTATTCAGGCACGAATTTTCACGGGAGGTTCCATGCACACTGACTTTCAAGCGCCGGTGAAGACCCCGGCGCCACCTTCTCCGGGGGCCCGCCCCTTACCCGGTTCGCAGCCCATGCCGACCTCGAGCGCGTACCAGCCGACCGCCGAGGATATGCAGAAGCAAATGCATCTTCGCAGATTACAGGCTGATCAGAACCTTCCCCTGGGTGCGATCGCCGGACTCGCGGGGGCGATCGCCGGATCGATCGTCTGGGCGCTCATCACCCATTGGACCGGCTATCAGATCGGCTGGATGGCGGTCGGGGTCGGTTATCTGGTGGGACAGGCAATGCGCCACGTCGGCAAGGGAGTTGACAAGAAGTTTGGTCTGGCGGGCGCCGGACTGGCCCTGTTCGGCTGTGTGCTCGGAAACATACTGACGGCCTGTATCGAGATTGCAGCGTATGAGGGGATGGGCTTTTTTGAACTCGTCGGTTCGCTTGATGCCCTGTCAATCGTCGGGATCCTGTTCCTGACCTTCCACCCGATGGATCTACTTTTCTACGGGCTGGCGGTCTGGACCGGCTACAAGTACTCGTTCACGGAACCATCGTAGTCGGGTGAGACCTTTGGGAAGACACCGGTGCCCTCTGGCGCCGGTGTTTTTTTGTGATTTCGTCAGCAGCTGACGGAAACGCACACTCTGCGATTGACGATTGAGGCACAGGACGCATATTCCCGTTAGAGCTACTTCTATGTGAGGACCGCATCTATGCGTCTATTGCCGCTTCTTCTCGCCCCCGCCTTAGTCTTCGTAAGTCCGCACGCGGAGGCTGCATCTCAGGTGTTCGACGACTCCGGCTGGACGGTTCTGTACCACGAGGGATTCGACTCTACCTTCGAGGCGCAGAACGGACAGACGTTCGGACAGGCAGGATGGCTGCTTTTCGACATTCACAACGGTGCAGGCATCACGATCGCCGACGGCTACGCTCAGATCGAAGCGGAGGATTTTTGGCATGCCGCGCTTATCCGCAGTACCCATGTGCTTCCCGAAGAATACCGCATACGGACGAAGGTCGGCTATATCGAATATGATCTTGCCAATTACGAGCAGGCCGACTACGATAATCCCGCCTTCAACGATCATGGCGGCTATTACGAAAACGGAATGTACTTCCTGACGATTACGAACGATACGTGTGTCGGTGACGAGTGCGCTGAAGAGTGGTGGCACTATCACCGCAAGATGGTGATCGATGTCGACAACCACCTCAACTATGGCGGCGGCGGTGAAACATTCCATCCGATCTTCATGGTCTATATGGATCCGGCGGTAAACTCCGGTGGGAATCTGCTTCGTACATGGAATGGTGCGGTCTGGGACTCCTCGGCCTGGAACTGGAATGTTGCCCACACCTACGACTATGACACGTGGTACTACGCCGAGTTATCGAAACGCGACGGCCACCTGACGCTTCGACTGTACGATGCCAACGGCGTCGTGATCGAAAACCCGCCGCCAATAGCGTTTGAGCACGTCTTTGCAATCGACGATTCCCTGGAATTTCTCTATGTCGGTGAGCCGCACACCGATGATTACGAGGGGCGGGTTCGTATCGATGACATCACCCTGTTGATACCGGCGACCGGCTGTTGCTCCGGATTGACCGGCAACGTGGACAGCGATGCCGGCGGTGATGTGGACCTGTCGGATCTGATCTACCTGGTCAACTATATTTTCCTCGGAGGGCCGACTCCCCTCTGTATGCCGGCGGCCAATGTAAACGGCGATGGTGGGTGTACGCTGGATTTGTCTGATTTGATCTATCTGGTGAACTACGTTTTTCTCGGAGGGCCGGCGCCTGCGGCGTGTCTGTCGGCGTGTGAGTGAGGATCAGCAAAACCACATAGGGGATAAGAAAAGGCTCACCTTACCGGCGAGCCTTTTTCTGTGCCGTTAGATTTTCTGTGCCGCCAGACTACATGTCCATTTCACCCGTATACGCATCGGTGTGTTTCGGGTCGACTCTGAGTCTGTACAGCGATGCCCAGGCTAACATACCGTCCTCGGCGTACGGGGCGGCCTCTTCCGCGTACACCAGGCCGACATTCTCGGTACCATAGAGCCAGTAGTAGGTCCAGGCGCCGTGGTTCAGATCCGGGGCGTCATAGGAGTTCTTTCGATTCGACGCCGTCGCCATAAACGTGCCGTCGACAACATCCGCATGGAAGTCACCGATCACACAGGCGTCGAGCGTAACCAGCTTCTTGGTGCAATTGACGGCGTTGAAGTAAGACATCACATAACCGTGCGTGATGTAGTACAGGTCGGCCGAAATGATTGCGGAGCCGGCAGTAGATCGCATGCCGTGACCTGAATAGCAGAATGCAACTTCATCACCCGGGTCAGCATTGTCAATCAGCCACTGAAGCCCAGCCACGATGTTGTCTGCAGTCGCCGCCATATCGAGGTCCATCCGACAGGTGAACCCTTCGCCGATCAACCACGACCGCATCGCCTGCGCATCGTCATCGCAGAACTGGAGATCGTTGGCGGTCCCTTCGTAGTCCGAAATCCCCACGATGTAGGCGTACTTGTGGGGCGGATTCGGATTGGGATCACCGGTAGTGGTATCATCGGGAGGCGGAGGCGGCGGTTTCTTGTACACCGCGTTGTTCGCCGTCACCAGGGTGAAGTCAGCAACCACTTCAGGGGGTCGCGTTTCAACGAACTGCGGGCGCTGGACCAGCGTGATGGAGTGGTCAACGTCCGACTGGGTCGGTGGCGCCTCACTACAACTCAGGACGAGCAGCAGTGCACCGACAGTGAGCGCTAGCGCAAGGAAGGTTCTCATGATGTCCTCCAGTGAGGGTTGGAAGGATCGACTAATGAGGCCACCTGCAAGATGCTACAGTCCGACCAATCCGACAAGAAAAAACGCCTCAATAACGGACAATAATGACCATTATTGAGGCGTTGTCGATGTAATCGCACGCGATGGCGCCAAGCCACTACGATCGGTGTGCGGAAGTCACTTCCTCGTGGATGCGGGACTCGACAACCTCGGCGAGGCTCCTGATGCCGCGGTCGATTTCCTCGACGGTCGGGTACGAGTAGTTCAGGCGGATCTCGTTGCGCCCGGAGCCGTCGGAGTAGAAACAACTCCCGATCACATAGGCGACTTTCTTCTCGACGGCGTCGTAGAGCATCTCGGTGGTGTCGATACATTCCGGGAGGCGGAGCCAGAGGAACATGCCACCTTCGGGGTGTGACCAGGAGAGCCCGTCAGCGTCGGGCATGTACCGGTCCAGTGCATCGAGCATAGCTTTCGCCTTTTTGGCGTACAACTGCTTGCTGATCTCGATCTGTCGCTCGATTGAGCCGTCCTGGAACAAGCAGGCTGTCATGATCGATGTAAATGCGGAGGTGCAGAGGTCGGTCCCCTGCTTGGCCATGATTAACTTCTCAAGCACTTCAGGGGGCGCAGTGATCCAGCCGATACGGAAGCCGGGACTGAAGAACTTGGAGAGCGTCTTCATCTGAATCACGCGACCGTCGGGGTCCAGCGAGCGCAGCGATGGTATGAGGTCACCCTCGAATCGAAGCTCACGGTAGGGGCTGTCCTCGACAACGATCAGATCATAGGCAGCGGCTATCGCGAGGACTTGTTTGCGGCGCTTGAGTGAGAGATTGATCCCCGATGGGTTCTGGAAGTCCGGGATGAGATAGATGAAGCGGGGGCGGTTGCCGCGGTGAATCAAGTCATCGATCTTGTCTTTGAGTCGATCCGGAATGATGCCGTCGTTGTCCATCGCCACACCGTGCAGGTCGGCACCGAACTGCCTGAAGCTCTGGATGGCGCCCACATAGCTGGGACGTTCGACTATCACGGCTGAACCGGGATCGACGAAGATCTTGGCAAGAAGATCGAGCCCCTGTTGTGATGAAGCGACTGAGAAGATCTCGTTGGGACGCACCTTCTCCCCCTGGCGGTTCATGAACGCCGCCACCTGCTCGCAGAAAAACGGCTCCCCCTCGGTAGGGCTGTACTGCAGCGACTGACGGCCGAACTCTTCGACCGCGCGGATAGACGCTTTCTTGACCGGTTCGTAAGGGAAGATAGAGGGATCCGGAAGGCCTCCCCCGAATGATATCGTTCCCGGCATGCGGGTGAGTTTGAGCAACTCGCGGATTTCGGTTCGGCGAAGGCGATTCGCCAGCGATGAAAACTGTATAGTGGACATCATGACCTCCTGTGAATTGATTCCCGGCGGAATCTTTTGTCTTGACGACACGTATATGATACATATAATAAGACAAAGATGTTACAAATGAATTGTCATAGTGACAATAAAATTGAATGGCCTGTTGCCGTGATTGCGGTGCACTGTTAAGTAACTTTATACCATAAGATTGACTGCGCTATGAAAGTCTGGAAGCCGGATATCGAGAGGCACAATCAGCCGTTGTACCTGGCTCTGATCAGTGCCCTGCAGGCCGACATCGATTGCGGTTCGTTGGCGGTCCAAGACCGGCTCCCCACCCAGCGGGAGTTGGCCGACTCGCTGGGGATTGCGATCGGGACGGTGACGCGCGCGTACGCCGAGGCTGAGCGGCGGGGGTTGATTCATTCCGAGGGTCGCCGCGGGACATTTGTCGGCGGGATGCAGACCAGCCGCTCAATGTTGGCGTCGCTGGTGAAAGAACGGCCCGATGCCATCGATCTGAGCAAGAACCACCCATCGTACGACCTTGACCCCGATCTCGCGGCGGCGTTGAAGGAGCTCAGCCGGGCTTCCGATATCCATCGCCTGCTCGAATATCCATCGACAGCGGGCATGACACATCACCGGGAAGCGGGTGCGCGGTGGCTTGGTGAGCTTGGCATGAAAGCCGATCCCGACTCGGTGTTTATCACGGCCGGCGCCCAGCATGCGTTGTCGGTGATTCTCGGCGCGGAAATGCATCGGGGCGAGACGATTTGCACCGACAATTTCACTTATCTCGGCATGCGGGCAATCGCCCAGCAGCAGGATCTCAACATGATCGGGTTGGAGGTTGACGAGGTCGGGATTATGCCGGACTCGTTTGAGGCGGCCTGTCGGCACCACCGGGTGCGCGTGCTTTACTGTATGCCGACTATCAGCAATCCGACCAATCGCACGATGACTGTCCTGCGACGCGAGGAAATCGCAGGTATCGCCGCCAAGTACGGTGTGACGGTGATCGAGGATGAGATAATGCGACCGCTGGTGCCGGAGCAGTCGGGGTTCATTGCGGAACTGCTTCCCGATCAGACCTATCTCGTGGTGTCAACCTCGAAGGCGCTCGCGGCGGGGCTTCGGGTTGGTGTGGTGCGGGCGCCCGATGCCGCCCGACAGCGGATGGTAGAAAGCCTGACGGCGTCGTGTATATGTCTGCCGCCGCTGATGATCGAGTTGTTTGCACGCTGGCTCGACGATGGCACGGTGAGAGATGTCGTGACGCAAAGACGGCAGGATATCGCACGAAGGCAGAAGCTGGTTGATCCACTGCTCGACGGCTTTGTGTGTCACCGCCATCCCTGCAGCTATCACTGCTGGCTGGAACTGCCGGACGGTTGGACCAGCGTGCGTCTGGCTATGGAGACACAGGCGCAGGGGGTGGTGGTTTCTCCGGGCGAGGTATTTGCGACGGAGAGTCATCCGGCTTACGAAGCGGTCAGGATTTCCGTGGTCTCGCCGTCGGCTGCCGAATTAGAGCAGGCCCTGGGTATCATAACGGGTCTGCTTCGCGGAACGATCACACCGAGGTTACCGACCGTGTGAGTGGAGAAAGAAATCCGATACTCAGACATAAATTTCGCAGAAAAGGCTCGATGAGTCTATTTCAGAGATCTTCCCCTTGAGCTGCAAGCGATTCAGCAGCGATTGGAATTCTTCTCGGTTTACTGTCGAGGCGTGAAACCCGTCGGTACACCATATCTCCCCCGGTCTGGTGCGGGTGTAGTCGATCGGCCCGAGCAGACCCTGTTCCACCTGGCGTTCAAACCAGTCAAGTCGGTGACCCCAGAACGAGTCCGTATAGCTGCTGAACAGCAGCAAACCGCCCGGCAGCGTCACCCGGGCCGCTTCGCGGATGAGATCTTCCCGGTCTACATTGAAGGCGGAGATACCGTTCTGAATACAGACGACGATATCGAATGCGTTGTCGGCGAATGCCAGATGTGAAGCATCCATGCAGGCCAGTGCGAGGTTCATTCTCGGTGGACACCATCTACGCGCCTCGCGCAGGCTGGCTTCCGAGGAGTCGATGCCTACGGCGTAGGCCGAAGATTCAGCAAGTCTGCCGAGGATCCTGCCGTAGCCGCAGCCGAGTTCAAGCACCAGGTCGTCCCGGGAGATTCTCGAGCAGACGTGTTGGGCTTCCGCTTCGAGATACTGCCGAACTCTCGGCGGGGCGGATTCATAGACCTGGCGCAGCTTTGAGGCGGCCAGCTTTTCTTTGTAGTAACTTTGATTCACGACGTGCTTTCGTTTTGAGGCTGCCGAGCGATACGGGATATCGACACCTGTTGAACATAGCCGCCAGTGACTTAGTTTCGATAATAAAAAAGGCGGGCCAGACGGCCCGCCTTTTGGATTGGCTGGCTAGATCATAGTTCTATTTCAACAAGATCATCTTCTTCGTTGAAGTGAAGGCGTCGGTGGTAATCCGATAGAAATAGACGCCGCTTGCCTTGTCTGAAGCATTCCAGACCAGGCTGTGCGTACCGGCGCCGTAGAGACCGTCGGCCAGCGCCGCCACTTCCTGCCCCATGATATTATACACCTTGACCGAGACATTGCCTGCGACCGGCAGACTAAACTCGATCGTGGTGCTCGGGTTGAATGGGTTCGGATAGTTCTGAGCCAGCGCGTACTCGGTCGGCAGTTCAGCAACCTTGGCGAGCGCGCTCGTACCGCCCATTCCCCGCCATTCGATGTTGTCGATGTAGACATCGTCAACATTCCCACTGGCATCGCACATGAAGCGCAGACGAGCGTTGGTCGGGAAGTTGTAGCTGCTGCTCGAGATCGTCACAACAGCGTTGTAGAACGTGTTGTTATCGAAGTCGATTCCGCGCGCAAAGGCCGCAACGGTTTGCCAGGTCGAGCCATCATAGTACTGGACCCAGAAGTCTTCGCTCGTGTTGTCCATACTGATGGCCACGAAATAGAACTCGACTTCCATCTCGGAGTAGCCGGAGACGTTGTACGTACCGGTGTGATAGAACGACGACGCAACACCGCTGTTGTCCTGGATGTCGGCCGCGTTGGAGCCTTCCCATGCATACGTACCACCGGTGTACAGCATCATATCGCCGCCACCGTCGGTATAGTTACCCATGCCGCTTTCGAAATCGTCATAGGTGATGGTGGTCCAGGCGCCCGCCTCGTTGACCGTGATGTAGGCCGTCTTGGTCTCACCATCGCTGCCGAACGCGTTGCTGGCGGTCAGCGAAACGGTGTACGTGCCGGCCGTGGTGTACGTGTGCGACGGGTTCTGCAAGGTTGACGTACCGCCGTCACCGAAGTTCCAGCTCCAGCCGGTCGGGTTGTTGGTCGACAGGTCGGTGAACTGCACCGCGAGCGGCGCCACACCGGAGGTCGGATCGGCTGAGAAATCAGCCACCGGCGGGACATCGAGTGAAACCACACTGATATCGTCGAACGCCATACCATCGGTCGCGATGCTGTAGTTGTCGTACTGCTGGAACTTGACCACAAAGGTGCTGGTCAGGCTCAGTCCGGCGCTGCCGGCGAGTGCATCGACATCGAGGGCAATCTGCTGGTATGTCGTCGAGCCGTTGGCGAGGCTGTAGACCTTGGTGAAGGTCGCACCGCCGTTGCTGGAGAAGAAGACGCCGTCCTGAGTGTGCGTCTCATCGCCAAATTCCTTCCACCAGAACGTCAGATCGACCTGGCTCTTGCCGGACAGATCAAGGCGCAGCCACGCTTCGTTCTGCGCATACTGGCCGCCGTTCAGGTTATCGTCCATGGTGAGGTGGTACGATCCGGAGTGCGGGGTATTGGCGGTCGTTATCAGGATGCGACCCTCGGAGTTGCTGCTCTGCGTAAACCAGTAGGAATCGAAGCTGCCCGATTCGAAGCCGGTTGAGTACGGCAGAGTTGCATAGTCCGAGGACGGTTCGGAGACGGTTATGTACGCCGTTTTCGTCTCACCGTCGGAACCGCACGAATTAGTCGCCGTCAGAGAAACAGTGTACGTACCGGCCGATGTGTAGGTGTGCGACGGGTTCTGAGCTGAAGACGTACCGCCGTCGCCGAAGTTCCAGCTCCAGCCGGTCGGCGAGTTGGTCGACAGATCGGTAAAATTCACCGTCAGCGGATAGGTGCCCGAAGTCGGTGAGCCGGTGAAATTGGCCACCGGCGGATCACACGGCGGGGTGGTGACGGTGATGTAGTTGGTCCGCACCATCTGGTCGCTGCCGCAGGCATTGGTGGCGGTGAGGGTCACCGTGAAGGTACCGGCGGCGGTGTACGTGTGGCTCGGGTTGGTGGCGGTAGAGGTGCCGCCGTCGCCGAAATTCCACGAATACGACGTAGCGCCGGTTGACCCGTTGGAGAACGTCACAGCCAGCGGGTAATCGCCCGAGGTCGGCGAACCGGTGAAGCTGGCGGTCGGGCTGACGCACGGATTGACCGTAATATAGTTGGTCTTGGTCTCGCCGTCGGAGCCGCCCGGACCGGTGACTGTCAGCGTAACCGTATAGGTGCCGGCCGACGTGTACTGGTGCGAGGGATTCTGCGACGTCGACGTACCACCGTCACCAAACGTCCATGCCCACGACGTAATGCTGCCGGTGGAGAGATCGGTGAAGTTGACGGTCAACGGAACGGTGCCCGAAGTCGGTGTACCGGAGAAGTTGGCCACCGGCGCCGGAGGCGGACCGGTGTTGACGGCCGCGTAGGCGTTCACCCGACCCGCACCCATCTTGCCGATATATTGCGACGAGAGGTAAGCGTCGATGTTGTCGGCCGACGAGTAGAGCTGGCTGGCAACCTGCGAGGCGGTCCAGCTCGGATTCTGCGACCAGACCAGACCGGCGACACCGGCGGTGAGAGGAGTCGCCATCGACGTGCCGCTCAGAGCCGCCCAGTAGTTGGTGTTCGGGTCGGTGTGATCGTGATAGGTGGCATAGATGTTGTTGCCCGGCGCGCAGATGTCAACCCACGTTCCGTAGGTGGTGAAGCTGGCGCCGTTGTCGTTCTCATCGGTTGCCGCGACAGAGATGCAGTCGCCGCGACCGTTGAGGTAGTCGGCGGTCTGCGAACCGTCGTTGCCGGCCGCCACAAACACCATACCGCCGTTGGCGATAAAGTAGCTGACGGCAGTGCCGATACCGCCGCTGTTCGAGGAGCCCCAGGAACAGGAGGCGATTTTCGCGCCGTTGTTGGCCGCATAGTAGAACGCCGAGGCGGCGGCATCCATCATGACAACGCCGTACTCCTGACCGAGGTAGTTATAGGAGTAGCCCATGCGCAGCGGCATGATCTTGATGCCGTTGCCGGTGACGGCCTGCGAGCCGCTGCCCCAGCCGCCGGCCATGCCGGCCATACCGTAGCCGTCGTTGGTCAGCATGCCGATGATACCGGCGGTGTGCGTGCCGTGACCGTTAAAGTCGCGCGGATCGTTGTCCGGCGTCGTGCAGTCTTCGCCCGACCAGCAGTTGGAGACGCCGGTGATGAAGTCCCAGCCGATCCAGTCATCGACATAGCCGTTGCCGTCATCGTCGACGCCGGAAGAACCGTTCAACTCGGCGGTATTGATCCACATATTGCCGCGCGAGGCGCCGGGGTTGGTCGGTGTAGCATTGGCGCCACCGAGATCCGGGTGATAGTATCTGGTGCCGGAGTCGAGAATAGCGAGGATGATTGCGGTGCTGCCCGTCTGGATGTTCCAGGCTTCGGGAGCATCGACATCGTGGTCGCTGGCCTGGTTCAGATGCCACTGATAGCTGTAGTAGCCGTCGTTCGGTGTGGCATACATTGCGTGGATACCGTTTTTCTCAACAGACTCGACATTGGGATCGTTCTGGTAAGCCTTCATAACCTCATCGAGATCCGCCTTGGGATCGAAATGCACCACATAGTGGCGCGAGAGGTCCATGTAGGTGCCCTTGACGACCTGAGGCTGCGCTCCCTTAAAGAGCTGGCGCATCTCAGACACCTGGTATTTGGCTGCGATCGCATCGAGAGAAGAGACGCCCATGGCGATCTGTCCGCCGCCGGCACGCGCCGTCTCTATCTGTGAGCTGGGGACTTTGAACTGGACAATGAGTTCACCGGGTGCCCAGCCGAGAAATGAGGGAATCTGCTCCGGTTGATTGACAACCTTGATGTTGTCCGGAGCGGCCAGGAGAAGTCCCGGGACGAGGAGAATGAGGGACAGTAGTATTACCTGCCTTTTCATCGAAACCTCCACGAGAGTGTAGTTACTCGATCGAATTTCTGACGGAATGCAGTTGAGCGCTGGTAACCGTGCGGTATTCTCCCTTCTCAGCTAAAGGGTTGGCGATGATATACCTGTAAAACTGGATCGCGTGTGTGTCGTGGAGAGCGTACGACACTTCAATCTTTGCCCGGTTCGTGGCGACAGCGTATCACCCGAACCGATCGCATTCAGACCCACCCACAAACGGATCTGGCTGCCGACTGACCTCTTCCGTCAAGCACGGCGCGTGACGGACGAACTTCCACAATAATCCAATAATACGGGCACGTAAATCAAGCAAAAGTTTTGCCGTAGCTCGTGACCCCAGGATTCACGGTTCACTGAATCTCGCGACGGAGCGGCCCGGAAAGCTCCTTGACCCGTTCATGATGCGTCGCCCACAAATGTGCATCGGTCGCGTCTCGAGATATCATAGACTGTTGTGGATTCTCAACCTTCCCCCAGATCGAGGCTTCGATTCCTGAGTGTGAATATAGACGGCCGGCTCAACGAACGCAAGGGCCCAATCGAAAAAAGTTAACCAAAAGTGTCAACGATTCGTGCAAAGATTGTACATTCACTGTCACACAGCAGGTTAGGTGGCAAAGAAAAGCCCCGGTCTTACCGGGGCTTTTCCTGTCTGCAGCTGCGACTCTAAATCACTTCTTCGGCAGCCAGGCAGCGACGACATCGGGATGGGCGTTCATCCACTCCCGAGCCACATCGACCGGATCGGCCTTGCCGGCTTCGGCGATCTTCCCCATCAGATCCCCCAGGGTCTGATCGTCCATGTGGAAGGCCTTGAGGAACGCCGCGACATCGGGCATATCCGTCGCGAGATCCTTGCGGGCGATCGTATGGATGTTTTCGACCTTGCCATAGACGCCCTCAGGATCTTCGAGAAACTTCAGATCCCAGCGGGCAAACTTCCAGTGGGGCTTCCACCCGGTGACAGCAACCCACTCATTTTTGTCGATGGCATTCTTAAGGGCCGCAGTCATGGCCGGACCGCTTGAGGGGACGAGTTTGAAGTCGAGTCCGTAGTCGGCTATCGCCTTGTCAGTAGCCTTCATGATGCCGGCGCCGGCGTCGATACCGATGATCTCCCCCTTGAACTTGTCGTCGTTGTCGTTCATCTGGGTGATCGAATCGATCGTGACATACGCGGGCACGACCACCCCGATCCGGGCGCCGTCGTAGTTGGTACCGAGATCGACTACCTTGTCACCGTACTCCTCCATGTAAGACGCATGTGTGACGGGAAGCCAACCATCGAGGAAGGCGTCCTTGTCACCGCTGGCGACCGAGGTATATACCGGACCGACATCGGCAACCTGCATCTCCACGGTGTAGCCCATCTTGTCTTCGAGAATCGCCTTCGCGAGATTGGTCATGGCGATCCCTTCGGCCCAGTTGACATACACGAGCCTGACGACCTTCGGCTCGGCGGTTTCCTTCTTGCCGCAGCCCGTCATCGCTGCGACCGCAAAGACCAGCGTCAATGCCAGTACGACGGTTGCTGTCTTTTTCCAGTTTGCTTTCATTCGTTCCTCCGCTCTGAGCTTATTTGTGGGTAGTCTTTCTTCCGGCCCCCATCGCCTGTGTGATGCGATCGAGTACGATCGCGAGGATGACGATAGCGAAGCCGGCTTCAAAACCAAGTCCCACGTTCAATTGAGTGATTCCTTTAAGTACCTGTTGTCCCAGTCCTCCGGCGCCGATCATGGCGGCGATAACTACCATGGAGAGGGCCAGCATGATCGTCTGGTTTACCCCGGCCAGAATAGTGGGCAGCGCCAGCGGCAGCTGCACCTTGATAAGGACCTGCCTTGGTGTGGCCCCGAAAGCATGGGCGGCCTCGACTACATCCTCGCGCACCTGCCTGATACCGAGATTGGTCAGGCGCACCACCGGCGGCATGGCAAACACGACGGTGGCCACTACACCGGGGACGGTGCCGAGACTGAAAAAGAGCACCGCCGGGATAAGATAGACAAAGGCCGGCATGGTCTGCATGGTGTCGAGAATCGGTCGTACGACACGCTCCACTCCCTTGCTGCGCGCCGCCAGCACTCCCAGTGGAATGCCAAGAACCAGTGCCACCAGCGCCGAGGTCAGCACCAGCGCAAGAGTCACCATGGTGTCGTCCCAGAACCCCATCGCATCGATAAGGAGCAGACCGATCAGGGTGAACACCGCCACACCGCGTCCCACCATCCACCAGGCGAGGGCAACGAAGAGAGCGATTACGACAAGGACGGGGATCGAAGTCAGGACCCACTCCAGACCGCCGACTACGGAAGTCAGCACGGCACTAATAGCGTCGAACAGACCGCCGAAATTGTTGGTGAGCCAGTCGATGATGACTTCGACGACACCGCCTATATCAAGGTCAATCATGCCTCACTCCTTTCGTTCGCGGTAGCGGGGATCGCGAGCTCTTCGCCCATGATCTCCGATACCACCGAGGCCCTCATCACAAGTCCGAGTAGTTGATCCCTGTCGTTGATAACCGCAATCGGAAGACGCGAGTCGACGGCGAGCGGGAGCAGCTCCATCACCGGTGTGTCCGGACCGCACCGAGGCACGTCGGTGACGACGATGCTGTCGAGGGTATTTCCCCGTCCCTTCTTCTGCAGGGTAACGGCGTCATCGATGCGAACAAATCCCTTGAAGAGCCGGTTTGGACCGGTGACCACAAGGGTCGATATCCCGAGCTGCCGCATGCGTCGAATCGCCATCTCTGGACCATCCTTGGGTGAAACCACGCGCTGGGGGTGATCGAACATCAGCGCCGACGCGGTTATGACCTTGGAGCGGTCGACGTTCTGGACGAACGAAGAGACGTACTCGTCGGCCGGCGACGTCAATATCTCTTCAGGTGTTCCCACCTGCACGACCGCCCCGTCCTTCATGATTGCGATACGATCTCCAAGCTTGAGGGCTTCGTCCAGATCGTGGGTGATGAACACGATCGTCTTCTTCATCTCCTGCTGCAGGTCGATCAGTTCGTCCTGCATCTGGGTGCGAATGAGCGGATCCAGCGCACTGAATGCTTCGTCCATAAGCAGGATGTCCGGATCGGTAGCCAGGGCTCTGGCCAGACCGACCCGCTGCTGCATACCGCCGCTCAGTTCTCCGGTCATCATCTCTTCGTAACCTTCGAGTCCGACCAGCTTGATTGTCTCGTATGCCCGCTCGCGTCGCACCTTCGGATCGACCTTCTGAATCTCGAGACCGAACGCGACATTGTCGCACACCGAGCGATGCGGTAGCAGGCCGAAGTGCTGAAACACCATGTTCATCTTCGACCGTCGGATTTCGCGAAGTCTCTCGTCGTTCACTTTGGTAACGTCGACCCCGTCCAGTTTAACACTTCCCGCGGTCGGCTCCCACAGTCGGTTGAGGCAGCGAAGCACGGTCGACTTGCCTGAGCCGGACAGTCCCATGATGACGAATGTCTCCCCCTGCTCGATGTCGAAGGTGGCATTGTCGACCGCGACCGTGCAGCCGGTGTGCTCGAGAATATCGGCTTTCGATTTCCCCTCTTTCGCCATCGCCAGCGCCGTACGGCTGCGACTGCCGAAGATCTTGTAGAGGTTCTCTACTCGCAGTTGTGCCATGGTTGTTTGTCCCTGCTGCGGTTGAAGGGGCGCCGGGTTATGGGCGCGCTATCTCACCGCAAGACTTATCTTCGGGTTAGAAGTAGTAACCCATGTTAATATTAAACCGCATCTTCCACTCGGCATCCTTCACACCCGGTCCGAGACCGGTGAACTCACCGAGCCAGGGGTTGTTCTTCCCCTGCGCGACATCGACGTAGGTATACACGCTGCCGGCGGTCACGAGTACTCCGGTGACGTTGTGGTAAGTGTCCTCGTAATCGTCTTTGTCCTTCATGTAGATACTGAAGTCGTTGTAAAACTGGAGGCTCGATATCGGACCCCAGTCTACGCTCACGGTGTATGCGGGCTCGATTGCGAAGATCATACCGGTGCCGGCGACAGGGTACGGGAAGTCATAGGCGCCGTAAACGACCATATCGTCGCTGTAATCGGCTGCAAGCGACTCCTCGCCGGCGGTTGTGATTAGCGAATCGACGACGACGGCCGGATTGTGATCGACATAGATACCGAAGGCCATCAGGTTGAAGTTGCCGAAGGTGGCGTTGAGGTGACCTCCGACTGCCATATGGTCGCCCCACGGATCGGTATCGCCGGTGTAAAGCGCAGCGGGATCATCGGAACGCTCCACACGATCGAGCGCTTCGTTAAACAGCATCCCGTACTGGCCGGAGATACCGAACTCAGCGTTGTAGTTGTCACCGCTCGCCGTGTACGTAATCCTGCCGTTGAACTGATTGCTTTCGCGGTTGTTCGACATCATGCCGAAATAGGTCTCATCCACGATGTCGTACGAATACCGGGAGCTGTTGTCCGAGTCGCCGGTGTAGTTGCCTTCGTCGTTTTTATAGTACGCGACCTGCAGATTCCATCCGTTGTCGGTCTTATGGATGAACTTGATACCGGCGTCGTAGTCGTCCTCCAGGCCGAGATAATAGGCGATCGAGAAGAACCAGTTGTGCGAAGCGTACGGTTGGATACCGAAGGGCACCTGGTGCACACCGATCTGCATTGTGGTGCGATCGGTAAAGTCATATCCCATATAGCCGTGGTGGAGCATGTGATACCCGCTATAGAAGCGGTACTCGAGAGAGAGATCGATCCCATCGTACGTCCCGTCGACATTGATACGATAGGTATCCATCAGCAGTTCGCCTCCCTGCGCGCTGTTGACCCGTGCGTAGTCCTCGTCGTTCCAATCCATGTAGCGATAGTTGTACCGAAGTGCTCCGCCAACCGTGAAGCCGTCTTCGCTTTCCTGGGCCATGACGGCCATCGGCAGCGCCAACAGTCCCGTTCCCAGAAGTAGCAGCAGTTTGCAAGAAATCCCGTGGTTGCGTTGATACCTCATCATTCTCCTTGCTGTTCGTGGTCCTGACGCGAGGACCATCATCCACACACACTCAATTGCTGTTTCTCGCGGTCGGATGCAGACACGGATGTGCAGCCGGAACGCGAGAGGCGCCGTTTCCACGATGAAATCAATGAGAACGAGGGAGATTAAAGCGACACGTCGCTCGACTCGAGCGGCGCGCTCCGAGACCGCATCGGCAGACCACACGGGGCCTGTCGACCAGGTTACAAACAGAAAAAGACGGCCTATTCGCAGAAATCTCTCGGTTATCCCTCGGGTGGCGGACCATCATGTTGATGGCTGCCACATCCTAAGTACCGAAGAGTCAGGGTGAGACGGGCATGTCCTGCATCGTACCGAGAACACAGTGTGCTCAGTCGGCCGGTGTATCCTCTCGCCTGCGTCTCAACACCATCGGCAAAGTCCCTCCAGTCACCGCGGTATTAGCGCGTTATGTAGTTGTACTGAGGCCGCTTGCGGATCACAACCCGAAAACGGCCTGCGTTGTCCATGCATGATATGGCGCACAGACGCATCCCGCAAGCAGTACGTGTTTTTTTTGTGGCCGGATTACTAGATGCTAAACGAATTGTCAGTATGTTACATTTGCGCCAGGCGCATTGGCGAACGTATGACTGTGCGACTGATGGGTTTTTTCGAAGCTTACGCGGCGGCGTTGCGCGTGCGGCGGGTATCTATCCAGTTGTGGATACTCGTATAGGCGACCGGGATAAGAACGAGCGTGATGACGGTAGAAACGGACAAGCCGCCGATTACGGCGCGCGCCAGGGCGGCCTGTATCTCTCCGCCCGCGCCGGTGCCGAAAGACAGTGGCAACATGCCCAGAACCGTAGTGCAGGTGGTCATCAGGATGGGGCGCAGGCGAAGCTTGCCGGCCCTGACGACCGCGTCGTGCACCGATAGGTCGTGCTCGCGCCGCATGAGATTGATATAGTCCACGAGTACGATCGCGTTATTCACGACAATTCCCACCAGCATGATCATGCCCATCAGACTTTGCATATTCAGCGATGTTCCGGTGATAAGGAGTGTCGGCACGACTCCGATAACGGCGAGCGGTACGGCCAGCATGACGATGACCGGATCGAGAAAGCGCTCGAACTGCGCCGCCATGACCATATAGATGAGCACCACGGCCATGAATATGGAGAGCAGGAAGTCCTTGGCGGCTTTCTGCTGTTCTTCATACTCGCCGCCGAACACGAGCGAAAAGCCCTCGGGCATAGGGAAGCCTCGCAATTCACCCTGAAGTTCAGCGACAACGTCGCCCAGCGCTGCGCCACCTTCGAGGTTGGCCGTGATATAGGTCACACGCTGACCGTCAACACGCTCGATTTCGGTGGGCGAGCGGCGACGTTCCGTGCTCACGACCGATGAGACCGGGATGATATCGCCGGATGCGGTCTGCACGGAGATGTTGCTCAGATCATTGGTCGAGAGTCGATCCTGCGGCTGCAGGCGAACGGTGATAGGGAACTCCTCTCCCCCCTCGCGAAACACCCCGGCCCGACTGCCGCCGACATTGGTCTGAATAACTTCGCCGATTTCGCTCACCGTGAGACCGACGGCGGCGATTTTCTCTCTGTCGATGACGATATTCTGTTCCGGGCGTCCCTCGCGCCGACTGACGCGCACGTCGGCCACCGATGGATGCCGGTTGATTACCTCTTCAAGATGGACGGCGATCTCATCGGCCATAGCCAGATCATAGCCGCGAAGTTCGATTTGTACCGCCTCGCCGCTGCTCGAACCGAAGAGACGACGCAGCATCCACAAACCGGACTGGGCGCTGACCCGAATGTCGCTGCCCGGTACCCGCCCCGCGACGGCGCGGCGAATACGGTCGGCTAGTTCGATACTGCTCACGGTCCGCTCACTTGCGCTTTTCAACGAGATCTCCACCTCGGCGTCACCGGGCCGAATCTCCGTCGTCACGTGCCGTACCTGGTCCATCGGAAGGACATCAAGAACAATGTCTTCGAGTTCCTGCAGATATTCGTTGACGACGGCGATGTTCATTCCCTGCGCCATTTCAAGCTCAACATCAATCTCATCGGCGTCGGTTTGCGGGGCCAGTTCGACCGGAAGCAGCGGCCAGAGTAGCACGGTAGTAACCAACAAGGCTGCTGCCGTACCGAAGACGATGGCGCGGTGACGCATGGCCTTTTCGAGTCCACGGGCATAGCGGTCCTCGAGGTGGTCGAACCACTCGCCGAAACGAATCAGCCAGGTCCGCTTGCGATCAGCGCCGTTGTCGACGCGCAGGAAGCGGCTGCCCAGCATCGGAACCAGCGTCAGCGCCACGAACAGCGAGCAGGCCAGGGAGAAGACCACGACCAGAGCCAGTTCCCGAAACAACATGCCGGAAACGGTCTGCATGAATACGACCGGGATGAAGATCACGGAGGTGGTGAGCGTGGAGGCGACAATAGCGCCGGTGACCTGCCTGGTTCCGGTGAGCGCACTCTCCTGGGCCGGGTGTCGACCTTCACGCAAACGCACGATGTTTTCCAGTACCACAATGGCATTGTCGACAATGAGCCCGATACCGAGCGCCAGCCCGCCGAAGCTCATTTGATTGAGCGTCAGATTGGCGAAGAACAGCACGCCGAAAGTGGCGATGATCGAGATCGGTATCGAGAGCGCAATGATGAATGTCGATGAGCCGTTTCGAAGGAAGATGTACAGGATAAGTATGGCAAGCAGGCCGCCCCACAGCGCGGATCGCTGCACGTTGGTAATCGAATCCTGAATGAACTCGCTCTGGTCGATGACGACCAAAAGATCGAGATCGTCGCGCTCACGGTCGATCTGCTCCATAACGGCGCGGACGCGCTCGGCAACGGCCACCGTGTTGGCGCCGGATTGCTTGCGAACGCCGAGACGGACCATCGGCTGTCCGTCGACCATGACGATGCGGTTGACATCTTCGAAACCATCGACAACCTCAGCGACATCACCGACCCTGATCGGTTTGCCGTCGACCACGGTGATGATCGTCTCCGATATCTGACGGACCGATTGGAACTCGCCGCGGGTGCGAACATAGAGGTCGCTGACCCCTTCGCGCATGTCGCCGCCCGGAAGGGTGACGTTTTCGCGAGCGAGCGCCTGCCGGACATCGGTGGCCGAGAGGCGACTCGATGCCAGCCGGTCACGCAGCAGGCGAACCTGAATCTCCCGGTAGATGCCGCCCCACACATCGACCGATCCCACCCCGGGAATTTGCTCGAATCGCTGGGAGATTTCGCGCTCGAGGATGCGGGTAAGCTGGTCCATGCTGCGGTCGGATCGGGCGCCGAGTATGACGACCGGAAAGTTGTCGGGGTCGAATTTCCACAGGCGTGGTGACTCGACCTCGGGCGGGAAGTCATCGCGTATGCGATCGAGCGCGGCGCGCACGTCGTTGGCGGCAGCATCGATATTCGTTCCCTGCGCGAACTCAAGGGTTACCCGACTTCGCCCTTCTTCCGACTGGGATCGCACCCGTTCGATATTGGGTACACTGGCGATGGCGTTTTCGACCCGATCGGTGATGATCGACTCGATCTCTTCCGGCCCCACGTTGGGATACGATGTCGAGACGCTGAGTTGCGGGAAGTCAATCGGCGGGAGCAAGTCGACAGCGAGAAACCGAAATCCCATGATACCGAGCACGACGATGATAAGAAAGACCATCGTCGTGGCGATCGGGCGTTTGACGGCGATTCCGGTGATACTCATTGGTGACTCAGGATCTTGCGCTGTTGTCTTTACGGTTGAAATCTGATGGCGGCGCTGTCCGTGCGTTCCGCCTGCGGTGCTTTCAGGATGGATTCTATCAGATCATCACGTTGCAGCCTCTGCAGGCGCTCGACCCACTGCCAGTTAACCGGTCGCACCCGCGCGGTCGAGGACTCTCCGGCCAGCAGGTCCTGGCCCAGGGTGACAATCCACCGGTCGGGTTCAACGCCGGCTACGCCGGCGGTCATGCGCCCGCGCGCGATCACCTGTACGGGAACAAACGTGAACGAGACCGGATCGGTAAGATTGAGATCGCCGTTCGATCCGCCGACAGCGGCGAGCTCACCGGAAAGCGAGTCGGTCACGAACACACCGGTGGCGCCGGTGCGAGGGCTTTCATAGAGGGCGCTCAGCGGCACGAGTGTGGCTTGCTCACTTTCGCCGTAGAAGATATCGACTGCCACGAACTGCCCCGGCTTCAAGACGCGATCGGCGTTGGAGATATCGACCTCGGCCTCGGTGCTGTGGGTGACCGGATGCAGGAAGGGGGAAATGCGCGACAAGCGAGCATCGATTGAAACCGGCTGGTCTCCGCCGACCATGATTTCAGCCCGCTGACCGGTTTCGATGTACGACAACATGCGGTCGGTCAGGATTACGGTTGCTCTGACGGTGTCCATCTGCCCCAGGGTGAACAGACGCTGTCCGGGGCTGACATACATGCCGATCTCAGCATTGCGAGTGCCTACCGTTCCGTCGATCGGGGAACGTATAATCGTCCGGGCGAGCGATTCACGGCGCTCATCGACGGTCGCCTCTGACTGTTCAACTCTCGCCTGCGCCAGCTCGAAATCGGCTTCGGCAGAAGTGGCATCGGCGCGAGCGGTCTCAATCTCACTGGGTGTGATCAGGTTTTTTTCCGCCAGAGCTTCGGACCTGACCAGCTCGGACTGGATCTCACTGAGGCGTGCTTCAGCCTGTTTGGCCTGGGCCCGGGCGATTCGCAAACCCGCTTCGGCCTGCTTCAGTCGCTCGCGGAACTCATTGTCGCGAAGTCGGATGAGCGGATCCCCACGGTTGACCAGAGCGCCGTTGTCGACCAGCACTTCGGTCACCACGGCCGATATCTCGGGGTAGATTTCCACCTGATTCCGCGCTTTAATCACGCCGCTGAGTCGCTCGGTCAGAGGCAGTGAGCCGTAGGAAGCCTGAACAGCCTCCACAGCGGGGATCATGCGATCGCGCCCGCCACCGGATTCGGCGCTGTCCGAACAACCGGTAAAGAAGACGGTGATTGGTATCGAGAGAATGAGGCAGAGAGTTAGCTTTACGTCCACGTCGTTGTCTCCAGGTCATCGGTCTTCTAAGCCCGGAGACCGAATCCGGTGTCGTAATCGATAAGGCCCATTCGGGCGCAATCCGTGTTTGGGTCAGACCGGCCGCACCTGTCCTCCACGGCACGGACTTGTCCGTTTAACACCCAAACGCACCAATAGTTTGGTGCCGGACGCGAAAAGTTTCGGCTCCGGGCTGGTGGCTTCCGACCAGCTGCGTTTGAGCCGGAAGAAAGTCGAGTTTCTGCCGAAAGACAAGGGAAACTCTCGATGAGCGCGGAGGAAGTCGGACAGCCGTCGGTTCTGGCGAGGCGCCGGGCGCGAGACCCGGCGCTCGCGAGTTACACCATGCTATTCACATCCTCGTGAACAGTGAGATTATGGCCTCGGGGGACACGGTCTGCACTCTTCCCAGCAGATGATCGGCGGCGTGGTCGTGCATACCATCACCCAGCAGCATCGTGCGGCTTCGACCTTGGTCGGGGCGGTGATCGTAAAGGCACCCAGGAAGACCATGATGAGTGCCAGGGTCAGAATAATCGCTTTGAACAGCTTCATCCTTGTTCACCTCCTTTCGAGCGTCCGTTCTTTCCCCCAGAGGTTGTGTTATGGTGAGGCGGCCGTCGGTGTGGCAGAAAGTGAACCGACAGCGTCGTAGACTTCGGATATCATATCCTCTTCGAGCATTCCGGGCCAGACCCGGATGACGGTCCCGTCGGAAGACAAGAGTACGGTCTGCGGAAGGACATGACCCCGGTAAGCATCGATAAGGCGATTGTCGGTGACCGACAGGATCGGGAACGACATGGCGTGCGCTTCGGCGAAGGTTTGAGCCTCGTCGATCATCCCCGCACACATGCCGACGAAGCGAAGCTGCTCCGAGGCGTACTGGTCGTACAGATCGTTCCAGAAGGCGAGGTTGCCTTCGCAGGCATCGCACGACGGTGAGAACCAGAGCAGGACAGTCGTCGGAGAGTCGGGACCGTAGCGGATACTCAGCGGTTTGCCGTAAATATCTTCGCCTGAGATGGTCGGAAGGCGCTGGTCGGCGGCGAGCGGTTGGAACATATCGGTCAAGCCGTCGAGTTGGGCCCGGAGATTACGGTTTTCGTTTATCAGGAGCGCGATTTCGACCGCCATCGCCGCCATAACGAGCAGAAAGGCGATGGTCCACCACGACGTGCGTGAGGTTGCCATAGCATGTGTCTCTTGTGTGATTGTTCCCGTGATGTACGCCCGGAGAGCAGGGCGTGTGCGGCGAGTTGTCGCCCGGTATATACGATGCGGCCGGCGATGCGTCAAGTGGCAAGAGACTATGTGTCTCATTGTCGACAAGGACGCTCCCGAAACCAAAAAGTCATTGTACTTGTCTGAATGGCTATCGGTTACGGCGAAGTGGGTTTGTTTTGTTACTTTTTCAGGTACAAAAACCTTCTCCCCTGCGTGAAGTCGTTGGGGGCCGCGGAAATGGCCGTCTGTGACGCGACAGCGTCGGGTGAACCGGACGAGTGTTGAAAGATTATTGTCCATACAGAGGGGACCGTTTGCATGATCGCCATCGGTTTGGTGGAGAAAATGCGGGAGGGCGTGGTGTACGGTTTCCCCACCTGCCGCTCCGTGTCTTTTCGAGACACTCCGCTTTAGGTGGGCCACAAGGGCAGAGCGCGTCACATGTCGTCTGCCTGCGGCGGGCTGCAAGCAGCCTCGACCTACTGCACCACACATGTCCGAACCGCAGGGGTTCGGACCTACAAGACCTCTCCCTTTACTCGACTGGCTGCGTGGTGCACGGGGAGGTACACCACGCACAGCGGCTAGTTGGTGTGCTTACTTCGTCGGGATGCGGGTCTTGTTGGCGGCGAGCCAGGTGTCGAAGCTCTGGAGTTTCGGATTCAGCTCACGGCTCTTTTCGATATCGCGCGGGGCGCGGAAATCCTTCTCGAAGTCGCGTTTGAACTGAAACATATTGCCGAGATCGTCGGCGCCCGGGAAACCAAAGCTCCGGTAGACATCGGGTTCCACTTCGTTGTAGCGGACGCTCTGTCCCAGGGCACGCCCGAGAGCATCGGCCATCTCCGATCCGGACAGGTGGTCACCGGCGATACCGACGGTTTTACCGACGTAGGTCTGCCCACTTTTGAAGATGCCGTAGGCGCAGCGGCCGATATCTTCGGCAGCGATTCCCGGCAGCTTGCTCTTCCCCATCGGGAGCGTGAAGGCCATGTTACCGGACTCGTCTTCCTTGGGTCCCATGCCGAAGGTGATCAGGTTGTCCCAGTAGAAGGAAGTCAGGAGCAGGGTGGTCGGAACGCCGGATTCGGTGAAGAAGCGGTTGGCCTCGCCCTTGGCATCGAGATGCGGCACTTTGTACTTCTCCATCAGGGTCGGCATGCGGTTGTCGTCGAGCGGCACCCACTTTCGGGTGTCTTCGAGCGTCGACCAGATGACGTGTCTGACTCGGGCGGCTTTGGCGGCATCGGCGAGCGATTTGGCGTGGGTCAGTTCTCTCTCGGGGGACATATGTTCCCAATAGAAGGTGACGCAGAAAGCGCCATAGGCGCCTTCGAAGGCTTTTTCGAGACTGGCGGGGTTGTCGATATCGGCCGCGACCACTTCGGCGCCAAGGGCGGCGAGTTCTTTGGCCATGTCAGAGTTAACGTTGCGGGTGATGGCGCGGGGTGTGAACTCGCTGTTGTGGTCGGCGAGGATGGCGCGGACCAGTCCGCCGCCCTGCGCACCGGTGGCCCCCATAACGGCAATGATCTTCTTGTTTGCCACGGAAAACTCCAGTCGTGCTATGTGTTTTGGACTATGGTCGTGTTCGTGCGCGGCCCGATAAGCCGGTGACAGAAAAACAAGATTACATGGAGTTTGGTTCCGGCCCTATCGAGCGGACGATGTGGACATCTCGGCTAATGTCGTCACCGTGCGCCAGTTGCGAACGGTCGAGAGGACCTGAAGTTTTTTGTCGAAAAGCGTCGTGGTCAGTTTGGAGCCGGCGACGCCGTTGGCGAGATAGAGGTAGATCTCGCGATTGACGACGGCGAAGCGATCGGGAAGGTACTGGCCGGGATCGATTTTCTTGACGAGGTTGGCTGATGGTTGCTCGGTGAGGAAGGCGACATGGAGTCGTTTGGTGTCTGCTCCGTACTCACTCATTAGTGGATTGTTCTGCGCGATAGCTGCCATCTCCCCTGCCGTGCGGACGGTGACGCGGATCGGTTTGCCAAATTCCTGTTCAATAGCTGATTCAATCGATTTCGTGACGACCGGTACGGAGCGTTTTGTCGAGTTGAAGATGACATTGCCGCTCTGGATGTAGGTGCGGACATCGGAGAAGCCCATCGATTCAAACGACTCGCGAAGGTGTGCCATGGCGATGCGGTTGTGACCGAGCAGGTTGACGGCGCGGAGCAGGGCGATATAGGTCGGCATGGTGCGGGTTCCTCCGGTTTGGGGCAATGGATTGAGTATGGCGAATGAAGGTGTGCGGGGCAATCACATAGTTTCTTCGTCAGTTCGCAAGCGACCTGACCCACTCGGTCTCTCGTAAGTCCGAACCCCTGCGGTTCGGACATTCTCAAGTTTGGCCCTGTAGGTCAGCTCCGGTCGCGGTTACAGCACTGAGCGGATTACCGAAGATCATCGAGCGACCGGTGCTGACGCTGTCGCTGCCCACTCGATGTCAGCACCGTGT
>JAHLKV010000004.1 GCA_020444475.1 bacterium
ACGAGGACGTACACCACGCACAGGCTTGAGAGCCTCCGCAATGACACCTGGTGTACGAGGACGTACACCACGCACGAAACGTCGCCCTTCGACTCCGCTCAGGGTGACGTTGTGGAAACTACTAGTAGTGCTGTTTGACGTCCGGTGTGACCTGGGGTACACCACGCACGTGATGTAAGAAAGGGCGGTCCCGAGATTCGGGGCCGCCCTTTCTCGTACAAGCTATGGTCTGCTTAGCGTGGCGCCGGGGGTTCCGGACGAGCAGGAAGCGTGAGCGGGTGCTCTTCGAGCCGTTTCATCACGTTGGCGATGGCGGCATCGAGTTGGTCGTCGAACCCGGCAGCGCGGCGAGTCGGGGTTTCCTCAACCACGATATCCGGTGACACGCCTTCGTTTTCGACCACCCACTGACCGTCGAGGCTGAAGATGCCGAACTCCGGTATGGTGCAATAGCCGCCGTCGATCAATCCCTTGCCGCCACGAATACCGACCACGCCGCCCCAGGTGCGAGTGCCCATGAGCGGACCGAGGTCGTGCTGGCGGAACATGTACGGGAAAATGTCACCGTCGGAGCAGGAGTACATGTTTTGCAGGGTGATCATGTGGGCGAGGACGCCGGAACCGGGTGAGCGGTCGACGCCGCCGTTGCGGGAGTTGTCCATGGCGACGACGGTGCGGCGGAGGCGTTCGAGTACGAGATCGGAGACGAAACCGCCACCGTTGTAGCGGACGTCGATGATGAGGCCCGGCTTGCGCATCTGGTGGTAAAACATCTTGGTGAAGCGGGTGAGGCCGAAGCCGCCCATATCCGGGATGTGGATGTAGCCGACCTGACCGTCGGAAAGCGAGTCGACGTGGGCCTTGTTGGACTCGACCCAGTTGTAGTAGCGGAGGTTACCCTCGGCCGATATCGGCTTGACCGTTACTTCGCGCGCGCCCGTCATGTTCGGACGATCGTTGACGGTCAAGGTAACAAGTTTGCCGGCCTTTTCTTCGGTAAGCGAGTACGGGTTGACGGTCGCCGTCACTTCGTGACCATCGATGGCCAGCAGGTAGTCGCCTTGGTGGACATCGATGCCCGGTTCGGTAAGGGGTGAGCGGAGATCGTCGTCCCAGTTCTGACCTTCGAGAATGTGGGCGATACGCACGCGGTTGTTGGCTTTGTCTATGGTGAAGTCGCAGCCAAACAGCCCGACATTGCTCGACCCGACTCTCGGCATGTCGCCGCCGCCGGTGTAGGTGTGCGAGCAGCAGAGGTCGGCGATCATCTCGGCGATGACATAGGTCAGGTCAAAACGGTTGGCGCAGTGGGCAACCAGTGGTTGGTAAAGATTGCGTGCGGCCTGCCAGTCGACGCCGTGCATATTGGGATCGTAGAAAAAATCGCGCATCATGCGCCAGGTTTGCGAGAACATCTGCTGGTATTCCTGACGACGGTCGACTTTGACTTCCAGGTGAGAGACGTCGACCGATGCATCATCAAACGACGCCTTTCCTCCCGAGGTCGAGATGATGGAATAACCGCCACCCTTGCGGACGAGCATCTTGTCGCCGTTGGCGGAAAGGGCGTAGTTGCCGATGCCGTCCGCCCACTGGTGGTCTTTCTTTTCTTTCAGGTCGTACTTGTGCAGCACGGTTTCATCCTGAGTGACCTTGCCGCGCAGGCCATAGATCGGATAGCTGTTGTAGAACACGGCGCCGGAGATGGCAGATATACCACCGTAGTTTCCGGTCGGCAGATCGAATGCGACTTGTCGGTCGTAGATACCGTCGAAGTCGATTCGCACGTTCTTTTCTTCTTTCGAGCCGGCATCATCCTTGTCGTCCTTCTTGTCCTTCTTCTCGCTGTCGGCTTTGGCTGTGTCGAGAGCGACTTCGTCGCTTTCCGGTGCGAACGGCGACCTGGCGTCGGACTGCAGGAGGATAAGGTACAAGTCCGTCATCGCCTGGTTTACGAACTGGAATTCGTAGTTGGAGAGGATCGGGTTGAACTGCCGGCGTGACAGGAAGTAGAGATACTTGCCGTCGGGGTCGAAGACCGGTGCGTAGTCATCGGTGAGGCCTGGAGTGACCTGTCGTACCCGATCTTCGTCGAAGGAGTAGATGAAAATAGCCGTGATGTTATTGTCGAGATCTTTGTTGTAGGCGACATATCGGCTGTCGGGGGCGAACGAGAACCAGGTCACTTCATTGCGCGAGGACTGATCGATGAGCTTGACGGTTTTTCTTTCAACGTCGGCGCTGTACACGGCGAGGTTTTTGTCGGAGAAGACGATCCTCTTGCTGTCCGGGGACCAGACGGGCGCGTAGCGCCAGCAGTAGCCGTCGCTGGTGAGCCGGGTCTTGCTGCTGCCGTCCTGGGCATAGAGGAAGAGCTCGTCTTCGCCCGTCTCATCGGAGATCACCACCACCCACTTGCCATCAGGGGACCATCGCGGCGAGCGCTCGTTGGCGTCGGATGAGTTCGTGAGATTGCGGGTGTTGCCGTGTTTGGCGGGGACGGTGAAGACGTCACCGCGGGCCTGGAAGACGGCGCGGTTGCCATCGGGCGAAAGATCGAAATCGCCAATCTGGTCGGATACGGAGACAAACTCCGGACGCATCCAGGTCTGGTCCGTAGTGAGCTGTATGTCGAGTTTGTGAATCTGTTCGGACGGGAGGTCCATCACATAGAGATAGCCGCCTTTTTCGAATATGATGGCGTTGGCGCCGAGTGACGGCCAGCGGACGTCGTAGTCCGTGTAGCTGGTGACCGGATACGTTTCTTTCGTGGTCATGTTGTAGCAGTACAGGTTCAGGCGGCCGGTGCGGTCGGAGTTGAAGTAGATGCGGTCCTTATACCACATGGGCATGTTGTCGGTACCGATCCAGTCGGTGATCTTCTCCGCTTCGTTGGTGGCAAGGTCGTAGATCCAGACGTCCTGTGCCATGCCGCCCTTGTAGCGTTTCCATTGGCGGAAGTCGCGGAATATGGGGCAGTAGGCCGCCTTGCTGCCATCGGGGGAGAGGGAGGTAAACCCGGCCGAGGGCATGGGCATCGGCTCGGGGAGCCCGCCGTTCAGATTGACCGCGTATATGCGGCCCTCCCAGGAGTCCATGGCCTCTTTGCGTGATCGAAAGAGGACGGAGGAGCCGTCGTGCGACCAGCCCATGACGATGTTCTCGGGACCGTGCCGTTCGGCAAGGTTCTGATGACCGGGGTGCCAGGTGAGTCGGGTCGGGTTGCCGCCGTTCAGGTCGATGGAGTAGACGGTGAAGTCACCGTCGTACTGTCCGGTGAACGCGACTTTGGAGCCGTCAGGGGAGAACTTGGGAAAGAGCTCGAGTCCTTCATGTGACGTCAGGCGCACCGCCTGACCGCCGTCGCGCGGGGCGGTGTAGATATCTCCGGCGTAGACGAACGCTACGCGATCGGTGCTGATATCGGGAAATCGCAGCAGGCGCGCTTCATCGGCGAAGGCCGCTGAAGCAAACAAGGTGAAGGACAGCAGAGTGATCAGGGTTCGGAACATGCTACCTCCGGGCGAATGCAATATGTGTGCGAAAGGCTGTAAGAAACTTGTGGGGGAGCGGAGAGTCAAAAGGAAATTCTTCATCCGAGATTCTCATTTTCTTGGATACGTAATCTGTCGGGCAGTGGTTGCCGGGTTTTTCCGGCGATATCAGTTTGGCGTACGGCAGTTACGCCGGGCCGGGGCGAGCTCTCGGCCGGGGCTCTATCCGGCCCAACAGCGACGCGAGCACCTGCGATCGTGACGTGCGATGTGTTGACTGGAGCGTGTCGGCGGCGGTACCCGGCCGCGGTGGTTCGGGGGAACATCGTGTTTGAGCTGATGGCGATCGCGATCGTTTTTGGTCTGCTTTTCGAGACCGTACTTACATCGGGGTTCGAGCCGGTGATGCACTCTCTTTGGTTCCAGGTTAAGTTAAAGGGGTTCAATTACTAAGATTCGGCTCAACGGGCCCGCGGAGATTCGGGGCGGCTGGCAGCGATAATCAGCCGCCCAGTCGTCTTGTCACGCTCTTTCTTCACTCACACTGGAGGCCGTGTGCGGTGTTCATTTTTCGCACACTCGCCGTTAAGCCGGTCGGGTGTGGGGTCGATACTGAAAGCAGACGCCCGGTCGCACACAATGGGACGTTCGAGGTGCGATCGCACACACATAGGAAGACGGGAGCGTACTGCATGGACAGTGTATTGACAAAAGGCGAGGAGCTTTTCGCCGAGGGTCGTATCGACGAAGCCGCCGATTGCTTTCAGCAACTTCTCATCAAGGAACCAAACAACTGCCGCATCCTGAACAATTTGGGTGTGATAGCGTATCAACGTCGTGATGGTCAGCGGGCGGCTGACTATTTCCTGCGGTCGATACAGTCCGATCCCTCTTTCACCGATCCCATCGCCAACCTGTGTGCGTTGCTTCGGGCATCGGGGGATCTTCGCGAAGCCCTCCCGATTCTGGAGCCGCTGTCGGCGAAGTATCCCGACAACGCCGAGGTCGCGCAACTTCTCAGCGAGGCGAAAAAGACCAGGGCGGTGCGTTTGACGGGAGCGAAGATTGCGATCGTCAATCCCTGGGACAACAAGTTCACCGATCTGTACACGAGATATTTCGGGCGCGCCAACGACGTGCGACTGATCAAGCCACAGAGCGAGAATGATCTCAAGGACGTTCTCACCTGGGCGGACGTAATCTGGTCACAGTGGTGCAACGAGCCGCTGGTCTTCCTGTCGAAGCAGGAAACGAAGGCGGCGCTGGTGACGCACATTCACAGTTATGAGATTCTGACGCCGCAGTTGATGCAGGGTGTGAACTGGCGTCGGGTGGACGGCGCAATATTCGTGGCCGATCACATGCGTGCCAATGCCAACCGGTTGTGGTCGCGGCAGCTGGCGACCGTCCCGCAGACGATGATTTACAATTCGGTCGATTTGAACGAGTATCCGCTTCATGACTCCGAACCGGGGTTCAATATCGGATATGTGGGGTATCTCAATCACAAAAAGGGGATCGGCCTGCTGCTGCAGTGCATCAAAGCGGCGGTGGAGTGCGATTCCCGATATCGACTGCATATTGCCGGGACCTTCCAGGAGACGCGGTTCGAAGTATACATGAACCACCTCATCGAGCAGATGGGGCTTTCGGACAACGTGGTCATGCATGGCTGGGTGAAAAACATTCCGAGCTGGCTCGGCTCGATGAATTATGTCATCTCTACCAGTCCGTGGGAAGGCTGCCCGCTCAATTTGATCGAAGCGATGGCGTGCGGGGTGAAACCGCTGATCCACAACTGGCAGGGCGCGGCCGAGCTGTTCCCCTCGAATCTGGTGTTCAACACGGTAAGCGACTTCGTCGCTTTGCTGAGAGCTGACAGCTACGATTCTTCGGACTATCGGGCGTACGTCGAGCGCGAGTTCAACGCGGAGCGAAACGCCGCCCGGATCGACCAGTTCCTGCTCGAACGGCTTGAGGCGCGCCGGAGTCTCGTCCCGCCAGCCGCAGAGCACAGACCGGGGGTGCTGGAGAAGTCGCAGACCGAGCAGGAGCAGTCACCGGTGGCACCGGCCGCAGAGCCGGCCGGCACGATCAACTTCTATCAACCACTGCAGAAGACCGTAGAGGTCTCGTCGAATCGCAAGGCATTTACGATCGAGTTTTGTCGGGGGAAGCGGGTTCTGCACGTCGGTTGTGTGGACGCCGGCATTATGGAGTCGCGGATCAAGTCCAACAACTTCCTGCACTACCATATCAGCCAGGTGGCGGAGAAGCTGATCGGCGTGGATATCGAGGAGGGCGGACTCAAGCGTCTGGCGGACGAGGGCTACGAGGTGTACCGTCTCGATCTGGAATGTGATACCGAGTTGCTGAGCGAGTTAGCGTCGCAGGTCGACGTGATCGTGATTCCGGAGGTGATCGAGCACCTGAATAACGTGGGGGCGGCGCTGGACAATCTGCGCGCGTGCGGATTCGAGGGCGACATTCTGATCAGTACGCCGAATGCCTTTTCACTTCGCGTCATTCGGCTGCTGGGGAATGGGGTCGAGCTGGTGCATCCCGATCATAACTACTACTACTCGCCGACGACACTCAAGACCCTGCTGGGCAAGCACGGGTTCGATCTTCAGCGGCTGGTGATGTACTACTGGCCGACTGATGACGAGATCGGGCGGGAGCTGCACAAAATCGTGACAACGTCGTGCCCGTACTATGCCGAAGGCTTGATTGCGATGGTTCGAGCGGAGCGTGCTTCGAGGTAGATTCCAAAGGGACGGAGTTAATGCCGGCATCGAAGAAACAACTGAGGATCAAATCGGGACGGACGGGGAGCCAGCCGCCAACAGGTGCGGCCACGGGGAACCGAGCCCGGTCAAGCCGAGCCAGGCTGACTGAGGGTCGGGTACGTCGTTTGGCGCCGACATTCGACGGCGTCATGCTCCATGACGGCGAGGTCATGCTGGAGGTGAATGAGGTTCTGGCCCAGATGTTCGGTTATGCGCCGAGCGAGCTGGTCGGCCAGCACTTGCGTGTCTTGCTGGAACGGTCCTGGCACGAGGAAGTCCGGCCCCGCATTGTCGCCCACGACCATGGTCCGTACGAAGCGATCGCGCTGCATCGGGACGGTTCGGAGAAGGCGGTCCAGATTATCGCTTCGGAAGTGGGAATCGAGGGGCGCCGCTACCGGGTGGCGGCATTTCGTGATGTCACCGAGCAACGGACGATCGAGGAGCAGCTGCGGACCACCAACAACGCTCTCATGGCCGAGCAGTCGCGCCTGCAGCGGAAGAACGCCGCGTTGGCCGAGTTGCTGGAGAGATTGCAGGCCGAGCGCGACGATCTGGCGGCGGAGATTCACGCCAACCTGGACCGACTCGTCTTTCCGATCATTCACCAGCTTATCTCACGGCTGGAGGGTCCTGATCGCCGTCTGCTGCAGCAGCTGAGTGCTACTCTGAAGGAGATCACGGCGCCGTACATCTATCGACTGGAGTCGGCGTACAGCTCGCTGTCGCCGCGCGAGGTCGAGGTGTGCAGCTACATCAAGGCGGGGCTTTCCTGTAAGGATATCGCGTCGACGTTGAACGTCTCTATCAATACCGTGCTCAAGCAGCGCCAGCGGATTCGGCAGAAGCTGGGCATCAGCAACGAGCCGATCAATCTGACCACGTATCTCAAAACGATCTGACGGCCCACTAATGAGGGGTGGGGGGCCTGTTTCGTACCAACCGGCAGCTTCCATCAAGTACGCCGCGTACTTGATAAGTACTTGTTCAAGTACCGTCAACCCGTGGGCTCCGCCGACCGACACTTTTAGTATTCTCGCGTCATGACAGCATGGATCTGACAGCGGAATGACTGACGTGGATGAACGGCTGCTGTTTCGGCAGCAGCCGTTGCAAAGTGTTCGGGGAGTGTGCGAGGGGGAGCCGACCGGAGCCGGCCTTTCAGGGGGCCGGCTCCGATCATCAAATCGCACTGAGGACCGGGCTTTCCACCGGCATGGCGGGAAGATCGAAAGTCGATAATGAAACACGTGTTACAGTATAGTGCAGGGGATGGATTATGAGCTGGAAAGATCTGAAAGTAGCGAAAAAGCTGTACATCGGATTCGGCATCGTCCTGGTGCTGGCCCTGGCGGTTGGGTATGCCGGTTGGAATGGGCTGACGAGTGTAGAACACAAGCATGCCGTGGCAGGGCATGCGCAGGAACTGGTGGTCCTGGCTAAAGACATGGGTACCAGTCGCGTGTCGTTTCGACACGACGCCAACCCCGATCATTTCGCTCGGCTTAGTGAGAAAGCCGAAGAGATGTTTGCCACATTCGATACGATGAAGTCGCTCCTGAAACATCAGGACGAAATCGAGATGGTCGACCGGGCACGCAAATACGGTACCCTTTATCGCGATGTCTGGGGTGAGTGGGCAAATGTGACTGCCGAGATGGTGAAGGCCATGGAGAACATCACGGCCGACGCCAACGTGGCTCAGCGATCGTATGAATCTCTCAACACGACGGTCGAACGGCAGTGGGAGCAGGCGCTCAACGGTGGCGCCGACCAGCGGTCTCTGGAACAGACGGCCCGTCTGAGACTGGCGGTCGAGTCGATGCTTCGGCAGTATGCTGAGATGCGAGTGGCATATCGCAACTACCGGTTGACCGACGATCGGAAATACGCCGAGCAGATGTGGAACACGATTGATGGAATCGTCGAGACCGGCAGGTCGGCTAAAACGTATGGCGCAATCGCGGGAGTCAACACCGAGCTTGACGGAATTATAGAAGCCACCCACGGCATCGGCGAGTCGATGAAGACTGTGGTCGACCGTCGGGAGTCCGCCAACGGTTTGTACGACACGCTGACAGGACACGCGAAAAGTCTGGTGGCGGAGCTCACCTCTCTTCAGGAGGATCAGGAATTCGAGGCGCGGAGCGCCGAGAGCTCGGCCATCACCATGACGATCGTGTTTGTCGCAGGAGCGGTTCTTTTCGGGATTGCCATAGCGTTCTTCATCGCTCGCGGCATCTCGCGTCCGGTTTCCGACATGGCCCGCATCGCGGAGCAGATTTCCACCGGTGATGTGGATCATCAGATTGCCTATGCCGCACGTGACGAAATCGGGACCCTGGCGGACTCCTTCCGTCGCCTGATAGACTACATGCGGTCGCTGTCGGATGTCGCCGAGCGGGTGGCCGAAAACGACCTGACCGTTTCGGTCCAGCCGAAGTCCGAGAAGGACACGCTGGGGATATCCTTCCAGACGATGATCAAGAATCTGACCACGATCATCCGTCAGCTGCGGGACAACGCGGGTCAGCTGGTATCGGCGGCCACCGAGATATCATCGTCATCGGAGCAGATGGCCCGGGGGGCGCAGGATCAGTCATTGCAGGTGACGCAGGTCTCGACGGCGGTCGAAGAGATGACGGCGACGATCGTGGAGTCGTCGCGGAATGCCGGCGATGCTACCGACGCGTCGCGTAACGCCTCGGAGACAGCCACCAACGGTGGTCGTATCGTGGGGGATACGATTCAGGGTATGCAGCGTATCGCCGAAGTGGTGCGCGGTTCGGCCGAGTCGATCGGCAAGCTGGCCCAGTCGGCTGACCAGATCGGGGAAATTATAGGAGTAATCGACGATATCGCCGATCAGACGAATCTGCTGGCGCTTAATGCGGCGATCGAGGCGGCCCGAGCCGGCGAACAGGGAAGAGGGTTCGCGGTGGTGGCCGACGAGGTCCGGAAGCTGGCGGAGCGGACGGGCAAGGCGACCGGTGAGATCACGGAGATGATCAAGGGTATTCAGGTGGAGACGAGTGAAGCGGTCCAGTCGATGGAATCGGGTATCAAGGAAGTTGACAGCGGCCGCGAACTGGCGGATCAGGCCGGGACGAGTCTGAACGAGATCGTGTCGATGACGCAGCGGGTGATGGACATGATCCAGCAGATCGCGACGGCGTCAGAAGAGCAGTCGACCGCCGCGGAGCAGATCTCGAAGAACATCGAGCAGGTAGCGTCGATCACCAAGGAGACTGCCACCGGAGCGGAGCAGTCGGCAGCAGCGGCTGAAGAGCTGAACCGTCAGGCGGAAGGTCTGCAGGCGATGGTAGCCCGGTTTACGTTACGTGAGACGGCTGACGTGTAGGAGCGCCGTTGGCCGTGAGTGTTGCCCCAATGCAGACGTAAGCGCATCATGCGCCTGAACACTGCATTCGTACAGCGCGTGGATCGCCCCCCGTCGATCCACGCGTTTTTTTGGAGATATATACATCACGCTGTTCAGTTATTGCTCATTGTGACGATAGTTGTCATAAGAGTTATTCAGTATCGAATCAGTCTGATTTGGGACAGATGTTTCGAACAGTCTCGATGTTGTTGCAGGTATTGTTTCTCAGAAGTACAAGAGGACATGTCATGTTTTCAGTCATCCGGGTTGGACAACTGGGGAGGCAATTGACATGAATCGTCGCAGTTCCGACGGGGGAGGACACCTGTTGAAACTGCGGGGGATTAAGGGAAGCGAACTTGACAAGCTCGCCGACCAGTGCGAGGGGAGACTGGTTCACGATGGTGAGAGCGTGCAGGACATAAATCGTAGAGGCGCCCAAATGCTCGGCTATGAGCCGGAGGACCTTCGAGGGCGTCTACTTAGAGAACTCGGGAGTTTTCCACTGGACGTCGGGTACTCGTCGGAAGTCTGTTCCAGTACTACCGTGACTGCCGTTCATAAGGATGGATCTCACGTCAATCTCGAAGTCATGCCGGTTCGCGGCTCGGGAAACTCGGGGGAGTACGCAGAACTGGTTTTCCACTTCACGGACTGCTGCAAGGGGTGGTGGGATCGCCTGCAGAGACTATCGGAACGACTGGAAGAACTCAACTCCGAAGTCCATCGCAAGGAAGAGTCCATTCGCGAAGTGCTGTTGCAGGTGGAGAAGATAAAGCGGTCGGCCTCGGAGGAGTTTTCACAGAGCGTCGATCGGATCTTGATGCCGATGATTGACTTGTTGAAGCAGGGGGCAAGTGCCCATCAGATTCGGCTTGTCAACCTCATGGAGAGTTACCTGGAATCCTTCGGCGACCGACGTTCTCCCGATCCGCTCGCTCGTCAATCCAGTTTGACTCCCCGGGAAATGCAGATCTGCCAGATGATCCGGGAAGGGTTGTCCACCGGCGAGATAGCCTCTATTCTGCGAACTTCGACACATACCGTGGCTACCCAGCGAAAGGTCATCCGCAAGAAGCTGGGACTGATCGGTGGGGAGATCAACCTGGGAGCCTATCTTCAGCACATTGGATCGGAGGAATAGCGTCCGCCCCACTATCGGACCGGGTAGCAATGATACCTGATTTATCCCTCGTTTTACCCGCTCCGGTACGTGGACGTCGGGGACGATATTCCTAACAAAGCGAAATCCACAGACTCCGCCGCTTGGGGGATATGACCTTCCACGATCAGGCATTCGGGTTGTCAGTTCGGGAAAGCCGGTCCGGGCGTCTGGTAATTCACGTATCCACAAGGAGGGTGTTCCATGCGGTGGAAAGACCTGAAGGTCGGCAAGAAGCTCAGTATCGGTTTTGGACTGATTCTGGTGGTCTTCGCACTTGCTGCCATTCTCAATTACTCGAACCTCGGCGATATCGAAGAAGCGTCCGGTGAACTGGAACAGGCGATCGAACACGAGCTTCTGATGCTCGCCAAGGTGACGGACCATGTCGACTGGGCGAAGAACCTTCAGGCGCTGTTTGCCGATGACAGGGTAACTTCAGTGACCGTTCAGACCGACGACCACAAGTGCGGTCTCGGTACCTGGATGTACGGCGAAGAGGCCACCGAGCTGGCAGCAAAAGATCCTGAGTTCGCCCGGCTTATGAAGGACCTGGAAGTCTCCCACAAGCGTCTTCACCAGAGCGCGATCAAGATCGATGAAGAGTACGTTGCGTTCGATATGGAGATTCGCTCGATGCTCATCGATCGCTGGATCGACCATCTGAATTGGGTGGAGAAGCTGGCCCACTCAATCGTCTCACGGTCAACATTCGAGGGAATCAGAGACCCACACCAGTGTGCTTTCGGCAAGTGGTATGACGGCTATGCGGCCGATAATCCGGAGTTTGCGGCATTGCTGAAGAAATGGGAGCACCCGCATGCGGCACTGCATGAGACAGCCGATCGGATCTACCAGGCCGAGAAACGGGGCGACTACCAGACTGCGCAAACGATCTTCTCAAAGGAAACCTCTGTGATCATCGAGGAGCTTCGCTCTGCGTATGCCGGGACGATGGCGTGGGTTAACGGGGTCGTCGATCATCAACATAAGGCTCAGGAGATCTATGCCACGGAGACAGAGCAGGCGCTGGGTGGGGCCAGAGCGGCCTTAACGAACCTGGTGAGTCACTTTGGTGCCAAGGCAGAGGCCTCGAAGGCCGAGACGGAGTCGACCATCGCAGGCAGTGTCCGTTCGCTGGCTATCTTTACACTGATCGGCGTTATTATCGGTGTGTTGGGTGCTTGGTTGATAACTCGAGGTATCTCCGGGCCGGTTTCGCGCATGTCCTATGTTGCGGACAAGATCGCGGTTGGTGATGTCGATCACATCATCGAGGTCGACAGCAAGGACGAGATAGGTCTTTTGGGGCGAGCATTCCAATCGCTTATTGCGTATATGACCGAGTTGTCCACCGCGGCGAAGTCGATTGCAGACAACGACCTGACGGTTCATGTCGAGCCGAAGTCGGAACAGGATGTGCTGGGTCAATCTTTCAAGACCATGATCTTCAACTTGACCGGCATGGTACGGATGCTGAAGGATAATGCGGCGCAACTGGTGTCGGCGGCGACGGAGATATCATCGTCGTCAGAGCAAATGGCCCGGGGTGCGCAGGATCAGTCGCAGCAGGTGACGCAGGTATCGACCGCGGTCGAAGAGATGACGGCGACGATCGTGGAGTCTTCTCGGAACGCCGGCGACGCAACCGATGCCTCGCGAGGCGCGGCTGAGACAGCCACAACCGGTGGACAGATCGTTAGTGATACGATTCATGGTATGCAGAAGATCGCCGAGGTCGTGCGTGGTTCGGCCGAGTCGATCGGCAAGCTGGCCCAGTCGGCCGATCAGATCGGGGAGATCATAGGAGTAATCGACGATATCGCCGATCAGACGAATCTGCTGGCGCTTAATGCGGCGATCGAGGCGGCCCGAGCCGGCGAACAGGGAAGAGGGTTCGCGGTGGTGGCCGACGAGGTCCGGAAGCTGGCGGAGCGAACGGGCAAGGCGACCGGTGAGATCACGGAGATGATCAAGGGTATTCAGACGGAGACGAAAGAAGCGGTTCAGTCGATGGAGTCAGGTATTGCCGAGGTCGATAAAGGTCGGGATCTTGCCGACCGAGCCGGCAGCAGCCTGAGTGAGATAGTCACGATGTCGCAGCGAGTGATGGACATGATCCAGCAGATCGCGACGGCGTCAGAGGAGCAGTCGACGGCCGCCGAGCAGATCTCGAAGAACATCGAACAGGTTGCTTCGATTACGCGGGAAACCGCCTCTGGCGCCGAGCAGTCGGCGGCAGCCGCTGAAGAGCTGAACCGTCAGGCTGAAGGAATGCAGACTATGGTGGCCCGATTCCGTTTGGCGACGGTGGAGGATCAGGAGTAAACAGGACTTTTCCGGCTCATTGCATAACAGGCCGATCGGCCGGTCGAGAGGCTGATCGGCTCGAAGCTGAGGGCGCGCGGAGGTTTCTCTCCGCGCGTTTTCTTTTGTTGTCCGCCCACATGCTCGGTGTGTATACCCTGCAATCCTTTCGTTCGGATAAGTATATGCGTGTTGGGCGCTTATGACATCCGACTTTCATTGACAAGAACTCGGAAAGGGTGTATCTAAGGGGGTCGGATGTGATCCGGACACGGTCGGTCTCCTGTCGATCGCGACGGCGGATGAGAGGCTTTTCCGGCGTCCGCGGCAGGCTCACACGAACGAGGAGTGTTGGATGGCTACCAAACGGGCCGGGGATATCATGATCCCGCTGGATCAGTATCCACATATCCCCTACTGGTTCACGCTTCGCCAGGCAATCGCCGAGATCGAACTTTCCACGATTGAATACAAAGGTCGTCAGTCGCTTCCCCGGGCTCTGTTGGTGTTCGATGAGAAGTACGAGTTGGTCGGTGTGCTTCGACGCCGCGACATTCTCGGTGGTCTCGAGCCGCGCTTTCTCCAGAAGAAAGCGAAGTCGCCTGAGGGGCAGCGTCACTGGTTCGATATCGATCTCGATCCGAATCTCCTAGATCTTTCCAACGGCGCCAGTACGGAGCAGATGTTGAAGCAGGCCGAGCTTCCGGTAGAGGAGTTCATGAAGCCGATCGTGGAGACGGTCGATGTAGACGATCCGCTTGCGAAGGTGGTGTACAAAATGCTCCATACCGACGAAGCGCTGGTTCCGGTGCTGGACGACCAGAAGGTAGTGGGAGTGGTACGTTCGGTCGATGTCTTTCACGAGATAGCCGGGCAGCTGTTGTAGAGAACTCACCGACTAAATCATCGTTTGCTTCTTGCTGGGAGTGGTGATGGTCAGACCGTTTAAGAAGAAGGACGCGGCACATCCGGGACACGGAGCGGGACTTCCGCCGATGCCCGACGAGGTTCGGGTGGCCCGCGCGAGACGACAGGTAGACTGGAAGCGAATAGGTCTTATCCTCCTTGGTCTGGCCTTTTTCTCTGTCATCTATTTCTCGCCGCAGTGGTCGGACGCCGTTGACCCGAAAGGGGAGCATTTCGTCCTGAGCCGGGAAGGGAAGGCGGCGATCGGCCTGTTTTTCCTCGCGGCGATCTGGTGGGTATTCGAGGTGGTCCCGATCGGGGTGACCTCGATTGCGATCGGTGTTGTGCAGGCCCTCTTTCTCATTCGTCCCGCCAAGATTGCGTTCACCGATTTCATGGATCCTTCGGTGTGGTTCATTATCGGTTCGGTGGTGATCGGAATGGCGTTCACCCGATCCGGTCTGACCAAGCGGATGGCGTACAAGATGCTGTTGATCGTGGGGGAGAAGACGTCGATGATTTATCTCGGCAGTTTCGTCATGACGGCCGGGCTGACGTTGATTATGGCCCACACGGCGGTGGCGGCGGCGGTTTTTCCGCTTCTGATGGCGATCTATGCCCTGTACGAGAAAGACAGCCGGCCGACTCGGTTCGGGAGGGGCCTGTTTATCGGGATGGCGTTCGTGGCCGGGGCGGGGAGTATCATTACCCTGCTGGGGGCAGCGCGCGGCGCGGTGGCAATCGGCTTTTTCCGCGACATCCTCGGCAAGGAGATAGGCTTTTTCGAATTGTCGTATTACATGGCGCCGGTGGGCATCGTTATGGTGCTCCTGCTGTGGTTGTTTATGATGGTGTTCTTCAAGCCGGAAGAGAAGACGATTCCCGGACTTCGCCAGCGCGCCCAGCAGCTTAACGCCGGGCTTGGTCCGATGTCGCGCACGGAGGTGCTGACGCTGGTGATCGTTGCTTCGACCATTCTGACGATGTCGCTTCGGTCGTTTGTCCCCGGTCTCGACCAACTCGATAAAAGCGCCATTATTTTGTGTTCGACCATCTGTTTCTTCCTTCTCAATATCCTGAGCATCAAAGACCTCGAAGAGATCCCGTGGAATATCGTGTTGCTGTTCGGTGGGGCGATGAGTATCGGGTTCTGTCTCTGGCAGACCGGTGCGGCGAGCTGGATGGCTATTCTCTGGCTGAACCTGCTGGAGAACGCCCACTGGTTCATATTCGTTATGGGGATCTCGATATTCGTGCTGGTCATGACCAACCTGATTATGAACGTGGCGGCTATTGCAATCACGCTGCCGGTGGCATTGGTGATCGCGCCGTATCTGGGTGTGGCGCCGGAAGTGGTGTTGTATTCGTCACTGGTGGTGGCCGGGATGCCGTTCCTGCTGTTGGTCGGCGCAGCGCCCAATGCTATCGCGTACGAGAGCAAGCAGTTCACCAGCGGGCAGTTTCTGACGGCGGGCATTCCGGCCAGCCTGATCCTGCTTGTGGTGCTGGCGGCATTTGTCAGTTTCATTTGGCCGATGATGGGGATGCAGGTGACGATTGGATAGCGCCCCCCCCGTGGACCATCCCGGTCGCTATGTGAAAAACCGAAAGGCGGGCCGATCCATGAGATCGACCCGCCTCTTCTTGTGTGATGACACACCACCTGAGCGGGTATGTCTTTCCAGGCGCGGAGCAGGAACTACTTCAGTAACAGCATCTTTTTCGATTCGCTGAAAGTTCCGGCCGAGATGCGATAGAAGTAGACACCGGTCGGGTTCTGATCGGCGTTCCACTCGATCTGATAATTACCGGCTTCCATCCTGCCATCGACCAGCGTAGCGACCTCCTGCCCGAGGACGTTGTAGATGCGAAGGGAGACGTCCGACGCACTCGGCAGCGCGAATGAGATCACGGTCGAGGGGTTGAACGGGTTCGGGTAGTTCTGCAGCAGGTCGTAGTCGTTCGGGAGGAGGCTGTTGCCCTTAGCGGCAGCAAGGGCGTCGTCACCGTCCGCCGGGAACTCAACAACGACACCACTGGGCAGGGCCGCGAAGAGGCCGAAAGCCGGACCATCGTTGTTGTCAGCCGGGGTCAGGAAACCGGAGGCGAAGACGGCAGCGGCGCCACCACCGAGACCGGACAGGTCAGCGGTGTAAGATGCCACTACGGCCGAGTTGTCGTCACCCAGAGTAACATCGAGCGTGTACGAACCGGCCGGGACCGTGATGTAATCGGTCATGTCACCGTAGGCGGCATCGTCGACGAGGGTCGCGACACCACGGGCGATAACGTCGACGGTCGGCGCGTCGGTGGCACCGTGCAGGGCGAAGAAGTCAACATTCGACATGCCATTCTCACCGGCCTGACGAGCCGGGGCTTTGGTGAACAGGGTGAAGGCGATATCGCGACCGTCCGGGTTCTCTGCGAAGGACGAAGCGACGACGCCGTTGGCGATGGCGATGTAGGATACGTCTTTGTCGAGCGTTACCGTGAAGGTGGCAATCGCTTCATCCTGCGACATCGATCCCCTGGGAGCGACACCGATATTCAGTTCGACCTCGGCCGGCACCTGCACAAACGGGGTGGCGGTCCGGAAGGCAAAGTTCGGGATCAGCTTGCTGCCATTGACCCAGACATCAACCGTATCGGCGGCCGGATCGGCGGCGTTGTGAATGACCTGCAGGCTGGCGAAGGCCGGCTGCACGATCTTCGGCAGTTCAATAACGGAACCGTCGGGAAGGGCCACGAAGAGGCCAAACGCGGCGTCGCTGTTGTTCGCCTGGGGGTTCAGGAAGCCCGATGCGAAGACCACGGCGGTGCCGCCGCCCAGGCCGGACAGGTCGGCCTCAAACCGAGCGACTTCGGTGCGTCGATCATTGCCGGGAGTCACGACGAGTTCGTACTGGTCCGGGCGAAGGACTTTGTTGCGAGAGAATTCGCCGTAGGCCAGATTGTTAATCAGGGTTCCGTAACCCTTCTTCGATTTTCCCCGCTCGACCAGCACATCCACGTACGGAGCATCAGTGACACCGTGGAAAGCCAGCAGCTTGACGAGGTTCGGCACGGCGGACTCGCGAACTTTGTCATCGGCAAAGACCGTGAAATCAATAGAGCGACCGGACGGATTCGGTTCGAAGTTGTTGGCGTTGACAACGCCGTTGGCGACGGCGATATAGCGCTCGCCCAGTTCAAACTTCGTCGTGAGGCTAAGGATGGTATCATCGACCGTCCAGGAGTTGGCCGGCGCGATCCCGATGTTGAGATCGACCATAGCCGGCACTTCGACAAAAGCGGTGGCCGTGCGGAAGGCGAAGTTGTCGAGGAAGAGGTCACCGTTGACGTAAATGTCTACGGTATCAGCAGCCGGGTCGGCAGCGTTGTGAATCAGCTGCAGCTCGGCGGTCTGACCGACTTCGGGCAGTGGAATCACCTGACCATCGGGCAGAGCCGCGAACAGACCGAAGGCCGGTCCGCCGTTATTGTTATCGGGGCTCAAGAAGCCTGAGGCGAAGACGACCGCGGCACCACCGCCGAGGGCCGAGAGGTCAGCGAGATACGAGGCGACGATAGTCTGGTCGTCACCGGCGGGCGTGATATCGAGCGTGTACTCACGCGGGAGGACCGTGCGATAGCGGGAGAACTCACCGTATTCGAGATCCCCGAAAAGAGCGCCGTAGGCCCAGCCACGAATGCGGACATCGACAGCCGGAGCGTCGGTGGCACCGTGGAAGGCGACCAGATCAGTAAAGGAGCGCCAGCGCGCTTCGGTTCTCACGTTGGCCCGAGGATAGACGGAGAAGGCGATCGAGTTACCATCAGGATTGCCGGCGAAGCCTTCGCCGAGTACGCCCGAGGCCATGGCGACATAGGCGCGGTCTTTTCTGAGTGTGAGCGGAAACTCAGCGATGACATCTTCGGCCGACATGCTTGTGCCGGGTGCGATGCCGACCGTGAATTCGACGTTCGCCGGGACGGTGATAAACTCGGTAGCCTGGCGGAAAGCGAAATCGTTGAGGAGCAGTTCGCCATCGACATAAATGTCGACTTCGGCGGCGGCCGGATCAGCCGCATTGTGGATAATCTGAAGTTGAGCGTCTTTCGCCAATCCGGCCTGGGTGAGGCCGATCATCAGAAAGATCGCTGCCAGTGTGCTCTTTAGTATCGTTGTGTATCTCATGTATAGTCCCCTTCTGTGTTCGCGACAGCGGTCTGTTTATGTAGTTCGCAATTCTGCTTTGCCGACTTGAAATCGAATCGTCCGTCGGGATGATCAGTGCGCCTGAGTGCCCGTCAAGTCGTGCGTTTTTTTTTGTGTCCACCCGGCCCGGATCGGGTGGACACTGTCACAAGAACCCCCATTTTGTTCCGAAGTAGTTTCGAGTTACTCTTCGGTGTCAGCGTCCGGAAGAATGACCTCATCGATGACGTGGATGACGCCGTTGGAGGCCTGGATGTCGGCTTTGATGACCTTCGCGTTGTCGATCATCACAGAGCCATCCTTCGATGTAATCGTGATGTTCTGGCCGTTGAGAGTCTGCGCCTTGTCAAGCTTGACAACATCGGCAGCCATCACCGAGCCGGACACGACGTGATAGGTAAGAATCGCGGTCAGCGCTTCCTTGTCCTTGAGCAGGCCTTCGACAGTGCCTTCAGGGAGCTTGGCAAAGGCTTCATCGGTCGGAGCGAAAACAGTCAGGGGACCTTCGCCGTTGAGGGCATCAACCAGGCCGGCGGCCTTAACCGCAGCGACGAGAGTTGTGAAGTTGCCGGCGGCGACAGCCGTCTCAACTATAGTGCTTTTGGTCTCAGCCTTGGCCTGCGATGCTTTCGCCTTGTGATCGGCGCCGCAGTCGGCGGAAGCGGAAACTGTGAAGCCCAGGGTTAGTACCAGGGCGGCAGCGGTGGTCATACACTTTCTAAGCATTTCTTATTCCTTTCTTAAGTGTCGTATTTGTTCGTGTTCTATATGTGGTACTGGTTACGCCTTCTGAACTCCCCAGCGGCGCTGGATGGACTTCAACGTAAGGACCTGGTACAGGGCAGAGACGCCGACCAGCGTGTAGACGACTGTCGCCAGGATACTGGTTCCGAATATGGCGGCTACCAGGTTGAAGTCGAGCAGTCCGACGAGTCCCCAATTGAGTCCTCCCACGACGAGGAGGATAGCGACGATGATGTCGAGTGTTTTCATGACAGTTCTCCTTTTGTTTGGTTTGCTTGTGTTCTATCACTGCAACAGCATCGTGTCTATGTTTTGTTCCACCGGTGAATACGTTTTGTACTGCTTTTGGATAGTTTACGCACTACGGTCGGTCAATCCGTGCTACAATTATCAGCATAAAACATTGCAGCATATGCAATTATAATTTTGTCTCACTTTTGGGGAGCTTTTGGATGGAAATCTCGTTATATTCGTCAGAAATTAGACATTACTATATGGGAGTGGCATGATCTACAAATACCCTATTAAGGTAGCTGCGGCTCGAAGCGGTCTCACCACCCACCTGATTCGCATTTGGGAGCGGCGGTATGGCGCGGTGGAGCCGTCGCGGACCCCGTCAAATCGCCGGATGTATTCCGACGATGACATTCAACGGCTGCAGTTGCTTCGCGAGGTAACTGCGACCGGCATGAGTATTGGTCAGGTAGCCGATCTCGGAGATGAGGAGCTGCGAGCGATTCTTAAGTCGAACCGGGCAGCGGGTGGGGGGGCATCCGTGAGCGAGCGACCTGGTCCGGTTCGTCCGCGAGGGATGTCGGCGTCGAGCCATCGTGAGAACTGTCTCAGTGCCGTGGTGAACTTCGATGCGACGGCGTTAGAGGAGGCACTTCGATCAGCTTCGGTTGATCTCGGCCAGATGGCGTTGTTTGAAGAGGTGTTGACGCCGTTCTTTGAACAGATAGGGCGGCTCTGGCGGGATGGCGAGTTAAAAGTGGCGCACGAGCACATGGCGTCATCGGCGGTACGATCGTTCCTTGGTGCGATGCTTGCCCGAGGCCGTATGTCCGACACGGCCCCCGGTATTGTCGTCACGACACCGTCGGGACATTCGCACGAAGCCGGGGCGTTGATGGCAGCCATCACCGCTGTATCTCAGGGCTGGCGAGTCGTCTATCTGGGTCCCGATACACCGACGGAGGACGTCGCCGGAGCAGTGGCTCGATCGGGGGCGTCGGCGGTGGCTATGAGTCTGGTTTACCCTCCCGATGATCCCCATGTGGCGGGCGAGCTGAGCAGGTTGCGGGAAATGATCGGTCTGGACACGGCTCTTATCGTGGGCGGTCGTTCTTTTCCGCATTACATGGAGGCGTTGAGAGAATCCGGCGCGGTAGCAATCGGCAGCCTTCGAGAGTTCGCAGATTACCTTGACACGCTTCGACCCTCCGGGGCGCAAGCCTGAGGCGCATTCGAGAGGTGAATCAACCCGATGTTCGACCAGTACCGGGAGGCCAGCTGATGAGTTACAACACGGCAATCGTCGATGAAGGGCGCGTCCACGTAGTGGCGGATCGCGAGTGTGGCGCCGGCCCGATCATTTATTGGATGCGCCGTGAGCGGCGAGTGCAGGACAACTGGGCGTTCATTTACGCACAGCAACTGGCTCAGCGGCACCGGTCGTCGCTTGTGGTGGTGACCGGCATGGATCCCCAGGAGTCTCATTTCACGGCCCGGCGAGTTGACTTTCTGGTGCACGGACTGCGGGAAGTGGAACAGGAGTGTCGCGCCCTGGGCATTCCATTTGCGCTGTTGATCGGTTCAGCCGAAACGGAGTTCGTTCGATTCGCGACGCGCTACTCGGCCGGCGCCGTCGTAGCCGACTTCAGTCCGCTTCGTGAGCCGCGTCGCCATCTCGCAGACGTTGCCGAGGGATTGAAGGTACCATTGGTGGAGGTTGATGCTCACAACATCGTGCCCGCCCGATTCGTCTCGCCGAAGCAGGAGTGGGCGGCGTATACGATCCGGCCGAAGATTAATCGGGTCCTTGAACGCTTTCTCACGGACTTTCCGACAGTAGTCAGGCATCCATACAGCGACACGGATCAGTTCCCGCCGGTGGACTGGACCGAGATTTGTTCCTCGCTCACACCGGACAGGACTGTACCTTCGCTTGATTGGGCGATCGGCGGTACCTCGGCCGGTTTGCAGGTGCTCGATGCATTTCTGTCGACACGACTGCCGCAATATCATGAGGATCGCAATGATCCGACCAAACTCGCGCAGTCGGAGCTGTCGCCGTGGATGAATTTCGGGTTTATCTCGGCGCAGCGGGTGGCGCTGGAAGTGCGGCGGCGGGACGATGTGATTGCATCGCAGGAAGCGTTCCTCGAAGAGCTCATTGTTCGCCGTGAGTTGTCGGACAACTACTGTCTGTACAGCAGTGGGTACGACAGTCCCGACGGATACCCCCGGTGGGCGTCGGAGACACTGGCTCGTCACCAGTCGGATCCCCGCCAGTACGTGTACTCTATCGAAGAGTTCGAGGCGGGGGAGACGCACGATCCGTTGTGGAACGCCGCTCAGTGGGAGCTGGTACATCACGGCAAAATGCACGGTTACCTTCGGATGTACTGGGCAAAAAAGATTCTGGAGTGGAGTGTTACCGCCAAAGAAGCGCATCGAACGGCGCTGTACTTGAACGATCGCTATTCGCTCGATGGCTGCGACCCCAACGGTTATGCGGGTGTGGCGTGGAGTATCGGCGGCGTGCACGACCGTCCCTGGTTTGAACGGGACATTTTCGGCAAGGTACGCTATATGAGCAACGGCGGCTGCCGTCGCAAGTTCGATGTTGATCTCTATGTCGAGACCATGCGTGGTGTTCGGGAGGAGGCGATAGCATGAGCGTGTTTACCTTGATGCGCACGCAGTATATCGAACGCCCGTTGGACGAAGTCTTTCCATTTTTCGAGAATCCCGAAAACCTGGCCCGAATCACACCGGCCTCGGTGGGGTTCAGGATTCTGACTCCACTGCCCATCGTGATGAAAGCGGGCGCCGTCATCGACTACACGATCAAGGTGTTCGGCATTCGACGGTATTGGACGACGCTCATCACCGACTATGAGCCTCCATTCCGCTTCGTCGACGTACAGCTCAAGGGGCCGTACACGTTCTGGCACCATACGCACACGTTCGAGTCAACTCAGCGGGGTACGTTGATGCAGGACGAGGTTCGGTATGTGTTGCCCTTTGGTCCGGTTGGTCGTTTGGTGCATGGGCTGTTCGTGAAGCGTCAGTTGCAGAAGATATTCGACCACCGGGCCGACGTCATCGCCGAGCATTTCGGTTCCAAGAGCGAAACGTCCGGTGCGCCGGGTATTTCCGGCGCCTCCCGCCGATAAATTCATCCCACGAATAATGCCCCCTGCGGACCGGAGTCCGCAGGGGATGAACAAATGTGACTGTTGCCGTCTGGGTTCCCGCAGGGTGCTACTTCAGCAGCAGCATCTTGCGTGTCGCGACGTTGTTGCCGGCGACCGCCCGGTAGAGGTAGACACCGGACGAATATCCGGCGGCGTTCCACTCGACCGTGATCACGCCGCTGGCGTCGTGGCCGGAGAAGCTTTTCACTTCCTGACCGAGGACATTGAAAATGGCGATATGCCAATCGGCCTCTTCAGGGAGACTCAGGCTGATGGTCGTGACCGGGTTGAAGGGGTTGGGGTAGTTCTGATCGAGGGCGAACTGGATCGGCAGGTTGCCGGGGGGATCGTCGTCGTCGATCCGATCTCGGTCCTCGATGTCAACGTACGGACACATGGCGTAGACACACTTGGCGGTTGCCGCACCGACCGACGTCGCTACGTACTGCTGGGATCCGCCGTCGACCACGAGTTGACTGTCGAGGCTGACACCGACGTTGACCATGTGGTTGTAGTTGCAGGGGAAGTTCAACTCGTAGGTGAGTTTTGCGATCCTCACCAGCGTATCCGTTGCCGTTCCACTGAAAGAACTCGTGGTGCGGAAACGGTAGGACGAGTTGGAGAGCTTTGTCGCCTGGACGCCCGCAGGCACGTTGCCGACCGAAGTTATCCTGGCGGCATTGCAGTTGAGGACAACACAGAACGAGTCAACATCTTCGATGTTTGTCCGGAAGTAGAGATCCTGCTGGACGCACGGTGCGCTCAAATTGCTGACGGTGTTGGTGGAGAACTCACCCATGGCGATCTGGGCACACTCCACAGCGTCGAATCCTTCCACATCCCAGAATATCAGTCGGCCGTTGAGGGAGTCGGCGCGAAGACATTCGGCCGTGTCGGGGACGACGGTGTTGCCAACCGCGACCGAGTCGTGCACAAACGTCGGGCAGATGAAGCGGTTGTTCCACGAAGGGGCGTAGCCGGAGGAATCCCAGCCCAGTTCGATAGACAGCAGTTCGCGGAAGTCCGAACTGTCCGGGAAGAAATTGTCTTTGGCGCCATTGTAGGTCTGGTACAGTGATACGTAGCCCTCAGTTTCGTTGTACGAGAAGTCGAACTCGCCAGCCTCGCTGACGATGCTGTTGAAGATGAGGTCTCCGTCGAGACCGACATTGGCGATGATTCCCGTGTCACTGGTGGGATACTCCGCGAGTCCGGCCGGGAAGGAGTTTTTCAGTTGTACCGAGAAGTCTATGTCGTGTGATCCGTAGCGCTGAACGAGAGTGTCCAGGGCGACCATTTTCAGGAAGGCCGAATCGACGTAGGTGACGGAGCCATCGTAGTAAACCATCTCCTCCCGGAAGTAATGGAAGCAGGTGCCGATGTAGATGATACCGAGCGTGTCGTCGAAGACAAAGTCGGCGGCGCCGTCGTACAACTCGCACTTGGGCAGAAACTTCATGGTATAGAGAATGGTGCTGTCCAGCTCGTCGAAACCATACGAAAAATCCATGAAGGCGATTCTGAAGTAGTCGTCACCGGCTCCCGAGTTTGCCGGATCCAATGCGTAGTGCGATGTCTCGTAGCCGGCGAACTCGACCTTGCTGGAGTCGAAGTTGACGTAGTTGTAGACGATCCGTGGCCGGAAGTTGGTGTACGCCATCACCGGCACGAAAATCGTATCGTTCAGCTCGCCGGAAAAATCCAGATCCTCGATCGTGAATTCAGCGTAATAGTCCACACTGGTTACAGACGAAGCCAGTCGGTTCTGTGCCGGAGCACCCCAGGAGTTGCCGCTGATCGACAAGTAGGTATCAAGCGCCCCGTCGCCGAAAACGACTTCGGTGGTGTCGAAGGACAATTCGCAGCGGGCGCTGAATTTCAGGTAGAAATAGACGACTGAGTCCGAGAGAGCGGTAGCGGTTCCCGCATCGAGCAGCACGACGATTTCGCCGGTGGCCGGCAGGTCGTATGTAATGTCACCGGCCCAGTTGGTACTGTCCTTGTACGCGTCGATGAAGGTGATGAAGTAGGTGTTGTATTCGATCTTGGCGCGGATTGCGGTCAAGGTGCCGGTGAAGGAGGAGTCGTACCGGACCTGGAACGGAACTATGAGCAGGGAGTCCTCGGGTCCCGATGTTGCGCTTCTTACGTAGGCATCGTCGTCGAGGAGTCGGAAGGTGAGGTTTTCGGTTTCCGTGAACAGCTTGGAGTCGGCCAGCACGGAGCTGCCGACGAGAGTGGCGGCCAGACAGCCAACCAGTAGTAACGCACGTACCATTCGTGTCATACGTGACCTCCCAAGGTCTTTTTTGCGGTATTAATGGAATGAGGAACAGATCCGCGGCGCGCGGAGGCAGTAGACCATCGCCTCCCCTTTCTCCCCCAGGAAACCTCGGTCAACTCGGGTTGTCGGGCGAGCTCGCCCGAGACAACGAAGATCGCCGACAACGGCCCGAGAAACTTGAGTGGCGGAAGATGCCGGTTGCGTGTGATGCTGAGAATTCAGGGACGATTTCAGGGCGTACCGGCATGTGAATCTGCTTGTTGCCGACCGCGTCCTGCTCTCGATGGTGCCTGTCGATGATGACTGAGTTGGAGTCCCTCCCGCTCCCGCACGATACTTTATGGGAGCGGAGGTGTCAAGTCCCGGCGTGTGAGTACTCGGTTAAAGTGAACAGTGCGCGGGACCGAGGTGGGCAATTTTTTCCTTGTTATCTCGAACGCGATTGCGATACATGCGAAAGTCAGACGGAAACCGCCGCTCACACCGGAGGATAGCGTGAATATCAGCAAGCAGGTCAGTCTCAATCTTGATGTAAGAGGGCTTGAGCAATCGGCGACTATTGCTATCAACGATCGCAGCCGACGACTGCAGAGCGAGGGAGCGACGGTGTACCGTCTCGGCCTGGGGCAGTCGCCGTTTCCGGTGCCGCTTCCGGTGGTTGAGTCGCTGAAGCTGCACGCGCATCAGAAAGACTATCTGCCGGCGTACGGCCATCCGGAACTGCGGGAGGCGGTTGCCGAATTCCACCGTCGCCACGACGGAGTGGACGCTTCGGCGAGTAATGTCCTGGTAGGCCCCGGATCGAAGGAGCTGATGTTCCTGCTCCAGCTTGTGTACTATGGCGAGTTGATGGTGCCCAGCCCGTGCTGGGTATCGTATATCCCGCAGGCGAAGATTCTGGGTCGGAAGACCTCGCTGATCCACACCCGCTATGTCGATCAATGGCGTGTGACCGCCGAGCACCTGGAGCGTGAGTGCTCGAAGGAGAAAGACAAGTATCGGCCGCGCATATTGATTTTGAACTATCCGGGCAATCCCGACGGTGGTACGTACACATCGGATGAACTCAAGGAGATCGCGGAGGTTGCCCGCACGTATCAGTTGATTCTCCTGTCGGATGAGATCTACGGGCAGCTGGATCACGAGGGGACGCATGTCTCGGTAGCGCGGTATTATCCCGAGGGGACAATCGTGAGTTCGGGGCTTTCGAAGTGGTGCGGTGCGGGGGGCTGGCGGTTAGGGACGTTCACCTTTCCTTCGGATTTGGACTGGCTGTTGGAGTCGATGGCAGCCGTTGCCAGTGAAACGTACACATCGGTGAGCGCACCGATCCAGTGTGCGGCGATCCGGGCGTTTCGCGGGGGTACGGTGATCGAACGATATCTGTATCATGCACGCCGAATCCTGAAATCGTTGGGGCAGGAGTGTGCACGGAAACTGAATGCGGCCGATATCAGGGTGCATCCGCCGACCGGTGCGTTCTACCTCTTCCTGGACTTCTCGCCATTGACATCCAAGCTGGAGGCCCGTGGTATAACCGACAGTGTGACGTTGTGTGAGCGGCTGCTGGCCGATACCGGGGTGGCGATCCTGCCCGGGGAGTCGTTCGCGCGGCCGCTGGAAGAGCTGACCGCCCGAATGGCGTACGTCGATTTCGACGGTGCTCGAGCGTTGACGGCGAGTGAAGCCATCCCGGCCGATGAGCCGCTCCCGGAAGATTTCAATCGTCACTGGTGTTACAATGTCGTGCACGCCATCGACCTGATCACCGAGTGGGCCAATCAGTAGCTCCCTTCGGTTATCTTCACCTTACCCCGGAAGATCCAGTAGATACTGGCAGTATAGGCAATCACCATCGGCATACCACAAACGGCGATGATCAGCATTATCTTCAGCGTCTTCTGCGACGATGCCGAGTTGTAGATAGTCAGGCTATTGGCAGCCTCGGGCGCCGAATAGATCAGATCCGGAAACATCCCCACACCAAACAACGCCAGCAGGGCCGCGACTGCCGCGCACGAAGAGAGGAAGGCGCGGAAATTGCGTTTGAGATGGATTTCGCGCGGGATGTTTGCGATCGCCAGCATGTTGGCCAGTGGCAGAAGGAAGAGGATCGGGTTGTCGCGGATGTTATCCGTCATGTGCGGAACATACAAGAGCGTTACCATGGTGGTGGTCGCATAGCAGACGATGAAGAAGATGATGGTGTTGTTAATCCAGCCGCGAATCTTGGCCTGCAGTTCCCCTTCGGTTTTCATCACCACGTAGATGGCGCCGTGCATCATGAACAGGGCGACGGTCGTGATGCCGACGAGAATCGGATAGGGCGTGAGCAGGCCGAAAAACGTTCCGGCAAACTCACCGTCGGCATCGATTGGAACACCCCAGGCGATATTGCCGAGAGCGACACCGATCAACAACGATGAGAGAATGCTCGAGACCGAGAAGCTGACATCCCACATCTTCCGCCACCACGCCATCGGTTGCTTACTTCGGAAGTCGATCGCGACGGCGCGGAAGATCAGCCCCACCAGCAGGAGCATCATGGCGAGATAGAAGCCGGAGAAGGCGGTTGCGTAGACATCGGGGAAAGCCGCAAACAGGGCGCCGCCGCCGGTGACGAGCCAGACTTCGTTACCGTCCCACACCGGGCCGATGGCGTTGATCATGATGCGTCGTTCGAGGTCCGTTTTCGTGAACAGGTGAAGGGCGCCGACACCGAGGTCGAAGCCGTCGAGGATGGCATAGCCGGTCAGCAGGACGCCGATCAGCAGGAACCAGATCGTATTGAGATCGAATGTAATCATGCCAAATGTCCCTCCACCATTTCTGGCTCATCGGGGCCGTGCTGAATCTTCTCGTTCAACAAGTAGATGAACAGCACGAAGAGGAGCAGGTAGATCAATCCGAACAGGATCAAAGAGATCAGAACATCGCCGGCGGTTATCGATTTGGACAGGGCGTCTTCGGTTCGAAGCAACCCGTACACAATCCACGGTTGACGACCGACCTCGGCGGTGAACCAGCCGAGCTGGTTGGCGGCCTGCGGAAGCAGGACGGAAAAAACGAGCACCCAGAGGAACCATCGCTTCTCCGGCAGGCTGTTGCGGAGCCAGAAGAGAAGTGACACCAACGACAGTAGAATCAACAGCATGCCGATTCCGACCATGAGGTGGTAGCTTTGGAAAACGGCGTTTACCGGCGGGCGGTCCTCGGGTGCGAAAGCCTTGAGCCCGGTAACGGGTGCTTCGGTATTGCCGTGTACCAGGAAGCTCAGGAAGCCGGGGATCTCCAGTCCGGACGTTGTTTCGTTGTTTTCATTGACCCAGCCGAACAGATACATGCCGGCCGGGGCGTGCGCCGGATAATGTCCTTCGAATGCCGCCAGCTTGGCGGGCTGTGTCTCGGCGACTGTCGAGGCGCTGGAGTGGCCGGTGACCAGTTGCAGCAGAGATGCGACGACGGCGATGACGATCGCGATCTTCATCGAGCCGAAGGCGAAGTCGCGATACTTCCTCTTGAGCAGGTAGAAGGCGCTCACACTCAGTACGAAAAAGGCGGCGGCCTGCCAGGCGCCCATGTAGGTGTGGCTTATCCGGTCAAGAAATGATGGATTGAAGACCACCTGCCAGAAGTCGACTATTTCTGCGCGGGCCTGGTCGCCGAGGCCTACGATGTGATGTCCGGTCGGTGTCTGTTGCCAGGAATTGGCGACGACGATCCAGATGGCCGAGAAGTGGGCGCCGAAGCAGACAAGGATGGTCGCGACGAAGTGCGTGGTCGGCTTCACTTTGTCCCAGCCGAAAAGCAGGATGGCGAGGAAGCCCGACTCGAGGAAGAAAGCGAACACTCCTTCGGCGGCCAGAGCACTGCCGAAGACATCGCCGACGTATCGTGAGTACGTGGCCCAGTTGGTACCGAACTGAAACTCCATGACGATGCCAGTGGCGACGCCGAGGGCAAAGATCAGTCCAAATATCTTCACCCAGAAACGGGTCATGCGATGATACAGCTCGTTTTTCGTCTTGAGATAGATTCCCTCGGAGATAACCAGGAAGAGGCCCAGTCCGATACTCAGGGGAGGGAAGAGGTAGTGAAAGCCGATGGTGAACCCGAATTGGATTCGTGACAGCATCTCGAAGTCCATAGACTCAGTCTCCACATGTCTACCGTCCCGTCCCAGGTCGGGGCGATGTATTTTGTGAGTCTATGGTGCGGCCTAAACCGTGGAGCGTCAAGTGCAAAAGATATCGACGCAGGAGGCGGCTTTCACCGAATGAAATGAATGGTAAGATGAATTGCGACGATCAAGAGAGAGAGATGGTCTCCGGTATCATTGCGCCGACGACGTGGTCAACTCGGCGGTCGCGAATCTTAAGTAGTCGGGGCGTTCCGCTATAGTGCCATAATCCTGCCGCTTAACAACGCGCCCTTCGCTGATCAGAACCATTCCCGGCATCTGCAGACCGTCACCTTCCAGTTCGCCAACCCCGTGCCCCTCGCCGAAAATCGCCTGCAGCCCACGCCACCACACCGAGGGGGCGATGAATTGACCGAGCGTTGCACGTCTCAGGTCGAATGCGCGATACAGCCGGCGGGAGGGATCGCTGACGTGGTCAACGCCCTGCAATCCGTACGATCGAAGGACCTGTTTCGCTCGTTCATCGGTACTCATGTGAACGACGACCGGTCGCACCCCGGCTGACTCGAGTCGGTCGCGAACGTCGGCCAGGTCAGTAAGCGCCTCTCTACAGAAGGAGCATCCGAAGTGGCGGAGAAAAACGAGCAGCACGGGCGCACGATGTGACAGGTCAGTTAATGAGAGACAGCAGGTGGTGCGAGATCCGCTGAGAGCGGCTTCGGGGGTAGCAAACTGGATCGAGAGATCGGGCTCTGCGATGGTGCTGCCTCGCGCAGCCTCGGCGAGTATGATGACGAACGGCGCCCACCATATAATGTCATTGGGGATAGTCATGAGTCCCCAGGAGAGAGGTACACTGCCCTGCCACCAGAACCACAGGAAGCCGAATGGGCTGGCTATCTTGCCGACCAGTCCGATCAGAACGAGGGGCCAGTGGCGCAGAGGATTCGTAGCCGCGATACCGTAGCCCAGTCCGAAAATACCGATCATCAGGCCGATTCCCTGCCAGAGAAAGAGATCGCGAGGAACCCCCATCCCGAACAGGGTAAATACCTGGGAGGGGAAGAAAATCGACCAGGCGGCAAAGAGCACATTGTATAGAGCCGCCGCCAGCAATACATGACGCATCCAGCGGGGGGCGGCTCCTGGGGGTGGGTTTTTTGAAATCACGAACGCATTTCCTGTCGAGATTGTCCTGATTGGCCGTATTCCGGTTCCGCTTGTAAAACGATCCAATTGGAGTCCGGTTCCCGAAAGAGGCGAGATCTCGCCGCCGGAGAGCGTCGCCAGTAGTTGTTCACAAACTGGACAAGCCGGGCGGGAGCGATCGAGCCCGGATCGCCTAAACAACCGACGGGGTGCTTCCGATACTTCTCTTAAGTACTAACTCCGGGGTTCGTATGCACATCCACGGCCCCCGGGCGGTTGGTTCGGCGGGGATGCTGGTGACCCCGCTCTTTGACGCCTGCCGGGCATTATGGGACGCGTTAGAACGAGAAAGGCCGAGTCATGTTTACCCCTGGGGGGCACACTACAGACGCAGTCGAGGCGCAGTTTTCGTCCTGGGATTCGCCGGATCGCTGGCGACTTCTGGTTCAGGATTTCCCCGGCCTGTTGCTGGTTGTCGATCCTGAAGGCCGGATTCTGGTGAGCAACTATCACTCCCAGGAACTTCCTCACGCACCGGCATCAGGTCGGAGTCTCTGGCCCGCCATTAGCAATCGATTCCGTGATCAGATAGAAGAAGCCGTCGCGGTCGTTCAGGCGACCGGTGACATACGGCAGCTCGAGTTCCAGCTGTCCGGACCCGAAACGGCGCCGTGGTTCAGCGCGACGCTGGGACCGGTTCGTGAGGATGGCCGGATCATGGCGGTTGCACTCGCCTGTTCGGACATAACGAAGTACAAGCGTCAGGAGGCTGAGCGTCAGGCGAATGAGAGCAAGTATCGCCTGCTGGCCGAAAGTTCAACGGATATCGTGCTCCGGAGCACAATAGATGGGGTCCTGAACTACATCTCCCCCGCGTGCCAGGCGATAGTTGGATACAGCCAGGCCGAACTGGTCGGCCAGAATGCTTTTGATTACGTACATCCGGACGACGTTGGGGCGGTTCGTGCGTTAGTCGCTGAGCTTCGCGATGCCGGCGATCAGCGACGCCTGGAGTTCCGGGTTCAGCATCGCACGGATGGTCACCGTTGGGTTGAGACGACGGTCCGCCGGGTGCACACCGATCGCGACAACGCTCCCGAACTCATATGCAGCGTCCGGGACATTTCCCGACGGCATGCCACGCTGGAGGCGCTGCGGGAGTCGGAAGCGCGCTATCGTTCGGTGATCGAGGGTTCGCCGATGGGGATGCATTTCTACGAGGTTAACGAACAGGACGAATTGATTTTCGTGGGGGCCAATCGGGCCGCCGATCTGCAACTCGACATCGCGCACAAGAGACTTGTCGGGCAACCCATCCTCGAGGCTTTTCCCGGACTGGCCGAGACCGATATCCCGCAGAATTACCTTCGGGTCGCCCTGCACGGCGGCGACTACCATATCGAACAATCCCGGTATGAGGATGCGGTGATCAAGGGCATCTACGAGGTTCACGCGTTTCAATCGACACCGCGTCGTTTATCCGTCATGTTTCTTGATGTGACTGACGTGCGCATGGCCATTGATGCGATCAGAGAGAGCGAAGAGAAGTTCCGTGAGATCGCCGAACTTCTGCCGGTAGGGGTGTACGAGACGGATAGCGACGGCAGAGTTACGTATGTCAACAACCAGACGATGGCGTATTTCGGTCTCACCGAAAAGGACCTCAATGAAGGCTACAGCATACTTGATATCTTCAGCGCCGAAGATCGTATTCGTGCCGGCCGTAATCTTCGCCGTCTCCTGACCGGGGGGCGAACCAGCTGCAACGAATATCTGGTGCTGAGGAAGGACGGGACCAAATTCCCGGCTCGCTTTCATTCAACCTGTATCGTGCGGGACGGTAATCTGTGTGGCATCAGAGGTGTTTTGCACGACATCTCCGAGGAAAAGCGGCGCGAAGCGGAAGCGATTCGGTCGCAGAAGCTGGCGTCGGTCGGCGTGCTGGCCGGTGGTATCGCTCATGATTTCAACAATCTGCTCACGGGAATCCTGGGTAACGTGACGCTCGCCGCTCACGATCTCCCGGCGGGCGACGAGCGACTCCAGCGCCTCCTGGATGCTGAACGGGCGGTCGATCGTGCCCGGGTGCTTACGTCGCAGTTGCTGACGTTCGCAGCCGGCGGTGATCCGGTCAAAAAGCAGGCGGACCTTCGCGGTCTGCTCGAGAGCGCCGTGCTGCGAACGGCGCAGGGAATGCATATCGATGTGGATCTGCATATCCCGGAGCAGCTCCCGCCGATCGAAGTGGACGCCGAACAGATGGGGCAAGTTATGCATAACCTGCTCAAAAACGCCGGAGAAGCCATGCCCGACGGAGGCACGGTGGTTGTGTCGATCAGTACCGGCGAGGGCCAGGGCGGCGTTCCGACAGTGGTGATTGCGTTGGAAGATGAGGGGTGTGGAATAGAGGCCGATGTCCTCCCGCACATTTTTGATCCGTATTACACGACCAAAGAGGGGCGTCTGGGACTTGGATTGGCCACGGCGTACTCAATCATAGCCAAGCACGGCGGTCGCATAACGGTAGAGTCGGAGGCGGGAAAAGGCGCCGTGTTCACAGTCGAGATTCCCACGCTGCAGTCTGTCGACAAGCCTCCTCGTCCGGCCGATGTTCCCCTGCGGGCGGGCTCGGTCAGGAAAATACTCGTGATGGATGATGAGTCATTCATCCGCGACCTGACCACACGTATCCTCAAGCGGCACGGTTGGAAAGTCGAGTGCGTTGCGGATGGACACGAGGCGATCCGGTTGTATCGCGCCGCTCTTAGGTCGGACGAGCCGTTCGATCTCGTTATACTCGATCTGACTATCCCGAATGGACTAGGGGGCAAGGACACGATCGCCGAACTGCGCGCTATAGATCCGGGGGTACGGGCGATAGTCTGCAGCGGGTACTCGAATGATCCGGTGTTGGCGAACTACCAGAACTACGGTTTCGCCGGAATCGTCGCCAAGCCGTACCGCCCGGACGAGCTGATTCGTGTGGCTCATGACGTCTTGGCTGACAACGCGGTCGTGGTCTGATCATCGAATCCCGTCAGCACGTTCCGTCATCCCCGTTTTTCCATCTCTTCTCCAATCCTCATGCGTGGCGAAATCCGGACGGACTTTCCCTCTGAGATTGACTTAAGTCAAGTTCCGGCAACCGTCATACGCCGATCTTTCATACAAAGGTATCAGGCAAACATCAACTACCACCCGGTGGTGTGTGAGGGAGTGTATGATTGGTCGTATAATGTTGGCGTCGGTGGGTTTGTGTCTGTGTCTGGCAGGAGCACCGGGGGTTTCGGCCGAAACCGAGGTGACAGTCAGCGGGCAGGTTCGAGCGCGTTCCGAAGTGGAACGGCGTTCTTACGAGACCGATGCCAGGACGAATGACTTCTCGGTGCTGCGAACGCGTCTGGCAATCAAAGCCTCAGCGGACAGTAATGTGGCGGCGTTCATTCAGTTTCAGGACAGTCGGGAGTTGGGAGGAGTAGATCTTCGCGGTAACGCCAATTCCGGTACCCTCAACAACGGCGCCAATGTCGACATTCATCAGGCATACCTGCAGGTGGAGCAGCTCTGGGAGAACGGTCCGGGTCTTCGGGCAGGGCGGTTCGAGGTCAACCTCGGCAATCAGCGCGTGTTCGGATCGGTCGGGTGGAGCAATGTCGGCCGGTCCTGGGAAGGCCTGTGGCTCTGGTGTTCGCTCGACGAGGTGATGTTCGGCGGCTACTGGTTGAAGAAGATGACCGACACATCGACCGCGATCGATTCGGAGTTCGATGTTCTCGGAGTCACGGCGGATATCAAGAAGGCCGGATTGCAGCTGCTCGCATTTTACGAAAGCGACGAATCCTCGCAGTATTCGCAGTCTGCAGATTCGGATATCAACGCTCTGGACCGATTCTCAACCGGCGCCTATTTCAATCGGGTGTGGCGATCGCTCGATATCACGGCCAACGCCGTCTATCAGTTCGGCAACCGACGCGTCGGCGCCGACTCGAGCACGTACGGGGAGGTGGATATCGCGGCATTTCTGCTTGCCGCCGAGATCGGTTATTCCTTTGAGTGCTCCTCCAAACCGCGTCTGGCTTTCGGGATCGATTACACGTCGGGAGACAGCGACGGTGACGACGATACGTGGAAGGCATACGACAATCTCTATTACACCGGTCACGCCTTCCGTGGCTACATGGATTACTTCATCGGATCCGGACCGGCCGGACTGGTCGATGCGATGCTGCGCGTCAGCTGGCTGCCGCTGGCCGGATGGACGGTTAAGGCTGATGTGCACTATTTCCAGACGGCAGCCGATTATGTGGATTTCCAGAATCAATCGACGAAGGATGTTGGGACCGAGATCGACCTGACGGTCTCAACGAAGCGAATCGCCGGGGTGACACTTTCCGGCGGGGGATCGCTGTTTGCGCCCAGTGAGTCGTTCGCCGGGGTGGAGAACCCGAAGACCGGGTTGTGGGGCTTTTTGATGTTGACGGCGGACTTCTGATCAGCCAATCGTATGTGATGATGAACGTATGTAGATACAAGGAGAGCTGAGATGCGAGTATTGGTGAAACTGGTGGTCGGGCTGGTGGCGGTGGTTGTGCTTTCTGCTCCGTCGTTCGGTCAAACGCAGGCTGAGGTGGCCGGCAAATGCATGACCTGCCACAAAGAGAAATCACCCGGTCTGTACAAGCAGTGGTATATGAGCAAACATGGTGAGCACAAGGTGACGTGTATCGACTGTCACGGAGCCCAGAAGGGGGACGTTGACGGGTTTATGCATTACGATGGGTTCATCGCCACGCTGGTGACGCCGAAGGACTGTGCGCGATGCCATGAGAAGGAGGCCACCGAAGTGCAGGCGTCGTACCACGCCAGTGCCGGGCAGATTCTTGAGTCCAATGATGCCTATCTCGCTCACGTGACGGCCGGATCACCGGTGGCGATCATGGGGTGTGAGAGTTGTCACGGGGGCAAGGTCAGGATCGATCCGAATTCGCCGAACAAACTCGACCAAAAGAGCTGGCCGAACTCCGGTATCGGCAGGATCAACCCCGATGGCTCGCTTGGCTCCTGCAATGCCTGCCACACGCGGCACAGTTTCGACAAGGCGCAGGCGCGTCAGCCGGAGGCGTGCTCCAAGTGCCATCTCGGTCCGGATCATCCGCAGAAAGAGGTGTACGAAGAGTCGAAACACGGGAACGCCTACTACACCAATGTCGATGAGATGAATCTTCACTCGGATTCGTGGGTGGTGGGGGTTGACTATCATATTGCGCCTACCTGTGCGACCTGTCATATGTCCGCGACGGTGAATCAGAAAGCGACGCACGATGTCGGTCAGCGTATCAGCTGGACGCTTCGTCCGGTAGTCTCGATCAAGAAGGAGAACTGGAAAGCGAAGCGGGCCAATATGAAGGATGTCTGCACGTCGTGTCACGGGCAGGCGTTTGCCGACGGACATTACTACCAGTTTGACGCCGTGGTCGAGCTGTACAACGAGAAATTCGCCAAGCCGGCGAGCGATATCATGAAGCTGGTCTACGACAGCAAGGTGCTGGAAAACCAGGCCAGTTTCGGCAACGATATCGAGTGGACGTACTGGGAGCTGTGGCACCACGAAGGACGCCGCGCGCGGCACGGCGCCGCCATGATGGGGCCCGACTATACGTGGTGGCACGGCATGTACGAAGTTGTCCAGCACTTCTATTTCAAGCTCATACCGCAGGCGCGGGAGTTCGACAATCCGGCGATTAACGCGCATATCGACAGCCTGTTGACGAATGATCCGATGCATGCCTGGATCAACAAGGAAACTTCGGGCCTGAAGAAGTCGATCCGCGACGGCCAGATGCAGAAGATGTACGAGGTCTTTTTTGAGAACAGGCAGGGGAACTAGTGTTTCAACGGTATCTGAGGTTCATTCGCGGGGTCGCGGTCAATCGCGTGGGAATGATCGGGGTCGTCCTGACGACCTCGTCGTTCATCACGTTCGTGATTCTCGAATTGGCGCGCCTGGCGGGGTTGCTGACCAATGCCTATATCGGGCTGGTGACGTACCTGCTGTTTCCGAGCTTGTTTGTGATCGGCCTGGTGCTGATTCCGATCGGCTGGCGTCTTCGCAAGAAACAAACCGGCCGCACGACGCGGGAACTGTTGTCCGATCAGTTTGCACCGGATGATACAAAGGGCGGGCTGTTCGGATCGCGGGTCTTCATGATAGTCGGTATGTTCACCCTGGCCAACGTGATCTTCCTTGGCGCCGCGAGCACTCGGATGCTCGGCTTCATGGATGAGGCGGAGTTCTGCGGAACGGCCTGTCACAGCGTCATGAATCCGGAATGGGTGACCTATCAGGATTCGCCGCACGCGCGAGTGAAGTGCGTGGAGTGTCATGTCGGCGAAGGAGTCGGCGCCCTGGTGGACAGCAAGCTGAATGGGACGTGGCAGATGATATCGGTGACGTTTGATCTGCTCGAGCGACCGATTCCCACGCCGGTGCACCAGCTTCGCCCGGCCCGCGAAACGTGCGAGAAATGCCACTGGCCGGACAAGTTCTACGGCAGCCGCCTGAAGACGCTGGTGCACTATCAGCGGGATAGTCTGTCAACGCCGCAGTATACGACGTTGAATCTGAAGGTCGATGCCGGTCGGGCCGGCAACAAAAGCGGGATTCACTGGCATGTGGCGGCTGAGAACGAAGTGCGATATGTGTCGGTCGATGACGAACGGGAGGAGATGGTTTTGGTGGAGGTCCGGCAGCCGGACGGTTCGTTTAAGCGGTATCGCAACAGCGCATTGATAGATCCGGAGACCGCTGCGACGGCGACCGAGGCGCGATCGCTGGACTGCATCGACTGCCACAACCGCGCGACGCATATCTATGAGCAGCCCGGTCCTGCGCTGGACAAGCGGATGGAACTGGGATTACTGCCACGCACGCTGCCGTATCTCAAGCGCGAGGCGCTGGCGGCGCTCACGACGAACTACCCGGACTCGGTCGCGGCGCGCGACGGAATCGCGAACCATCTGTACGGGTTCTACCAGCGGCAGTTTCCTAAGGTTGCGACCCAGCAGTCGGCCGCCATCGACAGTGCCATTTCGGTTTTGCAGGCGGTCTATTTCCGCAACGTTCATCACGGCATGAACATCACCTGGGGCGCATACGAAAGCCATATCGGACATCGTGGCAATAAGGACGGCTGCTTCCGCTGCCATAACCCGAATATGATTGCGGAGGATGGGGAGGCGATTCGGAGCGACTGCACCATGTGTCACTCGATTCTGGCGTTTGATGAAACGCGACCGTTCGCCTACCTGAATGCGCTCGATACAACCGATGCAGAGTACCGGATGCACGAGTCCCTTCGGCAGGAGTTCCTTCGCTTTATGGAAGAGCAGGCAGAGTGAAGATTCCTTGTCATGGCGGTCGGTTTTGTGTATCCATGCCTCATGAATGCCGCCGACCGACTCAAATCGGGACCACTCTTTTCTGAACTGGACGTCGACGAGATCGCCGCGCTGTCGTCGATCGTCAGCTACAAGTCGATTTCTCGTGGCGGGGTGCTGTTTCTCGAAGGTGACCCCGCCACCGGATTTTTCGTGCTGCTCAGCGGCAGTGTCCGGATTTACAAAGCGTCCCCCGACGGCAAGGAGTACACGCTGCACCGAATTCGTCCCGGGCAGATGTTCGCCGAGGCGGCGATTTTCCGCGGTCGCGGTTTCCCGGCGAATTGCATGGCGCTCGAAGACTCGGAGGTGGCGTTTTTCCCGAAGGTCGGATTTGTCGATTTGCTGGCGAACTCGCCTCAGATCGCGCTGAAAATTATCGGCAGTCTCTCCAACTGGCTTCGGGAGTTCACCCGGAAGCTGGAAGAGCTGTCGCTGAAGGAGGTTCCGGCGCGGGTGGCGTTTTACCTGCTTCGACGACTCGATGCCGCCAACTCCGAGACATTTCAACTCGACACCAGTAAGACCGAACTGGCCGCCCAGCTCGGGACGATCATAGAAACCCTCTCCAGAACCTTCCGGAAACTTCGCGACGCAGGTATTATCTCTATGAATGGTAGAGAGATAACAGTGTTAGACCGGGAGCGGCTTGAGGCCGTCGCCGACGGCGAAAAAATCTGAACCGGTTGACCTAAGTCAAGGGATAATATAGACCGGTTTCCGACATTATCGACAGGAAGCGCAATCACTGCCGAGATGAAGGAGGCCGCTATGCCGGTGAGAGATATTATCAGGATCGACGAAAATAAGTGCGATGGCTGTGGGGACTGTGTCACCGCCTGCGCCGAAGGGGCGTTGCAGATTATCGACGGCAAAGCGAAACTGGTCAGCGACATCTACTGCGACGGTCTTGGGATGTGTATCGGCAACTGTCCGCAGGGGGCGATAACGATCGAGAAGCGAGAGGCCGACGAGTACGACGAGGAAGCGGTCGAGGCGCATCTGGCGGGTCAGGGTCAACCGCAGCCGGAGCCGATTTCATTGCAGGTTCCCCATGCCTGTCCGGGATCAATGGCGCGCAGTTTCGGAACCGCAGCCGAGCCGAACTCGACGCCGGCGGCTCTCAGCGGAGTGCCTTCGCAGTTAAGGCAATGGCCGGTGCAGTTAATGCTGGTACCGCCGCATGCTCCGTATCTGAGAGACGCCGATATCCTCATCTGTGCCGACTGTGTGCCGTTTGCGGTCCCCGATTTCCACAGCCGGTTCCTGGCGGGGCGGGCATTGCTGGTTGGATGTCCCAAGCTCGATGACGTGCAGTTCTATCTCCAGAAACTGACTCAGATTTTCGCTGAGGCGAAACCACGCCGGATCACCGTGCTCAAGATGGAGGTACCGTGCTGTAACGGAATCGCTCAGGTGACAAAGATGGCGAGAGATCAGGCGGCGCCGGAAGTTCCGATCGACGTCCACACGGTGGGTGTGCGCGGCGATATCAGCACGCATCATGCGCCGGGTGGCATGCGCAGGGAAGCGATGTAGCCGAAGCGGGTTGGATGATGAACGTTATGACTGAGACGAAGCGGCAGGTGGCTGAGCGGCCGAAACCAATTCGCAACCGGGAGAAGCCGATTCAGAAGGTCCGCTTCTGGGTACAGACGGCCTTCGCGGCGTTATGCGTCTGGATCGGTCTGGAGATGTTTTTGTTCGTTCGCTATCTCGAGTCGAACGGCCAGACGACGTTTATAGAGCGGCCGCCGGGAGTCGACGGGTTTCTTCCGATTAGCTCACTCATGAACCTCTACTACTGGGTGCACACGGGGGAGATACACCCGTATCATCCGGCCGGCCTGTTCATTCTGCTGGCGATCATCCTCATGTCGCTGGTGTTCGGCAAGTCGTTCTGTTCCTGGCTTTGTCCGGCGGGGTTTATCTCCGAGGTGGTTGGTGATCTGGGTAAGAAGCTGTTTGGGAAAAACTTCCGCGTGCCTCGCTGGTTGGACTGGCCGCTTCGCAGCCTGAAGTACCTTCTGCTGGGCTTCTTCGCCTACTCGATCTTTTTTCTGATGAATGAAACGGCCCTTCGCCTGTTTCTCGACAGTCCGTATAATCTCGTGTCCGATATCAAGATGTACTATTTCTTCGCCGACATCTCCCGGTTTGCGCTTATCGTGATTGGAGGGCTGCTGCTGGCCTCGCTGTTCGTGCGCAACTTCTGGTGTCGGTATCTCTGTCCGTACGGCGCTTTGCTGGGTGTTGTCTCGCTTCTCAGTCCGCACAAGATCAGGCGCAATCCGATCTCCTGTATTGACTGCGCGAAGTGTGCGAAGGTCTGCCCGTCGTCGATCAAGGTCGACAAAGTCAGGACGGTGGTCTCCGATGAATGCACGGCCTGCATGAGTTGTGTCGATGTCTGTCCGATCGCAGACACGCTGCATCTGCAGTCGCTGGTTACACGAAAGCGGGTCAACAAGCGGAGTGTGGCTATCGGCGTGGTAGCGATCTTCATGCTGGTAACGGGGTTCGGGATGCTGACCGGTCATTGGCAGAACGATGTTCCCCGCGAGGAATACCTTCGGCACCAGGAGTATCTTGACAGCTATGGACACCCGACCCGAACGCAGGACATCTCCCGTCTCCGCGACGAAGATGGCGCGGAGGGTGCGTTTCAAACCCGGGACGGGCGCTGACAGCACAGTGTAACAACCGACTTTTTCAGGATTATGGTTGACATGGCCGGAATAATGGATATCATGTAACCATGTTAGCGCGTCGTCGCACAGTACCGGATCCACATTTCCACGCACACCTGCCCCCATTCCACCGGTTTTTGGACCGACGCGTCCCCGGTTCCCGCTATTTCCACGATGGTAAGGGAGATGGTCGATAGGCCATCGTCGCTCCGGCCGCTTCGGCGGTTATCTACTCGTTATTCTATTTCACGTGTCAATTTGGAGTTGCCCGTCAATATGTTTGAGGAAAGCACATGCCCTCGCACAGCACATTAATTCTAGAGAATGGTACCAGCATCCGTGGTGAGTCGTTCGGCGCTTACAAAGAGACCGCCGGCGAGGTTGTATTCAACACCGGGATGGTCGGATACCCGGAAACACTCACCGATCCGTCTTATCGCGGCCAGATTCTCGTGATGACCTATCCGCTGGTCGGGAACTATGGTGTACCGGAGCCGAAGAGGGATCGATTCGGTCTGCCGCTCGGGTTCGAGTCTGAACGGATTCAGATTGCCGGTTTGGTCGTATCGGAGCACTCGATGCGCTACAGCCACCACACGGCGGTGCGCAGTTTGTCCGACTGGATGGAGCGCGAAGGGATTCCCGGTCTGTGTGGGGTGGACACCCGTTCCCTGACCCGCCTGCTTCGCGACAAGGGCAGCATGCTCGGAAAGCTCGAGACCGACAGTGCCACCTGCGAGTTTTTCGATCCCAACGCCGGTGACCTGGCATCGCAGGTGAGCGTATCGGAGGTCACACGGTTGGAATCGGGGGTTGAGTCGGCGCCGACGGTGGTGCTGGTCGATTGCGGATGCAAAGCGAATATCGCGCGGAGTCTGCTCAGTCGCGGATTGAATGTCGTCCGCGTTCCGCACAATCATTACTTCCTCAACATGGATTTCGACGGTCTGGTGATCTCCAACGGTCCGGGGGATCCGAAGATGTTCTCCGAGACGACGCGCAATGTTGAACGGGCTCTCGCGGTCGGCAAGCCGATCCTGGGGATTTGTCTGGGCAATCAGATTCTGGCCCGGGCGGTCGGCGCCGAGACGTACAAGCTGAAATTCGGTCACCGTTCTCACAATCAACCGTGTATTGAGATGAAGGTCAACGGCAACGGAAATGGCAACGGGCATAGCTTGGAGTCATTGCGTACACCGGTCACCGGCCGGTGTGTGATCACCTCGCAGAATCACGGCTACGCGGTCCGTCGCGAAGGGCTCCCGCCGGACTGGCGGGTCTGGTTCACCAATGCCAATGACGGAACAGTAGAGGGGATTCGGCACGTCAGCCGACCGTTTGCATCGGTGCAGTTTCATCCGGAGGCGAAACCGGGACCGGTCGACACGGCCTGGATATTCGACGACTTCGCGAAAGAGGTGAAGAAATGAGCGGTACCCACGGCAACGGTCATTCACTTCCCGATACCGTCCTCGTGCTCGGCAGTTCCGCATTGAAGATTGGTGAAGCCGGGGAGTTCGACTACTCCGGCAGCCAGGCGATTAAGGCGTTGAAAGAGGAGGGGATCCGGACGATCCTGATCAATCCGAATGTCGCCACTATTCAGACGTCGGAGAATTTTGCAGACGAGGTCTATTTCACGCCGGTCACACCGTATTTCGTCGAGAAAGTGATCGAAGAAGAAAAGCCCGATGCGGTTTTGCTCGGGTTTGGCGGGCAGACCGCGCTCAACTGCGGCGTCGAGTTGTACCGCCAGGGCGTGTTCGAGAGGCACGGTGTGAAGGTCCTGGGGGCGCCGATCGAGTCGATCCTTGACACCGAGGACCGTGAGCGATTTGTCGGCCGGTTGAGCGAGATCAATGTTGCGACGGCGCGCAGTGTACCGACGAAATCGGTCGACGAAGCCCTGGCGGCGGCCTCGAAGATCGGCTATCCGGTCATGGCGCGGGTGGCGTACGCGCTGGGCGGACTCGGCTCCGGGATATGTCGCGATGAAGCTGCCCTGCGAGAGCTGGCGCGACGCGCCTTTGCGCATACCGAGCAGGTTCTGATTGAAGAATACCTCGAGGGTTGGAAAGAGATCGAGTACGAAGTAGTCCGCGACAGCAGCGACAACTGCATCACCGTCTGCAATATGGAAAACCTCGATCCCATGGGGATCCACACCGGTGAGAGCATTGTCGTAGCGCCGAGTCAGACGTTGACCGACGACGAGTACCAGATGCTCCGCGAGATTGCTATCCGGGTGGTTCGGCATCTGGGGATTGTCGGCGAGTGCAACATCCAGTATGCCCTGTCGCCGCACGAGCGGGAATATCGCGTCATCGAGATCAACGCCCGACTCTCGCGCAGTTCCGCGCTGGCCTCGAAGGCGACCGGGTATCCGCTGGCGTTCGTCGCGGCCAAGCTGGCGCTGGGCAGACCGCTGACCGAGATCAGCAACTCGGTCACGCAGGTGACACGTGCCTGTTTTGAACCGGCGCTGGACTATATCGTGGTCAAGGCGCCGCGCTGGGACTTGAAGAAGTTCGAGGGTGTGTCGGAGCGGATAGGGTCGGCCATGAAGTCGGTGGGCGAGGTGATGGCGATCGGACGCAAATTCGAAGAAGCCCTTCAGAAAGCCCTGCGCATGCTTGAGACCGGTGCCCGCGGGGTGGTGCTCAACGACGGAATCACGTTCAACGACTTGCGTACGTCGCTGGCGGAGCCGACCGAGTGGCGTATCTTCGCGGTTGCTGAAGCGCTCAAGACCGGCATGTCGGTCGATGAGATTCACGAGATAACCCACATTAATACATGGTTTCTCGACAAGATTGCGGCGATCGTCGAAATAGAGCAGCAGCTTCGCGAGGTCGGAGCCGGTGAGCTTGACCGTGAGTTGCTGCTCAAAGCCAAGCGTCACGGTTTCTCCGATGCCCAGGTCGGTGTCGCGATCGATCGTAATGAAGACTTCGTGCGGGGCAAGCGTCGCGAGATGGACCTTCGTCCGGTCGTAAAGCAAATCGACACCCTCGCCGCCGAGTACCCCGCTCAAACGAACTATCTGTACCTGACATACAACGGCAGTGACGACGATGTCTCGTTCGGTCAGGAAGGCAGCGTGATGATTCTCGGTCCGGGGGCGTACCGGATCGGCAGCTCTGTCGAGTTTGACTGGTGCTGTGTGAACGCAGCCCGGACGCTTCGCGAACTGGGTTATCGCACGTTGATGGTGAACTACAATCCGGAGACGGTGAGCACCGACTACGACGAGTGCGATCGGCTGTATTTCGATGAGCTGTCGTTTGAGACGGTGGCGGATATCTACGAGATGGAGCGCCCGATGGGGATGCTCCTGTCGGTCGGTGGACAGATTCCGAACAGTCTGGCGATGCGCTGCTACCGGGCCGGCATGCGGGTGCTGGGAACATCGCCGCGCGATATCGACCGCGCCGAGAACCGTCACACTTTCTCGAGTTTGCTGGAGGAGTTGAAGCTGCCGCAGCCCGACTGGCGCGAGCTGACATCGATGGATGACATTTATTCCTTCGCGAAAGATGTCGGTTATCCGGTAATCATACGACCGTCGTATGTGCTGTCGGGCGCCGCGATGGCGGTCGCCGGGACCGACGAGGAGCTGAAAACCTACCTGGACAAAGCAGCGGAGATCTCGCGCGACCAGCCGGTTGTGGTCAGTAAGTTCGTCGAGGACGCCAAAGAGATAGACGTCGATGCGGTCGCCCGCGACGGTGAGCTGGTGTGCTGGGCAGTGTCCGAGCATGTCGAAAACGCCGGCGTGCATTCCGGTGATGCGACTCTGGTGCTGCCGCCTCAGCGTACGTATCTGGAGACGATGCGCCGTATTCGTCGGGTGACAAACCAGGTGGCCGAGTCGCTCTCGATCAACGGGCCGTTCAATATCCAGTTTCTGGCCAAGCTCAACCAGGTGATGGTGATAGAATGCAATCTGAGAGCTTCGCGCTCTTTCCCTTTCGTATCGAAAGTTCTCAAACGGAACTTCATCGATACCGCGACGCGCGTGATCATGGGTCGTCCGGTAGACCCGTCTGATCAGTCGTTTCTCGACCTCGATTATGTCGGGGTCAAGGCGCCGCATTTCTCGTTCAGTCGACTGGAGGGGGCCGATCCGACACTGGGTGTGGAGATGGCGTCGACCGGCGAGGTTGCCTGCCTGGGGTGGGATTTCGACGAGGCCTTCTTGAAGGCGCTTATTTCGGTAGGGTTCCGTCTGCCGCTCAAGCGGGTGCTGTTGTCGACCGGTCCTATCGAAAGTAAAGCCGCCTTCATGCGCGGGGCGCGCAATCTCGAGGAAATGGGCGTGCAATTCTATGCGACACAGGGCACGGCGGACTTCATGCGCACGGCCGGACTCGAACCGGAAGTGCTTCGGTGGCCGCTCGAAGGGGGAGAACCAAATGCTCTGGACTATATACGGGATCGAAAGGTCGACCTGGTCATTAATATCCCGAAAGACTACCGCAAGGAAGAGCTGACCAACGATTATATGATTCGACGGGCCGCAGTTGATTACGGCGTACCCCTGATCACGAACCTTCAACTCGCACAGCGTTTCGCTGAAGCCGTCTACCGGGTGCCGATCGAGGGCCTGGTCGCGAGGAGCTGGTCTCACTACGGCGCGTGACCGCACCTGTGAGTCCGATCGGTTCTCGACCGTATATCGCACGCAGTTCTCCCGATGGATGCTTCGTTTCCGTGTGAGACCTGACTCGGAGTCCGATGAAACGGGACGAAGAGACTCCCTAATCGAACGACACCGTTGTTTGTGACTCCGATCGAGAGTCGGCAGGCACACTGAATGACTAAGGACTTTGCGCGTATGGTCCGATCACTTCACTATGCGGCCGTATGCGACGGTGAAGTCACATGCGGCGGCTTTCGGAGGGATCGGCCTCAGTCGGGGGAGGTTGGGCCGCAGTCACGGTATGGGGGCGGGGTATTCCGGCGGGCTTATCTTGTGGCAGCTGGAGAGGTTGGGTTCTTTCAGACGAATCAAGCGGAACTCAAGGGGCAGTTTCAGACGTTTCTGTGGATGTACGCCGTGCAAGAACTCGGCAATGAATTGCATTCTCGCCCGAATTGGGCGATTGTTCCTTTAGATGGGATATGATATATAGCGGGGAGCACACTGTAGATGATGCGAATGTTCGGAGGATAAACGTGCCACATCAGGCTCATCATAAGGCGGACAAAGCGCCGCGACGGACCCAGACGACAACCACCAAGAGTCCGAGTGTCATCTACGGCAAGGGCTCCTTGTCAGACTATGACGTACACCTGTTCCGTGAAGGGAACTACTACAGGATATACGAGAAGCTCGGTGCTCATATGGCGACGGTCGATGGTGTCGCCGGTGTACATTTCGCTGTCTGGGCGCCGAATGCCGAGAAGGTATCGGTAGTCGGGGATTTTAACGGTTGGGATCCCCGGGCGCATCCACTGGCCGTGCGGTGGGACGGATCCGGCATCTGGGAGGGGTTCGTGCCGGGGATCGGCAAGGGAGAGATTTACAAATACCATGTTGTCTCGCGACATAACGGCTACCGGGCCGACAAGGGTGATCCGTTCGCGCACTACTGGGAGATATCTCCCCGGACCGCGTCACGCGTGTGGGATCTGGAGTATACATGGAACGACGGCGACTGGATGGCGAACCGGTATCGGCACAGTGATCTGGCCGCGCCCCAGTCAATCTACGAAGTTCATCTCGGGTCGTGGCGCCGGAATGCCGAAGAAGGCAATCGTTATCTGACCTACCGGGAGATGGCGCCGCAGTTGGCCGAGTATGTGAATGAGATGGGCTTCACCCATGTCGAGTTTTTACCGGTCATGGAGCACCCGTTTTACGGATCGTGGGGTTACCAGACCGGTGGGTATTTCGCCCCGACCAGTCGTTTTGGCACGCCGCAGGATTTTATGTATCTGGTGGATTATCTCCATCAGCATGGTATCGGCGTCATTCTGGACTGGGTGCCGTCGCACTTCCCGTCCGATTTGCACGGATTGAGCTATTTCGACGGTACGCACCTGTTCGAGCATGCTGATCCGCGGCAGGGCTTTCATCCTGACTGGAAAAGCTACATCTTCAATTTCGGCCGTAATGAGATCCGCAATTTCCTGATCGGCAACGCCTTGTTCTGGCTGGAGAAGTACCATATCGACGGCCTTCGGGTCGACGCAGTGGCTTCGATGCTCTACCTCGACTACTCTCGCCAGGACGGTGAGTGGATCCCCAACCGTTATGGGGGACGCGAGAATATCGATGCGATAGAATTCCTTAAGCGCTTCAATGAGGTCGTTTACAAGGAGTATCCCGATGTGCAGACGATGGCTGAGGAATCAACGGCGTGGCCGATGGTGTCGCGGCCGATCTATCTCGGCGGACTGGGATTCGGGCAGAAATGGAATATGGGCTGGATGCATGACACACTGTCCTATTTCGCGCACGACCCGGTGCATCGGAGCTTTCACCACAATGAGCTGACGTTCAGCATCTGGTATGCTTTTTTCGAGAATTTCGTCCTGCCGTTATCACACGATGAAGTGGTACACGGCAAAGGCTCGCTCATGAACAAGATGCCGGGTGATGAATGGCAGCAGGCGGCGAATCTTCGCCTGCTTTTCGGCTACATGTTTACCCACCCCGGCAAGAAGCTGCTGTTTATGGGATGCGAATTCGGTCAGCGGTCGGAATGGTCGCACGACCATTCGCTTGACTGGCATGTCTTGCAGTATCCGGTGCACCAGGGAGTGAAGGACTTCGTCCGCGATGTCAACCGGCTCTATCGTACGGAGCCGGCGCTGCACCAGCGAGATTACGAACAGAGCGGCTTCCAGTGGGTGGACTGCAACGACTGGCAGCAAAGTGTGATCTCATACTTGCGTCGTGGACATCGCGACGGCGATGTTCTGCTGGTCGTCTGTAATTTGACCCCGGTGCCGCGCCTGGACTACCGGATCGGTGTGCCGCACGGCGGATTCTGGCAGGAGGTACTCAACTCCGACGCCGAGGCGTACTGGGGCTCCGGACAGGGGAATATGGGTGGTGTTGAAGCCTCACCGGTCGCACTGCACGGCTTCTCTCACTCGCTCTCGCTGGTTCTGCCGCCGCTGGGGGTGGTCGTGCTAAAGCCGAAAGTGGACTGATACAGGATGTATTGAGTGGCACAAAGGGTGGACATCGTTGACGTCTGCCGATAAGAGAAGTAGAGATAACTTGACATCAAAGCAGGCTGTACGCGCCGGTCGCGGGGAGCCTGTATGGAACCTACGGTAACAAAGAGCAGGATGCTATGAAAGAGATGATCGGAATGGCCGCCGGGAAGATCTGGGAGGCCCTTTCGCAGAAGGATTCAGCGACACTCTCGCAGATTCCCAAGCTAATCGGTGAAAAAGACTCACTGGCCTATCAGGCGCTCGGCTGGCTTGCCCGCGAAGGCAAGATCGAATACCTGACGCAGGGCAACAAGACGTTGGTGTCGATCAACAAAGAGTAGGCGCTCTGAACTCGCCAGGGGACAGCATCGCGCACTTGCGGGGACAGGACAGGCCAATCGGCGCCCGTGTTTCGGGCGAAGGGGTGGAGTTTGTCGTCTGGGCGCCCACACGTGACACGGTGGAGCTGAACCTTCGCACACCGCGCGAGGAGATGGTGTCGATGGAGCGCGACCAGTCGGGGTATTGGTCGGCGAGGGTGGACGGTATCGGCGCGGGCGCCACATATCTCTATCGGCTCGATGGCTCAGAGAGTCGCCCCGATCCGGCTTCGGCGTTCCAGCCCGAGGGCGTCCACGGGGTCTCGCAGGTGGTGGACCACCAGTCGTTCGAGTGGCGCGACTCGGATTGGCAGGGGATGCCGTTGTCGGAGATGATCCAGTATGAACTTCATGTCGGCACGTTTTCTCCCACACAAACCTTTGACGGTGTAGCTCAGCGTATACACAATCTCAAGCAGCTCGGCGTTACGGCATTGGCGATCATGCCGGTGGCGCAGTTTCCCGGTTCTCGCAACTGGGGCTACGACGGCACATATCCCTTTGCAGTACAAGATTCTTACGGCGGCCCCGAGGGACTGAAACGCCTGGTGAATGCCTGCCATGAAGCGGGTATGGCGGTCGTACTCGATGTGGTATACAACCATCTCGGTCCCGAAGGAAACTACCTGGGCAGATTCGCGCCGTACTTCACCAACAAGTATCGCACGCCGTGGGGGGAAGCGGTCAATTTCGATGATGCCTTTTCGTTCGGCGTACGAAACTACTTCGTGCAAAATGCCCGGCACTGGTTCGAGCACTACCATATCGATGCCCTTCGCCTGGATGCTATCCACGGCATTTATGACTTCTCCGCGAAGCACATCCTTGAAGAACTGGTCGAGGCCGCGAGTGTATCATCGCAGATGACCGGTCGTGAGTGTTTACTTATCGCGGAAAGCGACTTGAACAACGCCCGGATCATTCTCGATCGGAACTCAGGAGGATTCGGCGTGCACGCGCAGTGGTCCGATGACTTTCACCACAGCGTTCACACTCTCCTGACCGGTGAACAGGACGGCTACTACGCCGATTTCGGCAGGATGGACGACCTGGTGAAAGCGATCCGCGAAGGATTCGTTTATGACTGGCGATTCTCGAACTACCGTCGGAGGATCCACGGCAGTTCCTCGAAAGACATCCCGGCCGAGCGCTTGGTCATCTCCCTGCAGACGCACGATCAGGTCGGTAATCGCATGAAAGGGGAGCGGCTCTCGCACCTGGTCTCGTTCGAGGCTGTCAAGGCGGCTGCAGCGGTGATGATCCTGTCGCCGTATGTGCCGATGCTTTTCATGGGGGAGGAGTACGCGGAGTCGAATCCATTCTACTACTTCGTCAGCCACAGCGACAAGGATCTGATCGAGGCGGTGCGCAGAGGGCGCCGGGAAGAGTTCGAGTCGTTCGGATGGGACGAAGAACTGCCCGACGCACAGGCTGAAGAGACGTTTACATCGTCGTGTCTGTCATGGGAATCTCAGGAGAACGGCACGCACAAGACCATGCGGGACTTTTATCGCCAGCTGATCATCTATCGGAAGACCCTGCCATCACTGCGAACACCTGACAAACGACAGTGTGAGGTGTGGGGCGAAGACTCCGGTGTGCTCGGGATGCATCGGTGGTCCGACGGTCATGCGGTGCTGTGTCTGTTCAATCTGAGCGGCGAACGACAAAGATATACGAACAAGACTTGCCGTACGAGCGCACGAAAACTGCTCGACTCATCTATGGAATTCTGGAGCGGTCCCGGCGGATGTGCACTTGATCGATTGGAACCGGATTCCGTGATCACGCTCCCGCCGTATGGCTGTGTCATCTATGAATGGAAGAAACACCAATGAACCGTCACATCACCATACACGGTCACTTCTATCAGCCGCCGCGCGAGAATCCGTGGCTCGAAGAAGTCGAACTGCAGGACTCGGCCCATCCGTATCACGACTGGAACAGCCGGATCACCGCCGAGTGCTACGAGCCGAACACCGCCTCGCGGATACTCGACAACGAGCGGCGGATTATCGATATCGTAAACAACTACTCGAAGATCAGTTTCAATTTCGGCCCGACGCTGCTGTCGTGGATGCAGCGACACGATCCCGAGACATACGGCGCCATACTCGAAGCGGACCGGGAGAGTCGGGACCGTTTCTCCGGACACGGCTCCGCCATCGCGCAGAGCTACAACCACATAATCATGCCGCTCGCCAACAGCCGGGACAAACGGACGCAGGTGATCTGGGGTATTCGCGATTTCGAGCATCGCTTCGGGCGCAAGCCGGAAGGGATGTGGCTATCCGAGACGGCGGTCGATCTCGAGACACTCGATCTCCTTGCCGAGTACGGCGTGTTGTTTACCATACTGGCGCCGCATCAGGCCGGCAAGATCAGAAAGATCGGTGACAAAGAATGGATCGATGTGGCCGGGGGGAAAGTCGATCCCAAAATGCCTTATCGGTGTACGCTGCCTTCGGGTCGGACCATTGCGCTGTTTTTCTATGACGGCCCGATTTCGCAGGATATCGCTTTTCAGGGACTGCTCTCCAGTGGTGAACATCTGGCCAACCGTCTGGTGTCCGCGTTCGTCGACAACGGCAACGGCGACCAGTTGGTGCATATCGCGACCGATGGCGAGACGTACGGTCATCATCACCGCTACGGTGACATGGCGCTGGCCTTCTGTCTTTATCATCTCGAGGCGGCCGATCTGGCGCACATCACGGTGTACGGCGAGCATCTGGAAGAGCATCCGCCGGAATATGAGGCGACAATCATCGAAGACTCTTCCTGGAGTTGTGCGCATGGAGTGGAGCGATGGCGCAACGATTGCGGCTGCTGCACCGGCGGGCATCCCGGTTGGCGCCAGCACTGGCGGGCGCCGCTTCGCGGCGCGCTGGACTGGCTTCGTGACAATCTGGCTCAGGTATACGAAGAGAACATGGCGGGGCTCGCGGACGATCCGTGGCGGGCGCGCGACGACTATATCGACGTCATCCTGAACCGTTCCGACAAGGCTATCGACTCATTCCTTGCGACCCACGCCGGCAGGACGTTGTCCGACGGTGATGCGCGTAGGGCGCTCGAACTTCTGGAAATGCAGCGCCACGCGATGTTGATGTACACCAGCTGCGGTTGGTTTTTCGACGAGTTGTCGGGAATCGAAACCGTCCAGATCATTCAGTACGCAGCTCGCGCCATGCAGTTGGCCCAGGCCGTGAGCGGAATCGATCTCGAAGAGGCTTTTATCGGTCTGCTCGAGCGCGCGCCGGGCAATGTCCCGGCCTATAAGAACGGGGCGGAGATCTACCGCCTGTTCGTCAAACCGACAATCCTGGACCTTCGTCGTGTGGCCGTCCACTATGCGGTTTCATCGCTCTTCAAGGAGCATGAGGAAGACGATCATCTGTACACGTATACGCTCGAAGGGAAAACGTACGACCGTCAGGAGGTCGGCCGTCAGAAACTGGCCGTTGGCCGGGTGAGTGTACGGTCCGATATCACCCGTGAAGAAGAGACGATCAGTTTTGCGGCGTTGCACCTGGGAGACCACAACATTGTCGGCGGCGCCAAGGCTTACACCGATGAGGCTTCGCACGAGGCAATGCGGGCGGAGATATCCGACGCTTTCGGCCGAAGCGCGATCTCGGAGACGATTCGTCTGATCGACAAGCACTTTACCGATCATTCGTATTCGCTCTGGCATCTCTTTCGCGATGAACAGCGGGCGATTCTCGACCTGCTGCTCGACGAGAGCCTTCGAGAGGTGGAAACGTCGATTACGCAGATTTATGAGCGCCAATACCCGGTGATGAAGGCGATCGAAGGAATGCGCATGACGCTCCCGCGGTATTTCTCCATGGTGCTGGAGTTTGTCCTGAACAAAGACATCCGTACGGCGCTGGAGCGTGAGGAGATCGACGTGGACGAGTTGAACGAACTGGTCGTGAAAGCGCGTCGCTGGCCGGTGCAGATCGATAAGCCAACCCTGAATTTCATCGCGTCGCGGCGCCTCAACGATCTGACCCGGATGTGGTCTGAGTACAAAAACGATACCGAGCCGCTGGAAACGCTGACCGGCGCGCTCAAAGCATTTTCGGGATTGTCCCTGGAGCCGGATATCTGGAAGGCGCAGATAGTCTACTTCCGGATAGGCAAGCAGCTGATTGCCGAGAGACGAGCCGAAGCCGAGTCCGGAGACGACTCCGCCCGGCGGTGGGTCAGGCTGTTCGAAGAGGTAGGGGACTTCCTTCGTGTCAGGGTAGACTGATGCGCATTCCGGTCGCAACATACCGGCTTCAATTCGGTCCGCAGTTCGGGTTCCGTGATGCCGCCGCAGTCGTGCCGTATCTGGCGCGGTTGGGAGTGACGGATATCTATGCATCGCCGGTCTTCAAGGCCCGTTCGGGAAGCGCGCATGGATACGACGTCGTCGACCCCCGCGAACTAAACCCGGAGTTGGGCAGCACCGACGATTTCGAGCAGCTCCACGCTGTTCTCAAGCGCGAAGGGATTGGGTGGGTGCAGGATATCGTGCCCAACCATATGGCGATCGACTCCGAGAACGCCATGCTGACCGATGTACTCGAATTGGGAAAGGCATCGCGATACTTCAACTTCTTCGACATCGACTGGGATCACCCCTTCGAGAATATGCGCGGTCGGCTCCTGGTGCCGCTGCTGGGCAGATTTTACTCGGAATGTCTGGCGGCTCGCGAGATACGACTGTCGTACGGCGAGAGCGGCCTCTCGGTTTCGTACTACCAGCTTCGTTTGCCGATCAGGATCGGGTCCTACCTGAAGGTACTGGAACATGATATCGAATCGCTGGAGCTTGCCCTCGGCGGCGCCAGCCCGGAGTTCATCAAGTACCTCGGCTGTTTGCAGTTCATCAAGGCACTGTCCGACGGCAGCGGTAGCGGCTCCGTCTACAAACAGATGAGACACGCCAAGCGGTCGCTGTGGCAGGTATACCAGGAGTCACCCGACGTTCGCACGCATCTCGACGGAGTCGTGTCGTACCTCAACGGCGATACCGGCGATAAGTCAGGGCTGGACAAGCTCGACTCGCTGCTGTCGGAGCAGCTCTTTCGACTGGCTTTTTGGCGGGTGGCCAACGAAGAGATCAACTATCGGCGGTTCTTTACCGTAAACGACCTGATCTCTCTCCGCATGGAGCGCGAGGAAGTCTTCGAGGAGACGCACGCGCTGGTATTCGACCTGGTTGCGAGGGGCATCTTCAGCGGTCTTCGAGTCGATCATATCGACGGCTTGTATGACCCGACCGCCTATCTGGGACGGCTTCGTGACAGAATCGGTGACGCCTACGTCGTCGTTGAGAAGATTCTCGAAGGGGATGAGGAGTTGCCTCCGTTCTGGCCAGTCCAGGGCACGACCGGTTACGACGCGCTCAACGTCATCAACGGTGTTTTCTGCGATGAGCGCAACCGTGATGCCTTCAGCAAGCTGTACTACCGATTCGCCAAACTGGATCAGCCGTATGATGAGCTGCTGTACGACAAGATCAGCCTTATCATCAACAAGCATGTTTCCGGAAATATCGAGAACCTCGCACAATTTCTGAAGGCGATCTCCGGTCAGGACCGGTACGGACAGGACATCACGATGAACGGTCTTCGGCGGGCGCTGGTGAAAGTGATGGCCCACTTTCCGGTGTACCGGACCTACATGAGCGAAGGACGCTGCTCCGAGGCTGACCGTCGCTATGTGCGGGAAGCTATCGGCAAGGCGAGGGAGCGGTTTCCCGAACTGCTGCACGAACTGAACTTCATCGAGAAATTCCTCCTCCTTGAATTCGAGTCCAACACGTCCGAGGAAACGCGTCGGCAATGGCTCCATTTCGTCATGGGGTTCCAGCAGTATACGGGGCCGCTCATGGCGAAGGGATTCGAAGACACGGTGATGTACATCTACAATCGGTTGGTGTCTCTCAATGAAGTGGGAGGGAATCCCAATCGATTTGGTGGTTCGGTGCAGCAGTTTCACGGGTTCTTTCGGAAACAGTTGGATACCCTGCCGCACAGCATGTCGACCACCGCCACCCACGACACCAAGCGGGGTGAAGACACCCGGGCGCGAATAAACGTGCTGTCGGAAATCCCCGATGAGTGGGAGCGATCGCTCAAGCAGTTCGCGAAACTCAACCGGACACGCAAACGCCGTGTTCGCGGCCAGCCCGTTCCAGACCGCAACGATGAGTACTTTCTCTATCAGACGCTGCTCGGAGTCTGGCCAGCGGGTGATATCGATGCTTCTTTCGTGCAACGGATCAAAGAGTACAGCATCAAGGCAGTGCGTGAGGCGAAAGTGCACACGGCATGGATCAAGCCGGACAGCGCGTACGAGGACGCGTTTCTCACCTTCATCGACAAGGTGCTTTCGATTGAACCGGGGAACGCCTTCGTGGAGGCTTTTCAGCCTCTGGCCCGTAAGGTTGCAGTCCTGGGAAAGTGGAACTCGCTCTCCCAGGTCGTGCTGAAAGCCACGCTGCCCGGCGTGCCCGATTTCTACCAGGGAACGGAGTTCCCCGATCTTACGCTGGTCGATCCGGACAATCGTCGTCCGGTGGATTATAACACCCGGAGGGCGGCGCTGGACAGCATCGCAACGCGATATGCGTCAGACCGTTCGGGGTTCCTGGACGAGTTGTTGTCGAGTCAATCCGTCGACGCACTCAAGTTATTCGTCACCTGGCGGGCACTGCAGATCAGGCGCTCTCTCTCCGATCTCTATCAATATGGTGACTATGAGCCGCTGGAGATTCGCGGGGAACACGCCGAACGGGTGATCGCGTTCGCCCGGGAACACAACGGCACGTGGGGGGTGACGATCGCGGCGCGGTTGATGGCGCCGTTCGCGGATGAAGGTCGTGTACCGACGGGCAGTGAGGTCTGGAGCGATACGCAGGTTGTTCTTCCCGCCGGGGCGGGTGAGCGTTGGTACAGCGGAATCGACGGATCGCAATTGAACAGTGACAACGCGAGTCTGCCGCTTGGCCGGGTGTTCGCCACCCTGCCGGCAGCTATCCTGACGAATGTGGAGGCGCAATGAGCGAACAGCGAACCAGCGGAATTCTTCTTCATGTCACGTCCCTGCCCTCGGCGTACGGTATCGGCGATCTCGGTCCGTCGGCTTATCGCTTCGTCGACCTGCTGGTGGACGCGCATCAGACGTACTGGCAGGTTCTTCCGCTTAATCCCACCAACCTCGCTCACGGCAATTCTCCCTACAGCAGCGTATCGGCGTTTGCAATCGAGCCGATGATAATCAGCCCGGAGCTGCTCGTCGAGTACGGGTATCTCGACCCCGAGGACATCGCCGACCATCCCCCGTTCCCAGACGACAAGGTAGACTACGAAACGGTATTCGCGTACAAACGATCGCTGCTGGACAGGGCCTGGGAGCGGTTCAGGCGAGGAAGTGATCGGCGCAGTTTCGATGCCTTCTGCTTGGAGCACGCAGCGTGGCTTGACCCGTTCGTCTTGTTTCTGGCGCTGAAAGACGAAGCGGGAGGGAAGGTGTGGAGTGACTGGCCGGGTGAGCTTCGCAATCGGGACACCGGTTCTATCGAAGCAGCGTGGAAGAGACACGCGAACGCCTGCGAGCGGCAGAAATTCTTCCAGTATCTCGTTTTCGAACAATGGTTCAACCTGAAGAATCATGCCGCCGGGAGAGGGGTACGGATCATCGGGGATATCCCCATCTACGTCAACTACGACAGTGTCGATGTCTGGTCGAATCCGGGTATCTTCAAACTCGACGACAACCTGCAGCCAACCGGTGTGGCCGGTGTCCCTCCCGACTACTTCAGCGAGACCGGACAGCTGTGGGGTAACCCGGTGTATGACTGGCAGGCGCTCCGCAGTTCCGGCTTCGAGTGGTGGCTTCGACGACTCGGTCACACGCTGCACCTTTTTGACAAGGTGCGGATCGATCATTTCCGAGGACTGGCTTCGTTCTGGGAAGTTCCGTTCGGCGAGAAGACCGCGGTCAACGGCGAGTGGCAGGAAGTGCCGTCGGACGAGTTCTTCGGCGCGGTGCGGGAGCGGTTTCCGGATCTGCCCATTATCGCCGAAGATTTGGGATTTATCACTGAAGATGTAATCGAGCTTCGTGATCGGTTTGGCTTTGCGGGAATGAAGCTGGTGATCTTTGCTTTTGGCGAAGACAACCCGGGCCATCCGTACCTGCCGCACAACTATATCGCAAATGCGGTCGCTTATACCGGCACCCACGACAACAACACGGTTCGAGGTTGGCTGGAAGAAGAAGCCGATGAGGAGGCGGTGCTGCGATTGAGCAAGTATGTGGGGCACGCAGTCACGACCAGCAGCGTGCATGCGGATATGATCCGGCTGATCATGGTGTCGGTTGCCGAGACGGTAATCGTGCCGATGCAGGATTTGCTGGGACTGGGCGCCGAGGCCCGGATGAATGTCCCGTCGACTGCCAACGGCAACTGGACCTGGCGAGTCGTTCCGGAACAACTGGTCGCGGAAACGTTGATGTGGCTCGCGGACCAGACGGTTCGATTCGGACGCGCCTGATACCGGCGGAACCGGCGGCTTAACCGAAAAAAAAGTGTGCCTGTCCGGTAAGGGGCTTCGACGGACTCAGGGGGCAACTAGCCGTCAACGGGGGCAACGCCGGAACAGGCACAAAGAAGACTTCTTTGGCGATTCTTTACTCTGAATATCGAGCTTCAACGGCACATATCAATATGGTATTACTCTCCATGAAATAGGTACGAGTAATACCTATCTTATAATCGGGTCTCTAATCCTCTAAAATTGTCGCCACGGAATGTTAAGTACTTTCTGTACAATTCCTTGGTTGGGGACTGATGCTCACTACCGCGAGGAGTTCTCTTCCAGTTTCTGAAGATAGGTGACCAGGTTGACCTTCTGATTGGCTATACCCAGCTTTCGACGAATCTGGTTGCGCTGTTTGTTGACGGTCAGCAGCGAGGTATTCAACGAAGAGGCTATCTGTTTCGAAGAGAGCCCGGAGCGGATCATGTTGCAGATTTGGAGTTCCCTTGGAGAGAGGTTGACTGGTCGGGTGTCGAGCCGGCTGATGAAGGGTGCGGCGATGTCGGTCAGGCACTCTCGGAGCAGCTTGACGACGTGTTCGGAGCTGTGTACCGATCGGCGCTCCATCGACTCAAGGATCGGCATGGCGATTCGGTCGATGTTGGCCTGAATCTGAGCGGCCATGGCTCGTTTCCCGTCCTCGATCTGCCCCAGCACTTCCTGTAAAGCGATATTTTTCTGGTGCAGTGTTTCCTGTTCGAGACGGAGTTCTTCGTTCGCTTCGGCCAGCTGTTCCGTCCGTTCGGCTACGCGACGTTCGAGATCGTCGCGCGACGCCCGCAGTTCCTGTTCGGCTTTCTTCCGGTCATCGATATCCACAGTAATCACCATAGCCGCCTTCACCGTGCCGTCGCTGTCGCGGAAAGGCTGGACGCTGACCCAGTACCATCGCCAGTCACCCGAGACGGGAGTGCAAATCTCATGCGTGAACGGTTGACGGGTGTCAATCACTTGTCGGATGTTCTTCATCTGGAGATCGGCCATCTCCTGCGGGAACAGGTCCCACATCGTCTGACCGGTCGCCTCCTCAACCGTCTTGCTGTGGGCGCGGGCTGCCGCTTCGTTGAGGAACACGAACACGCCTTCGTAGGTAACTAGCACGATGGCTGCTCGAACATTGTTCAGCAGCAGCCGGTTCATTTCTTCGCTCCTTCGCAGGGCCTCCCCGGCCTGGCGTTGAGCGGTGATATCCTCGGTGAGGATGACGACTCTTTCAACCACATCGGAGTCGTCCATGATGGCGTAGAAGTGCTGGGAAAGCCAGAGGGGGCGGCCTTTTCGATTCTTGCGCAGATCGAGTTCCGGGACGTGGAGGTAGCCGCCCCGTTCGTAGATGGCTTTGACTTTGTTTTTCCAGTCGCCGAGGTAGTCGTCACGCTTATCGAATTCGAGTGTGTCGCGTTCACGGGTAGTGTAGTCAATCAGGTCTTCGGGCCAGATGTTCCAGATCTTCAGCCAGGCATCATTGTGGAAGAGCAGCTTCCCAAATCGATCCCGGACCGAGATGCCCAGCGGCGAATGTTCGACAACTGCCCGCGTCAGCCGCTCGCTTTCTCGCAGGCTCTCTTCGGCTTTCTTGCGGGCGGTGATGTCCTGATCGATGCCTTCAAAAAAGAGCACGCTCCCCTGATCATCGGTAACGGCGTACGTGTTGGACAGCACCCAGATCTCCTGTCCATCGGGTCGCAGGTGCTTGCTTTCGAATCCGGTGACGGTGCCTTCTTCGGCCAGCCGTTTCATCAGGAGTTCTCTTCGGGCCGGATCGCAGTAGGTGGCGCCGGCCCCCGCTTTTTTCATCTGTTCTTCCGAATCAAATCCATAGATGCGCACCATCGCCGAATTGGCCGAGATGAGCTCGCCGCCGGGTGTCGAACGAAAGATGCCTATGGGGGCATTGTCGACAAGATCATGGTAACGCTGCTGCGACTGCCGCAGGGCGGACTCGATGTGGCGATAGCGCGTTATGTCCCTGATGAAGACGAGGACGAAAAGGATCTCGTCGCCGCTTTTGATGGGGTGCTTTCTCGACTCTATCCACAGTTCCTTATCGCCACGAAGAACCCGTCGCCGTTCGATCGTTTCGCCCGATGCGAGCGCTCCGCGGTACTCCGCAGCGATTTCATCGGTGAGGGCGGGATAGATATCGTCGAGCTTTCGGCCCAGGACATTCTTAGGCCGGATGCCGATGGCTTCGCCAAGTCGTTCGAGCGCGGAATTGTAGAGGACCACCCGCAGGTCGCGATCGACGACCAACACCGCATCTTCGCACGCCTCTGTCAATCCGGCGAGCATCTCCGCGAAGTGGTCGTGGAGTTCGGGACTGATACGATTCGAGTTGTTGCTTTTGTTCGTGCTATCTTTCATACTGCTATTGGGGGCTGGTTGGCCACCAGCTGCAATATGGCAGACGGACGCCGGTCGGTCAACTACCAGAACCGGCCGACGTTTGGTCGCGGGGGGGAGTGCCGACGGAACCGCCTCGAAGGCGAACTGTTAAAAGGTCAAAGGCGTGCCAGCCATCTCGGACCCGACACCTGCCGAGGCGCGTTTACGAGCGAAGGGAAGGAGTATTTCATGAAGTCAATCGTAGTGGTTCTGATTGCGGTCGGTCTGCTGATTGTGGCGGTGCCGGTTGTCGCACAGACGGACGAAGCTGTTGCGCCGGACTCGTCCGGCAAAGACGTGATGGCAACATCTCTTGCCGTGACCGCCGTGGTTGCCTCCGGAGTGGAGGAGCGCGAACCGATCGGCGAAGCCGCATCGTTTCCGGCAACGACCAGTCGGGTGTATTGCTGGACGGTTGTCACCGGCGCCGCCGACAGCACGAACATTACCCATACCTGGTATCTCGATACGGCGATGGTTCAGCAGATTGTGCTGCCGGTGAAAGCCAGTCCGTGGCGAACCTGGAGCTACAAGACGATCGATGAGAGCATGGTCGGCGCCTGGCGGGTGGAGATCCACGGTCCGAATGGCGAACCGCTCGCCGAAAAAAGCTTCACGATCGAAGCGGCAGCCGTTCAGGACAGCGCTTTCGGCCAGTAATCGAAGTACGTCTGCCTAATTTCGGCAGGTAGTGCCTCTCTGTAATTACACACTGATCAGCAGGAGGAGACAAGGAGTGTCCATGAGAAGGGATCGCGCTCGGCGCGGCTTCAGGTTCCCCGGAGTTGCGCGTGTCATCGCGCTGTGTATGGCGCTGGCGGCCACCGCGTTGATGGTGTACGGCTGTTATGTCAATCCGGCCACCGGCAAAGAGCAGCTGAGCCTGTACAGCGAATCACAGGAGATTTCCATGGGTCGGGAAGCGGACCCGCAAATAGTCGCTTCCATGGGCGTCTATCAGGATTCCGCGATTGCCGCTTATGTCGACCGACTGGGCCGTGAGTTGGCGGCGGTCTCGGAGCGGCCGGATCTCCCCTGGACATTTCGCGTCATTGATGATCCCGTGGTCAATGCGTTCGCCGTGCCGGGCGGGTTCATCTATATTACGCGGGGGATTATGGCGCATCTCAACAGCGAGGCGCAGCTGGCCGGGGTGGTCGGCCATGAGATCGGCCATGTCACGGCCCGTCATTCCGTTACCCAAATGACCAAGCAGCAGCTCCTGCAGATTGGAGTCGGTGTCGGGGTGATGATCGAACCCGACCTCCAGAAGTACTCGAGTCTCATCAACAGCGGATTGCAGTTGATGTTTCTCAAGTTCAGTCGTGATGACGAGAAGCAGGCCGACGATCTCGGACTTCGGTATATGGTGCGCGACGGCAAGGATCCCCGGGAAATGCCCGGGATCTTCGCGATGTTGAAGCGGGTGAGTGAAAACGCGGGAGGCGGCTCCATTCCGGAGTGGATGTCGACCCACCCCGATCCGGAGAACCGGGTCGGTCGACTCGAGCGGGCTATCGATACGCTCCCTATCGACTTCGCCAGAACGAGCGTCGGCCGCAACAGCTATCTTCGACTGCTCGACGGTATGACCTACGGAACCGATCCTCGGGAGGGGTATTTCGAAGGGGCGACATTTTACCATCCCGACATGGCCTTCCAGTTCGTTTTCCCCGACGGGTGGCAGACCTATAATGACAAGCAGGGGGTGATTGCGGCCGGACCAAATCAGGACGTGCTCATTCAGTTGACCCTGGCGCAGGGGAGTACACCGCAGGCGGCCGCGGAGTCGTTCTTTTCACAACAGGGGATTACCTCGACAGCCCGGCAAACCGGCAATATCAACGGACTGGCGGCGGTGAGTGCCGATTTTCAGGCCACCACCGACAACGGAGTGCTGGCCGGGCATGCGGCATTCGTCTCTCACAACGGTATCGTGTTCCAGATACTCGGATACAGCACACTGCAGGGCTGGACAGGCTATGAGACGGCTGTGCGGTCGTCGATTCGCAGTTTCGCCCGGCTGACCGACCAGAGCAAGTTGACGGTGCGTCCGATGCGGCTGAAGATCGAGACCGTGTCGCAGGCCATGACAGTTGAGGAGTTCAATCGGCGGTATCCGTCGGAAGTGCCGTTGGATGAGATCGCGCTTATCAACCAGCTGCAGCCGTCCACGCAGTTGCCGAGCGGAACGCTCGTGAAGCGGGTCGTTCGATAAGTAATCGCAGCGCGGGCGCGTCGACACCGGCGCGTCCGCGCGACTTCAATACGTCCAAACCGCATCCCCTGCGTATAATGTATCAACCGGATGAGGGTGTGTGGTATGCGTGTGGCGTGGCTGGCCGCCTTTCTCTTTGTAGCCATAACTGCCTCGGCAGTCGCTCAATCCGCAGTGCCTGCGGATTCTGTAATTGACTCGTTGCCACGAGATATCCTATCCGACCCCTCCGTTCGTTCCTTCTCCATGGACACCGTCCGATTCGGTTTCGACTGGACTACCATGATAGATCGATCACTGAATATTGCCTGGAGCGTGCCGCCGAGCCACCTGGTCCGGCTTGGGGATTTCCGGCCGATTGATCTCGACAGCGCGGTCAGTGATGAACCGACCGATTCGGTCCGCCATTCCATCTACCTGGCGGTTCGATGGCAGCACTACTGGCGGGAGCTATGCACGGAAATCCGGTTCACCCCGGACGGCCGGGAGTACTATGAGCAATTCCGACGAACCAAACCGACCTACGTGAAAGGCTCGATCTCCTTCAACGCGCTTCAATGAAACGGAACTAGCGATATCGGATCTTGAGGGCGACAATGAACAAGGCGAGAAGAAGCGTGACGGCGTTGGCGAGGATAACGGGAAGCGAGTTCAGGAAGATGCCATAGGCGAGCCACAGGGAGACGCCGATTACAAAGACGACATACATCACGAGCGAGATATCACCGGTCGATTTCGTTCGCCACGCTTTGATTAGCTGTGGCAGGAAAGAGACGGTGGTCAGTATGCCGGCCAGAAGGCCTATTATCGTGGGTGTTTCCATCGGCGGGGGATGATAGCACAGTCTGGGGAACGGCACAAGCCGGAAATTTCTCGCCGGTTAAAGACGTGCAGCTTTATTGCTCTCTGCCCCAGCAGCCCAACCCGTTTCAAAGCCGCTTGTCTCGTGATGGTTTCTTGTGTATCATCAATCCGGCTGTGCACTAACAGCATTTGTTGAGAGGAGAAGTGTATGCACGAGAAAAGTCAGGCCCTGCTGAATCAGGCGGTCGGCGATGAACTGTCGGCTGTCCACCAGTATATGTATTTTCACTTTCAGTGCGACGATCAGGGGTACGACCTGCTGGCGAATCTGTTTCGCATGACGGCGATCGAAGAGATGCGTCATATCGAAACGCTGGCGGAGCGTATCCTGTTTCTTGGCGGCGATGTCGAACTAAAGGCGACGCATGAGGTCAGGAAGCTGAGCGATGTCAGGGAGATGCTCGAGACCGCCCGCGGCATGGAGGAGAGCAGCGTTACCGACTACAACAAGTTCGCCAACCAGTGCTCGGCCAACGCCGACTCCGCTACCAAGCAGATTTTCGAAAGTCTGGTGCTCGACGAGGAACGCCACTACGACCAGTACGACAACGAACTGGTGGCGATGAAGAAGTTCGGCGACAATTATCTTGCCCTGCAGTCGATCGAGCGAAGCAAGAACCGCTCATCGGGTCAGACGGCGGAGTAAGAGACTTCAGCGACGAGGTATCGACGGGGTGGTATACCCGGCCTGAAGATGTTCTGGAATTTGGTGGCGGGGGCAGGATTTGAACCTGCGACCTTCGGGTTATGAGCCCGACGAGCTACCAGACTGCTCCACCCCGCGATCAGATTGAGATAATAAGGTCAATGTGAGCACCCTGTCAAGCTCCCTGCCGAAGAAAAGCGATATTTCTTCGGCAGAGAACTCAACTCCCCGGGTTTGGGACGCCTATTGCGGCGACTGAACCGGCGCGTGTCCCCGTTTCATCGACCACACCAGCAGCGGCGGTGTGACCAGGGTGGTGACAATCACCATAATGACTACCGCCGAATAGGTGGTCGACGTGATCACCGCCTCACCCTCCAACATCAATTTGGCGCCGATTCCCGCGAAAATAAGCCCCACTTCGCCTCGCGGAATCATCCCCAGCCCGACCGATAGCCGGTTGGTGTCTCGATCCCATATCGCCAGTGAACAGGCCTGTTTGCCTATAATGGCCGCAATTGTGAGCACGGCCGCAAATCCGAGGATTTCGACCTGCGCGAAAGTCGACAGGTCAACCAGCATGCCCATGCGAACGAAAAAGATAGGAACGAGGAACGTTGCGATCGGGGCGATGAGTTCCTCGATAGTGTGTTCACCCCGTTCGGTAAAGCCCTTGTAGTGGATCTCATCGAGGATCAATCCGGCCGCAAATGCACCGACGATCGGCGCCAGCCCGACTTTGCCGGCCAGGTAGGCCAGCGAGAAACAGACCAGCAGGGCGAACGATAGAAACACACCCTTGCCCTTGAGGACGATCGCAAATTTGAAGAAGTAGGGCAGGACCAGCGATCCGACAACGATGGCGCCGACCACGAATAACACCGACTTACCGATTATCCAGAGCACTTGGAGGGAGCTGACACCATCGCCACTGCCGGTTGCGGCGGCGGTTATGATGCCTGTTACGACTGCCAGAATCACCAGGCCGAGGATATCATCGATAACCGCCGCCCCGAGAATGACCTTGGCCTCCCTGGTGTTGATCTTGCCGGTGTCCTTCAGGACTCGCGCCGTAATACCTACCGACGTTGCAGTCAGCGTGGCGCCGATGAAGACATGGACCAGCGTGCCGTGATCCGGGATAAACCAGGCGGCCACGCCCCAGCCGAGAAAGAACGGTGCAACCACACCAAAAACGGCCACCATGAAGGCGGTTCCGCCGACCTGCATCATCTCCTTCACAGTCGATTCCAGGCCCACTTCGAACAGCAGGATAATGACGCCGATTTCGGCCAAAATCTCCAGCACCAGCTGGGTCTTAAACGGCTCGAAAACATCAACGCCGATCAGGTGCAGGTTGCCGAGCACCATACCGACAATCAACTCACCCAGCACGGCCGGAGATTTGAAGCGCTCGAACAGGTCACCGCCCAGTTTGGCGGCTAGCAAAATCACGATCAGCTCGAGCAGGGTGCTCAGCACCTCGCCGCCTCCATGCCCTCCTTCACCGTCTTCGGAACCGAAAGCAAGGGAGTGACCGATGTAAACAGTTATGACAGCGATAAATAACCACCAGCGGCGGCCGGTCAATAAGCGCACGAGCATCCTCCTTCCATCAGCGTCATTTTGAGGCGGAATCTAGTGGCTATGTCAATCGGTAACAAGTCTTTTCCCGCCCAAACGGTCTGCTCATTTCCTGAACCGCCGGATAGAAGAAGATCCGCCAACCCCCTTGTTTCCTTCAGGTTTTACCTCGCGATGACGAAAACCTAACTAATGGACTATCGGGGACAAACCACTGCTGGAGAGGCGTAAAGGCACCTATGCTGTTCTTTGTTGGCGCAATTGTAGTTCTGGGGAGCGTGCTTGGCGGTTTCATGTGGCATGGCGGACATCCGCTGGCTCTGAATCAGCCGAACGAGGTCCTTATTATCGGCGGCGCCGCTCTTGGCTCCCTGATCATTGCCACGCCGATGCCGGTCATCAAGGCGATAATCGGCCAATTGCTGGGTGTTCTCACGGGCGGCGGCTACAAGAAGCAGGACTATCTGGACCTGCTGGTTATGATGTATGAGATTTTCAACGTGGCTCGTCGGGATGGTCTGGTCGGCCTCGAAAACCATATCGAGCATCCCCACGAGAGTGAGATTCTCAAGCGATATCCCAAGTTCCTCAAAAACCACCACGCCGTGGCGTTTTTCGCCGACACCATGCGCGTCATCATCTCCGGGTCGGTTCAGCCGCATGATCTGGAAGATCTCATGGATTCTGATCTCGAAGTGCTTCACGATGACGAAGGGCGTCCCGGAGATGCTGTCGGTGCGGTCGCCGATGCGCTCCCCGGCCTGGGTATTGTCGCGGCGGTACTTGGTATCGTTATCACGATGGCGAAACTCGACGGTGGTCCGGAGGTGATCGGCCATTCCGTCGCGGCCGCACTCGTCGGCACGTTTATGGGTGTGTTGGCCTGCTACGGTTTCGTGGGGCCGATTGCCCAGAGCATGAAGCACAAAGTGAGGGAAAACGGGCAGTACCTCGTGTGCATGAAGCAGGCGCTGCTGTCGTTCCACAAGGGCGTGGCCGGTGTAATCGCCGTGGAGTTCGCCCGGCGCTCACTGTTCGCCGATGTTCGCCCCGATTTCCTCGAACTCGAGGAGGCCTGCAACCAGGCTAAACGCAGGTAATCGCCATGGCTGAAAACGAACAGCCAATCATCATAAAACGTGTCAAGAAGCATGGCCACGGCCATCACGGCGGTTCGTGGAAGGTGGCGTTTGCCGACTTCATGACGGCCATGATGGCCTTTTTCCTCGTGATGTGGCTGGTCGGCCAGTCCGACCAGGTCAAGAAAAACGTCAGTGAGTACTTCCGCGATCCCGGCAAGTATCAAACAAAAGGTTCTTCGGGCGTGCTCAAGGGAAGCACCTCCGTCTTGAAGCGTGATGGTGACGCCGCCAGTACGGTAGTCAAACAGATCGTGAAGAAAGAGCACCTGCCCAGCGCCGAAGAGCAGAAGAAGATGGCCGTCGCCGCGCAGGGCATCCTGAACGAACTGGAGAAGCAGTCCGCGTTTCAACGCCTCAAGAAAAACGTCAAACTGCAGATGACCTCCGAGGGCCTTCGGATCATCTTGAACGAGTCCGAAAACGCCCCGGCGTTTTTCGAGCCCGGCAGTTCCAAGTTGCTCCAGAAGAGCGCCATTATCCTCGTGACTATCGCCCGCCAATTGGGTCAACTCCAGAACAGCCTCGTCGTTGAGGGTCATACCGACCAATCGAGGACAGGTGATGCCGGCTATTCAAACTGGGAGCTGTCGGCTGATCGCGCCAATTCCGCGCGCCAGTTGATGGAAGTTTCCGGCCTGCGCAAGGGTCAGGTGCGGGAGGTACGAGGTTATGCGGATAAGATTCCGATGATCGCGCATTCACCGGAGGATCCCCGCAACCGTCGGGTGAGCATCCTCGTGCTCTACCAGGCACGGGAACTGGCGTACGATCAGATGGAAGTCGGCTCGGATCTGATGGCCGAGATAGGCGACCAGTAGCGCCCGGCCTCAGGGCAGATAGTGGCCCGGCAACGGAACGGTCGGGGTCTCATCCTCCCAGAAAACCGTCACCACCCACCAGCGATTCCGATGATACACGAGCTGGATGCTGTTGATACCCCGTGTGAACGGCTCCCCGCCGTCGGCGAAGGTCGATTGGTAGGTGCTCCAGACATGGACAATGCCGCCGAACTGCTCCACTCGTCGGGCAATCTCCTTCTCAATGAAGCCTCGTCGGAGGAATTGGCCGGCTCGAAGTACGGGACCGGATCGGGTAATGAACCCTTCGGTAGTCATGGTCTGCACTTCGGGCATGGCGCCCGGGCGTCGGGGAATCAAACGACCTGAGTCGAGGAAGAGCGAGCGAAGTCGATTCCAGTTCGGCTCAGAGCCCGGTTCGAAGGAAATCGATTCGTACAAGGCTGCGATTATACCATCGACCGATCCGATGTCGTTCGGATCCGCCACGAACCGTTCTACCGGACTGCCCGCACTACCGGTCATGCCTGTAACTCCCTTCCGATGAATTGGTGATAAGGTGATCTGGGACTAATCATATGAATATGATCGGCGGAGGCAAGCCTTTTGGCGAGGAATCGACATCGGCAGGGAGCCGCGGGCGAGGGCAGGCTAATACTGCCGGCTGAGTTCGACAGCCTTCTCGATGTCCAGCACGCGGAACGACTCTCCGGAAAAGCGGCGGTCGTCGGCGGTTTTCAGCAGGATGTCTTTGATCGTTTCGTGGGTCAGGCTGTTGTCACCATCCCGGGCCACCATGAGCGCGATTGTTCCGGCCACGCGCGGGGCCGCTTCGCTCGTACCGTAGCCGACACCGTAAAGGTCGGTCACGGGGAGGCCTTCACGCTCGTACGACTGACGCAGCGTTTTTGTGAGGGCGCGCGACAGGGCAACTTCGACCAGACCGCCCTCGGCGTAGATCTCCGGTTTCATCACTTCGAGTTCCGGCCGTTCGGCGCGGGTCGGTCCGCGGCTTGAAAAATGGGAAATGCCGCCGACGGGAAAACGCGAAGCGTAGACCTGTCGGGTCGAACTCGACATCAGGCGCGCCGCCTGTGAGTTCACCGAACCTACCGTCAACGCCTGCCTGACGTTGCCGCCGGTCAGGACTTTGTAGTAGTTGTCATGGTCGTCTTCGACCACCGCTTTCCCCAGCGTCTCCGGCCAGACGAAAGTGACGTACGCGTCCCAGATACCGCCCAGGTCGTTCAGGTCCTCGATTTTCACCCGCCAGCGTCCCTGCGCCAAAAGGCCGCAGTCTTCGTCGGTTCGCGGCTTCTCCGGCGGGTCCACCATCCGAATCTTCACAGCTCCCCAGCGAAGGGTATCGACGCGGTCGTTCTCTATAAACACGACCCCTTCGGGACTCGTCCTCACCACCGACTCTCCATTGGGCTCGGCCGGACCGAATACAGAACCCTCGGGCGAGACTACCGAGACCTGGTACTGTGACGAGGTCGGGTACCACAGTTCGAGATAGCAGCGATCATCGCCGGCGACGTCGGGAGTGGTGTTGATGTCGAGGCGGAACTCTCTGGTGCCGATCCCCCGAGCGTGCAGCTTGTTGTTGCCGAACCGCACCGGATAGTCCGGGTCAAAGTTGTCGTTCCCGGCGGCCACCACGACGCCTTTCAACAGGTTGCCGCCGTTCTTGTCATTGAGCAATCGACTGAGGGCTCCTTCGAGCGGATCCGACTCGCCATCACGCGCGCCGCTTCGGTACCCATGACAGAGGCACAAGACATAGGGCAGGTTGAGTGAGTCGGCCGCGTAGCGAATGAACTGAATGCCCCAGTTGAGTTCGATATCGCTGGCGCCATCGTTGACCTTGACGACAACCAACTCAGCGTCGGGAGCAACACCGAACTTCGACCCGACCGCTACCGATGCTATTCGCGTTCCGTGTCCAAGGGTGTCGACCTGGGGACACTGGCCGGCATCGATATCGCCGCGGGTATAGACCGAGCCGAAGCCGAGATAGGAGTTATCCCCCGTCGTATCGTTCTGGTCCCAGAGCAGCAACACTTTGCTGCTGCCGTCGCCACGGATGAAGTCAGGATGGGAGAGGTCGATACCGGAATCGACAAAGCCAATCAGGACGCGCGATTGTTCTGTTGTGGAAGGTGCAGTCTCAGTTAGTTGCGAGTCTTTTTTTTTGAAGCCGTATGATCGCCGGCGTCGGCAGGAAAAGCCTGCCAGTCGGAACGACTCGCATGGTAGCCGCGCGGGGAAGCCGGAGCGATGGTTTCGACAAAATCCAGATCGTCGATAGCAGGAAGTTGCTCCAGACGAACCTTCGCCGAAAAGAGATTGTCGATCTGAACCAGCGTGCGGAGATTCATCTGCTCAAACGTCGACCGGGCGGCGGCGGTATCCGATGGCGAGGTCGTGATGAAGACTCCCACGAATGTGGTGTCACCAATCCGATCGCACATGACGGCATCACGGAGCACATCCAGCATCGCCGGATTACCGCTGATGGCCGCATAGTAGAAGTCGTCAAGTTCGTACAGGGCTTTGTCGAGCTTGCGATCTTCGCTCAGCACGGCGCCGGGCGCCAGAACCAGGCCCAGGGCGAGTACGAAAAAGACGAATATGACAATGGATGATTTCATGTTCACGGCCTATAATGATAGAGAACAGACCATGCGTCAACAGGATTCGGAGTCGTTAACAATCAAATAACATACCACTAACAAAATCCTAACACAACGATGACGATACTGAGCATGCCGCCTAAGCGATTGCATCAAAGCAGCTTATGCGAATAAGGCGCCGCCGCCGCGGTTTTCGGACATGGATAAGATAAGTCCATTATACGAGCTGTCGCATTCTGCCGACCGGCGCTTGAACCGGACGCAAAAAACTTGGCGGGACGTTCACATTCCCGTATACTGTGCCGTCAAAGAAATAGCAAGCTACCCCGGTAAGACCCTTGCCGGGGGTTTTTGTGTTGGCTTTAGATACGCCGGAGTACATTGGACACCGCATGGAAACTCGCACCGCAAAAGAAAAAAGCCTTCTGGCACAGGTTGGTCAGCGATTTGTCACCGGCCGCGCCTTCACACGTCTGACGGAATATCTGGATCAGGCCTTGCCGGGTTCGCCCTGTATGGTAGCGGGCCTGGCCGGGTCGTCATCGGCACTCCTCATTCAGTCGCTGGTGTCGACGGGCCGACGTCCGGTGATCGCCATTACGCAGCGTTCCGAAGAAGCCAATGATCTTTATGACGATCTGATGTTCCTGCTCGGTCCCGACCGGGTGGGGCATTATCCTTCGCGGCAGATTCTTCCGTATGATTTTCGCGCTCCGGTCGGTGAGATCATGGGCAAGCGTATTTCCACCCTGGCTGGTCTCAAGACACACTCACTGGATGTGGTCGTCGCGCCCATCCGGGCCCTGATGGAGCCGACGCTTCCGGCGCACCGACTCGGGTCGACCATGATCGATCTCACCGTCGGCGATGAGCAGGACATCGACGAACTGGTAGACAAGTTAGTGGCGCTCGGTTTCCATCGCGTGCCGCTGGTGGAAGAGGTTGGCGATTTCGCCCGGCGGGGCGGACTGGTGGACTTTTTTACTCCCGGCGCCGATGCCCCGGTGCGCGTGGAGTTTTTCGGCGATGAGATCGACACCATCCGGCATTTCGATGTCGGCAGCCAGCGCACGATAGACTCACAGCAACGCGTGACGCTGCTTCCGCGGCGAGAGATTCCCATCACCCAGGAGACTCTGGAGCAGTATCTCACCGAACTCCCCGAGGACGATTCGGACTATATCCGCCGACGGTATGTCAACGATCCCGAACTTCCCGGTCTCGAGTGGCTGGCATTGCTGTTTGGTATCGAACAAGGGCGTCTGACGGATTACTTCCCCGACGAAAGCCTGCTCTTTTTCGATGGTCGCGGGACGATCGCGGGAGAGGCCGATGCGGTTTTCGACGAAGCGGTCACGCTTCGCGAGCGTCTCTCCGGCCGACTCGCGCGGTTGCCTGAGCCGAGCGAGTACTATCTGACGCGTGAAGACCTGATGGCCGTATTGGATCGATTCAAGGCGGTCGACAAGGTGCCTTTTAAGGGCGGGCGGGGTGAGACGATCAGTTTCGACTGCCGCGAGCATCCGGCGCTTGGCTCGCGCCTGGATCTGCTGGGGGAGACGATTAGGGAGTACGAAGCGGCCGGCATGGTCTATTTTATCGCTACTGACTCTTCGGGACAGGCGGCCCGACTGGACGAGTTGATCGCGGAGAAAGCGAAGCTGGATTCGCGACCACCGATCGAGGTTGCCGACCTCAAGGGCGGGTTTGTTTGTCCGTCCGACGGCTTAGCTATCCTGACCGACCATCAGATTTTCAGCCGCTACCATCGCCGCATCCGCCGCAAGAAGTTCAAAGAGGGTGTGGCGATCGCCGACTATTCTTCGTTGAACCACGGTGACTATGTCGTTCACACCGATCACGGTATCGCCCGGTATATCAAGCTGGAAACACTCACCGTCGATGGGCGCAATCGCGACTGCCTGCTCTTGCAGTACGCGGAAAAAGACAAGCTCTATGTCCCGATAGAGGAGTTCAACCGCGTCTCAAAATACGCCGGTAAGGATAGCGCCCCGGCGCTGACTCGTCTCGGTGGACCGGGTTGGGACAAGCTCAAGGCGCGGACTAAAAAGGCGGTCGCCGATATGGCCGCCGATCTCATCAAGCTCTATGCCGAGCGCAAGTCACAACCGGGCTATGCCTACGGCGGCGATACAACGTGGCTGAAGCAGCTTGAAGCCTCGTTTCCGTTCGAGGAGACCCGCGACCAGGCCAAAGCGATTGTTGATGTCAAACTCGATATGGAGAAAGACCAGCCGATGGATCGGTTGATCTGCGGCGATGTCGGCTATGGCAAGACCGAGGTCGCGGTGCGGGCGGCGTTTAAGGCGGTCGACTCCGGCAAGCAGGTGGCGGTTCTGGTGCCGACCACGATTCTCGCTCAGCAACACTACGCCACTTTCTGCGAGCGGCTGGCCGACTTCCCGGTGCGGATCGACGTCCTCTCCCGGTTCCGCAATCGCAAGGAGCAGCTGGCTACCGTTGAAGGGCTTGCCAACGGTACGGTTGATCTGGTGATAGGGACGCACCGGCTGCTGTCGGCGGATATCCACTTCCGGGACCTGGGATTGCTGGTTATCGACGAGGAGCACCGATTTGGCGTGCGACACAAGGAAAAGCTTCGCCGTTTGAAAGCGAGCGTCGATACCATTGCCATGACGGCGACACCGATTCCGCGTACGCTCCAGATGTCGCTGATGGGGGCGCGCGACATGTCGATCATAAATACCTCGCCCAAGGATCGTCTCCCGATTGCCACCGAGATCGTGGAGTTTGATCCGGCCGTTATCGCGACGGCGATCCTTCGCGAGATAGACCGCGGCGGGCAGGTCTTCTTCGTGCACAATAGAGTGCAGACGATTGAGGCGATGCACCGGTATCTCAAGAAGCTCCTGCCGCAGGTGGAATTCGCCGTGGCCCACGGGCAGATGCATGAGAAGTCGCTCGAGGGGATCATGCTCGGGTTTATGGCGAAACGGTATGACGTTCTGATATGCACGTCGATTATCGAATCCGGTCTGGATATTCCTTCGGCCAATACGATTATCATCAACCGGGCCGACCGTTTCGGTCTGGCCCAGCTCTACCAGATACGCGGGCGGGTGGGGAGATCGTCGCGGCGAGCCTATGCGTACCTTATGACGCCGCCGACCCGCCTGATGAATGCCGATGCTATCAAGCGGCTTCGCGCCCTCGAAGCGCACTCTGACCTCGGGGCCGGGTTCGCGCTGGCTATGCGTGATCTGGAAATTCGCGGCGCCGGGACCATTCTCGGTGCGCGGCAGTCGGGATTCATCGAAGAGATCGGCTATGATTTGTACAACCGGTTGCTCGAAGAAGCGGTTGCGGAGCTTCGCGGACAGCCGCTGCAAAGACTGCCGGAGACGAGGCTGGAGCTTGATATCGAGCTGCACCTGCCCGAAACGCATGTCAACGACAACCAGCAGAAGGTCGATATCTACCGACGGGTGGCCGACTGCCGGAATCTCGACGAGCTGGAGCGGCTGCGCGATGAAATCACCGACCGTTTCGGCAAGCTGCCGCAGTCGGCAGTGAACCTGTTTGATGCCGCCGGTGTTAAGATATGCGCATCGATGCTGGGCCTGGAGAAAGTCACCATGCGGTCCGGACGCGTGAATCTGTTTTTCGAGGAGCAGCACCGGCTGAGTCGGTCTGAAGTCGAGTCGCTTCGTAAAGCGACCGATCAGCCGATGGAGTTTTCGTTGCTGGGCCATCCGAGGATCACGCTTGATCTCGGACAGGTCAACCAGCACCAGCGACTGGCGTATCTGAAAGGCGTGTTGAGCAAAGCCGTGTGAAGCGCGCTGACATCTGCGCGATGTGCAATGCCGATTATACCGATCATATGTAACCGGAGGGTTTATGCACCCGAGTATCAAGACCATGGCCGATCTGTACGCACTTAATCACCAGATACTGGAGCTCACCATCCAGGGCGTGCAGGAGGAAGACCAGTATGTGCGTCCTATGGGGAAGGCCAACTCAATCAACTTCATCGTCGGACACATCACCTCGATGCGGTATGCTATTGCACGGATACTCGGAGACGACGTCAAGGCGCCGTGGGGAGACATCTACGATCAGGGGAAGAAGGTCCTCGACAACAGCGCCTATCCGGTTCTCTCCGAGATTCTGGTCGAGTGGAAAGAACTGAATGATCGGTTACCCTCGCTGTTCGAAAACGCCAGTGAGGAACGGCTTGCCGGTCCGACGCCGTTTGAAGGTCCCGGGCAGGAGAAAAACGCCCGCGGCACCCTGGCGTTTCTGCTTACTCATGAGACCGTTCACCTGGGGCAGCTCGCGTATATCCGCCGCCTGCTCAACTACGGCCCGGCCTTTGAGTCCTGAAAAGGCTTGCGTGCGAGCCGATGAGCGGCTATACTCACTGTGTCGATCAATCCCGAAGTAGTTATTATGCGGATCCCGAAAGTTGCATTTGCACTGGCAGTGCCGCTGTTGCTGCTTATCATGTCCTGCGGGACAACGAAAAATCCGATTTCGTCGTCGACCGGACGTCCGGACACATCGCAGAACGATACAACCATCGTTGGTGGTCTTGACCCGGAAGACTTCACTTTCGGTGATTCGACGTGGTTCGATTCATCGTACAACCCGCCGATCATCACGCCACCGGATACCGGGTATGGCGTGATCTACGACCCGCCGGCCGGCCCGTAGTTCTTGTCATCTGTTTGTCATTGAGCACGATCCTTCTTGACCTGTATCGATCCCGTTCTTTTCTTATCTCCTTATAATCTGACACACTGACTCGCAATCATCATTCTCACTTGCTATAGGAGTTTTCAGTGAAGGGATTCATTGCTCTTGCAGCCCTGCTGCTGATCGCCGGATGCGGCCAGAAAAAAGAGGAGTCGTCGGTTTCCGACACTCACCACACCAAACCGGTCATGGCGACCATTTTTGAAGGCGAAAAGCACCTCGCCAACATTCGCCAGCTTACCTTCGGCGGTCAAAACGCCGAAGCGTATTTCAGCTACAATGCCGATCAGTTGATTTTCCAGGCGATGACCGACAGCATGAAGTGCGACCAGATCTTCCGGATGAATGTCGACGGTTCCGATGTCCGTATGGTATCCACCGGGAAGGGCGCCACCACCTGTTCGTTTATCTCACCCGACGGCCAGTCGATCATCTATGCCTCGACACATCTCGGCGGCGATGACTGCCCGCCCAAACCGGATATGTCTCGCGGCTATGTCTGGCCGCTCTACGATACGTACGATATCTTCAAGGCCAACGCCGATGGCTCCAATATAGTGCGCCTGACAGATGCACCGGGCTATGACGCCGAGGCGGTTTATTCTCCGCTCGGCGACAAGATCATTTTCACCTCAGTCCGCTCCGGCGATCTGGAGTTGTACTTGATGAATCCCGACGGTTCCGGTGTCGAGCAGATCACCGACTGGCCCGGATACGACGGCGGCGCGTTTTTCTCGCTCGATGGTCAGTGGATTGTCTGGCGCGCTTCGCGGCCCGAAGGCAAGGAGCTGGAGGAGTATCAGGCGCTACTCGCCGACGGCTTGATCCGGCCGAACAAGCTGGAGATCTATATAATGAATCTCGAGGATCGTAAGCCGATCCAGCTGACCAGCAACGGGGCGGCGAATTTCGCACCCTATTTCCACCCGGACGGCAAACACGTGCTCTTCTGCTCCAACGTCAATTCCGAAAGCAGACGGGATTTCGACCTGTATTTGACCAACATCGACACCAAAGAAGTCGAGCAGGTGACGTTCAACGAGACGTTCGACGGCTTCCCGATGTTCTCCCACGACGGCACCAAGCTGGTGTTCGCTTCCAATCGAGACAATACGATTTCGGGAGAAACGAATATATTCATAGCCGACTGGGTCTGGTAGGCCGATCGGTCAGCGCCAAGCCTTAACGAAAACGGGCGTCTCTGAATGAGACGCCCGTACCTCACGAAAAAGATATACGCTTCACTCACCCCTCTACCAGGTCAAAGTGCTCCGTTTCCTCGACGAGGTTTCTGAGTTCCGCTTCCGACAACCGCCACCGTCGGGTAAGTCCGTTCCTGGAGCGCTGAAGGCGCCGCATACGCGAATCCAGGCGATGGATGGCATCGGTTACACTGTGAGGATTTTCGTTTCGTCGGTGTCGTCGCCGACGCGGACGACCGGCTGCATCAGACGTGCTCATGAAGATTCACTCCCTGTCGCTCGAGTCCCGATGTTCTCGTCTGTCCGGTAAATCGACCGATTCGATCTACGATTTTATCTGGTGACCCTGTTTTGGCGTGGCCGACAGGGGATTTTGATTCGCGATTAAACAGGTGTTTGCTTGTCCGATTTGGGCCATATCGGTTGTTACCAATTGGTCACCTTCGTGCCTATCGGCGCAGGGCGTTGCGTATTCGTGCATGACTCGACGGACCGCGGCGTAGCGCGGCAGCTGTCCGGTAGTGCGTTGTAAGGTAATATCTTAGGGTCACCTTTCCGGCATCCCGGCCAGTTCTTGACGAAGCGGCACAGTGTATGCAGTAAGGGCTGTCAGCGATAGCAACCTGACAGGAGTGGTAAGAATGTTGGAAGCCAAATATCATCGGGGATTCTCAGAAGAACGATTGGCGAAAGGTACCGAGCCGCGGGTACGCCACGACGAGAACGGACATTATATCATGTCGCTGTCCGAAAACGCCAAGGTGTATTTCGAGGATTACTACGGATTCATGGAGAACACCTACCGCCGGGCAGCCGCCGAGCGGGATGTTGTTCAGGCCAAGATCTTCGGCACCTCTCCCGATCAGACCGAGATGATGGCATACTATCGCGCCCGGCTGGTTATAGTCGAGCAATTGATGAAAGCCATTCGCCGGTTTTATACTGACGGTTCCAATTTCGGCGTGGTGATGACTCCCTGGTGTTTTGGTACGGTGATGCTCGAGAAGATCGAGGTATACAAGGAACGGATCGGCCGGGGCGAGGTGAGCGACGCCGATCTCGGTGACTATCCGTACGACGTCATCCGTTATGTCGACGAAATCTACAAGAGCACCCTGCTTGAGTTGTTCGATTTTCCGGAAGAGGCCTTCAAAATGCGCTGGCAGTACTCGGAACTGCTGAAACGGTACTCCCAGATGCTCTCTGACATCACAACCTCCCTTCAGTCGGTTATCAAGTCCGTGAAGAATCTCGGAGCATAATGAATCCCTCCCTCCTCCCAGACGGCTTCAAGCGATAACCGCAACTCCCGCCCCGCCCCCGGGCGGGAGTTTTTTTAATCTTTTCGCCACCTTTTGCCGATACATAGAACGATATCCGCGAGACGGTTAACGGGGAAAACTATGGCATCTACGGCGATAAAGAACCGGACCGAGCAGAAATTCCTGCCCATATACCTCGACTCTCTCAGGGTCGATTCGGTTCTTGATTTTGATCTCTATCTCCTGGTCAATAACCGACTGGTGCTCTATCGCTCGGCCAATCTGCCGTTTACGGAGCGTACCCGGCGCAATCTGATGGAGAACCGGGTAGACCGCCTGTTTATCACCAGCTCCAACCGATCCAACTATCAGCGGTATATCGAGCAGAATCTCGACAAGATTCTTCGTGATCCCACCGTCCAGGAAGACAAAAAGGCGGGCATTCTCTACGATACTTCGACCAATCTCGTGAAAGACGTCCTGTCCAATCCGACCTACGGCGAGAACATCAAGCGTTCCCAGGAACTGGTCACCCAGACGGTTGAGTATATCCTGAAGGGAAGAGAGGCATTTCTCTCACTACTCCGGATCACATCGTTTGACTACTACACCTACACCCATTCGGTGAACGTCTGTACTTTCTCGATTGCCCTCGCCCAGCAACTCGGCTTCAAGGACGAAGAGTTTCTCAACGAGCTGGGGATGGGGGCGCTGCTGCACGATATAGGAAAATCGAAGATATCCGACCGGATTCTCAACAAGCGCTCGACCCTCAACCCGATCGAGTTCGAGATCATGAAGAAGCATCCCAGCTGGGGAGTTGAAATCCTCACCGAGTCGGACATGATGTCAGATGCTTCGTACTTCCCGGTTCTCCAGCACCATGAGCGCGGCGACCGTCGGGGCTATCCTCAGGGACTTGCGCTCGGCGAGATGCATTTGTACTCGAAGATCGTCGCGATCGTGGATTCATTTGACGCCATGACCACCGAGCGTGTCTATCAACGCGCCATGGATACCTACCCGGCGATGAAGATCCTCTTCTCGCTCAAGGGCGCCTACGACGAGCGCATTCTGCGGACCTTCGTCGAACTGATGGGTCCGACCGGTCTGCTCGAAGTGTAGGCTTTGCTCAAGCCGCCGCCACCCGGCCGAGATTCACTTCACCCCAATCCCAAAATCCGTCTACTGCGAGCAGGTGTCCGAGACACCGGCCCCGGTGACGACCAGTCCTGCGCCGACGATGACGATGTCAGAGCCGCAGGTCGGCGGCATATGCAGCCAGGTGTTACCACAGGCATCGACTGTCGCCGGCGATTCCATATAGATACACTGCCCGCTGGTTCCTCCAAAGGAATTGCCCCCGGGATCGACAGCCGTACCAAGATCAGGATGCGAGTTACCGAGTATCTGCACGCACGGCCCGCCGTTCGCCGTAACACTCGTCCTTCTGACGGTAGGGGTAGAGCTGTACTGGAACCGAAGGGCGCCGAGCGAGTACGATCCGGTCAGCGAATTGCTGTCTATGACCGACGAACCGCCCTGGGTTGAGATGGCACGTCCCGGGTTTCCGGTGAAGGTATTGTGAATGATCTCCGCCGAACCCGACTGGATGTCGATATACGAGCCGTTTATGAAGTCGTTGTCTCTGATCACGGCTGTTCCCGTGCAGGCGCTGTAGACGCCGTAGTAGCTCGACGACAATGTATTCCCCTGGATGAGCGGATTCCCCGTACCCAGCAGCCGAAAACAACCATATCCGCTCTGGAACGTGTTGGAGACAACCGTGAAGTCATCGTCTTCACTGACTATACAGAAGCGAAGCAGGGAAGCCCCCGGCTGCACGATATAAAAGCCGGTTAAGATCGAGTGGTGGCCGCCGGCGATAGTAGCCCAATTGGAGCCGTCGTAGTCACCGCCCCCCTCGACACGAACGGTATCAGTCCCAACTCCGCGATTGGCAACGTCTCCTATCAAGGTGACACTGTCAGGAAGCTGAATAGGGAAGACCTCGCCCGAAGCCGCGTTGTAGAGCCCCGGCGCCACCTTGATCGAATCTCCGGCCACCGCCAGGGTCATGGCGTGTGTGATTGTCTTCACCGGGTTGCCGGCCGAACCGTCGTTGGCGTCCGCGCCGGTAGCCACATCGACGTACAGATCATACGTTACCGTCGGACCGGGGTCCGGATTCGTCCCCTTGTCATCGTCGCTGCAGCCCGCAGACCATAAGAGGATGATAACCCACAGGGTGGCGGTCAACAGTATCCTGCTCCCGGTAGAGGCTCGATTGAATGTGCCCATCAGTACCCTCCGACTGTTGATAGTAAACAGAAAAGCCCGCGCCAAATGCACCGCTATGCGCTGTGGGCAGTCGGCCTATTGAAGTGTGGGAACATTCGGCTTTGCTGACACCGGTCAGCAGTCGTTGGAGTCATTGGCGCGAAGCGCGCCACCCGGTGCCCCGTATCATGGTGAAAGATAACCATGTTGTTGCAGGCGAGAAAAGAAAAAAAGCCCGCAATTCGTCAGGAGAAATCGGCCGCCGCCGCTTGCACTGTGGTGGCCGAATCCCCGGCCTGGGTGTCCAAGCGGCCGGATCGAGGCCGCTAGTTCGAGTCGCTTTGCGGCGCGCTTTGATCGATCGGAATGCCGGCTCGTTTCAGTGTCGCCCTGGCGTTGGCTGTATCACCGATCCGGTCATAGGCGGCGGCCAGTTTCAGGCGAACATCTTTGGTCGTCGGGTGTGAGGGGCCGGCAAGTCTGGTCAGGAGTTGATCGGCCTCGGTCAGAACCGAGACGGCCGCTTCGAACTGATCGGAGTCAAGCAGGATTTCGCCGCGAAGGATGAGGGCCTGGGCAACCTCAGGACTTTCGTCGCCCGGACCTTTGCGAAACAGATCGAGCGATACGGACGAGAGCCGGTTTGCCTCGGGGAATCGTTTCTGACGGAGATAGAGGCGGGCGAGATTGTCCATGCAGTAGGCAGCGGAAATGTCGTCGGGGCCGTTAACCTGCGATACTATGGTCAGCGCCCTTTGATACGCTTTCTCGGCCTGCAGGAGTGAGTCGGTCGCCACGAGACATATGCCGAGGCTGTTCAGGGCCTGCGCTTCGCCAAGATCTGCAGGTGTGGCAGCGGCCGTGCGAATGGCGATTGTCCGACGGTACAACGGGATCGCGGAGGAGCAGTCCTTGGTAGATCGGTACGCTTCGGCCAGCGAATACAATGCATTGGCCAGGTACTGGTCTTCCGCTCCCAGGGCGGCCTCAAGGACCCGCGTCGCTTTCGTAAAGGTCCCGATCGCCTCTCTGATCTGCCGTTTCTCCATCAGGATCGTGCCGTGGTTGTAAAGGGCGGCCCCGTAGACCGCGCTGTCTGTCGGCGGATGTTTCTCCCAGATACCGAGGATGCGACGGTAGAGACTGTCCGCCTTTTCGATACGACCCCAATCGTACATCAACGTCGCCAGGCTGTTTATGCTAAGCGCTGTCATCGGATGGTCCGGTCCGAGCGTCTTCTCGCTCAATCGGACGGCGCTGTCGGCGGCAATCCAGGCGCTGTCCAGTTTCCCGATTCGGTCGAAACGGGCGGCAGCTTCGTTGAGCGACATGATCTGATCCTGCACCGTACCCGACTGGGCGGTGCAAGCCCCGGCGGCTAAGAGCAATGTGAGTGCAACGGCTATCGATAATCTGGACATCCCTGTTCCTTCTGCTTCAAATTGACCGGACATCGGGCTGTGTCCGAATACTATAGGTCCGAGCGCCGCCGAACGCAAGCCCTAGCACACAGCCGTTATACGTCGCCATTTCAATCTTGCTTCGGATTTGCAGCCGCGCTATGCTTGACCGATTGACTTAGGAGGTCCCATGAAGAAGATTATCCAGACCGATTCCGCCCCGGCGGCAATCGGCCCCTATTCGCAGGCTGTAAAGGTTGCCTGCGGCAGTCTCGTGTTCTGCTCCGGTCAGATTCCCCTCAACCCCGAGACGATGGAAGTGGTCGGTGATACGGCCGCCGAGCAATGCGAACAGGTGATGAAGAACATCGAAGCGGTCCTGAGGGCCGCCGGACTGGGGTTTCCCGATGTTGTCAAGGCGACCTTGTTCCTCGACGACCTGGCCGATTTCGCCGCCGTCAATGAAGTCTACGGTCGGTACTTCCCGGATCAACAGCCGGCGCGCTCGACAATCGAGGTCGAGCGCCTGCCGCTGGATGTCATGATCGAGATCGAAGTAATCGCAATCGAGAAGTAAGCGGACCAAGCGATACGCCCGAAATCGGGGTCGGACAAAAGATTATATGATCTATTGAATTAGTCCATGAAGTGTCCGGTTTTGGGCGACCGACCAACGTCAAAACGTGTTGTCCGGCATACTGATTGGCAATAAAGGAGTTGGGTGGTTGGAAATCCAAAAAAGGACTTGACAACCCAAGAAATAAGCCTTTCTTGCAGGGTCAAATATTGTGAATTCGGTCACATAGTCGGACCGACTTGGTGAGGGTTGAGGCATCATGACCGAGTATCTTGCGGTTCTCTGTTTTATCCTGGTTGGGACGGGCATTGTCCTGTTCACCTTCTTCTTCTCCCGCCTGCTCAGACCCCATAACCCCTATCCGGAAAAAGACTTGAACTATGAATGCGCGGAGGAACCGCAGGGAGACTCCTGGATTCAGTTCAACAACCGCTTCTACATATTCGCGCTCATATTTGTGATTTTCGATGTCGAGGCGATTTTCCTCTTCCCGTGGGCGGTGGCGTTCGGTCAGTTGGGGCTCTACGCATTGGTCGAGATGGTCATTTTCATCCTGATCCTCATGTTCGGTCTCTTCTACGCCTGGAAAAAAGGAGCCCTCAAATGGGTTTGATCAAGAAGCTGCCGGTCTATGCCGAGAAGATTCCGGGCGGATCGATCGTCACGACCAGTGTCGAGGCTATTCTCAACCACGGGCAGGCATCCTCGATCTGGTATCTGCTGTTCGGCACGGCCTGTTGTGCTATCGAGCTGATGTGCACCGGCGCAGCCCGCTATGATTTCGACCGTCTCGGCATGATCTTCCGCGCTTCACCACGCCAGTCCGACCTCATTATAGCGGCGGGTACCATCACCAAGAAGATGGCGCCGCGTCTTCGCCGGCTCTACGATCAAATGGCGGAGCCGAGGTACGTGATTGCGATGGGCGGCTGTACTATAAAGGGCGGGCCGTTCTACTATGACTCCTACGCAGTCGAGAAGGGCATCGAGCATATCGTACCGGTCGACGTGTACATCCCCGGCTGTCCTCCCCGTCCGGAATCGCTGCTGGAAGGGTGTCTGATGCTGCAGAAGAAGATCAAACAACAGAAGCTAGCTGACTGGCAGTAGTACCATGACGCACGACGAAATCAAGTCCTATATAGAGAAGACGTTCGGCGACAAACTGACGCTTCTCGATACCGGTCGCTGTGAGCCGGTATTCGAAGTCAAACTCGCCGACTGGCATGATGTGGCCCGGGCGCTTCGGGACGACCAGACTCTCCAGTTCGACTACCTCTGCAACCTTGGCGGTACCGACACCGGTGAGCGCCTCGAGGCCCATTGTCAGCTTGCATCCATCAAGAAAAGCCACCGGGTTGATCTCAAGGTGGTTCTCGACTCCGGCAACCCTTCGCTGGCAAGTGTTCGGGACATCTGGCCGGCTGCCAATTGGTATGAGCGGGAGATGTGGGAGTTATACGGGATCAACATTGAAGGCCATGATAACCTGACTCGATTCCTGCTCCCCGATGACTGGGATCAGGGTCATCCGATGCGCAAGAACTGGGACGCCCCTGATTTCGTCCGTTTCCCGGAGTTTAACGCATGAGCCCTCTTCGTACCGAAGAATTTACCATCAACATGGGTCCGCACCATCCGTCGACTCACGGCGTCTGCCGTTTGATATTGACGATGGATGGTGAGAAGGTCTTGAAGGTTGAGCCGGTGATCGGCTATCTGCATCGCTCGATCGAGAAGATCTGCGAAAACCGCACCTACGTGCAGTGCGTACCGCTATTCGACCGGTTTGAGTATGTGACCTCCATGTCCTGCAACATGGTTTTCTCCCTGGCGGTCGAGAAGCTGGCCCAGATCGAAGTTCCGGAGCGGGCCGAGTATCTTCGGGTGATCATGCTGGAGCTGAACCGTATCGCCTCGCACCTGCTTTTTTACGGTGTGACGGCGATGGATATCGGGGCCCTGACGCCGTTCCTGTATGGTCTGCGCGAGCGCGAACTCATTGTCGATCTGTTTGAGATGACCTGCGGCCAGCGGCTCACCTACAACTACATCCGGCCGGGCGGTGTCTCGCGCGATATCCCGCCGGAGTTTATCCCGAAATGCCGCGAAGCGGTCAAGATCATCACCGAGAAGATGTCCGACTACGAAGGGTTGCTCAATGAGAATCCGATCTGGAAAGTGCGTAACGTGGGAATCGGCTATCTTTCTGCCGAAGATGCAATCGCATGGGGCGTCTCCGGTCCGGTCGCGCGCGCCTCGGGTGTGAGCTACGATATTCGCAAGAACGATCCGTACTCGATATACGATCGGTTTGATTTCGAGATTCCGGTTCACCACAATGGTGACTGCTACGACCGATACCTGCAGCGGCTGGCCGAAATCAAGCAGTCGCTGCGGATCGTGACGCAGGCGCTGGATGGTCTGCCGGAGGGGGAGATTCAGCCGAAGAAGAAAATCAACGCCATCACGTTCAAGCCGCCGGCGGGCGAAGTGTACGCCCGCGTCGAAAACTCGCGCGGCGAGTTGGGCACCTATGTTGTCTCCGACGGGACCAACAAGCCCCTGCGGGTGAAAATGCGTGGCGGTTCGTACAATCAGCTGCAGGCGCTGCCCATCATGATCAAGGATTGCCTGATAGCCGATCTCGTCGCCATCTTCGCATCACTTGACGTCATTATGCCGGAGGTAGACAGGTAGTGGAACTGTACGGCATTTTCGAATGGATCTACGGCCTCCTGGCCGATACCGGTCTGCCGGAACCGTGGCTGACGTTCGTAGTATATCTCGGACTCGGTGTCGTGATTTTCGGCACGTTGTCAGTGCTGGCGCTTTTCCTGGTATGGTGGGAGCGCAAAATCGCCGGTCACATCCAGCAGCGATTTGGTCCCATGCGGACCGGCTGGCACGGCTGGTACCAGACTATCATGGATGCCGTCAAGCTGCTGCAGAAGGAAGATATCAGGGTCACCACGCGGGACAAGGCGGTTTTCTTCTGGGCACCGGTCGTGTGTTTTGTCGCCGCTTATCTGGCCTATGTGGTGATACCGTTCGGCGAGAACCTGTGGGTGGCCGATCTGAATGTCGGCATCCTGTACATCATTGCAGTCACCACCCTGACCGTCATATCGCTGCTTATGGCCGGCTGGGGCTCCAATAACAAGTACGCACTGCTCGGCGGCATGCGTTCGGCGGCGCAGGTGGTCAGCTACGAAGTGCCGATGGCGGTCTCGATACTGACCATCATAGTTTTCTCCGGTTCGCTGTCGATGGTTGATATTGCCAACTCGCAGCAGGGCAACGTCATCTTTAACTGGTTTATTTTCAAGCCGCCGTTCGGCATCATTGCCTTCCTGACCTACATCACGGCGGCGACGGCCGAAGCCAACCGGACACCGTTCGATATTCCCGAGGCCGAACAGGAACTTGTCGCAGGGTACAACGTCGAGTACTCCGGTATGAAGTTCGCGATGTTCTTTCTGGCGGAGTTCGTAAACCTGTTTACGGTATCGGCGATCGCCACGACCCTCTTCCTGGGCGCCTGGCACGGACCGCTGCTGCCCTCGTGGATCTGGTTCCTGCTCAAGACGTTCGGCATGGTCCTGTTGCTGATGCTTTTCCGCTGGACGTTCCCGCGCCTTCGGGTCGACCAGCTTATGGAGTTTGCCTGGAAGTTCCTGGTGCCGCTGACATTCGCCAATCTCATTCTGGCCGGCTGGATGAAATACGCCGGATGGCACTGGTAAGAGAGGATACGGTTCGATGGGTGTGCTGAAAGACTTCTTCAACCTGGTCAAGGGGATGACGATCACCGGGAAACATCTCGGTCGCCATGCCGTCACGATCCAGTATCCCGAACAGAAGATGGAGATGTTCGAACGCTCCCGCGGTGTGGTCGTGCTGCTTTCGGACAAGGAAACGGGCGAACTGAACTGCACCATGTGCATGCTGTGCATGCGGGCCTGCCCGACCGCCGCGATTCAGATCGACGCTCCCCGCGACGAAAACAAAAAACGGGTACTCAATTCGTTCGTGATCGATAACACGCTCTGTTGCTATTGTGGTTTGTGCGAAGAGGCCTGTAATTTCTGTGCCATCAAGATGGCGCCCTTGTACGAATTTTCCACCTGGAACAAGGACGATCTGGTGTGGGATGTGAAGAAGCTGCAGGAGATGGGCCGCGACGTGCCGTACGAAGACACGCGCAAGAAAAAGCCCGCCGCCGCAGACAAGCCTGCCGCAGAAAAGAAGCCGGCAGCCGCAGCGAATCCCGGCGCCGATGCTAAACCGGCCGCGCCGGAGGCAAAACCGGCCGCGCCGGAGGCCAAGCCGGCCGCGCCGGAGGCTAAACCGGCCGCGCCGACTGAGAAACCCGAAGAGACAAAAGACGAGGCGGCGCCGTCCAAAGCGGAACCGTCGGATGATGATAAGAAAGGGGACGTCTGAGTATGGATGCCTCTGTCGGTCCGGTCTTCTGGATTCTGGCGGCCGTCACCATCCTGTCGGGTATTGCCGTCGTATCGCTCAAGAATATCTTCCACTGCGCCCTGTTTCTGATTCTCTGCCTGTTCTCGGTGGCGGGAATCTACATCCTGCTCCACGCCGAGTTTCTGGCGGCCGCGCAGGTGCTGATATATGTCGGCGCCGTGGCAATCCTGATGATATTCGCAATCATGCTGACATCGGGACTGGCCTCCCGCACGATCAAACAGGTCAACAAACATGCCCTGACGGCGTTGTTCGCCTGCGTGCTGTTCGTGTTTGTGGTGATCGGTCTGATCTTCAAAAGCAATGTCTGGAACTGGGCCCGGGTACCACTCCCCGAGGACAACGTCATGACCATCGGCAAGCTGCTCATGACCAAGTACATGCTGCCGTTTGAAGTGGTCTCGGTTCTGCTGCTGGCGGCGCTGATCGGCGCCATCACGCTGGCGCGGGAGGAGGAAGCCTGATGCACCACTATCTGTATCTGGCGGCCATCCTGTTCGCCATCGGTACGTTCGGCGTGATTACCAGGCGCAATGTGATCGGCATTCTCATGTCGCTGGAGCTGATGTTCAACGCCGTCAATATCAATCTGGTCGCATTCAACAAGTTTGTCGCCACCGAGCCGCTGGCCGGTCAGTTGTTCGCCATCTTTATCGTGGTGGTGGCGGCGGCCGAAGCGACGGTCGGGCTGGCGATCGTGCTGCTGGTCTATCGGAACTGGCGCGGTATCGAAACCGAGAACTTCAGCGTGATGAAATGGTAGGGGAACACTGATGTCAAACTATGCATATCTGATCGCACTCGTTCCGCTGCTGTCGTTCGTCATGATCGTCTTCTTCCTTCGCTGGAAGGAGAAGCTGGCCGCCGGCTGGTCTATCGCGTCGATTCTCGCATCCTGGACCATGTCCCTGATCGTCCTGATCGAAACCCTCGGCCGCCACGGCGAACCGCTGGAGTATTTCTTCTATCTCACCACCTTCAAGGGCATCAATTTCGAGATCGGCATCTTGATAGACGGCCTGACTGCCGTTATGCTGATGGTGGTGACGACAGTCGCTTCATGCGTGCATATCTACTCGCTCGGCTACATGAAAGACGACCCGCGCTTTAGTAGGTTCTTCAGTTATCTCTCGCTGTTCTGCTTCTCGATGCTGGGTCTGGTACTCGCCAACAACTTCTTCATGATCTTCATTTTCTGGGAACTGGTCGGTCTGACGAGTTATCTGCTGATCGGGTTCTGGTTCGAGAAGAAGTCGGCGGCCGATGCGGGCAAAAAAGCATTTATCACCACCCGAATCGGCGATCTCGGATTCATCGTCGGCCTGATGATGGTCGGCGCCTACGCCGGGACGTTCAACTACGGCGGGGTGTTCGAGAAAGTCGCCTCGGGACAGATCCCGACCGCGGTGCTGACAGTCATGGCGGCGTTTATCTTTTGCGGCGCCATCGGTAAATCAGCGCAGTTCCCGCTGCATGTCTGGCTGCCGGACGCGATGGAAGGTCCGACCCCGGTGTCGGCGTTGATCCACGCGGCGACGATGGTCGCGGCGGGCGTGTATCTCGTGGCACGGTCGATGAACCTGTATGTCGGGGCGCCGGAGGCGGCAATGATTGTCGCGGTGATTGGTCTCGTTACATCGTTCATTGCGGCATCGATCGGACTTGTTCAAAACGACATCAAACGAATTCTCGCCTACTCGACCGTGTCCCAGCTCGGCTACATGATCATGGCGCTCGGTCTGTACGGCTACGATGTCGGCATGGACCCGCACGCCCACTCGGCCGGCTTCTACGCCGGGACGTTCCACCTGATGACCCACGCTTTCTTCAAAGGGCTGTTGTTCCTTGGCGCCGGCTCGGTCATCCATGCCGTCCACACCAACGACATCCAGGACATGGGCGGCCTGCTGGGGAAGATGAAGATTACCAGTGTGACGTTTATTCTGGCGTCGCTTTCCATCGCAGGCATTTTCCCGCTGGCTGGTTTCTGGTCCAAGGACGAGATTGTCGCGGCCACGCACGGTCACCCGATATTCAATATTTTCACCCTGATTATCGCCTTCATGACGGCCTTCTATATGTTCCGTCTTTGCTTCCTGACGTTTTTCGGGAAGCCGCGTGATCAGCATCGCTATGAGCACGCGCACGAGTCGCCGCGCTCCATGTCCTGGCCGCTGGCGTTTCTTGGTTTCCTCGCGGTCAGCGCCGGCTGGGTTGGCATTCCCACGCTGCACGGATTCAGTTCGTTCGTCTTCTTCGGCGAACCGTATCACACCAGTTTCCACTGGGATGTGATGATCATCTCGACCATCGTGGCGGTTGCCGGTATCGTACTGGCCTACCTGATTTACTATAAGAAGAGCATCTCGGCCGACATGCTGGCCGAGAAATTCCGGCCGATCCACACCTTCCTGTACAACAAGTGGTATTTCGACGAGCTGTATTCGTTCGTCATCATCAATCCGATCCTCGCTCTGGGTCGCTTCCTGTGGACGTTCGATGCGCGCATTGTTGACGGCCTTGTCAACGGTGCGGCCTGGCTGACCATCGTGTGGGCGGATATCAAGTGGTGGTTCGACAAGTGGATTGTCGACGGGGCCGTCAACGGCGCCGGGTGGATCGTTAGCCAGGGATCCGGTTTGCTCAGGCTTATACAGAACGGCGCCGTGCAGTTCTATGCGCTGTTTGTGCTGGGCGGTCTGTTGGTTCTGATCGCGTTCAAGTACGAAGACGTGTATGTATCGCTTGAGTGGCCGTGGCTCTCCGCGATAATAATCGTCGCGCTCGGCCTCTTGTCTCTGGTGGCCAAACGGACGGCGAGTCGCGAGGCGGCCGCCGAAACAGAAACGGAAAAGTAGTTACCCTTCTGGGAGGCTTGAACATACGATGCTTAGTTCGCTGATATTCATCCCGCTGGCGGGAATGCTCCTCGTGATGATGTTGCCCAAAAACGCAAAATGGGCCATCCGCTGGACATCGGTCGCTGTCAGTATTCCTCCGCTGGTAATCTCATTCTGGTTGACCTGGCAGTTCTTCGTCAACCATGCGTCGTCAGCGGCGATGGCGTTTGTGGAAGGCCCATACGACTGGATTCCGCTGCTGAATGTGCAGTACTATCTCGGCGCCGACGGTATCTCGATTCCCCTGCTGGCGCTGACCGGCCTGCTCAGCACGATCTCGCTGCTGGCATCGTTTGGTATCGACAAACGCGTCAAGGAGTACTTCGCTTTCTTCCTGCTGCTCGAAGCCGGAATGATGGGGGTGTTTGTCGCGCTCGATTTCTTCCTGTTCTACATCTTCTGGGAAGTCATGCTGGTGCCGATGTATTTCCTGATCGGCGTCTGGGGCGGTCCGCGCAAAGAGTACGCGGCCATCAAGTTCTTCCTCTATACGTTGTTCGGCTCGATCTTTATGCTGGTGTCGATCCTGATCCTTTATTTCACGGCCGAACCACACACCCTGAATATGATGGAGCTGATTCAGTCCGGTTCCACTCTGCCGCACACGCTGCAGCTGGTCTGTTTCGCCTTCTTTTTCATCGCTTTCGCAATCAAGGTTCCGGTCTGGCCGTTCCACACATGGTTGCCCGATGCCCACGTGGAGGCGCCGACTGCGGTCTCGGTCATCCTGGCCGGTGTTTTGCTGAAAATGGGTACGTACGGCATGCTTCGGATTAGCTGGCCGATGTTCCCCGAAGCGGTGCGCTACTTCTCGTTCTGGATCGCCCTGCTGGGTGTGATCGCGATTATCTACGGCGCACTGGTCTCGATGGCGCAGAAAGACCTCAAGAAACTGGTGGCCTATTCCTCGGTGTCGCACATGGGCTACTGCATGCTGGCGCTCGGCGCCGTGACATCGGTGCAGGCGATCACCGGCTGCATGTTCCAGATGATCTCCCACGGCCTGATCACGGGCGCGCTGTTCCTTTTGGTGGGTGTGCTCTATGATCGCGCCCACACCCGTGAGATCGCCGTGTTCGGCGGCCTGGGCTCCAAGCTGCCGGTCTACTCGGGCATCATGGTCTTCTTCTCGATGGCCTCGCTGGGACTGCCCGGCATGTCCGGATTCGTCTCCGAGTTCATGATCTTCGTCGGTTCGTTCGCAGCCCTTAACAAGGTCATGGTCGGTATCGCGGTGCTCGGTGTCGTACTCGGTGCGGCCTATATGCTCCGCATGGTCCAGAATGTATTTCTCGGTGAATTCAACCTCTCAAAGTGGGGAGGGCTGACCGAGATCAACTTCCGGGAACTGGTGACGGTGGTGCCGTTGATGGTGTTCACCCTGTGGATCGGTCTGTATCCAAAGCCGCTGAATGAGCTGATGCAGGCGACGCTCGAGCACCTCGTGACACTGATGGCACGGTAAGGACGTATGGACTTTCAGCTTCCTCATGTCGATTTCCGGGTGATGGCCCCCGAGCTGTTCCTGTTTGCCTGGGCGTTGGTCGTCATAACGTTCGACCTCGGCACGAAACGTCGCTCCGGATCGGCCACCGGGTATGTCGCCCTGCTCGGGCTGGTCATCACCGGCGTTATTCTGTCGATCACTCCCGAAGGCGCGGGGTTCGGTGCGATGTTCTACAACGACGCCGGGTCGCTGTTCTTCAAGGTGATCTTTCTCGGTGCGGCCTTCATGGCTATCGGCTCGTCGTTTGGAATCATGGAGCGGAAGATTCAGCACCACCGCGGTGAGTTTCTCGGTCTGATTCTCCTGTCGACCGTCGGCATGATGTTCCTGGCGTCGTCCAACGAACTGCTGTCGCTGTACATCGGACTGGAGTTGACAACCATCCCGCTCTTCGTCTGCGCGGCCTTTTTCAAGGACAACCGCCTGTCGGTCGAAGCGGGTATCAAGTATCTGATTGTCGGCGCTATGTCCTCGGCGTTGTTGCTCTACGGTATCTCATTCCTGTACGGTTTGTCGGGCACCACCGACCTGCTTCAAATGCGGGTTAATATCGCCACCACCCATCTGACGTTCCGTGAGATCGGCCTGTTGCCGATGCTGTCGGTCGTGCTGCTCGTCGCCGGTCTCGGCTTCAAGCTGGCCCTGCCGCCGTTTCACCAGTGGGCGCCCGATGTCTATGAAGGCGCACCGACTCCGGTCGCGGCCTTCCTTTCGGTCGGCTCCAAAGCCGCCGGCCTGGTGGCGTTTGCCAAGATCATGATCAACGGGTTGCAGGTCTTCTACGAAGATATCATGGCCCCCAACGACTGGGGACTGCTGGTCGGCATTCTTGCCGGCGCCGCCATGGTCTGGGGCAATGTCGCGGCGGTGCGGCAGACCAACATCAAGCGCATGCTGGCATTTTCTTCGATCGCGCAGGCCGGCTACATCATGATCGGTATGCTGGCGCTCAACGATATCGGGTTGTCCTCGGTCTCCTTCTACATGTTCACGTACTTGTTTGCAAACATGGGCGCCTTCGCGATCGTAGCGATTTTCGAAGACAAAACCGGCTCCACGCAGATCAAGAGCTACAGCGGTCTGGCGCGGACATCGCCGTTTTACGCCGCCAGCATGTCGGTGTTTATGCTGTCGCTGGCCGGCATTCCGCCGCTGGCGGGATTCTTCGCGAAGTACTACGTCTTCGCGGCGGCTATCAAAATGGCCGGCTCGAACGAGATTCACCAGTGGCTGTACTGGCTGGTCGGGGTTGGACTGATCACCTCGGTCTTCGCACTCTATTACTATGCAAACGTGATCAAGACGATGTATTTCACGCCGGATGAATCACCGTACAAGCTGCCGCTGTCCCTGCCCGGTTCGGCGGTGGTCCTGATCGGGCTGGTGGGTGTGATTCTGTTCGGCCTGATGCCGGGCCCGGTAATGGATTTCGCCTCGGCTATTCCGGCGGCCTTCGGCCTGATCGCCCCCTGAGCGTCCGAAACTCGTTGACAGCACCCGTCGAGCCCGATATTTTCCGCTCGGATGCGGTATAAGCGGGCCTTCGGATGAGCGTCACAAGCACACTACTTTCCATAATCAGGCGTTACTTCATCAGCGGAGTGCTGATCGTCGTACCGTTGATATTGACCTATCTCGTCCTGCGCCTGCTGTTCGAGGCGGTCGACGGCATCCTCGGTCCGATCATTCTCAAGCTATTCGGATACTATGTCCCCGGGCTCGGTGTGATCACCACGCTCCTGCTGATCATCCTGGCCGGAGTATTCACGAGGAATATCATCGGCGCCCGACTCTACCACTACGGGGAACGACTTCTGGTGCGCCTGCCGCTGGTCAGGCCGATCTACTCCTCGGCCAAGCAGCTCCTCCAGGCGATGACGGCGCATGAGGGAGCCAGTTTCAACGAGGTAGGTCTGGTGGTCTATCCTCGCGAAGGTTCCTACTCGCTGTGTTTCATTGCCAACCGGGTGACACTGGAGCACGATGGCAAGCAGGAGGAGTCAATCGTGGCCTTCATTCCGTCGACTCCCACACCTGTCTCCGGCATGGTGGTGGTGGTGCCGGAGAGGGACGTAATTTTGTTGGACATGTCAGTCGAAGATGGTATAAAGTTCTTAGTGTCGGGCGGTGTGGCGTCTCCGAAGCTGCTTCGGCCGCGCCCCGGGAGCGAGCAATCGGCAACGAGTGAGGTTGAGCGGTGAAACTGGCCAATCTGTTAATGGAACGTCGCATAAAACTCGGACTTCGCGCCACTACCAAAGATGAAGCAGTGCGGGAACTGCTCGACCTGCTGAAAGCCGAAGGAGTCGATTTCCAATACGACGCCGTATTGACATCGGTCCGCGAGCGCGAGCAGATCGAAAATACGTCCTACGGCCATGGATTCGCCTTCCCACACGCTCGCACCGATGCCGTCGCGGAACTGTTCATCCTGGTCGGTATATCGCGCCATGGCATCAAGGAAACCGAAGACAGCGAGCCGGTCCATGTCGTGTGCCTGCTGCTGACCCCGTCGCATATCGCCAAGCTTTACCTTCAGACGTTGTCCGGGATGGCCCGTCTGGCCCGCACCGAGGGCATCCTGGATCGCATCAAAAAGATTCAACTGGCCTCCGACTTCATCAAGCTGGTCTCCGATGCCGGGGTGTCAATAGACAAGGAACTGACGGTCCGCGAAGTGATGCGCTATAAGGTCGCGACGGTGACGCCCGATGACACCCTGAAGGATGTCGCCAATGCCATGTTCCGCTACCGGTTGTCTGCTCTGGCGGTGGTTGATCACAATAACAAACTGCTGGGGGTGATCAATGACCGGGATCTCATCAAGGCTGCGCTGCCGGATTACAAGTCGTTGATCTCAAATCTGAACTATTCGATCGATGTCGAGCCGTTCGAGGAGTTGCTGAAGCAGGAAGACAAGATCAAGGTATCGCAGCTCTATCGAGAAGATTTCGAGACGACGACCCCGGATACGCGGATTGTCGAGGTGGCCGCGATGATGATATTCAAGGACACCAAGCGGGTGTTTGTGATCGAAGACGACAATCTGGTCGGGGTGCTGCTCCGCAAGGACATCGTCAATATGATTATCCGCGGCTGAACCGGCCTTCGAAAGACGTCAGAAGAAACGGCGGGAGAGCAGTTGTGCCGACTGCTCTCCCGCTGTCTGTCTATCAGGTCGGCCGAAGCCGCTATTCCGTTTTGGGTATCTTCTCGCGGAAACTGATGCGGGGGAACGGATTCACGATCGCGCTCGCGATGTTCGTGATATGGGCGTTGATCCGCTTCAGATAGCGGGCATACAGAGCGATCGCGACGGCATCGCGGCTGCTTAGCTGCTTGCTGTCCCCCTGCAACAGCTGAGAGACGATCCCCTCGGATTCCTTCCCAAACGAGTTCTCGGCTCGCATGATCGCGCGTGCCGATTCTTTGTCCTGTTCCCTGAGCACCGGAATAATCATTTCGAACTGTTTGGTAATCTCGGTCTCGAGCTTGCGGAGGCCCTCCTCGAACGGCCCGCCGTGCAGCTTCTCTTTGTGGGTCGTCGCAAGGTCGACGATATTTTTCGTATAGTCACCAATCCGTTCAACATCGACCACCACCGACACCAGCACGAGCCCCGGGACCAGGTTGGCCGTGCCGGCCACGGTCAGGTGCGTCAGCACGTTGCGTCGAACCTCGCGCTCGTACTTGTTGATCTTGCGGTCGGTTTTTTTGACGTCGAACGGAAGCTTGTTGGAGTTGGTATCGCGAAGGCAGTCGCGCGATGCTTCGTACATCTTCTGATCGAACTCAAGCATCTTGATGGTGGTATCGAACGCCGAGTCGAGCAGATTCTCCGAACTGAAGAGCTCTTTGAATTTCCTAAACATAGATAATCACCCCAGGAAATAGATGATCCCCGCCGGTATGATAAAAAACGCAATCAGGATATACAATACGGGAATGAGTTTGCTACGTTGGGTCCACTTCGCCATCGTCTCCGCAAGGAAGATAGGGATACGTTTCAACGGCCAGAAAATACATATCCCGTAGACATTGAACAGCAAATGGGCGAACGCGATACTCACCGCCTCGTGCGATCCGACCGCCAGCGACGCCAGGAAAGCCGTGATGGTGGTACCGACATTGGCCCCTAAGACGTATGGGAAGATCTGCGTCATCGTGAGCACGCCTGCTCCGATCAATGGAACCACCAGCGAGGTGGTGATCGATGACGACTGCACCAGGGTGGTGAGTGCGACGCCAAGCACAAAACCAAGCGCCGCGTTGCGGAAGATATAACGATGGAAGAAGCGCTCAACCTTGGAGAGCACCATGGCTTTTAGTGTCACTACGATGTAGCGCAGGGCGAGAAAGAGGAGCAGAAGTGCAACGATAGCGACTATCCACCCGTTGCCTCCCAACAGATTCGCGAGATATGCCGACACCGGTTTGGTGACGGCGGACAACGGCGAAGTGAACTTCAACCCCCCGGTCCCCTGAAAAATGTGCTCCACGACGTGCGACGACCAGGAGATGATGCCGAACATCTCCTCCAGCGGCAGCAATATGATTACCGAACAGATATTGAAGAAGTCGTGCACGGTCGATCCGGCAAACGCCCGCTTGAACTCCTCGCCGCGAGAGATATGGGCGAGGGAGACGATCGTGTTGGTGACCGTGGTGCCGATGTTGGCGCCCATGATGATCGGCACGGCGTTCTCGAACGACAGGGCTGCGGTGCCAACCAGGCCGACAACCAGCGAGGTCGTTGTCGAAGAAGACTGGATGACCGAAGTGGCCAGAATGCCGATCACCAGCCCCACGAGCGGATTCGAAGTGGTCGTCAGGATAGATTCGGCGACGCCCTTGCCCATGAGCTTGAAAGCAGCTCCGAGCATCGTGATCGAGAGCATAAACAGATAGAGGAGGCCGATCAGAACGAGTATTCGAAGAACCAATCCAACTGGGCCGGCAATTCCGGTTGCCGTGTCGGGCGAGGATGCGGGATAGGCCGCCATTACACCACCAGCAAGTCTAACACAATCTTAACAATTCTCGCGGCAATATACCCGCGACCATCCCCAAGTCAAGCCCTATAACCGATTATTCGCGCCCCGTGCACGTCTCCAAAACCGTCCGTAATTCAATGTCAAATAGTCAGTTAGGAAAATGTCGACGAGACGGCGAGATCTCGGCGCGGGCTTTGCACTGGTGGGAACCCAAAGGCATGGCTGCAGTGGTTCGAACGGGCCGAATACGCCTTCATCGAGCCACTTTTCCCGCCTGTCGCGAAGCCGGGTGAAGGAGTTGATTATGCACCCGGCGGTCTCTGTTGCGTGAACTTTGTGCATTTTGGAGGCGGGTCAAGGCCGCGAACAGAAAACTGAATTGACTTGAGATCGCTTAGCGCTATATTGCCGCAACGAGAACTCGAATGAAGATTCCATTTTACAAAATCCTGCGTGCCGCCCGGTTCATGGCGGTTCTGCTGACCATCTGCGCCCTGATAGCCTGTGGCGCAACGGCCGCCGAACGCCAGGCTTCCATGCTCGCCGCTAAACAGGAGGCCCAGCAGGCCAAAATCGACGCTGCAGATCTCCTCGAGCCGGGAGCGGACGAGGCTGGCCGCGGTGAGATGGAGCCCGGTGAGACGCCCAATATTGAACCGTCGGCCTGGCTGATCTCGGCAGTGATAACCAAGACCGGCAACGATGAACAGCGTCCCCGGCGTGACCTCGCTGCCGAAAGAACAACGGCCTACAGCGAATCTTCGACCACCCATATCCGTACTGCAACTCCGTCACCCACCCGGGTCAGCACGGATCTGGGCCGCCAGTTCACCCTGGTCGGCGCCAAGCCCTCCGGCACCAGCTAACTTCCTCCCGTACTCCAATAGCTTCCGAATCGATGCGGGCGCCGATGCCACGATGTGGGCAGGGGCTTCTGTCCGCGACCACAGCTCCCGAGAATAGGCCGACTGGCCGCTCAGAGCGAACATAGAATAGCAACAACTACTACATAGAACGAGAACATACGAAAGGATCGTGTATGTCTTCACAGAAATGGCGACTGGGACTCACAGTCATTCTCATCGTCCTGGCGTGCATCGCGTTCTGGGACACCTTCCGACTGTGGACCATGTCCGGCGACGAAAAACAGCAGATGCAGGCGGAGCAGCCGGATGAACTGCTCGACCTGCAACAAAGCGCCATCCGCCTCGGACTTGACCTGCAGGGCGGTATCCATGTCGTCCTCAGGGTGAAAACCGAGGAGGTCGATGAGGCCGCGCGCGACGGTGCGGTCGACCGTGCCATTCAGGTTATCCGCAACCGCGTTGACGGTCTGGGTGTTGCCGAGCCGGTGATCCAGAAGCAGGGGGACGATCGCGTTATCGTCGACCTTCCCGGCTACACCGATCCCGAGCGGGCGGTTGAGCTGATCGGTCAGACGGCCGTACTTGAGTTCAAGCTGCTCGAGACTATCGACAATGCCAACCTGATTCTTACCCGCATCGACTCCGTCGTAGCCGAATATGAGGCTCGCCAAAGAGGCGATGCTGCCGAGGCAGCGTCCGAAGCCCAGACCGAGTCGGTCGACAAAACCGCCGAGATGGCTGCGACCGACACCGAAACCGGCGGTGAAGACATCCTCGCCGAGTTAATGGGAGACTCGGCCGCCGATTCGATGGATTTCGGCTTCGACGAAGGCCTTGACGTTATCGATGATGAACGCCCTTTTTCGTCGAAACTAGAGCTGTCGCTCTACAACAACAACACCGGCACCAACTGGCCGGGTTATACGGTCTCGAAAGACGACCGTCAGAGACTGGAACGCTGGCTGAGTCTTCCCGAAGTGCAGCGGGTCATTCCGATCGACGACCAGTTTGCGTTTTCGACGCGCTCCAGTATCAGGAATCAGCGGGAAGTCTATGACCTGTATATCATAAAACGGAAAGTCCAGTTTGTCGGTCGCTATCTGGAGAACATCCGGATCGGCCGCAATGAGTACGGCAAGTCGCAGGTCGACTTCCAGCTTTCCGGCGACGGAGCTGCTCGGTTTGCGCAGTTGACCGGCGCCAATATCAACAAGCCGCTGGCGATCGTGCTCGACGACAAGGTCGAGTCGGCGCCGATGATTTCTTCGAAAATCCGGCGCAACGGGACCATCACCATGGGTTCATCGGCAACGATGGAAGACGCGATCAATCTTGAAATCGTGTTGAAAGCCGGTTCGCTGCCCGCTCCGGTGGAAATCATCGAGAAAAACGTCGTAGGCGCCACCCTGGGTGGTGACTCGATCCGGAAAGGATTCTACTCGTCGTTGATCGGTCTGCTGATCGTGCTGCTCTACATCGGTGTGTACTATCGACTCTCCGGGTTCATCGCCGATGTCGGCCTGATCTTCAACATCTTCTTCCTGCTGGCGGTTATGGCCGGTCTGGGCGCGACCCTGACCATGCCGGGCATCGCCGGTATCATCCTCACCGTCGGTATCTCGGTAGACTCGAACATCCTCATTTTCGAGCGAATACGAGAGGAGCTCCGTACCGGCAAGACCGTGCGAGCGTCTATCGATGCCGGGTATGACCGGGCGTTTGTGGCGATTCTGGACTCCCACGTCACGACCCTGATCACGGCCGGGGCGCTCTTCCTGTTCGGTTCCGGGCCGATCCGCGGGTTCGCCGTCACCCTCTTCTGGGGTGTGACCATCTCGCTGTACACGGCTTATGTCATTACCAAGGCGATCTTCGACATTCGCAAGGGCTACAAGTCCCTTTCGATCTAAGGTGAGAGGAAACGATGTTTAGACTAATACCCGAAACAAAGATAGACTTCATCGGAGGGCGCAAGATCGCGTTTGTGATCTCCGTCCTGCTCATCGCGGCCGGGATCGTCGCGGCCGTGATGGTCTACACCGAAAAAGCCAATTTGGGAATCGATTTCGCGGGCGGCGTCATGCTTCAGGGGCATTTCGATAGTCCTGTCGAGATCGAGACACTTCGCTCGGCGTTGTCGGCTGACTTTCCCGACGTTCAGGTGACGAAAGTTGAGGACTTCGAACAGCCCAACGCCTTCATTATCAAGACCAAACGTCCGCAGGATGAGGCCGAAGGTGAAGCCCGCCTCAATCGGATCACCGAAATCATGCAGGAGCAGTTTGCGGGCAACACGTTCACCCGTGACAGCGAGCACGTGATCGGCCCTGCGGTCGGACAGTCGCTCCGCCGCGATGCTCAGTGGGCGGTATTGATCTCGCTGATCGGTATCCTCATTTACATCGCGATTCGCTTCGACTTCCGTTCCGGGGTCGCCGCGACGATCGCTACCTTCCACGATGTCCTGGCGGTGCTGGGAATTATGATCCTCATGGGCAAGGAGTTCGACCTCCTGCTGGTGGTGGCGCTTCTGACCCTGGCCGGTTATTCGCTGACCGACACGGTGGTTGTGTTCGACCGCATTCGTGAGAATGTCAAGAAATTCCGCGGTAAATCGCAGTTCGTGAGTGCGGTCAACCTGTCGATCAACGACGTGCTCGCGCGGACGTTCAACACGTCGATCACCGTTCTTTTCGTGGTCGGCATCCTGTTTTTCTTCGGTGGCGAAGTGCTTCGTAATTTCTCGCTGGCCCTGATTCTCGGTGTTATTGTCGGGACCTACAGTTCCATCTTTGTCGCCAGCCCGATCGTGGTCGAATGGGAATCGCGCAGGCCGAAACGGTTCAAGTAGCGCTCGATTTGCCGAACGTTTGACCCAGAAACAACATGCGGCTGTCCTGTTCGGACAGCCGCTTTTTTTGAGTCCGAAAGTGGAGTGCAGACGTATATTATGTGTATGCGGACAGGACCACTCTTAGCTATAACCACGATGCTCTGGGTCGTGCTGGCGACAGCACCGATCTCGGTTGCGCAGGTGTCCCGGATCGTGCCCGGGACGGTCGAGGAAGACTATCTCTCCCAGCGATATAACCCTGACCCCTCGGCTCTCAAGGTGGCCCGGCTTCACTACAGTGGGGGCGGGGACTGGTATTGGGGCGCCTCGGCGATCCCAAACTTCCTCGAGTTCGTCCGTGACAACTCCCCCTTTCCGGTAGACACCCTCGAGCGTCAGGTGAAGATCACCGACCCGGACCTGTTCCAATACCCGTTCATGTTTGCAACCGGCCATGGGACGGTTGAGTTTTCTCCGGAAGAAAAGGAACGGCTTCGCACCTACCTGCTCGCGGGCGGATTTTTGTTCGTTAACGACTCCTACGGGATGAAGGCGAAGTTCCTGGAGGTTATGGGCGGTCTTTTCCCGGAGCGGGAGGTTGTCGAGCTGCCGTTCGACCATCCGATTTATCACAGTTTCTACGACTTTCCGAACGGTCCGCCGAAAATCCACGAGCACGACAACGAAGCGCCCCGCGGATATGCCCTGATCATCAACGGCCGGGTGGTCGTCTATTTCCTGGTCGAGTCTGATATCGGCGACGGCTGGGAAGATCCGCAGGTGCATAACGACCCGCCGGAGAAGCGCGACGAGGCTCTCCGGATGGGGCTGAACATCCTGAGCTACGCTCTGTTGTACTAGACACCGATACTCACGATAAGGCGCCGGACCGACACCGGCTTGCACATACAACACCAACACCGAGGTTGCCGACATGAAACAACTTGCATCGAGCTCCGACCTGATCAGGCGGCTGCACGCCGTCCTGACCAAGCAACGACTGGTCCTGTTTGCGGCCGGATTGGTGCTGACTGTCGCAGCGGTGACCGGATCGGCGGTGGTGTTGTCTCTTCTGGCTAACGTCCTAATACTGCCTGTCTGGCTCAAGATCACACTCATGGCAGGCACCGGACTGACGGCGCTGTTGCTGTTTGGGCGCTATGCGTTGGTGCGTCTGTTCGAGGGCGATGTAGACCGGGTCGCGGCCGGACTGGAAAAGAAGTACCCCGACCTGAAGGGTCGCCTTGTGGCGGCGGTGCAGTTTTCACGCTCGGCGGTCAACCAGGGTTTTTCGGCCGATCTGATCCGCGCTAACGAGCAGCAGGCGCTTGAGAAAGCCGGCCTGATCAACTTCAATGCGGTGCTGTCATTCCACCCGGTCCTACGCGCCTCGCGCCTGCTGGCGGTCTGTGCATCACTGGCGCTGGCGCTGCTGGTTTTCTTCCCGGGGTTGTTCAGTTATTCCTATGAAGTCTACTCCAACCCTACCGAAGTCGTCGCTCCGCCGCTGGCGTACGAGCTGACGGCGTTCCCGGGAACGACCGAGTGGGTCAAGTATCGTGACATTGAGATCGGCGGCGTGGTTGTGGGGCAGAGAATACCCAGGGACGCTGTTATTCACTATCGTCTGGCCGGTGGGCACTGGCAGAGCGAGAATATCAGCCTGGTCGGACACGATCGCACTCCAACCGCACTCGGGGATTCGCTCTCGTTCGGCCTGACTCTTCGCCAGATCAAGAAGTCGTTCGATTATTACGTCGAAGCGGGAAGACTGAAGACCGACGTGCAGAAGATCGACGTGGTCGATCGGCCGCGCGTAAACGACATCCATCTCTCGGTATTCTACCCGGCGTACACGGAACTCCCCCCGAGCACAATCGAAGAAAACAACGGCTCGTTTTCGGCAGTGGTCGGAAGCCGCGTGGCGATCAAGATCGAGACAAATCTCCCGGTAGCAACCGCCGGCATGGTGTTCGATGACTCCAGCCGGGTCGACTTTGAGCTGCAGGGCAAGACCGGGGAGGCGTCGCTCGTCGTCAGAGAATCCGGATCATACCACATCCTCCTGAAAGACAATCTCGGCGAGGTTAACCCGGACCCGATCGAATATTACATCACGGCCATACCCGACGAGTACCCGTCGGTCGATGTCATCCGCCCCGGATTCAACGCCAACCTGTCCGAAGAGATGATCCTTCCGTTGATGGTTCGTATCTTCGACGATTTCGGGTTCTCATCGCTCGTTCTCAAGTATCAGGTCGTTTCCAGCGGGCGAACCTCGGATGAAAACGTCGCGGTCCTCCATTTCTCGGACAAGATCAAGACCGAAGGCGAAGTCTCATTCAACTGGGATATGGACCGACTCAATCTCTTCCCGGGTGACTATGTCAGCTACTATTTCGAGGTCGCCGACAACGACCAGATCTCCGGACCGAAAGTAGGCCGCAGCCGGACCTATATCGCACGGCTGCCTTCGCTCGACGAAATCGTCGCCCAGACCGAGCAGGAGACCACCGAGCGAATTACCGATACGGAAAGCCTGCTTCGCACCGGCAAAGAGTTGACCAAGCGGCTGCGCGATGCCTCCCGCAAGCTGCGGGCGCAGAATCGTAACGAAGAAGGCGCCGACTGGCAGCAGAAAAAAGAGTTGGAGTCGATCGCTCAGAAGAACGAAGAAATGGTCTCGCAGATCGAGAAGATGGCTGAGAAGATGGACAAATCGCTCGAGCAGCTTCGCGAAAACGCCCTCATGAGCCGCGAGATCATGGAGAAACTCGCCGAGCTGCAGAAGCTGTTCGAAGAGGTCGCCACACCGGAAATGCGCGAAGCGCAGAAGAAGCTCATGGAAGCGCTCCAGAATATGGACCGCGACCAGCTCCAGCAGGCCATGAAGGACTTCGAGATGAGCCAGGAGGAGATGCTCCAGCGGCTCGAACGCCAGCTTGCTCTGCTCAAGAAGATGCAGATCGAACAGAAGATGGAGGCGATGCTTCGCAAGGCCGAAGATCTCCTCAAGCGCCAGGACAAGATGAATGCCGACACCGACAGTGCTTCGGCCGACCAGCTCCCGCAGATGAGCGACACCGAGCAGGAAATCAAAAAGGGGCTCGAAGACCTCAAGAAGGAAGCCGGTGACCTGACGGAGATGCTTAACGACGAGAAGGTAGAGGACCTGCAGGAACCCCGACAGTTTGCAGAGGCGCTGCAGGGGACCGACGCCGATCAGAATATGCAGCACATGTCGGAGTCACTGCAGCAGCAGGATAAGCCGCAGTCGAAAAAGGAAGGCGAGCAGGCGTCGTCAAAACTCGCCCAGATGATATCGCGGATGCAGCAGCAGCTTGCCCAGATGCAAGGCAACGACAATCAGGCGATCCAGCAGGCCATGCGGCGGGCACTCGAAGACGCCAATTATCTCTCCGAGAAGCAGGAAGATCTGCTGGAACGGGTCAACGAGCTCGCGCCGCGTTCCGCGATGATGCGTGAGATGGCGGCCTCGCAGCAGGATCTCATGTCCGCCTGCAACGGCCTCAAGAGCAGTATTGCGGAACTCGGTCAGAAATCACCGTTTGTGGCGGCCGAGCTGCAGTCGCTGGTCGATCAAGCGGTCTCCTCGATGGATCAATCAATCTCGAACCTCGACGGTTTGCGCAGCGCTCAGGCCATACAGCAGCAGCGCGACGCGATGGTGCAGTTGAACAGAGCATCGATCAGGCTCATGGAGTCGATGGATTCACAACAGCAGTGCAACAAGGGTGGTCAGTGCGATAAAAACATGGCCCAGCTCGAGAATCTGAGCAAGAAACAGCAGCAGTTGAACCAGCAGACGCAGAACCAGTGCAACAGCAACCCCCAGCAGGGCCAGAGTGGCAAGATGTCGGAGGCCGAGGCCGAGAGAATGAAGCAGGGACTTCAGCGTCTGGCCGGTGAACAGGGTTCAATCCGCAAGTCACTGCAGCAGCTGGCTGATGAGTTCGCCGGCTCGCGGCAGGTCCTTGGTCGACTCGATGATATCGCGAAGGAAATGAAGGAAGTCGAAGAGGACCTGGCCGACGGCGAGGCGGGTCCGGAGACAACCGAGCGTCAGCTTCGCATCTTCTCCCGCATGCTCGAAGCCAGCCGCTCCCTGCAGCGTCGCGATTTCAACGACCAGCGCAAAGCGACCACCGCCGAGTCGAGCCCGGTCTATGTTCCGGCCGCTCTCCCGGCGGAACTGCTGAACGATCGGGCGCAATTCGAGGACCGGCTGAAGCGCTACCTGGGCGATGACTACCCGCCGCAGTACGAAGAGCAGATCAAGGCGTACTTCCGTGCGCTCATGCAGGCCGGCGGTGACGAGACCGGGAGCACCAGATAAGTGCGGGCAATATGAAGTTCTCATTCGCAGTCGTTGCATTTTCGCTTTGTCTGGTTGCGTCCGGTGTGGAGGCTCAGGATAATCGCGCAGCGGATACGCTTAAGCTCCGTCCCGCCGTCGACCCCTCAGACCGACGCGATTTTCGGGTGATCGGTCCGGCTCAGTCACAGGAAGGACTATCGGAGACCGATCGAAAGATCGGCATCGCACGCTCACTGATGCGCCAGCGCAACTTCGAGGGCGCTGCGAGTTTGCTCGAGGTTATCCTCGAATCGGAGCCTCAAAACGGCATCGCCCAGAACCTCCTGCTCCAATGCTATCAAGAGTTGAACCGGACCCTTCAGGCGGAGGCGTTGGTGCGGCAACTGCTGCAGGCTCAACCGGACAATTTCCAGTTCCGAATAACATTGGCTGAGCTGCTGGCGGCGCAGGACAGAATGCCCGAAGCGATCGAAGCCTACGACCGGGCGGCCGGTTTGATCCCGCAGTGGAATGACCTTCGCGTGGCGGTACTGGTTCGCAGTGAACTGAAGAGTGGGGCAGTCGATCATGCGCTGGCCTATATCAACCGCGCCCGACAGGAGACCGGCGACTCGACCATGCTCGCTTTGGAGACCGGGCAACTGCTCGAACGTCAGGGCCGCTACGCGGCGGCAGTGAAGGAATACTTCCCCGTACTTGCCCAGGACACTACACGCGACGCATCCGATGCCGAGAAGCGATTGTTTGAGATGCTATCGTTTGTCGGTTCGGCCGCGGAGACCGAGGACGCGCTGTTGCACGTTTCTTCCGGCGAGGTCAGCCCGCGAGCTCTGCGTCTTCTCTCGACACACTTCATTCGCACCGGGCAGTTCGATAAAGCGTTTCAGTTCACGCTCCAACAGGACTCGGTGGAACAAGGGCAGGGACAGTCACTGCTGTTTTACATGCGTCAATGTGCCGAGCGCAAGCAATACGCACAGGTCTGTCGCATGGCCGACCGTGTTCGCGCCCGCTATGATGCATCAAGCCCGATCCTGGTCGACGCCCTGTTCCACTACGGTGATGCCCTGGTGCAACTCGGTCAGCTCGACTCCGCCATCGCCATGTTCAGTCTCGCAGGTCAGTCTTCGCCGGCCGACAACGATAAAAGCGAGGCGCTGTTCCGAATCGGCATGATCTATGTCGATCAGCTCGATGAATGCAATCAGGCAATGGTCTATTTCGACTCGATAACAACCCACTACCGACGGGGGAGAGGGTACCTTGATGCTCAGCTGCAGATCCCTCGCTGTCAGATCAGGATGGGCGAATTGGATAGGGCGGCCGAGGCCTATGGACGTCTGCAGGACAGCCGACTGAATCCGGACATGCTCGAAGAAGTCGCTTACCAGAGCGCAATGATCCGCTTCTACGAGAAACAGTTCGACACCGCGCAGGTGATGCTCCGAAAGCTCATGGTAGACCATCCCCGAGGGTACTACGTCAATGACGCGCTCAGGCTCGTCATGACGCTCAAGGAGGTTGAGGGGAACGATACAGCCAGATACGACTTCTCCGATGCTCTGTATTTCTCGGCCCGGCGAATGCCCGATTCGGCGCGGGAGCGATACAGCCGTCTGGCCCGGGGAGAGGCGCTGGCGGATGTGTCCTTGTTGAAGCTGGCGGAGCTTGATCTCGCGGAGGCTGATTCTTCGGCTGCACTGCAGTCTCTGGAGAGTTTGATCGAGCGATTTCCCGAGTCGTACTATCTGCCGTTCGGGTTGAAAGCAAAGGCTGATGTGATGATGGCTGATGAGGATTCTGTTGAGGCTGCGATGGCGATCTATCGACGGCTCCTGGCGGAATTCGGGAACTATCCATTCATCACCGAAGTCCGCGAGAGACTTCGGATGTACGAACAGCAGCGAGTCGGCTGAGCGGACTCGCCCGGACTAGAACTTACCGAGTTTCTCCCGGCCCTGTTCCAGGGTCCTGATCTTCTGCTCAAGCACGAAAATGTCCCGTTTCAAACGTTCCTTGTCACCGTCTTTTTTCTTGGTGGTCGTACGGACCAGCAGGCCCAGCGACAGGAGCATGAAGAGCACGGAGTTGATGCGGCGGAAAATCTCGCCCATATTCAGCAGGGAATCAGCGAAAGCCATGATTCCCAGAACAAACAGCACGGCACACCAAATTAGCATAGTATCCCTAACCTTGTATTAATCCGCAGGCGAACTGGGCGGTAAAATAACTGTTGAGATTTGAGGCCCCGTTGTTATATTTGGCGCAATTGCCTGTCATTTTACCTAGTTATAAGTAAGATCGGCTGCCTGCAAAGGTGGCTTTAGGAGGAGATTTTGTCCGACCTGACAGCCCCGCCGCGCAATGCGTTTGACCGGACCAATGCGATTTTTGCCGGCCTCGTCTTTTTCACCGCTTTTATCGTCTATGCTCTGACGGTACAGCGGTCGTTTTCGTTTTGGGACTGCGGCGAATTCATTGCCTGTGCCCATATTCTCGGCATTCCGCACCCGCCGGGCACACCGCTGTTTGTCCTGATCGGACGGTTTATGTCCCTGATCCCGTTCGTGGAAGATATCTCCTACCGGATCAACTACCTCTCGGTCATCTCCTCCAGTTTTACGGCCTTGTTCAGCTATCTGGTGGTTGTCCGTATGGTCGGGTTTTTCTTCACGGACCAGCACAACTCCGCCGTGAATCGCTGGATCGCCTATGTTGGCGGCGCCGCCGGAGCGCTGTTTGTAGCCTTTTCGACCACCAACTGGGCAAACTCGGTTGAGTCCGAAGTCTACGGTCCGTCGCTCGCTCTCATGACGCTCATGCTGTGGCTGACCCTCCGGTATTTCGAAGAACGCTGTACGGCGAAAAAGCTCAGGACCATGGTATTGGTCTACTTCATCGCGCTGGCCGGTGTCGGCATCCACATGACGCCGTTCCTGATTGTGCCCGTCCTGTCGATTTTCTACATGCTCAACGAACAGGCCACTCGCCGGGACTGGATTATGGTCAGCGGCTTCATACTGGCTGAGTTGCTGCTTATCATGGCCTTCGCCGATGGGCGGGGAGGGGCGCCGATGTTTTATGTCGTCACGCTGGCTCTGGGTGCGCTCCTGCTCGCTTTCCTCTACAAAAAGATCAACTGGGCCATCACTATTGCCATCGTGTCGCTGTCGTCGCTGATGCTTGAGTTCTCCACCTTCCTGTATATCGCTCCGGCCGGATTGGTCCTGCTGGCCCTGCTGGGCGTCGCAGCCAAGCGTTTCGGCTGGAATTTCGAATGGAAAGTCGCCATGGCGATCGTGGTCGTGGGAATAATCGGTTTCAGCGTCCACATGTATATCCCCATCCGCTCTGCGCATAGCCCCCGAATCGACCAGAACAATCCCAGCCGGGATCTGGAGACCTTCAAGAACTATCTTGATCGCAAACAGTACGGTCAGGAGTCGATGGTGAACCGGATGTTCGAGCGCCGAGGCACGTGGGAAAACCAGCTCGGGCGGCACCCCAACATGGGCTACTGGTCGTACTTCGAAGAGCAGTATTCCGACGCCGGATGGAATTTCGTGCCCTTCCTGCTGCTCGGGCTCTATGGCATGTATGTCGCTATTCGTAAGCGGGCGGAGATCGGCATGACCTTCTTCACGCTTTTCATAGTCTGCTCTCTCGGTCTGGTCTTGTATATGAATTTCGCCGATGGCACCCAATACGACGGGGCCGATGCGTATCTCGAAGTCCGCAACCGTGACTACTTCTTCACGCCGGCATTCGTCTTTTTCGGAATCGCCATGGGGCTCGGCGTCAGCGGCCTGATCCAGCTGGTGAAGGAGAAACTGGCGGCGAACAACGAAGGCATGCAGAAGACGCTGGTGTATGCGTCGACCATCCTGATTCTCCTGCCCGGTATATCGCTGGCCGACAACTATCACGAAAACGATCGGTCGAACAATTACCTGCCGTACAACTACGCGGCCAACATACTCGATTCGTGCGGTGAGAACGCCATCCTGTTTACCTCCGGAGACAACGACACCTTCCCGGTCTGGTGCCTGCAGGAGGTCTATAACTATCGCAAAGATGTACGGGTGGTGAACCTCTCGCTGCTGAACACCGACTGGTACACCTGGCAGATGAAGGAGCAGTACGACGTTCCCATCTCGCTGACCCAGGATCAGATCTGGTGGTATGCGTATGAGACCCCCATGGGAGAGACTCGTCAGCCAAGAGAACGATTCCGCGACCGACCGCGCGGGCGACTGGCCTATCTCCAGGCGACACCGTATCAGGGCCGGGTACTCCGGGTTGCGGATATGATGGTCGATGAGATCGTACTTGAGAACCGCTGGGAGAACCCGATCTATTTTACGTCGCAGCCGTACGACGCCTCCCCGCTGAACCTGCGCGATCGGGCCACCGCGGTCGGTATTCTCTACCGGCTCGACCGTGAACCACCGGACAACAAGATCGATATCGAGAAGGGCCTCGACCTGTTCCAGAACACCTATCGGTTTGGCGGCCTTGAGAACTCCGAGGTTTTCCGCGATGAAAACGCGACCGGCATCTTCCTTGGGGTCGGCATGAATGCCGTACGTTTGTTCGACGCCATGGAGCGGAGCGGACGGGTCGACGAAGCCCGGTCGTTTATCCGCTCGATGATCGAGCGATATCCCGAGTACTGGCAGGCGAGCTACGTCCTGGCCGAAGATCTGGAACGGGATGGAGACTCAGCGCAGGCGATTGAGATCTATCGTACGCTCGAAGACACGCTGACTGCCTTCCTGGCCACCAATCCGCAGAACCTGTTCTATATGCAGGATCTGGGGATGACGAAAGTCGAGATCGGTCAGCGCATACAGGATCAGCAGCTGGTAGACGACGGCATGCAGTTGATGTGGCAGGCGTTTGAGCTGAACCCCAACAGCAGCTATGCGTTCCGCAAGCTGATCACGATTCTCGCCCGACAGAACCGTGTCGCCGAGATGCGTAAGGCGGCCGAGATGATCGCCGAGTACAAAATCAATCTCTCCGATCCCTACGTCCAGCAGATACTCAGGGCGACCGGCGGGAGTATCCCCGGCAACGTGCCGCCATCGCCCTTCGACGAGTGAGGATTATCCGACTGGAGATACAGAAAACCCCGGCCTTGAGGCCGGGGTTTTTTATTTCTGCCCGAACTCCAGTGATCTTAATCATGGTCTTGGAACGGGCTCGCTTGCGCTACTGAGCTGCGACTCCCATGATGCGCGAAGCTTCTGCACGAACGTCTCATAGTCCCCAGAGTTGAGTCGGCGCGGAATGACGTGCGCAGTCGCCGACCCGACTACAACGAACGTGTGCTCGTCGGTAGTGGCGATATCTTCAATGCCTCTCCAGCCGATCGTCAACGCATCGACTTCGGACGTAATGGTCAGACCCGCCTCGACTAGTTCTGCGCGGTGCCAGCCGAGAGCCCCCCTGTTCTCGGACTCACCGTAGATCTTCGCGAGTCGTCTCTTCACCCGCCTGGGATAGTCGAACCAAGCGAAGGCCGATGCGCCGATTCCCCCAAGCGCCAAATATAGAATCACGTTTGATTTCTCGAGGGCGGCGATGCCGATGAGGAGGCAGACGATGCAGACAGCTCCCGTTAAGAGTGGAAAAAGGCGATAGCGACGAGCAGTCTTTGAGGTTCGAAGCCAGTAGTCACCGAATTGAAGCAGATCGTCGAGCGTTATATCATACTCGATTTTCACGACATCCCTCCCGGTACCGATGCGAAGATGAAGAAACCGGGCCCCTCAAATGAGCGACCCGGTGAGATGATCAGTCGGAGAACTTGTAGCCGGAGCGGCGACGATAGCCGCCCCCGGCCTTCTCGAGCATCTTCTCCGCGACGAATTCATGGCGGACCGTCGCGAAGTCGTCGTAATAGCGGCTAATGACGTTGTTCACGTCCTCTTCGCTGTAAGTTTTGCTCGGCTCGAACTGGGCGAGGATGAACTCCAGCAGGTACTTGCGCTCAAACGGCTTCGACGGCAGCTCCTCGATATGATCGTCTTTGACGTAGTCCTTGACGATTTTGGCCTTGTGCGGCTTGCCGTTGCCATTACCATTACCGTTTGTTCCATCGTTGGCGTGGCGTTCGAGCCATTCGTGCACCGCTGACTCCGGGATGCGCCAGTCCTTGCCGATCTTAAACGCCCGGATCTCACCCGCCTGTACCTTACGGGTGATGACCTGGACGTTCATTTTCAGCTTCTTGGCCAGCTCCGCGGTAGTAAAGAATTCCGTGTTTTTGATGATTCCTTCGACATATTCCATTGAAAATCTCCATTGCACTCACTGGGGTAGGATGAGCAAACGAACACTGTTTTTGGATTATTGTCAAACCCTTTTTGGGAGTATGATGTATTTCACCATCACGTTGCGTGCGAGTACAGCGCGACTTCTGCGTTCTATCTTCACCGGTTGACTTTCTCCGTGCAAAAAACGTAATTCAACCTACATGACAGCATTCGTATACGTTCTCCTTTGTTTGATCTGGGGCTCGACCTGGATCGCCATCAAGATCGGTCTGTCCGCCGCCCCACCGCTGCAGACTGCGTCGCTTCGTTTCATGCTCGCCGTGTCGATCCTCACCGCCATCGTCATCCTGAGGAAGTACCCGTATCCAGACGGGTGGCGAACCTGGGTGAAGGTCGGGTATCCGGGGGTGTGGATGTACGGGATACATTACGCACTGATCTACTTCGCTCAGCTGCATATCAGCTCCTCGCTCACCGCGGTGCTGTTTGCGTCGTTTCCGTTTTTCGTCGCCATCCTCTCCACGCTGCGGTTGCACGAGACGCCGGTTACGAGGCTCGGCTGGTGCGGGATCGCGGTCGGCTTCGGCGGCGTGGTGCTGATCTCGTACGAGCAGCTGGCGACCTCCGGTGATCTCTTCCTCGGGACGGTGCTGGCGCTGGCGGCGACTTATGCTGCGGCGCACGGGCTGGTGCTGCACAAGAAGTACCACGCCCGGGAGAACATCGTGGTGACCTCAAGCATCCAGATGTTGTTTGGCGGCGTACCGGTGCTGATCGCGGCGCTGCTGTTCGAGAGCTGGTCCGACTTCCACGTCTCGGCGGAGTCGGTGGGGTCGATTGTTTACCTGGCGGTCATGGGCACGGTGGTCGCTTTCCTGTCCTACTACTGGCTCCTGGCCCGCATGACCGCCGTATCCGCATCGCTCACCGCGTTTATCACGCCGTTGGTGGCGATCTTCATCGGCGTGTTGTTTTTTGCCGAGTCCCTCTCAATCCCCATCATCGCCGGGGCCACCCTCATCCTCTCCGGGGTGGCGCTCTCTATTGAGCGACCGAACGGCCAGACTAAATCGCCCGTCTCTCCCATGCCGCCGACGTAGACAAGGTTTAGAAGTCTATCCCGACACCAATCGCTGTCGGGTTCGGATGCTCGCTGTCCGAGACCGGACCGAGCCATCGGGCGCCGTTGGCCGCCCAGTCTTCGGAGTAGCTGTCGTTCCCGCCACCATCGACGAATACTCCAAAACAGGCCAGGACCGAACGGATACCGGTCGCAATTGAGTTAGCGCGGCCGAGCGTCGTGGTGCCGGTCTTCGTGGTGTAGACATCATCGCCGGCATGGTCGTGAAATATCCCGATACCGTTGGCGTTGCCTCCCCCTAGCGAGAGATTGGGGACCGTGTACTTGTCGTTGCCGGAGCGCTCATTGAAGTAGCCGATCGTGAAATCATGGCCGGCCCCGACCGCCATGTTATGGCTGGCCGCATAGATGTCGTCGCCTGCAAAATCATCGAGATAGCCAACCGCAAAATGCGCCCCGCTGCCCATGACATACCAGACACCCTCGTGGGTGTCATCGCCGGCGGCATCAATCAGCATCCCGACCGAAAACCAGTAGGCGCAGCCCTGGGCGAACAAACCCGACGAGTACCTGTCGTTGCCCGAGAGATCGCAGAGAATACCGACCCCGCCGGCCCAGCTGTGGCCGTCGATAAAATCCGCCCGCCGACCAAATCCGACTCCCTGCGCGAGGGAGTTGTTGTGTTCGTTGTTTTGCGAAGCGGCCGAGAAGATCGTGTCGTCTTCGGCGATGTACACGTCATCACCGGCGCCGTCGAGCAACAGCCCGCAGCCGCGCGAGTAGCCAAACCCCTGCGACATCGACCAGCAGTACAGACTGTCATCCCCCTCCTGATCCGAAAGCACACCCAGTCCGAACGCGCCCGCTCCCTGTGTGAGATAGCGACCGCTGTAGGTGTCATTCCCCGCCTTATCGATCACGGCGCCGACTCCAAACACGCCTGCTCCCTGACACACGTTCTGTCCCCTGTAGCTGTCATCACCGGCGAGATCAAGCACGTACGACAGCGAGATAAGCCCGCCGCCGATGCCCGGCTTGGTGGAGTCTTCGGAGATATACCGGTCGTTGCCGGCCAGATCGACTATGGCCGCGATCGGGCGTTCTTCGTTTTGTCCCGGAAACGAATAAACGTCGTTGCCGCCGCCGTCGACTATCAGCAGCGGCGCCTGAATGTACTCGAACCGGTCATCACCGGCGGTGCCGACAATGATATCACCGTGCGAGGTCCCGATCTTCACGACGTAGTCAGGGAACGCGCAGTCCGGGAGTTTCTCGGCGAGGCGTTTTAGCGCCTCGGCGATATCTTCAGCCCCGGCCACCATCCGGCCCATATCCACTTTGGCGTACAGCTCTTCGATCTCATCCCCGCGTGAACTGGAGTCCTCAATGAGGTACTGCCAGAGGGCGTCGCGATACTTGTTCTTGTCGATTTCTTCGATCCCGACCCGGAAGTAGTTGTCCTCGTCGTCGACCACGCGATAGAAGAGATCGATGGCATCGCGAAGGGTCTTGTTTTCGTTGCCGGTCAGGACATTCCGTTTGTAGCAGATCGAGAATTTCGACAGCGAGTCATCGGCATCGATATACGGTTCCAGCTGATCGCCTATCAAACCACGCCGGATCGGCTGGTCGGCACGCTGCCCGGCGAAAGCGAGCAGGCCGACGAGGTCAGCGGTCTTTCCCGACAGCTCCTCGACGATCAGGTCGGCATGCTTCGGCAGCGAGAAGGGGTTCCGGTGGTAGAGGGTGAAGTAAGACAGGCGCCATAGGTCCCCCTGCCAGGTAGCCATTTCATCCTGATCGAACCGGACGTCGGCGGAGTTCAGACCGACCTGGGCGAGCGCCGAGTCGAACGGGGCGAGCTCTTGCGCCGCGGCAGCCTGAGAGATACACAAGAGAGCGATAGCCAGTAGGTATTTCATCGATTCAACTCCATCGAAGCGATATTTCTTTTTCCCCAAGCTATCCGCCTGCCGCCCCGGAACAACCTTTTTCTAGCACAATCCGGGTGCTCCCCGCCCCGTATCCGCTTGTCTCGCGGGCGGCATTTGGTTATGTTCGCAGTCAGTCTGAAATGCCTTTCGGCAGGGAGGTTTGCATGAGTCTTGACAAGCTCAAGAAGATGGTTAAAGACCATGGGGTGGAGTATCTCGACCTGAAGTTCGGCGATCTGCTGGGCTTCTGGCATCATATCACACTTCCGGTCAGCGAACTTGGCACCGGGTTGTTCACCAACGGGGTCGGGGTCGACGGATCTTCGCTGCCCGGCTTCTCGCGAATCGAAAACGGAGACATGATTCTCCTGCCGGTCGCGGACACGGCGTTTATCGATCCCTTCTTTGATCGTCCGACCCTCTCGATGTTGGGCGACATCATGGAAGTCGGCGACAAAGTGCTGCCGTACTCGCGCAATCCCCGCCGGGTGGCGAGTCACGCCGAAGCGTACCTTGCGAAAACGATCAAGGGCGCCAAGATCATTCTCGGTCCCGAGTTCGAGTTCTACGTCTTTGACCGGGTGAACTTCTTCCAGGGACCGGACAGCGCTTTCTACGATCTCGACTCGACCGAGGCGATGTGGCAGGCGCCGGATGACGATGAAAACCTCGGCTATAAGATCCCTTCGAAAAAGGGTTATCATATCGCGCCGCCGATGGATCGTATCTACAATCTTCGTTCGGAGATTTGTTCGATGCTGGCCAAGGTTGGGGTCGGGTTGAAATACCATCATCACGAAGTCGGTGGCGGCGGGCAGCATGAGATCGAAGTTCAGTTTGCGCCGTTGCTGGCGATGGGGGACCAGTCGATGCTGGTCAAGTACTTCGTCAAAAACCAGGCGTTTCGTTCGGGCAAGTCGGCGACCTTTATGCCCAAGCCGCTGTTCAACGAGCCGGGTTCGGGCCTGCACGTTCACCAGTATATCGCCGACTCCAAAGGCTCGATCTTCTTCGACAAAAACGGCCGGGCGCGGTTTTCGGATATCGGCCTGTGGTATATCGGCGGGATGCTGAAGCACGTCGATTCGATCCTCGCGTTCACGAATCCCTCGACCAATTCCTTCAAGCGGCTCGTGCCGGGGTTCGAAGCGCCGGTGGCAGGGACGTATTCGGTGGGCAACCGGACCGCCTGTATTCGTATTCCCGGCTATCAGCGCGATCCGAAAAAGATGCGCTTCGAGTTCCGTCCCCCCGACGGTACGATGAATCCGTATCTGGCGTTTGCGGCGATGTTGATGGCGGGTATCGATGGTATCAAAAACAAGATCGATCCGGGTCTGCCGCTCGATCAAAACCTCGATGAGATGAAACCTGAAGATCTGGTGCATATGCACATGCTGCCGACGTCGCTCAACAAGGCGATGAACGCCCTCGAAGAAGACAACAGCTATTTGCTCGAAGGTGGCGTGTTCACCGAAGATCTGCTGGAGAACTGGATTAAGCTCAAACGGAAAGAAGTGACGGAGATTCGTATCCGTCCGACACCGTACGAGTTTGAGATGTATTACGATTTGTAAATCTTGCAAATGGTGTTGAGACGCGTGGTGCACGGGGACGTACACCGCGCACGAAGACACTACGCACGAAATGAGAGCGGGCGCAGCCGAGTTGGTTGCGCCCGTTTTGCTTTGGATCGGACCCACCCGGGACGGGTGGGGTACAGCTCCATGCAAAGCCACCCGGGACGGGTGGGGTACTCGCTTCTTGTGCGGGGTCTTCCTGCGGAACGCCCGGAAACGACTTTTTCGCTGTACAAGTGTGAATGCGTGCGGGTTACGGCGAAATGGGTTTGTTTTGTCATTTTTTAAGTTCTTTTTTTTGATTCGGTGCATGTGCGGACGGAGTTTCGGCGTGCGGCGGATCATTGAGATAAGTGCTGTCGACGAGCCCGTGCGCATTCTACGCCCTTTCCTTTACAAAAGGGGGCAGATGTATGATCACCATCGAAGTTGTAGGGAAATCGTGGGATCCGTGGTGCACGGGGACGTTCACCACGCACGGTGTCTTCGAGCGTCACGTGTCGTTCGGCTCCGGCGTGCTAGCACGTGACGCAACGGGGGTGTCGGGCTGCAAGCAGCCTCGACCTACTTCCAAGATAGATACCTGTTTTCACGGGTATGACAGAACTTTGTTCTGTCTTGATTGAAGATGGGTACCTGCCTCCGCAGGAATGACACATCTTCGATGTGTCTACGGGCGTCACGTGTCGTTCGCCTCCGGCGTGCTAGCACGTGACGCAACAGGGGTGTCGGGCTGCAAGCAGCCTCGACCTACTTCCAAGATAGATACCTGTTTTCACGGGTATGACAGAACTTTGTTCTGTCTTGATTGAAGATGGGTACCTGCCTCCGCAGGTATGACACATCTTCGATGTGTCTTCGGGCGTCACGTGTCGTTCGCCTCCGGCGTGCTAGCACGTGACGCAACAGCGATGTCGGGCTGCAAGCAGCCTCGACCTACTCCTGAGATAGATACCCGTTTTCACGGGTATGACACGTTTCCTACTTCTCCACCCGCTTGTCCAACACCATCGAATGGGCCTGCGCGGTGGGCATGATAACCACTTCCTGCACCTGCACGTGCGGCGGGCGCGAAGCGACCCAGAAGATGGCATCGGCGATATCATCGCCCGTCAGCGGCTGGTAGCCTATGTAGGTTTGGCTGGCCCGCTCGGCCTGACCGTGGAAGCGGACCAGTGAAAACTCGGTCTCAACCAGACCGGGGTCGACAGTCGACACGCGCACCGGGGTATCGACCAGGTCGATAGACATACCCTGGGTCAGGGCATTGACGGCGAATTTGGTCGCGCAGTAGACGTTGCCGTTGGGGTAGACCCAGTGCCCGGCGATCGAGCCGATATTGATTACGTGGCCGCGTCCGCGCTTGACCATCCCCGGGATGACCGCCCGGCTGACATGGAGCAGCCCCTTGATGTTGGTGTCGATCATCTCGTTCCAGTCGGCCAGGTCGCCTTCGTGGACTTTCGACAGTCCCCGAGCCAGCCCGGCGTTGTTGACGAGCACATCAATCTCCTGCCATTCGGCGGGGAGTGAGTCGACAGCGGTCTTGACGGCGTCGAAGTCGCGGACATCGAGCTCGATAGCATGCGAGTCGGACTTGAGTTCGGTAGTTAGTTTCTTAAGTCGCTCGGCGCGTCGGGCGGCGACAATCACGCGGGCGCCTTCAGCGGCAAATCGTCGGGCGGCAGCCTCGCCGATACCGGACGAAGCGCCGGTGACGAGGACGATTTTGTTATGCAGGTGTTCCATGTTGGTCCTTCTATTGGCGGTTTCGAAGACGGAACCGCCCTACAGGTCTTGTTCGTATAGTCTTGCAACCGTGACTGAAGTCACGGCCACATCGATTGAAGTCACGGCCACATCGTCCGTGTCGTCTCGTGCACGGCTCAAATTCGCGCGATGGCGGTTTCGAAGACGGAACCGCCCTACAGGTCTTGTTCGTATAGTCTTGCAACCGTGACTGAAGTCACGGCCACATCGATTGAAGTCACGGCCACATCGTCAGTGTCGTCTCGTGCACGGCTCAAACTCGCGCGATGGCGATTTCGAAGACGGAACCGCCCTACGAGTGCCGTTCAAAGTACGCCAACGGGTGCGATCTGTCAAACGGTCGCACCGTCCTGTGAGCAAACAAAAAAATCCCGGCCGGAGGGCCGGGATTCCAATATCAACAGCGATTCATTGGCACGACTTACGTTGTCTCTTCGAACCGCACTTTGGCGCCGTCAAGCTCGGCCCAGAAGGTTCGCACGCGGATGCCGGCGAAATCTGAGAGGAGCAGGCGAGCGGCGTGGCCGAGATCTTCGCGACCTTTGGTGACGGCGTCGATGCGAGTGTGGTAGCCCTGCAGTTTCTGGTACCACTGGCAATCTTCGTGGTTGATGATGATCACTTCGGAGAGCTGTTGTTCCTTGACGGCAAACTTCACCTGCTGCCAGAGCACTTTGAAGTTTTTCGGCAGCAGAGTCTGGGCGCCGAAGGCGTGGATACCGCCACCGAGGACTATGGGCATGTAGGGACGGATACCGAGCTCTTCGGTGACGAACCGTCGAAAGGCGGTCTGGAAGCGCGGGTCACCGCAATGGATGACCAGCGCCTGTGGTCGCTGCGTATCGAGCTGATAGACGGGGCGACCGTCGATCGCTCGCACGTCGGCGGGAACCTGACGGCTGCGGTCCGGGGCGTTGTCGCCCCGGACTGCCTGCCTGCTATCGGTTTTTGGTGCGCGTGCCATCGGAGGTTTCTCCCGCGTCGGGTTCACCGGTAGACTCCGCCTTGATGCCCAGCTTGTTGATCAGTTCGGAGACGTCGATACCGACTGCTTTGGCCTGCTCGACCATCTGGAGGAGCATCAGCGGGCCGGTTTTGGCGAAGCGGTTCAGCGCTCCCTGATTGTCACCGGAGCCGCCCGAATCGACCACCACCAGCTTGTCGATATTACCCATCGGGGCCGCGATCGCACCAAAGACTGCGCCGAGTGACTCAACCGTCTGCGGCAGTACTTTGAGCACTTCGAGGGTGATAGCGGCCTGGTTGAACTGCTGGTAGGCTTTGGCGAGCTCGGAGACGGAGACGGCTTTGGCGAGACCCTGGCGCTCGATGACGTCGGCTTCGGCGAGACCGGTGGCGCGGAGCGCCTCGGCCTGACCGGAGCCTTCGGCTGAGCGCTTATGCTGTTCGGCGTCGGCGCGAGCGATCGTGGCGTACTTGTCACCGTCGGCGCGCGAAGTCTGTGACACCTTGTAGCCTTCGGCCTCTCTCACCTGAGCATCGGCCTTGGCTTTGGCCGGTACGACGATCATGGCTTCCTGCGACTTCTGTTCGCGCAGGATGTTCTGCTGTTCGACGTTGATCTGGGCGCGCGAGCGTTCTTCCTCGATTTTGACCTCGGCAACCACGACCTTCTGCATCTCGGTGGCGGTGGTCAGGGGTCCGACCTGGGCGGTCACCGCGCTTTCTTTGGCGATTTCCGCCTGGTAGATCTGTTTGGCGACCTCGGTGTTTTTCTGCGCTTCGGCTTTCAGCCGCTCGTTTTCCATAGCGACCACTTCGGCGGCGCGGTCGGCATCGGTGGAGCGCTTCTTAGCCTCGGCCAGCGCTTCGGCTTCGCCGATCGTAGCATCGCGTTTCACCTCGGCGGTGCGCTTCTTGCCGAGGGCTTCGATATAGCCCTGTTTGTCGGTGATCGACTGGGGGTTGAAGACGTCAATCTGCATGCCGAGTCGGGCGAGGTCTTCGCCGGCTTCGCGGAGGACCTGCTGGCGGAAGGCTTCGCGGTCGCGGATGAGCTGGTCGACCGAGAGGGTACCAACCACGCCTCGGAGGTTAGCCTCGAGTGTTTCGCGCGCGACTCCCTGGACGTGTTCGTTGGCCATGCCGAGGAAGCGCGAGCCGGCCGCAAGCAGTGACTGGGCGTCGTCTTTGAAGCGGATATTGGCGACGGCTTCGACAGTGACGAGGACACCGTCGGTGTTGGGCATGTTCTCGACCCGGATTTGCGGCAGCGAGATTTCAGTCAGGTCAAGAAACTGAACGTCTTCGATGATCGGTTTGCGGATCCGCCCGCCGCCGGTGACGACAACGGTACCGGGCGGGAGGACCGTGACCGAGGCCACCCCGGGCTGTATCTCGGTCTGAACCCGTTGGGCCTGTCGGCGGCCGCTGCGGGCGCCGTAGAAGAAGGCTGCTTTGTTGGGGGGGACGCGGACATAAAACACGGACAGCGCTCGTATCAATACGAACAGCGCAATGACCGCTGCCAGCCCGATCACCGGCCAGGTCAGGTACTCGACGAAGTTCTCCATTACTACTCCCTCCACGATACGGAGCTGTTTATAAGCGTGTTAGTCTATTGGCGTCACAGTCACGACAGAGCCCGACTTGGCCGTAATTCTGACCGGCGCGTTGCGTGGAATCGGCTGACCGTCGGCGGACCGGGCGAGGAAGGTGAACTCGCGGCCGCCGATAATGCAGGCGATCTGGCCGTAGTCGGTGGCGGAGACGGCGTCGATAACGTTGGCCTGCTGGCCGACTATATCCTCGTCGTCGACGGTGGAGCTGGCCTGACTGGCGTAGAAGGCGCGCAGGATGAAGTAACCGATGGCGCCCATGACAAAGGCGCCGCCGATGCCGGCCATTGAGCACTCGAACATCGACCATTCCGTTGTGGCCCGGCAGCCGAATCCGACGGCGCCAAATCCGATCGCCAGCAGCGCGAGGATGCGGAAACTGAAGATCGAAGGGCCGTGGCCAACTTCGCCGTGGTCGAAATCGACCTGAGCGTCGGCATCATGACCGAAAATCAGGCTTATGAGCAGGACGGCGAAGCCTGCTCCGAAGATGGTCGCGAATATTACCACGACTTTTGGCTCCTTCCCTTTTTCGATATCAGAGGTGTTACTGTCGAAACGTACGGAAATTCGCGATTTGGTGTCGAATAGTTTTATTGCTGATTTCACGGCAGGGCATGTTCGTGGTTGCTGTTCCTTTCCTGAACAGGACCCCGCATCGCTGCACAGTGCGGCGCCGACAGTTATGGGGAATAGCACATAACCTGCGCAGTTGGGTGTTCAGGGGGCCTCTCGGCACTCTTTCCGACCCTCTTGTAACCTGTTGTCAAGCAATATAGTACAGTCAGTCCCGGAGCTGACGTCGGGTGCCAAATGGTGGCATGTTTTTCGCAGGGAGTGATTTGGGTCAGTAAACAATTCCACTGTTTCACCCGATAAGAAAAAGAGTGGCCCGTCCGCTCCTTCGGGTGGCAGCAGAAAGCCCTGGAGGAACAGGACATGGCGAAGAAGAAAGAAAAGAAGACCGTCACGATGCCAAAAAAGACGTACTGGCATCTGTACAGTCTCCAGAATTTGCAGTCCGAGAAGCTGGTAGTCATTATTAACAAGATTCTGAGCAGCGAGTACCAGGTGATCAAGTAGGCACTTTATCCTTGACTCGCGCGCCAGAGGGACATAGCTTCGTTGAAATTCATCGGGAGGGGCGGTCTGGACGGAACCGGTACCGCGTGATAGCGTTCACTACGGAATTATGTTAAAGAATCGACTTACATTTCTGGTTATCCCTGACACGCACGGCGAGTCGAAACAGGTTTCGATCCGCTGGTGGGTTGTCTATGCGGCTGCGGCGACGCTGGCGCTGGTCGTTGTGGCTAGCTTTTTCTTTGCCGGCCAGTATGTTACCGGGCAGGTGGACCAATCAGAACTGGACCGTCTTCGCGCCGAAAACCAGCAGCTAGCCCAGAAATACGAGAAAATTCGCTGGGATCTGGCCGAAACGAATTCCCGATATCACGACCTCGTCCAAAAAGAAATAGCTATCCGAACGATGTTTGATCTGCCGGAGATCAACACCGAAGAGCGTCAGCTCGGTATCGGTGGACCCGGATCGCCAGGTCTTAATAGAATGTCGGAAAGTGAGAAACTGGCGTACCGGACCGAGGTTGAAGTGGATAGGCTGCTTCGACTTTCCGAGTTCGAGATCGAAAAATACAACGAAGTCGAAGATGAGTTGACGTCGTTGCAGGACCGCCTGGCACATACCCCATCGATCTGGCCGACCAAGGGCTGGCTCTCCCGCGGGTATGGTATGAAGTTTGATCCGTTTACCGGTTATAAGCAGATGCACCGGGGTATAGATGTTGCCAACCGCACGGGCACGGTGATTATCGCGCCGGCCAACGGAGTGGTGAAGTCGGTCGGGAAGGCGGGCGGTCTCGGCAAGATGATCGTCATCGATCACGGCTATGGTTTTGTTACCCGCTATGGGCATCTTTCGCAGATCATGGTGCAGCGGGGGGATCGGGTGAAGCGGGGTGATGAGATAGCCCTGATGGGGAACTCCGGCTATTCGACCGGTCCGCACCTCCACTACGAGGTCTGGCGCAACGGCAAAACGCTTGACCCGCGCGAATATATTCTGAACGACATGTAGTCCTGCCTCCACTTTAGGTTGTACCAGCCTCCTTCGGAGGCTTTTTTTGTGTCAACTTCGACCGCCGACCGGCTTGCGCCCGATGGGCGAATCTTACCCTCATTTGCCTCCCTCCATGTGCCGACAGGAACTAATACTGATTTGGTATTGTTTGCGACGTACAGGGAAGGGGGTAAAGACTATGCAGGTATTGAATGACGACAGGCTGAACATCAGGTCCGAGCGTGAGGAGGCCGACGAGGAGCGGGTCCGGGAGCTGGTGGACCGGTTTTGCGATGGGGACCAGGAGGCGTTTTCGGAACTGGTCGGGCGGTATCGCAATCAGGTGGCGGCGCTGGCGTATCGGATGGTAAACGACTACGACGAGGCTGCTGATATCGCGCAGATCGTTTTCGTCAAGATGTCCCGGAATATGTGGCGGTATGACAGGCGCAAGAGGTTCTATACCTGGCTTTACCGCATCACGGTAAACGCGTCGATCGATTATATGCGCAAGCACAGCCGGCATCGGCATGAGCCGCTGGAGAACTTCCATGAGACGCTGGAGAGTCTTCACTCGACCAACCCGGACCAGACCTATCGACGTCGGCAAGTCACTCGATTCATCAACGAAATTGCATATACCCTGAATGACAAGCAACGTTCGGCGTTTATGCTCCGCGATGTGCAGGGTTGTCGGGTGGATGATGTCGCGACGATCATGAACATGCCGGAGGCGACGGTCCGCTGGTACCTGCATCGGGCGCGGTCCCGAATCCGCAAGGAGCTTCGTCGCCGATGCCCGCACCTTCTGACGTCAATGGGGATAGCCGGGTGAGCGAACCGAAATCTGTTTTTGACACGCCATCGCGGCGCCATATATTGCCCCGTATGTCAAAGGCTGTTGATGTGAATCTGAAGATAGAGGGTATGCACTGCGCGAGCTGTGTTGCCTCGATCGAAAAGGGCTTGAAGGGGCTCGATGGGGTGAAGGCTTGCCGCGTGAATCTGGCGACCAACTCGGCGGTGGTGCAGCTCGATGAGGAGAAGCTCAAGCAGGAGCAGATTTTCAGCAAGATCGAAGAGCTTGGATTCAAGGCCAGCGAAGGCCGTCCCGACATTCTCACTGCCAACCTGGAAGAGACCCGCCATGCCGGGCAGCGTTTCTGGATTTCGCTGTTGGCGACGATTCCACTGATGCTGGTCGCCATGCTGCCGATGGCTTTGGGCTCAGCGATAACCACCAAGTTCGGCGATGGGTTGATCGAGGCGGTGATGGCCGCGTTTGTCGTGTTCTATTGCGGACGTTCGATTTTGCAGGACGCTTTGGTGCAGACCAGGCATTTCCGCGCCAACATGAATTCGCTCATTGCGCTGGGTACGTTGACGGCGTTCGGGTGGAGTGTCTATGCCCTGGTAAAGATCGCCGAGGGTGTGCCCGAGGCGTTGTATTTCGAGTCGGCCGGGATGATCATCACGCTGATTTTGCTGGGGCGTTTTCTGGAGGCTCGTGCCCGGGGGAAAGCCGGGGAGGCGATTCGCGCCCTCTGGGAGCTTCGCCCCGCCAGGACAACGGCGGTTATCAACGGTGTTGAGGTCGAGATCGCAGTCGATTCGGTCCAGCCGGGGATGATCGTGCTGATTCGCCCCGGAGAGCGGCTGCCCGCCGACGGTACTGTTCTGGAGGGTCGGCCGGTGCTGGATGAGTCGATGGTTACCGGAGAATCGACGCCGGTCGAACGGCTGCCGGGTGATGCCGTGATCGGTGGCTCCTTGAATGGCAACCATCCCTTTCGCATGACGGTCACGGCCGCCGGTGAAAAGAGCTATCTGGCGACGATTGTTCGGCTGGTGGCCGAGGCTCAGTCGGCGAAAGCACCGGTGCAGCGGCTGGCGGATACGGTTGCCGGTATTTTCGTGCCGGTAGTGCTGGGGCTGGCGGCGCTCACCCTGCTGGGCTGGTGGATATTCGCCCCTGACAGTCCGCTGTTGATCCGTTCGACTATTGCCGTTCTCATCATAGCTTGTCCCTGCGCGCTCGGATTGGCCACGCCAACAGCGGTTCTGGCCGGGACGGGTCGCGCCGCGCGCGCCGGTGTGGTGGTTCGTGGTGGTGACGTTCTCGAGAAGGTCGGCAAGGTCGACACGGTGGTTTTCGACAAGACGGGTACGCTGACCCAGGGTGAACTGGAGGTGGTCTCGGTCAAGTCGTTTGGACAGATCGCCGAGCAGAGCCTGACGCGAATTGTCGGTGCGCTGGAGGGACAGTCTGAGCATCCGGTGGCGCGGGCCATCGCGCGTTATCTCAAACTGCAGCAGATAGACCCGGCGGTGGTGAAAAATGTCGAAGCGAAACCGGGGTTTGGATTGACCGGTGAATGTGACGGCCGTCGACTGCTGGTCGGCAGTCGGTTTCTCATGGAGTCGGAAGACGTCAGTTTCGGCCAGTCTCTGATGCAGGGGGAGCGGGAAATGGATCAGGGGCGGACGGTGGTCTATGCCGCCATGGACGGGCAGGTGGTGGGTTTCTTTGCCCTGACCGATCGCGTTCGTCCCGATGCCCGTGATATCGTAGCCTACCTGAAAAAGCACGGCAAGCGGGTGACCATGCTGTCCGGTGACAACCGTCGCACGGCCGAAGGGATCGCCAAGTCGCTTGGCCTCGACCACTATGAGGCTGAGATTCGTCCGGAACAGAAGAAGATGATGGTAGAGTCGTATCGCAAGGTCGGCTTCACGGTGGCGATGGTTGGTGACGGTATTAACGATGCCCCGGCGCTGGCGGCGGCCGATGTCGGTATTGCGCTGGGAGCGGGAACGGATATCGCAGCGGAAGCATCGGATGTTGTCCTGGTGCGTACCCGCCTGATGGACATCAAGAAGCTCTTCGATGTGTCCTCGGCCAGCATGCGGGTCATTCGGCAGAATCTCTTCTGGGCCTTTTTTTACAACGTTATCGCTATCCCGCTGGCGGCCGGCGCCCTTTATCCGTTGACCGGTCTGACGCTTTCGCCGATGATTGCGGCGGCGGCGATGAGTCTCTCGTCGGTCTTTGTAGTCACCAATTCTCTTCGTCTGGCGCGCCTCGAGCTCTAACCCCTCTTTCCTTATTTCGTTTTCCCTTAATCGGTTGAGGAATCCACGATGCCCGCCGATACACTTCTATAACCAGAAGAGGGAGCTATACGCGTGGCAACAGTGACAGAAGAGCGCCTGATTGAGACATTGCCCGACGAGGCGGCCGTCAACGAAGAGGCCGATCGCTGGCTGGAGATGTTCTCGATATTCATCCATGACATCGAATCTCCATTGGCCTCGGTGAAATATCTTCTGAAGATGCTCGAAGAGGGCAAGTATGACGTTTCGAACGATCGCCACCAGCAGATCGTCAAATCGAGCCGTATCGCGGTGGAGCGCGCCGAGTCGATCCTGTACGATATCATGGCAGTCGCGAAATCGGGCAAGGCGGGCATTCCGCTGGACATGACAATCATAGCGCCCGACAGCCTCATCCGCGAGTCGATCGATCTGGCCCGGGGTTCGGCCGAGGAACATCGTATCAATCTCACCTATACGAATAATGCGGAGAATATCACGGTCTGGGCGGATCCCAAACTCTTGAAGCGGGCTATCGACAACCTGATTTACAACGGTATTCGTCATACCCCCGCGGGTGGCACGGTGGCTGTGTATACGGAGCCGGCTGAGTCGAGTGTATTTATCCATGTGAAAGACACCGGACAGGGATTGGGCGATATTGAACCGGCCCAGCTGTTCGAGAAATACGGTCAGTTGCATGCCCGGGCGCAGGGAAAGCATCGCGGTGTGGGACTGGGGCTTTATTTCTGCAAGTTGGCAGCGACCGGTATGGGCGGAACGGTTTTTGCGGATGACCATCCCAAGGGTGGCGCCGTCTTTTCGATCAAATTGCCGAAAGCCGAGGGAGTGTAGATGAAACTGGATGCCGAGTCATATCTGAAGACCGGGTCAAACGAGCTTCGCGTTCTGGAGTATCGGACCGCCGGGCAGTCGTTTGGGGTCAATATTCTCAAGGTCAGCAAGATCGTCAATGATCTCACCCATTTGATCCAGGTCCCCGAGGCGCACAGCGCCGTCTGCGGTGTGTTTCGGGACATGAACCGGCTGGTACCGGTGATTGATCTGGCCCGTTATCTGGGACTGGAGAAGGATCCGAACGAGCGACAGAAGGTGATCGTAACGGAGTTTTTCGGTCTGCTGACCGGGTTTCTGATCGATCGGGTCGACTGGATCCATCACTTTCAGTGGCAGGATGTTATCGACGCCGAGAAAGTCTTTTCGAATATCGATCATCGCAATGTGATAGGAATCGTCAAGCCGACCGAAGATCGGATGGTTCTTCTGCTGGACTACGAGACGATTCTGCTTGATCTCTGTCCGCATCTGCGTTCCGGTCAGGAGCGCACCTACCTCCAGACCTCGGACTTCACCAACAAGCGGGTGTTGATCGCCGAAGATTCTCCGGCGGTGCGCGCCATGCTGGTCAATGAGATGAGCGAGCTGGGATTTGAGGTGGTGGACTGCGCCGACGGCACCGAAGCGTGGCAGGCGTTTGAGAAGAAGCCGTTTGATCTGGTGATTTCCGATGTCGAGATGCCTCAGATGGACGGTCTGGCGCTGACGCTCAAGATCCGTCAGTCACAGCGTTCTTCGACCCCGGTTATCGTGTACTCATCGATCGGCGATGTCGGGATGAAAGCACGGGCCAAGTTCCTCAAGGCGGACGCGCACATTACGAAGCTGAATCTGGACAAGCTGATCGAGACGGCCGACAAGCTGATTCGCGGCGAGAAGGTCGCGCAGTCGGAGCTCGACGGTTCAGAGACTGATGCGGTGGTCGAGTCGATACCGATGGAATAACCCACAATCCTATATACGCATCCTCGGGTTGATCGCCCCCTGTCCGCTGACTTCCACGGTCGGTGCAGGGGGCATCTTTTTTGGACCCGTCAAGGCGATGATTGCGCCGGTGGGTGCAATGTATTAATCTTCGTACGGAAAGCTTGAAAGAGGAAGTCCCGGTCGTATGCCACGATTGTCCACACGCGCGGCGTTTGTGCTGTTCATCATACTGGTCGTTGTAGCGGTCGCCCAGGCGGTCTGGTGGATCGTGTTTATGGCGATGCTGGTCGACGAGAAGGTCGATATCGCGCGCGATCTGGGCGCGCCGGCCGATGTGGTCGAGGCCATCCACCGGCAGGAGGTTCAGCGACAGATAATGGTTGGTCTGGAAGGCTGTTTCTTCCTGGTGCTCTTGCTGGTGGGCGCCTGGCTGATCTACCGGGCGCTGGTGAAGGCCGAGCAGTTGAAGTTCCACCAGGAGAACTTCATCATGGCGGTCACGCATGAGTTGAAAACGCCGCTGGCTTCGATGCTGGTGTCGCTGGACTCCATTGCGTCGCCGCGAATTCCCGACGAGAAGAAGCAGGCGCTCGTTCCGCGCATGAAGGACGATGTGCGCCGGCTGGAGCGGATAGTCAACAACGTGCTGGAGGCGGGGAGAATCGGCCGGGAACGAGCCGCGGCCGAGATGCAGCCGGTTGATCTCAGCGCGCTGGTCGAGAAGGTGGTGGCGAGAATGGAGTCGTTTTCCACCCGGCTTCCGCTGACGGTTGACAAGAAGATTACCCCGGGCGTTCAGGTGATGGCCAATCCGCAGTCGTTGTCACAGGCGCTCGAGGCGGTGTTGGAGAATTCTCTGAAATATCATGACGGGAGTTCGATTCACATCTCGGTAGGGTTGCGCACGGACTCCGACCGGGCGGTGATAGAAGTCTCCGATCGCGGAATCGGGCTGAACCGGGAGGACTGTGAGGCGGTATTTGATCGCTTCTACCGGGTCGGCAACGAACTGACCCGTCGCACCGAGGGGACCGGGCTCGGGTTGTACCTGGCGCGGGAGATAGTTCGGGGGCACCGAGGGTCGATTACGGCGCACTCCGACGGGATCGGCAAGGGGACGACGTTTGTGATTTCGCTCAAGGCGGGAGCATCCATATGAAGACCATTCTGCTGGTCGAAGATGATTCGAATCTGTCACAGGGCCTGATACTCAATCTCGAGGCCGAGGGATATCAGGTTGTTCATGTCGACAACGGCAATGAAGTGATGAGCGTCTTCCGTGACGGCATGTTCGATCTGGTGCTGCTCGATATCATGTTGCCGGGAGTCGACGGCCTGACGATTTGCCGCCAGATTCGTGCCGACGGGTCGACGGTGCCGGTGTTGTTTCTGACGGCCCGTGATCAGAGCGACCAGAAGGTGGAAGGGCTGATCGCCGGCGGTGACGACTATATCACCAAGCCGTTTGATATGGCCGAGCTGCTGGCCCGGCTGCAGGGGATATTCCGGCGCCAGGCCTGGTTGATGGCGGGGGAGTCATCGGGCGAGGTGTTCGAGTTTGACGGTCGCTCACTCAACTACAAGACGTTTGAGGCACGCGGGCCGGGCGGGACGGTACGGCTGACGCACAAGGAGTGTATGGTTGCGAAATATCTCGTCGAGCGCGAAGGGGAGGTGGTCAGCCGCGATCAATTGCTCGATGCGGTCTGGGGCTATCATGCATATCCCACGAACCGCACGGTCGACAATTTCATCCTGAAGCTCCGCAAGATATTCGAAGAGGACCCTGCCAGCCCGAGTTATTTCGAGACGATTCGCGGGGTTGGGTACCGATTCAAGCGGGTTTAGATCGCCGTACACGCAACATCGGCGGTCGTTCGTTCGTACGATTCTTACCGAAAAGTCCTGACAAAAACGATCGTCAGGGCTATCTTATTAGTGTGTGACCGTTCGATGTCACACAGAATGAGATGATTCCCGGCGGCAGCAGGGATGGTCTGCCGCCCTTAGTCGATAGACCATAATCATCTAGTTCGACCCCAGCCTCACCGCCGCCGGACAGCCGTACGCCTGCATCATCGATCACACATCCGAGGGTCGGGAGGAGTGTGATGAAGACTTTCATTCTCATGTCGAGTGTCAATCCCCACACCCCATCGCCGGTTGGTGTGGTGACGGCAATGCGCGACTGCGCGACAACTTCTCGCGGCTGGGTCGACCGTGCCCGGCAGCTGGTTCCCGAGGCCGAGTTCGTGGCTCACTTTGCCCTTCTCGGCAGCTATGATTTTATGGATATTTACCATGCGCCGGACGAGGAAACGGCGGCCAAGGTGGCCTGGATCTGTTGCGCCGACGGAACGTTCAAAGTGGAGAGCTGGACGGCGATTCCCGAGGATCGCATGAAGGAGCTGGCGTCGCAGTTGGCGGACTCGATCGAACGGCAGGCTGGAGAGAAAGCAGCACCGTAGAAGATGTACGTTTGCAGCCGGAGAGGACAGCGGATAGACAACTATGACGAGAATCATCGTGGGTCTGGGAAATGTCGGAGAGGAATATGAGGGTACCCGGCATAATGTCGGGTTCGAGGTGGTTAGCCGCGTCGCTGACGAGTTAAACGCAGGGAGGGTGAGGAATGAGTGGCTCTATCGGCTGGCGCAGGCCCGGAGCGGGTCGAACGAGGTAATCCTCGCCTGGCCGACGACCTACATGAATCGCTCAGGAACAGCGGTGAAGGGGCTTCTGGAGCGGTTTGAGGCTTCACCGAAACAGCTTCTGGTGGTAACCGATGATTTCAATTTGCCGCTGGGGAAGATTCGGGTCCGGCCGGGGGGTTCCGACGGCGGCCAGAAGGGGCTTCGATCGATAGCGGAACTTCTTGGGACAGAGGCGTTTCCGAGGATTCGGGTGGGGATTGGGCCGCTTGGGGACGGGGATAATCCGGTTGATTTCGTGCTGGGGCGCTTTTCGGGGGTCGAATCGGAAACGATCGAGAAAACTATTGCCGTTGCGGCAAAAGCCGTTATATTTGCCGTTCATCACCCGATTGACGAGGTGATGTCACAATTTAATAACACAAACCCTGCTCTGCCGGAATGATTCGCGGCAGGGCCGTTTGATTACGATCAACGACCGAAGGGAGGCCTTAGTGCACCGTATCTACGAGACGACGTTTATCGTCAACCCCCAGACAGACAATGCTTCTATCGAGCAGAGCGTTCGCGCTGTTGGTGATTTGATCACCGGCAACGGCGGTAAGATCATCAAGCAGGACCACATGGGAACCCGCCGCCTGGCCTATGAGATCGAAGGTCTCACGCAGGGCTACTATGCGACGTTCATTTTCGAGTCCGAGCCGAAGGTACTGCCGATCCTGGAGCGTCATTTCAAGCTCGAAGATCCGTACATTCGCCATTTGCTGATCAAGTTCGACGGCGATCCGAGATGGCTCGAGGACGAGCCGCAGGAGGTCATCGAGAAGCCGGAGCCGGCGCCGATGCAGTCGACGAGCGGCAGTGGCCGCCGTCCGGAAGGCAACGAGGCGCGGGAGAGCAAAGTCGAGACGGCGCGTCGGGAAACCCGCCCCGTGGCCGAGCAGGTAGAGAAGGACACCGCCGGCGATGCGGAAGTGGCGCCGAAGGTGACCAGCGAAGCCGCTCCGGAGAAGGCGGAAGTGGCGGACGAGAAGAAAGAGAAGCTGACCGACGGCGACGAGCTGTAGGTCGGGTCGGAATCATCCACCGAATAATCTGTAATTTTCGATAGGGTATTGATATGGCATTTTTTGGCGGCAAGAAGCGCAAGAAAGTATGCCGGTTCAAAGAGAACGGCATCAAGTTCATCGACTATAAAGACGAGCGTTTGCTTCGCCGGTTTATCACCGAGCGGGGCAAAATCGTCCCGCGCCGCATAACCGGGACCTGTGCCCCGATGCAGCGTAAGCTGACCACGGCCATCAAACGCGCCCGCCACCTGGCGATACTGCCGTTTGTGAGTGAGTCGTACCGGTAAAGAGCCCCGGGCGACTGCCGATCGAACCGCTCTGCCGCTCGGTCTGGCGCTGCTGACAGCCGGTCTGCTGCCGTTCTGGACACTGGTCCGATTCGGCGGTGAAATTCTCGGCAACGGCGCGCCGATAGTAGTGAGTGCGGCGCTCGGTTACCTGATCGCCATGGTCGTGTATCGGTTCCAGGCCCGGCTGACCTACGACGGTTGGTTCTGGCTGGTTCTGATCGGTGCGGTTGTCTCCGCGGCGCTTGGTCTGTTGCTCGCGCGCCACACCCGCACGTGGATTGTCCTCGTCGAGGTGGCAACGCTGACGCTGGCGCCGGTGACGGTCGGCTGGACGGTGCGCCGGGTGAACCGCTTTCGCAGTGCCTACGTTCTGGGGCTGCTGGTTTTGCTCGGTTGTGTGCTCGCCCGGTATTGGACGGAGTGGCCTGCGATGATTCGGGACTTGCGATATCTCACCGGGAACGCGATGGCGAACGGTGACGGCAGCGTGTTCGAGACGGCGGGTTTGCCGGCGCTTCCGCTCGGTCGCGCGTATGCGAACATGATGCATGAGATGGTGCTGTACCTGCCGGGTTTGCTGACGATGAGTGCCGTGGTACAGTTTTCTGTCGGGACGCTGTGGTTTTTCCACAGTACGGCGCGGCGGTCGGTGTCGACAGCCGTGACGTTGACGTTCACGAGATGGAAAATGCCGCGCCCGGTGGTGCTGGTGTTGCTCGCGGCGGTGTTCGTGCACCTGAGCAACGATACCGGAGCGAGGGTGGCGGCGGACAATGTCCTTTTTGGACTGGGAATATTTTATTCGGTGACCGGTCTTTCGGCGCTGGAGTATCTGTTTCAGGCGCGGCGGATACCGGTTTGGATTCGAATAGTTGTGTATATAGTCGTAGCGGTCACGCACTTATACGGACTGGCGGCGATGGCGCTGGTGGGCGTTGTCGATTCCCTGTTCGGGTGGCGTGTGAGCGCGCCGGCGAAAAGCAAAGAATCGGTTTCGTAACAGAGTACGCTTACATATATTGAGGTCGTTATGAAGGTCATACTTCGCGAAGACATTCCCCGCCTCGGCAAGGTTGGACAGACGGTCGAGGTGAAGAACGGCTACGGGAGAAATTTCCTGCTGCCGCGCAACCTGGCGGTTCCGGCCACCAAGGCGAACCTGCAGGCCATCTCCGAGATCGAGAAGCAGCACGAGATCCGCGAGAAGAAGCGTCGCCGCGGCGCCGAGAAGGTCAAGGATCATATCGAGAAGCTGTCGGTATCGGTCGAGGTGCTGGTTGGCGAGGAAGACAAACTGTTTGGCTCCGTCACCAACGCCGACATCACGAAACTGCTTGAAGAGCAGGGTGTATCGATCGACAAGCGCATGATTCAGCTTGAAGATCCGATCAAGGCGCTGGGCGTCTACACGGTCCCGATCAAGGTCGAGAAGGACGTGGTGGCGAATTTGAAGCTGTGGGTCGTCAAGAAGCAGCAGGCATAAGTGTAGTCGAATCTCAACCGCAAGGGCCCGTATGAATATGCTGGAAGCGAAAATCGAGGGCCTGGCGCTTGATATGACCACCAACACACCGGTGGTCGTGCTCGCGCCGCTGAACATCGACAAGGTTCTTCCGATCTGGATCGGCCATGCCGAGGCGTGGGCGATTGCGATGGAGTTGTCGAATGTCGGGTCAAACCGTCCGATGACGCATGACCTGCTCAAGCGGGTTATCGACTCGCTCGGTGCGAAAGTCGACAAGGTGGAGATCACCGAGTTGAAGGAGCAGACGTTCTACGCGCTGATCCATATCGACTCCGGCAACGGGGGGGAACAGGTGATCGACGCTCGTCCGTCGGACTCGCTGGCTCTGGCTCTCAAGACACAGGCCCGCATCTACGTCAACGAAGAGCTGTTTAATCAGCGTCCCGACGACCAGTCCGGTGAGACTCCGGAGATGCCGACCGACCCCGAGTCGCTCCGCGAGCGGCTGCGCAAGATCAACCCCGAAGATTTCGGCAAGTACTCTCTGTAGGCGCGGTGAAACGACTTACGGAATTTCTTCTCGTCGCGGTTCTCACGTTAGCCGCTGTACCGGTCGCCGACACGATCGACGATACCCCCGAGGCCGTCAGCGCGTACGCTCGCGGCAAGCGGCTGATGCGGGAAGGTGACTTCCTGCAGGCGTCGCGCGAATTCGAACGGTTGGCCGGGCTGTATCCGCAATCTCCGAATCTCGATCTCTTTCTTTTTCATCGTTCCAAAGCCGACTATCATTTTGGTGATCTCGCCAAGGCGCAGGCCGGTTTTTCGAATTTCACGGCTCGCTTTCCGAGCTCGCCGCTGGTCCCGTACGCGTTGTTTTTCCTGGCCAATGTCGACTACATGCGCGGGCAGGTCGATCGTGCGGTAGACGGCTACATAGACACGTACGCGGCGAGCGCCGACTCGCGGCTGGACGACCTGGTCACATCGTCGCTCTCGGCGGCTATTCTCAATGCCCGCAGCGTCACGCTTTCACCGGGTGATTTCAGATCGGTGTCGGTCAACCGGCGGTGTGCGCTGATGCTGACGGTGGCGGACGCGCTCGCGTCGCGCGAAGACTTCACGTCGGCGCAACGTTTCCGTGCCGAATGCGGCGCCGGGACTCCCGGTATCGAGTCGGTCGCCGGTTCGTTCAATGAGACGTTTGATATCGCCATGGTGCTGCCGCTGTCGGGTGAGTTGGAGTCGTTCGGTGAAGATTTGTACAATGGTGCGGTGATTGCGGCCGATCAGTACAGGCAGGATACGGGCGGTAAGCTCACTCTCTCGCTGTATGACACGCAGGGTGATCCGATAACGGCGGCGCGCATCGTGCGCGAGCTGGCCGGCGGCAACACCGACCTGATTGTCGGGCCGCTTACCAGCGATGAAGCCGCGGTGGCGTCGGCCTCACTCGCCTGCGACTACCTGCCGTTGATCGCCCCGGCCGCGACCGAGGCCGGTCTGACTCGGCTCTCCGAGACGGCTTTTCAGCTCTCTCCGAATGTCGAGTTGCAGGGCGTCAAGATGGCCGAGTATGCCGTCTATAACCAGGGCGCCGACTCGGCGGCCATCATCACCTCGACCAATCCGGATCAGCTCCGCATGGCCCGGGCCTTCTCCGATCGGTTCACGGAACTTGGGGGGACGCTGGTCGCGATCGAGTATTATCGTGCCCGCGAGAAAGATTTCGGACCGTACGTCCGCGATATCAAGGGGATGCTGGTGGGTGTGCCGCCGGACTCAACGTATTACATCGATCCCTCGTCCGGGGACACGCTCGATCTCGACGTTATCCCGGCGCATATAGACTGTCTCTTCCTGCCCGGATCACCGAGCCAGCTTCGTCTGCTGTTGCCGCAGATCCTCTTCTACAACCTGAACGGGTCATTGCTCGGTTCCGACGGTTGGGGGGATGAGAGCGTGTACAAGCTCGATGAGCGGATCACCCGACGCGCCGTGTTTCCGTCGCCGTTTCTCGAAGGTGATCGTGCCGAAGCGTTCGTGCGATTTGCGGCGGCGTATGACAGCCGCTACGGTGGCCGTCCGGGGCGTCTTTCGCGCCTGGGATTCGACGCCGTTACGCTGGCGACAAGGGCCCTTCGGGAGGGCGGTCGAACCCGCGAGCGGCTGGTGGAGACGCTGAGCGCGATCGGCGAGTTCCAGGGTGCGGCGGGGCCGGTGACCTTCGGCTCGTCGCGCGAGAACGTCGCTCTGCCGCTTTATCGCATTGCCAACGGGACGGCCGAGTATATCGGTCTGGCCGGTGAAGTCATTAACGCACAGCCCACCGAGCCCGTCAAGCCGTAGCGCCGCGAGTGCGCCGTCCCGAGGTTTGCATGTCAGGCGTCCCATCCAGAGTATTTACAGTGCAGAGATAGAGAGGAAGACCGGTCATGGAAAAAGGCAAAGTGGCGATCAAGATGGTGATCGACGGCCAGGAGCGCGATATCAGCTACGAGGAGCTGGCGCTGTCCAACAATCTCGCCCAGGAGGCGCTGGTTCGACTGCTGATCGAAAAGAAGCTGTTCGAGCCGAAAGAGCTGATAGACATGATGGAGCGCGTGAAGAAAGAGCGCTACCGTCAGCTCGATTCCGACTCGGCCGAAGGATAGCCGGTGAGCGAACGCGAGCGACAGGACAATTCCCAGACCGAACTTCCGCTGGCCGCTTCGGCCGACACCACACCGACCGACGGAGAGGACACCGGAGAAGTGCTGGAGTGGGTTTCCCACCCGGTGAAGCGGCGGCCGTGGGTTTCGGCCGGGGTCACGGTGTTTATTGTCGCTTGCTGTGCGATTACGTACGCTTCCACCAACTCGACGTGGTTTGCCGGGCTGGCGCTGGCCATTCTGATCGGATCGCTGGCCAAGTTCTACTTTCCCACTCGGTATCGACTGAGCTCCAGGGGCGTGACGATCAAGACTACCACGCAGACTCTGACGAAGGAATGGAAGGTGTATCGGAGCTGTTATCCCGACCGTAACGGTATACTGCTTTCGCCGTTTGAGGAGCCGTCGCGACTGGAGAACTTCCGCGGGCTTTATCTGATTTTCAACAACAACGCCGACGACGTGACTTCGTTCGTGCGACGTCATATAGCCTCCGATGACGCAAGTGGAGCCGGAACATGAATCTGTTCGGCCGTTCCATGCAGCTGCCCGATCCCGAGGAGAACCCGCTACCCGAGGAACAGGAGGCAGTCCTCGAGAAGCTCGCCCACCAGGTCGTCAAGCGCGGCATGACCGTGCCGGCGATTGTCTTTCTCGAATCGATCAAACCGCTCAACTACATCGGCTCGCAGGCGATGGTGTTTTTCGAACCGATCATTCAGACGGTCTTCAATTGGAAAGACTACGACGCCCTTCGGCTGGTTCTCGAGCGGCGGGAGTCGATTGAGATTCTGATTCAGAAAGTCGAAGCCGAGGATGCGGTGCGGCTGAAGAAGGAACGCGCCGTCAAGAAGTTCTACAAGGAACAGAAAAAAACCTGGAAGTGGTATCAGCGCTGGCTTGGTATCGCACGGCCGCGCGTGGAGCTTCCCGACGAGATCAGGAACATGCCGGATCGCCCGGTCCCGGCCGCCGAGTTGCGCAAAAAGAAAGAGGACGACTCGGCCGAGTCGCCCTCGTAATCCCATTCAATCTCACTGCCATACGCGCTAGATGTCCAGGTTGCGGACGTACTTCGCGTTTTCCTGAATGAAGATGCGGCGGGGTTCGATCTCCGTGCCCATGAGCGTCGTGAACAGGTGATCGGCCTCGGCGCCGTCGTCGAGAGTCACCTGGAGCAGCGTCCGTGTCTCGGGGTCCATGGTCGTTCGCCAGAGCTGTTCGGGGTTCATCTCACCGAGACCTTTGAAGCGCTGAATACTGACACCGGTCTGCGGCATCTTTTTCATCACGCGGTCTTTCTCTTCGTCGGAATAAACGAAATGCTCCTGCTTGCCGTGGCGGATGCGAAACAGCGGCGGCTGGGCGATGTAGACGTGACCGCGATCGATCAGCTCCCGCATGTGGCGGAAGAAGAAGGTGAGAATCAGTGTGCGAATGTGTGAACCGTCGATATCAGCGTCCGTCATGATGACGACTTTGTGGTAGCGAACCTTGTCGGCGTCGAAGTCGTCTTTGATGCCGGTTCCGAGGGCGGTGATCATGGCGGTGACTTCGTTGTTCGACAGGATTTTGTCGATGCGGGCTTTCTCGACGTTGAGAATCTTGCCTTTGAGCGGCAGGATGGCCTGGAACCGACGGTCGCGACCCTGCTTGGCGGAGCCGCCTGCCGAGTCACCCTCGACGATGTAGATTTCGCACAGTTCGGGATCGCGCGAGGAGCAGTCGGCCAGTTTACCGGGCAGGGCGGCCGAATCGAGCGCCGTTTTGCGACGGGTGAGTTCTTTCGCTTTGCGGGCTGCCTCGCGGGCGGTCGCCGCCTGGACGAGTTTCTCGACGATCTTCCGCGCGACCGGCGGGTTCTCTTCGAAGTATTCTCCGAGGACCTCGTTGGTGATCGATTCGACGATGCCACGCACTTCGGAGTTGCCCAGTTTGGTCTTGGTCTGTCCCTCGAACTGCGGATCGCGAACTTTCACCGATATGACGGCGGTCAAACCTTCCCGGGAATCATCGCCGACAAACGTGAAGTTCTCTTTCTTGAGCAGTTTGTTTTTGCTCGCATACGAGTTGATCGTTCTCGTCAGGGCCGTACGGAAGCCGGTCACGTGCGTGCCGCCTTCGATCGTATTGATATTGTTTACGTACGAGTAGAGCGATTCGGAATAGCCGTCGTTGTACTGGATGGCGATCTCGACTTCGACATCCTCGCGCGCCCTGGTGATGTAGATCGGCTTTTTGAAGATGACGTTTTTATTTTCGTTGAGATATTCGACGAATGAAGCCAGCCCGCCCTTGTATTGGAATTCTTCCTCGCGCCCGTCGCGGAGGTCCTTCAACTGGATTCGAAGTCCGGCGTTGAGGAAGGCCAGTTCTCTGAGGCGCGAGGCGATGATGGAATATCGGAACTGGGTAGTCGTGAACACTTCGGCGTCGGGAAAGAAGCAGGTCCTGGTGCCGCTTTTCTTTCGCGTACCGATCTTCTTCGCCGGAGCGGTGGGCGCGCCGGCGCGGTAATCCTGTCGCCACAGTTCGCCATCGCGTGCGACTTCGACCCAGCACCATTCGGAGAGCGCGTTTACGACCGAGACACCGACGCCGTGCAGACCGCCGGAGACTTTGTAACTGTCGTGCGTGAACTTGCCGCCGGCGTGCAGGGTCGTCATGACTACCTGCAGAGCGGAGACTTTCATCTCCGAGTGCTCTTCGACCGGGATGCCGCGGCCGTTGTCGGTCACGGTGACGGAACCATCGGTGCCGATCTCGACGAGGATCAGGTCGCAGAATCCCGCCATGGCTTCGTCGACGGAGTTGTCGACCACCTCGTACACCATGTGGTGCAGGCCACGCTGGGAGATGTCGCCGATATACATGGCCGGACGACGGCGAACCGCTTCGAGTCCCTTGAGGACCTGAATGGAATCGGCCTCGTAGCCGCCGTTATCGGACTTCCTGGTCTTCTTCGCTTTGCTGTTGACGTCAGTCATTCCTGATGCCATCGGAGTCGAGTCCTTTCTTTCCTCCCACGAGCCGTATGTCTTTGATCGAGCGACCAAAGGGGAGTCGGTGAATCTTGCGGAGTATCTCTTCGCGCTGCATCTGTAGTTGCTGGCGCCAGACGTCTTTCTCGATGCGGACATAGAGGACGCCGTCAGCGACGCGGTCGGCGATCGCGCGTTCGGCGATATCGGGACCGACTATCTCCGGCCAGGCCGCGAGTACCTTCGCCCCTTCGTAAGAAGCTTTGATGCCCATCGACGAGACGACCGAGCCGATCACCGAACTGATTTCGGTTGGCTTAATACTGCGTCGCGATGGCCGATTTTCGTATTCCATTACAGATGCTCCACTTAGAGCAATAAGATAGCATTTCGACCCGCCAATTGCAAGCAAAAAACTCTATATAATCTATTGAAATACAGTAAGTTAGAGGCGATTTTCGGGGGTTGTTTTTCAACACGGTGGGGGTGCTGTTTGGCGTGTCAAACAGCACCCGATTTTTGCCGGTGGGGCGGCCTCAGCCGGTCCGGGAGATAATGAAAAAGCCGGCAGTGCGTGCACTGCCGGCTCCTGGCGGAAGGCCACCTGCTATCGGCTCGTTGCGGCCCTCGTGTCTCAATTCATTACATGATCAGCGAGCTTTGATTCTACCGGAGCCGGACACATTGAAGCTGGTGCGCGCCGGGTTGCCGTAGTAGAAGATGTCGCCGCTGCCGCTGACGGAACCGTCGAAGTCCTCCGATGCAAACACGGCGATTTCGCCGGAGCCGGAGATGCGGCAATAGGCCGACCTGGCTTTCAAGTCGCGCGCGTCGACATCACCCGATCCGGAGATCGACGCTTCCATCTCGTTGACTTCACCGTCGATCGTGATACTTCCCGAACCGGAGAGCTTGCACTCGAAATAGTCACTCTTCAGTCGCTGTACCACGATATCACCCGAGCCGCTGGCAGTTACCCGTTCGAGCGTCGGTACGGTGATGGTGATCCTGCAGTCGTGGTCGGAGCTGAAGGACTTGCGGGATTCGATACGAAGAGTCCCGCCGCGCACCTCGGTTTCGATCAGGTCTATCAGGTTGTCGTCGAACTCGATCTCCAGCGACGGTTCGGTTCCAACGGTGACATAGATATCCATCGATCCGGAGGAGCGGATACGGTCGAAGTCTTTGACTTCGCGGGTTTCGGTGGTAAGATCGCCGGAGCCACGGACGCCGCTGCCCCATTTGAACCAGTCACCGGCCTGGACGGCGCTCAGCGGTATAAGCAGTGCCACCGTCATCAAAAGCACATTGCGAGCTACACGGAGCATGATTCTCTCCCTCACATGTTGATAGTCGTTGGTAGTACTATTTCGCTAGTACGAGAGAATCGGCGGCGAGGTTGCACTTCGATCAGGTGGAGCGTCGGGTCACATAGTCCACCGTTTTGAGTTTCTTGCGATTGGGATGTTTGGAAGAGGGGATGAAGAAGTCCGGACCTTCGCGTCGACGCATGCGTATCGTATAATCCTGACAGCCCTGACAGCGGCGGATATTGCCGAGGGCGTCTTTTTTGATTCGCCGGAAGCGGCGATGGGTCGGGGCATAGATTTGCTGGTCGACAATATCGTATCCCTGCGAAGGATCGTCATCGTTGTGCCAGTGGACGCCTTTGGAGACGGTGATGCCGTCCTCGTCGTAGAGCGTCGCGCCGGGGCATTCTATGACGACATACTCGTTGTTGTCATCGCCTCCGAGGAAGACCTGAAGTTCCGAGATATCCGATGAGTTGCAATGGGGGCAGAGGCTGACGGTTCCGACCGTAACGAGCTCGGCCTGGCAGTTGGTGCAGTGTTTCGTGTCCGGCATCGGCGCCTCCTTCGACTTCGCAGTCAAGGCGTGTTTAACGAAGGATTTTTCCCGCGGCAGTCCGTGGGTGTTTCTGTCTGATGCTGCGCAACAGTGCAAGTCGATTGCCGATCGTCGCGAGGGAGGGGCAATTGGCTGTGCCGTAACGGTTTGAATGGTTGCCAGTGGTGCCTTGCATCTTGAGATTTGGCCCTGAAACTAGTGACCGGAGTCTATAGTGGGGGGGATGTCCCTATCCCTTGAAGAGCAGTATGAGCGAGCAGATGGTGACCGTTACCGGCAACGTCACGGCGAAGTTGAGGCCCATGAAATACGAAGCCAGTCCAGCCAGAACGACCGACGGTACCACGAGGTACTTCAGGGCGTTAAAACTGACCCTGGCCAGTCGAGAAAGGAGAACCAGGAGAAGGACTCCGCCGGCGATGTAGGCCGCCAGAAGACCGTTCTCGCCGAAGTGCTGGACGATCCAGTGCCTGGCCTCGCCGAGGATGCCGTTGTATTCCCCGGCCTTGACAGCGGCCTTGTCGGCGAACTCCTTCGCCTGGGCTATCAACTCCGGGTTAAACATAGTCGCCCTCTTCCAGCGGCTCGATAGTCAGGGAGGATTCACCTACCCGCATCAAACCTTCCATCCGAGTGGTCAGGAAGTTCTGGGTGGTTATCCAGCGGTGCGATATCTCGAGGATTTCGTCCTGAGCGAGATCATCGATCCAGTCGAGTACCAACTGGTCGATCTGTTGATCGTCGACTACGACGTCATCCATGGTGAGGACAAACTTAACCTTCATAGTCACCCGTCCTGTAAGCAGTTTCGTCTTCGCTGCCAGGATGATTTGCAAGGGGAGTGCCATGCCGTGGGCAGGGGTGGAGCTATTCCGGTAAGTTGTTGTACAACAATGAATCAGGGTGAAGTTTGTAGTGCTAGTGAGCAGTCCGGAAAAGATTTCCCGGGGGTGGTGGAAGGCGGGAGTATAGGGAATTTCCCCCAGTGTATTGGCGACAAAAACACCCGACAGCGGCGATCCGCTGTCGGGCTATCGTTTTGCGCAATACCGGATCCGCTCTCGGTGAGTCTCGGAACGGATCTCTCCATCGGCTACCTCCCGTCATCCCTGAGAACGTTCGGCCATGCCAGGAGCCACCATGGTCATTGCCACCACCCAAGCGCGCGTTGATCGGGTGGATTGTTCGGTCCCTGAAACCGCGGGCGTACCGATGTACGGCTGCCGACACTCCTGTCGGCTCGCCGCTACTGTTTGGTCTGTCTCTCTTCTTTTGGTCTTCCCGGACTCGACGGCCTTTATCCCTGTGGCCTGACGACCGGGAACGTTTCACTCCATAGGCATTCCTCCAACCGTTGAACGTTGACGTACCACGCTCACGGCGAGGGAGGGTTGAGAGGTTTCAGGATGGGGAGTTACCCTGGGTCGGGTATCAATGCTACAGTCACTATCAGTATACTTCGACCGTGAATTCTGTCAAGGGAAAGTCAACGCAAACGCGTGGTCGTCACACAGTCGGCGCAGATGTTGCGTGTGACGGCGTTCTCAGAAATCGAAACCGGCGTTGAAATAGAACTGATCGTTGTCATCTTCTGACCGACCATAGCCGAACTCTATGGGTCCCAGCGGGGAATTGTAGGCGGCGAACAAGCCGTAGCCATGTCGCAGGTTCTCGAGCTTGATTTGATCGACCGATGAGTAGACATCGCCAAAATCATAGCGGCCGGAGAGGTAGAGCTCCAGCGGCAGATTGACGCGCACCTCGCCGTTGAACAGAAACACCTTATCGCCCGACAGCTCATCGGTGTGATAGCCGGCGAACGAGCGAGCCCCCCCGATGTAGAATTTCTCCGGCGGCGGCATGCCGGTGCGCGAGAGTCCGATCGCGATTCGCGGGTGAATCGTGAAGGCCGTGCCCAACGTCCAGTAGCTTTCCAGCGACGAGTAGTACTTGGTGAACTCAACATCGCCGCCGAACACTCTACCGGTCAGCTGCAGGCGGAAGTGGTGTTGATTGCCCGATGTCGGGTAGGGGACGTGATCGAGATTCTCGACCCGTGATTCCAGCGTGATCGACCGGAGGCCCTGCCGGGCGCTGGTCCGGTCGACTTTGTCCCGCCACTCGATTTCTTCGGTCGTCAGACCGGCAGTGACTGTTCCCAGACGCGCAATCTGCTGGCCGATCGAAAACTCCGCCCCCCAGCGTTCTTCTTCGCGTTCTCCCAACTCCTTGCCTTCGGGCGAATAGCGCGAGCGATCGACTCGCTCATAGAAGAGACGGGTCTGGGCCGTCATGTAAGTGAAAAAGATCCGATCGAGTTTCCCTTTGATGTAGTACTGCCACCGGTCCTTGCCGATTCGGGCGTGCGCCAGGGCTTCCAGTCCGATCCCCGCGAGGTTGTCATCGCGCAATTCGAAGAACTCTTCGGATTGATATTCATCGACCCAGTGCCAGCCCAGTCGCAGCTGGGTATACTTTTTTTCCACGACCTGAATCTTGACGATTGCCCCCCCTCGGTAGGGAACCAGGTCGATACCGACGCGATCGAACAAATCGGTACCGTAGAGGTTGGCGATTCCTTCGGCGGCTCCGGCCGTTGAGAACGGCTCTCCGGCTTTGAGCGGGAAGTACGATCGGATCAGCCAGTCGCGGCTCCGCGAGTTGTTCTCAATATCGATGCGCCGAATGATCGCTTCGTCGATCGACACCGTGACCGTCGCGGTGCGCATATCCACTTCGACGTTGCGGATATCCGCGAAGTCGTAACCGTCACGGCGGTAGAAGGCGAGGATGCTGTCCAGACCGGCGCGAATATCCAGTGCATTGATGGTCCGATCGGGGAGATGCATGGCTGCCGCCAGCACGGAGTCGTCATAGATGACGTTGTCCTGAAACACCAGGGTGAGGCTGTCGCGGGTTGGAGCCGGCTCGATATCGACATCGAGTGAGACCGCACTGACTGCGGTCGAGCTGTCGGTGAGGGGAGCATCGACAAGCTGCAGGTCGACCGCGTAGGCATCTGTTCGAGCATACAGATCGCGCGCGTAATCGATCAGCTCGCGGCGCCGCAGCCGATGTCGCGACAGCTCGGCGTGGATTTCGTCGGCGATACTGCGGTCGACCCCGCGGACTCGTACGTCGGTGATGTAGTACGTCACGGCGTTGTAGGCCCGCTCCCGTTCGGCGATGATGCTGTCGGCGGCTTCCAGTCCCTTCTTGTAGCCAAGGGCGATCAGGCTGTCCTTGTCCTTGAAGTCCGAGGCGCCGAAATCTTCGATGTCCGGCGTGACGACGTAGGAGGCGCGTGAGAGCTGCTCGCGAAGCTGATCCGCGGTCATGATCGTGGTCACCTGCCCGGCGATATCAACCGGGGTGTTCAGTTTGTCGCGTCCGGAGAGCGGGCTGGTGGTGTTGACGGCCACCACGTACGAGACCGAATCGACCAGGGTCCGAGCCAGATCGACCGGGACCGGCGCCAGCATGCCGCCGTCCATCAGCAGGCGGCCATCGGTCTCGACACCGGTAAAGGCCAGCGGGAAGGCCATGGTAGCGCGAAGAGCGTCGGAGAGGGAGCCGTGGTCGAGCGGTACCAGTTCGCCGGAGATTACATCGGTGCCGACCGTTATAAACGGGATGCGAAAGCGGCGGAAGTCGCGTTCGGCGAGGTAGTTCGCCTTGGTGGTCAGGCGGGTGAACAGCGAAGTGAGCTTCTGTCCGGCAGTGAGTCCCTGCGGAATGTACGGCTGGATGCCGTCGAATCGAATGGTGAGCAGGTGTCGGTCGCGGTCGGCGCGCCGTGTCTGGAACATGGTGGAGCGGGCCGGCTGATTGGAGAAGAGGCTGGAGAAGTCGATTTCGCCGACCAGCTCGGCCAGTTCATCGGGTGCGTAGCCGCACGCGTAGAGGCCGCCAACGATACCGCCCATCGATGTTCCGGAGATTCCCCGTATCCTGAGATGCTTTTCTTCGAAGGCTTTCAGGATGCCGATCGCCGAGAGCCCGCGCGCGCCTCCTCCGGACAACGCCAGCAGGACGGGGTAGCCCGTGGAATCGTGATGGGGGTCAATTCCGTCGAGCCCGCCGATTCGGATGGTGTCGTCTGCGAAGGCCAGTGAGTGCAGCACCACACAGCCCGCGAGAGCGACCAGAAGAGTTTTCGCTTGCAAAAGCAACCGATGCGTCAAAACATTACCACCATTACACGTGTGAAAGGCCCGCTATGGCGACCGTGGTCGGCAACGAACTCAAACATATCAAAACTCTTCTTACGAAAAAAGGACGAAAAGCGCACCGACAATTTGTCGCCGAGGGCGTTCGGGTCCTCGAGGAGGCGATTCGTCACGGCGCCCGGCCCGAGGTGGTGTACTGCGCGGATTCGATGTTGTCCGAGCGGGGAGGGGAAGTGGCCCAGTCGTTTGCGCTGGCCGGCGTTCCGGTCAAACGTTTGTCGGCCCGGCAGGAGAAGGGGATTGCCGATGCAGCCACCTCGCAGGGAATTCTGGCAGTCTTTGCCTCACCGGAGGGCACGCCGGCCGAACTTTGCCGCCCGTCGATACGTAAGATCCTACTGTGCGAGAACATCGCCGATCCCGGCAATCTGGGTACGCTGATCCGTTCGGCGGCGGCGTTTGATTTTCCGCTGGTATGCCTGAGCGGCGCCTGCGCCGAGCCATACTCGCCGAAAGTGGTGCGGTCAACCGCCGGAGCGATTTTTGCGGTGAAGGTGGCGGTTGCAGACACCGACGAGATACACGCGTTGATACGGGGACGCTCGATGACGTTGATTGCGGCGGACGGCACGGGAGAGTCCGATCCGCCGGAACTGGCCGATATGGTGAATACCGGTACGAGCGTGCTGGCGATCGGTTCCGAAGCCGAGGGGCTTTCCGGGGACTGGCTGCACGCGGCGGACCTGGTGGTCCGACTGGAGCACGAGCCGGCGGTGGAGTCGCTGAACGCCGCCATTGCCGGATCGATACTGATGAAACGGATATATGACCTGACACACGAAGGGACGTCATGACACGAATTCGTCTCCATCTCTCGCTGGTCCTTGTCGCCCTGCTCGTGAGCGGCGCGGCGGTTGAGGCGCAGGACATTTTCGAGATCGAGCGCGGTTCGTTCGCTACTCCGGAGCTTCGGATTTCCAAAGCGATGGGTCAGCGGCGGCGGGTGCAGGTCCGCTCCACGGACAATCTCACCGGTCGCTTGCGGATCGAGACCGGGGCCGCGGCCAATGTTATCGCCACCTACACCAAGCAGGCGCGGACCGAAAGTCGGTCGCGAGCGTTTGATTACATCGACGTCATCTCGGTGACGATTGACGTGCTGCCGGACTACGTCCGGGTCGATCTTCGGGCGCCCAATCCGGCGCCGTGGACGGACAATGTCGAGTCCGGGCAGGTTGATATTCGACTGACCCTGCCGGTGGACTGCGAAGTGCGAGTCGAAGCGGCCTACTTCGATATCGAGGCGGTCGGTCCATTCGCCGAGCTGCTGGTACCGTCGTCTTACGGACGTCTGGATGTCAGCGGTGTGAACCGGAAGCTCGAGCTGGGAACGAAAAACCAGCGTGTGACGGTGAGCGACGTAGCTGGTGACATCGCCGTGTCGACGACCAATGCCCTGCTAAGTGCGACCGGTGTGAAGTCCGGTGATATGACCGCCCGCTTCAACAACGATGGGGGGGAGATCCGCATCGACGACGTTCAGGGGCAGATCAACGTCAGGAACAACTTCGGCCGCATCGACATCGCGGGATTCACCGCCTCCGGCGAGAGTAGTTTCATCAGAGGAAGTTCGGAGCCGATCACGATTCAGGTTCTGGCGATGCCGGTCGGGCAGCTGGTGGTGAGCAATCGGTATGATGATATCGAGCTTCTGCTGCCGGCCGATATTTCGGCGTATTTCTCACTCTCCGTGGAAGACAACAGCATAATCGAAGCGGTGGGCATTCCGTTCTGGCCGGATCTGGTTAAGCCGAACCGACTGGCGTTTCGCTCCGGGAATGCCGATGTCAGTATCAGTGGCTCGGTACGCGGCAAGGGAAATATCTATGTGCGGGGGACAGGAAAGGACGATCAATGACTTCATTCAGACGCATTGCTGTGGCATGCGCCTTCATCGCACTGCTCCTGCCTTCCGGTTCACCCCGCGCACAAACCATTAAGCGTATTCCGATTCCCGACGGTGTGTTTTTCAATGAGCCGGCGGCCGATGCGTTCGGACTCGAAGCGGCCTGGATCAATCCCGCCGAACTGGGTCGCTACCGGGCGGGAGCGTTTATGGTGATGGCGGATTACTTCGATGGTTCCTTCGCCAAGAGCTGGGGATGGGCGGCGACCAAGAACCACTTCGTCTCCGCGTATCGCAAGCTCGATCGTCCCGAAGGTGAGTACAAGGAGTGGATCTGGGCCGGTGGCTTCGAGCTCACCAGCGGTGTACAGCTGGGAGTGGCGTATCGCTATTTCAGCGACGGCCCCGACTTCTACAATAATCGGCACTTCTGGAATCTCGGTATCGCCGGCGGCTATGGACCGAAATGGCGGTACGGTGTTGTCTTCTCGAATCTAAATCAGGGTCGCGTCAACGGTGAACGTACGGAAACGGAGATGCGGTATTCACTGGCATTCAAGCCGTACGGTCCGAATTTCACGATCGCCGCTGATATGGCGCTTTCGACAGGGATGAGTGTCTCCGACGCCGACTTCAACTATCATGCCGCCTACACCCCTCTCCCCGGGTTGTATCTCTACGGCGGTCTCGATTCCGACCAGAATTTCATGCTTGGCTTTCGTACCAACTTGATCGAGTACTTCGTCGGTGCGCGGAGTCGTTTCAGTGAAGGAGGCGACGGTCGCGGTACGACCGCCTACGCGGGGATAACCGACCATCGGCAGCCTTCGATCCTTCGTCAGCCGCAGCGTCGTCTGTCACTGGCGCTGTCGGGTCGTCCGTCGGAAAATCCGGTGCGGCCGGTGTTTGGTCGGCAACCTGAAGCGTATGCCACCGTGCTCACGACGATCTATCGTGCCGCAAAAGACCCGTCGATCTCATCGATGGTGCTTGATCTCAAGCGACTCCGACTGGGGCTGGCGCAGGCCCAGGAGCTTCGTTCGGCGATCGGGTTTTTCCGCGAGCACGGCAAGCGCGTCACCTGTTATATGGATGGGGCAAACAATATCTCGTACTTCATAGCGGCGGGCTGCGATGAAGTTCTGATTCCCCCGGTCAGCCGTGTCAATCTGGTCGGCCTGCGAGCCGAGTTATCGTTTTACGCCGGGACGCTGGACAAAATCGGTGTGGAGATGGAGTTGCTGCGGATCGGAAAGTACAAGTCGGCGACCGAAGCCTATACGCGAGAGTCATCATCCGAAGAATACCGGGTGGAGATCAATCATCTGCTCGATGAGACGTACGACCAGTTTGTGGGCGCCATTGCCGCGGGCCGGGGAATCTCATCGGATTCGGTGATGGCGCTGATCGACCAGGGACCGTATACATCGGAGGCGGCCCTGGCGGCGGGGCTGGTCGACGGGTTGGTTTATCGTGACCGCCTGGTTGGAGACTACCTGAAGGGGCTGCCGCAGATTTCGTTCAAGCGCTATCTGTCGGATACGTTGATGAACGACTCGTGGCAGAAGCGTCCGAAGATTGCGGTGGTTGTCGCGGAGGGGGACGTGGTCGATCAGCTTTCCGGTGTGCCGTTCGGTTCGGACGACAAGGTCACGCCGGGCGCCATGAGCCGGGCTTTCGCCGCCGCGGTATCAGACCCCGAGGTGAAGGGAATAGTTCTTCGGGTGAACTCACCGGGTGGCGAAGCGCTCGCCGGTGAGGCGATCCATCGAGCCGCCGAGCGGGCCGCCGAGAAAAAGCCGCTGGTAGTCTCAATGGGAAATGTCTCGGCCTCGGCCGCGTTTTACTTCAGCACGCCCGCCGAGCGGCTGTTCGCCAGTCCGGGGACGGTGACCGGATCGATCGGCATTTTCGGCGGCAAGGCAGACTTGAGTGGTCTGTACGAGAAGATAGCGCTGCACAAGGAGCTGTACACGCGGGGGCGCTATGCAGGGATGATGACCTTCTCGCGGGCTTTCACCGAGGAGGAGCGGGCGAAGTACTTCGGTCAGCTCAAGGCGATGTACGACCATTTCGTCGACCTCGTCGCAGACAACCGCAACCTGCCGGTCGATTCGATTGATGCGCTTTCGCAGGGGAGGGTATGGAGTGGTCGTGATGCCCGGCGGGTCGGCCTTATCGACGAGCTGGGTGGCTTGAAAGAAGCGCTCGACTACGCCGCCTCGGAACTCGGTCTCGACGACTACGAGATCGTCATTCACCCGGAGCGACGGCCGTTGTTCTTGTTTCCCGGAGGTTCGTTGTTCCGCAGTGTCGCGTCGCTCTTCGTGGGACACGATGGCGGACCCGACATGTTGTTGAGTCCGTTGGCGGACGGCGAGGGACCGATCATGATGGCGCGTTTGCCGTTTGACGTGACGATCGAATAGCGGCCCGGCCCTATATTTATGGCATACAAAAAGCCCGCCTGAATCGGCGGGCTTTCTGCGTAAGGGCGTCGAGGTGTCGTTCTCAGATGTGATCTTTCAAATCAATATCCGTCCATGGCGACCAGGCTTTCCCAGTCGAAGTCGTCGGCGCCATCGGCGTACCCGACGTTGACCTGGCGCCAGCCGGTGCGCTGGAAGACGCGCACGACAGGTGTCTCCGGCGGCAGCTTGTTGGGGTCATCGAGATCCGTATCGTATCTCCAGTTACGAATCGGCGGATCGTAGTACGTGCCGTTCCAGTTGCCGTTGGCCTGCAGCGAGTACCAGAGGTTTACCGCCGAACCGCTCCAGTTGAAAGCGCGACCCGACCACGATTCAAGGAAGCGGGGGAGGTTCTCGAAACCGCCGTTGTAGTTCCAATCGGTGGTCTCCGTGTTACCCGTAAGGTAGGAAGCATTCACGGTCGTTTCGGTCGCCACCCGTGAGCTCTTGCTCCAGGTGCTCTTGGAGTCATCGAAATTCTCCGACAGGAAGGTGATCGCGTCGCCCATAAGGGCGGCCGGCTTCTTGTCGACCGAGTTGAAGTCGCCCTTGGTGTAGAGCGGATTCTCACTGCAGATCGTCAGGGCATCGCCAAGCTCGTCACCGTTGTTGATGCGGATGGCCGGGTACTCGGCCGAGCTGGCGGCTTCGTCCGAGAAGTACACCACGCCGTTGTCGGGTTCGTACCCGTGGCTGTACATGGCATCCACGTCCAATTCCATCACGTCGACCCACTCGCCTTCGCGCTGGTCATAGAACTGGTCGTTATTGAAGGCGATGACGCCGTCGGCGATCATGCTGGCGGTGACATCATTCCACACGCCGCCGACCTTCTGGTAGGCGCGACCATCGATGAACTTCAGGGTCGCTTTATGCTCGTACGAGTCCGCATTACCGCCGTCAGCGCGCTCGATGATCTTGTGCGGATCATCGACGTTGGTCAGCGGCAGGTTCAACTCGCCCTGCCCGTGAGCGCCGTCCTGTACGCGACCGTCCCAGCGGTTGACCGAGGCATTGTACCAGCTGGTGTCGGCATGGGTGAGCCAGCCGTCGCCGTTGACGTCGGTCGGCGCCGAAGCCTGTACGGACTGGTAGTTGCCGGCAGCGTCCTTAATCAGGACGTCACCGCCGGAGACACCACCGGGTCCCTTGCGGCCATGTAGGAACTCACCGCTGCACGTCACGTAGGAGTCCATCCGCAAGGTCGCGTTGGCCTGCACCCAGAGGTTCCCGTTGGAATGCACGCGACCGATCAGGGTCATCTCAGGCCCCGGGGCGATTTCCAGATCGTTGCCGTAAAACACGGCGAACTGGAAGATCGGCACCAGTGCCGTTTCGAATGACTGCTGGAGGGCCACACGCGAGTTGTCGGCCACTCTGTAGCCGGCCGCGGAAATCGTAAACGACTTCACCAGCGCGTGCAGGCCGGCCAGGGTGCCGGTCGTCAGCGTTCGCTGTGTCGCCGGACCATCGTCGGCCGTCAGATAGCGCACCCGGCAGCCGTTGATCGAATCACTGCCGGAGGGCATGGTCGTAGGCGGCACGCCGGTGGTTTCATATTCAAACTGCAGGGCGGCAGCGGCGGCTTCGAGTCCCGCCTCCGCGGCATAGAAGGATCGCATCTCCTGCAGTTCGTTGCCGGCGATGCTGACCTCGTCATCGGATGTCGACAGGGCCGCCAGTCCGATCAGTGTCAACATGCCAACCATGATCAGGGCAATCACCGTGACGATGCCCTGTTCGGATTTCAGTTTCGTACGTATCATAAGTCTACACCTGCCTTCTGATGAGCCTTGGTCTCAGTCCGTCACCAGTGTGTCTCCTCGGTTTTCAGTGGCTGGCTGAGATCGAGTCACCGACCGCGGCTTCAGCTGCGGTCGGATATGCCGGACTTTCTTACCTTCTGTTGCCACTCGTATCGTCAGTTGCCTGTTCCTTCGGCCAGATCCCAATCGAAGTCGTTCGCACTCTGGGCGTAGCCGACGTTGACCTGTCGCCAGCCGGTTCGCTGGAACACTCGCACCACCGGCGTTTCCGGCGGGAGCTTGTTGGGATCGTCAAGATCAGTGTCATATGCCCACACGCGGGTTGGCGCCCGATAGTAGCCTCCGGATTCGGGACGCCAGGTGGCGGTGGCCTGCTGTGAATACCAGAGATGAATCGCCGAGCCGGTCCACCGGAAGTCTCGCCCGCCCCAATACTCAAGAAAACGCGGCAGGTTGTGGAATCCACCGGACTCGACTCCCGGTCCCGTTTCCACACCGCCGGTAACATATGAAGCGTTGATTGTGGTCGACTGAGCCACCCGATTCGTGTAGTACAGGGTGCTCTTGGAGTCGTCGAACGACGCCGAGAGCACTGTCAGGGCGTCCGATATGAAGGACGCCGGCTTTTTGTCCACGGAATTGAAGTTGCCGACCGTGTAAATCGGATTCTCGCAGGCAATAGTCAGGCCGTCGCCCAGTTCCTCCGCATTGTGCAGCCGGAGGGCCGGCCAATCGCTGGAGCTGGATACTTCGTCCGAGAAATATATGACGCCGTTGCTGGGGGCATAGCCGTGGTCGTACATCGCCTGGACGTCGAGTTCGAAGGCATCCACCCATTCGTACTCTCGCTGATCATAAAACTCGTCACTGGTCTGCGTAATGACACCGTCGGCGATCATGTTCGCCGTGACGTTCTGCCAGACGCCGCCGACCTTGGAATAGGCCTGGCCGTCGATGAACTTCAGCGTGGCTTTGTTCTCGTACGAATCGGGGTTACTGGCGGCGCGCTCAATCAGCTTGTGCGGGTCACCGGAGTTTGAGATCGGCACATTGAGCGACTGAGCGCCGTGAGCTTCATCCTGCACCCGGCCATCCCATTTCGAGATGGACGAGTCATACCAGTCGGCGTAGTTGTTGTCCACCCAGTCGGAACCCGATCGCATGGAGACGTAGTTGCCGCTGGCGTCCTTGATGAAAACGTCACCGGACTTAAACGGGTCCGTGCCTTTCGAACCGCGAAGCAGTTCGCCCGATGCAGTAACGTAGCTGTCCATTCTCAAGTTGCTGGCGGGGTTGAGGAACATGTCGCCGTTGGAGTGTACGCGACCGATAAGTGTCATGTCCGGCCCCGGGTCGATCTCCAGATCCTGGCCGTAGAACACGGCGAACTGAAAAATCGGCACCAGCGCGGTCTCGAATGACTGCTGCAGGGCAATCCGCGAGTTGTCGCCGGACTTGACGGCAACCGAGGATATCGTGAACGACTTCACCAGGGCGTGAAGTCCCGCCAGCGTCCCGGTGGTCAGCGTCCGCTGCGTAGCGGCTCCATCATCGGTCGTGAAGTAACTCACGATGCATCCATTCACCGAGTCGCTTCCCGAGGGGGGATTAGTCGGCGGTACGCCGGTCACTTCGTAGTCATGCTGCAAGGCTGCCCCGGCGGCATCCAGACCTGATTCGGCTGCGTAAAACGCCCGCATTTCCTGCAGCTCGTTGCCGGCGATACTGACTTCGTCATCCGACGTTGACAGCGCCGCCAGCCCGATCAGCGTCAACATGCCAACCATAATCAAGGCGATCACTGTTACGATGCCCCGTTCACTTTTCATCGTAATCTGCAGCATAGGTAGCCCCTGCCTGTTAAAGTCCTATATTCCTCAAATGGACCGATGACGCGTATGTCCGACGGCGGTAGGGATCATCTTCGTCGCCATCCGGATCCGGTGTGTCGGAACGACCGGTCACCGAGATCAATACTTCACTGACATCCTCGATCAGTAGCGGATCGTCGACCACCACGCCATTGGCGAGGCGGTAGCGGAACTGCAGATCGTCGACGTTGTCGGCGTATATCTGCGGGCTGCCGCCGGGGAGCTGGAGCATGAGTCGAGGATGATCCACATTCGACACCGAGTCGACATAGAAAAGGACCTCTTCGAGCGTGATAACGATTGCACCTTCAACATACGCCTGGGACAGCGGCGCAGACGAGTGTCCAAGGCGGTTATTGATCGAGTCGACTGAGGTGATCCAGAACCATTCACCACCACCCGAGTCGGGATGGTAGATGTAGGCGATCTGGTCCGCCTGGAAGCAGGAGACTCCGCCACCGCAGATGATGTCGGCTGTCACCGAGGCCATGGTCGTATCAACCGTCGCCTCACAATCGTCCACCCGGTACCTGATGTAAAGAGAGTCGGGGTTGGAGTTGGCCGGTACCAGCGCGTCGAGACCCGCCGGCAGGCCGTTACCCGCCATCCGGACATGGCGACCGATTTCGTCGATGGCAGCGCGCGCACTTTGCTGGACCGCAGTGATGTCATCCTGCACCATGTAATTCTGATGCTGGGTGATATACGCCTGGAGAATGGCTGCCGTGATGACGCCGGTAAGAGTGAGGGCGATCAGCACTTCCAGCAGTGAAAAGCCGCGGCTATTTCTGAGTGTACGTATCAGCTTCTTCATGATACCACCTATACCGAGTCGGTTCTTATGAAACTGGTGATCGAATTCGTTTTCTGATCGTTGCTGATATCCGTCCAGTCAACCCGCACTTCGACGCGGCGCAGATGACTTGAGACCGTCGTCACGTTCCACGATCGGGCGATATCGCCCACCGTATCACTGCCGCTGACCGGGAAGCCATCACCGCGAAGTTCCTCGAGTTTGTCCTGCAGGAGCTGAGTTGCTACCGTGGTGTTGTTGGCCCAATCGTTACCGTCGAGCGCCACCATGGCCATGTTCAGCAGCACGAGCAGAGAAAGCGTGAGGATGATCATGGCGATCAACACCTCGAGCAGGGTGATACCGTCCTGATTCTGTATTCTTTTCATGTTCATGTCGCTATTCCTCATGACTACTCATGTTTGCCCAGACCGGTGTAAATAGTATGCCACGAGCAGACATTTCCGGTTCGAAACGATTATCGCGACTGCATCCTGTTGCCTGGCAATATGATAACTGGCCGAATCGGGGGCTCGGCGGGTTTGCTGCGGATATCCCAATCGGCGTTTCCTGTCCAATGGGCTCCCACAAGTATGGGAGAAACCCCACAACCTCTGGTTGGAGAATGAACTGGAACGAGGCTTACAGTGTTGCTTCTGGAAAGAACTGAACCAGGTGGAATCGTTGCCTTTCGGGTTGAGCAATCACCCGCCCCTCTGTATACTTGATCGATTGGGGAAGGGGACAGCCGTTTTTACATAAAAGAGGCAATCGATACAGCCGTTGCCGATAAGGCGCAGGAAGCGAGAGAGCATGGCGAAGAAATACAAGATGTATCTGGCCGGTGAATGGGTAGACCGCAAGGAGACCATTCGCGTCGAGAACCCGTACGACGATTCACTGGTGGCGACCGTCGCGCGGGCTTCCAAAGAGGACCTGACGACAGCCATCAGCAAAGCGCAGGAGGCGTTCGCGAAGACACGCGAATTGACTTCGTATCAACGGGAAGAAGCTTGTCTGGCAGTAGCCGAGGGGCTTCGCGAGAACGCCAACAGGTTCGCGACGATGATGTCGATGGAGGTCGGCAAGGCGCTGGCCGATTCTCGTGGCGAGGTCGGTCGGGCGGTCGAAGTGTTCAAGACGGCGGCCGAAGAAGCCCGTCGGGTGGGCGGCGAGATCATGGATCTCGACTGGACGCGCGGTGCGGAGAACCGGATGGGGTTGATTCGACGCTTCCCGATCGGGGTGATTTCGGGAATCTCGCCGTTTAATTTCCCGCTCAATCTGGTGGCGCACAAGATCGCGCCGGCGATGGCGAGCGGTAATACGATCGTTCTCAAACCGGCTCCCAAGACGCCGGTGATGGCGCTGATGCTGGCCGAGTTGATCGACCAAACGGATTATCCGAAGGGCGCTATTTCGGTGCTGCCGGCGGCCAACGAAGATTCTTCGCCGTTGATTGAAGATGAACGCATTCGTCTGATCTCCTTCACCGGCTCCGACGCGGTCGGCTGGTGGATCAAGGAGCGCGCCAGGAAAGCGCGGGTGGTCCTCGAACTCGGCGGCAACGCGGGGGCTGTTATCGCCGATGACGCAGATTTGGAGTTCGCGGCCGAACGGGTCGTCAAGGGCGGGTTTGGCTCGGCCGGACAGTCGTGCATTTCGGTGCAGCGGGTGTTTGTGCATGAGAAGGTCTACGAAGACTTTGTCAAGAAGCTGGTGGCGCGGACCAGGAAGCTCAAAGTCGGTAATCCGCTCGATGAGAAGACCGATGTTGGGACGCTGGTCGACGACCGGGCCGTGGAGAAGACGAAGGCTATTCTCGATGATGCGAGAGAAAACGGCGCGGAGTTTCTCACCGGTGGCAAGATCAAGGGCCGTCTGGTTGACCCGACCATTCTTACTAATGTGAAGAAGTCGATGAAGGCCTGCTCGATGGAGGCGTTTGCGCCGTTGATCACCGTCCAGAAGTACAAGAGTTTCAAGAAGGTGGTCGATGATCTTAACGACACCCCCTACGGCCTCCAGGCGGGTATTTTCACCAACCGACTCGATGATGTCTTCTACGCGTTTAAGCACGTCGAGGTGGGGGGGCTGGTTATCAACGACGTACCAACATTCCGCGCCGACCATCAGCCGTACGGTGGGATCAAAGACTCCGGTATCGGCCGTGAGGGGATGCGTTATGCGATTGAGGATATGACCGAGATCAAGATCCTCTCGATGAACCTTCGTTAGGTGATCGGGCACGTCGCCGAGACGCGCCGTCACGCGAAAAAGCGTCCAGTGATTTCAGCCGGGAGATTATCGCTCCCGGCTGCCTCTTGAGCTGCACAGACATCTCGTCGATCGACATCCCCTGCCGGTGCATCGCGACCAGTTGATTGTCTTCGCGTGTCTCCCATGTCTCATACGCGCGCGCGTACTTCTTGCGAAGCTCGCTCAGATCGATCAGTTGTCCCTTGTTGGCCAGGAGTTTGATCTCCGCGCTCAGCTTGATCTCATGATCCGTGGTTACGTGCGAAGCGATCAGGTCATGGGCGAACTGCGCGGCGGTCATGATGTCGGCCATGCTGAGAGCGGGAAGGTACTTGATGATCTGCTCGTAGGTGTAGCCTTTGGCGATGCCGCGAAGAACATCGGTGACCGATATCCCCGTATCACGAATCACAATTGACTTTTGCATCGACGACCCCTTTACTCCAGTATCCTGCCATAACATACCGGGCGTCACTGACAGGTGACGTCAGTAAAAAACAGAAGGGTGTGAGTCTCTATGGAACGAAAACGGGTTTCATCCGGTTCTCCCTGGGAAAAGCCGATAGGGTTCTGCCGCGCCATGCGCGTGGGGAACCAGATTGTCGTAGCCGGTACGGCGCCGGTGGCGCCCGACGGCACCACCGCCGCACCGGGCGATCCATACCGACAGGCAGTGCGATGTTTCGAGATCATCAAGGACGCTATCGAACAGCTCGGTGGCTCGCTCGACGACGTTGTCCGCACGCGTATGTACGTTGTTGATCTGTCACACGCCGAGGAAATCGGCCGCGCGCACGGGGAGTATTTCCGCTCGGTGCGACCGGTGGCGACCATGGTCGGAACGTCGGGACTGGTTCGCGATGATTTCCTGGTCGAGATCGAAGCGGACTGTATTGTCGAAGACTAACAAGGGGAACGCACCTGTGACTCCGAAGAAGACCGCATTCAAGACCGCGAAAAAAACGGACTCGAGCAAGACCGGTAAGAAACCGGTGCTCGGCGCCCACGAGTCGATCGCCGGAGGTGTTTTCAACGCCATCCTCAACGGTGAGCGGGCGACCTGCGAGACTGTCCAGATGTTCAATAAGTCGAACAGCCAGTGGCGCGCGAAAGTCCTGACGACCGAGGAGGTCGATCGCTATTTCGCCGAGATCGAACGAACGGGTATCACGGTCGCCTGTTCGCATTCCAGCTACTTGATCAATCTGGCTTCACCTGACAAAGCGTTGAACAAGAAGTCGCGTCTCGCACTGAAAGAGGAAGTCGAGCGCTGCAACACGCTGAAAATTCCCAATCTGGTGTTTCATCCGGGGGCGCATGTTGGTTCGGGTGAAGAGGCCGGGATTGCCAGGATCGCCGAAAACATGAACCGCATTCTTTCCGAAGTCACAGACAACACGGTCACGCTTTGTCTTGAGACGACCGCCGGGCAAGGTACGACTTTGGGCCGGACGTTCGAGGAACTGGCGTCGATGATTGACCTGGTAGAGGATAAAGACCATGTCGGTGTGTGTATGGACACCTGTCATATATTTGCAGCGGGATATCCGATCACCGATCCAAGAGACTTCAAGCGGACGATCAAGGCGTTCGACAATGTGATTGGACTCGACAAACTGAACGTGATTCACCTCAATGACAGCAAAAAAGAGTTCGGGTCCAACCGTGACCGGCATGAACATATCGGTGAGGGGATGATCGGGATCGAGGCCTTTCGCAATTTCATGAATGACCGTCGGCTGAAGAAGATCCCGATGGTGTTGGAGACGCCCAAAGACGATACGCTGGCGGACGACGTGCGGAATCTGAAGACGCTTCGGTCATTGATTAAGTAGTCACCGTGGGGCGGGTCCGCCCCTGAACCTGCCGCGATATTGCCACCCTCTGGATTCCATGACTTCGCTCAAGTCAGCATCCCCCCCCGCCGTCGCGTGCAGGAATGCGCTGGGGCACCCATGCGATTCTCTTGGTATCCCGGGTCTTTCTGAAGGGAAGCCAACCCACAGGGGTGGGCTTGTCAGGGTATCTTGTGAGTGTCTCTCCTGCGTTTGCCAAAACCCCTGAGAAATCGGATGAAATCAGGATGAATTGCGAGTCGATACAAAGATCACATAGTGCTGGCTGCGAATTACGTATCCTTCTTTCGACACGCCTGATATATTACGTGTACATATATGTCCACGTACTGCATGGGCAGGTCAGCCATGAGAAACGCACTGCTGTTTCTGGTCGTTTGTGTCGGAGTTCAGTTTTGTGCCGGCTGTGGGGACGACAAGTCCTCTAACCCTCCTGATAGTGTCCCGACATACAGTCTTTCCGGGTCAGTCCGTACCCTCTTCGCTTCCACCGGCTCTTACCGGGCACACAAGGTAACGATGGTCTTCGTCGACTCCCAGCTCGATTCCCAGACTGTGGTAACCGACTCTGTCGGATACTACGCCGTTGACGGCCTGGCCCCGGGATCGGTGGCGGTCAGCATGTTCTCCACGGACACCATGATTACCGACTATGTGAATTCGCGAAGTCTGCTCCTCTACAGTCCTCAGTACACCACGGTATCGCTCAACCGGGATACGGTGATCGATTTGACAGTCAGAAGAATAGAATTTGCTTTCGCCGACGGTGGTTACAGTCCGGAAAAATGGGCGTGGGAGTATGGCGTCACGAACAAGTACGGCATGTACATGTTCTGGTATGACCTGCGGGGTTCGGACATGCGCATGCGTGACAATGTCCAGTTACCCCCCGGTGCTCTGCGGCTGGGTTTCATTATCCAGGGCGAGGCGCGTTCCCGCACATCATACATGGATGTTGATTGGTACATGAACGACGTTCCCGGCACCAACCCCCAGTTGTCCGGGATGTTCATTGCCGGACACGATCTCAACTGGATCGAGGAGTTACCGTCGAACTATCCCTGGCCTCCGGAGGACACCGTTGACTTTCGCCTGTCTCTGAATTATCGAGGACAACTCGGCGACAGCGTTTACATAAAGGGCATTTACATTTACTACTATTGAAATTGCCTGAGCACGTGGATGGCGGCGACAGAGCAGTCTGAGAAGAACGTTTGAACGTCACCCTGTACTTGCAGTATCGTATGCTCAAGTGATGCAATTACTGTGATTTGCAGAGAAATCTGCAGGCAGACGAGGATCTCGCCGTGCAAAAACGCGAACGATCTCAGGTCGATGCACACCTCAGTTCCACTGCCAAAACAGCTCGCCTTTGGCCGCTGAGAATACTCGGATCGATCACGTCAATCCTTCTTATTATCTGCTATTGCTGTCTCACCTGGGGGAGCTTCGGAGAAGTCGTCGGTTTCTGCTCGCAGCTGTTTTGTGACTTCATCGACTACTATCATCCCATGGGAGACTCGATCCTCCGTGACGGCCTCCCCGTCAGGGGATTTCTCTACTCTCCCTTCATCGCAATCCTTCTGGCGGTCTTTCCACCGCTTGGATTGAATGCATCACTGGTGCTCTGGGGAATACTCCAGGCTGCCGCCATCCCGGTCTGTATAATGTTATTCTACCGTCTCACACCATCTCAGCTTCCGATTCAGGTTCTCTTTCCTGTCCTTATCCTGCTTTCCTACCCCTGGTGGCTGAACTTTTTCACCGGAAACACCAGTAGTTTCATTATGGTGGCTCTTCTCGGATCATTGCTTGCGATCGAACGCCGACACCACTTCATAGCTGCCGCTCTCCTGGCCTTCGCCGTCAGCTTCAAGTTCTATCCGGCGATCTTTCTCCTGCCATTCCTTGCGGGCAGACAACTGCGCCTTGCAGTAGTGGTCACTGTCGCATGCGCCGCAGTACTCGTCGTAATTCCCGGGATTGTTCTGGGGGCAGGGCAAACGATTGACTTCTACGACGCTCTCCTCACTTCATTCCGCAATACCGACTGGGTCGCATCGAACCCGCATTCGCAGTTTTTTCCACACCTAGCCATGCGCCTGCTCGGGATCACTGCCGCGGATGCGCCGCTGATGCAGTGGATTGTATATGTTATTTCCTATTCGATTGCAGCCGGAAACCTGGTGTTCGTGTATCTGGTGCAGCGTGCGCGAGTCAATCATCATAATCTCTGGAGCTTCCTCATCGTGTTTCTAACGACCCCATTCATACTCAAAACATCATGGCCGATTGACTTTGTCTATCTGCCCTTTGCCCAATCAGTCCTGATATGGTATGTCGCGGAGAAGCAGAAGGGGATGGGGATCGGTTCGGGTGATACCAGGCACCATCCGAAATCCAGAACAACGGTGCTATGTCTTGTCCTGACGTCGATCCTCCTTTCGAACGTCGTGTCATTCAACCTGCTTGCCAACTTCTCACTCTATGGGGCCGCAGGATTTCTATTCCTTGCCACGATCCTCCTGCTGGTAGCGGTTTATGTTGCGCTCCTGCCTGTGTTGTGGCGGTCTGATTCCTTCCCCAGGTCGTAGGTTGCGTGTGGCTGCGCGAATCCGCGCAGCGGTAACCCTCTGTCATAACACAGCTTGACTCCACTGCGCGAAAATCCGCGCGATCGCTGCGCGAATTCGCGCAGTTTCTCCATCACACAGTATCAGTCAGCAACTCATAACGTCTCGCGTAAGCTGCTGACGTCACACGCGATGGCGTGCGCGTCACACGCCGCGCGCACAAACCGGCACCGAAGTTGTTTACCACGACCGTGCAGTATGTACACCCGAGAGGGTAAGGTGCTCCTGCGAGGGGCAAGGTGCCCCTCCAAGGGGTACGGTGGGAAACGAGATCGGGAGGTGTCCGGTCGGGTTCGGTTGTCTTCACCGAAATGGCGGTGGCTGGTCCGGCAGGACACGCTCTCCCGATTCTCGAAACAAACAAATTGGCGCTCACGTAAACCGAATGAGTCATCTCGGTAGGGGAGTGACATCAGGTGGGGAGAATGCAACTATCGTGTGGCGCAAGCGCCCGCTTGCGGGCGGGGAGGTTTCTATGAACGGTCTGGTCACCGCGGCGCTGTGTCTGGCGCTGGCATGTTTTCCTCTCTCATTTTCGCTCGCCGATGAGTCCAGCGCGCAGAATGAAGAGACGCTGATTTCACTTTCATCCGGTTCGAACACCGGCGTGTCTCAGGTCAGGTTTGCTCCCGACACGGAGAAACTCAAAATCGATTTTGTCTATCACGACACCGAAGGCCGACAGTATCCCGCCTGGCTCGGGATCGACGCCGACGGATTCGAATTCGCGATGTGCGACGATGCCGGACGCGACCGAATCGAGTTCGCTGCGAGCTCGACACCCGAAGAACGGGTCGAGGTCAGGGTGGAGATCGGTAACGATCGCTTGACGGTGGTCGGTCCGCCGGATGAGAACGGTGGACTGAAGGTTGCATCCGAATGGAATCGTCGCCGGATTGAAGTCGCATTCGCCAGCAGGGCCGAAGCGGACTCGGCCGTCGCTATCCTTCGGGCAGCCCCGGATCATGCGACACGGGCACGTCTGTCCGGGAGAGAGCGGGAACTCTATGCCAAAGCCGACCGGGTTCGCACCCTCGGCGACCAATGGACGGAGCGCGTGATGAGTTTCGGACTGCTCAATGAACGATCGTTTAAGTCATCGGAGAGGTCCTGGACGGTGTGGCGGCGGTTGTGCGCGATGGTCAGTTCCGCCGAGGTCGATGACATGGGGGCACAGAGGAACATGTCGGAGATCGTGGACGCCATCAAGACGGCAGTGAAGTCGATCGGATGCGAAGAGCAGGGCAGTTAGGCCATACCAAACCCTCACACCTAAGGAGGCATCGACAGATGAAAGCTCGTGAAATTGGCAGTGGGTTCGCGGTAGGTCTCGGTATAGGAATCGCAATGGGAGCGACTGTGTTCTCCGACTACGACAACGCCTTCACGCCCCAATGGGCAATTCTGCTCATCACCTTCGGCCTGGGCATGGTTGCTGCTTTGGTCGGTATGTGGGTGCAGGAGTCGTTGAAGAAACGTCGTGAGGCCGAGCAGGGGCGGGCTTCGCAGCTTGAGCCGTAATCGCACGTACGAGCATATGAACGAACAATACAGAACGCGATCACACAGGGATCAGGTGACCGACGTTCACTGTGTGCCGGCAGGTTGTGACTCCCCTCCCCACCACGACCTGCCGGTTCTGTTTGTGTGGGAGTTTGGCTGCGCGACGCAGCGAGGGGTTTGCTGCGCGAATTCGCGCAGTTGGAGGATGTGATGTCAGTCTCAATCTCTCGTCGCACACTCTTCAAATCTATACCCAACATTCTCTTGTACGAATTCTGTGCGAATCCACGTGCGATTGGCACGAAGGTTGTATTACCACGGCAGCGGACGGTGGGACTTGATTCCTCTCCTTCCGTTCGAGCGCTATTAATGCCTGTCCCGCCGGGCCGGTGATACCTGCCACCGCCAGCGGCCCGGTGGAAGAAAACAAAGATGTGTTGGTATTAGAGACACGAGTCACTACACTCTCTTTAGAGTGGGAACATTCAACTGCCGTTCGGGCTGTCGGAAGGGCGCGGCCGACGACCGGCGGGGGAGACTTACAATGAGACAGATGCAGACAATTGTGATCGCCGCACTCATGTTGGTGCTGGTCATCACATGCGGTGCGCAGGTGGTGTTCGGCAAGCCGATGCAGCCGCGCTTCTTCCACTACACCTACGAGTTCATCCCGGCTCTGCAGCCAGGACCGGTCACGCTTCGCCTGACCCTCTACGACACCACCGGCTGTACGGACATCACAGCCGAGTTCTTCCAGGACGACAACATGGGCTACAGCGGACCGAAGACGTTTGCAGTGACCAAGGCCGAGCAGGAACCGTCGGTGACGATCGACCTGCCGGTGGTACTTCCGCAGGACGACACCTGTGGATTCTGGATGAAGTTCGAAAGCTCGTGCCGCACCCCGCAGTGGGCGGGGAGGTTCTGGGTTACCGGCCCCGACTCGGTGGAGGAGTGGACGCACGACGTCCGCGTCTACGCGGTCAACACCCGGGAACCAGAGATCATAATCGATTCGTCAGTGCAAAAGTGGGAAGACTCGCTGATGGCGAATCCTTCAAAACCGGGGCGCTTGGTCTACTACGACGAATTTGGGAACGAGACAGACCAGGAAGGCGCCATCAAGGCGCTTCGAGACAAGGCCAACGTGATGGGCTACTATCCTGTTCCAGACGGATGGGTGTGGGTGCCAGACGATACAGGAGGCGTATACGCAGTCAGCCCTGAGGAGTATCAGCAGATGAAGGAGCGGGCTCAAATCGAGCGGTATAGCTCCGACATCGACCCCTTGGATTCGACCCAAGCTCCCTTACTGGACGCAGACGGACAGACGATCCAAATTCACGGTGAATTCTGGACCCGTCAGAGGGGAGAGCGAGCATTCCACAAGGTGGAGCTGATTCCCGACATCCACGACGGCGCCAGAAAAACCTATGACTCCCTTCTGGCGTTGGCAGGTTCCAAGAAGTTGGATGTCATCCTTGACCTGCGCGATCCAGCGGACTACCAGACTGCCAGTTCCACGTTGGATCATCTTGAGCCAACCGACTCGGCGGGATACTACCGCACCACGGCTACCTTGAGAACCCTCAAGCAGCTGCGTCTGAAGGGAATTCGCGATGCGGAATATCCGTACTTCCCTCGAGATCCCAAGGACAACAATCGTCGCAAGCCACCGAAGAAGATCAAGAAATCAGAAGAGGGATCTACCAGCAACATTCTCGCGGATGACGTATTGTTCTCTGCGGATTTCGAGATAGACTCTTTTGAAGATGTCTGGAGTTCCGGTGATGATGATCCGGGCAACGGTATTGACACTTGGTACGACGATTCCTACAATCAGCACCAAGGCAACTGGTCTGCCTGGTGCGCGGGGAACGGCTACAGTGACGACCCGTTCACATACGACGACAATATGTATGCTTGGATGATCAACTTGTCTCCCATTGACGTGTTTGGAGCGGAGAACCTCCGTATCAACTACTGGAGATGGGTTGAGTCAGAATATGGCGCTGACTTCTTCAGGGCATACTACTCATTTGATGGCGTCAACTGGGACTTGCTGGAGTCAGTCAGTACTAGTTCTGGTAGTTGGCAACTGACATCCAGGTATCTGCCGGAAGGATACTTCAGTCTATACATCAGTTTCGTCTTCGACACCGATGGTTCTATTCAGTTTGAAGGAGCGTACGTAGACGATGTGCAAGTAATAGGTGATCGTCCCTCGGATCTGCCGAACCTGACCTATGATACGCCACCTGGGTGGGACGGCCCGCTCACGGTCTCACACTCGTACTTTAGCACCAGTACAGACGCCGTGCTGTACGCACAGCAGCCCGTCTACATCAATTGGGGAGTGGGCAACAACGGCGCCGCAGAGAGTGGACAATCAAGGACCGCCGTCTACATCGATAACCAGGCCGTCAGCCCCTTGTACTCTCAATACTCAATCGCGCCTGGCGGCTATGACGACTACATGCGGAATGTGCCTCATATTTTCACGTCGGGTTATCACACAATCCGAATAGTGATCGACTCGCTTCAGGAAGTGGAGGAAGAAGACGAGACCGACAATGTGTGGGAAGAGACATTTTGGATTGCGCCGGCGCAGCCTAACCTGGCGTTTACGGCTCCTACCTTCTGGTCGGATGCGCTGATCGTTACCACTGATCCGAGCGGCACGATAAATGAGCCTGTCTGTGTTGCGGGTGAGCCCGCCTATATCAGGTGGGGAGTTATAAACGACGGCTCTGCCTACGCATGGCCCACGACGGCCAGAGTTTTCGTTGATGGCGTACTCAAGGGATCTCACAGCATCCCCGGCATTTCAGCGGGTCAAGTGTACGATGGCGCAAGCTTTGCGGTGACATTGGGTGAGGGGACTCACAATGTGGTAGTTCGGCTTGACGACGACCACATTCTCAGCGAAGTAAATGAAGACGACAACTCCGCTTCAGCGGCGGCGGAGTGGCAACTGGGTTACGTTGTTGCCTCTGGATGGGTTGGCTATCGCCGCAGTTACTTCGGCGGGAGCGAAACCCTGCCCGCCGCACAAATCAGGGTCGAGCTATGGGACGAAAACCCGGGCTCTCCTTTGTACGACGAGTTTCTGCTGGCAACTCAAACAGACGCTTCAGGGTACTTCACGACGGAATCGGTGGGAAATCTCGAGTCGGACGGATCCCGGAGAGATCTCTACGTCCGAGCCTACGCCCAGAAGAATACTGTAAAAGTGTACAGCGAGAGCATCGAGCCCTGGCCACTGGGTCCGTTCAACCTCAAGTCGACGACGAAGACGAACACTCTGAGCGGTGAGCAGACCTGGCAGTATCCGGATGACCCGAGTCTGCTGGCTTCCGAGGACGCAAGCGCCCATTTCTACATCGCGGATCAGATTGCGCGGAGTCGGAACACCTGGGATTCCTATCGGCCCGGCAGTCCACTGCCGTCAACGACCAATTTGGTCGTCTCCTCCACACAGCCCACCGGCTACATCCCGAACGACGATTATATCAGGGTCGCCTCATGGCAAGATATCAACGCCGGCACGCCTGACACGTTTGATCCGGATGTCATTCACCATGAGTTTGCTCATTGGGTCCACAATCACCTTGGGTTCTTCGATGGCTCCGCGACCAGCGGCTACCATGGTATGTACCAGAAGATTCATCCCGAGGTCGCTGCCCGTGAAGGATTTTGCCACTTCTGGGCCAGCGCGATCAGCGGAAGCGCGGACTACTACGATCGGCACTCCAACTTCACACAAGGTCTCTGGGCAAACTGGGAGACCGGTCAGTTGGGTACCGTCTACAACACCTCGCACAACACGGACTATTGCATCAACGCCATGGGCGACTCCAACGAGGCTGCGATTGCTTGCATCTTCTGGGATATGACGGATGCCGCGGACGATGACCATAGCTCACTCGTAAACTGGGGAAGTCCGGACGTTCACGACAATCCCGACGGGATCGGCGATGCCATGATGGTGGGTGTCGACTCAGTGCTTGCGGCCTGTATGGACAAATTGGTTGGTTCGTCGACGCCGAAAACACTTCAGGAGTTCTGGGAGGCGTGGTTCCACGATCCCAGCTATGGCCACGAGCGCCACATGTACGACCTCTGGTATGAGCACGGCGTGCCGGTGCAAGACGACTACTGTTGTATCGGCCTGACCGGTAATGCCAACGGTGATCCTGAAGATGAGACCGATCTTGCGGACTTGATCTATCTGGTCAGCTTCAACTTCCTGGGCGGTCCGCCGCCACCGTGCATGGCCGAAGGAAACGTCAACGGCGACGCCCAGGGAGATGTCGAACTGAGCGATCTGATTGCCCTGGTGAACTACCTGTTTCTTGGCGGTCCACCGCCCGCACCCTGCCCCAGTCCTGAACTCAACAGTGTGGCAGTGAATTGAGGAGAGTACAACAGGCTACCCGCTTTCTTTGGGAGTGTCCGCCATGCTGGGTTCCCTGTGTACCCGCGTGTGGCATCGCACTCGCGTGTGCTATAGCCGACATCTTCTAATCGGGAGGAAGTTCATGTTCCAAACACTGGCTGTGATTTCTCTCAGCCTCATCGGCGGTGGAATCGCGATGATCCTGGCGGCAAACTTCTTCAGGACTCCGGAGAATCCGCGTCCTTTTTATCATCCTGTGTTTCTCGGACATTTCGGATGGAAAAAAGAGTGGTGGACCAGACCTGGTTATGTGCTGCAACGGATCGGACCGATACTCACGACCGCCGGATTTCTCCTTGTCGCGATCTCGTACTTCATGCGCTGGAATTGAGCAATGCGTAGGGCGGGTCCGTCTTCGAACCCGCCATCTGTCAAGCCGCGTAGGGCGGGTCCGCTTTCGGACCCGCCTTCGCCATTCGAAGAACCCCAGCAAGCTGTGGGCGACCCTGCCGTGTGACAACAACTGTCCCCCGCAAACACCGGGCCACACGAAAGTTTATTCGCAAATCGACCCTATTTCTAACAATCCCACTGTCAAGTCACGGCAGTGGACGTCATCTCGTGACGTTTCAGCAAGTTGCGCGCAATTTCTGCCTTGACAAAATCCAGCCACACCGCGTATTCTGCGTGTGAGTTAAGTGACATTCAAACCCGGTCTCTGGGGGAGCCTGCGGTTTGAACTCGGCGGGGAGTTGAGCATCATACCAGGGGCGGACATCGGACTCTCATACATCGCACGGCCACGGTCTCGGTCAGAAACGTCCGGCCGCGCGGAAAACAGCGCTTGAGGGAAGGGTCAGCACAACATTTCCAATCGAATCGGGCGGGCGCGGACGGTTCGCGCTGAGCCCTGTCCAAACACACACAACCAATGCTGGGGGTGGCAGGTGGCATGTGTACATAGAGCAGTTGGCACGATTCAACGGAAAGGACTGAATCAATGAAAAAACTGTGTACAAGTCTCCTGCTGCTGGCGCTGCTGAGTTGTCTGCTGGCGCCGGGCGCGTTTGCCCTCGACCGCGACTGGCGCACAACCGCCAAGCCACAGGCGAGCGCCGATGAAACCGGCTGGGGTGTTGAAAGCGAAGAGTCGGGTTGGTCAGTTGACCGCCTCACTCCACCCAACAGTGAACCGGTCGGGGAGTTGCGACCGGCGGGCGAAGCCGATCCGTGGGTCGATATCGACTCCGTGCCGCAAGATTGGTCGCTGATCGACCAGGCGCGGCTGGCCCTGACGTCGATTATCGGCGTCCTTCGCTGACACAGAATACCGGATGCACGGGCCGGGCGTGGCAGGTCGGCCCGCGCTGAACATACGTATCTGAACGAATAGACCGGAAGGGTCTGTATCATGAAAAAGATGTGCATAGGTCTCCTGCTGGCGGCCATGCTGGTCTGTGTCTTTGCGCCCGGGGTCTCGGCGCGAAGCCGACCGTTGTGGATGGACCAACTTCAGGACCATGCCGACACGCCGCAGGGCGAAGAAGGGGGCTGGGGTTCATGGGACAAGGTCAGTGAACCGGATCACTCCATATTCGATTCAATCAGCTACTGGGTATTTAGACTATTCCGCACACCTGTTGTAGCGACGCAGACCGAAGAAGATTCCAAAAACCTCACGACACAGTCGGGTAGCAACCACGATGACAGCGCTAAGTGAGATTGATCAACTCATAGTCAACAAAGCATACCTTGAGGCGATGACGCTTCTTGAGGGCGTAGATGCGTCCAGCTTAGACGGTGATGACCTTGGGTATTACTTGATTCTGCTCGGCGAATGTTCGCTGGAGCTCGGCAGAGTTCCGTTGCCGAATGTCGATGAGGCGATAGAGATCTTCCGATATGGAGCAAACACGGTACTGTTCGCGCGCGCTAAGCAGATCAAAGGCCGTGAGTTGTCGTCACTCGGCAAGTTCACGGAGGGTAAGGAACACCTGATTGAAGCATATGCCGGCTTTCTGCGCTGCCGCGAGCATCGTCGGGCCGGTGCTGCCATCAACATGTTGGCTTTTGTCGAGACACATGTTGGGACCTACGAAACGGCAAGTCAATCTTTGTCCAGATGTGCCACTTTGCTCGACGAGAGCAGCGACACCGGTACATCGCTCGTGCCACGCATGAACCTCGCTTACATCAGTATAGTTGCGGGACGACTTCACGACTCTCTAGAGCAACACCAGCAAGTGCTTCAGAATGTCACGAGTCTAAGCGCCAGGAACAGCGCAGCGTTTTACGCCAACTTTGCTTTGGCGGACGCGCTTCTAGGTAACTATGGTATGGCGACGAAGCGCTTGGATGAGACCTCTTCCAAGCTCCCCGAGTTCCCGCGCGAACACGCTGTTGCGCTTGAAGTCTATGGCAAGCTCGAAACCCTTCGCGGCAATCTCACCAAAGCCGAAAAGCATCTCTCCGAAGGTCTCAAGCTCTCTCTGAAAATCGCTCCCGAGTCAACCCTCGTCTCCCAAACCAAACGCCTGCTCGCCGATGTCTATGTCGCCAAGAATGACTATGACCGGGCGAAAACACTCGCCGAGGAAGCCCTCGCGGTCGCGACCAAAATCAACGAACGACTCGAAATCGCCGCCTGTCACCGCGTGTTCGGCCAGGTCGACTCCCACCGGGGTGAGTATGACTCCGCCCGCGAGTGGTTCCGCAAAGCAATCGATGTGCTGGCGATGATCGGCGCCCAGTATGAGTTGGCAGTGACGCGATTCGATGCGGCGGTGTCGCACGCCTTCTCGCAGAAAGAATCAGTGGCGTTGCTCTTTCTCGCCAAGGAGTATTTTGTGCGGGAGCAGGTGAAGCCGTATCTCGACAAGACCGACCGCGCCCTCCACGCCCTGACCGCGCAGCAGTCCAAACCGGAGCCGGCCCGGCCGGCCAAAAAAGCGCCCGTCGTTATCTCGCAGAGCCGGGCGATGAACGCCATTCTGGAGAAGATCGAGTACGTCGCCCCGTCGAATATGAACATCCTCCTGCTCGGCGAGACCGGGACCGGGAAGGATCTGATCGCCAGTTGGATTCATCATGTCTCCGGGCGCAGCGGGGAGTTTGTCTCGGTCAATGCCGCGGCGCTGCCGGAACATCTGTTCGAGTCGGAGTTGTTTGGCTCCAGGCGCGGGGCATTCACCGGCGCCGAGAGCGACCGCACGGGGCTGCTGGAGCAGGCGGCCGGGGGGACCTTCTACCTCAACGAAATCGCCGAGACCACCCCCGCGGTGCAGGCGAAACTGCTCGAAGTGATCGAAAGCAAGCGGGTGCGACGGCTCGGTGAAAACGATCAACGGGCGGTTGATTTCCGCCTGATCGCCGCCACCAACCGCGACCTGGCGGCCCGCGTGCAGGCCAATGAGTTCCGCGCGGATTTGTATCATCGCCTGAACGAAATCCCGATCACGCTGCCGTCGCTTCGCGCCCGAATCGAAGATATCCCGTCGATGTTGACCTATTTCCTGCAGTTGAGCGGCGCCGATGGTCAGTTGACACGTCGTCGCGCCGATATCGCCCGCCTCGCCAAGACACTGGCCTCGCGAATCTGGCCCGGCAATGTGCGCGAGCTGCAGAGCGAAGTGCGACGGTTGTGGATGGAGTCGCGCGGCGATGTCGACCGGATGCTCGAGCTGGTGCAGAGCGGTCGCACGGACACGGAGCGTCGCGAGATGCTGGAGCTTCTCGACGCCTGCGGGGGGAACCGCCGCGAGATGGCCCGCCGGTTGAACGTCAGTGACTCGACCATTCGCTACCGACTGCACAAGCTGGGTATCGACATCCCCGAGCCGGTCACCGGCGAGTTCTAGTCTCAGTCGTTCTTCGTAATCCTGGACATTATCCAAATATTGAGTAGCCCACCCATCTTGGGTGGGATCGATCATACGGGTGCCCCACCCTTTGGGTGGGTTTGATTATCGGCGGGTTCGAAGACGGACACGCCCTACTTTTCATGTTCAATCGAGTAGCCCATCCCTCTGGGGTGGGGGCGTGGTTGATCGATGGCGGGTTCGAAGACGGACCCGCCCTACAAGACACCGAGGACCCCACCATAAATGGTGGGCCACCCGGGCCGCCAGAAACCCACAGCAAGCTGTGGGCGACCCGATCCGTGTTGTCACAAGTCGTCCTGCGCGACGCAGCAAGGGGTTTGCTGCGCGAATTCGCGCAGTTGGTCCTGTGTGGCGGGTGGCGTGTGATTTGGTCGCACAGGCGAAGGTGGTTGTGAGTCTTTGAGATAGAAGATTGTGTGTGATTTTGAGACGTCTTGGTACGGCGGTTGCAATACGGCGCGGCGGACGGTGGGATACCATTCCTTTCCTTCCGTTCGAGCGCTGTTAGTGCCTGTCCCGCCGGGTCGGTGGTCCTGCCACCGCCGAGACCCCCCGCCACCGGCCCGGTGGAAGAAAACAGGAGTGTGAGTCATGCATAGTTACAAGCATTGGCGGTACTTGGGGATCGAGCAGAAGCGCCTCTACCAGCGCAACATGATGCTCGGCTGGCTGGTCGTGATCGTTGCGGTCGTAGTCGGCGCCGTGCTGCTTCGATCATCAGTGACAAATGTATCGCACGAAACCGGTGGCTTCGGTTTCGGCGGATCGAGTGCCGACGGGCCGGGGGCGTATGGTTCCAAACATGAGATCAATCCTGCCACACCGGGTGCACCGCTGGGGGGAAGCGGTGCGCTCGGTCGTGTTATAGCGTCGAATCGGGGTCGGAGTGCCTTTCGGGGGGGATTTGTCGAGAACCTCGTGGTTGTACGCGAGGAGCCTTCGATTGAAATCGTACGACCGGCAGTTACCGATGATCGCGGTGCGCTTGTATTCGAAAGCGCTTTCGGCTTTCCGGACCTGCCGACATCGTCGGGTGATTCCCCGTACGGGCTGAATGCGGGGATAGGCTGGGGCGATGATGACGGCGAATTTGGCTTGCCGCGCGGAAACCGGTTGCCGAGGGTACCGTTTCGGCTGCCCGAGCCGCCGGACCGCCGGCCTGAGGACCGTCGCGATCGGAACGGGCGGGTGATTCTCGGCAGTATCGACTGGCCGGGAGAGCCGGCCCAACCGACCGACACGGGCTATGTCGTGGTCGATATCACGATTTATCCCGACGGTCACATCTCCTATCAGTTCATCGACGAGCACCCGCGCGGGAAGGGATTCAGGTACGTGACCGAGCAGGCGCTGTTGTATCGGAATCGGTATGAGCCCAAGATTGTCGGCGGACAGCCTGTCGAGACGGTGGTGCGGTTATTCGTGACGATATGCCAGGATTGCGAGTCGCGGCTTGATGTGCTGGAGAGCGACGGGCTCGATGTAGCGGCGCTGGATGGTATTTCAGTGTACGACGAGGTTGATCGGGATTCCGACAGGGAGGAAAAACCAAAACGTCGGCGCAACTCGCCGTAGGCGCGGCCTTTTCCTCCTTGCCAAGGTCGGGGTTTCTGCCTACTATAGGCCCCTATGAGACTGGGCATAATAGGCAAACCGCAGTCGGGTAAGACGACGGTGTTCAACGCTGCCGCCGGGCAGGAAGTTGCGGTCGGCGATTTCTCCAAGGCGGTGCACCGGGCGCAGATCAAGGTGCCCGACTCGCGTGTCGACAAACTCGCCGAGATAGTCAATCCCAGGAAAATCACCTACGCCGAGATCGAGTTGTTTGATGCGCCCGGTCTGTCCGGGCAGGGGAAGGATTCCGGGTCGGTGGAAATCTCGGCCGACCTTCGCGGGGCCGACGCGTTGATCATGGTGGTCGACGCCTTCTCGGCGGACGCCCGTCCGAAAGCGGATATGCAGAACCTGATCGATGAGATGATTCTGCTGGACGCATCGCATATCGAATCGTTGCTCGACAAAAAGACGCGCAAGCGTCAGCTCTCCGGTGACAAGTCCGAAGAGCGTCTTATCGAGATCCTGCAGCGATGTCAGCAGGCGTTGGAACAGGAGACACCGATAATCGAGATCGGGCTGGCCGACGAAGAGCACAAGCTGATTCGCGGGTTCACGTTTCTGACCGAAAAGCCGTTGTTGGTGGCGGTCAATATCGGTGAGGATTTAATACCTCGCGCCGATGAAATCGCGGCTTCGTATGCCGATATCGTTTCGCCGGGGAAGCGCGAGGTCGCGGTGTTGTGCGGGAAGATCGAGATGGAACTGGTGGGACTTGACGATGCCGACCGGGCGGCATTTCTGAACGATCTCGGTATCACGGCGCCGGCAATGGATGTGGTGATTCAGAAGTCGTATGCGTTACTGGGATTGATCTCTTTCCTGACACAGGGCGAAAAGGAAGTCCGGGCGTGGACGATACCGCGTGGCTTCAGCGCCCAGCGGGCGGGGAGTGCTATTCACTCCGATATCGAGCGTGGATTCATCCGCGCCGAAGTCATCACCTACGACGATTTTGTCGAGCTGCAGACGCCGGCGGCGATCAAGGCGGCGGGGAAGATGCGGCTCGAGGGCAAAGACTATATCGTCGCTGACGGCGACGTTATCCTCTTCCGGTTCAACGTCTAAGCGGGGAACAAGGACCCGCGAATCCCGTTACACACAATGCCCCTGTTCAAAACTTGCGCAGGGATGCCGAAAGTATGATTATGGTTTACCGGAACGAAAATCTTCGCAGGAAACTGTATACAGGATATGGAACAGACACAGACAGACATTGCTGAGACGAAAGAAAGTGGCTCCTCGGTAGTCCCGATTCTCCCGCTCAAAGGGACGGTCGTCTATCCGTTTTTGGTGGTGCCGCTGATGATACAAGAGGCGGAGTATGTCCGCCTGGTCGACGAAGCCTTGATGCGTGGGTCGCGGATAGGCCTGTTCGTGCAGAAGGATCCACAGAAAGAACATCCCGAACCGGGAGACCTGCACGAGATTGGCGCGTCGGGGAATATTCTCAAGATGCTTCGTTTCCCCGACGGAACGGTGCGGTTTCTGATTCAGGGATTGTCGCGAGTGCGAATCAAGCGGTTTGCGACGACTGAGCCGTATCTGTCCGGTGAGATCGAAGAGATCGAGGATATCAACACCAATCCGGTGAAGACGGAGGCGCAGCAGCGCTCGGTCCTGGCTGCCGTGAAGAAGCTGGTCGATTTGGCGCCGTACCTGAATGAAGAGTTCCACGTCTCGGTCATCAACCAGGACACTATCTCGAAGCAGGCCGATTTCGTGGCTTCGAATCTGAATGTCACGCTCGAAGATAAACAGGCCATACTGGCCGAGCCGGATGTCAACGCACGGCTGAAGATGCTGTACCAGTGGATTTCGAAAGAGATCGAGGTGCTGGAGTTATCGCAAAAGATTCAGGCCGAAGCAGCCAGTGAGCTGGGCAAGTCGCAGCGTGAGTATATTCTTCGCGAGCAGTTGAAGGCGATCCGTCGCGAACTCGGCGAAGCCGACGGTAAGGCTGATCTGGACGAGTTTGATGTGAAGATTAAAGAAGCGGCGATGCCGGAGTATGCGGAGAAGGCGGCCTTCAAGGAGCTGGATCGACTTCGTCAAATGAATCCGTCTTCGGCGGAGTACACGGTAGCCCGGACGTATCTGGACTGGCTGGTGGCGTTGCCGTGGTCGAGTTCGACGAAAGACATCCTCGATCTGAAGAAGGCCAAGCGGATTCTCGATGAAGATCACTACGATCTCGAGAAGGTAAAGGACCGCATTCTCGAGCACCTGGCGGTTCGCAAACTGAAGTCTGATATCAAGGGGCCGATCATTTGTTTCGTCGGTCCTCCCGGGGTCGGGAAGACCTCGCTCGGTCGTTCGATCGCCCGGGCCATGGGGCGGAAGTTCGCTCGCGTGGCGCTGGGTGGGATGCGCGATGAAGCGGAGATTCGGGGACATCGGAGGACGTATATCGGATCGATGCCGGGGCGGATCATCCAGAGTATTCGTCGGTGTGAGTCGAACAACCCGATCATCATGCTCGATGAGATAGACAAACTGGGTTCCGATTTCCGGGGCGATCCGGCCTCGGCGCTGCTGGAAGTGCTCGATCCGGAGCAGAACAACACGTTTTCGGATCACTATCTGGATATCGCGTTTGATTTGTCGAAGGTGATGTTTATCACGACGGCCAACTGGCTGGAGCCGATCCCACCGGTCCTTCGCGACCGCATGGAAGTGATTCGCATTCCCGGCTACACCGATATCGAGAAGCTGCAGATCGCCCGGCGTCATCTGTTTCCCAAGCAGCTGGAGAACCACGGCCTGAACAACGACCACATGGATCTCAAGGATGGCGCGATTCGGACGTTGATCGATGGCTACACGCGCGAAGCGGGGCTTCGCAATCTCGAGCGGGAGATCGCCTCGGTCACCCGCAAGGTGGCACGGAAGGTGGCCAGTGGCCGGTCGCACAAGAAGCATATTATCGACAGCAAGGATATTCCGAGACTGCTCGGGCCGATCCGTTTCACCCGCGAGGTATTGACCCGGCAGGGGTGGATCGGGGTGGTGCCGGGGCTCGCCTATACCGCAGTGGGTGGCGAGGTGTTGTTTGTCGAGGCGACCTCGATGCCCGGCAAGCAGGGGATGACCCTGACCGGACATCTCGGCGACGTCATGAAGGAGTCGGCGCAGGCCGCGTTGTCGTTTATCCGTTCGAACTATGATGCGCTCGGTATCAAGGCCGATGCATTCAGGGAGTCCGAGCTTCACATTCACGTGCCGGCGGGGGCGACGCCGAAGGACGGGCCGTCGGCAGGTATCACCATGGCGGTGGCGTTGGCGTCGCTCTACACCAAATGTCCGGTCAAACCGTGTCTGGCGATGACCGGGGAGATCACGCTCCGTGGCGAACTGCTGCCGATCGGCGGTCTGAAAGAGAAGCTGTTGGCGGCGGTGCGACTGGGTGTCGATACCGTCATTTTGCCGGAGGGCAATCGCAAAGATGTGACGGAGCTTCCCGTCGAAGTCCGGAAGAAACTGAAGATGAAGTTCTTCTCGGATGTTCTGTCGGCTATTGCCTATGCTCTGGACAAGCCCGCTGCCAGGAAGACGGCGAAGCGCGGTCGGGCAAAGAAGTCGGCCAAAAAATAGCCAGGGACGTCATATGAAACTGGTCACCTCGGCCCAGATGCGGGCCATCGACCACGAGACAATTCACACGGTCGGTATCCCCGGCCCGGAGTTGATGGAAAACGCCGGGCGGGGGATAGCCGCCGAAATCCTCTCCGATCATATCTCAGAGCCTGAAGACACGCACGTGGTCGTTTTTTGCGGCAAGGGGAACAACGGCGGCGACGGGTTTGTCATCGCACGGTATCTGCATGAGAGTGATGTGCAGGTGTCGGTGTTGTTTATCGGTCCGGTCGGGAAGTTGTCCGAGGACGCGAAGCTGAACTACGACCTGGCGGTGAAGGTTGGGGTCGAGATTCAGGAGCTGACGGAGATCGAGGAGCTTCCCGAGGTACTCGAGTGCGATATCGTGGTAGATGCGATTTTCGGGACCGGGTTCGAAGGAGCGCCGCGTGGTTTGGCCGGGCAGTTGATCGAGTATATCAACCGGCAGGAAGTCGAAGTCATCTCGGTCGATATGCCTTCGGGATTACACGCCGACACGGGTGAGCACGAAGGGGCGGTGATCGAGGCGAGTTACACGTATACGTTGGCGCTGCCGAAATATGGGTTGTATCTGACACCGGGTCGGGAGTTGTCCGGTGTGACCGAGACGGTGCCGATTGGGATCCCCGATGAGGTTATCGAGGCGGCGCAGTTCCCCGATGAATTGATATCGCCGGAAATGGTGATCGATATGCTTCCGGTGCGAAAGCCGGATGGTCACAAGGGAGATTTTGGCAAGCTGCTGCTGGTGGCCGGGTCGACCGGGTTGACCGGAGCAGCGTGTATGGCCGGGCAGGCGGCGGTGCGGTGTGGATCGGGGTTGATCAAGATCGCGTGTCCGCACACTGTGCTGCCGGTGATAGCATCGAAGCTGACTGAAGTGATGACGTACCCGCTTCCCGATGTCGCGAAAAAGGGTGCGTTAGCGGTTCGCTCGCTGGGAGAGATTCGGGCGCTGCTGAAAGAGCATGATGCACTGGTGCTGGGGCCGGGGATCGGGCGGCATCGCGAGACATTTGAGCTGGTGCGTCGTCTGGTAGCGAAATTGGACAGGCCGACGATTATCGATGCCGACGGTTTGAATGCGCTGGCCGAAAATCTCGATATAATTCGGGGGTGTTCGGCGCCGCTGGTTCTGACGCCGCATCCGGGAGAGTTCAAACGACTGACCGGGCTGGATGTGCCCGAGGATTTCCGCGAACGCTGTGCGATTGCGCGTGATGTCGCGACCGATCTCGGGGTCGTGCTGGTGCTGAAAGGATCGCCGACCGTGATCGGTGAGCCGGGCGGATTGACGTATGTTAATCAGACCGGCAACGAGGGGATGGCGACCGGCGGGTCGGGGGATGTGTTGTCGGGGATGATCGGGTCGTTTCTGGGGCAGGGGATGACGCCGATCGAGGCTGCTATCGCCGGGGTGTTCATTCACGGTATGACGGGTGATCTGGCGGCCGAGGGGTATACCAGTCGGGCGATGATCCCAACCGATATGATTTCATTCCTGCCGAAGGCGTTTGCGCTGCTGGAGGGGTAGGGTTCACTACCCCTTATTCCGACGACATTGCTACTACCCGTTCGCCCCGTGGCATTTCTTGTACTTCTTGCCGGAGCCGCAGGGACAAGGATCGTTGCGGCCGACCTTGGGATAGTCGCGCCGCACGGTGCGCTGGCCGCTACCCGCCTGGGACGCTTCGGCCATCGGATTTTTCTCCTGCTGACCGCTGGGGTCCTGTACGGCCGCTGAAGCATAGCCCATGCCGGTAGAGTCGGCGTGTTGAGCCACCATCGCAGGCTGGCGCTGCTGCTGTTCCTGTTCGGGGACGCGGACCTGCAGTTTGTAGACGAGGTTGACGATCTCTCGATCGATGGCGCCGATCATCTTCTCGAAAATGCCAAACGCTTCGCGCTTGTAGATATCGATCGGCTTGCCCATCGCGCCGTGGTAGGCGCGCAGGCCGATACCGGCGCGGAGCTCGTCCATCTCGGCAAGATGGTCGCGCCAGTGGCGGTCGATCGTGGAGAGGACGGCATAGCGCTCGAGCTGGCGCATGATATTCTCGCCGTAAGCGGACTCTTTCTGCTCGTAGATCTTCGTGACCAACTCCAGCGAGACAGCTTTGAGCTTCTCGTGCGAGAGTTTCTCGATGTGCTCTTCGGGGATACGAAGGTTGACGAGGAAGGTCTTGCGAAGTTCATCGAGGTAGCCGTTCAGATTCCAGTTCTCGGCGTACTCGACCTTGGCCGGGCAGTACTCGTCGATGAGCGACTGCACGACGTCGTCGATCAGTTCGACAACTTCTTCCTTGATTGATTCGCGTTCGAGCGCGGCGAGACGTCGCTCGTAGATCCACTTACGCTGGACGTTCATGACATCGTCATATTCCAGCGTGTGTTTGCGGATGGCGAAGTTCTGGGCTTCGACTTTCTTCTGGGCGCGTTCGATGGCGTTGGTCACCATCTTGTGCGTGATGACTTCGCCCTCTTCGATGCCCAGACGGTCCATGAGGGAGCCGAGCCGGTCGCCGCCGAAGAGGCGCATCAGGTCGTCCTCGAGAGAGAGGAAAAAGATCGATGAGCCGGGGTCGCCCTGACGGCCGGCGCGGCCGCGGAGCTGGCGGTCGATTCTTCGGGAGTCGTGGCGCTCGGTGCCGAGGATGTGGAGTCCGCCGGCATCTATGACACCGGGGCCGAGCTTGATATCGGTACCGCGACCGGCCATGTTGGTGGCGATTGTCACCGCTCCGGATTGTCCGGCATTGGCGACGATTTCCGCTTCGCGCTGGTGCTGTTTGGCGTTGAGGACGTTGTGTGGAATCCCCTGCCGTTTCAGCATACGCGAAAGCGTCTCGGAGACTTCAACTGAGATCGTGCCGACCAGGACGGGGCGGCCCTGATGGTGTTTCTCGGTGATTTCATCGACGATGGCGTTGTATTTCTCTCGTCGGGTGCGATAGATGCAATCATTCATGTCATCGCGCACACACGGCAGGTTGGTCGGGATGACGGTGACGTCCATCTTGTAGATATCCCAGAACTCCGGTGCTTCGGTCTCGGCCGTACCGGTCATGCCGGCGAGCTTGTCGTACATGCGGAAGTAGTTCTGGAGGGTGATGGTTGCGAGGGTCTGGCTTTCGGCTTCGATCTTGACGCTCTCTTTGGCTTCGATAGCCTGATGCAGTCCGTCGGAGTAGCGCCGACCGGGGAGAATACGGCCGGTGAATTCGTCGACGATCATCACCTTGCCTTCCTGTACGACATACTCGACGTCTTTCTCGTAGAGGGAGTAGGCGCGCAGGAGCTGGTCGATGGCGTGGACTTTCTCGGAGCGCTCGGCGTGGATCTTGTACAACTCCTCGGTTTTTTTCTGGCGCTCTTCGGCGGAGAGAGACTCGTCGCCGTCCAGTTCGGAGAGTTGGGTAGATAGATCAGGAATCTCAAACAGGCGCTGTTCTTCGGGGGAGAACTGGCTGTTGCCGAGATCGGTCAGGGCGATAGAGTGCTCGCGCTCGTCGATGAAGAAATAAAGGCGGTCGTCGATTTCGTGCAGGCGCTTGTCACGCATGTACGCCGACTCAACATCGGTGACAAGCTGCTGGACACCGGGCTCTTTGAGGACCTTGAGCAGGCGCTTGTTTTTCGGAGCCCCCCGCCGGACGGCGAGCAGCTTGGAGCCGGCCTCGAACTGGTCGTCGGACTTCTCACCTTCGAGCAGCTTCTCCGCTTCGGCGATCATCTCATTGAGCAAATTGGTCTGTTTGCGGACGAGTGTTTCGACCGTCGGCTTCATCTGGCGATAGCGATCGTGTCCACTGGCTTCGACCTGTCCGGAGATGATCAGCGGCGTGCGGGCTTCGTCGATCAAGATCGAGTCGACCTCGTCGATGATCGCATAGTAGTAATTCCGGTGGACGCGGTCGTCGGCGCGCTGGGCCATGTTGTCGCGGAGGTAGTCGAATCCGAACTCGTTGGCGGTGCCGAAGGTGACGTCGCACAGGTAGGCTTCGCGACGCTCTTCGTTGTTCATCTGATTCTGGATGACGCCGACCGTCAGGCCGAGGTATTCGTAGATTTTGCCCATCCACTCGCGGTCGCGCATGGCGAGGTAGTCGTTGACGGTGACGATGTGGACGCCTTTGCCGGAGAGGGCATTGAGGTAGGTCGGCAGGGTGGCGACCAGCGTCTTACCCTCACCGGTGGCCATTTCGGCGATCTTGCCTTCGTGCAGGACAACGCCGCCCATGAGCTGAACGTCGAAATGAACCATGTTCCACTCGGTCTCCTGACCGACGACCGACCAGCTGGTGCCGACATGGCGTCGGCAGGCTTCCTTGACGACCGCGAACGCTTCGGGAAGGATGTCATCGAGGGTTTCCCCGTTGACCAGTCTATCCCGGAATTCGGTTGTCTTACCGCGCAGTTCCTCTTCGCTGAGCGAGCTCAGTTTGGCGAACTGTTCGTTGATGGCCTCCACGGTGGGAGTGAGGCGCTTTACCTCGCGGTCATGTTTTGTTCCGAATACTCTTGTAATCAGGTTCCACATAGCAGTCAGATGGTTCCCTGTAGGTAAATTTCCATTTTCTCGTGTAATTATACACGATAGTACATTTGCCAATCAATTACAATCGAAGCCTGATCTGGGGCGGCGCCTCTCCCGCAGGGCGGCGCCTTTGTCCTTGGGCGGCGCTTCCGCCGGGGGACCGGTCTCTCAAGTATGTCTTCAGGGAATACAACAATCGGAGCGGGCGAGGGTGCCCGTTTGGTGCCGGTATTGATTCCTTGCCGATGAGCCGGGTCGGACGTACTTTGCGAGTAATATGGAAGATAGCAGAGGCGGCATTGTGGTCGCCCTTCGGGGGCGGCTTTTCGAGGTATTGACCCCGGATGGTCAGCGGTTGTTGTGCGAGGTCCGTCAGAAGGTGAAGACGGAGTCGCGCAATACAACCCCCGTGGCGGCCGGGGACGATGTCATCTATGCCGCTACGGATGATGGCCGGGGCGTTATCGAGGAGGTTCTCCCGCGGCGGTCTTCGTTTTCGCGGCCGATGGTGGGGCTGGAACATAACAAGCAGGTCATCGCGGCCAATCTTGACCAGCTGGCGATCGTGGCTTCGGTCGTTTCGCCTCCTTTCAAGCCGGGTCTGATCGATCGTTTGATAATCGGAGCGTATTGCGGCTCGATGGAGCCGCTGATCATAGTCAACAAAGTCGATCTGACTCCTGAGGCCGGGCATGAGGAGATCGTTGCGGTGTACCGCGAGGTCGGCTTTGTGATGGTCGAGGTTTCCGCAGAGACGGGCCGGGGAATCGAGGAGCTTCGGAAGCTGTTGGCGGGGCACCGGACACTGTTTGTCGGGCACTCCGGGGTGGGGAAGTCAACCCTGCTCAATCGGCTGATACCGGGGGCGGATATCAAGACGCGCGAAGTGTCCTCGTACTCGAACAAGGGTCGTCATACGACGACTTCGGTGGAGTTCTACGAGCTGCCGTCCGGCGGATTTGCGGTTGATTCACCGGGTCTCAAGCTGATGGGACTCTGGGAGGTGGAAAAAGAGGATTTGGCCGACTATTATCCGGAATTCGAGCAATACCGGGGTGAGTGTCGATTCAATCCCTGCAGCCACACCCACGAACCTGACTGCGCGGTGCAGGCAGCGGTTAAATCGGGGGCGATAAGCAGCCTTCGGTACGAGAATTACAAGTCGATTTTCGCGACTCTGTAGGGTCGGGAAACGTTGCGGTACAGGGAGTACCGCCGGGGGCCGATAAGGGAATATATGGCGCAGAAGAGCAATAAAGAATTCAAGGTCGGTCTTCTTATCCTGCTGGGCATCGTGGTGGTAGTCGGATCGCTGTATTGGCTTCAGGGCTACAAGCTTGAGAGCAACGCCTATTCGCTCCGGGTGCATTTTGATGATGTCGGCACGTTGTCGGTTGGCGACAAGGTGGCGGTATCGGGCGTCCACAAGGGGAAAGTGAATGCCATGTCGCTGGATAAAGTCGGTGTCGTCGTTCAGTTGCTCATCTATCAGGATGTTCGTCTGCGGGCCGACGCAACCTTCCGAATCAGAAACATGGGCGTCATGGGGGAGCGATATATCGCTATTGATCCGGGCACGTCGCCTGAGCCGCTGGATACGATCGGGGTCCTGCCCGGTGACTACGATGTCGGCATCCCCGAAGTGATGGGGATGATCGGCGAGGTGGTGGCGGAATTGAAGGCTACGCTGCAGGATATTCGCGGCGCCATGGGTCCGGAGTCGACGATGGACAAGCTGCACCGGACGCTTGCCAACCTTGAGCGGGTGTCTTCGGTGATGGCGACGTTTCTCTCCGAAAACAGCTCCCGTCTGGATAGTACCTCGATCAACATGCTGGAGTCGAGTCGTGAGATCCGGCGGATGCTGGCGGGGAATGCCGAGCAGGTGGACTCGACGGTGGCGCGGCTGGACCGGGCGTCGGTCGGGTTCGAGGAGTTTGTGGGCGGCCTGGATTCGTTGTCGATCGCGACCCGTCGTCTGGCCCGCGCCGTGAATGAAGGCGACGGGACACTTCAGGCGCTGCTCGAGGACCGGCGGCTGTATGACGATCTTCGGCAAACGGCCGACGATCTCGATGATCTGATTCTGGACATCAAGCAAAATCCTCGTAAGTACATCAATCTCAAGTTCGAATTGTTCTGATTCGGACGATCCCGGAAATTCTTGTCTTTTAGCGGGGGCGGGCGTATTATCCGCCCATGCTGGAAAAACTGTGCAATCTGGTGAAATCCTGCCATAAGGCGGTCGTCCTGACCGGGGCGGGAATCTCCGCCGAGTCCGGCGTCCCGACGTTTCGCGGCAAAGAGGGGCTGTGGGGGAGATTCCGGGCCGAGGAGCTGGCCACGATGGAGGCGTTTATGGCCAATCCCAAGATTGTCTGGGAGTGGTACAACTGGCGCCGCGAGTTGATGGGTGGCGTGAAACCGAACCCGGGTCACCTGGCGCTGGTCGAACTGGCGAATCACTTCGGGTCGTTTACGCTGGTGACGCAGAACGTCGACGGTTTGCACCGGGCTGCGGGATCGACCGAAGTACTTGAATTGCACGGCAATATCAATCGGAATAAGTGCGTAAAGTGCAGCGCTCCATATGAGGAAAGCGATATCGATCCGGATCGTATCCCGAAGTGTTCCCGTTGCGGCGGGCAGATCAGACCGGATGTGGTCTGGTTCGGCGAGATGCTGCCCGGTGAGGTGATCGATACGGCGTTCAGGCGTTCGGAGGAGGCGGAGCTGTTTTTCTCGATCGGGACCTCAGCTATCGTCCATCCGGCGGCCTCACTGCCTATTACAGCCAAGCACTGCGGTGCGACGCTGGTGGAGATCAACCCTGAGGAGACGCCGCTGAGCGGTCTGGCAGATATCAGAATCGCCGAACGCTCCGGCGAGTTTCTTCCCCGGTTGCTGGAGGCGATTCGAAGTGGTATCGGATCCGGGGAGAAGGGCTAGTCGATTTTCCGGAAGCGGCGTATAAGAGATGATGACTTCCCACAGATATACACTCACCGATCTGAGCCGACGACTCCTGCTGTTGGTTGGTGTCGTTGCCGTGCTAGTCGTATCGTCAGGGTGCGTTTACTACAACACGTTTTACAACGCCCGCAAGGCGTTCAACGATGCGGAGGATCAGCGGAAGGATTCGCGGACACCGGGACGGGGTGGCGAGGGTCAGTATCGGGTGGCGATCGAGAAGTCGCTCAAGGTGATCGAAAGCTACCCCAATTCGAGCTGGTACGATGATGCTCTGTATGTGTGTGGGGTGTCGTACTTCCGCACGGGTCAGTTCAGCAATGCCGAGCGGCGTTTCCGCGAGCTGTTGGCCAACTACCCTGAGTCAGAGTATACCCGTGATGCGACGTTGTACCTCGCCCAATCCAAGCTCGAACTCGGCGAAGAGTCCGATGCCATGACGATCTTTCAGGATATATTCAACGAGAAGATCTATTCGCGCAAGCTGAAGGCTCAGGCGGCGATGGCGCTGGGTAACTACCATTTCACGGAGGGGGACTGGGACCGCTCGGTGAATTTTTATCGGGCGGTGCGGGACTCGCTGGGGACCGACGAGATGGAGTTGGAGGCGCAGACCTCGATCGCCGATGCGCTGTTTAACGATTACAAGTTTCAGGATGCACTGGGGGCGTACCTGCAGGTGCTGGGGATGGATCCCGGGCCGGGTCCGAAGTATCATGCCCTGTACCAGGCCTCTCAGTGTTCGTATCGCATGCAGCGAATCGACGACGGGCTGGCCTATCTCGACCGACTGATCAAGGACGATCTCTATTTCGATTCCCTCGGTGTCCTGCTTCTCGATGTCGCCCGGGGGTATGAGATGGATGAAGATCTGTTGCTGGCCGAGGCGACGTACAACGATATCACGGTGCGGGCGACCAAGACACCGGTGATTGCCGAAGCCTACTATCGATTGGGGCTAATCGCTCAGTATGACTACGATGATTTGAAGAAGGCAAAAGAATACTACGACCAATCGGCCAAGGCCAACCGCGGTACGGAGGCTGGACAACTGGCACTTGAGAAGTCTTCGGATATCGGCAAGCTGGAAACGTATACGGAAGAGGTTGAGCTTGATTCGACGGCGACCGAGGAGACGATCAATCGTGCGGCTCACACGCAGTATCTCCTCTCGGAGCTGTACTGGTTCCAGTTGAACAAACCGGAGTCCGCGATGGTCGAGATGCAGTACATACTTGATGCGTATCCGGAGTCGGAGGAAGCACCGAGGGCAATGATCGCCTTATCGGAGATGTACCGGGAGCATCGCGCCGACACCGCGGCAGCCGACTCGCTGGTGCGACTGATGCTTCGGACGCACCCCCATTCCGACGAGGTTCCCAGAGCGCTCGATATCCTCGGGTTGCGCGGTACGGCCGCCGACACGGGTTATGCGGCGCTGTACATCGACAAGGCGGAGAACTTCATCATCGACGACAGCAATCCGGATTCGGCGATCTACTACTATCGATATGTGGCGGACCGTTTTCCGGATTCGAAGTACTGGCTTCAGGCGCAGTTTGGCGCCTTGTACGTGCAGGAGGAGTATGCCCTTCCGGGGGATTCCTCGCTCTATTTCGCCTATCAGGAGTTAATAGACTCTTTCCCCTCGACAGAGTGGGCAAATCTGGCATCGCAGCGGCTCAACCAGTCGGTGCCGCGAACGCGGCCCCGAACGCCTGATGAAGAGGTCCCGGATGGCGAACACGATGTTTTGGCGGCCATGGAAGACACGCTTCCTACGGCCGATGAGTTCGATGAAACAAGCGGTAGTTTCGCCGACGTGCAGACATCGCTTTACCTTCGCCCCAACGGTGACACGGTGATTCTTCTCGACGAAAGGCCGGTGTTGACCGAGGAGCCGTTTGAGTTCCCCACCGAGGCATCCAACATGAAGGATGACTTCATCATCCTCTACTTCCAAATCCTGCTTGATTTTTCCGGCAAAGTTGTGGACTATGAGCTGAAAGTTCCGTCGCAATGGGACGAGGTAAACCGTCGCGCGACACTTACGATAGCATCGATGACGTTCGATGCGATAGAAACCTCACGACTGGTTGACCTGGTGGGGCAGCCGGAAGATCCCAGCGGAAAGGGACACTGGTTCTTGTACAAGTATCAAGTGGACAAACCGGAATATCTGCGATGAGCAAAATCGTCAGCGAAGAGACCTTCATCACCCGTCGTCGAGATCTCCACAACAACTACTATTCCCTGACTTTCGGACCGCTGAGAGCGGCCCCGGCCTGTCGGCCGGGCAATTTCATTCATGTCAAGCTGCCGACATCGGACATCTACTTTCGACGGGCCATGTCAGTGGCGTCGGTAGACCCCAAAGCGGGTGAGATGGAGATCATTTTCAAGGTGTTCGGTCGCGGCACCACGCGGTTGGCAACTTTCCGCAAAGGGGATAGACTTGACATCCTCGGGCCGCTGGGAAGGGGGTTTTCGAAGCCGCGTAAGAATGAACGGGTCGTGTGTGTGGCGGGCGGGATCGGTTTCCCGCCGTTGTTCTTTCTGGCAGCCGACCTTGTTGCATCCGGATTCGACCCGAAACAAATCGAGTTTTTCTACGGGGGACGAGGCAGCCTGGATATCATTGAGCGCGCCCGGATCAAGAAGCTCGGGGTCACGTTCCATCCGATCACCGAAGACGGGTCGGTCGGCCGCAAAGGACTCGTTACGGAGTATGTGCAGGCGATGATTGAAGGACACCCCGGGGACAAGTTCAGAATATACGGATGTGGCCCGGAAGGGATGCTGAAAGCGACCAATCAGCTCGGGATGGAGTTGGGTGTTCCGGGAGAGTTGGCGCTGGAAGCGCCGATGCCGTGCGGTATCGGCGTCTGTCTGGGGTGTGTGGTGCCGCTGGTGAAAGGCGGGTATGCCCGGGTGTGCGCCGACGGTCCCGTGTTTGCGATCGGTGAGGTGGCGCTGTGAAGCCGGATCTGAGTGTAGAGATCGCGGGGGTGCCGTTCAAAAACCCGATCCTGACCGCTTCGGGGTGCTGTGGCTACGGCGAAGAGCTGGCCGATGTGTTCCCGCTGTCGAAGCTGGGCGGGCTGGTCACCAAGTCGATCACCCGTGAACCGAGAATGGGGCACCGTCCGCCGCGAACGGCGGAGACGGGCGGGGGGATGCTGAATGCGATCGGGCTGGCCAATGTGGGGATCGATCGGTTCCTCGAGGAGAAGATACCGTTTCTCGAAAAGCAGAAGACGACCATCGTCGTCAATGTCGCCGGTTCGAAAATTGATGAATATGTTGAGCTGTGCGCCCGGCTGAATGATCAGCCCCGAGTGGACATGATCGAACTGAATATCAGTTGTCCGAATGTCGACTCCGGCGGGATCGAGTTCGGGACCGATCCGAAGCTTACCGAGGAGACGGTGAGTCGGGTGCGCAAGGTATTCTCACGGCCGATCATAGCCAAGCTGGCGCCAAACGTAACGGACATTACGAAGATAGCGATTGCCGCCGAGAGCGGTGGCGCCGATGCACTGTCGGTGATCAACTCCGTGCTGGGTATGGCGGTCGACCCGGAGACGTGGCAGACCAGGATAACGAACAACAAGGGTGGACTGACCGGTCCGGCAATCAAGCCGATTGCGCTGGTGGCGGTTGACAAGGTGTACAACAGCGCGTGCACGCTGCCCATAATCGGAATCGGTGGTATCGCGACCGCGAGCGATGTCATAGAGTTTATGCTGGTTGGGGCGACCGCGGTGCAGATCGGGACGGCGTTGTTTGTTCAGCCGGACACGCCGGTGAGGATCGTCGACGGCTTGACGGAGTATCTCAAACGCAAGAAGATGTCATCGATCAGGGAACTGATCGGCAAGGTGAGGAAGTACTAGATGACCGCCGTTCGCAAGTTGCAGAAGTGTCAGCAGGATAACAAGTCGATGATCTGCCTGGGACTGGATCTCGACCCCAAACGCATGCCATCATCGCACAGCAGTACTGTCAAGGGAATGTTCGATTTCGCGCACAAGGTTATCGATGCCACGTCGGATCTGGTGTGTGCCTACAAACCAAACCTCGCCTTCTACGAAAGTCTCGGCGCCGAAGGTATTTCGTTGCTGAAGCTGATCACCGAGCGGATCCCGGAGCATATCCCGATTATACTCGACGGCAAGCGCGGAGATATCGGTAATACCGCCTCGCATTATGCGACCTTCCTTTTCGAGAAGCTTCGGGGAGACTGGGTGACACTCAATCCCTACATGGGCTATGATTCGATGCGACCGTTTCTCGAACACAAAGACAAAGGCGTCTTCATTCTGTGTCTGACTTCGAACAGCGGTTCGAAGGATTTCCAGATGCTGGAGGTCGACGGCGTGCCGCTGTACCGCGTTGTTGCCGAGAAAGTGAACTACTGGAACAAGGAGCATAACTGCGGATTGGTAGTGGGCGCGACACATCCGGAGCAGCTCGATGATATTCGTCAGGCGGCCGGCGAGATGCCGCTGTTGATTCCCGGTGTGGGGGCGCAGGGCGGGGCGCTCGAGAAGGCGGTGATGTCGGGGACGGACTCGTTCCGCAAGCTGGCGGTGATCAATGTCTCGCGATCGGTGCTGTACGCCTCGAATGATCAGGACTTCGCCCAGCGGGCACGGCAGGAACTCGAAAAACTAAATAAGATCGTCAATGAGATTCGAGAAGGTAACCGTGACGAAGACCCGGGATCCGAGCAGTCCGAGAACGCGCGGCAGCCACAGCCCGTCGCGAACGAGCGATCGGAGCAGCCATCGCCGGGAAGCCAGTCCGCTCCACCGACTGCGGAGCCGCCGGATCATTCACAGCAGAATATGCAGCCGCCGGCGCAACCCGGTTCATAGCTCGAAGCGCAGCAGCGAAAAGAGTAGTCCGTTGTGGTACTCGCCGCCGAAGTAGAAGTGCTGGCGGAGGGTGCCGTCGCGCTTGAACCCGATCTTTTCCAACATCCCAACCGCCGCGTGGTTACTCTCGGCGACCTGGGTATAGACTTTGTTGAATCCCCGTTGATCAAACAGGAAATGCCCCAGGAGCTGAACGCCCTCCGACCCGTGTCCTTTGCGGCGCTCGTCGGGATCGACCACCACGGTGAACTCGGCTGAGCGATTCTGGTGGTTGACGTTGAAATAGCTCAGCCGGGCGACCGGGATACTGTCATCACGGCGAACGAGCATGAAGGTTGTCTGTTCGCAGTCACTTCCGGGCTTCTTGAAGGCTTCGGCGGCGGCCGCGGCGCCTTCGATTCGAGCCACATCGACCGAGAGCGACTGCGGTTCACTCAGCGTCACCCAGTGGTGGGTGTTGCCGATATCTTCGGACGTGGCCGGTCTCAGGTAATGGCGTCGACCGACCATTGAGGGCGCCGTCAGGGGGGCGCGGGATCCATTCGACATCGGGTGTATCTCCCTTGCTTTTTGCGAGCACGATAGCGGGCGGAGCTACCCGGGTCAACAAATGTAATCAGGGCCGTTGACAGGATGCGGCGGGGGTGGTAGACTTCGAATATGAAGAAGAATATCCTGTTTCTACTGACGCTGATCGCGTTGTACGTGTTGATTTCATTAGGACTCTCCGGTGTGTACGGGGATTCGTATCCGCTCTGGCCGGGGGACAACTACTGGCGACCGGACGGGCAATTGGGTTGGGAGGCGGTGGGGGCGCCGGGTGAGCCGATGCCGACCGAGCCGAGTGTGAATATTCCCACGCCGCTGGTGTTTCTGCCGTTTCTCGTGCCGGGGTTGCTGCTGGCGTTGATGATGCTGACACCGCTGGGGCGGATTCTGGAGACGCCGCGCCCGGCGGCGGGGCCGCAGCCCGAGCCCGAAGAGGTCACTGAAGAGAGCGATCGGCAGAGCGGTTCAACTCAATAGCAAACGCCCGACTGCATCAGCAGCCGGGCGTTTTCACCCCACCTGTGCGCTCCTGATACGTAGAGATCTTACTTGTTGAGCGCGTCCTTTACGGCCTTCAACGCCGAGTCATAGTCCGGTTCGGTAGTAACCTCATCAACTATCTGCAGGTAGCTGATCTTGTCATCCTTGTCGACCACGACCACGGCGCGACCGAGCAGGCGCAGTTCCTTGATGAGAAGCCCGTAGGCTTCGCCAAAAGAGGCGTCCTTGTAGTCGGAGAGCGTGGTCAGCTTGTCGACCGCCTTGGTCGCACAGAATCGCTTCTGCGCGAACGGCAGGTCCATGGAGATCGAATACAAGGCGACATCGTCGCCGAGCTCCGCCGCCCGCTTGTTGAAGGTCACGGTCTGGGTGTCGCAGACCGGGGTGTCGAGCGAGGGGGCGACCGAAATCAGGCGCACCTTGCTCTTGCTGTCGCTGAGCTTCACGGGCTGGAGGTCGTTGTTGAAAGCGGTGAAATCGGGCGCGGTGTCGCCGACTTTAACCTCGTGGCCGGTCAGGGTCAGCGGGTTGCCCTTCATCTTGATAACGTTCGGACGGTCCATGTGACATTTCCTTTTTGGTAGTTACGTTTGTCGTTGGTAGTTACCGGCGAAACACAGGTCGGACCGAATCGGTTCCGGACAAAAAACTGGCGGGCGGGTCGATCGGCTCTATATTGGCGGTATGGACCAGACGATGCTTAACTACTTCATGGGAATCGCACTTCAGGAGGCCGGGGAGGCGTTCGAGAAGGGCGAGGTGCCGGTCGGGGCCGTGGTGGTGTTCGAGAACCGGCTGATCGGACGGGGGCACAATCTGACGGCGTCGATGCACGACGCGTCGGCGCACGCCGAGATGGTGGCGCTGTCGGCGGCCTACTCCCATTTCAACGACTGGCGTCTGGAGAACTGCTGGCTGTTTTCGACTCTGGAGCCGTGCCCGATGTGCGCCGGGGCGGCGATGCTTTCCCGGATCAATACGATCGTATTTGGAGCGCGGGATCCGAAATTCGGGGCCTGCGGATCGATAATCGATATACCCGCTGAGACGAAGTTCAACCACAGTATCGACGTCATCGAGGGTGTCCGCGGGGAGGAAGTGTCCGACCTGATGAAGCTGTTTTTCAGGGAAGTCAGGCAGAAAAAGGAGCGGATAAACTGATGACACCGACAGTTCCTGCGAGTAGCTCGCCGCGTACGATAACGATACTGGCGTTCGCCATGCTGGTGTTGGCGCCGATCGTGTATCTCGTGGTCGCGTCATTCCTGAAGATTGAGACCGAAGTCCAGGCCGGTAATGATGTCTTCCTCTATGCATTGCTGGCGATTGCGGTGGTGTCGCCGGCGATCCTGCCGGTGATCGGCCGCGTCCAGATGAGCAATTTCAAGAGGTCATCGGCGACCAAGATGACGCCGATGCAGATGCTGGTCACGATGATGATCGTCCGCATCGCGTTCGTCGAAGCGGTGTACATCTACGGGCTGGTGGCGTATCTGGTGACGGGTGAGATGATGAACATGCTGTATTTCTATGCGATCGCGATCGCGTGGAGTTTCGTCTGGTGGCCGACCGAGAGTCGACGCCAGGCATTGCTGGAGAGATTGGAGCGTACGTGAACAACATATTCGATGAAGACTACGACCTGAGCCGGATCATTGTCCGGCCGTTGTATTTCGGCATGATGGTGAACATTATCGGGCCGATGCTGCTGCTGGCGCTGTGTTACTACTTGAATAACAGCCAGCAGGTGGCGAACAAGGTCGGTGAGCTGCGGACGACGTTGTTTTATGTCTTTGCGGCGGGGGCGCTGATCGAGGCGGGAGCGGCGCTGTGGTTGCGGCAGCGGATGTTTAGGATGCCGATGATCCGTCGACTGGAGACGTTCGAGGAGGATTTCTCGGACGAGCTGTTGAAGCGGAGCCGGATCGTTTTCATGGTGATAGCGTCGATCTGCATCTGGGGATTTCTGTTCTTCTTTCTGACCGGGCTGTTTTTGGAAGCGGTGGCGTTTGTGATCCTGTCGTTTATCGTGTTTCAGCTGGTGCGGCCGCGGTACGGTTCGACGCGGAAGCTGGTGGTGGCGCAGGAGAAGCTGGCACGCTCGGGTGTGTTCATGAGGGAGTAGGGGATCGAAGCTACCACCGAACACCAGCGACCCCACAGCAAGCTGTGGGCGACCACTCAAAATGGCAGAACCGCTTCGACCTTCGGTCTCGGGTTCTGCCCTACCGGGCTGAGAGGACTTCCGGGCCGACCGGGGTGCGGAAAATTGCTTTACATTGGGGGCGGTTTTATTAGATTGTGGCTCTGCCGGTTGGGTTTTCCCGGCCGGCGGTCTCATTGAGATCGGAGAGGTGGCTGAGTGGTCGAAAGCGGCGGTCTCGAAAACCGTTGTACGTGTGAGCGTACCCTGGGTTCGAATCCCAGCCTCTCCGCTTTGACCGCCCACCCGGGACGGGTGGGCTACAGAGGCTGAGCGGGACGGGTGGCTCACGGTGGCTGACCTGATCGTAGGCGTCAAGCGCGCGAGGGGGAGGAGATGACTTCTCGACAGATTTTCTCCACAATAGAAGTTCAGTGGCGGTTGAGCCGTCGCGTCATGCGTTGGCCCCACAGAACGCATGGCACGCTCTGAGAGATTTGGGCCAATTGGGACGGACGTATTCAGAAGCCGAACGCACAGGACGGAAGAAGAAACCCACCCAGAGGGTGGGCCACCCGGCCGGTGGGGCACCCCGGCGGAAGAAGAAACCTGTCCGGAGGGTGGGCCGCCCCGGCCCGGAGGGTGGGCCACCCCGGCCGAGACATTCATGGTAGTTAGGAGACGGTGAAAACGTGAACCTAATTCATTTTGTCGACGATCCTGTGTCATATAATCGCAGCGATGCATATGTTGCACATATCTCGAGCGTGAAAGGCACGGAACAGCTCATGTCGGCTCTATCTGAGAAACTGCGCTTCCCCGACTATTTTGGCCGGAATTGGGATGCCTTGGACGAGTGTCTTAGGGATTTTTGGTGGATTGAGAATCGGTCTATCGTATTGGTCCACAACGAAATTCCTGACTTAGACAAGAATGCGCTCCTGATCTATATCGAGGTCCTGGTCCGCGCCGTTCTTGATTGGAGGGACGATAGCGACCATGACTTTGAAGTGGTGTTTCCCGCGAGTGACGAATACCAAGTGAGGCGCTTGATCGACCTAACGGGACGCATTCCCGAAGGCGGGATCTGAGTTTTGTGGAGTATGCCCTCCGAAATGAAGGTATCTGGTTCGATATCTACTCTGTAATGATCGCTTTGTCGCTATATAGGATTCGTCTCGCCATCGGGTTGTAAGATACGTCTGGAGGGGAGCCACAGAGTTTTGTGCAAGTTTGTTACTTCAATTGCAATGATGACGGTTGTCCTCGCATTTGCCTGGGAATCTGTTGAAGGTGGATATATCAGTATCGCCGGAAGATCCTCTGATTGGACGACATTTCAAGGCAATGTGCTCCGGACCGGTTGGAACGACCACGACAACATCGATCTCGTGATTGGCAAGCACTGGACCGTACAGGTGAGTGAGCACTGCTTGGATCAACTTACTGTGGTTGGTTATCGCATCTACGCCGTTGACCGAACGGATGCGGGTGGCCCGCTCTGAGAGATTCGGGCCAATTGGGACGGACGTATTCAGAAGCCGAAACGCACAGACGGAAGAAGAAACCCACCCAAAGGGTGGGCCACCCCAGCGTCTGGCAAGGCCTTCCGGACTACTCGAGAATCTCACGTTCCGCGGAAAGTTTGCCGAATGATCCCTTTGACATATTGCTAATCAACATGGGTTATGATGACTACGTTATCGACAACAACAATGCACACTATGATTACTTCTGGCTTTCCTGGTAATTTGCCTTTAGGACCGCGTCGCTTGGAGACCAGTCTATGAACACTCTGCAAATCGGCATTGTTCTCTTGATGTGTTGCTACGCCATTGCTTGTGGTGCAAGTGACTCTACCATCGTCCAGCGTTTTGAGCTTGGTCCAAGGGTCCTGACAGTGACGGACTTAACCGAACCGTCTCCCTTCGGGGGGGATCGACGAGTAATTGCCGTCGCGGATACTCTCAAGACCGAGGCGACTACTACGGAAGTGATGGAGATCCCGGAGTATCTCAACGTGGTATCGATAGAGCCGATCGACACTTCTCTTGCTATGATCGTACTCCGTCAGGGTAACGGAGCGGACCATCCGTTTGTCGTCTTTCCGCTCGAACCACGAGTGGGGCAATTGGATTTCCCCGGCTGGTGGGTTGCAGACTGGTGTTACGCCAGCGCCGACACGCTGTCGAACAGCGACTGCCTTGTTGAGATTGTCGAGCTGAAGTCCGACATGAGGGACCATGTACTAGTAATTGGGGATACCGCCAAGTTGTACTGGGTCTACAATGTCTACTTCTGCGACGCCGGTACATTGGAGGCAGAATTTGAAGATTCTTTGACACTGAAGGTTAGTTACGGCTGGGTTGGCTCCACTCAACTATACGAGTTCTCGATTTCCTTGGGGCGGTTCTTAGGTGATCAGATCGCGGTGCGAGCAGTTGGCTTATCCGACCGGAGCTTGGAGAAGTAGCGAAGCGTTTGATACCATCTCCAGTCCGGTACGGGATTCGCGACCGACCCCAGGGGTATCATCTGAGAGGATGAGTTGTGTCGTCAAGTATGCAGTCGGCCGCGCATGCCTGTGACACAAGGACTGCGTCATGCGTTGGCCCCACAGAACCCATGGCACGCTCTGAGAGATTCGGGCCAAGTGGGACGGACGTATTCAGAAGCCGAACGCACAGGACGGAAGAAGAAACCCACCCAAAGGGTGGGCCACCCGGCCTTCGGGAGTTCGATGTGCACGTACCTTCCTACAGTCGGCGGGTCCGCAGTTGGGTCAACGTCATGACGCCAGATGTAATGGTGAAGGGGGGGACCATTCATCAGCAGTACTTGATGAGATGTCCGTACTCTGAGCCGTACTAGCTGCCTGAGGATCGTCCCAAGTAAGGCATTAAATGCTGGCTCTGCGCAGTGGTCGTGTAGGGTGGCGTTGAACGGAAGCAGAACTTTGAAGACTATAGGAGGCAGTCCATTGCAACAATCGGCACATGTCGAATCGAGATGGATAGGAGCGCTCGCTCTGGCGCTTTCAGCGTTGATGTTCCTCGGTGCTGTCTGTGAGACCATTCCGACCTCGGAGAGAATAGAGACTGACGAGGTATACGGAGTATGGGGGGCGAACTTCAATTCCGGGATCATGGATGAGATTACCATCCTTTCCGATGGTCGATATGTTCGTGATTACGTCTCATTTGACTCAGTCGGCTGGAGTGATACGGGTCGTTATCGCTTGCAGTACGGTAACAGTCACGGATTTATCGACTCGACGTTTCTCCGTATCTTGTTTTCGGACTATCGGGAGAGATACCCCACCAGGCCGGGGGGCGACGGCCTACCGTACTTCGGGGAAGATGCAATCGTAGATTCCTCGTTGGTCGCCTGTTTTCTCTCCTTTCACAAGCTGAATGGTCACCTGAGGTTACTGCGCGGTAGCTACTATGATCCTGGTTATTCGAAACATTGAAGTCTGCTCCTATATAGCGAGTCAACGTGAGATCATGCCCCCAGAGGTTCAGCAGTGCGTTGCCACAAGGTGTTGCCCTTATGACTAATGCGAGCAGGTACGCCACTTCGCTGTTGTTGGCACTCGTCCCTATTCTTCTCTCGCTGCAGTCGAATAGCTTTGCTCGTTCACATGTTTCCACGGTGGAGACCTCAGATTGGACAACCTTTCAATGCAATGTGCTTCGGACGGGCTATAACGATCGTGACCACATCAATCTGGTGATTGGCAAACACTGGACCGTGCAGGTCAGTAATCATCCTATAGATCAACTTACTGTGGTTGGTTATCGCATCTACGCCGTTGACCGAACGGATGCGGGTGGCCCGCTCTGAGAGATTCGGGCCAATTGGGACGGACGTATTCAGAAGCCGAACGCACAGGACGGAAGAAGAAACGCACCCAGAGGGTGGGCCACCCGTCGGATCAAACTGTAAACTACGTACCCGGTTTGTACCCAAGCCCACCGCAAGCGGTGGGGTACCCTATTCCTGACACGATCCTGAGACGAAATCGTGAGGAGTTGGCCAAATTGTGAAGCGACGCCGCCCGTGAAGGTGGCGTCGCTCCATTTCGTTCATGAGCTCTCTGCTCCGATTAAGGCCCTTCGTCACACTCCTGAAGACACGGCTCCGGTATCGGTCCACCCAGGAAGAGAAAATTCACCAAATGAATCAGATCAGAGAGGTCGACAGCGCAATCGAGATCACCGGTGACGTTGGCCTCCGGCATGCAGACCGGCATCGGTCCGCCCAGGAAGAGATAATTCACCAGATAGATCAGATCGGACAGATCAACGAGGTCGACCAGATCGTAGTCGGTATTTCCCGTGAAGCCCCAGCAGCACCGGGCCGCCTCCCAATCTGTCAGGGCAAACCAGCCGAGGTAGTAGCCGTTGATGTCGAAGGCATTGATGTCGTGGAGTGTCTTGGTGGCGCCGGCGGCAATGACGCGGAGTTCATCGCCGAACATGATCGGACCGGCGACGGTCTCGAAACGGATCAGCTTGTTGAAGTAGAGAACAAATGTCGGTGGCGAGTCGGCGTGAAGCACGACTGTCGTACAGGCGGGCAGGCCGATACTCGGGATGCCTTCGGTGCCGATCGCGATAAGTCCGCCGTCGGGGATCACCACCTGGCCGACCGGAAACTTATTCTGGTAGACCATCATGGTGACATTGGGATCACCCAGGGCGTTGAAGTTGGCCAGGACTTCGATGTAGCCGATCTGGTTGAAGGCGCCGATCAGCGACACCCACTGGGTCTCGATCTCTCCGTCTTTGGCCGGGTCTGAAACGTGAGCGAGGACATTAAGGCGGAAGCCGGCGCTGTCCTGGTTGAGGTTGATGTTGTCGAGTTTGGTCGCGATAGTGCGGGTCGAGTCACTGACCTGCAGGCGGATACCGTCGTATCCGCTGCCGCCGACGTTGTTGATTTGCAGCGAGCGTTCGTCCTGGACGACGACGGCCGCATCGCCCAGCGCGTAGGCGGTGTCCTGTCCGATCGACTCACCCTGACCGTAGACGATCGGAGTCGGCTCACAGCAGGTTGGTACGGGGGTCGGGCAGCCCTGGAAGAGAACGCAGGTCAGCGCGTAGGCATCGAGCGTGTCGATAATGCAGTCGCCGTTGAGATCGGCTTCCCAGATGCTGTCCGGCGGCGCTCCATCCATGAAAAGCCAGTCGATCAGATAGGTGAGGTCAGTAATGTTAACGATTCCATCGTTGTTGACGTCGCCGTACGCTTCGCAATCCAGCGCTGACTTGTCGGTGATATAGTGTCCGTCCTGCGTGGTGAAGTGTGGTCCACGAGCGGCGGGTGGTGGTTCGATTCTTGCCACCTCACTCGATCCGGGCGATCGGTCACTCGCCAGGCCGCTTCCCGTCGCCCCCAGAAAACAGAATCCGAGCAGAAGCGCGACCGTGGCAAACTTCGTCTGTCTTGATAGTGCCATTCCAACTCCCTCCGGTATGACATTCCATGTGCAATCGTGCTGTGTGGTGTGCCCCTCACAGCGCGACGGTTTCGTATTGAGTTTGCAGTCTGGAAATGAAAGACATTACACCGCGCCATGCGGTGGCCCCTGGCCAACTGATGAGATAATGTCTTGAAGAGAGTGACAGAGCCAATCGGACGGCCTCGTCCAGCAAATCGAGGCTTGCTTAAGGATAGCGACGGTGGTCCGGTTTTGCAAGAAGAAAGGTCGCGTGTGACGTTGGGTAATGCGTGGAGAGCATACGCCGCGTCAGTCCTGTACGTGGCCCTTACTGCTTCACAGGTTTCTCGATTTCGAGTGTCCTGAAATCGTCGGAGCAATTGACAGATAGTGGCGAGGTGGGTCGTGTCCCGACCGTGTTGACCCGGCTGAGAGCGCTGGGCGCGCTGGGGGGAGATGATGGTTTCTCGAGACATACATTCGGAATTCCTTTACAATCGATGGATCCCATAGCAAGCCAGGGGCAAGCCAAGTCTGTCCCATGTCGCAAGGAACCCATAGCAAGCTATGGGCGAGCCCGATCAGGCGCCGAACGATTGTTGACTTCATGGTCCTGTTTTGTTATCATCAAGTGTACACCAGTGATATAGTTCCCCACGGCATAAAAGACGGCAAGGGCGCATAGGCGCGCTGTATATCTGTGCATGCCTCGGCGTTTCGAGGTTGCGCGTCACTTCTTGCAGGAGGTGCAGTATGTTTGCAGCGATTCATGCCTGGCTTTGTTTGCTTTTTGGAGGTCAGCTGACTCCATTCCTGGAGTGGTTGCACCGAATCTTTGGCTGGGGTTGAGCCAATTCACCGCCAGGTGAATCACTTGATTGTCGCCCCCCGATGGCACGATTCTTCGGGGGGCTTTTCTATGCCAGGTGGCAGTGATCCCATAACACGCTGTGGGCGACCCTTCCTCGCATGCCTCGACTCCGCTCGGCATGACGGGCCGGGGCACCCGAGCAAGAAGTCGTTGTACAAGTGTGGACGCGTGTGAGTTACGGCGAAATGGGTTTGTTTTGTTATTTTTCGGGGTGCTCTTTTTCTGTTTTTCGCCGCAAGGGGTTGTCCTGTGGCGGGTTGTGCGTGATTTTGTGGTTGTCGGAAAGAAGCGGAGCACTACAAGTTTCCTTTCGTTTTTGCAGGTGCGGATAGCAAGTACGGTCTTTATTAATTAGGATCGCGGCGTGGTTACCATCGAGTTGGTAGCGAAAGTGTGAGGTCGCGTGGTGCACGGGGACGTACACAACGCACGTGTATGGATGGATCCCACAGCAAGCTTTGGGCGACTCAGGCCAGGCTACATCTACCGAATGCGGAACTGAGGCGTCAGTAATGCGACGACGCTTATCTGTTGGAGGTCTTGAATTGAATGCGATAGAAGCTGGCATCATTGTTGTGTTGTGCCTTAGTACCATAGTCTTTGGTCAGACTGAAACCACTCTACTTCAGCGTCATGTCATTGGCTCCAAGGTTTTGACTGTGACTGATTATACGGAACCAACTGCGTTTGGAGGGAGCGGACGAGTTATCGCAGTCGGTGACTCCACTTCAAAGATGAAGGATTATGTCGTAGTGATGGACTGCGAGCAATATTTCGACGTGGTTTCTGTGGAGGCTGTCGACACAGTTTTGGCCTCGTTTTCATTGCGGTTCGTCGAAGCGTCCGTGTCTCCAATCTTCGTGGTTTCTCCATTGTGGCCACGAGTCGGGCAATTGGATTTCCCGGACTGGTTATTGCGGGAACGTAATTATCAAGGCAGTCAGACTTTGGTAAGTGGAGATTATCTCGTGGAGCACGTCACGTTGGCCTCAGACGAAGACGATCACGCTTTGATCCTGCGGAGTGCGTCGGACTCGTCCTTTGCTTTCAACGTTTATTTCTGCGACGCCGAGGAACTGAAGGTATCTTTCGAAGACACGTCTAGGCTAAAAGTCGAATACCGTTGGATTGGCACCACCAGGTGCTGTGAGTTCGAGATCGCACTTTGGAAGTACTACGGCGAGCCAATCGCATTGCGCGCGGTTGGTTTGTTCGACCGGAGCGCAGAGAAGTAGCGGAGGCAATTGATACCATTTAGGGGCAGCTACGGGATTCTCGTATTGCATTAGGGTGGCATCTGAAAGGACGAATAGTGTCGTCAGGTGTGCAAGCGGGCGCGCATTCTTGTGACACAAAGCCTGCCTTAAGAACCGTTGACCGTTGGATTGCGGTGTCCGGGATCGGTTGGTACGAGGTGGTTGCGAAATGATTGATTCGTCAGAAGTCAATCGCACTCCTGTTCGGACGCGTGCATTGAATCAATGAGCAGTACATGAGATCAAATCAGGGCAGCTATGTCATAACCATTGGAATCGCACTTATCCTGGTGTCGCTTCTTCCGCCTACCGGGATTCTTGCAGAATCATCAGTGGGCGAAGCCTCTTCTGATTGGACTACTTTTCAGTGCAACATGCTCCGGACCGGCTACAACGATCACGACCGCATCAATCTCGTCATCGGCAAGCACTGGACCGTACAGGTGAGTGAGCACTGCTTGGATCAACTTACTGTGGTTGGTTATCGCATCTACGCCGTTGACCGAACGGATGCGGGTGGCCCGCTCTGAGAGATTCGGGCCAATTGGGACGGACGTATTCAGAAGCCGAACGCACAGGACGGAAGAAGAAACCTGTCCGGAGGGTGGGCCACCCCGGCCTTGAACGTCGATGAAGTCAAGAAGCGCGAAGGGAACGCAGGATGGGGAAGTTGCGCGGATACTGGATAATGGAATCCCGCTGTAGAAGAACATGCAGGTGGGTAAAGCGTGTGGTATGCCTCGGACTTCTACTCGGGGCTGCCGGGTATGCATCTGCCGCTGAAGCTGAACTGCCTACTGGGGTAGATCGAGAACTTGCCATTGACATGTCTCTGGCCTACATGGGAGCCGATGCCGCGACAGCGAAGCACGTCAGAGAGAATCTCCATGTGCAGAAAACGACGTGCGACACCTCTCTTCTATTGCCCTCAGATTTGAGATCTGGCTCTGGTATCGCTTGGCAGGTAATCCTCAGCGACTTCACTTTCACTCAGCCGAAGAATGATTGGATTGAGAGCTCTCGGTACGTCAGAGATGTTCAGGTAACGATTGATTCTGCGACAGGGACACTGGTCGAGATCCGAGTCCTGCCAATCTCCGCAGGGAGAATCTTCCCTCCCGAGCTCACTGCCGCCAAAGAAGCGAGTAGGTTGAGGCGGGACGGAGAAGACTATGTAGGATATCCGGCAGACACACCGCACGTGTCCTTTCTCTCTGTACTTGATACGGCTGATGCCACGGTGGGGCAAGCCTCCAAGGTTGTCGTCAGACTACTCACATGGCGCGATGAGAATTCCATTGCGAGTGGCTCCGAAGTGAGAACTGTCTGGGTAGTCCACTTCTATGGGATGGATCCGAAGGGATGGCACCACGGTCATGTTCGAACAGTATACGACGCCCAGACTGGCAGCATGCTACGGACCGGGTGTTCTCCAGGCATCACGTATGACGACCTTCGGGAGGCTGGCTGGACGCGCCAAGAGTGCAGTAGGCTGACAGGACAGACTATCCCCGAGCATGTTTGGGAACGCCATTCTCCAGGCCGGTAAGAGCGCCGCTGTCGAGGCAGTCCGCATCCTCCGGGATCGTCCGATGGCAAACCCTCGCTGAACCTGCTGGCTATCCATAAAGCAGGAGTTTCTCTGCTCGGTACCACGCGGAGCCCCCTTGGAGACCCCATTTGCAACCCATGAGGAGTGCCTATGGTGATTCACCATTCTCACCGCGATGTGTCTCGAGATGCTCCGAAGTGCACTGAACTTCACTGAGGTGCAGCGAACTTAACCCTCGTTGCGGCAGTGAATTGAGCGTATCTTGCCGTCATTGAGAGGCTTGCGTGAATGGTGGTGCGGGAGCAACCCACCATAAATGGTGGGCACCCCGGCGTACACCACGCGCGTGTATGGATGGATCCCACAGCAAGCTGTGGGCGACTCAGGCCATTTAGATTCGGTGGGTCGCGTGGTGCACGAGGACGTACACCACGCACGGACTCGACCCGATAGAGCAACCCACCATAAATGGTGGGCCACCCGGCGGTGAAATGAACAGCGGAAGAAGAAACCCACCCTCTGGACGGGGTGGCCCGCCCTTGGGGTGGGTTTCCTTTAGTCTGTGATGATTCTGTTTCTCTTTGGGGAGGAGCTACGTGCCATGACTCCGTCATTACGATCATCTCAACACCGCCCGATTCATTACATTCTGCTGTTACCGACGTCACCGGTTGCTGGTGGATTCGAGGGTGTGTCTTGTTGAATCCGCCGCCGAATTGTATGATACGTAAGGATGGACGGGAACGTTGGGCGTTCTGGCAGCCTCGCTGCTACGAGCAGAAGTGTCGCACACCGCAGACTGTGCTGGAAAAGATCAGGTATTGTCACTTGAACCCGGTGAAGCGGGGTCTGGTGAAGGAGCCGGGGGCGTGGCGATGGTCGAGTTACAACTGGTATGAGGGGAGAAGCGATGTCCCGATTGCGATGGATGAGTTTGAGAGTCTGGTGAGATGACGGAAGAAGATACGGCGGAAGAAGAAACCCACCCAAAGGGTGGGCCACCCGAGCCAATTGTAAGCGGTGGGGTACACCGGTGCCGGGCTGCAAGCAGCCTCGGCCTACAAAGCTGTCAGGTCGCAAGAAACCTGACCTACTCGATCCTAACAACATTCAAATCTTCGTGTTAGGTGTTGCCGGGCAGACGGTTAGGCCGATCTCGCCGTCCTCGATCCATTTAGTTGTGAACAATCAGAACCCCGGTCTGTTTAATTGACCAAAGGTGCGGGCTGTCCGAAACCGACAGAAAAAACAGCACCGCCTCGGACCGAGAAGGAGTTTCTGTCCGAGCACGTACCGTTGAACTCCGTGGGATTGGCGCCAGGCGCGGCGCGGTCTCGCTTGTGTTGATTGAGACACCATGAAGAGCAACCGAGAGTATCACCATTACACACCTTTTACTTCGACGCACCTAGTACTTCGTCGTCGCCAACCAGACGACCACCATTGACCGCATTTACATGCTTTTGATGCTGCGGCGTGCCTGCCAGTACGCGCAGTTGTTCTAATCCGGGCAGACGAACCGAAGTTCGATCCGAGTCGCCGTTTTATTGTCTTCGGCGCCGTCGGGTCGTACTCGCCGTGCACGTGCCGACCGGTCGGCGTGCAGAAACGGAGCCAAACTATGTGGAGCAGTGAGCAAATGACTTTGAGAATCGTAACAGTACTTATCGTGGGGCTGCTGGCGGGCGCGGGGCCTCTTTCGGCTCAGGCGCCGAGTGAGCCGGTGCGGATCGGCAGCTCGACAGCAGGGTATCATCCGACTCTGGGGATTCCGCGGTGGAAGGCGTACATGCCGGCCTCGGATCCAGACCGTCTGTATGTCACCTATGCCAACGGCAGCCGTCGCCTGAGCAACATGTCGATCACCACCGACGGTGGAGCGACGTGGAGCAGCGAAGAGATCCAGATCGATCCCGAGGGATATCTGGACATGCACCTGTCGGTGTTTGGTCGCGGCGATGATTTGTATACAACCTTCCCGACCGGCGACGGAGCGGCGTTTCGGAAGTTCGATGGTCCGATCGCGAGCAATGATGATGGCGGGGCGATCACCTATATGGACGGTACGAACGCGCACCATCGGTCGAATATCATGGTCGACGACAACGGGCGTATCTGGTTGTTCACGCGGCAAAGCTATGCCGACACCGATGAAAACGTGAAGTACAATTACTCCGATGACGGCGGGCAGACATGGGTGCAGGGGCAGGCGTTTGCGACCAATCACAATTCGGTGCGGTTCGGATCGATGCCGTATGTCGACGGCAGTCCGGCGCTGGTGGTGCTGTATCTGGCCGATGATCGCGGGTTCGAGTATTATCGCTGGGATGGGACACGGTTTGTCGCCGAGGAAGACTACTCTATCTTTGCGGACAATTTCAAGCAGGTGCGGGCGTTTACGCACAATGTCGTCAATGATACGACGTTTCATCTGATATTCGGGCTTGGCAATGACCTGCATCATGTGTGGAAGCATTTCAACGACGGTCAGGGGGCATGGAATCACGAGATAATCGAAAGCTCGAATACTACGGAAGACATGGACTGGCGGCCGAGTGCGACGGTGCGGGGTGATGACTTGTATGTGTTCTACACGCGGAAGTCAAGTTCGAGTGACGCCAGTGCGATGATCTACTATAAGAAGTGGAGTCAGAGCGGGGAGTCGTGGACGGAACCGGTGCTGGTATCGACCGGTGGGGCGGACTCATACAATCTCGATCCAAACACCTGTTTTGCGGTGCCGGAGAACTCGCCGTATGTGCCGGTGGTGTGGAGCAGTGGGAGCGGGCCGTTTGATATTTACTTCTCGAAGATAGTCGTTGACGATCCGCCGCCGTCGGTGTCGATAGACTGCCCGTCGGGTACATTCAGTCAGCAGGTGTGCAGTGGTGACGACGTGTGCGTACCGTTGGCGGTGTCGGGGGCGGGAGAGGTGACGGTGGATATGGGCGGGGCGACATGGAGCAACAACGCGCTCTGCCTGACGCCTGACACCAGCGGTCTGTATGCGCTGACGGTGACGGCGGTGAGTGGCGCCGATACGGCGCGCTGTGTGGTATCGGCGCAGATTGACGTGACCCCCTCGGTGGTGATGGCCTGTCCGCCGGATACGGTGGAGCTGTCATCATGTACGGCGGGAGAGTTTGCTTTTGGTCTGCCGATCGCAAATCAAACCCAGGTGCACGTGGCGGGGGCGCAGTGGGCAAATGATACACTGACATTCACTGCTGACACTTCGGGCGTATACACATTCGAGGTCACCGCTGACGGAGAGTGTGGGTCGGTTGCGTGCAGTGTGATGGCACGAGTTGAAATCGGGCGGCCGGTCGCTATCGAGTGTCCGGGCGGGGCACTGGATTTCGCGCTGTGTTCTTCGGGTGAGGTCGCGATTCCATTGCCGATCACGGCGCAGACACAAGTGATGGTTGACGGGGCGGTGTGGCGTGATGACACGCTGAGGTTTGTCGCCGACAGTTCCGGGACGTATCGATTTGACGTGTTCGCCGAGTCGGAGTGCGGTTCGGATGCGTGTGTGATTGTCGCCCATGTCGATATCGCGCCGGCAGTGAGTATTCAGTGTCCGGTCGGTGGGTATGAGTTTGCATCGTGCTATCCGGGCGAGTTTGCGATTCCGTTACAGATATACAATGCCGGCAGTGTTGATGTTGTTGGGGCGACATGGAATAACGATGAGTTGATATTCAGCGCCGACAGTTCCGGTACGTATGCGTTCCCGGTGACGGCGGAGTCGGCCTGCGGGTCAGCCTCGTGTGTCGTGACGGCGCAGGTGGAGATAGGACCGTCGATTGATCTGTACCTGAGTGACGCCGACGTACAGGTTTCGGAGATCGAAGCCGCGCCCGGTGACACGGTTACGATCATGGCGGTGGTGCACAGTGACGTACAGTCGTCGATGGTCGGATCGGTGCCGGTGCAGTTTTATGATGATGATCCGGAGGCCGGCGGTGCGATGATCGGCGAGCAGATGGTGTACGATCTGGCGGGGGGCGAGTCCGATACGGTGGCCGTGGCGTATGTGGTGTCCGGGCCGTTTCCGCGGACGATTCATGTGGTGGTAGACAGGAACGGGGAGGTTGCGGAGTGTTCGAACGACAACAATTTCGGCACGGTCGTGATCGAGCGGGTGCAGGCGACCGACGGTGCGGTGGTCGGGTCGGTTGTGCTTGACGACGGCAGTTCGGCGGTGGGGGTCGAGGTGCGGCTTCTGGCGGGCGACGGTCGCGAGTCTGACCGGGTGTACTCCGACGGATCGGGGTATTATGAATTCACCTTGCTGTCACCCGGGGAGTATTTTGTCGATGTCGATCCGCCGGTCGGGTTTGGTCCGGTGGGCGAGGCGACGGTGGCGGTGACGCTCGACGGGAACACGGCGCAGGTGGATTTCGTGCTTCGTGACGTGTCGGTCCGTGATATCGGTGACTACTGGTGGTGGAAGCGTCAGGTGGAAGCGGCGTATGTCGATGACCCGATGGGTTCGATGATTACGCGCGATACGATTGATCTGTACGGACAGATGATATACGAGCATTTCTGCAATCGGACGGACGGGTACGCGCTGGCAATCGAGGGAGTGACGTATGAGGGCAGTCCGGCGCGGGCGTTGAGCACCGATGACATGTATTACCACTGGTTCGAGGATCAGGAGGGGACATTTGAGGAGAAAGCGAGGAAGTACTTCCTGGCGAATCTGATCAATGTCGTGTCGGGTCGGATGAGTCAGCAGGCGGTGGTCAGTCAGGATGGTGCGACGCTGGCGCAGGCGATTACGTACCTGGGGGATGAGTATATGAACGGTAACCCGGACGACCCTTCGCTTCAGGCGAACCTCATGCGCATCTTCTCGGCGACGATGATCCGGGCGGGGGAGATTCCGCTGTCGACACCGACGGTGCTGTACAAGACCGGCGGTGATGATCCGGAGACGCCGGACGGGTTTGCGCTGGAGCAGAACTACCCGAATCCGTTTAATCCGACGACAACCATCGCTTACAGCATTCCGAATCGTTCGCACGTTCTGATTCAGGTGTTTAATGTTACCGGTCAGGTGGTGCGGACGCTGGTGGATGAGGAACTGACGGCCGGAGCGCACGACGTAGTGTGGGATGGCCGGAGCGATCAGGGGATGGCGGTTGGTTCGGGGGTGTATCTGTACCGGATCACGGCGGATACGTACACCGCTGGTCGGAAGATGATGCTGCTGAAGTAGCTTATCGGACATGGTAAGAAATCGACCGCCCGGTGTTGTCCATGGACAGTGGATGATGTCGGGCGGTTTTCGTTGTTGCATCCGGCCACGTAGTCGAGAGATTCCGGCCAAGTTTCCGTCAATCAGCGCCTTACCAGCCGGGTTTGCGGTCCTTTCTCTAAAGCACGAACCGTCTCAATCCGATAGTAGCAATATGGAGTGATTCGGGGGAGAACAACCAGTTGACTCGGGGACAGCATCTTGCGGAACCACAGCCGAGTCTTCGAACGGGAGACCACGTCTCAATTATGGGCAAACCAAATGCCGTCACCGGCTATGCGCTGAAGATTACCATTCCGTATTTGCTGGTGAGTTTTCTGTGGATCGTGTTTTCGGACCGGTTTGTCGAGGGAATCGCTGTCGACAAGGTAGCCCTCTCGACCATGCAGACGTACAAGGGATGGTTCTTCATCACCATGTCGGCGCTGCTCGTATTCGTTATCTCTCTTCGATATCTCAAAGAACTCCAGCAGGCCGGTCAGATTCTCAAGCAGAGTCAGGAGGTTCTTTCGGAGACACAGCGGGTGATGGCCACACTGTACGCAAACCTGCCTGGATTTGCGTATCGCCGGCAGCTCGACCGCGACTGGCACATGCAGTTCGTCAGCGACGGGTGTTTTGATACGGTGGGATACACGCCCCACGAACTGGTGAACGAAGTGGCGGCACCGTACACGGATCTTATTCTCGACGGAGACCGGGAACGGATAGGCGACGCGATCGATACGGCGGTTGTTGACGGCAGCACGTACCAGGTGGAGTACCGGGTCCGCCATCGCGACGGATCGGTTCGCTGGGTCTGGGAGCAGGGCTGTGGAGTATATGGCGAGCGGGGGGCACTCCTGGCGCTGGAAGGGTTTATAACCGACATCTCGGAGAAAAAGCAGCTGCAGGAGCAGCTGCAGGCTTCGGCGCGCCTGGAGCACATCGGCCAGGCAGCCTCGACGATCATCCACGATCTGAAGAACCAGATGCAGGTCATTCTCGGCAATGTCGAGCTTCTTCGGCTTCAGCCGATTCCGCCGAAGAGCAGCCGGCACCTTGACGTGATCGAGAACCAGGTGGAAGTGATGCTGTCGTGCAGCCGAGAGATGCTCGACTACGCGCGGGGCGAGAACTCGTTGAAGTTTACTCCGGTCGATATGCGCGCGCTTCTCCGTCTACTGGTTGATACCTATGGTCCGGAGTTCGCCAAACACGGTATCGATCTGACTCTCGAGTTCCGTGAGGAGTCGGACGTCTCGGTGATGTTCGACCTGGATCACGACCGGATCGCGCGCGCCCTGATTAATCTCATAGTCAACGCCAGAGATGCGCTCAAGAACGGCGGCGAGATCGCGCTGCGGGCGCATGTCGGACGTGACAAGATCACGATCGAAATTCAGGACAACGGGCCAGGGATACCCGAAGAGATCCAGGGTCGGTTGTTCGATGCGTTTGTCACGCACGGCAAGACGGGGGGGACCGGGCTGGGTCTGGCGATAGTCCGCAAGATCGTCGAATCACACGGGGGGTCGATCGGTTATCAAAGCGCTTTGGGAGCGGGGACGACATTCATTGTTGTCCTGCCGCGACTGGGCATGGCTGCCCCGCAGCGCCTGCAAGAGGTGTCAGAGTCGGTTCCGGTGGCGAATTAGCGTCTCGGATCGCCGCCGCAGGATCTCCATTTTCCCACGTGAATTCACTGGACGGGCTTCTCTTCGAGGACTATATTGGTCCATAAAGTAATGAAAATGATGTTCATTTTCATTTAGGGCCGGCCGTTGAACTTCACCGGGTGAAATGAAGAGCGCGATCGGCGGAAATCCGAAACCTTCCGGGCGCAGGGAGCATCAACTTATGTTTGTGGCAGTCAACTACATCACCTGTCGTGAGGATTACCGGGAGCGATTTGAGGAGCTGTTTCGGAGTCGGGCGGGGGCAATCGACGAGATGCCGGGTTTCGTGCGCATGCAGGTCCTTCGGCCTCGGGACAACGGCGGAAAGACGGATCGGTCGGCGTATCTGGTCGTGAGTGAGTGGGACTCGGAGGCGGATTTCAAGCGGTGGACGAAGTCCGAGGCGTTTGAGAAAGGGCATCGCCGCGGATTCGACGATGTCAAGGCGGCACGTGAGCGGGGAGAAGCGGCGCCGATGAAATCCGAGTTTGTCACGTACGATGTGATCACGCGATGAAGGAGTGGATCAAGCGACTCGGGGTGGTCGGGTTTATGTTTTTTCTGGTGAAAGGTCTGGCGTGGTTGATCGTGCCGGTGTTGGTCGCAAAGAGTTGTAGTTAGGAAGGTGCGGAACCGGTTGACCGGGCAGCGGCGCGAGTGTTTCTTGCAGGTATGTCGGGACTTTTCGCCAAACCATTTCGCTTTTTCGCCCGCTTCTTCCGGGGGGATGTTCACGGTGGTCTGAAGCTGATTATCGGGAGCGTCCTGCTGGTGCTGGTTACCGCCCTGCCGTGGCTGGTCTACGCTGTCGCCTGGCCGGAGTACTGGCGTGGAGGCGGCGCGATGTGGCCGGCGCTGGTCATGATGACGGGCTATGTGTTGGGACAGCTGGGAGTAGTTGTTGGGGGAATCTGGTTTCTGTGGTCGTTTTTTTTCGGTGGTCTGCGAGATGACGGTCGGTGATATATGGTTCCGGAAGTACACGTGGCGCATGGGGACGTACGCCGCGCACGAAAACTGCGTCACATGTCGATCTTCTCCGTCGATCTAGCATGTGACGCAACAGCGAATTGAGGCTGTCAGGCGGGGTCGCTTGACAGCACAGAACGTCCCCCTTCGACTCCGCTCAGGGTGACGGTGCAAGGTATGAGCAAGATTACAATTGATACAGTTCATCGCGATGACGTCCGGATGCGGGAGGCGTACTTTGCGTATGTGAAACGCGTTTTCTCTATGGCCGATTTCCGCGAGTGGCACAACCGGGGCTGCTGGCCGGATGGCTACACGCCGGTGTCGGCGATGGTCGGTGGTGAGATCGTGTCGAATGTCTCGGTGGCGAAGATGGGGCTGCTGGTCGATGGCGCGCCGGTACGCGGGATTCAGCTGGGGGCGGTGGGGACGGTGCCGGAGTATCGGGGGAAGGGGTTGTCGCGAATGGTCATGGACTACGTGATGGAGCAGTTCGCGGAGACGGTCGATATCATGTTCCTGTTCGGCAATGACGACGTGGTCGAGTTCTATCCGAGATTCGGGTTTGAGGCGCATCACGAACAGGTATTCGTTCGAGACAGCGTGGCGCCAAAAGGGAATCTTCGGGCGCGACGCCTTGATATCAACGACCCGAACGACTGGGCGTTTCTCTGCGACAGGATTGCGAGGCGGGCGCCGCTCACGCGTTTGTTCGGCGCGGTGGAGTATGATTTCGTGACGACCTGGCATGTGATCAATCTGCATCGAGAACATGTGTGGTATGTCGACGAGGCCGATTGCATAGCTATAGTCTCGGAGCGGGACGGGGTGGTCACAGTCTGGGACCTGATATTCGACGAGCCGGTAGATGTCGACAGCGTGGTGGCGAGTGTCATTCAAAGCGATGCCGTGCGTGAGGTGCAGTACTATTTCTCAGCGGACGTGGTCGAATTCAAGCATGATCGGACGGTGGCGCCGGAGGATTCTCACTTGTTCGTGCGGGGGGAACTCCCGATAGCGGGGCGGGAGTTCAAGTTCCCGAGCACGGCCGAGACCTGATTTGGGTCGTGCAGTTCAATCTTGATCGAATCCAAGTCATACCAAATACTTGAGTATGGCTGTTTCCCGGACAAAAAAGATAGCGACGCTGGTGATCGTGCTTGGAGCGATGTATGTGTTGCTGATGGTGCCGATGCCGGCGCCCGAGGCACCGCGTGATACGGAGGCGAAGGCGTTTGCGTGGGATCGGGATGCGTACTGGAATTCGCTTGAGCAGCGGTTCGCCTCGGCGCGCCAGGCAGGCTGTGACTCGCTGGCTGATCAGATCGATCTTGGCCTGGCGGCGCTTGAACGTACCAACGGTCGCCTTCAGACTTCGGCGTTTCCGCCCGATGCCGCCATCTTTGACACGCTGCAATCGACATTGTTCGAGCTCGGTCCGTTGCTGGCGGCCTGTCCGAAGCGTCTGCCCGAGTATATCGATGCGTTTGGAGGCATCCGGCGCGCGGTGAAGGAGCAGTCCGTGCAGTGGGATATGAACTCGGCGGTGGCGCGGGCGTGCTTGTATCGCGTGCTGTACGGTGGAAGGACGGCCATTGAGGAAGTGATGATGCAGGCGCCTGAGAATGCGATAACGGATGTCATAGTCGAGAGCGATGAGCCTTCCGCGACGCCGTCATCGACCATACTCGGCGCCACGATTCATAGCGGGGACGTTCTGGTGTCGCGGGGTGGCGCGCCGACCTCGGCGCTGATAGCTCGCGGCAATGACTATCCCGGCAATTTCTCGCATAACGCGCTGGTGCATGTCGATCAAAAGACCGGCGAGGTGTCGATTATCGAGTCGCATATCGAGAAGGGGGTGGCGGTGGCGACGGTCGATGAGTACCTGCGGGATACGAAACTTCGCGTGATGGTGCTGCGCCTTCGCTCCGACGTACCGGTCATGCAGGCTGATCCGATGCTGCCGCACCATGCCGCGACGTTCGCTTTGGCTCGGGCGACCAGCGAGCATATCCCGTATGATTTTGCGATGGATGTTGCGGATCCGTCGAAGCTATTCTGTTCCGAGGTCGCGTATGACGCCTATCGGAGCTGCGGCGTGGAGTTGTGGTCGGCGCTGTCGCATATCTCGAATCCGGGGGCGCGGTCGTGGCTGGCGGCGTTCGGGGTCCGGCATTTTACAACGCACGAACCATCGGATCTGGAGTACGATCCGCAGGTGCGGGTGGTGGCGGAGTGGCGGGGGTTTGCGACGTTGTATCAGGATCGGTTGGACAACGCCGTGGTTGATGTCATGCTGGAGCAGGCTGATTCGGGAGCGGTGCTGACGTATGAACAGTCGAAGCTGCCGCTGGCGCGTCTGGCGAAGGCGTACAGCTGGGTGTTGAATCGATTCGAGGCAGTCGGACCGGTGCCCGAGGGCATGGACGCTTCAGCGGCGCTAAAAAACGAGTGGTTTTCTTCGCGTCACCACGCCACCCGCGATCGGCTGAAGGTACGGGCCGAGCAGTTCGCGAAGGAGCGGGGCTACCGTCCACCGTACTGGGAGTTGGTGCGGCTGGCGCGGGAAGCATACGCGAGTTTGCCTGAATAAATCCGCCGTTCGGTGGTACGTTTTCCAAGCAGTCGAATTCAGTTTTGCCGTAAGGAGGGTGTCGTGAAGCTGGTTGTTCGCGATGATATCAATCCCGTCTGTCCGCACTGTCAGGCGCCGCTGGCCAGTCTGTTTTGTCAGGAAGTGCATGCGACGCTGGGTCGTCGGTATGTCTACTTCTGCCCGCAGTGTTTGAAGATCCTGGGCGTGTCGCATCGCAAGGGATTCTGGATGGGTTGATGGCGCTTGCCGTCCCCCGGTGCGCCGAGTATCTTGCCTCCGTCTGAGAACAATCTTGACGGAGGTTTCTTATCATGACTTCCCGGCGGTTTTCCCTATTCATTTCTATTGTCCTGATGATGCTACTCGCGGGTGCGAGTGCCGGCGAGTCGGTTTCGCAGGCCGGTGTGGCGCACGATGTCTGCACGTTTTCGATCGTGGCGCGGGATTCCGCGACCGGCGAGCTGGGCGTGGCGGTGGCTTCGCGGTTTTTCGCGGTCGGTTCGGTGGTTCCGTGGGCGAAGGCGGGTGTCGGCGCGGTGGCGACGCAGGCGTATGCCAATACGACATTCGGGCCGCGGGGGCTGGCGCTGCTGGAAGGAGGGATGACCGCTCCGGATGTGGTGAAGGCGCTGATCGGTGAGGATGACAAGCCGGACCGTCGGCAGCTGGGAGTGGTCGATGCATCGGGGCGGTCGGCCTCGTACAGCGGCACGGGGTGCCTTGACTGGGCGGGATCGCGTAACGGGCCGAATTACGCCGTGCAGGGGAATATTCTCGCCGGCGAGCAGGTGGTGGTGGCGATGGAGGAGGCGTTTCTCCGTACCGACGGGACGCTGGCCGAGCGGTTGTATGCGGCGTTGCTGGCGGGGGAGAAGGCCGGTGGGGATGCGCGGGGGAAGCAGTCGGCGGCGATGCTGGTCGTTCGCGAGGGGGCCGGGTACGGCGGGTATACCGACCGGGCGATTGATATTCGGGTCGACGATCACGCCGAACCGTTCAAGGAGCTGGGGCGGCTGCTCGATCTGGCGCAGGTGAACTATTCGTGGAACGACGCCTGGACGTTGTTCACGCAGGAGAAGTTCGCCGAGGCGCTGCCGTATATGGAACGGGCGGCAAAACTGGCGCCGGATTATGCCGAGGTCTACTATGACCTGGCGGTGATTCGGCTGGCGAACGGGGATCGTGAAGGGGCGTTGGCGGCGATGGTGCGGGCGTTTGAATTGAATCCGAAGCTGATTGATGCTGCGGTTAAGGATGATGACTTGAGCGGGCTGCATGAGGATGAGGCGTTTCTGGATTTGGTTGGTGCAGCGGTGACGGGGGAGTAGGCTCTGTCGACATCGTGTGTCTGGAAGGCGCGGTGCACGAGGACGTACACCACGCACTTTATCGGCGAGTGTCCCCGCCGTGGCGGGTTCGAAGACGGACCCGCCCTACAGTGTCATTTTCGCTCGGAGTGGGGGGATTGGGGACGGTTATCATTGACAAAACGGTCAATTTATGTGTTATTTCGTCGGTGAATTAATGGGGGCGTATTGGCTGCAGGGTTGCCCTTCGATGGCACGGGGAGCCGGGCTGCAAGCAGCCTCGGCCTACGGCCGGAAGGCAGATGAGAGAGCAGTGCACCGTGACTGAAGTCACGGCCACGAGAGACTGCATTGATGGATTCCCCCGCCGCGGCGGGGGAATGACAAGGAACTGGGAGTGGTGAATGAACAAGCTGATCTATCTCGATAACGCCGCCACGAGCTGGCCGAAGCCGGAGTCGGTGTATGACTTTATGGTCGATTTCGCGCGGCGGTGCGGGGTCAATCCCGGGCGCTCCGGGTTCGATATGGCGATCGAGGCGGGAAATATCCTTGAAGATACCCGCAAGCGGTTGACGAAGTTGTTTGGCGGCGATGTCGAACATCCCGAGCGGATGGTTTTCTCCTACAATGCCACCGATTCGCTGAACCTGCTGATTCAGGGGCTGCTGAGTTCGGGAGATCATGTAGTCACCACCAATCTCGAACACAACTCGGTCATTCGGCCGGTCAAGCACCTGGTGCGAGACGGCGGGGTCGAAGCGACATTCGTGCCGTTTGACAGCGCCGGGTTTGTCGATCCGGATGATATCAAAAAGGCGATCAGGCCAAATACAAAACTGGTCATTGTCAATCACGGGTCAAACGTGATCGGGACGGTGCAGCACGTGAAAGAAATCGGCGCCGTGTGCAAGGAAGCGGGCGTGATTTTCGCGATCGACGCTTCGCAGACTGCCGGGCGGTACCCGATCGATATGACGGCGTGTCATATCGATGCGCTGGCCTTCACCGGACACAAGAGCATGATGGGTTCGACCGGGATCGGCGGGCTTTGTATTCGTACTGATATCGATATCCGTCACACCCGAAGCGGCGGGACAGGGGTGCGCTCGGCGTACCCATACCATCTCGATGAATACCCGTACCGCCTGGAGTATGGCACGCCCAATACGATGGGGATAGCATCGCTCTGGGCCGGGCAGGAGTGGATAGAGCAGCAGGGTGGAGTGGCCGCTATCCACGAGCGGGAGATGATGCTGGCGCAGAAGCTGGTCGACGGGCTGAAGCAGATTGACGGTGTAGTCACGTATTGCTGTGACTCGCTGGATGACCATATCTCGACGACGACGATCAATGTTGAAGGTCTGGAAGCCGGCGATGTAGGGATCATGCTCGATGTGGATTTCGATATCGCGACGCGGACCGGGCTACACTGCGCGCCGCTGGTGCACGAGCAGATCGGGACGCTGGACATTCACGGCGGAGTGCGGTTCTCGATCGGGGCATTTAATACCGACGAGCATATCGATGCGGCGCTGGCGGCGATCGGGGAGATTGCGGTGCGGGCGAAAGAGATGGGGAAGCTGGCGGCTAGCAAGTAGCAGCCCGGCAAGATTGCGTGGTGCACGGGGACCTACACCACGCACAGGGATCGGCAGGGAAGCGTGGTGCACGAGGACGTACACCACGCACAGGGATCGGCAGGCTCCCACGCGAGACGCGTGGGGTACGGTTTCGCGGTGGACGTACACCGGGCACGAGAAATGCGTCACATGTCGATCTTCTTCGTCGACCTAGCATGTGACGCAACACGAAGGTTTCGCGGGGGAAGTACACCGGGCACAAATCCCTCTTGACAAATAGACGCGACTGGTCCACTTTACGGCGATCCTGCCCGGTCGGGGCGCCGTTCGTGCGGCTCCGATCGGTCTCCCGAGCACCTGTCGTAACAAAGGTCCTGTCGTGAATAACTACCTCCCCGAAGTTGTCTTTTCCGGAATCGTCTCGGTCCGTGACCGGCTCCTGCAGCTTGACAACCCGCTTCGCCTGGAATCGGGCGAGCCGAGTTTTGATACCCCCTCGCATATCACCGAAGCGATGGTGCGGGCGCTGGCCGATAAGGAAACCCACTACGCGCCGTCGACCGGTATCAAACCGCTCAAAGAAGCGGTGCTTCGCAAAATAGCGCGGAGGAACAAGATCGACTACGTGAAGAACCCAAACCATGTGCTGATCGTCAACGGCGGGATGCACGGGTTGTACTGCGCGTTTCAGACGATTCTGAACCAGGGGGACGAGGTAATCGTACCGCGACCGAACTGGACCGCGACGGCGTGGATGATCCGGCTGGCGGGCGGACAGACCGTGTTTTGCGATCTCAAGCCGGAGCGGGAGTATCGCTGGGATCCGGCGGAGCTGGAGTCGAAGGTGACGCCGAGGACGAAAGCGATTCTGATCAACACGCCACACAATCCGACCGGCGGAGTGATGCAGCGAGAAGACCTGAAGGCGTTGCTGGATGTCGCGGCGAAGCATGACCTGTGGGTTATTTCGGATGAGGCGTACGAGGATGTGATTTACGATCATGAGCACGTGAGTGTGGCTTCGCTCGCGAAAGAATACCCTTCGAAGGTGCAAGCGAAAATCATCTCGTGTTACACGTTCTCGAAGAGCTATGCCATGACCGGATGGCGGCTAGGGTATGTGGTCTGTCCGAACGATGAGTTTGTGAACCAGATCAAGAAGATGATTTTGTATACGATCAACGGGGTATCGACGGCGACGCAGTTCGCGGGGGTGGCGGCACTGGACGGACCGCAGGATGCTGTGCATGCCATGTGCGCTGAGTATCGGAAACGCCGGGACTTGCTGTTCGAGGGGGTGAACAGCTCGCCGTTGATGTCGTGTGAGACGCCGCCCGGCGGAGCGTTTTATCTGTATGCGCGGATCACCGAGGAGTGGTCGGGATCGGCGTGGGAGCTGGTGAATCACCTGATCGACACCTACGCGATGGGAGCGGTGCCGGGGGATATCTTCTATGATACGCAGAAGTCGATCCGGTTTTCGTATGCCTGTTCGACAGAGATGATCGAAATGGCGATTGAACGGTTGAACTCTACGGTGCAGGTGAAGTAATCGATCGTCGGCGAGACAGGACAGCTTTGACGGCCCCCGCGTGCAGTGAGCAGGCGGGGGCGTTTTATTGTCTCAACATGAGCCTGTGAGCAGGCAGTGTTAAACTTGATTCGCCGGACCGGGCAGTCTATCGTCGGGCAGATGGACAGGTGATCGAAGAGAGGGTGTTAATGCCGGACGATCAGGATTTCAGGATATTCAGCGCCCCCGCGCCACAGCCGAGAGTAGAGCAGCCCGATACCGAACCGGGCGCATCGTTGACCATCGTGGCGTATTCGCCGGGGGAGTGCGAGGTCGGTTTCTATGACAAGTTGAACGCCGCAATAGTTGAGCGGGGTCTGACGGGTGCAAACGGGAAGTACCCGATTGATCTGTGGTTAAACGCCGGGAATGCCGAGTTTGGTTCGGTGCGCCAGACGGTGCGATTGCTGAAGGAGAAGGCGACGCGGCTTCGGGTAGTCGTGCCGGGCTCGGTGTGGGGGAGTTCGGTGTTGTTTGTGCTGGCAGCGGATGAGATCGTGGCGCCGTCGTGGGCGGAGATCCGTCGGCTGGATGTGCCGTTGTCGCGAGAAGGCCGGAGTTTGTCGGCGCGAGCGATTCTGTCAGCACTTGATTCGAAGGCGATTCGGTCAGTGCGAAGTGGCAGTGCCGTGGCGCGAGAGCTGGGATTGGAGCCGAGTGAGGTTCGGCGGAGCCTGCCGGAGGAGTTGTTGTCTACGGATCGCTCGCGAACGGAGGCGCTGGCGTTAATAGCCGATACGCGGGCGCAGCTTCAGGCGGCAGCATCGGCGGCCAGAGGATTCCGGCCGACAGTAGCCTCGGATGGTTCACCGAAGAGAATGTCATCGCAGGGCGGCGTACTCGCCCAGCTGGCGGATTCGACCGGACTTGCAGACGGGGCATTCAGTGCGCGGGAAGTTGATGAGTTGGGGTTGATGGTGGTCGATCCGCTCCGCTATCCGGCGTGGCGGGCGGCGCAGCGGGTGTTGGTGTCGGTATGGCGGTCGGGTGAGCCGTTCGTGTGGTTGTTGTCTCGCGCTGAAGTTGAGCGGCTTGCGAAGTAGGGGCTAGAGCATCTCGAGCACGGCGCACTTGAGGTAGCTGGTCTCGGGCATGGTCAGGAGCACCGGATGATCTTCAGCCTGCCCGGTGAGATGTCGGACGTGGCAAAGGCGGTGCGCGTCACGGGCGGCCGACGTGATCATGTTCAGGAAGTCCACCTGGCTCAGTTGGTACGAGCAGCTGCAGGTAATCAGTATTCCCCCCGGATTGAGTAGTTTCATTGCCGACAGGTTAATCTCTTTGTAGCCGCGGATAGCTTCGCGGAGCTTCTCTTTCGACTTCACGAATGCGGGAGGGTCGAGGACGATCAGGTCAAAACGCTCTCGGTCACGGTAGAGATCGCGCAGGAGGGTGAAGCAATCGGCTTTCCGGGTGGCGATGATCGAGTCGACGTTGTTGCGGGCGGCGTTGTCGTTGACAAGGCGCAGGGCGTCTTCGGAATCATCGACTGCGAGGACAGAGGTCGCGCCGCCGAGGGCGCCGTTGATCGAGAAGCCACCGCTGTAACAGAAGCAGTCGAGGACACGTCGGTTGCTTGAGAGAGAGCGGCAGAGAGCGCGGTTGTTTCGCTGGTCGAAGAAGAACCCGGTTTTCTGGCCGTGAAGGAGGTCGATACCGAAGCGGGCCGTGTTTTCATAGATCTCGACGGTTTCCGGGATCTCTCCGTGGGCGACGGAGACGAAGGTGTCCAGCCCTTCGCGTTTGCGGAAGGGCGAGTCGTTGCGGAGGACGATACCGCCGGGGTTGAAGGTCTCAATGAGCGCAGGAAGTATCCGGTCGATGAGGCGATCTATACCAAGGGTAAGAGCCTGGACGGAGAGGTAGTCTCCGTAGCGATCGACAATCAGGCCGGGGAGCAGGTCGGCCTCGGAGTAGACGGCGCGGCAGGTTGTGCTCTCGGTGAGTGCAGTCAACCTTCGGTGAAGGGCGATCTGCAGCCGTGATATAAAGAACTCGCTGTTGATCTCAGTCGGTTCGAAAGAGAGGATTCGGACGGCGATGAGGGAGTGTCGGTTGTAATAGCCGACGCCGACGAATGCATCCTTGCTGGAGTAGATTTCGACAAGGTCGCCGTTTTCGTCCAAGTCCTCGACGTGATCGATCTGGCTGTTGAAGATCCACAGATAGACATGTCGGAGGCGGCGTTCTATACCGGGTTTCAGATAGACTCTTGCCATAGAGTCACTATATCGCTGTTCGGTGAGGAAAGCAAACGGCAAGATGCCGTACCGACCGAAGACCTCAAGGGAAGTGGCGTGTTTGCCGATGTCATATGTAGACAAGGGGGGCCACGAACTCGTGGCGGCAGACATCTCTTCGATCGACATCTCCCCAGGGCAAACCATTTTCTGCGGGCGTGAGCTATGTCACGAGGTAAAGCTGAGACGAAGGAGCGCCGAAGTTCCTACCGCTGGGAAGCCAGCCATTTCTTCCAGCCGGGAAAAGAGTACAAGCGTCGGTATTTCGACGTCATTGACCGCAAGACGGCGGAATCGATCGGCCATCTGGTTGACATGTCTATTGACGGGATCAGGATCAGCACGCCGATGGAGATAGCCAAGGGACGACCGTACAGTCTCACCATTGAGCTTCCGGACGAAGTACAGGATTGCAAGACCATTCAGCTGGCCGCCCGCAGTCTCTGGTGCTCTCCGGACCCGGAGAACGGTGGCTTCCATGCCGGGTTTGAGATTCTCTCGATTGCGCCGCCGTACGGCGAGATAGTTGGTGCGCTGGTACAGATTTAGCGACGCCGATTCGCTATTGCGGCTAAAGGAAAACCGCCCGGGGACTCATGAGTACACCCCGGGCGGTTTTTTTTCTCACCCATAGACCCTGGAGGTCCCGTCCGTGGGACCAGTCGATTTGCATCCTAATCCGTTCTGATCTCTTCTCCCGGCAGAATATCGTCGGGGGTTCTCCCGTCGTCGTGGCAGCTGGTGCAGTCCGGCGTCTGCGTGAACTTCAGGTCGAGGTGGCAGTCGGAGCAATCCATCGTGCCGTGGATCTCATCGAGCTGCAGTCCGGTGACGGCGTGGGCGAAGTTGTCCTGATTCCAGCCGCCGTGACATCCGACGCAGTTGGAGTTCAGTTTCGATATACGCTTGCCGGTGGGGTGGCAGGCTCGGCAGTCAAGCCGGGCGTGGTAGCGGCTGAGCTCCCAACCGGTTTTTTCGTGCGTAAATCCGGGCCGTTCCTTGGTGTCGTGGCACTTTATGCAGGCGTCATCGATGTGACAGTCGTTGCAGATAGCATGCACCTCTTCCTGCGTCTTGGCGAGTCTGGCAGGGCGCTGAAGGTCGTGACAGTAGCTGCAGTTTTCCTGTTGGTGGCAGTCGACACAGCTCAGGTCGAAGAGGTGGATGTGCTCGCTGTGGTGGAAGGTGACGACCGGGCCCGATTCGTACGGTGTCAGATAGACTTTGGTGGTCGGCTCCGTGATGACCGGGTGAGAGATACCGATGATGTCGGTCGAGTCGTAGCCCATAGCGGCGATACCGCCCGCCTCGGTGGGCGTGTGGCACAGAACACACTTGGTATCGTGGCTCCATTCCCGGTGACAGGAGAGACACTGTCGGTGGTAGGCGCCTTTCAGGGTGGGCTGGCGCAGGTTGGCGGGGTTGGCCTCGCCGCCGTGGCACTCCTTGCAGGGAGGGATATGTCCGGGCGGGCTGTAGTGGTGACAGGTGGCGCAATCCTGTCCCATCTCCGCCATTTCGGCATGGAGCTTGTGATTGAAGCGGACCGGCTGGAACTGCTCGGTTATCTCGGCGATCATGATCGTATCGGGCGCTTCGGATAGTGCGTGTTTCGACGTGGTATGCGTCATCGCGAAACTCGGACATGGTTTCAGACAGGGCTCGCGTAACGTCGGTACCTCGCAGGTGTGACAGTCCAGGCAGTTGAGACTGCCCGGATCGTGGGCGCGCTGGGTGTTTCGCGTCATCTGTCCGAAGGTGAACCCGGACAGGACGAGTATCGCGAAGCTAATCACCGCTGCCGTATGTAGGATATGTCGTTTCATCTTCTCATACCTGTTCCAGACTTTGAGCGGTGTTGCGTCGCACCTCCCGAGGCAGTCTGTACTCAACCTCCTCTTCGCCGGCGATGATCGGGAGATTCATGACGAGGAGGCGGTAGACCAGCACCAGCGCGCTAATCAGACCGACCGTCACGGCGATCTCGAAGACCGAGGGGAAATAGGTCCCGGTCGGATAGAGCGGGGTGTAGGCGACGAGAAAGACATTGATGCGGTTCAGGGCAACACCGAGGACAATCACCAGTGTCGAGGCGGTGAGCAGACCGGCAACGCTCTTACGGACACGCTCCTGCAGGAGCAGGATGATGGGCAACAGGATGCCGCCGCCGATTTCAATCATCCACATGACCGACTGGACCGATCCCTCCCAGAGATACGGCCAGGCGTCGCGGATCGTAAGGTCGACCAGCTTGATGGCGAGGTAGACGCCGAGCAGGATGGGGACATAGCGGGCCAGCGACGACAGGATTTTCATTTCCGGTTTGAGTTTGAACGATTTCGAGGCCAGCAGCGACTCAAACATCACCATCGGGAAACCCACCGCGATCGCCGAGAGCAGGAAAAGCAGCGGCGAGATCGACGTATACCAGAGCGGGTGGATCTTGGTCGGCGCGATCAGCATCAGCGTACCCAGCGATGACTGGTGCAGGCAGGAGAGGACGACGCCGGCGATGATGAAGATCGAGATAAAGCGGCCGAGGTTGCGGTCGGCAATCGCCAGGAATGATTCTATGATATGGTTCAGGTGGCGGAGTGGACCGGGAAGGTTGACCTGCCCTCTGAAGCGCTCGGCGACAATTGGTAGAAATTCTATGTAGAGGACGGTCAGGTAAATCATGACGCAGAGACCGACCTCGAACAGGACCGAGTCTCCCTGCCACATGGACGGAAGCATCGGGTGCCAGACGTTGTAGTAGCGGCCGAGATCGGCGAGCAGGCCGATCACGACAAAGGTATAGCCGAGCATCGCGGTCAACAGCGCCGGCCGTACGATGACGTGGTAGCGCTCTTTGTGGAAGATGTCGGCGAGGGCGGCGGTGGTAAAACCGCCGGCGGCCAGGGCGACGCCGGTGGCGACATCGATGGCGATCCAGATACCCCAGGGGTACTGGTCGTTGAGGTTGGTGGTCGCTTCCAGACCGGCGAGCAGCCGGTAGACATAGGCGGCGGCGCCAAGCGCGGCCAGGACAGTCAGTATGATCGTCCCCGGGGTGAAGAACCGGGTATGGATCGGGTGAGGATGTTCGTGGCTACTCATTGTCCGCCTCCTCGGCCGCGACCCGGTCGCGTTTCTCACGGGTAGCGTGCATTATAAGCCCGAGCAGTCCGTAGAGTGCTATCGGCGGCAGGAATGACTTGAAGATGCCGTGCTGGATAGTCTCGGTCAGCGACGGCATGGCGCCGGCTTCGAGGACCGGCAGTTCGGTGTGCGTGAAGTCGACCGGGGCGAGGTAGAGCCAGCTGGTACCACCGGCTTCGGTTTCACCGTAGACGTGGTCGACATAGAGGTCGGGATTGGTGCGAATACGATAGTGGGCCATTTCAAGCAGACGCTGCCGGGTACCGAAGGTGAGGGCTTCGTTGGGACAAATCGACACACAGGCCGGCATCTTGTTCTCTTCGGTGATGCGTTCGAAGCAGAAGGTGCACTTGCGGACCCTGGGGTCGAGGGCGTTGTCGTACTCGTAGGCCGGGATCTGGAAAGGACAGGCCACCATGCAGTAGCGGCAGCCGATACATTTCCAGGCATCGTAGACCACCGGTCCCTGCGGTGTTTTGTGCAGGGCGCCAACGATACAGGCCGAGGCACAGGCCGGGTCGTTGCAGTGCATGCACTGCACTTTCATGGTGTACGATTTGGCCGGATCGGCGGGATCATCGAAGCGATTTACGACCGTAAAGGCGTTTTTGTCGGGGCGACGATGTTTGTCAAAGACCGACTTGTCATCGAATGTCGAAGGGGCACGCCCCGACTTCGTGTTCTCCTGGTCGCAGGCGAGTTCGCACTTGCGGCAGCCGATACAGACGACCGTGTCAACCAGAACGCCATAGGATTCGCTGCAATCGAACGGTTCGCTTCCACTGGCGCCGGCTTGTCCAGCGGCCAGTGTCGCCGATCCCGCTGCGGCCAACTTGAAGAAGTCTCTGCGATTTATGGCCAATTGACCTTACCTCCCGGTGACGTCCCAGGTGCAGTCACGCGTCAGCATTGTGAAACAATTCACAAAATTCGTATCATAATCTATATTATTAATCGGGACTGTCAAGGTAATTCATATCCTTTCTACTCTATTTTTCGAACGAAACCAAAGAAATACTCGCGAAATCATTGTCATTGCGCATAAACAATACAGCATCGGCCGTGTTTGCGCCGATCGCGGGGTCGATGGAAGGCCGTTTATTATTGACATTCATTGGGTTATCGCCATTCATGGGTAAACGGGACCAAACGAGTATGGTCCCTTCGCGGGACAGATATGGTCACCTTTCGAGAGAGGAGCATTGGAGTAGCGGATGATTCGAATCGTTCTTTGCCTCGCACTTTTGACCCTATTCTGGTGCCCTGCCGGCTTCGGGCAGGTGAACACTGAGAAGATGAGATTACAGCAAACCGATCAGGGAGTTGCCGGATCGGCGGGAATCTTCTTTGATCTGGATCGGGGTAACTCCGATGTAACCCAGATCAAGATCTCGGGCGACATCGTGTATCGGTCGGGTCGTTCTACGCTGCTTTGGTTCAACGACGGGTCATGGCTCTTCCAGGAGGATGACGATCTGGTCAACAAGGGGTTCACGCATCTGCGGCACAACTACCGTTTTCGGCCGTGGCTTACCGGGGAGGTGTTCGGGCAGGCGCAGTATGATCGGTCGCAGGATCTCAAGAGGCGGTATCTGGGCGGGGCCGGTGTCCGGGTGGTTCCCTTTCGTCGAGGGGCCGGTTTTGTGGCAATCGGGTTGACGCCGATGTACGAATACGAGAAGTTGACCTCGGGAGGGGAGAGCAGGACGTTTCGAGTCAGCTCTTATGTTTCCGCCTCGATCCGGAGGAAAGATCGGTTTTCGTTGAGCAGCACCACCTATGTCCAGCCGGCGGCGGATCGGATCGCCGATATCCGGATTCTGAACGAGTCGCAGCTGGCGGTGGCGATAAGCTCATTCCTGTCGCTGACGACGACTCTTTCGTATCGCTACGATTCCGAGCCTCCGGCGGCGGTGAAGGAATACGATCTTTCGTTGTCCCAGGGGTTGCAGGTTAGTTTCTGAGTTGACAGGAAACCGACCGGGGCCTGATTTCGATTGCACTCCCGCCCGATTGACACGTCCTTATGAGTGGATGAGGGCAGCGAGAGACTACTCCCGACAATTGGATGACGATGGCAGGGATTTGCGTCCGGCGGGCAAGTTCAACCGGCTGGGTGCCGATACTGGGAGAGACGACACCAAATCGGGCTTTTGGTGTCGGCAGGAGGACGGATTATGAAAGTAGTTGTAGCAGCAGTTCTTATAGTGGCGCTGGTCGGCTGTTCCAGCGAATCGGAGCTTCAGACGCCGTTTATTCCCGGTCCCGGACAGGGGGTTGAGGGGATGGTGGTATTCTGGGAGGGAGACTTCATGCCTCTGATCCCGGAGAATCAGTCGCAGGGGAGACTTATCCCGGTTGAGCGAACGCTGGCGGTGTTCGAAGCAGCGAATTTCGACGACGTGGTTGGTAGTCCTTCGAACGGTGGGTTTTACAGCGAGGTGCACACCAGGCTGGTGGCCATGACGACAAGCGACGAAGAGGGCAGGTATGACTTGTCGCTGGCGCCGGGTACATACTCGGTATTCGTTCTTGAGAACGGTTACTACTATGCGAACGGTTCGGACGGTGAGGCTATTCAGCCCGTCACTGTCGAGAGAGACCGGATAAGCACGCTGAATATCGACATAACGTACGAAGCGACGTTTTAGTCTGACTCTAGCATTCTTCTCATTCCACGGCAACAGTGGAGCGGCAGTTTAGTCGCGTGAATCGTCCCGTGCGAGTCACTATCTGTGAAACGCAATGGACAGATCGTACTTCTTGATCCCGGGGATCGGGGGTAAGCTGCAAGCCGACACCCCCCGGTTCCTTTTTTTGTCCGTTCGCATTCGCTAACCGTAATCTAACAATCATCTAATCATGGTTCCGGGGAGTCATCTTCGGGCTGACGCACTCCGCGAAGCGGCCTGTGCAGCGGCCGGGGAGAAGTTAGACATGTTTGGCTATCTTTCCGTCTCCCTGCAACTTCCGCACATGGCCCGGCGGGCGTGAGGGGGGCGACGAACGAGCGCTCCGGAAAACAAGGTAGCCCGAGGCAGTGTTAGCGAGGGCGCCGGGGGTATCGGCTGCGGGTGTGGGTGTATTGACATATCTTACGGCAGGCGTTATTGTTTTGACCCCCTGTAGAAGTAAAGGATGAGCATGGCAGCATCGGGTTCGTCTGAGCACGCAACAAAACCGGCATTATCTCGGGTCATGGCCGAGGAGATTACCGATCTGGATCAGGCGGCGTATCTTCGAGTGGTAACCACCGAGCTTACCGCGGAGCAGCGTCGTCGGATCGCCACGCCGACGCGTGTTTACCCGCGGCAGACGTGCATCCTGGGACTTCACTGGCACTCGGAGTTCATCCCGCTTGACCTGGTGGTGGAGCGTATTCGCGCGACCTTTCCGAACAGCACCGATGAGCTGATCATACCGACCGATCACAACAAGCTCAATGTTCTTAACGGGTATGCCGGCGCCGAGGTGGACTGCTATTCGCGCGAGTTCGAGACGAAGGTGCAGCTGCTGGTGCATTTCGAGGAGTCACGCGTGACGGAGGCGACCGTGTTCAGGAACATGTTGTCGCACACCTTCCGGTACCGCTCGAGCCAGTTGTACGAGTTTATCGATACGATTCTGGAGTCGAAGTATGAGGATCGTCTGCAGGAGGCGGCCGCGGAGACCGGTGCCGACGACGAGTTGATAGCGTTCGTACGAACGGGAACGCGGAAGCTGAAGCGGATGATTGACACGAACTACTCGATCACGCCACCGGAGATGCTTCGCAACAAAATCATCAAGTACTATTTCGACACGCTTCGCGATCACTACGAGAGTCGCTATATCAACCGGGCGCAGATCTTCCTTCAGGCGATCAAGCGGATAGTCAAGCGGCATTTCTCCTTTACGCACTTTTACGAGACGCAGGAGATAATCGAAGAGGTGCGGCTGCTCGGTGGGTGCATCGTGGTGCCGCACCCGGAGCAGTTCTGGCCGATACTTCTGGCGGACTACGATCTTGACGGGTACGAAGTGTGGAATCCGCAGTCGCGGGAGTACACGGATTTTCTGATCAACGTGGTAGTGCGTAAGAATCGGCGTCTCCATTCCGGGGAGCGTCCCCTCCTGATTACGATGGGTGATGATTGTCATATGGGGGAAAAGGCGAAAGAGCCGCAATATCAGGACACGGAGAAGGCGTCGCGCGAAATCGGCGTGCAGCCGGCGTGGGACGATCTGGCGGTGCGGAAGAGCCTGATCCTCGCGAATATCGACCGTCGCCGCGTAATCGATGAATACAGAAGCAGACTTCGCTCATCCTAAATAAAGGACTGGTAATTGCATGCCTACGGAAACCGATGAGTTCAAGCACGAATCGTTGCAGGACTGCGAGTCGATCGTCAAGTACCTTTCGGCGATCAGCGACGGCTTCCAGAACGGTCAGTTGATGCTGGCCAACGGTGACGACCGAGAGATGGTGATTCGACCGACCGGATTGTTGAAGCTGGACTTGAAAGCTCGTCGCAAGGACGGCCGGATCAAGTTATCGGTGAAGGTGAGTTGGAAAGAGCAGGGGCCGCAGGAAGAGATCGACGCTACCCCGCTGACGATTGCTCACGGCAACGATTGAGGATAGTGCGTGCCGTATCGCGCCGAAGTAGATGAGAACCTTCGCTTCCTGATTCTGGAAGTGCGTGGTCAGATAGAAGGATCGCAGCGGCTTCTTCAGAAGCCGGGCAGCATCTCCGTGGAGTCTTTCTCCGCTCGGGATGACTATATCGATAATCTGAAGGGGGTTATCGAGAGCAAGAGCTTCTCGCAGATTTTCCACGTCACCGACTCGGACAAATCGACCGTCGACCTGATGAAGTCGGTGCTGACGATTACCAGCAATCTCGAGCGAATCGCCGATCATGCGGTGAATATCGTCGGTCAGACGCAGCACTATCACGATCCTTCGTTCATCACGCGGTACGATGTCGCGCCGCTGTACAACGAGATCTACGCGGCGATCGATTTGATTTACGATACGACGTTCAGTCGGGATATCAAGTCGGCGCTGAAGATCTGTCGAAGCGAGTTTGCGATCGACGATTTGTATCGCGAGGCGTTTCAGCGCATCCTCGAGCAGCTTCGCGACGGAAAAAACACCGAAGATCTCCTGACGACGATATTCATTTTCCGCTATCTCGAGCGGATAGGAGACAGCCTGCTCAATATCGGTGAAGCGGTTATCTCGGCCGCGGTGGGAGAGAAGCTGAAGATTCACCAGTACCGGGCGCTGGAAGAGACGCTTCACGATCTGCAGATCACCGCTCCCCTGTCGGATTTTGCGCTGAAGTCGATTTGGGAGACGCGCTCGGGCTGCCGTATCGCGCGGATCGAGAACAAGAACGGTGGGGAGTTGTCCCGCAGTGCGATCTTCAAAGAAGGGCGCCTCAAGAAGCTTCAGGAAGAGCGGGACAATATCGGGCGCTGGCAGCAGCTGATGCCCGGTTTGCCGCCGCAGGTGTTTGGTTTCCAGCGGATGGGAGAGAACGGCCTGCTCTTGCTGGAGTACTGTGCGGGACGAACGATCAAGGAGCTACTGCTGAACGGGACGAAAGCCGAGATCAGAAGCTCTCTGACGCGATTGACCGATACCCTTCGCACGATCTGGCTGAAAACCCGGAAACCGATCCGATCGAACGCCAACCATTTCGCGCAATTGTTGTCGCGGATGGAAGATGTGCACAAAGTGCATCCGCACTACAACCAGTATCCGGGGGATCAGATCGGCGCGGTCGAAGCGCACTCGCTGAACCGGCTGGTGGAGAAGGCGATCCCGATCGAGTCGACGCTCGACGCATCGTTTACGGTGTTCATCCACGGCGATCTCAATGTCGACAACGTGATTTACGATGGGGTCGAAGACCGGGTGCATTTTATCGATCTGCACCGTTCCACCGAGACGGATTTCGTGCAGGATGTGGCGGTGTTTATCGTGTCGATTTTCCGGCTGTTCGTCGACGATCCGCAGGTGCGGACGCGACTGGATGCGGCGGCTACGGCATTTTACGAGTTTGCCCGTGATTTTGCGCGGGAGCAGGGCGACCCGACATTCGATGCGCGCCTGACGCTGGGGTTGATTCGTTCGTTTGTGACGTCGACCCGTTTCGAGTTGGAGGAGGAATTTGCGAAGGCGATGTACCTTCGGGCGATTTTCCTTCTCGAAAAGATGCTGGGACATGAGGGGCGGCCGTGGGAGGATTTTGCGGTTCCACGGCAGGCGCTCGTACACTAACGGAACAACAGAAGATATCGATACATCATGAGCACTACACACGGGAAGAAGGTCGGCGTGATCGGCCGCCAGGACGGTTGGTCGTCGCGGCGACTGGCCGACGCGTTCGAGAAGCGGACGGGACATTACTGCCTGATTGAGATGGACAGTCTGGTGTTCGATCTGGAGCGGGGCGAAGTTCGGCATGGAGAGACGAAACTCAACGAACTCGATGCTCTGGTGGTGAAGAAAATCGGGGCGGCCTATTCGCCTGATCTGCTGGACCGGATGGAGATTCTCCGGTTCCTGCGCCGTCGCGGTGTTACGATATTCTCGGAGCCGGAGAGCATGATCAAGGCTATGGATCGTATCAGCTGTACGGTCACGCTTCGGCTGGGTGAGATTCCCATCCCACCGACGGTGATTACCGAAGACGTATCGGAGGCGGTGGAAGCGATCGAACGATTCGGCAAAGCGGTGCTCAAGCCGATCTACACCTCGAAGGCGCGCGGGATGGTCGTGGTCGAAGCGGGCAACGGCGTACGGAAGTCGGTCGACGAGTTTCAGGGCAACGGTAACCCGATTATTTACATCCAGAAGATGGTACCGCTGCCGGGTCGCGATCTGGGCCTGGTCTTTCTCGGCGGAGAGTATGTGGGGACGTACGCGCGGGTAGGGAGTGGGGGATCGTGGAACACGACCACACACTCGGGCGGCAAGTACCAGCCGCACGATCCGTCAGACGAGCTAATCGACCTCGCCCACCGCGCACAGGAACTGTTTTCGCTGGCGTTTACGTGTGTGGATGTAGCAGAGACACCGGACGGTCCGGTGGTGTTCGAGGTCTCGGCGTTTGGTGGTTTTCGGGGACTGCTGGAGGCGCGGGGAATCGACGCCGCCGAGCTGTATGCCGACTACGTTCTCAGGCAGCTGGAGGCGTGATCCGTTGCGACACGATCAGAACCATGCCCACCGTCCTCGAACTCACTTCACAACTGCGGCGCGACTTCGCCCCCTCGCACGAATTGGCCCTTCGGTTCGGTTCGCACGCTATTTCAGTCAAGACTAATTCCTCGGCACTGCGCCAACGGCTGTCCGACTACTTCCAGCAGTTTCACGGCGACGCTTCCGTGCCGCCCGAGATAGAGATCGTGGCGCTGGAGGGAAGCGTGCCGAAGATCGGTGAGGAATTCACGATCAAGACGCCCGATCCGGGAAAGACGAAGATCAAGGAGGAGTTCCTGGACTGCGCTGACGGCCGGATCGTTCGCAAGCGACTGACCGGAATGATGCTGCTGTTCGGCAATGGAATCAACGTGGCGGTGGGGCCCTGTGAGGCGAACGACAACCAGGTGGTCAATTTCATCAACAATCGGTATATCGAGCACCTGCTGCTGAAAGGCTGTTTATTGGGGCATGCGGCGGGGGTGGTGTACGACGGCTGCGGACTGGCGCTGGCGGGATTTTCGGGGATGGGAAAGTCGACGCTGGCGCTGCACCTGATGAGCCGGGATCTTTGTTTCGTGAGCAACGATCGCCTGCTCGTCTGCAGTAACACCGACGCGCCCCTGATGCACGGGGTACCGAAACAGCCGCGGATAAACCCGGGCACGGCGATGCATAACCCGGATCTCCGTCAGATACTTCCCGCCGAAGTCCGCAGCCGGCTTTCAGCCATGTCAACCGATGAGCTTTGGGAGCTGGAGCAGAAGTATGACGTGATGATCGATGATACCTACGGCGAGGACCGGTTCGTGCTGGAAGCACCGATGAACGCGCTGGTGATCCTCAACTGGCAGCGTACCGGCAAGCCGACCGATTTCGATGAGGTGGATCCCGGTGAGCGGCGTGACTTACTGGCGGCGTTTGTGAAGGATCCGGGTCTGTTTTTCGATCCGCCTCCGGATGTGGACGTTGATCTTTCGCAGGAACGGTATCTCGAGGTCCTGTCGTATTGCCGGGTATTCGAAGTGACGGGCGGTGTGGATTTCGAGACCGCGGCCGATCATTGCATGCGGGTGCTTCGAGAAGCAGCATCGGCGCACACCCGGGAGCGCTCATCGTGAATGATGGTGTGCATGAAAAGATTCCTATTACGCGGTTGGTGACGGTTCCCGACGAGTTGAAGCTGGAGCGGTACCGTCGGGCGCCTGAAGTCGGGCCGAGGCTGCTGTTTTTCAGCGGCGGCACGGCGCTCAACGACCTGAGCCACCGCCTGACCGAGTACACGCACAATTCGATTCACCTGGTGACGCCGTTCGATTCGGGCGGCAGTTCGGCGAAGCTTCGCGACGCATTCGGTATGCTGTCGGTCGGTGATATGCGCAGCCGCATGATGGCGCTGGCGAACCGGACGGTGACCGGACATCCGGAGATCTATCGATTGTTTGCGTATCGTCTGCCGCGTGACAACGATGCAGATGCGCTGGCGGACGAGCTCGACGCACTGGTGAGCGGCGACCACGAATTGGTTGCGGCAGTGCCGGATCCGATGCGGAAGATCATTCGCAGTCATCTGCGTTTTTTTCAGGCGGCGATGCCTTCGGCGTTCGACTTGCGGAGCGCCAGCGTAGGTAATCTCATCCTGGCCGGCGGGTACTTGAACAACGAGCGGCATATCGATCCGGTGATATACATGTTTTCGAAGCTGGTCGAGGTGCTGGGGACGGTGCGAACGACCACCAGTGAGTTCCTCCATCTGGCAGCCCGCCTGACCGACGGTTCGGTGGTGGTGGGACAGCGCAATGTGACCGGCAAGGAAGTGCCGCCGATAAAAGCACCGGTCGAGGAGTTGTTCCTGACTTCGGATATAAGCAATCCGTCCCCGGTGCGGCCGGCGGTGCGCGACAAAGTGCGGGAATTGATCGGCCAGGCTGAGTTGATCTGCTTTCCGATGGGGAGCTTCTATTCGAGCGTGCTCGCGAATCTTCTTCCGGAGGGAGTAGTCGCGGCGATCGGAGAGAATCACTGCCCGAAGGTGTTTATTCCGAACACGGGAGTGGATCCCGAACAGATCGGGATGTCGCCCGCGGATTCGGTGGCTGTGCTGCAGCGGTATCTTCGCAGCAGTGACAAGGGAACCGTCTCACCGGACGGGTTGAGTCTGGTCGTACTGGACTCGGATCACCGGCACTATCATGGAGCCGTCGACACCGAAGCTATTCGCAGGCTGGGTGTGCAGGTGGTAGAGGCGCCGCTCGTTTCGGAGCGAAGTCGACCGTTGATAGACTCCGAACTGCTGCTGCCGGTGTTGCTCTCGCTGGTGTGACCCACGAGACGTTGTAACGACGGAAGTATATTGAAGTATAGCGATAGACATAAATCGTGGAGGTAGTCATGTCGAAGAATGAGATCACGTTTAAGGGTCGGCTGGAGAAGAAGCAGGCCCTCGAGTATCTGACCGAGCTTGTGAACGGGATGGCGAGCGGCCAGGTGTTTGTGCAGAACGGGGACCGGTATGTCTCGCTGACGCCGGGGCGGCTGGTTGATGTCGAGATCGAGGCCGTCGAGAAGAAGGGCAAAGAGAAGCTCTCGATCGAGCTGTCGTGGGGCATAGAGAGTGAGCCGGAGCTGGACAGTTCCCTGAAGATTACCACGTCGGAGCCGGAAGTCCGGGTCGAAGAAGAGGTTGAGGAAGCCTCGGAAGAGGCATCCGAAGAGCAACAGTCCAAAACGGAATAGTCTCTCAACGACAGGGACATACAGGCGCCGTCGGGGTGAAGGCCGACGGCGCTTTTTTGTGCTCCGCTCCCGGCCGTGGTGGTCTGTTTGCGGCTAATGTTAGAATACCGTGCGACAGGATTTCCGCGTGTTTAGGATTTGACTAAATGGACTGACGATGCTATGTTTGAGTATACAGCACGGGGACGTTCTTCTTAGAGACACCAAAAGAGACCGATTTTCTTCTTTTCCTCATTTCCTAGGGAGGGAACCATGAATCATGTGAAGGGATGGCTGGCGGTTGGCGTGTGTTTGCTGCTGTGCGTGTCGGGTGCGCTGGCGGGAGATGGACATGACCGCCCGCAGCAGACAACCGACCGCGTGGTGGTGGCGCCGTATGCGCCTGACTGGGTGAGAGTCGACACGGTGTTGAACCTGACCCAGTGGCCATCGTCGGAAGGGGGCAACGATCACTGGTATGCGGTGATACCGGTGGAAGTCTCGTGGTTAGTGGCCGACAGTGTGGCGCGCACGTTACTGCACGCTGAGGAGCAGGGCTATCTGGCAACGATGACATCGGCCGCAGAGAACGAGTTCGTGCTGCAAAACGTACTTACCGGGACCGACAAGTGCGGTGAGGAAGCGCAGTACTTTCTCGGTGGCATCTGGATACCGTACAACTGGCACTGGATCACCGGCGAAAGTTGGGGGTACACGAATTGGGCACCTGGTGAGCCCAATACGGTCAGTGAAGTGGTAGTGGTTTCAGTGTACGGTCCCGGCTCTGAAGAGGCTGGGTACACGCCGGGTACATGGAACGCGATCGGTCCAGACAGCTCGGCGATCGGCAATGACGAGTTCTGGGCGGTAGTCGAGTGGGGTGTGCTTGATACGACGCCACCGCCTCCTCCGCCACCGCCACCGCCGCTGGATTCGCTGGTGAACCTGATGCAGTGGCCGGCGTCGGAGGGCGGCAACGATCACTGGTATGCGATCGTCCCGCAGACGCTGATGTGGTACGAGGCCGACGAGTTCGCGGAGACGTTTGAGGTGAATGGTCAGGCCGGTTATCTGGCGACGATGCTGTCTCCCGAAGAGAACGAGTGGGTCTACCAGAACGTGGTTACCGGTGTAAACGCGCAGACGGCCGGGAATCAATTCTGGATGGGCGGTTTCTGGGAAAGCTACCGATGGTCCTGGTCTACCGGTGAGCAGTGGTGGTGGACCAACTGGTCGACCGGCGAGCCAAACAATATCGGCAATGAGACGGCGATGGCGATGTGGGGAGATTTCCAGGACGATCCACGCCGAATCCCGGGCAAGTGGAACAATTCCCCGCCTGACACGACTTTTTATTACCTGCACAGGTACTGGTCACTCGTGGAATTCGGTGAGCCGGACACGACCTGGCTTCCCGATCCACCGGAGTTGGTCAATGTGGTCCAGTGGCCGTCGGTTATCGGCGGCAATGATCACTGGTATGCGATTATCCCGATGGAGATCTATTGGGATCAGGCTCGGGAGCTGGCGTCGACCTACTACATCGATACGATGGCCGGCTATCTTGCCACCGTCACCAGTGCCGAAGAGAACCAGTTTATCTTCGAGCACGTTATCGCGGGAACGGACCAGCCGAGCATTCTGGATGAGTTCCATCTCGGCATGTACTGGGGTGGCGCCGACTGGGTGTGGATCACCGGAGAAAACAACTACTATCGCAACTGGGCCCCCGGTGAGCCGAATAACCTGCTTGTCGAGACGGCGCTGACGATGTGGGGCTATAACAACACCGACCCGCGTCGCATCCCCGGCCGGTGGAACAACTGCCTCCCCAACGATCTGGTAAACCCGTACCATCGGTTCTGGGCGGTCGTTGAATGGGGTACACTGGATACAACCAGTCCGCCGCCCCCGCCTCCGGACACGCTGGTGACGCTGGTGCAGTGGGATACCGCACAGGGTGGCAACGGTCACTGGTACGGCGTATTGCAGGCGGACATGTTCTGGCAGGAGGCGTATTATCGGGCGGCCCAGTTCGAGGTCGACGGTCAGCTCGGTTATCTGGCGGCGCTGAGCACTCCTGAAGAAAACGCGTTTGTCGCAGCCAACGTGCTTGCTCCTCTGTACGACGGTACCCAGACGCATTGGCTGCATCTGGGTGGCCAGCACTCCTATGGCCTGTACGAGTGGTGGGAGCGTACAGCCGGAGGCTGGATGCAGACTGGACCGATAGAATGGTTCAATTGGGCGCCGGACGAACCGGACATTGCTCCCTGGGAAGATCGGCATACGCTGGCGATCGCCTTTACCGATCCGCTCGAGACTAATCCGCCGCTTGGTTCGTGGTCGACAATCTTGTACACGACGTCGGATGAGAAGGCCTGGTTGCTGATCGAGTTCGGTGGTATACCCGAACCGCCACCGCCACCTCCGCCTCCTCCGCCACCGCCGGATTCGATGATCAATCTGGTGCAGTGGACGGTCGAAGAGGGAGGCAACGGCAACTGGTATGCGATAGTGCCGGGAATCCTCCCCTGGGTTGAGGCAATCGACTGGGTGACCACCCTCGAGCACGATGGTGTAGTGGGACACCTGGCGACTATCACGAGCGCCGAAGAAAATGACTTCATCTATTCACAGGTCATTTACGGAGTCGACCCGGGCACCAATCCATCGCAGTTCTGGCTGGGTGGCCACCTGGACGCGGAGGGCGAGTGGTACTGGATCACCGGTGAGGAATGGGACTACACGAACTGGAATCCCCACGAGCCGAACAACGGCATGGACGAGGATGCCCTCGCGATTTGGAACGGTGTCGATCTTGATCCGCGGCGTATCCCGGGCATGTGGAACAACTCACCCGAGGACACCACATTCTACTATCTGCACCGGTACTGGTCACTGGTCGAGTTCGAGGCCGGTGAGCCAATTGCTTCGCACCCCGACCGTCCCGTGACGACTTTGTCGCAGAACTACCCGAACCCGTTTAACCCGACGACGGAGATAGCCTTCTCGCTGGCGGCCGCGTCGCACGTGCGGCTTGAAGTCTTCAACATCATGGGACAGCGGGTGGCGCTGTTGACCGACGACCAATTCTCGGTCGGCACGCACAGTATAGAGTGGAACAGCACGAATGAAGCGGGTACCCGGGTGGCATCGGGCATCTACTTCTACCGACTGACCACTCAGGATATGGTGGCTACGAAGAAGATGATACTGCTGAAGTGACCCGATCCGAGACTGTTCTGCACCGGCAGAACTGACAGACGAAGCCCCGGCGGTAACCACGCCGGGGCTTTTTTTGTGGTTGGCGGAACCGAGGCTTGTCCCATTCCGGTTCCGGGTGTATAATCCTCGAAGACGCCACCTCAACGCAAGGACTTCAGCCCATGTCAGCACGCGCCGCCCTCGTTTGCCTTCTTTTCTGCAGCCAGATCTGCTCGACTGCCACGGCCCAGGCCGGGCCGGACTCGTCCGAGGTACTGCTGCCCCGCACGTTTGCGTTCTCGACAGCGCCATCGGTCGGGTATGCGTTCGGCCATACGACGTATGATTTCAGGATTTCGTCGCCGATCGCCACGGTTGGTGAGCCGACGTATTTGCGCAGCGAGCTGGAGTTTCCTCTCGATCAGCTCATGATCGGTGGAGTGATTCGGGTGCGGTCGTATCTCGGCGAGGTTGAAGACTGGTCGATCCAGTTGGGTGGGCGAGTGAGCGCCACGAATCCCGGGGGAACGATGTTCGACACTGACTGGATTCGAGTGGTTGGAGGTTATGACGGCATCTTCAGCTACACCGAGTCAAGCGCGGAGGGATCGAACATTATTGTCGATTTCGAGTTTGCCAAGCGCCTGCTGGGTCGTTCGAAGACAACTCTTGGCGTGGTAGCGGCATTTCGCTATCAACGGATCAAACAAGAGGTCGACAACTTCGCGGGCTGGCAGGTGAACTACGAGAATCCGAATCCACAGCGGGTGACGTTCGAGGTCGACAACACGCCGGCGCTGGAATACCGGGTGACGTATCTCATGCCGCAGGTTGGAGTCCGGCTGGCCACGCAGATGTCGGAGGGGTTTTCTTTGGATGCCCGTGCTCTCTACGGCTTGACGTTTGCGGATGATTTCGACGATCATATCCTCCGCAACAAGGAATCAACCGCCGACGGGCGAGGCAATGCGTTTCGGGCAGTGGTTCGCAGTGAGTGGCTTCTAAACGAACGGCGACCGGGCGCCCGACCATTTGTGGGATTCGATGCTGAACTGGTGACCTTGCGAGTTGACGGCGAGCAGACGCAGGTCTGGTACGCCGATGAAGTTGTCCAGGGAGAGGTGATTGTTCCTGAGGGGACGAGGTTCACCGATCTGCCGCACGATTTCATCAGCACGCAGTATCAGATCGGGCTGCGCTTCGGATTCCGCTTCTAGGCAGCGTGTCTCTCAGGCGCCGGGTCGCTCGTCCCACGGTTCGACCGTACCGACGACCGAATCGATGCGGTCGTTCGCTATGGCATCGAGCACGCCCGATGCGATTTCGTCGTCGGTCAACCATCGCGAACCGGCCGGTTCCTGCTTAAAGCCCAGAACGACGGATCGGCAGGAGACGTGTTCGAGTTGCTCGAACGGAGAGCGGTCGGCGGTTTGTTTAGTCGGATCAGCGGCCTGTGAGCCGAGGACATGGTAGACCTGACACGGTTCGGTCTGATTGCCAAGCAGCCGTGAGACCGCTCCGGCGGCGTCGCCCGAGTTGGCGTGGATCCAGAGGACGGCAACCGAGATCGGGCCGAGAATCGCTATCGCTTCGCCAATCTTCTTCTCAAACTCTTCGGTCTGTGTGTAATCGGCGACGATTGGATTGATCACGCCCGGGCTTCGCTGGGTGTCGCGTACCAGGCCGATCAGACGTTCCTTGTTGCGAGCTACGACCGAGACCCGATGTCCGGCTTCGGCGAACACCACGCCGACATTGCGAAGCATCCCGGTACCGCCAACTATCAGACAGTGCGCCATACCATCTCCCGTTATTGGTAGTTCTCAGGCAGTATAGCGGGGCGTACGAGGGTTGTCAAACGGGTCTCCGGAGAAATGAAACATAGAATGGTCCTGTTTTGTTACAGGAACGAAGAGCACAGAAGTCCATGAAAGAGCGAGCGTACCATATGCAGTCGGCGAAGACAGAACGGCACATCGAAGCGGTTAACCGGCAGGTCGACCTGCACGATCCGCACGGAAAACACCGGGTGGTGATAATCGGCGGTGGCTTCGGCGGTTTGTACGCTGCCAAGTCGCTGCGCAGGAGCGATGTTGACCTGACGGTGGTCGACCGCCGGAATTTCCATCTGTTCCAGCCGCTGCTCTATCAGGTCGCGACCGGTGGGCTGTCGCCGGGCGAGATATCGTCGCCCCTTCGGGCGGTCCTTCGAAGACAAAAAAACGCCCGGGTGCTGTTGGCGGAAGTTACGGATGTTGACCTCGAGAACCGTCGGGTGATTCTGGTCGATGGTGAGGTGCCGTACGACTCGCTGATTGTGGCGACCGGTGCTACCCACGACTATTTCGGCAATCCGCAGTGGGAGGTGGACGCGCCGGGACTGAAGACGGTGGAGGATGCGCTGGAGATTCGTAAGCGTATCTATGTCGCGTTCGAAGCGGCGGAGCGGGAGCCGGACCCGGAGAAAAAGGCCGCCTGGCTGACGTTCGTGGTGGTTGGAGGGGGGCCGACCGGGGTGGAGCTGGCCGGTGCAATCGGCGAGATAGCGCACTATACGCTGAAGCATGACTTCCGGACTATCGACCCGGGGTTGGCGAGGATCATCCTTGTCGAGGGGATGGATCGTGTGCTGGGGACGTATGACCGGTCGTTGTCGGAGAAAGCCAAACGCTCGCTCGAGCGGCTCGGCGTCGAGGTGCGGCTGAACGCATTCGTGACGAACGTCGTCTCGGACGGTGTCACGGTGACGCGCGACCATACCGGGACGTTTGTCCCCGCGAGGACGATACTCTGGGGGGCGGGCGTGAAGGCCAGTCCGCTGGGCAGGATCTTAGCCGAAGAGACGGGGGCGGAGACGGACAAGGCGGGGCGTGTGAAGGTGGCACCTGATTTGACGATCCCCGGACATGACAACATCTTCGTCATCGGTGACCTGGCGAGTTTCGGACACCAGGGGGATCAGCCCCTGCCGGGGGTGGCGCCGGTGGCGATGTCGATGGGTCGGTATGTGGCGAATCGGATAGACGATCGTTTGCGGGGGAAGAAGTCCAAACCGTTTCGCTATTTCGAGAAGGGGTCACTGGCGACAATCGGTCGGTCGGCGGCGATAGCGCAGTTCGGCAGAATCAAAATCTCCGGCTGGTTCGCCTGGGTCACGTGGCTGTTTGTTCACCTGATGTATCTGGTCGAGTTCGACAATCGTCTGCTGGTGCTGATGCAGTGGGCGTGGAACTACATTACCCGAAACAGAGGCGCCCGCCTCATAACGGGTAAGACGGGCAGGCTGGTCGAGTAAGCCTCTCACCGCCGATCGCAGCGGTGCCGGCGTTCTCAATCGCGCATCTCCGTCATACATCGTTTTCCGCATCAGATCCTCTCGATTCTACCCGGCTGCTCCCTCTGCCGGACATCGACAACTGCCGCAGCTCTCTGTGGGGTCTCCTGTCGGTTCTGCCGATCAAACAAATAATGGCACGGTCGAGCGGATTCGGTGTAGAAGAGAAGCCACCGGAAAAAAGACAACTATTGTGACACAAGTACCTGAACAAAACAGCGACTCCCTGCGGCGGATAACGTCGATTCTGCCCGTGCAGCGCCGGGTTCTGCTCCTGAGCAATCCGGGATTGGGCGGGGTTGATCCGTTCAACCGTCCGTCGGCGCTGGCCGAATTGATCGGGAGGCTCGACGGCAGCGCTGTGCAGTCGATCTCAACCGGGTTGTCCGGCCACGGACTCCGCCGATGGTGGCGGGAGATGCACGATGCGGTGCATGATGCCGGGACCGTGCAGGTGGTGGTGCTTTCGGACAGGCATCTGTGGACGCGGATTGTCCCGACGCTGGTGCTCGCTCGCTATATGGGGAGAGCGATTGCGGTGCATATCGAGGTCAATCTTGAGGCGAGGCTTTCCGAAGGAGAGCGTTTTCTCTTGGTGAAGCTGCTCGGTCTTGCCGACCGAATCAGTGTCGGCGCCACGACCGACTGCGGTTGGCTTCCGGCGGCGATTCGCACGTCGGTGGTGCGGTTGCGGTCGGCGGCGCATGTGGAGTCGGTGCCGGCACGGGTAATCGGCAAGATGCAGCCGAAGGCACTCTGTTTCGTTCAGCCGGATCAGACCGGCACGGTGGCGTCGATGGTGCGGGCGATCGAGCTCGTGAAGCAGAAATACCCTCGGGCCGAGCTGGTGCTGGCGACGATCGGTACGGGGACAATTGGATCGGTGTGCGAGAATGCGGCGCGGTCGGGTGTGACCTGCGCAAGTGTCTCGACGTTGGCGGAGATTAAGGCGCTGCTTGGTGACGTTGATGTGTTGATCGACCTGTCGCTGGAGCGTGCGTCGCTGCCGCTGCAGTATGCACTGGCGGGGGGGCTTCCGGTGATTGCGGTGCGGCTCAAGGCGGATCCGTGCCTGACCGACACAAACGCGTTCCTGCTCGAGACCGATGATTTTGTCGCGGTGGCCGACACGCTGACGGCGATGGTGGAGCGCCCGGATGCGGTCGAGGCGATCTCACGGGCGGCATCGGCCGATCACAGCTGGGGGGCTGAGAGCCTGAAGCGTCAGTGGATGACGCATTTCGAGAAGCTTCGTTCGCCGCGTATGTGATTGCGCGGTTCGTTTCCCCCTGATATATTCCCCTTATGCTTAAACGATACAGTCACAGTGCGATAGATACCTATCGCCGCTGCCCCCGCCAGTACAAATTCAAGTACATCGAGAAACCGGACATCCCCAAACGGGTGACCGCCGATGCCTATATGGGCAACGCCGTACATCGAGTACTGAAGCAGTTGCATGACGCGGCGGGTCTGGGCAAAGCGTTGACGCTGGCGCAGGTGTTGAAGATTTATGACGACGAGTGGGACAAGCCGGAGAAGCGTCAGATCACGGTGGCCAAGGAGAGTGTGACGGTCGATGACTACATCGCGGCCGGTCGTAAGATGCTTACGACGTATTATGAGCGCAACTTCCCGTTCGATCAGGGACCGACGCTGGCGATGGAGAAATATCTCACCTGCGATTTGCCGAACTCCCCACACCGCATGACGGCGATTATCGACCGATTGTGGCGGCGGCCGGATGGTGTCGTTGAGATCTGCGACTACAAGACCGGTGCGCAGTTACCCGCGGGAGGGAGAGACCCGAAGTTTTTCTTCCAGATGGGCATCTATCAACTCGCCGTGCAGCAGACGTGGCCGGATTTCAAGGATATCGAGTTGGTGCAGTACTTCCTGCGGTTGAATGAAACGGTTACTTATCGGATGTCCGAAGAGGATCTCGAGGTACTGGCGATGGAGCTTCGGAATACCATCGCGGAGACGGTCTACGCCGAACGTAAGGATGATTTCCCGACGACCGAAGGGAGTCACTGCAGTTTCTGCGAGTATTTCGACTATTGTCCGGCCAAGCGACATCGGCTGATACTGGACAAAGAGGAAGGCAAGGGAGGCGGAGCGGAGCGAAGCACAGCCGAGTCAGCGTCGGAGCTGACCGAGAAGTATCTCGACGTGTATCAGCGCCTTCGCGAGTTGAAGGCCGAAGCGGATGCGCTCAAGGCAGATCTGGCGCGGACCGCCACCGAGTTGGGAGTGAACAAGCTGGCGGCGCCAAGCGGTGAAGTTTCGGTGCGGATTGAGCGCAAGGACAAGTTTATTACCAAGACGCAGGACGAGGCGGGGTGGGCTGATTTCGGGGCTCTGGTGCGGGCGTTGGAGCTGGATCAGTATCTCGTACCGGACGGACGGGCGATTCTTAAGGATGTATACAAAAAGGGCCTGCTGCCGGATGACCAGCTTCAGAAGCTTTCGGAGTTTTTGATCGAGAAAGAAGAGGTCACCGTGCGGGCGAAGCTTCGGGCGGTCGAGGACGACGAAGATGATTAGCGCGCCTGGCAGGCGATGGACAGATAAGAGAAACGCCCGGTCGAAATCGGCCGGGCGTGTTCATTTCGTACTCGCGGGTCATGTCACTTCATATAACGAATGACGAAGACCGGATAGATGCGGACTTCTTCGCGTGACAAGCGCACCGTATCCGGGGGGGTGCCCTGAAGCTCGTCGGCGACCGAGAGCAGACGCTGCTGTCCGGGGGGGACAGTGGCGGTGTCGACTATCAGGGTATCGATCGGTTTGTCGTCGAGCGAGGAGACAAAGATGGTGGCGAGTCGACCGCGTCCCGGCTCGAGCCGCTTGTAGGTCGGCCCGAGATTGGCCACCATACCGAGCAGGACGCACTGAATGGCGGTGTCGGGCCGGAAAGCCTTCAGGGTGAAATGGTCGACTCTGCCGCCGGTGTAGATGGCGGAGTCGGCGACAATACGATTCAGGCCGGCGGCCATTTTGAGCGGCACGGTCAGGCCCGCGACAGCTTCGTCGTTGGTATATGAGACGGTGATAGTCCAGTTGGTCTCGTCGATCCGGGACAGGTCGGCGTAGACCGTATCCGGGACTCCATGCGGGTCACCCTGCGCGGCTGCTCCCAGCGGGAGGCAGAGCAGGATAACGCCCGCAATCGTGAACAACACTTTCATGCTTCCTCCAGTATATCCTTCGAATGTCAATGCCAGTGGTTTGTACACATCCGTTCGGCAGAAGATCCGATCAGGATCCCTGCTCCGTCATATCAACCATGGAACGCTTATAGGCTTCGATCAGCGAGTCGGCGACGTCCGGTTGGCGGAGTCGCTGACGGTAGATTTCCGAGGCGGTGATGAGCGCCGAGCGTCCGATGCGGGTGTCGGAGAACTGGATGTAGAGCTGCTCGAGGGCTGAAGCGGCTTCGGCCCACATCTTTCGCTGCCGATACATTTCTGCTTTATACATGAGCGCCCGCCCGGCGGCCGAGCCGCCGATGCCGATCATCTTGTCGTAGTTTTCGATCCCGCGCTCGTACCAGCGGTTGGCCTCGGATTTCAGCTTCTCTTTGGTGTAGTGGTTTTCGAGGTGGAGATAGGTCGACATAGCTTCGTCGGAGCCCTCGTAATTCTCCATCAGGTACCGGTACTCGGTTTCGGCCCGCTGCCAGTTGCCCTCGAGTTCAAACGACCGCGACTTGAGAAGCTGAGCGGTCGGGTTGGCGTTGTAGTAGCGGGGGTACATGTCCGAGAGCTGGATGAGTGCCTCGCGGGCGTCGGCGTACTTCTTCTTTTCGAGAAGGATAAGGGCGCGCTGGTAGAGAATGATCGGTTTGTAGGTCGTATCCTTGCCGGAGACTTCGTCCCAGAGGCGATCGTATATTGCCATCGCCTGGTCAAACTTGCGCTGTCGGTTGGCGCGGATGTCGGCGATCTGGAGCTGGGCGGAGACGCCGAGCGTGCCCGATGAATCAGCCATTGCATTAAGCTGGGCGATGGCGTCGTCGTGTCGTCCGGCCTGATCGTAGAGTGACGCCAGACTGGTGCGGGCGGCCACGGCGACATCGGTGCCGGGAAAATCTCTGACCAGATCGCGATAGTAGGTCTCGGCCTGCAGGTAGGTGTTGTAGGCTTCGGCGGTGTCACCGATCTGGTTGTAGATCCGGAAAATGTGAGACGGCAGGTTAAACAGCTTAAACTCGACCTCTCCATCGGGAGAGAGTGGCGGATAGTAGCCGTTGTAAGCATCGGTATAAATCGCGACCGCGTCGCTCCATCTCCCTTCGGCCTGCGTCACCTGCCCGAGGTTCAGGGTAGCATACATCGTCTGATAGCTGGACAGGCCGGTAAGATTTCGAAGGCGGTCGTAGAGAGCGATGCAGCTATCGAAGGCTTTGTCGGCGTAGAGGTGCTGTGACAGCCGGATGGTGCTGTGATAGGCGAGGCTGGAGAGCTCCAGGAACTCGGCCGGGTTTTGCGTGCTGTCGACCTTTCCGATAGCGTCGTAGCAGTAACTCAGCGTGCGCGAAAAAGCGTCGCGAATCCGTTCGTCGGTGTCGGGGGCATTGAGTTCGCTTTTGATGCCGGCATCACGGGCCATCCGATTGGCCTCGTGGAACATCTTCTCGGCGTTGTAGCGATACTCTAAGGCCTCGTTTTCGGCACAGCCGGCGGCGAGCAGGCAGGCTGCCAGACACGCGCTAACAAGGAGTGTGTAAGCTCGTTTCATTATCCCGTCTATCGGTTAAGTTGCCGTGGATCATTACTGTACGCGAATATAGACCCGGCGCCCAGGCAAGACAAGCGGTTTGTCGGGAGCTGCCCGACCCGTCAGGTGTCGCCCGCCTGCGGCCGGCTAGCACCTGACGGAACGGACGTGGGGTTCGCCGATGGACCATCCTGGTAGGGATGCGCCGAACCCACCGGTCGCTCGTCCAAGGGGGCGGACTTGCTACGGGTGGGCCACAGTGCATAGAGCCACCGGTCGCTCGTCCAAGGGGGCGGACTTGCTGCAGGTGGGCCACAGTGTATAGACCCACCGGTCGCTCGTCCGCGGGGCGGAATTGCTACAGGTGGGCCACAGTGCATAATCCCACCTGCCGCCCCCGCCCGAGGCGGGTGCTTCAGGTGGGGCACAAACAAAGATAGGGCCGCTCCTGAGAGGAGCGGCCCTGAAAACGTCCCGGGTAAGTGGTAGTTACGACTGGCGCCGTTTGCGGCGAACCAGACCGGCGCCGGCCAGGCCGAGGCCGAACAGAAGCATGGTGGCCGGTTCGGGAACCGCGGAGTATGTCTCGTTCATAAGGTCGTTGCCGCACTCCAGGGTCAGGTGGAAATCGAGGGTGCGGAAGTCGCCCAGAAGCGCTTTGGAGATCTGGAACTCCCAGACGTAGGTGTCGCCGTTGTACGGACGAATCGGATTATCTTCGTAGTCTTCAGCGAAAGTCTTGATGAAGGAGACATCGCCGACAGTCGAAGCGTTGTCGCCCAGACGCCACGGTCCGACTTCGTTGCGGATGTCGGTGTAGTTGTAGTAGGTGCCCGGCTTGTTCGAGATGCTGTTCCAGGAACCGTTGACGTTCTTGAGCGCAGTCGATCCCATCACCCCGTTGGCGGCGTCGACGATATCGATCGCCAGACCGTTGTTGAATCCGCCGCCGTCGACTCCGATAAACAAATCGCCGATCCCATAGGACTGATTCCAGCCGCCGCTCAACGAGCGCTCGGTCTCATAGCCGAATGAGTTGGCGATAGCGACGTACACGAAGTCCTTGGTCTCACGAACCTTGAGGCCCTCGAGATCAAACGACTCACCGCCGGGGCCGATATTGCCCGGTGAAGGAAGAGAGCCGACACCGTTCGGGTAGTTGATCGGCGCCCAGTTGTTGTTGTGATCGAACGGCGACGTGCCGTCGCCGAAGACATCGAAATGATAGTCAAACGCCGAGGCGTTAACCGCCAGCAGCATCACCGCCGCTGCAATGAGAATTTTCTTCATGATACCACCTTTCGTCGGGACGCAGTTACACTTACTCACCGATTCTGAAAGCAAAGCCAATGCCGCCCCGAAGCAGTTCCTCGGTGGCCATCTAATGCATTGTAATGTAATGCATTAGAAAGACGACAGAGAGAGCCACCGGCTCCATGATTCGCCATTTGTCATATCCCGCTGCACAATGTGTACGTCGAATTTCAACCTGTGGGGAGTTCCCCATAGCGGAGATGAAACAGCAGAAACAGAGGCGAATTGATGGTGATGGTTCCTGCGCCGCTTTGATAAAAAGGAGGAACGATGCCGTATTCACTGAAGCAGCGTCTCGCCACCGGCCGGTTGGTGGAGAGCTATCCGGCCCTCGCCGCGAAAGCGAAGACGCCCAAAGGCTCCTTTGCTACTGCCGAGAAACTGACCCGGACTATTCGCTGGTCGCCGGGAGATATCACCAGCGGGCGGTTTCGCTATCAGTTGTATAGATTTCTTGCCGACACCGTCCCGGCGGTAGGGGCGTGTATCTGGACCTGGTCGCGACTGACCGGGGCGCCGGGGCAGTTTATGGTCCGATCGGATGAAAACAACGCCACCGTTGAGCGGGCGCAGGAGCGGCTCGACAGACTGGCGGAGCGGTTGTATGTCAACCCGCTGGGGAGTCGGGTGGGGCTGGCCAGCCTGATTACCGAACTGTCGACCACGCTGTTTCGTGACGGACTGGTTGGCGGCTTCCTGACAGTCAACCCTGACGCCTCATCGGTGGACCGCTTCATTCCGGTCGATCCGATGCACATCCAGCGGGATGCGGATCGCCGACCGGGCAGGTTGTATCTCGAACTCGACAACCGCCGAATCGACCTGCATCGGCCGGACTTCTATCTCATCACCCTTTCCGACTCCACCACCAGTCCGCTGGGGCGGTCGATCCTCACCGCCGTCCCGTTTGTCAGCTACATCGAGCAGCAACTGGTCTCCGATATGCAGCGGTCGAGTCACAATGCCGGATTTCACCGACTGCACGTCAAGATCACGCCGCCGGAGCGGATGGCGGGAGAGTCGGACCAGGCTTATACGGAGCGGATCAACCGCTACTTCGACACGACCGTGGATATGATTCGCTCGTGTGAGGTCGATGACAACCCGGTGACGTGGGACAATGTCGAGGTCGAGTACATCGGCCCGACTCACAGTCGCGATATTGCGAACAGCTGGTTCATGTCGCACCGGGCGATGATCGAAGAGATTTGTGCGGGGACCAATCTGGCGCCCTTCCTGCTTGGTTATTCGTATGGTGCGACGACGACATGGGCGGATTTCAAGTTCGATATCGTCATGCGACAGGTACGTTCGATCCAGACGCAGATCGCACGCTTCCTTGAGTGGATCGGCGATGTTGAGCTGGCGCTGGGCGGGTTCGACCTGCGCTGTGACTATCGGTTCGATAACTCGTTTGCGTACCGGGCGGCCGATGAGGTCAGCACGCAGACCGGGCAGATCGACAACATTCTCAAGCTCTATCAATCCGGCTTGATCGACAAGGACACGGCGCGAGAGAAAGCATGTCGGATTCTCTAGTCCGACCGATCACGCGCGACGAGTGGACCGCCGGGCTGGATGATCCATCGGTGTTTGCATCAGTGGCATTGGGCTTGGAGATGCATCGGGGGCAGCAGGAGTGGCTTCGACGGTCGACCGAACGGGAGAATGTCCTGGTGACGGGGAATCGCTGGGGGAAGTCGTTCGTGTCGGCCGTCAAGCTGCTTCATCATGCGGTCTATCGTCCACGCCCGCTGACGTTCGACCGGGCGGGACGGTACCGGGCGGTGACGGCCTCGATCACGCAGGATCAGGCAAACATCATCTTCGATACCGCCCTGAGGCTGGCGCGACAGTCGGCCTGGCTGGAGCCGTTGATAGCCTCGGTGAAGCGTACGCCGTTTCCGACCTTGACGCTGACGAACGGCGCGACGATCGAGGCTCGCTCGACTCAAAACCGTGGTGAGTATCTGTTGGGCAATGACTACGATCTGTTTGTGTTCGACGAAGTCGCGTTTGAGCAGCACCCGGAATATGTGGTCGAGGAAGTCATCCTGATGCGCCTGGCGGATCGGGAGGGGCGGCTCGATCTGGTGTCGACACCCAACGGGAAGAACTGGCTGTATCGGCGGGCGCGGGAGATAATCGAGAGGCGTCGTCCCGGCTATTTTCAGTCGGGGGACAGTCGCCAGAATACGAACATCTCGCAGGAGTTTCTCGAGGAGCGCGTCGTGCACTTCTCGGAAGCACGCCTCCAGCAGAACATCATGGGACAGTTTGTTGATGCAGGGGGAGAGATTCTTCCGGGGGTATATATCGATCATGCACTGCGTCTCGGTGGAACGGCAGAAACGGTACCGGAGGGGCAATCACCGGTGTATATCACAGGTTGGGACCTCGCTCGGAAGCGGACGGCGACGGTCGGTGTGACGGTCCGGGTGCTCAGCGAGCAGGTGAAGGTCGTGCACCTGGAGCGGTTCAAGTTGTTTGACTGGCCGGTGATAATCTCGAAGATTGCGGCGCGACAGCGCGAGTATCCAGGTCGGCTGGTGATCGACGCAACCGGGCTGGGAGATGTCATCTCGCAGGAGCTGGATGCGTACAAGCCGATGCCGGTGGTGTTCACGCAGCAGGTGAAAGCGGAGCTGCTGACCAATGTTGAGTTATTCCATGCCCGGCAGGTGATCGGTTATGATCGCTGGGAGCTGCCGGATGGTCCGGGGAGGGTCTGGTCGCTGGAGGACGAACTTCGCGGCGCCCGCTGGGATGACAACAATGAGTGTGATGCGCTGATGGCACTGGCGCTGGCTCTGTGGCCACTGGCGAGAAAGCAGGCGCCGGCAGTGCCACCGAGGTTGGGGAGAGTCTGAAAAGTGGGCAAAAAGCAACCCCGCAGGCAGTCTGCCTGCGGGGTGCCGAAGGGAGGTGGGATGGGGATCTCCAGCTACTTTTTCGCTCCGCGCCGTTTGGCGATATACACGGCGCCCAGTCCGGCGCCCATCAGGAGCAGTGTGGTCGGCTCGGGGACGGCAGCCGGCGGGTTCTCATTCTCGTTGTCCCCCGGCTTGTCGTAACTCCAGTCGTGGTTATGTTTCGGCTGATCCTGCCGCACGTCGGTCCGCTTCCTGCCGTTATCCACACCGAAGCCGTACACATCGTCGAACGTCACGGTCATTCCAAGAATGAAGACGATCACGAATAGCACCCACTTCAGCCATGTACTTGATGTCCGTCTATAGACGACCATTATTCTTCACCTGCCTTGCAGAAGTTCTTTCTCTCCTGTCGGTTTCACGTTGACCACATGGTACTATAGCAACGGCAGTGCCAAACGCGCGAGAATCGCGACAGTTACTGACACAACCTGTTGGCGTGGTGTCGGTTACCGGACCCCACCGGGGATTCAACAATACCCGTTTTCATACCCATTGTGCAGGTTCCTGCGCAGTTTTCGGGTTGAATCGATGGTAATCAGGATTTTGCCGCCTTTTGTAAACACAAGTCGCAGGAGGTGGCATGACAGCCAGACCAGGCCGAATCACTGCCCGCCTGGCCGAACCGGAAAGTCCGGTGAGGCCGGAGCTGGTGCACAAAATCAACCGCAACATCAACCCACCGTCACCGGTGGAGGCATCGGACGTCCATATCCGGGCGATGTATGTCGTCTCGGATCAGGTGAACAGCTTCGGCGGGCGTTTCCCAGTCTCTGAACACCGACGGCTCGCCGATCTGCTGGTCGATTCCCCGGTGCTGGCCGGACATCGGAAAGACAAACTGCCGCTGGGACGGACATTCCACGCCGAGCTGGTGACGGTCGATGGTGTCCGCTGGGTTAAGGCGTACTTCTACTGGCTTCGCAGCGCCAATGGCGCCGAGAGCCTTCGGGAGAACATCGACGGGGGTGTTTACAAAGAGTGCTCGATCGGATTTACGTTTTCGTTCGCAGAGTGCTCCATCTGCGGAAAGGACATCAGGCTCTGCGAGCATGAGCCGCTGGAATCGTACGGGTCGGGCGACGACGCTTCGACCTGTCATTTCAACTACCGCAAGATCGAACGGGTGCTGGAGACGTCACTCGTTTATCGGGGGGCGACCCCGGGAACATCGGTGACTCGCGAGCTAGCGGACGTATCGGGCCGCGCACCAGAAGAGTCGGATTCACTGCTTGTGACCGTTGGCAGCCTGTCCGATCTGCCGGCTGTCGACCGGTACCTGATCATTCCGCACTATGACTCCCTGCATTGCCGACTGTCGAGAGACGAACGGGGACTTTCGTGTGAGGTCCCCGACGATTCAGATTTGACAGAGGCGCTGCACGATGCGGTGCCCCCGACGAGGTTGATTCTCAGCGGTGAGTCTCGTGACGCGCGACTGGTCGGCTATCGGGGTAAGGAGCGGTGCAGTCGGTCGGAGCTGATCGATCACATACGGGGGGAGCAATCGCCGGTGCGTCGGCTGGTCTGGCATCTGCTTCCGCGAACCGAGGGGACCACGACAAATCGCGCGCCCCGGCCGGGGGAAGCTGTGCGGATCATTCCGTATCGGTTCTGCACGCGGGAGAATCTTGTCTCATCGGCGCGGGAGATCATGACTGCCTCGGGCATTGAAGTCTGTCCGCTGGGAACCGACGACCCGCCGCGCTTTCATCTCACATCAGTGCAATTGGTCGAGACCGACGGGGATCGGTATCGACTGATTCACGCCCGTCCGAATGAGCCGGCATATCTGGCCGTGCGTTTCAACGGCGGCGATGTGGTCCTTCGCCTTCGTCAGTTCCACGTCGCCCGTCTCCTGAAGGGAGCGCGCTTCATCGCCGAATCGTACCCGTCGCTTCCGGAGTGCGCCCGTTCGCACGCGCCGGTGGCAAGCGGGCCGGTGAAGGACTGTCAGGTCCGGGGGGAAGCACTGACCATCGAGCTCGAAGGCCCGCTTGCCGGGATGTACCGGGTGCGTCCGGCCAATATCGGCAACGACAGCCGCCTGCTGGTCTATCGTGTCGGTTCGCAGGGACGAAAGGGGGAAAGTCATGTCGACTGATCCGGTTATCCGCAGCCTTCGGCTCGGAGGACAGCTTCTGCATCTGCTGGTGCTGGCGCTCGGTGTGGCAGGGGGCTACTTCATGACAGTGCAGTCGATCCGTCTGGAGTTGGCGGCAAAAGCGGAGTCGGTGACGGTGGAGACGCTGGAGCGAAAGCTGACCAATCTCGAAGTCATCCTTCGCGAAGGCGTGGTCACCCGCGAGCAGTTCTATGAGTTCTCGCGCGAAGTCGATCACCGTCTTGCCAGAATCGAGTATTACCTGAGCGAAGATAAGGGAGGAGAGAGTGGCCAACGATAACACGATCGCTGCCGAACTGCAGCGCTTTTCCGAGGAGCTGGATCAGGACCGGATGTCGCTGATCGATTTCGACCGCCTGCGCGAGACACTCGATGCGGCCGCACAGTCGCTTCGCGAGGGGGCAGTCCCGGCCGATGATCTGACGTTGCTGCGTGAGGATCTCGAATCGCGTATTGCCGGGATGCTGAAAGCGATTGTCGCGGTCGACCGCATCCGCGACCGACGGGAGCGTACCGCAAAGCAGGTGACCGAGCTGAAATCGATGTCCGCCGAGGCATTGCTGGAATGCTATCGGAAAGTGGCGGCGCGTTTCCGCGATCACTTCCCGACCAGTTTCGGCGTGCTGCGAACGGACGTCGGCGAACACAAGGCGTCCGCGAGTCGAGAAACGAGAGATTTTAGATAGCTGTGGGGGGAGAAGCCCCGATCGAAACGAAGAGTACGTTGTGAGTTCACTCCACGAAGGAGGGTTTGATGACTATTCGTGATTTCAATCTGGATACCATTGCGCCGATGCTGGCGTCGTTCAAGGTCTCGCAGACCGCCGGGGTCGATGACCTCACCGACGACAGCATCGGACTGGCCGTCACGCTCACGGGCAACGACGAAGTTGGCCCGGTCGGTGATGGCGACCAGGTGCTCGGCAAGCTGGTGGCGCTGACGCTCACCGACTCCGACACCGGCAAGCGCGTGGCGACCGTTCAGGTGGGGGGTGTGTGTTCCCTGCCGATCGCCGCGACCTATCCGCAGATCGGCAACCGGGTGGTTGGCGCTGCCGACGGTGCGGTCAAGCAGGCGCCGGCGCTGACCGGTGACGATCCGGCCGGTGGCGCTATCGCACGTGGCACCGTGCTCAGTGTCAACGGTACTTCCACCTGCGTGATTCTGCTCAATTAGAAAGGACGATACCATGGATTTCACTACGTTTTTGCAGTCAGCGTCGGTACGCACGCAACTGGTCGATCCGGGGGCGCCGTCAGGATCGGTCGATCTCTCCCGCGCCGCCGATATCGCGGTCAATCGCGACCTCTATCTCGAAGCGGAGAATCGCGGTTTGACGTTGACCGAACTGCTCGAGTGTGACGAATACGATCCGTCGCCGTCCGGCTGTTCGCTTGATGCTTTTGAGCGCCAGCTTGCCCTGGCCGGCGTCCGCCTGGCGGGTAAGACGCCGACCACGGTGGAGCAGTTCTACCAGAAGGCGCCGGCGCTGATCCCCGAGTTCATGATGCGGGAGATCAAGCGTGGGCAGTCGATGCGGCCCGAGTTGTCTCGGCTGATCGCCAATACCACCAGTATCGCCAGCAATCGCTACACCCCGTTTTTCATCGACACCGACAGCGACCAGCGCTTCTCGCTTCGTCCGATCGGCGAGGGCGCCGAAGTGCCGGCGCTGATTGTCACCGAGCAGCACCACGCGATTACGGTTGGCGACTACGGCCTGGCGTTGAAAGCGAGCTACAAGGCGCTTCGGTATCGCACGACGTCGCAGTTCCGGGTCCTGCTCTGGTATATCGGCTTCAAGATGCAGACCGACAAGATCGGCATGATTGTCAACTGCCTGATTAACGGGGACGGCAACGACAACGCGGCGGCGATCATCAACAGCGCCGATTCCGGATCACTCGTCTACGACGACCTGATCTCGCTCTGGGCGCGGTTCGTGCCGTTCGAGATGAACACGCTGGTGTGTCATGTCAACACGCTGAAGACGATTCTGACGATGGACGAGTTCAAAGATCCGATGGCCGGGTATCGTTTCCAGCAGAGCGGCGATCTGTTCAGTCCGCTGGGAGCGAGGCTGGTGCGGTGTGACGACGTCCCGGCCGACTATGTGATCGGTCTCGACTCGCGGTTCGCGATCGAGGAGGTCGTGACGCAGCCGTTGATGATCGAGTATGACAAGGTGATTGAGCAGCGCTTCGAGGAAGCGGTGATCACCGAGTCGGTTTCGTATGCGAAGGTGATCAAGGACGCGGCGGTCGTTCTCGACACGGTCTTCGCCTGAGTCAACCGGGGCCCGGTCTGACCGGGCCCCGTTCTTTCGAGGAGTATTATGCAAACCAGAATTGCAAGTACCTCGGCCCCGGAACCACTCGGCGATGCGCCGGGAGCGAACCTGCTCGAGATCACGTCCGGGGCGCGCGCCGGGAGGCGGGTGGCGGTATTCCTGACGGACAGCCACACGCTGGCCTGCTCGTGGGCGGACCGCCCGTACGCCAACTGGTCGACACCGGAGGTGGTCTCTTCGGCCGTATCCGGCGCTGACGGGTTCGTGGCGTGCCTCGACAGTGAGAACAACCTCCATGTCGCCTGCATAGCGCAGTCGACGCTCGATGTCATGCATTGTCGACTGGCGTTCGACGGTTCGGAGTGGGTCGCGGGTTCTCCGGTGACGGTGTTCACCGGCGAGGTCAACTCGCTGCCTTCGCTGACAATCGACGCCGCCGACACCCTCTGGCTGGGCTGGGTGCGGCTGACCGATCCGCCGGTACGACATATTCATGTGAAGTCATCGCAGGACGGCGGCGCATCGTGGGGCTCCGGCAGTACCGATCCGGGCGAGGAGATTCACAGCGGCGGCATGGTAGCATCGGTCAAGCTGCTGGCGGGTCCCGATCGCCTTCATGCGGTGTACTACTATGCTAACGATTTCCTGTGCCATCGCGCCCGCACGGCGGTCTCCGGCGTGTGGACCGACCCGGTCACGATCGCTTCCGGAACCGAGTGCTCCGGCAGGTTCGATTGTGTACTGCGGAGCGACGGCAATCTGTCGGTGGCATGGGCCGCAGATAGTATCTACTACCGCGAGTATGACGGAGTCAGCTGGGGATCAATCGCTACAATCCCGGAGACCGGCGCCGAGGGCATCCAGCTGCTCTTCGCCAATGGAGAACCGATAGTCGGCTTCGTGCGAGCTGTCGACGGAGCACATCGCCAGGCGTGCTTTGTCCGACGGCAGGGCGGTGAATTTGGCGAGTGCGAACTGCTCGATCCCCGAGTCGGCGACTTCAATACCGTCCTGTGCTATCACGGGCCGAGTGCGACCTTCGCCGATGTCACTGCCGCCGCGCAGTCGGCACAAAGCGGCGATGTGGTCCATCCGTCGAGCGGGGCGCTGCTGGCGAGTTCCGGGGATGCGCTGTTCGTCGGCGCGTCTCTGCCGTTCCGGTATCTCTGGCTGCAGCTCTCAGTCGCCGGCGCGGGTGGGACAGTCAGTTTCAGTTACTGGGATGGCGCCGTGTGGCGCGGGTTCAGCCCGCAGGACGGCAGCGCGCTGCTGGATGCGACGGATATCGAGCTGTGGCTGTGGTCCGACTATGCGAGCATTCCGTCGGACTGGCAGAAGTGTGCCGTCAACGGTGCATCCCTGTTCTGGCTCAAGATAGAGGTTGTGTCACCGTTTACGACACCGCCGGTGGGAACACGACTGACCGGTGTCTCCGGTATCTCTGCGATCCGGGTGGGGAGGTGATGACATGTCGTACGCAGCAGTTGAGCAGGTTCGCGCGCATCTGGTGGACAATCGTCCGCTGTCCGATGTGGTCTACAACCAGACGATCATATTCGCAGACAACAACTGGGTTCGGTTTTTCGCAGGGGCGGTTGACGCCGACTCGACAGTGATCAAGGGTCGCAGGGCGCGCACCCCGGTGCGGACATCGGTCACACTCGCCGCTGCGCCGGTCTCGATCGGCGCGACGCATCTCGAATCCGGAACCGTGGTGGTGGCGTCGGACAGCTCCCTCGGGACGGTGTTTACCGAGAATGTCGATTTCACCGTCGACTACACGAAGGGCGAGATAGCGGTGCGCGAGGGCGGCGGTCTTTCGGAGGGCGATACGATCACCCTCTGGTATGCGCCGTTCGAGCCGTTCGTCGAAGGGACGGATTTCCAGCTCGATGCCGATCACGGCTCCGTGCGACGACTCGTCTCGGGACGGATCGCACAGGGGGAAACGGCGCTGATCGACTACCGACCCGTGCACGCCTCGTTCTCCGACGCCATCGTGGAAACCGCGGTGAGTGAAGCGAACGCCGTGATCGAACGCACGGTCGATCCGAATCGCGAGTTTGGCGCTGATCCGACGCTGGCCCTGGCTGCTACCTACCGCGCACTGGCGATTATCTGTCGCACGGCAGCGTCGCGGGCGCTGTCCGGGTCGAGTGGAAGCGACCGTATCGCGATTGCCTGGATGAAGCTGGCCGAGGACTACAGCACCCGATCCGAGTCGTTCCTGAACGAGTTCCGACCGGCGGCCGGTGGTCCGCACGAGCCGGTGCATAGCTGAGGAGAGTGAACATGACTGCTCTTGAACGAATAGTCGCTCGTCGCATGTGGTTCGTGCCGGGCGTGATGGTCTACGGATCCGCCGACAACCTCGGTTTCGGTATGCTGATCGCAGAAAGTATCGGTGGGCAGACACATGTCTACCATGAGTCGATCGAGATCGGTGAGCACCGACAGGTCGTGCGGTTCGATTCGCTGACTGACCATCGCGGCAACCGGCTGCCGTCGAAAATCCCGGCGGCCCGCGTGATTCCCCGGTCACGCTCCGAATATCCGGTTTTCCTGACTGGAACCGAGTCCGAGGAATCGTTTGCGATAGCCAAAGCTTCGAGTGCGAGCGGACCGGTCACCGCCGACCTGCTCATCGTGGAGCTGGGTGCATGAGCGATAAGACAGGATTGCATGAGGCGTTTACGCAGTCGCTGATCGACGATCTCGATAGTCTGATCACCGGCATGATCGATCAGATCCGAAATGATGCAGCGAAACACGCGAAGATAGGAGATTTGATTCGCATGATAGAACTTCGATACAAACTACTGCCGGATCACTCCAGCCAGAAAGAGTTCTGGAAGATGATGGAGAAGATCAGGAAAGAGAAGCTGCCGTCGGGAAAGACGGCGGGAGACTCCCGGGCAGCAGATCCGGCTCCAAAGAAGGTGGCGTCATGAGCCGGATCATGAGGATCATTGCCGTTTTGGTGGCGACGGTTCTGATGTGTGCTTCCGGTTTCGGCCAGGCGTTGTCGAACGAGTGGCGAATCGATCCGACGGAGGCTGACGCCTCTCGTTTGACACGGCAGCTTCAGGCGCGGCTTGAAACGCGCCAGCAGCCCGGCAGCCCGTGGATAATGACACTCGGCGGATGGAACGGAGAGGCACGTATGGAGATCGATATCGGCCGAAGTACGCCGTCCACACAGGCCGGGATGACTGCTGATACTGCCTCGCTGCAGGAGAGAAGTCGATCTCATCGGATGTTTGTTCGGGAGGACGGATCTTTCGAGTGGCATATCGTGCTGGATGAGAAGCCGTCGACGAACCGGTTTGCATTCGGCATCAACAGCGGAAACCTTCGATTCCTGTACCAGGGACCGCTCTCGGAAGACGATCTGCTGGCCGGCGCCCGGCGCCCCGACAGTGTGGTTGGATCGTACGCCGTCTATCACGCGGTTGGACGAAACGACGTGAAGACCGCCGATGGTCGCACCTTTTCATACGGGACCGGCAAGCTCTGTCATGTTTACCGCCCGCGGGCGTGGGACTCCGGTGGTGACACGGTCTGGTGTCAGCTGGTCGTGGATACACTTGTTGATTCGCTGGTGATTGACATACCAGAGACGTTCCTGGAGCGGGCGCGCTATCCGATTGTGATTGATCCGACCTTCGGTTGTACCGATGTCGGCGCCAGCAATATCTCGCTACTGGCCGACGTGGCCAGTGCGAATGTGCTGGACTCGTATACCGCATCGGCGGGAGACCGGATAGTCAGCTACCACTTCTCCTGCTACACGTACAACAGTATTCGCACCATTGAGATGGCAGCCTATTCGATGTCCGGCGGTGAGCCGGACGAGAGGCTGGCGTCGCCGGTTGTCATTACCGTACAGAATGACGCCCCGGCCCAATGGTACAGCTCGACGTCTGTCTCACAGCCTATGGCGTCGGGGGAGACGTACTGTGTGGCGGTGGGCGCCGTCTCGGGGAGCAACGTGCGGGCGCAGTATGACACGGACCCGTCGGCGCGCTGCGATGACAACACCGCGGGCGGGCAGCTGGCGGCGGATTGGACGACCACTTCGAGCCAGGACCGCCGCATGTCATGGTATGTGACGTATGAGACGTCGGGCGAACCGGACGACATTCCAACACGGCGACGACGCTCTCGGACGTTGGGGAGGTAACGTATGAAACGACTTGTTCTCATAGTAGCATTGCTGGTCGCACATGGGCAGCTCGCATTCGGCAACGTGGCGATTGTGACGAATGCAACCGGAGGTGGGACAGCCGAGGATTCCGTGACGGTGGCGTTTGTGGTAACGGATTCGATAGGCAATATCGCTGAGGCGGACTCGTTTTATATCGCCCTGTTCGGTCCGACCGGTGACTCGGTATTCGGCGCCGCCTATGATCCGGCGGCGAGCGAGATATCTTCGATGCTGGTCGGGGGGCGTCTGTTCTATCGCTGGACTCAGGCCGTAGCTGATATCGACGGTACCGGTCGGCGAGGCAGCTACGCCGGTGTGATCGTAGCCGTGGATACGCTCGACGGCAGCGGCGGTGAGTATCTCGATGCTGTCGTCGGACTGTCGTTTGTACTGGCGCCGTCGCTGGCGGAGCGCTCGCTAATCGGTGATACGATAAACCGGGAAGCCTCAACTCTGACGTCATCGGACAGGGTCGGACTCGATCTCGACAATGTGACCGGCACGCTGGATAACACGGAGATCGGCGCCGGAGCGATCGCAAACACGCAGCTCGCCGACGGGGCGATAAGCGCTTCCAAACTTCAGGACTATACCATCAACGCGTACAAGATCGCGGGGAATGCGATTACGGCAATGAAGATAGCCGAGGATGCGGTCGCCGAGATCTGGTCTTTTGACACGTCGAATGTATCGAACGGTATGGGCGCCATGCTCAAGGATACGTCGGCCTATCAGGGATCGGCGGCGGCACTCGATTCGGCAGGTATCGCCGGCTGGGTGTGGAACACGCCGCACAACAATCATGCGCTTGCGGGCACGTTCGGTCGCAATCTCGATGCGCCGATTACGAGCCTCTCAACCGGGGGTGGGGCGCAGTCGCTGAGAGTCGTCTGCTATGACTCCACGCTCAATGTTGTCATACCGTATGCCGGAGTGACGATACACAACGTCTCGCAGACCGCACTCCTGGGGGTCGGGCGGACGTCGGCCGAAGGTGACGTGGTTTTCGGGCTCGACGCAGAGAGCTGTGTGGTGAGTGCGTTTGTATCGGGGTATTCGTTCAATTCGGGAGATACGGTGGCGCTGAGCGACACCGAGATAGACACCGTCTTCGGGTATTGGTTTGATCCGGGCAGTCCCGCACTGCCGAATCTGTGCCGCGTGTATGGCCACATCTATGGTGTCGACGGCGCGCCACTGTCCGGGCTGACGGTGACGGCTTCACTGCCCAAAGGAACGGTGCAGTCGGGTGCGATGGTGGTGTCGCCGACTATGGTCACGACCGTGTCCGACAGTACGGGTTACTTCTATCTGGATGTCATCCCGTCGGTCTCGCTTGTACCGTCGGACAGCAAGTATGAACTCACTATTACCCAGTCCGGCAGTACGATCTTTCGGCGTCGGACACTGGTCCCGAACCTGACCTCGTGGCGCCTGGACTGGTCCGAGTAGCGTTAACAAGAAAGAGGAGGAGGAACAATGGAACCGATTCTTGCCGATGGCGGCTGGCTGGGGATTCTCGGCTCGGTGGCCCTGACCCTGGTCGGGTTCGTCGCCAACAAGTACATCATACCGTTTCTGAATGTCGGCCGTCGGAAGAAGTACGCGGAGTATATCGCCGCTATCGCCGAGGAGGCGATCGACGAGCTTCGCACCAAGTATCCCGACAAGACATGGCTGGAGCATTTGCAGGAAGCGATCGAGGTGGTGATCTCGATCACGGGGATCGATGCCGACATCGCCGCGCGAGCTGTAAAAGCGGCTGCCGCGCGCAGGTAGCCGAAACAGAAAAGCCGCCCGACGTTCGGGCGGCTTTTTCCTGATGAGATAGTCTTGCCGTTAGTAACAGGGATCGTTCGACGATCCGTAGAGAAAATTCATGTAATACACGATATCGGTGATGTTGATGTACGTGTCGCAGTTGGCGTCGGCGCGCTGCGGGCCCCCGATCGGCGCCGGACCTCCGCTGGTCACAAACTGAATCAGGTACTGCAGGTCAACCACATCGGTAGTGCCGTCGTTGTTGTAGTCGCCCGGGTCGTACGTATTCTCGCACGTGTACTGCATGATGACGCTGGAATGAGCCGTATGCTGGGAAGCATCGGTCGCTTTGGCGTGCATGAAGAAGTAATCGCCCTCAGACAGCGGGTTTGGTGTCCAGTGGAGTGACCACCCGTTGCTACCGTCGAGATCAACACCCAGTATAGCGCGCGTAATCTGCCAGTCGTCGGCCAACAGTGAGACCATGATGTCGACCGGATGCCAGGATCCGGAGATGAATATCTCGGGCGAGCCGGTCTCCCGAAACGTGACGTCGTCGATAGTGCCGGTCATCGGGTTCATGACCGACATGACGTACGAGTCACCACCGGAACTCCACTCGAGGAAACCGTCCACCGTCACCCATATACCGGGTGATCCGCCCAGACCAAGCAGGACGACTCGTTCCTGATCCTGAACCCACGTGCGAAGATCGACGTAGTCGGGGTTGCGCAGGTAATCCACCGAGAGCTGATCTCCGTGTTCCGCGGTCCACCGGGTGAGACCGTGAACGAGTCGGTCATCACGAGTGCCGCGGTCAACGCGGGTGTTGAATAGCACGGCCAGTGATTCTGCGACATCGGCAATACCGAGGGTGGAGGCGCCGGCGTGCATCAGGCCCGTATACCCCCTATCGGACCACTCCTGGACGGCGACAGCGGCGGCTGCGGGTCCGCTGTAGTACTCACCAAACTCGCCGTCGGCAATCGAGTTGCCGTCGTACGGGTCGGCGTCGGTATCCCCCAGCAGGGTCTGGTCGAGGGCGAACAGGCCGATACCGTAGTCGTCCGGCACGGCTCTTCCCTTGAACTCCATAAACGAGATGTCTTCGTCGGGGCAATTGATCAGGAAGTTGATGCTGCTGCAGAAGGTGTCCCAGTTTCGGGGATTGACCATCTGTGGTATCGGGGGTGTCGGTTCCAGTACTATAGTCCTCGTCGCCGACGCAGTCCGACCGAGTGTATCGAGAGCCGTCACGCGGATCGTGTAGGTGCCTTCGGCGAGATTGCTGAAGTTCCACGGCACGGAGTAGCCGACCGATGTCACGGCGGGATCGACGCCGTTGCGATTGGTTGCGGAACCATCGAACACGAGACCCAGATCCTGGTACGAACCGCCGCTGGAGTACTCGAAGATCACGTAATTGATTATCGACGAGCCCGATGTTTCGATTGCCCAGAGCTCGGTAGCGCCATACAGGACCGTGTCGTCGTTGGTGGGTGAGACCCACTCGATCTGCGGCGCCGGTTCCTCGCCCGAAGACTCACCGCCCGGGATGCCCGATGCGTACAGCACCAGTCGTCCGGGCCAATCGAAGCTGCCATAGCTGTACTGGCCGAGATCGACAAACCCGATCTCCGTGTCCCACAGATTGTAGGAGACACATGGGATCCGAGAGGTGTCGGTCAGCACGGCGGCCGACATGGTCAGCGGGTTCGAGATCAGAAAGCCTGCAAAGAACGGACCGTCAACAACCACCGGTGAATCGAGCGGCACCCAGATGTCGTACAGACCGGGCGCTGGAATGAAGTATTGCCACCATGACGATGAATCGATCAGGTTGCCCGGAACAGGGCAGCCGGGATCGGTCAGGTCGACGTCCTCTATATCGACCGACAGAATGACGGTACCGGTGTCTTCGAATATCATCGGCATGTTGATCTCAAGCACCGAAAAGGGATAGGCGTTTTCGCAGGACTGGGCCGGGTCGAGGTACTGTTTGTAGATCTCTTCGCCGATTACCCAGCCGTCGATACGCATGATGATACCGTCATCGGAGCGAACGATACATGTGTCGGCCGCCGTCAGAGACCGGTTGCTGCGGATCTCATTGAGAGGGATGTCTCCGACTCGCTCAGCCCGTCCGATTCGTGGCGCCGCCGATGAATCGGCGGTTGTCAGGCATAGTGCCAGCAGCAGGACGAGAGGCGAAATATATCGTGACATCGGGAAATCTCCTTTATTCGGCGAAAACTCTCCTATGTCTTGATTATCGAGCGATTTCCGTATTTCTTGATGTTTCAGGCCGATCCGGGCCGTCTAGGAAGGATGAGCGATTGCGATGAACGACAGGAACGACAAAAAGGCCGACCCCCGACGCAAACCCCCCTGGCTCAAGGTGCGGGCGTTTTCGGGGAAAGGCTTCAGCGATATCAGTGCTCTGCTGGCGGAGCGGGGGCTGTTTACGGTCTGTCAGGAAGCCAACTGCCCGAATCGAGGAGAGTGCTACAACCGGGGGACGGCGACATTCCTGATCATGGGTCCGGTGTGCACGCGCAACTGCCGGTTCTGCAATGTCAGTCCGGGAACGCCGAAGGCACTGAATCCTGAGGAACCGTCGCTGGTCGCCGATGCCGTCGCAAGAATGAAGCTTCGCCACGCCGTGGTGACGTCGGTCACCCGTGATGACCTTCCCGATGGCGGCGCCGGCCGGTTCGCGGAGACGATTCGCCTGATCCACGCCCGCCGGCCCGGCTGCACGGTCGAGGTGTTGACCCCCGACTTTCGCAATGCACCGGAGGCGCTCGGGATCGTCATGGCGGCAAAACCGGAGATATTCAACCACAACGTCGAGACGGTGCCGAGTTTGTACGGGGAGGTTCGCCCCGGCGCCAACTATCAACGATCGATCGAGCTGCTTCGACGCTCAGTGACGGAGTTCAAGGCGCGCGCCAAATCAGGGCTGATGGTCGGACTGGGAGAAACGACCGAGGAGTTGAGGGACGTTTTTTCCGATCTTGCGGAGGCCGGTGTTTCGATGTTGACCATCGGCCAGTATCTCTCGCCGTCGAAAGAGCACCTTCCGGTAGTACGCTACGTGCCTCCCGATGAGTTCGAACGGCTGGCCGACATGGCTCGAGCCGCGGGTATCCGCCAGGTTTTCGCCGGACCGTTGGTACGGTCATCGTATCTGGCGGACACTATGGTCCAAACCGCATAGCCTGCGCTTTCTCCAGCGCAAATATTAGACAGATATTCCCAACCATCTGTGTCTTTTCTCGCTGAGTCCGATAAGAAACGGAGAAGCTATGGCGGGAAAGGACATCTTTGATGCATAAACTCAGGCCCCAGATACTCGTGGTCGACGACGAGATTTACATCTGTAAGATAGTCGTCGAGTCGCTGGGCACAGAGGATTACGAAGTCGTGTCGTTTACCGACCCGGCCAAGGCCCTGGCGTATATCCGCGAGAACCCGGTAGACCTGGTTCTGACCGATCTGGTGATCGGTGAGTTTAACGGCGTGCAGGTGATGGAGACGACACTGGAACATCATGGCGACGCCATCGTCATCCTCATGACCGCTCACCCGACCATCCAGACCGCCATCTCCGTCCTCAAGAAGGGCGCCTACGATTTCCTCGTGAAGCCGTTCAAGCTCGACGCTCTCAAGGCAGCGATTCGCCGCGGCCTCGCTCACCAGAAAGTACAACGCGACAACCTCGCTCTCAAAAGCCAGGTTGAGTTTCTGAAGGTCGCCAACGCCTTCGGCAGTGGCATTACAATCGATACGCACCTCAACATGGTGCTGGCTTCCTGCAAGACCGAACTAAACGCAGCAGCATCGTCGATAATCGAAATCAATCCCCGAGATGGTGAGGTTGTGCGGCAGCTGTATGACTGCGACGATGACTCCATGATCGAGACGGTGTTGGACGAATCCCTGCTGCTGCAGTTCAGCCATACCAGATCGACCAAGCCGGTGGTGCGGACCGAGCATATCGAGATCGACGGCAAGTCCATGGTGCGCGTGCTTATATCGCAACCGATCATGATTCGCAAGAAGCTCCACGGGATTATCAATCTCCTGATCATCAGTCGTTTCGACCGCATCCGCCCCGGCGAAATGGACGCCCTGTCGATCCTGACCAACTCAGCGGCGTCCGTCATAGCGAACAACCTCCTTTACGAGGATGTCCAGCGATCATACATGCAGGCGATCCGCGCGCTGGCCAACGCCATCGAGGCACGTGATGCCTGCACGGCCGGCCATACCGACCGGGTCAGCAAGCTTGCCATGCTGGTGGCGCGGCGGATCGGATGGGAGGATGAGGCGCTCGAGAATCTGGTGGTCGGATGTATGCTGCACGATATCGGCAAGATCGGGGTCCCCGACTCCATCCTCAACAAGGCCGATCGCCTGACACCGGAGGAGCTGGAAACCATGACCAGTCACCCCATGGTCGGGCTGAAGATCATTCGCGGCATTGATCTCCTGAAGCCGGCCATTCCGTATATCAGCGCCCACCATGAGCGATTCGACGGCGACGGTTACCCCCGCGGCCTGCAGGGGGAAGAGATTCCGCTCGAAGGTCGCCTGCTGGCGGTGGTGGACACATTCGATGCCATCCTTTCCGACCGTCCCTACCGCAAGGGCGCGCCGCTTGAGGTCGCCGTCAACGAGTTACTGAAGCATCGCGGGACGCAGTTCGATCCGGAACTGGTGGACACTTTCCTCCAGCTGCTTCGGGATGGCGAGGTGGATCTGAATGCGCTTTACGGTCGCGATGAAGACCTGGCGTTTCTCGATTCACTCGAACTCAGCGAACAGCCTACCAGGGCGAGGGAAACGGAATCGGTGTAAACGACAGCAGCAGGATGATCAGCGCGGCGATGCCCATGATTCGCGACGCCTTGCTGGTCGGGAAGCTGTCGTTTAGTGTCGGCGGATGCGCCGCGCCGAAAATCAGTCCCAATCCCGCAAACAGCCACCACATTATCGAGTAGTATCCGAGAATCGCCAGCATGAGCAACGCCGCCCAGGCAAGCTTGCGCTGAATGTCGCGACCGAACAAACCGTACACTATATGCCCCCCATCCAGCTGTCCGATCGGCAGCATGTTGATCGCAGTCACCAGCAACCCCACCCAACCCGCAAAAGCCGCTTCGGTGAAGCCGTACACGTACCCCTCCGGTGCCTGGCCGATCAGTATCGGGACAAGTCCCTTTATGAGGATCGACTCACCATCGAGAAAAAACGGCATGGCGGCGTCGGGTGGAAAAGGCGGACGGTTCGGTATCATGGCCGACTGCGAGAGACCAATCAGCAGCCAGACGATCGCGACTATCCACCCCGCGATCGGTCCCGCGGCGCCAACCTCGATCAGATCCCGACGATTCCAGAACGGAGACTTGGATTTGATGACCGCTCCGAAGGAGCCGATGATATTCGGCGCCGGGAGGAAGTAGGGCCAGGAGGTAACGATATCGCGCCGTCGACTGGCGATAAAATGCCCCATCTCGTGAACGAGCAGGATCGACATAAGCGCTGCCGTGAAGACCAGTCCCCGCCCGGCGGCGAGATCATCCAGAACGGACTGCCACAGATCGTCCCAGGATACGGCAGTCGGATAGCTGCGGAACACAACCGGGACGATATAGACCGAGAGAACGGTCAGCACGAAAAGAATGATGTTAAGTCGGGGGATCTTGAGTTTTCTGACCGGGTCGGCCAGCAGGGTTATCGACTCGTCACTCTCGCGGATCTCAAACGTATAGCCGGCGGAGTCGAGTCGGTCGCTGAGAGCGGCGATCGTTCTCTTCCGGTCGAAGCGCGGTCTCAGAGCCAGTTCGAACCGGGGTCCCCGACGATACGTAGCATCGATCACAAACAGGTCGGCGACCATGCGGACCAGCGCGGCCAGTTGGCGTTGTTCGGTAGCTTCGGCCATAGGTTTCATTATACGGTCGAAGGGGCTGCTGTGACAGGCAAAAAAAGAGGAAGCGAGGAGCTAAGCTCCTCGCTTCCCTATCTATCCCGAACTTAGGGTTTCGGTTTAGACTTAGATCTCCCAATCGCCGACCGGAGCCGGGCCGAAGTTGAAGTAGTAGTCCACCATGTAGTTGATGTCAGTAAGGTCGATGTTGCCATCGGCGTTGACATCACCCAAATGAGCGAACGGAACCGGACCAGCGCCGCCGTGGAAGGCGTAGTTGGCCAGGTAAATCACGTCAGCCAGATCGATCAGGTCGTCGCCAGTGACGTCACCACGACCGAATCCTGCGAACTTGTTGGCGATATTCGCCAGCGGGGCGATCTCGGCCGCCGAGTTCGGATTGGTCATGTTCAACAGACCCCACTGCACTACAGCAAACTTGTAGGTGCCGTTGGGGCCGAAAGTAACGTCGCGGACGAAGGTCTGGTGAGCCTCACCGTCGCCCGAGGTCATCGGCACGGAGCTGATACCGATCGGGTACTCGGCCATATACTTATAGGTCGAATCCCAATAGGTGCCATAGCCCCAGAAACCGCCGGCATCGGAGATACCGGTGATACCACGGGTGTTGATGATGTTCTCATACGGACCGCCGAACGGAAGCTTCGTGGTGCCGAAAGCATCCACGCCGCCGCCGACCGCGTACATCCACGCCGAGGAAATCGGACGGTTGAAGCCAACCGTGTCGTGAGATCCACCGGAAACGTTGATGTCGTAGTCCGCATAATGGCCCATAGCCCAGCCCTCAACCGTGTTGCCATTGCGCTCTCTGATATCAAAGATCGCGATGGTCAGGTTGTTCAGGTATTCAAGATTGAATCCTGAGGGAGCATCTTCGACGCCAACCGTGTGCGCGTCGACATAAAGACCAATGGTGGAATCGTTGTCGAAGCCACCGGTCTGGTCGCTCGTCACGTTCTCCCAGTCCCAAACACCGTCGAGCTCGAAGTTCTGGACGGAATCCAGGAAGCTTGCGTAGACGACGTTGACCGCGTTGAACGGCTGATAGGTGATACCGTCAAGCGAGTATTCAGGAGCGTCAGTGAGCGTGCCGACAGCCGGCTTACACTCACCGGAGACGTAGTTGAAGTCGGGCTGCAGCGACACAAACGATGCATCTTCACCATCGAGCGGCGACGTACCCGTCACCCAGTCGTTGGAGTTCATCGCGATGCGGCGCTGGCTGATGCCGTAGACATACGAGCCACCGAAGTAGAGGCTACCCTGTCCGTCGACACTGATAACTCCCGGCGGATCCCAGTCGCCAGTCGCGCCGACGCGACCGGTGTTGGTCACCAGCTGGAAGTTGGCACCACCGACACCGAAGTGCAGGGTGGAGGTATCGATGGAACAGCCACCAACGATCGTCAGATACAGTTCAGGCATCTGAGCGTTGTCGTTGAGGTAGTAGTCCGGATCGTTGGACTGCAGCTCGAGGTAGAACCGATAGAGACCGCGCGAGATCTGCGACTGATCGACGCGAACTGCAACATCCGCAACGTCGCCAGGATTCACCGACATATTGTAGGTGGAAACGACGAGGTACGGCGGAGCCGCGGTAGCAGCCGTGTTGACGCGATCGCGCGAGACCGAGGCTTTCACCATGTTCTCGGCATCGAACACGTCGTCGACGCGGAAGGTATTGGTCATACCGTCGGCCAGTTCGGCCGAGCGAGCCAGTTTGTTCGTCGGAATACCGGTAACCTTACCGGCGCCGTTGGTACCGTTCGAAAGAAGATCAGCAACCATCGTGATATCCAGGACATCGCAACCAGTGTTGGTCAGCATTTCCGTGAAAACGATGGTTGTGTCGGGGTTCGTGCCAAACGGTACGCCGGCACGCGCGCGCCACTGGAGGACTTCAAGACGAGGACGCGGGACGCCGGTCTTGGCCAGTGCGATCACGGAGCCTTCGCTCGAAACGAAGACCATCGTGTCAGTGACCATGGCGCCACCGCTACCGACGTTGATGAAGCCGTTGTCCGGGGTGGTCCCGGCCAGGTAGTCGACGCGGCGGTGGAAGATTTCCTCACCCGATTCGGAGTTGAAGCAGGAGAGGTAACCGTTTTCGTTAAAGGCATAAATCTGATCGACCTTACCTTCACCTTCGCAGGTGATCAGGCCATCGGTGTAATAACGGAGGTACGGACGCTCACCCGCAGATGAGGCCGCCCAGACCGCGTTACCGTTGGACTTGTTGTAGGCGATCAGGTCGCCGCCGGAAGGCGGCGTGAAGAAGGTCGAGAACGACGGAATGTACACTCTCGAGGCATCAAGGAGCGGGTGGGCATAAGTCGACCCGTGAGCCTTGGTAGCCAGGAGAATGGAGCCCGTGTTGGCATCCAGCGAGTAGAACACACCTGCGTTGTCGCCACCCGAAACGATCGAGTTGGCCCACAGGCGCGCCGGGTTGCCGTCGCCGGCCGGTTCATAGGTGAGACCGCTGCGGAAACCTTCATCGGACGTAAACGGCAGCAGACCGTAGAGCGTTTCGGCCTGAAGGCCGCCGGTCGCGGAAAGCTGCCAGTTGATCGCACGGGTGAAGGCATTGACGCAGTAGACATCGCCAAGGAAGCCGACGTCGCGAGCACCGTAGTACAGTTTGTCGATCCCGTCCGTGGCGCCGTTACGGCTGGTGGTCGGCGCGAAGCCGGTGATCACCAACGGTCCGGCCCATCCGGCGTAAGCCGTACCCGTAGCCGCATTAAAGGCATGGATACGACCCTGGTCGGAAGCCGCGTACAGCACATCGGTGACGCCATCGTTCAGAACGATAAAGTTGCCGAAGCGCGTAGTCGGGTTGGTACCCGCCGCGTTCGCGGTCCAGACGAAGGTCAGGGCCGGCCAGGTATACGCCGTGAAGTCACCGTCGTCACCGCCTGCTACGAAGAGCATGTCGGAGCCGCCGATGTTCGCCACAGTAGGAATACACCACGAGTTGGTTCCAGTCGGAAGCGAGGCCGCAACGGTACCGTCGTCGAGATTGAGAACGACATACTCGTCGTTGAGCGCAACCACAACGAGGCCGTCTTTGATCATCGGCGCCGACCAGCCCGCAACGTCGGGTGAGTTATAGGTCCAGATGTTGGTCAGGTCGCAGTACGCATCGCCCATCGCATTCATCGAATGACCAGTGCGCTGGAAGTCGTGCTGCAGGGTGACCCACTCGGTACCCGGCATACAGGGATACCGATCAACCGGAATAGTGCAGAAGTCAGCATACATGATCGCGTTGTCATCGGCACCGGCAGCATCGCCCAGATCGCGCCACGCGGCCGATCCAGTGCTGTAGTACTTGGCGCCACCGTTGACTTCGGGACCATTGTCCTCTTCAACACCATAGTAGAAATACTCATTCACCGGATCTGCAGAGACGTCTTCATAACCAATGTAGAAGTCGCCGAGAATCTGCAGACCACCAGGGATTACCAATTCGTTCCACCCAGGATAAGGAGTAAGATCGCCGAAGTTGAGCGTCGAAGAACGCCACAGCTCGGCGCCAGGGAATCCGCCGCCACCATCAGCCCAAACAACGACCTCCTGGGAATACGTCGTCGCCGGGTCGCCGAACAGGGTCGGATCGATGAACTGCCAGTAAATGGCGTTCAAACGATTGACTCCGCCGGCCGCGATGCGGGTAGCGATGTTCAACGGCAGGCCGTAACCAGTGGTCGCGCCGGCGTTGAACGTAGCCTGGAACTTACAGTCATAGAACTCGTCCTTACACATCGTCACGCGGAAGAAATAACCGATCTCGAAACCGACTTCGGTCATCCAGGTCGCATTGTCCCGCGAAAGCTCCCAGCCGGCACCGGGCGCGCTATAGTACACCGATCCATCGACGGCGACATTGCTCGCATCAGTGCTGGTCGGAAGCACAATCTGACCATCGGCCGGGTTGGCGCTGGTCATCCGCACTGTCACGTGCCACGGGCCGAAGACGACCGGAGGCGAAGGCAGCGCGATGTTCAGCACTTCCCATCCGCCAGTGTCACCGGTGCCTGGATAGAGATTAGCCAGACCACCGGGAACATTTGCCGAATAGATGGGTCCACCCGAATCATCGATGTTACCAGTACCGTCGTCCGGCCAGATCGCGATGTCGATCGAGTTGGTGCCGGTCGGACCATAGGTCCCGAACGAATAGTGGTACAGACGGACGGCTGTTACCGTCTCCGGACCGTCCGCCACGAAGCGCTGGCCGAAACCCTCGAGGGTTGAGCCGTCGCCCCAGACGTTGTCCGGGACCGCCCAGAGGTATACGCTTCCGCCGGCCACGCCGTTCTGGGCATAGCATTCGGAGTAGTACACGCACTGGATGGACGTGATCATCAAGTTGATATCGGTTCCGTCTCCGAAGAGATCCAGAACCGTGTACCAGACGCCACCGCTCCGATACGAGCTGCGCTTGGTACCGGTAGCTGTGCCACCGTTTACCGGGTCGCCGCCGTCGTCGGAAGCGAAAACAAGAACCTCGGCGCCGAGGCCGGTGCTCTTGGCACCGATATGGTAGTCGGTGTAACCATCAAGTACGACAGGGGCTGCGGACCACGGGAAATAATACCATCCACCGACCAGATCTTCAGCCAGCGGGCCGAAGGACTCGGTGTAGATAATATCCGCGTCGTCCGGAACACCGGCTATGTCACCGTACACGGTCAGGGTAAGCTCGGCCTGGTCCTGAACTTCAAAGAAGTAGACCCAGGAACCGTCCAGTTCCGCGACGTGATTAGTGGGAACGCTGAACCGCATGGCCAGTTCGCGGGTGTCACCACCCGGACGGGTCCATCCGTAGTAGAACGACGTTCCGGCATAGTCGGTGTAGTCCTGTTCATAGCAAGCAGAGGTATCGGGGCTGGAAACGCCAGCACGACCAGTGACCCCATAGTAGGGTCCCTGCGCATCATCAACCGAGCGCTGGAAATCCTCCGGCTGGGTTTGTGATTGCGGAAGCCGCGCCTTATCGGACAAATTGACGTCATTGCGCTCAATCTTCTTGGCTTCAATACCGTCAGGGTTGATGTCCGAAAATGCCGTACCGCTAAAAGCCGTGATCAGGCCGATAACGAATACCGCGATTAACAGTCTTCTTAACATTTAATTCCTCCTTAACAAGGAAAAACCACAAATTCGCCCCCTCAAAGCGGGAGCCATACCAAACCGAACGAACGAGTCGACGGCCATGCGGCATGAATCCACAGTCCCGTTGTGTCTAGGGAAGGGTGGGACCATACTTTGAAAAAACGAATTCATTCTCTTCCTATCTTGGAGTCGGGAGCATATTGCTGCTGGAATAAACTCCCAGTAATCTGCTGTGTGAAAAAACCTTGCCTCTAGAATTCTCTAGCTGTCCGGCTAATTGGTCTAGTACCTCCTGTAAAGCACACGCCTTACGGTTTGGGTTTATGGGTGAGAAAAACACCATAGTGTAAGGGGGAACAAACTTCGAACCGCCAACGGGAAGCCCGAGACGATAAAACCCAATAGGTAAAATCGCGCAGACCATTCCCTGTGGGGAATTGCGTTTCGTTAGCAGTTCTTTACGTTTGTGAAGAGATACTCGTTACAGTCGAATCAATAGTGTGGCTCTCTGATTCATCGTAACGATTAGCACACGCTCACCGGTAAAAGTACGCTATTTCCTTCTTTTGTCAATACTTAAAATGGAAATAATTTCCACCCGATTATCGCGAAGCCGGCCGGGACATGGACTTCAGGTCCGACCACCCAGGACTCGCCGTAAGTAATCAGATACGTGAGATGTACGCAGAGAAGCCCCGTGACCCCGACCGTAGATATCACCTCAAACAAACCGCTGAACTGGCGCCCGCTGGCCCCCAACAAGCAGGGAGCACGAGCTAACTTGTTGATTACACTCACAGTGGCATAATCGGAGCATGGCCGGCCTCACTTCTACCTTCGGGAGCACAGCGGTTGCGAACAACGATGCTCCCGATCTCTATCCCGTCAGGCCTTCCTCCAAAGCCGGAGCTTTGCCCGCGGCCGGGAGCACGACAGAAAAGCGATGGCGGATCAGGAAGGAAATGCGCATATTCAGCCCGACCATCCCGGTGCACGCCACCGGGCATCTCGTTGATCTGTTCGATCGGGGAGAGGGATATCATGACATTGCGACGCCTTTCCAGGTCAGGCTCGATGCGACGATTAACCGCCCGCGCCGGCATTGTGCTGATCGTCCTAATCCTGCTGGTTGCCTTCCGGATGGTACAGGAGATTGGTCCGGAGAGGACCCCCTCGGACCGATTTACCGTCGTCAGGGTGCTCGACGGCGATACGGTTGAACTGCTCGGCGGCGACAAGCTTCGGCTCCTGGGCGTGGACACGCCGGAACGCGACGAGCAGTTGTACGACCGGGCGACCGACTTTCTCGAACGTCTGGTGCTCGGTAAGCAGGTCCGGCTGGAGTACGGCGGCGCCCGGCGCGATCGGTACGGCCGACTGCTGGCCTTTGCGTATGTTGACACTATCCTGGTCAATCGCGCCATACTCGAAAACGGCCTGGGCTATCTCTACGTGTTTGATGACAGTCCGATCGACTCCCCGGAGTTCGCCTCCATGCTGGCCGCGCAACGCTCCGCTATCGACCGCGGTCTCGGCCTCATGGGCCTGGACCGGGAGCCGGAGCCGTACTACGTGGCATCGCAATCATCGTTTCGCTTCCATCGACCCGGATGTCGCTCCGCCGACAACTACTCGCCGGAACGGTGGCGACGGTTTGGCAGTCGTGAAGAAGCGCTTCGGGAAGGGCTTTCACCCTGCCGCAGTTGCCGTCCGTAACCTGGCGCCGGCGCTTTCCAAAGAAAAAGGCCACTCATCGGTGAGCGGCCTGTAATGCTTGCAAACATTCTTCCAGATCAGTCTTTGACATCCCCCGGTCGCTCGTCCATTCTGTCAACGTTCGGGTTTTCCTGCATGAGTGTTCCGGTGTGTTCGCAGACTTGCAGACACGGGGCGGGGGACGGTCCCTGCAGGAAGAGGTAGTTGACGAGATGGATGAGATCGGAGATATCAACCCGGCAGGTGGGGTCGCCGTTGATGTTCGCGAACACCAGCGACCGGGTGTATTGCTGACCGTAGAACAGGATATTGACGAGGTCGAGCAGGTCGCTCAAATCGATGTTGCCGCTGTTGTCGATATCGCCGGTTTCGCCCCCTTCGCAAGCGGTCGGGGCGACAAAGAACCGGATCGAACAGGTATCCTCGACCAGGCCGTCGTTGACCGCGACGCGGATATCAACACGGCCGAAATCGCTGTTGGCGCCGATGAATCGTACCACACCGGTCGGTGATCCGCTGACCGACACCGTACCGTCCATCCCGCCATCGGAAAGGATGCGGAAACGGAGGGAGTCGGGGCAGGTGTCATCGACAGCAAGCACCACCGTCCGAACATAGCCGGCATCGGCAGTGAGGCTGGTGACAGGGCAGCTCGTAAAAACCGGCGGTTCATTGGTGACCTGCAGCTGGACGGTGGCAGCGGCCGTGACGCCGCTCGGACACCGGGCTGAGACCTCAATCGCCATAACCTGACCGACATCAGCCATTCTCGGCTGATAGGACCAGAGGCCGGTGGTTGGATCAATCGCTCCCGGTCCGCTGACGAGACTAAACACAGCCCCGGTGCAGGGATTGGCCAGATCGAAATTGAACTGCAGGAGATCGCAGTAGGGGGCCGATATGGTGGCCGGGCCGACGATGACCGGCGGCTGGGTCTGGCCCGCCGATCCGGCAACCGTGACTATGACCAGCCAGAATGTGACGAGAATGCTGCGCATGTTTAGAATCACACCGACGTGTGAGGTGGATATATCATATGCATCGGCAGATGATTCCCACTATTAATATAGCGTGGCTTGAAAGAACTCCTATCGAAATCGGAAGACTGCGCCGTTCCCGGCATAAGAAAGGACCGGTCGATGGTGTGACCGGTCCTAATGGGTGTCCTCAGGGTTGACGAGTAACGCCTACGGACAGGCCGGGCTGCAATTCGCGGGACCCGGTCCCGACAGGAACAGATAGTTGACCAGTCGGATCAGGTCGCCCAGGTCTATGTTACAGGCCGGATCACCGTCGATATTCGCCTCTCCGATGCAGGGCGGTTCGGATCCGCCGAGGAAGAGGTAGTTGACGAGAAAGATGAGATCTGAGAGGTCGACTGAGTCACCCGGGTCGCCGTTGACGTTACCCGTAGGATCCTGACAGCAGCCGGGGATCAGATCCCCCAGTCGCGCTTTTGCGTTATCCACAGCCGAACCCAGCGTACCGATCGATCCGCTATGCACCGTTATCAGTACGGTATAGTAGTATAGCGTATCATCGGGGCCCAGAGTCTCGTCGATGGCGTACGTCATGAGGAGATGCTGATCCTCTTCCGCCGAGTATGCGGAGAACCCCGAGTGATCGTGCATGATGATCAGGATGGTGTCAGCCGGGTATTCCTGATGCGGCCAGAGGACGGTCTGGTTCGAGAGCGCGCCTGCTCCGTACGGGTTGGCGAGCGGGTCGAAATCGAAACCGCCTGCGGAATGCCGGGCGGCGCCCACAAAGGCCAGTCCGCCAAACCGCGTGCTATGGTCCTGGCAATACTGCTGGTAGTAGTCGAAGCCACGGAGGTAGACCAGGTTTCGGGTGGGGTCAAAGCCGCCGGTATTCAGTCCCGGGGGATCGCTGGGGATGTCGAAATCGACGATTTCGCCGAACGTCAAACCGGCGTGGCTGAGACCATCCCATGAATACGCTTTCGTAACCTGGATAATGTAGTTGCAGTCTCCGGCCGAATTGCGTGGAGCGTACCAGGTCTTGTCCATGCCGATCGTGCTGTCGTGGCAGAGGAAGGTGCCGGAGCAGGCGACCTCATAGTCCCCCTCGACCGTCGCCTCCTGCCACGGGTTACCGCCGACAATCGGCAGCAGCCGCGACTGGTTGCCATGGAGCGGGTGGAACAGGCAGTTGTCGCCCATCGCAACCATATCTTCGACATGGCCGATCACCGGGCTGCCGTCGAACAGGTAAACCCGGGCGTTGGCATCGCACTCGTCCGAATTGGTGTAGTCCATAGTGACCGTGCCGTCTGGGCCGCCCTGATTCCCGATATTTCCGTCGGGCCGGATCACCAGCGAGAGGCAGTCGGTGCTGATGGTATCGATCCGCGGGCTGCCGCCGGGGAAGTCGCAGGCGTTGCCGATCCCGTCTTCGTCGTCGTCGAACTGATCCGGGTTAGCAACCCAGACGCAGTTATCGCAGTCGTTGCCGATACTGTCGCTATCCCAGTCCGCCTGTACCAGGTTATACATGTCCGGGCAGTTGTCGCAGGCATTGCCGAACGGGTCGCCGTCGTTGTTGAACTGGTCGGCGTTTGGGATGTCGGGGCAGTTGTCGACGAAGTCCGCGATACCGTCGCCGTCACTGTCAAACGCATTCGGGTTGTTCACGTAGGCGTACAGCTGATTGTCGACGATGGAGTCGACGCGGACGATTACGCCGGTGGCTCCGCTGTAGTAGGAGTTGCTGTTGGGAGTTGTGGTCGGTGAAAACTCGTTCTGATACGGTACGTCGCCGGAGAACAACGCTCCCTTGCGCGTCTCCCACGGATACCACCACTGCGCCGAGTCACTGACCACGCCGCCGGGGTTGAAGGTCTGATCTCTCGACGGATTGTATCCGGCGTCTTCGACTGCAACACGGTAGTGCGGATAGTTCGGGGTGCCGTTGTTTGACCAATACGGCAGGTTGTCGTCGACATGGGTGATGAGCAGGCCGCGATCCAGCGTGTCCGCGCCCAACGTCATGTAGTTGTAAAACCAGCTACTGAAGTCGGAGTCTGTTTTGTCGAATTTCGCAGGTGAATACGGATTGCGGTATTCGATCAGGAAATACTCCATTCCATCGGAGGACAGAGGAATCTTGAACAGCGAGTTGATGCTGCTGGTCTCGATGGCGTTGATAACGAGGTCGACATGTTCTCCGATCAGGTAGGTCGGTTCGATGAAGCCCAGGTACTCTTTCGTGTAGCCGCACATGTGGCTGGGGTTGGGGCCCTTTATCGAGAAGTAGCCGTAGCCGCCGTAGCCCATGATATCCCAGTCGTAGACGGGGTGATCGTTGTTGTCGTCGGGCGTCTGATAGGTCGAAAAGATCAGCTTGTCGTCGTAGTCGTACAAATCGTAGTAGCCCAGGTTGTGGGTCGTCTCATGGCAGTAGACCCGGATGCCGTTGAGCGAGTCGCCGATAATCGCCGGCGGGTGGGCCGGGTCGTGGAGGGGACGAAGTTCCGGGTTGGTGTTCCATCGTGAGATCATAACACCGTCGAACGGCCCCGGACCGAAGCCGAGTTGGTAGATGTAGGCGTACGACCAGATATCGTCCGGGTCGTGGCTGTCTTCTTCGCCGGTTCCGGAGCGGACAAACATGACGGCGTCGGCAACACCGTCGTTGTTGGCGTCGTACTGCGAGAAGTCGATGAAGTTATCGAGGTCGGGGAGCAGCGATTCGAAGTCGAAGTCTGCGTTGTAGAAGCCACCGTTGTACCAGCCGAACACATCGCCGGTCACGACCAGCTGGCCGTAGCTGTTTTCATAGAACCAGTCGGCCATGGAGCCGGTAGGGTAGACATTGCGAGAGAACAGCATGCTGTCGAATGTCTCCGGGCTGTAGGTGCCGGGGCGATCGGTCCACTCGACAAGGATGGCGATAATCCTGAGCGTGTCGCCGTCGTAGCGCTGCTTGAAGATGGCGGCGCTGTCCTCGGCGGTCAGGGCGCTTCCGGGCGCCTTGCCGAACATGGCCATAGCCTGTTCGGGGGTGAGGTCGGTGACAATCGCCTCGGAGACGTCGGCGAAAGCAGCAGCGGCGGGTAGTAGTAGCAAGGTGAGGACAATCGTGAGATGCATGAGTTTACGGTGCATAGAGATCCTCCTCGATATGGGGCGCCCCTCGGTCGGGCGCGTTCGTATGTTCTTGCTATCTTCTGTAGGTCGCATTCTTTGCTGTGCTCAGGATACTACCACTCCGCCCATTCACACTCCAGAATGCAATCGGCCGGCGGCGGGCCGCCGAGAAACAGGTAGTTGACGAAGTGGATCAAGTCCGTGAGATCGACGGTGCATTCCTGGTCGCCGTTTATGTTAGCCAGGACGATCGGGATATCGCCGGACTGGTTGAACATGAAATTGACGAGGATGATGAGATCCGACAAGTCAACAATCGAGTCACGGTTGAAGTCGCCCGTCTGGCCGCCGGCGCACGAAGTGCTGGCAACATCGAATGTGACATGACATTCGAGAGCCAGATCTGCATCCGAGAGCTCAACGACCACGAATGCCCCGAAATAGGGTTGGGCGCGCGCGGTGAGGAGTCCGGTGAGAGAATCAATCGAGTAGGTGCTGGGGGCGTCGTTCGCGACAATTCGCCAAACAGAGCCATCCGCCGGGCACGCGCCGCTTGCCTGAAGTTGTATGTAACGTGGGTAGCCCTGGAAAGTGCTGATGTTGTCGAGCGGGCAATTTGTGATTACGGGTGGGTCGTTGGTGACAACAATCTCAATTTCCACCGACGGTCCAGCTATGAAAAACTCTGTTTCGGCATGCAGAACCAATGTCTGAGAAATGCCGACATCATCCAAGGTCGGTGAATATGTCCAGATGCCGGTCACCCGGTCGATTTCGCCTGGTCCGGAGTCCATAACAAAGAATGCTGTGTCTCCCTCGGGATCCAGGTAATCGAAATCGAAGTAAAAAGCGTCGCAAACATCCCCGGTGATCATTACCGGAAGGTTCCCAATGTATGGCGGCACAGCCGTTGCCGAGCTGACCGCCGCTATGAGCAGCACGCATCCCAGTAGTACTGTCTTGAATCCGTTCGAACTGTGTGACATGACTATATCTCCCCTCAGAGAACGATGTGGATGAGTATATCTTAAATGTAGCGGATGATCCACGTTATACAAGGAATTTTCCATTGGTCGTCGGTCCCGGAAATTCTCGTTGGGGCTCACGGCCTTGTTGTGTATAATCTTATGGCTATGAAACGCACGCTAATACAGTCGATCGTCCTGATTCTGCTGATCGTGGCTGTCGCCGGTGCAGTCGGCGCCGGGCAGACCTACGAAGAGCTGATTGTCTGGCCGAAAGACCCCGACGAGGCTCAGCGGGTGCGGATCTGGCTGGGGCTGGAGCGAAAGTCCAACTGCCGGGTGACGGTCGATATCCTCGATGAGAACGGCGAGCCTATTCGCCATGTGCTGGACCGGCTGATGCGGTTCGGTTACTACAATCTGTATTGGGACAAGAAAGACGACTCGGGCAGGTATGTCGATCCGGGAGTCTATACGGTTCTGATCACCGACTGCGGAAGATCGAAGTACGCGACAGTCGAAGCGGCCTACCGTCCGTGGGAGCGCTGGAGCGGGCTGGAGGTGGTCGGCGAGAAAGCCGCGCCCGTTTTCCGGCTGACCCTGGACAAGGACTCGGCTGAGGCGCGGCTGGTCATGACCAATGTCAGGGATGACACCATCGCGGTCGCGATGGAGGACACGCTGCTGTCGGCCGGGGTCTATGATATCCCGTTTCCCGACGACAAGTCAATTGTCAGCGGGGTCTATCTGATCAAACTCCTTATTAATGAGGGATTCGTTCGCGAAGAGCGATTCTCATATACGCCATGATACGCTTGACTGCTATATCCGCACTTATACTGCTTGTAGTTGGCTGCTCCGGGCTGCGCCGACCGGCCGAAGAACAACCGCCATCGGTGGGCGTCTGGGAGATCGCCTGGGTTGATCCGCAAATCGTGGTCTCGACCGACCTGCTTACGGTGATCCGCGCCGAACGGATCGATTCGATTCTGGTAGCTCCGGACAACTACTTTCCGCCGACCAGTCCGGAGGTCTCTTTTGCGCTGGTCGCCACCGACTGCCGGGTGGCCGCGAATATTCTCGACGGCCACGGCCGGGTGGTTATGCCGCTTCTGGTCCAGCTGCTCGGTCCGGGGCACTACAAGCTGACGGTGAACAAGATCGTACTGGTCGAGCAGGGTCTGCCGGTCGGTCGCTACATGCTGGCAGCCTCGGTTTGCGGTGATCGCCAGATCGCCGAATTCACAATCCCATAGCCGCTTTTCGCCGCTCCGGCGAATGTCCGAAGATTGCACAGACAGCCTCCTCAGCGAGTATCTCTATCCGCCGATATATGGGAAAGAGCCCATGCTTTGGCGTGGATAATTTCAGGTAGTTACGAGGGTAAACAGATGCCGAATATACTCGTTGTCGATGATAAAGATTCGATGCGGACCATGCTGACTCAGACGCTCACCGAAGAAGGCTACCGAGTAGATGCGGCCGACGACGGGCGCAAGGCGCTCGATCTGGTTGCCAACAAGTCCTACGATCTCGTCCTCACCGACCTTCGCATGCCCAAGCTCGACGGCTTGCAGGTGCTCAACGGTATAAAAGAAATCGATGCCGAGACGGCGGTGATCGTGATGACCGCGTATGGGACGATCGAGGATGCGGTCAGCGCCATGAAGAGCGGCGCCTACGATTTCATCACCAAGCCGCTCGATACCGAACATCTCTGCGTGCTGGTCAACCGGGCGCTCGAAAACCGGAGGCTTCGCGCCGAAAACGTGCTGCTTCGCGAAGAAGCGATGGCGCACCAGGGATTCGGGAATATTATCGGTCAGTCGAAGAAGATGATCGAGTTGAGCAATCTCGTCCGCAAAGTTGCCACTTCCGATGCGTCGGTGCTCTTGCAGGGGGAGTCCGGCACCGGTAAGGAGCTGATCGCCCGGGCCATTCACACCCTGTCCAACCGCAAAGACAAATCATATATCACGATCAACAGCGCGGCCATCCCCCGCGAGCTGCTCGAAAACGAGCTGTTTGGTTCGGAAAAGGGCGCGTTCACCGGAGCGCATGCGCGGAAGATGGGGAAGTTCGAGATCGCCAACGGCGGGACGATCTTTCTCGATGAAATCGGAGATATGGACGTTTCGCTGCAGGCGAAGCTGCTTCGCGTGCTGCAGGAAAAGCAGTTCGAACGGCTGGGCGGGAACAAGACGGTCGATGTCGACGTGCGGGTGATCGCCGCAACCAACATGGACCTGCAGGAACTGATCCGCCAGAGCAAGTTCCGCGAAGACCTGTATTATCGTCTGTCGGTCTTTCCGCTGGTGATGCCGCCCCTTCGGGAGCGGATCGACGACATCGCACTGCTCGCCGACTACTTCATCGACAAGTACTGCCGCGAGATGAAGAAGGGTTCGAAATCGCTTACCCGTGATGCCGCCGGGTTGTTGGAGAAATATCACTGGCCGGGCAATGTGCGCGAGCTGGAGAATACGATCGAACGGGCGGTGATCCTGGCCGAAGGCAAGAAGATCGGTCCGGACCATCTGGCGATTCGTATCCGGCGCACGTCGGAGATACATCTTCGCGACGGCGCCGGCTTAAAGGAGATCGGCGCCCATGCGCAGCGCGAGGCGGAGCGGGGGACGATTGTCCGGGTGCTCAAAGAAGTGCGCGGCAACAAGCGCAAAGCGGCGAGCGTGTTGAAGATCGACTATACGACCTTGTTCGACAAGATGAAGAAATACGACATAGACAAGGACCTCGTCTAGGTTGGTAGCATTTCAGGGATGATACCATGAGCGCCGCCCCTGCTGGAGGGGGCGGCGTTTTTGGTTTGAGGCTCTTCGGCGGTTGGTCCGGTCGGCTGCGATTCAGGCGACGACCTGTTTGATGTCCAGCTGCTTGCCCTCGGGCGTCCGAAGATATCGCTGGGCTTTGGAAGCCGGCACGAATCGGATCTCGATCCGCCCGCTGAACACCGCCGCGATTTTCTGGAGCATCTGGAGAGAGTGCCCCCCGTAGTCGGCGTTCTCCAGTCGGCTGATAGCGGAGGCATGCGTGCCGACCAGGTCGGCCAGTTGTTTCTGCGTCAGACCTGCGCCGGTGCGAAGATCGTATATCGCACGCGCCAGGCGAGCGTTGAGATACTCCTTCTGCAGTGCCGAAACCCGCTTCGGTTTTCCCTTGTAGAGATTCTCGAAGATGATGTCGACTGCGTCGGAGGTCGTGTTCTTTCTTTTTCCAGAAGGCGCCATCTCAGATACGTTCACCATACGTGTGCCGGTCCGGGGCCGCCTCGTAACGGACCTTTCGACGGAGGGCGGTTTTCATGTCTTGTCTCGGTACTTTCCTCACCTTCTTGATCAGGGCATGGGCGAGGACTACCGCCTCGCGTCCATGAAAGAAGTAGAGAATCCGGTACTGGTTTCCGGCACAGACTATCCTTAACTCGTGAATACCGTCGCCGAGAAGATCGGCTTCCGGTCTCCTGAGTTTGTGACCCTCCTCCCGAAGTCTGAGCAGCTTCGCCATGCATTTGTCCTGCGCCCGGTGATCGAGGGCGAAGAGCCAGTCCTTCACGGGAGCGCGGCCGTTACCTTCCATATAGAATACGATACGGACCACAGCTCGCGTTGACCAATATTAACAATATTGTTAAGTCCCGTCAAGGACATTCTTCGCCGGACCGAAGGCTCGTCCACCCGCTCGACACCGGAACGGCGGATCGATATCCTCATCAGTGCACCGACCGGTCTTCCTCGAACGGTATTCCGGAGCGGCGCCCTTAACAGAACCTTACCCGAAAAGCGTTGACTTTTGGGGCGATTTCAGAATACCTTTACGTCGATATATCTGAAAAGCCGTCGGTCGAGTGCCGACGGCTCGAAGATAGCCAAACCGGGCCAATCGAAAGTGCCAGGTAACATCAGGTGCGACTTCCTTCAGCCGATCCTGGCGCTTTGCACAGATGTTGTAAGGTCGATATGAACAACTCCTCGCTTATCAACCGCAACGTTCTGATGCTCAATCAGAACTATGAGCCGCTGACCGTCTGTCCGGCCCGACGGGCGCTGATGCTTCTTTTTCAGGGGAAGGCCGAGATGATCGAGACGGCCGACGGGCTTCGGGTCCGGACGGTGTCGACCTCGTTTGCGCTGCCGTCGGTGGTGCGGCTCTCGGAGTACCGGCGGGTGCCGTACAAGCGGATCATGCTCTCGCGGAAGAATATTCTGACCCGCGACGATCACCAGTGCCAGTACTGCGGGACTCGTCGGGGGCCGATGACGATCGACCATGTGGTCCCCCGGACCCAGCACGGCACCGACACCTGGGAAAATCTCGTGACGGCCTGCGTGAAGTGTAACAACAAGAAGGGGAATCGCTCGCCGGAGAAGGCGGGCATGACGCTGCTTCGCAAGCCGGTCCGCCCGAGTTATGTGGCGTTTATCCAGCGCTATCTCGGAGTCGCCGACCAGCGCTGGCGCCCGTATTTGTTTATGGACTAGCGCACGCATTGGCGTTCAGATATGGGAAGGGGGGGCTCTTCGCACTCACACTGAGCCCACCCTGTTTGGACAGCCATCTCCTGCCAGTCATCATCAGAGGACCTTGCAGTCGGTTTGATCCCGGGTGTGGTTTCCCTCTGATACCTCGGTATGAGGTTGTCATTTAGTCAAGTTCCGGCGATTTCTTAAGATCAATCGCGGGCCTCGAAGGCACACCCGACCCCACTGCGCGCAGACCGATTTGCACTATTTTCGTGCAACTAACCACTCTTCGAAGCAAACTATCCACCCTTAGAAAACAGTGGTTAGATGTGGCTAGTTCGGCCCTTCCCGCACGGTCGGTATAAGACACTCATAGATCGCGGTTTAGCTGTCTTTCGATATGCGGAGATACGTTGTATCTCGCTGTATTGCAATGACATGGTTTGACATCACCGGGTTCGATACTTATATTGGCGTCTGTGGGGGCGTGATGGCATCAACCCGTCAACCACGAGAAAAATGCAGGTTACAGAAGAAAAAAACTTCTTTTACTGCCATCTTTGGACAGCGTTATTACCGATACTTGGAACGAGATCAGCCGGGGAATCTGGGAGGAATAGCACAACAACGGCCGGCGGCTGGGGGAACCCCGGGACGGAACAAAATAGGGAGTTATGACCCGGGATTTTCTGCGTTTTCGACCGGATCGCTGTTTCTCCCTAGCAAACAGGAGCGAGGCCCCGAGCCCGATGCATTGCTTATGCCTTCATGAAACCAAACATCGGGTTTCTCGCTCCTCGTTTCTATTCCGCGAAAGCGGGGGCAGACACCTGGATAGGTGAGTCTTCGGGGGGCGGTGTTATTGTCGAGTGTCTTTGAGGGGTCCGCGCCGAAAAACCTCGGCGCACCATAAGCCGTCGGGCGCGAGCGGCACCAGATTCGATCTCGCGGAGCGGGCCCTTCAACCCGAGACGCGTTTTGAAATCCCTCCCTGGGTCAGAAGCGTCGGGGATCCCGCTCCGCTTTTATATTCCACTGAAACTTCTCAACCGTGCGTGACGCACGACATCGTGCGCCACCCGAACCGTTGTCGGTCCGATTACAGTTCCGGATCATCGGAACGGATTGACAACTCTCGTCGCCGGAACTGCCTTCGCGGCCGAACGTCCACTGGTGGAAGCCACTCCCGACTTGGTGTAGCCATCGCCCAACCAGCGAGCCCCTCTCTCGATACTGATAAAGCCCGCACCCTGATTGGGCGCGAAATCCGTCACGAAGCTGTTGGGATCATCCAGATCGAGGTCCGCATTCAGCACCACGATGTCGGCGCCGTTGGCGTTGCTCATATCGGCCCACGCGACTCCAATGATGAAGACGTTGCTGTCCGGGGGAACGTCGTGATAGGCCAGCCCGGTGGTATCGTAGATGAGCGCCCAGACCGAATCAGGCGGCGGATCCCAGTATGACAGAGTTGTATCGCCGCCAAAAAACCCAACCAGAATCCTGTGGTCCGCCCCGATACCGTTAAGTGTCGCACCGCCCCCATCGAGCCGCCCGGTCAGCGGATTGCGGTCGGTGTCGAGGTAGATGGCAAACGCAAACGAGGTATCCAGCAGCACGAATGGATCACCGCCGATGGTCGTGTCTTTCGGATACGGATAGGTGTTCCACGGTTCCGATGTCTCTATCCTCAGGGTCAGGTCATCGTTTGTCGTGCGGGCATATATCCGCCGGATGTCGGTTGGCCACGGATCGTTGGCATCGAACCACATCAGCTCCCACTGATAGTATGCGGTCAGGACCTGCGAGGCGCCGGAGCGGCCCTGCGAGTCGTAGACGCGGGCGTAGATGGCGTACGGCTGGCCGATCGCCATGCCGCTTACCGACCACGAAAGGCTGTAGGGGGGGACCGTCACGGTACCAAGCGAGGTCGAGCCACGGTAGTAGATCACCGAATCGACAGTCGCGAAGGCGTTGACCGTAGCCTGCAGGGTGACGGTATCATCGAGAATGGCGTTGTCCGGCGGCCAGGTCATGGTGATAGTCGGCGATTCCGGGTCCTGTTCGGTGAAGAAGCCCCACACGTATGATGGGTAGCCTATCTGGATGCCAAACGTATCGGCGACGGCGCCGTCGATAGTGACATAGTAGTGCGCGTTGTAGTCCAGGGAGTCGTTGGGTGTTACGGTCACCGTCCTGGTTGCGCCTGTGTAGGCGACGGCAGCCGAGACGAGCGCGTCGAGCGAGTCCCGAAGCTGCACGGTTGAATTGGTGAGGGTGGCCGGGTTCATGCCTTTGGAGAAGGTGGCGCTGATGACGATATCGACTGCTACGTCGGTGGCGCTGCTGTCGGGGACGGTCCCGGTGATTGTAGCCGGCAGGCCGTTCGGGTCATCTTCGGTGGTGAATGTCCAGGTGTACTCCGAGGCGAGATGGTTGCCGGACAGGTCGGTGACGGTGGTGGTGACGCGAGCCGTATAGATCGTTTCGTAGGCAAGCTCAGCGGTGGGCCGAAGGAAGATGGTTTGTCCCGTTGACGAGAAAGTCGCAGCCACTGCCGAACCCCCGGCGGGGGTGAGCGTAAACGACGAAGTCGTGATGGAGGCCGAAGCGACCGACTCCGAGAACGTGACCGACACGGTTCCCGTGACCGGGAAGCTGATCGCGCCGTCGGCGGGAGATGTTCCGGTTATGCTCGGGGGCGTGGTGTCGTCTTTGCCGGTCGGGCCGTCATCGCCGCCGCAGGCAAGGAACAGAGAAAGCAGGACTGTCAGGAACAATCCGATGGTAAGCGTGCACCTGGTATTGATAATCGATATCTCCGAGTTGGGGATTGCGAAAGGCTTTGCTTCATTATACACCACCGATGCGAATCTGGCAACCTCAGACCAAAGCAGCGGGGTACGGCCGATAACCAATGCAATAGCCGAGCCGGGTGTCGATCTTTTTTGGGAATCCTTCGCTTCAGCTCTTGTATAAGGGGCAACACAAATCACAGGGCCCTGTCGATCTCAACGTTCATCCACCACCCACCACCCGATTTCCCGGGGAGGGAGGAGCTATGGTCAGGCGTATAGTGGCCCTGGCGTTCATTTTCGCATGTACGACCGTCGCCTGGGTGATTCTCGGCAGTTCGACGGTGCTTCGTACCGAGACCCAGGACAGCAAACTAAGCGAGCGCGTCACCAAAATCTGGGGACAGGAGCAGTGGCAGCACGCCCCCTCACTGACGTATCCAGTCGAAGAAGAGAAACTGATCGAGCGAACGATCGACGGTCAGCCCTTCTCCGAGCGCCGGGTAATCCCGGTCGACAAAACGCAGGTGCTCGACAGCAGTGATATCACCGCCTCGCTGCATCTGGAACACCGCAAGAAAGGTCTGCTCTGGTATTCGACCTACCGGGTTGAATTCGCCGGCGAGTACCTTATCAAAAATCCCGCTGATGAAGAGCGGGAATATACCTTTACCTACCGATTCCCCGCCCGCGACGGCATTTACGACAATTTTGCGTTGTCAGTCGATGGGGCGCCGGTAAACGACCTGTTGCCGGACAACGGTGCGGTCGCGCGCAAGATCACTCTGGCGCCCGGTGAGGACGCCCGGGTGAAGGTATCGTACGGGTCGCAGGGACTCGACGAGTGGTGGTATGTGTTCGGGGCCAATGTCGCGCAGGTGCGGAATTTGAAACTCACCATGCTGACCGATTTCGATGATATCGATTTCCCCGACGACGCCATCTCACCAACCACCAAAGAAAGAACGCCCGATGGCTGGAAACTGACGTGGGAGTACGGCAATCTTATCTCCGGGGTACAGATCGGGATGGTGATGCCGAGCAAACTGAACCCCGGACCGTTTGTCAGTCGGGTGACCTTTTTCGCGCCGGTATCGCTGTTTTTGTTCCTGTTCCTGATCTTCATGATCACCACTCTTCGTGAGATCAATATCCACCCGATGAACTACTTCTTCGTATCGGCGGCGTTTTTCGCCTTCCATCTGCTGATGGCCTATCTGGTGGATCATATTGATATCCATGTCGCCTTTGCGATCAGTGCGATCGTCTCGATTCTGCTGGTGGTGTCGTATATGCGGCTGGTGGTCGGGATGCGGTTTGCGTTAATCGAGACCGGACTGGCGCAGCTGGTGTACCTGGTGGCGTTTTCCTACGCGTTCTTCCTTGAGGGTTACACCGGTCTGACAATCACCGTGCTCTGTATCGTGACGCTGTTTGTGATGATGCAGTTGACGGGGAAAATCGACTGGGAGGAGAAATTCGCCGCTTTCAGCGGTGGCGGCGGTGGGCCGAGCGCCCGACCGGCGCCACCATTAGGTGGACTAAGGAAGCCGGGGGAGTGACGGGGGTGGCGTGGACCGGGAGGGGAGAGGCGCACTTGACTGCGCCTCTCCTTGTGAATTGCCGCCCCTTGGCGGGGTTGATGCGCCGGCGCTTGACAAACCTGTAGGTGGACGTTGCCACCGCCACTATATTGTCTCCGTGTGGTCAGTCGGGCGGCGTTTGCATGCACCGACGAGTCAATTCTCGATCCGCCATAGTGGGAGGTTCGTGATGCGGAGCTTCATATTCAGACTTATCGTTGTCAGTGCCAGTGTGATATCAGCGTGGGGACTCGCTGTCGCACAGGAAGACCCGTCGGTAGATACCAAGACGCAGGATGTGGCGCGACTGCTGGAGCTAATGCAGGTGAAGAGCCTGGCGGCACAGATACAGGATCAGATGGTTGCGGCGATGCAGGAGAGCGGGATGACCATGGACACCGCAATCTGGAACATCATTTCGGACTACGGCGCCACACTGATTGACAGCATGTTTCTTGACTTTGTTGACGTGTACGCCAACAATTTCACACACGAAGAGATACTTACGTATATTGATTTCTACCAATCGCCTGCCGGAGCGAAGTTGTTGGCAACCCAGCCGAGACTAATCGAGCAGACAATGGCTATTGCTTCGAAATGGCAGCAGAAGATGCTTCCCCGCATGTACGAAGAGCTGGAGCGACTGGACCAGGAACAACTTCGCAACGACCAGCACTAGCCCGGAAAAATCTTCCCACCCGGTCCAGGATTTTAATTGCCTTGACTTCACTTTTCCCGTACTATCTGGACTTACTTGAGGGGAAAACGTACGTCTATGAGTGACAACACAGTAAAGCGAGAGACAATTCTCTCGGGGATGCAACCGACAGGCGCCCTTCATATTGGGAACCTCGAAGGGGCGCTCCGTAACTGGGTCAATCTGCAGGACGATTATGACATGTTCTGCTGTGTAGTCGACTGGCACGCCCTGACCGCCGACTACGAAGACCCATCGGTGCTCAAGGACCGCATATTCGAAATGGCTCTCGACTGGCTGGCCGCCGGACTTGATCCGGACAAGTGCGCCATTTTCATTCAGTCCGAAGTCAAAGAGCACGCTGAGCTGCACCTGTTGTTTTCGATGCTTATCACGGTCCCGACGCTGATGCGCCTGCCGACCTATCAGGAGAAACAGGAGCGGTTGGACTCGTACGGTTTCCTCGGGTACCCGGTGCTGCAGGCGGCCGACATCTGTCTGTACGGCGCGCACAAGGTGCCGGTCGGCAAAGATCAGGAGAAGCATATCTGGCTGGCCAACGACCTGGCCAAGCGGTTCAATTTCCTCTATGGCGAGACGCTGGTCGAGCCGGAGGCGATGTTTACGAAGATTCCGTTGATTCTGGGCGCCGACAATCGAAAGATGTCCAAGTCGTACGGCAATCACATTCCGATCGAGGCGACCGAGGACGAAACGAACCAGATCCTTCGCAAATACTACACCGATCCCGAGAAAGTGCGCAAGGGTGACCCGGGTCGTCCCGAGCAATGCCCGATCTATCTGATGCACAAGATCTACACCGACGGCGCCGAGCAGGAGATCGCCCCGCCGTGCAAGACCGGTGAACTGGGCTGTGTGGACTGCAAGAAAAAGTTGAGTGTAACGCTCAACGCCGCGCTGGCGCCGATCCGCGAACGTCGGAGTGAGCTCACCGCCAAACCGGATCATATCTGGGATGTGCTGGCCGACGGGGCCGCCAAAGCGCGCCAACGCGCATCGGGTGTGATGGACCGCGTCCGGACCGCGATGAAAACCAATTACCGGAAGAACTGAGCATGGTCGAAGAGCTGCTCAATCAGCATTCGGAGAACTACCGGGTCAATCTGGAGGTGTTCTCCGGCCCGCTTGATTTGCTGCTGTACCTGATCCGCAAGGAAGAGGTCGATATCTACGATATCCCGATCGCGCGGATCACCCAGCAGTACCTTCGCTATATCGAGCTCATGCAGGTGCTCAATCTGGAGATCGCCGGTGAATTCATTTTGATGGCGGCGACGCTGATTCGGATCAAGGCCCGCCTGCTGCTTCCCCGCGATGAGTCCGATCCGGAAGAGAACGATCCGCGCGAAGAGCTGATCATGGCGCTGGTCGAATACAAGAAGTTCAAGGAAGCCTCGGAGATCCTTCGTGAGAAAGCGCTGATCGAGGAGCAGAACTACGTTCCGGAGCGCCCGCTGGGCAAGATCGAATCCAAGGTCGATCTGGAACCGGCCACTTCGCTGTTTGATCTGTTGACCGCCTTCAAGGAAGTGCTGGAGCAGCGCCGCGAAGAGACGGTTCATGAGGTGATTCCCGAAGAGGTGGCGATCGAGGACCGTATCGCGAGTATCATCTCATATTTGCAGAAGCGGGAGTCGGCGTCGTTTCTGGAGTTGTTCCAGGATGTGCCCCGCAAGATAGTCGCGATTGTCACGTTCATCGCTCTGCTCGAGCTGGTGCGGACGCGGCGTATCCGGATTATGCAGGCCGAACCGTTCGCGCGCCTTCGGGTCTACCGGGGCGAACGGTTCCACGAACCGCGCGAGGCGATCGACCTGGTCGATGTCGGCGCGCTGCAGCAGATTGACGAGAGTGCGTAATGGAAGATACTTACCTGGCCTCATCGATAGAGGCGATCATTCTCGCCTCCCCGGAGCCGATCTCGGCCCGGAAGATATCCGGCGTGCTCGAAGACACGTCGACCTCGAAAATAGGCGAAGCGGTCGCGAAGTTGAACGAACGATATGCACAGACCGAAAGTTCGTTTCGCATTCGACAAATCGCCGGCGGTTTCCAGTATTACGTCCTGCCGGAGTATGTCGGGTTTGTCGAGGAGTTGTATGCCCGCCGCAGGAAACTTCGCCTGACCAGAGCCGCGCTCGAGACGGTCGCGATTGTTGCGTACCGGCAGCCGGTCACCAAGGGTGAGATCGAGCATATTCGGGGGGTGGCCTCGGACGGCGTCCTGCATAATCTGCTCGAAAAGGGCATGATCACGATCGTGGGACGCGCCGAGACGGTCGGCAAGCCGCTGCAATACGGTACGACCGATGAGTTTCTTAAGTTCTTCGGCCTGAACAAGGTTGAGGATCTGCCCAAAATGTCGGAGATCGAAGAACTGGTGCGGGCGTCCGACGCCAAACACCAGACCGAGCTGGTGCTCGAAGAGCGCTCCGACGGTCAGGTGAAGTTTAACATTGCCGACGGGACGTATGTCCCGTTGACCCGAATGCAGGATGACGACGAAGATGGCGTTGCCGATTCGACCACCAAACGCGAAGTTGCCGATGACGCGCTGCGGGGAGTCGAAGCGGACGGCGCCGAGGACGACGATATATCCACCGAAGAATCCCTTTCCGATGCGACAGATGACACCGAGGCTGTCCCGGACGAAGAGGCGGTCGACGAGGACGAGTCGACCCCGGCTCCCAATCGCCTTGTTCTGAAGCACGGTTCGCCGAAAGATTCGGCGGCCCCCGGTACGGACGAAGACGAGGACGATCGCGAGGAGCTGGTTGAGGCCGAGCCCGGTGACGCCGATGATGATCGGTAAGAGACCGATTGTCTCTCGAACGTCTTACTGAGTAGCTAATGTCGCAGGTACGGATCAACAAATTCCTGTCTTTGTGCGGAGTAACCTCGCGGCGAGGCGCTGCCTCGTTGATCGAGGAAGGACGCGTGACGGTCAACGGATCGCGCGCCGATCGCCCCGGCATCATTATCGATGATGAAAACGATGTCGTGAAGGTGGATGGCAGCGAAGTCAGTCCGGTTGACAAGAAAGTCTATATCGTCCTGAACAAACCCCGCAATGTCATGACGACGCTGTTCGACCCGTTCAAGCGCCGGACCGTGAAGTATTATCTCAAAAAGCTCCGTGAGCGCGTCTATCCGGTGGGCCGACTCGATTTCGACACCACCGGCGTCCTGCTGCTCACCAACGACGGTGATCTGGCCTTTCGGCTCGCGCATCCGCGATATCGTGTTCCGAAGGTTTATCAAGCGCGTGTCAAGGGGCATTTCAAACAGGAGGCGGCGATCAAGATTGACCGGGGTATCGAACTCGACGACGGCAAGGTGGGGAAGGCTTCCGTGTCGATCCTCGGATTCGTCCGCAATACAACCCGCATCCGTCTGACCCTGACCGAAGGGCGCAAGCGTGAAGTCAAGCAGCTCTGCAAGAAGGCGGGTCATCCGGTCGAGGATTTGGAGCGGGTCGAGTTTGCCGGCATTACGTCCAAAAATCTCCGGGCCGGCCAGTGGCGGCATCTGACCCAGCGAGAAGTCTCCCGTCTCAAATCGGCCGTCGGGCTGGACTGATGGCATAAGAAAAGCGCACCCGAATCCGGATGCGCTTCAAAATCGATTCGAACTCTCAGACGGCCTAGTACTCTTCGAGATTGCTCCACTCAGCGTCTTCGAGCCACGTCTTCGGGCGGTCGAGGAACTGGATCACGTTCTGCATGGTCACCCAGTGCTTACGCTCTTCGTCGGCGATCTTGACCAGAATGTGCTTCTGGTTCTCATCGCTGACTTCCTCGGCTTTCTGGCGATAGAAGTCTTCGGATTTCTTCTCCACTTCCTGTGCTTCGGCCCATATCTCACGGGCGTTGGCCGGGAAAGAAAGCTCCTCGTTGCCGGACTTCATTTCTTCGAAGACGTTCTTCACGGTGTTCAAAATAGTCGTTTTGCCGGCTTCTTCGTATGAAGCGGACTGACCGTCGCGAAGCGCCTTGAAAATGGCATAATGCTTGGCTTCGTCGTCGGCCAGCTCATGCAGAATCTTCTTCAGCTGCGGATGGTCGACTTTTTCGGCGTGCTCGAGATAGAAGGCCCGACCATCCTGTTCCATTTTCATGGCGAAATCAAAAATATTCATGACCAAAATCCTCCGGGTGCGTTGTCGTTCTTATCACTGCCTGCCAAAGTATAGCGAATTGTCCGGTATGTCAATCGGATTGGAGACATGGCGGTCGGTCCGGTCCGTCTTGTTTTCCGCGCCGCTTGTCGTATCTTGTCGGTATGAGGATCAAATCGTTCGTGGCGTTGCTGGCCATTCTCTATCTGGTTGTCTCGACACCGCTTGCGGCGCCGGGTACGCAGGAATTCCGGGGGCAGTGGGCGGATTTCTATCTCGATGATCTCGGACAGTCTCGGCTGGTTGATTCGATCGTAAATCGTACCCGGGCCGAGCTGATCCGGCTGATCCGGGACAGCCTCGACTACCGGCCCCAGATTCATGTGGTGGGGCGACAGTGGGAGTTTGACAGCCTGATCGGTGGCGCGTTCCCGGACTGGGGAGCGGCCGCGGCCATTCCGGTGCGCCGGACAATCGTGATTAAGTCCCCCGACCGATTCAATGTCAACAAATCACTGCCCGAGCTGCTGGCGCATGAGTATGCCCACCTGGCGCTGCACGGCCGAACGGGCTGGAACAATCCGCCGCGGTGGTTCGATGAAGGGTTGGCGATGCTGGTTTCGACCGAGTGGAACTGGTCCGACAATCTCACCCTGAACAAGGCCGCGGTGTTCGGCAATTTTATTCCCCTGGCAGAGATCGAGCAACTCAATCGATTTCATGCCGCGAAGGCGCAGGTGGCCTATGCGCAGTCGTATATGACGGTCAAATATCTGTTTGACGAGTACGGGATTGATGCTGTTAATATCTTCCTGGATCGGATCCGTGACGCCGCGAGGGAACGGAGTTACGTAGTCCCCGGTCAGCCGACCGCACTGGACAGCGCCCTGATCGCCTCGACCGGCTCGGATCTGATCGGGTTTGAAAGTGAATTCAGAGTCTTTTTAGCCAACCGGTTCAATGCCGTTTCGCTGCTGGTGGATACTATGTTCCTTTGGGTCTTGTTAGCCGTCGTGATCATTGTCGGTGGTATCATGGCAATCAAGCGTCGCCGCGACTACTACCGGAAGTGGGAAGAGGAAGAGGCGCTTCAGTCAACCGATTTCGACTATGGTAGTCCGGATCAGCCGGAGAAGGTCGATGATGACGATGAGCCATGGCGACAGTAAGCCATCGAGTTGAGTACCTCCTCGCCCGGACCGGACTCGGACTGGCCAATCTGCTGCCGGCCCCGCTGGCCGACCAAGTCGGCGCCGGGCTGGGCAGGCTGACGGGAACGATTCTCGGGTCCCGCAAGAGGATTGCGCGCGACAACCTCCAGCGCGCTCTGGGCGACGAGTTGACCGACGAGCAGATCGAAGCGGTCATTGGCGACGTGTTCGCCAATATCGGGCGGACGTTGTTCGAACTCGCCAGATTCAAAAGGCTCACTCCCGCAGTTATTGACAGGATGATCGTATCCTCGGGGATGGACGGGATTGACGCCGCCCTTGCGGCAGGCAGGGGAGCGCTCGTCGTGGTGCCCCATTTCGGCAACTGGGAGCTGGGCGGGGCGTTCCTTGCCAGCAAAGGGTATCCGGTCGATATGCTGGTGACGACCCAGCATAACTCGTTAGTCGATGAACTGCTGACGTCGCTTCGGCAGGCCGCCGGGATGGGGATAATACGGGTTGGGCGGTCCGTGAAAAACGTCTTCAAAGCCCTGAAGCAAAACCGGGTAATTGCGATTGCGGCGGATCAACACGCACCTGCGGCGGAGTTGGTGACGGACTTTTTCGGTCGGCCGGCGGCTGCCGCTCGGGGTCCGGCCCTGTTTGCGATTCGGTCCGGGGCGCCTATCCTGCCGTTTTGTATCCGACGCGAACGATTCGATCGCCATGTCATCATGCCCGGACCGGCTGTTCTTACTCCTGATGGTGTTGACGAGGAGACGGCCATCCGGCAAATGACCGAGGAGTACCTGGCGTTTTTCGAGAAATGCATCCGGGAATACCCGGCCCAGTGGATGTGGACCCACCGCCGCTGGAAATTGGACTGAAATAGAAGCAACCATGAGCTTTTTTTGGCGTAGAAGTATGCGAGATGCGGGCGAACCGTCGTTTGCCCGGAATGCGGGTTATTGAGCCGACCGACTCCCTTTGCGGCGGTTCTCGGTCAACGAGGTGTGTGTGAAGAAGTATCTAACTATCGGTATCATCCTGGTCGTTCTTCTTGGCGGTGCGTACGGGGTCAATGCGCTTTTCTCGACGTCAGTCGACGTCCCCACGTCGATCGCCAACCGCGGTGAGTTTGTCATTTCCCTGAAAGCGAGCGGTACGGTCGATGCCAAGCGCGCGTATACTATTTCGGCCCCTCGTGTCCGCGGATTGCAGATTACCTGGCTGGCTCCCGAAGGGAGTATGGTCTCGGAGGGTGATCCGGTTATCAAGTTCGATGCTACCCAGCAGATCACCGATTTGAACGAATATCAGTCGTCGTTGAAAATCGCCAAAACCACCCTCGATCGCTCCAAGAAGGAGTATACGATCCAGGAGAAGCAGTTGACGCTCGAGGTGCAGAAAGCACAGCACAAGTACGATGAGATGAAACACGAGGCGCCGGCGCTGGCCGAAGAGGCCCGACTGGAGCTGGAACTCGCCGAGTTGAATTTCCACGCCAAGCTCGATCAGATCAAGGCCGATATGGCCAAGGCCGAACTCGAAGTCCAGCGTGCCCAGGACAAGGTCACGATGGCCGAGAAGGAACTCAGCCAGATGACCATGACTGCTCCCATCCCCGGCATGGTCGTCTATCTCGAAATCTGGAAAGGCGGCACGATGGGCAAGGTGCAGGAAGGCGACTCGCCGTGGCCCGGACAGGGGCTGGTCAACCTTCCCGATCTCAGTGAGATGATCGTCAAAGCATCGGTCTCCGAAGTGGACGCCTTTATGGTCGACTCCGGGCAGGCGGTGGATATTACGCTTGATGCCTTCCCGGACAAAACATACAAAGGCGTCGTCACGAAAAAGGGGACGCTGGCCCGCAAGAAAGACCAGAGTTCGAAAATCAATGTCTTCGATGTCGAAGTCCTCTTCTCCGAACAGGACGAAGAGCTGAAGCCGGGCATGTCGGCGTCATCGAAGATAATCGTCGACCGCATCCCCGATGTCGTCTCGGTGCCGCTGGAGTCGGTATTCGAGCGCGACGGCAAGCCGGTGGTGTTTCTCGACGGTGGCAAGCGCCGCGAGGTCGAAGTCGGTCGCCGCAATGACATGGAGATCGAGATCAAGGACGGCCTGCAGGGGGGCGAGAAAGTCTGCCTGGTCGATCCGACCCTCGAGGACCAGGCGCTGCCGGGCGACAAGGCCACCGAGCCTGAGTTGAACAAGGGCCGCACACAGCCGACCGCCCCGCCGAGCGGCCGTCGAGGAAGACGATGAGGAAAGACTACGGACAGATTCTTCGTCTGTCATTCGATTCGCTGTCAGCCCATAAACTTCGCTCCTTTCTCACCATGCTCGGCGTCATTATCGGCGTGGCGGCAGTGGTGTCGATGCTGTCTATCGGCGAAGGGGCCGAACAGGAAATCCTCGAACAGATATCCATCCTCGGTATCAACAATATCATCGTCAACGCCCGGGTGCCTGACGAAGCGGCCGGCTCCGAAGAAGGTCTGCAGCGCTCGCCGGGGTTGAATCTGGCCGACGGCGACAATATCGCGGAGTTCAGCGATCTGGTCTCCAATGTCGTACCACAACGATTCGAGGTCGTTCCGACCGTGCGCTATGAGACTCGCGAGGCCGAGGTGCGCGTGGTGTCCACCATCCCGGAGTTTGTCTACTCCAGTTCGATCGAAGTCGAGTACGGGCGCTTCATTCATCCGTCGGATATCGAGTCGTTCGCTCAGGTCTGCGTGCTCGGCTCGAAGGCGAAGAAGACGCTGTTTGCGTTCAGCGATCCGATCGGCAAGACCGTGCGGATCGGATTTCTGGACTTCACCGTCGTCGGTGTGATGGCCGATAAGTATATCGGTCGCGGCAAGGTCGAAGGCCTGGAACTTCGCAACTTCAACGAAGACGTCTACATCCCGTTCAGTACCGCCGTAAAGAAATTCGACCGCCGCGAGATGTCGTCCGACAGAATCCAATACTGGGGTGGTGATGACAACGCGGCTCGCCAGGCGTACAATACCCCGGATATCGATCAGCTGACCGTCACCGTTAAGGACCTGGAGCTGGTTCCGGCGGTCACCAAGCTGGTCGAGCGAATCATGAAGCGGCGCCACGGCGGTATTTCGGACTACGAAATCGTTGTGCCGGAGTCGCTGCTTCGCCAGTCCCAGAAGACACAGCAGATTTTCAATATCGTGATGGGGGCGATCGCCGGGCTCTCTTTGCTGGTCGGCGGTATCGGTATCATGAACATCATGCTGGCAACCGTGCTGGAGCGCACCCGCGAGATCGGCGTGCGACGGGCGGTCGGCGCAACCCAGGCGGATATTCTTCGGCAGTTCCTGTTCGAGGCGGTGGTGATCTGCCTGTTCGGTTGCACGATCGGACTGGTGCTCGGCCTGGTGATCGCGCAGGCGATTACGTTCTATGCCGGCTGGCCGACGATCGTGTCGATCTCGGCGATCGTGCTGGCGGTCGGCGTGTCGACCGCGGTCGGCCTGGTGTTCGGAATCTATCCGGCGCGCAAAGCGGCCCGGCTCGATGTTATTGAAGCCCTTCGGTACGAATAATCAGTCGGTTGGAATAGAGGAGATTCGGATGATGCGACTGGGAATGATTATGGGACTGGCGTTTCTTGTCGTGCTGCCGGTCGGGAGTGCATTTGCGGTCGAGTTGACTTTGAGCGATGCACTCGACATCGCTCTGCACAATACGTCGCGGGGTTCGATTATCGAAGGTCGCCTCAGTGTCGCACAACAGACGTACCAGGCGCGGCGGACGAACTTCTATTTCCCCGAAGTTTCCATCAACGGTGAGCTCCCGGCTTATTCCGAGGTGCAGGACTATCGTTTCTACGGCGGTCTGGCGGAGAAGCAGCTCATTCAGACAACCGATCTCGGCTTCAACTCCTACATCCGCGCCAAGCAGAGCCTCATTACCGGCGGCGAGCTCAATATTACGGCCAATCTCACCCGCAAGGATGAAGAGTATCCTATCGCCGGTCAAAACTCATCTCTCCGAGATATTACGGAGACGCGCGAAGAGGGCTTTTTTCGGTTCGAGTTGAGTCAGCCGCTGCTGCAGCCATCGGACGCCAAAAACGACCTGTACAACAAGTCCGACGATCTCGGGCTGGCCCGGCTGACGCAGTTGGAGCAGCAGGCCGAACTCAAGACCGAGGTGGTCGAAGCGTATATGGGTGTACTTCGGCTGTCACTGGCGGAGTCGCTGGCCGCCGACAAACTGCGCTCCGCACAGCTTCAGGCGGGCATAGATTCTTCGAAGTTCGCCGACGGCGTGATCTCCGAAGAGGAGTATCTGGAGAGTGTCTCGGCGCTGCTCGATGCCGAGTTGGCCAGGTTCGAAGCGGAGACAAATGCCGGCGAGCAGCGTCGTCAGCTGGCGCTCCTGCTCGATATCGACCCTTCGCGCGAAATCACGGTGGCCGAGCCGCAGGTCGATCTCGAACTCAACGAAGCGCTCCGCGCGAACTACGTCAGCAACTGGGAACAATCGGTCACCGTCCAGCGGGCTCGCTATGAATATGAAAAGGCGGAGCGGGCGGCCGGGTACTCCGCCTCGTCACACGGTCTCAACGGCGATCTGGAGGTGAGTTACTCGTTCGGTCGCGGGACGATCGATACCGACGATCAGCCGGACGATCCGATCAAGACCAACAGTTGGGGGGTCGCACTCAATTTCACCTATCCACTCTGGGACGGTGGGGCATCGTCGGCGGCCGTGCAGGCTTCGCGACTCGAAGCGGAGCAGTCGAGGCTGGAGATGGTGCGAGCCGAGAAGTCGGCCCGGGGCGAGATTATCAATCTGGTTAACCGTCTCGATGTGTCGTATCGGCGGCTCGATATCGTGCGACAGCAGATCACACTCGCCAAAAACAGGCTCGATATAGCCCAGTCTCGGCTTGACGACGGCCAGATATCAGAGTTGACCTTTCTTGAAAGCCGCATATCTTATCTTGAAACGAAGGACAAGTATCTCGAAGAGCTCAAAACCTTCCTGCTCAATCGGATTGAGCTCGACGGCACATTCGTAGGCTGATGGGTCAACACATACTCATACGGACGCCCAATCATCTGGGCGACTGCATCATGGCACTGCCCATGATCAACGAGACCCGTGAGGCCTACCCCGGTTCGTCCGTCTCGGTGCTGACACCGGCGCCGCTTGCCGAGTTGTTCGCAGGCAACCCGGCGATCGACAACATCGTTACCATTCCCCCGCAGCATGTGCACGGCCTCATGGCGGTCGTGAAGATTCGTGAGATTATCGCGAAGGGATCGTATGACATCGGCTACATACTGCCGCCGTCGTTTGGCGCCGCCGCTGGTTTCAAACTCGCCGGTGTGCCGGAGCGGATCGGTTACATCGCCGACGGGCGACGCTTATTGCTGACCCGTCCGCTGCCGCTGCCCGAGCCGCTGAACTCGGAGCATCGGTCCGAAGTCTACTTCAATCTGCTGCGCCGTGGATCCGGCGACGATCTCACCTACGTACACCCCAAGATATTTCTCAACGAAGAAGACGTCGCCAAATCGCGCGAGATGCTGGAAAGCTTCGGTATCGCCGACGGTGAAGACTACATCGCGGTGGCCTGTCGAGCGGTGGCGGAATCGCGCCGCTGGGGAACGGAAAACTATGCCGAACTGGTCCGTGGTATCGTCGATGATCTGCACCTGAAAGTGGTGCTGGTCGGCTCGACCGATGATCGCGCCGCCGCGACTGCCGTAGTCGGTGACTTCCCCGAGACGACGGTCGTAAACCTGACCGGGAAATCATCACTGCGTGAGTCCGCCGCCATTCTCTCTCGGGCCATCTGTTTCGTCGGGAACGATTCCGGCCCGGCCCATCTCGCGGCCGCGGTCGGCACGCCGGTCGTGGTATTGTCCGGCGCCGACGATCCCAAAGAGACCAGCCCGATGAGTCGCCGCAAGGAACTGATCTATCTCGAACACCTGGACTGCATAAGCTGTGTAAAAAACAAGTGTCCCCTGACCGGAGAGAAACACATGGCCTGCATGAAGGGGATTACGGTCGGGATGGTGCGGGAACGGGTGAAGACGCTGCTTGCCGGCGCGGGCACCTCTTAATCAAGCTTCTTGCTTACATCGCGTGACGGCAGCTCGGCCCGCTGCAGGCCGAGTCGATCGATAATGCGGTCGAATCGCGGCAGATCGGCGAAGTTCGCCTTGGCGTGCTCGTAAATGTCGGACAGCTGGTACTCCATGGCGCCGCAGTGCACTGTGACGTAGGGCACGTTCGACTCTATACACCGCTCCACGAACATCAACAGCTCCACCTTGCCCGAGAATCGGGCGTCGCAGAGAGCAACATCGGCCACCGTCGCAACGTCGTCGACTATACCGGTGATGCTGTCGGCAATCATCAGGTCGATGCCGGCGGCGCAGGCGTCTTCGAAATAGTCCCGCATGATCGATTTGTCGAACGAGAAAACCAGCATGCGGGGTGCGGTGACGCTCGGGGCGTTGTCCGACGCTGTACCTTCCTGCTGATCGCGGAGGGGAAGTGTCAGGGTGAAGGTTGTTCCCACTCCCACCCGGGTTTGCACCGTCAGATCACCGCCGTGCTCTCGCGCGATGTTCCGGCAGATCGACAACCCCATGCCCGTGCCGACCAGTTTGTCCTTCCCCCAGACACCCTTGGTCGAGTAGAACGGATCGAACACCTTGTTGATATGTTCGGGGGAGATCCCCGATCCCGTATCGCCGACTTTTAAGCGCACGAAGTTGTCATCGCTGAGCAGTGCTATCGTAATCACGCCGCTCTCGGAGATGGCGTGCTCAGCGTTTATGATCAGGTTCAACAGCAGTTGCTGTATTTTACCGGAAGAGATTAGCACCAGGGGAACCTCATTGAAGTAGGTTACGATCTCGATCGATCTGGTGCGCAGTTCCTTCTCCACCAGGCTGAGCGTATTTGTGATCAAGGTGCGCAGGTCTTCATGCGAGCGATCGTCCGGTTTCGTCTTCGAATACGTCAGCAGAGACATAGCCACCTGGTTGGCTTTCTCGCCCATCTGGATAATCTGTTCCAGGGTCTCGTGAGCCAGTTCGTCGTCGTCGGGAATCTCCTCGAGAGCGAACGACGCGTTTCCGATGATGCCCCCGAGGTAGTTCTTGAATTCGTGGGCGACACCGGCGGCGAGCATACCGACCGCCGCCATCTTTTCGGACTCGGTCAGTTTTGCCTGCGTCATCAGTTCGTTGGTGATATCCTCGGAGATTGCGAGGTAATTCATGATACGGCCGTCTTCGCCGAAAATCGGTGAGATCGATTTGCGCTCCCAGTATGTCTCGCCGCCTTTGCGCTTGTTCTCGACAACGCCGGTCCAGACCTGCCCGGCCGAGATAGTCAACCACATTTCCCGATAGAACTCGTCGTCATGCTTGCCTGACTTGAGGATCGAGGTTGGTCTGCCCACCAGCTCCATGACATTATAGCCGGTCACCTGGCTGAAGCGCGGATTGGTATATTCGATGCGGCCCTGGGTATCGGTGATACAGATGGCGTTGGCCGACTGGTTGACGGCCGCCGAGAGCTTGCGAAGCTCCTGTTCGTTCAGGGTGCGGTCGGTGATATCTTCGATCATCGCCTGCAGGCCCTTCAGCACCCCGTTGTCATCGCGAATCGGCGTCAGCAGGTAACGAAGGTACATGCGGCCGCCCCATTCGAACTGGCAGGACAGCTCGTTCGAGAGCGGGCGTCCCGTTCGGAGGCTTACCCGGACATCTTCGACGAAGCTCGTTCCCTGCAGTCGAGGGAGGGTATCCAGCTCGAGAGACTGCGATGTTTCGCGGTCGGGTAGATCGAGGATCGTCATGAGTGTCTGGTTGATGTCGAGTATCTCGCCGTTCGACGTAAATGAAACCATGCCGATCGGGGCGCTCTCGAACAGGAGACGGAACTTCTGCTCGCTTTCCCGGAGAAGGTCCTCGGCGGCCCGCCGCTCGGTGATGTCGCGGAAGACACCCACATGGGCGACGGTCCATCCGTTCTCGTCGGTCACCGCCTTCATCGTGAGGTCGATCGGAAGCGTCGAACCGTCTTTCCGACGGGCCACTATTTCGGTCCGAAGGGCGCCGGTTTGCCGCAGAGCGGTCTTTGCCATCTCCACGAATCTGTCGTGCGAGGCCTGATCCGCGAACAGCTCCGGCTGTGTGCCGATGACTTCCTGTGCCGTGTGACCGAACACACTTTCGGCGCTGCCGAGCCAGTGCGTGGTTGTCCCTTCTGAGTCGGCCACGATGATGGCGTCCGGGAGTTGGCGAAGGATGGCGTCGGAGATTCGCAGTTCGTTTTCGGCCTCTTTTCGCTGGGTAATATCGATGATGAGTCCTTCGAGCCCCTCAATACTGCCATCCGGGTTGTCAACCGCCCCTCCCTGTTCCCACACCCACTTGATCCGACCGTCGCGCGTCGTGATACGGTAGACGAGTTCGAATGGTTGACGGTTCCGGATCGCCTCTTGGATGTGCTCCCATACCATGTCGCGATCGTCGACGTGAATAATCTCGTTGTACGGAATGGCCTCGGGGCCGACCAGTTCATGGTCCGGATAGCCGGTCAGCGCCAGGCAGCCTTCGCTGACGAACTCCATGGTCCAGTTCTTGTCGCTGTGGCAGCGATACGCCATGCCGGGTAGATTGCTCATGAGCATGGCGAGACGGCGCTGGCTCTCTTTCAATTCGATTTCGTGGCGCTTTCTCTGCGTAACATCACGCACGATCGCGAGCAGGTGTGGTTCGCCGTTTATCTCCAGCGGCGACAGACTGACCTCGGTATCGATCAGCTCCCCCCGAACGGTCTTGTGCTGCCATTCAAATGCCTGTTCTTCTCCGCGATTGGTCGCCTGGATATAACCGAGCGCAGCCGCCACCGACCGTCGGCCGTCGGGCTGTATTTCCGGCGAAAACCGGACCGGACTGTGTCCGAGGAGCTCGTCGCGCGTTCCCTGGAACAGCAGACAAGTCTGCTCGTTGCACTCGACATACAGGTCGTCCTTCATGATGATGATAGCGTCGCGGGCCGACTCGAAGATGGCGTGATACCGCAGCTCACTGGCTTCGAGTGCCTGCTGAGTGCGTTTCGCCTCCGTGATATCGCGGCCGACGCCGACGATTTCGACGACGTCACCGTCTTCGTTCAGCAGCGCCTTGTCCGACCATGCCAGCCAGCGCCAGCCATGTTTGGTCATCGCGCGCTGCTCCAGATAACATTCATGCGGCGCACGATACAACTGCCTCATCGACTCAAGAGTGCTGTCCCGGTCATCCTCGTGGACCAGCGGCAGGAACGACCGGCCCAGTAACTCGTCTTCCGACAATCCGAACAGCTCACAGTAATTGGGGCTGACGAAAAGGAACGTCCCCTCGGCGTCAACCTTCACCACCAGATCGGTCTGGTTTTCCACCAGGACGCGATAATTCTCTTCGGACTGCTTCAGTCGGTCTTCGGCGAGGCGCTGCTCGTTGATGTCCTCCACCATGGCGAGGAAATGAATCGGGCTACCATCCGGGTCACGAAGCAATCGTACCGACCGTCGCACCCAGACAACGGCGCCGTCCTTGCGGACGTACCGGGTATTCATTGGGGCTACCTGATCAACGCCGTCAAGCAATCGCCGGTAAATATCGAATGCACCGTTGGCATCGTCGGGATGGAACAGCCGCTCCACGTGGAGAGCGATGAGCTCCTCCTCTTCATAGCCGGTGATTTCGCACAAGCGGCGATTGACGCGCGTCAGGTGATAGTCGAGGTCGACGATGGCGGCGCCGATCGGCGACTGATCGAAGGTCGTACGGAACATCGCCTCGCGTTCGCGAACGCGCTGCTCGACTGCCTTCTGCGTGGTGATATCGGTCATGACGCCGACGATACCGGCGATATTGTCCTGTTCGTCGTTGAACGTGGCGCGACCGAGAACGATGTGGCGGTTCTCCTCCTTGTAGCTGCCGAACGCCGCCGGCCCCTCGAACGTGTGGCTCCCGCCTTCCTGGAGAAGCCGTTGATCGATATCGACAAACGGCTCTGATTCGGGAACCTGGTATATCTCGGGCAACGTACGGCCGATGATGTCCTCTCTGGGCACACCCAGGGCGTGGGCATAGAGCGAGTTACATCCCGCATAGCGTCCATCCGCTCCCTTGTAGAAAACCGGGATTGGCATGGCTTCGATGATCGAGTTCAGCAGTGCCAGCTCGCGGTCCCTGCTCTCGCGCGTATTGACATCTTCAGTGATGTCGGCGATGTAGGCGCAAATTCCTTCGACCCCGCCTTCGTCATCGACTACCGGGTAACAGGTGATCCGCAGGTGGACGTGCCGACCGCCGATCTCGATATCGCGGTATTCGCTCGTGACCGGGTGTCCGCTGCTGGTAGCGTCGAGCAATCGCTGCGCCTCGGCGGCGGAGGCTTCACTGAGAATCTCATCGTACGGCCGGCCGATAAACTCAGTCTTCCCGGTAACGGCGCGAATGAAAGCATCGGCGGCATCATTGGCGGCGACGAATCGTTTCTCCCGGTCGATGAGAAACACCGCCTCGTCCGACGCGTTTAACGTCGCCTGCAACTGAGCGCGCGCAATCCGGTTCGCCTCGGCCGAGCGGCTCTCCGCCGCGAGTTGTCCTCGAAGATCCTTCCGAAGCTCGGCGAGATAACTGAGGATGACGGTGAACAGGAGGGTTGTCACCAGCTCAGGTATCTGGAACGGGGAGTCGTTCTCGAAGACGGCGGGAATGTCGCGAATGATGAAGATAACCCATGACGCCGGGACAACCAGCAGCCAGGTGACCAACCCACCCCAGAATCCCCAGGTGAGGGCGGCGAGGAGGGCTGGAATGCAGGCGAATACAAAGGCATGGTCTCCCGATATATCCGCTATTTCGGGGAATGCGATAACGAACAAGAGGGCCAGCAGGATTGCCAGCATGCCGATGTTTCTTGATCGAGGCGCGGACGCCACAGCTTCCCCTTCTGCCCTTGGTCGCATATAGTGATTTGATTACCCGGTTATGCCCCTAGTATCGGCAGGGAACGGGCTTATTTTAGGGGAGGCACGAGACTGTTGAGGCAGAGAACACGTCCCAATTGCGGCCTATTGGCCGTTACACTGGAGCCAGGCTAGAATGGCGAGAATGGCTGAAAACAGCAGACCCGAGAGGAAACCGATCCGGAAGGTATTCAGATGCGAGAGGCTGTTTCTCTTCGCCTTCTTGGCCGGATCGCTCAGATCGGCGTGGCAGTGCTTACAGCGAATCGCGGTGGCACTGATTACCTCCTGGCAGAACGGACAGCGCTTGGTCTCTTTGGCAAGTGACATAACGATATGCTCTATGCGCCACGCGGCGCCTTCGGGCAACTAAAAAACGGATGGCTCCGGAGTTGCCGCAAGTCAGGCGAAGATGCGCAGGTCGAGATCGGGGAAAAGAGCGTCATCGGAGCGGGACTGGTCGAACCACCGGCGATCCTCCTCATTTACCGAGCCGGTCTCGAGAAGCTCGCGAAGCATGCGGTCGAGCCGCCAGAAAGCACTGAAGTGACCTTCGATTCGCGCCTCAGCGTAGTCCTTCGCCGAGCCCGTCGCGATCAAAAAAGGCCAGTCCGAGGCCGCCAGCAGCATTAGCTCACGCGCCATATGCCGGGTCAACTCGGCCCCGAGACCATCGCGAAACTCCGGGGTGGTGTGCCGGCGACCGACCACGCCTTCGATCCAGATCTCCGCCAAATGGGTGAAGTTCCAGTACGATCGGGTTTTGTCGTTCAACCAGACCGCGTGACCGTTGCCGAGACCCCAGCTGCCTTCGGGCAGCGAAACAGTGGTTCGCGGCGGGTGGTGGTCCAGGGATTCGGCGAGGAAGGTCAAAACAACGTTGTCGCTCGCGGCGACCGCGCGAAGGACCCGTTCCAGAAAACCCGGTCCCTCGTGCCACCAGTGCCCGAACAACTCGGCGTCATACGGCGCCACCAGAATACCGCTTTCGCCGGTGTCGGCGTAGAAGCGGGTGAGGCTGTCGGTAATCTTGGAGACGAAATGCCTGGCGTGCTCTTCGAGACGCTCGTCGGCGAGCTGTGGATCGTACAGGACTTTGTTGCCGAGATCGCCCGAGGCCGAGGTCACCGCCCAGTAGCGATGGCCCCCCGGATCACGCTTCTTGTGGAATTCGAGATAGGCCGCGTCGCCGGGGTAGCCGTACTGTCCGGACCAGACAAGGATCCCCGTTTCCGGATCGCGGACGAAAACGGCGACCGATCGGTTGTGTTCCGGGCGGGAATTCACCCAGTATGAGCGCCGCGGGACATACCCGGCCAGCTCCGAGGGCGTGGTGTAATCGAAATCGAAACGGGCGTCGAAATCATCGACTGCCTGCAATCCTTCGTACATCATCGAACCCGGCGCCGAGCGCTGCGGAGACATCAGCGCCGAGTCGACGACAAAAAACTCGATGCCGTTTTCGGCGAGGAACTCATCGGTCCCTTTGCGCGGTCCGGGCGGTATCTGCACCGGGCCTTCGACCGGCGACTGCCAGTGACCGCGCGGGCGATAGCCACACTCCGGAAGCCACATGCCGCGCGGGCGACGTCCGAAATGCCGTCGATAGTTGTCGACAGCCAGGGACGTCTGGGCGCTGATGGTGCGGTCGAGACCCAGAAGTGGGAAATAGGCGTGGGTCGCCCCACAGGTGATGATCTCGATGAGTCCATTGTCCTGCAGTCGGCGGAAGGCGGCGACGATGTCGCCGTTGAGAATGTCGAACTGCTCGCGCAGTCTGCGGTAGCGGTCTTCCCAGCGAATCGCAAGACGATGTTTGTCGGTGCGGTTCTCGGCTGCAAACGTCTCGCGGTCATGCCGTGCCGCCGCGCGTTTTTCTTCGAGATAGTCGCGGAAAACCGGTCCGAATCGCTGATCGGTAAGCTGCTCGCACAGGACGGGGGAGAGGCCGATTGTCAGTTTCGGGCGGACTCCGTCGGCGACCAGCCGCTCCACAAGCTCGATCAGCGGTAGATAGGTCTCGGCGGCCGCTTCGCACAGCCAGTCGGAACCATGCGGCCACCGTCCGTGAGACAACACGTACGGGATATGTCCGTGCAGGACAAATGCAAACCGGCCGTATGCCACTAAGCTTTCCCGTCGCTGGTATCCTGGGCCCCGAACCCAATCGGGTTCTGGTTTGCCGACGGGCCGCCGTGGATTTTAATCTCACCGAACTGCTTCTCGAACTTGCCGATATTGTCCGTCAACGCTTTCTGCAGCAGCTTGGCATGCATGGGCGTCATAATGATCCGGGAGAGGACGCGGGTCTTGGGCGACCCCGGCATAACGCGTGCGAAATCGATGATAAGCTCGGTCGGGGAGTGCGTGATCAGCGCCAGATTGGCGTAGATCCCCTCGGCTTCCTGATCACCGAGTTCGATTTTTATCTGCTGCTGGGCCCGCTGTTCCATAAGATCTTCCTCTGCCGTAATGAGATATGAGGGCTTTCTGTGCTTGTACGAATAGTCGAATTCTAATATATTCGGTCATCATGTCAACCGTATTGTACTTTTTGCCGCTGCCATCGGCGACTGTCCGGAGGGGGCTCTCGTGCCGCTGACCCGGGAACGAATCGACGAGTTGCTCGGTAAGATCGGCCACTCCCGTGTCCTGATTATCGGCGACATCATGCTCGACGAGTACCTGCTCGGGGTGGTGGAACGGATCTCCCCCGAAGCGCCTGTGCCGGTGGTCGAAGTTACTTCAAACCGCACCAACCTCGGCGGCGCGGCCAATGTCGCGGCCAACATCCGGGCGCTCGGCGACGAATCAATTTTGATCGGGACCGTCGGGGCCGATGACGCCGCCGAGAAACTGGGCGGCCTGCTCGAACAGCGAGGTATCTCGCGCGAGTACATGGTAACCGATCCCGAGCGGCCGACCACTATCAAAACTCGCCTCATCGCGCACAGCCAGCAAGTTGTGCGATTCGATCGGGAGAAACGGTCCCCGCTTTCCGAACAAATCGAGGCACGGATTCTGGATCGGGTCAGGTCGCTCATCGAATCGACCGGCGCGGTGATTATCTCCGACTACGGCAAAGGGGTCATCACCCCCACGCTGCTCAAATCGGTTACCGATCTGTGTAACGAGCACGGCGTCTTTATCGCCGTTGACCCGAAAGAAACCAATTTCCACAATTATCGCCGCGTCTCGCTTATCACCCCCAACCACCACGAGGCCGGATTCGCCTACGGACGCAAGATCCTCAACGAGGAAGACCTGCACGAGGTCGGCAACGGTCTGTTGAAGAAGCTCGAAGCGCGGTCGATCCTGATCACGCGCGGTCCGCAGGGGATGAGTTTGTTTTCTACCGAACATGAGCCGACCCACATCCCGACTTTCGCGCGGCAGGTCTTTGATGTTACGGGGGCCGGTGATACGGTTATCGCGACCTTTGTCGCTGCTGTTTGCGCCGGTGCGACATTACCCGAAGCGTCGGTGTTCGCCAATGTCGCCGCCGGGTGGACGGTGGCGGAGATCGGGACCGCGACCATCTCGGCAAAACAGCTCCGCAAGGAGATGACCGGGCACATGAAGGACGGGAGGCTGGAAGCGCCGGTCGGCGATGCGGAGCTTTCGGGCAAGTAAGCGGTCGTGAAGAATCTCATTCCCCGTACATCAGTCGAAAATCTCTCCCGCCGCCTGAAGCGCGCCGGCAAGAAGATAGTCTTCACCAACGGCGTGTTTGATATCCTGCATCGCGGGCATGTCGAGTACCTCGCCAAAGCCAAATCGTTCGGCGATGTCCTGATCGTCGGGTTGAACAGCGACTCGTCGACCCGAAGACTCAAAGGGCCCGGCCGCCCGATCCAGAAACAAAACGACCGCGCCGCCGTCCTGCTGGCCCTTCGCTCAGTCGACTACGTTGTCGTATTCGGCGAGGACACCCCCGACAAACTGATCCGCCAGCTCAAACCGGATGTACTGGTTAAGGGTGCTGACTACAAGATATCCGAGATCGTCGGCGCGGAGTTTGTCACGTCCTACGGCGGTTCGGTGCGAAGGGCGCGTTTGACTCCCGGACGGTCGACCTCGTCGATAGTCAGGAAGATCGGTCCCCGCAAACCAAGGAAACGGTAAGCCGTACTTGCAATTCGGCCCCGTTTGTATACCTTTCCATCTATGTCCGAGCCGGAATTCAACAGACAACACGACGACAAAGAGACGGTTGCTGTCAGCGAGCCGACCAATACGCGGATCAGTGCGACTGATCTCGAAGGTGGTCGTCTCGATGAGTCACTGTCACCGATAGACAAGTCGGCGCAGTCCCCACAAAGCGTGACCGACCGGTTGGCCTCGCTCGGTTACTGGCCGGCCCGGGCGCGCAAGCTGCTCTCCCAGAAGAAGTATGCACTCGCCGCCGAGTTGTGCCGCGAGCATTTGGATTCGGAGCCGGAGATCGTCTCCGGTCGCGTGATCTACGGAGTCGCACTGTATCACGCGGGGCAGACTGAGCCGGCGGCCGAGCAGTTTTTCTCGGTGCTCTCGCGCGACCCGGACAATCTGGTCGCCTTGAAATATCTGGGTGATATCAAGTTCGCGTCCGGCGATGAGATCGCCGCCATGACCTACTATCAGCGGGTGCAGGCGATCGATCCCAATGGTCGCGGCCTGCAATGCATTATTCGCAGCAAACCGATTGAGCAGACCAGGACCGTGACGCTGAAGCGACCGGCCGAGCTGCCCAAACCAAGCGCGCCGCTGAGGAATATCCCGTTCTACACCGAAACCCTCGCCGATTTGTACATGGCGCAGGGCTACCCGCGTCTGGCTGCCGAAGTCTACCGGGTGTTGCATGAGAAAAATCAGACGCCCCGCCTGGCCGAGAAACTGGCCCAGGCGGAACAATCGATACGACAGAAGGAGCGTTGAGGATGTCGACCAAACGCATAGCCGCCCTCCGCACGCAGTTGAAAAAGGAAAACCTCGACGGCATGATCGTCATTCACGGCGACCATGTCCGTTATCTCACCGGCTACACCGGCTCCAACGGTCTGCTGGTGGTCGACTCGAAATCGGCCAGATTCTTCACCGATTTTCGCTACACCGAGCAGGCCAAAAAACAGGTGAAAGGCGCCAAAGTCACAATCGCCGACCGCGGCGATCTGATCGCCTACCTGAAAGAACTGCCGGAGTTGAACCGGAAAAACGTCCGCTATGGCTACTCGCCGGACTACCTGACTGTCGCCCAGCGCTCGACACTGATCCACACCCTCAACAAGGCAATTGTCACGGCCGCGCCCGATGTGCTCGCCGAACTCGGCTGGGTGAAAGAAAAGGCGGAAATCGACGCTATCGCCAAAGCTGCCGCGATCGCCGATGAAGCCCTTGCCCGCGTGCTGTCGCTGGTCAAGCCCGGTGTGCGCGAGCGCGAACTAGCCGCCGAGCTGGAGTACCAGATGCTGATGCTCGGTTCCGAAAAACCGGCCTTCGAGTCGATTGTCGCCTCGGGCGTCCGGTCGGCTATGCCGCACGGGGTGGCCTCGAAGAAAAAAGTCCAAAAGGGCGAGTTCGTGACGTTTGATTTCGGCGCCACGGTCGACGGTTACGTATCCGATATGACCCGTACGGTGGTGGTCGGTAAAGCCACCCCCCGCCAGAAACGGATCTACGATATCGTCCTTCGCTCCCAACTCGCCGGGATCAAAAAAGTCAAAGCAGGGGTGATGGCTCGCGACGTCGACGAGGCCTGTCGCAAGATCATCCGCAAGGCCGGTTTCGGCAAGAACTTCGGCCACGGCACCGGTCACGGGATCGGATTCTTCATTCATACGGGTCCCCGGGTGGGGGCGCAGTCCGAAGATAAGTTGCAGGTAAACAACGTGATAACTATCGAACCGGGGATCTATATCGCCGGCTGGGGCGGCGTGCGGATCGAGGACGATGTGGTTGTCACCCGCTCCGGCGGACGAATCCTGAACAAGGCCGAAAAAAAACTGTTGGAGCTGTAGACGGGCCTCCGTTATACTAACGGACAGCCCTTCAGTAAATGCCAGGGAGTGTGACCGACCGGCTTTCGGCCGGAAGGGGGCGGCATTGTTTACAAAGGATTGGATATGAACGAAAGTTACATTAGAAAACTCATACGGCTGGTTGAAGAGTCTGAAATCGAATCGCTGGAAGTCTCCAGTTGGGGACGCAAGGTGCGTATCACCCAGCGATTGAGCGCCAGCTCCAACGGCCACAGCCACGCCCCGGCGGCTATTCATCACGCGCCGCCGCCTCCGGTACACCACAGCCCCGCGCCCGCTCCGTCGCCGACCCCGGCCGCGCCCGCCGCTCCGGCGGCCGAGACGAGTGCAGATGACAATCTCGTGGCGATTAAGTCCCCGATGGTCGGGACGTTTTACGCCGCGCCGGCGCCCGATGCCGACCCGTATGTGTCGGTCAACGAGAAGATCGCAGTCGGACAGGTGGTGTGTATTGTCGAAGCCATGAAGCTGATGAACGAGATCGAGTCCGAAGTGTCCGGACGGATCGTCAAAGTGATGGCGGAAAACGCCAAGCCGGTTGAGTTTGGCCAGACGCTCTATCTGGTCGACCCGAACGGTTGATTTTCGCACGACAGGCAATAACAGTGCAAACCGGCCGGAGTGTTCAAGCTCCGGCCGGTTCTTTTGTGGGGGAAAGCGTTTGACATGGGCCGAGCGACGTTCGTTTTTTCGTTAGTTTTATTCGGGTCCAAACAAGCGGGGGAAGCATGCTCTCAGTCAGACTGTCATTCCTACTGATCGTTTTTGTGACACTTTCTTTCACAAGCAACGGCTGTAACGACGAGACCGATTCCGACTGGCTAACAACCGTGCGGGGCACGGTAACTGACTCCGTGACCGGTCTGCCCCTTGCCAATGCGGAAATCTATCTCGACGACACCGCCACCATTGAACCGTGGTACATAACCTATTCGACCGGCCGCTACGGCGTTGCGGATTTCGGTTATGCGCGCTGGACGGTCTTCTGCCTTGTCGAGGGCTACCAGACCAAAAGCCGCTTCGTTCGAAGCGAGCACAACGTTGACGGCATTGATTTCGAGATGGCGCCGGAGTGAAGGTTGGAGTGGTCGGGCGGCATCGGTTGTAGGTCAGCTCCGCTTGCGCGGTCCGATCAGTATCGTCGTTACGTCTGACCCATCCTGCAAGCGGTGCTGACATCCCCTTTTCCCATGAGAGGCGCTTCAGTCAGCACCGGTCGCTCGAACTGCCTTTCGAGCCCATCGGGTTTCCGAACCTGCGACCGGAGCTGACCTACGAGTCCCCCCCCATCCCCCCTTAATGTTTCCCCCAAAACAGCCGACTTAAGAGAAAGAGAAATCTCCGCAACAGCCGAGGCTGAAAGGGAAGTCCATGACTCTCAAACAGATGCTGGTTGAGATGCTCAACCGCAAAGCGTCCGACTTACATATACGGGTGGGTATCCGCCCTAATCTTCGCGTCAACGGCAAACTCGAGCAGATCGCCACCGATCCGCTGACCATTGACTCGATGGACCAGATCGTCTCGCAGATTCTCAACGAGAAACAGCGGGAGCGATTCGACCGCAAAAACGAGATGGACCTTGCCCTGTCAGTCGCCAAACTCGGCCGATTTCGTATCAACCTGTTCCGTCAGCGCGGCACCACCGGTATCGCTGTCCGTGCCGTCAACACGCAGGTGCCGAGCTTCGACGATCTGAACCTCCCGGGCGTGGTCAAAGATATCGCCGAACTGCACCGCGGCCTGGTGGTGGTGACCGGGACAACCGGATCGGGTAAGTCGACTACTTTGGCGGCGGTGATCGAGCAGATGAACGCTCACCGGCCGCTGAATATCATCACGGTCGAAGACCCTATCGAGTACATCTACCGCGACAAGAAATCGGTCATCGCCCAGCGCGAGGTCGGCGGTGATACCGAGTCGTTTGCAGCCGCGCTCCGACATGCTTTCCGTCAGGATCCCGATGTTATCCTGATCGGTGAGGTGCGTGATTTGGAGACGATGTCGATTGCGCTCACCGCCGCCGACACCGGCCATCTGGTCCTGACCACGCTGCATACGTTGAACGTCGTCGAGACGATCACCCGTATCGTCTCGTTTTTCCCGCCCCATCAGCACCAGCAGATCAGGCTGCTGCTGGCCGGTACGCTCAAGACGATCATGTGTCAGCGGCTGATCCCGCGCTCCGACATGCCGGGCCGGGTGCCGGCAATCGAAGCTATGGTGTCGACCGGCGCCATTCGTGAATGTCTGCTCGACCCGGAAAAGACGAACGAAATTCCGGATCTGATCGCCGGCGGCAATGTCCAGTACGGCATGCAGACGTTTGACCAGTCGATCATGAAGCTGTACAAGCAGGGAATGATCTCGTTTGAGGAAGCCATGGCGAACGCCACCAACCCGGATGATTTCGACCTGCGCCTTAAGGGGATCACCGGCGCGGCCGACCGCTGGGGTGATACCGGCGGCAAGTCGAAAGACGACGAAGAAGAGTCTTCGACGCCCGACTGGGGCCACTCTGAGATGCGGGACATGCCCGGTTTCAACAAGTTCTGATCGCCCGACCTACCATACTGACAACAGCAACGCCCCCGTGACCAAATCGGTCCGGGGGTGTTTTTCTGTGCCTCCCGTTAGGGTTGGCGCATCGCGGCCAGATCCACTATCTTCGGCCGCATGTACACGCTCTCCGCGATACCCAATATACTCGAAATCGACTTTCATCTCACCGCAGAGCGCGCCTTCGACACGTTGCGTGAGAGCAAGATGCCCTTCTGGCTCGACAGCGCCATGCGCCACGGATCGTACGGGCGGTGGTCGTATGTCGGCTGTGATCCGTTCCTGACGTTTTCGGTGCAGTGCAATCGAGTCATGGTGCGCGGCGAGCGGACACTGGATTGTCCGGCCGAACGGCCGTTCGAGATGCTTCGCGAGCTGCTCGCTTCGTATCGTATCGACAGCGCCGACTGCCCGATCCCGTTCACCGGCGGAGCAGTCGGGTTTTTCGGATACGACATGGGACAGTATCTCGAAACACTCCCTTTGCGAGCTCTCGATGATCTGCACCTGCCGGACTGCGTGTTCGGATTCTATGATGTGATCCTCGCATTTGATCATCAGGAGGAGAAGTCGTGGGTGGTATCAACAGGCTTCCCTGAGACAGACCGTTCGCAGCGGGAGAATCGTGCCAAAGAACGCGCGGCCTGGATGTTGGCGTTGCTGCGTGAGGCAGCGTGGCGCAAATCAGTCCGTCAGGTGTCGTCCGCCGGAGGCGGACTAGCACCTGACGGAACATCTAACGGTCCCCAGGCTCCCACCGCCAACTTCACCCCCGACCAATACCAGGCCGCGGTCGAGCGCGTGCGCCAGTACATCATCGCCGGCGACGTATTCGAGGTCAACCTCTCGCAGTGCTTCTCGATCCCTATCGCCGAGTCTCCGGTCGACTTGTACCGACGCCTTCGCGAGATCAACCCCGCTCCGTTTGCCTGCTATCTTGGATACGACGATTTCGCGGTCGTCAGTTCCTCTCCGGAGCGCTTTCTCGCCAAACGCGGTTCGCTGCTGGAGTCCCGCCCCATCAAAGGCACTCGCAAGCGTGGCGGCACCGCCGACGAAGACCGTGTCCTCGAACACGAACTCCTGTCCAGCGCCAAAGACCGCGCCGAAAACATCATGATAGTCGATCTCGTCCGCAACGACCTCGGCCGCGTCTGCGACTATGGCTCGGTGCGTGTCACCGGCCTGGCCGAGCTGGAGCGCTTCCCCAGCGTCCTGCACCTGACCTCGACCGTGCAGGGGAGACTTCGCGAATCACACGACCTGATCGACGCCATCGGCGCCATGTTTCCCGGGGGCTCGATCACCGGGGCGCCGAAAATCCGTTCGATCGAGATAATCGACGAACTCGAACCGACCCGCCGTGGGGTCTACACCGGTGCGATCGGCTGGCTCGGTTTCAACGGTGACTGCGATCTCAACATCGCGATTCGCACCATGGTCGTGAAAGACGGCGTCGCACACTATCAGGCCGGGGGCGCCATCATCTACGACTCCGATCCGGAAAGCGAATACCTCGAGACGCTGCACAAAGCCAAAGCGCTCACCGAAGCTCTTCGCGCACCGACAGGGGAGACGTCGTAGTATGGTGCTGATTATTGACAACTACGATTCGTTTGTGTACAACCTTGCGCAGTACGTCGGGGAGCTTGGATTCGAGCCGACCGTTGTCCGCAATGACCGGATCACGCTCGAGGAGATAACCGCCCGGCGCCCTTCGCACATCATCATCTCACCCGGCCCGAAAACGCCCCGCGAAGCGGGTATCTCCAACGACCTGATCCGCACCTTCGCCGGCCGTACGCCGATCCTCGGTGTCTGTCTCGGGCACCAGTGTATCGGTGAGGTGTTTGGGGCGAAGATTGTCCGTTCGCCTCTGCCCATGCACGGCAAGGAGTCACGCGTCGTGCACGACGGCGACGGCGTGTTTGACGGGCTGCCGAGCCCATTCACGGTCGGTCGCTATCATTCGCTGGTCATCGATCCCGACTCGATCCCCGACTGCCTGACCGTCACCGCTCGCACCGTCGACGGCGTCATCATGGGTGTCCGACACCGTGAGCATGCAATCGAGGGCGTCCAGTTTCACCCCGAGTCGATCATGACCGAGTGCGGGCACACGATGGTGCGGAGATTCCTTCTCGCTCAGGCAGCCGTCGCAATGTCCTGAACCGTGTCAGTGCCCCGTCGCGGCAGGCGGTGGTTCGGACGTGTTATACCATATCGGAACCGTAGGCGGGCCGGCCTGTACACCGGTCACTTCCGTCTCGCCTTCACCCATTTGTTCTCAGTCCACCTATACGTGAACGGCTTGCCAAGTCCGGCGGCTTGAAGTGGTTTTAGCAGAAACTCGCTGAGTGCGTTTACTATCTGTGAGAAACTATAGCCAAAACTATCAAGACGACTGCGATTTATGAATGCTCTCCATTGGCGAGACTTCTCATCGTTGTCAGCGAACTCGTCGCTCAAGGCAAGGGGAGTGTTTTCTGGAATCGGCGTACCCCTTCGTTCGAACGTTGCCTTGATCGCTTTCGCAAGTGCAGTACCGTGAAATGAGAATGTTCTCGAGAGATTGAATACGTCGTAGAAATCTTTCATTCGGCTGTTAGCTATCCCCAGGGAGACCATTGATTGCAGTTTTTCGGCGATTTGAGTTTCTTTGTTGTAAGCTCGGATTCGAGGCGCTGGGAACTCAAGCAAGGTCGGATAGCTGATCGTTTCCGACTTCGGTGTCACGGCGTCGCCGAAACCAACGTCTATCTGAATTCTTATCCTGGCACTTCCGAGTCTCGCATTGACCTTCACTCGCTGTCCCGAATAGTCCTGGTTCTCTCGAATTCCCTCTATCTCAACGCTGTCTGCTTCGTATTCAATTCCATCCTTATCAACCTTCTGCAGGCATATCTCTCTGATTGTTGTTCCGAGAGCTTCCGTCTCGGAGTCACCAAAACCAAGCAAATCCAAATCACGAGTGGGACGATGCGATTCGCCCATCCAGACGGCGGTGAGCATCGCGCCTTTGAGAACGAACTTGTCCGCATGGTGAGAGCGGGACAGCCGATACAAGAATCTTTCAATCGCATACCGTGTCAGGATCAGGTTGAAGTCCTCATTTCGTCTCCGACTGAGATTCAGAAGACGCTGACGCACGGAAACATCGAGACGTTCGTTGTTCTTCTTACTCAAACCAGGGACTCCAGATACGGTCTCATAACATTGGCGACCCTGCACGTCCTGGCGTACTTCCATAGGTCATCCATGGTGCACCGGCGGGACCGATAGCAATCGCGTAGTGCCTCAATGGCAACGTCCAGTCCAATCTTGTTTCTGAATTTGAAACAATCGGCAACGGTCTTAGCTTGACTGTAAACGTGGATCGAGACACCGTCGACGTCATGTCGCTCGATTCCCGAAGTCAGGGCTTCCCCGGAAAATCTCACGATTCGCAGGGGAAAGCCCGGCTCTCTCGGACTTCGAGCTTTGTTGTCGACCGCCATCCAGACTTCGGAAGGCGACTGGGTGGTCAGGTCGTGAAATCTAAGGGCCGAGAGCAGGCAAATGACACCGAACGGTACCCGTTTGGAGGCCTCAGCCAGGCTATGGTCTTCGGATGGCTCGGTGTCAGGGAGGGTATAGAGCCCCCTTCCAATTCGGACGAGCATGCCTTGATCGTATAGTCGGTGAAGATACTTCCTATGAATTCCATACTCATCCATGTCTCTCGGCCTGACTATACCATGCTCTTTGACAATCCGAAGAATTTTGTCTTCTGTTTCTGCTTTCATGGTCATAGCTCTTATGTCCTAATATGTCGGTAATTATAACTATCTACCGACATATTATACCACAATAAATGTTCGAAACAACTAGTTCCTGCATTGTCTCTGCGGAGTGGATGAACCCATTCAGACCGAAGATATTGCGCCAAATTCCCGGAAGACGTGGTCAGTCGGCAGGCTATCGGTTGCGACAATGTCAGCGGAGAATAGGACAACAAACACTTAGAACCCCGTAGGAGCCCCGTTGCGGCAGGTTGCGGTTCGGACGTGTGATTCGATGTCGGAACCGCACGGGTTCCAACCTACTCGCCCGTGGTACGATGTCGGAACCGCAGGGGTACCGACCTGCAACCCGGGAAAATGTGCGTTTGAGCCACCCTTCTCGAATATTCCCAACCCTCCGGAGTACCTCTGAAAAGTAAATCGCACAACGGCGGATTTACGCAACCGTACCGGGTTTTCGTTCGTATCGAGAGGCAGGAGGACGAAGCATGCTTAAGGGTCTCATTCTTATCACAGTCGGTGTCCTGCTGCTCTTGATGTGGGGCGGCGGCGGCATTATCGGCGGCATAGTTGGTGGCATACTCGGCCTGATCGGCGGTATCATCGGAATCGCGGTCGGCATTGTCGCATCGGTGTTTGGTGCGCTGGTCGGTCTGCTTGGGATAGTGTTTGTTATCCTGTTGCCGGTCATCATTATACTGGCCATAGTCGGCGGGCTGATGAAGCTGCTGGTCGGTCTTTGATTTGCTCCTCGCTCGAGGCGCCGTCCGCTCTGTCCGATTACACAACTGCCCGGTCCGATTCGTCTATCAGCCAATACTGGTTGGGTGTAGAGATGTTCTATCTGTTCGTAACACTACTCATCATACTGTGCCTGCTCGGGATGGGAATTGTCCTCTCGCTCATTTAGGAGTACCGGTCATCCCCCGACAAGGTGAGCCTCGGTGGGTCCACACGGCAACCTCCTCGTGTCCCCTCACGAAGGGTAACCCGTTGTCTTCCAGTTACAAAGACACTCTCAAAATTCTTGCAACTGGCTTTGCTTTTTTTGCGTAATCTGTTATCTTCCGCAATTGGCACCGAATCGGTGCCCCTTTGCGCCGCCGGGCGCAGAGTATAAGATCAGAGAGAGGGAGTGCTCTTGTTTGACAAAGTGCTGATTGCCAATCGGGGAGAGATCGCGCTTCGCGTCATCCGCGCCTGTCGCGAATTGGACCTGAAGACGGTCGCCGTGTACTCCGAGGCGGACCGCGACGCACTGCATGTGCGTTTCGCCGACGAAGATGTCTGTATCGGTGCGCCGCCTGCCAAGGAGTCGTATCTCGACTTCAAGCGGATTATCGCGGCGGCCGAGGTCACCAACGCCGGCGCCATCCATCCCGGCTACGGCTTCCTCGCCGAAAACGCCGACTTCGCCGAGGTCTGTGAATCCTGCGGCATCACGTTTATCGGTCCCACCCCGGACTCGATCCGTCGCATGGGTGACAAAGCGGTCGCCAAAGAGACCATGCGCAAGGCCGGCGTACCGTGTATCCCCGGCTCCGAGGGAATCGTGAAGACGTTCGAGGAGGCTGCCGTGGTGGCTTCCGAAGTCGGTTACCCGGTTATTCTCAAAGCAGTCGCCGGCGGTGGCGGCAAGGGGATGCGGGTCTGCCGCGACAAAGCCGAACTGGAGCGCGGTTTCCACCTGGCGTCGACCGAGGCCGGCAACGCCTTCTCCAACCCCGATCTGTATCTCGAAAAAGTCATCGTCAACCCGCATCACGTGGAGATACAGATACTGTGCGACACGCACGGCAACCGGTATCACTTCGGCGAGCGCGACTGCTCCATCCAGCGTCGCCATCAGAAGCTGATCGAAGAGACCCCGTCGCCGATCATGACCCCGGATCTTCGCCGGCGGATGGGCGCCGCCGCTATTCAGGGCGCTGCCGAGGTTGACTATCGCGGAGTGGGGACGATCGAGTTCCTGGTCGACAACGACCTGAACTTCTACTTCATGGAAATGAACACCCGTATCCAGGTCGAGCATCCCATCACCGAAGAGGCGTACGAGGTCGACCTGATCAAAGATCAGATTCGCGTGGCGATGGGGGAGAAGATCGAATACGACCAGGCGAAAATCGTCCCGAAGTGGGCTGCGATGGAGTGCCGGATAAACGCCGAGGATGTCGCCAAAGACTTCCGTCCGACGCCTGGTACTATCACCGCGATTCACACCCCCGGCGGCCCCGGGGTGCGGATCGACAAGGCGGTCTATGCGGGCTATACGATCCCGCCGTACTACGATTCGATGATCGCCAAGATGATCGTACGGGCGCGCACGCGGGAAGAAGTCATCAAGAAAATGTATCACTGTTTGGGTGAGTTCATTATCGAAGGTATTCCGACGACGATCGATTTCCATCGCGAGGTGCTCATGCACCCGGATTTCATCGCCGGCAAATTCGATACGGGCTTCCTCGAACGGGCTTTCAAGAAGGAGCCCGCTTCCGAAAAAAAATCGGTAACCCTCAACCGCAGCGGCGAAACAGCTTCGGAAGAGGGGTCCGCGGAACCGGAAGCGGTCGCCGTGAGCGAAACAGAAACGGTCAATAAGCAAGCAGAGTGACAAGGCTGGGAGGTGTGCGGTGAACGTACCCGACGATCTGAAATACACCAGGGAACACGAGTGGGTCAAAGTCGATGGGAACACCGCGACAGTCGGGATCACCGACTGGGCGCAGGGTGAATTGGGAGATATCGTATTTGTCGAACTTCCCGATATCGGCGCTGAAGTCGCGCAGATGGAGACGTTCGGGACGATCGAAGCCGTCAAGGCGGTCTCCGAGCTGTATGCCCCGATCAGCGGCAAGGTGCTCGAAATCAACGCCGCCCTGGATGACGACCCGATGGTGATCAACCGGGATCCGTACGGCGACGGCTGGATGATCAAAGTTGAACTGTCCGACCCCGGTCAGCTCGAACAATTGCTCGATGCCGGCGGTTACAAGGAAATAATCGGCTAACCGACGCCGCACCGGGCGGCGTCTTTGTGGAAAGAAAGTACACGCCCACATGCACTACATTCCGAATACCGATGACGATCGCCGCCGCATGCTCGAGAAAATCGGGGTCGGCTCGTTCGAAGACGTCATCAGTGAGATTCCCGACGCCCTTCGCCTGCAGCGTCCCCTCGAAATCCCCAAACTCTCCGAGCCGGAGTTGCTGGCCGAAATCGAAGAATTCGCCCGACGGGACCGCGAAAGCACCCTCTGTTTCGCCGGCGGTGGCGTCTACGACCATTTTATCCCGGCCGCCCTCGGCACCATTGTCTCGCGTCCAGAGTTCATGACCGCCTACACGCCCTACCAGGCCGAGGTCGCCCAGGGAACGCTCCAGGTTATCTATGAATTCCAGACCCATGTCTGTCGCCTGACGGGAATGGATGTGGCCAACGCATCGATGTACGACGGCGCCACGTCGGCCGCCGAAGCGATGCTGATCGCATCGAGCGTCACCAAACGCGACAAAATCGTCGTCTCGGAAACAGTGAACCCGCTCTACCGTCAGGTGATCGATACCTACCTCCGCGCCCGCGGTGTGGAGATCGTCACGGTCCCGCACGCCGACGGCCTGACCGACCTGAACAAACTCGAAGATGCAATCGACGAAGCGACCGCCTGTGTGCTGGTCGCCCAGCCGAACTTTTTCGGCCTCCTCGAAGAGATCGAACCGGTCGAGCGGATGATCCACAAGGTCGGCGGCAAGCTGGTCATGTCGATCGATCCGATCGCCCAGGCGATCCTGAAAACCCCCGGTGAGTGGGGCGCCGATATCGTCGTCGGCGAAGGTCAGCCGCTCGGGGTGTCACTTTCATACGGCGGACCGCTGCTTGGTTTGTTTGCGGCCAAAAAAGATCTCGTGCGAAATATGCCGGGGCGTATCGCCGCCCGGACCAAAGACGTCGACGGCAAACCCGGTTTCGTCCTGACGCTCCAGACCCGCGAACAGCACATCAGGCGCGAAAAGGCAACCTCGAACATTTGCACCAACCAGGCACTGTGTGCCACGGCGGCGGCGGTCTACTGCTCGCTGCTGGGTCGTGAGGGTATCAAGCAGGTGGCCCTGCTGTCAGCCGAGCACGCCCATGACACGGCCAACGCACTGGCCGCGATCGACGGTTTCGAACTGCTGTCCAAAGCGCCATTCGTTCGCGAGTTCCCGGTCAAATGCAGCCGGCCGGCCGGCGAGATAATCGCCGCCATGGCCGACCACGGCATCCTGCCGGGGGTCGACGCCGGTCGCTGGTATCCCGGCCTGGAAAACGTGCTGCTGGTAGCGCTCACCGAAAAGCGCACCCCGGCGCAGATGACCCGGCTGGTCGACGGCCTGAAGGAGTTGAGTGCCAGTGGAGTACTGTCACACCTGTCATAACTACTGGGACGAAGGGGTCAGCTCCTGCCCGATCTGCGGAGACGATATGGACGAAAACCGCAACGTGAAGTGGATCCTGCTGGGGATGATCGAAGACAAGCTGTCGGCCGATTTTGCCCGTGAGACCCTGATCACGTACAACATTCCGGCGGTGGTGATCTCCAAGTCCGGATTTTTCGGCAATATCGGTCTGCCCCTCAATCCGTTTTATAACGCCAACGCCGGATCGACCTTCGAAGTCTCCGTGCCGGCGGAGTTTGCCGAAGATGCCGCCCACATCCTCGATATGGTGGTCGGAGAGAAATGGCAACGCAAGGAACGCTGAGCGACGGATACACCGACGATTACAACGTTCGATAGACATGGGAAGCGCACCCCGAACGGGGAAGGAGTCCAACTATGAAACGTTTCACAATCGCCCTGGCGCTGGTCGTAATCGGGCTGTTCGCAGCCGGAAACGTCTTCGCGCAGGCCGAACAAACCCCGGCCGAGGCGCCGCAGAAGGAAATGGCGCCGCACTTCACGAACTTCGATGAAGCCCTGGCCGCGGCCCAGTCGAAAGACCAGAAGGTCTTTCTTGATTTCTACACCGATTGGTGAAAGTACTGCAAGATGCTGGACACGGTCGTGTTCGTCGATCCTACAGTCACAGAGTTCTTCACCAATGAAATGGTTCTCGCCAAAGTGAATGCCGAAGTCGACTCTGCGCTTGCCAGGCGCTTCCATATCTCCGGTTATCCGACCGCCGTGCTGGTCAACAACGACGGCACCGAGGTCGACCGCATTGTCGGGTTCGCTCCGGCGGCCGAGTACCTCAAGATGATAAAAGACTACGAGCAGGGCATCGGAACCCTCGATGACCTGTTGAATCAGGCGAAGACCAGCGAAGACCGCAAGTTGTACTACGACATCGCGGAGAAGTACAAATACCGCGGCGGCGATGAAGATGCGGTCGCCTGGTACGGCAAAGTGGTCGACGCCGGTTCCCCGACCGATTCACTGTCGGGCGAAGCACGCATGGCCCTCGCCGATATGCACCGCCGCGACAAAGAATACGACAAGTCTCTGGCCGCCTTCGCAGCCATCAAAAAGGATTTCGGCAGCGGTCAGTTTGCCGAAGTAGCGGACATCTGGAGTGCGATCGTTTACCGCGTCAAGGGTGATACGACCGCGGCGATTAACGCTTTCGAGAAGTTTGCGACCGACTATCCGGAATCCGAAGATCTCGGCTATGTCAAGGCCCAGATAGAAAAGTTAAAAAACCCGCCGCCTCCGAAGGACGAGGAAGGCAAGTAGGGCGGGCGGTTCGAACAACATCCTGAAAGGACACGCGTGAGTTCCGTGGAGAAGAAACAGCTCATTTACGAGAAGTCGGCGCCCGGCCGTCGCGGCTATTCCCTGCCCGATACCGAGCGCACGGCTGATGCTATCCTCGGCGACATCCCCGAGAAGTTTCGTCGCACAGACGACGCCCGGCTTCCGGAGGTCACCGAAGGTCAGGTTATGCGACACTTTGTCGGTTTGTCGGTGAAAAACCACCATATCGACAAAGACTTCTATCCGCTCGGGTCGTGCACGATGAAGTACAACCCGAAGGTGAATGATGTTGCCGCCAATCTCCCCGGATTCCGTGCCCTGCACCCGCTCGCCCCGGACGATTCCGTCCAGGGTGTCCTGCAGATCATGTTCGAGCTCAAGACCTATCTGAAGGAGGTCTCGGGCTTCGAGGCCATGTCCCTGCAACCGGTGGCGGGCGCCCACGGTGAGTTCGCCGGTCTGCTGATCATGCAGGCCTACCATCGCAAGATGGGCGAGCTGAACCGCACCAGGATCATCATCCCGAACTCCGCCCACGGCACCAACCCGGCGTCGGTGGCGGCGCTCGGCTGGAGCACGGTACAGATCGAGTGCAACGAAGAGGGTGTGATCACTCCCGAGGCTGTCGAAGCCGTTATGGACGACACGGTCGCCGGTATGATGACCACCAACCCGAACACGCTCGGCCTGTTCGAGAAGCACTGCAAAGAGATCGCCGATATCGTCCACAAGGGCGGCGGCCTGATGTACATGGACGGCGCCAATCTCAACGCCAACATGGGCATCTTCCGTCCCGCCGATATCGGCTTCGACATCATGCACTTCAACCTGCACAAGACCTTCTCCACCCCGCACGGCGGTGGCGGACCGGGCGCCGGTGCGGTGGGCGTGACCGCCGAGCTGGAGAAGTTCCTTCCGGCGCCGGTGCTGAAGAAAAACGATCAGGATGAGTTCTTTTTCGATTATGACCGCCCCGACTCGATCGGTCGCCTCCATTCATTCTACGGCAATGTCGGCAACATGATCAGGGCCTTCGCCTATATCAAGTCGCTCGGCGGGGAAGGGCTTCGCGCCGTCTCGGAGAACGCCGTGCTCAACGCCAACTACCTCAAGGAACTGATACGGGAAGACTACGACCTGCCGTACGAGGCCCACTGCATGCACGAGTTCGTCATTTCCGGCAGCCGCCAGAAGAAGCTCGGCGTCAAGACGCTCGATATCTCCAAGCGGCTCCTCGATTTCGGTATGCACTCACCGACCAACTACTTCCCGTTGATTGTTCCCGAAGCGATGATGATCGAGCCGACCGAGACCGAGTCTCGTGAAACACTCGAGCGGTTTGCCGCTATTATGAAGCAGATCGCCGCCGAATGCGAGTCCGATCCCGAACTGGTCAAGAGCGCCCCGCACGACACACCGGTCCGACGGCTCGACGAAGTCGGCGCGGCGCGGACGCTCGATATCCAGTACACCGACTGACACTCGGGCAATTCGAGCTTGCCAGGTTACACCGATCGTCCCTTCTTGGGGCGATCGGTTTTCTTATGATCCACTGCCGAAACGTTACATTCCGGTATCCCGAAGCGACACGCGACTCGCTTCGAAGTCTCACCCTCGACATATGCGCGGGAGAGTCGCTGGTCGTCATGGGCGCCAACGGCTCCGGCAAATCGACCCTTGCCCTGTTGCTCGCCGGGCTGCTTGAACCGACCGACGGCGAGATATCGCTGGAGATCGGTCACGACAACGGATCGTTTCCGCCGGTCGGCATGCTCTTCCAGAACCCCGACAACCAGATGGTGTCGGTGCTGGTCGACAAGGAGATCGCCTTTGCGCTGGAGAATCAGGCGGTTACACCGGAACTCATGAAAGCACAGGTGGCGTCGACGCTCGAGTCGTTCGGTATCGAGCATCTGGCGAAGCGGCTCACTTCGGAGTTGTCCGGCGGAGAGAAACAGCGTGTCGCGCTGGCCTCGCTGATGATCTACCGCCCGCCGATCCTCGTCCTGGATGAACCGGATTCCTATCTCGATGTCTCCGGGCGGAGAATCCTCCGCGAAGAACTGCAGCGCCTGCACCGGGAGCATCCCGGTCTAATCGAGATTCGGGTAACGCAATACCCAAGCGTCGCCCGGCAGTACAAACGAATGATCGTTCTCGACGAGGGGACAGTCGTTTCCGACGGTGCACCGGGAGAGGCCTTGCAAGGCAGCACGCTCTTCGCATCGCCGTCGATTTCGGACGCTCAAATGCCAGGCGAGCATGGTCGGACTACACCCGTCGCCGACCTCCGAATCGTTGTCTCCGATCTCGCGTTTGCCTTCGAACGTAACACGCCGATTCTTCACAATATCAACTTCGACCTCAAGACCGGTTCGGTCACCGGTCTGGTCGGTCCGACCGGGTCGGGCAAGAGCACACTCGGACTACTCCTGACCGGGGTCGTTCCGCCGTCGAGTGGGTTGGTTCAGATCGTCCGCGCTGACGGCACTCCGGTGCCCGAATCCGAGCGCTCCGGCATGGTGACCGCCGTCTTGCAGCAACCGGAGCGGCAGTTCTTCCTGCCGACCTGCGCCGAGGAGATCTCGTTTGGTCCCGCCAACCGGGATGTCAAACTCCCACCCGAGCGGGTCGACTCTTTCCTCGATCAGGTCGGTCTGCCCCCCGAGCGATTCCGAACCCGCGATCCGCTGACACTATCGATGGGGGAGAAGCGCCGACTCGCGTTTGCGGTCGTCCTGGCCCTCCAACCGCGCTTCATCGTTTTTGATGAACCCACCGCCGGGCTTGATCCCGAAGGGGTTCAGCGCTTTGTCGGGCTTGCTCGCCGTTCGGCCGAGCAGGGTATCGGTGTGGTTGTCATCACCCATGAGTTGCCGATTATCCGCGCGCTGGCCGATACCGTCCTTGTTTTGTCCGAATCAGGCACGATATCAGCACTGTCAGCCGAGCAGTTCCTGGCCGATGAGACTCGCCGGGCAGTCGTTTCCACGGCTTTCGAGCAATAGTAACCGATTACGAGGTCGTTTTTGCTTCCGGGTACTTGACAGCCTGCCGCCAACCGTTATACTCCAACCGGCGCGACGCCGGGAAGGGCCCGGTCCAGCAGCCGCAAAACCTTTTAAGGTGATCCGGCGAGGTCACTAAGGGTTGGTCTAATGAAGCACAATCCATCCGCTTTCAAGCCCGCAGCACACCAACAGGTGTTCTCTACAGTTCGCATCTGCACGTCCCGGAGGTACACTGGTGACTGAGCCTATCGAAGTCATCATGGATGACACGAAAATGAACCGCGCGCTAACCCGTATTGCACACGAGATTCTCGAGCACAACGGCGGCGCCGGATCGATTGCCCTGATCGGCGTCTTGACACGCGGCGCGGTGCTGGCCCGCCGTATTGCCACGGCAATCGAAGAACTTGAAAAAGTCAAACTCGATCTCGGCCTGATGGATATCTCGCTCTATCGCGACGATGTCCACTCCAAGCTCGATCAGCCGGTGATCCAGCGCACCGACATCCTCTTTCCGATCAAAGACCGCAACATCATCCTTGTCGACGACGTGCTCTTCACCGGCCGGACTATCCGGGCGGCGCTCGATCAGATTGTCGATTTCGGACGACCCAAAACGATCCAGCTCGCCGTCCTGGTCGATCGCGGCCACCGCGAACTGCCGATCAAGGCCGACTATGTCGGTATCAACGTCCCGACGCGAAAGACTGACCGCGTCGTAGTCGAAGTCGGTGAAAAAGACGGCTCCGACCGCGTCTATGTCGCGCCGAATCACGACGGCAAGAGCCGCCGCGCCGCCGAAGCGGGAGGAGGGGCTCATGAGTAAGCTGGCTTCCCCGCATCTGCTCGGGCTCGAAGGTGTCTCGGCCGACGATATCACCCTGATTCTCGACACCACCGACACCTTCCGTGAAGTGCTCGACCGCCCGATCAAAAAGCTCCCGACCCTTCGCGGACTCACCGTCCTGAATCTCTTCTATGAACCGTCGACCCGTACCCGCATCTCGTTCGAACTGGCCGAGAAGCGGCTATCGGCGGATACGGTCAGTTTCACGACTTCGACCTCGTCGGTGAAGAAAGGTGAGTCCCTCCGCGATACGGTGCAGAATATCGAAGCGATGAAGATCGACATGATCGTCGTCCGCCACAGCTCGCCCGGTTCGCCGTATTACCTGACCCAGTGTACCAACTCGAATGTCATCAACGCCGGCGACGGCTCCCACGAGCACCCGACCCAGGCGCTGCTGGATATGTATACGATCCGCAAGAAGTACGGCAAGCTCGACGGCCTTCGGGTGGTGCTGGTCGGCGACGTCAAGCACTCGCGGGTGATTCGCTCCAATGTCTGGGGCCTCAAGGCAATGGGCGCCTCGGTCGCGCTCTGCGGACCATCGACCCTGATCCCCGCCGATGTCGAGCGGTTCGGGTGTGACGTCTATACCAATCTCGACGAAGCGCTTGAGGGGGCCGATGTGGTCAACATCATGCGCCTTCAGCTCGAACGCCAGCAGGCCGGCCTGTTCCCGTCACAGCGCGAATACACCAACCTGTTCGGGATCACGAAAGACCGACTCAAACGACTGAATAACAACTTCACGATTATGCATCCCGGCCCCATGAATCGCGGCGTCGAGATTTCCTCGGAGGTCGCCGACGGCGAAAGCTCCGTGATCCTCGACCAGGTGACCAATGGCCAGGCAGTGCGCATGGCAGTGCTGTACCTGCTGTCGGGTCCGGAAGCGGAGGGTCCTGAGGCATGAACAACGCACCAGTAGATATGATCATTTCGGGCGGTCGGGTCATCGACCCGGCGCTCGGATTCGGCAAAGACGCCCATGTCCTGATCAGAAACGGCGCTATCGCCGGCATCGAAAGCGACGTCCAGAAACTCGGCGATACCTCAGGGGCAACCGTCATCGACGCTTCAGGTAAACTCGTCGTACCGGGTCTCATTGACATTCACGTGCATCTCCGCGAGCCCGGCCGCGAGGACGAGGAAACGGTAGAGTCCGGCTGTCGCGCCGCGGCCGCCGGCGGTTTCACCGCCGTCTGCTGCATGCCGAACACCTCCCCGCGCATCGACAACCAGGAAACGGTCATGTTCGTGCAGGACCGCGCCAAAAACGCCGATGCCCGCGTCTATGTGGTCGGCGCCATTACCAAAGGTTCCGAAGGCAAGGAGCTCTCCGAGATCGGTGATCTGGTGAAAGTCGGCGCGGTGGCGATCACCGATGACGGGCACTGGGTCGAGAATTCGGAAATCATGCGCCGGGCGATGGAATACTCAAAGATGTTCAATATCCCGGTGATGGATCACGCCGAAGAATCCACGCTCTGCGCCAGCGGGATCATGAATGAGTCGTTCGAATCCACCCGCCTCGGCCTTCGCGGTCGACCGGCGGTCGGTGAAGAGATCGCAGTCATGCGCGATATCGCACTCTGCCGCGCTACCGGCGCCCGCCTGCATATCCAGCATCTCTCGACTCGGCGGGCGGTCGAAGCGGTCCGCGCCGCCAAGGCCGAGGGTATCCGCGTCACCACCGAGGCCTGCCCGCATCACTTCGTCTTGACCGATGAAGCGATCGCCAAAGAGTTCAATACCTGCCTTCGCGTCAACCCGCCGCTTCGCAGCGCCGACGATCGCGAAGCGATTATCGAAGGGCTTATCGACGGCACGATCGACTGCATCGCCTCGGATCACGCTCCCCACGCGCAGGAAGAAAAAGACTGCGAGTTCGATCTGGCCCCTCCGGGAATGATCGGTCTCGAAACCACACTGGGTCTCGTAAAAACCTACCTGATCGATAAGGGGTATCTCAACTGGGCCGATGCTGTCGCCAAGATGACTATCAACCCGGCGAAGATGTTCAACCTGCCGGGCGGGACGCTCAAGACCGGATCACCGGCCGACATCACGATCATCGACCCCGACGCTTCCTGGACGGTCGACCAGTCGAAATTCCGCTCCATGTCCCGCAACTCGCCGTTTATCGGCTGGAAACTGCAGGGCCAGGTCTACCGGACCATTCTCGGCGGACGAGTGGTGTTCGAGCGCGAAGCATAGGAGTCTCTGTGAAGATACGACTGGTACAGCACGATGTCGGTTCCACCGACCTGACCGGGCATATCGAGAAGGCGCAGACCGACGGCATGGACATGGTCTGCTTTCATGAGCTCGCCACGACCGGCTGTCTGTACGAACGGCGCGAGGTTGTCCCGCTCGAAGCGGTCATGGCGTCGTTCGCCGGGTACGACATCCGCATCCTGACCGGCCTGCCGTACCTTTCGCAGGAAGGCCTTCGCAATGCCTGCCTGTACTACCATCAGGGCTTCAGTCAGTTGTATCACAAGATCAACCTGTTCGAACCGTTCAACGAACACCGCGTCTACATGGCCGGTGACGAAACGGGCATCTGGCAGACCGATTTCGGTGTTACCGGGGTCGCGATCTGCTACGATATTCGGTTTGAATCGCTGTTCGAAGAAATGAAAAACGCCGGGGTGAAGACAATCTTCATCCCGGCCGCTTTCCCGCTGGTGCGGATCGATACCTGGCGCTCGCTCCTGATCGAGCGCGCCAAACAGACCGCCGCCACGGTGTTTGGCATTAACGCCGTCGGCAAAGACGAACAAAACGAATTCGGCGGCAACTGCATGGTAGTCGGCCCCGACGGTACCGTGCTCGCCGAGACCGGCCGAAGCGGGGAAGAGCTTATAGACTACGAACTGTAGAGCGTGTTGCGGCGTGCGCCCTTGATACGTAACTCGCAGCTTCATGTAAGTCACCCTGAGCCTGTCGAAGGGTGACTAAGATGTCAGGCTTCGACAAGCTCAGCCTGACTTGATAGAGGTTCAGTGATTAATCGCCGCGCACTGCACCGAAAACGCCAGGCATACGAAAACTATCATGTCACGACGATCGGAACTGATTCTCACCCTCGCCGCATTCCTTCTCATAATCGTCGTCCGCTCCTCCAATCTCGGCGCCGATCCACCGATTGGCCTGACCTTCTCCACCGGCATTTACACCGACACCCCGGCCTATACGTTGTTCGCTAAGAACTACGTCCAGACCGGTGAGTTTAACCCGCTCGACGATCAGCGGATGGTGTTCTTCCTCAAGTCCGGTGTGACATTGGCCGCGACCGCTGTCTTTAGTCTGTTCGGAGTTAGCGTCCTCAGCTCCCATTTCGTGGGACTGCTCTTCTCTCTATTATCGCTGTTCCTTTTCTATCTGGTAGTAAGAAAGATCACTTCCCCGGCAACGGCTCTCGTGTTTCTTCTGCTCGCCGGGCTGAATTTCAATCTCGTCGCCTACGGCCGCTTCCCGTTTCTCGAACACGCCATGATGGTCGGCGCCTTTGCGTCGTTCGTCTCACTTCTTTACTGGCGCTCCAACGCCGGCTTTGCAGTCGGTGGAGCACTCCTGGCGGCTTCGATCCTGTTCGGCAAGGTGATCGGTATCGTGTTTCTCTTTCCGTTTGCCTGCTACCTGATATACCGACTGGCAGTCACGCGTCCCGACGAACCCAAACTGCCGGTCACACACCTGATCGCGTTTCTGTTTGGCTTCATCGCGGTATCACTCGCCTGGTACATTCTCGCCTACACGCCGTACTCGGCCGAAGTCAGCGACTATCTGCAGGAGCACAGCGTTTCGCTCTACGGCGCTCCCGAGGGCCTTGAATCACTCGACAAGTTTGTCTACAAGATGGTCTCGTTCGGCGGCAGCTCCAATCTGCTGGAACGCATGGTCGCCCCGGCCCTGCTGGTGGCAGGTTTTCTCTTCGCTGTCCTGCTCACCGTGTCACGACCGCGCTTCTGGCGGCGCGAGCAGTCCGGCTGGCTCCACGGCGGCCATCTCTTTCTCGCCGCCATGATAATAGGCTTCTTCGGATCGCTCATGATCTGGAACTACCAGCCCCTTCGCTATCAGATCGTGATTATCTATCCCGTCTGCGCCGCCGCCGCGATTGTAATTGTCGCGCTGTGGGAGAAAGTCCGCGAAGGCATCCCCGAAGAGATCCCGTGGTGGTACTTCCCGATCATTTATCCGCTGGCACTGGTGGTCGTCTATCATCTCAGCGGGGTAGTACTCAGGTGGGCGGGGCAGACGGTCTATTTCGACGACATCAAGTTTGCCGTGGCAGCTCTGACGGCCGCCCTGGTCGCCCTCAGCCCGATTCTGATCGACGCCTTTCGAAAGGCCGCCCCCCGGAAAGTGTCGCATTTGGCGCGAGCTGTTGCGGTCATCGCCCTGACTGTCGCCATCGGGCATGGCTTCTACGATTTCATCACCTGGGTCAACCGCGCGACGTACACGTCGCGGGACACCAGTGTCGAACTCGGCAGCCTGCTCTCGCCGGGAGCGGTCCTTTCCGGACCGTTCGGTCCGCTCCTGGCGCTCGAAAACGACCACCAGGCCCTGATCCACATGTTTGGCGTCTCCCATGCCGACCCCAATCTCTTCCGCAGATTTCCGGTCACCCACCTTGTCCTGGACCAATCCAATGAAGACCGCGCCCGCGAAGATTACCCCGACATATTCCAGGACGCTCTGCACGTCGCGACCCTTCGGGTGGGCAAAGTGCAGCTTCGCTTGTTCAATATCGCCCATACAACCAAGAACAAGCTTGCCGATCGGTACGAGGAATCACTATTCGAGCGCGGGGCACAGGCTCTGCAGGTCGGCAACAAACTGGCGGGCGCCGACCTGGTTCATCAGTACAACCAGCAACACCCGGACAACTTCTCCGGCCACCTCATCGTGGCGTCAATAGCACAGGCCGCCGGGCAGTGGGAAATGGCCGAAGACCGTTTTAAAAAAGCGGTTGAGTTTTCCCCCACCAATTATGTTCTTTACGAACGTCTGGCAGGCTTTTACCGGGATCGCTATGCCGCTTTCGGAGATCCTGCCGACAAAGAAAAAGGACTAAAGAATTATCGGCTGGCGATGTTCTACGCCCCGGCGGCGCACCACATCGCCCCGAAATACCATCGGTTACAGGTCAGCGATCCATGGCAACTGAGAGATACAACTTCATCGTCTCAACCATAGCCCCCGCCATGAACGAGGAGGGCAATATTGATGACTTCTGTCGTCAATACGCTGCCATGCTCGAAAAAGCGCCGTTCGAGGGGGAGTTGGTTTTGGTCGACGACGGCTCCACCGACGGGACGCTGGCCAAAATCAAGGAAAACGCCGCCAAATACGACTTCATCAGGTACGCTTCCCACCAGCGTAATATGGGCCTCACCGACGCCCTCCAGACCGGGTTTGCGATCGCCAGGGGCGAAGTTTACGTCTTCTACCCGACCGATCTGCAGTATAAACCCGAGGATATCCCCAAGCTGATCGCTCCCATTGCCGCCGGCGCCGATGTCTGTACCGGGTGGAAACAGGGCAAATACAACAAGCGGTTCGTCTCCACGGTCTATAACGCCTTTTCCCGGAAACTCTTCAATTTGAAAGTCCATGACCTTAACTCCGTCAAAGCCTTCCGCCGCGAAGTGGTAGACCAGATATTCCTTCGCAAGGACTGGCACCGCTATCTGGTCGTGCTGGCTGCCAACGCCGGGTTTAAGGTCGAAGAGTGCAAAATCGACCTCTACGAACGCGAGTGGGGGGAATCCAAATACTCCATCTGGCGAATTCCGGTCGGGGTGCTCGACATGCTGGCCGTCAAATTCCAGATCACCTTCCTCAAGAAACCGCTGCTGTTTTTCGGCGCCCTCGGCAGCATTCTGTTCATCCTGGGGACCATCGTCGGCTTCTGGGCCCTGTACCTGCGCTACATCGAGCATCACGGCGACCGGGCGCTTCTGTATCTGGTCATCCTGCTGCTCGGACTCGGCGGCGGCCTGTTTATGATGGGCTTTATTGCCGAGGGTCAAACCGCGATAAAAGAGGAGATAGCCGACCTCCGCAAGAAAACTCAGCGCATGCTCGACCGCGACAAGAACCCGCCCGCGTCGTGACCCGCCCAACACCACCACCCGGCCAAAAACTGTTGCCCAACCTCAAATCCTGACCTATGTTTAGAATTCGATTGTATATCCATAGAGCGCTTATCCACAGGCAGGAAGGTACGTTTGGTTAAACGACGGCAGCAGCCCCCCACTCGATCCCGTTCGACAGGAAGCCTTTCTTTTCAACCGGACAGATCGCGCTGGTTCGCCCTGATTGCTTTCGTACTGGTCGGCCTGTCGCTGTTGATCCTCTTCTCGGAATTCGTATTCTCCGACAAAATGCTGTACGGCTCCGACGTTCTCCAGGCCGGTATCTTCTTCCGCGGTTTCTACGCCGACTATTGGCAGACCCACGGCTGGTTTTCGGTCCCCCAGTGGAACCCGTACATTTTCGGCGGGCTGCCGTTTGTCGAAGCCTTTCACGGGGATATCTTCTACCCCTTCTCCAAGTTCAAAAACATGCAGCTGCTTTTTCCCTGGTGGAAATGGCTCGGCCTTGAGCTGCTCTACCATATCTTCTTCGCCGGCGTGTTTATGTATCTCTGCGCGCGGAGGTTCGGTCTCGGCAAAATCGCTTCGCTCATTGCGGGTGTGAGTTACACCTACGCAGGGTACCTGATATCGTTCGTAGCGCCCGGTCACGACGGCAAGATATTCGTCACCACGCTTTTTCCACTCGTCGTGATGTTTACCCACATGGGCTTCGAGACTAATCCGATTCACTGGAAAACGCGCTGGTTTGATCTCAGGTGGAGCCCGCTGTTGTGCTTCACGATGGTCGGAGTCGCCATCGGTCTGATCCTGCTTTCACCGCACGCCCAGATGGCCTACTTCACCCTCTGGACGCTTTCCCTTTACTCCGGCTACCGCCTGGTCATGTTGTGGTTCGAGCACCGGTCAATTGGACGGCTGGTTAAGCCCGCGCTGTTGACGACGCTGGCGGTCGTGATCGGCATCGCCATCTCGGCAATCCAGTTCTATCCCGGCTACATCTACACCAAGCAGTTTTCACCGCGTGCGGCCGATGATTCCAAGCACGGCTGGGACTGGGCGACCTCGTGGTCGATGCATGAGGAAGAGGCGATGAGCCTGCTGATCCCCGAATTCCCCGGCGCCAACGGCCACAGCCGCGAGTCGGTCTACTGGGGCAAGAACTTCTTCAAGGACAATTCCGAAGCGGTCCCGGTAACGGCTGTCTTCCTCTCGTGGATCGGCCTGTTTTTCGCCCGCAACCGCGAGCGGTGGTTTTTTGGCGGACTGGCCCTCTTTGCGTTCACCTATGCGCTCGGCGCAACAACACCCCTGTTCCATCTCTACTATCTGATACCCAACGTGGCGTCGCTGCGGGCGCCCTCGATGATCATGTTCCTGTTCTCTTTCTCGATCGCACTCTTGGCCGCGATGGGCGTGCAGGCGCTGATCAACCGTCACGAAGTCAAGGATGAGAAGGCCGAAGAGAAGTCCGAGGCGGCGCTCTCAAAGTATGTCTATATCGTGCCGGCCGTCTTTCTGCTGCTCGCGCTCGCCTTCAGCGGAGCCGGGGAGAGCATGATGAAACTGTGGGGATCGCTGTTCTACGATGGCATCGCCACCAAGCTCCCGCAGGGGTATTCGAAATGGGATCTGGCGATGATGAACCTCCCGGCGATCAAAACCGGCGCCTGGTTATCGTTCCTCGCGGTCGGCCTGGCCGCCGGTACGGTTTGGCTCTATCGCCGACAGTTCGCCGGCCGGTGGCTACTGCTGGCGCTGGCGGTGATCATCATCTTCAATGGCATGCGCTTCAACGGACGGTTTATCAGCACGGTGGATTTCGCGTCCGTCTCGAAGGCGTCCCCCGCCGTCAACTTCCTCATGCAGCAGCCGGGACAGTTTCGCACCGCCGACATCACCAGCGACCTCGCCAGCCGCTTCCGCGATTACAGCAGCCTGCAGAACAACGACTATCCCGAGCACGGACTTCTTATCCCGTACGGCTACCACGGCAACCAGCTTCGCTGGTACGATCAGCTCGCCGGCGGGCCGGGACTCGCCAACCGCCTCAACCCGCGCTTCCTGAACCTGGTCGGCATCGAATGGCTGGTCCTGCCGGCGGGGCAGGGAATACCCGGCGATTTCTTCGGCGCCCAGCCCGCAACCGGCAAAGCGACATTCGGGCAGGTGTCGGTCTGGCACAATCCTAACGCTCTGCCGCGCGCTTTTCTGGCCGATCGCTATCAGGTCATACCCAACCGCGAAGATATCTATCCGCTGGTGCTCGACGGTGATTCCGACCTGTCCCGCCTCGTCTATCTCGAGCAGGAACCGTCGCTGACACCGGTCGCCGACAGTCTGCCCGGCGGGAGTGCAAAAATCACCTCGTATACGATCGACTCGGTTGCGGTGGCTGTCTCAACCGACCGACCACAGCTGCTGGTCCTGACCGATGCCTGGTACGATGCCTGGCAGGCGACCGTTGACGGGACGCCGACCGAGGTGCTTCGTGCCGACGGTGCTTTTCGGGCCGTCCCGATTCCGGCCGGCGCGAAATCTGTTGTATTCAAATTTCATTCACACCGCTATGTTGTCGGTGAGTGGGTTACCTGGCTGGCTTCACTGCTGGCTCTGGGTATTGTAATTGGTTCTTTCGTCCCGGCGTTTGCACGAAAACCCGGTGACGACAACGTGGAAGAAGAGAATGTCGACGCCTAAACGTGCCCTGATCATCTTTCCCACTTACAACGAGCGGGAGAATATCGAAAAAATCGTCCACGCGGTCCTGCCGCTTGACGCCAGAATACATGTGCTGATTGTCGATGACAATTCACCCGACGGTACCGGTGAACTCGCCGATAAGCTCGCGCGCAACCAGGCCAACGTCTTCGTCCTTCATCGCGACAAAAAAGAGGGGCTCGGCAAAGCGTATATCGCAGGCTTCAAGTGGGCGATCGCCGAAGGATTCGACTACATCTTCGAAATGGACGCCGATTTCTCCCATGGCCCGGAATACATCCGTGACTTCCTTCGGGAAATTCAGCATCACGATCTCGTTATCGGATCACGCTACATCTCCGGCGTCAACGTCATCAACTGGCCGATGTCCCGTCTGCTGCTTTCGTACTACGCCAACGTCTACACCCGGCTGGTGACGGGACTGCCGCTGCGCGATGCGACCGGCGGATTCAAATGCTTCCGGCGGGAGGTGCTCGAAGCGATCAATCTCGACGATGTCCAGTCGACCGGCTATTCCTTCCAGATCGAGATGTCGATGCGGGCGTGGAAGAAGGGATTCAAAATCAAAGAAATCCCGATCATCTTCGTCGACCGCGTCGCCGGGTCCTCCAAGATGTCCAAGAAGATCGTGCGCGAGGCAATCTGGATGGTCTGGTTACTTCGTATTCGAAGCGCTTTCGGCAAATTCAACTGAGCCGACCCGTGGCCCTACCCGAAGAAACCGTCTCGGTCATGATCGTCACTCACAACTCTCAACCTGCGCTCGATAGTTGCCTCGAAGCTCTCGTGCTGGCGCTGGACGGTCTGTCAACCGAACTCGTCGTAGTCGACAACAACTCCGATTGTGATCCCACCGAGTCGATCACCGACCACTTCCCACACGCCCGCATTATTCGACTCGACCGCAATACCGGATTCGCCTCGGCCTGCAACCGGGGGGCGAGAGAGACCGAGGGCACGTATCTGCTGTTTATCAATCCCGACGTCATAGTCGACACCAACGCCGTTCGCATCCTGCTCGACAACTGCTGCCATGACGACAAGGCCGGGCTGGTCGCCGGGCGGCTTCGCTTTCCCGACGGCTCCTTCCAGGCCACCTGCCGCAATTTCCCGACCGCGGGAAACCTGGTTTTCTCGCGAGGCTCGTTCCTGAGTAAGCTGTTCGGCGGCTCCACGTCCGGCGACAAACACCGATATACCCTGCCGGATTTCGACCGGACCACCCACGTTCCCGCGGTCGCCGGGACGCTGCTCATGGTGCGAAGAAGTCTCTTCGAGAAGGCCGGCGGATTCGATGAACGTTTCTTCATGTTTATGGAAGACACGGACTTATCGCTTCGCATACACCGTGCCGGTTACCACAATCTGTTCGTCCCCGAAGCGGGGGGGATTCATCACTGGGGAACCGGTAGCTCCGCCTCGCGATTCAAACGCACCTGGCGCCACCACTACTCGCTCTGGCAGTACTTCCTCAAGCACGAACCAAACGCCTTTGCGCTCTTCCTGTTGCCCTTATTCCTGCTTGCCAACGTCGTTCTGGTGTCCATATTGCCGCACAGGCACCATACGACCAACTGATTATCCATGATTCCGACTACCGGCATACTCGCGGCGGCCCTCGCCGCTCTCGTCCTGACTGCACTTTGTAGCCCGCTCGCGATCAAACTCGGGCATCGCTACAACCTGCTCGATCAACCCGGCAAACACAAACGCCACCGACAACCGACACCGGCGCTCGGCGGGACGGTTCTGTTTGTCGCCTTTTGGGTCACGGTCGGTCTGCTCCTCGTGCTGTTCCCGAGAGCGCTCGAAGAACTTCACGGCGTCCTCGGCTATATATTCGCTGCCGCCCTGATTATCCTGCTGGTCGGTTTGTCCGATGATCTTTCCCCGGTCTCGGCCTGGGTGAAGCTCCTCGCCCAGGTGGCCGCCGGACTCGTTCTCTACCTCGGCGGCATGAGTATCGACCCCCTCACCATCCCGTTCTACGGTCCGGTTGAAACCGGCGCCGCTGGCGCCCTGATTACGGTCGTCTGGGTAGTCGCCCTGACCAACGCCATCAACCTGCTCGACGGGCTTGATCTGCTGGCCGGGGGCGTATCCCTTATTGCAACTCTCGTCCTGATAGCGGTCGGCGCTTTGCTGCAGGTCGGGACGGTGGTCCTCCTTGGAATTGCACTGGCCGGATTTCTCACGATCTTTCTGTGGTTCAATCGCCCCCCCGCCCGGCTCTTTCTGGGTGACAGCGGCTCTCTCCAGATCGGTTTCTATTTTGCCGTCCTGTCACTGCTGGTGCCGATCCGCTCCTACACCGCCGCCGCACTCTACGTACCGCTGCTGACACTGGGTGTCCCGCTCATGGAGGCCGGACTTTCAATCGTCCGCCGCCTGGCCGCCGGTCGGTCGGTCATGAAAGCCGACCGCCGACACCTCTTCCACCTGCTGGCTATTGCCGGCTGGTCCAACGCGCAGGTGGTGGCCGCTTTCTGGGTTATGTCACTCGTCTTTGGCGGATTCGCCTTGTCCATGTTTTACTTTAACCGCCTGTGGGTATTGGGCTTTTTGGCCCTTTTTATGGTTGTCATTTTTGTCCTAATACTTATCTTACTGACCAATTTGCCGAAACTGGCGCATCGCGAACACCCGATTGACCCCGGTCGGTCTAACCCCAGTCGGCGAGGAGAATGACACGGATGGCTACAGGCTCCTATCTGGAATTCGAGCGTCCCATTATGGAGTTGGAGAAAAAGATCTCCGACATGAAGGACTTCTCGATCGGCGAAAACCTCGAACTGGACGGAGAGATTGCCCAGCTCGAGAAGAAACTCGAAAAACTTCGGGCCGAAATCTACTCCAGCCTCACCCGCTGGCAGCGGGTCCAGATCTCACGACATCCCAAGCGTCCCTACACGCTTGACTATATCGAAATGATGTGCACCGATTTCGTCGAACTGCACGGCGACCGCGGCTATGCCGACGATGCCGCGATGGTCGGCGGATTCGCCATGCTCGGCGACCGTAAGGTGATGGTGGTCGGGCAACAGAAGGGTCGTGACACCAAAGCCAAGCTCTACCGCAATTTCGGTATGGCTCATCCCGAAGGGTATCGCAAGGCGCGACGATTGTTTTTCCTGGCCGAGAAGTTCGATGTGCCGATCGTCATCCTGGTCGACACCCCCGGCGCCTTCCCGGGGATCGGCGCCGAAGAGCGCGGACAGGCCGAAGCGATCGCCAAGAATATTCAGACCATGTTTGATATCCGGGTGCCCATCGTCGTCGTCGTGATCGGCGAAGGAGCCTCCGGCGGCGCCCTCGGAATCGGCATCGGCGACGAAGTATTCATGCTGGAGCATTCCTGGTATTCGGTGATCTCGCCCGAAGGCTGCGCGGCCATTCTCTGGCGCGATGCCGCCAAGGCGCCCGATGCGGCCGAAGCCCTCAAACCGACCGCCGAAGACCTGCTCTCGCTCGGCATCGTCGACAAAATTATTCCCGAGCCGGAACGCGGCGCCCACAACAACCCGGCGGTAATGGCCGAACGGGTGAAGCAACAGATAACCGAAGCGCTCGACCGGCTGGGGGCGCTCGAAGTGGACGAACTATTAAGACGGCGGCTCGATAAATTCCGCCGTATCGGCGTGTACGCCGAACTGTAATGCTGGAGGTCACGGTATGGCGCTGTCCAAACAGCTGCTCGATATGCTGATCTGCCCCAACTGTCGGTACGAAGAACTGGACTACGACGAGGCCGGACAACGGCTCGCCTGCTCCAAGTGCTCGTTCCTGTTTCGCGTCACCGACGACGTTCCGGTACTACTGGTCGATGAAGCTGAAAAGAAGGAGTAAAGGCACCGGCGATGAAACTGTCAAAGTTCTGTGATGAAAATCTGATCGTTTTCAACCTCGCGTCCAAAACGAAGGACGAAGTTATCGAGGAATTGGTGGACCTGGCGGCAACCTCGACTATGATCAAAGACCGTGACCAGTTGCTCGACGACGTCAGAGAACGGGAGAACCTTGTCACCACCGGTGTCGGTTATGGCGTCGCTTTCCCGCACGCCAAAACCCGCTCGGCAAAAGGTATCGTCATCGCCTTCGGCAAAAGCGAAGACGGGATCGATTTCGACGCTATGGACCACAAACCGGTCCATCTCTTTTTCCTGATCGCGGCGCCCGAAGATGCAATCGGCGCCCACCTGAACGTCATGGCGCGACTGTCCTATTTGATGAAATCAGAGGAAAACCGGGAGAAGCTCAATCAGTTGACCTCGCCGGGCGAAGTGTTGGCGTTGATGGACAACGTCGAATAAATACCACGGCACAGACAGCCAGGATGGCGTGATCGATGAACTGGATTTCCAGCCTGTTTTTCAGGTATTGGCGAAATGTCCATTTTTCAGCGGTAGTTGTTGTCTCGGTAATCCTGATCCTGAATTATCCCGCTATCAACGGGCTGATCTCGCAGGCCGCGATCGGCTCGTTTTACTATCCCTTCGCCAAGCTCAAAAACCTCGTCGTCCGACTCAGCTCGGTCGACCGCGAAAACGAGATGCTTCGCCAGTCGCTCGTCGATGCGTCCGTGCGCCTCTCCCGGCTTGACGAAGCCGAACGGGAAAACCTGCGCCTCCGAGCCGTGCTCGGATTCGAGCCGCCCACCGGCTACACGCTCATGCCGGCCCAGGTGCTCTCCATCAGCGGCGGACGTATCCCCACCGCGGCCGTTATCAATCGCGGCGAACATGACTCCGTCTATGTTAACCAGCCGGTGATCAATCGCGACGGACTGATCGGCCGCATTAGTTCGGTCACCGCCGATTTTGCGACCGTCCAGCTGCTCACCGATCCGGTCAACCGGGTTGCGGTCCGTGTCGCCGACTCCCGCGAGATGGGTATCGCCAAGTACACGTCGCACGGTATGATCCTCGATAACTTCCCGATCCAGGGAGATATCGCCACCGGACAGCAGATCGTCTCCTCGGGTCTGGGCGGCGTTTATCCCGCCGGACTGATAGTGGGGACGGTTACCGAGGTCGAACGGCCGGCCGAAGCCGCCTTCAGCAATGTAGACATCGCTCCGGCCGCCAACTTCAACTCACTCGAAGAGCTCTTTCTGCTGAGACCGGGGGGATCGTGAGACTGATTCCGTACCTCATCTACCTGATCCTGATCGCCATGCACCAGGTCTTTCTGCAGGATATGACGTCGATCGCCGGCGTGCGGATCGATCTCGCCGGCCTGATTGTCATGGCTATCGCACTGTATAAGTCGGAGGTTATCACCCTCTGGTTCGGACTGGTGGCCGGCGTCGTCTGGGCTGCCGGTATGCCCGATGCCTTCGGCTGGTACGGGCTGCTTCTCGCGCTGGTCGGCGTGACGGCCTTTCACCTGCGCGAAAAGTTGAACCTCGAATCATTCTACTCCAAAATCCTCTTCATGCTGGGCGGACTGGTCGTCCATTCGATGGGGATGACCATAATCGAAGGCGGCGATGGCGTGATGACCCGTCTCTGGACGAACGCTCTCCCCGACGGCGTGTATACGACTATAGTAGCGTTGATTTTCCTGCTGTTTAAAGACGGCGTGATAACATACCAGAAGTTTAAGTCGATATTCTAGACAAACCCATGGATCGTTTCAAACTGACATTATCCGGCCGTGCTCTCTGGGCGACGGCGATGGTGGCCCTGCTGTTCATCTTCCTCTTCGGAGGTCTGGTCAAACTGCAGCTGGTCAACCACGCCGAACTCGCCAAACGCTCCGAGAACAACCGCCTTCGGGTCGTCCCGATCATCCCGCGGCGAGGTATTGTCTATGACCGCGATGGTCGCGTGATCATCGACAACCGACCGTCCTATACGGTCTCGATCGTGCCCGCTGAGATGGTCTCCGACCGCACGGTGCCGCACCTTGCTGGTTTGATCGAACTCGATAGTGCCCAGATACTCAAGCGGATGCTGCGCAATCAGGTCAGCCGTCAGCAACCGGCGCCGGTGAAAAAGGACGTTCCGTTCGATGCCATCGCCGTCCTCGAAGAACAAAGTCTTGCCTTTCCGGGCGTAAGCTATCAGATGGAGCGCGTGCGGATGTATGTTGATTCGCTCGGCGCCGAAGCGTTTACCGGGTACGTCGGCGAAGTGTCCCCCGAAGATCTCAGCGAGTCCGACGGTGAGCGGCAGGGCTACCAGCCCGGCAGCATGATCGGCAAGAAAGGGCTCGAAAAACAATACGACCAGCTGTTGCGCGGTCGCGAAGGGACCGAGTATGTTGAGATCGCCGCCTCCGGTCAGATCCTCGGACCGTACACCGAGCGCGAGGCCCTCGAAGCGATCCCCGGATCGGATATCACCCTCTCGATCGATATCGATGTTCAGGAGGCTGCGGTTCATGCGCTTGACAGCTTCTGCTGCGGCGCCGTCGTCGCCATGGACCCACGAACCGGCGAAGTGCTCGCGGCCACATCCTATCCCGGTTTCGACGCCAACATCTTCTCCTCGGTGATCCCCGAGTCACTGTGGACGGAGATTCGCACCGACTCAACTCACCCGCTGCTCAACCGCGTGTTGAATGGACTCTATCCGCCCGGCTCAACCACCAAGCTGATCACCGTGGGCGCGGCCCTGGAAGAGGGCCTCATAAACGAACACACCACCCTCAAGCCGTGCTACGGCGGTATGCAGTTCGGCAATCGGTTCTTCCGATGCTGGGAGCACAGCGGACACGGTACGCTCAACTGTATCCATGCGCTGGAGCAGTCGTGCGACGTCTTCATGTACCAGATCGGGTTGAGTCTGGGTATCGATCTGCTGCATGACTATTTCGCAAAGTGCGGCTTCGGCCGACCAACCGGAATCGACCTGCCCGGCGAGTCCGATGGCTTGAACCCCGATACCAAGTACTACGATGAACGCTACGGCAAAAACAAGTGGACCCGCGCCCTCGTTCTCAACAATGCCATCGGACAGGGGGAGATCCTGTCGACGCCGCTGCAGCTCGCCCAGTTCTACTGCGGGATCGCCAACGACGGGCTGGTCTATCGACCGCATCTCGTGAAAAAGATCTCCCGTCCCAATGGCGAAGAGATAAACGTGCCGCCGGTGGTTTCTTTCCGACTGCCCTTTTCGAAACAGACGCTGGATATCCTGTATGAGGGTATCCGCCTGGTTGTCGAAGGTGAACGCGGGACGGCGCGCGCGCAGCGTCGTAAGGACTATACGGTCGGGGGCAAGACCGGCACGGCACAGAATCCGCACGGCGAGAACCACGCCTGGTTCTGCGGTGTGGCGCCCCTGGAGCATCCGGAAATCGTCGTTTGTGCGATTGTCGAAAACTCCGGCGATGGCTCTAAGTACGCCGCGCCGGTGGTCGGCAAGGTCATCAAAGCCTACATGGACAAAAGAACCGCCCGAGCCGATATGGCTAACCTGACGCCGGTCGACACGAGCCATGCTGAACTATAGGGATCTCGACTGGAAACTGATCGGCGCCGCTCTCGCCCTCTCGCTGATCGGCGTCATCCTCATCATGTCGGCGCAGCACTACGCCGAGTCCGACTACGCCCGCGCCTACTACCAGCGACAGTTGATCTGGCTCGCCGTTGCCCTGGTCGTCTTTGCGATCGTCATTCATCTCCCGCTCCGGCTGTTTGATCTCGGCGCGTATCTGTTCTACGGCATTGCGGTCGCCATGCTGATCCTGGTGCTGATCATCGGCTCGACCCGCATGGGCGCCAACCGCTGGTTTGCTTTCGGCCCGGTATCACTGGCCCCCTCGGATATAGCCAAGATCGCGCTGGTGTTCGCGCTGGCACGCTTCTTCGCATACACCAAATGGCCGCCAACGTCGAAGCGAAGGCTGACGGTTTCGGCGATCATGACCGTCATTCCCATCGCCCTTATTCTCAAGCAGCCCGACCTCGGTACCTCGCTGGTCTTTTTCGTTATCCTGTTCGTCCTCTGGTTCTGGTCGGGACTCTCACCCTGGTACCTGTTGCTGATTCTCTCACCGCTGGCGTCGCTGGTCGCGGCCTCGTACTGGTGGTCGTGGGCGCTCTACTTCGTGGTCCTGCTGACCTTTCTCGGTATCATTCGTCCCGGCATCTTCTTTTCGGTTATGGTCGTTGTCGCCAACCTCGCCTTTGGTATCGTGACACCCATCGTCTGGGGCAGACTGGCCGAATACCAGCGCCTGCGTATCCTGACCTTTCTCAATCCCGAGCTTGACCCGCGTGGCGCCGGCTACCAGATCATTCAATCGAAAATCGCGATCGGCTCCGGCGGACTCTGGGGGAAAGGCTTCCTCAACGGCTCGCAGTCTCGTCTCGAGTTCCTTCCCGAGCGCCATACCGACTTCATCTTCTCGGTACTCGGCGAGGAGTTCGGGCTGTGGGGCGCCCTGATCGTCCTCGGACTGTTCGCGTACATCCTCATTCGCTCGATCCGCATCGCCATGCGTTGTCGGTCACGGTTTGCGTCGCACATTGTCATGGGCGCCGTGGCGATCATCGTCTTCCAGATGCTGGTTAATATCGGTATGACCCTCGGCTTCATGCCGGTCACCGGCCTGCCGCTTCCGTTTGTTTCATACGGCGGCACCGGGCTGGTCCTGGTCTGGACATTGATCGCCCTGATTGTCTCTGCAGACTACCATTGGCAGGAATACTAAACCATGCGCACGATCGTCATTCTTCTTTCGCTATTTCTTTGCCTGTCGGCGCCGGTCGGTGCCCTTAATCTCGACTCGCTCCTGGTCGAGTCAATCGGCGGCCCCGCCGCCCTCGACAGCCTGAAGACTATCTACAACTACCGGGCCGAAGGGTCAGTCGAACTCAACGGTCAACCCGGCACCTTCAACATGTACTTCGCCCTGCCGGATCTCTTTTACGCCGAGATGCGGCTTGGCGGGATCTCCATGGCGCAGGCCTACGACGGTCACACCGCGTGGATGCGCGATTTCAACGGACAGGTCTCCGAACTCGGCGGTTTCGAAGAGAAGGAACTCCTCAAGCAAATCTACCTGCAATCGTTCGCGTACCTGATCGATGGTCGCGTGCCGGGAAGCAAGAGCTATGTCGGTATGAAAGAGATCGACGGGACGCTGTATCATGAAGTGCTGTTCATGCCGCTCAACGACGACACCATGCACGTCTTTATCGATCCGCAGACGGCGTATCCGGTCCTGCAGACCAGTCGCCTCGACAACATCGAGACGATCTCCAGAAGCTCGGACTTCCGCACCGCCCACGGTGTCATCATGGCCTTTCGCACTGAGTCCGAAGCGATCGGCGCGCCGATCCGCACCGTGACCGAAATAGAGGAGATATCATTCAACGACGACTTCGACCACGTCATCTTCTACCGCGACGGCGAGTCACGGATTGACTACCACTTCCCGCCCGAAGCCGACTCGGTCGTGATCCCGTTTGAATTCATCGACGGTCACATCGTCGTGACCGTTGTCATCAACGGAACGCACACCTCGAAGTTTATTCTCGACTCCGGCGCCTCGGCCAACCTGATCGACAAGACACTCGCCGACAAGCTCGGCCTGGCGCAGGTTGGGACGATCGCCGCTCGCGGCGTCGCAGGATTCGACGAAGTTGGTTTGGTCCAACCCGATTCTATCGCCATTGGCGACCTTGTCCTGTACAACCAGACCGCCGGCAAGCTCGACCTCGCCGCCGTCCTGCGCGCCCACACCGGAGATCCGCGAGGCGGCATCCTCGGCTACGATTTCCTCTCCCGCTTTCCCATCCGGGTCGATTACCGAAACCGCCAACTCTGCGTCTACAACCCCGATACCTTCCAACCCGCGCCGGGCGGGGTAGAGGTGCCGTTCTCGCTTACCTCTCGAGTCCCGACTGTCGATGCTTCGGTCGACGGTGTTCCCGGGTCGTTTGTTGTCGACCTCGGCAACGCCTACGGACTCATCCTCCATCCACACTTCGTCTCATCGAATTCGCTGGAACAGCGCCTGGTCGATCTCAACGACCTCTCCGGCGCCATCGGTGGCGTCGGCGGCGCCCTCGCCGGACAGACCGCAATTGCGCCCCGCTTCGAAATCGGCTCTCTCCAACTCGACAGCCTGCCGATAATAATACCTGACGCCCATATCGGACTCAGCGGGTCAGAGTCGCTCGCGGGCAATGTCGGCAACCAGGTCCTTCGCAGGTTCTCGGTCCTGTTCGACTACCGCCAGAGCCGCCTGATTTTCTATCCGAATGAACGTTAGCGCGCCTCAGGTGTTAGAAGCTAGACACGGCGGCGATAAAGTAGACCGTGGAGGCCCTGTATACCGAATATGACGAAACGGACATTACCTTGACTTGATGGGAGTGCCCGATATATTGCACCACATGCACAGCCACCGGCATAAGGATATGACTGAATGATGCATACAACTACGACATGGAAGGCCGTCTGCGGGAAGTTTGCCGCACTCATGCTGATGGCTGTTGTGCCTGTCCTGGTTACGGTTGCGCCTGTCTCGGCGCAGGACGAAGACACCCGCACCCTCTTCCAGCGCCAGCACCAGGCCGGTGTCCGACTCGGCGTCTGGGCCAACAACGGCGACAGCCCGCCGGCCCGCACCGTTGACTCCGCCAACTTTATCGAGCAGACCAGCGACATCAACTCGGCCTCCTTTTACCTCGAAGGCTACTTTGGACTGCGCCTCACCAAAATGCTCATGGCGGAAATCTCGTTCGGTCTTTCCAACCGGGGCGATGTCATCACCCGGGATACCCAGTACAACATCAATGACGTCGCCGCGCTGAATATCTATCCCATCCTGCTCCAGCTCAAGGTGTATGCCCCGCCGATCATGAACGGTAAACTCTACCCGTATATCGCAGCCGGAGGCGGCATCTACTATGCCCGGAACTCGATCCAGGTCACCGATGAGTATTACTACGCCCAGTTCCGCGAAGCCTCCGAGACCGATTTCAATTACGTGCTCGGCGCCGGTTTCGACTATGTGCTGGCCAGCCAGATCGGACTCGACTTCACCGCCAAGTACATGCCGATCAACTTCTCCGATCGCCTGGTCGGCGTCAAAGACTACTCCGCCGTGACCATCACCGTCGGCGTGAAGTATCTGTATCTGCCCACCGGAAAATAACTTTTTGGAAGAATAGCGAAGTCAAAGGAGGACACAATGAAAGTCGGAATCAACGGATTTGGTCGAATCGGCAGAATTGTATTCCGCGCTGCCCGCAACACCAATATCGAATTCGTCGGCATCAATGATATCACCGACGCGCACACTCTCGCGCACTTGCTCAAGTACGACTCCATCCACGGCAAGTTCCCCGGCGATGTTAAGGTCGACGGCAATACGCTGGTTGTCGACGGCAAGAAGATTCCCGTCTCGGCCGAACGCGATCCCGGCAATCTCCCCTGGAAGCAGCTCGGCGCCGATATCGTGCTCGAGTGCACCGGTATTTTCCGCAAGAAAGAAGACGCCGGTAGGCACATCAGTGCCGGCGCGAAGAAAGTCCTGATCTCCGCTCCGGCGAAGAACCACGACGGCACCTTCGTGATCGGCGTCAACTCCGACGACTACGACAAGTCGAAGCACGACGTTATCTCGATCGGTTCCTGCACTACCAACTGCCTGGCGCCGGTCACCAAAGTTCTGCACGAGAACTTCAAAATCGTCAAGGGCTTCATGACCACCATTCACTCCTATACCGCCGACCAGCGCCTGCAGGATGCGCCGCACAAGGATCTCCGCCGTGCCCGCGCCGCCGCGCTGTCGATGGTGCCCACGTCGACCGGCGCCGCCAAGGCGATTGCCGAAGTCATCCCGGAGATGAAGGGTCGTCTCGATGGTATCGCCATGCGCGTGCCGACACCCGATGCCTCCATCGTTGATCTCGCGGTCGTTGTCGAAAAAGAGACCACGCGCGACGAAGTCAACGCTGCCATGAAAAAGGCCGCTACCTCCGGCCCGCTCTCCAAGACACTTGAGTACTGCGAGGATCCGATCGTTTCGACCGACGTCATCGGCAATCCCGCCGGCTCGATCTTCGACGCCGAACTGACCGCCGTCCAGGGCAATCTCGTCAAGGTCTACAGCTGGTACGACAACGAGTATGGATTCTGCTGCCGAATGGTCGATATGATGCAGATTATGCTCTAACGACAAGGAGCGGATACAATGGACAAAGTCTCTGTTGCAGACATAAACTTCCGAGGTCGCAAAGCCCTGGTGAGGGTCGATTTCAACGTGCCGCTCGATGACAAGCAGCGGATTACCGATGATCGACGCATCCGGGGTGCGCTTCCGACGATCCAGAAGATTCTCAAGGACGGCGGCAAGGTGATCGCCTGTTCGCACCTGGGACGTCCCAAGGGCGAGTTTGTCGCTTCCATGTCGCTCAAGCCGGTCGCCGACCGGCTCGCCGAACTGCTCGGCCGGCCGGTGACCTTCGCCGAAGACTGTATCGGCCCCGAAGCGGCCAATTTGGTCGACAAGATGCAGCCCGGCGATTGCCTCCTCTTGGAGAATCTTCGTTTCCACAAACAGGAAACCAAAAACGACCCGGACTTCGCGCGCAAGCTCGCCGCACTCGGCGATATCTACGTCAACGATGCTTTCGGGTCGGCTCACCGCGCTCATGCTTCTACCGAAGGTGTCGCGCACCTGTTTAATCAGGCGGTCGCCGGCTTCCTGATGGAAAAAGAACTGAAGTACCTCGGCGAAGCGCTCGACAATCCGAAACGCCCGTTTGCGGCTATTCTCGGCGGCGCCAAGATCTCCGGCAAAATCGACGTGATCGAAAACCTGATCGGCAAGGTCGACAAGCTCTTCATCGGCGGCGGCATGGTCTTTACCTTCGCCAAAGCCCAGGGCTATGCGATCGGTAACTCGCTGGTCGAAGAAGACCGGGTCGACATGGCCTCGCAGATCATCGCGAAAATCAAAGGCAGTTCGACCAGGCTCTATTTCCCGACCGATGCCGTCATTGCTTCCGAAATCTCCGACAGCGCCGCGACGGAGGTGGTCGCTATCGACAAGATTCCCGACGGCAGGATGGGACTTGATATCGGACCTGCTTCGGTCGAACTGTTCCGCACGGAACTCGCCGACTGCAAGACGGTCGTCTGGAACGGACCGATGGGTGTGTTCGAGCACCCGCCGTTCGCCAAAGGGACAAAAGCGATTGCCGAAACACTGGCCGCAATGACCGACAAGGGCGCCATTACCGTGATCGGCGGGGGAGACTCCGCGGCCGCTGTTGCCCAGCTCGGACTTGATGATCGCATGACCCATATCTCCACCGGCGGCGGCGCTTCGCTGGAGTTCCTCGAAGGTAAACTCCTGCCGGGTGTGGCTGCCCTGACATCCAAGTCGGAAGTGGGGGTGTCCTGACATGCGCCGGCAGATCGTAGCGGGTAACTGGAAACTCAACGGGACTATCCCACAGACCGAGAAGCTGATCGGCGCCCTGCTGGCGGGGAAGTCGAAAAACGAGCGGGTCACCGTTTTGGTCTGCCCGCCGTACACCTCGCTGGAGACCGCCTCCCGGCTGCTGAAAGGCTCCCATATCTCGTTGGGGGCGCAGGATATGTCCGAACACGACGGCGGCGCTTACACCGGTGAGATCTCCGCCGAGATGCTCTTGACAGTCGGGGCGACCTTTGTTATCTTGGGCCACTCCGAACGGCGGCAGTTCCACGCCGAGTCCGATGACCTCGTCAATCGGAAAGCGAAAATAGCTCTGGCGGCCGGACTGACGCCGATTATTTGTGTCGGAGAGACGCTTGACCAGCGCGAAGCCGGGAAGACCGAAAAGGTCGTCGGTACGCAGGTCAGCGGGTGTCTGGCGGGATTCTCGACCGATGATCTCAAAAAGATCGTCATCGCCTACGAGCCGGTCTGGGCAATCGGTACCGGCAAGACCGCGACACCCGAGCAGGCCCAACTGGTCCACGCCTTCATCCGCACCATGGTGCGGGATATGGACAGCAAGGCCGGAGACATGCTGCCGATTTTGTATGGCGGCTCGGTCAAGCCGGGAAATGCACAAGAACTGATGGCGCAGCCTGATATCGATGGGTCGCTGGTCGGCGGCGCGTCGCTCAAGGCTGACGACTTTATCGCGATTATAAGCGCCTGCTAGGCGGAGGAAAAAACGGTGTTTGTTGCCTGGGTGATTTTTCATGTGATCGTCTGTGTCGCACTGATTCTTGTCGTGCTGATGCAGTCTTCGAAAGGTGAAGGCCTGGCCGGGACCGCCCTGGGTGGCGGTGGCTCGCTGTCGGGCGCAGTATTTGGCGGACGCGGTGCCGCGTCGTTTCTCTCCAAGGCGACCACCGTCCTGGCGATAGTCTTTATGTTCAACTGCGGCGCGCTCGCCTTTATGTCGGCCTCCGAACGCCCCGCCGTGGGCGTCCCGGGAACGACTGCGGTCGAGGGAGAGTCGGTCGTACAGCGACAGGCTCGCGAAGTGGTCGAACAGCAGCAGGCCCTGCAGCAGCAGCGCCAGGCCGATTCGCTGGCCAACGCCGCCGGCAACGCGCCGATTGAGTACTTCGATTCGCTCGATGCCAATTCGGCCGAAGGCGACGGCAACTAAGATGACTCGAACTGCGGAAGTGGTGGAACTGGTAGACACGCTATCTTGAGGGGGTAGTGGATTTCATCCGTGCGGGTTCGAGTCCCGCCTTCCGCATTTTGAATATCCGACAGTCTCTTAAAACCGGCTCTCCCGAGCCGGTTTTTTTGTTCGGCTGAAACGTGCGTGCCGCACGCCCCCGCGCACCCCGTTACTGCCCGTCATTGTGGCCCACCTAGAGTCCGCCCCACGCGCCCCCATGGCCGTGATCTCCCCCGTGGCCGTGACTTCAGTCACGGTGCAGCAACCTTGTCGCCCACGCGTCCCGCGTGGGTACGTGTGTGGTGTGCGTCCCGCGCACCCCGTTACTGCCCGTTGTTGTGGCCCACCTAAAGTCCGCCCCACGCGCCCCCGTCGCCGTGACTTCCCCCGTCGCCGTGACTTCAGTCACGGTGCAGCAACCTTGTCGCCCACGCGTCCCGCGTGTGTACGTGCGTGGTGTACGTCCCCGTGCACCACGTTACTGCCCGTTGTTGTGGCCCACCTAAAGTCCGCCCCACGCGGACGACAGGTGGGTCCCACTACTCAGATTCACTACAGAGTCAATGCAACATCCGACAAACTTTCCCTTTGTAAAAGGAGGACGCCACATGCCCGTTTGCAGCACTTCTCGACTAACCCGCCGCCGGCGATGCTTCTTCTCTCTGCCCGCCAATCTCTCGCAGGGGAAGACCCGGGCGGAACCCCAAAAAAAAACAAAACGAACCCATTTTGCTGTAAGCCCCATGGAATCAAGCTTGTACCATGACTTTTTACGTTTTCGGAGGTATTCCGATAGCTCTCCCAGGCAGTTGTTACATACCGTTGTGTCAAAAGCTTCGGCGCCGGAGGCGTCCTATCTGTGACACGGGCCGTCCCGCAGGGATGCGAATCGTTCTCCACTTGCGCCATCTCCCCGTCCGATCTACATTGCAAACCCATCCAAACTTCGCAGTGATATGAAACAGTTCATTCGCTCACATCCACTCGCCTTCGTCCTGCTGGTGGCAATCGCCCTTCGCATCCCGGCGGTCGTCTTCTCCAAAGGCTACATGGCCTCCGATGATCAGTTCGAGACCGTCGAGATCGCCCACCGCTGGACCTGCGGTCAGGTGTTCCACGAAGATGGCATTCGCATGTGGCCGCAGCGCCCAGCGAACGAACACGCCCGCTTCATTCTCTACAACCTCTCGCTGTACTGGCTGATGAAGCTCAACGAAGCGGTCGGGATCGGCACCCTTGACGGCATGATGTACAGCGTCCGGGCAGTCCACGCCGGACTTTCGCTGCTGGCCGTCTGGGCGGCATTTCAGATAGTCCTGCTCGGTACACGCTCACGACGCTGGGCGGTGTTTGGCGGCCTGGCAGTCGCCGGCTGTTTCTTCATGCCGTTTCTTTCGGTCCGGAATCTGATCGAGATGGTGGGGGGCAATCTCTGGATCGTCGCCGTCTGGTTTCTCTATCGCTACCGCGACGATCACTCCGACCGATCGTTGATCCGGGCCGGTGTCATAACCGGATTAGCATGGATGATCCGGTTTGAGATCGCCTTTGCCGCGATCGCCATTCCGTTCATCCTCTGGCGATTGCACCGCTCTGTACGTCCTGCACTGATCTACACGACCGCCGTCTTCGCCATGCTGCTGCTGTCAGGCGTGGTCGACGCGATCTTCGTCAACGGCTTCGCCGCCTCAACCATCAGCCACATTCGGCAGGTCCTCACCGAGTCGCCACCGTATAGAACTGCGCCGTACATATACCTCCTGGTACTGCTCGGCGCGTTTATCCCTCCGTTTTCAATTCTCCTGTTCGGACTGGTCGGAAACAAGAAATTCCTGCGAGAGCACACGTTGCTCTGGATACCGACGCTCGTGTTCATTATCGCCCACACGATCCCATCGAGCCGCCAGGAACGATATATGATCCCCATCCTGCCGATTCTGCTGGTCGTATTCCTCCTCGCTATCTGGTATCACCGGCAGTCGAACGGCTGGCTGTTCCGACATCGGCGCGTTGGCATATCGCTGCTGGTTGTATTCCTGACTATCAACACTTTTCTATTGGCCGTCTTCACGTTCAACTACGGCCACCGAGGGCTGGTCGAGCCGCTGGTGCGCATGCAGAATATCGAGCCGCTCCCACCGATGCTGCTCGTCTCACCCGGCCGCGGTCGACTGATGCCGTTCGCCTATGCCGGCGGCATCGAACGACTGTATCGGGCGTCGGTCGAAAACTGGCACGACCTTGACCGGTTTGCTTTGCTCCCCGAAGCTCGCGACAGCAGTTTTTTCGTCGTGGTGCACCCGCATTCTGAAGAAGAGCGTGCTATCTGGTTGGATTCACTTCAAGCGAAACTCGGGCCACTCTCTCTCGTGACCCATGTCGGACCCTCGACCATCGATGCTGTCCTGCACCATCTCAATCCGAAACACAACCGCACCAACGAAGCCTGGGTTTATCGTCACGAGCCCGAGATGCAGTTGGAGAGTAAGCATACGGGGATACGAATACGGGGGGAGCGCAGAAGTGACGGTCAGCGAACTAAGTCAGGCTGAGCTTGTCGAAGCCCGGCCGAGTCTGGCCGAGCCCGGCCTGTCCTGAGCGATGTCGAAAGGCGGAACCTGAAACGTCAGTCCCGGACACCCCTGATCCAGTCGACCGTCATAAACTCCATCTGGTGACCATCGGCATCAAACGCATAGAGCGATCGCTGTCCGTTAGGCCAGACATGGTCGATCGGCTCGCAACCGAGATCGACCAGCCGCTGCCGATATTCGCCGTACTCGTCGGGTTTGATTTGGAACGCAAAATGCAGGTGCTCAGCTCCCCGGCCGCCGTGCAGGCCGACCTTCCCTTTCTCCCACAGCCCCAGCGCCGAACCGTCTTCGAGCACGATCGCCACCGCCGAACCGTCGGTCCACCGAGCTACTTTGACATGGGGAAGAAGGGCCGTGCAAAACTTCTCTGCCCTCTCCAGGTCGCTGACTTCGATATGGAGTTCGAGCATGCGCACAATAGAAAAACCGGGCGCCGAAACGCCCGGTTCCAAAGCATATTCTCAACAGGGATCAGTTATTGATGTACTTGCCCAGAATGGCGTTCATCCGCTGCGTCATTTTCGAATTCGGCAGGACTTCGGTCGCGCCGGCAATCTGTGCAGCCTTCATCTGATCGGCCAGCACATGCGGCGAATAGCAGACAATCGGTATCTTGGCGGTTGCCCCGTACGAGCGGAGCTTGTTAATTAGCGAGGGCGCTTCGATGCCGTTGAGATTCAGATCGATGATAATGAGGTCGGGGCGAAGTTCCTGGGCTTTGGTAAATATCTCATCAGAGCGTATAGCTTTGATGCCCTCAACTTCCATTCCATCCAGAACCGTCATAATCTTCGAGGTGAATATCATGTTGTTGACGGCAACAATCACCTTCTTGTTCATAGTGCTGTCACCCCTCAAATAAGAATTCCATTTCACTCTTTTTGTGGTGGTCCGCCAATATACACAAATTCGGATCGAAACGGAAGAGAAACCTTCAGAAATCGTTTGACAAAGCGGGTTGTGATGTGCAATACATTATGGCTTAACCAGTTATCGAGCGTTTTTAGTTATGTCGCCGTTTTCGGTCCCGATTCGGGCCGAATCGGCTTTTTTGTTGATTTCACGCCCCCCGACGGCTTCTTCCCGGTATGAAACGGACCAAGATTCTCGCCACCTACGGCCCTGCCATCGCTTCCCCGGGACGCATCGCCAAACTCGTCGCCGCCGGCGCCAACGCCTTTCGGATCAACTGCTCCCACGGCAGAACCGAAGATTTCCTCGCCGCCGCCCGGATTATCGGTCAGGGAAGCGCCAGGGCCCGCTACCCGGTCGGGGTTCTATTCGACATCTCCGGCCCCAAAATTCGACTCGACCGGTTCGACGGCAAGATCCCTGTCAAGAAAGGTACGCGGATCACCCTGACCAGCAAACGCTCCGACCCCTCCAAAGGCATCGTCGCCATGAACCATCCCAAAGTGCTGGCTTCGATCAAAAAAGGAGAGCGGGTGCTGATCGATGACGGCGGCCTGCTTTTTGATGTCGTCTCGGCCGACAAGCGCGGCGTGGTCCTGCGAGCGATCAATCCCGGCACGATTCTTCCAGGAAAAGGCGTCAACCTCCCATCGACCCGTCTGGATATCCCGACCATTTCGGACAAGGACCGCGAAGATATCAAAACGGCGGTGCGGGTCGACGCTGACTATATCGCCCTGTCGTTCGTACGGTCCCCTGACGATGTGGAAGATGCCCGGTCGCAGGTGAAGAAGCTGGGCGGCCGTCAGAAGATATTCGCCAAGCTGGAGAAGCGTGAGGCGATCGCCAATCTCGACGCTATCATGCAGGCCGCTGACGGTGTTATGATCGCCCGCGGCGATCTGGGCGTGGAACTGCCCCCGGAAGATGTCCCCAAGCTGCAGAAGAAGATCATCGCCCTCTCAATCGCCTACCACAAGCCGGTGATAGTTGCGACCCAGATGTTGGAGTCGATGCGGTTCTCACCACGGGCTACCCGGGCCGAAGTCAACGACGTGGCGACGGCGGTGTTTGACAAAGCCGATGCCGTCATGTTGTCCGCGGAGACGGCCACCGGGAAGTATCCGGTCGACGCGGTCCGGACTATGAGCGAAATCATCGAAGCGACCGAGTCCGACGTGACCGTCGTCTCGCAGTTCACCGCCCGCCTGCATCTCGATTCACCGATCCCCCAGGCCATCGCACAGGCGGTGCTGCACGCCCATGAAAGCCTCGATACGAAAGCTATCTTCGCCTTTACGTCGACCGGCTTCACCGCCCAGTTGATTGCCAACCTGATGCCGCCCCATCCGATAATAGCGGTTACCGATGACAACAAGGTGATGCGGAGCCTGTCGCTCTATCGCTCGGTCTACGCCGTTCGGGGAGAACACCCCGGTTCCATCAGCGACCTGACCGAGACCGTCAATAGCATATGCCGCAAGTTCCGACTGGCCCGCCGCGGCGCCAACGTGATCGTCACCGGCGGCGCGCCGTTCGGTTCACAAGTCCAGACCAACATGCTCTACATTCACGAGGTGCGTTAGCCATGAATTCCCATCGTACCCGCCGTCTCACTGTTCTCACGGCCCTGCTCCCGTTGCTGGCTCTCCTGCTCGTTACGCTCGGCGGCTCCGGGTATACGCAGGAGAAAAAACCATCGGTGAAATCCGATCCCGACAAGCGAATCTGTATCACCTTCGACGAACTCCCGGCGGCCAGCACGTTCGAAGAAGCCGATCGGAATGCGCTATCTTATCTCGTGCTGGAAACGCTCGATCGTCACGGTGTTAAGGCTGCCGGGTTCGTGGTAGGGGAGAGCATCAGCGGGAATTTCGATCTGCTCGGCGAGTGGTTGAACCGGGGACACGTGCTCGGCAACATGACCTACTCCCACCAGGACCTGAACGAGCTCAGTATCGAGAACTTCATCAATGATATCAAACTCGGACATGAGGCGCTCGAAGATATGCTGCGGGGCTTCGGGCAGAAGAAACGGTATTTCAGGTATCCGTACTTACACTACGGCGCCGAAGTCGAGGTCAAAAAGCAGGTGGCGCTCTATCTCGACCACCTCGACTACGTCATCGCTCACGCCAGTGTCGTCCCGGAAGATTACCTGTACAATCTGACCCTGGAGAAACTGGGCAAGATCCCCGACTCGGCGGAGTACGACGCCCTGCTCAACGAATATGTCAATCACGTGCTCGACGAGTTGGAACGCTCCCAGGTGCTGGCGCTGGATCTGGTCAACCGTCCGGTCAAACAGATCCTGCTGCTTCGGCTCAACCGCCTGAATGCGATCTATCTCGATGAGATGCTGACCGCGCTCGAGAAGCTCGGGTATACGTATGTCACCCTCGATGAAGCCCTTTCGGACAAAGTATATCAGCTGCCCGAAGGTTACTACGGCGGCCGGGGGCTCGGCTATCTTGACATGCTCTACGAGTCCGATCCCGATCTGATCCCGGCCGAATGACCGCTAGCGCGACTCGAGATTTCTCAAAGCCAGGAAAAACGGCTGCCAGTCCTTGATCTTCACCGGTTCCTGGTCCAGTTTCGCCAGATCGTCCGGTTCGAGCAGGCGCTTGTCGATCATCACCAGCAACACCCACTCATCGAACCAGCCGTCCTGCATGGTCCAGTAGCCCTTCTCACCCTTGTCGTCTCCCCACGAGTTTTCCACTCGCCACTTGCGTGGCTCACCTGAATCCGAAGTATCACAGGCGGTGAGCACCATGGCGTGGTTGGGGGACATGTCCATGTAGCGGATGCGGTCGGCCTTGTCGATATCGAAGTCCATTCCGAAGGTCGTTGCATAGTCGTAGACATCGATTGCAAACAACCCGGAGTCGTTATAGTTATCTTTGCCGACATCGCAGGCAAACCAGACCAGCTGGCTGTCGAGCAGTGACTTCAAGGCGTAGTGCTTGAGGCGTTCCACTGGAAGGTTCAGCGCCCGCATATCCGGCACTTCTTCGATATTCCGGCTCTCTTCGAGTTCGAACAACTGCCCCATCTTTTCGGCGGGGTTATTGGCGATTGCCACATACTCCGGCATCGACTCACCAAAAAACTCGGAGAAGAACGATTTCGGGGTGAAGGTCCTTTCCACAATCGTTTTGGTAGAATCCTCACCTTCTTCGTAGCGGTAGGTAAACTCCTGCGGCGGCCTTCCATACGCAAAGACCAGCAGGTCATAGATTTCGCCCAGCATCGCTTCCTTGCGCTCACGAAGCTGTTTGACTGTGCCGCCGTCGGCGGCAAGCCGGCGAAGTTCCGCGGCGTTTTTGCGGAGCAGCGTTGTCGCGAGCTTGTTAATCATACCGGTTTTCGATGACTGCTGCGTCTCCGGCATGACCGAGGCGGGAACGATACCGTATTTCTCGACCAGGCCCGTGAAATAGTGCCACCAGCCGCCGTCACCGAGCGGGTCCTGCAGATACATCTGAAGCGAGCGATCGTCGATCGGCTTGTCGCGCAGCCGGATCATCGTCTCAAGGAAGCGGTTGGCCTTCTCAATCTTGTCGTAGAATCCGAGATAGGCTTCAGAGAGCTTGAAATCCGACATCTTGAGCGCCGTCATCACCTTCGGCGTGAGAACATTCGCCCCGGCAAACATCCAGCAGCGACCGGTTGAGTGCTGATCGATAATGCCCGTTCCCTTAACCGTCACATTAAACAGATCGTCTCGATTGACGATCACTTCGCGATTGAGCGAGAGTTGTTTGATATCGTTGTTAGTAACGGCGTTGATGCGGGCCGCGAGGTCGGTGTTTTGTATGATTCGCTTTTCGTAGTTCTTCAGCATCTCCGGGCTGATTGCACCCGGATCGGCTGCATAGGTCATTGAGACAGCTGTCAACACTGCACACGCGATGAGAAAAGCGAAGGATCTGGCGTTCATGCGGGGCTCCTTGTCAGGTAGATATGAATTGCTCCAAATATACTGCTGTTTCCACCGGCGGACAACTGCCGGAATGAACATCGCGCACCAGGTTCTGTTTTAGAAAGTGATAGTCGATTCGGGGGCCGGCTCGTTATAATGTCTGAGGGGTAACAATCCGACTAGAGAGAATGACGATGCCAGACAAACCACATATTCAGTTGAGCGACAATGCCCTGACTGTCCTTGCCCGGCGCTATCTGCTGAAGGACAAGCAGGGAAGAGTGGTGGAGACACCGGGCGAACTGTTTCGTCGGGTGGCGAATTTTATCGCCGAGGCGGACCGGAACTACGGGGCCGACGACAGCGAAGTTGCTGCGACAGCCGAGCGGTTCTTCGGCCTCATGGCCCGTCGCGAGTTTATGCCCAATTCGCCGACTCTCATGAACGCCGGGCGGGCGCTTGGCCAGCTCTCGGCCTGTTTTGTGCTCCCGGTCGGCGATTCGATGGAAGAGATTTTCGAAGCTAACAAAAACGCCGCGCTGATTCACAAATCCGGCGGCGGGACGGGGTTTGCATTCTCCCGGCTGCGCCCGCGCAACTCGGTTGTCGCCTCGACCTCCGGAGTGGCATCGGGACCGGTCTCTTTCATGAAAGTATTCAACGCGTCGACCGAAGCTGTCAAGCAGGGTGGCACCCGCCGCGGAGCAAACATGGGCATTCTCCGGGTCGATCACCCGGACATTCTCGAATTCATCGCCTGCAAGGATGACACGTCCGAAGTGACCAATTTCAATATTTCGGTTGCCGTCACGGATCGTTTCATGGACGCCCTGGCGAAAGGCGAATCGTACCAGTTGATCGACCCCCGGACCGGGAAAGTGTTTGTTGACGATGGTCAGGAAGTTTCGCTCGACGCCCGGGAGGTCTTCGACAAGATCGTTGAGCATGCCTGGAATACCGGTGAGCCCGGTATCGTGTTTATTGACCGTATCAACGCGCTCAATCCGACCCGGCTGTCGGAGATAATCGAGGCTACCAATCCCTGCGGTGAGCAGCCACTGCCGCCCTACGATTCCTGCAATCTCGGTTCGATCAATCTCGGACTGTTCGTCAGGGAGCCGCTGCCCGATTCATACGCCAACAGTTCGCCGGCCGACGGAGTTGACTGGGAGCGCCTCGGCGAAGCGGTCCGGACCGGCGTCCATTTTCTCGACAACGTCATCGATCAGAACAAGTATCCCATCCCGGCTATCGAAGCCCAGACCAGGCTCAACCGGCGAATCGGGCTCGGTGTGATGGGCTGGGCTGATCTGCTGGTCAGGCTCCGTTTGCCGTACAACAGCGAAGGGGCCTATGCGCTGGCTGACAAACTGATGGGGTTCATTCAATCCGAGGCCACCAATCACTCGTCGACACTGGCCAAGACGCGCGGCAAACTCCCGAATTGGGAAGGCACGATATACCACGAGCAGGGTGTCGCCATGCGCAACGCCACGGTCACTACTATCGCTCCGACCGGAACGATCTCCATCATAGCCGGATGTTCTTCGGGCATCGAGCCGTACTATGCTGTCGCCTATGAACGCAACGTGCTGGACGGCACGCGCATGACCGAGCTCAATCCCCTGTTCGAGCAGGCTGTCCGCGACGCTGGGGCGTGGCGTGACGATCTGATCGATGAGGTAATTTCGGTGCGGTCTATCCGTGAGATAGAGGAGATTCCGGAATCTCTCCGGGCGCTGTTCCTCACCGCCGCCGACATCTCTCCGCTGGAGCATATCCGGATGCAGGCGGTCTTCCAGAAGCATTGTGATTCATCGGTCTCGAAAACCATCAACCTGCCCGAATCAGCCGGCCGCGAGGATGTCGCGACGGCGTTCCGGTCGGCCTACGAACTCGGCTGCAAGGGAGTCACCATCTACCGGGACAATTCCCGGCCACATCAGGTGCTGTCATCGCGGACAAAAACAGACAGGGACCCATCCGTCCAAACGGCAAAGGAACCGGTGACCCTCGCGCCGCGTCAGGCTGTCGAGCAGCGGCCGACCGTCCTGCCCGGATTCACCGAAAAGATCAAGACCGGTTACGGCAATCTGTACGTGACGGTTAATACCCGCGACGGGCGGCCGTTTGAGGTCTTTGCCCATATTGGAAAGTCCGGCTATACCACCATGGCTGATACCGAGGCTATTTGTCGCCTCATTTCGCTGGCCCTGCGCTCTCATGTCCCGGTCGACCAGATTATACGGCAACTGATCGGGATCGGTGGCTCCAGCCCCGTTTTCGCCTCCGGCTCGAAGGTTTCTTCGATTCCGGACGCCATCGCCCAGGTCCTCCAGCGGCGGTTCGGGCATCTTCGAGATGCCGACAGCCGGACCGACCAGCCCGCCGAGATCTGTCCCGATTGTGCTTCGCCCATGACGCTCGATTCTGGATGTTATCTCTGCAGTTTCTGCGGTTATTCCAGTTGCTGAATCTGCCGATATATGAGAATTAGGGCGTATGCCCTGAGCAAGAAGAGATATGGCAGCCAGTAATTACATCCCGGTCGGGCGTACCTCTCTGGTCAAGCGCGGGACAGTCGATGTCCAGGTGCAGACTGAGTATGCCACCCGTCCCTCCCCGAGAGTTACTACCACACTCTCGTTTCAGGGACAGGTTTTGCATAAGGTGGAGCGGGCACTCGAGAAACCGGTCGATACCTTCGAAGAGCAGCGCTCTATCGAGCAGGAGATGCGCCAGCAGCACGACGAGATTCTGGGCATTATCCAGAGTGAGTCGTATGTCTCGGCGATGAAGCTGGAGCCGCGGACGCCGGAGGCGGAGCGGCGCATGACGGCCTATGAAAGGCTGACGGCGGTACCCGACGTGCAACGCGTCTTCCGGGTCGACAACGACGGTCTCCTGATGGAAAATCAGGCCTCGGAGGAGTTCCAGCGCGCTTTCTCGGTCATCTTCAAGAACCTTGCCGAGTTGATGGACCTGTTTGCGCGGCTTCCCGGCTCAAACGGTCTGCGCGAGCAGGGGGTGTATGAGATCGACCGCAGCCACCTCTATTTTGCGTCGATTGGCACGGAGTGCTTCTTTATCGTCGTGGATCCCTCGGATCTCTCGATCGACTACGAACGGCTGGTGAAGGCGGCCGTGGCGCCAGACTGAACGCCTGCCGGTGACTTAGAGCAAAGAGAAAACCCGCCGCTTGTGCGGCGGGTTTATGATTTTTGGGAGAGCGGGTCGTAATTTGAAAAACTCACCATATCTGTACGATAATGGGTTTTTACAGCCACTTCCCGCATATAGCGTTCGCTGCTGCCGTATTCGGCAGGTCTCGGCGTCGGCGCGGCGGTGAAGAGACAACCATCATTAGGTAAGTTGTAAGAGAATTTCAAATGACTTCCAACTCTCCTCACACAACTGCACTCTAGGTACGACGCTAAACGGGACTTGGCAACACTTTTTTTATCGGCATTGCCACTCGCATTGAAAAATGATACTTTCTTAAACAACTTCTAACGGACGTCTCAATAACGTGGTACGTGCAGTAGGTCTGGACATAATAGAAACCGAGCGAATCACGCGCGCGATTGATCGATTCGGCGAGCGATTTGTTAACCGGATTCTCGGTCCGCGCGAACGCGATATACTTGGTAAACGTCGCGACCGCGCCCAGTTCGTGGCCGGACGGTTCGCCGCCAAAGAAGCAGCTATCAAGGCGATGGCAGACTTTTTCGAGAAGCGCCCGCCCTACGCACACATCCAAATCGTCAATGAACCCGGCGGCAAGCCGGTCTACTCATTTCATTCGGATATCGCGGCGCACTTGACAGACATCGTCTGTCATGTCTCAATCAGTCATGACAAAAACGTCGTTGCTGCGGTCGCCGTCTTTTCGGACCGCTCCTGAAATCACTTCAGGAAGGCGTGGCGGGGAGGACTATGCGGGGACCGCTTCTTTCGCAGCCATGGGAAACTCGATGACGATTGTCGCTCCCTGGCCCTGCTGCGAATGCACGTTCACCGTGCCGCCGTGCTGATCGACGATACGTCGGCAGACCACCAGACCGAATCCATGACCCGTCTTCTTGGTGGTGAACTTCTCATTGAAGGCCTTGCGGAGAACATCCTCCGGGAAGCCGATGCCGGTGTCGCTGATCGCAAACCGGAAGCGACCTCGGTCGGACTTCTTCTCCACCCGCACCGTGATCTCACGACGATCCGAGTCGATCGTCGCATCGGCCGCATTATTGAACAGGTTGTAAAGCAACTGGAGAATCTGGGTCGAGTCGGCCTCGAACGGAATATCCTCGTCGATTCTGGCCACGAAAATGGAGACATCCCGGAACCGCTTCTGCGGGCGGAGGTAGTCGATAACTTCGCGGATAGTCTGGTCGAATGACAGGGTTTCTCTGGCCGACGATCCGGTCCGGAGGTCCATGAGGTTTCCGGTGAAGCGTTTCATCTTTTCGATCGTCTCGGTCATTGTCGACACATAGCGTTCGATGTTTTCGAATTTCTGCTTTTTCACATTGAAGTCGAGCAGGGAGAGGTTGCCCGCGACAACACCGAGGAAGTTGTTCAGTTCATGTCCGATTTCGGCAGACAACTGACCGCGGGTGGCCATCTTTTCCAATTCAATCGTTTCGTCCTGCAGCTCTTTGAGGCGGCGGTACGCCTGGCGGGTCTCATCGAGCAGCGAGAGGTTGTCCAGACTCATGGCCAGCTGAGTGGCAGTGATGCTCAGGAAGGTGAGGTCCGCCTCGCGGATGGTAACGGTATCATCCTGAAAACCGAGGAACATCAAGGCCGATATATCACCTGCCCGTCGGACCGGCACAGCCACCGCCGAAACGCCCGGTGTCATCCAGGGAGGGCGAATGCTCTCGGCGAGGGCCTCTCGGCGGTTGCCTGCGAAGGGCGGCAGATCGCCGATAGCGCTGATGACCGCCGGTCGCTCGAGTCGGCCTCGTTCCATCGCGCCTGCCAGTCCCATCGCCGTCTCCTGCGGAAGCTCCACGTGGATAAGACCGTCATCGGTGACGGTGATAACGGAGCTCGACCCCTGGTCACCGTCGAGCACGACGATGGAGCCGAAATGGGCTTTCTGGTGCAGCATCGCGAACTGCAGGGATGAGGTTATCAATGAACTGCGGTCGTTGGCGGTAAACAGCACCTGATTGAGGTCGGTCAGATGATTAAGTTTGGCGGTCTGGCTCGATTCGGCGGCCTGCCGGAGAGCGTCAAGGGCCCTGCGGACAGCCTGGCGAATCTCGACCAGTTCGAACGGCTTCATGATGTAGTCCGAGGCGCCCTGCTTTATAGCGTCCTTGGCCGAGTTCAGATTGGCATAACCGGTCATGAAGATAACCTGCACGTCGGGGTTTTTCTCCCGAACGCGGGTCACCAGCTGGATCCCGTCCATGCCGGGCATGCGAATGTCGGTGATAATCAGATCGCAGGGATTCTTTTCGATACAGGACAGAGCCTCGGGTCCGCTCAGGGCGCCATCGATATCCACCCCTTCGTCCTCCAGCGCGTCGCGGACGAGAGAGACAACGACCTCCTCGTCATCGACCACCAGGACCCTGAATCGAGAATCGCTCATGTTTACTACACGCTTATTGTGTCTGCCGGGTGGGCTGCAGGCAAGTCCGGATCAGCTCACGGATCTGGTTCAACTCGAACGGCTTGTGAATGTAAGCATAGTCCGAACGCTCGATCTGCTCCACCGCCCGTTGATCCGGCAGCGAATCGGTTATGATGAACCGGAGGTCGCCGAAGCGCTCTTCGAGCTGACGCACGACGGTCATACCGTCGATGTAGGTCAGGTGCATGTCGCAGATACAGAGCGAATACGATTCACGCGCCAGTTCCTCGGCCGCTTCATCCGGATCCTCGGTCGCGAAGACATCAAATCCCTCTTCGACCAGAAAGTCGGAGAGGAGATCTCTCATGACCCGGCAATCGTCGATTATGAGAATTCGTTCCATGGCTCCCTCACCCCGCCAGCGCCAAATCCACGGTCTGCAGCAGTTCCTTGATACTGAACGGCTTCGACAGAAAAGCAAACGCACCGTGGTTTACCGACTGGCTGACCGTATACAAACTTGAGTACCCGGAAATGATAATGACCTTGGCGCCGGGACGAATCTCCCGGGCTGCTTTCACGACCTCTTCCCCGGGAACTTTCGGCATACGGAGGTCGGTGATGACCAGGTCGTACGACTGTTCCTTCATGCAGCTGATGGCTTCGTCGCCGTCGCAGGCAAGTGTCAGATTGTAATCCTCAAGTACTTCCGACAGGAAATCACGAATGATCTTCTCGTCGTCAACAATGAGGATCGATGGGACTTCTGTATGCGTCATGAGCGCAACCGACCGCCTGTCATTCGGTTATTTCTTGGTCTTGACTACTGTATCAGTATCGGACAGGCTGGCCTGTTTCTGAAGCGGTAAGACGATAGTGAACGTGGCGCCTCCGCCTTCGGTCTCGGCAACATTGATTTCGCCGCCGTGGGAGCGAATAATGCCGTAACTGACCGAAAGACCGAGTCCGGTTCCTTTGCCGACTTCCTTGGTCGTGAAGAACGGTTCAAAGACCTTTTTTATGTTCTCCTGCGCAATCCCGCAGCCGTGGTCGATGAATATCAGCTCGATGGCGCCGCCGAACTCACCAAGAGCCGGACTGAAGCGGGAGTGGATTTCGATAGCCGTACCGGGTGTCGACGCATGCATGGCGTTGATCAAGAGATTGGTGAAGACCTGCTGCAACTGCCCGGTGTTGCCTCGGATCGGCGGGAGATCCCTGGACAAGGTCGTCCGCAGGTCGATCTTGCTGAGGCGAAGTTGATGTTCGACGAACGAGATTGTCTCTTCGATCGCCCGGTTGACATCAATTTCCTCGAAATCTTCGGTCCGCGACGAGCGTGAGAATCGCAGCAGGTTCTGGACGATCGCCTTGCACCGACGCGCCTGGATCTCTATATCCCGCACATAGCGAAGGTAGCTTTCGATTTCCTTGGTCGTCGTCTTCTCGGGCACGTTCTTCTGCAGCTTTTCCAGGGTGAACTGGGCATAGCCGAGAATGCCGCCCAGCGGGTTGTTCAACTCGTGGGCGACTCCGGCGGCCAGCTGACCGATGGCACTCATCTTTTCGGACTGGATCAGCTGTGCCTGCGCCGCTTCGAGTTGCTGCGTGCGCTCCACGATTTTCTGCTCCAGGTTCCGATTGTATTCTTCGATCTCATCCCGAGACTGCTTCAGGGAATCGATCATCTTGTTGAAGGTCGTTGCCAGATGACCGATCTCATCGTGCTGCACGATATCAAGGCGGCGACTCAGGTCGCCACGGCTGACCTGGTCGGTCACCTCAACCAGCTTCGTCACCGGTTTGGTGATGGCGCTGATGATGAACGCCAGCATCACGATCGTCGCCAGCAGCACCAGGACCGTGAGCAGGATGGCTATTGTCTGGGCTCTGGTCATTTCCCGGTTCACCGACTCGAGGGAGAGGCCAAGCTCGATCGTTCCGATTTCCCGCATCACCTGATTGCCGGCGATCGATGGATCCATGCCACCGGTCATACCGAGCGCTTCGCGGTTGATCTGCTGCGTCTGCGAGAGCACCGGCGCTTTGATCACCAGTATCTCCCGGCCGTGGTTGGTGGTGAAGTACCGCTGATAATCGCCCGCATCGTGGAAGCGGTGATGCTCGGGGTACTGGCCCGTGAGCGAGTCGATATCGCGCTCGCCCGTCTGAGACAAGACAGCACCGTCGGCGTTGGTAATGATGCAGTAGTCGATGCCGTCGAACCTCGACAGAACTCCCAGCAGGTCGTCGAGTTCGTACGTCGATTCGAACAGCACGCCGCTCTCGGCGTTGATCGACAGCATCTTTGAAAGCGTCGCGCCGTTTGATTCCAACTCCTTGACGAAGCTGTTCGAGTGTCGCTTGATCAGATAGCCGGAGACCACCACCATACAGGTGACCAGCATCGCGGCAATCGGCAGTATGAACTTGGTCCGAAGCGACAGACTGAAGATGCGGCCAAAGAAGCTCATCGATAGACCTCCTTGGCTACGGCCGCCAGTCGCTCGGGGACGGTGATATTCAGCAGGTTGGCGGTTTTTTCGTTGTAGTGGAACCAAATGACATCCGGCGCGGTCACCTGGATTCGACCCGGCGACGTCCCTTCCAGCACCTGATTGGCTATCGTGCCCGCCTGACGCCCGATTGCCTTGTAGTCGAAATCGAGGGCGAACAGGGCGCCCGATGCCACCACGTGGCGCGAGAAGCCCATCAGCGGTACGCCTGACTTGAGCGTGCGCATCAGGATAAATTTAGTCGCCTGCGGCGTGAACAGCCGCGGGTCGGCCACCGACCAGATCCCGTCGACCGTCCGAGTCAAAGAGTCGAGCGCTCTGGGCAACTCCTTCTCATCGGTGATCTTTATCGGAATCAGTTCCAGCCCCTCCCGTTCGGCGAGCACCTTGGAGGGGGCTATCAACGAGGCGGTGTTGTCGGTGTAGAGAACCCCCAACCGCTTGATCTGGGGCATCAGCTCCCGGAAATATATGAACTGCGTTTGGGCGGATATATTCAGCGAGGCTCCCGTGATGTTGCGGCCGGGCGAGGCAAGGGTTTCGACAAATCCCGAGATGGCGGGGTAAAGAACCGCGGAGAAGACAATCGGCGTCTTCGCGAAATTGGCTTGCGCGAACTCGGTCGCCCGCGAGCCAACCGTCAGAATCAAATCCGGATTGCTCTGGCGAATGGAGTCGGCCAGAACCCGGTCGTGATCGGGATCGGTAACGAGGAAGTCGAGGAAGGTGGCCTGTTCGTGGGCACTGGCTATAACCCGGCGCGCGCCGCTGATCGTGCGCTTGGTAGAGGTGAGATTGTCACTCGTGACAACGGCGATCGTCTCCGCCCCGGCGCTGGCATACATGCCGAGAAAGAGCAGACCGAGACTGCCGAGCAACTGTCGCAGCGCGGGTTTCATACTGCCGGTAAGTCGCCTCACGTGATATCCCTAAGAGAGTCAGTCCGTTACCTCGAGGCCACAACGGACCGTACCCGTCCCATACAGTTCTTTGACACTGTATCGGGTCTCCGCCGCAAATCTTGACAAGCCCCCTGACGGTTGCCTGTTCCAATCACGGATTACCCGGTCAAGAAAACCCGGGTCGATCCGATAAGAATGGTAAGCAAATGATCGCGATGAGTGCATCGACGAAAGTTAGTCGCGTGAGAGAGATCACGACAAAAACGAGTTGTACATGAAACACAAAGCTGGGGCACATAGCTGTACGGCAAGTGTTCTCATCCTGATTCTGACCTACCTGTTACTGACCGTACCGGGCTACGCCGGCGTGACCGGAAAGATATCCGGAATCGTCACGGACTTGGAGACCGGTGACCCACTCGTCGGGGCGACCGTACGAGTGGAGAGCACCAACCTTGCCACCACCACCGACGAAGATGGTGAGTACTTCATTATTGGAGTACCGGTCGGGAAGTACAATGTCTCCGTGACCCACGTCGGTTTCGAGAACATCATCAAAAAAGGCGTGCGCGTTCTACTCGACCTGACGACACCGGTCGATTTCGATCTCGTCCAGATGACGATTCAACTCGACCAGGAAGTGGTTGTTATGGCCGGCGAGCCGCTCATTAAAAAGGACCTCACCGAATCCAAGGTTATTTTTACCGCCGATCGTTTGCGCAATCTGCCGAACATCGTCAGCGTCCAGGCCGTGCTCAACAACTACCCCGGCGTCGTGATCGACGGCTCCGATCAACTGCACGTCCGCGGCGGTCGCTCCGGTCAGGTCACTTACTATTATGATGGCTTCTCCGTCGAAGATCCTTTTGTTCTCAACTCGGGCATTCGCATCATGCCGAGCGCCCTCGAAGAGCTTTCGCTGACCTCGGGTGGCTTCACTGCCGAGTACGGCGACGCCCTCTCCGGGATCGTCAGCGCGGTAACGCGCGAGGGAACCCAGCAGTACCACGGATCGATCCGCACCTATGAAGAACTCACGCACCCGTACATGCTCGACGAGGCCGACTGGGGCTCGCTCGACAATCTGGGCGATCGTTCGCTGTCGTTCGATATCTCCGGACCGATTCCCGGTCTCGACAGCCGACGGTACACCTTCTTCGGCGCCGGCGAGTATCTCCGTCAGACCGGTTCCCTCCCGCACAACTGGGGGACAGCCTACACCGGCATCGCCAAGATCACGGTCCGACCGACCAACAATCTGAAGCTCAAGACCAACCTGACATATTATGAAGCCGACGGCGCCGTGTACGATCATCGCGATGTTAACGGGGTCTCGTTCGATTTCAATCTCGATGGCCTGCCGCTGTTCGAGAAAAAGGCGTATCTGGCAGGTGTTTCCGGGACTTATTCAGTCTCCAGCAGTACGATCATGTCCGCGCATCTGAACCACTTCATGACGCGGACACACTCGGCTCCTCAGCATCTCATGGGGAAGCACTGGTCGGAGTGGCCCGGCTATCCGGACGAGATATACCTCGACAACTACGGCAACGGGCTGAGCACTTCCGATCCATACGAGATCGTCGGCTTCGCGATGGGTGATCGTTACGATCCCACCTACCGTTTCCGCGAAACCAAATACAACTCGGCCAGCGTAAACGTCGTCAGTCAGATCGACAAGGTCAATCAGATCAAAGCCGGATTCGAGTACCGCCGCTACGACGTCTTCTGGGATTTCAAGCAGTTCTATAATGTGAATCCGTACGGCGAGACGTACTCGAGCAAACCGGTGTACGGGTCGTTCTTCGTACAGGACAAGATCGAATACCGCGACTTCGTGATCAACGCCGGTATGCGCTACGACTACAACAACTCGGATATATCGTACAATTCCACGCCCGAAGACACCGTCGCCAAGTGGGTGAAAGCGACCTCGAAATCCCGCTGGTCGCCGCGTATCGGTATGTCTTTCCCGATTTCAGAGAAGTCGGTGATGCACTTCAACTATGGTATCTACTTCCAGGCGCCCGCCTTCACCTACCTGTACACCAACCTGCAGGGTGATATCAGCTCCGGTCTGCCGCTGCTGGGTAACCCGGAACTGGAACCGGAAGAGACCATCTCGTATGAGCTTGGTCTGGACCACCTGATCGGCGACCATCTCCGGCTGGACGTCACCGCCTATTATAAGGACATTCAGAATCTCGTCACCACGCGCGAGTTGCAGGCGCTGGACAACCTGACCGTGACCAAGTTCGAAAACGAGGACTATGGTTCGGTGAAGGGTGTCGATCTGGCTCTGGAGTACCTGCCCGGTGACAACCTGCTGTCCGGGTCGATCTCCTACGGATACATGATCGCGACCGGTATCGGCTCCGATGCGCTCGAGCCGTATTACACGTATATCACCGATTCGCGCGACACCCTGCCGCCGCTGAAGGAGTACGCACTCGACTTCGATCAGCGACACACGATCACGGCCGTCGCCGACTTCCGCGTCCCGCGCCATTATCAGAAGCAGCTGCTCGGCGTGAGTGTCCCCGATGCCTGGGGGCTTACTGCAGTCGGCTACTATGGTTCGGGGCTGCCATACACCAAGACCGATGTCAACGGCAACCGGATCAACGAGCGCAACGACAGCCGCCTCCCGGCCAACTACCGGGTCGATATGCGGCTCAACAAGGATTTCTATATCGGGAAGGGTGACAACTTCCTGACCCTGTTCATAGAGGTGGACAACCTGTTCAATCGGCGCAACATCCTGAATGTCTATTCGTCGACCGGGCGACCGGACTACGACAGCTACACACCGCAGGGAGGACTGGCTCTCGACAGCCAGCAGCTCGCCGATCTGGACCGGTTGTACGATCACGATCCGTTGAACTTCTCCCTGCCTCGCACTGTCAGAATCGGGACGGAATTCAACTTTTAGGCTGAGTTATGAGAAAGCATATTCCCCTCACACGGACTCTGGTTCGTAGCATGCTGACCGCGACGATCGGCCTTCTTTTTCTGGCAGGTCCTGTCCTGGCGAAACACCCCGACGCGCCCGGTCCGCACGATGCGCCGGGACGCCCCCCGGGCTCGCCGGTCCGGACACCGTCACCGGTGACGGTCGATCGAATCATCCACAACCAGGGCAATGTCGCCACCACCCTGTACAATTTCGGCTACATCTCCGGCTCAGAGAGGCTGGGACTGCCCTCGGGTGAATATCCCCGCAACTCGGGTCACTACTATCTCGCCGAGATCGTCTATTGGATGGGAGCGGTCACTCCCGGCGGCGATACGCTGGTGGCCAACACCTACGATGATTTCCAGGGGCTGCCGGAGCTGTCGCTGGCCGACAACCCGTACAAGATTCTCCTCTCGACCGACACCACGCGATACTACGACTACGATCCGGCCGACAGCGTCGGTCAGGAACTCGGAAATCCCGCGCAGGGCTGGAAGGTCTGGGATGATTCACTGAACCAGTGGGTGTACGCAAAGAACTACGACGCTGCCAACGATACGCTGATCGACGGCGGACCGCTTTCTCTTCAGGACTCCCACTATCGCTTCAACGATGAAGCCCTGGGCTCATCGCTGATGGGTCTCGAAATGACCCACACCGTCCTGCAGTGGAACTACTGTTACAACGAAGATTTCCTGTTCGTCATACTCGAGATCACCAACAAGTCCGGCCAGGACTACACCGACTTCGCCTTCGGTCTGTATACCGACATCGACGTGGGCGGTCTCGACGGTACGGGTGAAAACGGCCGTCTCGAAGACACGGTTGCGTTTGATTCGACCGAGAACCTGGCGTGGATCGCCGATGCCGAAGGCTGGGATCCGGGCTGGCGTGCCAAAACCGGTATTATGGGAACCAAATACCTCGAAACCCCCAACAATATCGGCATGACCGGCTTTTTTACCAACGACTGGGCGCTGCTGCCGGACACCGACCCCGGCCGCTATGAAGTCATCAACGACACGACATTCTACTCGTCGCTGCCGCCGACCGACCAGTTCTACGTGCAGTCCACTCGGGGCATCCAGTTCAACAACGGACAGACGATTCGCGTGGTCTATGCGCTGATCGCCGGTGACGATGAAGAAGATTTCCGCGCCAACGCCGCCGCTGCCCAGACGCTCTACGACAACTATTTCGTCGGGCCGCAACCGCCGGCCGCACCGCGCCTGAAAGCTACCGCCGGAAACCGCAAGATATATCTCAGCTGGGACGACGTTGCCGAAAGCAGCGAAGATCCGCTGACCGGCGAGCAGGACTTCACCGGATATAAGCTGTATCGAAGCGACGACCAGGGACTGACCTGGGGCGAGCCGATCTACAACACCGGCAACAACTGCCTGACGCTCGACTATGAAACGATCGCCGACTTCGCGGTCGCCAGCCCCGGAGATCCCATCCCGCATACCTTCGTTGATACCGGTCTCTACAACGGTGTCGACTACTGGTATTGCCTCGCCGCCTACGACCGGGGCGATCTCGATGCCGGCGTAGATCCCCTGCAGTCCGGATTCGGTTCCCCCGGACAGGCTCGCAATGTGGTGCGGGTTACAACCCGCAACGATCCCGCCGGTTACTACGACGCCGCGCAGACGGTCGAACATCTCTATACCGGCAGCGATGAGCCGTCGGAGGGTGAAGTCTTCCCGCTCGTGTTCGACGCGACGGCTCTGACGAACTCGGAATACGCCGTGACTTTCGACGAAGACCCGTACGGCACGTACTGGTATCTCATCAACACGATTACCGACGATACGCTCCTGGCCGACCAGGCAACGCAGGGTGGAGAAGAGGGTCTGTTCGACGTTACTGAGGGAGTTCGGGTGGTCGTCCGCAACGGCGATCGTGTTCCGCGGCAGATCGCCCAGACGGATTTCGCCGGTTCGGACACCACGCTGGTCGCGAGAGCCTTCTACGGTCCGGTGGTAGTCTACCTGACCGGCAACGACGGCTATATCTGGAGTGACGCTCCGTTCCGCAATTACTACGAACTTCGCTACTCGACCGACTCGACCGTCTGTCCGACAGTCGATGCGTACTGGTATGGTAGTGTGGATTATTCGGTTCCATTCGAATGCTGGAATATTACGACCGGACAGCGGGTCTCGCTGGCCGTCGATGACATCAACCACGATAACATGTGGCAGCCAAACGAACCGCTGGCAATCGTCGACTATCCGTACGATCCTCTTCAGGATCTTACCGCCGAGGCGTTTCCGTTCTTCTACAGCTGGATGATCGATCTCGATGCCTCCTCGTGGTCGCCGCAGGTCGGCGATATACTGACTGTTGCCGGCGCGCCGCTCAACGGTCCGGCCGACTCTTATGTTTTCTCGACCGGCGGTGTGAACGCGGCCGATGCAAGCAATTCTCTGCATCGTATCCGAGTGGTCCCCGATCCCTACTTCGTACAGTACTCCTCGATGGTGGAGACGGCCGAGGGAGAGTCGGTGCTCGAATTTCAGAATGTCCCGGATCGTTGCACGATCCGTATCTATACGCTGGCAGGAGACCTGGTGAATACCATCGATCATCGCGATGGAACCGGGACGGCGCGATGGGATCTGCTCTCGACCAACAGGCAGCAGGTCGCATCCGGCATCTACATCTACCATGTCGAGTCACCCTACGGCGACCATATGGGACGTTTTGCGGTGGTGAAATAAAGGAGGCATGAGGTGAAACGGTTTATCATAGCGCTGGTATTGCTGGGCCTGGCGCAGAGCGCCTCAGCCGCCTTCTCCAAAGCCGGTACCGCCGGAGCGCAGTTCCTCAAGATCGGCGTCGGTTCACGTTACCAGGGCATGGGGGAAGCCTCGGTGGCGGTCAGTTCCGATGTCTATGCGATGTACTGGAACCCGGCCGGTCTGGTAGAGATCGACAACTCGGCGGTCAGCTTCACAAACGTCAACTGGCTGCTCGATATCGACCTGAACTATTTCGGCTACGCCCGCAATTTCGAAGACGTCGGCGTGTTTGGTGTCTCGGCGATGATTCTCTCGATGGATGAGCAGGAGGTCCGCACGTTTGAAGAGCAGGACGGCACAGGCGAAACGTACGGGGCCTCATCGTACGCGGTCGGACTCTCGTTCGCTCGTCATCTGACCGCCAAGTTCGCCTTCGGCGCCTCCGTGAAGTATGTCGGGGAGAAGATTGACTTCGTGAAATCGCACGGCGTCGCGGTCGATTTCGGTACCCTGCTCTACACCGGCTTCAACTCCCTGCGTATGGGCATGAGCATTACCAATATGGGACCGGAGATGACCTTCACGGGCTCGAATCTCGAGGTGAGCTACAATTCGGGTGACAACAGCAGTGGCAACAACGTTCTGGCCGAGCTAAAGGCCACCGGCTATGATCTCCCGCTCGCCTTCCGGGTCGGCATGGCCTATGATTTCGAGTTTAGCCCCCAGTCGGTGCTGACCGTATCGGCCGAGATGAAACACCCCAACGATCATGAACAGCAGGGGGCGATCGGCGCCGAATTCGGATACGACCAGCGCTACTTCCTTCGCGGCGGCTATAAGCTGAACTACGACGAAGAATCGCTGGCCCTCGGCGGCGGTCTTTTTCTGCCGATGGGCAATCAGACCTCGCTTGTCGTCGATTACGCGTGGCAGGATTTCGGTCGCCTTGAGTCTGCCCAGCGGTTTTCGGTCGGATTTACGTTCTGATGAGCCAGCGCAGGAATCACAAAAAACCCCGGATTCGGGGTTTTTTTGTGCCGAAGAGGTTGTATAATAGGATAATCCGTCTCTCAAACAGATTAGGTGCGCTACTGGAGGACTTATCACGTGCGGCAATTTGCTATCGCTCTCTGCCTGATCGCGGGATTCCTGACCGGCCCCGCTGCTGAACAATCCCGGGCCGACAGCCGGGGAATAGAGACACTCGAAGAATATCTCGACCTCCTGTACTCAGGCAACGTTGAATCGGCTGCGATGCTCTGGATCGAACCGGTGCAGGAGCGAGGCGCCCGATTCGGAATCACCTACACCGGGATTCCCATCAAGCACGACTGCAATTCACCGTTCCTCCGGCATATGACCCTCATGCGGGAGTTCATCTACTCGCCGATCTCCAGAGTGAAATCACGGCGCAAAGGCACCCTCTACGACCTCACCTTCGAGAAAGTCGTCGACCAGCAGGTCATCAAGCATACCTACTACGCCTGGCGTCTGGGAGACTATTACTGGCTGGCCTACCCGCAGGACTTCAACGCTCAGGACTGGCCGGTGGTTGAGTCGGACTACTTCCGCATCCACGTCCATCCCGACAATCAGAAGTTCCTCAATCAATGCGTCCTCGATGAAGCCGATCGGTTTATCGCAGCCATGCTGGACACGCTGGACATGGGCGAGGCGCTGAAGACCGAGTTCGCTCAGGAGAAGATCGAGTATTTCTTTGTCGATACCGACTCGACCATCGAGGACTGGACAGGCTACCTGACCAAAGGGATGTTCGACCTCCCGACCAACGACATCCTGTCCTCCGTCTTCCCGCACTATCACGAGATCACGCACCTGCTCGTGAATGCCAAACTTCACGACCTGCCGCTCTACACCCTGCCCATCCTCCGCGAGGGCATCGCCGTCCGCTATGGCGGCCGGTGGGGCAAAAACGCCGCCGCGCTGATCGATCTGGGCGTTTTCCTGCAGCGGGAGCAGATCGTGCCGTTTGATTCCATTCTGACCATGAACGGATTCGCCAACTTCGCAGGCGCCGATATCGGCTACCCGGTGGCGGGAGTGTTTTCCTACTACCTCGTCGACAAACTCGGTCTGGACGGCTATTGGAAGCTGTATCGATCATTCTCGAACGAGTTCAACATCGTCAACAGCATGTCAGTGCCGCAGATTCAGCAGCAGTTCGCCGATCAGTGCGGTTTCGGATCATGGGCCGACCTGACTGCGGATCTCGATAACTACCTGAGCAACACCCTCGCCAGGCAAGCGGTAGCGTTACCGGGCGGCAGTGAGGGCGGCAAAGAGCTGGTGTCGGGCGAGGACTTTACGGTCAGCAATCACGGTGATTGGCTCGACTTCACGTTTACGCTGCCGGAATCGGACAGCCTTACCGGGACGCTTCTCTGGGGCATGGACAGCCGACTGGCCAATAGCGCCTCGACCCTGTTCGATGAACACTTCGGCGGGAAAATGCCGTTCGGCGGCTATCGCTACGGCGTTCGATTCGACCGCAATGAGGCGGGCCTCTACGACTACGGTACCAACCAGCTTATGGCGAAGTACATCTGGGGAATAACACCGTCGGAGAAGTACGTCGACGAGAAGACGCACTCGATACACATTCGCTTCAAGCGGAGCGTCGTCGGCGACGTGGTGCCGAAAGACGGGGATTGCTACCGGCTGCCGTTCTGACGATTCAGAGATAATACGCTAATCGATATCAAGCAGACCAGGACCTTCGTCGTCATCGAGAGCAGGATTGATTCCTCGCTGGCGGCGGAGGTCTTCCAGTTTGTTCAGCGGCTTTTCGAGCTTGCGCTCGCGCGTGCTCGTGAGCGCTTCGAAGTGTTTCTGGGCGTCGGTGATTTTCTTCCCCATCCCGTCCATCTGTTCCTTGAACTTGCCCCACTCCTTGTTGAACGTGCCGAGCAGAGCAAGCATCTCGTTCGCCTTTTGCTCCAGGGCGAAGTTGTCGACCGCCTGCCGAATCACCGCCAGCACCGCGAACAGCGTTACCGGAGAACAGATGATCACCTTGCTCTTGAGCGCGGTGTCTATTATCTCCCGGTCCTGCTCGTGGATGAACGCATAGACCTGCTCGTTCGGAATGAACAGCAGGACATAGTCAACCGTGTTCTGCTGCGGGTTGATGTAGTCGCGGGTGGTGACCTCTTTGATACGGGACTTGACGTCCCGAAGGAAGTCGCTTTTGAAACGACTCTTGTCGCTGTCCGATTTCGTCTCCAGATAGCGAAGGTAATTGTCGAGTGGGAATTTGACGTCCATGTTGAGGCGGAGATTCGACGGCAGCATAAACGTGAAGTCGGGTCGTGATCCGGCCCCTTCGATCGACTTCTGTTTGGTGTAGTTGAAATTCTCGACAAATCCGGCCATCCGAAGGACATCCTCGGCCATCCGCTCACCCCACTGTCCGCGGACTTTCGTCGAGGCCAGCGCCTGCCGGAGCGCTTCTGTCGTCTGCATCAGGTGCTGCGTCTGTTCTCCCGCCGACTTGAGATGACTGGTCAACTCGCCGAACTTTTGCACCCTGTCTTTCTCGAGATCGTTGGCCACCTTTGCGACATGCTCCAGCTCTTTCGTGATCCGCTCGAGTTGCTGGTCGATCAGCGATTTCTTGGAATCCAGCTCGCGGACATTGGCTGTCCGCTGCGCATCGAATTTCTCCGTCGCAAGCTTGAGGAACTCATCGGTTGATCGCGACAGCGCCGTACGCGAAAGATCGCCGAACTCGGCCTTGACATTGGCCAGGACTTTTTCGACTTCGGCCTGACGCTGCGCTTCGCTCTGGCGATACATCTCTTCGGCCAACGCGCGCGCTTCAGTGCTCCGATCGCGACGCAGGAACAACATGACGGCGATTCCGATCCCGAGTCCGACCGTCAACGCGGCCAGTATGACAATCCAGTCCATAACCTTCCCTTCGTATCCCTACTGCTCGAGAGCCATTTCCAGCGTTTCCATGCGGCGCCGCACCCGGTTGGTGTCCGGATCGGCCGGGCCGATCTCGAGAAACCGACGATACCCGCCAATCGCCTGCGACACCTGCCCGGCTCGATCGGCCAGCACCCCCTTCACGTACCAGGCATGCGCGTGCAGAGAATCCCGAGCCAGGCGATCGTCGGCCAGCGAATCGGCGGCGCGGTAGTCGCCGGCGCGAAGTTCCAGAAGCATCTGATCGGTGAGAATAAAGGTATCGGCCGGGAAATACTCCAGCGCATAGTCAAGCGACACCAAGGCACTGTCCAGCTGTCCGACATTTCGATAGTACTCGTAGCGGGCCACCAGTGGTTCGCGCTGGTACGGCGCCAGCATCAGCGCGGTGTCGAGCTGCGGCTTGCCCAACTTCGGCTGACCAAGCGACATTTGAGTTTTCGCGAGGACCGAGCGCGGCTCCCACCAGTACGGATTGCCGGCGATGAGTTGGTAGAGTCGCGGAATCGCCTCCTGACCCCGCCCACCACCGACAAGAAAGAGACAGCCCTGCAGAAGCAGAAACTGCTCCGATTGAGCGGACATCCGCTGCTCCCAGTTCGCCGCCCTCTGGAAGTCGCGCAAATAAAAGTGCGCGTCGCGCATCGCTATCGCGATTGGCTGATAGTAGTCGGGATGCTCCTCGACATAAGCGGAGGCATACGCGTCCGTCCGCTCGAGACTCGTATAGACCGACAGGTAGCTTATCGGCAGCAGCGCAGCCGCCACCGCGATGCTCGCCAGGCTCCGGGTCGTCAGTCTCCCGTTGGCGACCACGATTATTGCCACCATCGCGGTACCGATCGGCGCGAGATACGCGGCGAAACGGGGAAGATCGAGCACGATACTATGCACCGGGTCAAGCACAAACACCAGCACGGCGCCACCGGCCGATGCCAGCCAGGCGGCAACCGCCATCGGCGTGAAAAAAAAGTCCCTGAAACGCTCGAACGCCAGCCATTTGAACAGCACTATGAGAGGCGCGATCAGAAACAACACCTGCACGAAATCACCGATATGCCGGCCGGAAAACAGCCCGTAGTCATCATACGGCTTCTTGCCGGACAGCAACAGGACGTTCGACGCCAGCTCCAGCGACTCACCGGCCCGTACATACACCGCCGCCACCAGCAGCACCAGCGTAATCAGCCCCACCAGCAATGGGGCCATTGACTGTTTTCCGCCTCTTACGATAACGACCGTAGTCGTATACAGCATGGCCGGAAGAAGGAAGATCAGACTGATATGGAAACAGAGCCCCGTCACGAATATCAGCCACGCCCACCCCAGTGTACCCTTCGATTCAGTTCTCAGCGCCGCCGGCAGGAGAGCGATGACCCACATGGAGAAAGCCACAACGATTGAGCCGATCCCCGCATATCCGAAATAGAGCAGCGTCTGCGGACCAAAAAACGCGATCGCAAAACACCATACGCGCTTGCCGGGCTCATCGGTGATCGTACAAGCAATCTTCCACGCCGCGACCATCGACACCACCACCGAGACATACGCGATTATCTGCCAGGCCAGCACCGAGGCATGGGCAGTGTTCACGTCGAACGATGTCAGCAGACAGTGAAGCTGGTCGGCCAGCATGATCGAGCCAAACGCGAACCACCGATAGACAACCACGCCGCTGCCCGGCGTGTCGGCATAGGCGATGTTGCCGATATGAACATTGATCCCACCATACGCAAACGAGTCAAACCGAAACAGCCAGAACAGCACGAGCAGGACCAGCGCTGATACCACTCGCACGCCGCGCGGCTCGAACCACTCACCAATCGCCTGGCCGTACCTCCAGGCAATCAACACACCGGCCGCGAGGGCAACGACCCAGACCGGACCGAAGTACCACGGCAGGTACTGCCAGTGAGTAAATGACCAGTTGTTGGAAAAAAGTTGGGGGCCGAAAAAGCGACCGAGGACAAACAACACCAGCACCCCGGCCAGCACCCCCAGCGTACGTATACGCTTTCCGGTTGTCATAGCGATTTCTCTAGTATGACTGTCGCCCCTCGAGCGCCCGCGCCAGCGTCACCGAATCGGCATACTCCAGATCCGACCCGACCGGCAATCCGCGCGCAATCCGCGTCACCGAAATCCCCATCGGTTTGATCAGGCGCGAGAGATACGCCGCGGTCGCTTCGCCCTCGACATTCGGATTAGTGGCGATAATAACTTCCGTGACCTCGTCCGACAAACGCGTCATCAGCTCCTGCATGTGCAAATCGTCCGGCCCAATCCCGTCGAGCGGGGAGAGGCGGCCGCCCAGCACATGAAACTGACCGTCGAACCCTTCCACCTTGATCAACACCGAGACATCTGATGCTTCTTCGACCACGCAGATCACGTCGCGACGACGTTTCTGGTCCAGGCACACCGAACACGGATCACTTTCCGAGATGTTAAAGCAGACCGAGCAGAACCCGACCCGCTCTTTCACTTCCTGTATCGCCTCGGCCAACTCTAGCGCTTCTTCTTTCGTCGACTTCAGAATATGAAACGCCAGCCGGGCGGCTGTCTTGCGGCCGATCCCCGGCAGGCGAGCCAGTCGGTTGATCAGGCGTTCTACCGATCCTGCGGATTCAAACATAGATCGGTCTTAGAACGGAAGGTTGAGGCCGGGGATGTTCATGCCGCCGGTCAGCGACGACATCTGTTCCGCCTGCAGTTCCTGGACTTTCTCCCGGGCCTGGTTGATAGCGGCGATAATCAAATCCTGCAGCATCTCGACATCATCCTTGTCGACCACTTCCGGATCGATCGTTATCGAGATCACATCGGACTTGCCGTTGCAGACCACCTTCACCATGCCACCGCCGGACGACCCTTCAACCTCGGTCTTTTCCAGCTCCGCCTGCATCTCTTCCATTTTGGCCTGCATCTTCTGCATCTGCTTCATCATATCGCCAAGACCGCCACGTCCCATGGGTGTGCTCCTTTGTGCTATGTTCCAGACTTGGAATGTGCTGCTTCTGTTATTCTACCTTACGGATGCCGATTATCTCCCCGTCAACTTTGGCGAGGAGATTCCTCAAGCGCTCCGATTTTTCGATCAGTTTGTCGGCGTCCTCTTTCTTGACCCGCTTGGGGATCTCATCCGGGACACTCGAATCGGTCGTATCGTCAACCGCAAACGTTACCTGCAGGTTGTGCCCGAAATGCTTGGCCAGCAGGCGGGTGATCGTCTCCAGATTGTCCGCTCGCTGCACCAGATGCATCGACGCGTCTTCCGAGCTGCTGAACGCCAGCTCAACTCCGCTGTCGGCGACCGAGCGAATGCGCGCCATGCCGAGCTGCGAAGCCAGCATCGGGTTCTCCGCGCGCACCCGATTGAGAAAACTGTCCCACTCCGCTTTGACCTGCGCCAGGTTCGGCGCCCGCCGGACGAATGTCACGGAACGTGTTTCACCCGACGGGGGCGAAGGGGGCGCCGGTCGCGAGGGTGGAGGGGTGCCTATCGATTTCGATTCAGGACTTTTTTTTTGAGCCGAACCGAACAAATCCCCGCCCGTCTTGCCCGATTCAACGGGTGGCGCCGAGGCGGCTCCCGCCTGCAACTGCGCGAGAATGTCCTCGAAACGCACCGTCGACTCCATCTCAGCCATCTTCACACCCGCCACTTCGATCAAGAGCCGCTCATCGAGACCGGTCTTGAGATCGGCGTTGACCTCGGCGAGAATTTTCATCATCCGAAGAATGTCGCCGGTCTGGAAATACTGCGCCTGCTCCTGATACACCGGCCGCTCGTTCTCGGAAACCGTCAGCAGCTCGACCCCGTCAGGATCGCTCTGCACAATCATGATCTGCCTGAGATGCTCGAGCAGCTCCTGCACGAAATCGGTGATATCCACCCCGCTGTCGAACAACTGCCGCGTGAGCGTTAGCACTGCGCGACGGTCGGACTCGGCGACCGAGCGCGTGTAGTCGAACAGGAACTGACGGTCGACCAGCCCGAGCGCGTTGATCACATCCTGCTCCGTGACCGAATCACCCGCAAACGCCGACACCTGGTCGAGCAGCGAAAGCGAATCGCGCACCGAACCGTCCCCCTTGCGGGCGATCAATTTCAACGCCGCTTCTTCGGCCGCAAACCCCTCCTTCTGTGCGATAGCGCTCAGATGCCGGGTGACATCATCGACCGACACCCGACGGAAATCAAACCGTTGCGTGCGGGAGTGAATCGTATCCGGCACTTTGACCGGCTCGGTAGTCGCGAATATGAACACCACATGCGAAGGAGGCTCTTCAAGCGTTTTTAACAGCGCGTCGAATGCCGATCCCGACAGGCGGTGGACTTCGTCGATAATATAGATGCGTTTCAGCCCCGATGTCGGCAGGTAGCGGACATTTTCCCGCAGCTGCCGGACATCATCGACACCGGTATTCGATGCGGCGTCGATTTCGAGCACGTCCATCGATGATCCCGCGGTGATCTCGGTGCAGGCTGTGCATGTGCCACACGGCTGGTCGGTTGGTCCTTCTTTGCAGTTGATTGCCTTGGCGAGCAGGCGGGCGACCGTCGTTTTGCCGGTGCCGCGCGGCCCGCAGAATAGATAGCCGGAGCCTATCTTGTTGTTTTTCACTGCATTACGAAGCGTCCGGGTGACGTGTTCCTGCGCCACGACTTCATCGAACGTTTGTGGTCGGTATTTTCGGGCTAGTACCAGATAGCTCATAGTCAGCCAATATACGAAACAACCCCCCCTTCCCGAAATCATATTTTGCCCGCCGAATGTGGCGGCCCGTCACCCTGAGCTCGTCGAAGGGTGGGTGGCGTACGTCCCCGTGCGTTTACATAGCGTGCAGTCAGGCGACCCCGCCTGACTGCTCAGAGTCGCCCACAGCTTGCTGTGGGTTCTCTTCGACTGACCCGCGCCCCCACCTGCCGTTCGTCCGCCACAGGCGGACTCACTTCAGGTGGGGCACAACTACCCGTTCTGTCGGATGCTTTCTGCCGAAGGCAGCGAAGGACCTGATCGTGCCTGCCGCCGATGCACCCCGCCGCGGGTCGCCCATAGCTTGCTATGGGATATTTTCGCCTGCTCTGAGTTTCCCACCTGCCGTTCGTCCGCCACAGGCGGACTCACTTCAGGTGGGCCACAAATACCCTGTTCTGTCGGATGCATTCTGCCGCAGGCAGATAACCTTGCGACCATCCCTGTTCTGTCGGATGCTTTCTGCCGGAGGCAGATACATCCGACAGCCGGCCCCCCCCAAAAAAAACCGCTTGGCGCTCGAACCCGTTTATATTATTGTTGAGGCTCGAAAAGCGCACAGCCGGGTGTTGGTCGCCCACAGCTTGCTGTGGGATCCGACCGAGTCCGGAAGAAAAACATCGATGGGGCCGTAGCTCAGTTGGGAGAGCGTCGCGTTCGCAATGCGAAGGCCGCCGGTTCGATCCCGGCCGGCTCCACCAAAATATAGTGTGCTAGACGGGGAGCTAGCGGTGCCCTGTAACCCGGAACCCGCTCTACCGGGGTTGAATTCCCACCCGAGGGTTTGTGGATCGTCTGCCGAACGCGGGTAAGCGGTGTTGATGGTCGGGTCCCGTACAACATAAGGCTTTCGAACCCCGTCAGGACCGGAAGGTAGCAGCGGTAGAGAGTTACTTGTGTGTGTTGCGGGTTCGCCCGGTCTGAGCTGGCTGCTGGCGGTCGCTTTCGGTTGCGGCTCGACGGTGGGTGCACACGTTAAGTCCCAAAACCCCTCGCAGTAATGTGAGGGGTTTTTGTTTCTGCTGAAGTATCCTCGTTTTGCTATATTGATTGCAGTTAGCCCTATCGTTACTCGCGGTAGCAGGTGGGGAGACGAGTCATCCTTACTATGTGTCACGATTACTAACTTCGGTGACCGCTCAATGAACCAGGGTACCCCACCGCTTGCGGTGGGTTCGGGTGAATACAACTTCCCATCAAGGTTCATCATGAATCTCCGTCGAACTTGCGGTTGCGACATCACACAGGGCGAGCCCGGAACAAGCCCACCGCAAGCGGTGGGGTACCTATATGCGCCATCCTTCCTTGCTTCCATCCCGCCAGCTTTCAAGCTATATTCCCCCGGGCACACCACACACCACAAGGAGACCACCCATGCAACTCGGAAATTTCTCGATCAGCCTCACCGTCAAAGACATCCATGCCTCCAAAGCCTTCTATGAGAAATTTGGATTCGAAGAAGTCGGGGGCAATATCGATCAGAACTGGCTCGTCCTCAAAAACGGCGAATGCAAAATCGGCCTCTTCCAGGGCATGTTCGACAAAAACATCCTCACCTTCAATCCCGGCTGGGACTCCAGCGCCCGGAAACTCGACTCGTTCACCGATGTCCGCGAGCTGCAGCGCGAACTCAAGGCGAAAGGTGTGACCCTTGTCGAGCAGGCCGACGAGACCAACAGCGGCCCGGCGTATTTCACCTGCGTCGATCCCGACGGTAACCCGATCCTCGTCGACCAGCACGTGTAGCGGCGGCGGGCTCGTGCGTGGTGTTTGTCCTCGTGCACCACGACTCCCGGCTTGTGCGTGGTGTACGTCCTCGTGCACCACGAACCCCTACGATGATTTGCGTAGGCCGAGGCTGCTTGCAGCCCGGCTCCCCGCTGACTGATGAGAACTCACAGAGTATCTGCCGCTCTTGCACCGTCATGCTGAGCGGAGTCGAAGCATGACCCTGCGAGCAACCACCCGTTCTGTCGAATGCTTCCTGCCGAAGGCAGAACCGTAGGGCGGGTCCGTCTTCGAACCCGCCAGGATAGGTTCGGACTGAAGAAGCCTGAAACAGCTTCGTCAAAGATGCGTAGGCCGAGGCTGCTTGCAGCCCGGCTCCCCGCCGAACAGTTCTGTCGGATGCTTCCTGCCGAAGGCAGGTACATCCGACAGTGCACCTCCGTTTTCACTACCAACTCGATGGTGATTGCTCCCCTGTCCCCTTTTACAAAAGGAGGTTCGTAACCATGACTCGTCACTTCCGGCAAATCAGCCCCACCTCACCAGAGCAGGGCAGAAGCGGCCCTCCGAATGGGCAGAAGATTTCGTTTTTCACCCTAAAAAATGACAAAACAAACCCATTTCGCCGTAAAGCACACGGGGTCAACTTAGTACAACGTTTTTCGATGAATTGGAGAAGTTGCGCAGGTCCGAACCCCTGCGGTTCGGACTGACGGAAGGAGATGCCTAATAGCCGCGGATCTTCACAACCGTATTGCGCACCGAATTGACCTGCTTCAGCCGCTCCTTGAGACGGAACATCATCGCCATCGCCCCCCCGCGAATGGTCGGGCTGAACACGATCGTCTCAAACGAGTGCGCGTCATACGACGCCATCCGGTGCTTATAGCCGGAGTCCCAGGGGAACTGGTGCAACAGCTTGACATCGGGATAGTTCTCGATCAGGTCCTGGATAACATCGCGAAGGAGATTATTCGACGGCGCCGCTTCGTGCGCGTTTTCGTCGTAGGCCGCTTTCAAATAGTGCATCGTGCCGCCGTCAAGATACCCAAACGCCGCCGCAATCGGCTGACCGTCGACACACAACTGAAACAGATGCAGCACCCTGTTGTCGGCCAGCAGGCGGACAAACGACTCGTAAAACTCCGTGTACTGCGAACCACAGCGCGCGATCGATGTCCCGTTGCGCCCCTTCCACCCGGCGTCCTCGAGCGTGACCAGCACATCCCAGGCCGCGACCGCATCGTCGTCCCGAAGGTGCACGTAGCTTGCTTCGCCCATCCTGGCGAGTCGGTCTCCCGAGCGACGAAGCTTCTTCCGGGTCTCCCGCGAAAGGCCCTTGAAGAAATCCTCATACGGCTGTTCGACGTCGGTGACGTAGGTCGGCTCCGTGCGTTGAGCGAACCGGAGGCCGTGGCGGGAAAGACCGCGCTCATCGAAAACCGGTCGGACCCTGTCGAACGAGTAGGTGAAACGGTGGTCGATAAGATCCCAGTCCGACTTGTGGGCGATCATTTCCCGAATCAGGTGATCCGAAAACGCCGTCTCCTGTCCGGGAACCACCAGCGGCTCGCCGTGCAGACAGTGTGAGTTGGTTATCCCGCTCAGGACCCGGGCGCCGCGGACGCGACGAACAACCATTGGGAACAGCCCCAGCGACCGTTCAGCATCGGAAATCTGAAAGACTCGAACCTGCTCCGGTTCGGCAAACGATTGATACCAGAGCCGGGCATAGTCGAATGAACGAAGGGGCGACGGGGTGGGAAGCTGGGACTGCAGCGCGGCCCATTCCGAACGGACACTTTCGAGCTCGGACAGATGACGAACGACTACGGTCCGGGCCGGAATCCGACGGGTGAGCGCACGAACCTTAACCCGGGGTGCGCTCGCCGATGTGTCAATCCGTCCTGTCCGTTCGTTCACTGTTCTGTCCTCAATTCACCGTTTTGAGCTCGCTACGGGTTTTCGGTGCGGCTGCGGTAAGTATGCTCGATGTTGCAGAGGAGGTACTACATCGTGCGGTATAGAAGTAACTCGGGAATGGATACGTAAATCATCCCGACAATCTTCTAACGCCAAAGAAACGGGCACAGTTCGCGCCCCCCCGTCAAAAGTAGACCAATCGCCGTAAGAGCCCCAACCGTGGTCGTGTCCGACAAACTGATTGAAGCCGGCTTCGGCGGCACCCATGAAAACGGCTCGTTTCCGCAGATTGAAACTCAAGTTCTCGCAGCAATGCGGAGGGACCGGTCGTATCCCCATCAGAGAAACCGTTTCCGCTTGATCCCATGAAAAGGCCGAATCCAGATACGATTCCACTAAAAAACGTCGTAATGTAGTACGTGGTGTCAGTTCGACGAAGGTGGAAAGAAGTGCCCTGTCCCCGACTTTCCCAAATCCAAAATAGCCGGAAACGTCCGAATCACAAGGACTCTTTTTGTCACCGAGCATTTTTATTCCACCCCGCAACGTGTTAGCGCAGACGCCGATGGTTGTGGCCCCGGAAGCCGATCCAGACATTTACCGACTATTCGTTCGGATTCGAATGTTCTCGTGCCCGGTCGGAGGTTCCCCCGTACGATGTCCGGAGTCATGTGAGATTCCGTGGTTATTCGGGGCGGCCCGGTTGCGCCCTTCTTAGCATAGTATCGGAAGATATCCGTCAACCGTTAGCGGGGGCGAACCGGACGACCGGTTCTGGCCGCCGGGCACAAGTCCGATATTGACGGGATCAACCAAACCACCTATACATCGCAATGCTCTCCCGGTTTTACCTGCTCTTCTGTGTTATCGTCTGGGGCTGGACCTTTGTCGCCACCAAGATCGTGCTCGACTACGTGACGCCGGTCGAGCTGCTGGGGCTTCGCTTCCTTATCGCTTTGCCGGTGCTTCTGGTGGTTATTCGCCTGAAACGGATCCGGTTCGGTATCTCGAAACGTAACGTGTGGATGGTGGCGCTCGGATCTGTCATACTCACGGCGCACTTCCTTATCCAGATCACCGGGCTGAAATACACCTCGGCCACCAACACCGGCTGGATTATCTCCGTCACCCCGCTGGTGCTGGCCGTACTCTCCTATTTCATACTGAAGGAGCGACTTGGGTATCGCGAGATAGGTGGTATTGCGATCGCAACGGTTGGAATACTGCTGTTGGTCTCGCGCGGCGACCTGTCGAATCTGGATTGGCTTTCCAATATCGGCGACTGGCTGGTGCTGGCCTCGGCCCACACCTGGGCGCTGTACACCATCGCCACCCGCAATCTCTCCAGAGCGCACCATCCTCTCGCCCTGACGTTTGCGGTCCTCGCTCCGGCCGGACTGGTGGTGCTTGGCTATATGAGCATGACCTCGGACTGGTCGGTGTTCCTACACCTTCCGCTGGATGCCCTCATCGCGTTGTTGTTTCTCGGGGTGCTGGGCCTGGCGATCGCCCACTGGTTCTGGCAGGAGGGAGTGGCCGATATCGGCGCCGCCCGGGCCGGGATATTCCTGTATCTGGAACCGGTCGCCACCACCGCCCTCGCCGTGCCGTATCTGGGAGAACGGTTCACCTGGGCGACCGCTCTCGGTGGACTGGCCGTCCTGGCCGGCGTCTATGTTGGTCAGCGACGAAAAAAACAGAGATAAAAAAGGTCGCTCGGCAGATTCAACGAGCGACCCTGAACGGTGTGGGGGTAAACACACGGGGGATGAGGTCTACCAAAGCAGCCCCACAGCCGCCGCGTTGGACGGCGGGACCTGCTTTCTTTGACGGATTCCATGTACGAACGACGGCGCCACTGCGGCAGCCTCCGTTCGGCTATCTACAGACGCACCATTCTCAGGAGCGTGCAAGAAAATCGAATGCTTTTCATGGAAACGTAAACTCTGCGGTGACGATGCTGACTGCGCAGCCGCTGCGCTCACTCCATTGAACGGATTACTCGAAGAACCTCACCCGCTGATTGCGCATTCATCAGCTCTTCGCGGAACGACTCGTACTGAAGCATCCCGGCGAGGGCCTTAAACGCCTTGAGGTAAAAGTTGTCGTCGTACGGCGGGGCGGCCATCACGAAAAAGAGGGTGGTCGGCTTATTGTCAAGGGAATCGAAATCGTAGCCGACGCTCGAGCGAGCGAATGCCAGCATGAATTCCTTTGCCTGCAGAGAGCGAATATGCGGAATCGCCACCCCATGCCCGATTGCCGTAGTGGCCTTGCGCTCGCGATTGACGAAATCGATCAGCAGTTTGGTCTGGTTGCCGATCCGGTTGTTGGCGGCGAGGAGCTCCACGAGCTCTCCCAGTATCACTTCTTTGGCGTTCTGACGCCATTTCTCGAACGAGGCGCCTTCGTCGGGCGGCTCGATCACGCTGGTCATCTCCAGCTTGACCAGTTCTTCCGTCATATATCGAGTGAGGTTCATATGGTCATTTATCGACAATCGTGTCCAAATCGTGTAGTTCTCCGCACGGCTGCTATAGCAAAAGAGGATATAGCCGATTTTGTGATAAAGTCAAGTCGCGAGCGAGTTTCAGTATGTCATATTGGGGAATCCCCCGACCGTTTTCTTGCCGGCTGGAGGTAACGTATGACTCACTTGACATGAGCGGCCGTTTCCCGTAATATTCGCCCCATCATGAGCCTTTCCCTGGTTGTCTCAATCGACGGCTGCTTTCTGCCGATAATTTAATGAACAGCATATAGTTAATGAGGATTCTGTGCCACCTTTCGAGAGCCTGAAAAGAACGCACACCTGTGGCTGCCTGCGGCCCAACGACATAAGTACCCCGGTCCGACTCAACGGTTGGGTGGCTGGATACCGCAATCTGGGCGGCCTGATGTTCTTCGATCTGCGCGACCGCTATGGCCTCACCCAGGTCGTCGTCAATCCGGAGTCCTTTGATAAAACGATGCTGGCCGATGCGGAACGCACCCGCTCTGAGTTCGTTGTGGCCGTGGTGGGGACGGTGCAGCAGCGACCAGAGGGGACCACAAACCCCAGGCTTGCGACCGGGGAGATCGAAGTGGTTGCCGAGGAGTTCTATATTCTTTCGGAGTCGAGGACGCCGCCGTTCGAGATCGAAGACAACTCATCCGTCAACGAGATGCTTCGTCTCGAATACCGCTATCTCGATCTTCGCCGGACCCCAATGCAGGAGGCGATCCGCATGCGGCACCGGGCCACCATGGCGGTCCGGAACTACTTCGATAAAGAGGGCTTCTACGAGATCGAGACACCCCTGCTCATGCGGTCCACGCCCGAAGGAGCCCGGGACTATGTCGTTCCCAGCCGTGTCTCCAAAGGGAGATTCTACGCGCTGCCGCAGTCGCCGCAGTTGCTCAAGCAGATTTTGATGATCTCCGGATTCGATAAGTACTTCCAGATCGCGCGCTGTCTTCGCGACGAGGACCTTCGCGCCGACCGCCAGCCGGAACATACGCAAATCGATGTTGAGATGTCGTACGTCACACCCGATGACGTCTTTGCTGTGATCGAAGGCATGCAAAAGGTGTTGTTCAAGTCCGTCCTCGATGTCGATATCGAGACGCCGTTCCCGCGCTATTCGTTCGACGAGGTCATGAACCGCTGGGGTATCGACAAGCCGGATCTCCGGTTCGGTATGGAAATAGTCGACCTCTCCGAGATCGCCAGAGGCTGTGCGTTCAAGGTCTTTGCCGACAACGTCACGTCCGGCGGAGTCGTGAAGGGCATTGTCCTCAAGGGAGGCGGATCGTACTCTCGCAAGCAGGTCGACGAACTCACCGAGCTGGCCAAAAAACACGGCGCCGGCGGACTGGCCTATGTCCTCCGCACCGCGGATCAGGACAAGTCACCGATTCTCAAGTTCATCGGCGAGGAGATCAAGGATCAAATGTGTCAGCGGGCGGGAGCCGAAACGGGCGACGCGCTGTTCATAGTATCAGACAAGAGACTTCGCACCGAATCGATCCTCGGGCAGCTTCGCCTCCACCTCGGTCGTCAACACGATCTGATCGATCGAAAGGCGTTCCGTTTCCTCTGGGTGACCGACTTCCCGCTGCTCGACTACAACGAGGACGAACAGCGCTGGGAAGCCATGCACAACATCGTGTCGCACCCGCACGAAGCCGACCTGCCGCTCATCGACGAAGGGTTCGAGTCGTCTCTTTCGGGCACCGATCTCACCCATCCCTGGCGCCGGGCCAAAGCGATGCAGTACGACCTGGTAGTCAACGGCTGGGAAGTTGCCTCGGGCGGACAGCGTATCAACCGGAGCGAACTGCAGAAGAAGATTCTGGCCATTCTCGGTATTGACAGCGAGCGCGCCGAGCGGATGTTCGGCTTTTTGCTACGGGCACTGGAGTTCGGCGCCCCGCCGCACGCCGGAATCGCACTCGGCCTCGACCGCCTTGTCGCCCTCATGGGCCGGCGGGATTCCATTCGTGATGTGATTGCCTTTCCGAAGACCGCCAACGCAGCTTCGCTGATGGACGGCTCTCCTTCGGAGATTGAACCGTCACAGCTCGAAGAGCTTGGCCTGAAGATTGTCACAAAGGAGCCTGCACCGTAAGTATGCAGACCGACTACGAAGAGAAGAAGATCGGTACTTTCTCACCGGGAGATATCGATCAGCGGCTGTTGTTTGGGCAGAATGATGCGTTTCTGCGCATGATCGAAAGCCGCTTCCTCAGCCGTATTATCGCGCGTGGGGAGCGGATACAGGTTGAGGGACCGCCGGCCGAAGTGGAGCAGATTATCCGCCTCCTCGCCGATCTGACCACCCGGATCAAGCAGGGCGAAGTTATCACCGAGCAGTATCTCAACTATGCCATCGGCATGATCCGTCAGAACGGAACCGGACCGGCCGCGTCGATCTCTACCGAAGCCCTTCTGACCAGCGCTCTGAAGAAAGCGATCAAGCCGAAAACAGTCGGTCAGACCGGATATGTCGAGGCCGTCGACAAAAACGACCTGGTCTTCGCCATCGGCCCCGCTGGAACCGGCAAAACTTATCTTGCCGTCGCCATGGCCGTCGCGGAGTTGAAAGCGAAGAAGGTCAATCGCATTGTGTTCACACGCCCGGCGGTGGAAGCCGGTGAATCGCTTGGCTTCCTGCCCGGCGATGTCCGGGCCAAAGTCGACCCGTACCTTCGGCCGGTCTACGACGCCCTCTACGATATGATGCAGCCGGACAAGATCGCCAAGCTTCTGGAAATGGGCGTGATCGAAATCGCCCCGCTCGCCTTTATGCGCGGCCGCACGCTCAACGAAGCCTTCGTCGTCCTCGACGAGGCTCAGAATACGACTACCGCGCAAATGAAGATGTTCCTGACTCGCATCGGCGAAAAATCGAAAGCCGTCATCACCGGGGATATCACCCAGATCGACCTGCCGGAGAAAAAGACCTCCGGTTTGCTGACGGTACGAAAGATCTTGAAAAACATCAGGGGTATCGAGTTTATTCATTTGACGGACAAGGATGTTATCCGTCATCGCCTCGTACAGCAAATTATCAATGCCTATGAGCGTTATGAAAACGCTCGGCGGAAGGATGTCTAGTCCCGCACGGGACGCCGTATGGCCAAGCTGATACGCATACTGATTCGCCGTATACAGCGGCTTCTCAAAGTGCAGTCTGAGAGCCGGCAGGTTCAAACGCCGACCACCCAGACCCGCACGATCAAAGTCCTGCTGCTGGTTCTGTTTTCCGTGTCCCTGGTGGTAATGTACCCGGGCGAAGACCTGTTTGATCCCTTCGACATCCCACGACGAAACGAGATCGCCCTCCAGGACATTCTTGCTCCGTTCGAAATCACGGTGTTCAAGGGAGAACAGGATCTCGCCCGCGACCGCGAACGCGAACGCCAATCGGTACCCTACGTCCTTTCTGCCGACACCTCGGTTACCGTGACCGCGCACCGGCGGTTAAGTTCCTTCCTGAAGCTGGTCGATTCGGTGCGGACCCATCGACCGCAGGGGAGTGCGCTTACCGAAGAGCAGGTGCAGTTGGTCTCATCGCGCTTTCCTCTCATGAGCCGCTCGGCCATCGAGAAGTCGCTCAACCGACCGATAAACCTGACGCGGGTTGAACGACAACTGAAGGCAGTCTACGATTCGGAAATCTATCGCCTCGGCGTACTCCCCAACGGCGCCGTCCTCCCCGAAGGCGGCAGCCGGTCGGTCGTGATCAAGCGCGGTGAGCACGAACTCTCCTTTCAGCGTGACCAGCTGTATGATCGGGCTATGGCGAACCTGCGATTGCTGACCGCTCTGAACCGCCTGGCCGATCGCGACTCTATCGACGTCGACTATTACTACAACGTCGGGAAAAACTTCATTCAGCCGAACCTCAGGATCGACACCGAGGAGTACGAAGAGCGGTTGTCGAAAGCCCTCGGATCGATTTCGCCGGTGAAGAAGATTGTCGAGGAGGGTGATATCGTCGTCCGCGCCGGTCAGCGCGTGACGCCCGATCAGGAAGAAGTGCTGGTCGAGATGGCGCGAATACAGCGCCAGCAGGCCGCAGAAGAGGGCTGGTTCCTTGCCGCCCTGCCGTTCATCGGACGTATTCTGCTTTCGCTCGCCGCGTTTATCGCACTGTATCTGTTCCTCTACAAATTCCGCCGCACGGTCTATAACTCGAACCCGAAAATCCTCGCCCTCTTCCTGGTGTTCGTCCTGCAGTTCGGGCTGATCTATCTCATCGGCAGCATGGCCGAGCGGATCGGGATCTCATCGATTTATATCTATCCGGTGGTCGTCCTGCCGGTGATGGTGACCATCCTGTTCGATCCGGAGATCGGCATCCTCTCGACCATTATCCTCGCGCTCCTGCTCGGCGTCATGCACCGGTTCAGTTTCACCATCTCGCTTATGACTATTGTGGTCGGCATGGTAGCTTGTTTCTCGGCCGGACGCGTTTACAAGCGCTCCGACTTCTATCGTATCATGCTGGGGGTGATCATCGCTTACGTGCTGTTGATCCTGATAGTAGAAACCCTCAAGCTGACGCCCAACCCGGAAATTCTGCCGGAGTTGGCCCTCGGCGCCCTGAACGGAATTATCACGATCGTCCTGGCGATCTTTTTCCTGCCGATATTCGAGTCGATTTTCGGTTTCACCACCGACCTGACCTTGTTGGAACTGTCGGATTTGAACCACCCGCTCTTGAAACGACTCGCGCTCGAAGCTCCCGGTACCTACCACCACTCGATCGTGGTCGGCAACCTGTGCGAGTCGGCGGCCAAAGCGATTACCGCCAACCACCTGCTTGCCCGGGTGGGCGCCTACTACCACGATATCGGCAAAATGGAGATACCCGAGTATTTCGTGGAGAACCAGCTCAGCATCAAATCCAAACACGACGTCCTGACGCCCTCGATGTCGTCGTTGATTCTCTCCGCCCACGTCAAGAAAGGGCGCTGGCTGGGCGAAGAAGCCGGCCTGCCGAACGAAGTGCTGAATTTCATCGAAGAACACCACGGCACGATGGTCATGAGTTATTTCTATGACAAGGCGCTCAAGCAGGGAGCGGATCCCTCCGAGATCGACAAATATCGCTATCCCGGTCCCAAACCGCAGACACGCGAGACGGGTATCTCAATGCTGGCCGATGCGGTCGAAGCCGCCAGCCGCACGCTCGATGAGCCGAAGCCGGCGCGGATCAACAACCTGATCCAGCGCATCATCAACGATCGCTTTCAGTCGGGACAGCTCGATGAATGCCCCCTGACGCTTCGCGATCTGGCCCGCATCAAGGAAGCCTTTGCGAAGGTCGTGATGGCCGCCTTCCACCAGAGAATCGTCTATCCGAGCAAGGAAGAGAAGTAACGTGCGACTTACGGTTCACAAGGAGACGCCGGTGCGCATCCCACGGGCGAAAATACACAAGATGTTCGAGCTGATCGCCGACGAAGAAGCGGAGCCTGACAGTAAGGCGTCCATAAATCTTGTCTTTACGACCGACCGGCGCCTGCGGGAACTCAATCGTAGCTTCCGAAATAAGGACCGTGCCACCGATGTTCTGTCGTTCACGCTGGACGAATCGAAAGACGAAGACGCGACATTTGGAGAGATCTACATATCAGTGGAGACTGCCCGGCGTCAGGCGGCCGACTACGGCGGCACACCATCCGAAGAGTTTCTTCGGCTGGCCTGTCATGGCCTGCTGCATCTGTTCGGGTATGACCATATGAAACCGCGCGAAGCGGTCGTGATGAAAGAGCGGGAGGAGCGCATTCTCTCCTGCGTGGGAGGGAGGTAGCACGCCATGTTCGAAGCTATCGCCCTCTTTCTGATAACCGCCAGCTATACGGCCGGCTATTTCGTCTCCCTCTACTCCATGGCCGTCTATGTCGACCCGGACGAACTCAACGATCTCGCACCGGGTATCTCCGAAGGCCGTCGGCATTTCCTGGAAACCCTCGCCAAGAACCCGCGGGCCAGCCTGCAGGTGGCAACCGTCTTCAAATCCTTTCAGCTTGTGCTGGTTTCCGTCTTGAGCGGTCTGCTGCTGCAGCAGATGGCGGTCCGCTCCGAATTGACCGTGCACGTCCTTTTCCCCGTCGGCTTTGCCGTCGTCTGGCTGCTGCAAATACTATTCGTCGAATTTCTGCCGCGCCGCCACGCCCGCACGGCGGTTAGTCCCAGCATGCTGAAGCACCTCTGGCTGATAAGACTCGTGCATTGGCTGTTTCTCCCGATAGTCGGTGGTTACCGCCGCATCCTCCGAAGAACCGATGACGAACCGGTGAGCGAAGAAGAAAAAGAGGATATTATCGAGCGCGCCATCGAAACGCTCGCCGACCAGGCCGGAATCGACGAGCGGATTGTAGAGGAAGATGAGAAGCAGATGATCGGCCAGATCTTCCAACTCGATCAAACGGTCGTCCGCGAGATCATGGTCCCTCGCATCAAGGTTGCCGGTATCGAACGCAACATGACGTTCAAGCAGATTCAGCAACTGGTCGTCGAAGACGGCCACTCCCGCTTCCCGGTTTTCGAAGAAACCATCGACCGCGTAATCGGCATTCTCTACGTGAAAGACCTGTTCAACAACATGCCGGGAGCAGGGGAGGAGTTTGTGATCGCCCGCTATCTTCGCAAGCCGTTTTTCGTCCCCGAAGGCAAGGTTATCGGCGAGCTGCTTCGCGAATTCAAGACCCGCAAACAGCACATCGCGCTGGTGGTCGATGAGTACGGTGGTCTGGCCGGTCTGGTGACGCTCGAGGACATCCTCGAAGAGATTGTCGGCGATATCCAGGACGAACACGATCCGGATGAACTCCAGTTGTTGGTACGTACCGAGGACGGCTATCTGGTCGACGCTTCCATGCTGGTCAGCGACCTTCAGGAAGTGCTCGATACCGAACACGAGCAGGGCGACTACGATACCGTGGGCGGCTTGATGTACCATCTGTTCGGCGAGGTGCCTCGCCAGGGGCAAAGAACCCGCTGGCACGATATTCATTTCGAGATCGTTACGGTCGAGGGGCACCGGATCCGGCAAGTCCGTGTCCGACATAGAAATGGCGTGCGGGTGAACGGAAGCGAGGAGTAGCGACGGAGTCTCGCACTCGTGTCCCGGCACATGCCCCTGTCTACTCGCTCTTCCCGCTCCAAGTGATTCGAACTAAACCAGTACGGCCGTCCGGCGCAGTAGTTGCGCCTCGTAAAATATTGCTTGACAAAAGGGTATGGGAAACTTACCATACCAGTGGCAAAGTATGCGTTTGACGCGCCCTTTGCGCTGACATCATCAATACTCGCATCACGCACCAAACAGGGCGATTCCTAACTGTTCAGGAGGCAGGGTTTATGAGAGGTTCACGAGTCTCAGCATTCCTTGTGCTGCTTGCCTTCGTGGCCGCTTTCGTCATCTCAGCTCCCATGTTGGTTGCCGAGCATGCCTGGGATGCAGATGCCACTGGCGGTAGCACCACCGTCAATGACATTGGCAACAATGGCGGATACACCGCTCCAGATTCTATCAGCAATGAATCAGGAGGTGGAACGACTGCAATCGGTGAGGATTCCAGTAGCGCGGATCTCCTCGATCAAGTGATGTTCCAGCTCTGGTTCCTGGTTTCTGGCGGTGGGGTCTAGTCATCCAATGGCTACTGAGTATCGACAAAACGGTCGGGTCTGGCAGTCCAAATTGGCACGGAGAGTCAAATCATGTGAATGAATCGCTAATGCAGATTCACAGGTAACTCAAAACACAGAAGAATCATGGACCGACCCTCACAAAAATTCGCGTTTGATAACCGCCTGCTCGAAGTGGAGGAGTGTTTCCGCCAGCGCAGTATTGGCTCCGCGATCCGCCAGTTCGACGCTCTCCCGGCGAACGAATTTGAAGACAGCCCGCATCAGTACGGGCTGTACTTGTTATTGGCAGCAGAAAAGGGGTTTGCGGAAAGCAACTACCGCGCAGCAATCGAGAGCGGACTCAAGGCCACCCGCGTGCTGGCTGATTTCCCGCTCAATCGACGCTACGGGCGTGTGCAGCTCGTCCTCTCCAAGTCATACTCCGCTATTGGTGACCTCAAGAATGCCGAGATCAGGGCGCACAACGCGCTGGCTTCGTATCGCCGAGCCGCGGATAACGTAGGACAGGTAAACGGCCTGAACGAGCTGGCCCGCATCGCCTTTATCCGGGCCGATTTCGATGCCGCCCTGGGTTTTCTGGATGAGGCTATCGAGATGGCCGGCGATGAGCCTCGCAAAGTGGCCCAGTTGACCGGTAACGCCGGTACTATCCGCATGCTTGCCGGGCTGTGGCAGCAGGCCGAAAAGGACCTGACCACCGCCCTCGAATTTAATACCGCCAACAAGCAGGAAATCTCCCAGGCCGTCAATCTCCTCTCGCTCGGCTATTTGCATCTTCGCAAACGGGAGTTCGTTTTCGCCTCTCGCAGCCTCGACCGGGCCAACGAGATTATCAGCCGCCTCAATCTCAAGCGCGAACGAGTCATTTATCTCGAGTATCTCGGTGAGATGGCTTATGAGCGCGGTGATATGTTTAAAGCCAAAGCGATTCTTTCTGACGCCTATCAGGAAGGACGCCTCCTGGCCCCCGATTCGTCGCTCGTCTGTCAGGCCAGCCGTCGACTGGGTGAAGTAGAACTGGCCCTCGACAATCACGCCGAAGCGATGAAGTATGCGCAGAAGGCGCTTGAGCTCGCCCAGGCCCTCGGTGAGAAGGCCGAAGTGGGCGCTTCGCTGCGCACAATCGCCCGCGTGTTTTCCGACCGGGGCGAGTTCGATGACGCCCTCGGATATATTCGTCAGGCCGTGGAAACTCTGCACGATGTCGGTGACCCGCTTGAGCTGGGTCGCACCATACTTGTGCAGGTTGACATAAAAATGAAGGCGGGGCTTGATGACGCCGACCGTATGCGCCAGTCGCTCGATGAGGCGCTGCGCATCTTCCGTCGTCTCGAACTCGACTACTGGATCGCCGAAACCGACTATACGGCCGGTGTGCTCGCCTGTCAGGCAGGTGATCTGGCTCGGGGTTTCAAGCAGCTGTCGCGGGCCGAGCGCCTCTTTACGGCCTTGGCCGAAAAAGGAAAGGTCCGCTCCGTCAACCAGTTCCTCCGCTCTCTCGCTGATCAGGCCGTAGCGGTGTCGGTCTCCGAACAAAACGAATTCAAGGTCTTTGGAAACCTCGTCTCGCCCTCGGAGATGAAAGAACTGAAGATGGGGCGGATCGAGGAAACCCTCGAGGTTCTCATAAAGCGAACCGGCGCCAGCCGCGCGATCATCTATTCTCCGGATTTCTATGACACGCCGGTGGTATCTTCGACTCCCATGACCGAACTGCAGGCGCATCGTTTCGCGGATTCATTCGCGCAGTTGCTCGGCGAAGAAGTCGCGATCGACCGTCCCACCCTGCTTCTGGACTCGCGCCGCGACCCCTATATTAACGAGCTGTTCGGCGATATCCTCGAGCCGGTCGCCAGTGTTATCGTCGTGCCGTTCAGAATGAGCGACAAGTCGACCAGCTATCTGTATCTGGACAGGGCGGCCGAAGAGAATCTGATCAATCCGTTCTCGCAGGCCGATCTGAACTTCTCGGTTGGCTTCTCCGACCTGATCGCCTTCAAAGCGGCCGAATTGCAAAAGATGAAGCTGCTTGAGGACAACCGTCGATTGAAAGACCAGCTCAAGCAGGAGGCCGCGTTCCCGAATATCATTACCCGCTCTTCACGGATGCTTGAGATGCTGGCCCAGGTGCGACAGGTGGTGGACTCGTCGATCTCGATTTCAATCGAAGGGGAAACCGGATCAGGTAAGGACCTGCTGGCCCGCGCCATCCACTACAACTCCGTCCGACGCGACAAGCGATTCATCTCGGTGAACTGTGCCGCCCTCCCTGAGACCCTGCTCGAATCCGAGCTGTTCGGCTATCGCCGGGGCGCTTTCACCGGCGCCGATCGCGACAAGGCCGGCCTTTTCGAAGAGGCCAACGGCGGCACCTTCTTCCTCGACGAGATTGCCGACATGCCGCTCGGGATTCAGGCCAAGATTCTCCGGGTGCTCGAAGAGAAAGAGATCGTTCGGCTTAGTGAGACATCCCCCCGAAAGGTTGATGTCCGAATCATTTCTGCAACCAACAAGAGTCTTAAGGAAGAAATAGAGCGGGGCACCTTCCGACAGGATCTTTATTATCGCCTTTCGGCGCTCACTTTCCGCCTCCCGCCGCTTCGAGACCGCAAGGAAGATATCCCGATTCTGGTCGATCACTTCCTTCGTGAAAGCGGCAAGACCGTTTCGGCGGCCGTGATGCGTTGTCTGGTGGCGTACGACTGGCCGGGCAATGTCCGCGAACTGGACAACGAAATCAAGAAGCTCATCCTGCTGGCCGGTGATCAGGAAGAGATCTCGGTCGATATCCTTTCTTCGAAAGTCGCGTCCGCGGTTGAAACCGAAGTGCTTGATATTGTGGCCGAGACCGTCACGGTTCCGGAAGGGGTCGAGTTCACCGAAGAGTACTCTCTGTACGACTACCTCGCCGAGCATGAGCGCCGTTTTATCATCCGGGCTCTGCGCGAGCAGAAGGGTGTCAAAAAGCACGCTGCCGCTCTGCTGAAGATTCCCGAATCGACCCTGCGCCTGAAGATCAAGCAGTACGACATCGATCTGTCGCAGCTCGATTCCATCCACTGACCCCCCGTCGCCTGACCGAATTCAACAAGGCGTCTTGCTCTGCGAGACGCCTTTTGTATATTACCATCCATGCGAACGGCGACCTTCTACGCACACTTCGGTGGCGATCCGTACTTCAACATGGCCTGTGACGAATGGCTCATGGAGGCGGCACGGCGCTCGCCCAAGACGGTCTTTCTGAGGCTGTACACGTGGCGGCCGGGGACGGTTACGATCGGCCTCAACCAGCGCGCCGACTCCGCCTATGATGCCTCGCACATCGGGTCGACCCCGATCATTCGGCGGGTTACCGGCGGTCGGGCGCTGTATCATGACCTGTCCGAACTCACCTACGCCGTCGCTCTCGACACCGAAGGCGCCGACAACGGATCAGGAGTGACCGGTTCCATTTCCGAGACCTCACGAATTATCTCCGAAGCCCTGGCGGCATTTGTCGATTCGTACGGTCGCCCCGTGTCGTACGTGAAGACATCGTCACCGGAGAACGCCCGGCCGGATTTCTTCCACCGGGCCCCCTGTTTCGCCTCGCGGGCGCGCTACGAACTGACCGACTCCGCCGGCAAAGTAGTCGCCTCGGCCCAGCGGCGTATCGGTTCGGTCTTGCTTCAGCACGGCTCGATAAAGCTCTTCGGCGTGGCGCCGCATCCGGCCCTGCCGGGTGTGGGGGAGCGGTCGACCGACTTCGTGTCACATGAGATAACTCCAGACCTGTTCATGCCTTACGCGAGTCAATGGGCGGCCTCGATGGCGGCCGGTCTCAATCTGGAGGTAACCACCGCAGCGTTGACAGCGGCCGAGTGCGAGGCCATCAACAGCGCCGCTGTCCGCCTTCGCGAAAACCCCCTGTCCCGCCGTGATCCTATTAAACAAAGCGCCGTCGGCGGCAGTCTATAGTGCGTCGAGCGGGGAAAAAATCGCTTGACGGGAGCGCGGAAATAGGGCTATTTTTCGGGCCATTGTTGATCAGTACAGCGTGGTAAATGTCAATGAATGATAGGCTTGTGGGACCGGTTCTGAGGTTGGGACAACACCGAGACTCTCTCTCACGCAATCATCCATCTCCGCACAATGTGTACTGACCGGGAACGGCTCGCGCGGCCCGTGCGCGCAGCATTTGACTAGGCAAAGTAGTAACATTTCAGATACGTGAGGAGGAAGACGATGCAGGGCGTTGGTAATGCAGTCCGCTTCGGTAAGTTGCTTCTGCTCGTGCTCTTGCTTCTGATTCCCTTGCAGGTGTTCGGTCAGACCGGCCAGATCAAGGGAAGAATAACCGACGAGAAGTCCGGTGAAGCCGTCATCGGTGCCTCGGTTCTGATTACCGGAACCTCAATGGGCGCCATGACCGACGTCGATGGCCGCTATCAGATTCTTCGCGTCGAAATCGGCGCCTACGATCTCAAGGTCAGTCATCTCGACTACAACACGGTCGAGGTCAAGGGCGTTCAGGTGAACGACGGACTGACGACCGAACAGAACGTGAAGCTCTCACAGAAGGTCACCGATATCGGAACGACCATTGAGGTCGTCGCACAGCAGGATATCATCGAGAAGTTCGAAGTCTCTTCGAAATCCACCATCACCGCGGAACAGATTCAGACCAAGCCGGTGCAGAACGTCGACGCACTCCTTGGCCAGGTGGCCGGCGTGCAGACCAGTTCCACAGGTGAGGTTTTCATCCGGGGCGGTCGCGCCAACGAAGTCTCCTACATCGTCGACGGTGTGGAGATCGGTGACCCGCTCGGCGGCCAGGGTGCCGCGGGCGCCAACCTCTCGCTCGTGTCCGGTTCCATTCAGGAAATCCAGATCATCAAGGACGGTTTCGACCCTGAATACGGAAACGCCCTCTCCGGTATCGTGAACATCAAGACGGCGACCGGCTCCAAGGACAACACCCAGATCAACATGCAGTACATCACCGACGATCTGGGCAACTCCGATCTGAACAAGTACTCGCGCAATTACGACTACGCGCGCTTCTCGCTCTCCGGTCCCGACCCGATTCTCAAAAACAAGATCCTTCCGGCGCTGGGACTGAATCTCCTCGCCGACAAAGAGTTCACCTATTTCTTCTATGCGGAACTCTCCAAGGACGACGACTACTACCCGATGCAGGAGTTCGACACGCCTGCGACGGAACGCAGTTGGTCGTCATTCAACTTCCTCGGTATCGATATCCCCGAGCGAGCCCGCAACCAGACCTACTGGATGGGCAACCTCAAGTTCAAGCCGAGACAGAATCTGAACTTCGTACTTTCCTATAAATCGACTCACTCCAAGGACACCCGTCTCTACGGATACTGGGACTATCGGTACAGTAACTCCACGCTGCCGATTCGCGAAGAGAGCTGGCGATCGATCTCGCTCGAGGTGTCGCAGTCGATCAGTCGCAATACGACCTACGAGTTGAACCTGTCGTATTACTCCCAGGACATTTCCCTGAAGCCGGGCGATCCGAACAATCCCGGTCGCACGCTTGACCCTGATGACTTCGTGTTGCAGGGCGACTGGGAGGACTTCACCGATCTCAACGGCAACGGCGTCTACGACGCTCCGGAACCGATCATCAACCTGTTCCCGGACACCGCCGTCTACGGTACCGATTTCTCCGGACCGGCCTACACGTTTGGTGAACTGAACGCCGACCAGGATCCGCTGAATCCGCAGACCCCGACCCTGGCCGACTTCCGGTTCAACGACAACGGCGTGATCGACTTCCTCGAAGGCGAGCCGTTTATCGACCTCAACGGCAACGGCATCTGGGACTATGGCGACCTGCTCCAGGACAAGAACGGCAACGGCCAGCTCGACGTCGAGCGCGTACAGGTCATCAACAACCGCACGCCGGAGAGCTATATTGATGGTGACATCATCCTTGGCGAACCGTTCACCGATGTCAACCGCAACGGCGTATACGACCGAGGCATCGACATCTTCGTCCGGTCCGCCGACACAAGTATCAATGATGACAAGAACCAAAACGGTGTGTATGATGGTCCGAACAGCCCTTGGGATCCGAGAATCCCGTTCCTCGATCGAAACGGCAACGGCATCTACGACGCCCCCAACTTCCGGTATGATCCGGGTGAGGCCTATACCGACGCCAACGGCAACGGCAGCTACGACTACGGTGGTTCGTCGACCTTCCTCGATCCCGGCAACTACGACGAAAACGCTTTCTGGGTCGAGCGGAGTATCGACCGCATGCGCGGTGAGCTGCAGGTCTACCAGCAGCTGGGTAACCACGAGTTGAAGCTCGGTGGCGCCCTGATCCGCGAAGACTTCAGCTTCGTCGAAATCCAGATGCCGTACCTGAGCTACACCGGTCGTTCCGACGGCGGCCCTTATCCCAATCGCGGCGCATTCCGCGACGTGTTCGACTATACGCCGTGGCGCGGTACGGTCTATTTCCGCGATAAACTCGAGTACGGGTCGATGATCGCGTCGCTCGGCTTCCGCTGGGACTTCTTCCTGCAGGATGTCGACAACCTCGTCGATATCGCGGTCAACGACGACCTCGGCTCCGGTATCATCGAAGGCGATCGTCAGAAGTTCTCGCCTCGTATCGGGTTCTCCTACCCGATCTCAGACAAGGCGAAAGTCCACTTCAACTACGGCCATTTCTATCAGTTGCCGGAGTACCAGTGGATGTACGCTCGTAACACCGCCTCGGTTGATCAGGACCGCGTGGTTGGCAACTACAACCTCGACTACCAGAAGACGATTCAGTACTCGTTTGGTGTCAAGTACGCCATGAGCGAGTACTACTCGATCGATATTTCCGGCTATTTCAAAGACGAATTCGACAAGATCAACAGCCAGTCGGTGCGTGTTGGCGGTCTCACCCGTCAGCAGTACCGCAACAGTGACTACGGTCGCAGCCGTGGCTTTGAGGTTACCCTCGACAAGCGCGGCGGGGGATATGTCACCGGTCAGCTCAGTTATACTTACGCATTTGCCTACGGTAAGGCTTCGCAGACCAACGAGAACTATCTCGAAGATTTCGAGCTCTCGAACGAGCCGCTGTCCGAAACGCCGCTCGATAACGATATCCGGCATTCACTGAAGACGGCGGTCACGTTCTATATTCCGAACAACGTGAAACCGCGACTGTTCGGCCTGCCGATTCCGAACGGCTGGTCGATGTCGATTGAGTCGATCATCGAAAGCGGACGTCCCTTCACCCCGAGCCGTTCGTACCCGGGCATTTCCCAGTCGACGGCCGAGGCGATCGAAAACAACTCGCTGCGCTATCCGGCGACGGCGGTGTTCGACGCCCGATTCTCAAAAGAGTTCACTTTCGCCGGCCTGAGTTTCGAAGGCATTCTCTGGGTCGAGAACGTATTCGACAGCAGAAACGTCGTCTACGTATACTCCAACACCGGCCGACCGGACACCCAGCAGAACGTCAACCAGATTATCCGCGGCGGAACGCAGTACGACTCCGATCCGTACAACTGGGACTACGGCCGTCAGATCCGCGTCGGACTGGAAGTGAACATCTAAACGGGCAACCGTGAGGCTTTGAAAAAAAAGTGGTGAAGAATAAATGAGGCGAGACATGGTACGCACAACGACAGGTCGACCGAACCGCACAGCGACTCCGTTCCGAGTGGCGCTGACGGCAGCGGTGATGCTGGTCCTGATCGTGTTGGCGGCACCCGGAAGCGTCAGGGCTCAGGCGAAGGTGGGAACCACCGGCGCCCAGTTCCTCGAGCTCGGGGTGTCGGCACGCGCGATGGGGATGGCTGAAGCATACACCGCGGTGGTCGACGACATCTCATCCATATACTACAATCCGGCCGCACTGGTGCAGCTCTACGGCAGGGAAGGCATGCTGACCTATATCGACATGCCCGCCGATATCGACTACGGCTACGGCGCCGTCGGCTTTCCGCTCGAATCGATTGGCGGTGTACTCGGCTTCAGTATGGCGGCCCTGACCACCGGTGATATCATCGAGCGAACCTACGAGCAGGGAACCGAAGCCGGTACGGGGCGAACCTTCTCGGCCAACGACTTCCAGTTCTCGGTCGGGTATGGCCGGTATCTCACCGACCGCTTCTCGATCGGGTTCAACGTCAAGTATATCGGTGAGTTCTACCACGACTATTCGGCCAGCGGCTGGGCTGCCGACGTCGGCACCGTCTACGACACCGGTTTCCGCGGTTTCCGGATCGCCATGGTGATCACGAACTTCGGACCCGACCTGACCATGATCAATACTTCCTATCCGCTGCCGATCAACTTCAAGTTCGGCGGCTCGATCAATCTGGTCGAAAACGTTGATCACATGGTGACGTTTGCCGCCGAAGGATCGCACCCGTCGGACAACCTCGAGAAGTACAACCTCGGTCTCGAATACACGTTTAAGGATCGCTTCGTCCTCCGCGGCGGCAGCCGATTTAACTACGACGAAGACGGCTTCACCGCCGGTGGCGGCCTGCGCTGGCCGCTCGGCGAAGAGAGCGAAATCCGCGTCGACTACGCATTCCAGGATTTCGGCGTTCTCACCGAAGTTCATCGGTTCACCATGGGCTTCGCGTTTTAAGGAGGGTGGAGAGTCAAAACTATGAATGCTACATATGACAGTGCAAAAGCCAAACTGCTGATAACGCTTCTGGCCGCCCTCGTGATCATCGCCGCCGCCGGCTGCGATCGCATATCGGGCACCAAGACGGCCAACCAGCCGCCGGACGTCTACTTCGTCAACGTACCGCCCGACGGCCACCAGACATCGTTCGACCCCGTCGTCTATTGGGTCGGCACCGATATCGACGGCACCATCAGCATGTATCGCTATATCGTCGTCCGCGAAGATGACATGGGTGGTGTTACCGATCCTGCGGTCTACGCCGAGACCGTCCTCCCGACTCGCCCGTCGAGCGACTGGACGTATCTCGATGTTCCGCCCGAAGACCCCCAGACCACGAACATCATCCCGATGTCGGCCAATCTTAACGACCCCATATCATCGTATGTCGGTCAGTATGTCTTTCTGCAGGCTTTCGATGATGTCGGCGCCAACTCGCCGATTATCTGGCGATTGTTCCTGCGCAACGACAACCCGCCGAACACGACCATCGGTATCACCGATCAGGTCTACATTAATGCGGTCGAGCCGGCCGGCGCCATCACCGGTGTGCGATTCAGCATTTCGGCCACCGACCCCGACGAGGCCGACAGTCTGTTCGAATTCCGCTGGCGCGTCTATGGTCCGTATAGCTACGATGATGAGTCGGACACCGCCGAGTTCCAGCGCATGGAGGAGTTGTACTTCAAACCCGCTCTGGTCACTTCCGACGCCCGTGTCTTCATCTCTGGCTACGGATACATAGACACTGTCGTTACGGTCGTCGTGACTCCGGGTGGTATCGATACGGTCACCAACTATGTGCTGGTCGACACCGCAGTCGTCTCCGATTCGCTGGATCCGTTCTACGCATCGGTTTCCAACGTGCTGGACATCGATGCTTTCGAAATGGATGCCGACCTATTCAAGCCGGTCGACTCTTCCTGGGAGAACGGCAGCGCGTGGGTGTCGAACAACCGGTCAGATACCTACAATGACTCGCTGTACAACCTCTACCGCAACGAAACCAGCACCGAAACGCAGCAGTTGTTCTTCCTGCTGTGGACACAGACTCGCGACGCCGCTTCGGTGGTGGACGGCACGCCCAATTTCAGGGGCTTTGAAGTTGTCAACCCGAAGTACGAACGTGACATTCTTCTCATTGACTTCATGAGCTTCTTGGGACGAATCAATGCTCCTCACTTCAACCAGTCGCAGGGCATTGATACCGCCAGGGACTACTGGGCCGAGAAGATCGCCAACTGGGCGAACCGTTACTACCCCGGCGAAGTTGATTTCGTCGCTTCGCGCGACGTGATCAGACGACAGGAACAGGACAACCTGTTGCCCCTTGGACAGCTCCTTAGTTACAAGGTGCTTGTGCTCTATAGTGACTACTTAGATCCGGCAGGTATTACCGATGCGGCCGGCTTCAGTGTGAACGAAGAGGCGATGAATATTTTCACCGCCATCGATGCCGGCGTTAATGTCTGGGGTACATTCCGCACTCCCGGATACGGCGGTATCACCAGAGAACCGTCGCCTGAAATACGTGTGCCCGCTGAGTACACTTCTTACTTCGGTGTCCAGCAGCTTGCCTACTCCGGCTGGGGCTTCTTCGCTCGCGGCGGGCTCACCTTCCCGCACCTGAGAATCGAAGACTTCGTGGGAGCTACGTCGCTGAAGCCCACCGAAGGCTGGCCTGACGTTTCTGTCGACACAGCCAACCTGCACCGACGTTATCTGTGGCCGATTCGCACCTCGGGACAGACTATCGATTCGTCGTATGTCTGGGAGCCGCCAGTCGGGTATAAATTCGATCCCAATGTGTACGCCTATCCCGAGGTCAACTGGGCAGTCCGTACCTATGGTACCGAGCCGCTGTATCTGTACCGATCGTTCTATACACCGAACCTGCATCCGCTGGGAATAGACTTCTCGAACGAAGGCGCCCCGGTTGCCATCCGATACGAGACCGACCTCTTCCGCACGGCTTTCTTCTGCTTTACGCCGCTGCCGCTGGAAGAAGATGACGGCCAGCTGATCATTGACAGTGTCCTCAACTGGCTCTACGATCCTCAGCTCGAGGTTCCGGTCTCCGGCAGCCGCTACGAGGGAGCCAAGGTGACGGTCGATGTCGATCAGGTTCGCAAGGAGTTCATCGAACGCGGCCTTCGCGAAGAGAAACTCAGACAGCGGACCAACAAGACGGTGAAGCTCGACGCTCGCTAGAGCCCACTGAAACACTACCGAAAACACAAAGGACCGGTCAACAGACCGGTCCTTTTTCTATTGGAGATTGTTGGTTTTATCGAAGCATGAAACGATTCAGGGCGTCTCGCCCGAACCTTCGTTTAGCATCAGTCATCACGCTGTCAGCAGCGCTCTGCCTCCCCGATCTGAAATACCCCCCCGCGAGGTTGATGTACGCCTCCGCCTTTGTCGAATCAAGTGTGATTGCCTTCTGCGAATACTCGATCACTGCTTGCAGATCATCGCGCAGCCCCGCCAGGTAACCACGCTGAAACGCACTCTCGGCCCGTGCCCGACGCCAGTTTTCCCGGCTGTTGCGGAACTCCCGATCAAACGCCGTATCATCCATCTCGATCGGCGGCGGTGATACGGAATCGGCGACCGCGAAGATCGAATCCGCCGGGCTCATCATGCCGCGAGTCACCAGCAGCCCGGCGGCATCGTTGAGAAGGAATATATCATTGTCGGTTTGTGCGGCCATCTCATGTATCAGGGTAAGCAAATCGCCATTCGAGACAGTGCTGTCGGCGGCCGACGCCCGGATCATGATCCGCGCCGCCATGACATCATACGGCCGACGAGCCAGCGCCTCCGAGGCATACTGTCGAGCCCTCGACGGATCCCCGTCGACCAGATACAACGACGCCAGGTTCGCATAGCCTGCCGCGCGATCGGGATGAAAGGCCAGTTCACGCTCGAAGAAATACCGTGCCGAATCCGCCTCGCCGAGACGAAGGAAGGTAGTCCCTAAATCGAGATTCACCTCAGGGAAAGTCTCATCCGCGTCCCGCGCGGCCGTGTACCACTCGCGGGCCAGCTCGTAGTGACCGGCTGCATAGTAGTGCGAGCCGCGCACCAGTGCCGACTGCACCAGCGAACTCGACGGCAGCGCCACCAGCGGTGTATAGCTGAAAAGCCCGCCGATCAGCAGCACCGCTATCGGCGTCACCAGCTTCGCCATGTTTCCCCGCCGGTTCCAGATCGACACACCTCCGGCAGCCGCAAACACAAAGAACCAGGGGAGAATCGGTAGTCGGAAACGACTGGAAAAGAAGAACAGTGCCCCCGCCAGCACCGCCAGAAGGACCGTCACCGCCAGCCAGCGAGCCGCCGAGTTCTGCCGCCACAACAGAAATGCACCCACCAGTCCGAACCCAAACACCACCCCGAACCCAAGCGGATTGTATTTCAGCAGCGCCACCCGTGAGAAAAAGAGGGGCAGATCCCGGTTGTTGGAAATCTCTCGATTCGAAAAACTGAAGTAGATCTTCTTCAGATAGAGCGCCGTGAACTTCCCCGGATTACGCCATATCCATTCCAGCGTATGGCCGTTCCAATACCCGGACACTTCTCCCGGCGTCAACTCTCTTCCCAGCTCTTTCTCGGCGATGTAAACGACATCAGCGATCCGCCAGTTGTGTCCGAGCGGCTCCGGCAGCGAAGCTGTCAGCCCGTCGGCGCTGTCATTGTTGCCGATATAGAAATTGACCCCGGCCTGGGAAGCGATCATCACCGGATCACCTGCCACCGCAATGTTGCGTATCGTTATCGGCGCGATCACCAGCAGCACCCCTCCGAGAAACAGCGCCGCCCGCCGCATGCCGGACCGCCAGCCGTACAATACCAGCGGCAGTAGTGCGAAGACCACCACCCACACCAGTGCCGTCGGTCGGCAGATCGATGCCAGCCCAAACAACAGCCCGCTCGATACAAACAGCCAGATGCCCTTTGACTGCCACCAGCCCAAAGAACGATAGACGGCAAACTGAAGTAGCAGCGTAAACAGCGGGTCAAGCAGCAACTCCGACTCAAAATAGATCGCTATCGGAAACAGGGCATGAATCAGCCCCGCAACAATTCCGACAGTAGGGGAGACCAGCCGCCGACCTATCCGGTACGTCATGTAGACCGATCCCAGCCCGATCGCCAGACCAAATAACCTGCCCACCCAGAGCCCATCACCGAAGACGGCGTAGAGAAACGACAGACACCATATATAGAGGGGCGCCCGGAAGTAGGTCGTATCACCGATCACCTCACCACCGGCGATAACCTGCGCCCAGTGATGGTGATAGAAATTGTCAACCGTCAGCATGGTCCAGTCCGGCATCCCCTGATAGACCCACAGGTAGATCAGCCGGACCAGCAAAGCCAGCCCCATGACCGCAAGCAGTCCGCTCCTCTTTGACCACCCTGCTTTTTGTGTCTGATCCATGTCCCGAATATACAAACTGGCCAACCCGTAAACCTTGAAAAAAAATGCACTATAGGACCGCCAGAGACCGTGACGGTCGTAGGTTTGCATACTCGTGCGCACTCACCGCCGGCGTCCCTCGATCTTGCTGTCTCTTTTTGTCTCCGCTACTCCATTGCTGCACAATTCGTTAACGGTCTATGGCCCAATTGTCATTGCAAAAGAATGCAGGGTACCATTCGTTCTCCGACTGCGGCACAGCCTTTGCAGCAAGACCCTGTGAATGGAGGAAAGCATGAAGACACTCGCCATCACATTCGGTCTTGCGATTCTGACGCTCCTGTCGGCCTCCGGCGCCGGCGCCGCCGGGTCCAAGCTGTCTCCGTCCCTCCAGGCGATCGACGGCCAGATGACCGAATCCGACAGCCTCGTCAGCGTGGTGGTTTTCTTGCAGGACCGCTCCGCGCAGAACAACCTGATCTACGCGATGGCCCGACCGAGCATAAAGCGCTCAGAGCGCATTAAGACCGTCCTGTCGCGCCTTTCCTCCTCCCGCGCCGCCGGTTCGGCCACTGTTCAGAGCTTCCTCGATACGTATAGCTCGGGCGAAGTGCGCCGTTTCTGGATTGTCCCGGCCTTTTCGGCCACCATCCCGGCTGATCGTCTGGCCGACCTGGCTGCGATCGACGCGGTCGACCTGATCGTTGAAGACGCCACCCTGGCGTTCGAAGAGCCGGTCGAGATTCGCCGGACCGCTCAGACCGCCAGCGCTTCGTCGGCTCAGCTGGACCTCCTGCGCGTGCCCTATCTCTGGCAGCGCGGCTTGACCGGCGCCGGCCGCCTCGTCTGCTCCTTCGATACCGGAGTCGAAAGCACCCATCCGGCGCTCTCTTCCAAGTGGCGCGGCAACCACACCGATCTTTCTGAATCCTGGTTCTCGCCTGTCAATCCGACCTTAAGTCCGTACGATGTCGCCGGCCATGGCACCCACACGATGGGCATCATGGTCGGTTCCACCCCGACCGATACCTTCGGAGTCGCCCCCGGCGCCGAGTGGATCACTGCCGGCGTGATCGATCAGGGCCGCAGTTTCAATACCACCCTCGCCGATATCATCGCCGCCTTCCAGTGGGCCCTGAATCCCGACGGTGACCCGAACACGACCGACGATGTGCCCGACGTCATCCTCAATAGCTGGGGCGTCCCGGCCGGTATTTTCGATCCCTGCGACGACCGCTTCTGGGGCGTGATCGACGCCGTCGAAGCTGCCGGTATCGTGACGATATTCGCCGCCGGCAACGAGGGTCCCAATGCGCAGACGCTGCGCGATCCCGCCGATCGCGCCAGCTCACCGCTCAACTCCTTCTCGGTCGGCGCCGTCGACAACTCCCGAACGATCGCCAATTTCTCCAGCCGCGGACCGTCCCGCTGTGACAATTCGCAGATCAAGCCCGAAGTCGTCGCGCCCGGCGTCTCCGTCTTCTCCTCGACCAAGGGTGGCGGCTACGCCTTCATGAGCGGTACCTCGATGGCGGCTCCGTATATCGCCGGTCTGGTTGCGCTCTGTCGCCAGTACAACCCGGACGCCACGGTCGAAGAGATCAAAACCGCCTTCATCGAGTGCGCCATCGACCTCGGCACCGTCGGCGAAGACAACGCTTACGGTCACGGCCTGGTCGATGCTTCGCAGTTGCTCGAACTGCTGCCCCCTCCCGGCGGTTACGAGTTTATCATGATGGGTGAGCCGTATGTCGAAGGCGGCGTGGCCATGCCCGGCGAAGATGCTTCAGTGCAGGTGCTTTTGACCAATACCAGCGGCAATGTCAACACCGTCACCGGCCGCCTCGTCAGCAGTGATCCGAGCAAGGCCGATGTGATCGACGACGCCAAGACGTTTATCTTCGGCTCCGGCGCTACCACCGCGCTCAATCAGAATCCCTACACGGTTCACCTGGTCTCCGAGTTGATCAACGGCACGAACCTCGACTTCACGCTCTATCTCGAACTCGAGGACGGCACGGTTGTCGACACCCTGACGTTCGACCTGACCGCCGGTTATGCCGCGCCCGGCAATATCCTCGAACATTCCGGCGGCAATCTTGACTGGACCGTCTCCGACTTCGCCCAGTACGGTCTTGCGCCCGGTTCGATCTACAACCTCGGCGGCGCCGGCTTTTCCGCCTTTGGCGGCAGCAACCTGCTCTATGAAGCCGGCATCATTGTCGGCCGGAACGAAGTCCAGCTTTCTCGGTCGATTCGCAATACCGACGGCTCTTTCCGCCCGAGCGACTTCACCCCAATCGAGGATATCCGGTCCGCTCGTGAGGACGATGACGGCGCTGTCCACTACACCGCTCGTCTGGTCGATACGTATGCCGAAGTCTCTCTGCCGATCACCATAAGTCAGCAGACAACCAACTTCGTCAACGAGCAGTCCGGTGGCGTCACGATTATCCGCTACCAGCTCGTCAACGACTCTATCGAGCGCCTGACCCACGTCAGCTTCGGCTTCCTCGCCGACTTCGATCTCTCAGCCGGTTCCGACCGCCTCGTGTACGATGAAACCGCCGGTCTGCTCTGGCAGACCAACGATAGCGGCATGTTAGTCGGCCTGCTGGCGCTCAGCGGTGTCGATGCCTTCCAGGGTTTTACCGGCGAATCGAGCAAGACCGGCTTCACCGCCGCCGAACAACTTGGACTGACCAACGGCGCAATTTCGACAATGGATGACTCCACGAGCGGCGACAAGCTGATGATGGCCACTTCCGGCGCGCATGATATCGACGCCGGTGACTCGGTTGAGGTCGCCTTCGCGATCGTCGTCGGCCGTGACATCACCGAGCTGTACGGTGCTGTCGAAGATGCCCGCCATGCGTTTGATATCTCGACATTGGCGGGCGAGGACACGCAGGAAAACCTGCCACAATCGTTCACGCTCGAACAAAACTATCCCAATCCGTTCAATCCGACTACGACCATTTCTTTCGCGCTGCCGACCGCAACCGATGCGCGCCTCGAGATCTTTAACAGCCTCGGGCAGTTGGTGTCCGTGATACACGATGGTTCGCTGCCGGCCGGCACGCACAGCTTCGAGTGGAATGCCACCGGTGACCACGGCGGCAAAGTTGCCTCCGGAGTCTATTTCTATCGTCTCTCCACCGACACCCAGACCGACTCGCGCAAAATGATTCTTTTGAAATGAGGCCTCTGCGGGCTATATTACTCCACGAAATACGAGGAGGATTCGTCTCCTCCAGCATAGCACTTAACCAGAGGTTTGCACGGTATGGAGAGGTTCAAGAGGCTCACCGTAGCCATCGTTTTTTTCGCCGCGTTTTTCACCCTGCTGTCATCGGCTGAAGGCCGTCCACCCTCCGAAGAAGCCATCGCGAAATGGAAAGCCGAAGGCGTCTATGAGCAAAAGATGTCCCAGTGGCAGGACTTCCTGAAACGGGAAGGGCTACACCTGTCAACCTGGACGCCCGATCAACTCCAGCGCGTGGCGCGCGATGCCGGTCTCGATGACAACGATCCTACCGATGTCGATACCATGAACCTCTGCGTGATCATCATTGACTTCTCCGATAATCAACTTCCATGGGGCAACGTCAACGGTACCGCGGCGATCTTCGACTCCATCCTGTTCGGCAACAACAACCCAACCGGCTCCATGACCGACTACTATACCGAAGTTTCTTACGGTCAGATCTACGTCACCGGCAAATGCTACGGACCGTTCCGCATGCCGGAGTTGTACTCGTACTACGTCGGCAATGACAACGGCCTGTCCAAGGGTCCGGAACTGGCTGCCGACGCTGCTGCTGCTGCTGACGGCATCATCGACTACACCGACCACGGCACGCCCGGATTGGCCATGCACGGACTGACCATTATCCACGCCGGCCCCGGCGCCGAAAGTGGTGTCAACGGCATCTGGTCGCACAAAGCCAACATGAGCGCCACCCATGACGGCGTCTATATCGCCGACTATATCATGAACCCTGAAGAGGTCCCCGGTGGTGGTCTCTCGCCGATCGGTGTCTTCTGTCACGAGTTCGGCCACACCCTCGGCTGGGCCGACTTCTATGACATCGCCTACAACCCGGGCTCCAGCGGACTCGGCGGTTGGTGTCTCATGGCGTCGGGCAGTTACAACGGCGGTTCGCGGCGCCCCTCGCACCCGTGCGGTTGGAATAAGGTGCTCAGAAGCTGGCTTGCGCCGGTTACGTTGCAACAAAACGCAGATAGCGTTGAGATTGCACCGCTTTCAACTTCCCCTGTGCTCTATCGTCTGACTCCCGACCCGACCTATCCGGCCGTTACCGAGGAGTTCCTTGTTGAAAACCGTCAGCCGTATGGTTTCGACGAAGCCCTGCCGGGACACGGTATGCTCATTTATCATCTTGACAAGTCACGACCCGGCAACACCAACCCGTATGCGTATTACCTGGGCGTTGTGCAGGCCGACGGCAAATGGTCGCTCAATTTCGGCGGCAGCCGTGGCGATGGAGGCGATCCCTATCCTGGCACGACCGACAACAGAAACCTCCATGCCTACTCATATCCAAACACGCATCTTAACACCGGCGATACCACGGAGATCGCCGTTTGGAATATCTCCGACTCCGACTCACTGATGTACGCCGATCTCGATGTTTCCTGGTCGCGTCCCTGGCTCATCTTCACCGGCACTGACTCCCTTGTGTTCACCGAGCAGTCCGGCGATGGTGACGGGTATCTCGAAGCGGGGGAGACAGTAGCATTCAACTGCCGTACGAAAAACCTGATGCGCAACGCCGGTTTCGGGACCGTTACACTCAGCGCCGACGCTCCGGGGCTGAGCTTCACGACCAATGGTGTCCTCACCAATCAGGCCTTCGCCCCGATCTATCGCCCGATTCTGAGCGAGCCGATCATCTTTGAAATCCCCTCGGATTTCGAGACCCGCAACGTAACGTTTACACTCTCTTTCGATATCGATTCGGTCCTGACTCCCGGACCCGGTGTCTACCATTTTGAGTTCCAGTTCGAGCGCCTGATCGGTACGCCGGAGCTTCTGATTGTCGACGACGACAACAATACCGACTCGCAGGAGCGGATGAAGGATATCTTCGACCGTCTCGGGATCGGCTACGCCGTCTGGGAGAGCGCGGGTGGCAACGATGCTCCTGATTCGCTGGACATGTTCGAGTTCCCGTACGTTTTCTGGCTCACCGGTTATCCTCACACTGATCCTGCAGCGGACGGCCAGATCGGTCTTGCGGACCGCGCCGCCATTCGCGCCTACCTGAACCAGGGTGGAAACCTGTGTGTCTCGTCTGCATCGACCGCCCGAATCCTCGATCAATACGACTCTACCTTCCTGGCCAACTACCTCCATACGCGCTACGAGGGAACCACCACTACGGGAAATCCGCTCAGCATCGTAGGAGTAGCCGGCAACGACCTGTCCGGTGATCTGGTCAGCTTCGAAATCGACCCTACGCTTGGATTCAGCTTCTCGTGCAACCGGCTGGTCGCCGCCAACGGCGGCTCCGTCGCCTTCAACGGGACTTTCATCACCGGCACTATGGGCATCACCTACAGTGGGGCCTACCGTACGGTACTGCTGAGTTGTCCCATCGAATACCTTTCGCCGGAGCCCTCGTTCGGCACCAACTACAAGTCCGTAGACACGCTTGTCGCGCGGATTCTCCAGTTCTTCGGCCGCATCCCGACCGCGGTTGGCGACGGTGACTCGATTGAGCTGCCGGGCGGTTTTGCTCTGGACCAGAATTACCCGAACCCGTTCAACCCGACCACCACGATTAATTACGCCATCAGCGCCTCCGAAGGCGGCCCACAGCGAACGCAACTTTTCATCTACAACTCCCTCGGCCAGCGCGTCAAGACACTGGTGGATAAGGTCCAGTATCCCGGCGGGTATTCTGTCGAATGGAACGGTACCAACGATGCCGGCGCGAAAGTATCAAGCGGCGTTTATCTCTATCGACTTATCAGGGGAGACCAGGCCGAAAGCCGCAAAATGGTGCTTCTGAAATAAAAGATGATTTCATCTGTTATGTTTATAGTGAGCCGCCCGGTGACGGGCGGCTTTTTCATTGTATGACAATGCCTTAGAAAAGTGAAATTATTCTCAATTTTCGCTTGACTCCTGCCGAAATACTAGTATAATCGAAATTGAAAATCGTTTTCAATTGGCCGAGACGACACGTGTCAGGGTTAGAAGGGCCGAGGCAACATGAGAGAGTTCCTGAGAACCAAAGGCTTCAAGATGACGCCCCAGCGGGAGTTGATCTTTAAGTCTTTTTTCGCTATGGGCAAGCACGTCTCAGTTGATGAACTGTATGACAAGGTGCGCCAGCAGGACTCTTCGATCGGCTACTCAACAGTCTGGCGCAATCTCAAGCTGATCTGCAAGGTCGGCCTGGCGGAAGAGGTGAATTTGGGCGATGGAGTCACCCGCTATGACCGGGCGACCGAAACGCCTCATGGCCATTTCTACTGTATCGATTGCAGGAAGCTGACCGAGTTTGGTATGGACAACATAGTCGGCCAACTGGCCATCATCTCCCGTGAGAACGATTTCGTTCCCTCGGGATTCAAGATCGAGATTCAAGGGCGCTGCCGGGCGTGCCGCGACAAAAGGGCCGGTGAGAAGACAACTGCAGAAAGCGCGGAGGCACAAAGGGCATGACGATACTCAGCAAGCTTCACCCCGGACAGCGGGCCAGGGTGGTCGGGTACTCCGAGGACTCGCCACTGGTGCGCCGGCTCACCGAACTGGGACTTATTCCCGGTCGCGAAGTTACCTATGTCCGCAACGCGCCGCTTCGCGATCCGCTCGAGATACAGGTCGGCGCCAGCTACCTCTCGCTTCGCCATGCCGACGCATCGCTCGTTTCTGTCGAGCTGGAAGACTAGCCCTGCGACGGGCTGATGCCCGAAGCAGTCAGGACATGGAACTATGCATTCTCCAGCGTCGATAAAGAGCACCGGGACCGCCACCGTCGCCATCTGCGGCAACCCCAATTGTGGCAAGACCACCATTTTTAACGCCATCACCGGTCTGCGCCAGCGGGTCGGCAACTATCCCGGCGTGACGGTCGAAAAAGTCTCGGGCGAATTCAGAACCGACAGTAACTCCAAACAGCAGTTCCTCCTCATTGATATCCCCGGCAGCTACTCACTGGCGGCTTTCTCTCCCGATGAGTACATAGCGGCACGGGCGTTGTTCGGCAGTATCGACGGCGAACCGACTCCCGATCTGGTAGTGTGTGTGATTGATGCGACCCAGCTGGAGCGCGGACTCTATCTGCTCTTCCAGGTCATGCAGATCGGTCGCCCGGTTGTGGTCGCTCTCAATATGATCGATCTCGCCCGGCGCAAGGGAATCCATATCGATTCAAAGAAACTGTCCGAACACCTCGGTGGTGTGCCGGTGGTCGAAGTCATCGGCAGCCGGCGACAGGGGATTGATGAACTGAAAGACATTATCGGCAAGACGTACGCCCACCGCCGCCACAGCAAGGCCCGCTTCTACGACAAGGAAGTCGAAGAGGCCATCGACCGTCTGGTACAGGTCAGCGACAACGGCCACCGCACCCGCGCCGAATACCTGCGAGTCCTGTTCGATGTCGACGGTCCGGCCGAGCGAGCTTATCTGGCGGAGCAGGGAACCGCCGACTCTGGTTCTCTCGAAGAAAACCGCGAGCGACTTCGCCGTCGCTACGGTACCCTCAGCTCGGCGGAAACATCACCCCTGACAACCTGCGCCGAGAGCATCAGCAAAGCCGTCATCAGGACCGGAGAGGGCAGGACCCCCTGGTCGGACCGCATCGACCGCGTCGCCCTCCATCCAATAGCCGGACCGATCCTTCTGGTCCTGATCATGACCGTGATGTTCCAGTCGATTTTCAGCTGGGCCGAGCCGCTCATGAATCTCGTTGACACCGTTTTCGGTTCCCTCGCCGGTATGGTCGAAGCCGGCATGGTCGAGGGTCCTCTTCGCTCGCTCCTCGCCGATGGCATCATCGGTGGGGTTGGCTCGGTAGTGATCTTCCTGCCGCAGATCGTCATCTTGTTTCTGTTTATTTCGCTGATCGAGGACTCCGGCTACATGCCGCGGGCGGCCTTTCTGGTCGATCGGCTTTTCGGCTGGTGCGGTCTTTCCGGCAAGTCGTTTATCCCGATGCTGTCTTCGTTTGCCTGCGCCGTCCCGGGGATTATGGCCACCCGCACGATCGAAGACCGTAAGCTTCGCCTGATCACCATCATGGTTGCGCCGCTCATGGCCTGCTCGGCTCGCCTGCCCGTCTATGCCATAATGATTGCAGCCTTTATCCCACATAAGACCTATCTCGGTCTGTTCAACTCGCAGGGTCTCGTGCTCACCAGCCTGTACCTGCTGGGGATTGTGGTTGCGGTACTGGTCTCTTTCGTCCTCAAGAAGCTGGTGCTTCGCTCGGCACGAAACTCCTTCGTGATGGAAATGCCCTCGTACAAGCTGCCGACTATCAGCTCGGTGCTCATCCGCGTCGTCAACCGCGCCAAGTCGTTTCTGGTCCGCGCCGGGACCGTTATCGCCGCCATAACCATCATCGTCTGGGCGCTGAGCTACTACCCGCGCTCGCCCGAGGTCCTGGCCGAGTACGAATCCGCCCGCGCGATGGCGACCGAAGTGTATCAGGCCCAGGTGGCCGCAATCAACGGTGAGTTGGCGACTGTCCTGGCACAGGTCGCTCCAACCCATCGGCTTGAGCTCGCCCGTTTCGACGAACGGCTGGCCGCCGCGGAATCCCAGGAAGCCACCGCTGAACTCAGCACCGGATTTGAACCCTCGACACCACTCGTCGCACAGGCAGCCGACATCATGCTCCAGCGGCGACAGATTCAGATGGTGCACGACGCCCGGGCCGGGGAACTCGGCCGGGAAGAAGCCGGCGCCCTCCTGCGACACTCTTACTTCGCACGAGCCGGCAAGACCCTCGAACCGATCTTCCAGCATCTGGGCTGGGACTGGAAAATCACCATGGCCGTGCTTTCGTCCTTCCCGGCGCGCGAAGTTATCATTGCAACCCTCGGCACCATCTACAATTTGGGCGGCGACGTCGATGAGGAGTCCAGCTCGCTTGTCGAGAAGATGCGCCGGGCCACCTGGGAGGACGGTCCGAAAGTCGGCGAACGTGTCTTCACGCCGGCGGTAGCATTGTCGGTGATGGTCTTTTTCGCTTTGTGCTGTCAGTGCGGCGCCACCGTGGTGACCATCCGGCAGGAAGCCGGCGGCTGGATCTATGCCATAGGTACATTTACCTATATGACCACCCTCGCCTTCGTCGGCGCCTGGGTAACATACAACCTCTTTAGCTGGTTGGGGTACTGATGTCACTTCTCTGGCAACAGATCGTCATCGGCGTCCTTCTGATCGGGGCTATCGCCTATCTGGTCTACTATCTGACGCGCCGCCGCAGGCACAAAGGCTGCCCCGGGTGCAGTCTGAACAAACTCTCGCAACCGGTCTCCGATCGGACGCAGACCGATCCCGGTCAGTCTTCACGTTGACACAGCGGCGCCTGACGGCCTATATTCCCAGCGACTTGTAAGTCGCTCTTATGTTACAGCGCTCCTCCATATTCCTTGGGCAATACCGGCCGCTGGACTCGTTTCTCCACCGCCTGGACGCCCGCGCCAAACTGGCCCCGGTTGTGCTGGTGATGATCCTGGCGCTCCTGACCGAGTCCTATGCCTTCTATGCGGCCACTCTCGGCGTTCTCGTAGCCGCCCTGCTGGCCTCGGGTATCGGCGCTGCCCGGCTGGCGTCCAGTTTTCGCCCGGTCCTCTACATGGTCGCTATCACAGCCCTCTACCACCTGATCTTCTCGGAGCGTGCCAGCCAGTCGCTGTTCGAAATCTTCGGATTCGCCATCACCGAAGGTGGCGCCCGCATGGCGGTTTTTTTCTCGCTGCGCCTCTTGATTTTCGTCTCTATAGCGTTTCTTGTGACGCTGACCAGTTCACCCTCGGATCTCGCCGAAGCCCTCACCCGACTGGCCCGGCCGCTGTCCGCGCTCAAAGTCCCGGTCAACGACCTGGGACTTGTCTTGTTTATGGCGATCCGCTTCGTCCCGATCCTGATGGAGGAGTTTGAAGCTATCCGCAATGCCCAGGTGATCCGCGGCGTTGATTTCGCCGGCGGCTTTTTCGCCCGCATCAAAAAGACCGGCTACCTGCTCGTACCCGTCTTTATGGCCGCCCTTAATCGGGCCGACGATCTCGCCCTGGCGATGGAAGCACGCGGCTATGACGGCCGCAAGCCAAGAACGTTCTACACGCACACGGCATTTGGCACAATCGAGCTCTATTTCGTTATGACCACCACTGCCGCCCTGCTGGCGCTTTTCTGGGGGACCCGTTGACCGATGGCTGAACGTAATATCAAACTCCTGATCGAATACAAAGGCACCTCGTTCGCCGGCTGGCAGATCCAGAAGGAGCAGTCAACCGTCCAGGGCGCCATCTCCGATGCCATCTTCAGCGTCACCGGCTCTCGCGTCACCCTTACCGGCGCCGGTCGCACCGACTCCGGCGTCCACGCTCTCGGCCAGGTCGCCAACTTCAGGATCGACCACCGCCTCGAACCGGAGCGTTATCGCGACGCCCTGAATTTCTACCTTCCCGATGACATTCGTATCCGAGCTTCCGAAGAGGTCCCGACCGACTTCAACGCCCGATTCAGCGCCACCTTCCGCCGTTATCGCTACCTGATCGCCGCCGAGAAATCGGCCCTCTATCGCGATTATCGATGGGAACTGCCCGACCGGCTTGATTCCGACAAGCTTCGGCAGGCGGCGAACATAGTCCTCGGAGAGCACGATTTCACCCCCTTCTGCGTCATGGCGTCCAGACAGGAAGACAACCGCTGTACGATCTATCACTCCCGGTGGCGGGCAATAGGCCCTTTGCTGGTCTATGAAATTCGAGGTAACCGCTTCCTGCACAGCATGGTACGGTCACTGGTGGGGGCTATGATCAATATTGCGACGATTGATCGCGACAATCACCCGGCCAACTTGACTTTGACATCCTTTACAGATATCATAAACGTTCCTTCGGAAACACGCATTCCCTTCACGGCACCGGCGCACGGGTTGTACCTGGTCGCTGTAGGGTACTAAACGCAGGGTCGAACCACATGAAGTTCTTTATCGACACCGCCAATATCGACGAAATATCCAAAGCCGCCGCGATGGGCGTGCTCGACGGCGTAACGACGAATCCATCACTCGCCGCCAAAGAGTCGCTGCCGTACCGCGAGTTGCTCACCGAAATCTGCAGGATCGTCCCCGGGCCGGTCTCCGCCGAAGTGCTCGCCACCGACTATAAGGGCATGCTCGCGGAAGCAGAACAGCTCTGCAAGATCGCCGACAATATCGTCATCAAGATACCGACTATCAGCGAAGGTCTCCGCGCGACGAAAGCACTCTCCGATGACGGCATCCCGGTCAATGCCACACTCGTCTTCTCCGCCATGCAGGCGCTGCTGGTGGCCAAAGCCGGTGCGGCCTATGTCTCGCCGTTTGTCGGCCGCCTCGACGACATCTCTACCGACGGTATGCAGTTGATCGAGGACATCATTACCATGTATCACCAGTACGACTATCGGACCGAAGTGCTGGTTGCTTCGGTGCGCCATCCTATGCATGTCCAGCAGGCGGCCCTGATGGGCGCCGATGTCGTCACCATGCCGTTTAAAGTCATCGACCAGTTGATCAAACATCCTTTGACCGATATCGGTCTGGAGAAGTTCCTCGCAGACTATAAAAAAGCCGGAAAGAACTGATGATAGAGCGCTACACCCTGCCCGAAATGGCCACTCTCTGGAGCGAGCAGTCCAAGTTCGAAAGCTGGCTCGAGGTTGAAGTCGAAGCTGCCCACGCGATGGCTGAGGCGAAAATCATTCCCCTGAAAGCCTATCAGACCATCAAGCGCAAAGCGAAGTTTGATATCAAGCGGATCGACGAGGTGGAGGCCGAGGTCAACCACGACGTCATCGCGTTCCTGACCGCCGTCTCCGAACATGTCGGCGAAGATGCCAAGTATCTGCACTTCGGGCTCACCTCCTCAGATGTTGTCGATACCGCCCTGGCCCTTCGTATGAAGCGCTCGGCGGAAATCATCGATAAGAAGATTGTCGCCGCACTCAAGGAGATCAAGCGCCTCGCCTTCAAACACAAAGACACACCCTGCATCGGCCGCACCCACGGCGTGCTCGCCGAGCCGACCACGGCCGGATTGAAATTCGCCCTCTGGTACAGCGATCTGACTCGTTGTCGGGACAGATTCACTCGGGCGGCCGATACCATGGCAGTCGGCAAACTCTCCGGCGCCGTCGGAAATTTCGCCAATCTCGACCCTAAAATAGAACGCGCCGTTTGTAAACGGCTTGGTCTCAAACCGGCTCCGATCTCGACTCAGGTCCTGCAGCGTGACCGCCACGCCGAGTTCGTGACTGCACTGGCCCTCCTTGCATCCTCGCTGGAGAAATTCACCACCGAGATTCGAAATCTCCAGCGACCGGAGATAGGGGAGATGTCCGAAGGATTTGCGAAAACCCAGAAGGGGTCCTCGGCTATGCCGCACAAGCGTAACCCGATCACCTGCGAACGCATCTCCGGTATCGCGCGCCTGGTGCGGGGTTACTCACTCACCGCCATGGAAAACATCGCTCTCTGGCACGAGCGCGACATCACCCACTCATCGGTCGAACGAGTCATCATACCCGACGCCACGACCATCGTCGACTACGCGCTGCATAAATTTATCGGCGTTTTGAAGGATCTGGTCGTAAACGAACAGAAGATGATGCGGAACATCTATTTTGGTGGCGGGCTGGTTTTCTCGCAGAAACTCCTGCTCAAGCTGGCCGGGCCGGTGGGTTCGCGAGACAAAGCCTATCGCATGGTCCAGCGCAATGCACTGGCGGCCGCCGAAGGGCATGGTTTGTTCAACGAGCTTGTCAAAAAGGACAAAGATATTCGACAGCATCTGTCCGTTGCGGAAATCGATACCTGCTTCGATCTGAAGCAATACACGCGCAACGTACCAAAAATCTTCAAACGGGTGTTTAAGGGATGATCGCACGCGAAGGTCTTATTCTCATTACGATAGCCCTGGCGGCAACCGGCGTATTCGTCCTTCTGGCCGCCCGATTCGACAGTATCTTCCTGTTCATCGTCAGCGTCGTATTCGGGATGCTGACGGTCTTCACGACCTTCTTCTTCCGTGACCCGCCCCGGCAGATTCCGGAAACCGCCGGTGTACTCGTATCTCCTGCCGACGGAAAGATCGTGGCGATAGACCAGCTGGCCAACCACCCGGTCATCGGAGGTCCGGCCACCAAGATATCGATCTTCCTGTCCGTCTTCGACGTTCACGTCAACCGCGTGCCGACCGCGGGCGTAATAGATTACGTCAACTACAACCCCGGCGAATTCCTCGCCGCCTACGAAGACAAGGCGTCGGAGGTGAACGAGCAGACCGAGATCGGTATGACCAGTGATTCTGGGCATAAGGTGGTCTACAAGCAGATTGCGGGGATTATCGCCCGAAGGATCGTCTGTCATCTGGCCGCCGGTGATACGGTCGGAACGGGTGAGCGGTTTGGCCTCATTCGCTTCGGGTCGCGTACCGATCTGATCGTTCCGGCCGGAAGCCGCATAGATATAGCTATGGGCGACAAGGTCAAAGGCGGCCAGACCGTAATCGGCCGGCTCCCGGAAGCCGCCACCGGGCTCGCCGATTCGACCGCACAGGAGAACGACCATGCAGGTTAACCGAGGGATGATCCCCGGCATTTTCACGATGGGGAATGTCGTATGCGGGTTTTTCGCCATTCTCTCGGCTTTCGACGGCAAAATCACGGCCGCCTGCTGGTTTGTGCTTCTGGCCGGCTTCCTCGACGTACTCGACGGTAAAGTCGCCCGCCTCAGCGGCTCGACCTCACGGTTTGGCGTCGAACTGGACTCCCTCGCAGATTTTCTCTCGTTTGGCGTCGCGCCGGCGGTTATCGTCTACGTCATCAAGCTCCACGAACTCGGCGAATGGCGCTGGATTCTCTCGGTGGTCTATATCATCGCCGCCGCCTACCGTCTGGCCCGGTTCAATGTGCTCGCCGAGACCGACGAGAAGAAAGACTTCATGGGCCTGCCGGTGCCGATGGCCGCCATCGGCCTCGTCTCCTTCGTCATCTTCTGCTGGGAAGTCTGGGGCAAGCTGGAGTACTCCGAATGGCTCATTACCATGATCGTACTCTTTGCCTTCCTCATGGTCTCCCAGGTCGCGTACGATGCCGTCCCGGACCGCTTCTCCACACCGCGCGATCGCATCAAACTCGCCGTCCTCATTCTGGCCGGTGTGGCGGTCGTGATCAAGCCGAGACTCCTGTTGTTTCCAATTGTGGCTTTGTATATATTGTACGGCATGATTATAGAGGGTTTTCGGCTCTTCAACGCCGGCGTCGGACGGGTCACCGGACGATCGTTCGGACCCGGCAAAACGAGGCAAATCGACAGCAATGACGACGAATAAAACCGCCACCGTATACGTTCGCCTCAAGGATGGCGTGCTCGATCCCCAGGGAGTGACAATTCAGAAGGCACTCTCCCAGATGGGCTACGACGATTTCCTGTCGGTCCGCACCGGCAAGTTTTTTGAACTCGAAGTCAGCGGCTCGGCATCGGATATCGACCGAAAAATCGACGAAGTCTGCTCCAAACTGCTGACTAACCCGGTCATCGAGACCTTCGAGGTGAAGAAGTAACATGAAAGTCGGCGTTGTTACATTCCCCGGCTCGAACTGCGATTATGATGCCTACGCGGCTATCCGCCACGTCCTGGGCGAACAGGTCGATTTCCTCTGGCACAAGTCCGAAGACCTGGCCGGCTCCGACCTGATCATCCTGCCGGGCGGATTCTCCTACGGCGACTATCTTCGCTCCGGCGCAATCGCCCGCTTCTCACCGATCATGAAGAAGGTCGTCGAGTTCGCCGACTCGGGCGGGTTGGTCATGGGTATCTGCAACGGCTTCCAGGTGCTGACCGAATCCGGCCTGCTCCCCGGCGCCCTGATTCGCAACCGGAGCCTCCGCTTCAGCTGCAAGTACGTAAACCTGCGCGTCGAGAACAACGCCACTTCATTCACCAATACCTGTAGTAAGGGAGAGGTGCTTCGTATCCCGATCGCTCACGGCGACGGCAACTACTACAATTTCGACGGCGACATTGAAACGCTCGAGAAGACCGGCCGGGTGGTCTTCCGCTATGTCGATGCGAACGGCGAGCCGACTGATATCTCCAACCCCAATGGCTCGATCAACAATATCGCCGGAATCGTCAACAAGGAAGGTAACGTCCTCGGCATGATGCCGCACCCCGAACGGGCAGTCGAGTCGATTCTCGGATCCGGCGACGGCCTGAAGGTGTTTGAATCTGTTCGGGCCGCGCTGCCCGCACTCAACCTGGTAGGGGAAAAGTGAAACGACGAGAGCTTACGTTTATTATCACCGCACTCGTGCTCGGGGCGGTGATGGGCGGACTGGTGGGTGATATCATCGGCACCTATTTGCCGCCGGGAGCCGCCAAGACGGTCTTCACCAAATCAGTCCAGATTGGTATCAACACCACGCAGGTGGATCTGTTCGCCGTGTCCCTGACATTCGGCCTGATGTTCAAGATCAATTTTATGTCTGTCCTCGTGGTGCTTCTGGTAATTGTCTATTTCCGCTGGTGGTACCTGTAATCGCGCGGGTGCAACCGCAGGAGGTTTCTGATGTTTGGAATGGGACCCTGGGAACTGTTTCTCATATTCGCCGTCATCTTGCTGCTTTTCGGCGCCAAACGGCTGCCCGAGATGGCGCAGGGTCTCGGCAAGGGAATCAAGGAGTTCCGCAAGGCGATGAAAGAGACGACCGACGAGATCAAAGGCTCGACGGACGCCGCCGATTTTGTCGAAAAGAACGACCCGAAGAAAAACGCCACGCAGCCGCGCACCGGCGACAGCGACAAATCCCACGGCTGAGCGCGACCGGGAGGATAGGGCGATATGAGTGTGAGGTTCAGCAAGGATGACGCCGAGAAAATCGGCGCCGTGATCGGCGTCGAGAAACTGACGTTCGAAAATGACCACTTCCGCATGAAAGTCTCCAACCCCGAGGAAAAACGTATCCTCGTCCTGGAGATTTATCCGGAAACACAGCTCGGCCGACGGCGAGGTATGCTCGTGGTCGTCTACACCGGCAACTCCCACCTGCAGCTGCATAACTGCACGGGATACGTCGTCTCCGAAGAACTGGGCGAAGTGACGTTTGTCGCGGAAAAACGCGACCGCCTCTCCGGTCTGGTCGTCGAACGCGGCGCTTCCTGCTCGCTCTACGCCGGCCTCGATCGCGATCTCATCTCCTCCGACTTCACGCAACTGGGCGTCGAGGTCATGCTCTCCGGTGTCGCACTGTCCCTCACCGAAGAGATTCTGAGCAAGGACCATGACTCCGACGACGCGTCCGAGCCGCACGACCAGGAAGATTGACCCACTCCCTGTTATCCTGCGAAGCCAGAAAGTAAAAAGGCCGTCACAAGACGTGACGGCCTTTCTTCTATCCAGGTCTGTGTCGGATAGATCATCGTGAGGCAAACGACTCAACGAAATCTTTCATATCATTCGACAGCTCGCTCGCCCGCTGGTATCTCGCAGCCGGGTCTTTCTTGAGCGCCTTGGCGATGATGTGGTCGAACAACAGCGGTACGTGCGGGTTGATATCCGACGGCTTCTGCGGTTCGTGATTCATGATCGAGTAAATCAATGACGTAATATTTTCACCCTTGAACGGGCGCCGCCCCAGCAGCATCTCATAGACTACGACACCCAGCGAGAAGAGATCGGCCCGACGGTCGATCGCCATCCCCTTGAGCTGCTCAGGGGAGATGTAGTTCGGTGTACCCATCGCAATACCCGTTTTGGTCATCGAGTTGGAGTCAATACGGGCGATACCGTAGTCCATCACCTTCACCCGATAGTCCGACAGGATCATGATATTGGCGGGTTTGATATCGCGGTGTACGATTCCCTGATCGTGCGCATAGTCGAGCGCATTGCAAATCTGCATGATTATCTGGGCGATAATCCGATAGTTGAACCGCGTTTTCTTCTTGATCAGATCTTCCAGCGTCACGCCCTCGAGGAACTCCATGGCGATATACTGAAGCTGCCCCTCGGAGCCGACGTCGTACACCGTTACGATATTCGGATGTGACAGCTTGCCGGCCGCCTGCGCCTCGCGGTGCAGACGCTCCTTCAGCTCGGCCATCTCCTCCGGGTCATTGACGAAATCCAGGCGGATCGTCTTGAGCGCCACCGGACGATTGATCGCCGGGTCGATACCCTTATAGACCAGACCCATCGCGCCCTTGCCCAGAATACCGGTCACCTGATAGCGACCAAGATTCTTGACGTCTGGCGGACGGTGCTGCAGTTCGACCTTCTGGCTGTCCGTCATGCTGCCGGAACGGTCAATCTCGCCGGAATCGGCGAAATTGTCGATCGATTCGGGAAGCTTGATCTCATCCGACGAAGTTCCCACCGGACCGGAATCACGCAGACCGGGAGGGGTGTCATCATCGAGCGGCGATGATGCCGTCGCGCCGTGACGCTGCGAATCGGACAGCTTATCAGAGCCGTCGAGCCGAAGGCTCTGGTAATCATCGTAGGATTCAGGTTGGCGATCATAGTCCATGGCGGCAGTCGCGACATTCAACGGATCGCTGGCGCCGGACTCGATGAATCGCACCTTGCCGCTGTCCCCGTGACTGACCGTCTCGCGCGTCTCAACCATACGCGAGGGCCGACTCTTGGAGACCGGTCGCTTCGTCGGCTGCTCGCCGGCCATGAATGCGGAATCGAGCAGCGGCGAGGCCACCATAAACAACACCAATTGCAGCCCGATATAGACGGAGTTGAACAATACCGCGGCACTGGTCAGCATTAGATAGTTGATATTGGCCAGCACGATAATGCCGCCCAGAAGAATCACGAACCGATACAGCAGGGTGACCCGGGGCAGGACGAACGCGCAGATACCACCCAGCAAGAACAGCACCAGCATATCATACATCGGCGAGTGAGTCTGTTCGAGCGTGAAGCGCTCGTCGAGCATATTCGCTATTGCCGTCGCCTTGACCAGCGAAGCCGGTACCGCCTCGTCAACCGGGGTCTCGAACTGCTCCTCGCGAGTCGGATCATCGGCCGTGATAAACACCAGCCGACCCTGGAGTCTCGACCGGTCGAAACTGTCCGACAGGACTTCGGCCGCCGAATACTGCTTGAACGAGTTGCCATCGGCGAACGTCAGGAAGAAGTTCCCGTGCTCGTCGAGCGGTACCGTCCGTGCTGCGCCGATCTCGACACGCTGTCCCTCGTGTACCGTGATCATGTCCGGCGGGACATTCAGGTACAGACCGGTCGCCACGAGCGCCAGCGAAGGATAGTAGAACCCTTCGAAATTCACCATCATCGGTGTGCGGCGAAGGGTCCGGTCATCATCGGGGCTCTCATAGTTGAATCCGAGATACACGTGGGTTGCCAGCAGTTTCTCGGCCGGAAGGAAGACTTTGCGTGCCAGCAGGCTCGACTGCTCGTCCATCAGCCCGATCGGATTTTCGATTACAAGCGCATTGTTGAACAGATACTTCGGATTGCTCGTCAGATTGCTGCGGTAGGTCGCCAGAGCGATATCGTACGGCAGCACCGTGTTTTTGATCCAGCTCAATTGTCCGGCCAGTATATCCGTGTAGCCGGCCGAGTCCTGCGCCGCTTCGTCGAACAATTCGGTGTTCAACACCAGCACTTTCGGCTCCCCGGCCGCCGTGGCGGCCGCCAGGTCCGCAAGACGATCTCTATTCCACGGCCAGGCGCCGTATTCCTTCTGTGCTTTCTGGTCTATCTTGACCAGTACGACCTTCGCCTCATGCGAATCCGGGGCCGTCACGCGGCACATGAAATCGCTGATCGATCGCTGCAGGCCGTCCAGCGGTCCGATACCGTTGGCATACAGGATGACGATGAAAATCGTTATCAGCAGATAGAGTATATACGACGAATACTTGGCCATGGCTTCCTCGCCTTACTGTCCCACCGTGAGTCGTTCCACAAGCATAGTCGGCACGCCCGCCGCCCGCATCTTCTCCTGCGTTGTGGCGATGTCGTACGGGACACGGCGATAATTGACCGAACGACTCTCCGTGTCAAACGACACATAACACGCGTCGGGATCATTATCGCGCGGCTGTCCCACCGAGCCGACGTTGATCAGGTATCTCTTCTCGTCAAAAGGCTGAATATCGTGTCCCACCTGATGGCGGATGTCTCCCTCATCGGAAAGCGAGAAGATCATCGGCAGGTGTGAATGACCATAAAAACAGATGCGCCCCTGCATGTGATCAAACGCGCGCCGCGCCTCCTGCGTGGCGAGAATATACCGCCAGGTCTCCGGCTGGTAAGGCGACGCGTGCACGAGATCGACATCAGCAAGATGCGCCTCCATCTCGAAATTCGAGATTCTCTCGATATCCCGTTCCCCCAGGTGCTCCTGCGTCCAGACCGCCGACTGCCGCGCAATCGGACTCAGGTACTCCTCGGACACCAGGCCGAGCGCGTAATATTCATGGTTGCCCATCAGGCGAATGTCACAGTTTTCCATTACCAGATCGAGACAGGCGGTCGGATCGCAGCCGTACCCAACCACGTCCCCCAAACAATAGACGGCGTCATGATTCCGGGAACGGATGTCGTTCAGTACCGCAGTGAGAGCCTCGAGATTTGCATGGATGTCCGATATCAGGGCGACTACCACTACGCGCCTCCTTCGACGAATTTCAATGTGGTTTTGCCGACCGTCACCAGGTCGCCATTTTTCAGCCAGCTCCGCTCGATCGGCTCACCGTTTACCAGCGTCTTGCCCTTACGGCCGAGATTCATTACCGCATAGCCTTCCGGCTCTTTGGTGATTTTGGCCTGAATGCCGGACAGCATGAAGCCGCGCGCTTTGATGTGCACGAACTTCGCCTTCCCGATCGTCGTCACCTCACGATCGAGCGCGTACTCGGCAAATTCGCTGTTTTCTTCGCCCAGCAGCACCGAACCGCCGTACTTGGCGACGATTTCCCGCTCCGAACGATCGGTTGCCAGCAGCTCTTTCTGCTTTTTCGTGTTCAGGACCATCGTCCCGTCCAAATCGGAACCGTCATCGACCGGACCCGATGCACTGCAGTTGTAAACGAGCGAGTACTTGCCGATCGTCACGATATCCTTGTCGCGAAGGACATCCTCGCCGATCTTGCGGTTGTTCACGAACGTCCCGTTCAGAGACTCGTTGTCGATGATTACCGCCGCGTTGTCGTTGAACTCGATCATGGCGTGCTTGCGGGAAACGCCTCGGTTCTCGAGCACGATATCGTTGTCGTTGGTCCGACCGATCGAGATTCGCTTCTTCTCAGTTACGATTCGCTCGATCACTTTGTCTTCGTACTTAACGATGATCTCCGGCATACCGGTATCCTTTCATCCTGTTTAGTACGTCACTACCCCGCACGGAAACCGGGTGGCGGTTTCGGCACGCCGAGAAACGGACGGGATAGGCGCTTCTCTTTTCCTCTTTTGTCGGCATCCGTTTGACAAAACTAAACCCTCATAACATAAGCCGTTGTGTCAGTTCTCGCGGATTGTCCACCGGCTTGAAAAAGGTTGCCTGCCCTCCTGTCGATTTCTATATTGGCCGGAAATTGACGCTCAAACCTACAGGTGATAGCATGAAGATCTTGTCGATAGCCCTGCAGAAAAACGGCACCCTGCTGGCGGCCGATTTCGAGGTCATCGAAGCGGCTAAAGCGCTTGGCGGAGAACTACATACAGCCGTGCTGGCGGAACACGCCGAGCCCCTTGCCAAGAAACTCGCCCAACGCGGCGGCGGCAAGGTCCTCGCCGTCTCCAACCCAGCCGCAAAAGACTTCCACGACGAGATTTACGCCAAAGTTGTCAGCGAATTGGTCAAAAAGCACGGCATCGACCTCGTCCTCTGTCCCGCCACCACCTACGGCAAAGCCCTGATCGCCCGGCTGGCCGGCGCCAACGGTGGACGGGCGGCCTCTGATGCCACCGGTTTGAAAGCCGATGGTGATTCGGTGGTGGTCACGCGCCCCACATACGGCGGCAACGTGCTGGCCAGCGTACAGGCCGGCGGGGGCCCCTTCTTCGTTTCCGTCCGCCCCAAGATCTTTAACGAATCGAAAGACGGCGCCGGCGAGGTGGTCATCGAAAACGTCGATCCCTCCGCATTCGAAGGCAAGGCGGTCATTAAAGAGGTGAAAGTCGAAGCTGCGGCAACCCAGAATCTCGCCGAGGCCGACGTTATCGTGGCGGCCGGCCGCGGCATTAAAGGCCCGGAAAACGTCGCTATCGTTCAGGATCTGGCCGGCTCACTCAATGGCGCCTTTGGCGCCTCCCGCGCCATTGTCGACGCCGGTTGGGTCGAGTACAAGCACCAGGTGGGACAGACCGGGCGTACCGTCAACCCCAAGCTGTACGTAGCGGTCGGTATCTCCGGCGCCATCCAGCATCTGGTCGGTATGCAGACCTCCAAGACGATTGTCGCCGTCAACAAAGACAAGGACGCCCCGATCTTCAACATCGCCACCTACGGCATTGTCGGCGATCTGTTCGAAATCGTTCCGGCGATGACGAAGAAGTTCAAGGCCGAACTCGGCGCCTGATCAGATTCCATCAATCAACAAAAGGCCCGCCGGTCAGTTGATCGGCGGGCCTCTTCTTTATTGTCTGGTCGCGACCTGACTACGGCGCAGGGAAGCTGGTCGAGTCAGTCACCGTGATGGTATCGTATAAGGTATCCGGGTTGTTGCAGTCATTATCAACCGCGAGGAAGACCTCGTAGTCACCAGCCGTGTCGTACGCATGGTTGGCGACAGCGGAAATCGAGGTTGCGCCGTCGCCGAAATCCCAGAAGTACGAGGTTGCATTCGATACCGCCTGATTGGCAGTGAACGTAACACTGGTGACGTTCGAATCAATTTGTCCGGTGGAGAAAGTCGCCACTGCCAGCGGCTTCACGTACACTGCGTTGTTGAGCGTATCACCGACTACGAGGCCCTCAGTGTAAACCTTATTGTAGATTCTCTTGCTTCCCGAACCGGTGTAGGATGAATAGATGACCGGCGAAATGTCCTCTCGCACGGAGTCGTCGACCTCAAAGAACCAGTAGATACTGTCGATATCCCCCGTGACCGTGAAATCGACAGTTACCGGCTCCAGTTCACAAACCGTATCCTGCTCGAGTCCACCGTTAACCGTCCACGATACAGCGGCGCAGTCCCGTACATCAAGAAGGTCCTCGCGGACGATTGTCGAATCCCCGCAGGCGCCGCTGACAGTGAGCGAGACGGAGTAGACGCCCGGCTGAGTGAACGTGTAGTCCGGGTTCGACCGATAGCTGGAATCGATAATCGAGGAGTCAGCGGTGTAGAACATCCACTTGTAGTCGGTGATGCCGCCGGTCGATAAATTGATGAACTCGATCCGCGTCCCGACACACACCAGCAAATCACCCCCGGTCGTGAAATCGGCAATCGGGTTGGACACCAGTATGTACCTCGTCTTGCTCTCGGAGTCCGTGCGGTCCAGCGAGTCGCCAACCAGCAACGACACCGAGTAGAACCCCGGCTCTATAAACACGAACTGGGGATTGGTATCCCGCGACGAGTCCACGATACTGTCCGAATAGCGGATCACCCAGCTCCAGCTGTCAACCGGTCCGTTGGACTCATCCGACAATGTCACCGTGCACGGCGCACAGCCTTCGCGCTTGTTGGCGGAAAACTCGGCTTCGGGATAATCAAAAACAACCGTCGTGTTGCTTTCCGTAATCAATTCGTCGCAGCCGGGTCCGGTGATAATGAGAGCTATGACAAAGAGGGCGGACGCGGCCAGAAGCAGTTTACGATGCATGTAATAGTCCTGTTACCTGAGTGAGTCTCGGTCCTATATAGCGATGTGGGCGAAGGCTGTCAATCCTGGAAATCCATCCCAACCCCGGTCCTTCTTTCTACACGCCCCGCCCGCTGACGGTTTCAGGCGCTTTCCGGCTGGTTCCGACCGGGCTGATGCCGGTTCCACCGGCGAGGGCGCCGGTCCCACCGGCCGATTGTAACAAATTGTTGCAAGCCGGCCGGAACCGCCCCTCCTGCAGCCGGTATAAGAGTCAGCGAGACAACCAGATCCAAACCGCTTGCCTCGGAGGAGTCTTTTCGCTATTATCTCGACTGTTATCGATATATGAACGAAATCAGAACTCTCGACGTTACTTTGTGCAAACAGTTGAGATAATCCCGTACTGATCGTCGCTCGACCGGGTACGGACTTTTTTTGTGGGAGCGTAGTGTGAGAACTATTGGATCTCTGTTTCTCGCCCTTCTGATCATTCCAGCCGCCTTTGCCGAAACACCCAACACCTATCAGTTGACACCGTCCCGTCAGGCCGCGGATGCCGCCTCCGTCGCCCCTGACACCGGACTGGTGACCAACTCAGCGGTTGATATCGTGGTGCACAACGGCGGAGTCTGGCTCGGCACCAGCAAGGGACTGATGTTCACCTACGATGGCGGACAAACCTGGCTTCGATACGATCAGTCCAACGGACTGATCAGTGCCAACCTCTCGGCTGTCTGGGCCGATCCCGATGATGGCCGTCTGTGGATCGGCAGCAACCACGACGAGCTCATTCAGGAACAGCTGTACACCCTTTCCGACGGTATCTCGTATACCGACGATGCCGGCGACAACTGGACCACAGTAGACTTCTCCATCTCCGGGCAGAACATCCCCTATGTCACCGGAGGCAGCCGACAGATCTTCGATATCACCGGCCTGGACCATCCCACCCTCGGTGGGGATTGGCGCTTTTTCGCCGCCTTCGCCGGCGGCCTGCTTGCCTCCCAGGACGGGGGCGCTAACTGGCGAAGGATCTTCCCGACCCCGTCGGATTCGGTCCAGTACTACACGGTTGGCGCGACACCCTCGCTGCGCAACCGCTACTTCTCATGTATCGCCGACAGCGCCCACGCCGACTCCGTCTTCATGTGGGCCGGGACCGCGTCCGGTATCTTCCAGTACGTCTGGGTTGAACCCGGCGACAAACTCTACAACCGGACCATGCGCTCGGTCGCGTTCTGCGATACCTGCTCACTCGATGATGACATCTCCCTTTATATAGGGGGCAATCTCGGTCTCAGCCGGGGCAGGTTCACCGGCGGACCGTTCGATACGAAATTCGAGTCCGATGGCCTCCCCGGTGAGTTCATCTCCGCGCTCGGCGTCTTTGAAGGACGCCTGGTGCTCGGAATCCTTGATCTGCCCGGCTTGACGCCGATCGTCGCTTACTCCGACGATCAGGGTGAAACCTTCACCGAAACCACGCCTGCCGGTCTGACCGACAGCGTCACCCACTTCGAACGTATGGGCGACCGTATCTACATGACCGCGGGGACCTCAGGTCTCTACGTCTCCAACGACACCGGCCTGAGCTGGACCCGCCTCTACATCGACTCGACCGACATGCCGTCGGCCGTCAACGCCGCCAACGCGCTCGAAATCATGGCCGACACCCTCCGGGTCGGCACCGACTCCGGCTATGCGGCCATCACGATGGATCCGTCGGGTAACTTCGACTCGGTTTTCATTAACAGCGATACCGTCTTCGTTGAATCGCTGCGCCGTTCGCGCCGAGTAGTCGGTATCCGCACCCAGCAGCTCGACACCGACACCATCACCTGGCTGCTCTGTCACCCGGCGACAGCACAGGGGACACCGGTTGTGCTTTACACAAATGACGGTGGCGTCGACTGGGACGGCCGCTTCGCCGACTCGATCATGACCGACATCGAGATAGTCAACGACACCCTCTATGTCGTGGGCCAGGACGGCATCTTCTACAATACTACGGGCGACGGTACCGACTTCATCACCGGCTCGATAACCTCCGGCGGTTTCTCGCTTGCCGATGACTCCGTCTATACCGTCGTGGCTCGTGATTCGCAACTCGTGTTCGGAACCAATCGCAGTCTGGCGCTTTCGACCCAGCCCGATTCCCAGCGCGTCTACACGATCTACCGCGCCAACTTCGATACCCTGACCGCCGACGTCATCATAAACTACACGTTCGACAACACCCTGCTGGTCGACACCGGCGGTGTCCGGGTCGGTCTCACCGGCGACTTCGTGCCCGCGATAGACATCCAGTACCGCGATGGTGGCCAGCGCCCTCGCATCTGGGCTTCGGGCCGTCCCGTCGCCAGCGGCGGCAACGGCATCTCGGTCGCCCGCTTCGATGAAACCGAAGTCGTCGACACCCTCGGCACCGTCCTCGACACCATTATCCAGACCCGCTGGCGCGGCGTCAATTTCGAAGACTACGCCTGGAACTTCGCGTTCGACGGCGAGGTCGTCTTTGCGGCCACCAACGCCGGCCTCCTTATGAAAGACATGAGCGCCGCCGACAGTCTCGAAGGCACCTGGGACACGGTCCGTTTCGAGAGCACCAATGAGACCCTGGTCAACCCCGGGACGCCCGTCTACGCGGTCGAGGTCGTCGAAGACGGCCCCGACAAGTATCTCTGGGCCGGGACCGACGACGGCACGGTGCGAATCAATCTCGACGACTTTTTCGATCAGCGGCGCTTCTACTACACCGATGAGTCCGCTCCCGACGACGAAGTCTACGCCTTCCCGACACCGTTTAACCCGGACCGGGGGGAGCAGCTTGACTTCCACTTTACGGTCAAGGCCAATGCCTACGTCACGCTCGAGATTTTCGACTTCGCCATGAACCTTGTCGCAACGCCGATCGACAACGTCTTCTTGACGGCCGGCATCTATCACGGCGGTACGCCGACCGGGGGACAGGGCATCCAGTGGGACGGCTACAACGACAAGGGCGACCTTGTCGCGGTCGGCGTCTACTACTTCAAAGTTACCTATTCAACCGGCGAGGTCCACTGGGGCAAGCTGGCGGTGATCCCATAGGAGTTTGCCATGAAACATCTCTTCATAACAGCCCTCGTGAGTCTCGCCCTGCTGTCACCCGCCGTGATGGCCGGAGACGGTGACGGCGGCTACGGCGGCGCCTTCTACCAGGTCCCCGTCGGCGCCCGTCCGACCGCCATGGGCGGCGCCTATCGCTCGATATCCAACGACGGCGCCGCACCGCTGTTCAACCCGGCCGGGCTCGCCCTGCTCGACCGCACCCTGATCGCATCCTCCTATCGCGCCATGAAGCTCGACCGTCAGATGGGTTACTTTACCGCGATGATCCCCGTTGAAGGGGAGACCGCGATCGGCGTGCACTGGCTCTACGCCGGCTCCGGCAGCGTGCGGGAGCGCGACGGTGACGGCTTCGATCTCGGCCGCGACTTCTCGCTCAACAGCCACCAGTTTTCGGTCGTCTTCGCCAAACGCTTCGAGAAGTACCTCGCCGTCGGCGCCAACCTGAGCTATCTTTATGCGCACTTTCCCGAAGTCTCCGCGACCGGTGTCGGCTTCGACTTCGGCGGCATCCTCTTCGTCGACGAGCTGATCGACCGCGAGAAGCGGATCGACATGCCCGTCCGCGACATCCGTATCGCCCTGACCGTTCGGCACATCGGCAAAGAGTACATCTGGAACAGCGAAGCCTACAATGCCAGGTACGATGGCAACGCGGTCGGCTACGAGCAGACCGACAAGGTGCCGATCGAAGCTGCCCTCGGCGCTTCGGCTCGCTTCTTCAATCGCAAGCTGCTGCTGGCGGCGGACCTGTCCAAAAACGAGAAGCAGGATCCGATCGCCTATTTCGGCTCCGAGTTTTTCATCCGTCCGGAGTTCGCCCTTCGCGCCGGCTACTACCAGTCGCGCTTCACGGCCGGCACCGGCTACGTCTTCACGTTTGGTAACATCACCATGGCGGTCGACTACGCCTTTACGACCGACCGCCAGGATGAAGGCTCCGAGCATATATTCTCATTCGACTTCCTTCTGTAGAGAGGCGATAAATCGTTATGCGAACCCTGATCGTGATTTGTGCCCTGATGTTGATGACCGGCGCCGCGCTTGCCAACGACGGTCTCGCCCTGATGCGGGTTGAGCCCGGTGCGCGCCCGTCCGGTATGGCCGGCGCGTTTGTGTCGATTTCCGGCGACCCGCTCTCCAGCGCCTACAATCCGGGTGGCGCGTTCGCCGACGCCGACCTGGTGACCTCGTTTGGTTACAACACGTACTGGGAAAACATCGATCTCGCCGACGGCTTTTTCATCGCACCGCTTTTCGAGAAGTGGTGTCTGCACGGCGGCATTCGATATGCGGGTGTGAACAATATCGAAGGTCGCACGCAGCCGACCCTTGATCCGCTGCAGGTGACGAATATCGACGCCGAGGACGTTTCTTTCAAGGCCGGTCTGAGCTATCGGGTGACGCCGAAAATCGCCGTCGGTGTCGCGGCGGGCTGGTTTCTCGAGAAGATCTCCAGTTATCGCGGTTCGTCGTTTAATATCGATCTCGGCGTGCACATGCTGGCCACTCCGGCGCTGGCGCTGGGCGCCTCGGCGACCAGTCTCGGCTCCGACTTCCAGCTCGAAGAGTCCGGGCAGGTTCGCTCGCGCGATATCTCCCTGCCGACAACGTATCGCATCGGCGGCTCGTACACGTACGACCGCTATCTCGGCGCTCTCGATATCGTCTATGTCAACGATGATCCCCATGTGCACCTTGGCGCCGAGGCCGAAGTGCATCCGGTCTTTTCGGTGCGGGCGGGAGTAATGACCGGCTATGACTCGAAAAACATCACGGCCGGCGGGACGATCCGCGAGCGCAATTTCTCGTTCGACTACGCCTTCGTTCCGTACACCAACGACTTCGGGACCTCTCATTTGTTCAACCTGACGATTACTCTCTAACATATCATTCTCAAGTACCAAGGAGCGCAACAGGTCAGATGGCTAAGTACAAAATCGCGTGGATGCCCGGCGACGGCGTCGGTAACGACGTCATGGAAGCCGCCAAGATCGTTCTCGACAAAGTCAACTTCGATGCCGAGTATGTCCACGCCGACATCGGCTGGGAGTTCTGGAAGACCGAAGCCAACCCGCTTCCGGATCGCACGATCGACATTCTCAACAACACCGACTGCGCCCTCTTCGGCGCAATCACCTCGCTGCCCAAAGAGGAGTGCGAGAAGGCGCTGATCCCGGCTTTGCAGGGGAAAAACCACGTCTATGCATCGCCGATCGTTCGGCTTCGCCAGGAATTCAACCTGCGCACCAACCTTCGTCCGTGCAAGGGCTACCCGGGCAACCCGCTGAACTACCGCGACAATATCGACCTGGTCGTCTTCCGCGAGAACACCGAAGACCTCTATGTCGGTGTCGAGTTCTTCCCGCTTCCGGACGAAGTCCGCGAGGCGGTCAAGAAGCACAACAAGAAGATGGCCCGGTTCGACAAGACGCCCGGCGATGAAATCGCCGTCTCGCTTCGCATCAACACCAAAACCGGCTGCCGCAACATCATCACCGACGCGTTCGAGTACGCCAAGAAACACGGCTACAAGAGCGTGACGGTGGTCGAAAAGCCGAATGTCGTGCGTGAGACATCGGGTCTCATGGTCCGAACGGCACGCGAGGTAGCGAAAAACTACCCGGGTATCGAGCTGTGGGAGACTAATATCGACGCCATGTGCATGTGGCTGATCAAAAACCCGCTCGACTACGGTGTGCTGGTGACCTCGAACATGTTCGGCGACATCGTTTCCGATCTCTGCGCCCAGCTTGTCGGCGGACTCGGATTCGCCGCCTCGGGCAATATCGGCGACAAGTACGCCGTGTTCGAACCAACTCACGGTTCCGCTCCGAAGTATGCCGGCCAGTACAAGGTGAACCCGATGGCGATGCTGCTGTCGGTCAAGCTGATGTTTGACTGGCTGGGCGAGACCGCGCTGGGAAGCAAGCTCGACGCCGCGATGGCGGAAGTGATTGCCGAAGGCAAGGTGCGCACGTACGACATGGGCGGCAAAAACACGTCGCTGGAGGTCGCCGAGGCGGTCGCCGCGAAGCTGTAGGGCGATGTATTTGCGCCGGGCTGCAAGCAGCCTCGGCCTACTCAGCTTTGTCATTCCCGCCTTCCTTGTCATTCCCGCGAGAGGGCGTGTCGAAAGAGGTCTTGGGTTGCGGGAATCCATCTTCGATTTCTATGTGCCGTCGGGCGATCCCGCCTGACGGCACTTTCTGTGTGTGGCGTTTTGCGAGCGCTGTAGATCAGGTCCCATCCAGAGACTTTCGGTTTGGCGCGCTGTCGTCGAATCGAAACCAAATCACCAACCGATACCGACCGGTCGAGGACCTGATTCCGTTCACGGCCGGTTCGCACGCAGGTCCTCGCCATGCTGGTCGCAATCGAACGGCGCATCCTGCATTTTATTTCTCAACCAACCGTCGAGGCCGTGGATGGGACCTGCGCTACGGGGTTGTGGGGCAACACATTGCCCGAAGCGTCAAGCCTTGTCGTTTGCAATGCTGACAGCAAGACTTCGTTGTACAAGTATGCCTGCGTGCGAGTTACGGCGAAATGGGTTTGTTTTGTCATTTTTCAGGGTCCTTTTTTTTTGATTCTTCCCCGATGACACAACTCGATTTGATTCGTGGCGATGAATTGGGATGTGGAGACGGGTCGCATGGTACCTCCTTTGTTCTATAAAAGGGGACCGTTTGTGCGTTTTGCGGTGAAGTTGTAGGGAAAGTGTAAGGTAGCGTGGCGCACGGGGATGGCGGGAACGCGTCACATGTCGATCACCTGCGGTGATCTAGCATGTGACGCAACAGGGTGAGGGGGTTCGTGGCCGTGACCCCGGATCAAGTCCGGGGCATGCTTTAGTCACGGTGCGCACGCTTGTCGTATGTGAGTTCGGTGTTCGTTGCCGTGACTTCAGTCACGGTGCGCACGCTTGTCGTATGTGAGTTCGGTGAACCGTGACTGAAGTCACGGCCACGCAGAGTCACGGCCACGGACTATCACTCTTCGTACATGTCGTCGGGGAGATTCTGATTCAAGCGTTCGATCAACAGGTCGCGGGCTTTCTGAAGCGCCCTGCCGCGATGGCTGACGACGTTCTTCTCGTCGAGCGTCATCTCCGAGAAGCGCTTCTTTGCAGGGGGGTAATAGAAGACCGGATCGTAGCCGAACCCCTGACGCCCGGCACTCTCTTCGGCGATCACACCCTCGGCTGATCCTTCGACCGTCTCCACCGAACCATCGGCCCAGGCGATCGCGATCACACAGCGAAACCGCGCCGTGCGTTTTTTTGCAGGCACGCCTTTGAGTTCGTGCAGCAGCTTGCGGTTGTTGTCATCGTACGTGCAGTCTTCGCCCGCATAGCGCGAGCTGAACACGCCGGGGGCGCCGTCGAGCGCATCGACCTCGAGCCCGGAGTCGTCGGCCAGCGCCGGCATCTCGCAGAAGTCGCGGATGGCGGTCGCTTTGATGATAGCGTTGTCTTCGAGCGTCTCGCCGTCTTCGACCGGATCGGGAAACTCGAGGAAGTCATCGCGGGTGAAGATACTTACCGGGAGATCATCGAGCAGGTCAGTGATCTCGCGGATCTTGTCTTTGTTATTCGTTGCCAGGACGAGTTGCATGGGAGTGATCTGTATGTCGATTGGTTGATGTCATCAATACTGCGCTATATCGATGCGCGTTACCTTGTCGATGTTCCAGCCCAGGAAACGGCTCGCCACCTGCGTAAATTTGTCCGGAACATCGGAGACATAAAACTTCTTCTCGCCTTCCATGCGCGGGTTCTGCGAGGCGCGCGAGTGAAGCAGGCTCGTCTCGGTCAGCCGTCGGTAGAGCACTCTCGCCGTTTCCTCGCCGCTGTCGATCAGGGTGACCTTATCGCCCATGACATCGGCGATGACATCCTTCAGCATCGGATAGTGCGTGCAGCCGAGAATCAACGTGTCGATCTCGACATCGTGCATGGTCTGCAAATAATCCTGCGCGATCAGGTAGGTCGCTTTCTTAAGATAGCCTTCTTCGGCGAGCGGCACGAACAGGGGGCAGGCGAGAGAGAATACTTTGATATCGGGATGTTTTTCATGGATCACGCGGGCGTACGCATTCGACGCGATAGTTGCGTTGGTGCCGATGACACCGATTCGGCCGGTCTTGGTTTTTGCGACCGCCGCATCGGCGCCGGGGTGGATCACGCCGACCATCTCGATCGTGTAGTTGCCGGCGATCTGGTCGAGCGCCACCGACGAGGCAGTATTGCAGGCGCAGACGATGTATTTCACCTTCTGCTCCATGAGGAAGGCGATATCCTGGACGGTGAACTGGATGATGATTTCTTTGGAGCGGGGACCGTACGGGGTCCGGCCGACATCGCCGAAATACACCACGTCTTCGTGGGGCAGGAGTTTGAATACTTCGCGGGCGACTGTCAGTCCGCCGACGCCGCTGTCGAAAATACCAATCGGTGCATCCATGCGTGTCCTGTCCGTTTAGTCTTTCGAGGCCAGTTCGTATTTGGCTTTGAAGCGTTTGATCGCCTGATAGATTCCTTCGGCGACGTCTTCGTGGAAGTCACTGTCGCGAAGCAGTTTCTCTTCGTTTTTGTTCGAGATGAAAGCCGATTCGATCAGGACCGAGGGCGTAAACACTTTGTTGAGAACAAAGAACCCGGCTTGATCGACGCCGCGCGAGGGGTTTTTGAGCCGGCGTCGAAGTTCCCGGTCGACCATCATGGCGAAGTCGTGCGACTCGACCTGGAATTCGGTCATGATCATCTGGTTGAGGATATCGCTGACCGGATCGAGCCCGGGCATAAACGGTTCGTCATCGTTGTCATGGCTCTGTGCTTCAGCCAGTTCGCGCAGGAAAAACGAGTTTTCGAACTGCTCGACGGCACGCGCCGAATCGTTTTTGGCCGGGGCGAGGAAAAAGACATTCCATCCCTTGACGTGTTTTTTCGGCGAGGCGTTGGCGTGGATGGAGACAAACAGGTCGGCGCCGGCGTCGTTGGCGATCTGCGCCCGCTTATCGAGCGGGACGTAGGTATCGCGGTCGCGGGTCATGATGACTTTGAACTCTTTGTCTTTGCGGATCTTTTTCGCGAGCTCGCGAGCGATATCGAGCACGACATCCTTCTCGCGGGTGCCGCCCTGCCCGACCGCGCCGTAGTCCTTGCCGCCGTGGCCGGGATCGATCACGATGACATCGATCTTGTCATCGGGGCCGACCGCGGGTTTGGGAGTGGTGTCGATGTCGAAGTCCGGATCGGCGATCGATATCTGGATGCGGGGCGGGTTGTAGGCCAGTTTGTGGTTGAGCGTGCCGATCCCGCGCCGCAGTCGAAACGACACCTGACCGGTGTTGTCGACCTGGTGCGTTTTGAGCTGGTACATGTAGGTCGAATTGCGGCGGGATTCTATCCGCGCCCGATTGAGGAGGCCGTCGCGGATCGACACATTCACCCAGTTGCCCTCGGTGACAAACAGCTCATAGTTGAGGGCATGGGTAAGGAATATCTCCACCAGCAGGCCGTTGGCTTTGGGGCTGACGCCGAGGTCCGTGACATTGAAGTAGTCCGAGTCGACCCGGATCGTCTCGCTGTCGGCGTTCCAGGTGACTTTCTGGGCGACGACGCGGTCGAGAAACGGGATGAATGTCTGAGCCGGCACAAAAACCTGACCATCGCGGAAATCGACCGGGTAGGTCAGGTTGAAAAGGCTGTCGACGAGTCGGAAGTAGGGGGCGCCGATGATCATCGTGAACGGTTGGTCGTTCTGCCTGAACGTGACGCGATGGCCGATCATCTCCCAGTCGAGCGAGCCGCCGAGGATTTCTCCCAGTTGCGAGAGAGAGACGTAGATGACGCCGTTGTTCTCGATGGCCTCGATGTTTTCATAGCCGCCCGAAATGGCGACCTTGACGTCTTTGGCCTCCACGGTCGACGGGAACACAAGAGCGGCGAAAGCCAGTCCCGTGATGAGGAAAGAAAGCAATATCAGTCGCGCCATCTATTGAAAGTCCTTTTTGAGAGCCTGCTTCATGCGGCGCTGGGCATCGGCCTTGGCGATCGCCTCGCGCTTGTCGTACTTTTTACGTCCGACTGCCAGTCCCAGTTCGACTTTGACGAGTTTCCCCTTGAAGTAAACCGCCAGGGGGATGAGGGTCATGCCCTTCTGTACGGTCCGGGCGGTCAATTTTCGTATCTCCTGGCGGTGCAAAAGGAGGCGCCGGGGGCGGTCGGGATCGAGCCGGTCGTGGGTCGCCATCTTGTAGGTTGGGATATGCAGGTTTCTGAGGATGACCTGGCTGCCCTCGATAACAGCGTAGGCATCGGCAAGGTTGAGCTTGCCCTCGCGGAGCGACTTGACCTCGCTTCCGCGCAGTTCGATACCCGCTTCGACGGTTGACTGAACGTCGTAATCCCGCCGTGCGCGCCGATTTCGGGCGATCATTCTGATTTCCTGCGAACCCTGTACCATCGTAGGAGAATAGAAAAAGCCTCCCGGGTTCGCAATGTAAAACGCTGGCGGGAAACCGGTTGAATTTGGACGGTGGGCCGTTGGGTTCGGCGATTCTGATGGGGGCAGGCTCAGATATCCGGGGGGGCGGTCGATACAATCCTTACTGGCAGTTGGTGTTGAAATGACGGAGCGAAGAAGGGGAAGGCATGAATCGTCAGGGGATGGAGCGAAAGGCGTCAATACTGGTCATCGACGATGATCCGATGATAACCCGTTTGGTTACCACGGTATTGGAGTCGGACGGGCATCGGCTTCTTGCCGCGCACAATGGTGCGGACGGACTGGCCAAGGCTAAGGAATCCCGGCCGGATTTGATATTCGTTGATATTTCGATGCCTGACATGACGGGGTACGAGGTAACCCGTACGTTGAAAGAGGACGACGAGCTCCGCAATACGCCGGTGATTTACCTGACCGGGAAACCGCCCGCGGAGGATGCCGGTCGGTCGTTTTCGACCGGGGGGCTGGCGTTTATTCGAAAGCCGTTTTCGCCCCGGCAGCTCAAGGATCTGGTTCGGGTAACGCTTTTGTCCGTTGGGGATTAGGTCTGACGCCGTTAAGAGGGGGCGCACCCAGGCCGATATATACAGGAGTAGACAAGGACTGTCCTGCATCAGAAAAGTAAGGATTCGAGATGTCCCACAATGTCACAACACAGCAGGCCCGCGTTCTGGTGGTCGACGATGAGCCGGAAATCACGGATATTGTCGAGACCTTCCTGACCGAATCGGGTTATGCGGTGAGTGTCGAAAACGCACCCCAGAATGCGATCAACACTATCCGCCAATTCAAACCGGACCTCGTGCTGCTTGATATCATGATGCCGCAGGTCGACGGATACAGCATTTGCAACGAGCTGAAAAAGGATCCAACCCTTTCTCATATCCCGGTGATCTTTCTCACCGGTAAAGACCGCAACGACGATATGGGGCGCTCGTTCAAAGTGGGCGGGGACATGTTCATCAAAAAGCCGTTCTCCTGTGAGCGCCTGCTCGAGATCGTCAATATCGTGATCATGTCGACCGGCAAGCGCTGAGCATCGGTACGCTGCCGTGGACCCGCGATCCGAAGCGGGTTCGCTCTGATTCTCTCGTTCTATTTCAGATTTCAACAACACCGCTTCGCCTCTTGACTTTTTTGTGCACTGCACTATATTTCCTGTAACAATGCGTATCATAAAACGGTATAAGAATCGACGGCTGTACGATACTGAGTCCAGCCGAAGCATCACCCAGTTCGAGCTGGCCCGAATGATCGAGGAGGGGGAGAAGATCCAGGTCATCGATTCGGTCACGGGCGAGGACATCACGCTGACGGTCCTGGGCCGGGTGATGGCCGGGCAGTCGAGCGTCTGGGAGAACGTCTCTGAGGCGACCGAGTTTTTGCAAACCGCCATACAGTTGGGAAAGGATACCTCTATGTCGATCCTGAAGAACACCGTCCTGGCCTCGATCGGTCTGTTCAACGTGACCAAGGCGAAGGCCGAGCAGATTGTCGACGACCTGATCAAGAAAGGCGAAGTCGACAAGTCCAAACGCAAAGACGCCGTGATGGAACTGCTGGAGAAGGCGGAGAAATCGACCGAATCGTTCCGCAAGAAAGTGCTCTCCGAAGCGGACAAGGCTCAGAAGGGTGTCAGCAAGTTCGCCAAGGAGAACATCTGGGTCCGGCAGTCGGATTTGGACAAGCTCGACGGCAAGATCAATCGGTTGGCCAAGAAGGTTCGGGAGCTGGAGTCGAAGATCGACGAGCTGCATCCCGAATAGCATACTCGACAGCTGGACGGTAAGATAGGCGACGGAGTCGGTGCGTGCACCGGCTCCGTTTCTTTATGCGATCATTTCCGTGAAGGTGTTTTCAGTGAGGACTGCAACGCCGAGTTTGTTGGCTTTGTCGAGTTTGGAACCGGGATCTTCGCCGCAGAGCAGGTAGTCGGTGCTTTTCGAAACCGAGCCGGTGACCTTGCCGCCGTGCTGCTCGATCAAGTTTTTGAAATGAGAGCGCGGTCGCGATAGTGTTCCGGTGATGACAAACGTCTTGCCGGAGAAGATTCCCTCCGAGCGGGCACTCCGGTATTCAGGAAAGAGCACGCCGCCGGCGCGCATCTTCCTCAGCATACGGTGGGTGTCATCGTGAGCGAAAAACTCATGGACCGTCTTTGCAATGACTGGGCCGATACCGGGAATGCTGACGAGATCATCGGTTGATGCTTCCTGCAGCTTCTCGACGGAGCCGTACTGCTCGGCCAGCAGTCGAGCGGCGGCTTCGCCGACACCGAATATTCCCAGCGCATAGATGACGCGGGGGAGTTCGACCGAGCGGGAGCGGTCGATGGCGGCGATCAGGTTCGCGGCGCGCTTGTCGGCCATGAGATCGAGCGGGAGGAGGTCGTCTTTCTTCAGGTAGAACAGGTCGGCCGGGTCCTTGACGAGCCCCTGGGATATCAACTGGCGGGCGAGTTTGTCGCCGAGGCCTTCGATGTCGAAGCCGCCTTTCGATGCGAAATGGAAAAGCCGCCCTTCAACCTGCTCCGGGCAGGCGAGGTTGAGGCAGCGCCAGGCGGACTCTCCCTCGGGGCGTACCAGCTCGGAGTTGCACGACGGGCAGTTTTTCGGGAAGCGAATCATCCTGGCGCCTTTGGGGCGTTTCTCGCGGACGACCTCGACAACTTCGGGGATGACGTCACCTGCGCGACGAATCACCACTGTATCGCCGATCCGGGCATCGAGCGCCGTTAGCTCATCTTCGTTGTGCATCGAGGCATTGGATACCGTCACGCCCGCGACACGCACCGGCTCGAGTTTGGCTACCGGAGTGACCTGTCCGGTGCGGCCGACCGAAAACTCGACGTCTTTGAGAATCGTCTCGGCTAACTCGGCGGCGAATTTCCATGCCACCGCCCAGCGCGGGGCGCGCGAGATCTGGCCGAGCGCTTCCTGATCGGCGAAGTCGCTCACCTTGATGACCATACCGTCGATCTCGTAGTCAAGGGAGGGGCGGAGTTTGATGAGCTTATCGAACGTTTTGGCGACCGCTTCGACGCCGCGCGGATAACCAACCAGATCGTTAACCCGAAACCCTTCGGACTTCAGCAGAGCGAAGACATCCTTTTGTGAACTGAGTCCACTGAGATGCCACTCGGAGATGCCGTACGCGTAGAAGAGCAACGGACGCGAGGCGGTTATCTGCGGGTTCAGCTGCCGAAGCGATCCGGCGGCGCCGTTACGCGGATTAGCCAGCGGCTGTTTGTCTTCGGCCGTCAACCGCTCGTTAATCCTGCGGAAGTCCGACAGGCGCATGATGACTTCGCCGCGCACTTCGAGCAGCGGGTAACTCCTCGCCGTCTTCTCTGATAATCTGAGCGGGATACTGCCGATGGTGCGGAGGTTCGGTGTGATGTTCTCGCCGGTGGTCCCGTCGCCGCGTGTTGAACCAAGTTCGAGTATTCCGTTTCGGTAGACCAACTCAACCGCGAGACCGTCGAGTTTAGGTTCGGTGACGTACTCGATGTCGTCGCTGCGCTCCAGTCCCTCGGCAACCCGGCGATTGAATTCCTCGAACTGCTCCCTGGTCGTTACCTTCTGCAGCGACAGCATGGGGACGCTGTGCGTAACCGGCTCGAATTTCTTCGATGGTTGAGCGCCGACTCGTTGACTCGGGCTGTCGGCTGTGATCAGTTCGGGGTATTGCTTTTCAATATCAAGCAGGCGATCAAACAGGCGGTCGTACTCGGCATCGGAGACCGACGGGTTGTCATCGACATAGTAACGCCGATTGTGCTCGTGAATCTCAGTCTTGAGCCGTTCATGCTCGGCGATTAGCTTCTTGTCCGGAGATGCCACCATGCTGCAATCTATCGGCGGCGGGGGAGTTAGTCAATTACAAGCTATACACTTGGTCGGCTCTTGCGGAAGGCGGCGATATCCTGCCCGGCGAGGTCGTCGACGATGTCGGTGATCCAGAGGCGTGTGACGCAGCCGTCGTCGTCGCAGTCGATCAGCACCGACCAGGCCGGCTGATAACTGGCGACCGAGGGTCGATCGCTGAACTCGACGACCAGCAGGGAGTGGTCCTTGTTTGTCAGGAAACGTGCCTCCGGAAGCGCCGTACGGAAATCGAGCCAGCGAATATCGGCCGGCTGGGAGTAGTGCGGGACATTCAGGTCATCAACGACCGACCAGCGGCGACGCGCTTCGCGAATCTCCACAAACAGCAGCCTGCCGTCCTTGTCGAGATCGAAACGGACGAGATCGGATTCGAGATAGTTGAAGAAGCGATGGTTCGGATCGTAGGGAGCCAACTGGACATAGAGGGTGTCTTCTTCCAGTTGATAAAAACCCCGACCGACGGGTATTTCGTCGGCCGGGGGTGTCACTGTTATCTCTAACCGTGCGGTCGTCACGCTATAGTTCCTTCAGTCGGTCCCTGGCCTGAGCGGCTTCGGGCGACGCCGGGTAGTCATCGACAACCTTCTGGAACGCCGTGCGTGCCTCATCGGACTTACCCAACTCCTGTTTGCAGCGCCCGATCTTGTAGAGGGCCGAAACGATCTTGGACGACTGCGGGTAGGTGGCGACGAGATGCTCGAACTCCGGCACGGAGCGGTCGTAGCGCTCCTGGCGATAGTAGCACTCGCCGATCCAGAAGTAGGCATCGGCGACATTCGCATGACTGCCGCACTCGGCGAGAAAATTACGGAAACCGTCGACCGCCTTGTCATACTGCTCGGCGCGAACGAGCAGGAACGTCTCGTCGTAAGTTGAGTCGCAGTTGAATGCCTGCTGGCTCCGCGGCGGGGGAGGCGGCGTCGTGGACGGTGTGCCGGCGTTGGTCGGGCCGGTGTATGTCTGATTGCCGACTGAACCGCGAAGCACACCGCGCGATTCGAGCTGCTGTCGCATCTGGTTCAGTTCATTAATCAACTGGTTGTAGTTCTCGAGCAGGGTCGCGATCTGCTGCTGCAATTCGGAGACAGAGACGCGGACATCAGAACGCAGCGCGTTGTTGGACGCGGTCGACAGCGCGATGAGCGAATCGACGCGTTCGACCACACGTGAGCTGGTCCGGTTCTGGCTCTCGATCCGTGTCAGGCTGTCTTTGATCTCCTCGGCGTCACGCTTGGTAGCGCAGGAGACGACCATCAGGCCGAGAACAAGAACCGCCGTCGCGAGGACGGCGGTTCTGTAGATATGTTTTACGCTAAACATGATCTTCACCACAAGTCGTGGTTACTGCGAGATAATGCGGAACTCGACCCGGCGGTTTTTAGCCCAGGCAGCTTCGGTGTGACCGTTATCGGCCGGACGCTCTTCACCGTAGCTTATGGTCGAGAGGCGAGCCTCATTGATACCGCGATCGACGAGGTACTTCTTTACCGCATTGGCGCGCTTTTCACCGAGCGCGATGTTGTATTCAACGGTGCCGCGCTCGTCGCAGTGACCTTCAAGCATGATCATCGCATCCGGGAACTCGACCATCAGTTCATAGTTCTTGTCGAGCGCCGTGAGCGCATCGGGACGAAGGTTGAACTTGTCGAAATCAAAATAGGCGGTTGCCAGCTGTGACTGTTTCAACTCCGGCGGCGGGGGCGGCGGCGGAGGCGGCGGCGGCGGCGGTTCCGGGGTGGTATCGACGACAACCGGAGTCGGTTCTTCCGGCGGCGGCGGAGGTGTACCACCACCACAACCCCAAACGGCGACAAGTGCGAGGCTGGCCAGCGCCAGTAACAACAATACTCTCTTCATACTTCCCTGCCCTTCCTAGCGGGTATAAGTAAATTATTGCTATCGAGCCAATATCGGCCCGAATCTAAATAACGTACTGAGACGGGTCAACATAAAAAGCACCGAAATTCCCCCCGCACTTCGGCTCTAAACCCGGCTTCGCCTATCCAGTAAGCCCATTTCCGAGTCTTATACGCTTAAGCGAGCCGGGAAGTTTAGCTATCTGCGCGGAAGCGGTCCCCAGGCCGGATTGGAGCAGATTCCCTCGCTGGTCAGTCGCCGCTGGTTCCGGCCGGAGAGATCCATGGTGTAGATATCCCCTTCGCTGAGGCGGGTAGAGCTGAAAATGATATGTTTGCCGTCAGGCGAAAAATGCGGATTCTCGTTGGTCCCAACCTGGGTCATAATCCGGTAGTCATATCCCGACGTGTCTATCGAGGCCAGATCAAACCGTCCGCGGGGCGTTCTCGATACAAAAGTGATTCTGTCCCCTCGGTGTGACCAGAGCGGCGAATCGTTGTAACCACCCGCGAACGTCAGGCGCCGGGTGTCGATACCGTCGGCGTCGGATATGTAGACCTGCGGCGAGCCGGTGCGGTCCGATGAATACGCGATATAGCGGCCGTCGGGCGACCAGGTGGGGGAAGACTCGATGGCGGGATGTCGGGTCACGCGCTTGATAATGCGGCCCTCCAGATCGAGAACATAGATCTCATGATTGCCGTCTTTCGAGAGCACACAGGCGATCTTCTTGCCATCGGGTGAGATCGACGGCGCCGTGACGGAGCCGGGGAAATCACCTATCTTCTTTTCTTCGCCGGTGTTGACATCTACCCGGTACAACTGCGGCCGACCGTCCTTGTAGCTCGTGAAGTAGACCTCTTCGGCATCAGGGGAGAAGGCCGGGGAGACGTTTAACGACTTGTTGTGGGTGAGTTGTTTTTCGTTGGCGCCGTCGTAGTCGGCCATAAACAACTCCTTGGCCTGGCCGATTTTCTTCACATAGACGATTTTTGTCCGGAAGATCCCCGGATCGCCGGTCATCTCCTGGACGATCTGGTTGGCGATGTCGTGCGCCATAAGCCGCCAGAACTGGCGGTGGTAGTCGAAGTCGCCGTCGGCAATCTCGCGCAGTGAGCGGGTGTCGAACAGTTTCCAGGAGACTTTCATGTTGCTGCCGGGGAAATGCCCCTCGAGTTTGACGACATAGTCGGCGCCGAGTCGTTTCCAGCCGCCGACCGTGAGCTCGGTCAGCTCGTAGGTTTCGAGATAGAAGGGATCGAGCGGGATGAGTTCGAAATCGGCATAGAAATCGAGATCGTGCTGCAGGACACGTACGACGTACTGCATGAGCAGGGAGTCATCGGCCGTGAGCGGATCGGAGGTGGCCGGTTTCATGTTGTCGACGGCTATCGGGATGGCGCGGAAGCCGCCCGAGATGGTGTCGAACGGGATGGTGCGGATTCCTGCTTCCTGCGCGGAAACGCCGCAGACAACTATCAAAAACAATGCAACGACAACAAGAGCGGTTTTCATCGCCAGTCCTTCTATCTGTTCGTAAACGGCACGGTGATGCCGATGATTTCGTCGCGGAATTCCCGCGGCAGGGGATTAAACGGCTTGGAGCGTTCGATGGCCGCCAGGCAGGCGTCGTCAAACGCCGGGATACCGCTTGGCGTGAGCACTTTGAGATCCAGAACCCGACCGGAGCGAATGACCTGGAAGTAGACGACACAGACCAGTTTGGCATCGGAGTTGATCGGGTTGCGGAAGTTGTTCGCTATCTGGGTGAAGGCGAGGTCGAACCAGTAGGGGTAGTCAAACGATGCATTGTCAACGGTCGCGCCGGCGAACGGTGAACTGGCGCCGGCCACTTCGACATCGGCATCGCCGTCCTTTGTCCCTGCCTGTTTGGAGTCGCCTTTGACGGCGTCGAGGTTCTTCTGCGTCTTGTCGGGTTTCGGTTTTTCCGGCTGAGGTTTGGGCGTCGGTTTTTTCTCTGGTATTTCTACCGGCGGGGCGGTGGTGGGATCGTCGATCGGGATCTCTACCGGTTCTTCTTCCATCGCTCTGGGAATCTCGAGCGGCTTGATCGGCTGCGGTGCGGCTTCGGGCTGAGCAGGCATCGGCGGCGCCGAGATGAGCCTGACTGAAATGACGTTGCCGAGGTTATCCGGTCGCGAGCCGAAGGAGACGGGCAGGAAGGTCGACCCGACGATCAACACGTGCAGGATCAGCGACAGGGCCATGTCGCGCGAGGACAGTTCCGTCTTCATGGTGGCGAGATTACGCACGGTTATCTCCGTCGACCCTCTTCGTGGCCGGTGACGAGGCCGATCGTTTCGATGCCCATCACTTTCATGCGACCGATGATATCGATCACGGCGCCGTAGGCGACCGCCGAGTCACCGCGTACGTAGACCGAGCCGGTGTTTTTGCTGACCATCTCCGCCTTGAGGCGTTCTTCGAAATTGCCCGGGTTGGCGAAGACGTCGTTGATATAAACGCCGCCTTTCTGATCGACCGTGATCACGACCCCTTCGGCTTCCTCTTCGATCGCGGCTGCCTTGGTTTTGGGCAGGTTGATTTCGATGCCCGACTGCAGCAGCGGCGCCGAGATCATGAAGATGATCAGCAGGACCAGGACGACATCGACAAGGTTGGCGATATTGATGTCGGCCATGGTGTGATAGCTGCGTCTTTGACGACGGTTGATCATCGCGATTCTTTCTTGGCGCGGGCGAGGAAGTCGAGGACGAAGCCGTCGGTCTGCTCCGTCATTTGTCGCATCCAGTTGTTCGCCCAGTTATAGGCGATCACCGCCGGGATGGCGGCGCCGAGTCCGACGATGGTCGCGAGCAGTGCTTCCGCGATACCGGGCGCCACGACCGCCAGCGAGGCCGAGCCGCGTTCGCCGATCGACCAGAAGGCGTCCATGATCCCGACCACCGTTCCGAGCAGGCCCATGAACGGGGTGGAGGAGCCGGTGGTGGCGAGAAAGACGTTGCGTCGTTCCAGTTTGCTCAGTTCTTCGGTGGCTGTCTTCTGCATGGTCATCTCGACGATTTCGAAATCGTCGTTGTCGAGATGGTCGAGTTTATCCTGCAGGGCGCCCCCTTCGTTTTTCAGTTCGCGCAGTCGGGTCATTTCCTCGTAGCCGGCGGCGTACATGACCGCCATCGGTGAGAGGGCATACGATTTGGCCTGTCCGAGCGAGTCGGCCAGTCGCCGCGAGCGTGTGAACTGAGCGCGGAACGCCGCGTTGGCGTGCTGGACCGCGCGGAAGAGGCGCCACTTGTGGCCGATAATCGCCCAGGAGACAAGAGACATCGTTACGAGGACCAGTAGGATGAAGACACCGAAGGTCGATGTCTGCTTGACTATTTGCCAGATCGAGATGCTGTCCATATCGGTTCTACACGCCTTTCAGAGCAAAGTTTGCACCGTCGCGGGCGGACGGCGGGAAAAAAGTACCCGGCTTGCAATCATTAGAGCGTCCGACCGGACCTGTCAACAACAATAGGCCGTACGTGAAAAAAAGTACTTATAAGGCGACTATAAAACTTGACTTGGTTTCGCAGGCGGTACTTTTTGTCGCCGATACTTGTAAAACGTCTCGTTCAGTCTCTAAGGAGTCCGTATCTATGAAAAAGTTTCTAGTACTGCTGTTCTGTTCGATCCTGGTGATCGCAGTTGTCGCCAGTTGCGGTCAGAAGAAGACCGATGAAGGCGACGATATGACGGCCGGCGGCCATGCCGACGAAATGGCTGACACAACCCGCATGGATGAAGGCATGATGGATTCCGTCCAGGAGATGGGCGAAGAGATGCTGGACTCTGCCGAGGCCATGGGGAAAGAAGTGATTGAGGACGCAGGCGGTCACTAAGATCGCAAGCGTAGAAAAAGCAAGAAGCCTCGCACCGCCTGGTGCGAGGCTTTTTTCTTGTCGTTTTCGTCAGCCGGCTAGTCTTCGATCATTTCCACGTTGGCTCGCGGGACGATCGAACGGGAACCGTCGGCGAACTCCACCTCGAGAATACGAGCTTTCGACTCAGATTCCAGCTTGTGCAGCGGCGCCGGGAGGTCTGTCACGGCGCCAAGCTTGCCGAAATGAGGATGGCGAATGACCCGGATCGGGGAGCCGATCTGCAGCCCGAGGACCTTGTCTTCGACTTCGGCCTTCTCCACCTGCTCGGTTTTGAGCGGAATGACCACTTCGGGGCGAATCACGCCGGCGCGAATCTGTGTGGCGCCGTTGATACAAGCCAGCTCGCCTTCATGACGATGCAGCAGGGAGAAGGTTTTTTGGGCCATGTCGATGGTCCCGAAACCTTCGGTCACCACCAGCGTCACACCGATTTCTTCGGAGCCGGTGATGGCGACACCGATATCGTAGCCGAGGAAATCACGAAGGTCCTTGTCGTCGAATCCACCGGTGACGATACCGCGCACGCCGGTCTTGATTGCCTTCTTGAGGGCCGCCGCGGTCACCATCGAACCGCCGACGATAATCTTGCCCTTCATGTTGTCCTGAATCATGCCTTCGTCTAGTACCGTCGCGTTGTCGGACGTGGCCATCATGATCGGGCCGGATGTTTCGCCGCCGATACCGAAAATGCCCTGCACGAAGGAGCCGATACAGGTGACGACGACGCCTTCGTTGGGGATCACCTCGGTTACCTCACCCTTGACATAGGCTTTCACTTCGACCGGGGTCGGATTGCCGCGCTGGAGAACCTGGCCGGTGACGGTGGAAACAGACTCGATTGTCCCGTCGATGGTCGCGGCGCAGCGAGACTTGAAGATCCAGAGAGAGACGGAAAGAGCGATTTCCTCGCCTTCCTTGATCCGATCGCCCGGTTTCTTGGTCATGACCAACTCAAGGTCTTCGGGCGGGACACCGAGTTTGTTGGCGACGTTGATCGGGACAACCTGTCCCGGCAGATGCGTGCGCGCAACGACCGTCTCGGGCTCGACGTGATCCCCGACTTTGACAACCACATCCCCCTTGAGAGGCAGGATGCGCTGCTTTTTGATGACCATTTGATCGGTGACCTTCAGTCCCGGGGTGTATGCGTGACCCATGACTTACCCTTCTCTATTCAGACTACTTTTTCTCACGTTTTTTCTTACGGCGCGACGCCATCACAATGATCAGGACCACGATGAATCCGATCGGGGCGCCGAACAACCAGGTACGATTGGCTCCAGAACCGTCGCTCTTCGACTGCACTTTGTCCGGGTCGGCCAGCTTGACGCTCTCTTTGGGCATGTGGGAGTCCAGATTCTCGGTCGAGAAGGACGCGAGGATATTGTAGAACTCCGGGCGATACTGATCGAACGTCGAGTCCGGCGTGAAGAAATAGAAATGTGCGGTACCGCGTTCATAGAAGCGGATCACATACAGGTGTTTCTTGAATCCTTCCTGATCATCGCCGACATCCGCCAGACGCACAAACAACTGACGGTCGCGGTCGTAGGACGGGTCGTCGACCTGCAATGCGGCGAATGACTCCTGAATCGGTCTATAGTTGATTGTCTCTCCGAACAGGTCTCCCAGGTCGGCGACAACGGAGTCGCGTTCACGGCGGGAGAACTCGCCGGTAGTGGTGTCAACCGTCAGGATGCAGTACTCATGATCGTAGAATGGCGGGATCTTGCGGGCGGAGAAGACGGCGTCGTAGTTGTACGTCTCCGGGTCGGCCTGCAGCTGGCTCAGATAGTAGTCAACCGTCTGGTAGTCCACCTGCCACCACTCGTCGGGGTATTCGATATAGAATCCGCCGTTCAGGGAGACATAGACATGTGCCGATACCGTCGCCGCCAGGGCGACAACGAAAAGCAACCCGACGACTGCAGCTATTTTCATGCCGTATGAAATGCTTCCTTCGGTGCGCATGGTTACTGCTTCAGCGCCCCCTCGGGATAGATATTCAGTTCCTCGGCCCAGGAGACGAGATGCGAGACGCGCTCCGTTTCGGAGAGCGAAGAGAGGTCAAACGGCCGTCCGCGACCATCGAGAATGATACCAACCACGCCGCCGTGGATCTCCTTCTCGACCGGTCGGCCGGGGCCGGCGCCGAGATCGAAATTGCGTTCCGGTTCGAAGCGGGCCTTGGCCTTGATCGGCAGACTGTCGTCGCCGATGCCCAGTTCGAATTTCTTCATCTCCAGATGATTGAGCGTGCCGCTCACCTGTCCGCTCGGGAGGTCGATGGTGTACTTCATGACCGGGCCACCCTTCTTGGACTGTCCCGACGGGGCAATACAGGTGCCGAGATGGATCAGGCAGTCTTTTTCGAACACTTCGGTGGCTGCCTTCGGCTGCACTTCGGTGAGCACGCCGAGCTGGGGCATCATGAAAATCGAGTCGACCGCGAGGCGCGTGATGCCTTCCGGCAGGAAGGCGTCGATCATCATCAGGGCCGACTGCTGGCGGCGCGGCGCGTGCGAAAGCACACCGCCGGAGCCGATAAGCATATCGAGCGTCATCATATTGACGATAGTCTTACCCGATGCCGACTGCTCGAACGCGTCGGCGATCGTACGCTGCTGCTGCACTCCCTTGAGAACGGTGGCGAAGTTCTTGTGCTGGACGAATGCCAGGCGAAGGGCCTCGCGTGCGATAGCCTGCTCGAAAATAAGTTCTTCCATCGACTGCGGAATCGTAGTCGGACGGATCATTTTGTTTTTGACGCGGTTGCGCAGATCGCGCTCGTCCATAATGAACGGCACCCAGCGCATAACCATGGGAAGCGTCGCCTCGGCGAACACGTTGGAAATCGAGTAGGACATGCCGAGGTTGGCCGATACGGTGCGATTGAAGACCGGTTCGTCCCCGGGACGGAAGACCGAGAAGACGTCGGTCGTGGCGCCGCCGATATCGACACCGACGGCCTCGATGCCGTACTGTCTGGCGATTGTCTGGATGATGAGTCCCACCGCGCCGGGAGTGGGCATGATGGGAGCGTCCGCCCAGTCCATCAGCTTCTTGTAGCCCGGGGCCTGAGCCATCACGTGTTCCATGAACAACTCGTGGATCTCTTCGCGGGCCGGGCCGAGGTTCTCGCGCTCAAGTACGGGGCGGAGGTTGTCGACCACTCGCAGGTCGACCTTGTCTTCCAGTACTTTCTTGACTTCGCCGGTGGCGTTTTTGTTACCGGCGTAGATGATGGGCAGCTTGTACGAAGAACCGAGACGCGGACGCGGATCGGCCGCCGCGACCAGTTCGGCCAGTTCGACCACGTGGGTGGTCGTGCCGCCGTCGATACCGCCGGAGAGCAAAATCATGTCGGGACGGAGATGGCGAATTCGCTCAATCTGCTGGTGGGGCAGACGCTTGTCGTTGGAGGCGATCACGTCCATCACGATCGCTCCGGCGCCCAGCGCTGCACGCTCGGCTGATTCGGCGGTCATCGACCGCACCACGCCCGCCACCATCATCTGCAGACCACCACCGGCGGATGACGTGGAGATGTAGACATCGGTGCCGACATCACCCCTGGCCGGAGAAATGAACTTTCCGTTTTCGTCGAGAATCTTGCGTCCGGACAGTTCTTCGAGCTCGCCGACCGCATTGAGCACGCCCATCGTAACGTCTTCGAACGGAGCTTCGACAGTGGTCGGGGCTTCACCTCGGGTGGTCTGTCGATACTCGCCGTTAACGTACTCGATGAGGATAGCCTTGGTGGTAGTCGATCCGCAGTCGGTTGCAACAATGATTTTAATGTCGTCCGGATTGTCGAATTTAGCCATCTGAAAACCGCTATGTCAGAGATTGATTTATTCTTCTATGTTATTGTCATTCTTGGGCGTACACCGCCCCAACCGGGCTTATCCCCGGTTTTGTTAGACCCCGATTATAACATACCTTCCAAAGTTTGTAAAGCGGCATTTTGATGACCGGACAGCAGTGTGCAAGAAGCAGGGGAGGGGCGGTGTGTGACGCCGGGTGGTCTCGTAACCTGCTGCGGGGCAGAAACGTAACCGAGTCTGTCGATTTTTTCGCTTGACTTGCTCTGGGGGCGCTCCTAAATTGCGACCTTTCGCTGGGAACGGTTGTCTTCTTCCCCGCATGAAGGGCTGACGGCGTCGGGTTATTGTGGTAAATCGCGGTTTGACAAACGCCCCGATCAACCGTCAATCAATAGATATTGCAGGCACGTGCGGACTGAATATGGGTAAGGGAGCCTGAGCTTGATTCTGCCACCAAAGAATGCGATCTCCCGAGCTGTAACGCTGCTTATAGCAGCGGCCCTTATCTGTTGGGCTGTCCCATTGGCAGCTCAGGAATCTCCTTCCGATATCCCCGATTCACTTTCCAACGACAGTTTACTGACTCCCCCGATGCCGAGCGTGGTGGCTTCGATTACGGTCGAAGATACACCGAATGACGGTGGCGGCGCGGTGACGGTCAGGTGGGAAGTATCTGCCGATGAACTCAGCGGCGGGGTGAACCGTTACGTGCTCTATCGTTCAACCTCGCAGGACGGTGCGTTCGAAGAAGTCGGCGATGCCACCAGCAATGCAACGACGTTTATTGACGGCAGCACCGAAGACGGTGTTTCCTACTACTATAAGATAGTCCCGCTTCCGAAATCGATGATCGGTCAGCCGACCCCGCCGGCGTGGGTCGACGCCGCCCGGACGGCGGGCCCGGTTTCTTCGTCGGCGCAGTGGTTCGACTGGCGGCGCATCAACGTGCTGGTCGGGGTGCTCATTCTCTGTGTCTTCATTATTTACTACATCAATCAGGCGAAAGCGGGGAAGAAGCTCTTCATTCGCAAGATCGCCGGTTTAGAGGCAGTCGATGAAGCGGTCGGACGCGCCACGGAGATGGGGAAGAAGATATATTATATCCCCGGTACCCAGGACATGGACAATGTCCAGACGATCGCCGGGGTGACCATTCTCGGCCGGGTGGCGGAACTGGCCGCACAGTACGAGACCTACCTGCAGGTGCCGGTATCGCGTTCCCTGGTGCTGGTGACGGCGCGGGAGATCGTGAAAGAGGCGTACTCGAAGGCCGGTCGTCCGGACGCCTTCCAGGAAGACCAGGTGCACTACCTGACCGATGACCAGTTCGGGTATGCAGCCGGTATCGACGGTATGGTGGTTCGTGAGAAACCGGCGACGATCTTCTTTATGGGGGCCTTTTATGCCGAGTCGCTGATCCTCGCGGAAACGGGGAACTCGATCGGCGCCATCCAGATAGCCGGCACTGGGATGCCTTCTCAGCTGCCGTTTTTTGTGGCCGCCTGTGACTACACCCTGATCGGCGAGGAGCTGTTCGCAGCTTCGGCGTATCTCTCTCGCGAACCGAAACTGCTCGGGTCGCTCAAGGGGCAGGACATGGGTAAGGCGCTCATTTTGATTGCGATTATTGTCGGTCTCCTGCTGGAGACCTTTGGTATTTGGAACTTTTCGCGACTATTTTCGGTGATCCAGTAGCATGCGCAGAGAAATACCACTGATCATAACCGGCCTTGTGGGCATCGTCTTTGTCGTCCAGTACTTCATACCGCACTGGCCGTTCAATCGTATGAATGCCTGGTTCTCCGATTGGTTTTCGATCGTTCAGGCCTGCGCGATCTGGCTGGGGGCCCTGAACCTGCTCAAGATATCGCTCGAGAAGATCGCCCGCCGCAAGTCGGACTGGGGCTACGCGGTGGTGATCATCGCGTCATTTCTCCTGATTACGATAATCGGTTTTGTCGAAGGGGAGTCGTTCCGCGATCCCGGCACGCGGTTCACCTGGCTGTACGATTTTGTCTACACGCCATTGTCATCGACAATGTTTGCCATCCTGGCGTTTTTTGTCGCATCGGCGTCGTATCGAGCCTTCCGCGCCCGCAATTTCGAGGCGACCCTGCTTCTGCTGGCGGCGTTTTTCGTTATGATGGGTCGCGTGCCGGTAGGTGATGCCCTCACCGCCTTCATGCCGGAAGGCTGGCGGTTGACCGATCTGGCCACCTGGATCATGAACTTCCCGCAGACGGCCGGCCAGCGGGCGATCATGATCGGTATCGCGCTTGGTATCGTGTCGACATCGCTGCGCATTATCCTCGGAATCGAGCGTTCGCACCTGGGAGGCGACTGATATGAGTACTCGTATCAAAGAGATTTTGGTGGTCGCCCTGGTCCTGGTGTTCTGCGCGATCATCTACATCGGCAAAGTGTCCGGGTGGATGAAGGGCGTAACGTTCTCGCCGGCGGTCTCCATGATCGTCATCATTCTGCTCGCCGCGTCGCTGGCGGTTATACTCGTGCTGACCATCAGGGGTCGGCTGGTCGGGCGGCGCACGGTGTTTGTGTATGTCGGCATCGCGGTCGCTCTGCCGCTGTTCATGTCGATTAGTCAGTATATCCCGATTTCTCCCGAGGTCCGTACGTTGCACGACGGGCTGGAAGACTTGCAGGACGGGTCGAAGGTGCTGGTGTCGTTCGACTACGACCCACCTTCCGCGCCGGAGCTGCAGCCGATGGCGGAGTCGTTTTTCCGGTACTGCATGGACCGGGATTTCAAGATCGTCATCATGGGACTGTGGCCGCAGGGCCCGCTCCAGGCCAACCAGGCGATGGAGAAGGTGCTTGAGGACCCCAAGTATGCAGCGAAGAACTATCAGTATGGCGTCGACTGGGTTAATCTGGGATTCCAGACCGGCAACGAGTTCGTGATTCAGCGAATGGGAACCGACTTCCGGTCGATGTTTGCGACTGACTACAGCGGCGCCAACTACGAGACGTTGCCGATCGTCAAAAACGTCAAGAATTTCTCCAACGTAGATTATGTCTTCAACCTGTCGGCCGGATATCCGGGGACGGTGGAGTGGGTGCAGGTGGCGGTCGACCGCTATGGCGTCAAGCTGGGCGCGGGCAACACCGCCGTGCAGGCGCCGCAGTGTTATCCGTACCTTCGGTCGGGGCAGTTGATCGGCATTCTCGGCGGTATGAACGGGGCGGCTGAGTTCGAGAAGCTGACCGGGCATGAAGCCAAGGGAACGAAGTTCATGCTGTCGCAGTCGTTCTCGCACATGATCGTTATCGCCTTTATCATAATTGGTAACGTCGCGTTCTTCATGGGCGGTCGTAAGAAGAACCTGTCGGTATGATGGTGGAAGGACAGTAGATGTTCTGGGAGCACTTTGCAGTTTGGGTGGCCGCGTTTCTGACGCTCGGGATCTACTCGTTCCTGTACAAGGATAACCCCTGGTACAAGCTGTGCGAGTCGATTTTCGTCGGTATCTCCGCGGGCTACTGGTTCGTTACGCTCTTCTGGGACAACATCTACGGCAAGTTCTGGGTGGGGGTGTTCCCGCCGACCCATGTCAATGAACTCGGCGAATCCGTTCGGACGGCGCAGCCGGATTACTGGTTGCTGGTCGGCGCGGTACTCGGCCTGCTCATGCTGCTTCGGCTGGTGCCGAAAATCGGTTGGTTGTCGCGCTGGTCACTGGCGTTTATTGTCGGCGCCACCGCTGGATTCTATCTGATAAATTACTTCTCTTCGAACGTCATGCGGCAGGTGCAGGATACCATCATGCCGCTGTTCGGCTCCGGGTTCGACGCCTCGGCGTATGTCATCATCGGCAACATCGTCGTGGCCGTTGGTACCTTCACCGGTCTGATTTACTTCTTCTTCTCGAAAGAGCACCGGGGAGCGTTTGGGTTCTCGGCGAAGGTCGGTATTTTCTTCCTGATGGTCACCTTCGGCGCTTCGTTCGGCTACACCGTCATGAGTCGAATGTCGCTGTTGATCGGCCGTATAGATTTTCTGCTAAGCGACTGGCTGGGGTTGATTCGATAGTGCAGTATATTCGACCCACAGACGGGGGACGTCGCTCCCGCCTTGCGTTTGGTTTCCTCTCGATACTGATCGTCTTCGCGGCCTTATCGGCGCCGGTTGTTGCGCAGGATGTCGTTGCAGACACGCCGGCCGATACAACCGCCGTCTCACACGTTCCCGCACCGGCCACTTCGGTCGTTGTTGACGACTACAAGTACGACTTCGGTGATCGCCTCAACCTTTCGTGGGTGCCGTCGATCGACGACCAGATCGGCGAGCGCATGGTCCTGGGTTACATCGTCTACCGCTCCATCAACGGCGGTGAGTTCAAGCCGCTGGAGTCGCTGCTGCCGGGGGCATCCTCGTTCGAAGACAAGGATCTGCACGCCGATTCGAGCTATGTCTACTATGTGGCGGCTTTCTCAGAAACCGACACCGTACCGTCGATCCACACCCAGGCCCACCAGCCGGAGCGTGAGTTTATTCATTTCGATCTGCTCTGGTTGTTCGTCATCGCGGCTCTCATTTCCTTTTCGGTGATTTACTTCATCTGGATGGCGCGTGCCGGAAAAGATTTATTCGTGAGAAAGATCGCCGGACTCGATGCGGTCGACGACGCGATCGGACGTGCGACGGAGATGGGTCGGCCGATTCTGTTCATTCCCGGTATTCAGGATATGGACGACGTCCAGACGATTGCCGGCCTCACCATTCTCGGCCGGGTGGCCAAACAGATAGCGGACTATGACACCCGCATCCGCATGCCTGTCTCCCGATCGCTGGTGATGACGGCTGCCCGGGAGACGATCAAGGCCGCCTATCAGATTGCGGGACGACCTGACGCGTACTCCGACGACATGGTGAACTACGTTACCGACGAGCAGTTCGGCTATGTGGCGGCGGTCGACGGTATCATGGTGCGCGAAAGACCGGCGACGATCTTCCTGCTTGGCGCCTTTTTCGCCGAGTCACTCATTCTCGCCGAGACCGGCAACTCGGTCGGGGCCATCCAGATCGCCGGCACGGCCCGTCCGGCACAGCTGCCGTTCTTTATCGCCGCGTGCGACTTCACGCTCATCGGCGAAGAGCTCTTTGCGGCTTCGGCGTATCTGTCCGGTGAACCGAAACAGCTTGGCTCGCTCAAGGGACAGGATGTAGGCAAAGGTATCGCTATGGCTGTTATTCTTATTGGTGTGATTTCGGTAACACTCGGCAAAGCGTTTGATATTGAGATATTCAACTGGATAGCCGATGCGCTGTCGACCGTATTCTCGAAGGCGGGAGGTAGCTGATAGTGAAACGCCAGGTACCCCTGCTCATAACGTTTTTTGTCGGAACGCTGTTGATTGTCTCGATCTTCAGCCCGGCCACGGAAAACCTCGGTGAAGAATTCTCGGTCTTTTTCGATGTTATCGCTGTCTTCGCGTTTTTCCTCGGCGGTGGTAACCTCCTTCGGGTTCACCTGACCAAAATCTCCCGCAAGCGCGAGGACTGGGTCTACTCGGTGGTTACCCTCGTCGGCTTTATCGTCATGCTCTGGGCGGGGCTGTTCAAGATTGGCAACGAGGGTGGTATTGCGGCCTCGGTGACCGAAGAGAGTTCGTTGTTCGGGATGGTGTTTTATTCCGTCCTGATCCCCTTGCAGTCGACCATGTATTCGCTGCTGGCGTTTTTTATCGCTTCGGCGTCGTACCGCGCTTTTAGAGCGAAGAACCGTGAAGCGACCATTCTGCTGGTGGCGGCGTTTATCATTCTGCTTGGTCGCACCGCGTTCGGGACCATGCTGACATCGTGGATGCCTCCCAGCCTCTCGCTGGCGGAGATTCCGAATTTGGCAATCTGGATCATGAACTCCCCCAACCTCGCCGGACAGCGGGCCATCATGATCGGCATCGGTCTCGGCGTGGTATCGATGTCGCTGCGCATCATCCTCGGTGTTGAACGAACTTATCTGGGAGATGACGGCAAATGATGTTTGATTCTCCCATGTTGTTGCTGCTCACGGCGGGCAGCGGAGCCACGGTCGGGACTTATATCGGTCTGGCCATCATCGTGCTTGGTCTGCTGGCCCTCCTCTATACCTCGATCAAGGCTATCGAGGTCGACCGCCGGATCGTCTTTCTGTTCATTTTCGTCGCGGTCTCGATACCGATCCTCTTCCCGATTACGTTCGAGGAGAAGGCGACGCCGGTGGTGAAACGAATTTTCGACAAGATTGAGAGCCTCCCCGAGGGCTCGCGTATTCTGCTTTCGTTCGATTTCGATCCGGCCATGGCGCCGGAAGTGCAGCCGATGGCGGACGCCGTCATGCGGCACGCGCTGGCGAAGAACCACCGGGTAATTTTCATGTCGCTGTGGGCGACCGGTCAGGGGCTGCTCGACCGCACCATGCAGCGTATCCTGCCGAACGAGTTCCCGGACAAGGTCGACGGTGTCGACTTCGCTTCGGTCGGCTACACGGCCGGAAATGAAGGCGTGCTCAATGTCATCGTATCGGACTTCAAAAAGATGTTTCCGTCGGATGCCAACTCCATACCGCTCGACAGCCTGCCCGTCTTCAATCGATTCTCGTCGTGCAAGGACCTTGATCTGGTCGTTACCTTCGGCGGTGGCAAGCCGGGCGCCAAGGAGTGGGTGCTGTTCGTGGGTGACAAAGCCAATGTACCGGTGGCGGTTGGTGTCGCCGCGGTGGTCGCACCGCAGATGTACCCGTACTTCCCGAACCAGGTGCTGGGCATCATGGGCGGAATCAAAGGGGCTGCGGAGTATGAGTCCGAGTTGATCAAGCACTATCCGCAGTTCGCCGAGCAACCGACCCCCGGCATGGTCATGATGGGGCCGCAGACGCTGGCGCATATCGTTATCATCGCGTTTATCGTCTTCGGTAACGTCGCCTACTTCTTCGGCCGCCGTCGGGAGGAGAAGCCATGAAGAAAACCTCGGTCATCATTCTGAGCGGCGTGGTGATTCTCTTCCTGGTAAGCTGGCTCGTTAAGGGCGCCTCCTTGTCGGGCGAGGAGAACCCGTATCTGCAGGGTTTCCTGACTACCTTTGCAGCGTTTCTGACCCTGGCGGTGTTTTCTTTCCTCTACCGGGACAATCCGTTTTACAAGTTCGCGGAGCATCTGTTTGTCGGCGCATCGGCGGCTTACTGGATGACGCTCGGGTTCTGGCAGACCCTGGTTAAGAAGCTGATCCCGAAGCTATCCGACGGACTCGCGAATTTCTTCGAAGTACCGACCGAGGAGCACAGCTATTGGTACTTCCTGCCGGTTATCCTGGGCCTTCTGTTGCTGATGCGTCTCTCCAAGAAGGGCGGATGGCTGTCGCGCTGGCCGCTGGCGTTTATTGTTGGCTACACTGCCGGTATCAATTTCGTCGGCTATCTCCGGTCCGACTTCGTCAAGCAGGTTTCCTCAACCTTTGTCCCCCTGCTGATCGACTGGCAGGGCGTGGGACATTTCTTCAGTAATTTCTCGCTTGCCATCGACGGTCAGTTTGTGATGATGCTCGCCAACGTCGTGATTTTCGTGGGCGTCTTGTGCGGCCTGGTCTACTTCTTCTTTTCCAAGGAGCACACGGGCCTGTTCGGGACCGCTTCGCGGGTGGGTATCTGGATTCTGATGATCACCTTCGGCGCCTCGTTCGGCTACACCGTAATGGGACGTATCTCACTCCTGGTAGGGAGGTTGACCTTCCTGTTCAAGGACTGGCTCGGGCTGATCAGCTGATTTGATGAACATTACACGAGGTACTCTTCATGACTGTGGAGGGACTATGACATATTTGCTACGGGTACTCCTGACCCTGGCCCTGTTGACAGGTACGGCCGTGTTCGCACAGGGCGAGCCGCCGGCTGTCGACACGACGTTAGTCGACACCACCACCGTCGCCCCGCCGGCGCCGGTGACCGGGTTGACCGGCAAGGATCGGGACAACGACCACGGCCACGCCATTGAGCTGACCTGGACGCCGTCGGTCGACGACCTCGAGAACCCGAGCGGCGCCCGCAGTGTGTTGCGTTATCGCATCATGATGTGGAAACCGACCGAGGCATATCGGGTCGACACACTTCGGCAGATGTACGACATGGTGCGAAGCAACTACGCACCTATCCGCGTCTACAAGCCGCTGGTCGATTCGGCGCTGATTCTCATCGACCAGGGCATGGTCGATGTTTCGGCCCTGCCGTTTGAGGTGTTGCTCCCTGAAGGGATCAACCGCACGGACGCCCCGGCTGAGATGATGAAATACGTCCGCAAGGCGCTTCAGGACACGCTCGCCGCGATGACGGCGCAGGTGGACATTTCGAAGGACTCCGTGAAGGTGTTCCGGTCGAATTTTCTTGCCGCTGTCGAGTCGCTTCCCGAGGCGTTTAACGCCAACGGACCATCATCGGGCCACGGTGCGTGGGACTCGGTAGGCGCCGAAGTGCCCGGCGCGACCTTCTTCCGGCATGCCGGATCGAAAGAAGAAGTTTCTCCCGATTTCCTGCCGGATTACGCCGATCTGTACTATCGGGTAGATGCCGCGACGTCCGATCCGGCCGTCTACACCGCTTCCGACGTATGCGGTCCGGTGCAGGCATCGGGACAGTGGTACAACTCCGGCCGCACGGTAGTGCTGATTTCGGTGATCATATTCACCATCCTGACGGTGGTGTTCGTGCAACAGGCCCGGAGGGGCAAGGAGCTGTACGTCCGTCCTCTGGCCGGTATCGAGGCGGTCGATGACGCCATCGGCCGTGCCACCGAGATGGGCAAGCCGATTCTCTATGTGCTGGGCCTCGGCGCCGCATCGGATATCGCAACCATCGCCTCGTTCACGATCCTGAGTCGTGTCGCCAAGCGGGTTGCCGAGTATCAGACGCAGCTTATCGTGCCGACCTACGATCCGATCGTCATGACGGTGGCGCAGGAGGTTGTGAAATCGTCGTATCTCGACGCCGGACGTCCCGACGACTACAATGAAGATATCGTCTACTTCGTTACGCAGTCGCAGTTCGCCTATGTGGCGGCCGTCAACGGCGTGATGCTTCGTCAGCTCCCCGCGACCAACGTCTACATGGGCAAGTTCTACGCCGAGTCGCTGATCCTGGCGGAGACCGGCGCCCTGGCCGGTTCGATTCAGATCGCCGGTACCGACGAAATCGCGCAGATACCGTTCTTCGTCGTGGCGTGCGACTACACGCTGATCGGGGAAGAGCTCTACGCAGCCTCGGCCTATCTCGGCGGTGAGCCGGTTTTGCTCGGTTCGCTCAAGGCACAGGATTACGCCAAGGCGTTGTTTGTTGTTTGTGCCGTAGCCGGTTTCCTGACGCTGATTCTGGCCGATGCCACCGGTGCGCACTGGCTGGCGCAGTTCAAACAGTGGTTTATGGTGGCGGACTAGGAGGACGGAATATATGAGACGACAATTACCTTTCGTACTGGTCTTCCTGTCCGGCTTCTTCATGATCTTCCAGTACTTCGTGCCGCACCAGAAGTCTGAGTTCGTGTACGAGTTCCTGCTGGACTGGCTGACCATTATCGGCGGCTTCGCCATGGCGCTGGGCATCTGGTCGTTGATCCGCGTATCGTACGACCGCATCAAGCGCCAACGTGAGAATTGGGGCTACTCGGTTATTACCCTGACGGGCCTCTTCCTGATGATGTTTTTCGGCATCACCAACTGGGAAGACGGTTCCTTCGGCGTCTATATCTACACGGCCGAGGGTCTCAGCAATTCGATGTTCGTACATTTCTTTGATTTCATCCTCATCCCGATCCAGGCGACGATGTTCTCGCTGCTGGCGTTTTTTATCGCTTCGGCGGCCTATCGCGCTTTCCGCGCGCGCAGCGTGATCGCTTCGCTGCTGTTGCTGGCGGCGCTGATCGTGATGATGCGATTTAACCCGATTTTCGGCGCCTGGATCGAGACGGTTGCCAACTGGCTGATGAACGTGCCCAACCTCGCCGCCCAGCGGGCGATCGTGATTGGGCTCGGACTCGGGATGGTGGCGACCGCGCTCAAGATCATTCTCGGCATCGAACGCGGCTACATGGGACAGGGATAAGGAGAGAAGACTATGAGCATTTTTGATCGGTTGATGAGACTTGACCGGCGCTGGGTCTTCCTCTTTCTCACGGCGGTTTGTATCGCCGGGTACTATGTGGACTACTCGATTCCGATTCGAGTGACCAACGAGACCAGGTCGATCTACACCTTTATCGATTCACTGCCGCCCGGCGATATCGTGTTCGTCGCGATCGACTACGATCCCTCGAACCAGGCCGAGCTGCATCCGATGACCTACGCTATCATGGAGCATGCTTTCCGGAAGAACCTCAAGGTGATCTTCACGGCGCTCTCGCAGAACGGCCCCGGTATGGCGGATCAGGCGATTCGAGATATCACCGATTCGGTCTCGCTTGACCGTACCTACAACGGCGTGGAGTTCAAGGGGCGAGAAATCAGAAACGGTATCGACTATACCTTCCTGGGATACAAACCATACTATGCGATTATCATCCTCAGTATGGGACAGAATTTCAGGATCTCGTTCCCGACCGACTACTACGGCACGCCGCTCGACTCGATTCCCATGATGCGGGGTGTACTCAACTATGACAACGTCGCCTGCCTGATCGATCTCTCCGGCGGTAACATCACCGACGCGTGGATTTCGTACGGGCAGGGAAGATATAACTTCCCGCTGGCGCTCGGCCTGACCGGTGTCATGACGGCGCAGTATTACCCGTATCTGAACTCCGGACAGGTGTTCGGGATCATGGGCGGGATGCTCGGCGCCGCGCAGTATGAGAGAATGGCCGATAACCCCGGACTGGCGATCGATGGCATGCGCGTACAGCTGCCGGCGCATATCGTGATCGTGCTGTTTATTATCATCGGGAATATCGGGTACTTCGTAACGCGGCGGCGAGAACAGCTGGAAGGGAGGTAACAGATGGATTTTACCACATTCCTGTGGACGACCCTGGGTGCCTTCCTGACCCTGGCGACGTTCTCGTTTTTGTACAAGGATAACCCGTTCTACAAGCTGGCCGAGCATCTGGTGGTCGGCGTGTCGGCGGGGTATTTCGTCATCATCGTCTGGCACGGCACCATGGTGCCGAACCTGTTCCAGAAGCTGGCCGACGGTGACTGGTATCTGCTGTGGCTGAATTCGACCCAGCCCTGGTATATCGTGCCGGGGATACTCGGTATCCTCATGTGGACGCGTTTCTCGAAGAAGTACGGATGGATATCGCGGTGGCCGATGGCGCTGTATATCGGCATCGCGGCCGGTGTGGCGGTGCCGCTGGAGATGTCCAACAAGGTCAACAAGCAGCTGGTCGCGACTATGGTCGATATCGACTGGTCGAATTTCATGGGGGCGGGCTTTTTCGATCCCTTCTCCGGTATGGCCAGTCTGCTGATCTTCATCGGAGCCGTCTCCGCCCTGATTTACTTCTTCTTCTCCAAAGCGCACACCGGTGTGTTTGGGGGAGTGGCGAAACTCGGCATCTGGACGCTGATGATCGGATTCGGCGCCTCGTTTGGGTTCACCGTGATGGCTCGTATCTCGCTGTTCATCAACCGCCTGCAGTATCTGGACAAGAACTGGCGGGAGGCGGCTTTTGACGCCTCCAATCCGAACTACAGTTTCGGGTTTCCGCTGGTTTTCTGGTTGGTGATGGCGCTGATTCTCGTTTACATCATCTGGGAATTAATGGCCCACTTGAAGCATAAGAACCAGACGAGCGCTCCGCAGTAGATCACATTTGTGATATAGAATGCAGCAACTGCCCGGTTTTTTCGGCCGGGCAGTTTTTTTATGTGGCATTGTGACGGAGGCTTCAGTATAAGATACAAATTCGGTCACCAAACGGGCGCTATGTCCGGGTCAGAAACTGACGGGCCGATTTCACCGTTCGGGCCAACATCTTGAATCACAACAGGGTAGGCGTGCGACGAGACCACCCATAAAACCCTACGGCACAATAACTTACCGACCGGTCAACTTCCCGATCTAATAACCCATTCGGCCACCTTCGTTTAGGTGATGTTTTTTTACTGTCAAGCAAAAAAGTTCTTGACACCCCGGCAAATTTTTCCTACCGTATTAACGGAGTGAGGAACCTAAAACCAAACAACATCTAAACCACGGAAAGGGTAGCAACCGCAACACATGGAAAGTGAGGTGGCTCATGCCGCGGACCAAACCAAGTGCCGAGGCCAAAGCCCTAGCCGACTCCGTGTCGCCGGACACTTCAGCACAGGAAGAACAGAAGCCGAAATCGAAGCTGTCGACTGCTGAAGCACGACGTGAATACCAGCGACGGTATTATCAGATGCACAAGGAAAAAGCAAAAGAATACCAGAGACAGTATAATCTGACCCACAAGAAAAAGGCTCGCGGACGGGGCAAATCGAGTTTTTCGGCCCCGCGCGAGGTGGTGCGGTCAACGTTCAACACGTCGGACATCATGCACGCACCCGTCGAGAAGACTGTTCGCATGCTGGAGCAGATTATCAAGGGTGATCGATTTTTTACGATGTAAGCTGGGTGGCTCAGACCGGACTTCAGGCGACCGAATCCTTCGGACTCGGTCGCCTTTTCTTGTTGCCTCGCAACGTTTTTTTCATACATTGGTGGGACTTTAACAGAGAAATTAAGTCGTAACTTGGGAGAACGTATGCCCGCGAAGAAAGGTGCCAAGGCCAAGAAGGCTGCGGCCAAAACAACCGGAAAGAAAGCTGCCAAAAAGACCGCGACCAAGAAGGCCGCAAAAAAACCAGCTGCTTCCAAGGCCACGGCGGCCAAGACCAAGTCGACGGCTGTCAAGAAGGCGTATTATTACTTCGGCGGCGGCAAAGCCGACGGCCGCGCCGACATGAAAGATCTCCTCGGCGGCAAAGGCGCCAATCTCGCCGAGATGACCAATGCCGGCGTGCCGGTGCCCCCCGGATTCACTATTACCACCGAAGTCTGCACTGCGTTCTACGAAAACGGCATGGAAGTGCCGAAAAAGATCGACGCTGAGACTGAAACGATGATGGCCCGAATCGAGAAGGAAACCGGCACCAAGTTTGGTGATCCGGACAATCCGCTGCTCGTTTCGGTTCGCTCCGGTGCGAAATTTTCGATGCCCGGCATGATGGACACCGTCCTCAATCTCGGTCTCAACGAACAGACGGTCGAAGGTTTGGCCAAAAAGACCGGCAACACCCGCTTTGCGCTCGATAACTACCGACGGTTCATCCAGATGTTCGGCAATGTCGTGCTCGGTATCGACAAGGATACGTTCGAAGAAGTCATCACCAAGCTGAAGAAAGATCGTCGTATCAAGCAGGACAGCTCCCTGCAGGAGAACGACCTTCGCGAGATCATCAAGAAGTTCAAATCAATCGTGAAGCGCAAATCCGGCGAGCCGTTCCCTGACGATCCGTACGTCCAGCTCCGTATGTCGCGCGACGCCGTCTTTCGCTCCTGGAACAACCCTCGTGCAATTACCTATCGTCGTCTGAACGATATCCCGGCCGATCTCGGCACGGCGGTCAACATCCAGGCGATGGTGTTCGGCAACATGGGGACGACTTCCGGGACGGGTGTCGGATTCACCCGCGATCCGGGGACCGGCAACAACGAGTTCTACGGCGAGTATTTGACCAACGCGCAGGGCGAGGATGTGGTGGCCGGCGTGCGTACGCCGCAGCCGATCAAGGAACTCGAAACCGACATGCCGGAGATCTACAAGCAGCTGAAGGGCATCACGAGCAAGCTTGAGAAGCACTATCGTGATGTTCAGGACTTCGAGTTCACGGTGCAGGAAGGCAAGCTGTATATGCTGCAGACCCGCACCGGCAAGCGGACTATTCAGGCCGCCGTGAAGATTGCGGTCGACATGGTCAAAGAGAAGCTGATCTCGAAGGAAGAGGCGATCATGCGGATCGACCCCGCCGGTATTGACCACCTCCTGCACCCGCGGATCGATCCCAATGCCAAGTTCGAAGTGATTGCCAAGGGCCTGGCCGCGTCGCCGGGCGCCGCCTCCGGCAAAGTCTACTTCACCGCCGAGGAAGCCGTCAAACACGGCGCCAAGCAGGCGGTTATTCTGGTACGCGAAGAGACCAACCCGGACGATATCGAAGGGATGTCGGTGGCCAAGGGTATTCTCACCGCCCGCGGCGGTATGACCTCGCACGCGGCCGTGGTTGCCCGCGGTATGGGCAAGTGCTGCGTCTCCGGCGCCGAGTCGATTCGCGTGAGCGCCAGTAAGAAGCAGTTTCAGGTGGGCAAGCTGACCGTCAAGGAAGGCGAAGTTATCACCATCAACGGATCGACCGGTGAGGTCATTCTCGGCGAAGTGCCGACTATTGATCCCGAGTTCTCCGCTGAGTTCAACGAGCTGATGACGTGGGCCGACGAGCTGCGGACGCTTCGGGTCCGCACCAACGCCGACGTGCCGCGCGATGCCAAGCAGGCGATCGAGTTCGGCGCCGAAGGTATCGGGCTCTGTCGCACCGAACATATGTTCTTCGCTGAAGATCGCATCCCGATCGTCCAGGAGATGATCCTGGCCGATACGCCCGAAGATCGCCAGATGGCACTGGACAAACTCCTGCCGTTCCAGAAGGCCGATTTCAAGGGCTTATTCGATGCGATGAACGGTCTGCCTGTGACTATCCGCACCCTCGATCCGCCGCTGCATGAGTTCCTGCCGCGCCGCGAGGAGATTCAGGCGAAGATCGACAAGCTCGACAAGAAGAGCGACGACTACGAAGAGGATCTCGAGCGCCTGCAGAAGACGATCAAGCGGATCGACGAGCTGCAGGAGTTAAACCCAATGCTCGGTCATCGCGGCTGCCGACTCGGTATTGTCTATCCCGAGATTACGGAGATGCAGGTCCGGGCGATTATCGAAGCGGCTTGCGAGCTGACCAAGGCCGGTAAGAAGGTGAAGCCGGAGATCATGATCCCGCTGGTTGGACACGTGAACGAGTTCAAGAACCAGAAGGAGCATGTCAACCGCATCGCCACTGAAGTGATCAACCGCTTCAAGATCCGCAAGCTCGAGTACCTGGTCGGTACCATGATCGAGATTCCGCGGGCGGCGCTCACGGCGCACGAGATAGCCCTGGAAGCGGAGTTCTTCAGTTTCGGTACCAACGACCTGACGCAGATGACGATGGGCTTTTCGCGCGACGACGCCGGCAAGTTCCTTCGCTTCTATGTCGACAACGAAATCCTGCCGCAGGATCCGTTTGTGTCGATCGACATCGACGGTGTCGGCCAGCTCGTCCGGATGGGCAAAGAGCGCGGTCGCGAGGCTCGTCCCGACCTCAAAGTCGGTATCTGCGGCGAGCACGGCGGTGACCCGAAGTCGATTGACTTCTGTCATGAAGTCGGGCTCGACTATGTTTCCTGTTCGCCGTTCCGTGTGCCGATCGCCCGTCTGGCGGCCGCGCGCGCGGCGATCGTTCGACAGGAAGCAAAGCCGGCGAAGGGCCGGAAGTCGAAGAAGTAATCGGCTGTTGAATTGATAGTTCCGACGGGCTGTCGCCGACCGGCGGCAGCCCGTTTTGTTGTTTGCGCCGTGGGATGTTTCGCTTGACTTTGCTAGGCCATCTAGTTCATTCGGTGTGACGTGCCGTGGCACGTGAGTAGATCCGGTACCAGTAATCAGTAGTGGAGAATCCCGGTCCCAGTGACCGTTCTGCATATGAGACACGAACTTGACGCTATCTTCCGACCCCGCTCGGTGGCGGTGATCGGCGCCTCGACCCGCAAAGGTACGATAGGCCGCGAAACCCTGCACAACATCCTGACCGCCGAATACAACGGTAAGGTCTTCCCGGTTAATCCCCGCGCGCAGGTCATCCATTCCATCAAGGCGTACTCCACGGTGCTTGATGTTCCCGACGCGGTCGACCTCGCCATCATCATCGTCCCGAAGGAGGGGGTGAAAGAAGTCGTTCGGCAGTGCGGTGAAAAGGGCGTGAAGGGACTCGTGATCATCACCGCCGGTTTCTCCGAGGTGGGGCACGAAGGCAAGGTCCGCGAGATGGAAGTCCTGAAGGTCGTGCGTGACTATCACATGCGCATGGTCGGTCCGAACTGTTTCGGCGTGGTCAACACCGACCCCGAGGTCAACCTGAACGCGACGTTCGGCAAGACCTTCCCCAAGCTCGGCAAGATCGGGTTCATCACGCAGTCCGGCGCGATGGGCGAGGCGATCATGAGCCAGGCGAAGGAAATGGGTATCGGCTTTTCGGTGGTCGCCTCGATCGGCAACAAGGCCGACATTTCGTCCAACGATATGCTCGAGTACTTCAAGGATGATCCCAACACCGACGTTATCCTCATGTATCTGGAAAATTTCGGTAACCCGCGTAATTTCACCCGCATCGCGCGCGAAGTTTCGCAGGTCAAACCGATCGTGGCGGTGAAATCCGGTCGCACCAAACTCGGCGCCAAGGCGGCCTCCTCGCACACCGGCGCGCTGGCGGGGCTTGATGTCGGGGTCGATGCGTTGTTCGAGCAGGCCGGAATCATGCGGGTTGACACGGTCGAAGAGCTCTTTGATGTCGCTATGGCGCTCTCATCGCAGCCCATTCCCAAAGGCAATCGGGTGGTGGTGGTCACCAACGCCGGCGGTCCCGGTATCCTGGCTACCGACGCGCTGATCAATCACGGCATGGACATGCCCAATCTCGCACCGCAAACCATCAAGGAACTGCGAACATTCAGTTCTACCGAAGCATCGTTCTCGAATCCTATGGACATGGTCGCCGGAGCGGGTCCGAAAGAGTTCAGGCTGACGCTGGAGGCAATCAAGAAGGACAAGCGCTTCGATACCATCATCCCGATATTCGTTCCGCCCGTTACCATAGACCAGCTCGAGGTCGCCCGAAACATCGGCGCCGCGCTCGAAGATACCGACAAGACGGTCTTGGCCTGCTTCATGGGGGCGGGGGAAGGCTCAGCCGGGATAGAACATCTCAAGAGCCTCGGGATCCCGGTCTACATCTTCCCGGAAGCTATCGCCAAGACCCTCTCGACCATCAACAGCTACAAAGACTGGCGCTCCCGCAAGCGCGGAAAGATTCAGACGTTCAAAGTCGACACCGAGCGCGTCCAGAGTATCATCGCCCGCGCCGCCGGGCGCAAGGAGGGTGCGATTGTCGGGGATGAGGCGATCGACATTCTTGACGCCTACGGCATTCCTGCGGCTTCGTACCAGTACGCGTCGTCCGCCAAAGACGCGGTGGTTGCAGCCAATACTATCGGTTATCCGGTCGTGCTGAAAATCGCTTCTCCGGCGGTGCTGCACAAGACCGAAGCCGGCGGTGTGAAGATTGACCTTCGCTCGGATAGCGAAGTCCGCCGGGCCTACAAGGAACTGGAGAAGGCGGTTGGAAAGCTGAAGAAGGGGCAGACCTTCTCGGTGGCAGTCCAGCAGATGATCACCGGCGGTGTGGAGACCGTGATCGGGATGACCACCGATCCGCAGTTCGGCCCGCTTTTGATGTTCGGGCTGGGGGGCATTTATGTCGAGATCATGAAGGATGTCTCGTTCCGAATTCATCCCCTGACCAACCAGGGAGCGAAGGAGATGATCAAGTCGATCAAGTCCTATCCGCTCCTGACCGGTTTCCGGGGCGCCCCCCCGGTGGACCTGGCGATTATCGAAGAGACCCTGCTTCGGCTCGCCCAGCTCGTGAAAGACTTTGACAATTTCCTCGAGATCGACATTAATCCCTTTATTGCCTCTCCCGAACGGGACCGGTGTAAGGCGGTCGACGCCCGTTTCATTGTTCGCGGCACGAAATAGATTCGGCGCGTACGCGTCGGAAAGGATGAGTTGATCCTGATCGGCTGCATCTGTCGGCTGGATCGACGAGACATATGCGGTACGAGATTCGTTCGATCGGTGTCTGGACCACGATCAAGGTCGGGTTCTTCATCAATCTGGTGACCGGGTTCGGACTGGGAGTCATGTACTCCCTGTTCATGGTGTTCTCCTACTCCTTCAGTCGCGAGATGATAGTCGGACAGATGATGGGGCTGGGGATGATCAATCCGGAGGAGATGTTTCTCATCATCCCGCCGTTTTTCGCCTTCGGCAATGCTTTTTTCGGAACGCTGCTCCTGGTCATCGTGGTGCTGTTCTATAATCTGGTAGCGCGCCTGATGGGCGGGCTTGAGCTGGAACTGAAAGCCGACACGGGCCGCTCGGTGTCCGAGGCGCCGACAGCCCGGCCGTCAGCGCCGCATGTCGCCACCCCCCCGTCGCAGGAGAGGAGATCGTTCGCCCCGCCACCACCGCCGCCAGTGCTTGGGGGTGGAGTCACCAGACCGCCTGAACCGTCAGTAACGGGTGAACCATCCATGCCACCCACAGCGCCTCAGGCTTCGCCGAAGCCGATCGATCCTCCGCCGCTTCGCCCGGTGATCGAGACACTGTCCCCGGCGACACCGTCGCCCGAAGGACCGGAAACGAATCAGGAGCCGCCCGCAGGCGAACCGCCGACCGGCAACGGCGATGACGACCCGACTGTTGAGACGTTTGCCTGGCCGGAGCAGGTGCCAGCGCCACCACCGCCCCCGATTGTAGACGGCCCGGACGATGAGACGGCCATTGATCGACCGGAATGGTGGAAACCGGAAGACTCCGACGACTCCGGAGAATCCGACAAGCCCGACCACGACGAACATCGAAAGAACGACCAATGACCGATACCCCCGTACGAGTACGCATCGCACCCTCGCCGACCGGCTATCTCCATGTCGGCACGGCCCGCTCGGCGCTGTTTAACTATCTGTTCGCGCGCCACTATGGCGGGACGTTTCTGGTAAGGATTGAAGACACCGATTTAGAGCGCTCCAGGCGGGAGTATATCGAGCCGATTCTCGACGCTCTCCGCTGGCTGGGGCTTGAGTGGGACGAGGATATCGTCTACCAGTCGCAGCGACTCGATCACTATCGCAGCTACGTCGACAAAATTCTTGAGACCGGTCACGCCTACCGCTGCTTCTGCACCAAAGAAGAACTCGATGCCGAGCGGGAACGGGCCAAGGCGGAGAAATTGCCACCCCGGTACAGCGGGAAGTGCCGTCGTCTGACGCAGGCGGAGGTTCAGGCGAAGCTCGACGCCGGGCAGCCGTTCACGGTGCGAATCAAGGTTCCCGAGGGAACGACCAGCTACGACGATATGGTATCCGGCGAGTTAACCCGCCACAGCGACGATATCGAGGACATGATTATCGCCCGTTCCGACGGCTCCGCGACATACAATTTCGCCGTGGTGATCGACGACCATGAGATGGGCATTACCCACGTCATCCGAGGCAACGACCATATCACAAATACCTTCAAGCAGATTCACGTCTATCGGGCGTTCGACTGGCCGGTGCCGAACTTCGGTCACGTTCCGTTGATTCTCCGCCCGGACAAGAAGAAGGTCTCCAAGCGGTTAGGGGATAAGGACGTCGGCGAGTACCGCCACGAGGGGATTGTCTCCGATGCCATGTTCAACTATCTCTGTCTGCTGGGCTGGAACCCGAAAACGGAGCAGGAGATTTACAACCGTGCGGCGTTGATCGAGCGGTTTACCGAAGCGAATTTCAATGCCTCGAATGCGGTGTTCGACGAAGAGAAGCTGCTCGCGTTCAACAAGGCGCACATCGCAATGATGCCGGATCATGACCTGGCGGTTATGATTGCCCCGATGCTGGTCGAGGCCGGCGTGACAACGAAATACTGGCTGGAGACCCGCTGGGAGTATCTCCGGCTGGTGGTCAGCCTCCTCAAAGAGCGGGTGCGAACCCTTCACGATTTTGTCTCGTTGGGTGGATATTTCTTCAGTTTTGATTATACTTACGAGGAGCAGGCCGACGCCAAGCAGTTTACGCCCGAAGCGGCCCAGCTGCTGCAGGCGCTGGCCGATCGATTCGAGTCGCTCGGCGAGTTTTCGCACGACGGGCTCGAAACTGCGCTCAAGGGTCTGGCCGAGGAGCGCGGACTGAAACCCGGCAAGCTGATTCATCCCACCCGCCTGGCCGTGAGCGGGATGTCGATCGGCCCGGGACTGTACGATCTGCTGCTGGCATTGAGCAAGCCGATCGTGCTGGAACGAATGAGAAAAGCAGTTGAGTATATTAACAGGAAAGCATCGGCTTGACGGCTGACGAGGGATTATGGGAATGACGAAAAACCAGATAGGCGAGATTCTCAAGCGCGCTATCAAGGGAGAGGTCGACGGCTACCGGTTTTACAATCTGCTGGCCGAAAGAGCGACCAATCCTGACGCCAAACGCAAACTGGAAAACCTCCGCGACGACGAGATCCGCCATGAGAAGACGCTGATCGACATCTTCAAAAAGCATGTCGGCGGCGATGTCGGCGAGCTTCCCGAACGAGGAATCAATGCCCTTGCCGAGGTGTTCCGCAAAGGACGCCTGGAAGACCGCAAGTCCGAGATGGAGTTTATCAACCTGGCGATCGAGGCCGAGCTGGCCGCGACCAAATACTACCAGGAACAGCGTGAACTGGTGGACGACCCGACATTCCGCGAGATATTCGATCAACTCGCCGAGGAAGAACATTCGCATTTCGAGTTGCTGCAAGCCGAGAAAGACGCCATCGGCGGCAATTACTCCTGGTTTGGGTACGGCGAAAGCTCACCGTTGGAACACTAGCCGTCCGGGCTGTCTCGACGTTGCTGAGAGAACAAACGATGTATGACAGGTGATTCTATGGATCAGTGGATGTGCTCTATATGTGGCTATATACACGACGATGAAGAGCCACCGGACATGTGTCCGATCTGTGCCGCTCCGGCCAGCAAGTTCGTAGAGAATCTACCCGACGAAGACGAGGACCAGTCGTATCGCCGTCCGGGGAAGCCGGACGATGACGATGAGTTTTACGGCGAATTCGACGAGCCGTAGGCGAGGCGGACCACTCGATGACGACCAGTGTCAGGAACGTCACCGCTACCCTTGCGGTTGGCGATAGGGCCCCGGACTTCACGCTCCCTACCCACAACGAAGGGAGTTTGAATCTGGGCTGGTATCGCTCCCGCAAGAACGTCGTGCTGGCGTTTTACCCTGCTGACTGGACACCGGTCTGCGCCACGCAGATTCCCGGCTATCAGCAGATAATCGACGAATTCGAGAAGTACGACTGCCAGCTGCTGGGGGTTTCGGTCGACTCGGTCCCGAGCCATATGGCCTGGGCGAAGTCGATGGGCGGTCTCTCGTTTCCGCTCATGTCCGACTTCTGGCCGCACGGTGAGGTGGCCCGCACGTTCGGGGTCCTTACCGATCGGGGTTTCGCCGAGCGAGCCGTGTTCGTGATCGACAAGGCGGGGATCATTCGCTATATCGAGATCGTCGACCCGGCCGTCCTGCCGGACACCAACAAGCTGTTTGCCGCACTCAAAGCCCTGCCGCCCGGACCGAGCCGGCCCGACGATTACCTTCGGGGGTGAACGACCGGCGGGCACTTCCGGCGCTTTTCGGTGTTTTACAATACCTATGGAAGGTACGTTGACGCGGACAACTGTGGAAAACGAGCTGTATGACATCACCTTCGTGGGCGCCGGACCGGTCGCCCTCTACGGGATGTACTACGCCGGACTGCGCATGACCCGCTACAAGGCCATCGACATGCTCGATGAAGTCGGCGGCGGGCTGATGGCGCTGTATCCGGAGAAATACATCTACGATGTCGCGGGATTCCCCAAGATTCTCGCCAAGGATCTCACCCGCCAGATGCAGCAGCAGGCCACTCAGTATCCCCACACCATGTGTCTCGGGGAGAAGGTGCTCGATCTGAAGCGCACCGACGAGGGGATCATCGAAATCACGACCGACCGAGGACTCCATCTCTCCAAGACCGTAGTCGTCTGCGCCGGACTCGGCGCGTACATTCCGAAGAAAATCGATGTCCCAAACATTCAGGAACTCGAAGGGCGCGGCGTGTTCTACTCCGTCCGCCGTCTTCGTGATTTCCACGGCAAGAACATCCTCGTGGTCGGTGGCGGCGATTCGGCGTTCGACTACTCGATGATGCTCGAGCCGGTGGCGGCGAAGATCACCCACATTCATCGCAACGACTTCTTCAGCGCCCACGAGGACTCCGTCCGCAAGGTTCGGGAATCGTCGGTGGAACTGCTGGTCCCGTTTTGGGAAGTCAAGGAGATCGAAGGTGACGACTGGGTGAAGCGCGTGACGATCGTGCAGACGCGCACCGGCGAAGAGCGCGTCCTTGATATCGACGCCATCATTTTCAATATCGGCTTCCTGACCAATCTCGGCCCGATCGAGCAGTGGGGGCTGACGCTCGACAAAAACGCTATCGCAGTCGACAGTCGGATGCGTACCAATGTCGAGGGTATCTACGCCGCCGGAGATATCGTCACCTATGACGGCAAGTTGAAACTGATTTCGACCGGGTGCGGCGAGGTGGCGATCGCCGTCAACAACGCCAAGAACTACATCCACCCGAAGGCGAAAGTCAGCCCGGGGCATTCGACCGACAAGCATGAACTGGCCCAGCAGCGATGGGCGAAGAAGTCCGCTGCCGGCGAAGAGAATCCGACACCATCGACGACCAGGAACAAGACAGGACCATAGCCGTGTATTTTGCCCTCCCGAAAGAATACCGCGAAGCGCCGATCGAACAGTTGAAAGAACGAATCGGCGAGGCACGCGCAAGACTCGGTGATCGCCTGATGATTCTGACCCACCACTATCAGCGTATCGAAGTGGTCGGGTTCGGGGATCATGTCGGCGACAGTTACGGCCTGTCCAAGATTGCAGCGGCTCGGAAAGATGTCGAGGTGATCGTCTTCTGTGGTGTGCATTTCATGGCCGAGTCGGCCGACATCCTCACCGCCGATCACCAGCTGGTCTATCTGCCGAACCCTTTGGCCGGCTGTCCCATGGCCGACATGGCCGAAATGGCCGACGTGCTCGAAGCCTGGGAGTATCTCAAGCCGTTCGGCGCCGAAGAGAAGATAATGCCGATCTCGTACATGAATACCGCCGCCGGTCTCAAAGCCTTCACCGGTCGCAACGGCGGCCTGATCTGTACCTCGTCGAACGCCAAAGCCGCCCTTGACTATGGTCTCTCGCGCCGCGAGAAGGTGTTTTTCTTCCCGGATGAAAACCTCGGCTACAACACCGGCCACGCTTACGGCTTAAAGCCCGAGGAAATGGTCATCTGGGATTTCCGCAAGGATAAGGGTGGCCTGACCGACGAGCAGATCAAGCGGGCAAAGATTATCCTGTGGAAAGGGCACTGCCACGTCCACACCAACTTCACCGCCGCGCATATCGCGCAGATGCGGAAAGACTATCCGGGCATCCAGGTGATCGTTCACCCGGAATGCCCGCCGCCGGTAGTGCAAGCCGCCGACGGCAGCGGCTCGACGAAGTATATTGTCGAGTACTGCAGAAACGCTGCGCCGGGGTCAACTATCGCGATCGGGACTGAGATCAACCTGATCAACCGCATGGCGCATGAACATCCCGACAAGACGATTCTTGAACTTTCCGGCCAGACTTGTCCGGTCTGCGCGAATATGTACCGGACCACCCTGAACGATCTGGCCTACTGCCTCGAGAACTACGCCGATATCAAGCCAATCAAGGTCAACGAGCCGATGCGCTCCGAGGCGCTGCTGGCGCTGGAGAAGATGCTGGAGATCGGGTAGAATATCGGTCCAAATTGACTCTGCTGCTTGACGGACCCGGATCGGAGTTGGTATATTCCGCTCCGAGCATTTATTTCCCGGGATTATAGACTAATTTACGATAAGGAACTCGGTTATGGTGTCAGACGTGCTCGTCCCGCAGATGGGCGAATCGGTGCTGGAAGGAACGATTCTGGAGTGGAAGGTTAAGGTCGGGGACAAAGTTGAAGTCAACCAGCCGCTGGTTGAATTGATGACCGACAAGGTCAATGTCGAAATTCCCGCCGAAACAGCCGGCGTCCTGACCCAGCAGTTTGCCGAGGTGGGCGAGGTCGTCCCGGTCGGATCGCGGATTGCCACGATCGACGACGGCAAGGCGGGCGAAGCCGCGCCGGACTCCAAGGGAGGTGTGACCTCCGCGCCGCCGCGCCAGGCCGCGCCGTCGCCGAGCGCTCCCGCCGCCGAGTCCAGACCCGCCACACCGCCGCCACCGAAACGGGCCGAAGTCAAAGGTACGGCCGCGGTCGGCAAAGGCAAGATGTCTCCTAAAGTCCGGATGCTCATCCGCGAATACGGGATCGATCCGAGCACAATTACCCCGACCGGCAAGGACGGACTCGTGACGGTCGACGATGTGATGCGGACGGTCGAAGACCGGTCATCTTCGGCCGGATTCACCATGGGGCCGATCCCGGCTCCGCCGCGTCCGATGGTGGCCGGCGCCGCGCGAACGACTGAAGCTGCCCCGGCTGCCGCCGGAGCTGCCGCCCCGCCCGCGCCGCCGAAGCCGAGAGTCGAAGTTGAGATTCCGAAATTCGAGCCGCTCCCGGCCGCTCAGCGCGAGACCAGAAAGCCGCTTCAGGGCGTCCGCAAGCTGATTGCGGACCACATGGTGCGCTCGAAGCAAATCTCGCCGCATGTCACGACGTTCGAAGATATCGACATGACCGATCTCGTGAACTACCGCAACGAAATCAAGGCCGACTTCAAAGCGACCTACGGCGCTAACATCACGTTTATGCCGTTCATTATCAAGGCAGCCTGTGTGGCCCTGAAAGAATTCCCGACTATCAATGCGTCACTGACCGAGAAAGAAGTCATTCTCAAAAACTACTACAACATCGGTATCGCGGTTGCTCGCGACGAGGGTTTGATTGTCCCGGTCATCAAAGACGCCGACAAAAAGACGATCGTAGAGCTGGCCGTCGAGATCGGCAAGATCGGTGAGAAAGCCCGCACCAACAAGCTGACACCGGACGATGTTTCCGATGGTACGTTCTCGGTGACCAACGCCGGTATGTTCGGCGCGACTTCCTCGACACCGATCATCAGCCAGCCGCAGGTGGCCATCCTCGGCATTCACCAGATCGTCAAGCGTCCGTGGGTTGTCGACGGTCAGATAGTCATTCGCGACATCTCGAGTTTCGGCATGTCGTTCGATCACCGGCTGATCGACGGCCACACCGCCGTGCAGTTCCTGCACCGGGTGCACGAGTATCTGGCCGATGCGCGCCGTTTGCTGATGAACCTTCGATAGCCGTCGGACATGATGAACACGACCACCGAAGAAACCACGTACGGATGGGTGTTGAACCTGGACCGGGCCGAGTACGGCCGGGTCCTCTCGTTCCAGCGGGGACTGGTTCGCATGCGCAAGGAAGGCTTCGCGCGTGATACGCTGATCCTCGTCGAGCACCCGCCGGTCGTGACGGTCGGTCGCAACGGCCACGCAGAGAACTTCAAAGGGCTCAAAGATGAGCCCTTCTTTATCGAACGCGGGGGAGATGTCACCTATCACGGTCCGGGTCAACTGGTCGTCTACTTCGTCTTCAACCTCGCCCGCCGGGGACGTGATTTACACCTGTTTATGGATCAGATCCAGCAGGGTGTGATCGCGGCGCTGGCCGAGTATGGTATCGAAGCTCGCAAGGACGACACCAACACCGGTGTGTGGGTCGACGATCACAAGATCGCCTCGATCGGTATTGCCGTGAAGAACTGGATCACGTACCACGGGACGGCGGTTAATGTCGCCACGGATCTGACGGAGTTTTCGAACATCAATCCCTGCGGTCTTAACGCCGAGGTGATGACTTCGCTGGCCAGGTTGACCGGCAAGGATGTGACGGTGGGTCAATTCGCCGATGTCATTCTCGCCAAGTACAGCGAGATCTTCGATACCGTTTTCACGCCGATTACGCTGGAAGAGTTAGCCGAGGACGTCGAGAGTCAGTCGGGCGGCAACGAAGTCTGATCCACTCAGGCGGGGCGGGGTGTCTTTTTGCCTCGCTGCCACTGTACCAGATATATCCCCAGCCCAAGCAAGAATAGCGAGATCGAAATCGCCTGGTTGTAGGTCGGTTCGAGTCCGAACAGTGAAAAGAACATCGCGTTCTCGTAGTAGCGGACATACTCGATCACAAACCGGAAGAACGCTTCGACCATAAACAGCACGGCCACAAGCTGCCCGGCAAACGCCTTTCGCTTGAGCATATAATGCAGCAGAACGAATAACCCCAGGCCGTATAGCGAGCTGTATATCTGCGCCGGGTGCAGATGGGCGTTGCCGAATACGTAGTACGGGATCGAACCTTCGGGAAACGAGATGCCCCACGGCAGGTCGGTCGGGGTGCCAAAACAACAGCCGTTGCAGAAGCAGCCGATCCGCGTAAAAAACAGGCCGATACCCATGGTCGGCGCGAAGTAGTCAAACACTTCGAGCACCGACAGTCCCTTGATCCTGCAATAGGCAAACGCGCCGACTATCGCCAGCACCACGCCACCATAGAGATTCAGGCCGGCGATTCCAAACGATCCCGAATGGAACGGGTTAATCGCCGCCCCCCAGTTACCGGAGAACTCACTCAGGTGGAAAAGCACATACGCCAGGCGAGCGCCGATAATGCCGCCGAATATCAGGATATAAGCAAGCGTGAGAAACGGCTCGAACGGTTTGTTGTCGCGGTGGGTGACCCGGTAGACATAGTAAACGCCCAGCAGAAAGGACACCGCCAGCATGAGGCCGTACATCCGAATGGGAAACGGTCCGATATGAAAGAGCTCAGGCAACATGTGATACTGGTACTTTCGAGGTTCTGTTTCGTTCCCGGCTGATCGGATCAAACCGATCATACCACTTCCAGACCGCCAGTGTGCAGGCCACTGCGATCGCTATCCCTGCCACGACGTCCGACACGTAGTGGAATCGTCCCCAGAAGGTTCCGATCGCCAGTCCCAGATTCACCGGTATCAGCGCCAGCCCCACCCGGCGGTAGTGCTTCAGACAGAAAAGCAGGATCACCACTGCGACCGCGACATGAGTCGAGGGGACACAGCCACCGCGCACGGCGCCGTTGGCGATCACGAAGTTCACCATCTGTCGAAACACCGGCCCCTGCACTTCGTTCACGTACTGATCGACGAAATGCCATCGCGGGCCTTCTACGGGATACAGGAAAAACAGGGGGTAGGAAACAAAAAACGTCAGACAAATCGCCGTGATGGCCCGCTTCAGAATGACGAAGTCGTGCTTCAGGAAGACGTAGATCGTGAAGCCTGGAATCATGAAGTAGTAGCAGAAGTAGAATGCCATCACCAGTTCATTGAACCAGACGCTTAGCAGGTGCTGATCGATGTACAGGGTCGGGTTAACGCCGAATATGTCCTTCTCGAACGCCGTCAGCTGCGGGTCAAACCAGTGATCGTGCAGCAGGAATATGGTCCCGCCGGTCATGCTGTAGAAGAACGTAAAGAGCACCACCGGATAGCCGTAGCGAAACAGCGAAAGCCAGCGATTGCGAGCGGGATCGATCGACAAGACGATCACGTAGGTGACGATGACCATTGAGATATAGAAGGCCATCTCGTCTCGATACTCATGAAAGGGTCTGCCGATCAACACCAGCAGCAGAAACATCGCCGTGCTATAGCCGATCACTAACCAGTCGAACGGTAGAAGGCGGGACGCTTTCATTCTTCCTCGTCCCGCCGATCGAACAGCTTCGGGTTATCCCCCGCGACGACGATCACGATCTCACCCTTCACGGCCCGAGACTTGAAACTGCCGATTACTTCGGAGAGCGTCCCGCGCGCGAACTCCTCGAACTTTTTGCTGATCTCCCGGGCTACACACACGGGTCGGTCACCCAGGACTTCACGCATGTCTTCGAGGCACTTCACCAGTCGGTGAGGCGACTCGTAGAAGACCAGTGTGTGCTTGTAGTCACGAAGCTCTTCGATACGGCGCTTGCGAGCCGATGTCTTGGGAGAGAGGAAGCCTTCGTAGTGGAAGCGGTCGGTCGGCAGACCCGACGCCGTCAGCGCGGGAAGCAGAGCCGATGCTCCCGGCAGCGCGATGACCTCGATTCCGGCATCGATCGATGCCCGCACGATCCGGTAGGCGGGATCGGATATCCCCGGCGTACCGGCATCGGTCACCACCGCCACCGACTTCCCGTCGGCTATCTCCTGCGCCAAAGACCCCGCCTGCTGGCGTTCGTTGTATTCGTGGTAACTGATGAGTTTTTTCTTGATGCCGTAGTGAAAGAGTAACTGCCCGGTCGTACGGGTATCCTCGCAGGCCACCAGATCGACCTCACCGAGCACTCGCAACGCCCGCTGCGTGATGTCCTCAAGATTACCGATCGGCGTCGGTACCAGATACAGCTTGCCGGGTTCCGATTCCACCGTCACCCCCTAGCTATCAAGGTGAATCCGCTCCGGGACGGGACGCTTGCCGAGCGGCGCGATCTCCGGAAGCTTCCGCTTGAACGCATTGCGATTCAGCAGCGAGACGACTTTCGAGGCATCGACGGTTGACAGGCCCGCGCCTTCAAGTTGCTTCAGCGAGGTAACACCCTCGTCGACCAGCATGCGGAGTATTCTATCGATCTGCTCATACGTGACGCCGATCTCCCCTTCGTCCGTCTGTCCCTCCCACAGGTCCGCCGTCGGCGCCTTGGTGATAATCGACTCGGGGACGCCGATCTTTCGGGCAATCTCCCGCACCTCGGATTTGTACAGCTCGCCGATCGGGTTGATCGAGCAGGCCGAGTCGCCGTACAGCGTCGTGTAGCCGAGGCAGATTTCCGTACGGTTGCCGGTTCCGAGGACCAGGCGGCCGGTCTCAGCGGCGATATCGAACAGGATCGACATCCGCTCGCGCGCCATCTTGTTGCCGGCCCGCAGGCGGACGGGTTCCGTGATTTCCGGGAAGTAGGCGTCGATCATGGGTGAGATATCAACCGTCCGATGCTCGATACCCAACTGCTCGACCAGGGCTCTGGCGTCAGAGCGCGAGCTTTCCGACGAACTCCGGTAGGGCATCAAGACGGCGAGTACCTTCTCGCTGCCGACCGCTCGCACGGCCAGTGCGCAGGAGACCGCTGAGTCGATCCCGCCGGAGAGCCCGATCACATAGCCGGAGAGTCCGGAGGCCGCCAGCTGGCCGGTGATGAACCGCTGTATAGTCGTTATCGCGTTGTCGCAGTCAAACTTGTATGTCATTGTCACACTCCGTTACTCGCTGACGATAGCCAATTCAGACCTACCTTTCAAGTCAAATATGCGATTGACAAAGCCCATGATTGCGCCTATTGTGTGCGATATCCAAAAGCAAAGAGAGGCGACCATGAGTGTAAACAAAGCGATACTTATCGGCCGACTTGGCCGCGATCCCGAACTGCGTTATACTCCCGGCGGCCGCGCGGTAGCGAGTTTCTCGCTGGCTACCACCGAACGGTGGACCGGTCAGGATGGTCAAAAAAACGAGTCGACAACCTGGCACAATATCGTCGCGTGGGGGAGACAGGCCGAAGTCATGAAAGAATACCTCGCCAAGGGCCGTCAGGTCTATATCGAGGGGCGTATCGACAACCGCAGCTACGACGACAAGGAAGGCAACAAGCGCTATATCTCCGAAGTTGTTGTCCAGAATTTCCAGTTCCTTGAATCGCGCGGTGACTCCGGCGGCGGCGGTGGGAGTTCCTCCTACGATCAGTCTCCACCCCCCGAAGCCAGCCAGGATCGGGCTCCCGGCGGCTCTCAGGACGACGACGACCTGCCGTTCTGAACCAATCCTGCACAGCTAAATCCGTAAGGCCCCATCCGATGGGGCCTTTTTGTTGAGCAAAAACAGCACCGAATCTGTGCAGTTATCAGGCTCAGAACCCGCCCGGTTTCTGCCGTCACTACCTAAGAAGAACATTAAGTGGCGGCCCCGCCCGGGCCCGGGGTCGGAAGATGGAGGCTAGTGCAGTTATGTCTGTTCAAACGCAAACCGTCGACGTGCCACCGCAGATCAATGCGGGCAAGCTGCAATTGTACAAATCGATTATCTTCATGGCCGCCTCGGCGCTGTTTGTCTCCGCGTCGGTCATCATCTACTTCAACCAGTCAACCTCCGGCGAGGTGACTGAAGGGTTGTCGTCCCGACTCTATCTCTTCTCGACGACCATAACGCCGTATCTGATCTCTGCGGCTGTGGCAGCCATGACCGCCATCGGCATTCTGGCCATCCTGCCGTCGGCAAGGATCTACGATCCGGCTCAAACCCTGCTCCTGCGTCTGCGTGAGCTTCGCCACGGCGACCTGTCGAGCAAAGTTGCCCTCACCCACCCGCAGCTGAAGATCATTGCTACGGAGTTGAACGACGCGGTAGAGACACTGGGCACCCAGTTGACGACGCTGAAAGTCCTGAACCGTCAGCAGTGGAAGGTTCTCGGCCAGATTCGAGCCGCTGCGGAAATGCACGGCTGCAAAGAGGTACTCTCTCACATTGATGAGATGGAACAGAACTGGGCGAAGATCGCGGAGGTCGAAGAGCGGCTGGTTACCTGATTCTAGTCGTTGAGTCTTTTTTCGAGTTTCGCGAGTCGTCGCACCAGTTCCGGCAGGCGACCTATCGACGCCTCGATTCGCTTCGCCTGCATCATTTCCCGAGCCGGGGAGCCGAAGACAACGGTCCCCGGCTTGACGCTTTTGGCGACTCCTGACTGCGCTCCGACCATTACCTTGTCGCCGAGCTCGATATGTCCAACCACTCCGACCTGACCGGCCAGAATCACGCCGTTGCCGATCTTCGTTGAGCCCGACACTCCCGCCTGCCCCGCAAGGAAGCAGTACATACCGATCTGAACGTTGTGGGCGATCTGTACGAGATTGTCTATCTTCGTCCCGCGGCCGATCCGGGTCGGTCCCAGCATCCCCCGGTCAACGGTCGTATTGGCGCCGATCTCAACCTCATCGCCGATCTCCACTGATCCGATATGCTGAATCTTTCGGGCACCCGTCTCGCTCTCGGCAAATCCAAAACCGTCGGCGCCGATTACCGCTCCCGCGTGGAGGATAACCCTGTTGCCAATCGTGCAATGGCGAAGGATCCTGACGCCGGGGTGGAAGAGGCAACCCTCACCGATTGAAACATCGCAGCCGATATGCACCGATGACACCAACTGGGTGCCCGCGCCGATCTTCGCTCCCGCCTCCACCACGCACAGAGGCCCGATACCGGCGTTGGGATCGATCTCGGCGGCGGTGTCAACGACCGCCGACGGGTGCACGCCGGGGGGGACGATCCGTTCGATCGGATGAATGATGTCGATAATGCGAGCGAACGTGAGGTACGGGTTCTCGTGGCGGATCGCCGGACGACCCGAAGCGTCGGTCTCCAAATCCAAAACCAGGGCGGAGGCCCTGGTTTCGGGTATGAAACGATAGTATTTGACATTGTGAGCGAAACTGAGCTGGCCGGGTTCGGCATCGGTGATGGTGTTGACACCGCTCACCTCAACGGCGCCGTCGCCGTCAACGACCGCATCGACCTGCGCGGCCAGTTCGCTCAGCGTGAAAGCGCGACTACTCATCGAGCGTATCGAGTCGCTCCAGGACCTGGTCGGTCAGGTCGTACGTCTCTTTGATATAGCCAAGTCCGCTTTGCATGGTGAAGACGACGTCGTAGTTGCCTTCGATCGCTACCAGCTCGATTGCCTTGGTGACCCGCTCGAGAAGCGGTACGATCAATGTCTGCTGAGTCCGTTCGGCGGTACCGTTCGGCCCGTAAATCTGCCGGGTGTAGGCATCGAGGCTTTCCTGCTTGGTGCGGATGGTCGCTTCGCGTTCGCGACGCTTATCCTCGGACAGGATCAGCTTCTGCTTGTCGTATTCTGACATCATGTCCTGGAGTTCCTGCTGCTTGGCCGCAGCTTCGTCTTCCCAGGCCTTCTGCTCGGTTTCCCATTCTTCCTGTGCACGCTGCCAGGCTTTGTAGTTCTGTTTAATGACGTCGTCACGGACGAACCCGATTTTCATCCCCTGCGCCGAAGCCCGAGCGGAGAACGCGAGAATCAGTCCGGCGGCGATCAGGAGTGAAAAGAACGTACGATGTGTCAGTTTCATAATGCTCACCCTCTATACTCTCGTGCCAAAATGTTGCTACCTGAATGTGGTCCCGACCTGGAAATGCGGCTTCCAGCTCTGTTTGTCGTTGCCGTAAAATTCATCCAGCGGATACCCAAAGTCAAACCCAATTGTGCCTATTCCGGGCACCAGCAATCGGAACCCGAATCCAACACTCTTATACAACTTCATCCGCGTATTGATATCGGTATGATTCAACCAGGCATTGCCGGCGTCGAAAAAGCCCAGCAGGTACAGCTGCTGCGGAATAACCGGGAACTGCAGTTCGATATTCGTTACCCACATATACTTACCGCGCACGCGGGTGCGAAAACCGCCGGGCAGTACGGTCGAGTCCGGCGAGCCACTCGGATCGATGTAGTAATAGACCGTATCACCCTGTGACACCGTCGAATCCGGCGTCAACTCGCCGTCGTCATAGCCGCGTACGATACCGTCGTAAGCGGTACCGCCCGGGGTGAAACGATCGGACAGCAGGATTCGGTTATCACCCTGCGGTGCTCGAATAGCTCCAAATTCGGTCTTGGCCGCAATCGCCAGATTGCCCCAGAGAGGGATGAACTTGGCGACCTCCAGCTGGTGTTTCTGGTACTCCCAATAGCCCCCGAGCGGGCCGCCGGTTTGCTCAAAGGTGTAGGATAACCGTGACCCCTTGGTGGCGAATTCGGGCAGGTTTCGCGAGTCACGGAGGATTGTCAGCGAAATGCGCGAAGCAGCGTTCCACTCTTCGTTGTACTCAAGGATCGACCCGGGATAGGGGCCAAGCTGCTCGACCGCAAGGCTGTCTGCGTTCCAGACGACCATGCCGTCGGATGCGACGGAGTCCCTCGGCTGCCATCCGCTGAAACCGTTCGATTCAATATAGTTGTAGACATTAAACGAGTTCTGCGCCACGAAACTATCGTCGAAGTCATCATAGCGTGTCCGCTCCAAACGGTACGCCGCATAGACACGGAAGTAGTTGTCGGGCCAGCGAAGGCGCCGTCCGAGCCGAATCGCGCCACCCTGACGTGCTTCGGTGTACTCATCATACCAGCGGCGGTTGATCGAATAGAGATCGGTGCCGAGCGAGGTCGGCCGTCCAAACAGCCACGGCTCCGTAAACGACAGCGAGAAGGAGTTGCGGTTGGAGCCGAACTCGACATTGAAGCTCAGGCTCTGTCCCATCCCCCGGAAATTCGGGATGCCCATCCCGAGTGTCCCGACCACCTTATCCTGGCTGTTGTAGCCGGCGCCGGCCGATACCTGTCCGGTCTGCTTCTCTTCGATACGGTACTCGAGATCGACATCACCGTTCGGCAGATCGAGCGGCACCGGTTCGACGTTGGCGAAGTAGTTCAGCGCCATGACATCGCGCACCGAGCGGATCAAAAGCGATCGGTTGAACGTCATCCCCGGCAGCAGGCTCATTTCGCGTCGGATCACATGGTCTTTTGTGCGGGTGTTGCCGACGATCCGAACCATGTTGATTTGCGAAGGCAGCCCTTCGCCTATGGTGTACGTGATATCGAGGATCGAGTCCGATCTCGTCGTCCGCTCATCGTTGATCCGCACGTGAAGGTGACCAATCTCCTGATAGGCAGTGTACAGCTCGAATAAAGATTCCTGGTACACCTCCCCGTTGAAGACCTCGCCCTCTTCGAATTTCAGCTTGTCTTTGAGCAGCTTTTCCGGGAGGACGTCGTTCTCGGCGAACGTGACATTGCCGAAGTAATACTCCGGTCCTTCGTAGACGGTGATGTAGATGGTCATTCGGTTGCGGACCGAATCGATGGACATCGAGTCATCAACCACGTAGGCGTCGATAAACCCACGTTTGTTGTATTCCTCAACTATCTTTTCGAGGTCTTCTTCGAATTTGTCCTGTGCGAAGTCGGACGAACGGAGGAAACCGCGCTTGCGGTTGCGCATCTTGCCGACCAGATCACCATCCTCAACCCGTTCATTGCCGATGATCTCGACATGTTCGACTTTGACCTTGGACCGCTCTTTGATGCGGTACGTCAGCGTCGCTTCGGTGGAGTCGGCATTGTAGTCGAGCTCAGGGGTGACCTCGGCTTGAAAATACCCCTTGTTGGCATAGCGGTCGAGGATCTCCTCGTTTTTCTGGTAGACCAGATAGGGGGAGATATAGCCGCCGACACCAAGATTGAGCTTCTCCCGGAGATCGTCGTCGCTGATCTTGTCGTTGCCCTCGAAATCCAGTCCGGCGAGTTTGGGCAGCTCGCTTACCACGATGAAGACATGCAGTCCGCCCGTGATCTCTTCGGCGTCGACCCGCACGTCGCGGAAAATACCGAGGGAATACAGACGGTGGATCGACTCCTGCACCGCGGTCGGCGTCAGGGGCGATCCGAGATCAATGGCGGCGACCCCGAGGATGAGCGACGGGGTGGCGATGCGATTGCCGATAACATCAAGTTTGACGACCCGGGGTGACTCCTGGGCGGTCGCAGCAGCGCACAGGACAAAGAGCGTCAGACAAACAAGTAGTAGAGCTTTCCCTGCTCCCAGCCTCATTCAGGCATCACAATTCTGTTAAGGGGTGACGATCTTGTTGATCTTGATTTCCGTGAAATCCTGGCGATGGCCCTGGCGGCGACGGTATTTCGTGCGGCGCTTGTACTTATAGATCTCGACCTTCTCGGCCTTGGCATGCCGGAGAACCTCGGCGGTCACCTTGGCGCCCTCGACAAACGGCGTTCCGACCGTCGCGGCATCGTTGTTCTGCACCAGCAGCACATCGGTGATATCGATCGAATCACCCTCACCGACCTTCTGCAGCGGGATCTGAAGCACCTCGCCTTCCTCGGCCCGATACTGGAAGCCGGAGACCTGAAAAACTGCGTACATCGGATATCCTCCAATAAGGTAGAAGTCGTTACCTGCTTTCAAGATAGACCACGCAAGGTAGCAAATCCCACCGGCAAGTCAAGGGCTTTCTTCTCCGCTTGTCCCATCGTCGACAATCTCCTGTTATACTCTGCCCCGGTACTCCTTGTTTCCATTTAACTTGAAACAGGAATGTGATTTGGCGCGCCCGGGAACGTTTCGTATACTATCGCGGTAGTAGCATCTACCGAGACGAATATGAAGACACAAACACCCAAACAGAAATCAGCCGGCTCACCGTTCACCCTCAAAACGAGTTATGCTCCCCGCGGCGACCAGCCCCGGGCGATCGAAGAGCTCACCCAGGGGATCAACGACAAGCGCCCGTACCAGACCCTGCTCGGTGTCACCGGGTCCGGCAAGACGTTTACAATCGCTAATGTCATCGCCAATGTCGGCAAGCCGACCCTGGTGATTTCGCACAACAAGACCCTCGCCGCCCAGCTCTATGGAGAACTGAAAGCGTTCTTTCCGACCAACGCGGTCGAGTTTTTCATCAGCTATTACGATTACTATCAACCCGAGGCGTATCTTCCCACGACCGACACGTATATCGAAAAAGATACGTCGATGAACGAAGATATCGACCGCCTGCGGCTTCGGGCGACCGCCTCGTTGCTGGAGCGCGATGATGTTATCATTGTTGCCTCGGTCTCCTGCATCTATGGTCTGGGCTCGCCGCAGGAATATCGCAAGCAGTTGATGTTTCTCGAAGTCGGCGCCGAGATGGACCGCGACGAGGTCATTCGGAACCTGATCGGGATACACTACAATCGGAATGACATCGATTTCAGCCGCGGCAATTTTCGCGTGCGCGGTGACACTATCGAACTGATTCCGGCTTATCGCGAGACGGCGATGCGGCTGGAGTTTTTCGGCGATGAACTGGAGCGTATCTCGGAGATCGACCCGCTCACCGGTGAGATAATCGCCGAACGGGAGCGCGTCGCGATCTATCCCGCCAAGCACTTCGTGACCTCCAAGCCAAGACTCGAATCGGCCATCGAGGAGATCAAACAGGAACTGCACGACCAGCTGGTCATCTTCCGCAACGAAGGGAAACTGCTCGAAGCCCAGCGGCTGGAGATGCGGACCAGGTATGATATCGAGATGCTGCAGGAGATCGGCTACTGCGCCGGAGTCGAGAACTACTCGCGCTTTTTGACCGGGCGCAAGAAAGGGGAGAGGCCGTATACGCTGATTGATTTCTTCCCCGAGGATTTCCTGACCGTTATCGACGAGTCCCATCAGACTATCCCGCAGGTGCGCGGTATGTTCGCCGGTGATATCAGTCGCAAGGAGATGCTGGTCAACCATGGTTTCCGGCTGCCCTCGGCGCTCGACAACCGCCCGCTCTATTTCAATGAATTCGAAGAACTGATTCCGCAAATGATCTTTGTTTCGGCCACTCCCGCCGCCTACGAACTAGAGAAAAGCGAAGGGGTGGTGGTCGAGCAGGTCATCCGGCCGACCGGGCTGCTTGATCCGGAAATCACGGTCAAACCGCTCGGGACGCAGGTCGACGACCTGATCGAGCAGTGTAAGCAACGGGTCGCGAGGGGAGAGCGGGTACTGGTCACCACGCTCACCAAGCGTATGTCCGAGGACCTCACCGACTATCTCAGCAAGCTCAATATCCGGGTGCGCTATCTCCACTCGGAGATCGATTCGATAGAGCGGACCGAGATCATCCGCGATTTGCGCCTGCACCACTTCGATGTGCTGGTCGGTATCAACCTGCTTCGCGAGGGGCTGGACCTTCCCGAAGTCTCCCTGGTGGCGATTCTCGATGCCGACAAGGAAGGTTTCCTTCGCTCGGAGCGTTCGCTGATACAAACCGCCGGTCGGGCTGCCCGCAACAAGAGCGGACAGGTGATCTTCTACGCCGACAAGGTGACGGATTCGATGCGGAAGGCGATCGATGAGACCAACCGCCGCCGCATCAAACAGGCCGCCTACAACGAAGAGCACGGGATCGATCCCGAGACCATTTTCAAGACGCGCGATGAGATAATGCGTTCGACTTTGTTCGCCGACAGCAAGACACTCGAAGAAAAGACCTTTGATAAGCCTGAGCATTTTGATATGATGTCTCGCGAGGACCAGCTGGCCTTCATGCTCAAGGCGATGAAGAAGGCGGCGGATAACCTCGATTTCGAGGCGGCTATCAGCATCCGCGACGAGGTCACGGCTATCAAAGCAGAGATGAAAAAGTCTAAGACAAAACGGCGCAGGTGACCGTCTGTAGAGGCGGAGGCTCATTAATGACCAGGCGTACAGCCCTACTGACATTTGCCCTGATCGGCATCCTGCTCAGCCAGTTCACGTGGCTGGGGGGTTGCGACGAACGCGATCCGGAAGTCTATCTCGATGCCGACGAGATTCGTCGCTATATTGCTGAGACCGAGATTGGTCGCGACCTGTTTCGTGTCGACAGCCTGATCGTTCCCGATCCCTACCTTCGTCCCGGCGACACGGTCATTTACTCCGATACGGTTGTCGCTGTCGAACGCACCATTGCAATCGACACGATCCCGTCGAGCGCCACCGGCGACCAGCTCGCCAACTGGGGAGCACTCGGCTTTCTTCGCGAAGGCGTTGCCACTGTGCAGGACCGCTTCACGGTGGTCACTCGCCGCATGAACGTCCCCGGCGCGGCGCCCGACACAACTACACGCACGCTGGTGCGCATGGCGCTGTTTCTGAAACTCCTGAATGACAGCTATCCGTATCTGGGCTGGGATTTATGGGCGTTCAACGGCTCCGGTGCATCGACCGGCGCCAGCCCGACCCCGCTTCGAGTGGCCGTCACCATCGAAAACGATCAGGGTGTCGAGCTGGGTACTTTCCGTGGTGACGAAGATGCGTACACCATTTCGCCGCGGAAGATTCGGACGTCGGTGCCGTTTATCGAGATCCGACAGATTCCGATTACCACCAGCGGCGTTCGCTTCATTCTCGATACCGACATCCGAAATACGTTTTCCCCGGCGCGCTACTATGCCCTGTTGTCCGGCTCGGGACCGTCGCGTATCTCCATGCAGATGATGAATCAGGTCGACCGCGCCAACTATATCGATACGGTCTTTTCACCAAATCCGAACCCGCGTCTTTGGAACATCATGTATATCCAGGCTATCAACGACACCATCAATCAATTCCAGCGAAGCTGGGTAATCCCGTACCGCGTCCCACAATAACCGCTCCGGACCCGTTCGCCGGTCCGTCAACGCATGTCTTTGCTCCCGATTTTACTTGAATACGATTCGGTTGCAGCGGTATCTACCATGGAGAGCTATATCCAGACACTTCCATTCACACTGTACTGATACTCAGGAGGACTGTCCGATGAAAAACAAGAAAACCCGAGCCCTGCCGATTCTGATGATCGCGCTGGCTGCGATGTTTATGGTTGGCTGTGGAACCCAGATCCCGTCGGGTCACCGAGGTGTATTTTTCGCCAAGTTCGGCGATGGCACCGAACTGGGGAAAACGTATGCCGAAGGCTTCAACTGGCACATGCCGTGGAACAGCATTTTCGTGTACAAAATCCAGCTTCAGGAACACCTCGAAAACCTGAGCGTGCTGTCATCCGACGGCGCCTCGATTCAGATGGAAGTCTCGATTCTGTACCGCCCGATCATGGAAAAGATCGACTCCCTTCAGGTGACCATCGGCCCGGATTACTACGATGTCAAAGTGGCGCCGACCCTTCGCGCCATCGCCCGCGGTGTCGCCGGTCGGTACAAACCCGAGGAAATCTACTCGACCAAGCGCGAAGAGATGGCCGGTGAGATTCGCACTGCCCTGGTGGACCAGATGAGGAACAATTTCATCGAGATCGAAAACGTGCTCATCCGCGACGTCAAGATTCCGGCCAAGATCAGCGAAGCGATCAACTTCAAGCTGACCGCCGATCAGGAAGCCCAGAAGATGCAGTTTACGATCGAGAAGGAAAAGCTCGAGGCCGAACGGAAGCGGATCGAAGCCAAGGGTATCTCCGACTTCCAGCAGATCGTCTCGGCGGGTATCACGCCGTCGCTGTTGAAGTGGAAGGGGATCGAGGCGACCATGAAGATCGCCGAGTCACCAAACACGAAAATCATTGTGGTCGGCAACGATGCCGGTTCGCTGCCGATTATCCTGAGCGGCGAGAAATAGCCGGACACAGGCCCCAAAAACGAAACGGGCGACCTGCCGTCGGGTCGCCCGTTTCTCATTGCGTCGAGTAGCTAACTGTGCCTTTCGGCTACTTTTCTACCGCCATCTCCTTCAGGAGTTCCCGGGCGATCACGATTCGTTGGACTTCATTGGTCCCTTCGAAAATCTCGCACAGGCGGACATCGCGGTAAATCCGTTCGACATTGTACTCATGGGTATAGCCATACCCACCCAGAATCTGCATCGCCTGGTGGGCGATCTCGGTCCCGACCTCGGAGGCGTACATTTTAGCGATTGCGGCATCCTTGATAACCGAGACCCCCTGGTCCTTCTTCCACGCCGCTTCATACGTAACCAGCCGTGCCGCATGCAGTTTCGCCTGCATATCGGCCAGCTTGAACTGGATACCCTGAAATTTCGCCAACTCCTGGCCAAACTGGCTGCGCTGCTGGGCGTACACCGTCGCGATCTCCAGCGCCCGCTGGGCCATCCCGACCGACTGCGCCCCGACCGAGATCCGGCCGTGGTTCAGGGTCTCCATGGCGATATTGAAGCCCCGGCCGACCTCGCCGATCCGGTTGGCTTTCGGCACCCGGTAGTTGTCGAAGACCAGCTCCGATGTTGGCGAAGCTTTGTAGCCCATCTTCACTTCGTTTTTGCCCACCGAAAATCCCGGCTGATCGGTCTCGATCACGAAAGCCACGATTCCCTTGGTCCGGTGCTCCTTGCCGATCGTTGCAAACACGATGATATAGTCCGCGATCGATCCCTGCGTCACCCAGAGCTTGGTGCCGTTCAGGATATAGCCGTCGCCGTCCTCCTGCGCCAGCAGCGAGAGCGAAGCGGCGTCGGAGCCGGAATTCGCCTCGGAGAGGGAATAGGCAGCCATCTTTTCACCGGCGCAGACCGGCGGAAGGAACTTCTTCTTTTGCTCCTCGGTCCCCGACTCGAGGATCGGCATGGCGAACAGCGAGCCGTGTACGGCGGCCACCAGTGCGTGCGAGGCGCATCCGCGCGCCAGCTCTTCGATCGAGATCGTATAGGCCAGGTTGCTCAGGCCGGTCCCGCCGTATTCTTCGGGCACCTTGACTCCCATCAGGCCCAGCTCGGCCATCTCCTTGATGACGTCCCGGTCCAGCTCGGCGTTTTTGTCGAATTCGCCTGCCCGCGGAAAGAGACGCTCGTCGGAAAACTTACGCGCGACATCGCGGACGTATTGTTCTTCTTCGGTGAGATTAAAATCCATTGTGATACTCCCTGATTAATGCTCCATATACCCACCCCTATATACCAAACGGCCGCGCCACATTCCAGTTTTTTGCACATCGTGCTCATCTGATTTGGCAGCGCCGGGGTACCGCCATATTTCGGTGGACAAACAGGGTCGATATTGGCATATTGGGCCCAATCGCATTCCAGACAGCTACCAATCTTATTCATTTCAACGGGCGCCTTCGTGCGGTGTCCGAACCCAGAGGAGATACGCTATGCGTACGCTGCGACTGATCACCCCCCTTCTCGCGCTGGTGCTGTTCTTTGCTTCGATGACTTCGGCTCAGGAAATGCCGACCGAAGCAGAGAAGGCCGAAATGATGCAACAGGCCATGGAACTGGCGAAACCCGGACCGGAACACGAGATGCTCGCCAAACACGCCGGCACCTGGCAGACCGAGGTGAAGCTGTGGATGGAACCCGGCGCTGAGCCGATGACCGTCACCGGCGTCTCGGAGTCACAGATGATCCTCGGCGGACGGTTCCTCGAAACAACCTGGAAGACCGGGGAGGGCACGCCGATGGCGATGGAAGGCAAGTCGATCATGGGTTTCGATCGCCGGCACGGTGAGTTTACGGTCGTGGGTCTGGATACCTGGGGGACCTACTGGGTGACCGGACAGGGACCGTACGATGATCAGACAAACACTATCACCATGTACGGCGAAGACACCGATCCCGTCTTCGGCATGGTGCAGCAGTATGACTTTCGGATGACGCTGGTCGACGAAGACCATTTCACGTGGGAAGTCATCTTCTACAACCCGGAGATCACCCAGGGCGCCGACGAGTTCAAGATGGTGGAGATCAACTACACGCGGAAGAAATAACGATACCCAACTTCGGTCACGCGTCCGAACCAAACCGTTCCGCTCCGTGCGGAACGGTTTCTCCTCTTTGATCAGTTAACCCCCGCTCTTGCGAAGCACTATTGTATAACCGGTCTTCTCAAAGCGGTAGATGCCGATTACCTCACACAGACGTTTGGCGAGCTGGATAAGCAGATCCGGCACGAGGTGGCTCGACCCCCACCCTTCGCTTAGGTCGTGCACTCGCGCAAAGCGGTAAACAAGCTCCTCAACCCGGTACCCGGTTGAAACAGTGCGGGCCGAGCGGCTCCGACCGGGATCGGCAAGGTAGTGCGTGAGTACCCCCGGATTGTAAGGTCGGACATGGCTCAAATCACTGTAGAATCCCTTCCACACCATAGGAGTGCTGATAACCAGTACCCCATCCGGCGCCAGGACTCGGTCTATCTCGATCAAAAAAGAGAGAAGCTCCGCCGGCTGCAGATGTTCTATCAGATGGCTGGAGTGCACCAGGTGTACCGACGAGTCCGCGAAGGGAAGCCGCTCCGGTGCCCGGTAGGTGAGGGCATGAGCGAACCGTCCGGCCAGCTCGAAAATCGTCTCCAGGTTTGCGTCGAGCAGATACGTCTCGGGAAATCGCGCGCACAAGGCAAGATGCTCCACAAAACTGCCGTCACCCGAGCCGATATCGACGACGACCGCCGATGGCGACGAGGGAAGAAACCGAGCTGCCACATCGTAGTACGGCCGCCGGTCCATGTGACAGTATTTCTTCCTTTGCAGGAAACCGTCACGCCACGATCTGTATTTTCCCGAAAGCATCGATAGTCTCCCACGACAACCGTGAATGGATTCGTGCCACCGGGAAAGGATATCCCCGGCATTACTGATGATAACTTTCCGGTTTATTCTCGCGCTGTCGAGCGCGGTGGTTGCCCGGGTCTCTTGCGGCGATAGTCACCCGGTGCGCCTCAGTCGAAAAAACGATGTGCGACGACTACTCCGCCTTATCGCGCGTGCAGGCCGGCTATTTTGACCGCCCCCCGATGGTACCCATCGGGAAACAACTCCTGAAAATGCTCCAGATTGAGGCGATTGTCGGCGCACGTCTCGTAGATCGTCGGCACCGCGCTTGACTCAGTGAACTTCTTGCGAAGATAGTAGATGATCGCCCAGTGCTCTTCGCTCAGATACTCCGGCATCTTCAACTCGTACGCCTTCAACAGCGCGAAACGTTCGTCCCACTGCGACGGATCGGTCAGGAAACCCTGGTAGTCGACGTTGTACGTCTTCTTCTCGTACACGTATTCGTGGTGCTTGAGATTCTCCTCGATCCAGTAGTGCTGGAACATCCCCTCCCGATAGGTGATGCCCGCCAGCTTGCAGGCCCCCCGAAGATATCCGGCCGGGAAAAGCTTCTGTAAGTCCCCCAGACCAAGATCGTTGTTTTTACATGCGACATAGACCAGCGGACACGTGTTCATCCGGTCGAACTCGTTTCGAATGAACTTAATTACCCGCCAGTGCGCGTCGGTCAGACCACCTTCGATTCGAACCGACTCCGCCATACCCTCGGCGAAGTCTTCGTCCCATTCCTCCGGATTGAGCAGGAAGCCGTGTGAGTCGACTTTGTACTGCTTTCCGGCATATTCGAACACTGCCATGTCAACACCCGCCCGGTTCAGTTGTCGCAAACTCGATGTCACGGCGTCGCACGCCGCTTCAGAACGTATATCCCAGCAAGAAGAGAAAGCTCTGGTTTCTGATTGTCAGTCCGCCCATATCAGCCGCGTCGGAAAGATCGAACTGATACGCAAACTCCAGTATTACTGTCCCGACCGCCCCATAGCCGTACTCAAGACCTGCGCCAACCGATCCGCCGTACACAAACGTCTCGTACCTGTTGGCGAGCAGTGTGCTCGACTCCGAATCGTCGTTGATCTTCCAGTCCAGCCGCGGCCCGGCGAGCAGATACGGTCGGTATTTTGGCGACGGCAGGACGGCCTTGACATAAAGGGGCATCGACAGATAGTCGATCCGGTCGTCAAGCTCTCGGTGGATCGCACGATCGGGGTCGGTCTCCGATGTCTGCACGACATCAATCTTGCTTCCCCGCTGGATGTACCCCACTCCGGGCTGGAGTGATATGATCGGGGTGATCGGGAAGTCCGCATAGACACTGACTGCCAGCCCGGTGCGGGGGTCGCGCTCAAACGTGAGCACGTCGTTCTCGTAGTCGTATTCCTGGGTGGAAATCGACAGCCCGGCCTTAAGTCCAAACACGAGAGGTGCTGCCTTCGCATCTGGTACCAGCCATGCCGTCAGCAGGACGCAACTGAGAGCCACTATCCAACGCCGCCGGCCATTTCCGAACTGAGAGCGCGCCGGAGATCTCCGGCTATGGTAGAGACAGGTATTCATTGTTGCCTCCCGGCGAGAATAAAGAAACACTACGGAGCGCGGTTTTGTCAACCAGTTAAAGCAAGTGACGTCTGTGAACGGACGGTGTTCGTTTGGTTGACGATATTTTTGTTTTATCCGTCACCATCGCCGTCTATATTGCGTATATCTAACGGGGTACAGATAGTCCATTATCACAACTGGAAGACGTGAAGGTATGACCGACCACACTCACGATCTCGATCCTAATGCCGCCGGCACGCTCACACCGCCCGCTCAGCCGTCTCCGGTTATTCCGTGGGGCTGGCTCCGGGCCATAATCTTTTTCGTCGTCTTTCTGGTTGCCACCGTCATCGAATCGATCATTATCGCCGTTGTCACCAAGGTGACGACTGCCGAGGAATTTATGGCTCTGGTCGACAAACCGATCATGGTGATCCTCGAAATCATGCAGATGGCAGTGGTGCTGTTGCTGGTCTGGCTTTTCCGGCGCTTCATCGACCGACGATCCGTCAAATCGATCGGATTCGGGTGGTCTCGGTGGGCTAAAATCGACCTGGTGGCCGGATTCCTCTGGGGCATCGGACTCGTCACCACCGTCTTCCTGATACAGTGGATGCTTGGTTGGGTGCGGGTGGTCGGGGTAAGCTATCCGTTCGGGTCGCTTTTCATCATGGCGGTCGTGATTGCTCTGGCGGCCGCCCGCGAAGAGATCGTGATGCGCGGCTATATGCTGAAAAACGTCATGGAGTCGGCCAACAAGTATTTGGCGCTGGTCTTTATCTCGGTTTTGTTCGCCCTGTCGCACGGGCTCAATCCCAATGTCTCGTTGACAGGAATCGCCAATATCATTATCGCAGGCCTGCTGCTTGGGGTCTATTACGTTCACCGCCAGAATCTCTGGTTCCCGATCGGCCTCCATATCGGCTGGAACTACTTCCAGGGCGCTGTCTGGGGCTCACCGGTGAGCGGCATCGGCCTGCCGAGTATTCTCAAGCTGGAGTTTGTCGGACCTGAGTTGTGGACCGGCGGGTCTTTTGGATTCGAGGCTTCGCTTCTCGCCACAATCGTTACGGCTCTTGCCACCATCCTGATACACTTCCGATATCGCAACAACGCTGCCACCGCCGCCCCGTCGGAAGAGAGACTCCCGGAGGTATAGTGACCATGCGGCTCTGGCGATACTCCGGTCTCTACCTGCTGATGCTGGGTCTGATCCACATGATCTTCGGGCTGGTAGTCTGCTGGGACCGCATGTGTGCGATCGTTACCGATGGCCTGGTCAGCCAGGTCGAAAGCTCCCCGGAGCGGGCCGAGTTTTTCTGGTTTATGGTGACCGGGCTCTTTCTGCTGATACTGGGCTACCTGATCCACTGGCTGGTTTTCACACGTGAGATTCGTCCCCCCAAAGCACTTGGCTGGATGCTGCTGGGGCTCACCGTGATCGGCGCCCTCGCCATACCGCTTTCCGGATTCGTGCTGTTTCTACCGGTGGGACTGGTGATGGTGTGGGGGAGATAGGGCGTGGGTGGGACTGACGTGTAAAGAAGCTAAGAATGCTTCGAAATACAGGTGGGTGGTGTACGTCCTCGTGCACCACCCTCTTTTCCTGGTGCTATCTGGCGACCTCGCCTGACAGCATATATCGGTGTGGTTGGCGTACGACCAAGTACGCAAACCAGTCATCCACTCTCTCAGTCTTCCTCATACTGCCGCTTCAAACGGTCGATCACTGCCGGATCAGCCAGCGTCGTCGTATCACCCAGCACCCGACCGGTCGCGATATCCCGAAGCAGCCGGCGCATGATTTTTCCCGAACGCGTTTTCGGAAGGTCCGGCGTACAGACCATCTGGTCCGGCCTGGCAATCGCACCTATCTTGCGCGTTACAAAATCAATCAGCTGGTGACACAGCTTGTCGCTTCGTTCCACACCATCCTTGAGTGTCACGAATGCCGCCAGCGCTTCACCCTTCAGCTCATGCGGGATACCGACCACGGCCGCTTCAGCGACCGATTGATGTTCCACCAGCGCCGACTCAACTTCCATAGTCGAAATGCGATGTCCGGCCGTGTTGATCACATCATCGACTCGACCGAGTATCCAGAAATACTTGTCTTCGTCGATCCGCGCCCCGTCGCCGGGGAAGTAGATGCCCGGCCATTTCGACCAGTAGGTGTCGATAAACCGCTGGCGGTCACCCCAGATACCGCGAAGCATCCCCGGCCACGGCTTGGTGATCGCCAGGTAGCCGCCGCCCTTCTTGATCTCCTTGCCCTCGTCATCGAGAATCTTCGCCTCGATCCCGGGAAACGGCCTCGTTGCCGATCCGGGCTTGGTCGATGTTACTCCCGGCAGAGGCGTAATCATGATATGACCCGTCTCGGTCTGCCACCAGGTATCGACAATGGGACACTTCTTGCCGCCGATGGCGTCGTGGTACCACACCCATGCCTCGGGGTTGATCGGCTCGCCGACCGTCCCGAGCAGGCGAAGCGATGACAGGTCGTGCTTGTCCGGCCACTCCCGACCCCAGCGCATGAAGGCGCGGATCGCGGTGGGCGCGGTGTAGAAGACCGTCACGTTCATCTTCTCGACCAACTGCCAGAACCGATCCTGATCCGGCCAGTCGGGGGCGCCTTCGTACATCACCTGCGTGACCCCGTTGGCCATCGGGCCGTACACGATATACGAATGCCCGGTCACCCAGCCGCAGTCGGCCGTGCACCAGAAGACATCGTCCTCTTTGAGGTCGAACACCAGCTTGCTCGTGGCATAGGTTCCGGTCAGGTAGCCGCCGCAGGTGTGAATGATCCCTTTCGGCTTTCCGGTCGTGCCGGAGGTGTAGAGGATGAACAGCGGATGCTCGCTGTCGACATAGACCGGCGGGCAATACTGGTCCGCCTCCTGCATCAGGCGATGGAACCAGTGGTCGCGACCTTCCTTGACGCGAAGCAGAAAATCGCCGCGCTTGACGATAATCACGTGCTCCACCGAAGGACAGTCGGCCAGGGCGACATCGGCGTCGTGCTTGAGCGGAATGATCTGTCCGCGACGATACCCGCCATCGGCCGTAATCAGCAGCTTGCACTGGGAGTCGTTGATGCGGTCGCGAAGTGACTCGGGGGAGAAGCCGCCGAAAACCACCGAGTGAATGGCGCCGATTCGGGCGCAGGCCAGCATGGCGATCACCAGCTCCGGTATCATCGGCAGATAGATCGCGACTCGATCCCCTTTCGTGACCCCCAGAGACTTAAACGCATTGGCGAGCTTGTTCACCTGACGGTAAAGATCCCAATAGGTGAAGGTCTTGCGGTCGCCCGGCTCGCCTTCCCAAATCAACGCCGCCTTGTTTTTGTTGCCATTGGTAAGATGCCGGTCGAGACAGGACTCCGTTACGTTCAGCTTGCCACCGACAAACCACTTGGCATCGGGCGCCTTCCACTCCAGCACCTTGCTCCATTTCTTTTTCCACACCAACTCACCGGCCATCTTCGCCCAAAACGCAGTCGGATTTTTGGCGGCAGTGGTATAGACGGCGGACTTGTTTGCGGTGGCCGTTTTGACGAAAGATGACGGCGGCTTATAGCGACGATTCTCTTTGAGCAGGGTGTCTATCGTGGCTTTGGTACCTGAGGCTTTCTTGCGGCTGGCGCGGGGCATACCTGTCTCCTCTGCGGTTGTGAAATTAACTGTTCAATATGTATTCTTCTTGTCTACGTTGTCAAGCCTGGTTCCTGGCTTGGGGAGGGCGGGCACGCCGCCAGACGGCGGAGCGGCTTTGCCATTTCAATTTCCCAAGCTGAAACAACTTAGCACTGCCCGGACGGGGCGGCCGAAGCCATGGGCGGCCCCGCCGGGAGATTCGCTAGGCAAGGGGTAGCACATAATGGTATAGCGAGTTCACATCTGCACGGGGCCGCGCGCAGCCTCCTCCAAAACCGATTGCTGCTCAGCAACATAGCCTCCTGCTCCCGCTTGGCCCGGTTCTTGCAGTGAAGCCCGTGGCAAGGGTAAATCGCCTTGACTATATAGGGCTTTATGATATATTACCAGCGACTTAGGAGAGCTCGTTTACCACAACGAATTACTGCATTTTTTCAAAGTCTTCGGTTAACAGACACAAGCAATTCGCCGCAGTATCTGCGGAGGTGGGGGCCCTGCCCGCTATCAGTCTGTCCCGAAGGAATATAGTGCGAGTTGGACATTGATCTCATCCGGAGGAAAGATGAAGAGGTTAGGGTCATATCTTGCCATCCTCACCATAGTACTTTTTGCCGCCGCCGGCACTGCTACCGCCGATCCCGAGTGGGTCCCGAACATAATCGTTCCGGATGACAGCTCGGTTGTTTTTTGTACCCCTGATTCGATTTGCTTCCAGGTGGCCGGGTACGACGAGGATGCCAATGACACGCTGCGTTTGCTGATTATTCAGCCCGATGGCGAACGGGTGTTCGAAACATACGACACCAACGAGTTCACCCGGGACATCTGCTTCGAACCAGACACCGCCGGTATTTACACCTGGAAATTCAAGCTGCGCGACCGCTACGACCGCTGGGTCGAAGACTCGGTCAGCTACACCGTATCGTTCAACGATCCTCCGACCATCGTCTGTCCGCAGCCGCAGACCTTCTACACCTGCGAGCCGGACAGCTTCTGTTTTACGGTCGACGCCATGGATCCCGAGTTCGGCGAACTGACTCTCAACATCCTCTCCGGCAACGCGTCGATCGATGGCAAGACGGTCTGCGTGTTTGGCAGTGAGGATGCCCAGTTCGATGTCATGATCGAGGTCGTCGATGAGTGCGGCCATGCCGACACCTGCACGGTGCCGGTCACGATCGAGGGCAACCGCCCACCGGTCGTCAGCCTCCCGCAGGACTTCTCGATCTCGCTGTGTAACGGCGAAGAAATCTGTGTACCCGGCGCCTACGCCGATGACCCTGACTTCGATCTCGAATCCGTTTTCACCAATTTTGGCTACTACGACAACGCCGGCGACCGTGTCTGCTTCACTGCCGACACCACCGGTATCTACACCCTGACCCTGACCGCGATTGACTCCTGCGGAGCGCAGGACACCGACACGATTCTTGTCGATGTCACCGTCACCGCCCCGCCGGTCATCTCGCTTGGCGACGACCGTACGATCCCGCTCTGCGATCCCGGTGACGTCTGCCTCGAAGATATCGTCATTGATGGCGACATCGATCAACTCATGATCAGCTTCGGCCAGTACGACGCCGAAGCGGGTACGATTTGCTTCACGCCGGATACCGCCGGCGTCTATGAAATCATCGCCTACGGCAGCGATCAGTGTGAGCGCGAGGTTGCCGACACCGTACTCGTGACGGTCGAGCTGAACTCGCCTCCGGTAATCGCGTCATTCCCGGATACGAGCCTGTATCTGTGTTCGCCGCAGCAGGTGTGTATCGACGCTGATATTTTCGATGTCGACGGCGACATCGTCTCCGTCGTGTCCAGCATCGGACAGTACACCGATGGTCGGATCTGTTTCTATCCCTACGCCAAGGGGCAGTACGAAATCGTCCTGACCGTCACCGACGCCTGCGACCATGTCGTCCAGGACACCGCGTACGTTACGATCAGCACCGACCAGGATATCAACCTGGTCTGTCCGGGCGACACCACTGTCTTCCTTTGCGATCCGGACACTCTCCGTTTCCCGATCGAAGGCATCCCGGCCAACGCCGAGATTACGGTCGGTGGGACCAACGCCCAGTGGGATCCCGAGACTAACTCGATCTGGTTCTACTCCGACTGCTGCCTCGAGAACGAACTGACTGTCTACGCCACCACCGAGTGCGGCACCTACTCGTGCAGCTTCACGGTTTATGTCGAGACCAACTCTCCGCCGCTGGTCGCCCTTCCGCAGGACACCTCGATTGTCGGCTGTGATCCGCAGGATATCTGTCTGCCGGTTGGCATCAGTGATATCGACGGCAACATTGAGTCTGTCGTCGTCTCCGGTGTCGAAGGCGCTTACTACGACGACTACCACAGCACGATCTGCTTCTCGGCTGAGCAGTCCGGTACCTACACCCTTGGCGTCACCGTCACCGACTCCTGCGGCGAGGTTCGCAGCAACTCGGTCGATGTGACCGTTCATCTGAACGAATCCCCGGAGCTCTACGTCGAGTATCCGTCGATGCAGCTCATTCAGTGTGAACCCGAGGAAATCTGTGTCCCGTTTGAGAACAGCGATGACGGCTCTGTCCAGCTCACCGCCACGCTTGGTGAGATTCGCGAAACCGAGCCGGGACAGGGAGAGCTCTGCTTCACCCCGGAAATGATCCCGGCCTACTTCACGATTCTCCTCACCGCGACCGATGACTGCGGTGTCGCCGACTCCGTGTTGATCTCCATCGAGATCGAGCAGGGCCAGTCCACCGAGATCGTTTGCCCGATTGTTGAGCCCGCCAGCCTCTGTGATACGGCGACCCTGACCGTGCCGGTGGAGATCGTCGGCACCACCGACGACGTGCGGGTCAGCTACGGTGAATGGACCGATGGCGTGCTCAGCTTCCTGGCTGACACCGCCGGCACATACACCATCGACATCATCTCGGTTGCCCGTTGCAACAGCGACACCTGTCAGCTCGTGATTCCGGTCTCCATTACCGATCCGGTCGAAATCGTCTGCCCCGAAGACACCAGCTTCTTCTTCTGCGAATCGCCGCAGACTATCTCTTTCCCGGTCACCATCAACGGTGTTCCTGACGACGTCACCGTCCTTCCCGAGACCGCCTCGCTGGTCGACGGCATACTCAGTATGAACGTCTCCGAGAGCGGCGACTACGAATTCATGATCATTGCGGCGAACGCCTGCAACACCGATACCTGCTCGTTCACCGCGACCGTCAACTTCAATGTCGCTCCGGCAATCGTCCTCGCCGACGATACCACCATCACACTCTGTGAACTGCCGGCCGAGATTCGCTTCCCGTACCACGTCATCAACCCCGACGACGGTTTGATCGAAGTGCGCACGACGCTCGGTATCGTCAACGACAGCATCATCAGATTCAACGCCAATTCACCCGGCGTCTATGAGATGATTGTCTCGGCCACCGATGACTGCGGTCTGGTCGCCAAAGACACCGCCCACATAACCATCATTCAGGGTGAGACCGTTACCCTCGAATGCCCGACCGAGCCTATCGCCATCGAACTTGTCGTCCCGGAAACCGTCCGCGTTCCGCTGGCCGTATCGCCGGCCGACGCCGATGTCACCGTTTCGAACGGCGGCTCCTACGACGCCGAGACGGGCGAACTGGTTCTGCCGATCGAGAACTACGGGACTACCGTCTTTGATGTCCTGGCTACTTCGCCCTGCGGAGAACAGAGCTGTCAGGTGACGGTCAACGCCGAAGAGTACTTCCCGCCGATGGTCTTCTGTCCGGAGGACGTCGATACGGCGCTCTGTGAATCTCTCGAGCCGCAGACAATCTGCCTGCCGCTTACCGTCTCCGGCAACTACACCGGTGTCGACGTCAGTCCGATAGGCAGTTTCGTCGACGGAGAAGTGTGCATCCCGGTCGACACGGTCGGCATCTACGAAATCGCCGTCAAGGTCTACAACGATCGCGACACCGCTTCATGCAGCTTCACGCTGACCAATCGCGAAGGCGCTCTCCCGTCGATCGATCTGGCTGCCGAACAGTCGGCTGAGCTGTGCGGTCCGGATACCATCTGTGTACCGTACACCATCACCGCAGGTGACTTTGCGATCGAAAGCATTACGCCCACCGGCGGTGTGCTCTCCGACGGTAACCTGTGTGTTGCGGTCGATACCACCGGTACCTATGTCGCAGGTATCTCTGTCATCGATTCCTGCGGTAACGAAGTGACCGCGAACGTGACGATTACGGTCGATGTCAACCAGCCGCCGGTAGTTGAACTGCCCGAAGACTTCGACTTCATGCTCTGCGGACCCGATAGCGAGATCTGTTTCGACGTAGCCGTAAGCGACGTCAACCTTTACAGTGTCACTAGCTCGATGGGCACGTACGACAGCGAAACCGGACAGGTCTGCTTCACGCCCGAAGGCCCCGGCGACTACACGATCACCGTCACGGCTATTGATTCCTGTGAGACTATCGGCTCCGACGAGATCACCATAACGGTCATGTCGAACTCCGCACCCACCGTCTCGATCAACCCGTCCGACACGACCATCTTCATGTGCAACCCCATCGGGGTCTGTCTCGACGTCGCCGTTGACGACATCGACGGCAATATCGCGTCGGTTACCACCAATCGTGGTTCTTACAATGACGGCAAAGTCTGCTTCTTCCCGTACAGCATGGGCACCTATCGGGTGATCGTGACCGTCACCGACGAGTGCGGTGAGCAGGCGGTGGACACCGCCACCGTCGTTGTGCAAACCGAACAGGGTCTGAGCCTGACCTGCCCCGGCGACACGTCCGTCTTCCTCTGCGAACCGGATACCCTCCGCTTCCCAATCGAAGGCATCCCTGCCGGAGCGGAAATCACCCTGCGCGGAACTAATGTCCACTGGGATGAGACCACCAACTCGGTCTGGTTCTACTCCGACTGCTGTATCGAAAACACCATCCGCGTCATAGCCACCACCGAGTGCGGCAGCTACATCTGCGAATTCACGGTCTACGTCCAGACCAACAGCGCGCCGTTGGTGACGCTCCCGCAGGATACGAGTGTTGTCCAGTGCGAGACGGCCGAGATCTGCATCCCGGTCGGTATCAGCGATATCGATGATAATCTCCAGTCGGTCGAACTCAACGATGCCACGTTCAGCTACAGTGCCTACGACGGCACCATCTGCTTCACGCCCGACAGTGCCGGTCTCTACACCATCGCCGTGACCGCCACCGACGAATGCGGCGCGCAGCGCACGACCGACATGACTATCAGCGTCGTCACCAACCGGCCGCCGACCGTGGCGTTCGAGGGGGAGACGACCGAGTTTACTCTCTGCGACCTCGAGCAGATCTGTCTCCCGATCGACATCGATGATCCGGATTTCAATATCACCGGCATAGCCGTCTCGCCGAGTGGCGTATTCAACGGCGAAGCAGGTACGATCTGTTTCACGCCGGAGCAGTTCGGCGACATTTGTATCGCTGTCACCGCCACCGATGACTGCGGCCTCCAGGCGACCGATACGCTCTGTGTCAGCGTCATGCCGATCGACTCGGTCCGTATCGCCTGTCCGGAACAGCCGGTACCGATCACGCTGTGCGATCCGGGGGATGTCTGTATCCCGCTGGAAATCACCGGCGAGAACTTCGCGGTTGAAACATCGTTCGGCTCCTGGGTCGACGGTGAACTCTGCTTCCCGGGTGACACCAGCGGAACGTACACCATGACCGTCACCGCGAGCGGCGAATGCAACACCGAGCAGTGTCTGGTGACCGTCGTCGTCGACATCATCGAGCCGCTGACTTTGACCTGTCCCGGCAATGCCGAGGAGTTCCTCTGCGGACCGGACACGCTGTGTTATGAGTTCAGTGTCGCAGCGTCGGTCGAGACCATCACCGCGCTGGGTGGCGCCTTTATCAACGGCAACCAGGTCTGCGTCCCCGTCCTCGAACCGGGCCAGAAGACCATCACGATTACGGCCGCCAACGGCTGCGATACGCTGACGTGCTCCTTTACGATCCAGTCGACCTTCAATACGCCGCCGGTCGTGGTGGAGCAGCAGGATATCTCGGTCGTCGAGTGCAGTCTCGAGCCGATCTGCCTGCCGTATGCGGTCGACGACATCGACGGCAACATCGTATCGATCACCGGCCCCGACTTCGGTGAAATCACCGACGAGGGTTTCTGCTTTACGCCGTCCGAATTCGGCAGCTATGAGATCATAATCACGGCCACCGATGAATGCGGCGCGGTCGATATCGGCAGCTACACCTATACGATCACCGAAGGTGACTATGCGTTGATCGGCTGTCCCGATGATCCATACGTGTCGATCTGCGGCGCCAGCCGGATCTGCGTGCCGATTATGATCGAACCGGCCGGCGCTGAAGTGACCATTTTGCCCGCCTCGTACAACGGCTCCTACGATCCCGAAGAACAGACCATTTGTCTGGATATGAGCGAGGGCGGCGCGCACGCGATCACGGTGATTGCGGCGGCCCAGTGCTCCTCCGATACGTGCCACTTCACGGTCAATGTTGACCTCCAGCAGCCGCCGGTGCTGACCTGCCCTGGCGAGATCGATACTCTGCTCTGCCTCGCCGAACCGACCGAGCTCTGCTTCCCGGTTGGTGTCGAAGGCACCGGGGTTGAGGTTACGGTTCTTCCCGCCGGTCAATATTCCGCCGGCGAGGTGTGTATTCCGGTCGACACGGCCGGCGTTTATGAACTCACCATCATCGGCAACGGCACCTGCGGTGTTGACACCTGCATGACAACCGTCACCGTGACGGCTGACGAACTGCCGGTCATCACCCTGCCGGAGTTCATGAGTTTCGAGCGGTGCCCCGAGGATGAAGAGTCGATCTGTATCGAAGGTTTCTCGGCCTCGGATACCGAGTCCGACGTCACCCTGACCATGACCTGCGGTCCCGGCGATTTCAATGAATCGACCGGTACCCTCTGTTTCGTGCCCGACTCGCTCGGTATGTACGAGTTCTGTTTCGAGGCTACCGATGGCTGCCACACCGTGACTACCACCTATCAGGCGGAGATCACGCTCCGGCCGGACTGCGATGTCTGCGTGCGGCTCTCGATCGATGGTGGCGCCTGTACACCGGTCAATATGCGCAAGCGCGTGGCCATGAATATCGAGACCAACGATGAGATCGGCGGGTTCGATATCCTGATTTCCTACGACGCTTCGGCCATGACGTTCGTCGGCGCCACGACAACGGGCTCCGATGCCGATGACTGGGAGTACTTCCACTACTCGCTGAACAACGCCGCCTGCGGCTCGGCCTGTCCGTCTGGACTGGTCCGATTCATCGGTATCGCCGATCAGAACGACGGCGGCAACCATCCGCCCGAGTCGGCCTACTCCGTCAACGGCACCCTTTTCTATATGGAATACCTGATTGCCAACGATCAGAACCTCGGCAACAACTTCGTCCCGATCCGGTTCGTCTGGTACGACTGCGGCGACAACTCGGTCTCCAATCGCACCGGCCAGATCCTCTTCGTCGATCTGCGGATCTTCAATGCCGAGGGTATCCTGGTCTGGGATGAAGACGACGACGTCACCTACCCCGAGTCCGCACGCCAGTTTGGTGTGGGCGCCGAAGACGCCTGCATAGATCAGAGCGATAAGGCGCAGCCCCTGCGCTGTATCGAGTTCTATCACGGCGGCGTGTGTATTATCGATCCCGACGAAATCGACGATCGCGGCGACATCAACCTGAACGCGATATCGTACGAAATCGCCGACGTCGTGACCTTCACCAACTACTTCGTCTACGGCCTCTCGGCCTTCACGATCAACATAGCGGGACAGACCGCCGCCTCCGACGTCAACGCCGACGGCTTGACTCTTACGGTTGCCGACCTCGTCTACCTGATCCGCGTTGTTGTCGGCGACGCCTTCCCGATTCCGAAGACGAACCCGTACGCCGATGCCATGGATATCTCGACGGAGAGCGCCAACGGTCTGGCGACCGTCTCGACCGACGCCGTTTCGACAATCGGTGGGCTCCACCTCGTGTACGATATCCCGTCCGGCATGGAGGTCGACGTGCCGTCGCTGGCCGCCGCCGCGGACGGTATGAAGTTCGACTATGGGATATCAGGCAACGAGCTTCGTGTCGTGATCTATGACATCGGGCACAATATGATCGCCGAGGGTCGCAACACGATCCTGACCATCCCGTACTCCGGCAGCGGTGAACTGACACTGGTCAAGTCCGATGCCGCCGACTACTTCGGTCAGCCGTATACGACCCGGACGGGATCGGCTCTGCCCGACGGCTTCGCGCTCAACCAGAACTACCCGAACCCGTTCAACCCGAGCACGACTATCAGCTTCGACCTCCCCGCCGCCACCGGCTGGCGACTTGAGGTGTTCAATGTGACCGGCGCGGCGGTGCGCTCCTACGAAGGCAGCGCGGTCGCCGGAGCGGTGCAGGTTGTCTGGGATGGCTGCAACGAGCGCGGGGAACAGGTCGCCTCAGGCGTCTATCTCTACCGTCTGCAGGCGGGCACGTTTACCGAGACGAAGAAGATGATGCTTCTGAAGTAATGAGGAAGTCTCTGAAGTAGAAAAGTCCCTCCTTTCTTTCCTCCTCCAGGAAAAGCGCCTCCATCGGGGGCGCTTTTCTTATTCACCGTGGTGAGCTGCAGCTGTATTCGAACAAGCCGGTACGTCACCCTGAGCTTGCTGTAGGTCGGAACCCCTGTGGTTCCGACATGAAGCGCCACTCTGTGTCCGCGCTTCGTCGCGTCACATGCTGGATCGCCGCAGGCGATCGACATGTGACGCCCTGCTACTTGTGGTAATCCGTCCCGTGCAGAATACTGAAGCCCCGAAACAACTGCTCCAGCAGCACCAGTCTGACCAACTGATGCGAGAACGTGAGAGCGGAAAGCGAAAGCACCTCAGAGGCGCCTCGGAGAATCGAGTCATCCAGTCCATACGGTCCGCCGATCACGAACCGCACCTGCCCGCCACCCGTCGACTGTACATGCTCCAGCCAGGCGGCGAACTGCGGCGTGTCCATCGTCTTGCCGGAATCGCTCAGAGCAACTGTCGTCCGGAAGTCGACATGCGGTTTGAGTGCTTCAGCTTCGATACGCTTGATCTCGACAGGGGAGAGGGAGGCCGCCGTTCTGGGCGAGACCGTCTGGATATCAACCGAACACCATCGCGACAGCAGCTTCACGTAGTGCGCCACGCCGTCGCTGATCCATCGGTCTTTGTCCTTACCGACCGTGATGATGGTTACCTTAAGCACTCTGGAAATGCACGAGCAGCTTCCGCCGACGGGGACCGTCGAACTCACAGAAACAAATGCCCTGCCACGTCCCCAGCTGAAGCCGCCCGCCTTCAACTATGATCGTTACCGATGATCCGAGCAGCGAGGCTTTGATATGCGCATCGGAGTTGCCTTCACCATGGTGATAGCCGTCGCGCTGTGGGATCTCTTTGTTCAGTTTGTAGAGAATATCGCGTTTCACGTCGGGATCGGCATTTTCATTGATCGTAATCCCGGCCGTCGTATGCGGAACGAAACACGTCACGACGCCATCGGTTATGCCGCTTTGCGCCAGCGCATCGCGCACCTGCGATGTGACGTCAATCATCTCTTCACGTGTGGTAGTGGGAACAGCGAGCGTAATCATTGTGCGAACAGCGCATCGGCGAATTTCGCGGGATCAAACGGCTGTAAATCGTCGATCCCTTCACCCAGCCCGATGAAATCAACCGGCACGCCCAGCTCCTCGGCCACCGCAATCATCATCCCGCCCTTGGCGGTGCCGTCGAGCTTGGTCACGATCAAGCCGTCACAGCCAACCGCCTCCGTGAAAACTTTCACCTGAGACAGCGCATTCTGACCGGTGGTACCGTCGATGATGAGTTTCGAATATACCGGCGCACCCGGCGCCGCCTTTTCGACCACCCGACGAATCTTTTTCAGCTCTTCCATCAGGTTGGCTTTGGTATGCAGACGGCCCGCGGTGTCGACCAGCAGGATATCCACGCCGCGCGCCCGCGCCGCGCTGGCCGCGTCGAACGCCACCGAGGCCGGGTCGGCGCCGTGCTGAGACCGAATCATCTCCACCCCGGAGCGCTCCGCCCAGATACCGACCTGCTCGATTGCCGCCGCGCGGAATGTATCGCACGCTGCAATCATGACCTTCTTGCCCTCCGCGGAGAACCGGGTCGCCATCTTGCCGATCGTGGTCGTCTTGCCGACCCCGTTCACGCCGACAATCAACCAGATAACCGGTTTGGCGTCGGACACGATCGTATCCTGATGCCCATCGCGGGACAGGATCTCGGAGATTTCCTCCTTAAGCAGGCCGATCACCTCGTCGCCATCCGTCAGGCGGCGCTCTTTCGCTTTCGCTTTCACGGCGTCGATCAAACGCATGGTCGCCTGCACGCCGACATCGGCCTCGATCAGGACTTCTTCCAACTCATCCAGCAGGTCGTCGTCGATCTTTCGGCGCATGACCACCTGGGTGATCTTCCCGACCAGATTGTCCTTGGTTCGGGCCAGCGACTTCTTCAGTTTTTCGAACGGATTAAACGCAGCGGTCACTGACGGGGCTCCTCATCGGTCTGAAGAGTCACGTTTGAGGCGATCCGATTCTTGATCGGCTCAGGAAGTTCCTCGTCGGTCGACTCGGCTTCCTGCGCACGGTCGGTGTCAGCTGTCTCGATGGCAGCCGCAGCGGCCGGCTCGGGTGTCTGGTCAATCAGGTCGCCGCCTTCATTAAATCGCACCGCCACCAGCTTCGATACGCCCGGCAGCTCCATCGTGATGCCGTACAGATTGTCGGCGGCTTCCATCGTAATCTTGTTGTGCGTAATCGTCACGAACTGCGTCTGTCCCGAGAACGCCCTGATCATCTTGAGGAAACGATGACAGTTGGCGTCATCGAGCGGCGCGTCGATCTCGTCGAGAATACAGAACGGTGACGGCTTGACGAGGTAGAGGCTGAACAGCAGCGAAATCGCCGTCAGCGCCCGCTCGCCGCCGGACATCTGCGCGATCGACAGCAGCTTTTTGCCGCGCGGCCGCGCCACGATATCGATCTCCGACTCCAATGGATCGCTCGGATCAACCAGTGTGATATCAGCTTCACCGCCGGAGAAGAGCTCGACAAACAGATTCTTGAAATGACCGCGCGCGATCTCGAAGGTCTTGTGGAAGAGCTCCTTGGCCGTAACATTGATCTTGGAAATCGTTGCCTGCAGGTCGGACTTGGCCGCCTGCAAGTCATCAATCTGCTCCGAGAGGAACTTCTCTCGCTCGGCGGTTGTCTTGTATTCCTCGAGCGCCAGCAGGTTCACCGCGCCGAAATTACGGAGCTTGTCCTTTTGCTGGTGCAGATACTCCTGCGCCTCCTCGAGGCTGATCTTGTCATCAGGACGCTCCGCCTCGACCGTCATGACATCGAGGTCGTACTCCTCGAGGATACGGTCGCGAACCGTCTTGACTTCGTTATTGATCGTGTTGATCCGAATCTCCAGCTCGTGCACCTGCTCGGCCAGCGTATCCTTGGCGTCGCGAACGCGCTTGATCTCTTTCTCCCGCGTGCTTACCTGCTCCATGACTTCGGACTGGACACCGCGAAGGCTGCTTTGACGTTCGGCCAGCTTCTCGCGCTGCTCGAACAACCCCTTCAGCTTCGCTTCGTTTTCCTCGACTCGCTGATCGCACAGGCCGATCTCCTCGGTCGCCGACTCGACCTCTTCACGCTTGATGCTGATCGTGTTGGTGATCTCGCTGATCAACTCTCCGGTGTGCGACATCTGGCTCTCGATCTGCTCGGCCCGGCTGCGCGTCTCGATCACCGCCACCTGAAGCCGCGACACCCGCTCGGCCGCCGACGAAGCGGCAGCTTCGAAATCACCCAGTCGCGTGCCGACTTCGTTCATGCTCGAAACCAGCTCTTCCTTGAGTGACTTGAGCTGACCGAAATCGAGCCCCAGCGACGTTTGCCGGTTGCGGATACCTTCGAGCTTGCCCATCAGGGAACGGCGCTCACGCTCGAGTCGCTCGAACTCGCTGATCAGACTGCGACGCTCGAAATCGAACTCACCGATCCGTCTCTGTGTCTCTTCGATCTCGTCACCAAGCTCCTCGAGTCGCGAGACCAACTCCGATGATTCCGCGCGAAGCGAAGCCATACGGGCGATTACGTGATTTTTCTCTTCTCGCGCCGATTGCAGGCGAGCGCTGAAATCATCGATCATCTGTTGCTGCTGCTGAATCTTCTCGCGGCGGCGGAACAGCGGGAAACTGTCCTCCGAGCCACCGGTGATCAGATTACCGTGATGCAGCACACCGTCGGTTGTCACCGCCGAAAATCCGAACGGCAGGTGGGGGAGAATCTCATCGGCATTCAACCCGGGCTCGAATACCGCCGTCCGCGACAGTACCGCGCCTTTCAGCGTCTCCAGCCTCGGCTCGGTCGTAACCAGACTGTCCAGCCAACCGACAAACAGCGAGTGATTGATCTCCGGACGCTTAACTGCTGCGTTTAACGTCCCCGCATCGGGAACGAGAATGCCGATCTTGCCTTTCTTTTCGGATCGCAGGTAATCAATGATCGAACCGGCCGTCGTACGGTCGGCGCAGACAAGGCAGAGGGCGAGATCGCCCAGGGAGCGCTCCAGTGCAATCTCCAGCCCTTCCTGCGGCACAAACGAATCCGCCACCGTCCCGACGATCCCCGGCCAGCGCTCGCGCTGCTCCATAACCGACACCAAACCGGCGCCATGACCTTCGTAGTGCAGCATCATGTCTTCGAGCAGCTTCCGGCGCGCTTCACACGCCTCCATCGAAGCGGTCGCGGTTGAGATGTCTTCCGCCAGCTCGTCATTGCGACTGCCCAGCGTCTCCATCTCCTGCTTCAACGCTGCCTGGCGCTTGACGATGTTACTCTTTTCGGATGTCAACGTATCGAGCTGCCGCTGATACTTCTCCAACTCGCCGAGCAGCGTCGTCTGCTGAGGCGAATTGCTTGAGATCTGACTGACGATACTTTCGATCTGACCGGAGAGATCGCTCTCCTGCTCCTGGAGGTTGTTCACTTCGGTGCGGCCCGAACTCAACTTCCCCTCAAGCTCGATCAGCTTCTGGTTTTCCTGCTCCTTGACCTGACGCACGGAGAGCAACTTCCGGTCGGCTTCGTCCTGCGCCGCTTCAGCCTCGCTCAATTGCGAGGTCAACCCCTCGAGCTTCCCGCGCACTTCGGTCAAATCGGCGTTTAACCGCTCCGATTGCTCGCCGAGCGTCTTCGACCGCTCCTCCAGCGACCTGATATCGCTGCGGTTCTTGTCGATCAAATGCGTGGCATTGGAACGTCGCTCCCGATCGACCGAGATCTGCCTCTCTATATCATGCACGCTTTCGGTGACTTTGTAGATCGACTCACCAACTTCGCTCAACTGGCGCTCGATGTCGATCTGCTCCTTGCGGGCGGCCTCGAGCTCGGCGCCGAACTGGTTCAGGCCGGTGTCACTCTGCTGCCGCTGGGTCGTCAGCTCGTCGAGCTTCGCTTTTCTCTCGCGGCGATCCTGCTCCAGCCTGCCGATCCGCTCCTTGCCGAGATACAACTCCCACGCCTTGATCTCGTCGCGAATACGCTGGTACCGCTCCGCCTTCTTGTGCTGGCGATACAGCGAGTTCACCTGCGTGCGAACCTCGGCGTGGATGTCTTTCAATCTCAGGAAGTCCTGCTCGGTGGCTTCCAGCTTCCGAAGCGCCGCCTTTTTGCGCTGTTTGTACTTGGTGATGCCGGCTGCTTCTTCGAACAGGAAGCGACGCTCCTCGGCTTTGTTCGAGAGTATCGCCTCGACCATGTCCTGCTGGATGACCGAATAGGAATGTGCTCCCATACCGGTATCGACAAACAGGTCGGTGATATCTTTTAAGCGACACGGCACCTTGTTCAGCAAGTACTCCGAGTCACCGGAGCGGAACAACCGTCGCGTCACCTGCACTTCGCTGTACTCAGTCGGGAGGACTCCCCGATTGTTGACGACCGTCAGCGTTACTTCGGACATACCCAGCGGCTTCAAATCGCGACTACCGTTGAAAATGACCTCTTCCATCTTGCCGCCGCGCAACAGCGAGACCTTCTGCTCGCCGAGTACCCAGCGCAGGGAGTCGAGGATATTCGTCTTACCGCAACCGTTCGGGCCGACAATGGCCGTTACACCGCTTGCGAATGCGATCGTTGTCTTCTGGGCAAATGACTTAAATCCCAGTATATCGAGCCGCTTGAGATACACAGAGCCTCCGTTCTGAACCTAATGCCGTATATGGCTGACGCCGGTTGTGTCGACCGGACGCTTCATGATCGACCCGAGCGTCTCCAGCAGCGAGCGATAAATATTGCGCTCATCGCGAAGGTAGCGGGTCTTGATTTCCAGGTTGTAGTATGGGATGCCGAGATGGTTGCCCCGTCCGACCCGGATTGCGGCCGGGAAATTCAACAGCACCGCCGAAGTAAAAAACGACTGATCGAGATTGAGATCCAGAATCATGTCGTACTTGTAATCCATCAACGTCGTAAGATATCCCTTCTTGGGCAGCCCCGACCAGGTCAGCTGATCGGTCGAGGGAGTCAGGATATGAATCCCCTTGCGAGGAAACATGTCCGCCACCTTCACACCCGGCACCGACAACAGTGTGATGTCCGCCGGCTTGAACAGCGTGTTGAGGGCGGGGAGGAGAGACTTCACCAGGGTTAGTTCGCGAAGCTGCCCGGGCAGGCAAACCAGCACATGCTTGGGCGTCATGAGGTCTGCCGGGAAACTGAACTGAGCCGGCTGCATGGTCTTGCGCATGCCGCTCAGCTGCCAGCGGGCCACCAACTCACGAACTTTTGAAATCATGGTTCCTGTTCTGCATTCGCCGCACTGTCACGCGTGGTGTCCGGAGTCGTTGTCGACGCCGGCGTTGCGCGCGGTGTTGTTTGTCTCGCCGTGTCCTGCGACCGACTCGGCGTCTGCGCCGGTTGCTCCGGCTGCGAAGGCTGCTGCGGGGTGGTCGTCGGCTGGGCTTGACGCCGCGCCGGCGCCGGCTCCGGTTCCGACTCATCAACCTTCCGCTGCAGCATCGACGGCAGGTTCACCTGGTCGACCTCAACCCGCGAAATGCGGCGGGATTCGGGATCCCGAAGATCGACCGCTTCGCCGTTCAACGTAATATCAACTAAGCGCGGATGCGCTACCGATGCAACAATTCGATTTGTTGCCTCAACTTCGTATACCCGCCACGGAACCAGCGATCGAAATATCACCGTATCGCCGTCGGCAAGAATAGTCGCCCAGCTTTCTTCGCGGGCGCGAAGCGTCATCTTGATTGGACCGGGCGCGGCCTCCGGCGGTTCGCCGAAGTCGTACTCCGCCAGCGCCTCGTTCACCGACTCTACCGGCGCTGCCGCATCGCCGGACTCTCCGCCGGTCGATCTCTCCGGTGCCTGGATCAACATTGAGTAGATCAGGAAAAACGCGATGGCGGTGGCAATTATCCCTCCGAACAACCAGATGAGCTTCTTGCGAAATCCGTACTTGGCCTCTTCCACTCGCCTGGCTTCTTCGGCTGCTTTCCGGGCTTTTTCTTTTTCAGGAGGCTGGGCCGCCGCATTCTGCTCCGCGATATCTTCCTGAATCGCCAGCATGGTGGCTTCATAGTCAATCCCGAGCGCTTCCGCATAAGCCCGTGAGAAAAGCTTGAAATATAAGGGAGCCGGCAATTTATGGCTCTCGCCGGTCTCGATGTGAGTAAGATTTTCCTCGGATATTTTGAGGCTCTCGGAGAGGTCCGCCAGCTGGACCCCTTTACGCTCCCGCTCAAGTTTGAGAAGCTTGCCGAGCTTTACGTGTACTTCGTTCATAGACAGAGGGTTACCTCTCTCGCAATAATGCCGGGACTTCCCTCGCCAAGCCGTCCAATAAGTTACGGGGGAGACCGATCACAGTATCGAGATTTCCCTCGATCCTGTCAACCAAAAAGGAGCCCATCCCCTGTATACCGTACGCCCCCGCCTTGTCCATCGGCTCGCCGGTTTTGATATAGTCCCAGATCTGTTTATCGCTCACTTCGTTAAAGAACACCTTGGTAGTCTCATATCCTGAGATCACCAGCCGCTCTTCTTTTACAAATGCCAGGGCGGTACAGACGACATGCTGCTCGCCCGAGAGCGTGCGAAGTGTCTCAAACGCTTCCTGCTCGTCTTCGGGCTTCTCCAACAGCCACTCCCCGAGTACCACGATCGTGTCACACCCCAGGGCCAGCGTGTCCGGCCGAAGCCCCTTGCCGACCATCAGCGCTTTTTCTTCGGCCAGCCGCACGGCGTAGTCATACGGCGCTTCGTCCTTTCCGGGGACTTCCTCGATATTCGGGACGATCCGTTGAAAGGGAATTCCGATCTCCGTCAGCAGGTCGAATCGACGGGGAGAACCCGAGGCTAACACGAGGGGGTGAGAGGCAACCAGTTCCGCGAGGTGTTTATACATCATGGTCGAGAAGAATCGTTACCGGTCCTGAGTTGTTGAAACGTACATCCATCTTTGCGCCGAACACGCCGGTGCCGGTCCTGAGTCCCGATGCCGCCACCAGCTCGACAAACCGCTCGTACAACTTCTCGGCTTCGGCCGGATCCTGCGCCTTGCCGAACGAGGGCCGCCGTCCCTTGCGGCAGTCGGCGTAGAGTGTGAACTGGCTCACGATCATGACCTCACCGCCGATATCCAGCACCGAGCGGTTCATGCGGCCTTCGGCATCTTCGAATATCCGAAGGTTGACGGCTTTGTCCGCCAGCCATCCGCACGACGCTTCGACATCCCCCTCCTGCGTCCCAAACAGGATCAGCAGACCTTCACCGGTCTTGCTGTGACAGATGCCGTCGATCCGGACTTCGGCTCCCGATGTTCGCTGAATGACTAGTCGCATAGTTCGTGAATACCGTAACCGTAATAGCGCGGAATATAGGGGCGCCCCGGAGAAATACAACGGAATATTTGTAGGGTGGAACCCGAGACCAGAGGTCGTAGCGGTTCCGCCATTCGGAGTCGATTGATAATGTAAGCTGCGCCAGAATGGATAGTGCTCCACGTACCCGCACCGCCTCTCCACGATTCATTCACCACCGTCATGCTGAGCGCCCACCACCGTCATGCTGAGCGGAGTCGAAGCATAACCCGTCGACGTCCTTCGCAGCATGGCCGTTCTCAACCGCTAATCATCTGTGCCCCACCCGGAGTCCACCGCAGGCGGACGGCGGGTGGGAGGGACACCGAGCAGCTACCGGAGTTTCGTCAGGTGCTAGCGAGTCCGCTAGCAGGCGAGTGACACCTGGCGGTTTGGCAGCAAAAAAGCGGTTGCCCGCTAAGCCTTTCCGCCGTATCATTCGTGAAATTATTCACAGGCCTCCGGGCCAATCCGGGCACGAAAAATAGTCGCTTTTGCTATAGAGGGTCACAGATGAGAGAACTTATGTCCGGCAACGAGGCGGTCGCCCGCGGCGCATACGAAGCCGGGGTCAAACTGGCCGCTGCCTATCCCGGGACCCCCTCCACAGAAATCCTGGAAACCCTGAGCGCCAGGTACCGCTCGATCTACTCCCAGTGGTCACCAAACGAAAAAGTCGCGTTCGAAGTCGGTATCGGCGCCTCGATCGGCGGCGCCCGCGCCCTCGTCACGATGAAACATGTCGGCGTCAATGTCGCCGCCGACCCGCTCATGACCTTCGCCTACACCGGCGTCAACGGCGGCTTCGTGCTGGTTTCGGCCGATGATCCCGAGATGCACTCTTCGCAGAACGAACAGGACAATCGCTACTACGCCAAATTTGCCCAGATCCCCATGCTCGAACCGTCCGACAGCCAGGAATCCAAAGACATGGTGGTCACCGCCTTCGAGATGTCCGAGATCTTCGATACTCCGGTCATGCTGCGCATGACTACCCGTATCTCGCACTCCAAAGGAATAGTGGCGATCAACAACCCCGTCGCCGGACCCGACAGGAAATTCGTCAAAGACCCTTCGAAATACGTGATGATCCCCTCCAACGCCCGCAACCGCCATGTCGTGGTGGCCGAGCGGCTGGAGAAACTGCGTCACTTCACCGAAGAGACCCCGTACAATCGGATCGAAGACAACGGCTCCCGGATCGGCGTCATCACCGGTGGCGTGTCATACCAATACGCCAAAGAGGTCGCACCTGATTTCGACTACCTCAAAATCGGTCTGAGTTTCCCGCTCCCGCTCAAAAAGATAGAGCAGTTCGTCAAGAGTCACGACAAAGTAATCGTCGTCGAAGAACTCGAGCCGTACTACGAAGAGCAAATCCGCGCCGCGGGAATCATGGTCGAAGGCAAAAAATACATGGGCCAGCTCGGTGAGCTGTCTCCGAAACGGGTCGCCGAAGGCTTCCTCAGGGCCGGCCTGATCGACGAGGTCCACGCCGCCTCGATCACTCCCCAGGAGGACATGTTCCCGCGCCCGCCGGTCCTCTGTCCCGGCTGTCCGCACCGCGGCGCCTTTACGGCATTGAAGAAGCTCAAAGTCACCGTCACCGGCGATATCGGCTGCTATACGCTCGGCGTCATGAAACCGCTCAACGCCCTCGACACCTGCATCTGCATGGGCGCGTCGATCGGCAACGCCATCGGCATGGAACGTGTCAAAGGCTCGGATAAGGGGACGGTCGCGGTCATCGGCGACTCCACCTTCTTCCACTCCGGCATTACCGGTATCCTCGATGCGGTTTACAACCAGAGCAACGTCACCACCATCATTCTCGATAACCGCGCCACCGCCATGACCGGCGGCCAGCAGCATCCCGGCACCGGTTCCACCCTCATGGGAGAACGGCCGGGGAGAGTCGAGATCGACGAGGTCGTCAAGGCGCTCGGTGTGAAAAATATCCGTAAGCTCGATGCCTACCAGCTCGAAGAAGCCCTTGACGTCATCAAAGAAGAGATGGAGAAACCCGGTCCTTCGGTCATCATCACCACTCGCCCCTGTGTTCTGATGCCGAAACGCATCATGGAAGAGCCGTATGTGGTTGATCTCGACGCCTGCACCGGCTGCGGCGCCTGCTTCCAGATTTCCTGTCCGGCCATTGCCGCGTCGGAGCGGACCAACAAGCACGGCCACCCGCTGGCGGTTATCGATGACACCATCTGCACCGGCTGTACGCTGTGTGCGCAGGTTTGTCCCGAGGAATGTATCATTCTCAAAAGCCAGTTTGTGGAAGCCTAGGAGAGAAGCATGGACAACACTCAGAACATTCTGATTGTAGGCGTCGGCGGCCAGGGTGTGCTGCTGGCCAGCGAGATCATCTCCGCCGCAGCCATGAACGGCGGCCTGGATGTCAAGAAATCCGAAGTACACGGCATGTCACAGCGCGGGGGCGTGGTATCCTCGCACGTGCGTATCGGCCCCAAGGTGTACTCACCCGTGATCGAGTACGGTCAGGCCGACATTCTCATGGCGTTCGAGCAGGCCGAAGGCCTCCGGGCAGTCGACTGGATGAAAGCGACCGGCGTCGCCGTCATCTCGACCACCAAACTCGTGCCGGCGATCGTGACCTCGAGCAAGGCCTTTAACTATCCCGACGATCCGATTGCGGACATGAAGAAAAAGGCCAAACACGTTATCGCCGTCCCCGCCGACAAAATCGCCGGTGAACTCGGCAACCCGCGTCTGGTCAACACCATCCTGCTCGGCGTCTGCTCGAACTACATGCCGTTTTCGACCGAACTCTGGCAGCAGATGATCCGCGAGAAAGTCAAGGAACGATTCGTCGACATCAATCTCAAAGCGTTCGATCGCGGACGCGAGGTGAAACTGACCGCCGTCGGCGCCTGAGGTGTGCGTGACCAAGTACATGCTCATCATTAATCCGGGTTCGACCTCGACCAAAATGGCCCTGTTCGACGGCCATCTTGAGTTGTCATCGGAGACCATCCGCCACGATCCGGCCGAACTCGGCAAGTTCGACAACGTCGCCGACCAGTTCGACTTCCGCATGCAGGCGATCGACGCCTGGATCGACTCTCTCGACACCCCGATGTCCGCACTCAGTGCGGTCGTCGGTCGCGGCGCCCCGGTGAAGCCTCTCGAGGGGGGCGCGTATGCGATCTCCGATCAGTTGATCGATGACCTCAAGACTATGCGCTACTCCAACCACGCTTCGAACCTCGGCGCCCTGATTGCACGCCATCTCGGTGAGCGCTTCGGTGTCCCGTCGCTGATCTCCGACCCGATCACGGTCGACAACTTCACCGACATCGCCCGCATCTCCGGCGTCCCGGAAATCGAGCGCAAGTGCCGCGTCCACGCCCTGAATATCAAAGAAGTGTCGCGGCGCGAAGCGGCCAAAATCGGCAAGAAGCTCGACGAGGTCAACTACGTCACCGTCCACATGGGCGGCGGTGTCTCGGTCGCTTCGCTGGAGAAGGGGAGAGTGGTCGATGTCAACGATGCCCTCCTCGGTATGGGACCGTTCTCGCCCGACCGCGCCGGCGCCCTGCCGATCGGCGGACTAGTTAAGCTCTGCTACAGCGGCACGTTCTCCGAGAAGGAACTGACCGCGAAGCTCTCGAAGCAGTCCGGGTTGGTGGCCTATCTCGGCAAAGCCGACCTTCGCGAAGTCGAAGCGATGATCGATGCCGGCGATGAGAAGGCGCTGCTCTATTTCAACGCCATGGCCTACCAGATCGCCAAAGAAATCGGCTCCGCCGCCACCGTCCTCAAGGGCGATTTCGCGGCCGTCATCCTGACCGGCGGCATGGCCAACTCCAAACGATTGGTCACGGAGATTCGTACGTACATAGACTATCTCGGAACTGTCATCGTCGTGCCCGGCGAATTCGAGATGGAAGCCCTCGCCGCCGCCGGCGTCCGCTTCCTCAACGGCGACGAACAGCTCAAAGAATATTGATAAACAACGCCGGGTGTGATGCCCCGGCTTCCATCCACCTCGCGTCGGGGGATCTATGGCCCTGAAACCTATACACTCCGCACAAGCACTGATCGAACGAGCTATCTTCATCGCCCAACAGGACCGACCCAAACGAGTCGCCGTCGCCGCTGCGCAGGACGCCGATGTCATCAGTGCGGTCGCCCAGGCGAAACAGGACGGCTTTCTCGATGGCATCCTGGTCGGCGATGCCGACCGCATCAAGGCGCTGGCCGATGAAGAATCGGTCGATATCTCCAAACTCGAAATCATCGACCGCAAGGATGTCTCCGACGCCGCCCATGAAGCGGTTCATATCGCTGCCAACGGCGATGCCGATGCCGTCATGAAAGGCTTCCTGCCGACTTCAGCGCTCCTGAAAACCGTGCTCGACAAAGACTATCATCTCCGCGCCGCCGGCACGCTTTCGCACTGTGCGGTGCTCGATATCCCCGGCTATCACAAGCTGCTGAACTTCACCGACGGTGGCATGGTCGTCAAGCCCAACGCCGAGCAGAAAGTGCAGATCCTCGAGAATGCGGTCCTGGTCGCACGCGCGCTCGGCCTTTCGCCGGTGAAGGTTGCCCTGTCGGGCGCCAGTGAACGGATATCCGATGCTTTCCCGCACACCTTCTCCGATGCCGAGTCGGTCAAGCCCGAGGCCGGACGCCGCCTCAAGGACGTCGTCATCCAGGGGCCGCTGCCGTTTGATCTGGCCACTTCGCGAGCCGCGGCGGGCTATCGCAACTACGAAGGTCCTGTGCTGGGCGACGCCGACATTTATCTCGTTGACTCCATCGAGGAAGGCAACATCGTCGCCAAAAGTCTGATCCAGTTTGCCGGGGCGATTTTCTCCGGCGTCATCGTCGGCGCCAAGATCCCGATCTCACTCGTCTCGCGCACCGACACGGTGATGAACAAGAAGTCGTCACTCGCCCTGGCCTGCGTGATCGCCGACTACTACCAGAAAGAAAACGTGTGGGGAGGCAAACGATGACTGCTGATATGCACATCCCCGAAGTAACCAGCTTCGCGCAGATCCTCGAGCGCGCCAAAGCCAAAACCGCCGAACGACGCGTCCGCGCCGCTCTGGTTGACATTAACGATATCAATATCCTCAAGGCCTTCGCGCGCGCCGAGGCCGAAGGGCTTATCGACGCCATCGTGTTTGGCGACAAGGGTCTGTTCGCGCACACCTGCGAAGAGCACCAGATCACGTTCCAGAACGTTCAGATCGAGCACGCCTTCCAGCGCGATCTCGCGGTCATCAACGCCGCCAAGATGGCCTTCGATCAGCATCTCGACCTGATCGTCAAAGGGCGCGTGTTCACCGCCGACATGTTGACCGTGTTGTTTGATCTCGGCTCGTATTTCCTCTCGCGCGAGGTTTGTGTCTCGCATGTCGCGGTGTTGAAACCGGAGCGATATCCCAAGCTGCTCATGCTCTCCGACAGCGCCGTGATAGTCGAGCCGGATATCCCGACCAAGGTGAAGATGATCAACAATATCGTCCGGGTCGGGCAGTTGATCGGCGTCGAGGATCCTCGTATTGCGCTTTTGGCGGCGGTCGAAGCGGTCTATCCGCAGATGCCGGTCACGACCGATGCTGCTGTCGTTTCCAAGATGGCCGAGCGCGGGCAGATCAAGGGCTGTTATGTCGACGGTCCGCTCTCGTTCGATATCGCGGTCGACATGGCAGCCGCGCACGCCAAGGGTGTGACGCACTCCGAGGTCGCCGGGCAGGCCGATGCCATGCTGGCGCCGAATATCGAAGTCGCCAACGGCGTGTACAAGGCGATGTCGCTGTTCGGCAAGTGCGAGACCGGCGGTGTGATAGTCGGCGGGCGGGTGCCGATCGCACTTGGTTCGCGAGTGGACAGCGCCGACTCGAAATTCAACTCGATCGTGCTGGGCGTCCTGGCGGCCGGGAACGAGTAGCCCACCCGTCTCGGGTGGGTACGGAGTAGGGCGGGTCCGTCATCGAACCCGCCATTGGTATCGTGTTGTCAGGCGACCCCGCCTGACAGCTCGTAGCGCACGTCTGTCCCCAGACGCGCCATCGCCCGCACCACACGTCACAGCCGACCGTCACTGTGGTACACCACGGGTCAGAGAAACGCAGGTCCTCGCAAGCTCGGTGAACTCCGCAGTATAGGTTTCGAGTCGAAATCGACCATCACCTGTCAGGTCGGTGGCAGGGACCTGCGCTACAGGGTTACCCAAAGTAGTTGGATTACCATAGGTCCACCGTCGTGGAGCACGTCTGTCCCCAGACGTGCCATCGACCGACGGCGTCAATCGGCCGACCGGCGTCGCGGTCAGGTCATATACCAAGAAAGTCACTGTACAAGCATGAGCCCGTGCGAGTTACAGCGAAAAAGGTTCGTTTGTTCATTTTTCATATTTTCGCATTCATCTGTCCTGTGTGCGAATTCAGTCGGGGTGACCACCGTCGTTTGAAGATGCAATTTCCCCGAAGCTGATTCTTCAGTCTTCGTGCGCTCTTCAACCATATCTACACCTCGTCCTTTACAAAAGGGGAGAGGTGCGCGAAGACCATCGATTTGGGGGAGAAAATGCGGGTGATGGGTGAGGCGAAGGCCTCTCGCACACGCGAGGAAACTCCCCCTACTCCACCTGCACCATGACCTGCCCTTCGGCGATGCGTTCGACCGCCCGCGATTGGGGAGAGACTATCCGATAGAACTCCGCAACGAGACTGTTTCTTCCGATCGCAGCGTTTTTCGGTATCACCACTCGTTGTGTGAAGTAGCCACGAGGTTGTTCCGTGGAGATTGTCCACCGGCCGCAGTACATCTCGCCCCACGACGCAATTGCCCGGTCCAATGTAATCAAAGACTCGCGGGAACCGGTATCAATCCACGAAAACCCGAGGGAGTCTCCAAATGACACGACACCATCGGCCGATCTTGGAGCGAACAGGACTACGATCGCCGTGCACCCGAACAGGCTGTCGTGCGGCGGCATGTTCTCCATCGAGAAAAAGACATCGACCGTATCGCCCCGCTTGACCGGCCCGACCGCAAACCCGGGGACCCGTGTCAGAGAAGTTTCGGGAGACCGTACGAGCGTGAGCGCGACGTCGTCTTCCCGATCCGAGAGCACCTTTCGGAACATTTTGGTCTTCGTGCCGCTTGTTATCGCCAGCTCGAATCGGCACTCCTGGGCGCGCGGGAACGGTGGGCTCACGAACCGTGCGACGAATCCGCGTCCCGGATTCTCAGTCATGTCGTACTCGAAATGAAGCGAGTCAATCATTTCGCGCTCGACCGACGGCCCGTCGATCCGATAGGCAACATCGAGAGACACAAGCCGGCGGCCGTCGACCTTGCGCGCGAAGTCGTCGGTCTGCGCCGCAATATCTACCACCAGCCGATTCCCGTCCCACGGTGACTCAAAAAACGGGTCCCCGGCGTCCAGCCAGACTCCTGAGAGAGGGCAGGGGACTTTCGCCACCTGAATCTGGCGTACCTCGGCTTCATCGTACGTCACCGGTGTGATGAGTCTGTTCTCGCTGGTGAGAACCAGTTTTTGAGATTCAGGTTGACGTCGCAGTGAGCCGGCACAACTAAGCATCGAGACTCCGTCATCTGCAGCCTCGATGATACTGTAGACGCCGAAGCTGTCCTCGATGGCCCGGTAGGTTACGCCGTCCGTTCCGGTTCCGAGTACAACAGTCGGTGAGAGCCACACGTCCGACATCGGCCCCACTCTAGTAATGATTTTGCCCCAATCACTCAGGCCGTGCGCCTGGTCGAACCCGCGCAAAGTGCACACCTGCGGCAACCGCGCCGCTATCAGCACCGAGTCGATGAAGGCATTCGAATTCCCTGTGCCGGCATGGCGGCTCTTGTCCAGCGAAAGGAACGCCTGGTCGTAGATGGTCATCACGCTCGTCGAATCGGCGGCAAAATGATATGCCCGCAGACTTTCCAGATATAATTCCTCTTCGGATCCCACACCTGCCGCTTTGGCGCGCTCACCCAGCAGGTAGTACATCATGTGATTGAGAATGCGCCAGTCGCTTCGGGGATCGAGCCCCTCGCGTTCGCAGGCGTCGAACGTGAGGCTCTGATCGTAGGTGCTCTTGTTGGTGGTTGATTCTCCCTCCCAGCCCCAACGTTCACGGGCCACTTCGGGTACGGCGCACGTGAGTGACAGGAAACACAGCAGGCCAATCGCCAGGAGTTGTCCGGCACGATCCGAACGCCGCGCATAATCAACCATGGTCATGTGGCCCCCCTCCTTTTGTGTGTGATATTCAAAGAACGAAACAGGGGGGAGAATTATGAAGTGCTCTTTTCCCCACCAACTCGATGGTAATCCTGTCTCTGCCGCCTTTTGTAGAAGCAGGAGGAAAAAACGATGTCATTCCATGTCAACCGGAGACGAGAACCGAGCGTGTGATTGTGCGAGCGAAGAGAAGAAAAACGATTTTGGGACCCCTAAAAATGGCAAAACAAACCCATTTCGCCGTAACTTGCACGCGAGCACACTTGTACAACGAAGTTTTGGCTTCTTGGCACCCACCCGGGACGGGTGGGCTACTCGATAGGAACCGGGGCTGTTCCTCGCGAAGTTTGTGGCCCACCTATAGTTCACGCGTAGCTCTTGTGGCCCACCTATAGTTCCCGCGTAGCGGGAACGGCAGGTGGGGGGTGCAAATGCGATGCGATGAATATCCCACCTGTCGTTCCGTCCGCTTTCGGCGGACTCCACTTCAGGTGGGCAACAAGTAACACGCTGTTTGTGATGGCTGTCAGATGGGGTCGTCCGACGGCACAGACACCCACCCGGGACGGGTGGGCTACTCGATCTGTCCGAACCGCAGGGGTTCGGACCTACGCCCCAACGCACGTACGTTACACCAGCTTCAGCGGCTGGACGCCGTACTGGGCGAACTCGGACTCGATTGCTTTCGCGATCGCCTCGCCCGGTTTGAGCGATGCGTACACGCGGGGGAGGAGGTCGAGGGAGTTGGACATGTTGAAAAACGGCACGCCGATCTTCGTGAACGCTTCGGCCACACTCAAACCGTCGTCGCGGCGCTCCATCCGGTTGGTCAGGCTGATCACCGCGCTGATATCAACTCCAGAGTCTTTCAGCGCCGAGACAGAGGTCATGGTCGAGCCGCCGGTGGTCGTGACATCCTCAATCACCACTACCCGGCCGGTCGGCATACCGACAAAAAACTTGTCTTTGGGGGCGCCATGCTCTTTTGGTTTGGCCCGGCCCATCGCCAGCACGTGCGACCCTTCGCCGTAGGTCGGCTGCTGTTTTGCCCAGTGGAACTGGGTGAGGACGCCGAGCTTGGTGGCCCCTTCGGGGACGCCATAAAACGTATCGACCGAGATCTTGTTGGCTTTGACGAAGTCGATCACAAACCCGACCAGCTTCTCGGTCCGCCAGACGTCCTCGACTACCGTCCGCCAGTTGGCATAGAAATGCGACTGGCGGCCCGATTTGAGGGTGATCGCTTTTTCGAAAAACCCATACACGCCGTTGTCGGCGACAAACTCGTCAAACTGCTGCTGGTCGAATTCGGCCATGACCCGCTCCCTTCCGCAAAGACACCCGAAACTGAGCTAACGCTATTGGAGCGGAATGTATATGCTGCGGCCGGGCGACCCAAGCGGAAAAAGAAATGCTCACGCAGCGAAGGCCCGCAGTCGAGCGAACCGGTGCTACCGTACGGCGGTGGCAGCGTCGGCAAACTTCCCTTGACCTCGGCATTTAAGCCCCGTATTATCAGCCAATTACAGCACATTCGGGAGTATTTCACGTGAACTATGCGATCATCATGGCCGGTGGCCGGGGGGAGCGTTTCTGGCCCCTGTCGCGCGGCGCTCGTCCCAAGCAGTTCCTCAAGCTGACCTCGGACAAGACCATGCTCGAGGAGACCATTGCGCGGGTAGAACCGCTGATCCAGGTCGACAACCTTCGGATTGTCACCACCGAAGCGATGACCGAACAGGTCCTCAGGGAGATGCCGCAGATCCCGGAACATTCCATTCTTGCCGAACCGGTCGGGCGCAACACCTGTCTGGCTATCGGACTGGCCGCCGTTCACCTTCGCCACGAAAACGAGCGCGCCGTGATGGTCGTACTGTCCGCCGACCATCTGATCCGCCCGGCGGCCAAGCTCCTGAGAATCCTGCGCGACGGCATGGCTATCGCATCGATGGAAGACGTCCTGATCACTATCGGTATCGTTCCCACCCGTCCCGATACGGGCTATGGCTATATCAAATTCGGTGATATGTACAAAGAAGAAGGGGACAGCAGCGTCTACGACGTCGTCGCCTTCGCCGAGAAACCGAAAGCCACTCTCGCCCAGGAGTATTACTACACGAAGCAGTATTTCTGGAACTCCGGCATGTTCATCTGGTCCGCACGAGCTATACTCATGGCCATCAACAAGCACCATCCGGAGATGGGGGAACAGCTGGAGCAATACGCGAAAAGCATCGGCACCGAACGAGAAAGAGAAGAGCGCGCGAAACTCTACCAGTCGGCCAACAGCATCTCGATCGACTACGCCGTCCTCGAACATGCCGACAACGTCAAGGTCATCAAAGGTGATTTCATCTGGGACGATGTGGGCAGCTGGAACGCCCTTGAGCGGTATAAGGAACGAGACAGCGAGAACAACGTGATGATCGGCAAGACCGAGATACTCAACACGTACGAAACCACCGTTTACAACGACACCGACGGTTTGGTGGCGTGTATCGGCGTCTCGGATCTGGTGGTTGTCCGGTCCGGTGATACGACTCTGGTCGTGCACAAAACCAAGACGGCCGCCGTCAAGGAACTCCTCGCTCAGTTGGCAAAAAAAGATGAATACCAGAAGTATCTTTAGTCTGATTCTGGCGGTGGCACTGCTGGCGCTGGTCATTGGTTGCGCCAAACAGGGAAGCGCACCGGCCGAAGAGCGTCCGAGCGGCGAGAGCGGCACGGTCGGCGAACGTGGTGTTGACCCGCTGGAGCTGGCCGCCGACCGTGAAATCGTCCCGGCCGTGCAGCCGCACAGTGGTGACATCACCGGCCACGACGCACTGGTTGTCCGCGACAACACCAACCAGTCGGCCGACAGCGGCAGTTTCGCCACGCCCGCGCCGACCGGGGCAATCGATTCGCTGAACTCACAGGCCTATCGGGTGCAGGTCTACACCGGGAAGCTGTTCTCCGATGCCCGGAAGGAAGTTGCGATCGCCGAGGAGATATTCGACCAGCCGGTCTATCTCGATTACGAAGTGCCGTATTTCAAAGTCAGGGTCGGCGATTTTGCCGACCGCGATGCTGCCGAGATCTACCGCCAACAGGCCCAGGGAGCCGGATACGGCAACGCCTGGGTGGTCCTTGTCAATCTGAATGTCCGCGAAGCGGCGCCGCTTTACGAGGGGTTGCCGTTGCGGCCGATCGACTCGACCGGCGTTGTGCCGCCGCAGGTCGACGAACCTCTCGACCCCGGAGAGGGACCACCGGAGGAATAAGCTGCAACGGCTGGCCGTAGACTACCGCAATCCCGACCCGGCTGCCCTGTCCCGGGCGGCCGCGCTGCTCCGTTCCGACCGGTTGGTGGTCGCTCCCACTGAGACACGGTATGGTCTGCTCTGCCGAGCCGACTCGGCGGCGGCGCTCGAACGACTTGTCCGGGCCAAGGGTCGCGACCGGAAACAGGCGGTCTCTGTTTTTGTCGATTCTCCCGCCTCTCTCTGGCGACTTGGCGAGAAAACACCCGCCGCCGCCAGGCTCGCCGAGCGATTTCTCCCCGGTCCGATGACGCTGGTGCTGCGTGCGCTGGTCGATTGGTCGGCGCCGCTCGTGATTGACGGAAAGATCGGTTTGCGTCTTTCGGACGCACCGGTTATACTAAGAATTCTCCGGGAAGCAGGGGGCGAACTGACCGCGACGTCGGCCAACCGCTCCGGCTCACCCGATTTGACGTCGGTAGACGAGATCGCCGCTCAGCTGGGAGACGATGTTGCGCTGTATCTCGATGCAGGCGAGTTAGATGGCCGGGTGTCGACGGTGGTCGACGGGACCACGGATCCGCCTGTCGTGCTGCGGGAAGGCGCCATCAGCCGGCTACAACTGGCTGAGGCTCTAAACAACGAAAGAAAATGATGACTGATCCATACACGATTCTGTTTGTCTGCACCGGCAACACCTGCCGCTCGCCGATGGCTCAGGGGGCGCTTACCGTTCTGCTCGAGAAAGAACGCCCCGGCAGATTCAAGGTAGAGTCTTCGGGTATAGCAGCCGCCTCGGGATATCCGGCAACCATGTACGGGGTGGAGGCAGCCAAGATGTGGGGGGCGGATCTCAGCGGCCACCAGTCACAGCCGCTGTCGCGTGCTCAGATAGAGCGCGCCGATCTGATTTTCGGCATGTCGCCCGAACACGTCAGAGAGATCGTTCGCCAGGTGCCCGCCGCCGCCGACAAGACCTATCTATTCAAGAATTTCCCCGACCAGTCCCCGCACGGCGAACCGCTGGAGGACCCGATCGGGCAGGCGCTGGAACGATACAACGAGACATTCCTGGAAATCGGCGAATACCTCGGCAAGTATCTGCCCGAGATTGTAAAAAGGATTGATGCGAAGACCAATGCCCAAGAGTAGTCTCCTCCAGAAAGTCATGGTGGTCCTGGTCGTTATTGCCGGGATGATTCCGGTGCTCTTTTTTGCCTCGATCGAGGTCGGCATCGCCGAGCCGACCGATCCCCCACCGCTGCCGAATGCGCTTGACGGAGTTGATAGATACGTCGACAACGTCGCCTTCGGCGCGGGAGAGAAGCTCTCGTTTGATGTCAACTACGGCTTCATCAATGCCGGGACGGCATCGCTCGAAGTAACTCGTCTCATCGAGTACGAAGGCCGCCCGAGCTATCAGATTATCTCCCGCGCGCAGTCCAACAGCTTTTTCTCGACTTTCTTCGAGGTCGACGACCGCATCGAGTCGATTATCGACGCTGTCGGGATATTCAGCTGGCGGTTCGAAAAGAACCTTCGCGAGGGTAACTACCGCGCCGACCGCCAGTATTCGTTCGATCAGCGCAACCACTTTACGGTCTACAAAGATGATACAATCGCGGTCGAACCGTACGTGCAGGATGCGTTGTCATCGCTGTACTACGTGCGGACACAGCCGCTGGAAGTGGGCAAGTCGGTCTTCCTGCCGGTCTTTGTCGACGGCCGCAAGATGGATATGGAAGTAAAAGTACACCGTACCGAACAAATCACGGTCGCGGCCGGCACGTTCGACTGCCTCGTGGTGGAGCCGATGACGTCGTCGGTTGGGGTGTTCAAAAACGAGGGCAAACTGACCGTCTGGCTCACCGACGACCGGCTTCGCATGCCGGTTCTCATGAAATCGAAGGTGCTGGTCGGCTCGATCAGTGCCGAGCTGACGGACTATTCCCTCGGAGAAATAGGTGAATTAGGACCCGGGCGCCGTTCGGCTCAGTACGAGCGGACGGGCGTCAGGGTATAGCTGGTGAGATGGAAGGACGGAGTTAGTGTTATGGCCAAGTTAGTCGAGTGCGTACCAAACTTTTCCGAAGGGCGTCGGCCCGAGGTTATCGACCAGATCTGTGCGGCGATCACCGCCGAAGAGGGTGTGACCCTGCTCGATAAGGAGATGGACGGCGATCACAACCGCGCCGTCGTGACGTTTGTCTGCCATCCCGATCTGGCGGTCGATGCGGCCTTTCGCGGCTACCAGAAAGCCGCCGAACTAATCGATATGACGACCCACAAGGGCGAACATCCGCGCATGGGGGCGTGCGATGTCTGCCCGTTTATTCCGATATCCGAGATGACGGTCGAAGACGCCGTCGAACTGGCTCATCGCCTCGGCAAGAAAGTCGGCGAAGAGCTGCAGATTCCGGTCTACCTGTACGAAGACGCCGCGACCAGCAAGAAACGCAAAAACCTCGCCAAGGTCCGGACCGGTCAGTACGAAGGTATTCGCGATTCGATCGAGAAAGACCCCGCCCGCAAGCCGGACTACGGCCCGGCCAAGATGAATCTCAAATCCGGCGCCACCGCGATCGGCGTCCGTTTCCCGCTGGTGGCGTTCAACGTCTATCTCGGCACGAACAAGAAAGTCATCGCCGACAAGATTGCCGATGCGGTTCGGTCACTGAAGGGCGGCTATCGGTTCGTCAAGGCGCTCGGATTCGAGATCAAGGAGCGCGACCAGGTTCAGATATCGATGAATCTCGTCAACTACACCAAGACACCGATCTTCCGCGTCTTCGAGACAATCAAAAGCGAAGCGGAACGATATGGCGTGCCGGTGACATCATCGGAAGTCATCGGGCTGGTACCCAACGACGCGATAGTTGATGTCTCCGACTTCTATCTCAGGCTCGAGAACTTTTCGAAAGAACAGATCCTCGAAGAGAAACTGCGTCAGGCCGGTGGTGGGGGAGGCAAACAGGATTCGTTCGTCGATGATGTCGCTTCGTCCTCGCCCGCGCCGGGGGGCGGTTCGGTGGCGGCGTTCGCCGGCTCGCTGGCGGCGGCGCTGGCGGCGATGGTGTGTCGTCTGACGGTGGGCAAGAAAGCGTACGCATCGGTGAGAGACGAACTGTCCGATATCCGCGACAAGGCCGACGGACTCCGCAAGGAACTGGCTCAGCTCGTCGAGAAGGACAAAGAGGCGTTTGACGCCGTCATGGCGTCGTTCAAGGCGGGCGGCGAGAAGCTCGAGAATGCGACCAAGCACGCGGCCGTAGTGCCGCTCACGGTGATGCAGAAATCGCTGGCAGCGATGGAGCTGGCTTTGACGGTCGCGAAGAAGGGGAACCAGAATTCGATCTCCGACGCCGGTGTGGCCGGCCTGATGGGACATGCCGCCATCGAAGGCGCCGGATACAACGTGCGGATCAACCTGACTTCGCTGAAAGACACGGCTTATGTCGAGAAGATGAAGGCCGATGTCCAGGACCTTCGCACCAAAGGCGAGCAACTCGCCGCGGAGATCAAATCGACGGTTGAAGCCGCGCTGTAGCCTATGGCCGACACGATCGACCTCCATATGCATACGACCTGCTCGGACGGCAAAAAAACTCCGTCCGAGCTTCTGGCGATGGTGCGTCGATCGGGAGTCGCGGCCTTTGCGGTGACCGACCATGATACCCTCGATGGCTTCCGGGAGATTCGCGACCTGCTTGAGCCGGGTGATCCGGAGCTGGTCCCCGGAATCGAGCTTTCGGCCAAGATCGGTGATCGCGATGTCCACCTGCTGGCATATCTGTTCGATCCGGACCATCCGGGTCTGAATTTGCAGCTCGAAGAATTTCGAAAAAAGAGGGAACGCCGGGGCCGCATGATAGTTGAAAGGCTGGAGGAATTAGGTCTCTCGGTCCCGTTTGAAGAAGTGGAAAAGGCTGCCGGTGAGGGGGTCATCGGTCGACCACACATCGCCGAAGCGATGGTAGCCAGCGGGGCCATCCACACCTACGAAGAAGCTTTCCGCAAGTACATAAGCAACAGCGGTCCGGCGTATGTTCCGAAATCCAAGATGACGCCGGGAGAAGCCATTAACCTTACGCACGAGGCCGGCGGCGTGGCGGTCCTGGCCCATCCGTTTATCGACGACATGTACGAACAGCTTCCCATGCTCGTCAGGCACGGCCTCGACGGAATCGAGATTTACCACTATTCACATAAGTCGTCCGATGTTGACCGGGCCAGAGAACTGGCGCGGCGATATGACCTGCTGCCATCCGGCGGCTCCGACTTCCATGGGCGGGAGAGCAGGAACTCCATCATCGGCTCATCGCCGGTGCCGATGGCGTTCCTCGACGATCTCAAGACACGGGCACTACAGATACGAGGCGCACAGTGAAGTATTTCTGCACGGTAGTACTGACCCTCATCCTCGCCGCGCCGACCTTCGCGGCCGAGCGACTCTTCAGCGAACAGCAGACCAAAGACATCGAAGCCAACGGTCTCTGGCTGCTCGGGAAAGCCGAGCAACCATCGGCCGAACTCCAGGAGTACCTCCACGAGCACGAAGACAGTGAGTTTCCGATTCTCAAATGCGGCACGCCGATGCTGATGGACCTCAAGATGGTGGCCAATCTTGACCGCCAGTCACGCACGGCCGCTTTGGTCGCCAACCCCCGCCCCGACAGCCTCGATCTGACCTACGATTCTCCCGGCGGACAGTTTAAGATTCACTACACCAAAACCGGCACCAATGCCTGCTACCAGCCGACTGTCGACAGCGACGGTGACGGCGTGCCGAATTATATCGAGACGATGGCTATCATTGCCGACTCCGTGCATAACCAGATTGTTAACGTCATGGGCTACCCGCCGCCGCCGGAAGATTCCTTCTATGTTGAAGGGGGGGACGAGCGATATGACATCTACGTCCGCAACCTGCCGTCGACTATCTACGGGCAGACGGTGCCGGATTCGATCAGCCTGGCCCAGGGACCTGATGCCCAGCGGGCGACATCGTTTATGGAATTGGATAACGACTATTCGCATGTCAGTGCCTATCGGAATCGGCCGCTCGATGCGGTGCGCGTGACCGTTGCCCATGAGTACTTCCACTCGGTGCAGTTCAGCATCGACTACTTCGAGACCGATTTCGTGCTGGTGGGTGGCACGACGTACTTTGCTGCCCGCTACTGGATGGAGATGTCGGCGGTGTGGATGGAAGAAGCTCTCTATGACGAGTTGAATGATTACTACTTCTACCTGCCGGTTTTCTACAATGCGCCGCAGACCTCATTCCAACGTTTCAATACAGCGTTTGACCTGCACCCGTATGCGTCGTGTGTCTTTCCGATCTATCTCGATCAGCGGTTCGGCCCGGAGATTATCCGTGACATCTGGCTGCGATGCGGCGAGATGGGACCCGGACCGGATTTCCTGGCTGCCTCGTATTTCGCGATCGATTCCGTGAGTGGTGGGTCCATGTCGTATGCCAGCGCTTTCCAGGAATTCGCTTTGTGGAACTACTTCACGGGTGAGCGGGCCGCGGTAGCGCCGGCGGGAATCGGCTATGAGGAGGCCGATGCCTATCCTCAGATTCCCGAGGACAAGATTGGACGGCATTTCAGTTATCCGGTCAGCGTGACAAGTGACGCAAACCCGTACATCCCGCAGCATAACGCGGCGGCTTACATGCGCTTCGAAAACGTGGCCAACACCCTGACCAGATTCTGGACCTGCAACTCCGGACCGTTCAGCGGCGGCTGCACGGATTCCACAGAAGTATTCGACACCACCGGGTGGGATCCGTTCTCGGAGTTCAATCGTATTGACACCGGCTTCTCGGTGAGGCTTCGTTATGGACGCAGCCAGTACGTCCCGTGGTCGTGGGGGCTTTCGGTGGTCACTCAGCTCGATTCCGACCCCGACAACTATACCGCCGAGCAGTTCCTGCTTCCGCACGGTGACTCGCTCAATTTCGTAACCGTGGAGACGCTCAATCAGGCGGCCTATCGGTCGATTCTCTATATCCTGTCATGGGGGACGCCGATTGACTCGTTTTATACGGCGGGACTGGACACCAATCGCCTGAGTTACGCGGTCCGTGAGACGAGCGCTATCGACTCGGCCCGCGTATACATCCCCTCGGTGGTGCTCACCCCGTATCCGAATCCGGCGGTTGTCGCAGAGATGTCCTCGCCGGAGGTGTGGTTCCGATTCAATGTCGCGACCGACAGCGTTGCAGCGCCGATCTTCGACTATCCGCTCATGGTGGTTGATGTCTTCTCGATCGCCGGCGAGTATATCGCGACAGTGGAGCGTGTGGTCACCGATCCCATTGCCGATCAGAACAATCGCGGCGAGTTCAGGGTCAGTTGGGACATGAAAAACAGCTCCGGCAAGAATGTTGCCTCGGGAGCCTATATCGCGTTCGCACGCCTGTACAGTGACAGCCGCAGGTCCGATCTGCTGGCCGAAGACCGGGTGAAGGTGGCGATTATCAGATGACGCGCGCCCCGCGGTTGCTTGCCCGGATTGCGCTGTTCTCGGCCCTTGCCTATGTGCTCGGCTGGGCCTGCTACTACATCCCGAATGTGAACCTGATTTTTTTTGTCGCCTTCTCGGCCGGCTTTCTCTGGGGCGCAGTTCCCGGTCTGCTGGTGGGGGCAGTCGGCATGGGCTTATGGAGCGCCTTCAACCCCGGTGGCCCCGCCGATCCAATGGTATTCATTGCACAGGTTGTCGGGATGAGTCTCTCCGGACTTCTGGGGGCGCTCTTTCTGGCGAGCCGTCGACACGAATCCCCGGCGGTGACTCGCACCGCCGCCCTGGTTGTCGCGGCGCTTGTTTGCACTATCGCGTTCTACCTGCCCGTCAACGCCGCCGATGCCTGGGTGTACCAGCCATTCTGGCCGCGATTTACGGTCGGCCTGATGGCGGCCATACCGACCCTCATTTCCAACGCCGTCGCTTTCCCGTTGCTTTTTGGCATCACGCGTCACTTATATGCCAGAGAACGAGTTAAGGCATGGTGAAAGTAACTTTCATAGTCGCACTTCTGGCGGTGGCCGTCCCGGCGGTACCTGGCCAGGCGGCCCCGGATTCCACCCGGGTGCCGGCCGACACGACGGTCTTGGATTCGACCGTCATGCTCACCGACAGCCTCTTTCTTTATGAAGACATCCTCCCGGATTCATTGCTCTCGGATACGTTGACCGAAGCCCAGAAAGCACAGCTTCGGTTCGAAGCCCGCCGCAAGATGATGCAGGAATCGCGCGAAGAGGAGTTTGAGTACATTACACCCGTCAGCTATTTCGACTCGCTGACCTCCCGGTTCGCGCCTCGTCCGCTCGATAAGCGCGAAGTGATCGACCGTTCGTTCTATCACGACCCCGGCGACTACTACCGATTTGATCCCGGCTATTTTACCGCAGACCGTCAGGCAACTCCGATGCGCAAGACCGTCCATCCGTACACCCTCTCCGGCAATCGGCTCAATGTCATGCACGGCAGCTCGCAGTTGCATCCGTTCGAGCACAGTATCGAACCGGACGGTCTGATGGACTTGAACGACATCCCGACCGCCCTCGATGATCAGGTGTACACGCTTGATGGTCCGGCCGGTATGGTGTTTGGCGCCGATCAGGGCGTGGCTACGCTGCTTACTTTGCCCGGCCAGTACGATGACGACGATGCGCACAGTGCGTTTCTGGTCGACAAGGGCAGCTATGGTTATTCGTACGCCCGGGCGCGGTATCTTCGGAAGTTTACCGATGGCCGTACGGTAAACTTCTCGATCGGCTACCGCAACTCCGATGGTCCTTATCTCTCGACCGACGACGATGCGTACCACTACACCGGCGAGATCTACACTCCGGTCAGGGGGAACTACGCGCTGCGCGCGAAAGGGAGGCTGTACGATCGGGAAGGACCGCTTCGCATCCAGCCGGATATCTCCGGCACGGTAGTCCGGCGCGATCGATTTGACCGGAGCGCCGATGTCGCTTTGCAGCGCAATGACGACGACCGGTCCGGCAACTGGCAGTTGCACTACAGATATCTTCGAGGCAGCTCCGACATATTCGGCGTGTATCTCAGCAAGTTTAATCAGTTTGGGCACGGTACCACCATCGCGCGTGAGTGGGCCGACAGCAGCCGGGCTTTTCGCGCCGAAATCAACCTCGACAATCAGGAATACGACAACAGCTATGATTCGTACGATCGCACCGGCGCCTCGGCGTTCGTGAATATCGCCGATCTTTCCGACGGCTGGCGGTTCGCGCTGCGCGCCGGTACGCGCTGGAGTGAGGACTACGACGTGATGCCGTCGGTGGCAGTCACCGCGCTTCGGCAATCGCACGCGCTGTTTGTGATGCTGTCGGCGGGCTACATGGTACGGGAGCCTGCGCTGCAGGAGCTGCATCATCCGTATCGACGCACCACTATCTACCCGGTCGGCTCACTCAACTACGCCGATCGCGGCAACGACTCTCTCTCGAAAGAAACCCAGTTCACGGCGTCGGCAGTCGCGAAGTGGGGGACCGACCGGGCGAGTGTGACTCTCAGTGCCACCGGGGGACGTATCGTTGATGGTATCGACTGGATTCAGACCGATGAGGTCATCGAGGGTTCGCTGACCCGGGTCTTCGGCCCGCACAACGGCGATATTGACTTCGCCAACCTCTCGGTGGAACCTTCGTTCAAACTCTGGGATCTGGTGCGGTTCAGCGCCGGCGGCGCCTATCACTATACCGACTACGAGCTGTACGCAGACACCTACCGACCGTACGCGCCGGACTATCAGATGTGGGCCGGGACGGAGTTGCATGTTTTCTGGCCGCAGAAGCTGATTCACCTGTATGCCTACGGTGAAGTGACCTATACGTCGAGCTACGACGGCTACTATCAATTGAATCTCGGGCAGGATCCGGTCTTCAACGCCAAACTGAGCCTCCAGATGGGGCGCTTCCGATGGCACTTCATCTTCCAGAATCTTCTCAACCGCGTGTACGAGTCACGCGAGTTCAGCAGCTATATCGGACGGTACAACTCCTACGGGTTCGTCTGGGAATTCCTGAACTGATCCGACACGAATCTGCTCCCGATTGTGGAGTGGAAAGCTCTACTTGACAGTCCCGCCATTCCTCACCACATTGTAATCCATTATGGAGACGACTCTTACTCGCGATGCGGCGTATCAACTGGTGCTGGAGAAGATCGGCCGCAACAACCTGCTTAAGCATATCCTGGCGGTCGAAGCCGGCATGCGGGCGGTCGCCCGGAAACTCGGGGAGGACGAGGACTACTGGGGGCTGGTTGGTCTCATTCACGATCTTGACTACAACGAGACCAAAGACGACGCTCCTCGTCACACCTATGTCACCCAGGAGTGGCTGGAATCGTACGGTCTTCCCGACGACGCCTGGCGGGCCATCCACGCCCACCCCGGCCATGTGCCGTGCGAAAGCACACTCGACTGGGCCCTCTATTCGGTTGACCCGACCACCGGGTTCATTGTCGCCTGCGCGCTGATGCATCCCGACAAAAAGCTCGCGCCGATCGACGAGGAGTTTATGCTCCGCCGCTTCAAAGAGAAACGTTTTGCCGCCGGCGCTACCCGTGAGAATATGGCCGCCTGCAGCCGGCTCGGACTCGAGCTCGGCGAGTTCCTTATAATTGTGAAGAGCGGGATGATGACGATCACCGACGAACTGGGGCTGTAGTGTCAGCTACCTCCGGTTCACTCTGGCGGCGCGATGTGGTCGGCTGGTCGCTGTACGACTTCGCCAACACGATCTATTCGATGAACATCGTGTCGCTCTATCTCAAGCGATACATCGTCGAAGATCTCGGCTATGGCGACCGTTACTATGACATCCCGTTCGCCATCTCGATGGCTGTCGCCGCGCTGGTGCTTCCGGCGCTCGGCGCCATGTCCGACCACGCTACCCGCAAGAAGCTGTTCCTTCTGCTGTTTACGCTCACCTGCTGTCTGGCATCGGGGCTGCTGGCGATCGTGCCAAGCAGCATGATCTTCCTGCTTCTGGGGCTGTTCATGATCGCCAATTTCGCGTACGAAGCCGGTCAGCCGTTTTACAACGCGCTGCTGTATTCGGTCGCCGAAGGCAAACAGGCGCGATTTGTTTCGGGCCTCGGTGTGTCACTTGGCTATGTCGGCTCGATAGTCGGCATGATCATGGTCCTGCCGTTTGTGACCGGCGACCTGTTTGGTATCGATATACCATTTCTGGCAGGTGGCGGCAAAGTCGCCGCGTTCCTCCCGACCGCCATTCTCTTTTTCGTGTTTGCCGTCCCCGTCTTCCTGTGGGTGAAAGAACGACCGCTCGAGCTGCCGGGACCGATGACGATCAAGGGTGGTTACCGCGACGTGTGGGACGGGCTTCGCGAGACAAAAAAATACCCCGGCGTCCTTCGCTTTCTTATCGCCGACTATTTCTTCGAGGATGCCGTCGCAACGGTGATTATCAATATCGGGCTGTACTGCTCACTGGTGATCGGCATGGCTGATGATGAGATCACGCTCTTTCTGATCATCTCAACCGCCTCGGCGGTGGTGGGATCATACGTGATCGGTCTGATCAGCCGCCGGGTATCGCTGAAAGTGCTCGTGCAGGCTATCGTGGTCGGATGGATCGTGGCCCTGATCGCCTTTGTCGCGGTCGAGAACCGGACGGTTATCTGGATTCTCGGCTCGCTGGTGGGCGTTCTCCTCGGCGGTCTCTGGACCACCACTCGTCCGATGCTGGCCGAACTGGTGCCGCATGATCAACTGGGACGGTTTTTCGGTTTGTTTTCGCTTTCGGGTCGAGCCGCTGCGGTGGTTGGCCCGCTGGTGTGGACGGCTATCGTCTACCTCTTTCATCCCGGTCAACCGCTCGGGCGCCGGCTGGCCGGATCGCTCGGCCTTGGATCCGATGCTGTCTGGCTGCCGTATAAACTGGCAGTGCTTTCGCTGGCGGTCCTGATGATCGTCGGCCTCGTCATTTTCCGTAAGGTCCCGGACACACATCGAGGAGCCCATGCCCAGACAGCACGATGATTGGTATTACTACTCCGGCGCGATTCATGTCCACACGACGGAATCGGATGGGACCCGGTCGCTCGAAGAGGTCGCGAAGATCGGCGCCGACGCCGGGTGTGACTTCATCCTGTTCGCCGATCACATGACTCTGAGCAACCGCCAGGCGGGCAAAGAGGGGTGGTACCACAAATGCCTGGTGCTGGTCGGGTATGAACACAACGACGTCGCCGACAAAAACCACTTTCTCATATTCGATTCGCCCGGCGTCTATCCCAACGAAATGACCGCTGCCGAGTACGTGGCTGCCGCGCGCCGCGACGGCGCCCTGGGAATTATCGCTCATCCCGACGAGCAGCGTGATGTCATGGCCCAGTATCCGCCGTACGAATGGACGGACTGGTCAATCGATGATGTCGACGGGATCGAGTTGTGGAATCAGATGTCGGAGTGGATGGAGCGGCTCACCAAAGCCAACCGGGTGCTGATGATCTGGTCGCCGCGCAAGTCGATGATAGGTCCCACCGACCGGGTTTTTCGCAAATGGGACGAAGTGAACAAAACCCGCAAGTGTGTGGGGATAGCGTCGGTCGATGCGCACGGCTTCCCGGTTGGACTCGGACCGTTTACGTTCAGAATATTCCCTTACAAAGTACACTTCCGTACCCTTCGCACCCACTTGATCCTGCCCGAGAAACTCTCGGACGATCTCGACATCGCCCGAAAGCAGATTTATGACGCCCTGCGCGATTGCCGGGCATTCGGGTCGAACATCCGGTGGGGGGATGCCGATGCGTTCGAGTTCTATGCTACCGGCAAGGCGGAGCGGGTGATGATCGGCGGCAGTCTGCCGACGCTCGACGGCGCCCAGCTTCACGTTCGGTTGCCGGAGCCGGCGGATCTGAAACTGGTCGGCAACGGCGAGACGATTCTTGAGACAACCTCCGACCATGTCGACTATCACGTGGACCATCCCGGAGCCTACCGTGTGGAGGCGTGGAAGAACGGTCGTTGCTGGATATTCTCCAACCATATAAGGATCGGGTTGGAGTATGACCGGACCAGGACAGAGGAGACGGCTCGGTGAAGATGTCGGTAGTGGATTTCGACCGTCTTGTGGGATCGCCTCAGAATTCGAGCGGCGGGAAGATTGTCTGCAAATTCATCATCGTGGAATGGTCCGCCGAGCTGTCGTTGGTGTTTGGTCCGGTTCGGGCGTTCGAGTACCACGCCTGGTTGTTGGAGCGTTTCTGCCGGGAGCGGCAGATCGCCGCCGGCTGGGTCAAGAAGCCCGATCTGGTGGAGGTCTACGATCGCTCGGTCACCCTGCATGGAGGCGGCTGGATGGAACTCGATTTCGGGGAGAAGCAGGCCGAAATCTACGGATCATCGACTGCCTACGGTCCGTATCGCGCGGATCTGGCGCGTGCAATCATCGCAGATCATCCCCATTTTGCCCGCTTTCGAGTGAAGTACTCCCGGTAACCTGTTCGGTTTCTCCTGCAACTTTCGATTACATTGTCTAGCAACTGTTTAGAATGGGAGATGGGAGCTGTCGAGGGGGATGAAGCGGGGGCGCCCCGGTGGGGCGAAAACTCCAAAAAGGTGTTGACTTTGGTACGTAGTAAAGTTAGAGTTGAGGCAATATTCAGTCACCCCGTGAGGGGAGTGAGGCACAGAGCATGTTTGAGCAGCTATATCCGATCTTGTTCCTGCTTCTGGTCGCTGCCGGTTTGGCCGTCATCATGGCCGGCGCCTCGATCTTTCTGGGGCGGCGTACCTCGTTGGGCCGCAAGGGCCAGGCATATGAGTGCGGAATCGAGCCCGAAGGGTCCACCAAAGACCCCATACCTGTGAAGTTCTTCCTGGTCGCAATTTCGTTTATCCTGTTCGACCTCGAAATAATCTTCCTTTTGCCTTATGCTATAGTTGCTCGCGATCTGGGGATATATGGGCTGCTGGCGATCTCGTTCTTCGTATTTGTCATTTTGATCGGTTACATCTATGAACTCGGTCGCGGAGCGCTCAAATGGGGTTAGAAGAGAAGATTCCCGATTCAGTAATCCTGACCACGCTTGACAAGATGGTCAACTGGGCGCGCAAACGCTCCATGTGGCCGCTTGGATTTGGACTGGCCTGCTGTGCGATTGAGATGATATCCACTTTCTCGGCGCACTTCGATCTCTCCCGGTTCGGCATGGAAGTCATGCGCCCGTCGCCCCGCCAGGCGGACCTGATGATTATCGCCGGGCGTGTTTCCATGAAGATGGCGCCGGTAGTGAAAACGCTGTATGAGCAGATGCCGAATCCGAAATGGGTTATCTCGATGGGCGCCTGTGCGTCCTGCGGCGGTGTCTTCAATAACTACGCGATCCTCCAGGGGGTAGATCGCATTATCCCCGTCGATATCTATGTCCCCGGCTGCCCGCCGAGACCGGAGCAGCTCATGGACGGAATAATAAAGCTTCACGAAAAACTCCAGAGTGAATCCCTGAAGGATGCGCGTGAGGAGTGGGGGCGTCGCATCGGCTAAGGCGATACGAAGCCGACCGGACGCAGGACTTAAAGCTGGTATTGTGAAATTCGGAACAATCAATGGCGTTTGAAGATCAACTCAGGGAATTCATGAAGAGCACGCTCGGCGATGCTCTGATCAGGGAAGACAACTTCCGGGAGCAGCTCTCCTTTTATATCAAGCCCGAAGCGATCTTCGACCTCTGCCAGACGTTTGTCGAAGATTCCTCGCTTGATATTCGATTCCTGAAAGATATCACGTCGGTCGACTGGTACGGCCACGAGGATGAGATGGCCGACGGGCGGTTTGAAGTCGTCTACAACTTCTATTCGCTCAAACACAAAAGCCGGTTCTTCGTCAAATGTCGCCTCCCCGAGGACAACCCGGAGATAGTTTCTCTCACGCCGCTGTTCAACGCGGCCAACTGGCTGGAGCGCGAAGTGTGGGATTTGATGGGCATCACCTTCACGGGCCATCCCGATCTCACCAAGATTCTGACGGCCGATGACCTGGAAGGACACCCGCTGCGGCGTGACTTCCCGCTGACCTGGGAACAGCCGAAGTTCTCGTGGAACATGGACGATCCGCCGGAGGTGATCAAGTAATGTCGCTTGAAGAGAAAACCCTCCATATCAATATGGGTCCGCAGCACCCGTCGACCCACGGTGTGCTTCGTGTCGAACTCGACGTCGATGGTGAGACGGTCGTTCGGGCCAAGCCGATCATCGGCTATCTCCACACCGGCATCGAGAAGACGATGGAATCGAAGTTGTATTACAAGGCGATTCCCTGCACCGACCGGATGGACTATCTGGCGCCGATGTCGAACAATCTCGGCTTCTGCTTGTCGGTCGAGAAGCTGATGGACATCGAAGTTCCGGAGAAGGTCAAGTGGGCGCGGGTCTGTCTGACTGAGCTGACGCGGTTGAACTCGCACCTGGTCTGGATCGGCACGCACGCGCTGGATATGGGCGCCATGTCGATGCTTCTCTATGCCTTCCGCGAGCGTGAGTCGATCATTGATATCTACGAGGCCTGCTCCGGGCAGCGTATGATGTCGACCTACTTCCGGATCGGCGGTCTGGCCCAGGACCTGCCACCCGACTTCGACAAGAAAGTCCGCGCCATCCTCGCCGATATTCCATCGAAGCTCGACGACTACGAAACGCTGCTGACCAACAATGAGATCTGGATCAACCGCACGAAAAATGTAGCGGTCATTTCCGCCGACGATGCTATCAACTGGGGATTGACCGGTCCGATGCTTCGGGGCAGCGGCGTCAACCACGATCTTCGTAAAGACAACCCGTACAGCGGCTACGAAAATTTTGATTTTGACGTCCCGCTCGGGAAAAACGGCGATGCCTATGACCGTTATCTGATCCGTCTCGAAGAGATGCGCCAGTCTCTGCGGATTATCCGGCAGTGCCTCGACGGCATGCCCGAAGGTCCGTACCGCGCTCACGTACCCGGTGTGGTGCTGCCGCCGAAAGACGATGTTTTGCACAAAATGGAATCGATGATCTTCCACTTCAAGATCATCACCGAGGGCTTCAACGCGCCGAAGGGCGCGGCGTACGTCGGCGTCGAGTCGCCGAAGGGCGAGATTGGGTTCTATATTCAGGGCGACGGTACCAACAAGCCGGTTCGTGTCCGGGTACGACCCCCGTCGTTCGTGAATCTCGCGGTATTGCCGGCGCTTACCGAAGGACGTCTGTTCTCGGACGTCGTCTGCGCCATCGGGTCGATTGACATTGTACTAGGAGAAGTGGATCGATGATCCTGACCGAAGAGTCAGTAAAGGCCATCAAAGAGCGGCTCAAACAGTATCCGCAGCGCAAGTCGGTCATTCTGCCGGCGCTGACGATCGCATACCGCCAGGTCGGCCATCTCAGTGATGAGATATACCAGGAAATCTCCCGGGTCACCAAAGTCCCGTATGTGGAAATAGCCGAAGCCGCGACGTTTTATACGATGTTCCCCAAGGAGCCGCGCGGCAAGTACCTCATCCAGGTTTGTCACAACATCTCGTGCGCCCTGCTCGGCGCCGATAGTCTGATCGGCTACCTCGAAGAGAAACTCGGCATCAAGAAGGGCGAGACGACACCGGATAATCTGTTTACCCTGATTTCGGTGGAGTGTCTCGGCTCCTGTGCGACCGCTCCGATGATGCAGATCAACTACGACTTCTATGAGAATCTGACCCGCGAGAAAGTCGACGCCATCCTCGAAGAATTGAAGGCTAAGGCATGAGCTTCTACTCACCGGTCATAACCAACGCCGCTGAGGTGGCCAGGAGCGAATCGCTGCACCTGTTCCGGTATGTCGAAGACCCGGACCAGTACAAGGTCGAGACGTTCGAGAAGCACGGCGGCTATGAGGCGTGGAAGAAGGTCGTGACGTCGATGAAGCCCGACCAGGTCATCGCCGAAGTCAAAAACTCCGGCCTCCGTGGTCGCGGCGGCGCGGGATTCCCGACCGGCATGAAGTGGGGCTTCGTCCCGAAAGACTCACCGAAGGCGCGTTACCTCATCTGCAACGCCGATGAATCCGAGCCCGGCACCTGCAAGGACCGCGTCATCATGGAGCGCGACCCGCACGCGGTAATCGAAGGAATGGCTATCGGCGCCTTCGCGATCGGCTGCCACCGCATGTTTATCTATATTCGCGGTGAGTTCGGCCACTGTATCGAGCGGATGGAAGGCGCGGTGAAGGAAGCCTACACGCGCGGTCATCTCGGCAAGAATGTCTACGGTTCCGGATACGATCTCGATATGGTCGTCCATTCCGGCGGCGGCGCGTATATCTGTGGCGAAGAAACGGCTTTGCTGAACTCGCTGGAAGGAGAGAAGGGGCTGTCGCGCATTCGCCCGCCGTTCCCGGCGATCGCCGGTCTCTACGCTTCGCCGACCATCGTCAACAACGTCGAGACCCTTGCCGCCGTCCCGCACATCATCAATCGCGGCGCCGACTGGTACAAGACGATGGGGACCGAGAAGTCGGCCGGCAGCAAGATCTTCTCCCTCTCCGGACATGTCAAACGCCCGGGGAACTACGAAGTTCCGCTCGGCTTCAGCCTGAAAACGCTTATCTATGATGAGAAATACGGCGCCGGTATCCGCGACGGCAAGAAACTGAAAGCCGTCATTCCGGGTGGCGCATCGACGCCGTTTTTGACGCCGGATATGGTCGATGTCGGCCTGGACTACGAATCGCTGCAGTCGGTCGGCTCGATGCTCGGTTCGGGCGCGATCATCGTGCTCGACGAAGATACCTGCATCGTCTGGACGATCATGAAGCTGATTCACTTCTTCCGGCATGAATCCTGCGGCAAGTGTACACCCTGTCGTGAGGGGACCGGTTGGCTCGAACAACTGGTCACACGCATTGAACACGGCGAGGGGCGTCCGGGCGATATTGACAAGATCGATGACCTGTGCGGCAACATCCTCGGACGGACCATCTGCCCGCTCGGTGACGCCGCCGTCATGCCGATTCAGTCGGCGATCAAGCTCTTCCGCGATGAATGGCAGTACCATATCGATCACAAGAAGTGCCCGTGCCCGAACAACCATGAGTTCAAGTGAGAGTATAGGTGGCAACTGACGCGAAAACAGATACCGCAGCCCCGGCCCGGCCGGCTACCGTCACACTGACGATCGACGGTCAGGAGGTTACGGTCCCGAAGGGGACGACCGTCCTGGAAGCCGCGCTCGGCATGGGCATTCAAATCCCGACGTTCTGCTGGCACCCGAAATTGAAATCGGTCGGCGCCTGCCGTATGTGCTATGTCGAGATCGAGAAGATGCCCAAGCTGGCGGTGTCGTGTGCCACTGAAGCGGTCGACGGCATGGTCGTCCACACCGATTCCGACCTGGTCAAGCGCGGTCGCAAAGCGATTATCGAGTTCATTCTCGCCAACCACCCACTCGACTGCCCGACCTGCGACAAGGGCGGCGAGTGCGACCTGCAAAACCTGACCTATCGCCACGGCATCGATGACAGTCGCTTCGACTTCATGAAGATGCGCTTCACCGAAGGCGCCGAGCGAACGACGTTCGATGACGTGCGTATCGGTCCGGAAATCGTTCTCAACCGCAACCGCTGTATCCTGTGTTACAAGTGCGTACGGGCGAATAAGGAAGCCTTCGGGGAATACGATCTCGGCGCCTTCGAGCGCGGCAATATCACCGAGATCAACGCCGCCCCGGGCCGCGAGGTGGAAAACCCGTTCTCCGGAAACCTCGTCCAGATCTGTCCGGTCGGCGCCCTGACCAACTCCGACTGGCGCTATAAGATTCGTGTCTGGCTCACCAAACAGGCCCGGTCGATCTGTCCGTTTACCGGCTCCGGCGCCAACACGCTGCTGTGGAAAGAAGACCACCAGCAAAAGATCTTCCGGTGCACGGCGAGACGCAATGACGATATCGACGACGGCTGGATTGCCGACGTCACACGCTACGGTTACCAGTATGTCATGGCCGAGGATCGCCTGCAGACACCGCTCGTCAAGAAGGACGGTAAGCAGGTCAAGGCGAGTTGGGACGAGGCGCTCGCGCTGGTCGCCAAGCGTCTTCGGGAAGTCGATGACAACAAGGGTAATGTCTGTATCGGCGGACTTATCGCCCCGCATCTCGACAACAAGTCACTGTACGCCTTCAACAAGTTTATGCGGGTGACGATCGGCGCCAACAATGTCGACCATCGCCTGGACTATCCGATGCTTCCGACCGACGGCAACTCCGCCTTTTCGATTCTGGCGTCGCGGCCGTTTACGATCGCCGATATCGATACATCGGATGTGATCGTCTCCTTCGCTTCCGACATGCTCAAGGAGCATCCGAACGAGTACCTTCGGATGCGCAAGGCAAGTTTCTTCCGGCAGGCGAAGATCTACACCATTGATCCGTATGCCGTGAAGAACTCCGATATCGCTTCACTTGATGTCGTTTACACCCCGGGCGCCGACGAGGCCGTCATCAACGCTCTTTGCCTGGCGGCTGCTGAGGACCAGATGGTTGACGCCGCCCGCATCAAGGGACTGAAAGAAAAGCTCTCGCACAAGTCGGCTGCCGATGCCGCCAAAGCGGCCGGTGTTGATCTCGATGAAATCAAAGTCATCGCGCGGGCGCTGGCCAACGGTAAGAAGATTACATTCATGGCAGGCGAGCTCCTTGCGCGCAGTTCCTTCCGCGAGGCGGCCGCCGCGGCACTGGCGAACCTGAACCGTCTGTTCGATATCGACAGCCGGGGGCAGATGGCCCGCCTGGCTCGTTTCTCGAATTCGCGCGGCGCCGAGAAACTCGGACTGTCGCCGTTCCCGGCGCCGGCCGTGAAAAAGGAGCTTGAAGCCGCCTTCGGCTCGTGGCCGGCCAGCGATGCGCTGACTGCCGACAAAATGCTGGTGCAGATGAACAAGGAGGCGATCAACGCCGCGATCGTGATTGGCGCCAATCCGATCATGCTCTATCCCGACCGGGAGTTCGCCCGGGAGGCGCTGGAGAAACTTGACTTCCTCGTCGTATGTGACTCGTTCGAGACCGCGACGACCTCGCTCGCCGATGTCGTATTGCCGCTGGCCAGTTTCGCCGAATACACCGGCGACTATATCAATATGGAAGGACGCACGCAGACCGCCGAGGCCGCCATCAAGCCGCGCTTCCAGTCGAAGCCGGCGTATGAGATCGTCTCGCTGATAGCCCAGGCGCTCGAGAAACCGCTTTTCAAGTCCGACGTCGACTGCGGCACCGAAATGGCGAAAATCCTGGCCGCCGATCACGTCCTTCCCTGGCCGTCGGGTTACCTCGAAGTGGCCGGTGAACCGGTGGCCACCAGCGAGGAGTACCCGATTCCGCTGTTTGTCGGCGATGATCCGCATCACAGCGGACACCTCACGGAAAAGGCCAACTCGTTGTTGAATTTCCGAGGCGAGGCGTACGCTGAGATGTCGGCGGAACTGGCGGCCTCGCTGGACGTCAGGAACGGCGATTCAGTACGGGTGGAGTCGCCGGTCGGCAAAGTGATCGTGCCGGTCCGCATCTCCGACTGGATCGACACCCCGGTCGTGTTTATTCCGAGAAACTTCTCTTCGACTCCGGTCACGTCCCTGCTGATGCGCAAGGAACGGGTGAATCGCGTGAAGATTACCAAGGTGGCGGATTGACGATATGCTTGAAATGATTCTGATTTCATCGGCCAAAGTAATCGCCGTCATACTGGCGGTACTCACCGGGTGTGCCTACGCGACCTACATGGAACGCAAAGTTGTCGCTTACATGCAGCACCGCATCGGACCCTCCTATGCGGGACCGTACGGGCTGCTTCAGCCACTCGCCGATGCGGTCAAACTGGCCTTCAAAGAAGATATCGTCCCTGACGGTGTCGAGCGGATCACGTATGCGATTGCGCCGATTGCCAGTTTCGTGCCGGCCATGCTCATCTTCGCGGTGGTGCCGTTCTCGAGCGACTTCACGTTTTTCGGGTACGACATCCCCGGTGTGATCTCCGATCTCAATATCGGCGTTCTGTACGTGCTTGCGATGACCTCGCTCGGCATCTACGGTATCGTGCTGGCAGGATGGTCGTCGCCGTCGAAGTACTCGCTCATGGGCGGGATACGCTCTTCGGCGCAGATGATCTCGTATGAAATCAGCTACGGCCTGTCGATTGTCGGCATCCTGATAATCGGAAACTCCCTCTCGTTGACCGATATCGTCTCACAGCAGGCATCGGAGTCCTGGCTGTTTTTCGGCAACTGGTATATCGTCAAGCAGCCGCTCGGCTTCCTGCTCTATCTGGTCTGTGCGATCGCCGAGACGAACCGTGCGCCGTTCGACCTTCCCGAAGCGGAGTCTGAGCTGGTCGGCGGGTACCACACCGAGTATTCTTCGATGCGTTTCTCGATGTTTTTTATCGCCGAGTACGCCTACATGATCGGCGTGGCCACGGTCGGAACGACGCTGTTTCTCGGTGGCTGGAACGGACCGTTCCTTCCCCCGATCGTCTGGTTTGTCATAAAAGTGTTCATGTTCATGTTTTTCTATATCTGGTTGCGCGCTACCTTCCCGCGTTTCCGGTACGATCAGCTTATGCAGTTCGGTTGGAAGGTGCTCTTCCCGCTGGCGCTTCTCAACACCATGGGGACCGCCGCGTGGGTGGTATTGTTCGGATAGCAGAGTATAGAGTGCAGCTATGAAAGATATTCTCAAAGCGATCGGCAACGTCTTTATCAAGATGCCGCAGGGCTTTCTGGTTACGTTGAAGTATTTCTTCAAGAAACCGGTGACCCTCGATTATCCGCGCAAGAAAAAGCCGATGGTGCCCCGGTATCGCGGCAAGCACTACCTGGAGCGCTACGATGACGGCACCGAACGGTGCGTCTGCTGCGGTCTCTGTGCGGCTGCCTGTCCGGCTGACGCCATCTACATGGAGCCGGAAGAGACAGAGAAGGGGGAACGCAAGGCCAAAGTCTATGAAATAAACTTGCTCCGCTGCATCTTTTGTGGTTTCTGTGAAGAAGCGTGTCCGGAGGAAGCGATCTTCCTCGGTCAGGAGTACGAATTCTCCGCCGACGCTCGCAACAAGTTTCTCTGGACCAAACAGGATATGCTGGTGCCGCATCCCCGCAAGGACAATCCCTTCAAGCGGATTCTCCGTCGGGTGCGGAAGGTGTATGGAACTCCCGAGGCGACTCGATGACGATCGACTATACCATCTTCCTGATCTCCGCGGCCGTGGCCGTGTTCGGCGCGACCATGATGATCATGCAGCGCAACCCGGTCGCATCGGTGCTTTATCTGATCGTGTCGCTGGTCGCGCAGGCGGTGGTGTACGTGCAGCTCGGCGCCATCTTCATGGGCGCGATCCTGATTGTCGTCTATGCCGGCGCCATCCTCGTACTCTTCCTGTTCGTTATCATGCTGCTTAACCTGAGGGCGAACCCCGAACTCTCGGCAGGGATGCCGACGCTGAGCTGGTTCACCAGGACGGCGGTGCCGGTGCTCCTGATTGTCGAGCTGTACTTCGTTATCGACCGTGTCATGCTCCCCAGTGCGCCGACCGGTATGCTCGGCGAAGTCGAGGACAACTTCGGCGCCGTGCATGACGTCGCGATCAAGATGTTTACCGACTACCTCTATCCGATGCAGTTGACCGGCGTACTGCTGCTGGTCGCAGTTGTCGGAGCGGTGGTCATTGCCCGACGCGAAACGGCGGAGCCGCGCAAGACCGCCGTCAACCCGGGCGACAAAGCTGAAAAACCATCGAATACGGTGGCTGGATAATATGGTACCTATTCACGCGTTTCTGCTGCTGGCAGTGATTCTATTCGGGATCGGCGCCTTCGGCGTGCTGATCTCGCGCAATATTATCGTGATGTTCATGTCAGTCGAGCTGATGCTCAACGCCGCCAACATGGTGCTGATCGCCTTCTCGCGCGCTCTCGGCATCGTCGATGGACACGTCTTCGTGTTCCTCGTGCTCAGTGTGGCGGCCGCCGAAGCTGCGGTTGGACTGGCTATGATTATAACAATCTATCGTAACCGGGAAACGATCAACATCGACCGGTACAACCTGCTCAAGTGGTAGGGTAGACGGGCTCATGGCGGATTACTTATTCTGGATTCCACTGCTGCCGCTGATCGGCTTTCTCATCAACGGGCTGTTACTCGGCAAACTGCCGCGACCGGTTGTGTCGGCTGTGGCGTGCACGTCGGTCGGAGCGTCGTTTGTCTTGTCCCTTCTGGCGTTTTTCGACCTGAAGGCGCTGGACCCGGCCGCCCGACAGGTAGAACAGGTTCTCTTCACCTGGATCGCGGCGGGGACGTTCCATGTCGATGTCGCCTTCCTGCTCGACCCGCTGTCGGCGGTGATGATCCTCGTGGTGACCGGGGTAGGCTTCCTTATTCACGTCTACTCGACCGGCTATATGCACCACGACAAAGACTTCGGACGCTACTTCGCCTATCTGAACCTGTTCACCTTCTCGATGCTCACGCTCGTCCTCGCCAACAACTTCCTCCTGATGTTTGTCGGGTGGGAAGGGGTGGGACTCTGTTCCTATCTGTTGATCGGGTTCTGGTACCACAAGAAATCGGCCTCCGACGCCGGCAAGAAGGCGTTTATCGTCAACCGTATCGGTGACTTCGGATTCCTGCTCGGCATGTTCATCATCTTCTGGCAGATCGGTTCACTGGAGTTCACCGAAGTCATGGCGAAAGCACCGGTGATGTTTGCGGCCGGCGGCGGACTCATCACCGCGGCCTGTTTGCTGATGTTCCTCGGCGCTACCGGTAAGTCGGCCCAGATTCCGTTGTATGTGTGGCTTCCCGATGCTATGGAAGGTCCCACGCCGGTCTCGGCGCTGATTCACGCCGCCACCATGGTGACCGCCGGCGTCTACATGATCGCCCGCTCGAACGTGCTCTACCTGATGGCGCCCGACGCCCTGATGGTGGTCGCGATCGTCGGCGCCGCGACGGCGTTTTTTGCGGCAACCATCGGCCTCGCGCAAAATGATATCAAACGTGTGCTGGCGTACTCCACTGTCAGTCAGCTCGGCTATATGTTCCTCGCCTGCGGTGTGGCTGCGTTCACCGCCGGCATCTTCCACCTGATGACTCACGCCTTCTTCAAGGCGCTGCTGTTCCTTGCTTCGGGCTCGGTGATTCACGCCATGTCCAACGAGCAGGACATGCGGAAGATGGGCAACCTGCGGAAGTACCTGCCGATTACGTACTGGACCATGCTGCTGGCGACCCTGGCGATTTCAGGGATTCCCGGATTCTCCGGCTTCTTCTCGAAGGATGAGATTCTCTGGAAGTCGTTCTCGTCGCAGTACGGTCACTGGGCTTTGTGGCTTATGGGATTCGTGACCGCCGGACTGACCGCCTTTTATATGTTCCGCCTGATCTACATGACCTTCCACGGCAAGGAGCGGATGGACAGCCATACGCGCTCGCACCTGCATGAGTCGCCTCGTTCAATGACCGTGCCGCTCATGGCGCTCGCGGTGCTGTCGGTAATCGGCGGTTTTGTCGGTATGCCGCATATCTTCGGTGTGGCGAACCTGTTCGAAGGCTGGCTGGCGCCGGTTATGCACAGCAAGGGTCACGAAGCGGCCGCTCACGCGCTGGCTTCGGCCGGCGGCGATGCCGGTATGGAGTGGGGGCTGATGGCGGCCTCGGTCGCCCTGGTCCTGATCGCCATCTTCGCGGCCCGGCATTTCTACAACAAGAAGCCCGAAGCCGCTACGGCATTAGCCGACAAAATGACGGGACTGAAAACGACGCTCGCGAATAAATACTACGTGGACGAAATCTACGGCGCCCTCGTCGTCCGACCGCTGGTCAACGGGTCTCTTTTCCTGTGGAAAGTGATCGATGTCGTGATCATCGACGGTTTCATCAACGGCCTGGCGGTCATAGGCCGCGACGCCTCCGAGCTATTGCGATTCGTCCAGGGCGGACGCGTCCGTAACTACGCCACCGTCTTTGTCGCCGGTGTAATTGTCCTCGTAGCCTATTTCATATTTGGATAACCTATGGACTGGTTGACACCTCTCATATTCGCCCCGATCGTCGGCTCGATCATTATCGCGCTCGTGCCATCGAAACAGACCGAGACCATTAAAGGCGTTTCGCTGATCGTCTCGATCATCACCTTTATTCTCTCGCTGTTCGTCTACGCGCAGTTCGATAAGCTCGGTTCGGGCATGCAACTCTCGGTCAACGTCCCGTGGGTAACCTCGCTCGGCATACACTATCACCTCGGTATCGACGGCATCTCGCTTTTGCTGATCGTCCTGACGACCATTCTGACGATCTTGTGCGTCCTCTCGTCCTGGCGCTCCGTGACACACGGTGTGAAGGGCTATTTTATCTCGATGATGCTTCTGACCGGTGGGATGCTGGGTGTTTTCTGTGCTCTGGATCTCTTCCTGTTCTACATCTTCTGGGAAGTGATGCTGATCCCGATGTATTTCCTCATCGGCATATGGGGTGGTCCGAAACGTGTGTATGCCGCCATCAAGTTCGTGCTCTTTACGATGTTCGGTTCGCTGCTGATGCTGGTCGCCATTCTCTATCTCTACTTCCAGTATCACACCTACGCCGGTGAGTACACGTTTGATATTCTGAAGCTGATGCAGCTTCCGCTCCCGATCACGCCGCAGCACTGGCTCTTCGCGGCCTTCGCGCTGGCCTTCGCGATCAAAGTCCCGCTCTGGCCGCTGCACACCTGGCTGCCCGATGCTCACGTGCAGGCGCCGACCGCCGGCTCGGTCATCCTGGCCGGTGTGCTGCTTAAGATGGGGACGTACGGTTTCATCCGTATCGCCATGCCGATGTTCCCCGATGCCACCATGACCTTTATGCCGTACATATCGGTCCTCGCCATCATCGCGATCATCTACGGCGCCCTGGTCTCGATGGTCCAGAAAGATATCAAGTCACTTGTCGCCTTTTCATCTGTCTCGCACATGGGCTTCGTGATGCTTGGCCTGTTCGCGCTCAATCAGGAGGCGATGCAGGGGGCGGTGATCCAGATGATCAACCACGGTATCTCGACTGGCGCCCTCTTCTTGTTGGTTGGAATGATTTACGAACGCCGTCACACCCGGATGATCGCCGAGTTCGGCGGCCTGGCGAAGGTTATGCCGGTTTTCTCGGCCTTTTTCATGATCGTCATGCTCTCTTCGATCGGACTGCCGTTCACGAACGGTTTCGTCGGTGAGTTCCTGATCCTGCTCGGCACCTTCAAGGCGAACATGGTCTACGGCATTTTCGCCGCGTCCGGCGTCATCCTGGCCGCCTGCTACATGCTGTGGATGTATCAGCGGGTGGTGTTCGGCAAGGTTACCAACCCGGAAAATGAAAAATTGAAAGATATCAACTGGCGGGAGCGGATCATCCTCATCCCGCTGGTCGTGCTCATATTCTTCATCGGCATCTATCCGTCCCCGCTTTTCGAACGCACCGAACCGGCCGTCCGGCAGGTGATCGCTCACATCGAGAAAACACGTCAGGCGAAGATGGATCTTCAGCGAGTCGACGACAACACCCTCGCCCTGCGTGAGGAAGATGCAAACACCGCGCCGACTGCCGACAACGGAGGTGAGGAATGAGTGACGTAACGATTTATACCAAGACCGGCTGTCCCTACTGTGCCGCTGCCATGAAGCACTACACGGATCAGGGAATCGCGTTCACCGAGATCAACATTTACGACCAGCCGGACAAGAAGAAGACAGTCCTGGAATTGACCGAAGGCAAAGCTATCGTACCGGTGATCGTCGAGCACGGTAAGGTGACGGTAGGCTTTGGAGGCGGCTGAGGATTTTAACGGGCGCGGCGGTTCGTCGCGTGAACACCTATGGTTGATTACGTATCTACAGTTAATCCCGATTTCTCGCTGATCGCACCCGAACTGGTGCTCCTGATCGCGGCCTCGATTATCATGGTCTTTATTCCATGGCGGAAAATGGCCACCTTCGCGCCGGCCATCGCCCTGCTCGGCGTCGTCGTCGCGTTCGCCTATGCCATCGGCCAGTGGGGACACCAGAGTTCCGGGTTTGCCGGTATGGTCACCTGCGACAACTTCGGCGTCATCTTCAAATGGATATTCCTGACCGCCACCGGGCTTTCGATTCTGTTGATCGGTCAGTACATGAAGTCGCGCGGTATCGACCGCCCCGAGTACTTCGTGCTGCTCACCATCTCAGCGCTGGGTATGATGGCGATGGCGAACACCACCGATCTCGTGGTGATGTTTATCGGACTGGAGGTAATGTCCGTCCCGCTCTACGTCATGGCGGCCTTTAATCGCCGCTCACTGGAATCGAACGAAGCGGGTATCAAGTACTTCCTGATGGGCGCTTTCGCGACCGCCTTCCTGCTTATGGGCATCGCTTTCATCTACGGCGCCGCCGGCACCACCAACCTTCGTCAGGTCGTCACCGATTTCAACTATATCGCCGCTGGACGCGGTATGTATCTCTACGCCGGCGTCGCGCTTATCATGATCGGGTTCGGCTTTAAAGTCGGCGCCGTTCCGTTCCACTCGTGGATACCCGATGTCTATCACGGTGCGCCTACCCCGGTCACGGCCTTCTTCTCGGTAGCACCGAAAGCCGCCGCCGTCGCGGTTCTGCTTCGTATCTTCCTCTACGGATTCGCCGATATCACGATGGTTTCTCATTCCTTCTGGGTGCTGGCCGTGCTCACCATGACCGTCGGCAACGTCCTCGCTCTCCGGCAGAACAACGTCAAGCGCATGCTGGCCTACTCGTCAATCGCTCACGCCGGCTACATTCTGGTGGCGCTGACCGTCGGCACCGACGCCGCTATCTCGGCCGCCATCTTCTACGTGATTGCCTACACCTTCTTCAACCTCGGCGCTTTCGCTATAGTCGCCCTGTTGGAGACGCGCATGGGGGCTGAGTCCGAGTTCGAAGAGCTGGCCGGCCTGTCAAAGAGCGCGCCGTATCTGGCGTTGCTGCTGGCGGTGTTTATGTTTGCCCTCTCCGGCTTCCCGCCCACGGTCGGGTTTTTCGGCAAGTTTTATATCTTCCGCGCCGCCATCGAGTCGAACTTCGTCTCACTCGCGGTGATAGGCGTGCTGAACTCGTTCGTGAGTGTCTACTACTACCTGCGTGTCGTGAAGACATGTTATTTCGACGAGGCCGAGAAGCCGCAGAAGGCGGTTTTCGTGCCGGCCACGGTCGGACTGGCGCTGGTCGTGACAACCGTCGCCACCCTCGGCTTCGGTCTCTTCCCGCAGCAACTGCTGCAGTTCACCAAGCAGGCGATCTTCGCCTTCCTTTAGACATCTCTGCGATAGAAAATAGAAAAGGGCTGCCGATCGGCAGCCCTTTGTATTTGCAGTCTCTTTCCGACGCTATTCGAGCCGAAGCTTCCCGTTTATCTCCGGTACCGGAATCGGGTACTTGCCCGAGAAGCAGCCATCGCAGAATCCGATACTCGGCAGCGACTTCATCGAGATCATCCCCTCCAGAGAGAGATAGCGAAGTGAGTCGACCTCGAGGTACTTTTCAATCTCTTCAACCGACATGTTCGCGCCGATCAGTTCCTTGCGGGTCGGCATATCGATCCCGAAAAAGCACGGCGAGATGATCGGGGGAGAGGAGATACGAAGGTGGATCTCTTTGGCGCCGGCGTCGCGAAGCATCTTCACCAGCTTCTTAGATGTCGTTCCGCGAACGATGGAGTCATCGACCACCACCACCCGACGTCCTTCGAGTACGCCTCGAACCGGGTTGAATTTGACCTTTACATCGAGATCACGAATATGCTGCTCGGGGTCGATAAATGACCGCCCCACATAGTGGTTTCGGATCAGACCGATTTCGAATCGAATTCCCGACTCCTCGGCAAACCCGAGCGTCGCCGTATTGGCTGAGTCCGGGATACCGATCACGATGTCGGCTTCGACCGGATGCTCAATAGCGAGGCGACGGCCGAGCCGTCGGCGAATCTTGTCGACATTCTCCCCGAAAACCTTGGAGTCCGGACGGGAGAAGTAGATGTACTCGAAAATGCAGGCCGCGTGGTGCTTGCGTTTCCGGACGAAGGTTGACTTCATCCCTTCATCAGTTATTTCCAGCACTTCGCCCGGCTCGATATCGCGAACGTACTCGGCGCCGATGATATCGAAAGCGCAGGTTTCCGATGCAATCACCCAGGCGCCACCGAATTTGCCGAGCGCCAGCGGGCGGAAACCCAACGGGTCGCGAGCCGCGATCAGCGACGAGTCGGTAAGCATGGCCAGCGAGAAGGCGCCGCGCACTTTTCCCAGCGCATCGCAAATACGTTCGATCCGGGTGGCCTTCTTCGATGTAGCCACCAAGTGCAAAATGATCTCGGTGTCCGAGGTCGTCTGGAAAATCGATCCCCGGGCGTCGAGCTTCTTGCGGAGCTCCAGCGAGTTGGTCAGATTGCCGTTGTGGGCGATCGACAGGTTTCGCGAGCGATTAGTGATGATGAACGGTTGGATATTGACCAGCGAAGACGCCCCGGTTGTGCTGTAACGGGTATGGCCGATCGCCTTGCTGCCGGTTAACCGCTCCAGACGCTCCGGCTCTGAAAAGACCTCGGAGACTTCGCCCATCCCTTTATAAAGATGGATGTCTCTTCCGTCCGACGTAACTATTCCAGCGGATTCCTGGCCCCGGTGTTGGAGAGCATAGAGGCCCAGGTAGGTAAGTTCGGCGGCCCGGTCACTTCCATAGATACCGAATACGCCGCATTTATCATGTAGAACATTCTCAAGCATAGCCAGTTGTCCTCGGCTATTGGTGCAAAAAGCGTAAATAAGGCTATCGACCGGCAAAGTCAACTGCTTTCACAAGCTGGGCACGACTGTGAACCCGACTGCACTGTCGAGAGTCTCCCAATAACGGTCGGAGCCGTTCGACGCCTAAAAGTGGTGGCAAAACGGGATGCAGGACAGTATCTTAGGACGTACCTATCGGATTTACTGCGGCGGAGACCTTTTGTCGTCGAAAAGCACCGGGTTTGCTCTGAGATGCTTCGGTTACTTCAAAGACCGGTATGGATAAGAACGAACTAAACAAATATGCGGTCCTGCAATCGCTGGCCCTGGCCGGGGTTTCCGGCGAGGACTATCTGGCGGCTGTTCAGACTGCGCTCGGTCGGGCAGCACGGCTGGTCGGGCTTAACGCTGCCGCCCTGTACCTCTGGGACGAGGAGATGAATGTCACCCTGCAGGGGGTGTTCGCCGAGTCAGAGGAACACCGGAAACGGCTCGCCCAGCTCGAGACCGACTTGTTTGTCGATCTCCGCCAGAAACAGCGTCTTCTCTCGGCCTACCTTACGTTTGATGGCGTCCCGCAGGTGCACACCTTCACCATGCCGCTGCGCCATCGCACCAGGGTGTTTGGCGCCGTCATAGGTTTGCAGGAGGGAGAGCGGACGGTCATCGCTGAGGATCTTTTCCTCGAGGCATTAGCCGCTTCCATGGCACTCAACGCGCTGGCGTCGGACATCGCCGGTCAGGCCGCAGGGACCCAGGACCGGATCGACGCGGAACGTTTGGGAGCGATTATCGAAACCGCCGTGACCGTCAACCACGAAATCAACAATCCCCTGACCGCCATTCTCGGAAACATTCAGTTGCTTCTGATGAAGAAGGAAGACCTCGACGAAGAAACTGCTCGCAAGCTCCGCGTTGTCGAGCAGTCGGCTCTGAAGATTCGCGACGTTACGCAACGGTTGCTGAAGATCACCAACGCGCGAAGCGTGACCTATATAGAGGGAACGAACATGCTTCATCTGCCCGAAGACGAGTCGGACACCGACAAAGAATCGGGAGAATAGTCTTCAGTCAGATCCGTCGAGTCAGACGGTGCCGGTATCGGTTTCGCAAACATCCAGTGCAGCACCTCATCGACCACCCGCTTATCTGCGAACAGATCGGTCCCGTGCGAAGAACCCGGATATCCCTTGAAAAGCCAGCCATAGGTCTTGCTTGTGCCAAGCGCATGGCATGTCTCGAACGAGTAGGTGTCGCCGCGGCTTGATACGAGCATGACATCACCGCCATAGTTCTTGAAGGCGTCGGCGGGCCGAAGGCCGTGGTAATCGGAGCCGGGGGAGAGGGCGACTACCTTGTAGATTGACGGTCGCAGCGCCGTCAGAAGGATAGCTGTATTGGCGCCGATCGAGGCGCCGACAACGAATATCTTATTGCTGTCGATCTCGTGACCGCGCTCCCTCAGAACGTCATCGATCAACTGACTGATATCCCCGGGCATCCTGGAATACTCTGAGCGAGACATCGATCGGACATCAACCGTGTCGCTGCCCCGTACCCGTGATTGACCGTGACCGCGAAGATCGACCGCCAGCAGGTGTGCGGGAGGCAGATCGGTATCGTTGGTGTCTACGGAGAAGTACTCTCGAACGGCACTCATGAACGGCCGGTAGCTCTCGATCGTGTGCCCCTTCATGGGCAGCAAAACGACCAGGGGCGCCGGCTCCGACGAGGGAGAGGCGATGTACTCGGCATGGAGCGTCAATGAGTCGCCGGTCAGGATGTCAACCGGCTCGCCTGCGGGTGACGGCTGTGCGGCCACAGTTGAGACGAACAGAAACGCGGCCGAGAGGGCCAGGGCGGTGGCAGTCAGACGCATGAATCCTCCTCCTTACTTATACCGACAATAGCCAATCGCGATGCCGATCTCAAACAAAAACGACGCCCCCCGGCCGGGGAGCGTCGTCTTTTCACGTATCGCGTGCTATCTTCTCAGAGATACCGCTCGCTGAACTCGGTCACTTCAGCCTTCATCGCCGTTACGCCCTCGGCATAGCCGGCCATGTCGTTGTTGTCGCAGCACTCTTTCATTCTGGCGGCCAGCGTCTGGATCTTCTGGAACCGCTGTATGATATCTTCCTTGCTCCAGACCAGCATGCCCGGAAGCGTCTCTTCGTTGAGCGAGGCCGCCTTGGTAACCAGCGTCTCGGTCGAGCCGACAATCCCTTCGGTGTTGTTGGCCGGCAGATGCTCGTCGGTAATCAATCCCAGCGTGACTTTCAGGGCCTCGAATTCTTTGTAATGAACCGGCATCAGCGCAGCTGCAGTGCGCTCGAACGCGGTGTGCAGATCCGGCATCAATGCGAAGACCGTTTCTTTGTCTCCGGCGGCACAGGCCTCGGCATACTTGTCGACGATTTCGCCGAAGTCTACTCGGCATTCGTTGAAGTGTGACTTCTTGATATCACTCTTGAATTCCGGACGCATGGCCTGGATTTCGAGAAACGCCTTCTTGAACTCCGGTCCCGCCGCGATCAACGCGTCATAGTCTTCGTCCGGATAGGCGTGATGCCAGGCTGGCGCGATCACATGATGAAACGTCTCGAATGCCCCGTGCCCCTGTTCGGCCGCGGCGTCACCCGGACACTGGGCCATCACCCCGCCGGCCCACACCAGCAGCGTCGCCGCAAACAATACCCCAACCGATCTCATACGTGCTCCTCTGTGAATGAGAGAATGAAACCCAACGCTATATGACATTTTGTTCTTCGACCAACTCGCCCTTGCTGAACCGTTCGGGCGAAAGGTCGGATATGTCGATAGACAGCTTCCGGCCCATGATCATCTCCATGCTCACGATTCCCGCCGATGGTGCGTGCATGAAGCCATGCCCCGAAAAGCCCGTCACGTGGAACATCCCCTCGACCGACGGCTCCCAGCCGATTACCGCTCGATGGTCAGGGGTGGTCTCATACAGCCCCGTCCACTGGTTGGCCACCTCAGCGGTCTCCAACTGCGGGATGCGGTCCAGCGCCCGCTCGAGGATTCCGTCGGTGTAGTCCGGCAGGATCGAGCAATCGAACGTCGATTCGGAGTCCTTGTTGGCCCAGCCGAGCAGGATGCCCTTCGACTCCTTGTGGCAGTACAGCCCCGAAGCGACATCGACTACCATCGGGAAATACGGCTCCATGAAGTCAAGCTCGGCGGTGGTGACGCACTGGCGCGGGTACGGCTTCACCTTCAGATCGGCGCCGACCATTTTCGCAATCAAACCCGACCACGCCCCGGCGGCGTTGACAACCAGCGGCGTTGCGATATCACCTTTCGATGTTCGGACCCGGGTGATCTTCCCTGATTCCACGTCGATACCCGTCACATCCGCCTCGACATTCAGCTCGACCCCGTGCTCGCGGGCGGCATGCTCGTAGCCGGAAAGAAACTCGGCCGGATCTCCCAATCCGTCGTCATGGCAAAACGTCGCCAGCTTAATATCATCAATCCGCACGTGCGGCGCGTACTTGCCGATCTGGCCCGGCTCCAGCAACTCGGCTTTCAGACCGAGGGAGAGTTGAAGCTCGTACGCTTTGCGGAACAGCTCGATATCCTTGTCCCGCGACAGCAAAAACATGTAACCAACCTGGTCGTAAAGGGCGTCATGCCCGGTCTCTTCCTTGAAGTTGGCGAAAATCTTCTCCGCCAGCATCGACATCTCGATATTGACTTTCGTCGTAAACTGGGCCCGAATACCGCCCGCGGCTTTCGAAGTCGACCCCGATCCGAAAAAGCGTTCCTTTTCCAGAACGACAATGTTACCAAACTTCTCACGAGCGAGATAGAAAGCGGTCGCCATCCCGATGATGCCACCGCCGATTACAACGGCATCAGCTGTCTGTCTCATAAATCACCAACCCCTTGGGCTAAACGCAATCGAAGGCACGTGAACTTTTTCACGAAACTGCCGCCCCAAAAGTAACACATACGGCTAACAAGTCAAGTCCGATCCACTTACCTCGGAAACCGCCCCCCGACATTCTGTTTTTTAGGCTTGTCATATGAACAAAAGAGGCTACATTGCCCACTGCCGCTATGAAAATCAAGGCGTTACAGCTTTCGCAGACGAACTTCCTGATCCTGCTGTCTTTGATAGTGGGGACGGCGACCGGCCTGGGGGCCTACGGCTTCCGGGTTCTGATCGAATACTGCAACCACCTCTTTTTCGGCATGACCGACCAGATCCTGACCACCAGCGTGGCCGGAGACCTGTTTGGCGGTATCAAATGGTGGCTCCCGCTCATTCCGATGGCGGGCGGCTTGCTGGTCGGTCCGATCGTCTACAAATTCGCCTCGGAGGCCAAAGGGCATGGCGTTCCGGAGGTCATGAACTCCGTTGCCCGCCTCGGCGGCATCATTCGGCCCCGCGTGGCGGCCGCCAAGACCATCGCCTCGGCCATATGTATCGGATCCGGCGGCTCGGCCGGCCGCGAGGGACCGATCGTCCAGATTGGCGCCGCCATCGGCTCCACCATCGGTCAGTGGTTCCGGCTGTCCGGCAACCGCGTGAAAGTCTTGGTCGGCGCCGGTGCGGCGGCGGGTATCTCCGCCGTGTTTAACGCCCCGATCGCCGGCGTCATCTTCGCCCTCGAAATCATTCTCGGCGATTTCGCCGTCAAAACCTTCTCACCGGTTCTGCTGGCCTCGGTTGTTTCGTCGCTCATCACCTGGTCGCTGGTCGGCAACAGCCCGGCCTTCACCGTCCCCGGCTACTCGCTGGTCTCGGCCTGGGAGGTGCTGCTTTATGTCGTGATGGGAGCCGCCATCGGCGCCCTGGCGGTGGGGTTCACGAGGCTGCTCGATTGGGTCGAAGACCTATTCGACGGCCTGAAAGTACCGAACCTCCTGAAGCCCGCCATCGGCGGATTGCTGCTGGGGCTTATCGCCATCATCTACCCGCAGGTTCTCGCCGACGGCTACCAGACGATCAGTCTCACCCTGCACGGACAGCTCTCGGTCTGGCTTCTGGTCATCCTGATAGCGATGAAACTCCTCGCCACCTGCTTCACGCTCGGTTCCGGCAACTCCGGCGGCATATTCGCTCCTTCACTGTTCATGGGAGCCGTCAGCGGCGGCGCCTTCGGTTTTCTTGTCAATTACCTGTTTCCGGGATCATGCGCCACCCCCGGCGCCTATGCGCTGGTCGGCATGGCCGGGATGGTCGCCGGCGCCACTCATGCCCCGATGACCGCCATGCTGATCATATTCGAGATGACCCGCGACTACCGCATCATCCTTCCGCTCATGGTCACGGTCGTCATCTCAACCCTCGTCGCCGGGCGCCTCTATCCGCAGTCGATCTACACCATCAAGCTGTTCAAGCGCGGTATCGATCTGAAGGGCGGTAAAGACGTCAACATCCTGCGCTCGCACCGCGTCTCCGAAGTCATGGACAAGAATTTCGAGGCTATCCCGACCGCCATGCCGCTGGTCGATATCTTCCGCCATCTCGAAGAGTCCCGCGAGTCATATTTCGTGGTCGAAGATCGCGCCGGGGATTTGCGCGGCGTCATTTCCTTCCAGGACCTGCGTGCCCATCTCAGCCATCACGAGCTGGACAACCTGGTGGTCGCGGCTGACCTGGTCGCCCCCGGAACCGTTACGCTTTTCGACGACGACGACCTCAGTGTCGCCCAGGAAATCTTCGGTCAGCGCGACTACGCACTCGTTCCCGTAGTGACCCGCTCAGCGCCGAAAAAGATCATCGGGGTCGTCCGGCGCAGCGACCTGGTCGATTACTACAACAAGCGCCTCATCGATACCCTTCGTAACTAGACGATCCACACAGCGCCGCTCGATCCGCTTGCTGTTGAGCGAGTCCTCGCGTACTTTCCCCCTATGTCCGAGTACGCCAGGCTTCGCAGCGATCTGATTGAGTCCCCGTCCGAGATCGAAGGGGAGACCCTCTATACGATCAAGGACCCGGTTACCGGCCGCTTCTTCCGCCTCCGGGCGCCCGAGCACTGGCTTATCCATCAGCTCGACGGTGTCCGGTCCCCGGAACAGGTTGCCTCGCTCTTCAACGACAAATTCGGCGCCAAGCTCGGGGCTGCCGAAGTCGAGCAGTTCATCGCTGTGCTCGGCGGGCTGTTTTTTCTCGAGGACCAGCGCTCCGAGCAGGAGCTGGCCCGTGCCTCGGGGAAAGCCTTTGCCGCGAAAACGCTGTTCGGCCGCCTGCTGTATTTCAGGTTCAAGGCGTTTAAGCCGGGCCGCTTCCTCGACCGCCTGGCCGATTGGTACCGACCGTTCCACCGCCCGCTCTGGTTCCTGCTCGCGTCGGCCGTGATCCTGTTCGGATTCGGCGTCATGTTCGCCAACGCTCGGGAGTTTGTCACCATCAATGTCGATGGGTTGCTGACGGTCGGCCGGGTGCTGACCATCATGGCATCACTCTTCATTCTGATCGTCTGCCACGAATTCGCCCACGCCCTGGCCTGCCGCTACTACGGCGGCAGCATTCGCGAAATGGGTTTCATGCTCATGTACTTCCAGCCCTGCTTCTACTGCGATGTCTCCGACGCCTGGCTGTTCCCGAAGAAATCCCACCGCATGATTGTCACCCTCGCCGGACCGTTTTTCCAGCTGCTGCTCACGGCGCTGGCCGTCCTGGTCTGGCGGGTAACCGTACCGGGGACACTGATCAGTGAGGTATCGAGAATCATTGTGATCGTGAGCTCCTTCAGCTACCTGTTCAATTTCAACCCCCTGATCAAGCTGGACGGGTATTACCTGCTCTCGGACTCGCTGGAGATATCCAATCTCCGCTCCAAGTCATTCGCCTACTTCTCGAATGTCATCAAGCGAATTGTCCTCGGCTGGGACGAACCGGCCATGGCGGTCACACCACGCGAGCGCCGAATCTACCTTTCGTATGCCGTTCTTGCGCTTGTCTACTCCGGCTTCCTAATCGGGATCGCCGTCTACCTGCTGGGATGGATTCTTATCGGCGCCTGGGGCGGAGCAGGTTTGCTGTTGTTAGCCGCCGTTGTGTTGTATATCTTGCGTCAGCAGATAGTCGACGTTGCGAAGGGACTCGTCACTCACATTCGATTTATGCGGAAATTACTCTCTCAGCCGATCCGGCTGACCATCCATATCATCGTTCTCGCAGCCCTTCTCGTGCTGCTGATCTGGGTGCCGTTTCCATACCGGGTGTCGGGCGAGGTCTCCGTGCGACCGATCGCCACTTACCAGTTGTCGATGACCGAATACGGTCTGATCGAAGGGAGCCTGAGGAAGGGCGGTTTCAACCCCGACCAGAAGTTCTCAATCCTCCAGATGAACAATGCCGAGATGGGCGTGCTCGAACTGGTGCCAATCGTGAAGGACGGTCAGGTTGTCATGGAGAACGACACCATCGCCATGTTGACCTCCAACCAGGTCGTACAGGAGATATCCTCGGCTGAGGCGGAGCTCGGCCGGCTGCAGGGCGAACTCGACTTGCTTCGCGCGCCACCCAAGAAAGAGCAGGTGCAGGAGGCCGAGTCGGAACTGGCCGCCGCCCGCGCTGACTACGAAAAGAGGCGCAGCGACGTACAGCGGGCCGAGGAGCTCTTCCGCAAAAACCTCATCTCCTCCGAAGAACTGGAGAACAAGCGTTCGACGATGAAGATCGCTTTGGCCGACTGGCAGAAGCTGGGTTCGTCGCTTGATCTGCTCAAGTCGCCTCCACGCCCCGAAGAAGAGACCGTGCTGGTCCGTTCGATCGACAAGCAGAAGGCGCGTTTGCAGTTCCTCCGCTCGCAGGGTGACGCTCAGGTGATCCTCGCGCCGTTCTCCGGAGTCGTTTCACGCAATCCCAACGATGCCACAATCATGTCGGTGATCGACGACAACCCGATCGAATTGCTGGTCCCGGTCAATGACTTCGACATCTCTCGCGTTAACGTCGATCAGGTAGTGAAGCTAAAGGTGCGTTCGTATCCACACCGTGTGTTTGAAGGGAGGGTGGTACGTGTTCCCGAAGCGGCGACCGTGGTCGATGATCACCAGTACTTCCCGGTGACGGTTGTCGTTGACAACTCCGATGGTGCTCTGGCCGACGGTATGACCGGCTATGCGAAGATAGAGACCGGGAAGACTTCGTTGCTCGGACTGCTCTACTACAAGTTTCTTTCGAAAATCCGGGTCGAATTCTGGTCCTGGTGGTAGTGGGAAAAGATTTCCCGTTAGTGTGTGACGGGCCTTGTGTCACACGGCTATGCCATTGTGATATAACAGGTAATACGTGACACTGGGTTGTCGCATTCAAGGCTTCGAAGATCCGGTAATCCCCCCTCTGCGGTTTGCTCCTTGACAAAAAGTCGTTGTGCCATATTTTATTAGCACGTTATGTCATTCCGTGCGGCCCCTCATTGTCGCACCCCGCGGCCATAGGATGCCGAAAACCGTAAACCTTCAAGCAGGGGAGTGATCCATGGATTACAAACTCAGTGTCGAAGTCCTGGAAGCTCGCATTGCTCCGATTCCGTGGAGCCTCGGCGGTCAGTAAGCCGATACGCTTCGCGAAACGGACGTAATGACGTCCATCGAAACTGCCTTTACATCGTAGCGTGGACATCACATGTTTAAACGAAGTGACAAGTTCCTTCGCCCTGCAGGCGATTTCTTCCTTCCTCCAATGCGGGTAGATTTCGTTAGGGGTGATGTGTGCGTACTACCTGTGAACGGCAGGACCTGAGCGATCAGGATTCGATTCGACTGGCACAGACTTTGTGCAGGGCGGGAGTTTACTCCCGCCTTTTTTTTGCGTCCCGAAATCAGACTGCTGTGTGGCCGTTTTTTTGAGTGAGGGAAGTTGTCGACCGATTTAGCGACCGTTAAGAACCGATCCCAGCTGTTTGATTTGCGTTACGAGGTAGGTCATCAATCGCTGGCTTTGATACATCGCCCGGTCTTCGGGTGAGTCGATACTCTCAGCCACCTGTTTGGCGTACTGAAGCCCCTTTCGGAGTTGTGCATAGCAGGTCTCGTACTCATTCCGAGTCGCATAGTAGCGACCAAGAAGGGTGTGAATCGCGACCAACTCGGGAAGGAGACCGTTGTTTGTCGCACTGACCCGTGCCTGTTCAAGGAAGAGCAGGGCATCCTCCTCTCGCTCTGTTTCGAGCAACGCCTCACCGATCAGGCTTCCCATCCTCGCCGTTTCGATATCCCCGTGCTCGGGTAGCGGCTTGTCGATCGCAAGCACTGTATCGAGGGAGCGTGCGATTCGCTCTCTGTCGTTTGATTCAAGAGCCGCCTCGAGAATACTGAATCGCGACAGGTGCCGTTCGCGAGGAAGATGGAGTTGATCGCACAGCGATTCCACCAGCGACATGTCGGCCAGATCCGGTGAGACGCGCGAAGCCAGCAGCAGCGCATTGAGTCGCTCGTACGGCAAACTTCGTGCCTCGGTTTCGCGAGCGGTCTCCAGCGCCATGCCAAGCGCTCCTTCGCGGTCACCGACGATGAGTCTGATTGATGCGCGTTGAATCGCGATACTCGCCGGCATGAGGAAGTCGTCGAGATCGGCTGCGAGTCGCTCGCCGAGCGCAAGCTCTTCGAGCGCCTGTCGAATCCGCCCCAGCCGCTTGTACACCGTTCCCATACTGATATGCATTTCGGCCCGATGCGGTCTGTCCCCCTGCTGCTCGGCGAGCTGCATCCCCTCTTGCAGGTACGTTAGCGAATCGCGCAGGCGCCCGGCTGTTATCATGACCGCGGTCAGATTCACGAAATTGAAAAGGACTTCTTTCTTGCTGCCCATCCGCCGGTTGGTCTCGAGTGACTCGGTCAGGTATGCGACCGCCGCTTCGGAATCACCCATGAGCAGGGTTGTGTAGCCGAGATTGTTGAGCGTGCGCGCCAGGCCTGCCGAATCTCCGAGACTGCGCTGCGCTCCCAGGGCGTGCGTGAACAACGTCCGGGCTCTGGTGTAACGACCCTCATAAGCGTACGTAGACGCCAGGTTGCTGAGACTGCTGGCAATGTCGTACTCAGCCTTCATGCGCCGTTGGATACGCAGGGCTCGAAGATAGACGGCCCGGCTCTCTCTGGCGTCGCCCCGCAGCCAGTACAGGTTGCCCATGTTGTTAAGGGTGTGCGATAACTCGAGTTCATCGCCAAGCTCCGAGAAAATCCGCTGTGCCTTCTCCAATGAGGCCAGGCCTTCATCGGTTTGCTGCTTCATCTTGTAGACGTCACCGAGGTCCTTGTGGGCCTCGGCGAGAAGCTTGTCATGGGCGCGACCTTCGTACAGTTTCACCAGCGTCTGATAGGTCGCCAGCGCTTCCTCGACGTCGCCGGCCCGCTTTTCGATATCTCCACGCGTCATGTACAACCGCCGGATGTCGAAAACCTCCCCGAGCAGTTCGGCATAGGAAATAACCGCGTTCAAAACCGTATAGGCGGACCGTTGATCGCCCGCCTCCTCCAGAGCCAGGGCCGCCTGATCTGCGCACTCCATGGCGCGCTGCAGATCGCCCGCCTTCAGATAAAACTCGGACGCCGACAGGTAGTCGCCATCGGTGCTTCGCTGATCCGCCGACGAAGCCACCAGTCGCCGGATGGTTGCCGGGCGAAGCATCCCATGCAGGAGCAGGGACAGGGGAGAGGTGTCGTTGGCGCCCTCACCTCTCGGAAACAGGATATCAAGTTGTGCCGCCGCTCTGATTGCCGCGCGTTTCCCCTTAATATCCAGGGCCGCAAACCTCCTTGCGGTCTCTCGCCGCAGACACGACGGCCAGTAGATGCCGGACCCGAAGATAAACCGTCCCTCGCGGTAGAACACCATCCCCCTGGCGAAGTTGGCCGTGAGGATCAGGCGAAGCCGTCCCACATCCCCCTCCGTGATCGTGTCCAGCCGCTTGCGATCCCTGTCCGAGCAGTCAAGCATGGACTCGATGAAGCCCGTGTACTCGCTTTGCTTTCCGACGCAGTGTCCGGGAGAGAGCGCCCGACGGAAGGGATACGTGGCGCCGGTCGACTCGAGCCGCTCGCAAACTTCCCACGCCGAAGACGGACGATTCTTCGCGTCGACCTCCAGCAGGTCGTCGATCAGTACCTCAAGCGCTTCGGGAATGTCGGATCGAAATTCGGTCATGGCCGGGTAATCACCTTCCCGAACCCTGCTCGAGACTTTGACCGGATCAGCGTCGTCCTCCATGAACGGATGACGTCCGGTCAACAGCTGATAGGCAATCACGCCGAGCGCGAAGAGATCAGAGCGATGACTCGTCCGAGACTCGGCGATCGTCTCCGGCGCCATGAAACCGACCGTCCCCACACCCAGCCGTTCGCTGTCCGGTTCGGTGAACTTCCGCCCTAAAGAAAAGTCGGACAGCCGCAGACGGAACAGCCCCGCATCGACTCGTTCCTGCCAGTCTACGGGGAGGAAGTAGTTCGACGGCTTCAGGTCGCCGTGAATCAGGCCCGTTGCATTGAGATACTCGAGCACGATCGCCGCCGCCGAGATGAGATTGCAGGCCCGGAGCACGCAGTCAACCCGACCGACCGTGTCAAGCGTCGGTCCCTCGCAAAGCTCCAGCAACAGATAGTCGGGGTCATGTGACGGTGCTTCGAGCAGCTTAACCAGGCCGGGGAAACGCGACCGGCCGATTAGTTCGTACTCGCGATCAGCGAGTTTGGCAAAATCGAGTTCGACTTCGGTGGGAGTGTGGAGAGGATACTTGGCCGCCATATCCCGACCCAGCCGCGAGGAATACACCCGGGCCACATCGGCCGTTCCTCCCCTGCCCAACGGCGCGATGAAACGCAGATCGGGACTTAGAAACGGAGCGTCCATGAGGTCGACTGTTTATTCGGACTTGGACTGAAAGCGCGGAAGCACCAGCTCGAACGACGTGCCCTTTCCGGGAGCCGACGTCACGACCAATTCGCCGCCGTGACCTTCGACGATCTTCTTACAGTTGTACAGACCCAGCCCGTGTCCGCCCTTCTTGGTAGTGAAATGCAGGGTGAAGATCTTGTTCACCGTCTCTTCGGACATACCGATGCCGTTGTCGGTCACCTTCACCGTCACCGTTTCCGCCTTGCGAAGATACTTCGCTGTGATCCCGATTTCCCGCTTGAAGTCCTTGTTGTCCTCTTCGGTCGCCCGCTGGTCGATCGCATCGACCGCGTTGTTCAACAGATTCATCAGCACCTGCTGAATCTGGCCGACATCGATCTCGATATTCGGCAGGTCATCCGCCAGATCGAGCGTGAAGTGAACCGTCTTAAAGCGCGGTTGAATCCGAAGCGAGAACAGCAGATCGTCGATCAGGTGCCGGACATCATAGCTCAAATACTCCGGATCCGGTTTGGAGAAGTCCATCAGCGAGTCGACGAACCGCTTGATCTTGAAGACGTTTTCGACGATCGACTTGCTGTTGAACCTCGCCTTTTCGAACCGCTCATTGTCCAGATTCATGCCCAGCAGTTCGGCGTTATTCGATATGATCGAGAGATAGTTGTTGAGTTCATGGGCTACCGAGGCCGCCATCTCACCCCGTGCCACCAGCTTCTCGGACAGGATGACATACCGCTCCATCGTAACCTTCTCGGTGACGTCTTCGATCGCCATCACCAGGCCGTCACCACCCCCCGGTACCTGCGGGATCGGCGACATCTTGATCGACAGGACCTTCTCGATGTATCCGGTGTCGTGGAAGAACCGCGCATCGGAAAACTCCACGCCGGTCGCAAAGACCGTGTTGATCATCCGCTGCCAGCGACTTTTCTGGTTTGACGGCAGCTGGTCGAGAAACACCGTCGGGACGGCATCATCACCGACCAGGAAGAGATCGCGACGGTTGAGGTCGAATATCTCCAGCGCCGCCGGGTTGATGGTCGTGATATGTCCTGAAGCATCCAGTACGACTATCCCGACCGGCGAGCTTTTCACCACCGAATCGGAGTACCGTTTCAGATGCAGAAGGGAATCATAAATCCGGGCATTATGCAGCGCATTCGAGACCATCTGTGCGTACAGCTCGAACAGGTAGAGATCGGCTTTCAGGAACATCTTCGTCTGGCTCGAATTGTCCAGATAGATAACCCCGATCACCTCGCTCTTCACCTTCAATGGAACGCACATGATGGAGCGAAGGTGCAGTTCGACAACCGACTTCTGCGAGGCATACCGCTCGTCGGCCATGGCGTCGGACGTATAAATAGACCGACCGGTCCGCACCACTTCCGATGCGACACTCGATGAGATACGATAGTCGTCACTTTGCATCTCATCCTTGCTCAGATTGAACGCGGCCCGCGTCTGCAGCTTGCCGTGTTCATCGAGCAGCATGATCAGTCCGCGCTCCGCCTGCATGAACTCAATCGCCTTGTGCATGACGTTCTGAAGAACATCATCCAGCACCAGCGTCGAGTTGATCGTCATCGATACTTCGAGCAGGGCACGGAGATCGGTTGTGTGACCGGCGCTGTCGACCTCGTCCGACTGAATGCGCGGATTGGTTTCCGCTACCTGATCGAGAGTCGCCTCCAGATCAGCAAACAAGTCAGCCGGCATCGGTCCGCTGTCGCTCAAGCCCCGTTTCTCGCGTTTTTCACCGGCAAGGCCCCCCGGCTGCTGTCGCTTGTCCTCGTGGGTTCGATTCACCTTTGGCCTCTGTGTATTCGATTGTCTTCTATACAGATATCGGACGATTGTCGGAGGGGTTTAACGGATTAGACAGAATATTTGGCAACCAACAGGCTAGCGCCCGTGGACAATCTCTTCACGGGTGAACTGGCGAGATTCAATGCTGTACTCCTCGCGACCATACCCCGTGAACTTCAGGAATTCTGAAAAAAGAGATCTGAGCACTGACGAGCCGTCGGTGCTGTCGCCGGGATTCGGCGTTAAGCTGATTCCGGCCAATGAGATAGAGGTTATGTCGAGCTTCAGGGTGTATCCCCGATCCCTCTCTAGAGAGTCCAGCGCCACCAGTCCGACGACGATGGAATCACTCAAAAACCCGGCCAGTCCGGCCAGAGAGCCGAACGATCGGTCCGTTGAGCTGTCTCCGCCCAACTGCGTCAGCAGCCAGCGCTCGGTCAGAATCCGGTAGGACAGCCGCCAGGCGTCGGTGCGCTCAGCTATCCTGACCGATCCGAACAACCGTTTGGGTCGGGCCAGTTCCATCCGGCACTCGAACGCCTGATCGATCCCGTCTTCGATCCGCTCAATAATAGCCGCCTGCAGCAGACCCGACAGATCCACCCAGACTGCCAGCGTATCCTCAATCGAGTTGATATCAAAGGGGAAGTCCACCGAAGCGTTTTCCGCCCGGACCGACTGTCCGAGCGGAAGAATGCAAACGATGATTGTCAGTACGACCGTGGCCAGTGCACCCCGCCGTCGGGGGAAATCAGAAGGAATGCTCGAATCGAGCATAGAGCTGCAAGTCCTTATCCTCGGCGCCGTCCAGACGCTGCGCCAGCGAAAGTCGGAAATCATCACCGATATACAAAGCACCACCGATCGATTGCTTCACTTCGACATCACCGTTCAACGGTGAGTCGTTGCTGATCTGCGCGGCATCATACAAGACACTGCAAGCGAAATCGGTCCGCGGGAAGCGGAAGCGGTATTCGAGATTCGCCATCCAGAAGCGCTTCCCCATATACTCTTTGTGTTTGTACCCGCGAACGGTCCCCAGGCCCCCAAGATAGAAGCGTTTGTACATCGGCAGGTAGCCGTCACTGCCGCCGAACACGAACCGTGAAATCAGCATGATCCGGGGATGTATCTCCTGATAACGAGCGAGAGATATCTGGTAGCGACGATAGTCGTAGTCCGAAGAGAACTGACCGTCGGACCACTCCAGCCGGCCACCCAGATTCCACGCGGAGAAATCGTACGGATGCTTTTCATCGCGGGTATCGTACGACGTCTCGAATGAGAACGCTGCGGTGGTCCCGGTATCGATCTCGGCGATACCCTGGTCCCTCAAATCCGCCGGCACGCGATGGAAGTTGCGGGGGAATTTCTTGTCGCCGCCGAACAACGACCAGAGGTCGCGTTCGGCTTCGAACCAGCGGGTCTCGTCATACCGATAGCCGGTCTCCAGAGTGAGAAAGTCCGCCGGCTTCACCCGATAGTAAAGATAGCCACCGGTGCGCTCGTAGTAGTCCTTGAAGTCTTCGGTCCAGAACAGCGTGAAGGCGTTGTTCTCATCGCGCGAGAGCAGCCAGTCATCCTCGCTGGCCAGTTCATGATAGGCGACACCACCAAGCGCCATCGGAACCTCCCGCCAAAGAACCTGCTCCACTCCGGCCCGCAGGCGCATCCGCTCGGACTCGAACGCATACCCGCCCTCGAGCAGCAGGTGCGGCAGCAGGGAATCCTGATCCTGATATTCGAATCGCGCCAGCGGCGTAGCGCCGTCGACACGGTTGTAATACGCGTCTATCGTCAACTCGCTCTCTTCGAGCGTCCCGTAGAACCGGCGACTGCGTCCCTTTTGCTCCTGCGTGCCGGTGTAGACGATTCCGTACACCGACGCTTCCCGCGATATCTGCACCTGGCCGGTGACCGAAGCCACATCACCGCGCGCCACTGCTTCCTGCGCGACGTACACGTCACCGAACAACGAGACGACATCCTTGTTGACTTCGCCGAGCACGTCGATATTGCCCGTCACCGAGAAGACGAATCCGCGAACGAAATCATCCTTCTCGACCCGGACATCGTTGAACGCCCGGATCATGTTGCCCCGCCGAAGGCGGGCGACATCCGGACCGTCACCTTCGCCTCGATAGAAGACCATCGATGTCATTTCGTCGTCGTCGTACACGCGCATGTCGACAATGTCCGCGTATGAGAAGGTCTGGCCCTTGACCTCGAGCCCGACATCATAGAAGCGGACGCCGTTGCCCAGCGTAACCTGACCTGCGCCGAACTCGACTGCGTCGATCGGCATCTCGTACGCTCGCGTGCCGTCCTGGTCGGGCACCGTCACCACTATCGACTCGTTGTCGAACGAGATCCAGAAGAACTCCGTCTTGTGGGAACTGGGACGATACTCCTGGTATTCCGGCTCGTCCGCGGCGAGAACACCGGCCACCAGCGTCAAAGTCAGTACCGTCGTCATCAGGAAAGCATGTATGCTGTTTGGTCGATTCATATCTCCTCCGTTTTCCCCTGCTACCAAACAAACCTCATGCCAAAAGCGCAAGCGTTGAATTGTCAGGGGAATACAGGCTCGAAAGGCCTTGCTGTGTGGCGCCGACACACGGCGCTGCACAATATCTGTTCACGGCTACTTGAGCCCCAGCTCCTTGATCTTTCGTGACAGGTTGGCCCGATCAACCCCCAGTGCCCGCGCCGCCTCCGAAATGTTGCCGTCGGCCGCCGACAACGCTTCGGCGATGACCGTTCGCTCGAATCGCGTCACCTGGTCCGAGAGAGAACTCTGTTCCTTCGCTCTTGCTGTCCCGCCCGATTCAGCCATCGCAGGCTCCGCCTGCAACTGCGAAAGGCCGACTGTCTGGCCCGGATAAAGTATACATACCCGCTCGATCAGATTTTTGAGCTGACGGACATTACCGGGAAACGGCTGTGTCGACATCCAGGCCAGCGCGTCACCGGCCAGTCTGGTGGCGCCGCCGGGATCGAACCTCCTTAGAAATGTCCCTGCCAGAAGTGGAATGTCATCGCGCCTCGCCGACAGCGGCGGTACTTCGATGAGAAAGACCGATATCCGGTAGAACAAGTCCTCGCGGAAATTGCCCGTTGAGACAAGTTCGCGAAGGTTCCGGTTGGTGGCACAGATTACCCGCACATCGACCGTGCGGTGCTCCTCGGCACCCAGCGTCTCGATTTCACCGGTCTCGAGCACGCGAAGCAGTTTCGCCTGACAACTCATCGGCAAGTCACCGATCTCATCGAGAAACAACGTCCCGCCGTCCGCCAGCACGAATTTACCCGGATGATCCTTCACCGCTCCGGTAAACGCCCCTCGCTTGTGGCCGAACAACTCCGACTCGAACAGCGTCTCCGGTATTCCCGGGCAGTTGATCTTGATGAACGGTTTGGTGCGGCGATTACTCTCCAGCACCAGGCGGGTGGCCACCAGTTCCTTGCCGGTGCCATTAGGTCCGGTTACCAGCACCGTCGCATCCGATCCCGCCACCTGACTGATCATTTTGCGAAGTTTCTTCATCGCCGACGATTCCCCGATCATCGGTGACTGCGCATCGAGATCATCGGCCGCCAGCGACCGCTGACGGTTCGAATCGGCCACCAGCAGGGCGGCCCTGACCGACGCTATCAGCTTTTCCGGCGCCACCGGCTTCTCGAGAAAGTCGACCGCGCCAAGGCGGACGGCGTCGAGTGCCATCGGAATGTCCGCCTGCCCGGAGATGACCAGCACTTCGCTCGGCTCGGCGCTTGCCTTGATTTCTCTGAGGCACTCCAGACCGGGCTTGCCGGGCAGCTGCAGGTCGAGCAGCACCAGATCGTACATACCGCGCTCGAACAGCGCCAGTGCTTCCTCGGCCGAACCTGCCGTAGTGCACCCCCACCCTTCGTCTTTCAACAACGACGAAAACGACAGCGTGATATTGGGTTCATCGTCAACTATGAGAATCCGCGCCGGCATCTATGACGTCCTCTTGGTTAACGAAATACTGACCGTGGTTCCTTCGCCCGCCCGTGACACGATATCGACCTGACCGCCCATCTCCGCCACCGACTTCTCGACGATCGCGAGCCCCAGCCCATGCCCCTGCGGCTTGGTCGTAAAATAGGGGAGACGAGCCGACCCGAGTGTGTCTTCATCCATCCCCGGACCGTCGTCGGTCACGGAGATATCAACGCGGTGCTCCGTCTCGACGATCGACACGATCACGGTGCCTTTACGTTCGGTGGCATCAAGGCCGTTTTGAATCAGGTTGTGCAGCGCCTCTCGAAGATACGCGACATCGACCGCTACAACACACGGCTCATCGGGCAGGTTGGCCTCCACGTTGTAAGGCAAGTCGGCATCCTGATACAGCGTCAGCAGGTTTGCCACCAACTCCCGGATATCTGTTTCTGCCATGTTCGGCGGCGGCAGCTTGGCCAGATGCGAGAATCGCTCCGCCAGCTGCTTTAAGTGTCGCACCTCATCCGATGCCGCCTTCAGCGGCTCGTAGACGGCGTCATACTGATCGGTATCGAGAAGCTTTCGCTCGATTCGATAGAGGGAAACCAGGATCGGCTGCAGGGGATTTTTTAGCTCATGTGCGAATCGACGCGCCACCTGCCGCCAGGCAGCGATTCGCTCGGTCGCCCGAAGACGTGAGGTCGTGCTCTCGAGCTGTTCCGCCATCTGGTTGAAGCGATCGATCAGATTGCGGATCTCCGCCTCGCTGCTCGGCTCCACCCGTACCCGAAAATCACCCTCGGCGATACTGGTCGCCGCGTCACTCAGATCGGCCAGGGGTTTGGCGATACTGGTCGCGATCTTTCTGGATCGGAACGACGCCATCAGGACCGTGATCAGCGCCAGCGCGAGGAAAAGCCCGCCCAGAAAAAGCGTGTAGCGTGAATGCAGCTCCCGATGCCCCGAACGCTCGGCCGCTCCTCGCTGTACCGCCTGTTCCACCGACCGGAACTCCGCCCCGTGCACGAACCCCACGATAACGATGCCGCCGGTCGTTTGCCTGCTCGCGAACTGATATATCCTGCCTCCCGCTTCGGCATAGCCTGCTCTGCCGGTTCCTGCCGCAGCGAGAATCTCTGCCGCCGCATCGGGGCCGATCAGATTCGCCCCTTTCGGAATCGCGACATCGCCGCCGATTGTCCGCAGGACGAAGTCGGCCGTCACCGATGCTGAACTGTCCTCGACGAGAGCTCTGACATCCCCGGTCAAACGCGCGGCGAGAAAATCCGCGTAATACTCCGCGACGGCATCCCCCGTCTGCTGGTTGGTCCCGAACGCCGACGATCCCGCGCTCACCACAAGATAATATCCGGCCAGGGCCAGCAGGGCTGCGGGAATAAGGGAGAAGGCGAGGAAGAGCCGGAAGAGTTTTTGCCCGAAACCGATTTCCATATCACTTACCGCCGGGGGCGAAAACGACGGTTATAGTCGGCCAGCGCCTGCACGTGCGCCTGAAACGCGATATTCGGCGGTGTCGCATCGAGCGGAAAATAGACCGCCTCCGACGCATCATCCCCCGGCGCCAGCGTCCCGCCGACCACCTCTGCGAGATACAAAATGAGAATGGCGTTATTGCGCCAGTCATCCCGGCCGGAGTAGACTTCGAAAAAGCCCGTCAGCGTGATATCCAGTCCGGTCTCTTCCTTGATCTCACGAATCGCGGTCTGTTCGGGATGCTCGTCCCACTCCATGAAGCCGGCGGGAATAGTCCAGTCACCGATCCGCGGCGGATGCGCCCGTTTCACGAGCAGAATCTTGTCATTCTCGACAAGGATCGCGCCGGCGGCTGGCACCGGATTCTGGTAGTATATGTAGTCGCACGCCTCGTTCGGACACGCCAGCCGCATACAACCGTCAAGCTCCCGCTGAACTAGCTCGGTCGCGCAGCGCGGACAGAACCGAAACCCCATGTACTGATCTTTGCGGGCGAATAACGCCCCTTCATCGGAAATCCTGGACATGTTTTTCATCTATGACAGCCCCGGCGCCGGTCATTTTTAATGTTACGATAGTCGTGTCATCCTGCGGCGGTGTCGACGGATCAAACGCCCGCACGTCTTCAAGGATACACTTCATCAACTCTTCCGGTTCCATATGTCGATTGTCGCGAACGAACGACCGGATACGCTCTTCGCCATACTCCACACCCTGCTCATCCATCGCCTCGGACAGACCATCGGTGAAGAAAAACACCACGTCCCCGTCGTTGAGCTTCACCTTTGTTGACTCGTACTCCATGTACGGGAAGGCGCCGATCACCGGCCCACCCACCTCAAGCAACTCGACCTCACCGCTCGCCCGCACCAGCACCGGGTAGTTGTGCCCCGCGTTGGCGTACTCGAACTCTCCCGTTTCGCGGTCCAGCTCACCGTAAAACAGCGTCACGTACTTCTCCGCCGAGGTCGAGAGCGCGATCTGCCGGTTCATGTTCCTGAGCATCATCGCAATCGAATTGCCGTTGTTAACTTCGCTGTGAATGATCGCCTGAATCTGCGCGATCAACAGCGCCGCCGGCATGCCCTTGCCTGACGCGTCGGCGATTACGATCCCTACCTGCTTCCGACCGTCGACCTGAATGAAATCATAGAAGTCCCCCCCGACCGTCCGCGACGGTTCCGACAGGGCACATATCACCGAACACGGCATCTTCGGCGGATGCGACGGCAGCAGGTCGAGCTGAATCTGCCGCGCCATCGTCACTTCTTCCTGCAGGCGAATCCGCTCCAGCGAATCAACATACAGCCGGGCGTTCGTCAGCGCCGACACCATCTGGTTCGACAACACCCCCAGCAGATTGTAATCCTCCGGCGAAAACCGGTACCCGGCCACTTTCGAGGTCAGCGCCAGAAATCCCAGCAGGTGCTCCGTATCTTTCATGGGAAGAATCAGCTTCACGCGAAGCTCCGTCAGCGTTTCCGCCAACTGCGACCCTTCGGCATAATCCTCCAGCGAGTTGTACGAGGTCGGCCGGTCGAGCAGGTTGATGCCGCGAAGCATCATGTCGTCGCGCCGGATAATCGTCCGCCGTCCGTAATCATCGCTCGGCATGATCGCATACTCGCCGACATCGTCATCGTACAGCACGAAATACACCTTCTCGACCAGCATCGCCGTCTTCATGGTGTCTTCGATCTTCCGTCGAAGTTCCTTCGGGTCGAACACCGAGATAATATCCCGCGAGAACCGCTCGATAATGTTCCGGTGATCCGAACGCGTCCGCATGAACATCGAACGCACCGCTCCGTCGATCCAGTTCGAGATCGGCTGGAACAGCAGCAGCAGGAGAATGATAAGGATATAGCTGACTATCTCCGCCCGCTCACCGAACAACGGCCGCGTGAACTCCGAGGCCCGCACGCCGACCACGATATACAACCCCACCAGCAGCGCCGACGTGATCGTATAGATCAGCGACTGCCGGAACACCAGGCGAACATCGAGGAACTGGTGGCGCACGATGGCATAGACGATAAACACCGTACCCACCGCAGCCGCCGTCAGATAAATCAGCGAGCGCACTCCCTCGGTAATGAGTCCGCCCGCCACCAGTCCGCCCAGAAGCCCGATCACATAAAGTCCGAGTCCCAGCCGCACCGCCCACACCAGCGCCTCGGTCTGCGGCACCAGGCGCGGATTTGTCTGCAGACGACGACCCGACTCGAGGAAATAGACTGCGACTACGACATACAGCAGATTGATCGACCCGAAGATCACCAGCTGGTTCGACAGGATGTACCCGATGAACAGCAGCAGGATCTGCAGCACGTAGGCGAACGGTCGCATCAGCGCGCCGGAAAAACCGCCCTGCGACTCACTCGCCGAAACCGTCTCCAGCAACGCATCGATATCGGAGAAAAACAACACCAGGATCAGGTGAATGACCTGGGGAATAAATACGAGATAGCGGAATCGCGGGTGTCGGAACTCCCGCAGGCGATCGACCGGGAAATACCAGGAGAACACCACCAGGGTGGGGAAGAGCAACTCCCAGACATGGTACAGGTTGTACATCGCCGAGCCTCCCGCCCCCGGCGCCGGCTGCTGCATGATCGAACTCATGGCCAGCGCCAGTGGACCGAGACCGGCAAACAACAAAATGCCCCCCGTCGCGCGGTTCAGCCGACTCCCGATATTGTCCCGCACGACCGTTATCGCGAGGAAAACCAGGAAGCCGCCCACCACGAAATGCAGGAGGGTTTGTACCAGCTCAGCGTCCATGTCTGTCTTCTGTCAGAGAGTGAAACTAACGAACTGCGTCAGGCGATCGCTTTCGAAATACTGATCGTCGTCCCGCGGCCTTCGACCCGGACGTCGACCTTGTCCATCAGCGATTCGACGATGAATATCCCCCGACCGACTTCCTTGAGCAGATTCTCATCCTTGAGAGGATCGTCGATTTCGGCCGGATTGAACCCGCCCCCTTCGTCGGCGACGTCAATCGTCACCGTGTCTCCGGAGCGACGGATGGAAACCGTGACAACTCCGTCCGGAGAGGCCTTGTTGCCGTGCACTATCGCGTTATTTACCAACTCCGACACCGAAATCGCGATATCCGCAATAACGGAGTCGGCCGTTCCCCAGTCGCGAAGCTGGCCCTCGATGAACTCATCGACGTCCGTGAGGAACTTCGCGTTCGACGGGATCGTAATGGTGTTTCCTTTGACCTGTGGTTTGTCCATAGATGACGACACTCCAAAAAAACAGGCAGACGTCCGGTAAGACGCCTACCTGCCGTAAGTATAAAAGTACAACGATATGTCCAGCATCAGTTAGCTGTCGAAACTCTTGATGGCGTCCTCGACGCTGTCGTGAGTCTCGAACACGGTCACCAGCTTGGTGATGGTCAGCAGCGACTGGATCTTGTCCGTCACGTTGGCCAGTTTCAACTCGCCATTGCTGTTGCGAAGCGTCGTATAGCCGGAGATGAGGATGCCCAGACCGGTCGAATTCATCCAGTCTACCTGGGCCAGGTCTATCACCACACGCTTCATGTTTTTTTCGATATACTCGTACAGCTTATCGTGTAGCAGGCTAGCGTCCGGACCGCCCATGATTTTACCTGTGGGTTCCAGAATCACCACGTCGTCCTGAATGCGGTCGCTCAATTTCATGTCGCCGGCGCCTCCCGAATGTGGTTATAGGTCAGTACGTTACAAACTTGATCAGGTTTCAGCGGAGGCCGTGCCGAGGCCTTACCGGCCGTCACCGACGACCGATCAGGGCGTAGCTCAACACCGCGAAATTTCCGCTAACTCGTTAATTAGCTTGGTAGTGGACGGAAAGTCAAGGGCTTTTCGGGCGCCCGCGCGACGCCCGAAAAGCACCAACAATCTGGAGTATATCGACTTAGATGGCCGGGCGAAGCGCGCGTACCGTCACCGGCTTGTATTCCAGCGCCTTCGTCGGACAGAATTTCGCACACGCCGGATCACCGCCGCACAGGTCGCACTTGATCACCAGCTCCTGCTGCTCGTCAAACAGCGAACAGCCGAACGGACAGGCCGCGATACACGCCATGCACCGGACACACTTATCGTGATCCAGATCCATCGCTCCCGTCTCGGGATTGCGGGTGATCGCATTCACCAGACACGACTTGGCGCAGGCGGCTTCCTCGCACTGAAGACAGGTCACCGGCACGAACAAATCCTTGAACCCGCCCCCCAGTACGAATATGCGGGAACGCCCCGGCCGACCGTTTTTCGCATGCGCAAACGAACAGGCCAACTCGCACGTACGACAGCCGATACACAATTCCGGCTTCACTACAAAACGACTGTTCATTTCGTTTCCTCCTGCACGCTCCAGCGAGTAATCCTGCCCATGGTCGACGCCAGCTCGTCGCGGTGAGCTTCATCGTTGACCTTGAAGTACTCCTCAGGGATATCGCGATGCTTACTCAGGAAAGCCGCAAACTCCCGCGTGATTGTCGGACGCCCGGTCTTCTCACAGGTCAAAAGCTCGAACTCCCGCCCCCAGATCTTGCGCGTCGTGCCGATATCCTCGAACTTGATGTAGTTCGTCGGACAGGCCTGCGCGCAGGCCAGACAGCCGACACAGTCCGGCGGCGCCTCGTTCAACGGCGGCGCAACCTCGCGACCGTGTCCGCGATTGACCATCGAGATCGCCGCGAAACCCATCTCATCACACACCCGCGTGCAGATCCCGCACAGGATGCAGTCATTCGGCTCCGGGACGACCTCGAAACTCGTTTTCGTCAGGCCGTGGTCGGCCGCCAGCTTCTGGATCAGCGGCGTTTCGGGGTTGCGAGCGAGAAAAAGATCGAGCAGTGATGTGCGAAGCTCGATTACCTTCTCGGAGTGCGTGTTGACGATCAGATCCTGCTCGGCGGGGTAGAGGCAGGCCGTAACATAGTTCTTCCAGCCGTCCCACGACTCCTTGGTGATCTCCACCATGCAGAGGCGGCAGCCGCCGTACGGTTCCACCGCCGCATGATCACACAGGGCGGGAACATCGATCCCCATCCTCCGAATCACCGCCAGCAGGTATTCCCCTTCCTCGGCCCGGACAACCTTACCGTTTATAGTCAGTGATACCATGCCTTACTCCCTACAGGACCATTATCGCTTCGCGAGTGCACGCCGCCACGCAGGCGCCGCACTTGGTGCACAGCTCCTGATCGATAACGTGCGGTTTCGTCTTTTTGCCGCTGATGGCATTAAACGCACACGCGGCGATACAGGCCATACAGCCGTCACACTTCTCAGCATCTATCTCGTACTTGATAAGTTCCTTGCACACGCCCGCCGAACACTTGTGGTCGCGGATGTGTGTCAGGTACTCGTCGCGGAAGTTGGCTATCGTCGAAAGGAACGGGTTCGGTCCGGACTTGCCCAGTCCGCACAGCGACCCGGTCACCACCATCTCCGAAAGATGCTCCATCTTCTCGATATCGCTCTCCTGCGCCCGGCCCTCGCTGATCGCTATCGCCAGCTTGTGCAGCTGGTAGAGCCCCTCACGACAGGGGATACACTTGCCGCACGACTCGGACACGAGGAACGACAGGAAGTACTTCGCGACATCGACCATACACGTCCGGTCATCCATCACGATCATACCGCCCGATCCCATCATCGATCCGTGCTTTGTCAGCGTATCGAAATCAACCGAGAGGTCAAGATGTTGTTCGGCAAGACAGCCGCCCGAAGGACCACCCGTCTGGACCGCCTTAAACGGTCGGTCTTTCAGAATACCGCCGCCGATATCGTAGATGATCGTGCGAAGCGGCGTGCCCATGGGAACTTCGATCAGTCCCGTATGCCGCACCTTGCCGACCAGCGAAAACGCCTTGGTGCCGGCGTTTTTCGGAGCGCCCACCGAAGTAAACCAGTCAGCGCCGTTGGCGATGATCATCGGCACGTTGGCGTAGGTCTCGACATTATTCAACACCGTCGGCTTATCCCACAGGCCTTTCACCACCGAGCGGATATACTTCGCGCGCGGCTCACCGACATTACCGGCCACCGAAAGCATCAGCGCCGACGATTCTCCGCAGACAAACGCTCCGGCGCCGCGATTAATGTGCAGGTGCAGCGAGAAGTCGGTTCCGAGGATGTTGTCGCCCAGCAGTCCGATCGCTTCCGCCTGCTCAATAGCCTTCTGCAAATTGACTACCGCCAGCGGATACTCTTCGCGGACGTAGATGTAACCATCCTTGGCGCCGACCGCGAAGGCGGCGATAATCATCCCTTCCAGGACCGTGTGCGGATCGCCTTCCATGATGGCGCGATCCATAAACGCTCCCGGGTCTCCTTCGTCGCCGTTGCAGACAACATAACGAACGTCGGACTCGACCGCGCGGCATGATTTCCACTTACGACCTGCCGGGAAACCGCCGCCGCCGCGACCGCGAAGATTCGCTTTTGTGACCTCGTCGATAACACCCTCCGGCGTCATCTTCAGCAGCGCTTTGGCAGCCGCTTCATAGCCGCCGACCCGGATATAGTCATCGATATCGCAGGCGTTGATCTTGCCCAGGTTGCGAAGCGCGATTCGGGTCTGGTGCTTATAGAACGGAATGTCGGGATACTTCGGGATGGCGTCGTTGCTGTGCGGATCGTGATAGACGAGCCGCTCGATTATCTCGTCACCTTTGATCGATTTCTCGATTATCTCCGCGACATCTTTGACTTTCACCCGCGTATAGAGAATCTGTGCCGGCTCGATAGCGACCAGGGGAGACTTCTCGCAAAACGAATGGCAGCCGGTCTTCTTGATCGACCCCACCGTCACGCCGGTGATCTTCTTCCGCTTGAGCTGTTTCTCGAACTCCTCACTGACTTTCTCGGCACCGGAGGCGAGACAGCCCGGGCCGTGACAGACCATGATCTTTTTGGTCAGCTTCTTGTCGGCGTCGGCCAGCTTCTTGCGGTAGTCGCGTAACTGTTTTTCTGACTCGATGCGCATATTACCTCTTCGCGACCAGCTTCTTGACGGTGTTCACTTTGCACTGCGGATGATACCGGTCGTTCGTCAGAACCACCGGCGCCATCGCGCAGGCGCCCACACAGCCGACAACCTCAAGCGTAAACTTGCCGTCTTTGGTCGTTTCACCGGCCTGTATTTTCAACGCCGTTTCCAGCTGCTCCTGAATCTGCCGCGCCCCGCGAATGTGACAGGCCGTGCCGATACACACCCGTACCACCGTGTCACCCTTCTTGTTCAGCGAAAACGCATTGTAGAAAGTCGAGACGGAGAAGACCTTGGAAAGCGGCACACCGAGTTTCGCGGCCGTTTGCTCCAGGGCCTCGCACGGCAAATAGCTGAATTCCTTCTGTATGTCCTGCAGGACCATGATCAGCGATGACGGCTGCTGCGGATAGCGCTCGATAATCTCGGGCACTCTCGAGAGGTCGTGCTTCATGCCTTCACCTTCTTTCCGGCGCCCTTCATCGCCTTCTGTCCGAGCTCATACCCGGCCAGCATCACCGCCCGGTTGATCTCCAGCAGTTCCTTCTTTTTGCCGAGCTTCTCCTCGAGCGTCGCCAGCAGATTCTCATACTTGACGACCTCCGTCGCCCCTACAAATGCACTGAGCATCGCGATATTGGTCGCCTTCGGCGAGCCCGCATCCAGGGCCATCCGGTTGGCCGGTACGAGTATCTCCGTAACATCATCACGGTCGGTGGTCACATCGATCAGCGATGAATTCACCAGCAACAATCCACCCGCCTTGATACGGGGGGAGAACTTGTCAAACGACGGCCGATTGAAGACCACCGCCGCTCTCGGATTCGAAATGATCGGCGAACCGATCCGCTGCTCCGAGATTACCACCGTACAATACGCCGTACCGCCGCGCATCTCCGGACCGTACGACGGCAGCCACACGACGTTTTTGCCTTCCTTGATTCCGGTGTAGGCCAGCAACTGCCCGGCCACCATCACACCCTGACCGCCGAATCCGGCCCAGAGAACTTCATACTGATCCATCAACCCACCTCCTCCGGCTTCTTGTAGCAGCCCAGGGGATAGTAGGCGAACAGATTCTTCTCGAGCCACTTGGTCGCATCGGTTGGCGTCATGCCCCAGTTGGTCGGGCATGTCGACAACACCTCCACCAGCGAGAAACAGGTCCCCGCCTTCTGGTACTCGAACGCCTTCCGTACTGCCTTCTTGGCCCGGATGATATGCATCGGTGAATGCACCGACACCCGCTCGATATACGACGGCGTCGCCAGCGTCGCCAACAACTCCGACATCCGGATCGGTTGACCGGTCTGTTGCGTGTCACGCCCGTGCGGACAGGTCGTCGTTACCTGCCCGGCAAGGGTGGTCGGCGCCATTTGCCCGCCCGTCATGCCGTAGATCGCGTTGTTGACGAACACCACCGTGATCTTCTCACCGCGATTCGCCGCATGGACGATCTCACCCATGCCGATCGACGCCAGATCGCCGTCCCCCTGATAGGTAAACACGATCATATCGTTGCGAATCCGCTTGAACCCGGTCGCCAGTGCGGGAGCGCGCCCGTGCGGCGCCTCGAGGAAGTCACAGTTGAAATAGTTGTATATCAGCACCGAGCATCCGACCGGCGCGACACCAACCGCTCGCTCCCGAAGACCGAGCTCATCCAGCGACTCCGCCACCAGACGGTGTATGATCCCGTGCGTACACCCGGGACAATAATGCGTCACCGTCTCCGTAAGCGACTCAGGCCGCTGGAAAATCGTCTTTTCTGCCTGTACGGTATGCATATGATCAGTCCTTACGCTTGCGCTTCGACGTCGACTTCGCCGCCGCCTTCTTCGCGCGCGTTGGCTTCTTTATCAGGTTTTTGATCTGCTCCTTGGCTTCCTCCGGCGACGGCACGATCCCACCCGTGCGACCGAAAAACTTCACCGGCTTCACGCCCTGGACGACCCGCTCCACATCCTCCACCATCTGCCCGCAGCTCATCTCGATCACCAGCACCGTCTTGATATTCTTCGCGTCGACTTCCTTGCGAAGCTCCTTCTCTGGATAGGGGAAGAGGCTGATCGGACGGAACAGCCCGACCGAGATTCCCTCGGCCTCCAGCTCATCGATCGCCGTCTGGCAGATACGCGCCATCGTCCCGTACGACACGATCATCAGTTCGTTCTTGCTGTTGATCTTGTAGCGCTCGTACCGAACTTCATCGACTTTCATCTTCTCGTACTTCTCGTGCAGCACGATCGAGTTCTCTTCGAGCTTCAATGGATCGAGAAACAGCGACTTGATAATCCGCGCCTTGCGCCCCTTGGCGCCGGTCGCGGCCCATTCTTCATTTTTCGAAGGATCACCGGCGTCGAAATCATCCGGGAACTCCACCGGCTCCATCATCTGGCCGATCATCCCGTCACCAACAATCATCACCGGATTGCGATACTTCTCCGCCGTCGCAAACGCCCCCATCGTGAGGTCGACCGCTTCCTGGATCGACGACGGCGCCAGGCACAATATCCGATAATCACCATGCCCGCCCCCCTTGGTGGCCTGGAAATAGTCCGACTGGGCGGGCAAAATACCACCCAGCCCCGGACCACCCCGCATGATATTCAGAATCACGCACGGCAGCTGCGCACCCGCGATATACGACATCGCCTCCTGCATCAGCGAGATACCCGGACTCGACGACGACGTAAACACGCGCCGTCCGGTCGACGCCGCCCCGAACAACATATTCCCGACCGCCACTTCACTCTCCGCCTGCAAGAAAACCCCGCCTACCTCCGGCATGCGGCGGGCGAGATACTCCGCCACCTCCGTCTGCGGCGTGATCGGATAACAGAAGTAGTTGGTCGCGCCGGCACGGATCGCCGCCTCGGCGATCGCTTCATTGCCCTTCATCAGTATTTTCGCCATACCAAATCCCTCTGCTTCCGTCAGTACTGGAACAGCACGTAACTCGTGCCGTTGGTGTGAACCTCGATCGCGGCATCGGGACAGGTCAGCGCACAAATCGTGCAGCCGATACAGCGCGAGGGGTCATGCATCTGTGCGTAGAAATACCCGCGCACCGTGATGTCTGTCGACATCGACAGCACCTGCTGCGGACACGCCTTCACGCACAGCTCACAGCCCTTGCAATGGTTCTTGTCGATTGTTACGCCTGGCATGCGTTCTCCCTTTATCTGCAAGGCACTCCCGTCAGGCCCGCTTCTCCCACGGCTTGACCAATGACCGGTCAAGCGGCAGGGCCGCCAGATCCTTGAAACGGGAAGTCATTTCTTCGATGATTGGACGAAGCGCGCTGATGAACACGATCGGAAGCCCCGTCGCCAAACTCACGTTTCGCGTCAGCGACAAACCTTCCGCCACCGTCTCAGCGGTCGTAAACTCCATCAGATGCGTATTTCCGATCAGGCCGGTGAACCGAAGCTGCGAGGACGCCTCGATCTCCCCGATCATCTTCCGCGCCCCGTCCACCGTCGAGGTGAACGGCCGGTTGGCGTTCAGCACCAGCAACATCTCATAGGTGTCCGGCGTAAACGCATCGGACAGCGAACTCAACACCCGCGAACCGACATCGTCACCGCCGACATCAAGGATCAAATAACCCTCGTGCTGCTTGATGGCACTGTGAATCTCGGGAATGATAATCGGAAGATCGGCGTGGACCTGATCGCCGTGGGGAATGATCGAACGAACACCCAACGCTTCCAACTGCGAAGCAGCTTCCCGCGAACGGAAGTACGGATTGACGATATCCAGATCGGCTATCGCCACCGGTTCGGGCTGATGCTGCGCCAGATAACGCGCCAGGTTGACGGACACTTCCGACTTCCCCGATCCATAGCCGCCGACTATGACGAGAAGGCGCTTGCTGAACGAAGGAAGTCTATATTGTCCCGTTTCGACCATAACACCCTCGGTCGCCAGAGCCGTCTGAACAGTCGCTGTAAACTACTGTCAGACCGACTCTTGAGTAAGAGGAACTAATAACGTCCTGATTCTCTTTCGTTCATTAATATCGCCAGTGGCCCACCGAAAGTCAAGCGCAGTTGTGAAAAAAATAACGATCATCGCCGCCTTGACAGACTCCCCTGAGAATATTATGTTGCTTCCCCGTAAATACTTATCTCACAATAAGGGAATATCATGTATCCGGTTTTTTATATAAAATCTCCCGAGCGCACATCAACCGTCACCATCGCCCTCCTCGCCTGTATGCTGGGACTCATCGTTGCCTTCTCTGCTGTCACGGTTTCCTGCAGTGACGCCGAAAAGGAACCGGCCGACAAGCGCTCCGACAGCTCGAAAAACGCCATCTTCAACGATCCGAAATACGCCGACTGGCAGTTCTACGACTGCGGACAGGTGAAGCTCTTTCACCCGCCGCATCATCTCCAGATGGAACAGTTCCCCGACCGCTGTAACCTGTACAACCAATCGATCACCCGCATGAGCCAGCTCCTCGGTATGACCCGCCCCTGGGACACCCTGGTCGTCTTTGTCTACACCGGCTTCGGGCAGGGCAGAGAACTGACCGGACAGGAGTACCCCTTCACGCAGGACAGCATCATCCACTTCTGGCTGCCGTCGTTTATCGGGCCGACTCTGACCGACTGGCTGATTCCCCACTGGGTGCCCACGCCGCCGAAGTACCCGTTCTGGATCCACGGCCTGCGCTCCCTCATGGACTTCTCCGGCCAGAACTACCATCAGATGACCTTCGACCTGATCGAGAAGGGGACCTTTATCCCGCTCGACAGTCTCTCCAAAGACACCCTGATCGACAGCAACACCGAGCGCAAGCAGTCGGCCGAAGCGGCTTCGTTTGTGGCCTACGTTCTTGCCGACTACGGTCCGGGCACCCTTCGCAAAGCCTATACGTCAAAGCTGGTCTTTCGGGAAATGGCTATGCGGGAGTTTAACAAAACGGTAGATTCGCTGCAGGCGGACTGGCTGGCCTTCGCGAGATCCTACGTCCCCGACAGCGTCCTCCAGTCCTACCAAAACGTCGATTAGTCACACACACGCATAAAGGGTGTATCTCATGGCCGAGGAAAACTGGAAAACCTCGATCACCGATATCGGACCCGGCAAGATCAACGTCCGGGGCTACAAGATCACCGATATCATGGAAAACCTCTCGTACGCCGAGACCGTCTATCTCATTCTCAAAGGCGAGCTGCCTTCAAAGGCCGAAGCTGCCCTGATGAACGCCATCCTCGTTTCTTCGGTAGACCACGGCTCCTCGCCGCCCTCGGTGCTGGGCACGCGGACGGTCGTTTCGGGCGGTAATCCGCTTAACGCTGCTCTCGCCGGCGGGGTGCTCGTAATCGGCGACACCCACGGCGGCGCTATCGAGCAGTCGGCGAAAATCATGCAGGAGTGGGCCAGAAAAGACGGCGCCCCGGCCGACCTCGCCCGAGAACTGGTCGACTGGCTCGGCCAGTCCAAACGCCGCATGCCCGGCTTCGGACACCGCCTGCATAATGTCGACCCGCGCACTGCGAAACTGTTCTCCATCGCCGAGAAACACGGCTACTCCGGCAAACATATCGAACTGTGTAAAGCGATTGAAAAAGCGCTCAACGATAAACTCGGCAAAGCCCTGCCGATCAATGTCGATGGCGCCATCGCGGCGGTGATTTCCGACATGGGTTTCGACTGGCGTTTGGGTAAGGGCTTTTTCATCATCTCCCGCATGCCCGGTTTGCTGGCGCACGCGTACGAAGAGATGACGAGGGAGAAGCCGATGCGTAAGCTCGGCCCGCTGCCGTTCGAGTACGACGGCCCGCCAGAGCGA